>NZ_CP150306.1:4800000-7011582 GCF_037992965.1 Paenibacillus sp. FSL E2-0190
GCATTAAGTCATATATTGCTTCTTCAATCGGATCCAAGACACTTTCCTTTTTCGATTGCTCGCTCATGATCCTATCCTCCTAAAAGCTTTACGAAAGATTATTTCCTTCTTCGTAAGCAAACTCTTTATTTAAACAAACCCGTTCGCCGCCAAAAAATCATGACTAATCCCGGAGCGGCTCTCGCTTTCTTCATCTTGGGCGGCTGAGCCATAATGCAATAAATGATCTACATATTTGCCAAGTACATCACACTCGATATTTACACTATCCCCGGCCCGTTTGTGCGTCAGAACTGTTTCCCCTAACGTATGCGGAATAATGGACACTGCAAGCGATGTGGCTGTAGTCTTCACTACAGTTAAACTAATGCCGTCGATCGTGATCGATCCCTTGGGGATAATATATTTAAATAGTGATTTACGATCCGGTGCAATCTCGAATACAACAGCATTCTGATCACGTTTTACACTCTTAATAATGGCAGTGCCATCAACATGTCCTTGGACAATATGCCCTCCAAAACGCCCGCCGGCTGCCATCGCTCGTTCCAGATTCATCCGGCTGCCGGGCTTCAGTTCCTTCAGGTTGCTATTCCGGTAGGTCTGCGGCATTACATCCACTGTAAAGGAATGATCGCCCAAAGTTGTCGCCGTGAGGCAAACCCCATTGACGGACACACTGTCACCGATTTTTAGATCATCCATGATGACCGAAGCGGCAATATTCAGCACCATCATTTCCCCACCGGCGGAGACACTGCGCAAAACACCAACCTCTTCAATTAATCCGGTGAACATGATATCCCTCCTAAAAAGCATTACTTCCTCAAATTCACTTCTTGCATAGCTTTTGTTAGCGTACCGGAGTGCCGCTGATACATACATTATCTCCTAGCACTTTTACTTCCAATCCTTCAAGTGAGATCGCATCCTTCATCAGCTCTACACCCGGAAATACGAAAGTCCCTTTCGCTTCTGCACCACCGCCGACAATTTTTGGAGCGAAGAAAAGAATCACACGATCCACTAGCCCGCTCTCCAGCATCGCACCATTCAGCGTCCCCCCGCCTTCCAGTAAAATAGAGCCAATTTCCATTTCGCCAAGGGATATCATGGCCGCCTTCAGATCCACTCTTGGACCTGCTCCGCACACAACGATTTGAACGCCTGCTTCCAGCAGTGCAGCCTTCTTAGCAGGATCTGCAGCATCGGTTGTTACAATAAGTGTAGGCGCTAGACCATCACAAACAACTGCCGAATCCAGAGGAATACGTAGCCCGGAATCAATGATGATCCGCGTCGGGTTAATGCCAGGCACTTCTGTTCTTGTTGTCAGAGAGGGATTATCAGCAATCACTGTATTCACACCGACCACGATGCCCTGATGCCGATGCCGCAGCGTATGTACGATCTCCCGCGCTTCCCCATTCGAAATCCATTTACTGTCACCAGATTTGGTAGCTAGATTGCCATCAAGTGTACTTGCACTCTTCAGCGTAATAAAAGGTTGTTTTGTCAAAATATATTTGATAAAACGCTCATTCAATCGAAGCGCGCGATCACGCAACAAACCTACTTCGACCTCAATCCCTTGGTCACGCAGCATTTGGATTCCTCTTCCTGCCACCTGGGGGTTGGGGTCTTCACAAGCAACTACAACCCTAGCTACCCCTTCATCGATCAGCCTTTGGCTGCAAGGTGGAGTTTTTCCATAATGGCTGCACGGTTCTAGTGTGACATATGCCGTACTACCCTGTGCCTGCCCAGCTGCCATATTCAAGGCGTGCACCTCGGCATGCCCCGTACCTCGCTGTAAATGAGTTCCGAGTCCAATCATTGCTCCATTCTTCACCACAACGCAGCCAACAACAGGGTTAATTCCCGTCTGTCCTTGGGCACGTTCGGCCATGTCCAGTGCTAGCGACATATAAAACTCATCATTCATGTTGTCCATCTCTTCCTCCTATCCACTGCTGTCAATTCTTAAGCTAAAAAAACAGAAAAACCCATCTCATTCTCCAGGAGGAGTTCAAGATGGGTTATGCGAGAGTTCATCGGCAGTCCAAATAAAAGTGTGCTTAAATAGCCGTCAATCGACGGGTATTGTGAAATATCGCACATGATTATATGAAAACACTGCGATCCGCCAGTCCATTGCAGACAAGCAGTCAACCTCTCCTTCTTCCATCCAGACTATACTGTCGGTCCCGGAATTTCACCAGGTCCACCGTTCGCGTCAACAACGCGAGCCGGGTAGCGGACTGAGCACTGTAGATGAACTGAATAAGTTACTTCTACAACAGCATCACCGCCGGTAGGGAATTACACCCTGCCCTGAAGGATTGATCCTTTATTTAATTGAGATTCAAGTTTTCCTTACTAACAAAATTATCACTTACACCAGCGAAATGCAAGTGCGTTTATTATATTTACTTAAAATTTGTAACTAGATTATAGATTGTACTGAGTTTATAAAAGGAAACCAAGAAGCGCCAGGACAAGGACTCCTGGCGCTTCTTGGTTATATTTCAGGATTACAAACCACGTTCTTGTTGTTTCAAAAGATCACGAATTTCCGTAAGCAGCACGATATCCTCTGCAGGTGCTGGAGTCTCTACCACTTCAACTTTAACGGCTTCTTTGCGCTGAAATTTATTGGCGAGCTTGATCACCAGAAAGATGGAGAACGAAATAATAAAGAAATCCACAACCGATTGTAAAAATAGTCCGTAAGGTATTTTCAGGTCCGTAGTGACTTCAAGCACCCGGTCCTTTAAATCTATACCACCCGTAAGCAAACCTGCAATTGGCATAATAATGTCATTTACTAATGAAGTTACAATCTTTCCGAATGCAGCTCCAATAATGACCGCAACCGCTAAATCAAGAACATTTCCTTTTAAGGCAAAAGCTTTGAATTCTTTCCACATATTCCAAATAACCCCCAACATATATAATTTGAAATTATTATAGCATAGTAGCTTCCTAATTCTTAAGACTTGTTAAGAAACTATTAAGTTTCCCTTTACTTTTACCTGCCACCGCTGTTAAGAAGTTTCCTGTTAAATAAGGTTTAAGAATTTTTCTTCTTACATGTTAGAGCCATGGCTGAGAATGTATTATCCACAGATCAAAACATGGATTGAGGCACAGTAATCAGAGCAAGCTAAAAGAAAAAACAAACTGACATAATGCTGTGGGGGATTTGGTCTTTTATTCCACTAATTTATTAGCTGCTATACAGTACCTTTGCCTTCACTGGTCTTCAAATGAGGCTGCCAAACAAGAAAATGTTGTATACTTCTTATAGCAAGAATTGCGCTTTACAAGCAAGAAAGGACGCTGAGAAATGCACAACGCAACGCTGCTATTGGTGGACGACGAAGCCGAGATTATTAAACTAATGCAGATCTATCTGGAGAACGAGGGTTACCGGCTGTTAACTGCCAAAGACGGGCTGGAAGCACTCGAAATTATCAATAGAGAGACTATAGACCTCATGGTTCTTGATATCATGATGCCTAATATGGACGGCATCGAGGCTTGTATTAAAATTCGTGAAACGCAAAAATTTCCGATCATCATGTTATCTGCTAAAGGGCAGGAACTTGATAAAATCACCGGACTAAGCGTAGGTGCAGATGATTATGTTACGAAACCTTTTAGTCCGCTGGAGTTAGTTGCCCGTGTTAAATCCCAGCTGCGCAGAACTCGAAATTACATGGCAGATCTAAACGCCAAACAGGATGAAATCATCATTGATGGCTTGGTTATTAATTCGGTTACGCATGAAGTAAGTGTGGATGATCACCCAGTTAAGCTTACCCCGCGAGAATTTGCGATTCTAGAGCTGCTCGCCCGTAATAAGGGACAAGTCCTAAGCATGGAGCAGATCTACGCCAAAGTATGGAAAGAACAATTCCTGGAAAGCAACAATACACTTATGGTGCATATTCGTAAAATCAGAGAAAAAATAGAAGAAAATCCGCGTAAACCACAATACTTAAAAACGGTATGGGGCGTTGGCTACAAACTGGAAAAAGGAGGTCCTTCTAGTTGAACTTTAAACGATTCGATACCCTATCCTGGAAAATAGTTGGCTTCAGCTTAACGAGCCTAGCACTCACCGCTTTAATCTTAATGGGCGGCTATTATGGCACTTCACTATTGCTGTGGTTAAATCCTTCACGCTCCTTTTGGGGAGTCAGACTCATTCTCTGGGTGATCAATACCATTGGATCAACGCCAGTTGTGATTCTTATAGGGATTCCTTTATTTATTTTTTTCATCCTAAAACTGTCCAGAAATACAACTAAGAATCTTCATAACATTACGAGCGGAGTTCAGGCCATTGCGGATGGCAATTTGTCTTTCAAGGTGCCGGTAACAGGTACGGATGAACTCGGAAAGCTCGCTGAAAATATGAACACTATGGCTGGCAAGCTAAAATCTGCTATAGAGGAAGAACGAGCCGCTGCAAAAGCCAAAAACGACCTAATCACAGGTGTGTCCCATGACCTCCGAACCCCACTAACCTCTGTTCTCGGATTCCTTGAATATGTGGAGAAGGATCGTTATAAAAACGAGGTTGAGCTGCGTTATTATGTGAATATTGCCTATGAGAAATCTTTGACTCTTAAAAAGCTAATCGACGATTTATTTGAATACACTCGCGTCAGCAGCAGCGGATTACCGCTAAATATTGAGCCTGTAGATCTCGGCAAGCTGCTCGAACAGCTGATTGAGGAATTTGCACCCGTACTGGAACAAGCAGATATGACCTACCGCATTCATACAGATACAGCTCCTCTGATTATCAACGGAGATGCGGACGAGCTGGTGCGATTGTATGAGAACCTATTTACCAATGCCGTAAGATACGGAAAGGAAGGAAAAATTCTAGACATTTCTGTTGTTAGAAAAGACGATAGAATAGTTGCTCTATGTACGAATTACGGTACTCCTATCCCTGCATCCGACCTCCCCCACTTATTTAAACGCTTTTATCGTGTCGATAAATCCCGCTCCCGAGAGACAGGCGGAAGTGGCTTAGGGCTGGCCATAGCCAAGAGTATTGCAGAGCTTCACGGCGGAACCATTACAGCCAAAAGCACACGCAAACAAACTGAATTTGAAACCTCTTTCCCTGTGAGCGAATGATGCTTGCAGGGATTTTTTTGTACAATCTCATCCATTAAGAAAATGATAAGATTTCATAACATAAAGCCTTAAGATCTCTGGCTTATAGTGATTTCATACCAAATCTGCTATAAGTGAGGATTGTTGTTATGCTATTTAATTCGTATCCCTTTATGTTTGGTTTTCTGCCTATCGTGCTGGCCGGATATTTTATTCTGAATCGTCTTCGTCTCACACTCTGTGCTAAGGTATGGCTTACCCTCGCCTCTTTAGTTTTTTACGGGTATTGGAACATAAAATATGTCCCTCTAATCTTGTTATCCATCTTATTTAACTATGTTATGGGCCATTTCATTCATTCCACAACAGCTAAGCTTCGCCGGCCGCTGCTAATCTTTAGCTTAAGCACAAATATTCTATTACTCAGCTATTACAAATACACGGATTTTTTTATAGAAAATTGGAATGAGGTAACCGCAAGCAACCTTTCTCTGCACCATCTTATATTGCCTTTAGGCATAAGTTTCTTTACCTTTACACAAATCGCCTACCTCGTTGATGTTTACCGGAACCAAGCGCGTGAGTACAATCTTTTGAATTACACGCTATTTGTGACTTTTTTCCCGCATCTGATCTCCGGTCCCATCCTTCATCACAAGGATATGATGCCCCAATTCGATAAACTGCGAAATAAGGTTTGGAATTGGAACAACATACGGAAGGGGACCCTCTTCTTCAGCATCGGATTAGGAAAAAAAGTCATCCTAGCGGATACCCTAGCTGGTTATGCTGATAACGGTTTTGCAGCTGCAACATATTTTGTAGATTCATGGGTCGCTATCCTTTCCTATACCTTACAAATCTACTATGATTTCAGCGGCTATACCGATATGGCGATTGGAATAGCACTGCTGTTCAACATCCATCTGCCGCAAAATTTCAATGAACCCTACCGAGCCATAAGCATCCGCGATTTCTGGAGACGCTGGCATATTACGCTCAGCCATTTTCTTAGAGATTATATCTACATTCCACTTGGCGGCAACCGGAAAAGCTTCTGGATTTCGATCCGAAATGTCATTATTACTTTTCTGCTCGGTGGTTTCTGGCACGGTGCGGGTTGGCTGTTCATCCTGTGGGGGCTCTTGCATGGAGTAGGACAAGCTGTAGAGAAATGTTGGGGACGCTGGGGCTTCTCCCTTCCCAAATGGTTATCATGGTTGCTGACTTTCATATTTGTGAACATCACATGGGTGTTTTTCCGTGCAGAACATATATCGCAGGCATTTCGTTTGTTGAAAGGGATGAGTGGACTTAACGGGGTATCTTTGCAATCTATTGGATCGCTTAAATGGGCAATCATCCTGATTCTCATCTTAATGACGATCATTCTCTGGAATCCCCTTCATCTGTTGAACAAACGTAATTTTCAGTATAGCTGGAAAACAGCATTTGTAATGGCATTTATCATTTTGTTCTCGCTGTTATTCTTCAGCCGAATTACAACCTTTTTATACTTTAACTTCTAGAACTGTAAGGAGGAATGATGATGCTTGCATCACGGCTTCAAAATAATAACAACCCACGTAAATCCCCCGGGATTCATACTAAATCGAAACGTTTCATAGGTTATTTCCTGCTTTGTTTCAGCTTGTTAGCGCTTCTAACGGCGCTGATTACTGCTTTTATCGACCCATTACAATTCTATCACCGTCCATCGTGGTATACCCCACTC
This sequence comes from Paenibacillus sp. FSL E2-0190, assembly GCF_037992965.1. Taxonomy (NCBI): domain Bacteria; kingdom Bacillati; phylum Bacillota; class Bacilli; order Caryophanales; family Paenibacillaceae; genus Paenibacillus; species Paenibacillus sp. FSL E2-0190. The sequence goes on from NZ_CP150306.1 coordinate 4,806,875, forward strand.
TTGTCAGAAGAAGAACGTTATCAGAATCCGGGTTTAGCTAAAAATTACGACTACGACAATATTATCATCGGCACGTCTATGACAGAGAACTTTCTTCCCTCTCAAGTAGATGCCAGCTTAGGTGGGACAACCTTAAAGTTATCTATGGAAGGATCCACGGTCGATGAGCATTATAAAATTGCCAAACTCGCCTTGGAGACAGGCAAAGTAAAACAAGTGCTCTGGGGTTTGGATTATTTCTCTTTGAAACTCGCCACAGCGGAAGATGAGGAAGATTTCCCTGACTATCTGTATGACGGTAAACTGTGGACCGACTACAAATACTGGTTCAATTCATCTGTATATAAACAATTTATAAGCAGCATCAAAAACAACCTGAGTGGTGAAGCTAACCAGAATTTGGAATATTTATACAACTGGGATAACAAAGTAGTGTTTGGCAAGCAATACGTTGCAGAATCTTACCTAATGGCTTGTGACAAGGAGCTGGATTACGGTACTAACGAGGAAAGCATTGAGCAAGTAAAGGGCTATTTTAATACGTATATCCGTCCTCTGCTGGAGGAATATCCCGATGTCCAGTTTTATTTCTACTACCCACCCTACAGCGTTATGCGTCAGGTCGCTTGGTCTGCCAGCAATCCCGTTCGCTTTAACAATCAGCTTTTCATGCGGCAATGGATATTCGAGCAATTTGAACAGTTTCCAAATGTGAAGCTATACGATTTCCAAGCCGAAGCGGATTGGACATTCAACCTAGACCTCTATAAGGATTTAAGCCATCATAATGGTGAGGTTAACACGTGGATAGCAGAAGCTATCGGACAGGACAATTCCAAATATCGGGTAACTTCCAGCAACATAAAGGCGCTTAATAGCTCGCTGGAATCACAGGCGGAAAGCGCCGTTATGGATAATAACGGAAAAGTTTATCGCAGCAGTGTACAAGTAAATGGATTACCACTAGCACTTAACATCCGTTTAGTGCAAGGAAATAAAGAATTATGGCTGCCCGCCAAAGATATCGGGACAGCCCTGGGTGCATCCATAACGTGGGATGCGGCCACTAAAACTGTATCGCTTACTTCCGCCGAGAACACCGTTACTATGACAGTGGGCAGTGTCAAAGCACTCGTGAACGGGAAAGCTCTCACCATTGATGCTGCGCCGCTACTGGCAGGAGGAAAAGTTTTAGTCCCGCTAGCCTTTGTTGCCGAACAGCTCGGCTGGAATGTCTCAAGTGAAAAGGAAGGCGAATGGCTGCGCTATAACCTAAGCACCTCAGATAACGCCGGTACACTTAAGAATCAGCCATAAAATTTTCAAAAAAAAAGCACAAAAGCACCCGGCATTTATCATGCTGGGTGCTTTTGCAAAAAAATCTTAAATCACACTAATCTCCGATCACTCTGTCTTACCTCTACGTCTAAATACTCGGTTCATAACAAATCCTATGGTTATCAACCCTATTCCCGACAGATACAGAGGCAAAGGACTGTTCTCACCTGTCTTCGGCAGCTGAGGAGCACCCGAAGTGCTATTGTTCACCGTACCTTTTGGTACTTCTTCATCGTCGATATCAACTTCTCCTAATGGAATTTCTTCTTCGGTAATCTCTTGCTCAGGAGTTCCCTCATCGGTTGATGTCAGGGATCCTGGATCGGCCGCATTTCCAGGACCAGCAGGAACAGCTGGATCATTAATAATTACTTCGGGTACGGGCGAGCTTGTAGACGTGGGTACCACCGAACCTCCAGATGTGCTGCTTGTAGGGATTGGTGTAGGTGCAGCAGTCGCTTCTGGTGATGGAGAAACCGTCGGTGCTGGCGTTGTTGATGGTGCAGGTGTTACGGTTGGTTCTGGTGTTGTTGTTGGAGCACCGGTTGGTTCTGGCGTTACCGTAGGCGTGGGCTCCACTGCTTTTTGATTCGTAATCACCAGTTGAATCGCTGACGAGGAACGAATCTCCACTGGATGCTCGGATGTATCGAGCACGTAACCATTTGGAGCTGCTGTCTCCACCAATACATAGTTACCCAGCCATATTTTATTAAATGTCGCTGTACCCTCTGCATCTGTAGTTAGACTGTTAATCAGTACACGTTCCGTGCCATTTAGTCGATACAATGCAAAAGTCGCATCACCAAGCGCCTTTAAATTATCATCAGCATCTAACTTCTTAATATTGAGAGTGCCTCTTCCCCCGCTGCCTGTGCCAGAACCGCTGGAGACCCCGACAATAATTTCTCTAGAGGTTTCTTTACTTATTTCGCTGCCGTTAAAACCACTGAAATGTACAGTATTTATTACTTTGTCTCCAGTGTTAGCCACAATCAGGGATTGATATTCGAGAATGTAAGCCCTGCTGATTTCATAGGCAAAGCTTAACTCAAAGGATTGTTTTCCATCGGCATCCGTTGTGATAACAACGCTATAATCAATACCCTGAATCAATTCAGGGCCGCTTTTCGTGATATCTCCGTTCACAGCTACAGCCGTAGGATACAGATGGAATGAATTCTGCAGCAAAATTTGATTAGCACTAGGAGTATCTTTGATTAGAGCATCCTTTACAGTAGACTGCCCCCGGTTAATTTGCAGGCTCCAGTCGATTTTATCCCCGTTTTGTGTACCGTCCTTCAGCACATAATCCTCTCCAAAAGGAATTTTTACGGAGGCGGTCAAATCTTTGGAAACCACTTTTGCTCCATCATAGAGATTAGCTTTATTATCAACAGTAGTGCCTATTATTTGCCCTTCAAGACTTGTGTTAAATTCAATGTAGAAAGCGGAGTTAATCTTATCTGTAAAAATAACCTTTAATTCATTATCGCTATTTACGCTATTTACGCTATAGGTATATTTATTAGGATTCACTTCTGTACCCTTGGTAGGGTCACCATTCTTTGCAATATTCATAGTGTAAACTTTTAGTGAACCAGGAACCAAGGTCTGGCCTGATTTTAAAATATCAACAAGCGCCGGAGCTTCGAGGGTTTTGCCGTTATAATTGGCGCCTATCGTCCAAGTAATTTTTTTAGTTGAAGCATCGTAGGCTCCCCCTTTAAATCCATTGCTTTTCGCCTCAGGTCTAGGAATGAATAACCCTTCTGCTTCTATCGTGCGTAAGGCTTCAGTAGTGTCCATCCAGTCTAACCGAACTTTGTTATTGAAATTTTCAGTTTTAGCCCAAATCCAATCCTTGTTAAATTCTGTAGTATAGCTAATCGTATAAAGACCAGATATCGGTGAATTAAACACTACCTTGAAGCCTTTATTAGGCTCGACAGGTGAGTTGTACACTAGATCATAGTTATTTGGATTTAAAACATTCCCATTCAGATTTCTAATCACCAGTGATTCTGGAATAAACTTTAGGCCGCCAAATGGGAAGGATTCGGTAACTGTAACATGGCTCATCGGGTAATTATCACTATTCAATGTGACCTTCCAGCCTAATGTTTTATTCTGATAATCTACGGTTGATAAAGTCTTATAAAGAATGGAAGACCGGATTAATCGGGTAGCCTGATCACTATACGTACTATCAGATACTGTATTAGTTATGGTGGCATCCTCAAACACGCGTTTTATCGCTTTTGTCTTATATTCGATTCGATATGGTGAAGTAACATCGTGTGCAAATTGCAATACAAACCCAGACTTATGAACGTCTGACGTGGAAACAACCGTGTAGTCAACATCCTTTGTCAAAACCTTGCCTAACGTTGCACCACCGGAAGAATCCAGCTGCACAGCATATACTTTTAGCGAATCGGCTACCAGTTCTTGAGAATCATCGAACAAATCTGTTAACACAGCGTTTCCTTGCGGGATGTTCTTTTCATTGTAGTTATATTCAATTGCCCAGGAAATGATCTGCTTGCCCCCATCATAGCTTGTGGAATACTTTTTCAAGCTTCCTCCACGTTCTACATTCACTGTGGCAGAGGAGCTGGCAGGCTCTTGCCCATCTCCTGAAAAAGTTGCAGTATTGGTGAAGCTTAGCTGATGGTCATTAGTAATCCCTGTGGAATATACAATACGGTAAGCCTCTTTAATCACAGGCTCCGTAAAACGGACAATCAATGACCCTCCGGAGAGCTCTGCAGAGTATTTGCTTGTGTCGAGCAATGCTCCTTCCGTTACTGAACCATCCAATTGAATGCTCAGTTGATACACGCTCACTGTGACTGGAGTATTTAATGATAAGCCTGAAGGGATGGGGTCCGTCACAATGGCATTCCCCACGGCTTCCAAAGACTTATTGACATCAACAGTCCATAATATTTGGTTCGCATTGAAGCCTTCGGGAATACCTCTCTTCTCTATAGTCGATCCAACACTGGGTTTAAAATTAACTGTCACTGTCTGAATACCGCCGCTCACGGGAAATAAAATATTCTGAATAGTACTGCCCGAGATTTTCTGTTTATCGAATTTAGTATTTAACCGCAGCGTTCCCTGCACGTCATCATGTGTTTCTATGTAGTCATTAAAAGTCATTATCACTTCATGTGAAATTTGCCTCACTTCAAAGCTCCCTACATCTCCATCTTCAGAGACCAAGGGTCCGTTAAAATCATTAAATAGCTGGAACTGTTCTGGAAGCTGAAAAGTAAAAGTGTCACCTTGCTTGTAATTATGATTTTTAGGAAGAGACCAATTATAATCCAAGGTAACATTAGCATCTCGTTCGTATACGCTGTTCGTGACCGTGATTCCATCTGGCCCGTAAACAGCCATTGAAACACTGGTGATGATATTTCTTTCGTCATCAATCGCAGCCGCTTTTACTTGCGGAGCAAATCCGATGCCATAGGCATATTGGGCCACAAGCATCAAAATAATGACCATTACACTTATTTTTTTCTTAAACATGTTCCTGTTGCCTCCATTTTCTTGTTCTAATTGTTTTCCACCCCTGCATGTTCAAAAGCTTCATATGTAATTCCGCGCCCTACGCCCCATCTTATGTTAATATAATGAAAAGTCTTCCTTATGCGGTGGAGTTGACAGAACATATACATATATACCCATTTTATGGATATCTAGAATCAAGATTATTAAAATTCTCAAACTTTATTTTTGATGGATGTTTTCACGTTCAAAGGAGGTTCGTCTATGCAGCTTTCATCTTTTTTTGATCGCCAGCACGCGGAGGATTTCATCATGTTCTCATCTTCGCATTGGGTTGCGCTGTCTATCATTACGTTAAGTTGTCTACTGCTCTATGGCTTACGGTTTGAAATTCGTACAGATTCAAGACTTCGGCAAAGCGTGCGTTTGCTGCTAATCATACTACTTGTAGTCTCAGAAGCCGGGCTGCAAATGTGGTACATCTCTCAGAACATCTGGCGCTCCAGCTCCTCATTACCGTTCGAGCTCTGTGGAATCACTCTACTGCTGTCTATTATCATGTTAATTTCACGCAGTCGAACCCTTTATTCCTTTCTCTACTTTGCCGGGATCGGCGGAGCATTTATTGCGTTGCTCACCCCTAACCTAGTTTATCCGTTCCCTCATTTCCGCTTTCTCCTGTTTTTTATAGCTCATGGTTCTATTATTCTGGCGTCTCTTTACATGACCTGGATTGAGGGCTACAAGCCGACTTGGAGATCTTTACTCATCACCATGCTCGGCCTCAATATTGTGGCTGCCTGCATCTGGACTGCTAATTACTTCCTAGGCTCAAACTACATGTTCCTATCCCAGAAACCTAGTACCTATTCCGTATTGGATTATTTTGGACCTTATCCTTATTACCTGCTTGTTGAAGAGCTGTTTGCCTTCACTGTGTTTCTAGCTATGTATTTGATATTCTTCTGGCTACCAGAGCGGCGCAATTCACGGCGTAGACAGGTTAGGCGGATTCTTTAACAACACAAAAAAGCCAGCCCCGATATTCGGAGACTGGCTTTTAACTATTAAATCTTAAGCTTCGATGATTTCTACCGAAGTCATTTTGTCGCGTCCTTTGAAAGCATCAACAAGATCCATACCTTCTACTACTTTACCAAACACAGTGTGTACTCCATCCAAGTGTGGTTGTGGAGCGTAGCAGATGTAGAACTGACTTCCGCCTGTGTTCTTACCTGCATGTGCCATAGCAAGTGTTCCGCGTTCATGTTTGTTTGGGTTAATTTCGCAGTTGATTGTGTAACCTGGGCCGCCAGAGCCAGTTCCGTTAGGACATCCGCCTTGAGCAACGAAACCAGGGATAACACGGTGGAATGTCAATCCGTTGTAGAAACCTTCTTTTGCCAGCTTTTCAAAGTTGGCTACAGTGTTAGGTGCATCTTGATCGAACAAGTCCAGCAGCACTACGCCGCCATTTTCTAGAGTGATTTTCGCTTGCTTTGCCATATGTAAATGACCCCTTTCAAAATTAACAAATTTAGAATACCTCAATTATATTACTATGAAACCACGCACAAAGCAAAGCAAGCAGGAGACTTTCCTGCTTGCTCTATATGCTGCTCACCTTTACCCACCTTACAGCAGCAGGCTATTACTTAGCAACAACTGTCTGTTTGGCGATACGCTCTGGTACAATATCGTTGGCAATAAGATCCGTATAGCTTTCACGACGCACTACAAGATCGCTTTGTCCGTTCTGTACGAATACTAAAGCCGGACGGCGAAGACGGTTATAGTTGCTGGCCATGGAGTAATTGTACGCGCCTGTGCAGGCTACAGCCAACAAATCGCCGCTTTCAGCCTTCGGCAGCTCTACATCCCAGATCAACATATCTCCGCTCTCGCAGCATTTACCAGCGATGGAGACAGTCTCAGTTGCGTCTTCGTTAGCACGGTTAGCAAGCAATGCCTCGTATTTAGACTGATACAAAGCAGGGCGTGGATTGTCGGTCATTCCACCATCAACAGCAACGTACTTACGCACGCCAGGAATGTCCTTGTTAGATCCTACAGTGTACAATGTAGTACCTGCATCTCCAACAATACTACGGCCCGGCTCCACCCAAATTTCCGGCAAAGCACTATAAATTCCAGCAAAATGAGTCTTCACTGCATCCGTAATCGCTGCAACATATTCAGAAACATGTAATGGGGTATCTCCCTCGACATAACGAATCCCGAAACCTCCGCCAAAATTGACTACACGGAAGTCCACTTCCAAGCCTTCTTTAACACTGCGGGCAAAAGTTGCCACACGCTCAACAGCTAGCTGGAAACCATCGGTTTCAAAGATCTGCGAACCAATATGGGAATGCACACCAAGCAGCGTGATATTCTTTTTGCTGACTGCTGCTTTCACTGCTTCATAGGCCGATCCATTACCGATATCAAAGCCGAATTTGGAATCTGTCTGGCCCGTTGCGGTATATTCATGAGTATGCGCTTCTACACCTGGTGTCACCCGCAATAAGATGTTTACATTAACTTCTTTACGTGCAGCAATGGACTGCAAAAGGTTAAGCTCTACCAGATTATCGACTACAAAGCAGCCGATTTTGGCATCAATCGCCATTTCGATCTCTTCAGATGTCTTATTGTTGCCATGAAAATGGATGCGTTCTGCCGGGAAGCCAGCTTGCAAAGCTGTATATAGTTCGCCGTCGGATACAACATCCAGTGACAAACCTTCTTCATCAGCCAAACGAACCATTGCCATTACTGAAAACGCCTTGCTTGCGTAAGCTACTTGGAAACCAAGGCCGGAGGCTTTAAAAGCATCCATATATTCCCGGCAACGTTGTCTAACCAATTGCTCGTCCAATATATATAGCGGGGTTCCATATTCCGCTTTCAATTCAGTTACATCACATCCGCCGATCTCCAAATGCCCAGCATCGTTAATGCGGCTAGTACCGTGTAGAAACATTCTTTAGTCCTCCAATTTCTGTGGAATATCAAGGTTCCACCCTGTCTTAGTGTATTCAGTATAACAGACAGTGGGAACTCCATTGAATGGACTAATTTGCAGTAGTTTTGTATTTTCCTACGATTGTTACTCATTCTCTTGAGATGGCGGCATTCTGGTATTGTCTCTGGTTTTGTTAAAAGACGGCCTTTCCTTCGAACTTAAGACCGGTTTACGCAATAGAATTTCACTCATTGCCTTTGCATTAAAGGGTATAAACGGCCACATATATGAGGAGTTATAGGACCGATGAGTGGTTAAGAAGATAGTCAGTAACGTCGTGCCAATCATAAAGCCTGGTACCTGGAACGCCGCTACGGCAATTAATAACACAAGCCTGACTATACGGTTCGCCAGACCCAGCTCATAACTCGGAGTCGCGAACATACCGATTGAGGCTACCGCCATATACAGTACTACTTCGTTTACAAACAGACCACTCTGCACCGCTATATCACCAATCAATATGGCTGCAATCAGACCCATCGCTGAGCCTAAAGGTGTTGGGGTATGCACGGCGGCCATCCGCAGTAAATCAACCCCAAGCTCTACAATCAGAAACTGAGCGAGAATAGGAATTCTCGCTGTCTTTTGCGGCCCGATAAAATCCAGCATAGCAGGCTTTAACTCAGGATGGATAACAAGCAGCATCCATAACGGGAGCAGGAACATGGAAGCGAAGATGCCGATGAAACGGACCCACCGCAGATATGTCCCCATAAAAGGAGTCTGGCGATTCTCCTCCGCATGCTGGCAAAGATCAAAAAAGGTAGTCGGAAGAACAATTACAATGGGCGAGGTATCCACGAATAATATGACCCGTCCCTCTAATAAATTGGAGGCTACAACGTCAGGGCGTTCAGAATAACGCACCATAGGATAAGGGTTCCACCCTCCGCCGATAATCGCTTCCTCCAATTGCTTATCCGCCAGTGGAATACCATCGATATCGATGCTGTTGATTTTATCGATGACTGACGTTACTTGCGTTTTATCAACGATATCATCGATGTAAGCCACGCAGACATCTGTCCGTGTCCGCCGTCCCACTTGAAACATTTCAAGCTTCAGCCCCGGATCACGTATCCGTCTTCTTACAAGTGAAATATTACTAAGCAGGGTTTCTGTAAAACCATCGCGCGCACCACGCACCACCCGATCAATCGAGGGTTCATCAGGACTTCGCATGGGGTAAGATCGAGTATCCATTAGGATAACTTTGTTCTCACCCTCAATAAATAGTGCGCTCATTCCTTTTAATACTTTATCGAAACATTCGCTTAATACACTACCCTCTTCAACTTGAATATGAGGGATGTATTCGTTCATAAAGCTACCTAATACACCTGCGGACAAATTTTCTGAAGAAAGGTAGGTTAGTCGTTTCAGAATTTCATCCGTCACATCTTCGTTGGTGAATCCGCTTAAGCAGAGTAAAGCTGTCTTATGTCCCCCAAAGGACATTTCTCTAAACGTCACATCAAAACTTGTTCCCAGCCCCATCACTTCGGTCAGCGTGTTTTTTGTTTCTTGTAGAGAACCTGGGATATGATCATTGCCTTGCCAATAAATAACGGATTCCTTTAATGAGTTAGAATGCTCACTATCGCGTTTGTTTTGTAGCTTATCTTTACTTTTGTTCTGAGACTGCTGCTGCGCCTGCTTCTTTGAAGGCTTCGGTTGAGCTTGAGACTCCTCCCCAGTACCAGCATCGTTACCTGTTCCTCCTGCTGCCTGAGCATTCTGATCCTGTGCCTCATCATCTGATTCTGAATCCTCTGAATCCATACCAAATAACCTGGCAAAAAAACCTTTACTCGGCTCATTTGGCTCCTGATTGCCGAGCTCATCCGATGCTTCTGCATCCTGCTGCTCCGTTCCCTGCTCCGCAGTGGCATCTGCATCCTGCTGCTCTGTTCCCTGCTCCGCAGTCGCTTGTGCATCCTGTTGCTCTGTTCCCTGCTCCGCAGTCACTTCTGCATCCTGCTGCTCTGTTCCCTGCTCCGCAGTCACTTCTGCATCCTGCTGCTCTGTTCCCTGCTCCGCAGTCGCTTGTGCATCCTGCTGCTCTGTTCCCTGCTCCGCAGTCACTTCTGCATCTTGCTGTTCTGTTCCCTGCTCCGCAGTCACTTCTGCATCCTGCTGCTCAGTGCCTAATTCGGCTGATGCCTCTGCATCCTGCTGGTCCTGGCTAGTTTCAGATGTTGTAGAATTTTCCGCTGAATCTTCACTTTCACCGATAGCTGAAGCGCCCTCAGGTTCTGTGTGATCTGCAACTAGATCCTCTGCAGTTGTCTTCATTGCTGCAGCAGCTGCAGCATTATCTTCCAGATGGTCATCTTCCGGTGCAGAATCACCGCTGTGAATAAACTTGCTCATTTCCTAACCCCCTGTTTACTGTCGGTATACAAACCAGTCGAACAAAGAACCCGCGACCTTCCCACTCACCATCGCCATTAACAGACCGAATAGATAATGTGTCATATTTAAGCGTTTAGCGAGTATCGGCAGCACATTTAATACCTCGGTCAATGCTGCAGCGAGCATCCCGACAAAAATTCCATCAAATAGTCCTACACCAAGTTCAACTAGAGGACCTGAGGTAATTTTCCAATTCCAAAAATCACTAACAGTACCTACTAAAGATCCACCTACCATCGCGCCTTCATACCAATGAACTTTATCGTAAGAAGAGGTTAATTGCGCCAGACGCGGCACCATATCCAGCACAACAAATAGAGCGATCACTCCACCGCCTACAGCAATACCACCCGCAATGCCCAGCAGCAAATTTAGTCCCAGTGCTATGGGTGCCGTCATCTTCAGTCCTCCGTATTCTCTGATTGGTTTTCACTGCGGCGCCTCATCTTGCTGTATTCCTCATTGATGACATATTGGTCGATGTTCTTCTGATACAGATACATTTCCACTTCCAGCGGAGTAGGCTCCTCATTCCACTTCTTTTTAAATAAATGGTTGAAAAAAATGACCATCCCAAACCCGATGCCCAGAGAATAAGCAATCTGAAATATATAGGGATGCTCATCCCGATGACCCGTTAGCATCTCCACAATTCGAATTTGTACCTCCAGCATATTTACATCAGCATGAAAGTTCATAATTGTCAGAGCAGACCCAAAGAAAAGCAGCAGCCACACTAAAACAAACATCGCCACCGAAGGTTTCCGTCTCTCTACCTGACTCTCAATCTGCACAATCGTCCTCCCTTCACCGATCGGTTCAATGTCCGCATTCGGTATAAGTTCATATATCCGGGGGATAACCATCAACAGATCAATTAAAATCAGATTGCCGTCACTTTGTTCCGGCTTCATTAAGAGAATTGTCTCCAACGACTCTTTCAGCTCAGGCTCCGCTATCAAAAAAGCAATATCACCCAACGTGACACCTTTACCCTTGGGAACCATCACCCGATTTTTAAGCTGTATATAGATGGTGGGAGCAGAATGTTGTTTCATCCGCATTCCTCCTAAAGGTTATGGTGAAGCTCAGGTCCAAGATAACGGTAGTATGGGAGTAAAGCCTTATTTTTACTCTTGCTGCTCTGAATCAATTTCTTGAAATACTGAAATATTGCTTGTTTATAGGTATCAGAAAAGGCCAATCCTTCTTCTGGAAATTAAAAAGAAGACAGCTCAAGGTATTAACCTTAAGCTGTCTTCTTGTTTCAATCCTAAATACGTCAGAATTCGAGCGAATCCAATTTTCCTCCCGCAAAATCAAACAGGGTCAGATTGGACCAACCATTCTCATGTCCCACGGACCATTCCTTTTGCGAAGGAACCCAGGCTGGCTCCCAATAATAAAACCCGATACCTTTACCGTTAGGTATATTCTCAATAACACTAATAAAATCTTTCATATACTTAGTCTGTCCCTCTACTGTAGCCGGATAACCTTCATGCAGCTGCTTTTCCTCACTTACTATTAAGGGGAAACCTTCAGGTGCATTCAGCGTCCAAGGATAAGCTGTTTCAACAACAATAATATCCTTATTGTACCGCACCGCCAATTCATTCAGGTTAGATCGCAAGTCATCCAGCGTGCCGTGCCACCAAGAATAAAAAGATAATCCGATCACATCAAAATTTACGCCATGCTCGAAAAACCGATCATAAAAGTTACGGCTGGCTGGATGATCAGCACCACGGTCAATATGGATCATGATGGACAAATCAGAAGCAACAGCTTTTGCGCCTGCTATTCCTGCTTGAACCAGTGTAATGAACTGTTCCCATTGCTCCGTAGTATCCCACTCTCCATCCACCTTGCCTTCATTCCATAACATGCCTGGAGTAATCTCATTACCGATCTGCACCATGTCGGGCATTGTGCCTTGAGATTGCAAAAGCTCAAGAACCTCACGAGTATACTCATACACAGCTGATGTTAAACCCGTAAAATCAAGGTTCTCCCAAGCTTTTGGCTTCGATTGATTAGCAGGATCTGCCCATTTATCCGAATAATGAAAATCCAGCAGAAAGTTAAGTCCTGCTTCTTTAATTCGCTTAGCCATATTCAGCGTACGTTCTAGATTGCAGAAGCCGCCCGGAGGATCATTCCAAATCCGCAGCCGGATGGCATTCACGCCATTGTCTTTCAGAATGTAGAGCAAATCCTCAGCGTTCTCAACGGACTCTTCAGCACCGCTGTAATACGCTCCTCCACCCTGCTCAATTTCATCCAGAAACGAGATATCCATTCCATTGATAAATGTGGTTGTCATCATTGCTACTCCTTTACAGAACCAAGTGTCATCCCTTTAACAAAATATTTTTGCAGGAAAGGATATACGATCAAAATTGGAGCGGCTCCGATAAATATTTGCGCGGCTCTCACCGTCGTCTGCGAGATCAGCTCCATTTCCTTTGGATTGATGCTCATGGAGCTCATATCCCGTTGAATGATAACCGTCTGCAGGAATGTCGCCAGTGGAAATTGCTTGGAATTATTCAAATACAATAGTCCATCGAACCAGGAGTTCCAATGGAATACCATGCTGAACAAGGCAATCGTAGCGATCGACGGCAGAGAAATCGGCAAGTAAATACTGAACAACGTACGGAAATGTCCGGCTCCGTCTATTAGCGAGGCCTCCTCCAGATCTTTTGGAATACCACGGAAGAAGTTCAGCATCAGAATCACCAAGAACGTATTTACCGCACCTGGCAGAACAAGTACCCAGAAGGAATCCATCAAACCAATCTTTTGAATCACAATGTAAAATGGAATCAATCCACCGTTGAACACCATACTGAAAACGAACAACCAAGAGTAAACATTACGGCCCTTGAAGGCTGAGTTTTCTTTGGATAACGGATAGGCTGCCAAAAAAGTAATTAAAAGTGTAAGTCCAGTCCCGAGTATGGTTCTTTGAACAGATACCCAGATGGAGTGTAGAAAGATCGGATTGTTTATTGTCTTTTTATAAGCTTCCAGAGAGAATTGCTTTGGCCATAACCCTACCAAATTGGCATCCGCTGCCGACTTCGCGCTAAAGGATACAGCCAGCACGTGAATCAAAGGTACAATACACATCAGTGCGAGCAGGATTAGAAAGCAAGTATTAAACACGTTGAATATACGATAACCTCTTGTTTTGTAATACATAAGTTGTCTCCCTCTTCCTTTGGTAGATTAGAAAATGCGATATCCTGCCCACTTCTTAGCCAAACTGTACGAGACGAGAATTAGGATCATACTAATGGCCGACTTAAACAGTCCGATTGCCGTACCAAAGCCCATCTCACCATTCAGAATAGCCGTGCGGTACACGAAGGTATCAATAATATCGCCTTTCTGATAGACCAGTGGATTGTAGAGGTTAAAAATCTGGTCAAACCCTGCGTTCAATACATTTCCGAGAGCCAAGGTACCTACCACCACAACCATTGGCAATAGAGATGGCATTGTGATAAAACGTGTCTGCTTCCAGCGGTTAGCGCCGTCTATTTCAGCAGCTTCATATAATGATGGATTGATTCCTGCTAGAGCAGCTAAGAAAACGATCGTATTATAACCAAATTCCTTCCACACATCTGTGAGAATAACTGTGAACCGGAACCAGTTGTTATCGCCTAAGAAAAAGATTGGTTTGAAGCCCATGCTGCCTAAGATCTGATTGACAAAACCATCTGTAGCAAGCAAATCTAGCAAGATCCCGCCGAGAATAACCCAAGATAAAAAGTGAGGCAAGTATACCAGTGTCTGAATAGTACGCTGTATGTATACCTTGCGAATCTCATTTAACAAAATGGCGAATACAAACGGTACAGCCAGATTGAAAATCATTTTTAGAACAGCAATAATCAATGTATTCCAAATGACCTGCATACTGTCATTACGTTCAAATAGATAACGGAAATTGTCCAATCCAACCCATGCCGAGCCTGAAATTTTAAGCCATGGCTTATAATCCTGAAATGCCATCACAATTCCGCCCATTGGAATAAAGCTGAAGATGATCAGGAATATCATCGCCGGCAATAACATCAAGTGAAAAGGCCATGTTTTTTTTAGTGTTCTCATCCTTGGTCCCCCATATCGTGTCAAGTTCTTCTGTAACCATACTCAAATTATAGCAACGCCCGAATTCCTCAAATAGCGGGCAAAACCAATATATATGGTACAAAAGCAATCTCTTTATCACATTGAAAAAAGAGGACTTCAAACGCAAACAGGGACCCTCCCTAAAGCCTAATGCTACGGCTGAAGAGACGGTCCCGTTTACTCCTTTTTACCTAGTCAAACTAAATCCAAACCTTATTTTACGCTGTCATACCATTCGTTAACTTCTTTAGTGATTTGATCGCCACCACCTGATTTCCAGGTTGCTACAAAGGAATCAAATGCATCCAGCGGTTTGTTGCCATAGATAATTTCATTAAACGTTTGGTTCTCAATTTTGTTCAGATAGTCCATCTTCGATTTCATAGTTTCGGTCGTAGGACCTGTGAACATATTCTTAAAGGATTTATCCTCTTGCGCCAGCAGAACTTTGGCAGCCGCAGGGGTATCTTTACCATAATTCACAGCTACGTCCTTCTCCAGACGGGTTGTTGGCTCTGCGCCATCTGCCAGGTTAAGGAGTGCTTTCATTTGGGCATCCGGGATCCGGGCACCGTCACGAACCAGCATATAACGAACACTATTCACATAACCGCCAGCAATTTTATCATTTTCGATCATCTTGCCGTTCGCGTCCAGCTCATAGTCATATCCTGCAAAAAGACCGTTATCCAGTTCACTGCCTGGCGTTGGATTAGCAAAGTTATCGAACAGATAGTTTTGATAAGTAAAGAAGGCTTCTGGATTTTTCATTTTCGTGCTGATCAAAGTTACACCGTTAGTGAATTGTGTGCCATGACGCATAACCTTTCCATCTGGACCCGCTGGAATTTCAATTGGAGCCCATACTGCATCTGGAGAGTTCTTCACGGTATCCTGAAGCGGCCAGCCGCTCATCCAGTAAGGACCCGGGAGAATCCCTGCTGTACCTGCAACTGCTGGTTCGGCAGTTTTGTTCTCATCCCAAAGAGCTGCTTCCTGAGGAATATAACCTTTCGCCAACCATTCCTTCAGTTTTTCAAGCCCTTGCTTCATGCCAGCATTTACTGAGCCGTATTCTAGTTTACCATCAGCATCTAGATTCCATTGCTGTGGCAAGGTTCCGTAAGCACCAAAGATCCAAGATGGATCGCCCATCCAAGTGTTCATTGTTGTTTTGAAGCCGATACTAAGTGGAGTTACCTTGTCTGGTGCCAAGCCATCAGGGTTCTGATTCTTGAACGCATCCATCACTTTTTCCAGCTCATCGATCGTCTTAGGGGCTTGCATATTCAGCTTATCCAGCCAATCTTGGCGGATCCACAGAATGTAATCATGGTTATATGCATAATCGAGAACAGGCAGGCCCATTCTTTTGCCATCACGGCTGTATTGGTTCCAAACGTTAGGATCCTGTGCCATCGCTTCTTTCCAAGTATCTGAAGCATATTTATCAAACAAAGTTCCTACATCTGCATACATGCCGGAATCGATCAAATCCTGTGCAATAGTGTTGTCGGCTGTACCGATGGTTACGACATCAGGCATGTCCTGACCTGAAGACATGGATAAACGCAGCTTCGTACCAAATGCGCCGTTCGTATCTGTGATGGACCAAAGGGACTTAATGTTGATGCCGAATTTTTCTTTAGCCCATTTTGTAGCCACGTTATTCTCAATGCTTTCACCGTTTTTGAATTTAAGCTCAGGGTCCACGCCCCATGCGGTTGTAAATGTCACCTCAGGATCGTATTTATCCTTGTAGGCGTTTTCAGAATTGGAAGCTGTATTTGCAGTCGCTTCACCAGCTGCTTTATCTCCAGCAGTGTCTTTACTATTAGCAGCGTTATTGCCTGAACAGCCCGCAAGGCTACCCGCCAAAAGCATGCTCATGCACAGGAGCGGCAGCCATCTTTTTCTCTTCATCGCGCTCATTTTGTTCCCCCTTGGATTCCATAAGTGTTGGTTACATTTTAATTATAGGGAACGACGCTGAGCCCGAATACGTCATTTAAACAAGGTTTCTGCACCTTTTTCAACCTCTATCCGTCCCGGAATTCATTTGGTGTCATATTGTAGTGTTTTTTGAACATCTTACTGAAATATTGCGGATTCTGATATCCAAGCTCAGAGGTGATTTCATAGATTTTTTTATTCGTATTTTTAAGCAGATATAATGCCCGTTCCATCCGCATCCGAATAATATAGTCCCCAAGTCCTTCCCCAGTCTCAGCTTTATAAATCTTGGACAAGTAGACTGGATGCAAATATACATGATCGGCAATGGTTTTGACGGACAGCTCATGCCCCGAATGGTTTCCTACCAGCTCATGCACCTGCTTGATAATATAACTTTTCGTATTCTGATCGCTTTCGGATAGCTCCTTCTGAAGCTTATCGAGCATATCAAACGCCCAATCTTTAAGCTTATCAAAAGAAACAATAATACTCTGCGTCAACAACGGATCTAAAGCGTATTGGTCGATCTTGGAGATGAACTGACCACTCTTATGCGCTATATACATAAATGCATTCGTTATCGATAGAAAGACCTCGTACAGATGTTCACTGGAAAACCGTGCATTCTCCATATCCCGGAACACGTCAGCAATTTTTTGCCTTGCTGTATCCCATTGTTTGGATTCCAGCAGATGAATGAGTGTAGGTGGACGATAAAGACATTCGAGCGATTTGATGCTGATCGTCTCCTGATGCTGGCGGTCATCCAAAAACAGCACGGAGCTGGATTCATCATGTGCTGCCAAATACATCGAGCTAAGGCCGCTTCGATAGGCAGCCGTCATCCCCTCTGGAAAGGTGAACCACTCCGTTACAATCAGTGAAATCTCACCCTTGAGGTAATTGCTTACACTAATTCGGAAATTCGCGATCACCGCTTTTAGGATTTGCTGCCTTGCAGCTTCATAGTTAGCCATTTGCTCCAATTCCTGCTGTACAGCTGGCTTTAATTCAACAAGCAGAATCAAGCAATCATGCGGCGCTTTGCAGAACCAGACATGGAACTGTTCCTTAAAAAGCTCCTCGGCAATGTTGCCGATCGCATATTCCATGAGAGAGACCGAATGGTGATCCATTGCGGCATAATGTTTACCCAGCTGAATCAGCAGCATCGCCGCTTCAGCATCCGGCTGGAAGGAGATTTCATATTCCTTCAGCTTAATGGCTAGTGTCCGCTCAGACAGCACCCTGCCGAGAAGCAATTCGTGCATCAGATTAGCCCGCAAAACACTGTAATCGGCTTTGCGATTATACAGCAGCAAATGATATCTATCATGAGCTTCCCATTCGTCTTTCAAAGATTCAATCGCACTGGATACGCTTTTGATAAACTCATCATCACTTACCGGCTTCAAAATATAATCAAATGCCTGCAGTTGAATAGCTTTTTTCGCATATTGAAAATCGGAATAACCTGTCAATAAAATGGACCGAATATTTGGCCATTTCTCGCTCACGGCTTCAATTAATTGCAGGCCAGTCATTCCTGGCATTGAAATATCCGTAACCATAATATCTATAGCCTGCTGTTCCATAATTTGCAGAGCTTCAGCACCCGATGCCGCTTGATGCACCTGCTTTACCCCGATTTCAGCCCATGGAATAGTACGAGCTAAACTTTCCGTAACATAGGGCTCATCATCAACTAACAACAGCTCTATCATTCTTTCCCCTCCTAGATGTCATTCCATTTCATTGTCTGTGTAGGGCAGTAACCACTGCAGTGTCACCTGTAATCCTCCAAGCGGAGAAGGCGAGATGCGCAAGCCAGACGTCTCCCCAAAACGCAGCCGCATTCTCTGATGCACATTCCATAAACCGCAGCCCATTTCTTCATCCATCACCCTGCTTAGTTTATTTTCCAGTTCTATAATTCCCTCTGGCGTCATGCCCTGACCATCATCCTCAACCGTAAGCGTCATTTCTCTGCCTGCACAGGAACCCGTAATCCGCACCAGTCCCTCTTTGGCGACGGGCTCAATTCCATGTATAACCGCATTCTCCACCAAAGGCTGCAGTACGAGCGGCGGAAGCTCTCTTTTGCGCATTTGCGGTGGGATATTGATCTCATAACGAAGTCTGCTCATCCTCATCTTCTGGATCTCCAGATAATGATTCACAAATTCCACCTCTTCAGACAGCGCAACCAAATCACGTTCCTGACGAGTGGTGTATCTGTAATATCGGGACAAATTATGCGACATCCCAACGACTGCCCCCATATTATCGAGCTTCGCCATACTTGTAATAAAGGAGAAGCAATTATAGAAAAAATGTGGATTAATCTGTGATTGAAGCTGCTTTAAGCGGGCTTCGCGAACATGGATTTTCTCCATCAGCACATTCTCGATCAGCATCTGAATCTGTTCTACCATACTGTTAAACCGGCCGGACAGGAAGCTGAATTCATTCTTCCCTTTAATCTCCACTCGCGCAGAATAATCCCCTTGCTTCAACCGTTGAAAGCCTCCAACCAATAACCTTATAGGCACCTGCACTTGAACATATAACAGATAGGCTACGAGACAGCTCATTAACAACAAAGCACTGATCGCAAAATAAAATAAACGATTAGAGGTCAGGATTGGATGTAGGATTTCAGTCAGCGGCATATAGTCGATCAAATACCAGCCCATTTTGTCCGAATAGACGATATTTACACTGTAGGATTCACCTTCTATTTTGACCGTGCGATTCTCACTAGGCTTCAGCTGGGTCTCTTCCAGCCTGTCTACCAATTCTTTTGCTAATACCTTGTCGGCACTGCGGTTAAAAATAAGTCCTGTTCCCTGCTTATAATAAAAAGGATCTCTTCTGCCATCACTTTTGAATTTATCCAGCATATCTTCTATGTTCCGGCTGTCGAACTCTACCTTCATAACCGTTTTGACTTTTTCCGGAGCGAATTCTGACATAAAAGGTGTAAAAGAAAACCATGAGAATACGAAGCGGTCACCCTCCTGCCCTTCGATTTTCTCCACATGCCAGCCCGACTTCACTTCCCGCTTCAGATCCTCATCTTCGTATAACTTCGCATCATTTTCAGACACCATACGATGAATGGACGGGGAGTATAAATATAGCTTACTCTTCCAATTGGAGGAGCTTTCTTGAATGCTGATTTTGGTCTGAATCCGTTTGATCAGGTTTATCGTATCCAGATTCAAACGCCCTTTTTCCAGATAAGTATCCTTAAGGCTGAGGATATCAGGATCATGGATCAGCAGAATCGGCCACGAGGACAATAACTCCATATTACTTTCTACCTGATTCTGAAAAAAACTAAGCTGATTATTATTCGAAGTATTTAACTCCGTACGCAGCACATCCGTGGTCGTTTTATTGGAATAGAAGTAAAGGATGGTTATCGGGATCAGCATAATGACCATGATACTCACGATTTTGGTAAATAAATTATATCTATACACGTTCCTTCACTCTCCGGCTCAAATGTCATAGCCCCTATTGTACAAACAATCCCTACTTGCGAAAAGATAAATATCTAAAAAATGTGGTAAAGACAGGCCCTAACTGCCTTTTCGAGCACAGTTATTGCCTGTCTGCCTATTATTGCTGCAAAAGATTGAGTATGATGTAAGCCGCTTCAGCGCGTGTTGTATGGGCTTGCGGGCGGAAATTGCCATCTTCGAATCCATTGATAATCCCAGCCTGCGCAAGCGCTGTTATCCCTTCACTGGCATACAACGAGATCAGGTCTTTATCTTTAAAAGAAATAACGTTCACATCCGTCTGACCGTTCACTTTCTCCGCCAACTTAAGCGCACGGTATGAAATAGCTGCCATTTCTTCACGGGACAATTTATCATTCGGGCCAAAAGCGCCATCCGTATGTCCTTGTACAACACCCAATTTCCCAGCAGTATTCACAGCAGAGCTATACCACGCATCAAGGTTCACATCTTTAAAACTACCTGTCCCTCTTTCTGCATTTAACTCCAGCGCGGACAGCAGCATGCTGACAAATTCAGCGCGTGTAACCTCCCCTTGCGGATTAAAGATCCCGTTTCCTATTCCTTGCACGATCCCTTTAGCCGTCAAGGATTCAATCGCTAACGTGGCCCAATCTGCTGCTTTTAAATCTGTGTACCCCACCTCTGCGTACCCCGCAGCATAAATGCTGAAATGACTTGGGTTAAACACAATCTGTTCCGCGGTTGGGTTGTACCGCACAGCTTTGATAACTTCGTGTTTTCCATCAGCAAGTATCGAATAAACAGCAATCCGCTGGCTCTGCTCCCCGAGCTTCAGCTTGTAGTGGAAGGCTACCGATATTGCTCCTTTTTTGAAAACATCGATAGAAGTCCCGTCTACTGACACATGGATGTTATAGGCCGGGTAGTCTTTTGCTCCAGTTGCCAATGGTGAAGGCAAGGTTGGCGTAGCTACCTGAACCAGTGAGAGCGTTAGTTCCTTAGCTCCCGTCTTTATAATTCCTGCACTAGCTTCCGTAGAAACCGTAACAGAGGCCGTCCCATATACAATTACTATTTGAGGATGTTTGCCCTGCTCTAGTATAGAACTCAACGGAAGATGAACGACTGCTCCCTTAAGCTCTCCCGTCGATGGCAGAACAGAAATAACCAGTTTTTCATCCGCCGGAAGCGTCGACAGCGCCTTATTGATATCCTCTATACTTAGTGTGATCTCAGCTATGCCGGAAATTCCTGCTTGTGCCTTCACCTGAAGTTGTCCTGCCGCTGTATGTTCGACCACTGCTTTATTTGCTGAATTTACAACGCTTGAATCTCTGACGGTGATGATAGGATCAGGATTAACCCCTGTTCCGGGTTCCTCACCAGTGCCGGGATTTCCTCCCGTTCCGGGTTCCTCGCCAGTGCCAGGATTTCCTCCCGTTCCGGGTTCCTCACCAGTGCCGGGATTTCCTCCCGTTCCGGGTTCACCACCAGTGCCAGGATTTCCTCCAGTTCCGGGTTCCTCGCCAGTGCCAGGATTCCCTCCCGTTCCGGGTTCACCACCAGTACCGGGATTCCCTCCCGTTCCGGGTTCCTCTTCGCCCCCCTCACCGGCCACCGGGGTTTTGAAGACATTTAATGAAGAGAGTGCATTCCCTGCAAAATCGAACATTGCCTGATTCTCCCAAGCATTTCCTTCGCCTACCTTCCAGCCTACACCTTGCACTGGAATCCAAGCTGGTTCCCAATAGAACAAGCCTGTTCCTTTACCATCGGGTACTTTGGACAATACATTCATTACTGTTTTGACCTCAGCCATTTGACCTGCAACCGTAGCTGGGAAGCCACTGCCGTCTAGCTGATCTTGGCGAGCGATGTTATTCTCAAAATTGTCGCCGTCCTCCAGCGTGTAAGGATACGCGGTTTCCGTCACAATCACTTCTTTACCATATTGTTTAGAGATATCGTCCAAGTTAAACTGCAGGCTATCCATCGTTCCGCTCCAATACGGATAAAAGGACGCGCCGATCACATCATAATCAAGATTCCGCTTCGTTAATTCGTCAAAGAACCAACGAAACATATCATTTTTGCCACCTTCAGCAAGATGGATCATAATTTTGATATCCTGACCTGCACCCTCGCTGTCTCTAACTCCCTTCACTCCGCTCTCCAGAAGCGGAACAACCTTCTCAAAAGCATTCTCTTGATCATAGGATTTGCCGTCAGGCCATAACAAGCCCCCATTAATCTCATTTCCGATTTGGACCATATCGGGTGAAGCTCCCTTTTCCTTTAGCTCATCCATAACATCTTTGGTATAGTCATATACCGCTTGCTTCAATTCATCATAGGAGTAATCCGCCCATGCTCCTGGCTTGTTTTGCTTTCCGGGATCAGCCCAGAAATCAGAGTAGTGGAAATCAAGCAACAGCTTAAAGCCTTTGGCTTTAACACGCTGCGCCATTTCCACAACATGCTCACGGTCATTATAGCCGCCAGCTTCCTGAGGATCATTCCATAAACGCAGCCGAATGTAATTTACACCCCGGCTTTTAAGAATATCCAGCAAATCCTTTTCTACTCCATTGTCGTAATACTTTCCACCGGCATCCTCAATCGCTTCCAGTGTGGAAATGTCCGCACCTTTTATGAACCCGGATTGCAGCACAAGCGGAGTAACCTGAATATCAGCTGTGGGTTGTAGGTCTGTCCCTGCAACTTTCCCCATTACGCTGTAAGTTCCTTCAACCGCGTACTCCGCTTCAGTAAGGTCATCCCAGGTTACAGGCAGCTGTTTGCTTGACCCATCTTCGTATATAGCCGTTACCGCTGATGGCAATAAAGCAGGCACATCCGTAATTGTGCTGACATTTATACTCTCAAATCCAACAATAGGCGTGCTGCTGTCACCTACTACTGTTACCTTCGCCACTGCCTTCTGCACAGTACCTGAGATAGAACCGCTTACTGTAAAGGTTCCGGGACGGGAATACTCTGCTGGTGGGATCACATCCCAAGCAACCTGAGCATCCTCCGTGTCAGAATTGCTATATACCACAGTTACAACACTTGGAAGCTCAGGGGCTTGCCCAATTTCCGTGTCCAACCGTACTGGCAGAACAGTTTGTATTTCACCCTGTGCCGGCTCATGCGGCGCGCTGGCTGCGGGAACACCCCAGACCTTCAGATCATTAATGGCTGCCCATTTTCCGCCGTTGATGCCGGTCAGGTTGACCCTTACATAAGAAACATTCCGCAGCTTAAAAGCATTGTACTGAGTTTGCTCTACACTGCTGCTCTGACTTTTGTCCACAACTGTTGTCCATACCTTATGATCACGTGATACTTCAATCGTATATTGATTAATGTAACTCCATGCATTCCAGATGACGGTTGCACCTGACAAATCATATGCACCTTGCAAATCTACTTCCAGCCAATGAGGAAAGCTCCCGTCATTCGCCGTCCAATGTGTGTTCCATTCATCGGAATCTATTGCGTTACCCGCTTCATATCCTGCAAGCTCACTATCGGATATAGCAGGCTTTCCTAGGGCAATATTCTCATCTCCTGCCGCTTGAGCAGACTGCCCAAACGTAAAAGGGGAAATAAGAAAGGTCAGAATCATAAATAATACAAATGATTTTTTCAATGTCTGCTTCCTCCTAAATAATTTAATCATGGATTATGTACTCAGCAGCACAGTCATTTTGTGCACTCCCTAATTGTAAACGCTTTATTAACTCTGCTATATGTTACGTTAGAAACATTTCAGCAGTTTTTGCAGTCGATTTGATCTAAGCAAGGAGTAAAATCACATACAAAAAAAGATGATCCGAAAGCCATACGGCTTCGAATCATCTTTATATAGGTAGAACCATTCCACTTCAATCTGCTCAGAGCGTTTGTGGTTTGGACTGTTGATTAGATAAAAAGAATAAAGCGACCCAGATCAAGGCAAATCCGAGAATCTGCGGGATAGTGACCAGCTGTTGGAACACAATCCAGTTGATGATTACTCCCGTCATAGGAAAGCTGAGTTCAGCCAATGTGGCGAAGGAAGCTTTGGTCGTGCTAAGTCCTTTGTAATACAACAACATACTAAGAAGTCCTGGCAGCAAAGCTTGCAGCAATAAATTAACCGCAATAGCTGCCGATGCACCAAACCCGCCATGAATCTGCCACGGAGCACCTTCTAGCGTAGTGATAACGAAAAGTAAAGGAAGCGCAAGGATAAACCGCAGCGAAGTCACTGTCTCATATTTCATAGAACCGAGCAGATAACGTCCCATGACTGTCGATCCCCCCCACAGTGCAGCTGCTCCCAAGGCCATCAGACTGCTAACCCCAATAAAGTTATTCACATGTCCGAAAGGGATACTCCAGCCAAAGGTCAGCAGATAGGTTCCTACCAGCGCCAACACAATGAGTGGTCCGAAATTTTTTGGCAAACGTTCTTTAAGAATTAAAGCAGCGAGACCGATAGCGAATATTGGCTGAAGCTTTTGCAGTAACAGCACTGCATTCAAATCCCCACTGGAAAGTGCCATCGTAAATAGGATCGTCGCCCCGGCAGAGCCTCCCCATGAAACAATCAATAAAGCACCAATCTGGCGAAATCCAATTCCTTTAAGATCCGCCCGGTGACGCCAAAGAACAGGTGAAGCAGCCAAGAAAAGCACCACATGCTCCAGAAGAACAATTTGCGATGAGGTTAAGGATTTTAACAGGATGATACGAAAGAGCGGATCAACGCCCCATAATGCTGCACCAATCACAACGAGCCAAAATCCACTGCGTAGCGCTGATGTACTGCCAACCTTAGTTGATGATGAAGCTGTAACATTACTCATAATTTCCTTCTCCTTGTCGATACAAACCCTCGATAAGAGACCAAAAACCCCCGAATTACCAAATAGGTAAACTCGGGGGCATTATCAATAAAGACGTACAAGGATAGACTCCTAGCGTCTTTATCTTATGATCCTCTCCCATCCGGACTTTACCGTCGGCTCTGGATTTACACCAGATCAGTCACTTCTCTGCAAGCAGAACAAGTGAGTCGCGGGCTCAGTTCGCTTTGAACATTACCGCCGGTCGGGAATTTCACCCTACCCCGAGAATCTTGTATTCCGTTGTTTTTTTCACAATCTCAGAATAAACCTCTTCTTGCCATTCGTCCAGTACTTTATGAAAATGTACACATTACTTTCATGTTTCGCAGCATTTTATTACATGTTTGTTCGTAATTGTTCTACTGCTTCATCCAAAAAACTTCTGTATAATGAAATTATGTTGATTTTTCCATAGTTTAGTAATCATGTCGAGGAGGTTGTTATGAAAGAAGCATTCTGGACGAAATTATTGTTCTCCATTTTTGCCGTTGGAGGAATAGCTTTTTTAGGATTCATAGGTGCTATAATTACTGCGCTTTACGGAGGACTGCTGTTTTATACCCCACTTGTGGCGATCTTAGCGATCGTATTAGCCATCTATGTTGTACTCATCATATTTGATGTATTGTCCCGAAGAACAAGCAATATTGTATTGTTATCTATCCTCGGACTTAGTCTGCTCGCGACCGCAGGATATGAGATCAAGCAAGCGTACGTCAACAGAATTGCCATGGTCGATGATCGGGAGGTTAATCTGCTACAGTATGAACCCTTTGCTGAGAAGACCAAAGCAGTGAATCTGGACGAACCTTCTTCCTATCATATCGATAGCGATCTCCCAAGATTGGACGGCGCAACCGCACTTTATCCACTATATTCAGCTTTCGTTCAATCTACTTATCCTGAGGGTTATTATAATCCGTATGATTTTCAAGCAAGTCAAGTAATTTGCAGCAGCACACCTGAAGCTTACAAGAGATTAATTGAAGGAGAAACCGATATTATATTTGTAGCGGCTCCGTCAATTGCACAACAAAAAGAAGCTAAGCGCAAAGGTGTCGAACTGAAGCTAACGCCGATCGGCCGCGAGGCCTTCGTATTTTTTGTAAACAAACGAAACGACGTAACCGGACTTTCCACCGCTCAACTTAAAGATATTTACGCAGGCAAGGTCACAAATTGGAAAGATGTAGGCGGAGCTAATAACCGAATCCGTGCTTTTCAACGGCCTGAAGATAGCGGAAGCCAGACGATGTTGCAAAAGTTTATGAAGGACACTCCACTCATGAAGCCACCTCAAGAAGACGTAGCGGATATTATGAGCGGTATCATTCAACAAACCTCCAGCTATCGTAACTATAAAAATGCACTGGGCTACAGCTTCTTATTTTACGCCTCAGAAATGAATCGAAACGGGGAAATAGCCCTGCTGGCCATCGATGGTATCCAACCAGACAAGGAAAGTATTCGTAGTGGACAGTACCCTTTGGCAACAGAATTTTATGCAGTGACCGCGGGAAGCGACAACCCTAATATTCAGTCCTTTCTGGATTGGATTCAATCTGCTCAAGGTCAGAAATTGGTAGAGAAAACAGGTTATACATCGTTAAAATAAAATCTCTCTAGCAAATGAGAGCTATCCCAAATGTTTGGGAAGGCTCTTTTTCTAATTTTATACCGAAAATTTTCCTTTTTATCTGTTGTAGAGCGCAACTTTTGGAAACTATTGTCGTTTATACTTTATACGAGCCTTAAACGGCATCAAAGGAAGAAAAAGTAAGAATTGCTAGAGACCAATAAACGGGGATGGTAGGGATTGCAGATGAAAAAGTTTGGTTTTTTGGCGTTACTGCTGCTTTTGTTGGTGCTGGTTCATCCAGGAACTGGTTATGCCGGCTCTGCGGAAACACACATCAACCTAGACGGCAACGATCTTAAGATTTCAAAAGAAGCACAGGTACAAATTGTAAATGGCAGTGTAATGGTTCCTCTTCGTGTTGTTGCGGAACAGCTTGGTTATACCGTGAAATGGGATAATGTGACCAAGACGGCGATCATTGAGCAAAAGGGAACTACTTTAAAGCTGATCGTGGATAATACGATGGCAGAAGCTTCGGGGAAACAAGTCAAACTGGACAACCCTCCGTTTCTCAGTGGCAGCACAACCCTTGTTCCTTTAAGATTTGTTGGGGAACAGACAGGAACTACTGTCGGTTGGGACAATGTAACCAAAACCGTATATTTAACCTCTCCAGTACCTGAGATTGGGGGAAGCGATCCGGAAATTACGGTTCCACAACCCACTCCAACAGCACCTTCGGACAACGGATCAAACGGAAATACAGCAACTGAAGGGAATAGCTCAGTAGCTACAGTCACCAATCTTAGCTTCATCGATAACCAGCTGGTTATTGCAGTGAACGGCAGTATAAAACCTACCATGTTCACTATGACAGACAAAGACCGAATTGTCGTGGATTTACCGAATACTGGCTTTGGAACCGACTTCCATCAGAATCTGTCCGTAGGAAAGAACCAAAGCGGACAGTTAACGGTTACTGACTATCCTAATGTCTCTGCCGTTCGCTATTCATTGTTCAGCAGTTCCCCATCTACCATTCGGATCGTCATTGATCTAAACAGCGCTAATAGCTACAGTCTGATAAATGCTAATGATGGACTTATTATTGTGGATCTTAATGGGACTAGCGTTACGCTTCCTGAAACCACCTTACCAGAAGTACCGGTTACAACTCCTCCACATTCTACCGGCAACACAGACAAGAAGATAATCGTCATCGATGCAGGACATGGTGGGAAAGATCCAGGGAGTTCAAGTGTTAACAAGCTTAAAGAGAAAGATTTCACCTTACCGACATCACTGAAAATTGCAGAATTACTAAAGAAAGAACCAAATATCGAGGTTATACTCACGCGCAGTGGCGATACATACCCAACTCTACAGGACAGATCTAACCTCGCCAACAATGTAAAAGCCGATCTATTTATCTCTGTTCATGCCAATAGTATTCCGGCGGGCAGTAAAAGTAACCCTAGTGGCACAGAGACCTATTACACACGCAATGATAGCTTATTATTCGCTCAAACCGTTCACAAATACCTTGCAGTTGCTACAGGACTGCAGGACCGAGGGGTTCGTCAAGCAAACTATCATGTAACAAGAGAAACCAAAATGCCAGCAATATTATTAGAATGTGGTTACTTAAGCAATACCCAGGATGAAGCATTGCTGTTTACCCCGGACATCCAAAATAAAATAGCCGAAGCAGTAGTTTTAGGAATCAAAGAATATTTAGGTCGTTAAAAAAATGGGTGTCCCATTAGCCGTTTAGGCTGATAGGACACCCATCTTTTATTCGGTAGCGGTGTTCCAAACACTCATTCGTTCCCGCAGATTCGAGGTATGCAGCTCCAGCTGTATACCATCTGGATCTAGAAAATTGACCGTCCAGCCTATTCCCCGTTTGATCGGCCCTCTAATTATGGGCACATTCTGGGTTTGCAATCCTTGGACGGCTTCTTCAAAATGTTCCTCTGCAATACTAAAAGCGATATGGTCTATCCCAACCACATTATTTGCAATCGCCATATAATCAGGCTTTTCAAGAAGACATATCCAGGCACTTCCCCATTCCAGATAAGCATCAGTTTTACCTCTATGAACTAGCTGAAGGCCCAGAATTCCTGTGTAGAAATTCAGGGAATTTGCTAAATTACTGACATTTACGGTCACATGGTTAAAACCTTCTACCTGCATCTTTATTCAGCCTCTCAATCTTCTTAAGCCAGCATAGTGACAATTCTTTTGCGTTTCTCTGACTCAGGATCATAAGCTACATGCGTATCTTCATCAAAGATCAAGGTAGCCCGTTCCTCCAGATTGTATTTCGGCCATACCCTCTCTGCTGTAGCCGGATTTCCTTGATGAGCGAAAGCAATCCAAGCGTCATGCATAACTTCAGCCAACTTCTGCATCGTTGGATTAATTTCTGCCCTAAGATGGGTTAGATGAGATAGATTATTAAAGGCATAAACGATTTCTGCACTATGCACAGCTTTATTTAACAAAGGATGACCTGGGATCGTGCCGTCAAAACGGTACATCCAGACTGGTGCATAATTCAATTGGTTTTCCGCCAGAGACACCGAGGTTGCCCAGAAGTAAAGATCCGTTAGAATTTCAGCTTGTCCCTCCCAGGTGGAAGAATAATGGTTAGCAATTTCCTTCAGACTCCCAGTACCCATCATCTGCTCCAGCGCCTTGAGTGATTCGTCAAAGTCTGCCTCAGGTGATTCTTCTCTGAAGAACAAGTTGCCCTCATCACGATTGGTTCCGATCAATAGCGGAATACCATGTGCCGATCCTTCTGCCACAGCCTGTGCAGGTTCTACAGGAAGTGTATCCCCATCAATGACAGGCTGAAATAACATGCCAATTGAGCCACCCGTTAACTTTTTAGTCATTCTTGCGGCTGCATCGATAATTTGTTCAGAAGAAAATGTTTGCAGAAGACTGGCATCTCCATCTGGGGCAATCCCTAATTCAGCTAGCAGTGCAGCTGCAATGTACTTTCCTTGCACGTTAGGCAGCGTCTGAGCAGCCCCACTTTGCATAATCGCGCCAGCGAACAACCCCTTCGCTGCTGGCATAGCCAAAAGGGCTGCGATACTCATACTCCCTGCTGACTCTCCGAATACAGTTACCCGCTGCGGGTCCCCGCCAAAAGCAGCAATATTCA
The DNA here is from genome assembly GCF_037992965.1 of Paenibacillus sp. FSL E2-0190. NCBI lineage: Bacteria > Bacillati > Bacillota > Bacilli > Caryophanales > Paenibacillaceae > Paenibacillus > Paenibacillus sp. FSL E2-0190. The sequence goes on from NZ_CP150306.1 coordinate 4,836,438, forward strand.
GTTTTACCCATTCCAGCGCAGCAATTTGATCCAATAATCCTTGATTAGAAGCAAGTCCATGGCCAAATGGAGACAAATTCATGAATCCAAATGGACCCAGCCGATAGTTAATGGTCACTAAAATTACTTTGCCTCGCTCAGCGAAGCTTGTGCCGTCAAACTGCGGCTGACTTCCAGCCCCAGTCACAAACGTCCCCCCGTGAATCCAGAACATAACAGGCAGGGGCTCATCATGAACTGCTGGCGCCCAAATATTTAAATACAGACAATCCTCGGAATGAAGCGGCGTCTTGCCACCGAACCGAGTACCTCTCGTATCCGCTGGCTGATGACTAACTGAACCAAATTCAGAAGCATCTCTAATCCCATCCCAGGCCTCTGGTGGCTGTGGTGCACGAAACCGAAGTTCTCCAACAGGTGGGGCTGCAAAAGGGATCCCGCGCCAAATGTTCACGTCCCCCTCCTGTATTCCTTGAAGCTTACCGTAAGAGGTTACTGCTATTGGTCCTCCCATTACATTTCACCCTTCCACATTATTCCTTATTCTCTTCAATCTGTTTATATAAGCCGGATCGAAACCGGAACCATTCAAAAAGATGTGTAAATACCACCTTAAGTACCGCATAACCCGGAACTGCAAGGATAATCCCCAGAATCCCAAACATTTTACCTGCGAATATAATTACAAAAATAATGGTTATCGGATGAATCTTCAACGTCTTGCCCATGATCTGTGGTGAGATGAATTTTCCTTCAATCAGCTGAACAGCCGTCCACACGATAATCATCTTCAGCAGCATAAATGGAGAAGTGACCATCGCCACAATTAGGGCAGGTGTAATCGCGATTGCCGGGCCCAGATAAGGAACAACTGCTGTACAAGCAGCAGCAATAGCCAGAACGAGAGAGTACTCCAAACCAATGATTAAATAGCCAATATAGAGCAGCAGACCAATACAGCAGCTGACTATAATTTGCCCGCGTATGTAAGAGGATACCTGACTGTTCATCTCCGACATGACCATACGAGTCTGCGGCTGCAGAGAAGTAGGTACAAACTTCAGAATATAATCCGGCAATTTTTTTCCATCGCGAAGCAAGTAGAACAAAATAAATGGCGTCGTTACAACCGCCAAGACAATCTCTGTAAGGGCTCCTACAAAGCTGCCAACACCTGTCAGGGCATTATTCAGAAAAGAACTGCCCCACGCCGTTATCTTAGATGTTATCTCACTAAGGTTCGTTCCGATACTATCTTGAACTTGCCCAAAGAACTCCGTTCCGGTCAGATCCATAAACCGTTCTTGAATTAATTCACTATACCTTGGAAAATTGTCGATCAATCCTGATAGCTGAGTCCGTATAATTGGAATGACCATAAACAAAACCAGCGTGATGATACCAGCAATCAACAAATATAGGATGATTATTGCATATACACGTTTTATTCGGGATCTTTTCTCCATCCGATCTACCAACGGATTCAGCAAATAATAAGCTATACCTGCCAGTAATAATGGTGCGGCCACGGTGTGCAGCAATACTGATATCGGCTTAAAAATAAACGGTATTTTGGAGAATACCAGAATATTAATTCCAACCAGCAGCATAATGAGCAGCACTACTACAAATTTATTATTCAGAAAAAATTTTTTGAACTTCTCTGGCCACACCTGCAGCCTCTCCATCGTACCCTCTCCCCTATAAACCATCATATATACTGTGTTATTTCATTCACTTTTTAATAGCATAGTCAACGTTAGCCCTGCAAGTCAAATTTGATGTCCTTAATTAAGCACACAGTCCTATTACGAGTCTGGTCATGATCCGATTCAATCATAATCCTCCCCTGTTTATAAATAAATAACCCTGCACGAGATATTCCTCTGTACAGGGTTAGAACCGCAACTAAAAGGTACTCCCAAGCCTTGCTATTTTTTCTTTTTCCCTTTAGCGTCCTTTTCATTTGAAGCAATCAATTGTCCATCATAGGTGTATAACACGTGATCTTCAAGCTTCTCCCCCTGCAAATGTTTCCGCACTAATGATTTCGCCAGCTTAGGTGTAATCTCTTTGTACCACACACCTTCGGGATAAGCGATCACCACACAAGCATCTGAACATCTTCCATTACAACGGGTCACAGTCGTATGTATAAGACTTTGTGCGCCCTGCTTCTCAATCTCATCTTCTATCGCTTCAGCTACCTCTTCACCTTTGTGTTTCTTGCAGCTGCTACCGGTACATATTAATAAGTGACTTACAGTTCCTTGTAAATTCCAGGTCGTCATGGATGACTTCAACCCCTTCTTATCAGCTAACCCTATTCCGTTCGTGGATTATTTTAAACACTATCATAAGCATCATTATAGTCAATAGTAAGAAAGACTGTTATACTATAAATGAGAATGATTATCAATGAAAAGAAGGGGATTACTACATGCAGATCCAATCCGACGGGATGCCTTATTCATCCCATCCTTTTTATATGCCCCTTCGGGTCATCAGCTTATCGGGAATAACCAACTACACAGCCTCAAACATTTCTTCTACTAATTCCAGCCTTATGATGATCTGGGATGGGAAAGGTTTTCTTGAAATAGACGGTAAGCTACACAAGGTCATGGCCGGAAGCTTAATAGCCCTTAGTAGTTCTTCTTTATTGAAGATGGAACCTGAATTACAGTTAAAGGGGATATGGATGGAGTATTCCTGTATACCCCAGAGTAAAGATGAGGACATTTTTATAAATGACAACTCCCCTGTCCACCATGCCTCTACACGTTTGACAGCCTTGGCAGGTGAGCTTTACAGTGCTTGGATAGACGCTGATAAGCAAAAGCCGTTTAGGGTCCAGCAGCTATTCACCCAGTTCCTAGTGGAGCTTCATAGTGAACTGACATCCCGTAAAGAAAGATCAAGCAGTTGGATGGAGCAAGTGACGGAGTATATAGAAGCTCATTACAATGAAGATATCACACGGGATCAAATGGCTGCTTTAGCTGAAGTGAGCCCTGAGCACTTTTCGCGAGCCTTTCGCAAATCAATAGGTCTATCCTTCAGTGCTTATATTACACTATTAAGAATCCGAAAAGCCCAGCAACGAATTCTCACCAGTTCCCCCAATCTGACTACTTTGGCACATGAGGTTGGTTACGAAGAGGGAACTTATTTGAGCCGAAAATTCAAGCAGCTTGTTGGCGTTTCACCTAAAGCCTACCAGAATAAGAATAAACGGGTCGTTGCCTTGAACTATAATCACACCGCTAGCCTGCGAGTACTGGAAATCATGCCTCAACTCGGGGTTTATTCCGAATGGCAGCATAGCTTGGAACAAGTTCCCGCTTCCAAGCAGCTTCAAATGAGCGAAGGTAAATTTTCATTACTCTATGACTCAGTAGCTGCGGTAAAACCAGACGTCATTATCGGCTACAGTCTACCCGACAATAAGATTCTGACTCCTGTTGCTCCGGTTATTGAGCTGCCCTTTATGCAAATGAGTTGGCGAGAGCAATTTGCTCTGATTGCCGAGGTTGTGAATCGACGACAGCGTGCTGAACAATGGTTAAGTCATTATGACAGACTTTGTCTTACCGCCAACGGGTTATTAAACCATGCAATAGGAATGGAGAGAGGTACGGCTATCGTGTGGGAGGTTAGCTCCCGATCCGCCTACTGTTTCAGTAGCAGCTTCGGCAGAGGTTGCCAAATTCTATACGGTGATCTTGGCTTCAAGCCCCCCTCCGTAATTATTGAAAAAGGGATCACAGATTCCGGGTACTTAGAGGCATCCATTGAGGATATCGTATCGTTCCCTGCTGACCATATTATTATCACCAGCATCCCTTCATCATCTGAGGGAAGACAACGTTTTACTCGCCTACTACATTCTAAAGCCTGGAAGCAATTAGATGCAGTACGTAACGGACGGGTATATATTCTGAACCAAGGTGATATGTTCTACGGATTTGACCCACTGTCCTCACAGGCACAGCTTCAAGAATTGCTACGGGTAATGACATCATAAATTTGCATAAGCTGAGATCATATCCGTCCATAGTAAATACCCGGTGAAGCTTGTAAAGTTCTTATTGAGAATGATAATCAATATACATAGGAGGAACAACAAATTGCATAATCCAGGAAAAAATAGCACCAAACAATCCCATTGGCTTCTTTTTCCCCTCATGCTGGCATTAATTCTAGTCGTATCAGCTTGCGGGAATTCCAATAATTCTGTGGGGAATACTGGCAGTAACACCAGCAACACATCATCGGCTACTACAGCACCTACCGAAACTAGTCAACCAACAGAAACTACGGAAACAGCTGCTCTAAAAAAGGTCACTACTATAAATGGTGATATTGAAATTCCTGTTCAACCTAAAAGGATTGTCGCTGAGGAATATCTGGGCAGTCTGATTGCGCTAGATACCATCCCTGTTGGTGCTCCCGGATTAACACTGGAGAATATGTATTTTAAGGAGGCACTTACTGGAGTTGCAGACACTGGAACTTACGGCAAAATGTCACCTGAAAAAATCATCGCACTTAATCCTGATTTGATTATTTCTGGACAAGCTGAAAGCTATGAAGCACTAAGCAAAATTGCTCCAACCATCGTTGTGCCATATGGTGATCTGAAAGATGCTCATGCCGAATTAACCTATTTCGGAGAACTCCTTGGTAAAGAAGAGGAAGCCAAAAGCTGGCTTGCAGATTACGACAAACGGATAGCTGAAGCTAAAGCCAAAGTAGACAAAGTACTCCCTGCAGATGCAACGTTTTCCATCATGGAAGACGGCGGCAAATCCATTTGGGCCTATGGCGATAACTTTGGCCGAGGCGGACAGCCTGTCTATCAGGCGCTGGGTCGCAAGCCCCCTACAGCTGTGGCCGCAGAAATTATGGAGAAGCAATGGGCGGAAATCTCTACAGAGGCACTCGCTAAATACGCAGGAGATTATATTATCTTAACTTCCAATAACCGTACAGAAGCTGATTACAAAGCTGATCCAATCTGGAGTAGCCTACCCGCTGTCAAAAATGGCCATCTCTATGTATGGAAAGAAGAACGGTCCTGGTACTATGATCCAATTGCCGTGTTATCCCAGACCGAAGAGCTGGCTGCTTGGCTTACACAATAAAATGCGCTTAAATTAGAATCCCCTACTGCTTCCAACAACGTTGGAGCTGTAGGGGATTTGTTATTTCTTTTGACTACAAAAACACTCAAGAGGTAATAATACATTTAGCCTAAGATTAATCTAGCAAATGGAGTTGATCATTATGAAATTACTATCACTATATTTCATGCTTGCTTTTATGGGGTTGCTGATGGCAGTAATCATCGACCTTTTATCAGGAGAAACCCTCACCACTTCAATGCGGACGATCTATGACTCCTTTGCAGCTACAAGCATACAGGAATCAATAACTATGCTCGTTTTTATCTCCTTACCTTTTGTTAATACAATTACATCCTCTATCCGAAATAGGAGCAATAAATCCATCAAATAAAATAAACTAACCTATGCTTCCTAATTTTCTGCGGATGTAATGAACGATAAACAAGAGAATAGGTACAGCGGCACAGAAATACGGCAAAATATATTTCAGAAATATCCTTCCTTCGTCCATATGTATCGGATAATTCGCTGAACTAATAAAAGCCCCGAACAAAACAACAATACCAACGGGAACAGCGAGCTTCCTGCTGTCTTGCACCTTGAATAGATCTGCAGTGACTACCATTGCAGCATAGCAATATACTGACATTTTAAAAAATACTCCAATGATTAAGGTTAAGAGCACAAGCGCGTCCAAACGTTGAATGAAATTAGCCAGGTTTACTAACGTTATCGTAGTGAACATCGGAAAATTGGCTCTACTGTAGATTTCTGTTCCTAGAACGGATATTTCGATGGCATGGGTAAAACTGAGTAATAATCCGCATAAAGTCATTGCGATGATTCCGGTTCTTTTTGCTACCTTGGTTTTTTTGATATGAGGTAAAATCGTAGTGAAACATACCATCTCCCCGAACGGAAATAGCCATATATTCAGATAGGCTGATTTTAATGCATTCTTCCAATCCGAGGCCTGTAACGGAAACAAGTTATCTAGTTTTACAAGTCCGGCGGCAATAACCAAAAAGCAACTGGTCAAGCCCAACAATATTATAATCAGCATATAAATCTCAGCTGTCCGCGCAAACACCTCAATCCCCTTGTTTAAGATGTAAATTACCGCAACAACCATCATTGCATAAATGATGAACACGGGTGTTCTGTCGTAAGAAGCAGCTATTAACAACTCACCTGATTCATGCAGATTTCGGGAGCCATTGAAGAGAAGGATTGGAATGTATGTTAAGCTTAACGGCCAGCCTATAACATTGCCCAGTATCTTTCTTGTATACCCGCTAATAATCATGCCCGGATATTGCCGGTATAAATAAACATAAATCAAATACAAAAGAAGTCCACCGGGCAAAGCTAACAGAATAGCAATCCAGACAGCATGGCCACTTTCAAGTCCAATCGGTACCACAAGGGCCGTTCCCAATTCAAACAAAAAAATCAAAGCAAATAATTGACTCGCGCTGATGGTTTCTTTTTTCATAAAGTGGCCTTCTCCCACCTTTCTCAACTAAACCCTGTCATTTTTCCTTTAACAATTGCGGCTCTAATCTCATTCCTACACTGCGAATATATGCCTCCACAGAAACGTCGACTTCCGCTTCCGCGAACACTGACTCCCAATCGTCCTTAACAGTCTCCCATGCTTTTGGATTTGTGCGCTTCAGTTCATTCCCAAAATTGAAAATATCGCATTTCATAGTTTGAGCAGCCTGTAAGGCTTGGGTTATTTCCTGTTTAGTTTTAAGAGCCACTTGTTGTTCCAATTGAACGATTACCTCTCTATCACTTAGCTCAATATAACTCTGAGTCTCATTAAGTGTCCCCTCTTCCACAACATTCACATGAATGACGGGTATTTTATTGCGGAGTTCAATCTTAATTTTTGTTTTTGAATAATTAATGTTCACAGCTATCGAATCTTTAGCCTCATCTGAATCTACATTAATACTGGTTTCATTAATCTCGTTCTGTACCCACAGTGCCCCCCGGGCAAGAGGTCCATCCAGCCATCCCTGAAGAACCCCTTTTTTCAATACGCTTAGCCCGCTCATTGTGACAAGTGCTTTTACTTGAGTTTGCTCCATCCCGGATTTTTTAGTTCCTTCTTCAGCGTCTCCAAGAATTCTGGCTCCGGATATCACCACTGACCCTTCCCCACTGATACCATTAATTAGCTCAAAAACATTGATATCCCGGCTTTCTCCATATATTCTAGCGGTATTTTTACTCTTTTTAATAATCCCAATTGCAGGCAGGCTTTCTACGGGAAGCAATAGTTTCAGAATAGAGGATGCTTCCGTATCTCTGGCTACAATAACATTCGTGTTGAGCCGCAGCTCATGGGACCTTTCAAAGATGTCAAAAATCCCATCAATACCGCTCTTCACTGTAGATTCGCCTAAAACTAATAGCTGCGTGTGTGCAAAAAACATCTGTCTTGCCGCCTTTTTTGAAGTCTTGCGAAAAGCACCAAAGATCGTACGGTCCGTAGAAGAATAAATAGTGACCGTGGGTTGTCCGGTGCTAGCTCCTGCACTTGTGGCTGTTGAGGATGGATTCACAATCTGAAAAGTAACATGATATTCCTCTTTATTCGGCACTTTATCCACACCTATACCGGTCACAATGCCTAAATTGTTTAACTCCCGACTGTTCCAGCAGCTTGTCAGCAACATTAAGCAGCATATACAAATAAATGAACGCATCATCCATCCGACCTTCATTTGCCACTCCCCGGCTTTCCATCATTCACCTTAAGTCGAGTATTATTTTTTTGGCTAATAAGACGCGGCCGAGTTTTCATATATTTCAAGGGCACACGCAAGATCGCGTCCTTCTGATTCTCAGCGATAAAAGGACCAAACGGAGACATATATGGAAAACCCAACGATTTCAAGCTGCACATATGAGCAACCAAAATAAAAGTAAAGATCGTTATTCCATAAAGCCCCATAAAGGCTGCGATAAACATAATGATGAAACGCAAGATGCGTATGGAAAGAGCCATATTAAAAGCAGGAGTAGCAAAGCTGGATATTCCTGTAAGTGAAACTACAATAACCATTGCAGGAGAGACAATACCGGCTTGTACGGCTGCCTGTCCTAACACTAAGCCCCCAATGATCGATACAGTTTGACCTATAGGGGATGGCATACGAATTCCTGCTTCACGTATAATCTCAAAAGTAAATTCCATCAGCATAGCCTCAATAAAAGCCGGAAATGGAACCCCCTCCCTTTGCGAAGCAAAGTTAATAAGTAGGGCTGTTGGGATCATTTCTTGATGAAAATTTAGAATCGCAATAAAGAGTGCTGGGCCAAATAACGAAATAACAAGGCAAATAAATCTCAATAATCGGATCAAAGTCGTAATATCATAACGCTGGTAATAATCTTCTACGGCATGTAAAAACATAAAAAAGGTTGTAGGTGCAATCAGCACAAACGGGGTCCCGTCCACAAAAATAGCAACTCGTCCTTCTAAAAGATTTCCTGCAACACTGTCAGGACGTTCCGTATTATATAATGTTGGGAATGGGGAAAAGGGAGTGTCTTCTAAAAATTGCTCAATGTATCCAGATTCCAGAATCCCGTCTATATCAATGCTTTGCAGCTTAGTTCTGAGCTCCTGTAAGGTATTATCATTGACGATTCCATGAATATACATAATAGATACATTCGTTTGCGTGACGTCACCTATCTTCATCGACTCTACCCAGAGATTAGGGCTTTTTATTTTCCTGCGCACTAGAGAGATATTCGTCCCAATAGATTCTGTGAAACCTTCCTTGGAGCCACGAATGGCTACTTGAGTTGTAGCGTCCGATACCGTTCTAACCTCACCGCCGCTTGTATTCCCTCTGATAGCTTCCCTTATCCCGTTGACCCAAAGAATGGTATCTCCAGAGAATAAAGCCTCAAAAAGCACATCCCAATCTTCAAGCGTCTGTTCTTCTCCGATTCCTCTCGCCACTTCTTTCATATACAAAAAGATATCTTCAGCGGATTTTACCACCGGGTGTTCTTCACTTAGTTTATCAAACGACATCGCATGCTCCACAAACTCGTTGACCCTCAATTTTTCTATTAATCCCTCAATATATACGGCAGCTACCTCAACCTGTGTGGTTATGGATTTAATTCTACGAATAACAATATCAGGGCTATGGCCAAGCCTTTCTTGAAGCTCTTTAAGATTATCGTCCAAAATAGTAGAGTTAAAGGGATCCATCATTAACACCTCCTGCTCATACTATTTGTTCTACACCGCTTTTTTATGCAACAAATGGAATCTATAACCTCGCTTAACTTGGAATATGAACACGCAAAAGGGATGTCCTTGAGCTACTATAGCTCCGCGAACATCCCCTTATACTCTTTTGAAATTAACTTATTGAAGAGACTTCAGCAACGTAACTATCTCATCCAGTTGCTTGTCCAGCGCATAAGCATCGGAGAGATAATACGTTTTAAGATCGTAGGTGAATACATGACCCGCCTTAACAGCAGGTAGGCTTTGCCAGAAGACACTGTCCAGAATGTCCAGCTTATCCTGCTCCACACCACGGCTGAAGCCTTGGAAGATATAATCAGCTTCTTCTAAGTACTCGGGCAACGCTTCGAGTGAGAGGGAAGCCCAGCCTTCTTTAAAGGCTGCCTCTTGGACAAGATCAGGTGCATGCAGCCCCAATCCGTTATATATAATCTCTCCACCACGCCCATATGACGAACCATATAAATACAGCTCTTTACCGGCAATTTCAAAGATCGCCACTTTTTTATCAGCTGCGATCAGATCAGCCAATTCCGCTTTCTTCGCTTCCAGCTTCTGATTGAAATCCGCCACCCACTTTACAGCCTGCTGCTCCTTGTTCAAGATTTTCCCGATCTCGATCAATCGTTCTTTATAGTCGTATTTGCCCCAATGAATAAAGACCGTTGGAGCAATCTTAGAGATTTGCTCATAGGTATCTTCCTGATAAGTGATAATCAAGTCCGGTTCGAGGCTTGTTATTTTCTCCAGGGACACCGTCATGTCATCGCCTACAACTTCTACACCTGTCAGCGCCTCTTTGAAATATGGATGGTTCAGGATGTCATTCCCGGCAACGGCAATGGGCGTCACGTCAAGCGTCAGAAGATCACCAATAAAGTCTTGTACCGGGATCACAACTCTTTGTGGATTGCGTGGAATCTGCACCGGGCCTTTATCGCTTTCGTATGTCCAGTACTCTGCATCAGCAGCCGGCTCCGAGCTGGCAACTACAGAATCATTAGTGCTTTTAGCCACTTCGGCCGACGTGCTAGCTGGAGCATTCCCCTGATTAGCTGCTTGTCCGCATGCGCTCAACAGCAGCACCAGCGTAAGCATAACGGCTATCATGCTTGTTTTTCCTAACGATATTATTTTGTACAATGTAAATCCCCCTTGAGACTTTATATTATTATGATATTGATAATCAATATCATTTAGATCTTTGTTTAATATACCGTCTCCGCAGGAAAACATATATACACGCTAATACATCAATTTTGCTATGGACGATTGTCAGCTTAAATTATGGCCGGTTAACAAATCTGTCTGTATCTCCAATTGGCGTTCGAGCGCAAGCCCTTCGCTGCCCCAAAATTCCTCAAGCTTCAGGTAATATATGCGTCCATTCCTGAATGCTGGAAGATTGCGCCAAACCGCACTTTTACTAATCCGTTTACGCGTCTTCGACATCCAGTCCTCTTGTCCTGATACGACCACAAACATATGGTCAGCCGCATATATTGGCAATTCCGACAGTGAGATGCATAAATGATCATTCCGCTCCAGAACATCTGACCTTACCTTGTCCGGTGGAGTTAACCCCAGCATTGGATACAGATTGTACACCCCGCGGGCTGTATGATTCCAGATATAAATACTGTTATCTTGCCTAATCTCATACACCGCTACCGTTTCACCAGATTCAATTAGTGAGGACAAGCGCTGCTTGGACAAATCTATTTTCAAATGATAGTGCCTTATCCATGCCTCTGCCCGCTCCTCTTCACCCAGCAGTCTGCCGAACAAACGAATCTGTTCCAGGCGGTCCATTTTATCACACTCTACCGTAACGAGTGGCCCCAACTTCTCCATGCATTTAAGCTGACGGGGGCTCAGATAGGTTGGTGCAATAACTAAATCGGCTTCCAGCCCAGGCCATTCCGCTTCCTCCGGACATCCCTGCAGCTCAAATGATCGTACACCCGCCAGTTCCGGCAGCAAAAGCAAGGAGTAATTCATCACATCTTCTTCAACTGCGACAGGCTTCACACCCAGCGCAAGTAAATCCCCTAAAAATTGCAACGCTACTATCCGCTTCGGTTTGGGACGCAAACGGAACTCTGTTGGGGTCATCCCGGTGACTTGCTTGAATTTGCGGCTCAGATATAGTCCATCTGTATAGCCTACTTTTTGCGAAATTTCCTGTATGGTTGCTTTGCTGGACATCAAGTGTTTTTTCGCTTTATTTACTCTTAAATGAGCTACATATTCGGTGAAGCTCCAACCCGTCTGCTTGCGGAACCATACTGAGAAATAACGAGGATTGAAGCCCATTATTCGAGACATCATCTCCCGCGTAATCTCCCTTTGGAAATTCTGGTGGATATAAGAGAGCATTCTGAAATATGAACTATCCGTAATGTCTGCTTCAGCGTCAGCCTCTACGACCAGTTGATGTAGCTGATACAGCAAGGATTGAATTCTATCTGCCTGTGCTTCTAAATTATTGGCAGCAACGTCTTCCAATTCGCTGAATAAGCGAGTTATTTTATTCGTCGTACGTATAGGTAAAATCCCATTGACCGGAAAAATTTCACGGCAAAGTCCATAGACCAATTCTTGCTCCGTGCTATTGCTTAGCCCATATACCTCATAGGAAATTGCTAGAACAGAGATAACAGTCTCTAATGGAGCATTAATTTGATATGTCGCACCTGCGCTTAGAAAAAGAATTTCACCATTTTTAAGAGATACTGTCTCTCCTTCTATGGTTATTTGAATGATAGCTTCTATTGGTGTCAGGAAGAGTGGGGACTGGGCAATTTGGGGTTTACTGATGTGACCGCCACCGCATTGGCGTTTCCCTACCTCTTTTAACAGATAAATTCTATGAACCGGGTTATTATTTGATAGCTTCATTCCTGCTCCCTTCCAGACTGCTAGACTTAATAACCCATAAAATATAAAGCAAGCGTATAAGGTTTCTCTCCGCTCGAAATGGATAAGATCCCCTATACGCCTTATATAAAACTTCAGATTTTATGGTTTGAGAAGCCTCTATCCTTAGTGGTCGTCAACGACTCCAAGCGCTTTATTCTTCTCTTTGAACCGTTCATTGTGAGAAGATACGTAAGCGACTTTGGCCGCGGTTGGGTCTATGTACAGCTTAGCGCTATTAAGCGCCAGAGCCGCATCAGTGAAAGTACCTGCGATCAAACGAACCTTGCTTGCATAATCCACAAAGTCACCTGCTGCAAATATACCCGGAAGATTGGTCTCCAGCTTATCGGTTACATTCGCACACCACTCGCCCATATCAAGACCCCATTCTTTTAACGGACCAAAATCGCTTTTCAGACCATGATTCACAATGACAGCATCCACTTCAAACTGCTCTGTTTCACCTGTCTCTATATGACTGATCGTAACCTGATCTATCGTTTCACCATTACTGCTGTGTAATTGGCTTACTGCATATGGCGCACGGACATTGACTGAGGATTCCTTCATCCGTACAATGTTTTTCTCATGCCCGCCAAACTGTTCACGACGATGTGCAATCGTCACACTTGCAGCGATAGGCTCCAATTCATTCGCCCAATCTACTGCGGAGTTGCCTCCACCGGAGATTAGCACTCTTTTACCGCGGAACGGCTCCAGCTCTTGAACGGTATAATGAAGATTTGTCACCTCATAACGATCTGCACCTTCAATTTCAAGCTTTGCCATCTGCAGAATTCCGTAACCAATGGCCAAAATGACTGTGCGGGTCCAATGTTGTTCCCCAGTAGAAGAGGTCAGGATGTACGTTCCATCCTCTTGTCTCTCTTGATTCATAATTTGCTGACCCAGCACAATAGTCGGATCGAAGGTTTGAGCCTGCTCCTTGAGCTGACCGATTAGTTGATGACAAAGAGTTGGGGTTACGCCTCCTACATCCCAGATCATTTTTTCGGGATAAATAAGCATTCTTCCTCCGAGCTCATCCTTCGCTTCAATTAACTTTGTCTTCAAGTCTCTCATTCCGCTATAAAAAGCTGTATACATCCCAGCAGGTCCGCCACCAATAATGGTTACATCGTATAATTCCAGTTGTTTATTCATTGTGTCCCTCCAAAATTATATTCTAGTGATCCCTTCAGCTACTTAAGCTCCAAACTGCGCTTCATGCAATCGGCTGTAAATTCCGGCAGTCTGCAGCAGTTCCTCATGCTTACCTTGTTCTGCGATGCCACCTTCCGCAACGACAACAATCCGGTCCGCATTTCTGATCGTTGCAAGGCGATGAGCAATAACAAGTGTTGTGCGTCCCTCAGACAACTCTGCGAGCGCCTCTTGTATAGCGGACTCCGTTTCAGTATCCAGTGCAGATGTAGCTTCGTCCAGAATGAGAATCGTCGGATTCTTCAAGAACATCCGGGCGATGGACAACCTCTGCTTCTGACCGCCAGAAAGCTTGACGCCTCTCTCTCCGATCATTGTATCCAGCCCGGCGGGCTGAGATTTAATCAGTTCTTCCAGCTGAGCGCGCCCTGCAGCCTCCCAGATTTCTTCATCGGAAGCTCCCAATCTGCCGTAAGCAATGTTCTCACGAATAGTTCCGTCAAACAGGAATACATCTTGTTGTACAATCCCGATATGGGAACGAAGTGATTCCAACGTCATGGAGCGAATATCTATTCCATCAATAGAGATGTTGCCTTCGCTTACATCGTAAAAGCGTGGCAGCAAGCTGCAAAGTGTTGTCTTACCAGCACCGGATGGACCCACAAGCGCAACGGTCTCTCCTGCTGAAATCGATAAGTTCACATGGGTTAACACCTTTTCTTTATCACTATAAGCAAAAGCTACATCCTGGAAGGTTATATTCCCTGACAGATGAGACACTGGCTTAGCGTCTTTTGCGTCATCAACATCCGGCTCCGTCTCCAGCAGTTCAAGATAACGTTTGAAACCAGCGATCCCTTTAGGATAGGTCTCGATGACCGAATTAATCTGTTGCAAAGGTCCTAAGAAGACATTAGACAACATCACAAAGGCAATAAATTCACCGTAGGTCATCTGCTTCTGGATTACAAAATAGGTTCCGCACACAAGAACGAATAACGAGACCAGCTTCATGAGCACAAAGCTAAAGGATGAATTCCAAGCCATAATTCGGTAGGTCATTAGCTTCGTAATACGGAAGCGTTCGTTATTAACTGCAAAGCGGGAAATTTCATGATTCTCATTAGCAAAAGCTTGCACAACACGGATCCCGCTTACATTGTTCTCTACGCGTGCGTTATAGTCAGCAATGTCCGCGAACATGATGTGGAACGCTTTTGACATTTTGCGACTGAAGTACATGGATAAATAAATCATCAGCGGGACAATTACAAAGGTCAGAATAGCTAATTGCCAATTAATGCTAAGCATGATACCGAATACACCCAGCAGCGTCATCACTGCTATGAATAAATCTTCAGGACCATGGTGGGCAATCTCACCGATATCCATCAGATCATTTGTCATCCGTGAGACCAAATGGCCTGTTTTATTATTATCGAAGAAGTTGAAAGAGAGCTTCTGTACACGATCAAACAGCTTTTTTCTCATATCCGACTCGATATTAATCCCCAGCTTATGCCCCCAATAAGTGACGACAAAATGCATAAAGGCGCTGACGATATAGATCCCCAGCAAACCGAGGCAAGAATAGAGAATCCATTTCCAATTCCCACTTGGCAGCATATCATCCACTACCCGGTTAACGGCCAGCGGGAAGACTAGTTCCAGCAGTGCAGCAGCAATAGCACAGGAGAAGTCAAGAATAAACAATCCCTTATAGGGTCTATAGTAAGCAAAAAAACGACGCAACATTGTAAAAATTCGCTCCTTCCGGTGAGTGACCATCTTCTTTCATCAAGATTTAGTACGGGCTAGCAAATACAAAAAGTATGGCGCTCCAATTACAGCAACAACGATTCCAGTGGGGATCTCAGATGGCTGTAAGATCCAGCGTCCAATGGTATCCGCTATAATGACTAGCAGTGAGCCGAGCAGCGCTGAGGTTGGCAGCATGAGCTGATGTTTGGGTCCAACTAGTCGTCTCGCCAAATGGGGGCCGACAAGTCCGACAAAGCCAATCCCGCCACTCACAGCAACACTTGCCGCAGCTAGACCAACCGCAGCGGCAAGAAGCCGGAATTGTTCTTTGGTTACAGCAGCCCCAAGTCCTACGGCTGTCTGTTCACCCAAATTAAGGACGTTCATTACCCTTGCTTTATAGATGACATACGGCACAAGAATTACGATCCATGGTAGTAAAGAAAGTACAAACTTCCAGCTTGTGCCCCAAATACTCCCGGCAAGCCAAGTAGCCACAAACTGATACTTCTCCGGATCCAGCCGAAGAGTCAGCACGATCATCGCTGCACTCATTCCAGCTGCAACCGCTACACCAGTCAGCAACAGGCGCATGGGTTTTATTCCTTCATGCCGTTTATAAGCTAAGACATAAATCAAGGCAGCAGTAATTGCCGCACCAACAAACGCTACCATAGGCAGCAGATACACCGGAGCCGCGGTTGCCGTTGGGTAAAAAGAAATTAACAGCATAACCATAATTCCTGCGCCAGCGTTAATCCCTAAGATGCCGGGGTCGGCCAAAGCATTACGAAAGACGCCCTGCATCACAGCTCCGGATACAGCCAAACCTGCGCCTATCAGAACGGAGATCACAATACGCGGTAACCGAAATTGAAACAAGATTAACTCTTGCTTATCCGTCCCTTTACCGAATAACGTATTAAGCAGCTCCATAGGTGTCAAACGTATGTATCCTGTATTCATACTAATAATAAAAGCAATAACAATCAGTACAGCTAAAATAATCATTATAACTAAGCCACGTTTATTTTTGGCGGCTTGGAAGGAATCGAATGAAGTTTTCTCTATCATTACAGTTCCCTCCTTTCTTTACGTGCAAGATAAAGGAAGAAAGGTACACCGATCAGTGCAATAATGGCTCCAAGCGGCGTTTCATTAGGGGGATTAATCATCCGTGCTGTTAAATCTGCAAATACTGCAAGCAGACTGCCGAGAATAGCTGAACATGGAATGATCCATCTGTAATCCACACCTACAAAAAAACGGGTCAAATGGGGAATGATTAGTCCAATGAACCCAACGGCTCCTACTACGGCAACTGATGATCCAGCCAGAATCAATACAATTAAAGTCCCTGCCAGCTTAACAAGCCCTGTGCGCTGGCCTAGCCCTTTAGCAACATCGTCACCTAGGCTGAGCATTGTAATCGACCGGGATAATACCATAGCTCCTATTAACGCTGCTCCTATCCAAGGGAACATGACTTTAAGCTGAATCCATTTCGTCCCAGCCACGCCTCCCGCATACCAGAAAGCCAAATCTTGCCCAATGTGAAAATATAAAGCTACCCCTTCACTCAGCGCTGACAGCAGTGCACTAAAAGCAGCACCCGCCAACACCAGACGTGCAGGAGTCAGCCCTCCCTTGGCCAATGATCCGACCCCATACACAACCCCAGCCCCTACTCCGGCACCAACGAAGGAATATAGGATCAAATACATAAACGATAAGTTCGGGAAAAATGCAAAACAAAGCGCCAGCGCAAATCCTGCGCCTGAGTTAATGCCCATCAAACCTGAATCTGCGAGTGGATTTCGGGTCATCCCCTGCATAATGGCACCCGCAACTGCAAAGCTGGCCCCTATCATGGCCCCGCCAAGTACACGGGGTAATCGTAATTCCCTAATAATCTGATGATCCATGATCTCCGGATTAAAGTGAAACACGGCTGCCCACACCACAGAAAGTTTAATATCAGCCGCTCCGAAGGAGACTGAAACAGCGATACCTAGTGCTAATAGTACCAGACCGCCAACCAAGATTAACGTGGCAGCCCAAGGACGTGAACGGAACTCTTGTATGGCTGACCCTTTATTAGGTCTAATCTTGGAAGATATCTGTTGATTCATGAATGCCACCTTATTTCTATGAAATTGATTCTCATTATCACTATGCTATTGTAAATGAGCCTTCCTAGGTTTGGCAATAGATAGATTTAATAGGAGGCATTTATTTTATTGCATTGACAGGAAATCTAGGATTTGATAAAGTTCAAATTGAAAATAATAATGATAATGATTCTCATTATTATTTGTTGGTACATATATATAGGGAGGTTTATCATGCTAAAAAGAAAGACCCTCTTCCCCATCCTGGCACTCATAATGTTATTGTCTGTATTTGTGACAGCTTGCGGGGGAACGAACAATGCTTCATCTAATAAACCAACAGCAACAACAGAAGCAACTACAGCACCAAGCACTGAGCCAACGGCTGCTCCTGAGGCTTCAGCTGCTGAAATGCGTAGCTATGAAACCACTAAGGGTACTGTACAGATACCTGTAAAACCACAACGGATTATTACAGATTATTATGGTGGGGAGTTGCTCTCCGTAGGAGCAAATGTAGTAGGTGTCGAACCTAGTACCTTTGATAATCCCTTCTTGAAAGACCTGCTCGCAAATACACAAGATGTCGGTGCTCCAGTTAACGCCGAGAAAGCTCTGGAACTTACACCTGACCTGATCGTCGTTATGTACGATGATAACTACGATGCTTTATCCAAAATTGCTCCAACCATTCATATTCCATACGGAACCGCTACAAATATCTATGAAACTGTTAAACTGTTCGGTGACATTGTAGGTGTGCCTGACAAAGCTGAACAATTTATTGCTGACTTTGAGAAAAAGGCTGCTGAAGGCCGCGAGAAGCTTAAAGGTGTCGTAAATGAAAATGATACTTTTGGAATCTATGAGCTGACTGATAAAGGTGAGCTATGGACCTTCGGAAATAATGCTGGCCGTGGCGGACAAGCCCTTTATAACGCACTTAAGCTAAAAATGCCTACTAAGAACAGCAACGACAACCAAACGTTGCAGCTGTCCATGGAGCTATTGCCCGAATATGCTGCTGACTACATGTTCCTCACCACTTATGATCCTGACAAAAAAGGGGATAAGCTGAAAGAACTGAAGGAATCTCCAGTTTGGAACGGACTTGATGCTGCGAAGAACGATCATCTATTTTACAATGATTTTGATACCTACTACCGCTATGATCCGATTGCGATTACCGCACAGATTGATCTGTTCGTAGATATGATTCTTGAACGCAACGGTAAGAAATAAACATAGGCACATACAAAAACACCCCTCTTTAGGCACTGTCTAAAGTGGGGTGTTTGGCTATACATAAGAAGTTTCTGTTAAATTTATATCATCTAGTATATTCATTATACTCATCGGTGTTATTTAGTTTTTTGTACATATACTCATCATTTTTAAGCTTATAGAGCTGCCCCATCCCCGCAAATACGAAAAACAGCACCAAAATTAATCCATACGCATAGGTGAATTCACCAATATAAAAGCAAGTGACTATCGCAACAAGGGTCAAGATCATTAATGCGACTGCAATTCTGGAAAAAATCTTTTTCAAATGGAATCCCCCCACGTTTTGTGCACCAATATTATCATATTTGGGATTAAATTGAAATCTCTTTTTGGTCTATTAAGGGAATATCGAGTAGCTGAATATGTGCCAGCATATTGCGAGTGTATATTTTGGTGTATATACGATAAAAGAGGACTTGAAATAAAAGATACGCTCCGCCTACTAACAAACAAAACCACATCGGCTCCAGAGCTGCAGACATTTCAACCCTGGAAGAACTAACAACATAAAAAGAAGACAATGCAATACCTAATGCATACGGGAGAAAAAACAGCACTTTTAAAGGGCCGCCTATAATGCGGGCCACGTCCTTAGAAGTAATTCCAATCTTGTTCAGCTTCCTGAATTTGATCCGCTCACGCTCTAAATCGGTCTGAATACTGAAATGCAGCACTATCCCGGAGGCGCCGAAAAATATTAAACCAACAAATGAAATTACGAAGATTCCAAATCGGCCAGACTCCTGTAACTGTAGATAGTCACTTATTCTAGACTTCGTAGAGAATACGAGGGCCTCTTGCCGTTCATTGCCATACCAGGACTCTGTATTGTCTTTGTTATATTTGGCTAAAGCGGCATTTAACTTAGCATCTATATCCGCAGTTTTTTTCCAATCCTTAAAATTCAGGAGCTGAAGATTACCGATCGCTTTTTTATTTTCCGCTTTCAGCGCCATATAATCCTCTTCGTTTACAATGATATGAAGACCATTCATTAGATTCGGCACAGGGTTAAATACCATGTCAAATAGGATACCTTGTGAATACAGCGTATGCTTCCCCGCAGCAAGCTTCATATCAAAAGTGGGCATTTCCGGTCTTTGATTCTTCCACTCTTCTCCTTGTGCAACTATGGCCAGATTTAGAAAGTGATCTTTCTCCACATGATAATCAGTGCCGATTAATGCGTTTATATTCTGGTCCAGAAATATTTTGAAATTAAACAAGTCGATATACTCCAGCTTTTGGTGTGAAAGCAGCGGCGTGGCGCCATGATCCGTGATCTCGCTTAGTATTTTTGGTGAGATGCTATTTTTTCCGAATACTTCTGAATAGGCAATATCATATGGATTGTTTGCAATCGGAATATCCTCAGCATTCCAGGTCAAATAAAAAATAATCCCGCTTAGAGAAATCGTGATGAAAACGAGGAAGGTGATAAGAGAAAGCACTATTTTGGAGCGACCAAGGGTATAGATCAAATTGGAACTAAACAGCAGGTGCTTGTGATATGCTCTGCTTGATCGCGATATAAAAAGTTTCAACCAGTCCCCAAGTCCTGACAACAGCAAATAAACGCCTAACATACTAATTCCCAGATTTATTAACATCATGCGAGCATCGGAAGGGTTGTAATGAGTGAGCATATTATAAACGGAGATTCCCAAGAGCAAAACTCCGATGACCCCGGTGATTTTCCCATGAATCAGGTTGCGTTCTGCGGTTCTGGACTCTTTTAAAAGACGTAAAATACTGTATCGCAAAGTTAGTAGCAAATTGACTGCAATCACAACTATGTAAATCACCGCGAAGAATTTAATGGTATACAGATAACTATCCGGCGTCAGTATAAAAGCACTGTCCCCAATATTTACAAACAGCGAAACAATCAAGAAAAAAATACCCGAGAAAACTGTCCCTGCACCTAAACCAGTGAGAATCGAGGCTAAAGCGATCATGCTATTCTCGAACAAAATGATTTTGCGGATATTGTGGCTTGTCATTCCAAGTACCATTAATAGCCCAAAGTCGCTTTTTCTGAATTTTAAAAAGGCCATTTGAGCATATACAATAAACAGAACAGCAAAGACCCTTATCACCAAAAAAGGAGCATATAAATTACCTGACACCATCCCATTCACTTGATAAGGGTCATTAAAATCAGGATTACTGTACAGCGAATAAAATGTAAAAAAGATCATGACCGTAAAGCTGCTGCATAGGAAAAATAACAAATATCTTCTAAGATTCGCCTTAAATATCTGAAATGCCATTCTCCTAAAGGTCATCTTCTCCCCCTCCAATAAAGGCCAGGTTCTCCAGAATCAGATCCAAAAATGCTCTGCGCTCTTTATTCTCTCTAGCAATCTCTAGTAGAGCCTTCCCATCTTTGATAAAAAGCACCCGATTACAATAGCTGGCCGCAAAAGGATCATGTGTGACCATCACTATCGTTGCTCCTTTTAGAGTGTTGAGCTTGGCGAAGGTCTTCATCACCGTATTCGAGGATTTGGAATCCAAATTCCCTGTCGGCTCGTCCGCAAAAATCACATCTGGATGATTAATAATCGCCCTGCTGATCGCCGCCCGCTGCTGTTGCCCCCCTGAAACCATATAAGGATATTTGTCCTTCACCTCATCGAGATCAAATAGCGATAACATCTCATCTGTCTTGGCATTGATATCTACTGCCTCTTGTTCATCCAGCACCATGGGCACCATGATATTTTCCCGTAGGGTCAGACTATCCAGCAGATTGTAATCCTGAAAAACGAATCCCATACGCTGCCGGCGAAAAATCGCAAGCTCGTTCTTGGGCATCTCACTTATACTAATATCTGCAATTCTTACAACCCCACTATACTCCGAGTCTATTCCGCTTAGTATATTTAAAAGTGTTGTTTTCCCGCTCCCCGAGGGTCCCATAATCGCCACAAACTCGCCGCTATCCACACTAACACTAATCCCGTTCAGCGCTCGAAACCGATTCGTTTTACCTTTGCCTTTATATTCTTTCGAGAGATTCTCTACTTGCAGTATGGACATCCTGGCACCTTCTCATTGATAAGTTTGGAGTGAGTTACATTAAATGGAATTCAATCACTCGGTATTACTATAAAGCTAAGAAGAGCGTTCGTTTGTTAGATTGCTCACAGCGTAAAAAAGCAGGATACCTCCTCTATAATTTCCGCTCCCGCAAAAAACAAAGGCAAAGAAAACCAGTAAAAGCAAGTCCTCCGATTGCTGCTAATGAGAAGGAAAACGCCCTTACATAATCCGCTAGATCTGCTTCCAAAAGAGAATGCTTTAGCGAAGCGGAGAATAAAATACCGATTAACGCCACTCCTAACGAATTTGCAAAATACATAAAGGTAGTGATCAAGCCTGAACCCGTACCCGTGATCTTTGTGGGTACTGAACTAAGCGTAACGTTGACTAGAGGTGTAGTAGCCATTCCGAGACCGAAACCATATATCAATAATAGTAGGATATTACGAGGGTCTAGCAGCTGCGTAACGTCCACATTTAGCTCTAACATAAGCAGCAGACTACAGCTCCCCATCATCAGCGCTCCTATCTTAAGTACACTCATCCCCCATCTTTTGACCATTCGAGAAGAGATTAGGGAAGTCAGAAAAAAGCCTATCCCTATAGGCAAGAAAACCATACTGGTATCTTGAACACTATAGTGCAAACCAAATTGCATATAATAGCTCAAAATAAAAAAGAAAGAGAACATACTTAGATAAAGGACAAGAACGGTTGCCAGACCAGCGCTAAATGTTCGATCTCTGAAAATAGACAGATCGACTAACGGTAACGTCCCCTGCTTTCCCTTTCGATTTTCAACCCAGATAAAAGTAAACAACACGAAAAGAGCTAACATTAGACAGCCAAAAATCCACAACGGCCACCCTTGTTTTTGTCCCTCTGACAACGTATAGATCAACAGGAACAAACCGATCAGCAGAAGGAAGCTTCCAGTCCAATCAATACTGTGCGCCTGCTCAGCCCGTGTTTCAGGTACAATCGGCATTAACAGCAGGACGAGAAGTCCAAATGGCACATTGAAAAAAAATACTGTCCGCCAACCGAGATCGAACGGATTCCAATTCACAATAGTACCTCCGAGGATGAATCCGAATGCAAATCCAATGCCAATCATTGCGCCGTAAATGCCGAAAACAAGCCCTTTTTCCTTTGGCAGAAAGCTGACCTGCAGCGTAGATAGAACCTGAGGTTGAATAAGCGCCGCAGCCAATCCCTGCACAATCCGAATAACAATCAGAAGTGCCGGATCTGAGGTCAATCCGCCTAACACTGCCATGACCGTAAACCCGCTCACCCCGATCATCAACATCCGTTTTCTGCCGTATATATCCCCAAGCTTTCCGCTAATAATCAACGCCACAGCTAATCCTAGCGAAAATCCGGTAACGATAAGCTGTGCTTCCGAAAAGCTTGCGTTCAAGCTATATTGCATAGATGGAAGCGCAACTTGAATCATATAAGTATTTAATGAAATAAGTAATGTTGGCAGTAAAATAACCCCCAGCGCATACCACCTGCGTGAATCTACTTGTTGTTGTCCCATTGTATGACCACCTTTTTATCTGCAATCTATGAAATTATTATCATTTAGAGTGGTCTTTTTCTCTACCTGTTAAGGGAGGTTCACTCCTTGATAAGGGAGCAAACACAAAAAAACCTCAAGCATGCAGAAGATAACGTTCGATTCCGAACCCTATGTTCTAACACCTGAAGCTTTAAGCTTTCTGCATTTACAAATCTTCCTACAGCCTGTTTCGTTCCAAACTCTGTTGTTCGATACGTTTTAAGTATTCGCTTGGATTGCAGCCATAATGCTTACGGAAGGTCGTCGTGAAATTGCTGACATTGCTATATCCGACCGAAACAGCTGTTTTCCCTATATTCAAACCTTCAACCTCCATATACCAGAGCGCTTTCTCCATCCTTTTTATACGTACAAGCTCGAAGATCGTCATGCCAAATAATTCGCGGAAGCCTTTTTTCAGCTTGAATTCGTTGATACCTACCCGCTTAGCCAACTCACGTATAGATAACGGTTGTTCGAAATGGATTTGCACCAATTCATGTACCCGCTTCAGATTAGTAATATCATCATGCCGCAGCGTCATACTATCGCTAATAGAACCGTAACCATCAGACTCACCAAACAAAGCAATAAATTCAAGGGCTTTGCTCTCCATATATAAACGTCTCAATGTTCCATGATAGGTACAGTGGATCATTTCGGAGACACATTTTCGGATTGCCGCAGTATCTGGATAACGATCAATATTTCCACGATGATGTCTAAGCCAGGTTTCCATTTGCTGTGTCTCCGATAAATCTCCGGCGTAATTCAGCAGTTCACTAGGAGCAAACCGTATTTCCAGCAATTGATTGGGGACACCTGCTTTTTTCTCTTCATACACCTGAACATCCTCTAGAAAAAGGACATTGCCCATTTGTTTATCCGTGTAACTTTCCTTGCCGTTCCATTCGCAATAGATTTCTCCGCTTAGATTATAGCTTAGTTCAAACAACGGACAAGCTTCTTGAATGTGGAGCTTCATATCCTGTTCGTAAGTTATGTCCGTATACATAATCTCCATACCTGGACGAATCCGTGTACGGGTGACGCTTCCCTTACCAATATGTGAAGGAATAGTAAGCCGTTGTTCCCATTGGTTATGTTCAACATGCCCCTCTATCCGTTCTGTAAATTGATCAAAAAGATCATGAATTTCCATATTCAATATATTTAAAGTCATCGCAAAACTCTCCTTCTTCGCTCCTTGTATACGATGAGTTACATAATCTCTACTCTTGCTCCGTAAATGATAATTGTTATCACTTGAAAGTGTCAACATGAAACACAAAAAAGCATTGGCGGATTTTATCCTGCCAACGCTTTTTTAGTAGTAAAATAAGACCGTTCAAACCGATGGAAATGCATCCCTCCGGTATCTCAGCTCCCCCGTAACCTCCATAATCTTCGAGGCTAACAAATGCGAGGGCAGCTCGTAATCCACACAACCCAGCTTAGCGGCTGCTTCAGGCATTTCACTTTCAATAGAAGTTTCTTGCGATTCTACTAGCGTTGATTGGGCGCCAGCGTGTTTGGCAGCCAGCATCCCTTTAGCGCCATCATTTCCCATTCCGGTCATTAGGATTAAATGCTGCTGTAGACCAGTTAGTGCAGATATAGACTCAAACAAGATATCTACCGAAGGACAGTGTCCATTCACTGCAGGCTTTTTCATAAGTTTTATTCTGAGATCCTGCCCCTCCTGAATAATGGTCATATGAGAATTACCTGGAGCGATATAGACGGTTCCCCCGAGCACCGATTGCTTGTCCTTGGCTTCCACCACCCGTACACTTGAGAACCGATTCAGTCGTTCCGCCAATGCTTTTGTGTACTTAGGTGGCATATGTTGAACAACCAGCAGGGGATACGGGAAGCTCGCCGGGAGCGAGGAAATTAAGATTTCTAATGCCTTCGGCCCCCCTACTCCGCATCCAATTCCCACGATCTGCTCAATAACTTCTGTACATCCACTCTTAACGTTGTTTTGTTTCTCTTGTCGAGCTTTCACTTTAGAGATGTTTATATTGTTAAGAATAAGAGTTCTTAAAGGAATTTCAGCGGCTTTCTTAATTTTGAATAATAACTCATCTTTTATGCTGTATAGACCAGGTCCATAAGATTGAGCCGGCTTAGATATGAAATCCACTGCACCATTTTGTAGAGCAGTAATGGTTGCTGTTATTCCATCCTTTGTAGCGGAGCTCAAGATAAGTATAGGTGTTGGCCGCTGAGACATTATGCTTGTGAGTGCTACCAAACCGTTCAATTCCGGCATTTCTATATCTATAGCCACGACATCGGGCCTGAGTTTTTGAACCATGCTGATCGCTTCGGATGCATTTCGAGCTACTCCAATGACCTCGAGGCTTGAATCCTCCGAAATTAGGTTCGAGATCTGTTTACGCATGGTTACTGAAGCAGCTACAACGAGCACCTTTATTTTTTGCACTACTTCTCCTCTCCTATCAATGATAATACCCCTGACACTGTTTATTTAACTTTAAAAATAGATACCAGACTATTTAACTCTTCTGCTAGCTGAGCCAAAGCATTGGCGGTCGTTGCCGTTTCACTGCTGCTTGCCGCCATTTCTTCAGTTGCGGCGGATATGCTCTCAATTGAGAACATCACCTCAGACGATTGTGCGGCCTGTTCTTCACTGGCAGCTGCAATTTCTGTTACTTTATGAGCGGTATCGTTCACCATCGTAAGGATATGTTCAAAGGCTTCTCCATTTTTTTGTGAAAAAGCTACTCCTTCTACTACAGCATTTACACTGTGCTGCGTATTCTTCTGCATTTCTTTGATAATGCCCGTGATTTGTTTCGTAGCCCCACTGCTCCGCTCAGCTAACTTTCTTACTTCATTCGCAACAACGGCAAAACCTCGACCTTGTTCACCTGCGCGGGCCGCTTCAATCGCTGCGTTTAGGGCAAGCAGATTTGTTTGTTGGGCAATATCTTCAATCACCGCGATAATCTCACCAATCTTATCGGAGTCTTCCGCAAGTCTAGACATTTGTGTATCCAGTACTGCCATTCCTTGTACGGAGTTCTTAACCACGATCCCTCCATCTTGAGCAATACGCATCGTTTGATCTGAAAGCTCAGAAGCCTGTTCAGCACTCTGGGCTACTGAATTAATCGCCGCAGATAATTCTCGGAACAACTCATTCATCGTTTGTGCTGCACTAGCTTGACTCATACTTCCACTGGCTACTTCCTCTGTACTAGCTGAGATTTGCTGTGCAGCAGCTGAGACACTTTCCGCAGAAGACGAAATGCCGCTAACAGTGCGTCTTAGGTTCAGAACCATTTCATTAACAGAATAAGCTAGCATTCCAATCTCGTCCTTAGATTCCAGATTCGACGTTTCGCTTAAATCACCATTAGCCACTTTACCTAGCAGGCGCATTACTTGATTTAGAGGCCGTGCTATGATCTGCGATATTAGAAGACCCAGACCAATACTGATGAGCAGCGCAACAATAGTAACGCTAAACGTAATCAAACGAGAGGACTGATAAAGGTCATTGGCATTAACAATCGAACCTTGAGCCTGCTTCATATTGATGTCTATTAATTTTTGCAGAAAGTTAGTCAGCTCTGTTGTGGCTGTTTGCAAATCACTTTCGCGCAAATAATTTGTATATTTTTCATTACTAATATTTGTTTTATCAATTTCAATAGTATCATCAAGACTTGTGATATAACGTTGCCAGATCTCAGGATAATCTTTCATTATCGCCAATTCTTCTTCCCTCAACGCAGTCTTGCTATATTTACCCATGATCTCTTCAATACTTTGAACGTTTTTATGTATTTTATCTTCGTATTCTTTCTTTTCTGCCGCTGTTTTAGCCATCGTGTTTATATCACGGATATTGATTCTATTTGTTAAAAATAGTTCATTCGCTTCTCCCAGATAAGCTATAGGTGTTAAGCGATTTTCGTACATGTCCACGATAGAGCGGTCCATCTTACTCAAATTCGTAATTCCATAGAATCCTACAAAGCACAATATTGCGGATACTAACAGAAATGCGGAGATTAACTTCACTGCTGTCCTTAAATTATAAAACCACTTCATTTTCCTCAGCCCCTCATTGGCGTTAGTCATTTTTTAGTAATTCTTAGGAACTATTTCATCATATACGGTAAGCAGATTAAGGTAACCGAAAAAAAATAGCGCGACCACGCAAAAATATTGCGTCGTCCCGCAAAAAAAGCGCAGACCAAAAAATCCCGCCTCACAGCACCGTGAACGGGATTTTGATCTATTTGTTTGTTACGAATTTTCATAGTGAATTGTTGAAATCGGACTCCTTCAATATGCCCAGTCGTTTAGCTTTTATTGCCGCTTCAATTCTTGATTTCACATTTAGTTTTTGGAACAGACTCGTTAAACTGTATTCCAGCGATCGTTGACTCATAAGTACAATCTCTGCTATTTCCTTGTTGCTTTTTCCTTTTGCAATCTCTGTCAGCATTTCATGCTCTTTTTTGCTTATCTTCGGGTTTGCTTGGTCAATATTAATCTCCATTCCTTTAGGTGATACTTTTCTTAACTGTTTAACTAGGGTATGAGGCAAAATGACATCTCCCCTTAAAGCACAACGCACTGCTGCAACCAACTGCTCTCTATTGGTCGTTTTTGAAATAAATCCAAACAAACCCGATTCGATCATCAAGTTGAATTTGTTTGTAATTTCGTATCCGGTGTAGATTAAGATAATCGCGTCTGCGTTTATTTTTAAGACTTCCTTCGCCAAATCAATCCCATTCCCATCAGCGATATGAAGATCAAACAGCATCACGTCAAACGTATGGCTACCCACCATGTTAAGCGCCTCATGGGCTGAATTGGCTAGGGTAACCTCCATATCTCCCTCTTGTTCCAGTATCATCTTAGTCCCTTCCATGACAGAGGGATGGTCGTCCACTAACAAAATTCGAATCATGCCTAATACACCCCTATCCCCTTATTATGCCCCATGATTAATCTGCAGGTATGGATATAAAGACAGCTAATCCCTTATTCTCTGGCGAAAGAAATCGTATGGTCCCATCCATACTGCGAACCCTTTCTTTCATCCCATAAATCCCCATGCTCTTAAGAGAATCCTCTCCTAAAAGGCTCATTCCAATTCCGTTATCTTCATAATCCAAAAGCACCTGTTGCCCTTCGCTAGCTAAGGAGATACGTACTTCTGTGGCACAGGAATGTTTAGCTGCATTAGCCAAAAGTTCCTGCACAATACGGTACAGACCTATTAGAATCTCGTCTTTTAACTTATGCCTGAAAGCGTTTGACTCAAAATAAATCTGATAGTCGTTCCGCAGCTGAGCAAATTCAAACAACGTCTCAAGTGAGGAAGCAAGCCCCTCATTGATTAATGCTGGTGGCCTAAGCTCATTGCAGATCATCCGCAGTTCATAGATAACATCGAGTAAACCTTCTGTGATCTGTTCTAGCTGTTCCTTTAGTTCCCCCGTAACGGATTTATCACTTAAAAAATTATCAAGCTTACGATACCAGATGATCTGTTCTTGAAGGGCTGAATCATGTAAATCTTGAGCCAGCCGTTTGCGTTCATTCTCGGATAAATTAAACATAAAGCGCAGCAACCATGTCGGAGCTTGCTCGGAAGCCGCTAACTCAAGGTCCTTAGTTAGATCTTCTATGAGCAAAAAATTATCAAATAACACACTAACATAACGGGTAATCGTCTTCAGCCACACTCGAACAGAACTTATTTCTAATAAAATAGACTTCTCATTAATGGATAGAATATAGCTTTTTCTTCGGAACTCTCCGATCTTAAGTGAATAGCCCCGCTCGGTCTCAATAATCTCGCATATTTTATCATGGTTATCATCAACTTCAACCATACAAATATTGGTAACCCGCAAGACCTCTCTAACTTCTTTCAGTAATCGTTGTTCCATGTGACTGATCTTCATCGCACCAAACAAATCTTGCGAGAATTGATCAAGACTCATCTGTAAGTTGAAATACCTTTCCTCGCTGTTCCGAATGATCTGCTCTGTAAGCTGTCTTTCCACCTCAATTTTTTTCCGATCACTGATATCCCTAAAGATAGAGATACATGCAACCTTACCCTTATATAGAATTGAGCTAGCTGTTACTTCTACATCGATAATAGATCCATCTGACCGCACGACCTTTTGTTCAACAGGAGCTAATATCCGATTGGGTCCATAATAGATTTCACGCATCCGATCTCTAGCCAGCGTTATATAGTCCGGGTGGGCCCAATTAAAAATAGAGGTGCCAATCAATTGATCCTCACTGCAAACTCCAAACAATCCTAAACAGGAAAAATTCACATAAAGGAATTTATATTCACTATGGAGTACTACCGCTTCAGGTGACATATCAATAAGCAGCCGATTGAGTTCCTCGCTTTCTCTAAGTTCACTCTCCATCTGGACCCTTTTTGTAATGTCTCTCGCTACGATCACAATACTAACTACTTCTCCATCCTCACCAAGAACAGGTGTACCCAAGCATTCCAGGTCTATAATGTGACCTTTGATGTGAATAAACCGATTGTAAAACATCTTACATACTTTTGTCCGAAAAATATCCAAGATCTGTTCCCGCAACACTTCTTGTTCATCAGGATGAATATACTCCAAAATAGTTGTGTTCTTTATTGAACCTACAGGAAGCCCAATAATTTTCTCACAAGAGGACGAAGCAATAATGAAGTTCCCTTGCTGATCCAGAACCCCAATCATATCCTCCATATTCTCTGTAATAAGCCTGTACTCCGCCTCCCGCTGAGCCAGCCGCTTTTCCACCTCCACAGATGCAGTGATATCTCTTGCGATAACAAAGGTACCTACAATTTGATTGTTTTCATGTACAGGGATGTTTTTCATCGACCAATGGTTAACTAATCCATTCTCGCGGACAGAAGTAACCGTATAATGCTGCAGAACTCCGCCAACCGTTTTCTCAAAATAATCAGACATCATATGCGAATTCTCTGCGCCAAATAAATTCACAATGGATAAGTTCTCTCCGAATCTATTAAAAGCTTCTCCAGTAATTTGCTCTGCCGCTGGATTGATAGCCACAATGCTGCCCTGCATATCCAATTCACACACGATATCTGGATTATGGTCAAACAGGGATTTGTAGCGCTGCTCGCTTTTTAATAGAACCTCTTGCATCTGCTTTTTTTCCGTATGATCGATTAAGATCCCATTGAGCCGTACCACTGCCCCTGTCTCATCCATACTGGGAATGATCCTGACTTGGACCCATCGGAGTTCACCGCTGGCATGGATGATCCGATATTCACTGAGATTGCTTATTCCTTGCCCCACTGTAGTTATAATCTCTTGAATTAAAGGCCGCTCTTCTTTAGGAGCAATTCTTAGCCAAAAGTCATCTTCCTTCGCCTGTTCTGGTGAATATCCCGTGATATTGAAAATGGCATCCGATATGAATAACATTTTCCGTGATACGTAATCGTAAGACCAAATCGCCACATCGATCGTAGCAAACATCTGCTGATACAGAGAAAAGCTACTCTCTAACTGGGCTTGAGCATTTTTTTGTTCCGTGATATCTATGATGACGCCATCTATTCGACAAACCTTATGCTCTTGATTAAAAACGGGCGTGCCTATACTTTGAACCCACTTCAGCGCTTTTGCAGGTAACTGCATACGATACTCAAGATTACATAGGTGACCAGAGTATAATTTATCTATATACGCATCAAACCGTTCAAGATCCTCACCGTACACATATTCACGTAAAAAATTGGGGTTATGCGTTAAAGCATGATCTGAACAGTCCACCCATTTCTCCAAAACATTCGGCATTGTCAGCAAATTCGCTTCCATGTCAATAGACCAAGAGGTCATATCCTTGTCGCCAAGTGAATGCATATTGAGATTCCCTCCACATAAAAAGCCCCCCCTTTTCGGGGCGGCTTTTTCTTCCTATTCGCTATTTCGCAAGCGTCTTTACATTTTAGCCATTATCTACTGAGCAATCTGCTCGCGGATATTCTGCAATATTTTCTTCTCCAGCCGGGATACCTGGACTTGAGAAATCCCAAGGCGACTGGCAACCTCTGACTGCGTTTGGTCACGGTAATATCGAAGATAAACAATCAGCCGTTCACGCTCGCTGAGACCTCCGATAGCCTCATTCAGTGCCAGCTTATCAAACCAGCGTTCCTGTGATTCGTCAGCGATTTGATCAATCAGTGTGATCGGATCGCCATCATTCTCGAACACCGTCTCATGAATCGAGGTCGGTGGCTTGTTAGCTTCCTGAGCAAATACCACTTCTTCAGGGGTAACCCCCAGTGCCTCAGCAACTTCACCGATGGTAGGCAGACGGTCCAGCGTCTTAGACATTTCATCCTTCATCTTGCGGACCTTATTAGCCATCTCCTTAAGAGAACGGCTAACTTTCAAGGTTCCATCGTCGCGAAGGAAACGCTGAATCTCGCCAATGATCATCGGCACGGCATAAGTGGAGAATTTGACCTCATAGCTGAGGTCGAACTTATCAACGGACTTCAAGAGCCCGATGCAACCGATCTGGAACAAATCGTCAGGTTCATACCCGCGGTTCATAAACCGCTGCACTACCGACCAGACCAACCGGATATTGCAGCTAACTAGTGTGTCTCGGGCAAGATTATCTCCGGCCTGACTGAGCGCGATAAGACGTTTGACCTCCGCATCGTCCAAATAGGTCGGCGGAGCTTTTTTTGACTCTGCATCCATGGCTCCAACCCCTAATTGTATAAAGCTTTTTTCGAAACGATGGTTTTCTTCATTGAGATCGAAGTGCCGTGTCCCGGTTCACTAGTGACTTCAAATTCATCCATGAAATTCTCCATAATGGTAAAGCCCATGCCCGACCGCTCCAGCTCTGGCTTTGAGGTATATAGCGGCTGTTGTGCCAGCTCCAAATCCTCAATGCCCCGTCCCTGATCCTCAATGGTTAAATGTACCGTTTCGTTGTCCAGCGAAGCTGAAATAGTCACAATACCTTCCGGATCACTATCATACCCATGAATAATACAATTGGTGACCGCCTCCGACACGACTGTCTTCAGATCATTCAGCTCGTCCATTGTAGGATCAAGCCTAGAAACGAACGCCGCTACAACTACACGCGCGAATGATTCGTTCTCCGAGAGTGCAGCGAACTGCACGTTCATGAAGTTACCAGCCTTACCATTTGTCATAACGCAACCTCCAAATCCGAGAGTGCAGTGCTCTCGTCGTCATATAGGGGCATGATCTTGAACAGGCCTGACATTTCCAGAAGTCGCTTCACAGGTGCCGTTGCATCACACACCACCATTTTGCCGCCTTTACTATGGATCAGTTTATACCTTCCCAGAATTACGCCGAGACCCGAACTGTCCATAAACTGCAGATGCTTAAGACTAAGGATCAAATGCGATACCTGACCCCGCATAATCGCTTCATCCATATCCATTCTTACAAAATCGGCGGCATGATGATCGAGTTCCCCAGATAAACGGACAATCAGCACACCCCTGTGATGCTCCATTTCCACATTAGAATTCATGCTTGCCACTCTCCTCTTCGTTGCTTTGAAAACTTGGCCTTAAGAGACAGTACCCATTCTCTTCAAGGACAAGGTTTCTACGTGGCAAATCAGGAATCCTGCCTCACGACAAAACTAGAAGAAAACCCCTATGAATCTACAAAGCACATGGGCGCAATCTACAAAAAAGCTCTTTTTAATCCATGCCGAACATCGAGCCTGTTGTACGTTTAAAGAGCTTCCACCAGCCTGCTTTTGCCACAGCTTCCCCTGCTTTAAGTTCATACTCTTTAATCACTTGGGTTCCTTGGTAGACAACCAGCTTGCCTATGGACTGGCCTTCAGCCACTGGTGCCTTCACGCTTTCTGGAAGTACTAGTTCGTGACGAATGCCTTCTTGCGTCACACCTTTTTTCAAAAGAACACTATACGTCTCTTTCGCCGTAATCGGCAGCTCGGACTTCACACCCTTCTCAATCTTAAGGGTACCGATAGCGTCCCCTTCTTTGTGAATAGTGTGGATCTTATATTGCGAAAAGAGATAGTCAAACATGCCCGACACTTCACTGTTACGTGTCTTCGTGTTCGGTTCACCCAGCACAACAGCAACAGCACGCAGACCGTCTCTTGCAGCCGTAGCAGATAAGCAGAATTTTGCTTCAGCGGTATATCCTGTTTTCAGTCCATCAGCGCCTGTATAGAAACGTACAAGCTTGTTCGTATTTACCAACCAGAATGGTTTGGTGGAATCCTTACGCAGATAATCCTGATAGGAACCGGTATATTTGATAATTCTATCATGCTTTAAAAGCTCCCGGCTAATTACCGCAATATCGTAGGCTGAGGAATAGTGATTAGCAGCTGGAAGACCGTTGCAATTGGCAAAGTGGGTATCTTTCAGACCCAGTTCTTCCGCTCTTTTATTCATCAGATCGACAAAAGCGCTCTCCGAACCCGCTATTTTCTCTGCCATCGCCACAGATGCATCATTACCGGAGGCCATAGCGATGCCTTTGAGCATCTCATCCACCGACATTTCTTCACCAGGCTCCAGGAAAATTTGCGATC
The DNA here is from genome assembly GCF_037992965.1 of Paenibacillus sp. FSL E2-0190. NCBI lineage: Bacteria > Bacillati > Bacillota > Bacilli > Caryophanales > Paenibacillaceae > Paenibacillus > Paenibacillus sp. FSL E2-0190. Next base: position 4,870,365 of record NZ_CP150306.1, read on the forward strand.
CGCCCATCGATGCGGCATATTCACTCGTGCGCACCTTATCCGTCAGTTGCAGTCTTCCTTCATCCAGTGCTTCCACCGTAAGCAGCATCGTCATAATCTTCGTAATACTTGCGGGAGGCAGCTTATCATGGCTGTTCTTTTCATAAATAATAGTGCCGGTGCCTGCATCCATCAAAATCGCTGAACGCGCACCAGGCGCAAGATCTACAGCGGCAGCATTACTGCCAGAATCCTTGCTTTTTTCCTCAGCATAAGCACCTGACATCGGTCCTAGAACCGACACAACGATACAGAGCACAAGCACAGCAAAACGCATTTTTCTCACAATGGTTCCCCTCCTGAACGTTAACCTTCATATCACAGGTACTGTGTTCCAGTTTCGTCAGAAAGGGTGGAAATTATTCCATTTCCAAGTAAATAACTATAATAATTTATCGCAAGAAGTAATGATGTTGTCAATAAAAAAAGCCCAGCAGCAGTTGCAGAGCATTTTTATTATAGGGGAGATCAAAAGTTAATTCAATTTTTAAGTATTTCCAATTTTTCCGTACTCATTTAACCCCCCTTTAAAGGAAAATGTAATATTTTAACGAATGGTATTTAAGAACTTAACTGCTTATAGAGGAGTGAATATACAGATGAACCACCTTGCAGAATGTATTGAAGCAGAAGCTAAACAGAACAATTTCTCTGGTGTAGTGCTGGTACAACAACCTGATAAAAAAGTCATCAGCAGTTGTTACGGTTATGCCAATAAGTCGGATAAGCGCGAAAACAATATTCATACTCGGTTCGGCATTGCTTCCGGGTGTAAAATATTTACCGCGATCGCTGTCTGCCAGCTGGTCGATCAGGGATTGATTTCTTTTGAAAGTAGACTATTAGATTATCTGAAAAAGGTAGAGTTCCCTCTCTTTAGTCCCGACATCACCATACATCAGCTGCTTACGCATAGCTCTGGTATTCCGGATTATTTTGATGAAACAATTATGGATGATTTCGAGGATCTGTGGAAGGCACGGCCTATGTACACCTTGCGACAGCTTGAGGATTTTGTGCCGATGTTCCGGACCCTTCCCATGATGTGGACTCCTGGCGAACGTTTCCACTACAACAATGCCGGCTATATCGTGCTAGGCCTTCTGGTGGAGGAATTGAGTGGAATGACTTTTTCCGAGTATGTAGAGCATCACATCTTTAAGCCTTGCGGAATGGAGCAATCCGGTTACTTTACGTTAGATGCCTTACCTGCCAACTGTGCACTAGGATACATAGAGGAAGAGAACGGGAACTGGAGAACCAACATCTACTCAATCCCGGTAAAGGGAGGCGCTGACGGTGGTGCTTTCGTCACTGCCCCCGACATGCAGCTATTCTGGAGCGGGTTAATGAACCATACATTATTGAGTCCAGTACTCACTTCATTATTGCTTACTCCCCATGTACATGTGGATGGCGAAGGCTATTATGGTTATGGTGTATGGATTACCCTCCGCGAAGAAAAAGTGTTCAAATTTCACATTATGGGCTATGATCCCGGTGTTTCCTTCCGGTCGGCTATCTATCCAGCTAGTGGCGAGACTGTAGTCGTATTATGTAATACAAGCAGCGGGGCTTCGCAGATTTTCAATAAGATCAATAATCAGTTATAAATATTGCACCTTTGAACAAAACGCAAAGCAGCGACCTTCCCGATATGGGAGGATCGCTGCTTTGTTGTCTGTTTACGGCCATAGCCATGACAATATTTATGTTGCCTTGACTAGTACCGTGTTACCCCATCTTTAGTAACAAGTGCAAATACCAAGGGTTGGGCAGGAACAGGTTCAGAAGTGATACGGTAGGCTTCTAACACCTTACCTTCAGCTTCCTCTACTTTCTTCTCACTGGCATCATTGATATGCAAGACTGCAAGCGTCTCTCCGATCTCTACAGCATCTCCAACCTTTTTAGAAAGTTGAATCCCCACAGCCAGATCGATTACGGATTCCTTAGTTTCACGTCCAGCTCCAAGCAGCATAGCTGCAACGCCAATTTCCTCGGCCTGAATACCTTCTATGAATCCTTTGCTTTTTGCTTTCACTTCAATGAATCGCTTAGCCGTAGGGAGCTTCTCCGGAGAATCAATTTGCGATACATCTCCACCTTGTGCCTTTACGATTTGTTTGAACTTCTCTAGCGCACTGCCATCTTCAATATGCGTCATAAGAATCGAACGTGCCTCCGCTTCATCCTTGGCTTTGCCGCCAAGAACAAGCATCTGGCTGCCCAGAATAAGACAGACCTCCTGCAGATCCTTCGGACCGTGACCCTTCAAGGTCTCGATTCCTTCCTTAATTTCCAACGCATTTCCGATCCCGTAACCAAGCGGCTGGTCCATATCACTGATAATCGCAACGGTATTCCGACCCAGATGCGTTCCAATGTCAACCATCGCCTGAGCGAGTGCTATAGAATCATCCAGCGTCTTCATAAAAGCACCGCTGCCTGTTTTGACATCCAACACGATCGCATCTGCACCTGCTGCAATCTTCTTGCTCATCACAGAGCTTGCAATAAGGGGGATGGATTCAACTGTTGCTGTTACATCCCGAAGGGCATACAGCTTTTTGTCTGCGGGTGTAATGTTGCCCGACTGGCCGATCACGGCAGCCCCGATCTCCCCTACTTGGTCAAAGAAACGCTCACGAGCCATCTCGATAGAGAAACCACTGATGGACTCCAGCTTATCGAGCGTGCCTCCAGTGTGCCCAAGTCCACGGCCGGACATCTTCGCTACCGGTACTCCAGCAGAAGCTACCAAGGGTGCCAATACTACAGTTGTTTTATCGCCCACTCCGCCTGTGGAGTGTTTATCGACCTTAATACCTGCGATTGGGCTAAGATCTACTTGATCGCCGGACATCGCCATTTCCATCGTTAGATCGCCGGTTTCCCGCGCGTTCATGCCTTGGAAATAAACAGCCATTGCCCATGCAGAGAGCTGATAATCAGGCACTTCACCTTTACTGTAGCCCTGAATTAAAAAGGAAATTTCCTCACGACTCAGCTCTCCACCATCTCTTTTTTTCTGAATAATATCTACAGCTCTCATATTACACCTGCACTTCACGGACAATTGCGCGAGCAAGTCCGATAAATTTTGGTCTAGTCAAATTAGTTACCTTCATTATCTGTTCAAACGTCAATGGCTCAAGCTCATTCACTTGTGTCATAGATTGGACCTCCCAAAAATTCAAAATGCAGTATCCGAAATTACATTTTCGGAATAAAGCCCAACACCAGCTTCAGGAAACGCTCACGCACACGATCTGCAGTTTCCATAACCTCTTCATGGTTGAGAGGTTGATCCAGGATTCCCGCAGCCATGTTAGTAATACAGGAGATACCCAATACCTCGATACCTGCATGCCGGGCAACAATGGTTTCCGACACAGTAGACATGCCAACAGCATCAGCCCCCAGATGACGAAGCATTACGATTTCAGCAGGTGTTTCGTAGCAAGGTCCCAGCAGACCTGCATATACGCCTTCTTTGAATTCGAAATTCTGCTGCGCTGCCGTTTCCTTCGCTACCTTGATCAGGCGGCGGCTATAAGCGGTTGACATATCCGGGAAGCGCACGCCCAGTGCAGGATCATTAGGTCCTATTAACGGGTTCCGTCCCGTCATATTCAGATGATCCGTAAGGAGCATAAGATCGCCCGGCGTGAAATCTGTGTTCACTCCACCAGCAGCATTAGTTACTAATAGGCTGGCTATACCAAGTTCTTTCATAACCCGAACAGGGAATGCCGTAACTTCCGGTCCATAACCCTCATACATATGAAAGCGGCCCTTCATCATCACGACACGGCGTCCTTCAATCATACCGATCAGCAGTTCTCCCTCATGCCCTTCTACAGTGGACACAGGGAAGTGAGGAATCTCATCATATGGAATGCTGATTCCATCGGTGATCAGGTCTGCCAGCACACCGAGTCCTGAACCAAGGATCAATCCAATTTCCGGAGCCACCGGACATTTGTCTTTTATATAAATGGCTGCTTCTTGAATTTCTTTTTGAGTTAACATGCTATGGATGATCCTCCTTAATGAATGTTGTGGCGCAACCCACATCCTTTTATTGTAGTTTCGCTAAAAAGCTTGTCCCATACTGCGGCGCCTTCGCACCGAAATTATCAGCAATGGTTGCAGCAACATCCGAGAAGGTCTCACGAATACCCAAGCTATCTGGATGCTTAAGGCGTGGGCTGTAAATAAGCAACGGCACATATTCACGAGTATGATCTGTTCCACTATGGATTGGATCATTCCCATGATCTGCTGAAATAATCAACAGGTCATCTTCACCAAGCGTGGATAGAATTTCAGGCAGCGCCTGATCGAATACTTCCAGTGCATGACCGTATCCTTCCGGATCGCGACGGTGTCCATATAAAGAGTCAAAATCCACCAGATTCGTGAACAGCAACCCGTTGAACGGTTGGCGAAGCTGCTCAATGGTAACTTCGATACCATGTTCATTGCTCTTCGTAGGGTAAGAAGCTGTAACCCCTTCACCTGTGAAAATATCGTTGATCTTTCCTACCGCGATAACATCTTTTCCGATATCAGCCAGCGAATTCATTACCGTTGGTTCCGGTGGTTTCACGGCATAATCATGGCGATTCGAGGTCCGTACGAACTTTCCTGGTTCGCCAACATATGGACGAGCAATAACGCGCCCTACGGAGAATTCAGGAGCCATAGTTAGCTCACGGGCGATTTTACAAGCGCTGTATAGCTCTTCCAGTGGGATGATATCTTCATGTGCCGCAAGCTGGAATACACTGTCCGCAGAGGTGTACACAATCCAAGCTCCGGTCTTCATCTGCTCTTCGCCATATTCAACTAAAATTTCCGTACCGGAAGCCGGTTTATTACCGATCACTTTCCGGCCAGTTTCTGCTTCGAATTTCTCAATCAATTCTGCCGGAAATCCATCCGGATACGTATTGAATGGAACCTCAATTTTCAGCCCCATCAGCTCCCAGTGCCCGGTCATCGTATCCTTACCTACAGATACTTCCTGCATCTTGCCATAATATGCAGTTGGTGAAGCTACAGGTTCAAGCGGCGGCAGCGGAGCAATATTAGCTAATCCTAACTGCTGAAGGTTAGGCAGTTTTAATCCGGGAACACGGTTCAAAATATGGCCAAGCGTATGTGACCCTGCATCACCAAAATTCGCAGCATCTGGAGCTTCTCCGATACCTACACTATCCAAAACAATAAAACCAATTCGTTTAAATGAGGACATATTGTCTTCACTCCTTTTTTAATATAGATCGTTCGTTCATTCGTTTGCACCAACAAGAAGAAACGGCTGTACCTTCTCCCGGAAGTCAGACGCTTCCGTAGCTAGCGATACAATGTATCGCCTGTCAGGTATCCGTTTCTGCCAAAGGATAACCTGTGGAAAATTACCCATTCCCCAGTCTATCCTATAAGTATGATTCCATCATAACTATCTTACTCACAAAAAGCATCTTTGAAGCATGATCAGCGAGCTCTGGGATGATGGCTCTCATATACTTCCTTCATATTCTTACGCGCGATACCGTTATAAATCTGAGTCGTCGAAATATCAGCATGACCCAGCATTTGTTGTACGGAACGCAAATCCGCTCCACCTTCCAGTAAATGGGCGGCAAAGGAATGCCTAAGCGTATGCGGTGTAATATCCTGCTCAATGTTTGCTTCCCGAGCGTATTTTTTTATGATTTTCCAGAACCCCTGGCGGGTTAAACGCCCACCTAGGCTATTCAGGAACATGGCCGGCTCCTCCTGATGATCACGAAGCAGCTTGTCCCGCATAAGAGAAGTGTAAGCTGCTACACTCTCTGCAGCAATGGTTCCAATGGGAACCACTCGTTCCTTGCCCGAAGTCCCTGTACAACGCGCAAACTTCATGTCTGTATGCACATCGTCTACGTTAAGAGAAATTAATTCAGAAACCTTTATCCCCGTTGCGTAGAGCAATTCCAGCATAGCCTTATCGCGCATCCCTTGTGCTGTACTCACATCTGGAGCAGCTAGCAGCCGCTCAACCTCCGAAACCGCAAGCACCATAGGTGGCTTCTTATCGGGCTTCATGGTTTCCATGTCCAGTGTTGGATCCTGCTCAATTAAACGTTCCTTCAGCAAATAATGAAAAAAGGCCCGCAGGGACACCGCGTTTCTGTTGAGCGTTGCAGTGGCTCTTCCCGCTCCGCGTAAGGAGCCAAGATATAACATCACATGAGATCTTCGGATTTCTTCAGGCTGCTCAACCCCCCGCTCTTCAGCAAACTCTAGAAACTGCGATACATCCCTACCGTAAGATTCCAGTGTATTCGGGGACAAGCCTTTATCTTCGGACAAATAATGTAAAAAAGGCTGCAAGTGTGACTTCATTATTTCACGCTCCTGTCCTGGCGCAGCTACTCTTAGTGTCTTCCTGCAGCACATTCAGCATGAGGCTTTAGCAGATGTGTACACAACGCTTACTCTGCATAAATCCACCCTAGCTTTCTTCGACATTCTTCTCGCTTGTTCCTGCTTCCTGCGGAGCTTTCATTCTCCGAACCAGTAATAGAAACGCAAGCGCTGCCGCGCATCCAGACCATCATCACCAACCTCGGCGTGATCAAATGCCCGAACAGCGGTGCCTTCAGGAATTCCATAGTTCTCTATCGGACTGAGCCATTCCCCTAGCCAGCTCATAGCATAGTAGAGTAAATAGCTTAGAGCCACAAACATGATCATAAAATACAGCTTACGCACTGTTTTGGGCACAGAAACAATCATAAGGACGCCTCCTATTACATATAAATGAATTCTGCTCGTCCTTCATTTTATGCTCCAAAAAAGGCTGATATGTATGGCTCTAATAGACTAATCATTTAAAAAGCCCCCTCCGGTATAGGAACCGGGGAGGACTTGTGAAGTTAATTCTTAATATAAGATAACTTTAGGATGGATTTCCGTCTGTATTGTTCTTATCAGTACAGCGGTAGCAAATCCCATGGAAATCAAGTCTATGATCAAGCACTGTGAAATTAAACTCTTTCTCCAGTCGCTCTTCCAGCGGACCGAGCCAATCCTCGCGAATCTCATCCATACTGCCGCATTGCACACAAATTAAGTGATGATGATGATGCTTCGCAGTATCTGTTCGCAAATCATACCGGGCTACACCGTCGCCGAAATTGATCTTTTCTACGACATGAAGCTCACTGAGAAGTTCGAGGGTACGATACACAGTCGCAAGACCGATCTCGGGAGCTTTCTCCTTCACGAGCATAAATACGTCTTCCGCGCTAAGATGATCTTCCTCATTCTCCAGCAGCACTCTTAAGGTCGCTTCCCGTTGGGGTGTAAGCTTGTATCCTTGGGATTGTAACTGTTGCTTAATCTTGTCTATCCGTGCTTCCACCTGTCTCCCTCCCCCTTGGATAATTACCGCACCGGTCTTCAAACCACTTCTTCCATTATAGGGGGTGTCGCTTTCAGAAGTCAAACGCTTTTACTGCACAGTCAAGGTCGTCACCGCTTGTACAAGTGAAGGCGTGACCCAACGCATCATGGTTGGTGTAACCCAGGTCTCAAAACATGAAATACCCAGGATCAAAAGCGCCATCACAAATGACAATATAGTGTACATGGTAAAAGGACGAGTCACTGGCGTCCGGCGCTGTCCCATCACCCGGCTGCGGATCATCTGCAAGGAAAAAGCTATCGCAGCTGCACTGCTAACCAGCAGCACAGGGATCAGCACCAGATTATGTGGAGCCACAGAGACTAACGCGAACAACATCCCATGCCAAGAATATTGACTGACCAGACAGCCAACCGTAAAACCAATCAGTACCCCTTTTAAAAAATCAAGAATCAAAATTCCCGGCAGCCCAATGACCGACAACCCAAGAATCCAGATCAGTCCGATCCATTTCAGATTCAAGGCCGCTATACTCCAGTACGAATCAGGTGCGGCTGGCAGACCTTGCTGATCAACCGTAACAAAGAAATTCCCCAGATAATCCCCCAGCTCCTGCTGCTGATCCATCGTAAGCGCACTAACGATAAGAGCTCCAAACACAACACCTACCAGAAATAATACGCCGACAAAAATATACAGAGGCGTCTGTTCCTTCATCATCAGCCGTAAATTACGCATTTGGGACGTTCCCCTTTCCGGTTACATGTTACACCATATGAGAAAACGTCCCGCGATATGACTTGTCCTTCAGGTAATGCCTCTACTTTCTGGGCTGAACCACTTTACCGTACGTCCCGCCACCGCCTGCTGATAGTTCCAAAATTCCAGAGCGGGCCTGGACGATCATCGACGCCAGATCCGCACCTACAACGCTGGCAATTTCCGCTTCACCACAACCATGTAAAATGTTCATCTCAGTTCCAAACGCTTGCAGTAACGCGTTCATCTTCGCCTTCCCTAACCCCGGGATAAATTCAAGCGGAACCTGATAATGATAGGGTGGACGGTCAGCAGGCACTAACGGCGTCTTGCGGTCCGCAATATCTAGGATCCGGTCAAATACACCTCTAACCAGCTTAAGACTGCCGCAATACTGGCAACGATCCGAGTTGACATAAGCCTCATCAATAATACTTCCACAGCCCCCGCAATAGCTCCGGTGGTATTTGCCAAGCCGCGGATTAAGTCCGAAATTAGCACTTACCTTCCGCCCATCTTTACGTTCCAGTGCAAGCCGTAGTTCAGCGAACGAAGGCTGTGCCAGCTCCATCACATTATACTCACGCCCTAACTTACCCAGTGAATGCGCATCTGAGTTGGTTAGAAACGTGAAATCATCCAGTTCAGAGAGATATCCAGCCATTTCGGAATCTGCACTCAGCCCAAGTTCAACCGCAGCTATGCGTTCCAGATCAAAGATGTCCGCCATACGCTCGGCAGCACAGCCGTACAAGCCCTTGTGAGGCGTGAAAATATGTGCAGGGATAAGAATGCCTCCCCGCCCGTAAATCTCATCCTGAAGCTCCCTAGCCGGAGCATACAGGCGCTGGGAACTTAGATTCACATTCCGCATATAGCGGCTCATCCACGCACTAAAGTCGGTCATGCGTTCCACGTCCGGCATGTAGGCGAGCACATGGCACTCTTTTCGCCCAGGCTCGCGGATTTCAATCTCTGTTCCCAGAATGATCGTAGTCCCTCGGTAAGCAATGCCTCCACCTTCAGCTAACGTCATCTCTCCAGATTCCAAAGAGCGCTGAATATCCCGCAGTACGCCAGGTGAATGACTATCTATAATACCGATCATTTCTAGTCCCTTGCGCTCTGCAGCTTCTTTGGCAATGCCCGCAAAGGTAAGCTCGCGGCTGCCGCTAATTTTGACAGCCTGACCTTCCGACGTTCGCCCAATATGAACATGCAAATCGCAATAGAAACTCTTCAGTTCAGTTGTTAATTCCATTGGCCTGTCAGCGTGTATAGATGCCAAGCGTACACTGCCATCATCGTTTTTGCATCCGCGATGCGCCCGTCAGCCATATATTGATACGCTTCCTCCAGGGTAAGCTCCGAAACCTCTAGAAATTCATCCTCGTCCAGTGACATGTCCCCTGGTTGAGCGTTAGTAGTCACATACAAATGAATAATCTCATCGGCGAAGCCGGGAGAAGTATAGAAAGATTTAAGCAATTTCAGATCTCCACTGTGAAATCCAGTCTCTTCCTGAAGTTCACGACCAGCCGCAACTAATGGATCTTCACCTTTATCCAGCTTCCCAGCCGGAATTTCTACCTCAGTGCGCTGCATGGGCTGACGGTATTGCTCTACAACAAGCATTTTGTTGTTGTTTAAAGCAAGCACCGCTACGGCGCCGGGATGCTTCACAACTTCACGTGTCGCAGTATTTCCATCAGGCAGTCTCACTGTGTCCACCTGCAAAGATATAATCTTCCCATCAAAAACAGGCTGTGTAGACAATGTCACTTCATCAAGCTCGGGTTTGCTGTGCAAATGTTGTTCTCCCATAAAGTTTCTGGTCTCCTTTTTCTCTATTGTGCATACGGTGTATTATAGCAAACTTAAAGGGAAAGAAGGAATTTCAGATGAACGAAATCTTCAGCCGTACAAGCTCATCCGCAGTTATGATGGTAGGTAAGCCGGAGGAAATAAAGGCCATCTTGGCTGGATGGATCCAGCAGTATGGGCGCGATATGCCCATGGCATACATTCTTTCCCTGCACGATCAATCCGCAATCCTTCCGTCCAAGGCAGGATGAATTCATCCTCTCCTTTGGGACTTAGCCATACATGTTCACACAACTATAGGGGGTGTCTCAAAAGCCATGAAATGGCTGCTGGGGCACCCCAGTCTTTTTGCGTCGCCCCGATTAGGGGGAATTGCGCTTAGGCCGCTGGTATTGGGCACAGGTTGATTGATTAAGCAACTAATGGGCTTACGATGCTGGCATGTGACACAACTTGTTGATCGCTCACCATGCTGGCGTCAGACACAACTTGTTGATCGCTCACGATGCTGATATCTAGCACAAGTTGTTTGATTAGGTTGCTATTGCGCCTACCTTTGTACGCTATCGGACTCGGTTGACCTTAAACACACCTTTTCCGCACTTTTGCTATGCTATCGGACCCCAGTGACGCTATCGGCACGAAAAACACACTATATGCTCCTCTTTATAAGGAATAGCTGCTCTCGTGTCCGATACTCTTCTCAAATGGCGATAATTTTGCTTTTAGCGTCATCTGGGTCCTTTCGCCTCAACAGAGGGGGCGGACTTGGCGCTGTCGCTCTCTGCCCATCGGAAATGACTCGCGCTATCGGACTCAGTTGACCTTAAACACACCTTTTCCCCACTTTTGCTATGCTATCGGACCCCAGTGACGCTATCAGCACGAAAAACACACTGTATGCTCCTCTTCTTATGGAATAGCTGCGCTCGTGTCCGAAACTCCTCTCAAATGGCGATAATTTTGCTTTTAGCGTCATCTGGGTCCTTTCGCCTCAAGTGAGGGGGCGGACTTGGTGCTGTCGCTCTCTGCCCATTGGAAGTGACTCGCGCTATCGGACTCAGTTGACCTTAAACACACCTTTTCCCCACTTTTGCTATGCTATCGGACCCCAGTGACGCTATCGGCACGAAAAACACACTATATGCTCTTCTTTATAAGGAATAGCTGCACGGGTGTCCGAAACTCTGCTCAAATGGCGATAATTTTGCTTATAGCGTCATCTGGGTCCTTTAGCCTCAAAAGAGGGGGCGGACTTGGCGCTATCGGTTGTGTCTCTGTGCTGTGTGATGTGTCTCAGTACTATCGAATGTGACTCGTTGCTGACTCTGCGCTGTGTAATGTGTCTCTGTGTTATCGAATGTGACTCTTTGCTGTGTGTGACTCGCGCTTTCGGACTCAGTTGACCTTAAACACACCTTTTCCCCACTTTTGCTATGTTATCGGACCCCAGTGATGCTATCGGTACAAAAAACACACTATATGCTCCTCTTCTTATGGAATAGATGCGCTGGTGTCCGAAACTCTGCTCAATTGGCGATAATTTTGCTTTTAGCGTCATCTGGGTCCTTTCGCCTCAAGAGAGGGGGCGGACTTGGCGCTATCGGTTGTGTCTCTGTGCTATGTGATGTGTCTCAGTACTATCGAATGTGACTCGTTGCTGACTCTGCGCTGTGTAATGTGTCTCTGTGTTATCGAATGCGACTCTTTGCTGTGTGTGACTCGCGCTATCGGACACAGCTGCACTTAAACACACCTTTTCCCCACTTTTGCTATGCTATCGGACCCCAGTATCGCTATCGGCGCGAAAAACACACTATTTGCTCCTCTTATTAAGGAATAGCTGCGCTCGTGTCCGAAACTCTGCTCAAATGGCGATAATTTTGCTTATAGCGTCATCTGGGTCCTTTCGCCTCAAGAGAGGGGGCGGACTTGGCGCTATCGCTCTCTGACATCGGAAGTGACTCGCGCTATCGGACTCGGTTGACCTTTAACGTGGCTTTTCCCCACTTTTACGATTCTATCGGACCCCAGTGACGCTATCGGCACGAAAAACACACTATATGGTCCTCTTATTAAGGAATAGCTGCGCTCGTGTCCGATACTCTGCTCAAATGGCGATAATTTTGCTTATAGCGTCATCTGGGTCCTTTCGCCTCAAGAGAGGGGTGGCATCCGGGAATTCTGAAAATCTCTACTTCGAGACTCGCCAAAAGCAGCGTTAGAGGTCGCATGACTTTTTTGGATTGCTCTAAATATAGCTACACTAACACGACATAAAAAATACAGAGCAGCAATCCTCCGTTACGGTAGAATCGCTGCTCTGCTGTTTTATAAGGTGGTTAGCCCTTTACGCTCTCTTTTACAATATTCACAACGAGTTCAGCCACTTTAACGATATCTTCGGCTTTAATCCGTTCCTTGGTAGTATGGATATGTTCATAACCCACTGCAAGGTTAACAGTCGGAACATCTAGACCGTTGAACACGTTAGCGTCACTACCTCCGCCAGAGTGGAACAGACGTGGAGTAAGCCCCATAGAAGTAATGGCCCGCTGTGCAAGCTGCACTACCGGATCATGTTCATTAAAGCTAAAAGCAGGGTAGATGATTTCACTGCGGAATTCGCATTCTGCGCCGTATTCCCGCACAGTTGTCTCGAGCGCTTCGCGCATCGAAGCGATTTGATCGCCAACCTTCTCCTGCACAATACTGCGTGCTTCTGCATCCAGCTGGACGTGATCGCACACTACATTCGTTGGGCCGCCGCCAGCGAACTTTCCAATATTCGCTGTGGTTTCGTTATCAATACGACCCAGCCTCATGGCTGCAATCGCTTTGCTAGCGACTTGAATTGCGCTGATGCCGTCCTCTGGGTTCACGCCAGCATGAGCCGATTTTCCAAAGATTTGCATCGTGATTTTAGCCTGTGTCGGTGCTGCGACCGCAATCGCTCCAACTTCACCATTGGAATCAAGTGCAAAGCCGAAGTCTGCATCCAAGTTGCTTGGATCCATCGAACGTGCGCCCAGCAATCCAGATTCTTCACCCGCTGTAATCACGAATTGAATCTGACCATGCGGAAGCTTTTGCTCTTGGATCACACGAATGGCTTCGAACAATGCAGCAAGTCCTGCTTTATCATCAGCTCCAAGAATCGTAGTACCATCACTTGTAATCCATCCATCTGAACCAAGTGTAGGCTTGATATTTTGTCCGGGAACAACCGTATCCATATGGCAAGTGAACAGAAGCTTTGGAGCAGCTCCTCCATTCTCAGCTGGCCAGGTAATGAATAGATTACCTGCTCCATGTCCGGTTCTTTCCTGGGAATCGTCTTCGAGCACTTCTAAACCCAGTTCGTTAAACTTACTCTTAAGGACATCGGCAATCTGCCGTTCATTTCTTGTTTCGCTATCAACTTGGACAAGTTCCATAAACTCCTGAATCAATCGGTCTTGTGAAATCACTGGACTTCCCTCTCTTTCGTGAATACGGTACAATGGTTGTACGACATTACCATCTTCATGTTAATAACTTAAACTAAATCTAAAGGAGTTACCCATGCAACGTAATAAATGGTTCAAGATCTTCATCTACGTCATGTTGTTTGCCATGATTGCCTCTACGCTATTTATGGTTATCGAGCCGTTCCTTGCAGGTTAAACATTGCTCAGGGAGCATTAATAATAGCGGCTAGGAACACCTTGCCGCTATTTGGCCTGCACGTTTGTTCTTAATCAACCTTTGCCATATCACAGAAAGTATCCATCAGCTCTTCATATGGGAAATGTTTCAAGAAGTATGGAACCAGCTCTCTAGCCACCTCTTGAAGCTCAAATCGACGACCTGCACATTCCTCTAGAGAAGTTATCCCAAAATCGGTGATCCCGCATGGAATAATCCCTTGAAACCCGCGCGCCGCAATCCCCTCAGAAATGTTAAAAGCAAAACCATGACTGGTAATAAAACCTCTTCTAAATTTACTCTTATTAAACTTCACACCTATAGCACAGATCTTCTCATCGCCAACCCATACTCCGGTGTACTCCGGTTTACGATCTCCGGCAATACCGTAGGATGCCAAATAATCAATAATAACAGCCTCCAGACTGCGCAAGTACCCATGCAAATCCACTTTGCCATCTTCTCCGAGCTTAAGGATCGGATAACCTACAAGCTGACCGGGTCCGTGATATGTAATATCTCCTCCGCGATCGATTTCAAACAGCGCGATTCCTTTTTCTTCGAGCTGCTCATGATCCAAGAGAAGATGTTCAGGATGATTTTGTGAACCAATAGTATAGGTAGGCGGATGCTGCAAAAGAATAAGTCTCTCCGGCTGCTCGCCAGAATCAATGGCATGCACACTTTCTTTTTGCAGCTCCCAGGCCGTCCCATACTCCATAGTAGGGTCATATGAAATCTGCAGCTTACGAATATCCGAATTATTCATACCGTCAGGTCCCCTTTTTCAGTCTCATGCCTGCACAGTTTGGCTCGTTATTATTTTAGTAAAGTTTCGTATCCGGGGTATATCCTTCAATATTATCCTTGACGCGTTGCAAGAAACGACCACAAATGACTCCGTCCAGAATCCGATGATCGAGCGACAGACAAATATTAGCCATTGATCGCACACCTATCATATCGTTAATAACCACAGGTCTTTTTACAATCGATTCAAATGTTAAAATCGCTGCCTGTGGATAGTTAATGATTGGATAAGAAAGAATGGAGCCAAACGAGCCTGTATTATTTACAGTGAAAGTCCCTCCCTGCAAATCTTCCAGGCTCAGTTTGCCTTCGCGTGTTTTTTGTGCCAATTCATCAATCTCACGAGCCAACCCAGCGACATTTTTCTGATCAGCCTTCTTAATCACAGGAGTGATAACCGAATCTTCTGTACCTACCGCTAACGAGATATTGATATCACGTTTGACAATAATTTTGTCTACAGCCCAGACAGAGTTCATAATCGGGTAATCCTTAATCGCACTCACAACAGCCTTCATCATGAAAGCCAGATAGGTTAGATTGATACCTTCTTTACGCTTGAACTCATCCTTATGTTTATTGCGCAGTGCGACCAGATTAGTCACGTCTACCTCAATCATTGTCCAAGCATGCGGAATCTCAGAGACACTTTGACGCATTCTTGTAGCAATTGTATTCCGGATTGGCGTTACATCAATCAGGTATTCAGAACTGCTGCCTCTGCCACCCTCAACTTCAATTGTTGGAATACGAGGAGATTCGCTCAAGTGTAGACCCGAATGGCGAAGTGGCTCTTCTGCCTTCTTCTCTTGGGCTTGAACGAACTGTGGAGCAGGCGGTTGTGACGCCATTGGGGCAGGCTGGCTAGCAGAAATCGAAGCTGCAGATCTAGCTCCGCCGCTTTCGAGGAAAGTCAGCACATCCTTACGGGTAATCCGACCACCCATACCAGTACCAGCAACTAAAGTCAGATCGATGTTATGTTCAGCAGCCAAAGTCTGTACCGCAGGAGAATAGCGTGCACGCATCATATCGCCAGCAGTTGAAGTCGCACTTTGTCCTGCAACATTATTAGAGGAATTAGCTGCAACTGTGTTAGTGTTAGTCACGTTTGCAGCAGCAGATGCAGTCACAGGCACGGCTATACGACAAATGACTTCGCCGACATTGACAACCTGGCCTTCTTCCGCCAATAGTTCACCCATAACTCCATCTATCGTTGAAGGTAATTCAGCATTTACTTTATCTGTAATAAGCTCACATATTGGTTCGTATTGCTCTACCGGATCGCCCGGTTTCTTCAGCCATTTTCCGATCGTCGCCGATACTAGCGATTCCGCCAGCTGCGGCATGATCACGTCAGTCAACTTTTGGTTGTCAGACATCTTTTCACTCCTTAAAAGTTTTACGAAGCATTGACTCTTAGAAAGACTACATAGTAAAACTTGCTTCGTAAGCATATTCTTAAAGTTTTACGAAGCTTCGTCAGCATCACCTGAGTTTTAGGAAGCTTCGCATCTACTCAACAAATTAATATTGTGCCAGCCGGAGCATTTCCGCCTTCACTTTTTCTTTACTTAGCATGAAAAACTTCTCCATTGGCGGGCTGATTGGCATCGCCGGAACATCGGGACCACAAAGACGGAAGATTGGTGCATCCAGCTCGAACAGACAATGCTCAGCGATAATGGCCGCCACTTCGCCGCCAATTCCGCCTGTTTTATTATCTTCATGCACAATCAATACCTTACCGGTCTGACGGGCAGCAGCAATAATCGCATCACGATCCAGCGGTTGCAAGGTACGCAGATCAAGAATATGTGCTGTAATTCCTTCCTCGCATTCCAATTCTTCCGCAGCCTGCATAGCAAAATGCAGCGGGAGACTGTAGCCAATCACCGTAATATCCGTTCCCTCACGCAGCAGATTAGCTTCGCCAATTGGAACGGTGTAATCCCCTTCCGGTACTTCTTCCTTGATCAGCTTGTAACACTTTTTGTTCTCAAAGAAAAGCACCGGATCAGGATCACGTACAGCTGCCTTCAGCAATCCTTTAGCATCATAAGCGGAGTAAGGCGCTACAATCTTCAATCCAGGTGTACCAAAGAAAATCGATTCTGGACACTGTGAATGATACAAACCGCCGAACACCCCGCCGCCAATAGGAGCACGAATGACAACCGGGCAACTCCAATCGTTATTTGAACGATAGCGGATTTTAGCCGCTTCACTGATAATTTGATTCGTCGCCGGAAGCATAAAGTCGGAGTATTGCATTTCAGCTATTGGTTTCATTCCGTACATAGCTGCTCCGATGGCTACACCAGCAATCGCTGATTCAGCGAGGGGTGTATCCATAACCCGCTCTTCGCCAAACTGTTCCTGTAGACCTTTAGTTGTGGTAAATACGCCGCCTTTGAGACCAACGTCCTCACCAAGCACGAACACGGAATCATCGCGCTCCATTTCTTCCTTCATCGCGAGCCTGATGGCATCGATATATTCCATTATAGCCATGGTTTATGCCCCTCCTTTGAGGTCGGAATCACTGTATACATGCAGCAGTGTGTCTTCCGGTTTCGGGAACGGAGCATTATCGGCATACTCGATAGCCGCTTTAAGCTCAAGATTGCATTCAGCAGCAAGATCTTGTTCTTGCTCGTCACTCCACAATCCCAGACCGATCAAGTAATTACGGAATCCTGCTACGCCGTCCTTCTTCCAGTTCTCATCAACCTCTTCTTTGGTCCGGTAAGCCAGATCATTATCTGAGGTGGAGTGTGGAGACAAACGGTACATCATCGCTTCAATCAGCGTAGGACCTTCACCCGCGAGGGCTCTTTCCCGCGCTTCCTTAACGACACGATAAACCTCAAGCGGATCGTTTCCGTCTACACGCACACCAGGAAATCCATAACCCAGTGCACGGTCGCTAACCTTGCCGCCTAACTGTTTATGAACAGGAACAGAGATTGCGTACTGATTGTTCTGGCACATGATAATAACCGGCAGCTTATTCACTCCGGCAAAGTTACAAGCTTCATGAAAATCCCCCTGATTGCTGGAACCTTCACCGAAGGTTACAAAGGAGACGAATTTCTTCTTCTGCATTTTGGCCGCCAGAGCAAAGCCAACCGCATGAGGGACCTGAGTGGTTACAGGGCTTGACCCTGTCACAATACGCAGACGTTTGCTGCCAAAGTGACCCGGCATTTGCCGCCCACCACTGTTTGGATCTTCTGCCTTAGCGAATACGGACAACATAAGTTCGCGTGTAGTCATACCCACTGAGAGCACGAAAGCATAATCGCGGTAATAAGGTAAAAAATAATCATTTTGCCGGTCCAGCGCGAACGCCGCCGCCACCTGACCCGCCTCCTGGCCTATACCGGAGACATGAAAGTTGATCTTGCCAGCGCGCTGAAGCAGCAGACTGCGCTCATCGTATTTACGAGCGAGCGACATATATCTGTACATATCGATGACCTGGCCGTCACTAAGTCCAAGCTGCTTATGTCTGTTAATCGTTTCTACAGTACCTTGGGGTTCCATAAAGAGATACCTCCTTATTCATAAAGCCTGAAGTCTTACAGGAATTAAGACCAATTGTGCCCTGATCTTAAAACCTGGTACTAAGACTTGACTTGAGTATATTATAATCCCTTTCTACCCAAAAAGAAAAGCTAAGAAAAACTAAAATCCAATAGATCTTCCATCCACAGCTAACATTGCTTCTCCGATAATCTCCGAAAGGGTAGGGTGAGCATGTATAGCTTCACCAATCTCCCAAGGTGTTGCATCCAGTAGCTGTGCCAAGGCCGCTTCTCCAATTAGATCCGTCACATGAGGACCAATCATCTGCACACCAAGAATATCTCCACTGCTACGATCGGCTACAACTTTGACAAATCCGTCCTTCTGGCCATATACAATTGCCTTACCAATGGCCGAGAATGGGAACTTCCCAATCACTACATCATGTCCAAGCTGTTTAGCTTCCTTCTCGGTGTAGCCCACACTTGCTACCTCAGGCCGAGTATAGACACAGCGTGGTACTAAATGTGTATGATAAGGATGTAGCTTCTCACCAGATAGATGATTAACCGCCATTATCCCTTCATGACTGGCTGCATGAGCCAATTGAAGCCCACCGATGCAGTCGCCAATGGCATAAATATGCGGCTCTGCCGTCTGCATACTAGCGTTTACAGCAATAATCCCTTTGTCAAAGCGAATGTCTGTGTTTTCCAGTCCAATATTCTCGATGTTGGCCACTCTGCCTACGGATACAAGCAATTTTTCTGCCGTTAGGCTTTGACTTTGCTCTCCCTTACGGGCTTCGATCGAAATTCCATCCTCCGTTACCTGGCAGGTTGCAGCATCCACTGTAGTTTCAGTCAGTACCTTAACCCCACGCTTTTTCAATAAACGTTGCAGTTCCTTAGCTATCTCTTCATCCTCTTGAGGCAGTAACTGACCTGCCGCTTCAACCACAGTCACCTGCACTCCAAAATCAGCCAGCATTGAAGCCCATTCGACCCCAATTACACCACCGCCCACAATGATGATAGAGGATGGCAGCTCTTCGAGCATGAGCGCTTCATCACTGCTAAGAATCACTTTCCCGTCTGGTTCGAGACCAGGCAATACTCGTGGGCGTGAGCCCGTAGCGATAATAAGATGGCTGGAAACTACTGTTTCCATCTCCCCATCTTCCAGTTCCACAGCTACAGCACCGCTGCGCGGAGAAAAAATAGAAGGACCCGTTACGCGCCCTTTACCTTTGACAACTTGTATTTTATTTTTGCGCATCAAATATTGTACGCCTTGATGAAGTTGCTCAACTACAGCTTCTTTGCGTTTCTGTACCTTTGGGAATACCAGCTGTACACCGCTTGTCTCAATGCCATAGCTCTCGCTCTCATTGATTTCAGCATATACCTCTGCACTACGGAGCAGCGATTTACTAGGAATGCAGCCCCGATGCAGACAGGTTCCTCCCAGTTTGTCCATTTCGATGACGACAACGGACTTTCCAAGCTGTGCAGCGCGAATAGCCGCCACATACCCTCCAGTACCTCCGCCAAGTATGGCCACGTCACATGAAATTGTCATGATATGTATCCTCCAGTCATTACACGTAAGTTCATTTTACTTAGTATATTGTACTCTCTTTTTGCTCTATTACAAAACTTATAAACGTCATATGCAAATGGACTTTTTCTTGCTAAAGCGTTATCATATGGGTGAATCTAAAGGGCTAAGAGGGGTAGGAGACACTTATGAAACTGTTAATTTCACGCTTCATTGCCATCCTTATTCTTGTGTTTCCGGGCTTAATAGCAATGAAGGGCTTCCTCATGATGAAGGATGATATTTTTGATTACATATCCATGCATGGTGATGATTCTGTTGTGCCCCACTTTGCTTGGCTGCATTTCGGTGGTGGATTGTTGCTCTTCGCAGCTGGCATGACTTTCCTTGGTGGCTGGATTCTGGCTAGGGACCGTAAGAAGAATTACGTAGGTCCAAGGTTCAAGGAGAAGCAAAAGGCGAAACAAGCCGGAACGCAGGAAACGATCTCTTAAGAGGCTATGCTAAACTTAGGATCAGCTTTTTCATCTCATCATTTATTCACCTGATCATCTGAATCTCGAATCGCACACAATCAAGCCTTATTACCCTGCTGATTGTAATTTGTACAATAGATTCCCCCATATTTCAAACCCTCCCAGCTCACCCGATCTGGTGCTCGTTATCTATCATAAATAACATAAAGGCGAGAACTTCATGGACGCAATCTGCGCTCCCTGAAAATTCCCGCCTTTTTCTTAAATACCCGCCTTATCAAGCGCCTCTTTCCGCCGCCCCTGTACCAACTCGCTGTACAGTCCGCCTTGCTTCAGCAGCTCTTCATGAGAGCCTTGCTGCAATAATCTGCCGCCCTGAAGCACAAGAATTCGATCAGCTGCACGTATCGTGCCAAGTCTATGAGCAATGACGAAGCTCGTTCGCCCTTTCATCAGCGCCTGCAGCCCTTCCTGAATCTTGATCTCGGTCACTGTATCAATACTGCTGGTTGCTTCATCAAGCACAAGCATAGAGGGGTTAGCAAGAATCGCTCTCGCAATGGAGAGCAGCTGCTTCTGCCCTTGGCTTATACCGCTGCCATCCGCCGAGAGCATCCGTTCATAACCTTCGGGCATTCGCATAATAAAAGAATGGGCATTGGCCAGCTTAGCCGCCTCTTCAACCTCTTCATCGGACGCATCCAGCCTCCCGTATCGGATGTTATCGCGGATACTCCCTTTGAACAAAAAGGAATCCTGCAATACAAAGGCCATATGACTTCTCAAGCTTTCCCGCCGAATCGAAGTGATATCTAAGCCATCCAGCGTGATTTTCCCCTGATTAGGATCATAGAAACGGGATAACAGCCCAATTAGCGTTGTTTTGCCAGCACCGGTAGGTCCAACTAAAGCGATCATCTCGCCAGGCTTCGCTACAAAGCTGATATCCTGCAGCGTGTTAGAACCTCCATCATAAGAAAAGGCTACATTTTCAAACTTCACCGCACCCTGTACAGTTTCAAGTGATTTGGCTGCACCTTCATCTTTAGCCTCGGTCTCTTCGTCCAGCACTTCAAACACCCGCTCGGCCCCTGCCACCGCTGAGAGCAAGGTATTCCACTGATTCGCTAAATCATTAAGCGGACGAGTAAACTGGCGGGTATATTCCACGAATACGATGATCACACCCACTGTAATCGACCCACGGATCGCAAGCAGACCACCAATTCCTGCAACTATGGCGAAGCTGAGATTATTAAGACCATTCATAAGCTTGGGGATGAAACCAGAAATGGACTGCGCCCAGTAGCCTGACAGCATAATTCGCTTGTTGCGTTCATGAAAACCAGAGATGACGCGTTCCTCTTGTGAAAAAGCCTTGATAATCCGTTGTCCGGATAAGGTCTCCTCAATATAACCGTTAAGCTCCCCTACATTGCGCTGACGTTCTTTAAATAGTGGGCCTGTACGGCGTGTAATCCAGCGCATGCCTAACAACATCAAAGGCACTACGAGGAATGTGAGCAGCGTCAACAAGGGACTAAGCCACAGCATAACCCCTACGGTTCCTAGCAAGGTTAAGACACTTGAAAATATCTGAATAGCCGAGCTATTCAACGTAGAGCTGACGTTCTCGATATCATTGGTAAGACGGCTCATAATTTCCCCCTGCTGTCTCCGATTAAAAAAGGAAATAGGCAGACGGTGTAAATGGGAGAATAGCTCCGTACGCATCCGTAATACAGTTTCTTGAGCAATTTCGATCATCCATATGTTTTGCAGCCAAGAAGTCAGAGAATAAAAAATGTACACACAAGCAAGGCTTGTCAGAAAAACAACCCATGATCGCCCGCCGGTACCTTCCAGATAATTATCCACCGCTCTGCCAATCATGTATGGCCCCAGCAGCGCTAGCGCTGAGCTGAAGACAACCATGATCAGTACAAGAATAAGCTTGGCTTTACGCTCAGCTAGATAACTCCAGATCCGGATCAGCGTCCCTGACCAATCCTTCGCCTTTGCTTTGGGTTTGCCGCCAGATGCTGTCCCTAGACTTCGTCCCACGCCAAGTTCAAAATTCGGTTTAGGATGACGAAAAGGTTCAATTAATGCTTTGAACATGCTGCTTCGCCTCCTCTACCTGTGATTCATAAATCTTGCGGTACAGCTCGGAGCTTGCCATAAGCTCCTTATGCGAGCCTTTGCCAATTAATCGTCCCTCATCCAGCAACAGGATCAAATCGGCTGATGCCGTTGAACTGATTTTCTGAGTAATCAAAAAGGTTGTACAGGAGATATCCTTTAGCGCCTCCAGCAAAAGCCCTTCCGTAACCGCATCAAGGGCACTGGTGCTGTCATCAAGGATCAACATAGCCGGTTTTCTAACAAGTGCACGGGCAATCGTTAACCGCTGCTTTTGTCCGCCGGAGAGATTAACCCCTCGTTGACCAAGCATCGTGTCATAACCATCTGGCAACCCTTTTACCGTCTCGTGAATTTGTGCAGCTCCCGCTGCTTGTTGGATTTGTTCCAGTGTGGCGTGTTCATTGCCCCATGCAATATTATCGCGAATTGATCCGCTGAAAAGCTGCAATTCCTGAGGCACATAACCTATCGATTTCCGCAGTCTGGAAATATCGATATCAGCACTTTTTTCACCGTCAATCCAAATGGTGCCGTCTGTCTCTTCATACAAGCGCGGAATCAAACTCACGAGTGAGGATTTTCCTGATCCGGTCGCCCCCATAATCGCTACTCGCTCACCAGCAGCTACTTCAAAATGAATGTCCTCCAGGACAGAGATATCACTATTAGGATACTTAAAGCAAACGCCTTCAAATTTAACGTGGCCCTGAATCGGCTCACCTTGCAAAGTCCCGCCTTCACGAACTCCAGCTCCCGCTTCCATAACTTCTGAAACACGTTGAGAGGAGGCACGAGCGCGGGAAAACGTTACAACAAGACCAGAGATAGCTGATAACGCTCCAATTGTTCGCAAGGAGTAATTAATAACAGCAACAGTCTGACCCAAAGTAGCATCCCCGCTGGAAATGGCTATCCGTCCAAACCATAAAATCGCCAAAATCGCCGCATTCACAATAAGCATAACAAAAGGCATCGTCGTCTCAGTCAAACGCAAGGCAGACACTGTTGATCTCATCAAATTCCCGCTAAATACCGTGAAACGTTCAATCTCATACCCCATACGCACAAATACGCGGATCAAGCGAATACCCGTAAGGTTCTCCTGAATCACGCCATTAACTCCGTCTAAACGCTGCTGGACCGTACGAAATAACAAGGAAGCTTTTCTCATAATCCAATAGAGGAAAAAAATCAACAAAGGTAACGCCACCGTCAGCAGTAATCCCAGCTTCACATGAACAACTAACGCCATAATCACACTGCCTACCACAACAAGTGGCACCCGTGTCATAAAGCGCAAGCTCATAAAAATAGTATCCTGCAGCTGTGATACATCGCCAGTCAGACGGGTAATCAGTGACGAAGTAGCAAAACGATTAAATACTTCATACGTAAAAGACTGTACCTTTTCGTACAATTTGTCCCTAAGATCGAACGCAAAGCTCTGACTTGCATGGGCAGCAAAAAAAGAACTGAGTACCCCGGCTGTAAACGCAACTACCGCGCTGCCGATCAATACACTGCCCCACAGCCATACTACAGAGGTATCTTTTTCTCGGATCCCCAAGTCAATGATTTTGGAAATGATCAAAGGCTGTGATAATTCTACCGTCAATTCAATGAGCATCATTACAAGGGCAGCTATTGCAGCTACCTTATATTTTTTGAGAAAAGAGAAAATCAAAGCCATTCGCATACCCTCTTTTTCTATTCGTACAGTGCATCCCTTAACCGAGTTGACATCGTGGAAGCCTGTCCAGTTTTCAGTATTGCTCGACGCAGTGCTTTATTACTCCGATTCAATTCCACCAAATCCGCCATCATTTCTTCCAGCAAGCTTTCAGTGTCACTGGATAAATCTCCATTCTGCTGCAAAAGAGCTAACCGTTCCTTATATTCGTCTAATCTTTCAGTCACACTTATTACTTCCTTTCCCATCTCTTATTACCTCTTATCATACCACATCCAATCAATCGCAATGTTTTCACTGGATACATCTGATCCGAATATGATACTCTAATATGGTCGCATTTTTAAGATATAATCAATGTTTTTTACGAAAGGATAGATGGAAGTGGCACAATTGTTTTTCAAATACGGAGCAATGAACAGTGGTAAATCTATTGAGATACTCAAGGTTGCACATAATTATGAAGAGCAGGGGAAATCGGTGCTCATTTTCACTCCATCCATAGACGACCGGGACGAGGTTGGTTTTATTTCTTCTCGTATTGGGCTTCGGAAACAAGCAATCCCCATCGATGAGAACACAGATATTTATAATATCGTCAGCAGTAACCAACCTAAACCACACTGTGTACTTATTGATGAATGTCAATTTCTAAGCAAGGAATGTATTCTCCAGCTAGTGCGTATCGTTGATGAGCTGGGCATTCCGGTAATGGCTTTCGGACTTAAAAATGATTTTCAGAATCAGTTATTTGAAGGCAGCAAATATATGCTGATCTACGCTGATAAAATTGAGGAAATGAAGACGATCTGCTGGTTCTGCGAGCGCAAAGCTACTATGGCTCTACGAGTAGAAAACGGCAAGCCCGTATATAGCGGCAAGCAAATCCAGATTGGTGGCAATGAAGCTTACTATCCGGTATGCCGCAAATGTCACAAGAATCCACCGCTATAGCCGTGTATAAAAAGCATCCCAAAGCCATAAAGGCTATTGGAATGCTTTTTTGATTAAGAAGATATTACCCTAAATATCTTTCTTTAAGAATATTCAAATGATGATGGTCATGTCCAATCATAATGCAGGCCTGAGCTCTCGCAGAAAGAGTAGCCTCGTTAACTATTCCCTTCCGGATCCATGCTTCCTCCGGCAGAGTTTCCATTAGGAGTAATGTCGATTCTCGAACAAGCTTGTAGTGGGCCAGCAATGCTTTTAAAGTGTGCGCTTCGAAATTGGCGGTAAGTACATAGTCTTTCTCTTCAAAACCCGGCAGTGGAGTCGTATCCCCTCTGGCGATGCACAATAAACGGTAGGACATGATTCTTCCGGTATCAGCCAGATGTCCGACCATTTCCTTGATACTCCATTTCTCCGGAGCGTAACGATAGTCCCCTTGTTCTTCCGTAAGATTCGAAATAAAAGTGCAAATCTCATCCGTCTGCTCTCTAAAAATAGTAATCATGTCTCCTTCAGCTGGCACTAAATCGACATATTTTGATAATTCTTTGAGATACTCACTGCTTTCTGGACGTCGGTCCATGTCTAAACCCCTCTCATTTTGAATTTTTTTGAAAAAATAGGAGGAAAATTATACTGTAGTTGTTGTATTTCAGCTCATTTTATACGATACTTGCAATAATAGGGTTGGTTAAACTAGAAGTCATCGGGAGTGTCGGCATGCTAGATTTTATTCTTTTTATGATATTTTCAATACTAGAGACTTATGCAATGTTTTTTCTGGCTTTCAAAATCTTCAAAATTGATTTATATCATAAAGAGATGGTGTTTGCTAGTTTTATTATGGGCTTTTCTTCTTATACAATTAGGATCAACTATGGGATGTTTCCATTAGATATTTTCTCACAATATGCACTAATGTTTTGTTTTATGTGGATGTTATTCCGGATTCATCCCTTCTACGCTTCTATATTAACCGGGATGACCTATCAAGCATACTTGGTGATTCAGACCAGTCTTATGTATCTATTAAACTCTGTAATCATCATGCCTCTAAATATCTTGAATCCGATTACCAAAAACATGATTACAATGCAGGTTTTATCAGCATTAACCGCGATTCTCATTGGTATGTATGTAGGTCATAAACGTATTGGATATGACTTTGTACCTGATAAACCCGATGTAAAAATTAAACCAACGACTAATGAAAAAATATTATTCGCTCTTAATCTTCCTACAATAATTGTCGTTACTTCACTCAACTACTTTTTTGAATCTCGTTTCTTTTTCATAATCCCATTTCTCTATGGAATACTATTATGGGGATATCTATATTTCTCATACAAAAAGGACAGAAATAATTATGAATCATTTATCTCTTAAAATTGTTGAGTTCATTAAGAAAAGTAATCCAGAGCAAACGCATTCTATTGAAATCATGCATTATGCCCTTAGCATTATTATGAATACTTTATTAATTATTATGACTTCGTTATGCATTGGCGGGCTCACTGGACAGCTTAAGGAAACATTCTTAGCCTTATTCAGCTTCATACTCCTAAGAATGTCATCTGGTGGTGTGCATTTAAAATCCGCAAGAGCCTGCAATATTGTATCTATCTTTATCTGTTCACTTATCCCTCATATTACCTATCTAATACATAACCATTTGATTTGGATTAATCTTTTTTCTTTACTTGTAATGATCTTATGTGCTCCGAATCCTGATGCTAATGCTCAAATCCCCAAAGAATGGTATTTGGGTTTAAAGATCATTTCCATAATTCTGGTTTCTTTGAATTTTTGGATCCATTCGTCTGTCATTGGATTGGCATTTTTAGTTCAATCCTTTACAGTTATAATCCCATTACAAAGGAGGTCAATCAGATGAAAAAAACCTTAGCTCGTTATGCTTCTAACCTACTGGGTACTTCTGCTCAAGTTTTTACAAAAATTCTAAAACCAGCAGCTTACAGCCCTGAAATTCCAAAAGAACTGCGCAAGTAATTAAACAAGGATGGGGAAAAGATGCGTGTCTTACAGAAAGACGGTTCCTCTAGTGATATTCTAGAGGAAGATATATTGTATTTCTCGAATTATAAAAATACAATATTCGTCCATACGAAAGAAGGCGAATTTATTCTCCCCACCACGCTTTCCGATCTTTCCGTAGCGTATGAGGGTAAGGGATTCGAACGCCTTGACCGCAGCAATGTCGTCAATATCAACAACATAGAAGGCTATGATCCCGGGCGGAAGATTGTATGCTTTAATCAAGGTACGCAGTTCACTACTGTTTCGGAATCCAATGAACCTCGCCTTAAGAAGTATCTTGCTTCACAAAAGAAAAAACCGTCAGAATAAAATTCAGTTTTTTAATAATCCCGGCATGTTCACGCATGCCGGGATTATTTTATTAAAAATTGAAACTTTTTAGCAATTTCCTCAAAATCGCACATTATGCCATAATAATCCTCAAATGTAAAGATAAATTCGTAGGATGAATGACAGGAGACGGATCCTATTCCAAATGATACCATATAGATAAACCTATAATAAAAACAATTAATGATGGAGGATCATAATGAATTACTATTTTCATCCCTCTCCACGGCCCTCATCTCTGGAATCTATATCTGACGAGGATTTACTAAGAATCTATGAGCTAGCGGTTGATGCCCATGCGTTACCGGATTTCATTGAAATTATTAAAGAGATCATGAGAAGTAGAAATCTCATAGATTCTGAAAGTATATAACATCCCCTTCCCCATTAAATTCACACTGACGCATGGTACACATTTTTCTTCAGCTTCAACCAACAATAAACTCCTTAGGTCGCCTTAAGTCAACTACATTAACATAAAAAAGGTAGAGCCTCCGCGGCCCTACCTTTTTTATATGCACATATGATGGTTAATCTGAGATAAAAATAATGCTCTATTCTGTAATTTCTGTTTTGAAAACATTTTCCAATTTGCCGCCGAGTCTTTTCTTCAAGGGAACTTTAATATCTCTGCCCAATTCTTTAAAGAAAGTTTCAACATCACATTTCACATTTTTTGCAGTTGCGATTACCGCACCATCACCAACAATGTTTTGATTCGCTTCAAGAGGAACATCAACTTCGATGTCATACTTTTTGGATAATGTCTTGATGTAACGTGCGAAGATCTCCAGCAATTCCTCGTTATTAAAATTTTCTATAGCGACTTTGCCCTTGCTGGTAAACTTCATGTTAATTTTCATTATTAATATCCCCTTTTCTGTCAAACCATTTTTAGTTGTTAGTTTATGGATCAAGATGAATAGATGGCTGCAAGAAAGGGCAACATTCATTCATTTTTGAGATCATTAGCAAAAGGCATACATTATTTATAAGCACCCTTTATTTGTTGTACTTTAAACTGAGTAAATTCTTTAAGTGCTTGTATGACCTGATCCTGTTCCTCTTCCTTCAGTTCATAAACGCACTCCCGTAGCCACTCGCCAAATAGAAAGGCTTGACGCCCTTTACGGGGGCTCTTTCTTAAGGAGTCGAGGTTACCCTCAAACTTATCGTTCAGGACATCGGTCAGATTGTATTTCTCAATCTTCTCTATTACCATTCCTGCCCCATATTCCGTTTCGTAAACTATAACTTCATTCGAATCAAAGGAAACGTACGATGTTTCTTTCCCTTCCTTCGCTCTGAATTCCTTAAGCTTGTTAAAGGCTGTCTCGTAGATGTAATCTTGAGACTGTTTGAGCTGTGGCAGCTCATATCCTTGCTTCAAGGTCTTGATATATTCAATATCTGGCATATAATCTGCCAAATGGTACATCCGATTCTTCAGATCCGTTCCAAGCGCTTCAATGATCTTGTCCAGATTGTCTTTAAGCGGAATGCTCTCTCCACGTTCGATTTTGCTAAGCTGTGAGTAACTTATACCGCTCTTTTCTTCCAGTCCTCTTAAGGTTAACCCTCTCGTCTTTCTGATGTGCCGAATGAAATTACCCAGCTCATCGGGATAGTTCTCAAAATCATTCATGGGAGTCACCTCCCTACTATCATAACACAACATAACAATTTGTGTTGGCTAATAACAATTATTCCTTGTTTTTACTTGCCTCTGAAGAGTAATTCCCAGTATTCCACGCCCAATATAACCCTATCTTTACAAAATACCGGAAAAAGACTCAGCGCTCGTCTGTAAGGATTTGGAATATGCTCGTTACTCGCCTCAGTTTTACTTTCTGCTTAAGCCCCATCCATCTTCTTGGTCTTACCTTCCGCTTTCTGCTCACTTTACTAACTTTACTTAACTAGCTCAACTT
Organism: Paenibacillus sp. FSL E2-0190; assembly: GCF_037992965.1. NCBI lineage: Bacteria > Bacillati > Bacillota > Bacilli > Caryophanales > Paenibacillaceae > Paenibacillus > Paenibacillus sp. FSL E2-0190. The sequence goes on from NZ_CP150306.1 coordinate 4,899,585, forward strand.
GCACGCCTCACTCACTATACTCACCTAGCTCACCTAAGCTCATATTACTCATCTTACTCACCTTACTCACCTTACTCAACTAGCTCACCTAGCTCACCTGACTCACCTGACTCACCTAGCTCCACTTGGCTCACCTTGCTCACTCAATTCTACCTCATCGGACCGAGGAGACCTTATTAAGCTGATTTCAGCCATTCTGCTCATCTATCGGACTCAGATGCAGCTATTCATTAAAATATATTACGATTCCGGGCAAAAGTATGACAATAAGAGCTATGGAGTCCGAAAAGTTGGAAATATGGACCAAAAACTTAAAATAGCGGCAATACAGTCCGTTACGATCCCAAACCATCGAGGCTATCTGTTAAAACAAACTTTCTTGATAAACGGAGCTCACCCGAGCCGAACTTACCAAGTGTGCATCGCTGTTGGCGTACTTTAGCTTTAGCCGTTCCTCAGCGAGCGTACTTTAGCCTGCCTCAGCGAGCGTACTTTAGCTTTAGCGTACCTCAGCAAACGTACTTTAGCCTGCCTCAGCGAGCGTGCCTTAACTTTCCGTTCTCCATTTTCCCTTCTCCAATCCTTTGTGTCTCACCACCTGTTTTACTTTTAATTCGCTTTCCCCCTCTGTGTACATGCGTGCGTACCCTGCACATATCCAACTAATCGAATTATCAAAAAAAACAGCCAGTCCCCATCAACCTGAGACTGGCCACAATCATTACTCCATAACACTCAGCAGGTTGAGGATCATCTGTGCACTTTCAGCACGTGTTCCGTTTTGGTTCGGTGCAAATTGTCCTTCAGCCCGTCCTTGCATCAGACCAAGTCTGTACACTTCGCTGATTGCCTCTTGAGCCCACTGTGGAGCATAACCAATATCGTTAAGTGCCGAAATGTTACGGCTAGCTACAGATACATTACTCTTCGCGTAAGCATATGCACGAGCCAGCATTGCAGCCATCTCCTGGCGGGAAATCTTCGCCTCCGGTTCAAACTGTGAAGCAGTCTGGCCGTTAATCACTCCTGCTTGTTTGGCTAACCCTACTGCTTCTGCATACCATTTATCTGCAGTTACATCAGCGAAACCAGGTTCCGCTTGACCTTTCAAGCCAAGCGCACGAACTAACATCGCTGTGAACTCCGCCCGTGTAACCGCACGGTTCGGATCAAATCGGTCCGCAGCTACACCCTGTACAAGCTGTTTTACCGCAAGCTGCTTCACAGCAAGGTAAGCCCAGTGATCGGACTTCAAATCTTTGAATGTTTTATCAACTTCTAAAACAATGTATTTACTAAAATGACTGACGGCAGCAGATAGATAACCATTCGTCCATGTACTGCTCATATACTCTAATTTACCCACGTCTTCGATAAAATAAATACCTAATAAGCTTCGATCTACATCTGCACCGACCTTATATGAAATCATAATCGGCTCTGCAAACTGTCTTAACGAGAAGGACTGATCATTTTGTGTGAATATGCTAAGCGACCATTCCCGTAGATCACTTTTCGCCCGCAATTGTGCACCCGCAAGTGCACTTGCACGAGTCAACAGGTCCACTGCTGTATTATCAGCTACAGGTTTCAGCCATAGCGAAATCGTACTCTTGGCAAGAGCCTCAGCTGAGATTAGCTTACTTAGTTCTGCCAGTACTGTAGCAGGAATCGTAACGGATAAATCCTGCATAACCACTCTAAGCGGTGCGTGTCCAAGCAGCTCTGCTGCATTGCCTGGCAAAAGTAATTCCGTAATCGCCCCATTAACAGAAACCACAACTTCACCTTGAGCATTCTTGCTCTCTGACAGTTGAGAAGCCGTTATGGTGACTACGCCCGTTTGTGCTGATGCCGACGGAGTTGGTGTAGCGGTTGGCGTTGGTGTCACCGCAGGTCCCGGCACCCAAGCACCCGGCGTTGATGTTGGCTCTGGACTTGGTGTTGGTGTTGGTGTTGGTGTTGGTGTTGGTGTCGGTGTCGGCGTTGGTGTCGGTGTTGGTGTCGGCTCTGCGCTTGGTGTTGGCTCTGGGCTTGGTGTCGTACCCGGCGAGCCCTCAGTCACTATCAGAATATATTCAGTGCTCAAACCGTTATAAACAGCGCTGACTTTTGTTGTACCAGCACTCAAAGCATGAAGTTCTCCAGCCTCACTAATCATTGCAATGGAATGATCGGATGTATCAAAGATTACTCCCTCGAACAACTCTTGCTTGCTGCCGTCACTGTATACCGCCTGAACAACAACGGAGCCTTTACTTCCTTGTTCCAGCGAATCCGGCCCATCCATCGTTATTTCTGTAAGAATAGGTGCTTCATCATTTGTTACGACAAGGTTATACTCCGAGGCGAACTCCCTATAGGTTACTGAAATCACAGTGGACCCTTTCTGATGAGCCTGAACTAAACCCTGTTCATTGATCGTAGCAATATGCTCATTCGAGCTGGAATAATGAAGTCCATCTAATATTGCGGTACGTTTTCCAGATGCGTAGACAGCTTCTGTTACAGATTGGTCGACTTCTTCCGGTTTAAGCTGTCTCTTTCCCTGAAGCTTAATTGCTTGCAGCGCATCTACAGTTATCGTACTTTCGGCAAAAATATTCGGGTAACCTGCCACTGTGACTCTTATCTTAGCTGTCCCTGGCTTCAATGCTGTAACCAAGCCATATTCATTTACAGTAACAACTGATTCTGCCGTATCAGGAACGATGGTCCAAAGCTTTGTCAGATGATTAGCCTCATCCGGCCCCACCTTAGCTTGCAATTGCAGGCTAGCCCCAGGCTCAAGCTCTACAGCAGTTTGATCCAGCGTAATGGATTCCGGAACCAATTTGCCGATCACTAAACGGTCAATCTCAACCCCGTCTACTGTTCTTGCGGTAACCGTAATCTCGTTCTTCTCAATCTCAACAGCCGTATAGATTTGCTCATCTTCGTCATATATTTTTTCCTGCCAAAAACGTGGTGTCAGCGCATAGAACTTAGGACCCGAGGAACCGCCGATAACATACCGAGTGCCTTCGTCTTCTGCAACCTGTTTACCATCCTTCATTGGAAAAGTTCGCAAATAGATATGATCATGACCGTTCATCACCAAATCTACGTTGTGCTTATCAAAGACCGGAACCCACTTCGCTTGTACCTGCTCATTCGAATAGATGCTGCCGTACGGTCCTTGATGGAAAAAAATCACCTTCCACTTTTTATCTGTATCGGAAAGATCCTGATCCAACCACTCGGCCTGTTCAGTGAACGGACTACCTGAATGCTCTGTATTCATAACCACAAAGTGCGTATCCTTAATATCAAAAGAATAATTCGTACCTTTTACGCTCGCCGCACCGTTTTGCGGGTTATTGAATTGCGCCAGATAATCCCCATCTCCATTGGTTCCCATCACTTCATGGTTCCCGATAATCGGAACAAGTGTGGTATTCATCAGCTGCTTTTGAGCTGCATCAAACCACCAGTTCCACTGCTCTTGTTCAAAGCCCTTATCCACCATATCTCCAGCATGAACCAGCATTTCCGCATCCGGCATATACGCGTAAGCCGCTTCAATCGTATCTCCCCAAAGACCAAAACCAGCCTTAGAATCTGCTTGGGAATCTCCGATAAACAGGAATTTTGTAGAAGTGTCCTCACCACCACTTGTAACAAAAGCTCCTTGCTCACTTACATTTGACTCGCCATCACCCACACGATATACATATTCCGTTCCGGGGGTAAGCGCAGTGGCCTCCGCTTTATGAACTCGCATCGTTCCGTCATTGTTGGTGTTGTAAATTGAACTGCTGCCGGTAATTTTTATTACATTCGCAGCTTGAAAGCTTGTAAACTCCGCTTTTTTCACAAGTTCTACTACAGTATCCATGGTCAACGGTTCTGTCTGCCAAGTGAACTGGCGAGAAGTTGCTGCATCTTGGCCCATCGTAACATTAACATTACGCGGAGCTGCAGTAGCGTCATATGGAGCAACCTTGAACGTCATTACAGGACTATAGGTATTTCCTTTTACCGCCTGCAATTTAAAAATTCCTTCTGCTGAAGTGACAAAGTCAGTAGTTAGTGTTCCACTTGCCCCTGAAGCAACACCTTGTACCTCCACTCCATCGAACAGCAGCTTTGCTCCTTCAACGACACTTCCATTCAGATCTTTTACCGCAAAAGATGCATCAAAGCCCTTCGCAAGATCATAATGGTTCCAAGTGAGCATCAACTGTGTCTTCACAACAGATTCAACAGCTGCTCCAATAAAAGAAATAGGAACCCCAGTACCCTCTGTAGAAGTTACCGATCCGGATGTATTTTCAATTACAAAAGCTTTGCTAATATCTCCAGCCAACTGCTCCTGAGTGTAGGGACCCACAAAATCATTTCGAACTGTATATTGAATTTGCCCGATGAGATCCGTATCTCCCAGATTGGAAGAATTGATATTCGTTAAGTTAAGACGCACAGTGCCCAATACCGGATCAATGATGGACTCCACTTGTGTTTCTGATAACATATTCCCCCGAATTACCTGCAAATCTTTAACTGCAGCCGGATTAAAAGCAAACGTAAGATTTCCTTCCTGCAGCTTGCTCGCTTTCTCTGCCGTTACGTCCAAAGTGTAAGTGTTGCCGGCATATACTACTTCTGGTGTTTGGTACACATAGAACGGAGAGCCCAAATTTACTGTAAAATACCATTCTTTTATCGTCTGGTTACCGCTTAAATCGCGAATGGCAACTTTTACTTTATGACGGCCTTCTGTCAGTGGAACCTTTGGTTTATAAGTGATCTGACCTTTTGGAGGATAAAAGCCATGCTCCACTAATTGATCGTCCACATATACTCGTGTTTTGTCAGGATCGATTAAGGTCGTTCCCGGATGCACCACTGGATCATAACCATCATCCTCACCATTGACGGAAAGGGTCGGTGTAGCTGTTTTGACAATTTCGTTCACGCCGGGATATGCATCTTTAAGAATAGGAGGTGTTCTGTCCTCCTCTAGCGGGCCATAAATGGCACGAATATCATCAACGTAAATAGCTCCCGCACTCTTATTAAGATTGCTTGTCTCCATATAGCGGACAGGCATATCCATCGTTAACGGGGTGGTTTTCCCCTTAGGAACGGATACTTCGACGTATTTCCACCCCGTCCAGTTCACACCATTTACCTGATCAGTAAAATCCACAGGCACTGCCGCATTATTGCCATCCCGAATCTGTCCCCGCAGCCAGTGCTTTTTGCCATCTCCGTAGATCCACATACTGATCTTTTCAGGATACCCCGGAATCTGAATCCGATTGGCGGTTGAGCTTGCGGCTAAATAAGCACCAGATGTGCCTGTTTTATTAACAAAATCATATTCCAGCTTCAAGGCTTTGTCCCCGTTGCGGACAAAATCCAGATCCGACACTTCCTGAATCGCCACGCTGTTAGCTGCTGCACTAGAGGCTATATATTTATCAATGCCATTCTCAAAATCCTCCAGCATTACAGGCGGTAACCCCACATTTACTTCAAAAGAGGTCTCAACGTCCCTGTATTTAGCATAAATCTTTCCGTTTTTCCCGTTCTCACTCGTCGCCTGAAACAGACCCTTCTCGTCCACGGTTCCGATCTCGCCCTCAACCCGCCATTCGAAGCTAGGGTTGTCAGCTTGAATCACTTGTCCATTACGTAGCGCCTTCACAGTTAATTGTGCAGCAGCACCTGAAGAATAAGTTTTGATCTCATCAGGAAACCTAAGCTCTGTAAGCTTATCTACAACCTCAATTTCAGCACTGCCTTTGACTGCCCCAGCCTCTACAATTACAGTTCCTGTGCCGGCAGTGATTCCTCCGGTGAAGACTCCGTTCGCATCGACAGTACCAAGGTTAGCGTCCACCTGCCAATTCAGCGTACCCGAATAAGGCGCCGGATGGCCGTTCTCGTCCACTCCTGCCGCTTTGAATATAAAGCTGGAGCCTTGCAAAATACGTTCCGTATTCGGCTGCACAACCAGCTTAGAAGCCGAAGGTTGCTCAGGGGCTGTATTGACAAGCAATAAACCGTTACCGGTTTTACGCTCGTAACCATCTGAGCCCTGATTCATCATTCGGACACCAGATGTACCCGGCATTCTGGCCACAAAAGTAGAAGAACCGCCACCATCCAGATTCATGGCGTTCACTACGCCCATATCCTTCAGAATGTTGCCAAGCTCATCGGTATCTACGCCCTCACTAAAACCTGGAGATCTTCCATCCACTTCGAATAAAACGAGACTTCCATCCGCTTTTGTCCCAATGGCTGTCCGCGGATGAATGCCTAAAGGCCCTACACCTTGTTGAACTACTCCGTCTTTTACCAGCGGCCCCTCGCCGCCAATAGCTACCTTCACATCATTCCATTCTCCGCTGAGCGCAAAGCTGGCAGTAACGTTATCGCCAACAGATAACCTTTGCAGAACAGCACGGGACGTACCCTGGGCAGATAAAACCACTTTTCCTTGGGAAAGCGGCGTATTGCCTTGATTGTTGCGGATTTCAGATACCTTCAGCTTCAAGGTCTGGCCGCTTTTCACTTCTCCCTCGACAATATCTAGAACAACCTCGTCACCCTCATTGGTTGACTTTGTAGTTGTATTATAATCTTCCGTATAAAGAACCAGCTCATTCGTATTTCGATAACGGTTGATGCTGGTCAGATTGGTTGTTTTTCCATTAATCGTTACGTTTTTGGTCAGCTTCGGCACCCCATAAATCGAGCTGCCATCTTCTTTTAAACCGAAAGTAAAAGCTGAAATCGAACTGTTCAGGATTACACCCTCATCCATAAATAACCCATTAGGAACACCCGTAGCAAAACCGGAGATTTCATAAAAATCACCGTTAATCCCTGCGATCACTCGGTTTCCAGGTGAATCCGCATACGTGGCCATTTCTGTAATGCCCTTCATACCGTATACCTTTCCATCCTTCTTACCTGCCCGCAGCTCCAAATTTCCTTGTTGCGGGTTGAACTCCACTGCATGTATCTTTTGTAAACCACGTTCATTCTGGAGATCCATCCAGGTATACATCGCCCCAGGTGCAAGCTCTGTTTGGCGAACATCAATAACGGTTCCGTAGTCTGTTGCTGGTAAATCAGAGATGGAAGCGCGAACAATTGCCCCCGGTTGTAACAACGAAATCAACAAAACAAAGATAACAACAACATTAATTTGCCTTAGATACCTTCTCACTGTGTTGACATCCTCCCCACTTGGCTGTCCTAATATCGATCTGAGCTTGGACAACATCATAGGGTTAATATTAACTAGGAAGCGTAAAGGTTAGATAAAATTTACCAAGGCATACTGTTAACTTCGTCTAATCATTTCATCAAATTCATGCTTTAGCCTGTTGATAAATCTTCGGGCGGTCTGGGAGGTCTGTTTTGAAGCAGAGACAATAGCTCCTGAATATTTCGCACGGGTATCTGGTGATCGTAACTCGATGGTTTTCATGAAGGCAGAAGTCATCTCTGATATTTTAAGAAACGAATAATCCAGACCAATTGTGATGGCCAGTCCTTCTGCAACTGCATTCTCAATCGCCCGTGTGTTGTTACTTACAAAAAGCAAATTGATCGGCCCATAGCCAGATAAATATCGCTCTACATAGTCCTTAATGTAAGGATCATCGTATAAAACCAACGTCTGCCCCACTAACTGATCCGGTGTAAGGATTGAATTCAGGGCTAGCGGTGAGTGTGGATGTACACCCACTACAATCTTTCCTTCCATTAACCTTTCAAACTTAACCCCCTTATATGTGTCAGGCATTCCCTCCGGTGAGACCATAAGTCCAATGTCCATTTCATCCTGAAGTACATTATCCAGAATTTCTTTGGGTCCTTTTTCAAAAATCTCTATTTTCACATTTGGAAAATCTGCCTTAAAACTGGAGATTACCTTCACCATCAGATGCATGGGTCCAGGTATCGTAGCAATTTTCAAATGACCACTTAACGTATCGCTGTAAATCTGTGCTTCTTCTTTTAATTCATTTACTTTCATCAGGACTTCATTTGCTTTGCTAATAATGGCATTTCCTTCTGCTGTGGGAACCGCCTTTTGCCCGCGCGAACGGATGAACAAAGTAACTCCCAGCTCAGCCTCCAGCATGGTAATGGACTGACTCATTGCGGATAGAGTGATATGACGATTCTGAGCTGCTTTGGTTAAAGAACCAATCTTTGCGACTTCTACAATATTCTCGCATTGCTCCAAATTCATTTGAATCACCCCTTAAGTTAATCTTTACTTAATAACTATTAAATTTACTTAAATTTTAATTAATTTAGACAAGTGTTACAATGTAAATAAGTTAGTAAGTAACCATTTTTACTATATCAACTTTCATTTCTAGTATAACTATATTTCTTGAGGAGGAAACTCAAATGACAGACAAAAGAGTAGCCGTAATAACAGGTGGAGCCAGTGGAATCGGGAAACAAACCGCCATTAAATTTGCAAGTAAAGGTGATCAAGTTGTCGTTGCCGATTTCAATCAACAATTAGGTGAAGAAACGGTAGCACAAATTATTAAAGATGGTGGCGAAGCAATTTTCGTCAAAACAGATGTTTCCAAATATGAAGATGTCGAAGCGCTGGTTCAAAAAACTGTAGATACTTATGGAAGAATTGACGTTATGTTCAACAATGCCGGAATCGGCCGCGTCACTCCTGTACTAGACCAAGACCTTAAGGATTATCACAGTGTCATTAATGTCAATCAGCATGGTGTAGCCCATGGGATTATCGCTGCTGGTAAAAAAATGCGTGAGCTCGGCATCAAAGGTGTGATCATCAATACAGCTTCTGTATTTGGATTCCTAGCTTCCCCAGGTACATTCGCATATCACGCTTCCAAAGGTGCGGTCATTATGATGACTAAATCCGCAGCACTTGAACTTTCGGTTCATGGCATCCGCGTGCTTGCCGTTGCTCCAGGCGCTGTAGATACGCCAATTATCCAAGGATATAAAGATCAAGGAATGGTTGACCAAATGAAGAGCAAAGTAATGGGTAACAAACTAACATTACCTGAACAAGTTGCAGACACTGTATACTTGCTCTCCTTACCAGAAGCTAGTGCAATTAACGGTAGTGTTGTAATGGCTGATGAAGGTTATGCTTCATTTAAATAAAGTTTAGGGTGAAAAAAATCCAAGGCTTCCCTCGAGGGAGGTCCTTGGATTTTTTTAAAAGTATTCAATAGATACACCCTACTCCCAAGTCCTCTGTTCATTAATCTCCAGCTTACGTTTAAACGCCTGCTCCAGATCAATACCAAGTTTATTGGCCAGATCAAAAATATTCCACACCACATCGTACATCTCGTATCCCAAGTTTTCTTTCCGCTCCGCATCTGGATGAAAAGATACCGACAAAACCTCTTTGGACAACTCCCCAACCTCAGTCATTAAGTACAGCATTCTCTGCTCAATGGTGCTGGTATCAAACCCTTTGATTTCACTGAACTCCTTAACATACTGTTGAAACTCTGCTGCATTCATTTCCTTACGCCTCGCTTTTTGGTATAAAGTTATGTAAAGATTAACACATCTCTTAGTCCCATCAATCTCCACTATACTTATTGACTGTTATGGGATAATAGTAAATTTCTATATCCTTCTTTATAAAACCTCTGCGTTGAGCTGCCAATAAGGTCTCGTACATATTCCTTCTGCCTACAGGATTATCCGTATGATGATAAATCTTATTCGCCCTTAAACCATGCTCACAAAAGTATTTCACAAAATCATACCCGTTCTTTAGTTCAATTCCCTCGGCGTCTTCACCTAAATCATGATCAAGCGTAAGGATGTTCACTTCATTATTTTCGAAAAGTTTAACAGCGTCTTCAAATGTTCTTGCCAAGGTAAACCCTTCTGGACAGTCTCGTAAGTCATCAAGATAAACATTTATCATATCGAACCTCATTTCTTCATGACGTCCTTATCTAGTGAACAGTATCCTCCAGCTTTATGGTACAAAAAAACACTTCGTTGAAGAAGTGTTCTTCAAAAAATTATGTATAATTTACCAAAATCCATCCCCTGAATCGAGGAATTCCATTAATTTTTTCTTAACGTTCTTTAAATCGATTGGGTTTAGTTGACCGATGTAATCAGATGAATTAAAGGAGGAGGCCTCCGCTTGGGCTACGCAATTCACTTTTGCAAATGAACTTTCCCCTAATCCGCAGTCTCTTCCTTTAAATAATGGAATTTTCCACTTATCATACTTTCCTTCAAAATCTTTTATTTTAGAGTGGGTCAATGCAACGAAAACAACAAAAATTGGTAATCCATCAATAATTTCCACTATTGCGACTGGTCTTATTTCGGTTTCTCCTGTTTTTGGATAATCTACTTCATACCAAAAAACTTGCCCGGCTTTTAGATTCATCTATTACTTCTTAAATTCCTCAAACCATTTTTGTTGGAGACGGTTATCAGAGTCAATTTTAGCCTTTCCATCAACTACATTCAAACGCGGTACTTTCGATTTGAAGTTAGGATGTTCAGACAATGAGTTAGGGATATTTTTTTTCTTTTGTACAAGACTCATACCATTTTCCTCCTCCTTCTCACACATTTTAGAATGACACCTCCCAAGCATTTTATTGCTTGGTTTAAGCATATCCGTCTTTGGTATGGTTTAGACCAGTATACCAATGCAGCTGCAAACACTGTAGTTGTGCTCTAATACTATTTAAGTCTATCACAATATTTACCATATATAAACCTTATTGTAGGGCGGTAGACATTTAAAATGTGGCATTTATAGAATGATTTTTTACTATTCAGATTATTCTATTATAACAAAAACACTCCTCTATTGGTTCTTCAAAAACCGATAAAGGAGTGAATCCAACCTTATTTACCAGCCCCTATTTCAGCCACTCTACGATTCTGAAAATGACGAATATCCGGACGCTCCAATCCTAGATGTTCACGAAGGGTACTCCCCGTATACTCAGTGCGGAACAAGCCGCGTGCTTGCAAGATGGGCACAACATGATCCACAAATTCATCCAAGTTGCCCGGCAGTACTGGTGGCATAATATTAAATCCATCGCAGCCGTACTCTTCGAACCACAATTGCATTAAATCTGCCAATTGTTCATAGGTTCCAACAAACTGCATATGTCCGCGTGCACCAAGCAAACGGCGGCCTAATTCTAATATCGATAATTTGTCCTTACGAGCCATATCCATAATCAGCTGAACCCGGCTTTTCATTCCATTTGATGCTTCTACTGGATCAGGAATCTCAGGCAGCTGTCCATCTACTGGGTATTCGGACAGGTCAAACCTCAACATGCCAGACAACATACCAACAACAGCGGCAGGAGGAATCAACTCCTGCAGTTCTTTATATTTACTTTGGGCTTCCTCTTCGGTCGCTCCAATGATCGGAGACAAGCCCGGCATAATTTTTAAGCTACCACGTTCACGGCCATAATCTGCTAATTTGGAATTGACGCTTTCATAGAAGGCCTTAGCCGCTTCAAGCGACTGCTGTGCCGTAAAGATCACCTCTCCAAAACTAGCTGCAAAATCTTGTCCTGGACCAGAAGATCCGGCTTGAATAAGTACAGGATACCCTTGAGGTGAGCGAGGAACATTGAGGGTTCCTTTTGTAGAATACCACTCCCCTTTGTATTCCACTTCTTTGATCTTCTTCGCGTCAGCAAATTGTCCCTCTTCGCGGTTGACGATTAAAGAGTCATCCTCCCAGCTGTCCCAGAGAAGCGTTGCCACCTCAACAAATTCACGTGCCATTTTATACCGAAGTCCGTGCTCTGGATGCTCCGGCTTCCCATAGTTATAAGCTTCCACATCAAGCTGGGAGGTAACAATATTCCAACCCGCTCGGCCTTCACTAATATGATCTAAAGAAGCAAATTTGCGAGCCACATTATAAGGTTCGTTATACGTGGTCGATACGGTAGCCGTTAATCCGAGTTTTTCTGTTTCTGTCGAAAGGGCTGACAACAGCGTCAATGGGTCCAGCATACCCGAAGCTGCTTGATCCGCACCCATCACATACAACAAATCCGCCAAAAACATCATATCGAACTTCCCACGCTCGGCGGTTTTTGCCAATTCGCGATAAAATTTATAATTGAAGATCTTATCCGCTCCCGATTCCGGATGACGCCAGCCATAATGATGATGTCCTGAATAATAAATAAATGCACCTAAATGTAGCTGATCTTTTCTGGTTCCCATAATGACCCTGCCTTTCGAATTCTAGAGTTCGTTAACCTTTGAATGTATCACGCCAATGCAGCCATCTTCTCTCCAGCAATCGAATTGCGGAATCCGAAAGTTTTCCTATCACTGCAAAGATTGAAATTCCAACGAATACTATATCTGTTTGCGAATAAGCTCTGGCATCCTGAATCATATAGCCTATCCCCGCACTTGTACCCATCATCTCCGCTACGACGAGTACAAGCCACGATGCACCAAGTGATAAGCGAATACCAAGTAGAATATTAGGCATTGCAGCCGGAATAATCATTTTGCTAAGCAACTGCCATCTTGTATATTGGAAAATACGGGATACTTCAACAAGCTTGATATCAACATTACGAATTCCTAGGAAAGTGTTCAGATAAACTGGAAAAAAAGCACCTAATGAAATCATTAGTATTTTAGAAAATTCACCTACACCAAACCACAAAATGAATAACGGAATAAGGGCAAGTAATGGAATCGTCCGAAGCATCTGTAAAGATGGATCCAGTGTACGCTCTACCAACTTCCCAAGTCCTGTAGATAAGCCAAGCAGCAGTCCAGTAGCAGATCCCAATAAAAAGCCAAGCCCTGCCCGATAGGCGCTAATCCCCAGATGTCGAAACAGCTCACCGCTAGCTATTAAAGAAAAGAACTGCGCAATAATGGTAGATGGAGCAGGCAATGTCGTCGCAGAGACTAGATGGAGCGCAGCTGCCACTTCCCAAATCACCACTAGAGCTAGAGGTACAATCCAACCATGCAGTTTTTTTGGAATCCAGCTTAAACCATCGTCGTGACGCTCTATTTTATTACTGGATAGGTGATTGCTCATGATCCTTTATCTCCCCTATAACTGTCCTGCCATCTTAGCAATCTCGATTCCAACAGCTTCACTAATGAATCTGACAGTTTACCTACTACAGCAAACACGATGATCCCAACAAATACCACTGTGGTCAAAGAAAACGATCGCGCGTCATTGATTAGATAGCCAACACCTGAGCTAGAGCCCATCATCTCCGCTACGACAAGTCCAAGCCAAGCTATGCCCACAGACAAACGGATACCTAAAAAGATGTTGGGCAGTGAGGCTGGAATAATTAACTTACTCACCATCTGCCATTTACTGAATTGCAGTACTCTCCCAACATCAAACAACTTGTTGTCCACCGAACGGATTCCTAGAAATGTGTTCACGTATAATGGGAAAAATGAACCTTTGGCAATCAACAATATTTTTGAGGTTTCACCGAATCCGAACCACAAAATAAAAAGTGGAGCGATTGCTAAATGGGGCAGCGTGCGCAGCATTTGCAGCGACGGATCCAGCAAACGTTCTGTTTTGTATGAGAAGCCTACCCACAAACCCGCCGCTAAGCCAAGCCCTCCCCCTATTAAGAAACCAAGCAGTGCCCGCCAAGCAGATATGCCTAAATGTTTCGCCAGCTCACCGGACGCGGTCAAGCTAACCAGTTCCCGCCATATTTCACTTGGCCTTGGCAGCAATATAGGATTTAACTTTCCCATCGCTCCGGCTATCTCCCAAATCAGGAGTAAAGCAATTGGTAAGATAAGTCCAAGCAATACATTCGTCGTTTGGATGGAAAGTCCGCGCTTCTTTACTGGATTCTTCTTATGAATTAGTGGCGAGATCACAGCTTTTTCAGCACTGAATTGCATGTAAACAACCTCTTTTCTACATCTGTGGTTTCATCCGTTACTTCAAAGGTTCCTTCAGTGCTGCTTCAATATATTGATTGTCTGTTATTTTAGAAACTTCAATCTCTTTACGGATGTTCTTAATATTAAATTGAAAATCGGCAGTCTTCTGCAATTCTTCAACAACAGCATCGCTAATTGGAATGTTGATCATCTGGGAACGTTCAAACGTACCTTCGATTACCGCTGCCGGAATGTTCCGCTCAGCTGCATATCTTTCAGTCGCTTCAGCGCGATTATCTGTCTCCCAAGCTATAGCTTTGTTGGTTACTTTTAAATAAAGCGTAACTAGTTCTGGATATTTCTCTGCGAACGCTGAACGGGAGATCACAAAAGAAGGAGATAAGACACCCAATTGCTCACCATCCGTCAAAACCTTCCCTTTACCGGTCAATGCGTTAAGAGTAATATACGGATCCCATGTAGCCCATGCATCAACGCCACCGGTTTCAAATGCAGGTTGTGCTTCATCAGGCTGTAGCTGGATAATCTCAAAATCTGCTTCTTTAAGACCTGATTCCTCAATACCGCGATAAAGGAAGTTGTAAGCATTGCTGCCTTTTGTAACAGCTATCTTCTTGCCTTTCAGATCCTCCAGTTTCTGAGCAGTACTACTACCAGGTACAAGAAGAGCAACGTTATTCGTACCTTCTAATACTTGTGAGATAATCTTAATAGGAATACCCGCAGCTTGGGCTGCGATCACCGGCATGTTACCAAGAGTCGCTATGTCCAACTTATTAGAAGCGATCGCCTCTGTCATTGGGGGTCCACTTTGAAATTCCGTCCATTCTACTTTTACGCCCAGCTTATCAAATTCTTGCTCATACCATTTTTCCTCACGGGCTTTACCAAACATCCCCCCGCTGCCCTGCACGCCAATCTTAATGGTCACACCTTCATATTTGTTGGCGTCGTTCTTTCCCGCACTCTTTTCATTCGAAGCGCAGCCTGTTGCAAATACAGTCAAAACAAACATAAGAAGTAGTGAATTACGAAATAATTTCATGGATCATTTCTCCCCTTTTTATAAAAAAATGGACTCTCTTTATCTAGATACCAGCTCCAACATCGATTGCCGGTTCTTCTACTTTCTCAAACTCACTCAGAACCATTCGACGTAATTCTTGGAATGAAGTACTGGATCTTTTTCGCGGAAACGGTAAATCAATGGGAAGAATATTGCGAATATGCCCAGGTCGGGGATTCATAATGACTACCCGCTCACCCAGGAATACAGCTTCATCCAGATCATGAGTCACAAATAACATAGTCGTCTTATTGCTCTGCCAAATATCAAGAAGTACCTCTTGCAGATGTGATCTAGTAAAAGCGTCTAGTGCGCCAAAAGGTTCATCGAGCAATAATACATCCGGATTACGGAGTAACGCCCTAGCAATAGATACTCGTTGGGCCATCCCGCCTGACAGCTCACGTGGATAGGATTTCTCAAAACCCTTTAATCGTACAAGTTCAATCAATTCATCTACTTTTTTGCGAACCTCTGGATTTTTAAGCGATAAATTTGCTGCAATATTATGCTCCACCGTCAACCACGGAAAAAGTCTTGGTTCTTGAAAAATAAATCCCTTCTCAATACTCGGACCGTCGATCTGTTTGCCATTCAGTAGAACCGTGCCGCTATAGCTCGTATCCAATCCTGCCACAATTTTTAGCAAGGTACTTTTTCCGCAGCCGCTGGGACCTATAATCGTAATCAACTCGCCTTTTTTCACCTTCAGCTGAATATTGCTTAATGCGATAACATCACCTGCAGGCGCGGCGAATACTTTATTCAAATGTTCGATAACCAGTGTTTCCTCCGACACTCCATTCACCCTTTCCGATAAATTTAAACTAAACTATACTTATGTATTTAATAGGTATTCAGAGTAAAAAAATAATGAAATCCTCTGAAGAACCTTATCCGATTATTCAACTAGGTTTAATTTACATCATCTTATCAGTGACATTCCTCACATGTCAAACATTATTTGCCAAATGGGTGTATGTTTTGTGAAGTGGGGAGGTTTTGCGAATGGCAAGGACATGGTATTAGTTATAGTCGATAGGGATTTATCTAATTGGAGTTCAAAACTGCACAAAAAAATACCGCATATTTATTGGTTTTGGACCAATGAATAAGCAGTATTTTGAGGGCTGTTCACAACCGCCATCTCTTAAGGAACCTTATGCTAAATTCTGAAAATATCAGCATTGATAATAATTCCAGCTATTACTTTCTAAACGTTCTTTCATAATCTTCAAACCGTATTTTTCTAATTTGTTTACGATCCGTTGTTCTAACAATGATTCCTTCTGATTTGCCTGATGCGTCGATGCCTACTTGCGTGTTTTCGAATCTTTTTAAATAAGAATATGTACTCTCAAGAGAAGTTGGAAACTCGGAACCCTTTATGGTTTCAAGAAGTGGTGCAGACTGCAAATCAATACTTTCAATAAATCTCTTCTTCTCAATTTCATCATAAAATGGTTGATTTCCGTGATCACGCCACATCGCAATTTTCTCCTGCGATAACTCAAGAAGTCTATATAATTCATCCTTATTCAAGGAGAACACATCAAATACACGATACCCTTGAGTTTTTCTGTCAGAATAGTTCTTGGATGCTTTAGTTTTCCCTCCATAAGATTCCTGATAAATTACGGTTAATGCCCAGTCACCCTCAAGAAGGATATCTGCAATTACTTTTTCTGCTAACGGCTTAAGAAATTCCGCAATGTTCCCATAAGGATTACCGATTCTATCTCCTTTTGCATATAACAATTCTTCTCTGGAACCAATTAGATAATCAACTTCGTTATTATCATTTTTTAATAAAATGATCCTTGAATTTTCACCATCTACTTTTTCGTAAACAAAAACATCGTCTAATTCTGCGAAGCCTCTTGACTCCGTTAAAACATCATTTAACCGACCTCGTTCACCTAATTGATGATATGTAAGAATGCTTGGGTACTTTGTTAAAGAATTAATTTTCTTTAAATCCATAAACTATTCTCCCACTTTCAAATTCACTTTATATGACTCTTGTTCTTATAAACATAAACAAAGATAGCCAAGGAATATTTTACCACTGATTACGTGTTCACGTGTTATTCCTGATGGGATTGTCATAAAGAGTTCTCCTTATTTGTTTACCAATTTAACTTTGAAGATAAGTATCATCATAATCTACGTAATTACTTTGTTGATTACGCATGAAGGTTATACGCAAAGAAGGTTCTTATATGTATTTTCAAGTGATACTCATGTAATAGAAAATCAGCAAAATAAGAATATGTAAATAGTAGTAAACACCAATAAATCTTCTTTAATAATCTGATTCAAATATTGTTTCGTTTTTATCATTTGAGAAAATAATTTTTAATTGAGCAGTCGGATTCCAAATCCTACTATCTTTTATAATTAGATATTTTCCACCTGTATATTCATACTCACGAGTCTTACTGTCAATCACCACTGAAAATGTTTTAGCATCTTTTAAAACTTGCGTATTATTAATTACAAGGCCAATTGAACCTTTCTCTAAACCACCAATAGCTATCTCATCTCGTATCATAGCCGTAGATTTAGTATAGTCAGAAGCGCTACGATAAATATAAATATAGGGCAAGCTAAAAATGTAATATTCCTCGTCGTTTAACTTTTGTATAGATACATAATCCAAATTTTCACTTTCGATAAATTGATCTAATTCTTTTTCATTGATTGCATTCCAGCTACATCCTGACAAAAAGAAGAATACACAAAAAGATAGTATTACATATCTCAAATGAAATTTCATATTCCCTCCATAATTAAATATTACACTTAGATTATTTACATCTGTAGCTATGATTCTCCTTAATAAATTCAAGCATGTACGTATCTAAAATAACAAAGGATTTATCCTACTAATTCCACTATAACATTAAATGGAATATTTTCCGCAGCTTATCTTCTACCAAGGCAATCAATTCCGAGTTGTAGCCATTAGGTATTTATAGGTTTTATGACCATGATTTATCAGTCTGTAAGATTGTATTATCAGATGATTTTGATACCTTTAATGCGAAATGATTGAAGTTGCTTGTAAACAATGTTACTCTATCAACGGTAAACTCAAAATCTGTACTCTTCAATACATCTTATAATAGTCACTATTTTTAGTTAAGAAAGGTAACACTATGATAAAAGTTGATAACTTATCCTTCGCATTCCCGCAAAAAGAACTATATAAAAACATTTCATTTACGCTTGAAGAAGCACAACATTGCGCTTTTATAGGAACAAGCGGCAGTGGTAAAAGTACACTGATCGATATACTGATGGATCCAGAAAAATATTTGTTCGAAGGCAAGCTAGAGATGGACCCCACCTGCAAAATTGGATATGTAAGTCAGTTTTCGCAACTAGACAAATCTAAAGAAACAACCGTTTTTGAATATATAGGAGAAGAATTTATTAAGATACAAAATGAAATAACAGCGATTCTCACTGAAATGGAAACATCATCAGATATTGATTCATTACTCGAAAAGTATCAATTAGCTCTAGATGCCTTTGATTTAATGGATGGAAATGATTTTGAAAGCAATATTAATAAGAAACTAAATTTAGCCAACCTCTTGAAGCTAAAAGATGTTAGGGTATCCGACCTAAGTGGTGGGGAATTCAAGCTTATTCAAGTGATGAAGGAAATGCTGACTAGCCCAGACTTAATGATTATGGATGAGCCCGATGTATTTTTAGATTTTGAAAACCTAAATGCACTTAAAAATCTGATTAATGCTCACAAAGGAATATTGCTAGTTGTTACGCATAACCGTTATCTATTGAATCATTGTTTTAACAAAATTATACACCTTGAAAACATGGAGATCCAAGAGTTCGATGGGCGATATATTGAGTATAACTTCTCATTACTTCAGACGAAAATTGAGTTACAAGAAATCGCAGTCGCTGAACAAGAAGAAATAGAGAGATACGATAACATTATTGATAATCTTAGAGCGATCGCAACCTATAATTCAGAAGCATCTAGAGGGAGAGCGTTAAAAGCTAGGGTTAAGTTTCAAGAAAGATTGGAAGCGCGAAAAATTAAAGCGCCATTCGTTGATATTAAGCAACCAAAAATCAGTTTTGGTGTGGACAATGAATTTGAAGAAGACATCACTGTTTTAAATGTGAATAATTATAGTGTTTCCTTTGATGAGTTGATTTTAGAAAATGTTAACTTTGAGATGAAACCTACAGATAAAGTAGCCCTTATCGGTCCAAACGGTACCGGGAAAACGACTTTACTCCGAGATATCTTTAAAAATAATCATGATTCAATTGAAATAAATGCTGATATTAAAGTGGCTTATCTTTCTCAGCTTCAAGACGAAGTGCTAAAGGATTCTAATACCCTACTAGAAGACTTCATCGATGCCGGGTTTGCAACTTATGACGAGATTAGAGCACATCTTTCAAACTATGGCTTTGAAGGAGAAATTCTTACTCAAAAGATAGAATCTTTATCTGGTGGCGAAAAAAATATACTGCAATTGGCGAAAGTTTCTGCTAGCAAAGCAAACTTATTGCTTCTTGATGAACCGACAAGCCATTTAGACACCTATACACAAATCGCACTGGAGAAAGCCATTGAAGATTATAAAGGTGCAATTCTCATGATTTCTCATGATTTCTATTCTGTAGTAAATGGGATGGATTATGTACTAATCATTGACGAGAAGACGATTAGAAAAATGAGTATGCGAAAATTCAGAAAGATGATTTATGCCAGTCATTTTGATAAAGATTATTTAGAAAATGAACAAAATAAAAAAGCAGTTGAAATGAAAATAGAATTAGCTTTAAAAGACAATAATTTTGAACTTGCGAAAGGTATGGTTGACGAGCTAGAAGAGCTGATTAAGTTACTTTAAATTCCAACCTTCTGAATGAAAATGATTACAAGAACGATGAAATAAAATGTTGGTGGAAAAGTATCCACATTAAAGACACTGATGAATAGATCTCAGTGTCTTTTTACTGCATTGATTTTATTGATAGCTCATGCCGGGACAGTGGTTCACTTATCATTAAAAATCTTTCCCAACACATTTTTTGCCAAACTTCTCTTCATCTCTCTGGTTGATATAACTATAATGAAGTATCATGAGAAATTTTTATCAAAACAGTCTTTGGTCTCGCATATAATTTTATACCATTTATAACCATAATCCGATAATTTTGGTAGGATTAATAATTTGTTACCACAGCGGATACAATTATTTTCTGATAAATTTCCGTTCTTGTAGTCCGCTAAGTAACCTTCTGCTAGTTCTACTTCCTTAATTATATTTTCTAGAGCAACATCGCTTATATCAAAAGGTGTCATATCTCCTCTATTTGCATAAATAGAGCGTGAAAAAGCTCCAAATCCACCAACCAGTTCGTGGTGATGGGTATTAATCCGTCCCCCACCTCTCTCAAATAATTTGATCATCGGTTCATATATATCTGGAAACTGCAATGCGATATTGTCGCGCGCATCAAGCAAAGAGCACCAGCGTAAATAATGTATACTTATTAATTTCATAAGCATAATATCAAT
This sequence comes from Paenibacillus sp. FSL E2-0190, assembly GCF_037992965.1. Classification (NCBI taxonomy): domain Bacteria; kingdom Bacillati; phylum Bacillota; class Bacilli; order Caryophanales; family Paenibacillaceae; genus Paenibacillus; species Paenibacillus sp. FSL E2-0190. The sequence continues at coordinate 4,920,188 of NZ_CP150306.1, forward strand.
TTTATTAAAATTCGGACACGTTTCTAAGAAAATGTCCCACTCATTTTCCTCCATTTTAAAACCTAATAACATATCCATACCTATGTATATACTTGCTGCTTCCTTAGAGATAAACTGCAAAAACACGCCGACTCTACGGTAATACTCTGCAATCAAATTAGCATCTGCTTCATATTCACCTCTAGATCTTACTTCTTCGTATCTTTTTTTTGAAATTCCAATGTATAAATTCGCATCAATATTCTTAATTCTTTCAACACCTGATTCGTAATAATTCATGAAGATTCCTCCGACTTAACTCACAAATGTAGTTCCCTATATCTGATAGAAGATTGGTTTATTTAACCAGCTCGCCCGATTGTTCTAAGCCCCTGCTTGAGTTTCACCATTTATAAGATGGCTAATCTTTAAATAAAAACAAAACCCAATAAACCATTTAGGTTTATCGGGCGAGATTTAAAAAAGTTTATCGGTTCAAAACAAGTTTATCGATTTTATACTGACTGTACCCCGCACTGCCCCTAACCCTTTCAACTAACCTTATGCTCAATCCGCAGCTTGTCCGCTACCATGGCAATAAATTCCGAGTTAGTAGGCTTAGATTTGGAGATATTAATGGTGTAGCCGAATAAATGGCTGATGGAGTCAATGTTGCCACGGGTCCAAGCGACTTCAATCGCGTGGCGGATCGCGCGTTCTACGCGTGAAGGCGTGGTTTTGAACTTCTCAGCGATTGCTGGGTAGAGTGTCTTCGTACCGATATTATTTTGAGCTATTTCCACTATTTATCGGGTTTCCTTCTTAACATTTATTGCCTAAATCGATTTACAAAACCAGAGTATCATATCACATGTTTTTAATCCAGTCCCCTAATACTATCCATTACTGTTTGAAAAGAGAGTGAAGTCCTTTAATCGGCTTTCATATTCACCAAAATGGTGCTTTTTTGCCTTGATATAAGAGCGATACACCTCACTTCAATACAAAAAAGCCATGGAATCATCCATAGCTCTTAACCTTTTATAACTATCTCCAATTTACTTTTTGAACCTCCGCCATGTTGCCTTGACCTTCTTCATACCTATTACTAGGAATTTTAGATACTGTAGTTACGTGAATATCTTTGGATTTCAAAGATTCAAATAAATCCTTGAAACTATCTCTATGGAAATACAAGTACCAACTGTCTGATCCATCGTCAGGAATTACCCTAGCACAAAAATATTTAGCTTCAATATCACTACCAAACCCATAATTATAATAATCATTAATGGTAGCTGTTCCTTCCACAACGAAGTCCTTATCCAAATTATTTTTCATGTCATACTGGACGTCCTTAGCTTTTAGTCGATGCTCTTCTTGGTAGGCTTTTTTGTATGAGTACCCCTCAGGTTTATCTTCCGCTGCGTCCAACTTTTTACTTATTCCATTTGCATAATCGTCCTTCAGATTCTTCTTGTTTAACATCCCTTCACCAATAATACTTACAACAGCTTTTCTCGCCTCTTTAAAATTCTTCACTCCATTTTCATACCCATAGTATTCTTCAAACTTCCCAACTACCATATTACGTACATTATTAGTTAGATCTTGCTCATTCGTATTTTGATCTTTTAAATATTTTAATTTCCCTGCATTCGCCATTAAATCGACTAAATCAATATCACCATCTACCCCTTTGAACTGATCCGCCATGATTGCGTATTGGATACTCTCATTCCATATATCTTGACTAATGTCAGCTGGCTTTTCTTTCATTTGAGATGAGCACCCTGATATTAATACTACACAAAAAAATAAACCTAATATTACCTTTCTCACTTTTACCCCTCCATAAGTTCTATTTAAATAATTATATTCTATAATATTCCTATTTGTCGAGTATACCAGACATTTAAAACGTTCAATATTTCGGATAATAGATGTAAAAGGAGTCTTTCCTTTGCCACTTGAAGCTGTATTCGGAAAAGTTATAAAAAGTCTTCGTATTAATAAGAACATTACCCAAGCTCAACTTGCTGTAGACAGCACATTAGAACGCAGCTATATTTCAGAACTTGAAAATGGAAAATACCAACCTACTTTGACTAGCTTGTTTGATATTGCAAAAGGACTAGGTATGAACCCTTCTGATTTAGTGAGACTCGTAGAGATAGAATTTGAAAGACAGAATCAATCTAATCGGACACAATACTAAATAAAAAGGCATTCGGATGATTTATCCAAATGCCTTCTCTCCCATCTTTTTATGGTAAGAACAAAGAAGCTATGTACTTATAAAACTTCTTCTCCCATTCCATTGTACGGACGAAAAATAAAATAAATCCTACGGAGATCGCCCCTATACCTGTTTCTGCTTCGCCAGCGAATTGAATCATATCAACACTCAGCCCCACCATCCCAGATATTGAAGTATTAAGATATGTTTCAGCATCAAAGTTTGGAAGAGCCTCAGGATTATTGATGATTTCAGTTGCTGGTGACATTATATAACTCATAGTATTGTCTGCTGTCACTTTCAAGTCCCTACCATCAAAATAAAGAACCAAACCTACTAATATCATAATCAAAGCAATAATTCTTCGAGGGGTTAATTGTTTATCCATTTCCATTCCTCCACTGTTAAAGTTAACCATGCCTATGTTACGAAGAATATTTATCCAGCGTTTCAATATGTTATCATTTTTTTAAATTCATAGACCTTAGTCGCTCTACCTTTTAGCAAAGTAATATTACTCCGCGGATAATAACATCCTTGCATCGTTTTAATTGTTTCCTCGTTAAAGCTGGCGATTAAGCATCTCTCCTCTAGTACGCCATTCATCCATATTTCTAAAATCTGTTGCTGTTCTTTACATCGTAGCAACTCGTTATTGCTTGTAATCTTCTGACCTATCATTTTTGTCACTCCTTCCTTACAAACGAAAAAAAAGCACATACTAAATCAAAGACTTAACGTCTAAGATTCAGCAGTGCTTCTGCGTTTGGTAGTATATATTCAATTAATTGTACATGTATAATTATAGCAAACACGAATTAAATTATCAATATATTCCAGGTTTTTTTATCTGCGCCGCCTTACAGTGCCCCCTACCTGACGAGTAATAAAATGAATTTTAGGGGTTTTAACTATCCCCCCCTCTCTTTCTTGAAAATAAAAAACCTTCACAATGAAGGCTCCTTTACTAAGCTCTTTAATTTTTGCAATTCTCTGTACAATGTAGGCTTAGACACACCAGTTAGCTCCACTATTTCCTTAAGGGAATGTTGTTTACTTTCATATAGCTTGATTGCTTGATTCAATTTTCTCTGTTCTGTTTTAGGTCTTCCACCTAAACGCCCTCTTGCTCTTGCAGCCTCCAACCCAGCCATAGTTCTTTCACTAATAATGTCACGTTCAAGCTCCGCGATCACCGCAAGCATTTTGAACATTGCACGCCCTACTGCTGTAGTCGTATCTATGTTGTCACGTATGGATATTAGTTCTATTCCTCTTTGTTCAAGCACTTCACTCAATTCAATGAGCTTCTTTGTTGATCTTGCCAAACGATCTAGTTTGTACACTACCAACGCGTCACCTTCACGAAGATAGTCTAAGGCTTTGGCAAGTTCCGGTCTATCATCGTTTTTCCCCGAAACTTTCTCATCAAATATCTTTATACAACCTGCTTTAGTCAATGCATCCGTTTGTAAATTTAAAGATTGATCAAGGGTGCTCACACGTCCATATCCAATATACGCCATAAAAAAACCTCCTCATTATTTACCCAGCCCAGACTGTACATTTCAAAAGCTAAAATGTCCAGTCTTTTGCTACTTTGATAATGAGAAGGGTTTTGATACATCATTTAAGTATTTTTACGCTAAATTAGCGTATCGGCTAAAATAGTCTCATAAACATTCGTTTTTGAAAAAACGATCCTTTCTTGTAATCTATCAAAAAAGCTAATCGGTAATTATAATGTTCTCAGAAAATCATTTGGTTTTTCACTGCTCAAAATCTTGATCTAACTCATTATTCTGAATTCTTTTAAGTTTGTCTTCCCTATATTTATTCATTATTCTACTTTTTACTATACCTTTATTTATCTGACTCTGCCCCTTTGAAGCCAATTCACCTAACATATTCAGATACTCGTTTTCCTGCACACTGTTTTTGGGCTTGGTAAGGAAATTAAATAACAATTTCATTAAAAGATTTTCTTTAATATATTTGTGTTTATGCAATTTCAAAAACTCTTTTAAGTACTTCAAATTAGCAGTTGATTTTGAATCCGAGTATAAAAGAATAGAAATCATAGTCTCAAGTTCCGAGTATAAATTAGGTGAATTTAGCTTTTCCTTAACATCATCCTCCATTACTACATAGAGCTTTGAGCAAGAAACTAAATTTTGCAAGAAAATTTGCAAACCTACTGGTAAATAATCTATTAAAAAATTCTCAATTTCACTTAATTTCACTTCATCATTTATAACATCAGTATTTTGCGATTTATTATCTTCTAATAATAACCTTACTAAACTTATAAAAACAGAAGAACAATGTATCAATTCTTTATAGCAAGATGATTTCAAATTACCATCAGTTGTTTCTTCAGTATTCTTTAAGACTCTTGCAACTATCATCAATGACCTTTCGATTTGTTGATATGGAGTTAACTCCATATTTTCTTTTTCACTATAGACTTGGAGAGAAGCTGACATTTCCAGCCTTGTATCATTTATTTCGTCTAAAGAATCTTCTGTATCATCTTTTGTAGTATCTATTACTTCTAAAAATTCTTCACTTAAGTTTGCTGCAAGTATATTGTTTGAATTCAAAAAAATACTATCAAGATTCTTTAAAGGAGTATATGCTTCTACAATGCCTTTGAATTTTTCTAGCATTCTGTCCTTTAGTTCTAATAAAAGATTTTCTTCGTCACCCTTCACGCCAGTGTAATAATCTATTTCATCCATAAAATGTAAATATCTTTCCTGTGAAAATACTTTTTCTTTAAATCCACTTCTAAAGGTCATGTTCTTCATAAGGAAGAAACTATAGTAACATTTGAATCGGAATGATAAATAATATTCACCTTTATCAAATTCTTCAGTAAATAATCCAACCTTCTCTAATCCTATCAATATTTCATCTGCCTTAAAATCAAACCTCCTGTTGATCATGTAGGTCTGTATAAAAGAAATAAGTTGAATCCTTTTAATCCTCTTGTTTTGATCATTGAGCTCATACATTAAGTAGGCAATTTCTGAAACGAGTCTTATTTTATTTTTATAGTTAAATTCTTCTGAAAACATTTCCTTAGGTGCATGTTTTTCAAAAAGAATTTCTATAAAATTCTCTAATAATACTGAGTTATTTATAGGTGAAATGCCAGGTTGAAATTCAAAAATACATAAAAACATAGAGACTGCAAGGGGAGTTCTAGGAATATCTAATCTGTTGAAAACTTTAATTATTTCATCTAAACTGTCAGGATTATTATAATGAGGATTTAATGAGAACCAATTACTGGTCAATTCTCTAATTTGTTTAGACTTAAACAAATTGATTTGTATTGAAAACATACGAGAAAGTACCGAATAGCTTTTAAATTCTATAGGTATATCGCTACTAATTAATGAAGTAGTAGTTGCTATAACACGGACACTTTTGTGTTCTTCCAAAAATCGATTTAATGCATTTAATTTCGTCTTTATTTTTGGTATTGTAGATAATTGATCAATTAATAATACAATTTCATGATTATTTAAGAGTTCTTCAACTTTTCTTATTTTTATATTCAAAAAACGACTAATCTCAGTCTCAATTCGACTAGAAGAATTTTCCAAATCAATAAAAACTGGTATTTTTTTATACTTAAATACATTATCAGTGAATTCCATCATAAGCTTATCTAGAAGTATTGTCTTACCTGATTCCTTAGGTCCTGAGAGAAGCGTATGATGTTCTAAAGAACATATTTCATCTAGCGTATAGATTTTTTGTTTATCTTTGCTCAGTTGTGTAGTAAGTAAAGGCAATACAAATAGTTTATTTATCTCTTTAGGTGCCAAAGTTTCAGTACGGAAACTTAGTAAATGTTCACTAGTCTGAGAAAATTGCTCATTACGAATAGTCTCACATATCTCTTTAGCACTATTCAATGACTCTAATACTGTGGTATTAGGTAAATAGTAAATAGCCTTTCCTTCATCGTTTCCTAACGCTATGTTGGGACCATAAGATTTCTTTGTATGAAAATATGTTCTATTAGTAAGAACAACTTTATCGGATGTATAGTCTATGTATGCATAACCATTGGAATACGCACGATCGTCGCTACGAATTCCACCACTCCAGTTTGCTGGAGCCACAGATACTAAGAGAGTCCCTCCAAACATATTAGTTTTGTATTCGCTTTCTCCTTCATGTACATGACCACAAAACATTAAGTTGTAATATTTATGAATTAGATTCTCAACGTTTTTCTTCTCAAACTGGTTTAGCCAATCAAGTGGATGGTGAATTACTGCTAGTTTCAAATCAAGTCCTTCTAATTTTTCAATAGCATTTTCAACTTGTCTCTCACCCAACAATATTTTGCCTTTATCTTTATCACTGTCCCAGCATCTCCATGAAGAATTGAAGCAGCTTACCCCCACTCTTAAACCATCAAAATTAAATCTAAAGGTCGATGCAAAATTACTAATATCATGCCTTGTTCCAGAATAGTATGACTTTTCAAATTCTTTGAACTTTATGATTCGTTTTGATCCGTCTGTTAGATCATCATCATCAATGTATTTGTTCACATCTTCTGTACATGTCAAAGTTACATTAAGAGCTTTCTCCATACGCTCTGTATCTGCTTTTCTATCAATATCATGATTACCAGGTACAAATAAAAAAGAGTCTCTTGAAAGATTTAATTCTTCTAATATTGGTTTAATAACATAGTCTTCAAATTCTAAAAATGCTAAATCTATCTTTTCTTGCCCAAAGCTTAATCCACCTTTATCTATCAAGTCTCCTGAAAAAATAATTAAATCTATCTTTTTATCCTGATTTATTCTCGCTAAATCTTCAATTAGGGGTTTGATACAATATAGTTCAAAGTCACGCTTAGAATCTTTTGAGAAATGGAAGTCAGAAAGATGAACTACCCTTAACACATGATCACTCCCTTATACTTATTATTCATTTATTTAGTATTATCCTTATCCGAATACCATTTATCATACTCTAGCTTGCTCCTAATGCCTGCTTGGATAGCTGGTTGAATCATAGTTAGATAATAATGCCTGAATGTTGGATATTTAGGTTCAAACGCTCTAATGTATGCAGATACTCCGTATTCCTCTTTTATTTGATCCTTAAAGAAATCTGCTCGCAAATCAGTATTTAACTTTTCATCTATTGTCCCTCTTTTTTCGCAAAAATTGCAACCAACCAAAATCGATGAATATATATCATCAAGTGAATTAAAAGCTTTTCCAGTATAGATAACAAATTCTGTGTATCCATTACAAACCTTACATTCTGACATTGATAAACTCATTTTTTTCTTCCCCTCTTTTACATTCGTTTTAAATTAAAAATGATACTTGATTATTGGTTATTATCCTTAATAAACTCATATACTTTTCTAGCGAGTGCTATCGACTCTTCAGACATATCCTCAATACTGTGTATATGGCTCAAAGCTTTCTCACAAAAGTTCACTTTATTTTTAATAGTTCCTGACTTATCTCCATAATTACCTCTTCTTTTTTTGTCAACAAGATGGTCGTCTATATATTTACCAATATATTTATTTTTGTAGTCTGCTTCACTAATATTACGATTAAATACTGCTGATTTTCTCTCATAATCACTTACAACTTTCTTCAGAACATCAACACTAAGAAGGTTTTCAATTTCTTTACATTCTAAACAATAGAATCTTTCTCCAAGCTTTTCTTTTAGCCTATCCTGCCTATCTTTCTTTACGTCACTATCTTTATCTGTAATAAGAAATAGCTTTCCGCAAACTTTCTCAGCATTCATTGATTTTACTATATTTTCGACATCAGCTTCCTCATCATCAAGAAATGACCAATGCGTTATATTATTTCCACTGTACTCAACGAAAGCATAGTGATAATCCTCACGAAATTTATCATTGTCTACAGCACCTAAAGACTCCTGATAAATCTGCAAGTATTTACGCAGATAAAATCTATCAGTAATTCCTTCAACCCAAATAGTACAATTCGCTAAAAACATTGAAGAATTCTTAACCCCTAGTAGTTCCAATACATTACTGTCCTCATTACTAACGTTATCAACTATGAATTTAGCTTCTTTCTCTCGGGAATTAACAGATTCATCAAATTCTTTTTTAAACGTATACACTGAAACATAAGGAATATCTAAAGTCATATCAAGGAAATGATTAGAATGCGTGGTAATAAAAAATTGAAAATTTTCAAATTTCATAAAGGTTTCAATTAATTTCCTTTGAAGTCCTGGATGCAAATACAATTCTGGTTCTTCTATGAAAATAAGCATATTTTCACCTTCATTTAAAAACAATGGAAATGTTAAAATAATAATAGATTGGATGCCATCACCTAAGTTGTAGATTGACTTTTCATTTTCATCACCAATTTTAACAGAAACCACATCTGAATCTATATATGGAATTAGGGTAACTTCTTTTCCTTCAAAGAAAGTATCTCCTAAAAATTTTTGGAATTTCGAAACCACTTCTCTATCCGCTAATTTCCCAAGAAGCAATTTTTTTAGATCATTATACAAACTAAGTCCAGTAAATATATCAAGTTGCTCTTTATCACGGAAATAATCTTTTTTAGTTCGAAGATGATATATATCATCTTCAGACTCAAACGGTCTTAAGCCACGTAACGTAGGAATGTATATTTTCTTAAAATTGTACTGTTCAGGTTCATCACCTATAATTTTTTCAAGTTCCAGTTTGAATTTAATACCACACTCATTAAGATCACGATTTAAATTTTCATGTTGATAAAAGGTCGAAGTGTAACTACTAGTCGTAATAGAACCTTGTCCCTGCATATTGATCAATCTAACTATAAAAGATAAAATAGGTTGTAAAAAATTGATGTCCTCTTGAATAAAATCAATCTCTTCTAAATTATTACAATCTTGCAAAAATCCATTGTAATCAGCAATATTATATTTCAGGATAATCTCGTGGATATTCTTTTTCAAAGCCTCAACTAAATGATTAAACTCTAATAAATTAAAATTTGTTTTTATATAATTAGTTCCAATTTTAAATATTTCTCTTAACATTCTACTTTTACCTGAATTATTAGACCCTACAAAAATATTTATTTTAGATAAATTATCCAAAATTTCGAGTTCACGCTCTTCTTCAGATTCTAAGATGTAATAATCTTTGATTTCTTCTACCAACAAAGAGTTTATAATATACATCATCCGACTCCTTAATTTTAATGAATTTTTTAGAATCAAACATATCCATTTTTCTCAACATTTCCACATTATAACATAATATCAAATAGATAAATTTCGTAAGCTTTTATGTATTCACTGAATATATAGAGATTAATGTATAATTGAACATAGATAAAACTTGAATTTTATCTACTCTGGCGAGTCAACCATATCCCATATTCTTCGCTGAATCTACAGAATCCTTGGAGAACGAAAAAATGCACTCTGCCGTTGAATCGCTAACGTAAGAGTGCAAATTTTTTTTGAATTTCCAACATTTTTATTTTTCAAAATAAGACAGGTTAACGTGAATATATAACACTACAGCGCGGTTGAACACTACATCCCCTAAATATCTCCCTTAACTACTCCCACTCCTCCAATTGCATGAGCACCGAAATGTCATCTATCCCCAATGCTTCCGCTATTCGCTCAATAATACCAATGTTGAGTTCCTTGAATTTGTTATTACATAAATTAGATATCTTAGCTTGAGTCACATTAGATATCTTGGACAACTGAACCTGAGTCATTTTTCTTTCAGCAAGGATATCCTGAAGCTTAATCCTTAATTTCATATGTTTTCCCCTCGATTTTCCATGAAAATATGCAGTTGACAATATACCGATGTCGGTATATTGTTGCAGCCAGCCCTAGTATACATTCTTATTTATCTAATCGCAAAGTTTAGTAATATAGCCGATACATACGGGGCAACAATTGAAATGGAGGATTAAATAATGATAAATACCGAAACTAAGTTGGACATAACGATCACATTTTCTAATGTAAAAACAGCTTATGCCTATGAGGGCTCTTTGAAGGAAATTCTCCACAATGGAGCACGGATCAAGTCTAAGAAGCTAACTATCACATTCGACAAACAGGAAGCTCAACAACATGAAAACTATAGATTAGCACGTAGAGATGAATTAATGTGGTGGTCATGCGTAGATGAAGTTGAGATACCAGAAATAGTGGAATGTAGTGATGGTCTTTTTCGATGGATAGAACCAGGATACGATATTGTAGAGAGTGGGCTTATTAAATTATAGACTAGAAACAAAAAAACAGCCCACATCATACATCAAAGTATGAATGTGGGCTGTTCTATTTCTTCTACCATTTTGTTTTTCAGCCTCACTTGCAAGTTGAACCTTATCACGCATACGGTTGAAGTCTCTAATATAGGATTCCTTATATTGTGCCGCAAGCTTCCCAGTGTATCCCATGACAAGAAAGGAGAAGCCATCCTGTGTGATGTAGTATTTAGGCAATTCCCTGCCTGTTTTGTCATGATAGTTACTCAACTCAAAATTGAGTCCAGTAAATTCTTCACTGCAGTCAAGGTTTTTAATGTCACGTATGACTTTATCATGATCTTTCCCAAACACTTCCGCTATTTTCAAACTATCCGTTACCGCTTTGCCATCTTGCGTTTTATTGCTTTTAGCTCATCAATTGTATATACTGGTTCTTTTTTATGTAACATTGCGTGACAATTAGGACATACAGGTCGAAGATCATTTACAGGATCAACTTCATACTCCTCTTTCAGTTCATGTAACGGTTTTAAATGATGCACATGTGTAAATCCTTCACCTATTTCCCCGTATACATCCTCGAAATTAATTTCACAAACTGCACAATTATAACCATGATGTTTAAGACAAGCCTCCCTTGCCACAGGATTTCTTTCATAAGCATTCACGAGTATTGATTTTTTAGCACCTTCTACATAAGTATTATTTTCGAGCAACTCTCCTGGTAATAGCCCATTATCTGGAGTTCTTTTTTTTATTATCTCAAATCCCAAACTCCCAAGAAATTGGTTAGTCTCAGCACCACTATGATGATCTTTTCGATCTAATTCATATCCATTCGCATACTTGTTGGCGAGTCCAACTATATATTTAGGTGGGTATGTTTCCCCTTCGTAGACAAGAATATATCTCATAGAATGCCTGTGATTAGGAACTCCGTTGTTTTTAACTTCATTTATAGCGCTAATTATATGTTCACGCGTTATTCCCTGTGGAATTGTCATCTGGAATTCTCCTTAATCGTTTTACAAATATTAGTATTATCTAATGCATTCTCCTACGGTGATCGTAATGTAAGAACCGTAATGATTAACAATGAACCGTGGTTTGTATTGAATGATGTATGTGGTGTTTTAGGTTTGTCTAATACAAGTCAAGTAAAAGCTAGACTTGATCAGGGGGTCATTTCAACATACCCCCTTCAAACTAGTGGTGGAACACAAGAAGCAAACGTTGTCAACGAAGATGGATTGTACGATGTGATTTTAGATTCCAAGAAGCCAGAAGCAAAGAGTTTCCGTAAATGGATTACGCATGAGGTTATACCGTCTATTCGTAAAACGGGTAGTTATTCTATTTGTTCTGAAATACTAGCCTCATATTCCCCAATACGACGAATTAATATCTTCACAAAATCCTCTACCCATACCTTTTCATCATCAGTTAATGGTAAGAAGGTATTTCTAATACCTTTTCTAGCAGATAATTTATCTCCTCTGGCTGAGGTTAGATCCCCTAATCTTTTGAGATCTTCTAAATTCACTCCATACTTATGGGGAACTTTGTGCCTATTACCAGCCAATTTCTCAATATAACTCAAACAAAAATATGCCATACTAAGCAACTGATCCCTTCCTTGAAGATACATTTTGTACCTTGTCCAAAGTAATTCGACATCAGGACTTGCCACAAAATCTTTAGGAACTTTAGGGTATGCCCCTCTTATAACGACCATCCTAGCAGATAATTCGCCTTTTACACTTAAAGTAATACTCCCCGTATTATTTTCATCTCTAGAGATAACATCAGCAGACAAAAATAAAAAACCCAGTTCACCTGCCCCGTATTTCAAAGCTACATCGATTTCCCAAGTTTTCAATAGTACTTCAACAGTATTCCTAGCATCTTGAACTTGAGAATAATGTTTTTTCATTTCACAAGTTAACAGTCCATCTTTCATCGACATATAAAATTCTTCTGTATGAAGTTCTATAAATGCTTCTCTTTTATATTCAATATCACTTCCTGTAATCAATTTATATGTGAGACTATTTACATGAGATTCATCCACGAAAACGCCCTCCTATAATAATTCAATTGAAAATTCCAGTAACGTGCTTATTTATACTAAGAATAATTGTAAATTGAATAGAACCAACTAATTTTCACTCCAACACAATTAACCCGTTCTCCCATAATGCCAATACAACATCCATTTGGGAATTATGTTGCTTCTTGACTCCTCCCATTACTTCTTTCCACAATTCATTTCTATCATTGATTAATTCTGGATTCACTCTCAGTAGCTCTACAGCTTCAACAGCATAAGCCTTGTTCAAGCTATCCGATCTATACGTATAATTCCCTTTTGGAACACCTCTGACTAAGCCCTCTTCACATAAACCAAGGAATGCGTTCTTTGGACAACCTTTGCGTTGCGCAGGTGTGTTCGCTCCAAACAGTTCAAATGTCGTTTGATTCCATGCATCTAATGGAGTTTTGGCTGCTTTGTTGTTAAACATTTGCGTAGCATTTATTGCTGCATTGCCGTACTTGTTCATTAGCTTTTACACTCCCATCTGGTTTCTTATTAGGTCAGCAAAATCAAATCAAGAAGTGGCTGCGGCACTTAGGGAATCTCCTAACATCTTAATCAACTCTGAACGATCAATAAGCTTAACATCCGCCTTGTCAGCAAGCTCATATGCTGATTTCGTAAAAGTAGACGTTGTAATAACCCAAGCTTCATTGCAATCATACATAATTCTTCCTGAAATCGCCTCTTGGATTGCTTTATTGCCTACGCTTTGTTTACCATATCTTTTGGCTTGAATTGCGATTCTTCTATTACCAATTTCAATTATTAAATCAGCTCCATGATCACCACTTGTGGCAGTTGTTTTCACCATAAATCCTTTATGAATAAAATATGCTGCCAGTCTTTGTTCAAATTCTATACCTGACATCTTATCAATTTCATTGATTCCACTAGCATTACGAACTCTTATTCTTTCACGAGCCTCTTCAGCTTCTTTATCCATTCGATTAATTAACGCTAATGTTCTGGTGATATCATCACTTTCACGATTAAACTCATCCATAGCTTTCGCAGCTTTTGTACTAGCAGTCGTAGTTTTCCTATCAAATACGTATCTAATATATAACGTGGCACCAAAATAACTTACAACGATCCAGGAAATAGTATCTGGCGTCAGCTGCACTAAATCTAAAATCAAAATAATTAGCACTATCCAAAAAAAAATAATAATACTCTTACCAAGGCTACCCAGCCATGAACCATATTCAACTTCTTTAACGAACCCAATTGCCATTTCTTTATAGCAATCGTCACACAGATCAAGATAATACTTCTGTGGGGGGTAGCTGCTTAAATGGCACACTTTCTTATATTCTTCCTTCCATCCTTTGATTTCTTCAACGTCATATTTAAGTTCTGTTCCTTCAGGAATAGTTTGATGTTGATATCTTATTTTCACTGTAGATGAACAGCATCGGCATTTACCAGGGATTGTTTTCAATGTCCCTTTAACCTTTACTATGGTTTCATCCTCAACAAGAGGCTTTGTGTTTTTGTTATTCTCAGACTTCTGGAAACAATCTACACAAATCCCTTCCACAACTCCATAACGAACTCCATGTTTGCACTTTTTCAAAACTTGTCGATCTATGAAAAATTTTATCCAACCAATAAGCAGTAACCCTATGAACAATATAGCCAAAGGGAGTAATACAAAGTTTATAATAGGTTCAGGGAATATAACTCCTAATTCAATAAGTAATAGCTTTATACCTCTCCCAATGACCACTCCCATTGCATTACCCCCTTTTAATAGTTTTTGTTCCAAAATGTAAGCCCTGCGATGATTAACAATGAACCGTAGTTTGTCTTGAATGATGTATGTGGAGTTTTGGATGGATTGTCTCCAAGATTAGTCAGGCAAAGACTTTTGGATGACGTATGTTCAACATACCCAATATCCAATTCTCTAGGTAGAATGCGGAAATGACCGTTATTAATGAAGATGGATTTAAAAAGAAAGAAGCACATGCTTTCCGTAGATGGGCTACACATGAGGTTATCCCCTCGAATTCTGCTAATATATGTGATTTTGTGTATTCCATAATTCTACAAAGATAGTTATAATGACCTATACATATACTACCATAATCCAAGTGGATAAGAGCATCAAAAAATTGGCTAGAAGACGTAAAAAGGAACCCTCTTACTTAGAACTAGCAACACAACTACTGTGATCCGTGCCTAATATACTGGCATTTAATCTTACCTTCAATAAGTATGAATGAACACTAGGTTGTTCGTGGTTAAATCCATCGCTAATCGTCGTTATAGCTGTCTAACAATAACGATTGCTTTGCGTATCAACGGTGAGAAAATAGCGAAGAACAGATATTGTTTCGTTGTAAAACCAAATAATGACATCAGATTCCTAAAATATTCAAAAAAGGATGGGTATATTGAAACATAAACCTGATTTATACTCCATTGCTACAAGTGAATTAGAGTTTAGTGAATGGCGAAATTATATTCTATCAGATAGTTTTCAACTCCTAGATAATTCAAGATGCTTTCCTAGTGATGATTTTGCGGATATTTTTATAGAACGCGCTGATGATTTTAATGAAATACAGGTCAAAACACTGCTTAGACGCTTTTTGGTAAGATCAGGTGAATCCGTAAGGGATACGAGCAAACTGCCGTTTTATCAATCAGCTATTACAAATAAATCAACAAAACGGGGGCTTGATTCGGAATATGTAAGAAGACTAACATCGGACGACGATTTTGCGTGGGAAGGATTATCATGGGTTATCGATCTTCTACCTGATAACCCCAAAATGGCGATTAACGTTATCAACGCTTATGAACTTGCACATTTACTAGTTCTAAGTGATTATGATATTTATGGTTTGAACGATGCAACTCTTATCATTCGCAAGATGTTTATTGACATTTCACAACCAAGAGAAACCCTCCTCAATCTCACTCCTAGGGAATTTGAACTGCTGGTAGATGCTCTCTACGAAAAAATGGGCTATGAAACCATCCTTACAAAGATCACAAGAGATGGTGGGCTAGACATTATTGCTACATCAACAGAACTCGGAAAGTCAGAGAAAATTATCGTGGAATGTAAAAGGCATTTTCCAGATATCAGTCCTGATTACATCAGGTCGTTATACGGTGTTGTCCACTCAGAGAAGGCAACAAAAGGCGTGTTGGTAGCTACCTCGAATTTTTCTTTGGAATCGAAAAGGTTTGCTGAAAAGAATGGTATTGAACTCATAAATCATGATGATCTTGTGAAATTACTAAACCTTTATTTAGGGTCAAATTGGGTAGCCTATTTAGACAGAATTATTCAACTACGGCGGCTATATCATCTACATACATAAAACTCGGATTTCTTATACGGCACAGCCTACGTTAAGTGAGTTTTCTACCAACGTAAATTAGTTCTAAATACATTTTAGAACTGGACTAAGTGGGGGATGACAGAGAATGGGTATAGCCATAACTAACCAAATGATAGAAGTTTCTTATGATAATGCAAAAAAGGTATATCATAAACAAATCGAACTTGGTAAAGCCCTTGATGCAATTGTTGCAACGACAGGGATGGGACGTGGCTCAGCACTTGCCTATGTTCATGACTTTAGTCAAATGATGCAAGGAAATGAATATCATCGAACAATGAATACTAGGGCGACTGAGTATTTCTTATTAAACATTCTAAATGATTATGGGAAAGAATATTTTGTCAATGCATTACAGGCTGCAAAGGCTCACACGGAGTATTATGCTAAACAAGGCAAAGGATCTCTCAGGGCAATAGAAGAATTAGTTCAACGATTATTTTAAAGAAGCCCTCTACCGCACTTATAAGCTTAAACTTGTCTTTGCTATGAGTGAAGCTGGACTGGAGAGTGAGCCTAAAATCAAATTTGTGCCAACTAGAATGTTTCAGCCACGCCGTAACACGCGCATAAGAGCCTTCTCTACGAAGGAAGAGAAGAGAAGAGAAAACAAAGGTAAATGACTTCCATTAAGCAATTTATTAAGAATGCTGACACTGGAGAAATTGAATACATTAAGGTTGAGATGAGCTGAGTGTTAAATGCTAGAGTGCCAACGGCACGACAGGAGCGAAGCGACAGGGTTTTAAGGTCTTGACCTTCAGGGAGCGTAAGCGAGAACACCCCTTACCCGAATAGTCTCTGGTAGGTTTTTTCTTTCTTATAGTTCTTTTGTTTATACTGTCCATTTCTGAGCCCGTTTTCATCCCAAAAATGGACTAGGTAAGTTCAATAATGAGATGATTTCATCCTAAAACTGAACCACCCTAGTTCAATAGTGGGATGATTTCATCCTGAATATGAACTAGTCTAAAATACTTGATAAATCTACCCCACCATTACTTTTCTTCTTATACACCAAGGGTTTGTTTCGAGATTCAATTTCTTCTTGTGACAACTGGATATTATTCATTTCTTCAACCCACTTCTTACCTGCACGCTCTTGCTTCAGCTTGTCGTATTCCTTATGTCCTGCCGCCATAAGACTCTTGTAGGCTTCAGGATGTGCTTTTTCCAATCCATCTAGTCGCTTTTTAACATGGGCTTTCGTGACTTCACAATCAGTGTCCAAGTAAATAGCAATATCTTTGCCATTTAGCTTGATGTTTGTATCAGGGTTCATCAGGTTCGTTTTATGAACTCGTTCATCAGTAACGTCCAAATTTGAGACCAATGCATCAACTATCCGATTCTGAGATTTAGCTAACGTTTCGTCTTTCTCTTTGCCTTCAACTTGCTCTTGACGAACTTCACGAACTCCCTTACTAACTGGAATGTACCTGCTACCTTCAGTTCTCACATTACCATTTTTGTCTGTGTAGGTCTTGCCTTGAATCTTATCGATAATATTCAATGACTGCATTTCCTTGAATATCTTACCTACAGTAGTCTTACTTTGAATGTCCATCACATTTTGCCATTCTTCATTATAAAAAATCCACTCACCTTCATTCTCTTTTCCTCTAAACATCCGATGTTCAGCGTAAATCCATGCTCTAAAGTATCTAGCGTTACCTAGACAGGATTCATAATCCTCTTGCGTTAGTTGGACGAAACGATTGAACTTAAACTTATACCCTTTATCGTCTTTTTCTTCTTTCTGAATCGTATCTGCGGCATTCGGCACCTCAATTGTAATAGGTGTATCGTTTTTGTAATTAGTAGGACTAATTTTGATATAACCTCGATCTGATAGCACTGCCAGCAAACGCTTGTGCTCTGCTCTATTCTTTGTCTTATCTGCAACTAGCGGCATTTGATCACTAAGTAGAGATACTGTAGTGACTGTCCTCCCATACATCCAGGGATTTTGCGATAGCTTTGCTAGTTCAAAGTATAAATTGAAAGCGCAGTCATCTTCTTTCAGGATAAATAGCTTTGTATTATCATAATGAAACATCTGAATGGGCATGGCGACCCATGGTACTTTATTTTCTTTATTTTCTTTATTTTCTTTCTTCCCCATAATTCTCACTTCTCCTTATAATTTAACACCAATTAATCTAACACTAAGACCACTAACCATTACTGTTCATTAGAACAATAATGGCGCTGACTGAACTCCAACAATGCTCTATTCAATTCTTCAGTTCGTTTGAACTGCCAAAATTTCTGCATCGTCATCTCATGAAGCCCTGAACAAATAAAACTAAACTCTCTATCCATACGTAGAAACTTGAATAGCTTCATGCTATAGCAATAAAAAAACTCATTTTCTGAAAACATGTCTTATCCCCTTTCATAAATGTCCAAATAAAATAAGCTTCCGTTCTCTTCACGGAAACATGTAAAAGATACTACTATTTCATACTAAACCCACTTACAATTGACTTATTTATCAAACAGCTTTATCTCTTGATGCGTTTATGCGTTGTGGCAGCATCCTTATGTTACCTATTTCATAACCTAATTCAGGATTGATTCTGTCCAATGTTGGACGATATTTGTACTTATTGAGTTTTATATACACATCCGTTTGAGCTATCCACTCGTTTCTGAAAACCTCATCATCCCATAATGCTTCTTGAAAATCTCTCACATTATCGAAACTACATCTAACGTGTTCATAGCCTTTTCGTTTATATGTAGCTCCACCTCTTTCATAAGCTGCACGACATGACTCATTTAATAAGAATTTCGCTGGGTCTTTAGCTTTCAACATCTTTGTTCTTTCTTTTTGATATTCACTTTTACACTTTTTGCAGTAGTTACCCTTCCCATCCTTTGTATTAGATTGTTTGTAATAATTGCCTAGTGGAAGAAGCTGATCACATCTACCGCATATTTTTGTATTATCTTTCATAAATATTCTCCTTTGTATATTTGATAAATCATCCAAACGTTGCAACAACGCCAATTACGGTAGCTCCTGAGAAATCTACTTTCCCTCTAAACAAGGTACTGCTATATAAAGCAGCTTCAATGATGATTGAGCCTTGTGTAGTCGTGAGAGCTAGATTTCCTGCTGTCTGCTCCAAACCACCTCTATGTTGATTTTTGTAATAAAAGTCAACAGCTGAGAAGTTCCCACTATCAATAACTACTCCATTCTTTTCATTCAGCTCATTTCTAGAAACTAATCCATTCCCAGATAACTCTATCCTGTTTGTTCCTGAATCCGCCGTTCTAATTAGTCCACCTGTAATTATAGAACCATCGATAATACCTTTGAACGTACCATCTAATGCGGTCAGTCTCCCATCCATTGTTACTTTAAAAGGTGCACTGGCAAACGTTGCATTACCTAAGTAAACCCCGTTAGAATCCGCTTTCAAAACGTTATTCCCACTACCTATAGAAATGGTTCCTCCGAATATGCTAGGAGATTCAATTGTTGTTTGAGTAATCTTAGTAGCGCTTATATAGCTTGGTAGAGTTGGAATATGCGGTTGATTTGTAACTTGCGTCCAATCGATAGTCGCATCAGGTCCCATTTTCACATTTCTACCAAGCTGAAGATTAGCAATCCCCCTCAATGTTCTAGCTTTAGTCCCACCGTTAAACGCTGCATAGGTCGTACCGCTAGAATTACTAGCTATATCATTTAAATTCAATATGACATTCATTTTGCACCTTCCAATACCAGTTCATTTGTCCCTATTTCAGATATTACGTGTATGCTAATATCTCCACCTACACTTTGTTCTTGCTCACCTATGATCCTATACGTATCCAGAACGCTCTCTATTGGACTCTGAGAATCAAAGTGTTTTGGTAGGTAGACTAATGCTCTATCTTGTCCAATACCTCGTGCAGACATCGCAGATCCGACTATAGTTCGTGGCTCAAATCTAGTTCTATGGCAATATTCAATCATCCCACATTCTTTCTTATCTAGATCATAAAAAGCTAATACAGTAGCTAAACTTGCTCCGTTCGGCATTACATCGTAGTAGGTGGGATAAGCCATAAGGAATTGTTCATGAACTCTCAAAGATTCACGTTCTACGATTTTCGCAATCTGATCAATAGGTGTAAATTCATTTACTTGCTTCGCTACCAATGAACGTAGAATCTCACAATAATCTTGCACACCAGAACAGAACATTGATACTTGGTTAGTAAGCTTAGTAAGTTTCTTATGTGAATCGCTTACAATTCTACTACCACTGGTGATGCGCCCGTCCCCACTAATAATCACGAAATTTCCTGGGTTATTAACCGCAATACATAAACTCATTTCTCATCAACTCTTTTCTCTAGGATATATTTTTTGTACATTTTAACTTTCTTGTAGTCCATATTTGCTCTTCGATTTTCGTAATTACCAATGTGGCATCTTGAGCATTTGATGTACTTAGCTAATTCCGTTAGTGTAATTCGCTTTTTCAGCCGCAGAAGTCTAAACTTTTCTTTTTCAGACACTTTCATTCTCCTTTCATTTTTTCGCAACAGAAATAAGGAGATTTGTTACAATCTCCTCCAATTAAATAAAGAAGCACTCAGACAGAGTGCCCCTCTTTGACTTATATCTATATTATACCATATAACCACTCGATTGTCAAGTATTGTAAATTTATAATAAGTTGTTGGGTTTTCACCATTTCTAATTTTTTACATTATTAGACACCTATAGTTTCCACCATATACTTTCCCCATATTTTATTATTCTTTATGTTTTCCAACATTTCAGCTTCTCTATCATCTAATCTCTTTTGTTTCATAGGTGTAATATCAAATTCAATTGAATAACGAGTAAGCGTCAAACGTGAACCTTCATATTCAAACTCGTAATGGCAAACCGTATCATCATCAAGCGGATATGTTTCCAACTCCTCATTGAAGGATTCTACATAAGTATCAAATATTTCTCTGAAATCTGCAGTATCCTCATATTGATGTAAACTCAGATGCGATCTCAATAGTTGCTTTTCTAATTTAATAAAAGATAGTTTATCCTCAAGCACATGCTTTTCTTTGCTTAACAACTTTAGATAAAAATGTATATTATCTAATTCAAAGGCTTGTCCTATTCGCCACATATCCGATAGTATCTTGTTAATGGCTTTTTGATGGTTGCTTATGTAATTTTTCAGCGTTCTTTCTTCTACTCGTAAAAACCTTACCCTCTCTTTCATATCAGCTTTGCTCATTTCCTTCATCTTTTCTTTAGTCAGAAATTTTAATTTCATTATTATCACCCTTCTGTTTTTTTAATGTCATTAAGCAATCTATATTTATACTCACAACACCTTATGCTTTACTAAAACTTCTCTCAAATCCTTATAGAAGGAAAGAAGCTTTTCGTTAGGAAAAAGTTCTTGAGATTCCCAATTCCCCTCATCAACACTATGATAAGAATTTAAATAGTTGATTATGCTCTCCAATGCGTTTAAACCACCAACTTCAAACTTCATTGCGTAATCTAAGTAATTATTTAATCTACTCACAATGAACTCTTCGGGATTTCTATCTTTGAATATCTCGTATTTTGTTGCACTGTCTAATGCCCAAACACGTTCTAGTAATTGGCTAACCCTTTCTTGGTAAGAGTTCATTTTTATAACCTTGTTTAACTCAGAGTATAAAAATTTCAATTCGTCTTCGTACGTATCCTCATCTAAATCGTGTAATAGTTCCCCTCCATTATTCATATCGTATACCCGTAATTCATCGATACGATCATCCCACTCCATCGTTTCGATATGATGAATTTTAATTTTCAACTCGTCTATATATGTGAGTTCTTTTTGAAAATACTCCATCGAAAGACCTTTGAAAATTTTTGATAACTCTGGAATATACTTCGCTGGAATTTCTCTATTCCCCTTAAGCCACGCACTAATGTTAGGAGGTGAAATCTTTAATTTCTCCGCTAGATCCTTATTTTCCACATTAAAAACCTGACAAGTATATTCTAATCCAATCATTTTACCCATCTCCTTATCTATTAATTTAATATTCCTAAGAACACAATAACTGAATAATGATTAATTGTAAATAAATAATGTTAATTTTGTTTAATTATTAACTAGTTTATTTTTATTACTCTAACTAATTACTCACTCAAATATCTAAGAAACAATCAGAGCACCATGAATTCAGAAAACAGTGATTTTATGAGTGAAAAAAATCCATAAAAAAGCCATGAACCTTATACAAGGTCATGGCTTCCCTTCATTTTAAAGCGATTTTTAATGAATCAACTTAACCAGATGATGTCAAGACTCATGTTTCCATTCTAAGACGTCGTAATTGATTTGCTTTTTCATTTATCCGTTTCAGATTATTTCTGACACTAGCTGAACAACGTGGGAGCATTCGAATGTTCATTCCTTGACTAAATCACTACCTTATCCATTAAATCGTTTCTAGTGCATTCTGAGGCTCTATATATCCATGAAGGTCAGTGGGCTATGCTTTTGATACTTCTTTCCAATCTCTTCATCCGTGAAATCGAGATATGCCTTCTGTGTAACCTCAACAGATGAATGTCCAAGTATTCTGCACAGACTAAACCAGTCACCATTGTTTAATATATAATACTTGGCAAAGTTGTTTCTTAGTTGGTGTGGATGAATAGGTATTCCCACTTTAGCACCTGCGTCACGCAGTGCTTTTTCATAATTTCTAACCTCTAGTTGTGTACCTCTAATAGTGGGAAAAAGGAATGGAGAATCCGAGTATCTGTCTCGATACTTCATCCATCTCTTTAATTCATTAGCAGTTTTATAAGAAAAATATACAAATCGCTCCTGCTTATTCTTAGTATTGATTATGTGAATGCTTTTAAGTTTAAAATCGATGCTTTCTGGTAGAAGCGATAGACATTCTCCGATTCTCATTCCAGTGTCAAGCAAAAGCCGCATTATAACGTTATTTCTATAACCATGAAAAGTTGAAAGGTCAAATTGGGAAAGGACTTTTTTTAATTGCTCGGGTGCTAAAGTCTTTTTTATTTTCCTTTCGATTTTCGGACTTTCCACATTGGTTAATGGGTTCTTCGGTATCTCCTTTTCAACATCATGAAGGTAATTGAAAAACACTTTGATATTCCGCACATAGTTAGCTATGGTTGCCGTTGAGATGTCTTTCTTGAAATCTGAACGACTTTCAGGATGATTAACTTCTTTTGATTCTTCAGTGCTTACGACAGTATACTTACCACGTTCCCTTAAATACTTGATGTATTGACGTATATGACCAGTCTGAACCTTTGTAACTTCATCAATCTTGAACTGTTGCTTTAAATATTGACCAAAGAGCTTTAACGCTTGTTCATAGCTTGCCATTGTTTTACGCGAAAGATTCTTGGAGGAACAAAATAACATGAAATTGTCCACTTGAAAATCGAAGTCCGTCACAAGAAAAAACCACCCTTTATTGGATTTTTGGGAACCCAATAAACAGCGGTTATAAATAGCTTTTCTCAAAAATATTTATCGGTTTAAAATGCACCATTTCGGATATTTATCGGTATCCTTACGTTACCTGTAAACACCTACCAGCAACCCACAATCCCTTACCACGCACTGCCCCTAACCCTTTCAACTAACCTTATGCTCAATCCGCAGCTTGTCGGCTACCATGGCAATAAATTCCGAGTTAGTAGGCTTAGATTTGGAGATATTAATCGTGTAGCCGAATAAATGGCTGATGGAGTCAATGTTGCCACGTGTCCAAGCGACTTCAATCGCATGGCGGATCGCGCGTTCTACGCGTGAAGGCGTGGTTTTGAACTTCTCAGCGATTGCTGGGTAGAGTGTCTTCGTAATCGCACCAAGGATCTCGATATTGTTATATACCATGGTGATCGCTTCACGCAGGTACTGATAGCCCTTGATATGCGCTGGGACACCGATTTCATGGATGATCGAGGTAATGTTAGCGTCGAGGTTCTTGCCCTTAGAGAGCGGCACTACATTCGATCTGGACGTCGACGAATAATTGTACATGTTGGAGGAGGAGCTCATGCTGCCTTGAGAGCCGACAAGCTGACGTACACGATTTGCCAGGACCTCCATATCGAACGGTTTCAAAATATAATAGGATGCACCAAGCTGTACAGCTCTTTGAGTGATGTTCTCCTGACCAAAAGCAGTCAGCATGATGATCTTCGGTTGAGGATTCAGATCCATATCACGTAGACGTTCCAATACACCTAGGCCGTCTAAATGCGGCATGATGATATCAAGAATAAGAACATCGGGAATTTTACGCGCTTCGCTAAGCATTTGAAGCACTTCTTCACCATTGTAGGCGATACCCGTTACGGTCATATCTTCTTGCTCAGAAATGTACTCGGAAAGCAAATTCGTAAATTCCCTGTTATCATCGGCCAACAACACTTCAATATTCTGCACTGGCTGCTTCCTCCTTAATTATATCTGCTATTCGAAAATAACATTTTTTTCTTGTCTCTTACGTTTTCGACATGGAGATCGAATTCCCTTCTGTCGAAAATTATTTTTCTTTATTTTTTTTCTGCGTTGGATTATAATTAAATATTTTATCTCAATGTTCGAGGTTCTTCGTAATCGTTCGACAAAAAATCTTAAGGCTAAACCGCCTTAAGATTTAATGAATACCTATTCTCCTGTTTGGTCACACCTGAATCTTGAAGCATCCATTCGATGAAGCATCCATAACCGGACTTAGGATCATTTACAAATACATGAGTTACGGCTCCGATGAGACGGCCATCCTGTACGATAGGACTTCCGCTCATGCCTTGAACGATACCGCCTGTCTTATCGATAAGACGTGGATCGGTGATCCGCAGTACCATTCCTTTAGTGGCTGGCGTTTGCTGATGTGCTACATGAATGATCTCAACCTTAAACCGTTCCACCTGCTGTCCGTCAACTACAGTTAGGATCTCAGCTGGACCTTCCTTGACTTGATCGCTCATCGCCACGGGGATAGGTTCTTTGTAAAGACTGTGCTCGGGATTGGAGCTCATTTTACCGAAGATGCCGAAGTCAGTATTGCTCTCCACATTTCCAAGCACTTGGCTTTCTTTCAAAAAATGCGCTCGTTTCTCGCCCGGATCGCCATCCTGGCTTTTGGATATGGAGGTGACACTGGACTGAACGATATGACCACTGCCTACAACAATTGGAGTACCGGTATTCATGTCTGTAATCACATGTCCCAAAGCTCCATATACACCTTGCTCTGGAGCATAAAAAGTTAATGTGCCAACACCCGCTGCTGAATCACGAATGTACAGGCCTAACCGCCACACTTTGTCATGAATGTCATACGCGGGCTTTAACTTAGCTGTATGCTCTTTACCTCCGCGTTTGAAGACAATGGTCAAGGGGTTATTCGCTTTACCAGCACGATCCACCAGCTTGGCCACCTTGGACAACTCGTCCAATTTCTCACCATTCATGGAGATCATCAGATCACCCGGCACTAAACCGCTGACCTCTCCTGGGGAAAGCTTAGTTTTCTCGGATACTTCAATCAGATGATGACCAACAACCAAAACACCTGCTGATTTCACTTTCACACCGATCGTTTGACCTCCCGGGATCACCTTAAGCTCGGAATGAATTCCTTGTGCAGTCACCTTGGCTGGTTCACCTTGTAGTGGTGCAGCAGAACTTAGGTTTGTTCCCGTTATGCCCGATAAACTAAGAAAGAAGGCAAATAAAAGGCCTGGCATTAACTTCCTGAGGTTAGGCTTCAATGGCTGTCACGCTCCCTTTTGCTTCTTTCGCTTGACGAAAAAGGTGGTCGCCAATTGCGTACCTATAAGATAACCTTGCCCCCAGGCTTTTATTACTGTCAATCATTGCTCCGCTTAGCTTGTTGCAGCCTTACTTGCCTCGGCCAGATTAAGCATTTCCTGCGAGTGGTGCAATGTTTTTTCGGTAATTTCTACGCCACCCAGCATCCTGGCCAGCTCCATTACACGTCCATCGTTCGTTAGGGATTCCACTTCAGTCATGGTTCTTCCATCCTCAACCTTTTTGCGGATTAAGTACTGATGGTCAGCCATACAAGCCACCTGCGGCAAGTGAGTAATGGAGAACACCTGACAGGTAGAGGACAGCTTAAACAGCTTATCTGCGATGGACTGAGCAGCTCTGCCGCTGACACCAGTATCCACTTCGTCAAAAATTAGAACTGGAATTGCATCATGGCGCGCAAAAATACTTTTCATTGCCAGCATAATACGCGACAGCTCACCACCAGAGGCAATTTTGCCAAGAGGTCTCAGGGGTTCGCCCGGGTTAGGGGATATCATAAATTCTGCGCTGTCTATCCCTTGTCTTGTGAGGCGAATACGCCGACCATTGTATTCGACTCCACGCGGGTCCTCCAGCCTGTCCAATTTGACCTGCAACGAGGTTCTTTCCATTTGAAGGTCTTTGAGCTCACCCTCCACTTGGGTGGCCAGATCAGCAGCACAAAGCTTTCGTGCTTCACTTAATTCCGTAGCTGCTTCCATTAATACAGACAGCAACGAATCGCGCTTCGCCGTCAGTTTCTCCAGATATTCATCTTTATTCTCAAGCAAATCAGTTTCCCGGTGAATTTGTTCATAATAAGCCAAAATCTGTTCTACACTTTCTCCATATTTACGTCGGAGTCCAGTGATCAAATCCAAACGATTCTCTATTTCTTCAAGTCGCATCGGATTGAACTCGATATTTTCCCGGTAATCACGAAGCTGAAAAGCAGCATCCTCTAGCTGGTAATATGAGGACTGCAGCTGTTCGAGCACTGTTCGCAGACCCTTCTCATCGTAACGAACTGCATCCTCAAGTCTGGAAATAACATTACCGATCGATTCCAAGCCTTGTCTGTCGTAAAGTAGCTCATATGCACCCGATACGGAATCCATCATTTTCTCACTGTGGGATAGTTTGACCCGTTCTTCGGTAAGTAATTCATCTTCTCCCGGTTTTAATCCGGCGGATGAAATTTCTTCAAGCTGAAAACGATATAAGTCAAGCATTTGGTATGCCTTCTGGCTGGATTCCTGCAGCTCTCGCAGCTCTTTCTCCACCTTCGCGAAGGCAGAATACCTTTCCTGAAAAACTGCCTTTAGCGGACCAATAATCGGTTCTCCGTATGTATCCAGCAGTCCCAGATGCCGTTCCGCCTTCAGCAAGTTCTGGTGCTCATGCTGGCCGTGTATATTAACCAGCTGCTCGCCGATCTCGCGAAGCATGGTAAGATTGACCATCTGCCCATTTACACGTGATGTACTTTTACCTTGAGAGGTAAGCTCGCGTCGTATAATAAGATGCTCCTCGCGCTGGGCCTCAATGCCAAGACGCTCCAAAGTCTCCCAAACGGGATGACCGCTGGGAAGACTGAAGAGCGCCTCCATCTCCGCTTTTTCACAACCATAACGAATGGAATCCGCAGAACCGCGGCCTCCAACAATCAATCCAAGCGCATCAATAATAATGGATTTACCTGCCCCGGTCTCCCCCGTAAGCACGTGGAAGCCAGGATAAAAATGCACATCTACCGCCTCAACGACGGCAAGATTGCGTATAGACAAGGTTTCTAACACTAATAGAGCACCTCCGAGAAGATGACAGGCATCTGATTAATTATAATTAAGAAATATAACCCATGATTTGTGAAATTACGGTCTTGCTGTCCTCAGGTAAACGGCAAATGATAAGGATTGTATCATCACCAGAAAGGGTTCCCATAATTTGCGGCCAGTCAATATTATCAATTAAAGCAGCGACAGAGTTAGCCGTACCTGGTAAACATTTCATCACCACAAGATTAGCCGAGGAATCGATCTGCACAAAATTATCCACAAGAACGCGCTTAAGCTTCTGAATGGGATTGTACCGTTGATCCGTTGGAAGTGAATATTTATATCTTCCATCATCCATGGGTACCTTGATGAGCAACAGCTCTTTTATATCTCGAGATACTGTGGCTTGAGTAACTTGAAAACCTGATTCCCGCAAGGCTTCCACAAGCTCGTCCTGTGTCTCGATATCCTTTTGTGTAATAATTTCACGAATCTTAATATGTCGTTGTCCCTTCATTGTTGCCTCCTGGTATATAAAAAATATGGATTCAGTTTGATTCTCCGTCGTCTTTGCCAAGCTTAATGACATGGATCGATGCTGTTGCTACATTAACATATAGAACGCCGCTGCATTCCGGATAGATCAGCAGGTAGGGAAGCAAGGTATCACGTAAGCCACTGCCAGTGAAATCCAAAGGCTTGCGTGGTCTGGAAAGGATAACTAAATATAAAGATCCTTCCTCTTTTGTCGCCACATAATCTATAAATAACCGGCTATACATCTGCGCCCCATTTACGTTGAAAGACAAGGGGATTTTTAATTTCCCTCCAACGACCTCATATCCTTCATCCTCAAGTATATCAATAGAGGGATGTGGAATAATCACTTTATTGAACGGAATTTGATCCTTCATAAAAGAACGCGGAGAACTCTGCAGCCATACATATATCCGATATATTATAAAAATCGATAATGCTACCCCAATAAACGCCATAACGACCTTGTCAGAGCTACCCGCCACTATCAATCACCTCGGTGATTTATTCGCGTGAAGCCCTGGTAAATCCTGCTTCTAAGCTGTCTTTTTATAAGCTTTCCGCATAATTGATATTATTCGCTAATTCAGCAATTTACAATTACAACGAGCACAGTAAATCCAAAAAAAGATTCAAAATATAAAGACCCGGATTTTATACCGGGTCTTTATTTTAATAAATTCAATCCCTTTGAGCAAATCTGCTCCCTCAATCTTAACAGATGAAGAGGAATTTTCAAGGTTGAACTCTTCAGACTTCCCGCTCAAAAAAAACACCCCGCTGACCATTTGAGGTTGACGGGGTGTTCATAAAGCTCTAACGGCGCGCGGAGTTTCCATGAGTAGAACTCACATTAAAAGTACCCGTAGCCTGCTTAATCACTTCATCAGCAAGGGATGGAAAGTCCTCCACTGGAATGACTGCTGCAACAGCAGCTGCCGGCTGTACGGATGATTCTTCGCCTTCCGCCACTTCTGGCGTCAGTCTCCAATGAGCAAGAAACTCAATATTGCCTTCCCCGCCTGTAATTGGCGAAAAAGTCAATCCATGGAGACCGAATCCTAACTCTGCAGCCATAGTCAGTACATTAATCAAAACCTCTTTATGGACAGCGGAATCACGAATCACACCTGATTTTCCAACCTTCTCACGTCCAGCCTCAAATTGCGGCTTGATGAGTGCAGCGATATCTGCTGGACGTTGCAGCAAGGCTTTGAGGGGTGGGAGAATTATTTTTAAGGATATAAAAGATACATCAATACTGGCAAAGTCCGGAACAGGACCCTGCAAATCTGTAGGTGTCGTATACCGGAAGTTCGTACGCTCCATAACGCTCACTCGCTCATCATTCCGCAGTGACCAATCCAGCTGGTTATAGCCAACATCAATGGCGTATACATGGCTTACACCATTCTGAAGCGCACAATCTGTGAAGCCGCCAGTGGAAGCACCAATGTCCAGCATGTTCCGACCGGTAAGATCAATATTAAATTGGCGAAGAGCCTTCTCCAGCTTTAGGCCTCCACGACTGACATACGGATGCACAGAGCCTTTAACCTTAAGGGTAGACTCCCGCGAGACCTTCATGCCAGCTTTTTCAATACGTTCCTCATCCGCGAGCACCAAACCTGCCATAATAGCAGCTTTAGCTTTCTCCCGGCTTTCATAAAAACCTTGCTCCACAAGCAGTACATCAATCCGTTCTTTACGGTGTTCCATGGTCATCTCCCGATCGTTCAAGGGTTACTAATTTCCGGCTTCCACTTAGGAAGACGAAGTCGTTTTGTAATTATAAGCACTTAGAGCCATCATGGACTTGATACGTGCACATAACGCTTCTACGGTAAGACCTGTTTGCTGACGTTGTTCTTTAATGGAGCCATGCTCCACGAAGATGTCGGGCACACCCATCAGATGTACACGAGCGTCATAAATTTCATGCTCCGCGTAGAACTCCAATACCGCACTGCCGAGACTTCCCGCTTGGCAAGCCTCTTCAATAACAACCATATTGGTTCCAGCATGAGCCAAATCCAGAAGCATGGAATTATCAAGCGGCTTCAGGAAACGCGCATTCACAACGCCCACCTGAATCCCTTCCCGCTTCAGCAAATCAGCGGCTTCTTCAGCCACTTGAACCATAGGACCACATGCCACTACAGCATATCCTTCTCCTGTACGCAGTCGTTCCCATGATCCTATAGGAAGGGTATGCAGTTCAGCGTCCATTACCACACCTGTTCCATTAATACGCGGATAGCGGTAAGCAATTGGACCGTCATTATATTCAAGTGCCGTCTTCATCATATGACGCAGCTCATTCTCGTCTTTTGGCATCATCATAACCATATTAGGGATATGGCGCATAAAAGCAACATCGTACACACCCTGATGAGTCTCACCATCCGCACCCACAAATCCAGCACGGTCAATAGCGAACATAACATTGGCGTTATGGCGGCAAATATCATGGACGATCTGATCATAGGCACGCTGCATGAAGGTAGAATACACGGCGTATACCGGCTTCATCCCTTCCATAGCCAAAGCTGCACACAAGGTTGCCGCATGCTGCTCTGCAATCCCCACGTCAATCATACGATCCGGGAATTCCTTCGCAAAAGGAAACAAACCTGAACCGCCTGGCATCGCAGGGGTAACTGCAATCAGACGCGAATCTTCACGTCCCAGCTCAATCAGTGTACTACCAAATACTTCGGTGTACATTGGAGGACCTACAGCTTTAAGTGCCTGACCTGACTCAATTTTGTAAGGGGAAATAGCATGCGATTTATAAAAATCAGTCTCAGCCGGTTTGTAGCCCTTGCCTTTGGTCGTCAGCACATGCACAAGCACAGGACCCGCCACGTTATCTGCTTGATGGAAGGTGTCGATCATTTTCTCCAGATCATGTCCATCCACTGGCCCAAGATACGTAAAACCAAGCTCTTCAAACAATACTCCAGGAACCATCATATATTTAAGACTGTTTTTTAATTGTTCAGCGGTTTTCGCTAATCGTCCACCGATGGCCGGAATCTTCTTAAGCAGCCCTTCAACCTCGTCTTTGGCACGCAAATAATGACGGTCCGAACGAATTTTGCTTAAATAATTGTGCATCGCCCCTACATTCGGAGCAATCGACATTTCATTATCGTTCAAAATGACCATCAGCTTGCGCTTCTCATGACCAATGTGGTTAAGCGCTTCAAAAGCCATCCCGCCGGTAAGCGCACCGTCACCAATCACGGCAATCACCTTGTTGTCTTCGCCTTTTAGATCACGAGCCATAGCCATCCCCATCGCTGCCGACAAAGAGGTGCTGCTATGTCCAGCCTCCCACACATCATGTTCGCTTTCAGAGCGCTTAACAAAGCCGCACAATCCCTGATATTTGCGCAGGGTATCAAAGCGTTCTTGACGGCCGGTCAGTATTTTGTGGACATAGGCTTGGTGGCCAACGTCGTAGATCATTTTGTCACGAGGACTGTTGTAGCAATAATGTAAGGCCAGCGTGAGCTCCACCACCCCCAGATTAGAACCGAGGTGCCCGCCGGTTGCTGTAAGCTTCTCAATCAGAAATCGTCGAATCTCCTCTGCAAGAGTAGTTAATTCTTCGACTGACAGTGATTTCAGTTGTTGTGGATCATTTATTTGTGGAAGCAGCACGAATAGTTCCCCGCTTTCCTAGATGTTGTAAAATATATAAAAACCATTATAACACAAACGAAACGGCTGTCGAAATACAGCCGCTTCGAAAGTTCATACTTAGTGATCACGTGCCATTAAATAATCTGCAATTTCCAGCAGGCGCTGGTTGTCGTAAAAACCGCCATTCAGCACAGCATTTCGGGCTGCTTCTGTAAGCTGCTTCACCTCAGCACGAGATTCCTCCAACCCAATAAAATAAGGGTAGGTTACCTTCTGCTGCTTGATATCGCTGCCTGTTTTTTTGCCAAGCTTTCCTTCATCACCAACCAAATCAAGAATATCATCCTGGATTTGAAAAGCTAGTCCGATGCTTGTACCAAAATCACGCAGAGCTTCAAGCTGCTTCTCTGTTGCCCCTGCGATACGTCCGCCGGCTAACAACGAAAAGATAATTAAATCTCCGGTTTTATGCAGATGAATATACTTCAACTGCGCAAGATCTGTTAGTCCTTGCTCGCCTTCCATATCTGCAATCTGACCGCCGACCATGCCGCGTGGACCTGCCATTTCCGCCAGATCCTCCACTATGGATAAAACATTATCAGCAGGAATGCCAAATTTACGGGAGGCTTGTACCACACTATAAAAAGCATGGGTCAAAAGCGCATCACCCGCAAGAATAGCTGATGCTTCACCAAAGACTTTATGATTCGTCAGCTTGCCGCGCCGATAATCATCATTATCCATGGCAGGCAGATCATCATGAATCAACGAGTAGGTATGTACCATCTCAATCGCAGCTGCAACAGGCAAGGCTGCTTCACGGCTGCCTCCCAGTGATTCACAAGCAGCGATCACAAGCAGCGGCCGGAGGCGTTTGCCTCCTGCCATTAGCGAATACTTCATCGCTTGCTGTAAATTTTCTGGAACCGTCCAAGTTGCGGGAAGAATAGTCTCAAGCTCATGTGAGAGCAAATCACTTATCGACGCGATGTAATCCTCCAGCGGCTGCCGCATGCTTTCACTTGCGGAGCTTCCCTCCAGATCATTCTCAAAGCGATTCATCGGCGTCCCCTTCCAGACGTGCACCAAACGGCTTTTTGCGCAGTTCTCCGTCCTCTTGGGTAATCATTTCGATCTTACGCTCTACTTGTTCCAGCTTGCTGCCGCAAAGCTGCGACAGCTTCATGCCCTGCTGAAATAAATCGATGGCCTTCTCCAGAGGAACGTCGCCGTGTTCAAGCTCACGAACGATTTCCTCCAGTCGGTCCATAGCGCCTTCAAAATCAAGTTCCGCTTCCTTCGTCATCGTCTTTGCCATCCTCCTTCATCCCCCATACTTGGCAGTTCAGCTGTCCGTCATTCATCTTTATCACCACAAGATCGCCAAGCTGTACTTCAGTCAGCGATTTGATTAAATGTTCTTCCGCCTCGTCATACACTAGGCTGTAGCCTCGTGACATTACTTTAAGCGGGCTAAGCGCATCCAAATGGCGGATCTCCGCCACATAGCGAGATCGCTTCTCCTGCAAACGAGCCTGCATAGCGCCCATTAACTCACGGCGCAGACTGTCTGTGAGCTGACGTGCTGCAGCAACACTGTCGCGCGGATGGAACCGCTGCAGACTGTGATGCAGCACCGCCTTGCGCTCGCGGGAACGGCTGAGCCGTGCATCCACTGAGCGCTGGAGCCGCTCACGCAGCATGTCCAGCCGCTGCGTGTGCTGAATCAGCGTGCGGCGCGGGCCTGCCAGCGCCAGCGAGCGCTGCAGCACCGAGTGGCGCTCGCGTCCACGCTGGGCGCGTTGTTGCAGCGCCTGGCGCAGCCGCTGCTGCAGCTGGCGAAGCTGCGCAGCTAGCTCGCCGGCGTGAGGCACGGCCAGCTCAGCGGCCGCTGTGGGCGTAGCCGCGCGGAGGTCGGCGGCGAAATCGGCAATCGTGAAATCGGTCTCGTGGCCGACGGCCGAGATGACCGGAATCCTTGATGCCGATATCGCTCGCGCGACTTCCTCCTCGTTGAATGCCCACAGCTCCTCCAGCGAACCGCCGCCGCGGCCGACGATAAGCACGTCGGCTTCACCCATGGCGTTCAGCGCACCAATCGCCTTCACTATCGAAGGCGCAGCGCCTTTGCCTTGCACCAGTACGGGATAGATTACAATAGCTACCTGCGGAAACCGCCGCTGAAGCGTAATTACAATATCTCGTACAGCTGCTCCTGTTGGGGAAGTAATCACACCAATACACTTCGGGAACCGCGGTAACGAACGCTTGCGAGCTTCTGCAAAAAGGCCTTCTTTTTCAAGCTTGCTCTTCAGCTGCTCATAGGCCAGATATAAACTGCCAATCCCATCAGGCTGCATATGTGTGGCGTAGAACTGATATTGCCCATCCCGTTCATAGACGGTCACATTACCTCTGGCAATTACCCGAGCGCCTTCCTTCGGAATAAAAGGCAGCCGCTGGTTATGAGAAGCAAACATAATCGCTTTAATGCGGCTGCTCTCGTCCTTAAGTGTAAAATACATATGCCCGCTGCCATGATGTGTAAAGTTGGATATCTCTCCGCGAATCCACACATCCGAAAGTAAATTATCCGAGTCTAGCTTCATGCGGATATAACGGTTGAGTTCTTTGATCGAATAAACCTGCCGCTCTGCCGCCATGAATCTTACCCCTATTCCAGGCCGTGACGGCGTTTAGCCGCAATCAGCGTGTTGCTCATCAGCATTGTAATAGTCATCGGACCAACCCCGCCTGGAACAGGCGTGATGTATCCGGCAACTTCTTTTGCACTTTCATAATCAACATCACCTGCGAGTTTACCGTTATCCAGACGGTTCATGCCCACATCAATGACAACAGCACCCGGCTTCACATAGGAAGCATCAATGAAATTAGCTCGTCCGATCGCTACAACCAAAATATCCGCTTGACGGCTAATCTCTTGCATATTAGCTGTACGGGAATGGCACATAGTTACGGTAGCATTTTCGCGTTGCAACAAGAGGGAAACTGGCTTTCCTACAATATTGCTACGACCAATTACAACGGCATGTTTACCTGCCATACCTGTTCCTGTACGTTTGATCAGTTCGATTACTCCTGCAGGAGTACATGGAAGAAGACTGTCGGCACCGATGACCAGGTTGCCTACATTGACAGGGTGAAAGCCGTCTACATCCTTTTCCACGGAGATTGCATCAATAACAGCCTTCTCCTCGATATGCTTAGGCAATGGGAGTTGAACCAGAATTCCGTCGATATCATCGCGTCCGTTTAGCTCTGCTACCAGTGCCAGAAGTTCTTCTTGAGAAGTGGATTCATCCAATTTATGCACTTCCGAATGGAATCCTAAGCTGATACAAGATTTCTCCTTATTGCGAACATAAACCTGAGATCCCGGGTCTTCACCTACTAGAATAACAGCCAAACCGGGCTTTACGCCGCGTTTCGCCAGTTCAGCAACCTCTTGGGCAATGCTAATACGAATTTCCTCGGATACTTGTTTACCACTGATGATTGCTGCTGTCATGTTAGTCTCTCCCCTTTTATATACTTTACTATGGTTTATAAATTAAGAATGGTCAGCTTTAATAGTATCTATCTCTTGGATCATCTTTCCGAGTACTCCGTTAACAAACTTCCCGGAATCATCCGTTCCAAAATGCTTGGCCAAATCGATCGCTTCATTCACCGCAACCTTCGCAGGCACATCATTGGCGAACACCATTTCATACGCTGCTAAACGTAGAATCTGACGATCCACACGTGACAGACGGCTCATTTGCCAGCCCTTCAGGTAATGTTCAAGTATATCGTCGATCGCTACCTTGTGCTCCCATACCCCATTCACATGCTCTACCACATAGTGTTTAAGCTGAATCTCGTCCGTGATTACACGTTCGGTTTCATTCTCTTCTGAAGCTTCCTCGAGCAGCATTTCTACGGCTTCCGCGCTTTCCACATCGTTCATTTCCATCTGATACAGGCTTTGGACAATAATCTCTCTAGCTATACGTCTTTTCATGTGTTCCTCCTAAAATCTTATATCGCATTAAAATATTCACTTGTACTGCAACAACGTCTACAACCCAAATATCGCTTCACACTTATTCATTCTTTCCCTAATCCTGTGAGGATTATTGCACAAAGCGAAGATACCTTCAGAGGAAGCTCGCAAATATACCTATCCCTTGTCGCAAAAAAACCGCAAAGCCTTTCTTCCGGGGGCAACGGACAACACAAACTTACGGTTTCCTGCTCCGGGAAAAAGACTATCGCGGTTCACTTAAAGGGACGCCAGCGTCCGGATAATCGCGAAACCAACTCCTGCCATTGAAACAGGGGCGCTTGCGCGGTATCCTTTCTTTTGCCGAGCGTATATCCGATGAACACTACCAGTGCAAAGAACAGCATATCCCAAAAACCGCAAATTAAATAAATCAAACCCAGACCAATGCCGAAAGTCACTCCGGCGATTCTACCCCCGTGACTTTCCCATACTTCTTTCCAAGACATAAGGGAAACTCACCTCTATTCCACTCGACTTTTGAAGCTTGGAGACTGCGTGAGGTTAGCAATATATACAGACACATCAGCAACCGGAATGCCGGTTGTCTCCTGCACGAAATCATGCACCTGACGTTGTACTTCTGTGGTAAGCAGCGGTAATGAATGCTCACCGTCGACTACTGCACGAATTGTAATTTCAAGGCCAGCCTGCGAGACACGAATACGTGACTTGAGATCTCTGATTCCCTTCACTTTACCGGCAGCCTTAAGACTCAGATTCTCAATAGTTTCCATTGAAATCTGGATATCCCCATACTCTGTACGCTGATCGACCGAAGGCAATGAAGCGCGATCACGGCGCAGAGAGATGTAGAAAAATCGGATGCTCAGAAGGAACAAGACAACTGCTACTATTATTGCTGTAATATAAGCTGCTGGTCCATTCTCAATCTCCAAAGTTCTAGGAATCGCACCGCTTAAGAGGAGGATGGCAATAACAGATAGTATTCCGATACTTAAGCTGTAGACAAACAGCAAAAGTCTGTCCAAAATTTTTGCCACGAGTCTCATAACCTCCTTAAATTAGAGTAAACCCTCGACTTTGCTGTCGGGGGTTTATGGAAGAACGATGACTGCTATTTCACACGAAGAATCGTTTCTGTTTCTTCGTTCTTGTCTACAGTGTTGTTGTTCTTGAATTGCACATCATGAATATGCACATTCACTTCCACAACAGTCAGACCAGTCATAGTCTCGATGGAGCGCTTAACATTACGTTGAATTTCAGCAGCCACTTCAGGAAGGCGATTGCCATATTCAATAATTACAGAAACATCCACCGCAGCTTCACGTTGTCCAACCTCTACTTTAACTCCTTTGGACAGATTCTTACGTCCAAGAAGTTCAACAATACCACCGGCGAATCCGCCGCTCATACCTGCTACACCTTTAACCTCAACGGTCGCCAGACCTGCAATAACCTCGATTACTTCAGGAGCAATCTGGATTTCACCGATTTCCGTCCGTTCGTATTCTGTCGGCAATGTACTCATTTTAGACTTCACACCTTTCAAGAAAGATTGTTCATGATTTCAAGCGTAAAGCACGTCTCTTATTAAACATACTATATCATTTGACGAACTTTATGACAAACAAACCGAAGTCGTCCTAAATTTCATACTCTTCAAGAAACTTAATGTCAAAGTTACCATCCAAAAATACAGGATGCTCCAACAGTTTCTGATGGAAAGGGATGGTGGTATGAATGCCTTCCACGGCGAATTCAGCCAAGGCGCGCTTCATCTTCGCAACCGCTTCCTGACGTGTAGGAGCCCAGACAATCAGTTTTGCAATCATAGAATCATAGAAAGGGGAAATCGTATATCCTGGGTACGCCGCACTATCTACACGAACGCCAAGGCCTCCTGGTGGCAAATAAAAGCCGATTTTTCCTGGTGAAGGCATGAAATTACGCTCAGGATCTTCAGCATTTATACGGCATTCAATGGACCAGCCATTAATCACGATATCTTCCTGAGTGAATGACAACGGATTGCCTTCTGCTACAGAGATCATTTCCTTAATCAAATCCACACCTGTAACCATTTCTGTTACTGGATGTTCAACCTGAATACGGGTATTCATCTCCATGAAGTAGAACTGTCCATCCGGTCCAAGCAGGAATTCAAGTGTTCCGGCTCCCGAATAATTCACGGCAAGTGCTGCTCGAACTGCTGCATTACCCATTGCTTCCCGAATTTCCGGTGTGAGCACTGAACAAGGTGCCTCTTCAATCAGCTTTTGGCGACGACGCTGCACGGAGCAGTCCCGTTCACCTAAATGCACTACATTGCCATGTTTATCTGCAATAATCTGAATCTCCACATGCTTCATACCTGTTAGGAATTTCTCCAGATATACACCAGCGTTACCAAACGCCTTTTGTGCTTCCTGTTGTGCAGCAGTAATCTGCTTCACCAAAGATTCCTCGTCCTCAGCAATCCGTATTCCCTTACCTCCGCCACCTGCAGTAGCCTTAACGATGATCGGGTAACCAATATCGCGGCCCAGCATGACAGCTTCCTCTACATCGCCTACAAGACCATCTGAGCCCGGGATAATCGGAACTCCAGCCAGTTTCATGGTTTCCTTCGCCACAGCCTTGTCACCCATACGGTTTATGGCATCTGGAGAAGGTCCTATGAAGATAATATTGCAAGATTCACAAATCTCTGCAAAATCCGCATTTTCAGCTAAAAATCCATAGCCAGGATGGATGGCATCACATTCCGTTAAGGTGGCTACACTCATAATATTTGTAAAGTTCAGATAGCTGTCCTTGGCCGGCATCGGACCGATGCAGTAAGCTTCATCAGCCAACCGGACATGCAGTGAATCCCGGTCGGGTTCTGAATAGACCGCGACGGTGGAAATGCCCAGTTCACGGCAGGCCCTAATAATGCGGACCGCGATTTCGCCGCGGTTGGCAATCAACACTTTTTGAATGTTCATGCGTTTCCTCCCAAAGTTTTGCGAAGCTTCCGCTCCTTAAGTAGTCTGCGGTATTTATTCCGGTTTAACCAAGAATAGTGGTTGACCGTATTCTACAAGCTGACCGTTCTCAGCAAGCACAGACACGATTTCACCTTTGATCTCCGCTTCCAGCTCATTCATCAGTTTCATCGCCTCAATAATGCAAACCGTTGATTTTTCACTTACACGGTCTCCAACATTAACAAACGAAGGCGTTTCCGGAGAAGCGGCACTATAAAAGGTCCCCACCATTGGAGACACAATTTTATGTAGTTTGCCTTCTGCAGCTGCTTGTGGCTGCTGCGCTGGAGGAACTTCACCTACTACCGGATAGGATACTTGCGGTACGCTCTGCGGCTGCGGGGCAGGCGTAAAGGGATAGGCAGCATAAGGAGTCGCCTGTACTGCTGTTCCATCAGCTTCAGGGCGATCCGGTTTGCGAATTGCAAGCTTCATTCCTTCGCTTTCGATCTCCAACTCATGTACAGAGGAGGTCTGGTCCAGCAATTTAATCAATTCCTTAATTTCGCTCAACTTGAACATATATCAGTTCACTCCTTCAGCTTTCTCTCGAAGCCACTTCTTAAGCGGACAAGATAACTTTATGTATTATATCACAATCGGTAAAAATGGAAAGAGCCCGGGGCAACCCGAGCTCTTTCGTCATTTTTCTTTTAATTTTACAGCTTATTATTGCTCAGAAACGTATTGTACACTAATTTTATCTTGAGATACACTCAGTTCCTTCATTACGAGATCCACGATGCTAACCGCTTGCTTTACATCCAGTTTGTCGCTGAGAACGACTACTTTGTAGCTGTCTCCAGCTTCTTCCTTTACAATCGCTTCTCCATATTTTTGTTGAAGCTGTTCTTCAATACCGGTAATTTTGGATTCTTTTTCTTCAAGATTAAGAAGTTGTTCTTGAGCGACTGCGTTATCAGCAGGTGTTTTATCCATGTCATTAATCAAAGCAAGCAAGTCTTGTTGGTTCTTAAGATTCTTTTGCTCACGTTCATAAAGGTAGTTAGTGAACATACTGCTCGCCGATACACTTTGAGAAGCTACTTCATCGAGAATTTCTTTGTCATTTTTGGCTGGAGTCTTGGTTGTTGTATTTGCGGCTGTATCTTTAGCAGATGTATCTGTTTTCGCGGCATCTTTAGCAACAGTGTCGGTTGTTGCCTTCTCTGAGTCACTGCTATTTGCGGCAGCTTTACTGCTATCGTCCTTAGCAGCTGTAGTTGTACTTTCGTCCGTTTTAGCAGTAGTAGTGCTATCATCCGTTTTAGCGGTAGCAGCACTGTCATCCGTTTTGGCGGCAGTAGCGCTGTCGTCCGTAGTAGCGGCGCCAGTAGTGCTATCTACAACGCCTTCATCGGCAACAACATCGCCTTGACTAACAACTTCGTTCACAACAACACCTTTGTCGCCAACCGTTGGCAACGCTGCACCTGCTGTGTCTTTCAGGGAATCAACCTGCATTGTGCCAGCCGTGTCTTTTGGAATCGAAGCACCTGAGTCTTCAGTGAATAAATAGTATGCAGAGAGGACCACCATCAAGCTGAGCATAGAAACCAACCATATCGTTTGTCTTTTGCCGTTCATTCCTAATTCCTCCTAAAATTTAATCTAGTGGCTGCTTCGGAAGCACTCACTTATTGACTTTCTCCTGCTATTCTTGTTTGCGTGGTACTACTGAAATGCGCTGGATTGGGACGTTCAAGCCTTTTTCTATAGCCTGCTCGACAAGTCCACGAACAACCTTGTTCTCTGCCCCTTTGGCAACTACCAGTACGCCGCGTACCTGAGGTTTGATCCGCTTCGTCACGATGGGTGTCTCGTCCCCTGATTGCGAGTAGGTTACGATTTCGCCATCCCTCGTATATTGTGTCGTATGACGTTTCCCCCCACTGGCATCCGTCTCTTCACTAAGCTGTTGGGAGTCATTCATATTACGCACCACGACAATTTCTTCTGTAGACTCCACTGTAACCATGATATCGACTGTACCGACGCCAACGATTTTCTCCAAAATTTCCTTCATCCGGTTCTCCATCGCTAGTTCGATGCTGTCGAACGAATTGGTCGTTGTGGTTGGATCACTCTGCACCAGCGCCGTTTGAGAGGACTGATTCACCGGCGGCTCACGCCCTGTATTCTCGTTATCAATCCTCTTCACATTGACGAAGGAATTGAATAGCATGATCGCTGCGCCCAGCAGACCCAGAATGATCAGCCAGCGAAAGGTATGGCTTCTCTTCGGACTGCCGGCCCCACCCCCAGCCCACTGCTCAAGCTTTTTCAGCCAATTGCTCACTCCCATCCCTCCTAAAAATTATAGTTTCTTAGAAACATCAAGCTCATGATTTGACGTTACTAGCCACGCTGCCATCCACCTGAATGACTTTGGGATCCAAATCCCACTTCAGTTCCAGCAGCTTTACAATGGACTCCATTTCACTCGAGGACGCGCTGTCTTCAGCTACAGTTCCGTTCACTGCTTTATTAGGTTCAGCTGATGATGTTGCTTCACTCCCTACGTTATCTGCCGGATTAGCGCCAATTTTAACTTCTACAGATGCTACAGGAGAGATTGTAATGGGTGCTGTAGTCGCTGTGCTGGAAGCTCCGGAAGTACCCGGGGAGTTAGCCGTTGTCTGAGGCATAGAGACCCTTACATTGGAAATGACAGGAACGTCTTCGTTACCAGTGCCGCCAGACTTCCCCATGCCCAGCGTTACGGTGACATTAACCCCGCGTTTGCCGGTCTCACTGATAATCTGCTCTTTCATCTGACCCGCCACCTCTTCGGCAGCGAGCTGCAGACTCTGTTCCTGACGGCCTTGTGCAAGCTTTTGCCCATCTGCCAGAATCTGTTCCAAGGATGGGTCTTCCTTCCCTCCGCCAGTGAACAAACTGCCCTCTTTCTCTTGCTGTCCCATAGCGACACTCAGTTCGGAGATTGCATCACCTTTCAGGAGAGAGACGATAGGGCTGAGCATCGTGAGCAGGATTAGGAGACTTAGCACCAATCTTGCATAACGCTCCATGGATTTGCTTGGGAGCAGCAATTCAACAAATGACGCCAACAGCACAACCAGGATGATCTCCCTCAGCCAACCGCCTAACCAGCTCATGGTTTCCCTCCTAAAGGTTTTGTTGCTTCACCTCATCATTACGGTCAAATTGCCCGCAGTCAGCATGATCGTAACCGCCATAAAAAACATTAAGGAAACAGCAGCCAAAGCAGCGAACACGTATACCATGCTTTTTCCAATCGTCTGGAGACAGACTACAATCGGTGTCTCTCCCAGCGGCTGCATCACAGCGGCGGCTATGTTGTAGATAAGGGCAAGCACCAGGATTTTGATTGCCGGAAAAGCACACAGGAACAATATGATAATGACACCCGATAACCCGATCGCATTCTTCACCAGCAGTGAAGCTGAGATTACTGTGTCTGTGGCATCCGCGAACATTTTGCCGATGACCGGAACAAAATTCCCTGTAATATATTTAGCGGCCCTAATGGTGACCCCATCCGTTACTGAGCTTGTTATCCCTCGAACGGAAATTACACCTAGGAACACAGTTAGCAGTACACCTAACAGTCCAGCACCGATGTTTCGCAGCAGGTTAGCCAGCTGGGTTAGTTTATATTTCTCTGACAATGCGCTGACCAGATGCAGCACTGCCGAGAAGAAAAGAAGCGGAAAAACAAGGGTGTGGATCATGGTGCCAACCGTATGAATCATAAAAACAATTAACGGATGGGTGACAGAGACCGTAACGATATTCCCCATCGAAGCCAGCAGCGCGAACAGCAGTGGAATCATCGCCATCATGAAATCGATCATCCGATCGATAGCATCCTTTGCATAACCAATAGCGATATTGAAGCTGTTCACGGCAATTACCAGCACCACCATATAACAGAGCGTATAAGCGACCTTACTGACCGTTTTTCGCTCAAAAGCGGTTTGCAGCGTCTCCAGAATCATGCTGAGCACACTGATCATCACAATCGTCACGAGCAGCTTTCCGTTGTACAGCACCTCATGCCACATAAAGCCTAGAAGCCCAGATAACACACCCTTCAAGCTGAGCCCCTTATCTCCTGGAAGCAGCATGTCCATTAGCGTAGGTGTGGCCCCGTCCGGGAAAAAACCACCATAATCCTTCATCAGCTGATCCCAGTACGACTCGACTTTATCTTTGGGTAAATTATTCACCTGGCTCTTGACCCACTGGTCTACCGGGGAGGAACTGCCGGATTCTGGTGTTGAGGAAGCTTGCACACTCTGTGCTGTACCTGCAAACCATAGAATGAAAAAGAATGGAAGCAGCAGCAGTATTATTTTTAGTTTTGGAGGACGGAAAACACTGCGCTCTTGCATAATTTCTCCTCCCGATTCGTTGCTCAGCTCTCTTTACGATTGCTTTAAGCAGGCAGTAGTTTCATGACGGTTTCGATAATGATGCTGATGATGGGTACGGCTAGTACCATAATTAGTACTTTGCCGGCGAGTTCTATTTTGGAAGCAATCGATTCCTGACCGGCATCTCGTACAATTTGTGCACCGAACTCCGCGATATAGGAAATGCCGATGATTTTGAAAACAGTCTTCAAATAAATCATTTCCATCCCCGATGACTCAGCCACCCGCTCTAGTGTAGAGAGGATCATTCCGATCTTGCCGATGAGAAACATAAAAATTAGAATTCCTGTTGTAGTAGCAAGAAGGAAGGCGAACATCGGTTTTTGTTCCTTCAGTACGAGAATCAATATGGTCGATATCAGCCCAATCCCAACAACTTGAATAATCTCCATAGCACGCCTATTGAAAAAGAAAGATCGTTTTTATTTCCTGCAGCAACCCGTCCAGCATCCGAATCACCATGAACAGCACGACTACGAACCCGATCACGGTGACCCAATGTGCGAAATCCTCTTTTCCCATCTGTTTGAGCACCGTGTGGATCATGGCGATAATTATGCCAATGCCGGCAATTTGAAAAATCGCATTGACTTCAATATTCATTCCTGGCACCTCGCTAAAAGATCAAAATGACGATCAGTACTCCAAGCAGCAGACCCAGGCTTTTACTTAACTTTTCATATTTGCCTTGATCCTCTCTGGCCACCGACTCCTCCTGCTTCAATTGCTGCAATGCTAACGCGATATGAGTGCTCTGATTCGACCTATCGCTTGTGCCGAGAGTACAGCTGAGCTGGCGAAGAATCTCTCTTTCTGTCCCCTTCATAGCGGTAGACTTCCAATATGCTTCCATCGCCCGCTGGATGGCATCCTGGGCGCTTCTGTCATAGGGAGGACTCATCTCCTCCGCTGTTTTGACAAACAACGATTTCAGCGGGTCCTTCGACTGATTCCCAATCCGCCGCATGGCTTCCGGCAGTGGGGTGAAGCCGTACATGATCTCTGTTTCCAACCGCTGTAATGCTGCTATTAAACCTCTGATATGTCTGGGCCTGTCTGCATATTGACGAGCAAACTGGAGACCTGCAAGCGTACCAGCCACCACAATGAGCACAGCACCGAACAGCTTAAGCATGCAAATCACCGCCTAGTCGATCCCCGGGAGAGATAAGCAGCATTCCTCTTTTCTGGCCATCCAGAATACGAAACGTGAGGCCTGCTTCTGAACGATGGAGTATGACATATCTCTCGAACATCTTTTGTTCCAGCAGTCCTCCAAGACCCGGCCTACGAGCCAACTCTGTTACATCTTTTCCGTGAGCGGAAGCAATGACAGATATTCCGGCATGCAGTGCCTCGGTAACTGCTTCGGCATCTTCAGGACGCCCAATCTCATCCGCGATTAATACCTCTGGCGATAGCGACCGGATCATCATCATCATGCCTTCTGCCTTGGGACACCCATCAAGAACGTCTGTCCGAGGACCCACGTCAAAGGCGGGAACA
The DNA here is from genome assembly GCF_037992965.1 of Paenibacillus sp. FSL E2-0190. Taxonomy (NCBI): domain Bacteria; kingdom Bacillati; phylum Bacillota; class Bacilli; order Caryophanales; family Paenibacillaceae; genus Paenibacillus; species Paenibacillus sp. FSL E2-0190. Next base: position 4,964,954 of record NZ_CP150306.1, read on the forward strand.
CCACGCCGGCTGCCAGCAATTTCAGACCGTTCGTCAACAATTCCCACCTTCAGCCCCGGTCTAATCCCTTCGCGCTTGCCCAATTCCCCTAAGGAGATTTGTCTTGCAAGATCGCGGAGTAGGGTAGTCTTGCCATGTTGTGGAGGGGAGAGAATCAAGGTGTGCATCATTCGCTGCCGCCCCTTGTCCAGTAAATAAGGCAGCACTCCATCTGCGATTCCAGGTACTTCACGAGCAATACGGACATTAAAGCCAGTGATATCACGAAGATGCTCTACACCTCCGCCACTCAGTACTGTCCGGCCAGCAAGTCCTATCCGATGACCGCCGGGAATCGTAATAAATCCTTTTCTCAGCTCTTCTTCCATCGTATATAGCGAATGGTTGCTGATCAGGTCTAGCAGTCGATGAGTGTCTTCCCGATCCGGCTTGTAAGCTTCTTCAGGCCTCTGCGTCAAACTGCCATTCACTCTTAGAAAGTGATATTTACCAGAGTAGTTAATTTCCAGCGGACGACCTTCACGGACACGAATCTCCTCCACCATTCCTAGCAGCGGAAGGGGAAGGCACTTTAACAGCACTCTTACTTTTTCAGGAAACAATTGCAGCCAATCATCTGCCATACAAAGTACCCCCAAGCTGTCCTCTACTTAATTGCTTTATTCCATATTTATGCTTGTACGCGCCCAATATGCCTATCATCTATCATTTTTTCAAAATCCCGATTAAGAGAAAGGCTACACCGCAGCCCACCCAGCCTAATTTGCTCCACGACAGCTGCTGTGCCATCCCAGTCAGGCCAATAGCTGTCGTCAATATCAATATGGTCGGGCCTACCAAAGCCAGTCCAGAATTGACAGCCAGCGCCTTATCGACCTGATTTAATCTGAGCATTATCAGCGCAGCTATAATCTCTGCACTGCCCGAGAACAACCGCAGAGTTGCCATCCAGCTTACATACTTGTCCAATCTACTCCACTCCTTTTACTAATTCATTCATACCAAAAGAGATCTGAGGCTTGTTTAGCTTTCTATTACTCATGGATATGCGTGGCTTTTTCACTTTAGACAATGAGAAATGACAGATTTGCTGATCAGACTGTGAAAGAATTCATAGTGAGTGGGTTCATAAATAAATATAATCAGTACGATAAAATAATTTTTACGAACGCCTTCATCTGTGGTATCCTTTTTAATTGGAAATATAGTGAGTTTATATTTTCAAAAAAAGGCAAACTAAAAAGACATAAGAAAAAGAGGGGATTTGTGTCATGCACGTACGAAATTACGGGCTACCGCTCAGCATGCGGTCCGTAGTCAGACCAGTAAGAGAAGCGGCAATCATTATTTTTTCAGCTTTTTTAGTCGCCGCAGGGATGAGATTATTTCTAATTCCTCATCAACTGCTAAGCGGCGGGGTAGCAGGGGTGGCTTCAGTCATCGGGTATGTAACTAATCCGAAGTACATCTCAATCATTTATTTTGCGATAAACCTTCCTGTTCTGATCTGGGGATTTATTGCAGTGGGGAAAAAGTACATCTTACTAAGCATGCTTTCCGTTTTAGCTACCACCTGGTTCATGACAATTATTCCTGCGGTAAAAGTGACCAAAGACCCGATTTTGGCTAGTATTTTTGGCGGCGTAATTATTGCTGGCGGGGTTGGATTTTCTCTCCGTGCCGGGGGTTCATCTGGAGGATTTGATATATTAGGCTCGATTATTACACGTAAGCGGGATATTCCTATTGGGAATGTACTCTTCGTAATGGATGGGATCGTTATTCTGAGTTTAGGCTTCTTTAAAAGCTGGGACTCAGCCTTATACGCTATGCTCTGTATTTTTGTGAAAAGCAGAGTGGTTGATATGATTCATATTCGTCACGTTAAGCTAACCTGCTTCATTGTTACCAAGGAACGGGATAAAATGCTGAATCGTCTTAGAGAGCTGCCTCATGGCATCACAGTAGTCAACGCAGAGGGCGGTTACAGTCACGAGGGCAATACAATGCTGATGACCGTAACGACCCGCTATGAGCTGTCAGAGCTGCGTAAGACTATCCTTGAGACGGATCCAAGTTCTTTCGTCAATGTACTTGAGACTGTTGAAATTCTAGGCCGGTTTAGACGTTTAGGATAAATACCCATATAGATGTAAAAAGGAACGCTGCATTCAAACCTGCAGCGTTCCTTTTCATTTATTGCTGATGCCCAAAAAGGAGACCCCGTAGCTAAATAGCTGTAGGATCTCCCTTTTTATTGATTGAACGGCTCTTAACGACGATCCTTAGGACCACCAACAAAGGCCTGCTCAGTTGTATCCAGATTATAAGCGGTGTGAAGCGCCTGAATGATCGATGGCAAATTGCCGGATTCGATTACACAAGAAACCTTAATCTCAGACGTGCTGACCATCTTAATGCTTACGCCCTCTTGGGAGAGCACATCAAACATTTGAGCCGCAACACCAGGATGGCTAACCATACCCGCGCCAACAATAGAAACCTTAACGAGGTTATCCTCGGACGTTACTTCACGGTAAGGTAAAGTTTTATGGATTTCTTTAATGACTTCCTTCGCACGGTCCAGTTCATCAAGTGAAACTGTAAATGAGAAGTCAGCCTGCTCATTCTGCACACCACTTTGTACAATGATATCTACGTTTACGCCTTCTTCAGCCAGCTTGCCGAAGACTTGAGCGAGTACACCCGGTACATCAGGTACTCCTAGAATACTGACACGTGCTACATTCTTATCATAAGCAATCCCACTAACTACGACTCCTTGCTCCATGCTTGCTTCCTCCTTCACAACAGTACCTTCATTATGATTAAAGCTCGATCTAACGACCAGCTTAACTTGATGACGCTTAGCATACTCCACTGCACGCGGATGTAGTACCGCCGCTCCCAGATTGGCAAGCTCTAGCATCTCATCGTATGAGATTTCGTTCAGCTTGCGGGCTGTTTTCACAATGCGTGGATCTGTAGAATAGATACCATCAACGTCGGTATAAATCTCACATACATCTGCTTGAATAGCAGCCGCAAGGGCTACAGCTGTCGTGTCCGATCCTCCGCGGCCCAGGGTAGTGATCTCACCATCCAAAGTCATCCCTTGGAAACCGGCAACGATAACGATCTGTTCGCGTTCCAAAGACGCTACTACACGGTGTGGATCAATATCATTGATACGAGCTCTACCGTGGGTTTCGTCTGTACGGAACCCGGCCTGCCATCCTGTATAAGATACTGCATTCCGCCCGATCCCATGAAGAGCTATGGACAAAAGAGCAACGGAAATCTGCTCTCCTGTTGTCATCAGCATATCCATTTCACGTGCAGGCGGCTGCCCGTTTAATTGCCTCGCCGTATCGATCAAATCATCTGTTGTATCCCCCATAGCAGATACAACTACAACGCAGCGATGTCCCTCATCCTGCTTGTCTGCGATGCGCTTGGCAACACGTTGCATGCGTTCTGTGTCGCCGACGGAGCTGCCTCCGAATTTCATAACATAAAGTGACAAAGTCCCACTCACTCCCCATATCGGTCTATGTAGTTGCTTCTAATCGGTTTCCCGCTTTAAACCAGTATAATACGAAAATAGCGTAATGCGTTAATGATTTCATTAAAAAATTATTGATTTTCCAGAAGCTAACAAAAAGATAAGGTCAGCTTCAAGACACTAGCTGACCTCATTTCACTCGTCTTCCAGTTTTTTATTGAGAAGCTGGTCGATAAGTCAAGGCCATCACTCCAGAACTGAATCTTTTGGAGTCCACTAGCTCCAACGTCTTCTCTTCACCAACGTTTTCGAACAGGCGCTGACCGCTACCCAGCAGAATCGGGAAGACCAGAAGCTGATATTCATCGACAAGGCCAAGCTGCATCAGGCTCTGCGCAAGCGTACGACTGCCAAAAACGAGAATATCTCTCCCCGGCTGCTCCTTCAGCTTGGACACCTCCTGAGCAAGATCGCCCTTGATCAAGCTTGAATTGCTCCATGTTGTTTGTTCGAGAGTTGTGGAGACTACGTACTTGGCGTATCCATTCATCATTTCACCGTACTCACCTGTCTGCTCAACCATATTTGGCCAAGCCTCTGCAAAACCTTCGTAGGTTGTCCGTCCTAACATTAGAGCGTCAGCAGCTTTCAGTTCAGCAAACTTGAAATGCTCCTGTTCTTCACTTCCGAAAGAGAAGGTCCATTGTGGATTTTCCATAACACCATCAAGGGATATGAACTCAGATATAATTAATTTTCTCATATGCGTCTCCTTCTAATCCTTTAATTCGTAAGTATAACATTCCACACCCATACTGTTCCTCATGCATCCTCGTTTATATACCAAAAACCCCCCACCGTAATAACGGGGGAGGCTGATTGGTTATAAGTTCGGCAAGTATGATGCTTCCTACGCGCGGGAGATATATTTACCTTCGCGAGTATCAATAAGCAGCACATCTCCTTCATTGATGAACAGAGGAACTTGTACAGAATGACCTGTTTCAAGCTTGGCCGATTTAGTAGCGCCTTGAGCAGTATTACCCTTCACACCTGGCTCAGTTTCAACAACCTTCAGCTCTACGCTGGTAGGCAGGTTAATCCCAAGGATTTCACCTTGGTAACTGATGATGTTTACAGTCATGTTCTCTTTAAGGAAGTTCAATTCCCATTCAAGCTGCTTGCTGGACAATTCGAATTGGTCATAAGTTTCGTTGTCCATGAAAGCATGCTCCGATCCGCTTGCATACAAATATTGCACGCCACGGTTCTCAATAATAGCACGGCCAATAGTTTCACCAGCACGGAAAGTACGCTCAACAGTGTTACCATTGCGCAGGTTTTTCAGCTTAGAGCGAACGAACGCTGCACCTTTACCTGGTTTAACGTGCTGGAAATCAAGAACGGTAAAAATATCACCGTCCACCTCTACGGTCAAGCCTGTCTTAAAATCGTTTACTGAAATCACTAAAAATCCCTCCTGAATTCGATAATTAAACTACTACTTTTCTTACTTACAGTACTGTATATTCTTTGGACGAATGGGTCAGCAGCGATATTCCGCTCTCGGTGATCACAATATCGTCTTCAATACGTACTCCGCCAATCCCCGGCAAATAGATACCTGGTTCTACAGTAACGACCATTCCCGGCTGCATGATATCGTCACTCAGCTTGGACAAACGCGGCCATTCATGAACTTCCATTCCAAGTCCATGACCCGTGCTATGTCCAAATTGATCACCATATCCGTAGCTAGCGATGATATCACGTGCCAGTGCATCACATTCCCGTCCAGTCATACCCGGTTTGATATGTGCCAACGTATGTAGCTGAGCTTCCAGCACAATATCATAGATTTCTTTCAGCTTCGGATCTGGAGCTCCGAGTGCAATGGTACGAGTCACATCTGAGCAGTATCCATCGAGTAATGCGCCGAAATCAAGCGTAATAAATTCATTACCTTGAATTACACGGCTGCTTGCTACGCCATGCGGCATGGACGAACGTTCACCTGAAGCAACAATCGTATCAAACGATGACGCAGTTGCCCCGTGGGTACGCATATAGAATTCCATTTCCAAATCGACGTCTCTTTCAGTCATGCCTGGTTTGATCACATTCAGAATATGATTGAATGTAGCATCAGCCAGATCAGCTGCACGTTGCATAACAGCAAGCTCTTCAGCATCCTTGAACATACGGAGGTCTTCCACGGCTTTGGAAACTGGAACTAACACTGCCGGCTTAAGGGCTTCCGCATATGAGGTATAAGCGCTGAATGAGACATCATCCTGTTCGAAACCAACACGTACCTCACTGCCTGTTGGCAGCAACTCGCGTACTGTATCAATAAATTTAGGACCATGCTCTACAACCTTAACTCCTACCGCTTGATCCGCAGCCTGTGTCATGTACCTGAAGTCAGTTAGCAGATAACAATCATCGCTTGTCACCAATACATAACCGGACGATCCGGTAAATCCACTTAAATAGCGGCGGTTATAACCGCTGGTTATCAACATTGCTTCCAATCCTTTATCCTGCAAAACCTTACGCAGCTTGGAGACGCGCTCGTTACCCATTTTCATTCTCCTCTCGAAATAGCCACATTGTATTTTAACATAGGGATATCCCCTTGAGAAGTTTTTTCGAGCCGTTAGGCAAGTGCAGTCGCTTGCTCACGCTTTCGTTCGTCGGTATACTCAATCGCCGCTGTGTATCCAATGAACATCCCCCAAAGTAAAAAAAGGCAGAACTCACTAATCACAGTGTTCCACGGCAGCTTAAAAGGCGGCTGCATAAGAAACATTTGCGAGCCGGGAATAAATATAACTACCCACCACAAAACACCATAAACCAATCCTGGCCAAGGTCCCTTCAGCTTGCGCAGAATAAGCACGTATAGCAGTGAGGCTATCACTGAAAATAAGATGAAAAACAAATAACCCACGAGATGTCCATACATTGTTGTCAGAAAAGTATGTTTAAAAAACGGCTCTGCTAAATAACCAGGACTAACCTTGGTAAAGCTGAACCAGTAGATTAACCAGTGCAGCCCTCCCCAAATCAAACCTGCGAAAAAACCTAATTCGAGCGCAAAAAACCAAATATTAGTATGATCTGATTGTTGTTGATGTGATTTGCTCATAGAATTGCCTCTCTTTCCGTATTTTTAATACCGATTTGTCTCTCCTTGTCCATATAAGGTAGTATGTGCAGCAAAAGGCGATCCAACTAGTAATGTCTTCAAAAATTAGTTACAATGTATTATATAAATCATATTAATTACGGGAAGGTGAATTGGTTGTCCCAGGAAACTCCCAGCTATGGCGGCCAAGCCGTCATTGAAGGCGTCATGTTCGGCGGCAAGCATATTAATGTAACAGCCGTGCGACGAAAGAATCAGGAGATTACATTTTTGGAGGTGCCAAGAAGCGATAAGAGCTGGGTCACTAAACTGCGCAAGATTCCGCTGCTTCGCGGCCTTGTCAGTATTATAGATGCCAGCGCCAAAGGCTCTAAGCACTTGAACTATTCGGCTGAATCCTATGCCGAAGATGAATTGGAACCCGAAGAACTGGCGAAAGAGAAAGCTAAGCCGAAGAAAAAGGACGAAGGCTGGAGCCTCGGAATGATTTTTGGCGTTGCTGTAATGGGTATTCTCTCCTTCTTATTCGGAAAGCTCATTTTTACGCTTGTACCAGTATTTGTCGAAGATTTTTTATTCAAGAATGCATTTGATAACTATGTACTGCACAACCTCATAGAAGGCGGCATTAAAATGGTTCTCTTGCTGGTCTATTTATGGGCGATTTCGCAAACACCTGTGATCAAGCGGCTATTCCAGTATCACGGTGCGGAACACAAAGTCATCAGCGCCTTTGAAGCAGGCGAAGAGCTGACTGTCCAGAACGTTCAGAAATACAGCCGTCTGCATTACCGCTGCGGAAGCAGTTTTATGATGCTGACGATTATCCTCGGCGTTATTATTTACTCCGTAGTACCCTGGGATAATCTTTGGGAACGTGTGATCCAACGGATTATTCTGCTGCCTGTCGTAATCGGTGTTTCGTTTGAGGTTCTGAAGGGTACCAACGCAGTAAGAGAAATTCCAGGTCTCAAATACTTGGGATACCCTGGACTATGGCTGCAGCTGCTCACTACCAAAGAACCAAAGGATGATCAGGTAGAAGTATCCATCGCCTCTTTCAATCGTATGCGTGAGCTTGATGCAGAGATTGAAGCCAGAGGATATACGGAGGCAAGTGTGTCAGGCGGCATATTGGATCCTGCGAAAGGATGAGTGTCCTATGATCAGGCATGCTTTAATTTTTTGGATTTCAGTAATTCTTGCAATATTCGGTTTTGTGATTGGAGTCTTGACTGAGCCTTTCTATACGCTGTCGAAGCTGATTCTCCCCTTAGTACTGTTAGCGATTATCTATTATGCTTACAAAATGGGACCAGGGAAATACGCTCGCAGCAGTAATGGATCTAGAATCAAAGTCAAACCTTCGCAGAAAACCATGACCAAGGTTGCTGGGATTCGCAAGACTCAAGCAGTACCAGGCAAACGTAAAAGTTATCCCTTCCAAGTCATCGAAGGAAATAAAGGGAAAAACGATGATCAGCTTCCGAAGTACCATTAACTAAATAAAAACAAACACCAAAAAGCATCTCCACGTTTCAAAATAACGTGCGGGATGCTTTTTTTCTGATATTATAAAGCTTGCTTGTTATCTGGGGCGCCACTCCTTAAAGAAGTCTTCCCCTGCCTTCAGTCCGGCGGCATACAATTCGTCGCTTTGCATCTTCGTAATATTAAATTGGGTCGTGCCGATACCAAGCGTTGGGATGGTTACTGTGCGGACATATTTATCATCTTCAATATATTTCTCATCATGAGCAGACAGCATGGTGCTTACCATAGCTTGCAGCATACTGAACGGTCCCCTAATCCTGTGGGGCTGCGGGTCGGTTTTACCTACTGTTTGATACCCTACCGTAGGGATTCTTTTCCCCGTCACTTTACTATTCTCATTCATCCCGTCAAATAGCCATAAAGGAAAATTGCTTAATAATCCTCCATCCACAACGTATACAAATTGCTCAATAAAAGACTTCCCTCTAGCAGACTGTCCATTTAACCTGAGCATCACTGGATCAAAAAAATAAGGAATACTGCAGCTCATACGCACAGCCTTGGCCACCTCAAAATGTTCAGGAGAGATTCCATACTGTTCCAATCCATCTGGTAAGACCAATATCCGGCCATTGGTAATGTCAGAAGCAATTATAGATAGTTTGCCTGGAGGCAGATCACGAAAAGTGATAATTCCCTTTTTTAGCAAAAGCGATCTCATCCACGATTCCAAGGCTTCACCCGAATACAATCCCTTCTTCAATAACACTCGCAGTGCAGGACCTACCCAAGCCGTATTATAGATGGGAGCTCGCTTCATAAACGATGAAAAAGAAGTTCCTTGGATCATCCGACTCATTTCCTCACCTTCATAACCCGCAGCCAGTAAAGTCGCTACAATTGCGCCTGAGGAGGTTCCAGCGACCTTTTTAAAGGTTCGCCCCGCCCTTTCCGTGGCTTCAACTGCTCCAGCGAGAGAAATCCCTTTTACTCCCCCTCCTTCAAACACAGCGTTAATCTCCATACACAAAAATCCCCCGCTTCCCATAGATTCTATTGCTTATCTATGAGCACGGGGGAGCATTCATGACTCCTTATCTAGAACAGTTATCTTATTTAGACTGAAAATAAAAGGTCAGCAAATTTGATAATCCAAACGGATTGCGGACTACAATGTCATTTGCTCTGAACATAATACTGCCTGCAACCTCTTTATATTTCTCATTATATTTAAGCTGGTTGATGATTTGGTCGCCACTTTGCCATTCTGCTTTCTGGTCACTTGCTCCAACCTTATAAGCAGCTTGCCCAATATAGAGCTTAACATTCGTATTCTCTACCTCTTTAACCCACCAATCTACTAGCTTATCGTAACGGGCAGTACTAAAGGACAGACTCCAATAAATTTGCGGTGCGACATAGTCAATCCAGCCTTGCTTGATCCATGTCCGAACATCGGCGTACATATCGTCATAAGCGGTAACTCCAGCTGTGGTATCCGAACCTGTGCTGTCTTTTTTGATATTACGCCATACACCAAACGGACTAATTCCATAAGAAACCTTCGGTTTCACCTTATGAATCTGTTCTCCCAATTGACGGACGAATTCATTAATATTATCGCGGCGCCAATCCGCCTTAGAAGACAGGTTCTTCGTGTTATAAGTCTTATAAGCAGTATCATCGGCAAAAGATACACCTGAAGGATAGAAATAATCATCCAAATGGACACCATCTACATCATAGCCTTTGACGACCTCCAACACTGTATCGATAATGTGCTGGCGGGCTGCTGGGATCCCTGGATTGATGTATTTTTTACCTCCTGCGTCTACAATCCATTCCGGATTTGACTTAGCCACATGATTACTTGCTAATGCGGATGTAGAAGCATCCGTTGTCGCGCGGAATGGGTTGAACCATGCATGGAACTGCATACCGCGTGAATGTGCAGCGCTGACCATATAGCTCAACGGGTCATAACCCGGATTTTTTCCTTGTGTGCCGGTCAGCACCTTAGACCAAGGAACTAGAACAGAAGGGTACAGGCTGTCTGCTGAGGTTCTAACCTGTACAAAAACAGCATTAAAACCAACAGCTTTTAGCTTGTCCAGCAGATTATCAAATTCTTGTTTTTGTTTCGCTTCGTTACCTGCAGAAGCTACTGAAGGCCAGTCCAGATTAAATACTGTAGAGATCCAGGCTCCCTTCATCTCCTTGTTAGCCGACGCACCAGGAATACTTGGAACTGTTGGCGAGGTCGGTTTTGGAGTCGCTGTAGGGGTTGGGGTCGGCGTAACGACTGGAGTCGCTGTAGGTACTGCTGGTGTTTCCGGATCAGCAGCCTGCGGCGGCTCTGTATTAGAGTACAAAGAAATATGTTTGGTAGCCTGATCCCACATAACCTGTAACCCCAATTGCTCACTTACAAAACGAAGCGGCACCATAACCCGTCCCTGCTTAATCTGTACTGAGGTGTCGAGGGCTACAGAAGCATTATTAACTAATGCACTTTTCTGGCCACTGGTCAGCTTGATCTCTGTATCTCCTTGCGTGATTGTTACTGTCTTACTGCTTTGATTCCAAACTACTCCAGCATTCAACCCTTTACTAATGACGCTAATTGGCACCATCGTTACATTCGAAGCTGTGATATACGGCGGCACATCGCTTGCCAGCGCCTCGCCATCCAGTTCAATGGTAATCTGCACAGCTGCCGCACGTGCCCCAGGAGACCATAAAGGCAGAAACAATACTAATACTAGCAATCCCAACATCCATTTACGATAATTCATAATTCCTCCCCAAATCTAAATAATATGTATCCTATAAAAAAAGAAAAAACGGATCAATCCTCCAAGTGGATGTACCGATTCCACCCTTCAAAAGAGCGGTATCAGTCTCAGCCAGAAAAAGGACTTATCCGTTTTGACGCTAAAAACTGGGAAAGGTTGCACTAAACAAAATAGAAACGGCTATACCATCAAGTAGTTTATGCTCACCAAAGCCTTGCTGGGCATAACTTTAAGGACGGTATCCGTTTCGGGAAAAAACATTTCAAGAATCGCTTGCCAGTTCATTGTGAATAGCATATAAAGTCTGCAGACGTTCTTCATCGCGGCGGAAATATTCCACCAACGTTTCGATACGTGTAATCGAATCCCAACTCAGGTGGTGCTCGATCCCTTCAACATCATTATAGATAAATTCCTGCTGTACTCCGATCAAACCGAGGAATTCTTCCAATAGTTGATGACGATCAACAAGACGTTTCCCTACTTTTTTCCCTTTGTTGGTTAGGACAAGCCCACGATATTTCTCATAGATGAGATATTCGTCCTTATCCAGTTTTTGGATCATCTTGGTCACAGAGGAGGGGTGTACTTCCAGTCCCTCGGCAATATCCGAGACCCGCGCATAACCTTTCTCATCAATGAGCTTATATATGCGCTCCAAATAATCCTCCATGCTGGGTGTTGGCATTAAAATTTACCTCTTTTCTATAATGAACCTGGCGCCGAGCCAAACCTTGCTCTAACAATGATACATGTTTCTAACGCCCCTTGGCAAGTCCTTCAAGAGAACATGGGGAGGAGTTACCCATGATTGCCATGCTTCTAATGAGACTCAGTTAGGCATAATAAACTTACTCATCTTTCAGAAGGAGCGTGAATTCATGACTATAGTGACACCTGAGACCCCTCCCGTAAAGAGAACCAGAAAAGCTACAGCCCTTTTTGTCCCCGAGCTTGTTTTCTTCGAGCCGGATGCTTTAAATTACCCGAAAGGTGAACGAATCATGGAATGGGTGAAGGCTAACAATATTCCCTATCGCATGACTACATCGCATAACCGTATAATGAATTTCCCGGGTGACACAGAGGTCGAGCAATATAAAATTGCCAAAAGAACACTTGTAGTCGGCCTGCGCAAAACCTTAAAGTTTGACCAATCCAAACCCTCCGCAGATTATGCAATTCCGATCGCAACTGGCTGCATGGGCCACTGCCATTATTGTTATTTGCAGACTACTTTAGGGGCAAAGCCTTACATTCGTGTATATGTAAACACCGATGACATCATTGACGCCGCAAAAAAATATATCGAGGAGCGCAGCCCTGAAATCACGACTTTTGAAGCAGCCTGCACCTCAGATCCGTTAGGACTGGAGCATATTACCGGGTCTCTGTCAGAACTCATCACATTCATGGCAGCGGAGCCCCTTGGCCGCCTGCGCTTTGTGACCAAATACCAACATGTTGAACCTCTGCTCGATTTGCAGCATAACGGACATACCAGAATTCGTTTTAGCGTGAATGCTGACTATGTGATCAAAAATTTCGAGCCTGCTACCTCGCGGTTTGAAGAGCGAATTGAAGCGGCTGGAAAGGTTGCCCGCGCCGGCTATCCAGTGGGCTTCATCATTGCCCCAATTATTTGGTATGACGGCTGGCAGGAAGGCTATGCGGAGCTACTGGCCAAATTAGCCAAGACCCTTCCGCCAGAAATCGGAAAAGGTCTAACCTTTGAAATGATTCAGCACCGATTCACCAAAACAGCCAAGACCGTAATTGAGAAACGTTACCCGAAATCTAAACTAGAAATGGACATGGAGAAACGCAAAAAGAAATGGGGCCGCTGGGGACAGAACAAATATGTCTATCCGGATGAACAGCAAACCGCCCTGCGAGAATTTATCACAGAGCGGATTTTCGAGCATTTTCCGGAAGCAGGTATTGATTACTTCACCTAAAAAATCAGCCAATCCGGCGTTATTCCTTGTAGCCACACTGTGATCCTGAACATTTGATCCGTGAACAGCAAAATACCCATAAATACCATAAGGACGCCGCCAATCTTCATCAGCAGATTCGAATACTTGAGGATACGCTTCACTCCGCCTAGGAAAAAGGCTAAAAGAAAAAATGGCAAAGCAAATCCGATGCTATACGCGGTAATCAATGTAAACCAAGTGCCTGGGTCGCTTGCCGAAAGAGCAATAATTGCCGTCAAAATCGGCCCGATACAGGGTGACCAACCCGCAGAAAAACCAATTCCGAAAATAAAGGAGCCCACATAACCCGCCGGTTTCCATTTTAAATCAAGCTTACGTTCACGAAGTAAAAACTGCGGCTGAAAAATCCCAAGCAAAAACAAACCCATTACAATAATTAGAATCGCCGACAATTGCCGGATCAGATCACGCTGGCCATTAAAGAATTGCCCGAATAACCCAGCCCCAAAACCAAGTGTGTAAAAAACTGCAGAAAAACCTAATATAAATGCCAATGTATGAGTTAGGGTGCGTACACGAACCTCTTTAGAGTTGCTGCCTGATTTTAATTGTTGAACGGATAACCCGGTAATGTACGATAAATAAGAGGGGTACAGCGGTAAACAGCATGGCGATATAAACGATGCCACCCCTGCGGCTAAAGCAATTCCTGCATTGATATTAGACAAAATAGCGGCTCTCCTTCCGGCATTCGAGTCACTTCATGGAGCTGTTTATGGCTCCTTTTTTTCGCTTATCGTCCTTACAAGGACACCGAAGGCGTTTATGCTTGCCTAATGTGATACCGATTACTTAATTCGCTGTTTATGCTGGCAATCCCTTTTTACCGATCAAGGTTAATACCAATAATGATATGAGCAAAAGCACAATAGTTGCACCGGGAGCCAAATTCCAGACTCCAGCTACCACTAGTCCGCCTACAACGGCAATCTCCGAAATAATAACCGCCAGGATGACCGAGGATTTAAAGCTACGGGATAGCAATAAGCTGATTGCGACCGGAATAGTCAACAAAGCAGATACCAACAGCGAGCCTACGATCTTGATGGCTGTGCTAATCACAAGTGCTGTCAGAATGGTGATCAGCATGTTAAGCAGTTTCACCGGAAGCCCACTTACACTTGCTGCATCCTCTTCAAAGCTAAGCAAAAAGAACTCTTTAAAGAACATCGAAACTACCACTACAACAGCTATAGTCACTATGCCTACAACGATCAAATCGGTATTATCGAGCGTATAAATGCTGCCGAACAAATAACTCATTACGTCCGCATTATACCCTTTTCCTAAGGTGAAAAAGAGTGAAGCCAACGCCACTCCGCCTGACATTATAATGGCAATCGACAGCTCCGCATAACTCTTATAAGCCTTGCGAAGCTTTTCAATCGCGAAGGACGCTACCACTGCAAAGATAAGGCCTGCGCCCAGCGGATAAAATCCTGTTAGAAAACCGAGTGCCACCCCCGCTATAGTAACATGAGCCAGCGTATCTCCGATCATGGATAATCGTCTAAGCACAAGAAAAACGCCTATAAGCGGCGCTGTTATACCAATCAGCAGTCCGCCCGCAAGCGCCCGCTGAAAAAAATCGCTAAATAGTATTTCCAACTTAAACTCTCCTTCTTTCGGAACCTTTTCGAACCATTCGAACATTAAAAACCTTTTTCAAACCTTTTTCGATCCCTCCCAAACCCTCCCTTCCAAGGGAGGGCCCCAAGGGCTCTGCCCTCTGGACACCCGTTAAGTGCAACTAGCGTAGGAGTTAGTGTTACTGAACATAGATAGGTCGGGGAAAGATCGCTTTCGTCCCTAGAGGGACACGCTTGTACTTTGGTGGTGCTTAGGATAAGAGAAAACAAGAAATAGGAACAAGGTCGAAATACTCCTAGTAAAAACCCTGTCTACTGACTAACTTCCACACGCAAGTTATGTATGCACTGAGAACAGAGGCAAACCTCTGCTCAGAGTTTAATTATGACTTAAGAGAGCGTGTGCTGCAGATTCTCTTCTGTGCAATTCTGGAGATCATGTGAGTGGCGGGAGTAAAAGTTGATTTTACCATTTGTCTGCACGGGCTCATGACCTAAATAATTTTTGATCATGTCGATATCATGCGACACCATCAGGAAGGTCATATGATGATGAGCATGCATATGGGTAATTAATTCAAAGAATCCCGCTTGCGATTCGGCATCAATACCCACAGTAGGTTCGTCCAAAATCAGCAGGTCAGGATGGTTAATCAGCGCCCGAGCCAGAAAAACACGCTGCTGCTGACCGCCTGACAGCTGGCCTACTCTTTTCTCCGCGATATCTTGTATCCGCATGACTTCAAGTGCATCCTCACATTGACGATGCTGAGCCTTAGATACTCTGCGGATCAGATTCTTGTTATTATATAGACCTGACAGAACTACTTCACGCACCGTTGCTGGAAACAATGGGTTGAAGGCATTCTTTTGCGGAACATACCCGATCCGTTCCCAGTCTTTAAACTTGCGGACAGGCGTTCCGAATAATTTAATTTCACCACTGCTCGCTGGAAGCAAGCCGACGATCATTTTCATCAATGTTGTTTTACCAGCACCATTAGAACCAATGATACCAAGGAAATCTCGTTCTCTTACACTATAGTTAAGATTCGATATCACCTTCTGTTCCCCATATGAAAAAGAAAGATCCTGTATATCGATGATATGCTGATGGCAGTCCAAGGATACCGATTGCATGCTTAAGTACCGCCTTTCCCTTATACTTTCCTTATTATTGTAAGGCCATAATCAGATTTTGCAAATTTTTCTCCATCAGAGTGAAGTAATTGTCGCCGTTCTTCTCTTGCTCCGCAGTAAGTCCCTCTACCGGATTAAGCACCATAGTGGAAACGCCCGCTTCGGCTGCCAGAGTCTTAGCCAGTTTATCGGAGACAAGCTCTTCAAAAAAGATATACTTAATCCCTTCATCTTTTACCATTTTCGCAAGCTTCACTAAATCCTGTCCGCGCGGCTCAGCGTCTGGCGAAAGTCCCATAATCGCATGCTGATCCAATCCATAATCACGGGCAAGGTAAGAAAAAGCCTGATGTGATACTACGATCTTATGGTTGGGCAGCTTAGCAAGCTCCTCTTTGAATTTACTGTCTAACGCCTGCAAACGTTCCGCAAGCTTATTGTAACGCTCTTCATAACCTTCTTTATGCTCAGGATCCACGGACTGAAGGCTTTCTTTAATATTCTGAGCCATGACAATGGCTGATTTTGGACTTACCCAAGTATGCGGGTCTGTATGCAGGCTGTCTACAGAGGCATTACTGTTATGATCCGTGTCCTCATTTTGATGAGACTCTTCCTCACTTGCCCCATGATCATGCCCGTCATCTTCATCGGTCATGATATAATCAATACCTTGACTTACTTCAACCGCCTTAACTTTACTGCTGCTATCAAGGCCTTTTAAAAAGTTAGGAACCCAGCCTTCTAAGCCCGCACCGTTATATAGAAATAGCTGTGCCTTAGAAGTGTTGATAATATCTTGACTGCGCGGTGTCCAATCATGTGGCTCCACACCCACTGGAAGCAGGTTAATAGCATTGATATCTTCCCCGCCAATCTCCTTAGCAAACTCGTAAATAGGATAAAAGGTTGTAACTACATTTACTTTCCCTTCAACTATACTTCCACTGCTCTTAGGTCCGCATGCACTTAGTGTAAATACCAGTACCAGTGCAAGGACGAGCAAACTTATACGTGATTTCATTGCCGCCATTATATTGATCTACCCCTCAAATCGTAAATTTTACTATTAGTAGTATAATAGTAATCGTTACGATAAGTCAACAAAGAAACCTCACTCAGAAGAAAGACGGTATCGTCCTTTATAAAAAAGGAATGCTCCCACAACCAACCCGGCTGAAGGAGCATTCCCTTGTTCAAGCAACCTCATTAAAAAATTTCTACAACAGTATTGTCTTATTTCACTACTGCTCCGTTTGGCATACTGTCCGGCACGGTAGCGATCGTTAGCTGGTCATCTTTAGAAGCCGCCAAAATCATCCCTTGGGACAACTCCCCACGCAGCTTCACCGGTTTAAGGTTTACGATACAAATCACTTTACGTCCCACCAGCTCTTCCGGTGTATAGAATTTCGCGATACCAGAAACCACTTGACGTTGTTCATAACCCAGATCCAGTTGCAGCTTCAGCAGCTTGTCAGCTTTTTTCACTGGCTCTGCAGCAATAACCTGAGCTACCCGCAGCTCTGCTTTAGCGAAATCGTCAATGCCGATTTCCTCTTTATGCTCTTCCACTGGCTCGGAGTCCGCAGCAGCAGGAGCAGCCGATTCCGCCACTTCAGCCGCAGCTTTACCAGCGCCCATAGCCTCGGCAATATAAGCTACCTCTTGCTCCACATCCAGACGTGGGAAGATTGGATTGCCTTTCACCAGCTTTGTTCCTGCCGGAATCAGGCCAAAGGTCTTACCGCTATCCCAAGTCGTTAACTCACCAGGCTCAATACCCAGCTGTTCCCAGATCTTCGCTGGTGTTTGTGTCAAGAACGGCTGCAGCAGGATTGAAGCGGTACGCAGACCTTCCACCAGATGTCTCATCACAGAAGCCAGCTCGGCGGTTCTATTTTCATCTTTGGCAAGCACCCAAGGTTGTGTCTCATCGATATATTTGTTGGTGCGGCTAATGAATATTCCGATAGCTGTCAACGCCACGGAGAACTCCATTTTTTCCATAGCTTCTTCTACTTTGGCATAAGTATTCTCAGCCGCAGCTTGAAGCTCACCATCAAATGCTGTTACATTTCCTTCATATGCCGGAATCTCGCCTGCAAAATACTTTTCAACCATAGCCCCTGTACGGTTCAACAGGTTACCAAGGTCGTTGGCAAGGTCATAGTTAACCCGGTCTACAAAGCTTTCCGGTGTGAACGTGCCATCCGAACCAAACGGTACTTCGCGCAGCAGGTAATAACGTAATGCATCCAAGCCATAACGATCAATCAGTGTCACAGGATCAACTACGTTACCTTTAGATTTCGACATTTTTCCATCTTTCATGAGCAACCAGCCATGGGCAAATACCTTTTTCGGAAGGGGTTCACCAAGCGCCATCAGAATGATCGGCCAGTAAATGGTATGGAAACGAACGATTTCTTTACCAACGATGTGTACATCCGCAGGCCAGAACTTGTCATACAAGGTGCGATCCTCGGAACCATAACCCAGAGCAGTAATATAGTTAGTCAAAGCATCAATCCACACGTACACGACATGCTTCTCGTCGCCCTTAACTTTTACGCCCCAATCAAAGGTTGTACGGGAAACTGCAAGGTCTTCCAGTCCGGGTTTGATGAAATTGTTAATCATTTCGTTCTTACGGGATTCCGGCAAAATAAACTCTGGATTCTCCTCGTAAAATTGCAGCAAACGATCCGCATATTTACTCATCCGGAAGAAATAACTTGCTTCCTTCACCAGCTCAACCGGGTGGCCGCTATCTGGGCTTTTTGCACCAGTAATCACACCGTTGTCATCACGCACTATATCAACTAATTGCGTTTCTGTGTAAAAGGTTTCATCTGGGATACTATACCAGCCTTCATATTCACCTTTATAGATGTCTCCTTGCTGCAGCAACCGATCAAAAATATCCTGTACCACTTTTTTATGACGCTCTTCCGTAGTACGGATGAAGTCATCGTTCGAAATGTCCAGCTTACGCCATAGCTCCTTAATACCAACAACAATGTCGTCTACGAACTGCTGAGGGGTCTTTCCTGCTTCCTCTGCCTTCCGCTCGATCTTTTGTCCATGTTCGTCTGTACCGGTTAGATAACGCACTTCGTAGCCGCGCAGACGTTTGTAACGGGCCATTGCGTCTCCTGCCACGGTTGAATAAGCATGTCCGATATGTAGCTTGTCACTTGGATAATAAATTGGTGTCGTTAGGTAAAACGTTTTTTTCTCACTCATTCAGTAATCATCCTTTCTTATTAAAAAACAAAAAACTCCCGCCCCCATAATGGGGCGAGAGTATAACTCACGCGATACCACCCAAATTTCCTGTCTCTTCACAGAGCGCAGGCTTCGCCAGTTCCCTCGCGGGAACTGTCCATTAACGCTGGATCACGCTGTTATCTTACGTGAACCACAATTGCAGTTCCCGCTCGAACACAGTTCCTCCCGGACCATATTCAATCTAACGCTCCATACCGGATTTCAGCATATTCCGGCTCTCTGTAATGGACGTAACGATTTACTTATCCGTTCTTCGGAATTCATACTATTACTTGTGAATATACCCAATGGTAAGGCCCCATGTCAAGTCGCAGGGGCAGAATCCTTCTCAGCAGATTCATCTTGAAGAGGCGGCACAGGATCAAGTCCTCCAGGATGAAAGGGATGACATCTGGCAATCCGCTTAGCTGCAAGCCATGAGCCTTTCAATGGACCATGGACTTCAATGGCTTCCAGGGCATAGGCAGAGCAGGTTGGATAGAAGCGGCAGGTTGCAGGTTTAATAGGGGAAATGTACCTGCGATACACCCGAATAGGCGCCTGAATCGTTCTGCGTAGGGTCACCATTTCTAAAGTCCCTTTTGTTTATCTGATGCTGCAACTAATTCTTCTTCCCGGTTCTCTTCACATTCTTTGCAATAACCGAACACCTCAAATTTATGCTTGACTACCCGGAATTGATCGGGTGTATCCGTTAAATTCATCGGGCAGAAATTAATCGGGTAGGTCTTTTGGCATTGAAGGCAGATCATATGATGGTGATGATCCTGATGATTGCAGCTTCCCTTGAACTTCACTCCGTCTTCAAAGACAATCTGTTCAAGCACACCAAGCTCTTCCATTACACGAAGATTGCGGTACACCGTATCAAAGCTAAGTCCGCTATACTTACGGCCCATATGCTCATATACATCCTTCGCTGACAAATATCCCTTATTCTCGCCGAATAACTGGGCAAGCGTTTTGCGTTGGTCGGTGATTCGCAGTCCTTGCCCCGACATGACTTCTAATATTTGTTCTGTCGACAGCATACGCTCATCTCCCATAAGATCAGTTCATTTATATTTCACTCTCTTAATAATGCCCCAAAATAAATGCCCCGTCAATGAAGCACCATGAAGCGCCCCTACGCAACCTCTGAATTATTATATTTAAACAAAAGCCCGGCTGCGTATTCCTTTACGGAATATTCAGCCGGGCCTTTATTGTAGATAATTCCCCAATAGAGCTTATAGGGATATTCCTATTTGTTATTTCTTTGCTGGAAGTGGAGTGATGAGGAAATTGACCGGCAAGTTACTGCCTGAAGCTGCTGTGAACAAAATCTCCACAGAACCTCCATACTCACCACTACGATAAACCACACTGTTCATGTCAGCGTTCGAGAGACTTCCCACGCTTGGCATATGCACGATTTGGTTATTAACCATAACCGGCCCCATATAGTTACCGCCACGTGGATTAAACGTAATCAATGAGTTTGGTGCAACATTTTCGAATCTGATCTTGTATAATACCCCGAAATTACCGGCATTGGATGCTTCCGTACCTGCCATGGGGTCTACGCCAGCCAGGTTCTTATCACTGGAATTATCGCCTAGCAGAAGTTTTGCAGGAGTTTTTCCTACCTCATCGGTAACCGTGATAATACGAGTAGAATCTTCGTAAGTTCCCCGATTATGCACTCCGTCTCGATCCAGAACTGGAAGTGTTGGAAGTGTAGTCAGTGGATCTTTATTCGCATCAATCAACATGACATTATAATCGATTGGATAATCACTAAATAAGTCCGCTTGAAGTGAAACAATTTCACTTGGTTTCATAGCAATTTGGTTTAGATCGGTCAGAATTGAGACACTTTCCCCTGGTTGCAGAACAATCGTTTTATAATGCTCATTTGTAAGCATAGATTTCCAATAACGTTCTACAGACATTTTACCAGTACCTTCAGGATATGTGCTTGGGCCTGCAAAGCCCACATATTCGGTTGTAAGCGTCGTTGGGTACAAATTGTTATTCGTAGCAATCACATACACTTTAGCTTTAATATTCAGGTTATTCTTGTGGTGAATCAAGAAGCGGGTTTTACCCAAAGAAGTCTCACGGTAAGTAACACCTTCTGTATACACCGTTTCTGGGCTGTTGCTGCGAATTAGTTTATAAGGCTCGGAAGAAAGATTATAAGCTACTTGCTGCCAAGTAGGGACCATCGATCCATCGATGCTAAACACACTGCCCGGAGATGCAAATAATCTGTTGAAATCTTCTTTACTGTACAAGATTTCATCCGAAATATTAACGGTTTTCTCAAACGTGCTGATCGCGCCATGTGAATCTTTTACTTGGACAGCAATTGTCGCTGGACCCGGAGTAAAGAAAGCCTCGGCCTTGTTCGTCCAAGTTACGGTAATTTCATCACCATCAGGATCGCTACTTAGATCGGTATAAGTAATCATTTCACCCATCTTGTATGAATCCTTGTCTGTAGTGAAATTAGCAACTGGAGGTGTATTAGGTTTAAGCACTGTGATGGTCATGGTGTAAGGATCACTCCACTGTTGATTCGCATCCATTACGGAATAGGTTACTACATAATATCCTGGTTGATCATAGATATCCTGCTTGTTACCTCCCCAGCTTTCATCCACAATAGCTACACCATTTGGTGACGAGCTGGAGGTTACGAAGGTCACTGGTTCACCGGCGTAAATTTCAGTTGGCACTGTGAAGGAAGCTTTAGGTTTGTTGTTTAATGTAAGGATTACTCGTTTTTGCACATTATCAACGGTATATGGAATGCCCAGTGCTCCAGTTATGGATGTCAATGGAACCATGAAAGTCCCCTTGTATTGGTAAGCTGGACCTTTCATCGTCTTCTTCTCACCATTAACTGTATAGACCTTGCTGTCGGTCTTAAAGCGCATAACGTCGCTTCCCTTGGTAACAATGGTTTCTTTCGTTTTATAATCATAAACGTATTTCACGCCTACACGTTCTACCATAGCCCGGATCGAAACGTAGGATACGCCGTTTTTCACTGCCATAGGCTGATTAGCTAAATATTCCTGGCCGTTCTGATACATTTTGTTGCTGTTCATCATAAGAATAAGCTGACTGTTAGCCACAGCACGAGCACCATCTGTTGTTGTAGGTTCTGTAGTAACTCCAGGAGTTGCAGTCGGAAGCGGTGTTGCAGTAGGTGCAATTGTTGCTGTAGGTTCAACAGTAGCCGTAGGATCAACTGTCTCTGCAGGAATTGGAGTTGGTGTTGGTGTCGGTGACACTACTCCTCCTGGCGTCTCCGTCGGCAATGGCGGCAATGGATCGGTAGATTCTGGCATTACCTCCGGCGCAGCTGAAACGACTGTCCCAACTACAGTAGTATTACTTGGGGTATTATTGACAGCTTCAGCAAAAGCCGGCACTGCCGCGGCGGCCTGAGATACGGCCAAAACAGCAACTAACGTTAACTTTTTCAAATCCATGATATAACTCCTCTGCTCCTATTTGTAAATATAAGTAGGTCTCTGTCTTTTTCATACTCCTCTTATATTCCCCGCAAAATGCTGCCACCCACGGTAGGGCGGCAAAAAGCTTTTGCCACGATCGTCATAACAAACATAGTATTAGACGCATACCACCATAAAAAGTTTCATTATTAAGTAAAGAAAGATTAACGCTGTATTAAATAATGTTGGACAACCACGCTGTTTCCCCTGAAAAAAATGAGATTTTTTCTATAAATATGTTTATTTTTCGTCTGACTATATTCGCTTTCATTTGCTTTTGTTACAATGTATGGAAGAATATCTTTTACATGCGAGGGATAACATGTCCAAAAAAATCTCCATCCTCGTTCAATTAATCATGGGCTTCTCTCTAATCATCTTCACCATCGTAGGATTCACCATTTTTTTGTCCTACCGCTCTTCCTCTCAAGCTGTTCTAAACCGCTCCAACCAATATATCCTGGAATCCGTCAAGCAACTTCAAGGTAAAATGGACGCAATTCTTCAGGATAACGATAAGCTTTCTTCTACGATCATGTTCAGTCCCTTGATTCAAGAAACCTTGGGAGACTTAGCGTTGTCACGTTCACCTCGTACAGACGCCATGGAAATTACTCGTTACATAGATCAACAGACACGTTCCATAAACTCTGACATCCAGTTCAAGCTGCTCGGGCTGTCCGATGATCAGGTGTATACCAACAGCAGTTCCTTAAAGGTCATATGGGACAGCGAAAAGGAAATCCGCGATGCTTATTGGTTTCCGGCTATAGCACAGAATAAAGGCCGAATGGTCTGGTTCGGTGTAGATGTATGGCAGAACGGTAATATCCCTGTGGTGATGGGAGCCAGACAAATTAATGATTGGAATGATCTAAACCGGTTAGGAACCCTGTTTCTTGTCCTCCCTGTCGAGGTTATCCATAACGCTGTCAGCCAATTTCACCTCGGCAAAAATGAGAAAATCCAAGTTGTTGATTCATTTAATACCATTGTCTATTCCACAGATCCAAAAGAAATTGGACTCTATATGAACGACGGGCTTCTAAAACAATTCAGCAATCATAAAGCCAGAATCATTCCACAAAAAATAAACTCACGCAATCTGTTCGTATCCTATGCCTATTCCGACTATAGCGAGTGGAGCGTTTTTGCTTACATTGATTCTAAAGACGCTGTTAAAGATTTAAATACGATCCGCCGGAATATAATTTTAATTGGCCTGCTGGGGATGGGTGCTGCCCTACTATTCACTTTCTTTTTCTCTTGGACCCTATCCAAGCCCCTTCGTAATCTGGCAACCAAGCTGAGCAATGTCGAACGGGGAACTACTTTACCTTTTGTAAAAACAACCATGAACAAAGAAATGGCTATCCTTTATTCAAGCTATAATTCGATGCTCCAAAACCTGGATCATACTATCGCTGACCTATCCAGCAAACAAATCAGTGAAAAGCAAGCTCAGATCGTAGCACTCAAAGCGCAATTCCGCCCGCATTTTCTTTATAACACTTTGAATACAATCTATTGGTCGCTCGCCAACAAACGCATGCAGGAAGAGTCCCAAATGGTACTCGCTCTAAGTGATCTGCTCCGCTATAGTATTGACCGCGGATCCGAATTCGTTACAGTTGAGGAGGATTTAAAGCAATTAGAACGGTTCATTTTTCTCCAGAAGCTGCGCTACGAGGACAAATTGCAGATTGATCTTTTTGTAAATCCTGAGGTTATGAATGGCCAGCTAATGAAATTAACCCTTCAGCCACTTGTCGAAAATGCCATTACTCATGGACTTGAACCCACACTTCGGGAAGTATGGCTAATTCGCATACGTGCCTATAGTGAAGGAACATCTCTGGTGTTAACTGTAGAAGACAACGGGGACGGCATGAGTGAGGAAAGTATGGCAGACGCATTAGTCGGCGGTGAGGTTAATCCGGAGAAGCTGCTTCATACCGGAATTGGACTATCTAATCTAAATCATCGCATAGAGCTGATCTACGGACAGGAATTTGGTCTACAGCTATCAACAAGCGAGCTTGGTGGCTTATTTGTGAAGGTCACTGTTCCATTACAGTATGATCAAAGTTAAGGGGGCACAACGATGAATGTGTTAATCGTGGACGACGAAAGTTTTGTTCGCCGTTCTCTGTCAGAAATGCTGGGAAGTGCGAATCACAATTTTAGCATTATTGGCTCGGCAGAGAACGGTTTAGAGGCTGTGCAATTGTTAAAAGAGCATATGGTTGATCTGGTGATATCCGATATCCGAATGCCCGGCATGGATGGGCTGGAACTTGCAAAGCATATCCATGAATGTTATCCAGACACTGAAACCGTGCTGCTCACAGGTTATCAGGATTTCACCTATGCCAGTCAAGCCATCCGTTATGGTGTAAAGGAATATTTGGTTAAACCAAATTCAGTAGAACATATTCTTGAAGTCGCAACAGGCGTATATGAACGTCTTCAATTGAAGAAACAGCAGAGGCAATTAACGCAGCTAAGAGAAAAAAACCTTCGGGAGAAACGCTTATCTGATCTTCTTTACGGCATCCCGTTACCCTATTTTGAAGAACAACTTATTCCTCCTTTTCATTCCTTTGTAGTCGTAACCGTAAACCATCTTGGAGTGGGCATGCCACAGAACTGGTCGGAACAAGCCATGTATGCAGCGGTTATAAATATATTAGAAGAATGTTTTGCGCTGTATGCCAACGTTGTTGGCATTCAAGAGGAGCAGGAAGCCATCATGCTATTATTCTATCCTCTTGAGCAGCCTAACCGCGTTGATGAGGTATTGACACAAGAGCTGCTGCATAAGCTATCGGGCATTCTGAAATCGCCATTCTGTGCAGGGGTCTCTAACCCTCACTATCAATTGGGGGCACTCGCAACCGCCTATCATGAGAGTCTGGAAGCTTGTCAGCAGGTCAAAAAAGAGAGTACGCCATCCGTTATCTTTTTCAGAGACCTCTCCATGCAATCGGCTTCTCCACAGCTCACTGAACAACTACAAGTAAAGGCAACGCGCAGGGTAATCTCTATGATGATTGAGGTTATGAATTCCCGGCTCCAAGAAAATCTCTCCCTCAAGATGATCGCAGACGAACTGTATATGAATCCTACCTATCTCGGCCGATTGTTTAAAGATGATGTAGGGGAACCATTCTCTAGCTTTCTTACCAAACTTCGTATTCAAAAAGCTACTGAATTATTAGAGAATGTTACTCTCAAGGTATATGAGGTTAGCGAATTAGTAGGCTTTAAGGATCCTGCGTATTTCAGCCTCATTTTTAAGAAATACATGGGGATGACTCCTCAGGAATTTCAGAAGCACAACAAATAAAGCAGAGGTGTGTTTCTCTTGAATGTAAATGGTAAGTTGATTACTGTCCTATTAACATTTGGCTTGTTACTTAATACAAGTGGTTGTCAGCTCTCCCCTTCCAAGGAAGATACCGCTTTACAAGACCCGATACAGCTGAACATCTGGCTCACTGCTGGATCAGGTCTTGAGTCGCTCATTGACCAGTATCAATCCCAGCATCCCGAGCTAGAGATTCATATTCAGACCTCCACCTCCACGCAGCTTCCAGCCAAGCTACAGACCTCATTCGCAGCTGGATACAGTTCGCCGGATGTGGCTGCCATTGATATTAGCTATTTGGATCGCTTCAAACAGTTTCCTGATTATTTTTATAATCTAAACACTTTTGATGCTGACAATCTGAAGGACCAATTTCTGAATTGGAAGTGGCAGGAGGTGCTGGGTAATGATTTTATTTTTGGATTACCAACGGAAATTGGTCCCTATGCCATGTTATATCGAACGGATATATTCGCATTATCAGGCCTCCCTACTAAACCAGAAGAAGTGGCTAAAGAAATCCAAACTTGGGATCAATTCCTTGAAGCGGGCACCAAAGTACAGGAGAGAACAGGAAAAGCTTTTGTAAATGACTTGGAGAACCTCTATCTCACCCTTCTACGTCAGTCCAAGCTTCAATATTACAGTCCCACAACACAAGAATTGATCCTCGACAATAATCCAGCGGTCAAACGAGCCTGGGACTTCTCAATTCAAGCCCTTAAGCTAAATCTGTCCGCCAGTATTGCAGTGGATACCCAACGCTGGGGTGCAGGCCTGCTCAACGGAGATTTTGCAGTCATGCTCTGTCCGGCTTGGATGATTGGTCATATCAAGAGCAGTGCTCCAACTGCCAGCGGTTTATGGAATGTAACACAAATCCCAGAAAACAGCGCTAATCGGGGAGGCTCCGTTCTGACCTTACCAAAGACAGGTAATCATCCTGATGAATCCTTTGCTCTTATTAAATGGCTAACCGAACCAACGCAGCAATTGGTTTCTTTCAAGGTACAAGGGGCTTTCCCTTCCACCCCCGAAATCTATGATGACCCAGAGATCCACGATCTGCATGATCCTTATTTTCCTAATTCAGAGCTTGGTCTGACCCTTTCGTCAGCAGCAAAAGCAGTAATTCCCACCTATTACGGCCCTCATCATGCTGACGTGGAGACAAGCATGCTCGAATACTTGACCAAAGCTGAAAAAGGCGAGCTAACTCCTGAACTGGCTTGGAACCTTGCTGTTCAAGCCGCAAAGCAAATAGACAGCTCCTTCCGCTAAGTACTATCATAAAAAAGGCTCTCCCCGGCTAAATTAGCCTGCCGGGGAGAGCCTTTTTTAAATTCATTTTCGCTTTATTTTTGCGCAGCCAGGAAAGCATCCAGCTGTTTTTGTTTCTCTGCAATAATCTTATCGAGCCCTGCCTTTTTCAGCTTATCAGCATACTTAGTCAGTACGGTATCAGGATCAACAGAACCCGTATCCAAACTGATGTCGTATTCATCCATTACAGCTTTACAAGCAGCCATTTCAGTCTTCATTGAGGAGGCATCGAAGTTGAAACCAAGCGCTACAGAGGCTTTACCTTTAGAGTTAAAGGCTTTGAATTGTTCCCATTTGTCTGGAGCTTCACTTTCCCACACGGGGTTCAGGAATTGACTTCCAAGCATCCAAGCTGCAGCCGTATTATAATCAGCTGTTTTATCTGTAGCTTTGATCGTATCACCACTTACGACTTCATAGTGCACACCTTTTATACCGAAAACAAGCAGATTGTTGATATCTTTATCTGTGTGCAGGAGATCTAACACCATCATAGCCCGGGCCGGATCACCAGAGGAAGCAGAGATCGCAAGCATCGATCCAGCAGCATCACTTGTAGAAATCGTTGGATCATTGAATGCAATTTGTTTCAGCTTGCCAACCAAGCCGGTAGCGTTAGCCAGCTCACTATCTTTACCCGGTTTAAGCGATTGCACTGTCATAAAGACATTGCCAGCCTTCATTGCATCCTGAGTCGAATTTGTAGCAACAGCTGCGTCTTTGTTAATGTAACCTTTTTTCATATACTCACGAGTAAGTTTAATGATTTCTTTATAACGATCCATCTCAATCATCGATTGAATCTTAGTATCTGAGGAATCTTTAAGCAGAACACCAGGAATGGCAGCATCACCAAGGGTATCGTATTGTGCCATGTACTGTGAGTTAAAGGTCTCCCCTTGTTTGAAATACAATGGAGTCAGGTCAGGTCTTTTCTCCTTCACTACTTTGAGAACTGCATCCAGATCTTGAATGGATTTCACATTCGACATATCGATGCCCAGTTCATCCGCAATATCGGAGCGATAGACAACCCCACCTTGTGCAGCCAGCTCCTTGTTTGTAGGAACAGCATAATTCACACCATTGATCGCTGAACCTTTTAAGAATTGTGGATCCAGATTTTTTAGAATCCCTTGGCCGTATTCATTTAGGAGATTACCATATTTGCCACTATCGTCATTAATCGGGAGATAAGCGCCTTTAGCTGCATTCGTTACGTAGTTCTTCCATTGAGCTGTAAAGATGATATCGAATTTTTCCTGACTCGCAATTTTCAGATTGACATCATTGTCCCATGGACCCCAATCGATCGGTGCGATATCCAATTTGGCGTTGATTTTAGGTTCCAATAACTTATTGATTTCATCTTCTACAGCTTTTTCATCCTTTTGCACGGCACCGACATAAATTAACTTGACGGTATAAGGCTCCAATTCTTTTGCCGGTTCGGCAGTAGGATCTGCGGCTGGCTCATCCGTAGCAGCAGCATTGGTAGCGGTTGCATTTTCGCTTGGAGCAGGTGAAGCTGCTTCATTATTCCCGTTATTCCCACCGCAGCCTGCTAAACTAAGACTCAGTACCATCGTTAGCAATAGTGTCATTAGTGCGCTTTTTCTAACAGCTTTCATATACACCATAACCTCCCTCAAAATATTTATATATGCTGAATCGGCCGTTCACACCTTAGCATAAAGCGGCCGAATTAAGCCATTACAATCGTCCTTAACCTTTGACAGCACCCACGGTAAGCCCTTTAATAAAATACTTCTGGAAGAAGGAATATACAAACACGATAGGTCCGATACCAATAACAGCCATCGCCATTCTTACCGTTTCTGTTGGAATATTGATTTCTACACCCTGTGCAGCCAAGGCAGCCATCGCCTGAGGACTTGCTGTCAGGAATTGAACATTCAGCATCGTCTTATACATTAGGTATTGTAAATTGACATGACCTTCGGGTGAGATAAAGATCAAACTAAGGTACCAATCATTCCAATAGGCCAGGGTCTGAAACAAACCTACTGTAGCTAACACTGGCATAGACAAAGGCAAAATAATTTGAACGAAGATCCGGAATTCTGGTGCCCCATCGATCTTAGCAGATTCGATTAAAGCTGGCGGTATGGTATTGGCAAAAAAGGTCCGTAAGATGATAACAAAGAAAGCAGAAACCAGCAGCGGCATAATTAGAATCCATAACGTATCCTTCATATGCATCATTCGCGTGTAGACCAGATACCAAGGCACAAGGCCCCCATTAAACAACATTGTAAAAAACATAAAAAATGAGAAGAAATTACGATGTGGAAAATCTCCACGTGAGATAGGGTAAGCGTACATAGCCATAATGATAAGACTCAGAATCGTGCCCACCACAGTCACAAATAACGAAACGGAAGCTGCATCGATAATTTGCCAATAATCTTTTAACAGAAATTCATAAGAAGAAATATCCCACTTGTTAGGAAAAAAGCTGTAGCCGTTCTGGATAACGGAATTCTCGTCCGAAAACGATACAATAACTACGAGGATCAGCGGCACCACACAAATCGCTGTGTATATCCAAAAGAATATATTAATTAGCAAATTAGATATATTAGATATTTCATTGGGTTGTCTTTGCCGTTTTGTGCGCTTTCCTGTACGCCGTGACGACCCTATTGCTGTTTCTGTCTGGCTCAACACTCCCACCTCCCTTTAGAATAAAGCATCATCTTTACTGATTCGCCGCACTGCTAGATTCGCTAAGAAAATCAATAGAAATCCTACAACAGATTGAACGAGACCCGCGGCTGAAGACATTCCTATATCACCGATTGCGAGGAAGGTTTGATATACATATGTGTCGATAACCTGCGTCGTCGAGTATAACGCTCCTGCATTTCTCGTAACCTGAAAGAATAATCCGAAGTCTGCGTTAAAAATCCTGCCTATCTGCAGCAGCGTCATTACTATAATAACTGGGCTGATTAGCGGCAGTGTAATTTTTCGAATCTGCTTCCATTTAGAAGCTCCATCAATTAGTGCAGCCTCATAATATTCATTATCTATTCCAATAATAGCGGCCATATAAATAACCGTTGTATACCCAATCTCTTTCCATATCTTCACGATTACTAGAATCCCAGGCCAATATTTGGACTGTGAATACCATTCGATAGGATCCACCCCAAAGAACGGGAGTAATGTCTTGTTCATGAACCCATGCTCTGCACTCAGAAAGCCGTATACTAAGTAACTTACGACGACCCAAGAGAGAAAATAAGGGAGAAACATAGCGCTTTGATGGAATTTCGATAGCCATCTGCTGCGCATTTCGTTAAACATAATTGCGAAAGCCAGCGAAAAAAATAGCGTCAGTATAATAAACGCTGTATTATACAATAACGTATTCCTCGTAATGATCCAGGCCGTCTCCGTCGAGATTAAATATTTGAAGTTCGCTAACCCGACCCAATCACTACCCAGAATCCCTTTTTGGTAATTGATATCCTTAAATGCAATTACCGTCCCTAACATCGGTATGTAATTATTGATGATTAGAATCACTATCGCAGGTAACATCATCAAATAGAACACCCAATATTTCTTCATTACTCTAAGAAAATTCGGCGTTCTTCCCCTGCCTGGTTTCTTTACTTCTGACAAGCTGACGGAAGGATTCGTCACACTCAT
The DNA here is from genome assembly GCF_037992965.1 of Paenibacillus sp. FSL E2-0190. Classification (NCBI taxonomy): domain Bacteria; kingdom Bacillati; phylum Bacillota; class Bacilli; order Caryophanales; family Paenibacillaceae; genus Paenibacillus; species Paenibacillus sp. FSL E2-0190. Next base: position 4,995,805 of record NZ_CP150306.1, read on the forward strand.
TTTTGGTTCCCCCATTCTCCATCATCCCATTCTTAAGCCCCAATTACTCTTGCTTGCCTAACGTTTTGTGTATCCTCCTTACACTCTAATTAAAACATATGATAATTTATGGGAGTATAGGGAACATATTATATTTCTATAAAAAAAGAGACGATTATCCTCGAAAATCGAGGAAAACCATCTCTTCAGCCTCTAATAGAGGTAAAAAATTTAATTAATCATAGCTTATGTACCTTAATCGCATTTATCACAGCCAAAGGCTGGTTGATAATCTTTTCTCTTCATCACAGCCAAGGGCTGATTGATAATCTTTTCTCTTCATCACAGCCAAGGGCTGGTTGATAATCTTCGTACTTTATCACAGCCAAGGGCTGGTTGATAATCTTTTCTCTTCATCACAGCTAAGGCTGATTGATAATCTTTTCTCTTCATCACAGCTAAGGCTGGTTGATAATCTTTTCTCTTCATCACAGCTAAGGCTGGTTGATAATCTTTTCTCTTCATCACAGCTAAGGCTGGTTGATAATCTTTTCTCTTCATCACAGCTAAGGCTGGTTGATAATCTTTTCTCTTCATCACAGCTAAGGCTGGTTGATAATCTTTTCTCTTCATCACAGCCAAGGGCTGGTCGATAATTCCTGCCTTAAATTAACTAGGCAATCAGTCCTTGTGTTCCCAGAGAGGCCCACATCCGTAGGTGTGGGACGGCCCCTATACTACGAAGAGGGGTGAGGGAGAAGGAACGGAGAGGAAGTTTGGAACTGTAGGAGCGTAGCGTTCGCCTTTATCCTCGGATTTCAACCGCTAATAGCGGTTTCTAATCAAGAAATCTGAGGATAACAGCGACCGGAAGTCCAAACATTCCTTGGAGCGACGCTAACCTCACCACTCAGCAACAAACATTCCTTGGAGCGACGCTAACCTCACCACTCAGCAGCCGACCTCACCGCACTTCGGTCCGGCATCGGTCGCGATACTCCTTAGGCGACATCCCCGTCTGCTTCTGAAATACCTTGGTAAAATAACGCCGCTCCTGATAGCCAACTCCCGAGCCAATCATCGTAATACTCTTATCGCTGTTAGTTAGCATAAACTTAGCAGCTTCAATTCGTTGTAGGGTCACGTATTCCACGAAGGTCATAGCAAAACGATTCTTAAATAAGAGACAGAAATAACTGCCACTAATCCCGATCTTATTCGCCACTTCCTCAATCCCAATATCAGAATGGAGATGTTCTGTGATGTACTTAGCTGCTTGGTTCATCAGCTGATCCGGTGTTTTTTTGCCAGAATCATCTTCACCTTCAGGAATTTCCTGAAAAATTGGAATGCTATTATACAGTTTATTCTTAAACTGCTTACTACGAATCTTAGCCCCAATCTCCCGTACCTTATTGCCAAGCTCTTCATAATGTATCGGCTTACAAATATACTCTTTAACCCCTAGCCGAATCGCTTCCCGTGCATAATCAAACTCCTGATATCCGGTAAGAAGCAGCACCTCGCTATCCAATCCCATCTCCCGCAACTTACCGATAAAAGTTAACCCGTCCATCACTGGCATCCGGATGTCACATAACACAAGATCAGGCTGTTTCTCCTCGGCAATACGCAAAGCATCCATCCCGCTTCGCGCCATACCGACAACCTCCATCCCCATCTCCTGCCAAGGCAACACCCTGTTCAGATTATTCAGAATTGGGGCTTCGTCATCAACCAATAATACTTTTAGCATAATGATCTTCCCCCTGCTCGTATTTAGGTATGACACATTGGATAATAGTACCATGACCTGGACTAGAACAGATAAATATTCCGTACCTGTCACCGTATTCAATGCGGATGCGATCTGCTACACTGCGAATACCAAGACCTCTGCGTTCAAGATTCATCCGGTTATCCCGTTCAACCTTAACTTCTTGCTCCACAGGATCATTCACAATATATTGAAAAATAGCTAACTGAGAAGGTGTAATACCAATACCATTATCTTCAATACGTAAAATCAAATCCCCCTGCTTCTCCCAAACTTTCACAGAAACATGACCTTTGTAATCAATGCCCTCAAACCCATGTTGAATGCTGTTCTCTACAAGCGGTTGTAAAGTGAGTTTAAGGATACCGCAACTCATCAATTCATTCGGAATATCGATCTCGTATTCGAACAAATCTTCAAAGCGGAATTTTTGTATATCCAAATAATTGCGTAAATGTTTAACTTCTTCATCCAGTGTAATCTCTTCCCGATCCTGAATGCTGATTCGCAAAATACTGGCCAGCCTGTAGACCATCTCACTAACTTTTTTGCCTTCATTCTGTATAGCGAGAACATTGATTGATTCTAATGTATTGAATAAAAAATGTGGTTTAATCTGTGCCTGCAGAACACGCATCTCAGCTTGATTCTTGCGACGCTGCTCCACATGAATTCTGTTAAACAACCCATTGATTTTATCCATAAGATCATTAAAACCCTTAGCAAGCAGCGTTAACTCATCATTTCCTTTAACTTCTACCCTAGTGGTCAGATCTCCGTCTTCAACCCGGCGCATAAAACGAACAATGACAGCGATGCCGCCGGTAATCCGGTTCATAAAAAATAAATTGAAGATCACAGCTGCCAATAAGCAAAGGAAAATCACAGCGACGAACCAACGAGCAAATACTGTAACTTCATGAGACAACGTATTCCAAGAAGTCACAGATACCAGACTCCATGGATAGTCCTTCAAGTGATACATGGAAAGAATGCTTTTCTCCCCGTTGTACTCTGTTTTGAAACTCTGAAACCCTTTTTTAAAGGTAATCTCTTTATCCGCGAAAGACTGGAAGTCCTGTCCATCCAGCTTTTGATCTGGGTCAAAAAGAATCATTCCATCATCATTTACAAGCATAAAGGAAACATCCTGATTGCTATCCCCAATTTTTAGATTGCGAAATATGGATTCGAACTCCCAATTCTTGATCTGCACAACTAGGATACCTATGTTTTGAAAGAAGCTCAATTCCTTCACTAGCCGAATTTGTGTAAACACAGGTTCAGTACCCGTAAGCTCGGGATACTCGTGAGGAGCCAGCCATTTCGGCACACCATTCAAGTCCATAACTTCCTGGTACAGATCACTTTTTTTGAATGTATCATAGGGTAGCGTTCGGAAATTTTCCTTGTTAAAAAGCGACACGATTTCAGAGTTACCTCTACCGTTAAAATTGTACAAAAATGCATAGCTGATCGATGGATGATTAAACAACAGACTACGGAAATTGCGCTGGCTCGCATTCAGATTCAGTTGCTCAGCATCAGTCAAATCCTGGTTGTTAGGATCATCTGCACTAAGGGCCATATGAAATACCGAGGTAGCAATTCCGTTGTCTGTAACGTTATCCATATCTTTTAATACATTAGAAATACTGTAGCTAATCGCTTTAAGTGAGTATTCCGACTGCTGACTGTACTTTTTCTCAATAGAATTATAAGTCACAAAAAACATAAGCATGCCTAGAATAAATAAAGGAATGATAATCAGGCCCAAAAATGCCGTAAATAATTTATAGCGCAAATTCATCGGCTAGTGCTCCTGACTGAGAATAAAGTTATCCTTTTACGCCGCCCGCTGTTACACCTTCAATAATCTTCTCCTGCAGAATAGCATAAATGATAATTACCGGCAGGACGCTGAAGACGATACCGGCTGACATTTGTGCATAGTTCATCTGGTATTGATCACGGAATTGGACCATACCTACTGGAAGCGTTCGCAGCTCGTCATTCGACAGGAAGTAGTTAGCTAGCAAGAACTCGTTCCAATTTCCCAGGAAATTAACAATGAATACAGTAACCATAGCCGGAACCGTTAGAGGTACAATAATTCTAGCAAAGATACCCGGTGCCTTCAAGCCATCCATGACCGCAGCTTCTTCTATTTCTCTAGGTAAATTTCGCATAAATGCTGCTAAAATAATGATGGTAAATGGAATCGCATTGGCGATATAAGGAATGATCAACGCCCAGTGGGTGTTCAGTATTCCTAACTTACGTACAATCGTATAAATCGGCAGCATTAAAGCATTATTCGGAATGAGCATTCCCACTAAAACCAGTGAGAACAAAATAGTATTCCATTTCCCCTGACGCATCCGTGTAACCGCAAAAGCAAACATAGACGCAAGCAGAATGGACACTACAGAGGCAAGGATCGAAATGTACAAACTGTTGAAAAAGTAAGTACTGATCTTGGCATTTACCCAAGCCTCCACGTAGTTATTGAAGACGAATTCCTTTGGGATGCCAAAAGGATTAAGCGCAATCTCATTATTATCCTTTTTCACAGATGAGAATAATACGAATAGGAAAGGAAACAGGATCACTAACAAATAGAATAAAAGGGCAATATGTGGCAGACTCTTTTTCAGGGCGCGTGGCATCAGTATTCAATCCTTTCTGTACGACGTGCAATCAGCAGCTGATAAAGGACTGTAACCACCAGTGTAAATGCAAAGATCAGGACAGCGATGGCATTTCCGTATCCATACTTAAAGTTCGTGATCGCATATTTAATCATGTATGTTGCCATTACATCGGTTGAACCTGCAGGTCCCCCCTTAGTCATAACGATGACGATATCCGCAGCTTTCATTGCTCCAGCAATGGATAGCATAATTACAACCGAGATGATCGGTACGATTAGTGGGAGCGTGATACGAGTAGCGCGTTGAAATCCAGTTGCGCCGTCAATGGCTGCAGCTTCATCCAATTCACCAGGAATAGCTAGAATCGCCGCTAGGACCATAACGATATAAAATCCAGTCCACTGCCAAGCATTCGTCAACAAAATAGAAAGCATTGCAAATCTTTCATCTGACAGCCAGTAAATAGGATTAATTCCTACTAGACTAAGGAGCTTATTAAAAAGTCCAATGTTGGGCTCATAGATAAACCCCCAGAGAATACCGATAACCGCTGTAGACATAATGGAAGGCATAAAGACTGCTGTCTTATATAAGCCCTTTAACTTCTTCACATTAGAAATTAATAACGAGAAGAATACGATCAACGGTACCTGTATACATACGGAGAAAAGAATAAACCAACCGTTGTTTTTAACGGATATCCAGAATCGTTCATCTCCTAGTGCTTTCTCATAATTACTTAATCCGGCTGATTTAACCGTCTCCGATACACCGTTCCAACTAGTAAAGCTGTAATAAATAGAACTAAAAATGGGGTAAATGAAAAACATCGTGAACAATATCAATGCTGGAAGAACGAAAAGGAAAAATACCACTGGATTTCTTAATGCTTTATTCATGACTACCTCCGGTTGCTTTGACATCTGGCGAATAGTGAATGCTTCAGATCAAGTGCAAACACATATTTTCTTTGATTTTAAAAATGTACCCTGGATTTAGCACCAGGGTACATTCAGTTTGCAGCTATTTATTCAACTGCTGCGTTTGCTTCTTCTTGTACCTTTTGCAAAGCTTCGCCCATTTTCTCAGGAGTCGTCTGATCGCCAATCAGTTTTTGAATTTGAATGTTACTGATTTCTGTAGTTACATCAGCTTGAACAAGTGAGTCAAATGCTGGGAACGAAGATTGTGAGTTGTTAAGTACACCTACGATTTCGCTCATCAGATCATCAGTAATATTCTCATTCAATACGTTTTGGTCAATCTTCATTGCTGGCAATACGCCATCTTCAACAAGTCCGCGCAATTGCATTTCTTCATTAAATAAGTTTTTAATAAAAGATTTCACAGCAGCCAATTGACGTGGATCTTTCTCAGCAGATGCAGAGAAACCATAACCATTGTTCACATCGCGCATCAATGCAGTTTGGTCACCCGCTCCGCCTTCAACTGCTGGGATGTTGAAGAATCCAACTTTACCGATCAACCCTTCGCCAGATTGGCCCGTTTTAAATACGGAAGATTTCCAAGTACCATCATACAGCAGGATCGCTTCACCACTAGTGAATTGTGTTGTGTATTCAGCATATTCAAAGCCAAGTTCGCCTTTTTTGAAGTAGCCTTTATCAACCCATTCTTTGTATTTCGCAAATCCTTTTACTACATTTGGATCAGACCATTTAGCTTCGCCTGTTGCAAATTTAGCAGTTACATCCGGACCTGCATAACGTGACCACAGGTGGTTAGCTAACATAAGTGGTACCCAACCAGCTTTGGATGCACCAGCCAAAGGTACTTTTCCATCAGCCTTGATATCAGCCAATTGTTGTTCCAATTCAGCAAATGTTGTTGGAGCCTTCCAGCCCTTGCTTGTATAGTATTCTTTGTTATAGAAGAAACCTTCACCAGAACCACCGATTGGCAATCCATAGATTTTTCCTTCATAAGTGAAAGGATCAAGATTTGAGAATTTATCCTTAATTCCAAGTTCCTCAAGGATTGGAGTCAGGTCAAGTAATTTACCTTCTTTAGCATAGATCTTGGAGTCAGGGCTACCGAACAGATCGAAGATTTCCGGTGGATTACCCGCAGCCATTTCACCACGCAATTTTTCTTTACGGTTTACATCTGAATCTACCCCATCGAGTTTAAAGGTCAGACCCGGTACATCCTCTTGTACTTTGTTAACTACTTCTTCGAGAATAGCCAGACGTTTCTGCTTGTCTGCACCGATTTGAGTGTGACGAATCGTCATTTCAAATGGCTCGTTATTTACCGGTTCTTCTGTTGCTGGAGCATTTGTAGCGGCTGAGTTAGTCGCGGTAGCGTTTCCATCTCCTTTGTTAGAAGACGCATTGTTGTTGCCTCCGCAACCAGTCAGTAAAGCTGATGATACGAAAATCAGGGACAATAGCAAAGTCATACTTTTTTTCATTTCTTGTGACCCTCCCTATATATTGATGTGCTTTACACTTCTTATTATAGAAAACAGACTTCATTATCGTAAGGTTAAGATTCATCCACTATAGGGATAAAAATCTCTAATGTAAGCGGAATCAACTACATGATAAGTTATATTTTATAACATTAAAATGTTAAATCGCTTTATTCATTTGTTTTTCTCATCACAAAAGTTTGTTTCTCTTTAAAAACATTTAATTAAAATATAAAATTAGTCATATTACCTGACATATTCATTTATTATCTACCCCATAAACCACGTGTAACTATAGCATGTCTTTATTAGGAATAATATAAAATTCCCCCTCAGAGGAGCTTTAACCCCTCCCTTTTTACTTACTCATAACAAAAAACCGCACCTTCAGTGATGATCAACCACTGAGGGTACGGTCTCTCTTAAAAATAGATTTCTATTATACCAATGCCGTTTGCTTACGACCTTCTTCGACCAAGCGATATGCCCGTTGCACTTCTTCTTCTGTTGGAGAAGGTACTCCATCCAGTTCATAAGCTTTGCCGAGCATTTCCCATTTATAGATACCCATCTGATGATAAGGTAAGATTTCGAATTTCTCGACGCCATTTAAGGTTCCAATATAACGACCTAAGTTAATGAGATCCTCTTCACGATCATGAATACCAGGAACATATACATGTCGGATCCACATCTTACGATTATGGTCTGAGAGCCAGCGTGCAAGCTTCAAAGTTCGATCATTGGATTTACCGGTTAATTTGATATGCGCTTCTTCATCAATATGCTTCAGATCAAGCATAACCAAATCTGTTACATCCAATAAGTCATTAATCTTGTCACCTTCGTTGTAACCATTACTGTCTAATGTGGTGTGCAAATTCCAACGCTTCTTCACTTCCGTAAATAACTGCTTTACAAATTGCGCCTGCAAGGTTGGTTCTCCACCGGATACAGTTAACCCGCCACCGGATGAACGATAGTAGTTTATATATGGCTCGATTTCCGAAAGCACTTCTTCTAGAGTCATTTCTTTACCTTCATCTAAAGCCCAGGTATCAGGGTTATGGCAATACTGACATTTCAGCAAGCAGCCTTGCATAAATAAGACAAATCGAATACCAGGTCCATCAACGGTTCCAAAGGTTTCCAAAGAATGTATGCGACCTTTAATCATAGGATGTCATCCTTTCGCCACGCCAGACTAACAGTCCCTTTTTCAACGATGAAGATCCCTGTCCTTGAGACTGTCATATCCCTATATCGCGGCAATAAAATTTAAAATTTTAACAATTCTCAAACAAGATATTACCGCCCTTGAGACAAGGGCGGTATCTTCCTTGCAATTATTTCAATAGTAGTACTAATTCAAAGATCTTCATGACAGGAACAAATTACATCGAACCGTGGAATGTACGGTTGATTACATCCATTTGTTGTTCACGAGTCAGCTTGATGAAGTTAACTGCATAACCGGATACACGGATAGTCAATTGTGGATAGTTCTCTGGGTGCTCCATAGCGTCCATCAGCTGTTCACGGTTAAATACGTTAACATTCAAATGCTGAGCGTTGTTATGGAAGTATCCATCCATCATGTGTACCAGGTTAGACTTACGGGAATCCTCGTCTTTACCAAGTGCCTTAGGTACGATGGAGAACGTATTAGAGATACCATCTTGTGCATCGGAGTAAGGCAGTTTAGCTACAGAGTTCAGGGAAGCCAAGGCGCCTTTCTTGTCACGTCCGTGCATTGGGTTAGCACCTGGTGCGAAAGGTTCACCTTTCTTACGTCCGTCAGGTGTAGTACCTGTCTTCTTACCGTACACTACATTCGAAGTAATGGTCAGTACCGATTGAGTCGGCACAGAATCACGATATGTTTTGTTTTTACGGATCATAGTCATGAAGGTTTCAACCAATTCTACTGCGATGCTGTCAACAGCATCGTCATTGTTACCGTAGCAAGGGAATTCGCCTTCGGTTTCGAAATCGATCGCAATACCTTGTTCGTTACGAATAGGTTTTACTTTGGCGTATTTAATTGCGCTTAGTGAGTCTGCTGCAACGGACAGCCCAGCAATACCACAAGCCATCGTACGCAGAATGTCACGGTCATGCAGCGCCATTTCGATACGTTCGTAAGAATATTTGTCATGCATATAGTGAATGATGTTCAAAGTGTTAACATAAGTCTTAGCCAACCACTCCATCATCGGTTTGAAACGTTTCATTACTTCGTCATAATCCAGATATTCAGAAGTGATCGCTGGGAATTCCGGTCCAACTTGTGCTCCGGATTTTTCATCCACACCACCATTGATAGCATACAGTAATGCTTTTGCCAGGTTGGCACGAGCACCGAAGAACTGCATTTGTTTACCGATACGCATTGGAGATACGCAGCAAGCAATCGCATAATCTTCACCCCAGTATGGACGCATTACATCGTCATTTTCATACTGAATTGCACTAGTTTCGATGGAAACCTTAGCACAATATTTTTTGAAGGCTTCAGGCAATTTTTCGGACCACAGTACAGTTAAGTTTGGTTCCGGAGCTGGACCCAAGTTGTACAGGGTGTTCAAGAAACGGAAGCTGTTCTTAGTAACACGAGTTGTTCCGTCTTCAGCCATACCACCGATGGATTCAGTTACCCATGTTGGGTCGCCGGAGAACAGATCATTATAGTCAGGTGTACGCAAGAATTTCACGATACGCAGTTTCATTACGAAATGATCGACGATTTCTTGTACTTGTTCTTCAGTCAAAGTACCTTCAGCAATATCGCGTTCTGCATAGATGTCCAGGAAAGAGGACACACGGCCCAGGGACATCGCCGCACCATTTTGCTCTTTAACTGCTGCCAGATATCCGAAGTATACCCATTGAGTAGCTTCTTTGAAGTTGGTCGCTGGTCTGGAAATATCCATACCATGAGCAGCTGCCATTTCTTTCAATTCGCCAAGTGCACGAATTTGTTCGGACAGCTCTTCACGCAAACGAATGATATCTTCAGTCATGGAATCTACTTCAAGCTCAGTTTGTTGTTGTTTTTTGTCTTTAATGAGGAAATCAATACCGTACAGAGCAATGCGGCGGTAGTCGCCGATGATGCGTCCGCGTCCGTAAGCATCAGGAAGACCTGTAATTACGCCGGATTTACGCACAGCTCTCATGTCTGGTGTATATGCATCAAATACGCCTTGGTTATGCGTTTTGCGAATGTTCGTAAACATGTCAACGATGTTTTGTGGAAGCTCGAAGCCATAAGCCTTCGTAGCATCAACCATCATCTTGATCCCGCCGAATGGCTGGATGGAACGTTTAAAAGGAGCATCAGTCTGTACGCCTACAATTTGTTCCTTGTCCTTGTCAATGTAGCCTGGAGCATGTGAAGTGATTGTGGAGACAGTATCTAGGGAAACATCCCATACGCCGCCTCTTTCTCTTTCTTCCTTGCTCAATTGGGAAATAATCTTCCACAGTTCAGTTGTGTTACTAGTAGGTCCTACGAGGAATTCTTCGCTTCCTTCATAAGGCTTAATGTTGCTTGCGATAAAGTTGTTAACGTCAACTTTTCTGGACCATTTACCTTTTGCAAAACTTCTCCAACCGGATTTCACTTCTTGTACATCTTTTTCAATCACCGACATGCTAAATCCCTCCATCTATATTTATATTATATTTGTAGAGATCGCGGGCTTGAAGGTTGATCCCGTGTCTCGTGATCCCAAGAAAAATATGGTTGTTCGAAAATTCACAATCATTGTTCCATATATGGGACCGTTGTTTATATAAACATTTTAGTTTATTTTCTATAAATAGACTGTGACAAATATCACCTTTCCGGTGATATTTGTCACTCATATCTAATCCACAACCATCCTATTATCTACTTAACCAAATATTAATTATCAAATCTTCCGTAGAAAGCATTACGATATACATCTGCGAGTTCAGATACCAGCGGCAGCTTAGGATTGGCAGTTGTACATTGATCTTCAAATGCACGGTCAGCCAAGTAATCTACATGGGATTCAAAATCCTTAGGATCAAAGCCCAATTGTTGGAAGGATTCTTCGATACCCAGTTTTTTGTTCATGTCGCGAATAGCATTGATCAGGCTAGTTACACCTTCTTCAGTTGTGCGAGCTGGCAATCCCAGAATACGGGCGATTTCTGCATAACGCTCGTCAGCTACGAAGTGTGAATATTTAGGGAACGAAGCGAACTTCGTAGGTTTCTTAGCATTGTAACGAATAACGTGTGGCATAAGGATCGCATTAGTACGACCGTGAGCAGTGTGATATTGACCGCCCCATTTATGCGCCAAGCTGTGGTTAATACCCAGGAAAGCATTAGCAAAGGCCATACCAGCAAGTGTTGATGCGTTATGCATTTTTTCACGGGCAACTCTGTCGCCTTCAAGAGCCGATTTTTCAAGGTATTGGAATACCAATTGGATTGCTTTAATTGCCAGACCATCCGTGTAGTCACTCGCCATAACAGATACATAAGCTTCGATGGCATGTGTCAATACGTCCATACCTGTATCAGCTACAGCAGTTTTTGGCAAGCTATATACGAACTCTGGATCAATGATAGCTACGTCTGGAGTTAGCTCGTAGTCAGCCAAAGGATATTTAGTGTGTTGTTCAGTTGTTTTATCGGTAATAACTGCGAAAGATGTTACTTCCGAACCCGTACCCGAAGTAGTTGGAATCGCTACAAACTTAGCTTTGTTTCCAAGTTTAGGGAATTTGTAAACCCGTTTACGGATATCCATGAATTTTTGTTTCAGACCGTTAAAGTCAGCGTCTGGATGTTCATAGAATAACCACATTCCTTTTGCAGCATCCATTGGGGAACCACCGCCAAGTGCGATGATGCAGTCCGGTTGGAATCTGTTCATCATTGCTGTACCTTTTTCAACTGTAGTTGTCGATGGATCTGGTTCAACTTCCGAGAACACTTCGATCGCTACAGGAGTTTGGCGTTGACGCAGGTAATGTTCAACTCTCTCAACATATCCAAGCTTAACCATCATTGGGTCAGTGATAATTGCGACACGTGTGATATCAGGCATTTTGGTCAGGTACTGAGTAGCGCCTTTTTCGAAATAGATCTTGTCAGGTACTTTAAACCATTGCATATTCACGGTACGACGATTCACCCTTTTCACGTTGATCAAATTGATTGCTGTAACGTTTTGCGACACGGAGTTACGACCATAAGATCCGCAGCCCAGCGTCAACGAAGGGATGTTAGTGTTATAGATATCGCCGATCGCACCATGAGTGGAAGGCGAGTTAACGAGAATACGTCCTGTTTGCAGACGGTTAGAGAACTTCATGATTACTTCTTCGTTGTTGGAGTGGATAGCCGAACTATGGCCCATACCACCAAATTCAACAACTTGTGCTGCGCGTTCAATACCTTGATCTGCGTTTTTAACTTTGTAGCAAGCAAGCACAGGACTCAATTTTTCAGCGGACAATGGATATTTAGTGCCTACACCTTCAAGTTCTGCTACCAGAATCTTAGTGCCGGCAGGAACTTGAATGCCGCACATTTCAGCAATTTTCACTGCGGATTGTCCAACGATTGCTGGATTAACCGCACATTTATCAACGTTCATAGCGCCGCTAGTAAGTTTGGCAGCTTCTTCTTTGTTAACAAAGTAGCAGCCATTAGCGATCATTTTCTTTTTCACTTGATCGAAGATTGGTTCTTCGATAATAACAGCTTGCTCGGAAGCACAGATCATACCATTATCAAATGTTTTGGAAAGAATGATGTCCGTTACGGCTTGATCGATATCCGCGCTCTTTTCGATGAATGCAGGTACGTTACCAGGACCTACGCCAAGAGCTGGTTTACCACAGCTATAAGCTGCTTTTACCATTGCAGAACCGCCTGTTGCGAGAATAAGTGCAACGTCAGGGTTGTTCATCAAAGCGTTTGTTTTGTCCATCGTTGGCATTTCAATCCATTGGATACAGTTCTCAGGTGCGCCAGCTTTTACAGCCGCATCATGAAGAATTCTAGCAGCTGCTGCACTACACTCTTGCGCAGATGGGTGGAAACCGAATATAATAGGGTTCCGTGTCTTAATCGAAATCAACGCTTTAAACATCGTGGTGGATGTAGGGTTGGTTACCGGTGTGATACCCATTACAATTCCGACGGGCTCAGCAATTTTTTGGAAGCTTTCATAAGCATTGTCTTCAATAACGCCTACTGTTTTATCGTATTTAATTCCGTGCCAGATATATTCTGTCGAGAAGATGTTTTTAGTAATTTTGTCTTCGTAAACCCCGCGGCCAGTTTCTTCTACAGCCAATTTAGCGAGGTACATATGTTTGTCGAGTCCAGCCAACGCCATTGCATGAACGATTGTGTCAACTTGCTCTTGATCCAGCGCCATGAATGCCTCATGTGCTTTTTTCGCTTTATCCACCAAAGTCTGAATATACTCTTCAGCGGTAGTTTGTTTAACTTGGGCGGCGACTTCGTTCTTAACTGCCATCTCCCTCGTCCTCCTGTCAATTTTTAGGTTGTTTTTCTCTACACATTTATCTTATCACATCATTTCCACCTTGTATAGTGAAATCTTTCACAAAGTATAAAGTTTTTTTGATTTGTTTTCAAAGCGCTTTCATTCGATCATTTTATAGGTTTTTTACCATTATTTATGCTGTAATATCCCTTAAATCTAAAGTTTATGTTTAAAAAGACAAGAACCAATACCCATTTTCTACCTTTCCGCTCGCAAAAATATTTTAAAAATGCAAATCTAATTTTGTTGACACTCTATTTTTCCCATGACCCTCTAAAAAATAGTCGGAAACCATCCGTTGGGTTGATTTATAAAAATATCAATAATATAAACATAAAAAAACCGACTCCTAATGGAGCCGGTTCTGTCCTTCCTTGCCTATTCTACTTTAATTGTATCGAAGAATTTCTCCTGCACTGTTTTTGCAGCAGCTTCAAGCTGTGTCTTGGAATCTGTTCCTTTTTTGGAGAACAGCTCTTGAATTACATTGGACATGGTTGCGTAGTAGTCCTGTGTATTGTATTGCGCTTCCGGTTTACCGTCCAGCAAGCCTAAAATATCAGGGCTGTATTGATATACATTTGTATATTTATCATACACAGCTTTTGTTTTCTTACCGAAGTCAGAATCTGCAGAATAGTAATCTAAGAGCGGCGGAATAAAGTATTTGCCATCCGTTGTACGTTGTTGCAGAACCGCATCCAGTGCTTCTAGACCTTTATCGGAGAAGTAATCAAATGTAATATAACGGAATGCCATTTCTTGCTCGTCTGGTGTTGCATTTGGATTGATTACAAGGTAGTCACCACCAAGTACCCCAGTGTGTTTTCCGCCTTTTTCCATCGCAGGCATTGGATACGTAAGTACATCTTCTGGTTTCAGACCGCCTTGATTCAACGCTTGCTCAATAACACCGTCAGATCCAGCCATTACCATTGCTGTACGACTTTGTTGGAATGCGCCTACAGCATCACCCCAGCCCAGTGCCCAGTCCTGAGGAATCGCGTTTGCTTCCCATCTAAGTTTCTTGTAGAAATCCAGCGCTTTAATCCCAGCCTCAGAATTAAAAGTAGCTACAACCTTACCGCCTTCAATCTTCTGAATTTCACCGCCAGCTTCGAACAGGAAGTTGGTCCAGTTCCAGCCTGCTTCATTCCCTTTACCCATTGGAGCAATACCGGAAATCCCTTTTTTGGTATCAGCTACACCTTTCGCGGTATTCAGCATATCATCCCAAGTCCAATCCATAGATGGAACAGCAACGCCTTTTTCATCCAGCATTTTTTTGTTGATCATTGTGGTTGTTACATAACCCTTTTGAGTTACGCCGAATACTTTTCCGTCAATGATAAATTGATTTTGGAGAACCGGGTTAATTTGATCCTTAAATTCGTATTTATTCCACAGATCCGTAATGTCAGCTACCCAGCCTTTTTCAACTAGGAATTTTGCTTCTGTAGCGTAAGTGTTAAAGAAGGTTGGAGCTTCATTCGCTGCCATTTTGATGCCGATTTCACTTACATTGTACTGCCAATCGTCTTTGACGATTTCAACATTCGGATACTCCTCTTGGAAACGTTTGATCTTGTCATCTTCCTGTGCTCTAACTTCGGTTAGGTCAGGGGTTGGATAGTGAATTTTGATGGTCACTTTTCTTTGTGTGATATCATCAGTTGGCGCTGCTGTAGCACTGCCAGCATTATCTGTTGCAGCATTCGTTGGCGCAGTAGTCGCTTCCCCTTCCTTGTTTCCTGTTGTGTTTCCGTTATTGTTGTTACCGCCGCATGCGGTTAACAATGATCCGGCCACAAGGAGGCTTAGTAGCACGCTAGAGTACTTACGCATTGAAACTCCCCTTTTCAATTCATAGTTATCTTACATATCGATCATAAAAGAGAAATCGTTTACAAACGAGGTGCATTTATATTCCTTTCATGTGCATGTTTACGATCCGTGACTAGATTCGTCGATCCGCGCTTATCCCTTAACTGCTGATAATGCGACGCCACGCATAATGAACTTTTGGAAGATCAGGAAGACAAGGATCGGCGGCAACGATACGATAAATAGGATAGCGAATTTAATATTCGTATTAAGTGCCTTTACATTAATAACGTATTTATAGATTGCTGTCGCGAGCGTATATTTCTCTTCACTGTGCATAACCAGAGATGGCCAGAACCAGTCATTCCATGCAGTAGAAAAGATAAAGATCGCCAGCGTAGCAAATATCGGAACCGACAATGGCACTGCAATGGAGAAAAAGCTTCTCGGCTCAGAGGAGCCGTCAATCCGCGCGGCTTCAAAAATTTCAGGATGTATCCCATCAAAAAAGTTCTTTAAGAGTAGAAAATAGAATGTATTCGCACCAGCCGGCAGCCAAAAGGCAGCGTACTGATTCAGTAATCCAAGCTCTTTTAGATTGACAAAGTTGGGAATCATGTAGCTGGTCGCCGGAATAAACAATGTCATCAGGAAAAAGAAATAAATTGCCTTTCTGTAAGGAACATTCATACGAGAAATGCTGAAAGCAGACATTCCCAATACGACTAGTGTCACGACCATATTCCCCACAAAAATATAAATAGTGTTCTTAAGGAACATCAGCAGATCAATGTAGTTCATCGCTTCTTTAAGGTTGCTGAAGTGCCATTCCTGCGGGAAAAAATGCGGTGGGAATGAGTTCACCTCTTGATTCGATTTCAGTCCGTTAAATAACGTCATACAGATCGGATACAGCATGCTAAACACCATAATCAAAATAACCACGCACATCAAGCCATAAACGATCTTATTGCTTGTTTTTTTCAAATCATGTTCTGAGAGAATCCCTCTATCTGCGCTCTTCATCTTAGTTGTCCTCCTTGTTAAGCTTGAACTGTAAAATGCCCAAACCACCTAGGACTATGAACATTAGCATGCCAAGCGCAGTCGCTGTTCCATAATCGAGTCGCGTAAAAGCATATTTTACGATCAGCAGCGCATAGGTAAGCGTAGTATTATTCGGTCCACCATCAAGCAGCGCCATTTGTGACTGATACCCTTGTGAAGTCCCGATAATCTGTAATATAAACATCAAAATGATCAAATTACGCAGCGAAGGCAATGTGATGTACTTTATACGTGCCCACACACCCGCCCCATCAATCTCAGCTGCTTCATACCAATCCCGCGGAATGCTGAGTACAGCAGCCAAGTATATTAACATCCCTGATCCAAACTGCTGCCACGTCTCCATAAAAACAAGGGAAATCATCGACCACCTTGTATCTGTCAGGAAGGCAACCTGGTCCACACCAAGCGAGCTTAATACTGCATTGATTGGGCCCACAGGATCATAAAGCCATCTCCAGAGTCCATATAGCACCACACCAGGCATTACAAAAGGTAGGTAAGCCGCTACCCGCACAAAGCCCCCAAACCTTCTCAGCTCCGAGATCATAATAGCAAAAGCAATCGGAACCCAGAACCCGATAATAAGACATAGAAGCATGTAATACCCTGTATTTTTTAACGCGGTCAAAACATCCGGATCACTAAGGGCTCTAGCATAGTTCTCAAAGCCAACAAAGCTATTCCCTTTTACAAAATCAACATGGTAGAAGCTGTACAACAAGCCTTTAAAAATTGGCACCCACAAGAACATTACAAAAATAATCACAGCAGGTACGAGGAACATATATCCCCAAAAGTTTTTCTTCCAGCGGTTTTGCTTGTAAGGTGTACCCTTCAGCGCCGGCGGATTTTCGGATACAACTGCGGTTTGATTCATCAGGCTCCCTCATTCCATTTTTCTTTCAGCATTTTTCGCAAAATGCTTCCTACCTTAAATTGTAGAAAATGAGGGTTGTACTGAACATGTCTAAATCTACCGAAGTAGTATGTGTTTTTACTTCTTCAATTCACTGGGGCTAATCCCATAATATTTTTTGAAAATTTTACTAAAATGCTCCGGTGATTCATAACCTACACGCTCGGCGATTTCGTATCTGCGAAGATCTGTGTTCAAAATCATCTCCCGACTTTCTTCCATCCGCAGCTTAATTACATATTCCCACAGGTTGTAACCTGTATTTTTCTTAAACAGATAGCTCAAATAATTGGGGCTGACATGGTTTTTCTTAGCCACTTCATGGATGGTTAATCCTTTTTGCGCATAGTTCTCGTCAATATACTCTCTCGCTTTCTCTACAATCAGATTGCTGCGTGTATGAAGCTCTTCTACTGAAGGATCGGTTGTGTAGCTGTTCCAATTAAAATCCCCGTAGTAAAACACATAATGGTCATTGTGTTCATTATTCCAGAGAATGGCTTTGGAGGCTTGACGGTTCAATACAGCCATAAAAGAAAGACCCTTGAGAATCTGGCTGATGCCGATAACTGCATTTAAGTGCAGATATTTTTGAATATTAAAATGAAGACTACGGCCAAGGATATCTAGCCTATTAATTTGGCTGGCAGACGAATCTTCATAGCTTTTTTCATCCCACTGAATAATGATCGTAATCTCTTCATCCTCTGCGTAAAAGGCTGTCGAGTTCCACTCCTGATCCATCAGCTCTTTGGCGATATTCAGCGCGGCATAACAAAGAAGCCGTCTGTCCCGCAGGGTGTAGTGCTTCTCCTGATTCGTTCCAGCCAGAGGCACCTTAATTTTTAAGACGGAAAAATACGGCCCTTGCAGCTTCAGGTTATCCAGCTTTTGCAAGCGTTCTGCATCACACAGTACACCTTCAGGCTCAATGAGCAGCTCATTCAATAACTTGCTGTATTCCGGAAGCGGCTCTTCCAGCCGAAAGCTTTCGTTAATTCCTGACATGAAAATATCCAATTCTGGTGATGGTTTCCCCATCTTAAGCAGCACATTTCGCACCGAATCCAGAAATTGCTCACTGTTCAAAGGTTTGATCAAATAATCCTTCGCTCCAAGCCTAACGGCCATTTGCGCATATTGAAACGTCTCGTGTGCAGAAATCACGATGGTCTGTACCCAGGGTTTGGCCAATTTTGCATGCTGCATTAGATCAATCCCGCTCATTGCACCCATCTGAATATCAGTAACGAGCAGGTCTATTTCCTCCATCCGAATGCAGTCCAGCGCTTCAAAACCACTGTTTGCTGTATAAATATGGTCTATGTTTAACCCCGAAGAAGCTAATAAATTGCTCAGCCCTTTACAAATCAAGGGTTCGTCATCCACAACTAATATATTGAACATATCTGTATGCTCCCCTTCCTTAGTCCTGATTCTCTGATTTCGGAAGCTTAACCGTCACCAATGTACCGCCCTCTTTACGAGGGGTATAGCTGATGCCATAATCAGAGCCGAAGTGTAAATGAATACGCTGGTTAATGTTGCGAATCCCGTAACCGCTGGCCGGATTTGGACTGTCGTCATTCAGCACAGCTTCGATGGCCTGATAATCAACAGTCTTATAGCCATTATCTTCAATAGTGATCTCGACGGTATCGTCCACACAAACTGCGCTAATGATGATTTCCCCATCCTCGCCCATATTTTTGACACCATGAATAATAGCATTCTCAATTAACGGCTGCAGGGTAATTTTAGGAATTAGATTTCTTTTCGTATCTGGATGAATCTCCATTACTACACGAAATATATAATCATACCGGTGCTGCTGCAGCTTGATGTAGGCCGTTGCATGCTCCAGCTCTTCTTCAAGGCTAATCAGCTCCCTTCCCCGACTGAGGCTAATCTTCATAAGCTTGGATAATTCCTTGATCATCTCGGCGGATTCAACGTTACCTTCCAGCGAGCTTTTCCAGTAAATACTCTCCAAAGTGTTGTAGAGCAAATGCGGATTGATCTGCTGATAGAGCAGTTGAAGCTGTGATTCCTTCTGTTTTAGCTCCATCTGGTATTTATAAGTAATTAGTCCATTTAGCCTGCGGGCCATGTCATAGGTAGATCCAATCAGCACACTGACCTCATCGTTACTCCCTCTTTTTGGCGTCTCAGGGACACGATTGCCTGGCTCAAACTTCCGGACGAAAAAAGCTAACTTTTGCAAAGGCGTCATTAATGAACGCCAGAAATAAGTAATCATGATTAATCCAAAAACAGCATAGGCCACAGTTATGTATTGAATCACACTTTTCATTTCGTTTTGTTGCTGCAGCAGCGCTTTTACGGCGATTTTGTAGACTAGCTTCTGTCCTAAGGCATGGTTATTATTGACCACATAAATAAAATCCGAGGTAATAACATCCACGGTTCCTTCCAAATCCTCAGCAACGACCGTCTCCGGCAGCGTAATGATCTCACCAGTATTATTCGTAGTAGAAGCGAGTACACGATTATCCAGATCTGTTAAGTAAATATCACCATCAGGCAACGATATGGATTTGAGGGATTCTCCGATTTTTGCGTCCATTTTGGTAATGACTAAAACCCCAATGGTCTCAGCTTTTCTGGAGATGTTATTGACAGCTCTCATGTAGGTAAGTGTCTTCAAGTTTTCTGCTTGTGCACTTAGCTTCCCTGTAAATTTTAGAGATCCGCGACCCTTTTTCTGGACAACCTCCTCGAACCAATAGGGCTCTTCCGCTTTGGAAAAGAAATATACCCCCGCCTTCTTAACCTGCGGGAAATTGGGTGCAAAAAAATAATAATCCTCGGGATCGTATATATAAAGGGAATAATAGATGCCGTCCCCACGCTCCGCTCCCTGCGAGTAACTGACCAACAGCTTCTCTATCGTCTCATATCGTTTAACCCGCTCCAGGATGGTATCCGAACCCGTCATATTAATCTGCTGAATCAGAGGGTTTTGAATTACAGTGGTAGTAATTTTATTTACGGTATCGATATCTCGGTTAATGATGGTGAAGTTTTGCTTGTTCAGCTCTACATAAGCATTCGTCACATGGCGCTTCAGAATTTGCTCAGCCTTCATATTCCCGTAAATGTTCAAAAACAGAATGGGCGAGATCATAATCAGAAACAGCAGGATAAGCTGTTGTTTGACGTTTAGCTTCAAAATCGGCCTAATCAGCCTAGACAACATCGAGATACACCTCCGGGTTCAATAACTATATCAAAGTGATAAACGCTTACATATGTTTATTTTAAAGTTTTTTATGTTCATTTGTATGTAGTTTTTTCTGTTGGGCGGATAAAAAGAGCATGATGATATGTTCGCCACTACGTAGAGCGTTTGAGCTTACGATCGCTGTTATCCTCAGATTTCCTGATTTTATACCGCTGAGCGGTAGAAATCCGAGGATAAAGGCGACCACTGGCGTTTCTCCAGCTCCAAACCTCCACTTCGCAACTCCATCAACGGAACTCTTAAAAACCGCAAACAGAAAAAGTGGGAGCGGTATAAAGGACACTGCGTGGGGCTAGGAGAAATGCTCCCACAATGAAGAAGCGCCATGTATCTCCTTGAACACTTGAACACTCAAGTACTTCAATACATGAATGTGCTTTGTTGTTGGGCGTCTGGATTACTTGATGTGCGATGGTGGTGCTTATTGTGCGTTGGATTGCTTGATGTGCGATGGTGGCGTTATAAGGCGTTGTGGGCGTTGGATTACTTGATGTGCGACTTACTACTTATTCGGCGTTTTGCATTCCCACACACACTCTTTTCACGATGAGCGATCGGACTCAGATGCAGCTATTTGAACAAATTCCTGCTTTTACGGGGAGTTTCGGACTCCAGAGGCGTTATTCGTTCCAAACATGCGCGATACGAGGGCTTTTCGAGCCATTAGCGACTATGGAGTCCGATATCTTCTCAAATGAGCGTAATTTTGGCTAATAGCGACTATGAGGTCCGATACACTGTCCGAGCTTTTGACTAACTTTCTGAATTACTTAATGTACGGCTAATAGCGACTATGGGGGTCCGATCACCGTCTGAGCTTTAGACTAACTATCTGAATTACTTAATGTGCAGCTCAGCTACTTATTCGACGTTTTGCATTCCCACACATACTCTTCACGATGAGCGATCGGACTCAGATGCAGCTATTTGAACAAATCCCTGCTTTTACAGGGAGGTTCGGACTCCAGAGGCGTTATTCGTTCCAAACATGTTCGATATGAGGGCTTTTCGAGCCAATAGCGACTATGCGGTCCGATAGGCTCGCAAATGAGCCGTATTATGGCTAATAGCGACTATGAGGTCCGATAGACAGTCTGAGCTAGCTAAATACAGAGACTTTGCACAAAAAAAGACCGCCCCCAAAGTCATCCGCTACTTTGGAGTCGGTCCCATGTTCATTTAGAGCCTTAGTCTGTCAGCAGCTCATACAATCCTTTTACGACCAGATCAGCTTCCTTCAGCACCTCAGGTTTGCCGATACCTACAACCTCCATCCCAGCAGCTTTACCTGCTTGAACGCCTGCCTCAGCATCTTCAAACACAACACATTCATCCGGCTGCAAGCCTATCTCCTGAGCCGCGATCAGGAACACCTCTGGGTCCGGTTTGGCTAGTGACACTTTGTTGCCGTCAACAACTGCATCAAATAAGTCTGTAATGTTCAGCTTATTCAAAATAAACTCAGCGTTCTTACTGGCTGATCCTAATGCAATCCCAATCCCACGTGATCTCAATCCTGTTAGGTATTCTTTCACTCCAGGCAGCAGCTCCGATTCCTCGAGTCGAGAAATGTATTCTACGTACAGGCGGTTTTTCTTTTCCGCCATTGCCTGCTTCTCTGCTTCCTCAAATTCCAGGCCACCCACTTCCAGCAGGATATCAAGTGATCTCATCCGGCTCACACCTTTAAGCCGTTCGTTATCCTCCTCCGTGAATTTAAAGCCAAGCTCATCTGCAAGACTCGCCCACGCCAAATAATGATATTTGGCTGTATCTACGATCACGCCATCCAGATCAAAGATGGCGCCTTTCATATTTTCCAACATTGATTTGCTTCCTCTCCGTTGTGTATTAATATTTATAATCCCGTTTCGTCAAAGGCCAGTCGAAGGGTCTCACCTGCGGAGCAAGACTTGCCTTCTCCGCCTTGCACCGAGAATACCAAGTCTCCACTGTAATCAGCAGTTGTGATCACAGTGACTTCATCCTTACTAATCCGCAGTTGGATGGTATCGCCGCGCAGGGTAACCGGAAGCTGAACGGACTGCCAATGTTTCGGCAGAGATGGATTGATGTGCACAACCCCTCCATCGTAGTCCAACCCAGCGAAGCCAAGAACCGCAGCCATCCAAGCACCACCATTCGCAGCCGGATGAGTCCCTCCGATGTAGAGATCCCCTACATATTGCTTAGATTCGCCGGTGAGATCGACGGTAGCCGTACGCATAAAATACGGATAGCCCCAATCCGGTGAACCAATGTCAGCAGCTACCAAAGCGTAGATACAAGGGCTTAAGCTTGATCCGTGTTCCGTACGCGGTTCGTAAAATTCCCAGTTCGCTTGTTTCACTTCTTTGCTAAAGGAGTGCTTGAACAAATTCAGCATCAACACAACGTCTGCTTGTTTAAGTATGGTTGTGGTGGTAGCTAAGCCATTGCCGCCGCCAAAATACTCATTTTTATTAAGCACACGTGATTTCAGTTCTGTTAGTTCTACATCCTCCAAGGTGAGGTACCGGTCGAATTGTTCAATAACAAGACTGGCAGGATCAGGCTGTGGAACATAAAAGCTATCCAGCATCGTTTTGAACTCCTCTAGGAATGGCCCTGAGCTAAACTGAGCGGACAATTGAATGTAATCCTCAGGATACTTTTCTTGCAGCAAAGCTGCCGTACGCAAGGCAATCTCAAGCGTCTCTTTAACCAGTGCATTCGTAAAAGCATTATTGTTCACACGCTCATGATATTCATCCGGACCTGTAACATCCAGAATCTCAAACCGCTGTTTAACCGAATTATAGTAAGCGTAAGAGTAGAAAAAGCGAGCGCATTCCCAAATGACCTCTGCTCCTCCACTAGTAAGCAGACTTTCATCGCCTGTGAATTGAACATATTTCCAGATCCCATGCACAACGTCACCACTGATATGAACCTGCTTATCGCGGAAATAGGTGCGCATCGGCCGGCCTGTAAATACATCATTCACATTAAACAAAGTACAGGCATCGTCTCCCGTATCCTGACTTTCCCAAGCATAAAATGCGCCCAAAAATCCATATTCCGCTGCCTTACGGCGAGCACCATCCAATGTATGAATCCGGTACATCATCAAGTTCCGCGCTACCTTAGGATCACTGTGCAGGAAAAACGGCAACATAAACATTTCCGTATCCCAAAATACAGCTCCCTTATATACCTGACCCGATAATCCCCGTGCTGGAATAGACACCTTCTCCGAAACTGTAGGCGCAATGATTAACAGCTGATAGATACTATATCTCAAGGCAAATTGGGCAGCTTCATCACCTTCGATGATTACATCACTGTGTGACCATCTCTCATCCCATATCAGACGGTGAGACTTAAATAACGCCTCATAACCCAGCGCCTCAGCAGCATGGACAGATTTAACAGCTTCCGTCTCCGGCTGATCAGCATCAAGTCCAGTATAGACTGCTACATACTTAAACCATTCATACGTCTCACCCGCACGGGCATCAAAAGAAATCCGGCGAACAGCAGCACCATCTTCCAGTAGCTCCTCACCAAAACTGAATACCGCCCTCTCCGCCACAACCACCGGAATCTTCAATTCTCCGCTAACCGATGAAGAGATCAGCACCTCGTCCTTCAATTGCACCGTTTGTCCGTAGAGATGAGGTCCATTGATATCCCACACATCTACGTCAATTCCCGTCTCAATGGCTACTCGACAGTCTTGTGTGCTGCGAATAGAGTATTTACTAACGAGCAAGTGAAGATTATCCTGGCTTACGAAACGATCTGCGGTAAACGTCAACGTCCCTCCGTCAGATACAGCAAATTCAGTGCTCCGATGATGAATGGCATTTCGGATATTTAACTCCTGAGTATGAGCGACCGGTTCACGGTCAAGCACACTTAAGAGCTGATCATTACAGAAAATTTTGGTCAACAATCCATTAGGGGCATTAACGGGTTCTCTCCATTTGTCTCCTGCTCTGTCATATAGACCTGCGAGGGTGACAGCTGCTAGCTCGGTTTTACTGAATTCCTCCAGTGTGCCGCGATATCCCATGTAGCCGTTGCCTAACATATATTTGTTACCGTTTGTCGTCACCAGCTGTTTATCAAAACAACTATCCTTTGCGGTCCAGTTCATCCTGCCAGCATCCCTTCGCCTAGTGGAAGCGTCTTCCCGGAAACATCCACTGTAATCGACTGTCCGTACACTATAATTTCGGTACTTCCACCATTAACCGCAGTGATTGTTACTGAATTTTTGTCGACCACAATTCTCAGAAGCACTCCTTCATACAACACTTGGAAGCTATATTCATCCCAGCGTTCTGGCAGGGTTGGCTGAAAGGACAGACGCGCTCCATCCGATCGCATTCCGCCAAAGCCGTAAACAATATTCATCCAAGCAGCAGCAATTGAGGTAGTATGCAGCCCTTCACGGGTATTGCGGTTATAGTTGTCTAAATCCAGTCGAGTAGCAAATTCAAAAAACGAATATGCTTCCTCGGGTTTGCCGATTTCACTTGCCAAAATGGAGTGGATCGAAGGTGACAGCGAAGACTCATGAATACATCTAGGCTCGTAGTATTCGTAGTTCGCCAGCTTCGCTTCTTTAGAGAATTGTCCGCTGTACAAGAACATAAACATAAGTACATCCGGCTGCTTAATCATGTCATAGCGATACAAACGATCATATGACCAGTTCGAATATAATGGGAATTCTGTTACCGGAATCGAATGAATATCAATATGTGGCATATCGAAGAACCCATCATGCTCTTCATAAACTCCTGTCACTTCGTCAACCGGAATCCGCATATGCTGCGCCTTATTTTCCCAATCGGTGAGTTCCTCGTCATGAAGTTCTGTTTTCTCTACCACAGCTGCAAAAGCAGCAGGAGCTTGTTCTTTCATCTCCAGAAGAGTCTCTAGGGTGTATTCAAAAGATTGTTGAGCCATCAGATTAATGTAACAGTTGTTATTGACCATCAATTGGAACTCATCAGGACCCATTACGCCAAAATAACCATATTCCCCGCTGCGTTGCCCCCATTGACCACGTGTAGCATAGAATCTGCTGATCTGAATCAGCATCTCAGCCCCTTTACTATGCAGGAAGCTTTTATCACCTGTATTTTTGACATAATGCCAAATGCCATAAGAAACAGCAGTCCCTACATGAAGCTGAAGATTAGAGTGCTGCCAGAGATCACAGCTTTCTGTTCCATCTATAGTAGCAATAGGATAGCAGGCTCCCTCACAATCCACTTCTTTAGCGCGCTGCATAGCCTGTGGCAATGTTTTATATCTGAATTCCAATAAGCTCCGGGCAGCTTTTGGATTATTGAACATATAGAACGGTAAGCAATAGGATTCTGTATCCCAAAAAGCCAACCCACGATATACTTCCCCCGTCAGCCCTTTGGCGCCAATATTAAAACCGGGATGGTCGCCATGATAGGTCTGATAAAGCTGAAAGATACAGAAACGAATACCCTGTTGATTCTCAGGATCGCCCTCAATTCGGATATCACTTGTCTCCCAGATGCCCTTCCAATAAGCTGTCTGATCAGCGATTATTTGAGTATCCGTCAATTGGCTTGCGGTTTCAGCAAGAGACAGACCTTTGCTCCACAGCTCTTCAGCTGTATGGGCAGAATCACTATCCGAATAGTTCATAACCAGTTTGGTAAAATAGGAGACTTCTCCTTTCGTAAGGTTGAGGGTGAAATTTTGTCCAATAAACTTATCACTCTCAGTAGCAGTGAGCTGTAACGGCTGCGAGGATTGTAAGGTAAAGCTTGAGAACAGCTTATTCCCAGTATTCACTGTACTCGCCATAATAGCAGAGGACGCTCCACTTACTCCGCTGCGGAGATTGTTCCACATACATTCGCCGCGTTCTTCATGAATAATGCCGAAATCAAGACCTGCACAAATGTCCACGCTCCCCGAGAAATTAAGGGGTTCAAATTCCACCCGCTGCAACCCCAAATGAGACATAGTCATACTGACCAGACGTGTAAAGACTACTTTTAGCGACTTGCCATCGTTTAGATGCCAGACTAGCTCTCTCCGATACGTACCCTTACGAAGATCCAACCTACGCACATAATCCGTTACGTTACTTTTTGCTAAATCAAGCTGTTCACCATCTACAGATAGACGTGTATACAGCCAGTCCACTGCATTCACCATATATCTCAGCGAGCGAATAATCCCTTTGTAGTGATTGCCAATATCCAATTGTTCATTTAATCCATTAAAATAACTTCCTTGCAGGGTGTCACCTGAATACCCTTCCTCTGCATATCCCCGTACACCCATATATTCATTACCCAATGAAAAAATAGATTCCGAAGTCCGGTTTCGCTCTGGATCAAAGCCCTCTTCAATAATTGCCCACGGATCAACCTTAAGATATTTGTCTGCTACTTTTGCCATATATGATTTCTCCTTCTCCTGATTTTTGCTCCAATTTCAGGATATCGCTGCATAGCAGTAGAGCCAATGTCCGACCGTAATGAAGATGTGTGCATTTATACGGAGTTGAGATAAAACTAATTTCTTGAACATGAATTTCAACTGTGTTATATGTTACAATCTAACGGGGACGCAAAAAAACAGCGATTAACCCAGTATTTGAGAATAATGGATAGCCGCTGTTCATATATCATAAACGTGAGATCACTTACTCTTTTTTAGTTAAAAAGAATATTACATCGAACACTTTAGAAGTGAAATTTATCACAATGTTGAAAATTCGACACTTTTAAACGATTTTTTATAACCAATTCGAGGGATTTTCAAGGTATAATTAATTTAAAATTTACTGAAAAACTGAGGGAATAAAGGGGATGTCGATTATGCTAAAAGAACATTACAATGTTATCGAAGCCCACGGAAATACAAACTGTTTCTCCGAACAGAATTTCAACAGACTTCTAGTTACAATGAAAGAGCGCATAGTTCCAGAGGGTTCACATCTATTCTGGGAAGGCGACTACTCGGATAAATTGTTTTATATCAAACGTGGACGTGTGAAATTAACTAAATCTACTGATGAAGGTAAAGAACTCATTCTTTATATGTATCAAGCTGGTGATATGGTAGGTCAAGCAGATCCATTCTTCAGCACTAAGCATAGCTTTACAGCCGAAGTGATTGAAGAAAGTGAAGTTGGCGTCATCGAACAAAAGGATCTAGAAATTCTCATCTGCCAACATTGTGACTTTGCTATCGACTTTATGAAATGGATGGGTATTCATCACCGTCTCACCCAAACTAAATTCCGTGATCTAATGATGTACGGCAAACCAGGTGCACTCTGCTCCACGCTCATTCGTCTTGGCAACACCTACGGTGAGAAGAGCAGCGATGGTGAGAATATCCTTATCAACAAAAAAATTACGCATACAGATTTGTCCAACATGATCGGTGCCACTCGTGAAAGTGTTAACCGGATGCTGAGCGACCTGCGTAAAAAAGATGCTGTTGAGTATGAGAACGGTATGATTGTCATCAAGGACCTTGGCATGCTGCAAGAAATTTGCCACTGCGAATTGTGTCCGAACGAAATCTGCCGGATCTAATTCCGTTATAATATACCCTCTATTCACCTCAATGAAACATACATGACCCAATTATTCTGCATAATATAAAATAGAGTGGTCCAAGGCGCCTAATGCAGGTGTCTTTTTTTTATATTCAACAAAAAAAGAGCTAAACCCAAGATCTGTTCAGCTCTAATATAGTTAATTAAAAATGGATCTTAACGGTTGTTGCGAGCACCACGCACTGGTGAGATCACCCAATAGGCCATACCGACGAATACGCCTCCACCAATGATATTCCCCAAAGTTACAGGGATCATATTATGCAGCCATCCAGCTATCGTAATGGTTTCCGGATGATTTGGCAGCAACACAGCAACACTAAGCAGAGTCATATTAGCCACACTATGCTCATATCCACTTGCGATAAAGGCAAACAGACACCACCAGATTAAGATTAGCTTAGCAGATTCACTTTTAGCGCGTGAGGACATCCATAGCGCTAAACAGACCAGCCAGTTACATAGGATCCCACGAAAAAACAGCTCAGAGAACGGGAGACTCATTTTTTTAGCAGCGGCTGTAAAAATCAAATGCTCCGGCGGCGCAGCACTGAACAACCCAGTCCCACGAATTAAAAGTGCTAAAATCACTGCACCTACCACATTCCCGATAAATACAAGAATCCAGTTCTTAACGGTATCCCAGATACTGGTTCTGCCTGCCAGTGTACTTACAGTAAAAAACATATTATTCCCGGTAAACAGCTCTGAGCCTGCAAATACTACAAGCGTCAGGGCGATGCCGAAGGATGTGCCCATAATAAGCGGTTGGAAAGGAGATTTGGCAGCTGCCAGTGGTGCTCCTAGGGAGAAAATAAGGATAATTCCAATGCCTACATAAGCACCTGCCAATAGGGCTGCTAGAAAATATCTTGGCAAGCTTTCATTCATTTTGTCCCGCTTACTGACTGCCGTCTCTACGATGCTCTCCACACTTTGCGTAAACATAATACTCCACCCCACCGTTTTCTATTAAATCTATTACTACACTCTTCGGTGTCTACACGCTCACTGTAACTTTCTCTCCGTCCAGTGTGACTGGATAAGTCACCACACTACCTTGGTCTGGTGCCTGCACCTCACCCGTGCGCAGATCGATTTTCCAATCGTACAGTGGATCGTACAGATAGTGACCTGACACGATCCCTTCAGCAAGCGGGCCCCCCTTAGGATGAGGACTGCGATTCTCTACTGCATAGATGGCTCCGTCAGAGGCACGGAAAACAGCCAGTTCAACATTTCCAGCAATCACTACGCGGCCAATTTGCAGCAGGAAATCCTGTACTGATCCTATTGCATACGTTTGTGTGGTCTTATTCATTGGTCTCTCCCCTTCTGTGTGCGTTATATCCGCTAGACTCTTGTTTCTTCAAAAAGCGCAGTACGAGTGCTGCTGTCATTGAGCATTTTTTTCCAAGGATCCGTAACCTGAGTCAGAGCAAAGTCAATCCGTGCGGCCAGCTCTTTGCGGTTATCTTCATTATTCAAAATGACCATTTGAATCTGCTCAAGTCCCATACGCTCAACCCACTCGGAGGTTCTCTCCAAATAATTGCCGGTCTCACGGTAATATTGCATCACAGCGGAGCACACTTCGATCAACTCTTCATCGGTCTTTATTTTGCAGAAGGAGTCAGCGATCCGTGGCTTGATCCCACCGTTACCACCGATAAACACTTCCCAACCGCCATCATTACCGACGATGCCAATATCCTTCGTACAGGATTCCGCACAGTTACGCGGGCAGCCGTTGACAGCTATTTTAAACTTGGCAGGAAAATCAAGACGTTCATACTTACGTTCTATGAGCGCGCCCATTCCCAGCGAATCCTGTGTGCCGAAACGGCAGAACTGTGAACCCACACAAGTCTTAACGGTACGTAGCGACTTGGCATAACCATAACCTGATGGCATATCGAGCTCTTCCCATACTTTCGGCAGATCCTCTTTTTTCACCCCGATTAGATCCAGGCGTTGCCCACCCGTCACCTTCACAACTTTCACATCATATTTAAGGGAGACATCAGCGATTTTCTTCAAATCCTCCGGTGTCGTTACCCCGCCGTACATGCGTGGAATAACGGTATAGGTTCCGTCTTTCTGAATATTGGCTCCCATACGTTCATTAACAAAGCGTGATTCCTTCTCGTCTTGATGTGTATCCGGATTTATCATCCCCAGATAATAGTTAATCGCCGGACGGCATTTAGAGCAGCCTTCCTCTTGTTTCCAACCCAGTACATGCATAACCTCTTTAGTAGTACTAAGACCTTTAGCTGTAATCTCAGCAACAATCTCATCCCGGCTAAGCGTTGTGCAGCTACAAATTCCTTGCTTGGCAGACTGCTCAAAACTATCACCCAGGACAAATTGTAAAATTTGTTCTACAACCGGTTTACAACCTCCGCAAGAGCGCGTCGCTCCTGTACATGCTTTTATTTCGTCCACAGTAGTAAAACCATTTTCTAAGACCGCATCCACAATCGCTTTTTTCGTAACCCCGTTACAGCCACAAACGATTTCTTCGTCCGCCATCGCTTCTACGGACGTGCTCTTTTTGGCTCCACTTCCGCAGCAGCCCGTACCCATAACCTCTGTATAAATTTCATCGGTCATTACAGCGCCTTGTTTTACTAACTTTTGCAGGTTAGCCGACTCTGTCACATCCCCGAATAGGACTGCACCAACAATGACATTGTCTTTGAGCAGAATTTTCTTATAGGTTCGCTTCCATTCATCTTTGCTTGAGATTACAGTATGTTCAGGAGAATCCATAAACTCACCTGCAGAAAATACATCCACACCGGAAATTTTTAATTTGGTGGAGACAACAGAACCTTCATATGGATTTGTATCACTTCCGCAGAGATGTTTAGCTAGAACCATCCCCTGCTCAAAGAGCGGCGCTACTAATCCGTAACAAACTCCGCGATGTTCGGCACATTCGCCAATGGAATATACATTTTGCATAGAGGTCTGCAAATAATCGTCCACTACAATCCCACGATTAACGGCAATTCCGCTTTCTTTTGCCACAGTTATATTCGGTTTGATGCCTACAGCCATAACTACAAAATCAGCCGCAAGTGAAGTGCCATCACTAAATTGTAATCCACTTACTCTCTGTTCCCCGGTCAATTCTACTGTTTGTTTGCCCATGGCAAATTTCACGCCTTGACGCTCTAGCTCAGCTTGCAACATAGAAGAGGCATTACGATCCAGCTGGCGCTCCATTAGATCTTCCATCAGATGTACTACAGTAACGTCCATGCCAAGGTTCACAAGACCCTTTGCCGCTTCCAATCCAAGTAAACCCCCGCCGATTACCGCCGCTTTGTTGTATTGTTTAGCCGCAGCCAGCATCGCATCACAATCTGCAATATCCCGGAAACCCACTACGCCTTCCTTATCACAACCAGGTACAGGTAAAATAAATGAATTCGAACCCGTTGCAATAATCACTTTATCGTAAGAAACAGCCATACCGTTATCCGCAATTACTTGCTTGGAATGCTCGTCAATTCGTGTAACTGTTGTTGCTGTATGCAAGGTAATGTTGTTATCTTCATACCAATTCCAGTCGTTTAGGATGATATCGTTGATGGTTTTGCTGCCTTCGAGAACATAGGACAACATGATCCGATTATAATTGGGATGAGGTTCGCTTCCAAAGACCGTAATGTCATAAGCTCCACCTAGCTTCAATATTTGCTCTAGCGTACCTATGCCTGCCATACCGTTGCCGACTAATACTAATTTTTCTCTCTTCGCTGCCATGGTTAGGTGCCTCCTCATTCTTATCCGTTCTTGTTGAACTTTGCTTCAACTTCTCTTCTACATAATGGAATTATACATTTCAAAATTTAAGAGAGATTGTGATTACAGTCACATTAAATGTGAATGTTTTCACATAAAAGTAAGGCAACTTTATTAGGTTATAACTTCCAATAAAAAAAACCAGATCACGGGTTCTGAGCAACCGTTGATCTGGCATTTATGTACTTTTTTTAACGTATAGCCAATAAAATCTCCAATTCATCCTGCACTCTAAGCTTCATGTCCATTCCATTCTCAAGCAGCTGCTTCCCATTCACCTTCATCTTCCAAACTTCATTGCTAAGAGGAGTATAATCACCAATGGATAACACCTTTTTGTTGTCTTCGGTCAACTGCACCACACTGCTGTTCTTCAACAAACCTCTCACTGTTAAATCTTCAGTAAATCCCATAACATATGAATGATTCAAATTCACTTGCTCACTTCCACCATTCACGGTCAACAACACAATTTGAAGGGGTTCCTCTTGTTCCTTAGACATCGCCGTAATTACTAATTTTGATTCATGCCCGACTGTTCGACCCCAATCCTCAGGTCCAATGGTCTCCCCATCCATTTGCAGCTCCCAATTCATTCCTGGACCGAGTGAAATATTATTTACCGTTAGAATGCTTGTGTTATCCTCAGAAAAGGTGGCCCTCCCACTACCTTTCAGTAGGTCAAAGATCGTTATCCCTTTTCTGTAGCTCTCGCTAAGCTGCTTGTCCAAAGGGTTGGTAAGCAAGTCATTTCCCGCAACGATAAGCGAAAGCGTAGGTCCGTCTGATCCTGCTAAGCCATTATTCCCTTCATTATTAATGTCAGCAAGAGTGGAACACCCACCTATTATGAATACGATGACTAATCCTAGTAACAACCTCCACATATATTTCGTGGGCATAGTGACACCGCCTTGTCCCGCCTAATGACCACACAGCGTCTCAGGCTTGTAGTAAGTTATGCATACTGTCTATTTAAGAATAACGTAAATAAGCTTTGTTCTCAAATATAAAAAAAGTCCCCTAAGGGACTCTATGAAAACTCATTTTTTTTACTGGAATCTAGGGAACAATATATTATTCTCCAGATGAACATGTTCAAAAGTCATGCTCTCCAGCTCCTCTAGCCGGGCATAAGTCAAACGATAGGTTGTACAAGCATGAGCCGGTGGGGTGAAATCAGCTGTTATTTTGCGTATTTGTCTCAATAGTTCGCCTGCTGTGTCATGTTCACTCTCGAGTTCAATTAATGCCTCGCGAAGTGTGGTCAGCCCTTCTTCACTTGGATTGGCATCATACGCTAATAATTTTGGAAACTCATCTTCCTCTTCTTTAGCTGTATGCTGAAGCAGATCTTCCTTAAGTGCATTAAACAAACTATATAACTCTTCTAAATGGGGGGAATCTCCGCCATGAACTCGGTATACCTTGGTTACATTTTGGCTAATTAGGGGCAGCTCTTCCCGCAGGTAATGGTGATGTTTACTCACGATATGCTCGATTAACTCTGCAGAAGGTGCTGTGTTCCATGCGAGTTCTTCTTGAGGTACCGGATATTCCTCGAACAGCTTGTTGAGATCACTAATGATCATCTCTTGATCTAGTCCACGCTCTACAGCTGCTTCAGCAAGAGGTTTGGCGCCTCCACAGCAGAAATCAATCCGTTTGGACTTGAAATAATCCGCAGCTTTTGGGAATTGCAGCACAATATCTTTTACCAGGGCATCTGGAGTAAATCCAGGTTGCACCGATTGCTTATGCTGTAAATCCGAAATTCTATCATTAGGTTGTTTAGTTTCCATAATAGTTCCTCCTCGGGATATGTGATCAGGTTCTGAAAAATCTTTTCTACCTGTTCACCTTAACCCTGAAAGGAGTTTTGACTTGTGATTGTACTCACGAAAATTGTATCTCTTTGTTGAACGAAAAAGGTCAATTATGGTGATCTCTGACCACAATCAACCTGTTTACATAACGCTTTAGCGTACTTTAGGTTAAAATTACCAAGCATTATTGTATGTACAAACGAAATGACGAAATTTTATACAGGTATTATATGTGTTATTGGCTGAATAATAGATTACTTAGGCACTCGGTAGCCCCACCAAAAGAAGAAGCTTGAGCAATACTTAAAAAGTTTCTTCTGTTACAGCCTTAAAAGGAGCGTGTCCAGTTTCTGCATTTCTTAATAAAGTCGGCTTTCTAAACCTTAAACTGCACCGCAACTTATAAATAGCCGTGTCTTCATTCATTTCAATGAAGATTACATCTATCCATATTGGTACTAATGGTTCTAGTCCACAAAGTATATTTATAGTTTTATCCAGCGTTAATTGCTTATTCCCAATGTTTTCTTCACTTAAAATGTTTAGCCTCATCATATCATCTGCACCGTTTAGCGGCTTGTCTTTTTCTTTCACAGGCTCTATAACAAATTTACAATCGGTAAAAATCAATCCTTTCTTTCTTGATATTTCCTCAATAGTTTTTAATAAATTCCCTTTAAAAATATCTTTATTCATCTGTTTTATCTCTTCCACGTTCATCACCTACTTTATCTGAATACTAGAAATCTTAACAAGTTCATTTGTATTAACGTAACCTGAAGGAGTTGTTTCTATGGTGTATATTTCAAGCCATGCATTTTTAGTTTTCACCCCTATTTGCTCAAGAACTTGTGAGAATAATTTTGCTTGCTCAATTGAAGGAGTATAGTGACCGGATAAGTTAGATATGCTTCGGACCTGTCCCTGATTATTAAGTTTTAGCTTTCCTGCCGCTTGAACAGACTCCCCATTTGCCAAAAAGGAATGCCCTCTCCCAATATGAAGTTTGCCATTCATGTCTACAACAAAATCAACCTCGGAAAGACCACTGTTATTTTTCAAGTATCCATTTTCGATATTGAAAGAAAACTCTTTTCCAGTTTGAATATCATTTGGAAACCTATTATTGATTTGTTGAACAGGTTTAACATTTCCAGTCCCCTCAACCGCCTTCACGTGTATGTCACTTGGTTGAACCTTAACTTCCGGTAGTTCTATCACGGGTGTTTTAACAGTTTGCTTAGGAATTTTCACCGAACCTTTAGGCAGCTTTAAGTTCTTATTCAGCCCCCCACGGCTAACGCTAATTCCTTGGAAATTATAGAGTATACCACTAATAATAATGGAATACGCCTGTAATTTCGATATCTTTTCTCCTGTGAAATAATTATAACCTTCTGTTGCCGCTATCGTCTGTTCCAGTATGATATCCACACCTGGTTCTTCTCGCTCTAGCTGGATATCTCCATTTCTAATAGCTTCCTGATAGGCGATGCTCGCTTGGGCTGCTTTTTGATCTGTCACACCGTTTTTACTGAGGACCCACGTATTCCCCATTAACTTTTTATCATATTCACTAAAATCAAAGGCTGATTTGCCCTTTAGTTGATTCTCTGCTTGTTCGATTTCCAGCCGCTTCCCTGCCAATTGACTCTTGGCCTGCTCCCCAACACCTTCCTTTTGCATCGCCATTCGCAGTAGTAAGAGGTATTCTTCATTTTGGAGTAGGGGCACATTAGACGTCGTGATCGATGGATCATAATCACACGCCTGTACCGCTGGCCTCTTAAAATTAGCGCTTAAATTCTTACCCAACTGGTACTGGACTTCGCCTATACCCAAGGATTCCAGCTTCTTACGTGCGTCATCCGCCAGCTTATGCATTGCATCCATTTGCGTCCGATTTCCAAACGCCTGATATACCTCATAGGCGGTCTGTGCCT
Organism: Paenibacillus sp. FSL E2-0190; assembly: GCF_037992965.1. Lineage (NCBI taxonomy): Bacteria > Bacillati > Bacillota > Bacilli > Caryophanales > Paenibacillaceae > Paenibacillus > Paenibacillus sp. FSL E2-0190. The sequence continues at coordinate 5,031,487 of NZ_CP150306.1, forward strand.
TTGCGATTTGATTCCGTGCCTGGTAGATATCCTTCAGCTTGCTTTGTGCGGCAATGGAATCAATCGTTCCCAGTCCCGAATTCTTAACAATTGTTTGAAGCTTCTTCACCATAGGATCGCTATCCAGCTCATCCTTTCCCATTAGAGCAGCAATCGAGGTGATCAGATTCGTGACCGCCTTCTGAGCTGCTGGTGGGATCGAAAACTGCCCAATTGCGCTGTCTCCTCCTAGCCTTCCGAACATACTTCCTAAAGCGCCAAACTGCTGAAAGAGTTGATTCATCTGGCGTTTATTCTGATCCTGAACACCTTGAACACCCTTTACAGCTGAACGAATAATATCTTCAAGCTTCTCAGCCTCTACCGTCAATTCGTTGATAAGCACTTGGGCTTTTATCTGGTTTGATCCCAGCGGGATACCATCCCAATTATTTATTTGACCTTTCAGTTGCAAGTACAACCGATTGGTGTCCTGGCTAACCTGTCTAATTTTTGTCTGCAGTCGTTCAACTTCGTCTTCTTTGAATACCATTTTGTTAGATGCCATTCATGACCTCCAGTTCTTACACTTAGACCATCCAATGTGCTACACTCTTCGACTCATCATTCCAGATCTTTATGTACTATTTTATCTTTAAATACTTAAGTAAAAGGAGCGCATATCTAACCTATATATCGGCTTAACTTCCCATTATTTTACTTTAAATCCTTTCTTTTAATTTTTTAATTCTAATTACTGCCCTGAAAATAGCAGATAACAAAAACAGGTCAATCATGGAGATAAATCTCCACAATCGACCTGACACTAAAATCTGTATCTTCTATTGAACATAAGCCTGCATATACGTTCGCTTACCCTTTGCGTCCTTCAAATAAGGTCCTAAGCCAGCAAAGCGGGAGTGATCCATATAAACACCAGTCATCCATCTGCCTTCTGTTAGGCCTCCGTTCCATTTGAGGACAAGGTCAGGGGCGGATATCCATTCCTGATAAATCTGTATATTCTGATCTTTGTACTCTTTACAAGGCTTAGACTGCTCCAGAAGACGTAGATCATTAAGGTAAGTTGGCACGAAATAAGAGGATATCGTATGCAAATCATCTTCATCAAAAAAGGGCTCATCCCCTAAAAAGGGTTTGAATAATACGGTATTCTCGTACATGGACCAAATTAGGGCTTGTAGCACCATGCTTTGGCGAATGCCATTATGGAACTTATATTGTCGTTGATTACTCGCCACATTCACTTCTTGAAGAGGTTCCGTCGACTCCAGGCAATGCCGTTCACAGCCGATACATTTCCAGCCAGAAGGACTTTGAATCCATTTTTGAAAAATAGTCCCGCTATCATTGTTGCCTTTGTAGAGTGAAGAGATAATGCTGTAAGGCACGCCAATCCACGCATCCCATAAGGAATCTGGAAGATGGCTATGCAGCATGAACAACGTCTTGTCATAGATGAGCTGTACTTTGATCGAAGCGTTCTCCAGCTCAGCAACATCCTTTTTTCCATACGTTATTTCCCGGGAAAACAGGGTGGTCTTCATCTCCCTCGCCTCCTAATAGTTTTGCTATGCCTGTACTCCAGCTGAGTAGATTTGAGCAAAAACCAATATTGCAAGCGTTTCCACGCAAGGAACATACAACGTTTTTTCTATTATATTACAGATTTTTTCGATCTGTGCAAGGTTTTTATTTAAAAATTGAAAAGCCCTCCTCCGTTCTTCAGGAAAAAGGGCCACAACACGACTTTGATTTCTACTCTACCCAGCTCTCAGCCCAAGACTGAATCTGCTGCATAACAGGCTCCAGCGCACGGCCTTTGTCTGTTAGTTCATATTCAATACGCACAGGTGTTTCCGGGTATACATGTCTAACCAGAATACCCTCACCTTCCAAATCCTTCATCCGCTCGGACAGCATCTTATCGCTCATTGAAGGAATGAGGCCGGAAATATCTTTAAACCGCTTCGGTCCACTCATCAATGTCTGAATAATAAGTCCATTCCAACGTTTGCCTAAGAAAGAGAAGGCTGTCTCAAATCTGGGACACATCGAAATTTGATGTTCTTCCATTGTTCTCACCTCTCACTAGCGAAACTTACTATTAGTTAGTATATATAATATTAACACATTTCATCCCTGATGAACATCGTTTACTAAAAAAAGTTCATCTGACATTATCATTATATCCTCGTTGTCAATCCCCTGTATGTGCTTTAGATTCCCTTTTAGAGATCGCTTCTGTCACGATTTGCGCCAAGTCATCATTTCCGAATAAGGAGAGTACGCCCAGAACTGTGTCATCAGAAATATCCCCTGCTTCCTCCGCAGAAACCGTTAGGGCAAGCGCTTTTCGCAAGGCTTCATTCCCTTCTTGCTGTGGATAAGCCTGTAAATATAAACTGTGCGGGTCGAGCCCTTGATTCACGCACCACTGGGCGAATACAAGGATCATCATCTCTTCCTCACGCTTATAGCTTTCGATGATTTGTTCCTCCACTAATTTACGGTTGTCTTCCATATTTTACTCCTTTCTTAGAGACCTCATTCAGCAAGCTGAGCTGCCAATCTATGACTAGGCAGAACTGCTGAAGCAGCAATACTGCATAACTCTGGTGTATTTATATTGTTCAGGAAATGATCTACCACTCCACCAAAACCTCTTCTATCCAGCACCGTATCCCAGCTTCCAAAGCTCTGGGTCCGTGGCAAAGCATTTTTTTCATATAGGATGGCTTGGTCCAGATCTGCCACTTCCACCGAACGTCCATTACCGTGCAGCTCCAGCTTCTCCAAATCAACACCCGCCTCACGAAGCATGCTATACATCCCCACTGAGCCTTGCTCCCAACCCAGCATTCCAGATGCCTGCACAAGTCGCCCCTCTCCATTGGATTGAAGATTACTGCGAAGCAGCTCATACTGATCTCCACATAACCATAACAGCAGATCAAGCATATGAATCAAGTCGTCATGCACAGTCTCACGGCTGCTGCCTAACTGCAGCTTCGTGCGATGTTTAATCGCGTGGCAATGGCTAATGCCTCCGGCTTCCTCGAGCCAACTCTTGGCAGTGACATACATTGGGGCAAAACGCCGATTAAAGCCCACGCCTAGCAGCAGCCCTTTATTTTCTGCCAGCTCTGCCATCCTTCTGGATTCTTCCAGATCATAGGACAGCGGCTTATCTACATACACCGAAATCCCATGTTCGAGACATTTTGTTACTATATCATAATGGGTCGTCGTTGGGCTATGCACAAATACTGCATCCAGATCCCAAGACAACAGCTCGTCCAAATTTGTCGTACCTTTAGGAAAACGGTAGGCATTAACAGCTTGCTCTACTGTTGTGGATGAGTGACTGAGAACCCCCACTACCTCAACTTGTCCATGCTGAGAGAGCAGTGGCAAATATACTTTGCGGGCGATATTGCCAATCCCGATGATGGCGACTCTTTTGCGTGCAGAAACGATCACTGATCTAACTCCCCTCTTTATAATTCAAGAATTTATCTCTCTCTTTGTTCTCTATAAATGCTATTATACCTGCTTGGCGTTCGCCGACAATGATCTTCACTTCAATATTTACTTTTTATCCCGTATGATGAGATGAATGAGTGGAAGAAAGGGTATATTAGCTATGAGAAAATGGTTCTCGATTATTCTTTATGTTTCGGGCACAATCCTTGCGTTTATCTACAGATATGACATCCTTAGCTGGATGAAAGAGGATCATAATCTTTTCGGCTCTATAGGGATCGCAACTTTACTGGCTCTCTTTCCAGTTGTACCGTACAAAGCGGTCATCGGATTTTTTGGTTATGCATACGGAAGTTTGGCAGGTGCTTTAATTTGCTGGGTAGCTACAACCCTTGCTGCCGCATTCCTTTTCGGCGTAGTGAAGTTCTTATTTCAAGATCAAGCGAGAGCTTATCTGACTTCTATTCCCCTACTCGAAAAATTCACAAAAGGCATAGAACGGCGGCCCTTTGCTTCTATTGTCTTAGCACGTCTCTTGCCGATTATCCCGCAGACAGCAGTTAACATCTATGCCGGAGCAGCCGGACTGCCCTTCTGGAGTTATCTTGCTGCCTCAGCTATTGGAAAAATCCCAGGCATCGCCTTGTATGCCTTCCTTGGGGATCAACTGTTCCAGAACCCAGGTAATGCGATTATAGCCATTATTGTTTATGCCATTGTGCTTATTATAGCCGGACTAAGCTTTCGTTACAGTTCACAGGAAGTAAAAAACACTAGGTAACAGAGAGCTTATTTGGCGGAAGCTGGCAGGCTGTGGTTATTTGCTTTATAATTAGATTGTGATCTATTTAATTGCATTACATGAATGGAGGGATATTAATGAATGAACATCAGACTAACCATATAAATTCCAAGGCGGAAAAAGCAACCTTTGCAGGTGGATGCTTCTGGTGCATGGTCTCGCCGTTCGAGGAATTGCCAGGCATTATTAGTGTCGTCTCCGGCTATACTGGCGGGCATACAGTGAACCCTACCTATGAAGAGGTATGCTCCGAAACTACAGGACATGTTGAAGCCGTACAAATTACGTTCAATCCAGAAATTTTCCCTTATAGCAAGCTGCTTGAGTTATTCTGGCAGCAAATTGACCCAACCGATGCGGGTGGACAATTCCATGATCGCGGCACCTCTTACGGAACGGCTATCTTCACCCATTCTGAAGAGCAGAAGCAACAAGCAGAGGCTTCCAAGGTAGCTTTGCAAGAAAGCGGCCGATTCGCTAGCCCGATTGTTACCCCGATCCTCCCGGCAGCAACCTTCTATCCTGCCGAAGAATATCATCAGGGCTACCATCGTAAGAACCCGGGTCACTACAAACGTTACCGTAAGGGTTCCGGCCGAGAGGATTTTATCGAAACCCACTGGACACATAAAGAAGACAAACTAAGCTTAAAAGAACGTCTGACGCCACTTCAATATGAAGTCACTCAGAATAGCGCTACAGAGTCACCTTTCCGAAATGATTTTTGGGATCACCACGGAGAAGGCATTTATGTAGATATCGTATCTGGTGAAGCATTATTCAGTTCGCAGGATAAATACGATTCCGGTTGTGGCTGGCCCAGCTTTACACGTCCGATTCGCGATTACGCCGTGAAGGAAAAGACGGACCTCAGCCATTTGATGGTTCGCACAGAAGTGCGCAGCAAAGTAGCAGATTCCCATCTAGGTCATGTCTTCGACGATGGTCCAGGGGAAAACGGCCTGCGCTACTGCATTAATTCAGCGGCACTGCGCTTTATACCAAAAGAGGATCTGGAGAAAGAGGGCTATGGCGAGTATCGTGTACTCTTCCAGCCTGCCTAATCTTCGATAAAAGCGAAATACTGTACTGTCTTACAGAAAAGAAAAGCCTCCAATTCACGGTATACCATGAATTGGAGGCTTTTTAATTCATAGAAGCTTATTCTTTATTCTCGTCCTCGTTAGCTTTCTTATCCTTTATTGAGGTTGTCACCTTTGGCTCTGCTGGTCCAGGGAGTACCTCCTTGTTCAGTTCCCGATTTTCCTGCCGTATCCGCTGGGTCTGCTGCTCCCGTCGTGCACGGATATTTTTGCGGGCAAACCAAACGATGGCTAAAATAATGCCCGCACCGATTAGAATCGGCAATGCGCCTGCAAGAATTACAAAAATCCACTGAAACATAACAGATAGTGCGTTCAGGCTTCCTTTTAAAGCATCCGATGCCCGTTCTAGCAATGGACCTTGCTCTGCCTTTTCCTTCACGGCTAAGCTCTCATCCGTCTGGTACACTCTAAGCTCTACCGTTGAAAAAGATACGTTCTGATCTATATATCGCATTCTGCCTTTGATCTGCTCAATCGTTTCTTGAATCGAACCAAGCTCGTTTGCAAAGGCGACCAGATCACTTGATTTCGTTGCTTTTTTCATAAACTCTGTGTATTGAGCTTCCATTAACTGCTTTGCCTTTAGACGCGACTCCAGATCAACATACTCCTCCGAGACATCCTGACCTTGAATACTGCGCTGTAGCGATTCGTGTTTTACTTTTTCCAAATTATTCAGAAAAGGAGAGAACCCGGAGGCAGGCACCTTAAGGATAAACGTCCCTCCTTGCTCATATTGCGACATGTTTTCGTTAAACTCTATAATATATCCTTTAGCCATCGTTACCATGTTGCGGATTTCAGTCTGAGCTTTACCGTAATCTTCTACTTCCATAGTCAGATTGGCATGATAGATTAGCTTCTTGTTCAATCCTTCCACGACATCACTGCCCGTGAATCCCGCGTTCCCTTGATCCGTGTTCTCTGATGTCAAACCTTTTTCAACTGGGGCTTCGTTGCCTCCCGCTGCTGTCTCAGCTTCTGCTGAGGTGCTCTTATCCGCTAATGTAGCTTTCGAAGATTGCTCAGTGGTTGCTGCAGCAGAATTACTCGTATTTCCGCCGTCACCAGCTAATTTGTCTGCCGCCGAATTGTTATCACCCGAGCCACAACCTGCCAATACCACCGCAAGAATTAATAAACATAAGTAATGCAGACCCCATTTGCGCATTCTCATTCCTCCAAAAGTGTAGTGGTTATCCCTAGCATTGTAACGTTACGGAATGTCATGTTCTGTACAGATCTCTTCCGTCTCTCATTTCTATAACGCCCCAAAACTTGGAAGGTTGCACTGGAATATGGAATTTCGGTAAATTTCTTTTGGTTTTTCTTGTTGAATACACAAAAAGCCGCATTTCTGCGGCTCTTATTGGACATATTTTTGATGTGGGAGGGTGACCCGAAAGTTAAAGAACTCATTTGCTTACAAACTCATTATTTGGTACAATTACCACGTCTAACCTAGTAAAAAAAGCCAAATACCCTCTATTCATAATGAATGAGGGCGTGACACGGCTTTGTTGAGACAAGCTCCACCTTGCTGAACAGAGCCGTTCATTGAATGATACTATCAATTACTAAAAGGGGAGGTGAACCCTCATGGCAAAAGACGTAGTTTGTGAAGTTAACTCCTGCACCCACTGGGCAGAAGAGAACAAATGCAGCGCTGAATCGATCTTCGTAGCTTTCCACAGCTCCCAAGAACCAAAACGCGCAGAAGAAACAGATTGCAAAACTTTCGAAAGTAAATAAGTAAATGCCTGAAGGGACCCTCCACGGTTCCTTCTTTTTCTTTTTCATTCTAACAAGATTGAGAATTATTATCAAGTAGCTGATTATAAAAAAATAAGTGAACTAAAAAGCCAGGGTAAATTACCCTGGCTCTAATTTATTTATGTCTATTTTGATGCAATAACCCCTGACTTTTCCCTCGCAATAGCAGCAGCGCTTACCATGTTACGTAGTGCATCCTCTGTCTCCTGCCAGCCACGTGTTTTCAGACCGCAATCCGGATTAATCCAGAACTGTTCAGGGTCCAGCACCCGCAGCGCACGATCGATATTCGCCGTCATTTCTTCTACAGCCGGAACCCGCGGGCTATGGATGTCATACACTCCAAGACCGATTCCTTTATCATAGGCCTGCTCCTCAAAGCTGATAATCAGCTCCCCATGGCTACGTGAAGTCTCAATGGAGATTACATCAGCATCCATAGCCGATATGGAATCGATCATGTCATTGAATTCGCTATAGCACATATGCGTATGAATTTGTGTCGTAGCCTTCACATGGTTCGTAGCAACGCGGAACGACTTCACTGCCCAGTTCAGGTAATGCTCACGGTCTTCTGCCTTAAGCGGAAGTCCTTCACGTATAGCCGGCTCATCCACTTGAATCATTTCGATGCCTGCATCTTCCAACGCTTTTACTTCATGGCGAAGGGCAAGAGCAATTTGATTGGCTACCTCTTCCCGGCTGAGATCATCACGTACAAATGACCAATTGAGGATAGTTACAGGACCCGTCAACATTCCTTTAACCGGAAGCTTCGTCAACGATTGTGCATAGACACTTTCTTTAACAGTCATAGGCTGTATAAATGCAACATCCGCGTAGATCACCGGTGGCTTAACGCAACGGGAACCGTAGGATTGAACCCAGCCATTACTAGTAAACAAGTATCCGTCCAGCTTTTCTCCGAAAAACTCCACCATATCTGTACGCTCGAACTCACCGTGGACCAGAACATCCAGACCTAGCTTTTCTTGGAAGGTAATTGCATCCGCGATCTGCTCACGAACAAATCCATCATAACGCTCCTGATTCCAGACCCCTTTACGCCATTTCAATCTCGCCTGACGCACTTCTACTGTCTGCGGGAAGCTACCAATTGTAGTGGTTGGCAGAAGTGGAAGCTGCCATTTCTCTTGCTGCACCTTTAAGCGTTCAGCAAAAGGCAAACTGCGTTGGTCCGGCAAAGCTGCAAGTGCAAGCACTTGCTCCGCCACATCCTTACGGCCACGCTCAGGTAGTGCGCGGAATGCTGCAATAGCTTCACGACTAGCGGCCAGCGCTGCTTTAGAAGCTTCTCCTTTATCTGCGAGGGCTGCTCCGAGCAAACTAAGCTCTGCAAGCTTCTCATCGGCAAAAGCTAACGCATTCTTAACTGTCGCCTTCTGCTTCACCTCACCTTGAACGGTGACTGGGACATGCAGCAGACTGCAAGAAGGCTGAAGAATAAGACGATCAAGCGGCACATGAACGCTGAGCTTTTCTACCAGTTGCAGCTTAGCGTCTAAATCGGAACGCCAGATGTTCCGTCCATCAATAATTCCGGCACCCAGCCATTTGTCCTTCGGCCAGCCAAGACGTTCGATAGAAGCCAGATTCGCTCCACCATCGTGCACAAAGTCAAGACCCAAGCCTTGAACAGGCAACTCTAGCAGTGCCTCCAACGGTTCAGCAGCTTCGAAATACGTCTGTAAAATAATATTCAAGCCCGGCACGGAGCCGGCAATTTCTGTGTATATCGAGTTAAGCAGTGTTAATTCTTCTTTACTTATGCCTGTAACAATCGCTGGCTCATCGATTTGTACCCAGCTTACCCCTTCTTGCTTCAGTTCCTGTAGCAGTTGAACATAGACTGGAACAAAACGTGCAGCAATCTTGGCGATATCTGCCGCTGCGTAACCTTTGGACAGCTTAAGGAAGGTATACAGACCTAAAAGTACCGGTTTACCTTCAATCCCTGCCTGCGATTTAGCAAAACGATAAGCCGCTAGAGGTTTATTTTCAGTCAAGCGTGGTGTTTGTGTGCCGATCTCTGGAACGATATAGTGATAGTTCGTATTAAACCATTTGGTCATCTCACAGGCAGTAGCCTCAGCATTACCACGGGCCATTGCAAAATAAAGATCAAGCCCGATGTCGCCGCCATCATACGTGTACCGTGGAGGTACAATTCCAAACATAACAGCCGTATCCAACACATGGTCATAAAAAGTAAAATCATTCACCGGAATAAGCTCAATTCCTGCCTCTTGCTGGGTCTTCAAATGCTGCAGCTGAATTGCTGCCATTTCGGAGCGGAATTGCTCTTCATTTATTTTCCCCTGCCAGTAGGCTTCCAGTGACTTTTTCCACTCGCGGTTCTTTCCGATTCTCGGATATCCAAGATTGCTTACTTTTACTTTATTCGTCATCTCGATACACTCCCTCTTCCATCTCTTATTTCAAACTCCAAAGCTACTTGCTTTCCTATAAAAAAGAGCGCCCTTCCCTAAAAAAGTCAAAGGGAAAGACGCCCATGATATACCCATGGTTAACGTCTAACACCTCCCTATCTTCCGTAGGTGAAGCAGTGCTGTTGAAACAGGCAGGTCTCCTGGCTAGCGGCGTCAACATCTTGAGCAGTCTTCCCAGCAGTAGTAAATTGCCAGTGACCTCTGTTGCTCGAGATTCTTCCGTTACAGTGGCGGGACCGCATCGGCTTCGAACCGAATTTCCCTATTAAGCCTACCGAATTACTATTTTCCGGTCAGCACCTGTCTCCGATATCATTCATCATTTGAGTGTCTTAATCTGATGTCATCATACGTGAAAGCCCCAGCAATCTGCAATAGATTACTGGGGCTTCTGTTATATCGATTCCTTATAACGGACTTAGAAAAATACGAAATATACTACAGCAGCAAGAATTATACGGTATATAGCAAACGGTAAGAGCTTGATACGATTGATCAGTTTTAAGAAGAAACGCATCGATAACAGCGCAAATAGGAAGGCACTAATAAAGCCTGCAATAAAAAACGGCAACGCGTCCATGGTGAAATATTGCCAGTTTTTCATCAGTGACAACAGACTGGCACCTGCCATGATGGGTACTGCCATAATAAACGTAAAATCAGCAGCGGCACGATGGCTCATCCCGAGGAGTACTCCACCAGAAATCGTCGAGCCCGAGCGTGAAAATCCAGGCCATAACGAAAAACACTGTACAAGACCTACACCAAGTGCCTGTTTGTATGTAATCTGATCTACACTCTCAGTTCTGATCTTCTTCGGCCCAAACAGATCGGCAATAATCATTAATATAGCCCCAATCACTAGACCAATTAACACTGTTGAGGTAGAGAATAAATGCTCATCAATATAATCATTAAACAGAACACCTAACACACCTGCAGGCACTAACCCTACCAGAACCTGAGTCAGCTTGAGATGCCCGCCCTGCTCCAACTGCGGTAGCTCCTCTGTTACAGGATCCAACTGCTTACGGCTGAAACGCTTTAAGCCTAACAAATCAATGAACCGATTTCTAAAGATCACAACAACCGCTAATATTGAACCCAGTTGAATAACTACTTTGAAGGTATTTGCTGTATATTGTCCAAATAACTCCTGTGATTTCAGCCACATATCATCAACAATAATCATATGACCCGTGGAGGATACTGGAGCAAATTCGGTTAAACCTTCAACAAGCCCCAAAATAATGGCTTTAATAATCGTTAATAGCTCCATGTGTTTCCCTCCTTTTTAATAGTCATTTCTATTATCAGTCCACTACCCGCTTAGCCCTCAGTGTTCATTCTCCGGCTGCGTTTGCGGAAGTACAGAAACCCAAGAATAACTAATCCGCCAGCAATTAGTACATAGACTACATTGGAGTACACATCCATGTACACGGCAATGTCTTCCCAGGATTCGCCCAATACCGCGCCAATAAGCACAAGCAGCAAATTCCATCCCAATGTGCCAATCGTTGTGAAGATCATAAATACTCCAAATTTCATGCCCGACATTCCCGCCGGAATCGAAATCAGACTGCGGACCAGCGGAACCATCCGACAAAACAATACAGTCCAGTAGCCATATTTATCAAACCAGGCGTCAGCCTTGTGGATATCTTTTTTACTGACCCTAATTAGGCTACCCCAGCGTTCAACCAGTTTCTCTAACCGGCTCACATCCAATAATCGGCCAATATAATAGAGAATTACTGCACCCAGTAGTGAACCAGCCGTGGCAGCAATGATTACACCAGGGATCGTCAAGCTCGTCGTAGTCGTCATAAATCCTCCAAAGGGCAGGATCACTTCTGAAGGAATTGGTGGAAATATATTTTCAAAGGCCAGCATCAGAAAAATACCGAAGTAACCAAACTGCTCCATAAAATCTGTAATCCATGCTTGCATCTTGTTACCCCCATTTCTCATATCAAGTTCTTCTTCAGGTTGCGTAAATAGCGGCTGCGAATAAAAAAGAAGTATAGTCCTTGAACAGCCAAATATCCGAGTAACACCGCGCCTGTCTCCGTTGCGATAGATAAGTAGAACAACCGTTGAAGCGCAATAAAGGCAAACACACTGTGTAAAATAGCTATTCCGACCGGCACAAAAAACAACAAAGACAGCTGAATCGTAACTATTCGATTGAGTTCTTTATCCGTAAGTCCCATCTTGGACAAAGTGGAATATTGATTGCGATCATGATCAAGATCGGTATATAACCGGAAGTAAAGAAAGCTGCCTGCCGCGATAAAAAAGACAGTACCCACCAGCAAGGAAGCAAAAAGCATTGTGTTATACAATGTTTTCTGAAGCTCAAACAGCGTGCCGCTGATCACAATCGCATACGGAGAATCACTTTCATAGGACTGTTTGCCTTTATGGGCAAGATCAGCAGCGATACCTACCGTCTGTGGAAAATCCTCTACATAAAAACCTGTATAAAGATCCGTCTGCACGGGATCAATAGCGCTGTAGAGCTCATCACTAATCACGACACCACTAAAATCCCCGCCATCTCTACCATCCAGCTCCGGCAATAAATATTCGGCGATGGGAACTTGCTCGGTATAACCTATTTCTTTAATGGCAAGTCCTTGCTGCAAGGAATAGACCGCTTTTACTCTGCCTTCTGTTAAACTGCGATCCCGCTGTGAACCAATCATCACCAGACCTTCGTTGCCCACCAGAGCACGCTCATCTGTTGGGAACCCTGCACGTTGCAGGGCGAGATTATAATCACTGAAAGCAATCAAGGGAAGGCGTAAAGTGCGATCGGGTCCAGTCTGAGCTTCAACCTCAGCATATTTAATCGGGATACTAAGCGCTTCATAAGGGAGTTCGTGCGTCTTGAGCTCTTCCTTAATTTCGTTCAGATGCTGATCAAAGGGTACATCCGCCTGATTTCCTTTGGCTACATAACCCACTGCTGCGGGATAATCCAATTTCAGTTCTCTGGAAAGTGTATGTATCGATGCAAATACCCCTACGGAAGTGAAGGAGACTGCGGATACAATCGTCACCATAAAAAACATTCGGCCATTCTCTTTCCAGCGGTAGGACAAACCGGATAAAGTGATGATATTCGTACGATGCCAATACAAGCGCCGAATGTCCTTAAGCAGCTTAACCAAACAAATACTTAGCTGGGTATAAAAGAGATACGTCCCGATAACCGTAATCGCAACGACCGGAAACATGACTTTCTCTACGGAAGCAGCTTTTGCAGTAGCCGCCATATAATAACCACTGATCAGCAGTACAGCAGAAATAATAGATAATACAAAGGATACTTTGGGTTCTTCTTCTGCCTTACGCTCTCCCTGAAACAGACGCATCAGTGACTCATTGCCTATAAAAACAAAGGTGCAAAGCGATATCAGAAAAAACAATAACACGAAGCTGCAAATCGTAAGCACAAGTGCCTGCCATGGGAGATGAAAGGTTAACAGGGGAATTCCCAAAAAAGTGGATCCGATCATCAAAAATAATTTGCCCAGAAGTAACCCGAGAAGGGTACCTGTCAGGATGGCAGAGGTGCCGATCATCATATTTTCCAGAAAAACCATGGTGTTCAGCTGTCTCTTCGTCATTCCATGCATCAATAAAATTCCGAACTCCATCTTGCGCGACTGCAGGAAGGATCCAACGGATACGAGTACGAACAAAGAACAAAAGACATAAATAATTGCCTCTGCCACCATCATCGTATGAGCCGCCGTACTATAAATTAAGCTCTTTGAAATATCCGGATGGTAAATAAACAAAGCGCACACGAAAAAGATCATCACCGAAAAAGCACTGACGACAAAATAAGCGGCATATTTGCGTTTATTACGTGTTACATTCCTATAAGCGAATTGCCGAAAGGTCATGGCTGGTTCCCCCAAGCAGAGACAGCATATCAATAATACTTTGGAAGAAAGCGCCTCTATTACTGCCCTTGTACATTTCACTATAGAAACGTCCGTCTTTAATAAAGATGACCCGGTTGCAAAAGCTTGCAGCCACTGCGTCATGTGTGACCATCAGCACCGTAGCTCCTTCTTCCTTATTCACCTCTGTCAACATATTCATGACTTCCCCTGAGGCTTTGGAGTCCAGATTGCCTGTGGGCTCATCCGCCAAAATTAACGATGGACGATGAATCATCGCCCGGGCGATAGCCGCCCGCTGCATTTGTCCGCCTGAGACCTCGTACGTGCGCTTCTTCAGCAAATATTCGATGCCAAGCAAGGTAGTGACCTCTTTCAGCCTGCTCTCCATCTCTGGGACACGAGCACCTGCAAGCGTCAAAGGTAATACGATGTTTTCCTCTACAGTGAGCGTATCCAGTAGATTAAAATGCTGAAAGACGAAGCCTAGCTCATGACGGCGAAAAAGCGCCTTTTCTTTTCTGCTAAGCAGATTAGGATCTCGGCCGTTGATCAGAATCTGACCGGAGGTCGGTTGGTCGATGGTGGCAATCGTGTTGAGCAGCGTTGTTTTCCCGCTCCCGGATGGACCCATTATGCCAACAAACTCCCCCTTTTCTACAGAAAAGCGGATATGATTCAGCGCCTGAGTGGACACTTTACCCTCATATATTTTTGATAAATTATGAACATCTAGAATGGGCAAGTGTTACCTCTCCTTCTTTCGACTGGATTGCCTTCATTATACAAAGTGTACACATAGGCTGCTATTTCTGAAACTTACAATGCCCTTACACATTTGTAAGGTTTGTTATATGCTGCTCCCTAAATACAATCCGCACGGTGGTCCCGCTTCCTTCTTCGGAACGGATACTCACCTCATGTCCAAGCTTGCCGCAGATCTGCTTCACGAGATATAAACCCATCCCCGTAGATTCCTGGAAGGTTCGTCCATTCACCCCGGTAAAATAAGCATCGAACACGCGCGGCAGATCTCCTGCTGGTATGCCTACTCCTTCATCCCGGATCTCAAGCACAGTCTGCTTATCTTCCGTGACCATCCCTTGGAAATAAACATGTTTGCCCTCTTCTGTCGTATAACGTACAGCGTTCGTAATCAGCTGCGTAAGGACAAAAGTGAGCCATTTTTCATCCGTGGTTACGGTAATCTGCTCATCTATTTGTATAGCTGGAAATACTCTTTTTCGAATAAAAAGACGCTTCTGCTCAGAGGTCACACCACGTACGATGGTCTCCAAATTCAGCCGTTCCACATAAAAATCGTGCTCGAAAGTATCCAGACGGGCCGTATAAAGCACGGTATCCAGTCCTTTTTTCAGACGATCCAGTTCATCACCAATTGCCGTAAAAGGAGGGCCATCCTTATCCTGAATGATCAGATGAATGACAGACAACGGCGTCTTCATGCCATGTACCCATTGATTAATAAAGTGAATATGCTCTTCTAATTTGTGGCGGTAGCTGTGCAAATCATTTTTGTAGAGGCGGAATTGCGACCCCAGTAAACCTCGCAAGCTTACGGCTAGCGGAGAATCCTGTGTAGGGCCACCTGCCTCATCGAGAGAGGAGGGCGTAGTCTCCAAACGTTCATAGAACGTGCGATTGGTGACGTAACGGTAAGCGAGGTAGCCAATCAGTAGACAAGTGCTGAGCAGCGCGGCATATAAACTTACATTCAGACCGCTGCCTCCATCCAGCCGATACACTAATGTGATCAGGACTAGCTGGGCTAGATAGACCACGATCAGGGGGAACTGTTCCCGTAATAACAACTTCATTCCTCATCCCCCCAATTCGGAATCAAACGATAGCCTTGACCGCGCACGGTTTGTAGTCCATCTGTGATAGCGAGAGCGGCAAGTTTTTTGCGTACACGTGTAACATATACATTTAAGGTATTTTCATCCACGAAGGCTTGATCATCCCAGATTTTTTCGAGCAGCCTGTCCCGGGTAACGATGACGCCTGATTTTTGCATTAGCTCATCTAGTATCTTGGCTTCCGTGTGGCTTAAGTCCACTTTAGCTTCGCCTCGGGTAAGGATTAGCCGCTCTACATCCAGCGTCATTCCGGCAACGTTTAGTGTGCGTTCATTATTCCCACCGGCATAGGTGCCGTAGGCGCGCCGCAGCTGACTTTTGATTTTGGCCATCGCGATTTCGTAATCAAAAGGCTTAGTGATATAATCGTCGGCTCCATTTTCCAGCGCCATTACTTGGTCCATTTTGCCATCGCGGGCAGATATAAAAAGAATAGGGCAGGTTGAAATTCCGCGAATCTGGCGGCACCAGTAATAACCATCGTATTTTGGCAAATTAACATCAAGGAGTACCAGATGTGGCGTGAACGCCTCAAACTGAGTGCGGACCCGCTCAAAATCACTCACCGCCTGCGTTTCATATCCAAACTTATGTAAATAATCCTGTAGCAAAGCCACAAGTCCACGGTCATCTTCTATAATAAATATTTTGAACATATCATGCCTCCGGTCCAGCCTTAACAATATAAGGGGGTCTGCCAAATAATATATACACCGTGCATAGGGTTAGTCAAATCGGAAGGAAGAAAAAAGAACCCATGAAGCACCTGTTTACGGCACCTTCTAGGTTCTTGGATAAGTTAGGTTTAAGGATATCAACTAGTCCCATTGTTTCTTCTGAATCCCGACAAGAACTCTCTCTACAGGTGCCCAGCCGATAAGTTCTGGTTGGCTCCAGCCCGGAGCAGCTTGCAGATGGCAAATTTCCATGTAGTGATCTATCCTAACTTTATCCCAGGTATGAATGGCCTCGCCATTCCCAAGGGCCAAAGCTACATGCCCCCAATCCTTAAACTCACCGTCCACCAACCCTGAGCAAGCATAAAAAACAAACGCGCCAGCTGGCGGAGCCCCGGTATTCTTGTGCGCATCGTACAGCTCTGCGGATTCGCGTGCATCGCTGCCTCCCCACATTTCGATCCCATTGCTTCTTTCATATGCATCTTCAACAAAAGCAAGACAACGCAGCGGATACTCCTGCGACCCCAGCCGCTCCTTAGCCCAACAAATAGCACTCTCAATTTCCTTGCCAAATTCCACGTCCATTAGCAATATACATTCCTCCAAAGTACGAAATAGTGTTGAACACATCATAACTGAACCAGCTACTCATGAGCTGGTATTATATAGTTATCAATTAAACTATCCCAATTGTACCTGAGTGGTCATCTACTTCGGCCAACCATTACTTACAAAAACATAAAAAACCGTAAATGAGCATAGCTCATTACGGCTCTAACAAACTATAAATTGGTTTAAAGATACAGGAGTGGTGGTGATAGTGTAGTAGTGGTAGTGGTAGTGGTGGTGGTAGCAGTAGTAGCGATAGCGGTAGTGGAGGACAATGTAAAGTTGATATTGCAGACGCCGAACGGTGATATCCTATCGAACATAAGTAACTTATTGCTTGTTGGAGTAGCTCATCTGCGGGATTTATAGCGTACATCTGACCGTATACGCTCCATCGGCTCCATTCTGCGGGATTTATACCGTACATTTGGCTATATATGCTCCATCGGCTCCATTCTACGGGATTTATACCGTACATCTGACCGTATACGCTCGATCGGCTCCATTCTACGGGATTTATACCGTACATCTGACCGTATACGCTCGATCGGCTTCATTCTGCGGGATTTATACCGTACATCTGACCGTATACGCTCGATCGGCTCTATTCTACGGGATTTATACCGTACATTTGGCTATATATGCTCCATCGGCTCCATTCTACGGGATTTATACCGTACATTTGGCTATATGTGCTCCATCGGCTCTATTCTACGGGATTTATACCGTACATTTGGCTATATGTGCTCCATCGGCTCTATCTGCGGGATTTATACCGTACATTTGGCTATATGTGCTCCATCGGCTCTATCTGCGGGATTTATACCGTACATTTAACAGTGTCGAGTAAATTAAAGGCAGTTTTGCTCTTCTTTCGCGCCACACTAGCTCATTCGAGCAAATCAAAGGCACTTTTGCCCTTCTTTCGCGCCACACTAGCTCATTCGAGTAAATCAAAGGCACTTTTGCCCTTCTTTCGCGCCAAACTAGCTCATTCGAGCAAATCAAAGGCAATTCTGCCCTTCTTTCGCACCACCCTAGCCAATCCGTGCAAATCAAAGGCAATTTCGCCCTACTTTCGCACCAAACTAGCTCATTCGAGCAAATCAAAGGCAATTCTGCCCTTCTTTCGCACCACACTAGCCAATCCGTGCAAATCAAAGGCACTTTTGCTCTTCTTTCGCACCACACTAGCTAATACGTGCAAATCAAAGGCACTTTTGCCCTTCTTTCGCGCGATACTAGCTCATTCGAGTAAATCAAAGGCATTTTTGCCCTTCTTTCACGCGATACTAAACCTTTACAGCAAAACAAGGGCATTTCTACCCTTGTTTCACCACACCCTATAGCGCCACCGCTGAAACGACGCGTCCTCTTGTAATGTTGTATACCTCGTATGTTCCTTATTTCGCACGCTCTTTGCTTCATATGCTCAGCATTTCCACGCTCACTCCACATTTCGCACGCTCTCTGCTTCATATGCTCAGCATTTCCACGCTCACTCCATATTTCGCACGCTCTTTGCTTCATATGCTCAGCATTTCCACGCTCACTCCACATCTCGCACGCTCTTTGCCTCATATGCTCAGCATTTCCACGCTCACTCCACATTTCGCACGCTCTCTGCCTCATCTACTCAGCACTTCGCACGCTCACTCAACATTCCATTGTCCTCTACTTCCACGCTGTGCAATGCGCTCACGCAGACTTATCTACCATCCAGCAAATTGCCGAGTCCGCCAAGTACGCTTCCTTCTTCTTTCCGACCGCTGTTGCCGGCAGCGGACAGGATGCGATCGGCCATTCGGCTGAATGGCAGCGACTGTACCCACACCTTGCCGGGTCCGCGCAACGTTGCGAAGAACAGGCCTTCGCCGCCGAACAGCGCGGTTTTGACCCCTTTTACAAACTCAATATTATAATCCACCGAAGACGTCATAGCGACTAGACAGCCAGTGTCCAGCTTAAGCGTCTCTCCCGGTTGAAGTGTGCGTTCCATAACATAACCGCCAGAGTGTACAAATGAAAGTCCGTCACCCTCCAGCTTTTGCATAATAAAACCTTCACCACCAAAAAAGCCGGTACCCAGCTTACGCTGAAATTCAATACCGATTGAAACGCCCTTTGCCGCGCAAAGGAATGAATCCTTTTGACAGATGATTTTTCCACCGTATTGCTGCAGGTCGAGCGGGATGATTTTGCCTGGGTACGGAGCAGCAAAGGTGACACTTTTACGTCCATAAGAACCACTGTGTGTAAAGACGGTCATAAACAAGCTTTCACCTGTCAACAGACGTTTGCCCGCGCCCATCAGCTTCCCCATCAAGCCACTTCCACGCGAGCCTCCGCTGCCGTCGCCAAATATCGTCTCCATTGTTATTTCCTGATCCATCATCATGAAGCTCCCGGCTTCGGCAATTACACTCTCTCCTGGGTCAAGCTGCACCTCTACACACTGTATTTCCTCACCCATAATGGCATAATCAATCTCATGAGCACTCATCCCGCAGTTCCTCCTTATAATTAAAGTCAACATGTGACTTATGAATGAAAATATATACGTGCGTGGCGATTCACGGTTTCGCTAATCCTAACTATCCATGAAAACCGCCTATATTCAGCAAAAAAATCAACCAGAGGTTCTGGCTGACCTTAATCCGGTATCCCTGAAAAATGTTATTTATTCCAGCTTTCTTCAGGTTACTGTACCACATCTCTTGTCAATACTTGATAATATGTTACAATACTTTTTATACTTAAATGTTTATTTAGTAGTCTAATTCTAATGATAAAGGTGAAATGAATGAATCCACAATCGGAATATGCAATTCTGCTATACTATAAATTTGTAAAAGTGCCGGATGCAGAACAATTCGCCCAGGAGCATTTGACTTACTGCAAAGAGCTTGATGTAAAGGGACGAATTCTCATCTCAGATGAAGGCATTAACGGAACACTATCAGGTACGGTTGCCCAAACCGAGCAATACATGAAGGATTTGCGCGCAAACCCTCTGTTTAGCGACATCATCTTCAAGATCGATGAGGCTGAGGGTCATGCCTTCAAAAAGATCTTCGTTCGTTATAAAAAAGAACTCGTGACGTTCCGGGTCGAGGATGAACTGGACCCTAACGTGATTACCGGAAAGCATCTGGCGCCTAAAGATTTCTATGAAATGATGCAGCGCGACGATGTGGTGATTCTGGATGGTCGTACCGGTTACGAATTCGATCTTGGTCATTTCCGCGGCTCCATCCGCCCCGAAGTAGACAGCTTCAAAGAATTCCCGGACTGGATTCGCGAGAATATGAGCGACCTTAAGGATAAACCAATCCTGACCTACTGTACAGGCGGGATCCGCTGCGAGAAATTAAGCGGGTTTATGATGAAGGAAGGTTTTGGACAGGTGTACCAGCTGGATGGCGGCATTGTGACTTACGGTAAAGACCCTGAGGTACAGGGCCAACTGTTTGATGGAAAATGTTATGTCTTCGATGAGCGGATTTCCGTACAGATTAATCATACCGACGAGGATATCGTTGTCGGACGATGCCATCACTGCGGTCAGCCAGCTGACCAATTTATCAATTGTGCTAACGATGCTTGTCATCTTCAGCATATTTGCTGTGAGGACTGTGAAACACAGCACAGTGGTCATTGCTCGGACGAATGCGAAGCTATCACGAATGCTGTGGGCTAAATAAAAGGACAAGCTGGCCGCAAATGTTTCTGCACGATTCAATTACGAGCACTAGTGAGTCTTAAGTTAACTAAAAGGTGGCGTACAGGATTTTCACTGTACGCCACCTTTTGTTATGAGCGAAACGTCCGAGCAACGCCCCTAAAGACTACACCCTTTAAATTACGTCATATCCAGCAAAAAAAAGTCAACCAGAAACTCTGGCTGACCTTAAATGTAGTATATCCCCGAATAAGCTGTTTATACCAGCCTTCTTCACATTACCGTACCATCATGCGGTTTACGCAGTGTAGATTGAATCTTTGGCGCCTTCACTAGCTTTGGTTTGCCTAAAGAGGTTGTAAAGGTGATCACATAGCCGGCTACGACTACTGCCATCACTGTATACATCGTTTCTTTAACAGGCATATAAAAGAGTGATAGTGCCAGAACGATTACATCCATCATGATGAATACCGTACCTACTTTGATTCCCTTCCATTCACTAACCAGCAGCGACAAAATATCGTCTCCACCGCTAGCCCCGCCACTCCGCAGGATAATTCCCGCTCCTAAACCTGTCAGTACGCCGGACAAAAGAGCTGCTAATGCCAAATTGTCCTGCAAGTTGATGACCAAACCGGAATAACGTTCCATGAGACCATAGAAGATTGTAAAAGCTCCTACAGAAACAAAAGTGTTGCACACGAACGCTTTCCCTTTGAACATCCATGCTATCAAGAGTACTGGAACGTCTAGAAGCAGAGTTGAAATCGAAGGTGAAATTCCTAATACGTATTTGCCAAGCAGCGATAATCCTACGAATCCGCCCTCTGACAAATGATTCTGAAAATTGATGTGATAATAAGTAAATGCAAGCAAAAATGTTCCAAACAAAATGACTGTCAATCGGAGCAGTACATTCACTCCGTAATTGTGGTTCCTCATACAGGTCTCCCCTTATCGTATATGGCGGCTAGACGTCCCACCAACCTCTACGACGGGTAAAACCGGAGGTATTGCTCCTTCGCATATATATACTCCTTCCCCTCGCAGAGGCGGTTCGTCAAGTAACAACGGTTTACGCACCTTCTACAGGGAAGCTAAGTATAAGACAGATCATAACGTTTCCAAATCGTCCTTTGGGGAATCGTCCTTCGGGGACACATGGTATCCTGATCCTTTCTCTAATTTGATAAGTTCTGTTTACATTATACCACGGAGCCACCCTACTCTAAACAGTTTGCCAGAAAAAAGCAGGAATCACTCTGTACTCCGCAGCAAACGGTTGATTGTTTCACGTCTTACACCGATCAATTGTCCTATTTCTTCCTGGGTCAATAACTCTGTTAGCGCTGCGCCATGAGAGTAGTCATTAAACCAGCGGGTTAGCAATTCCATACGTTCTGCAGGTGTACCTACAGTAAGATGATCCAGCCGTGTCTGCATAAACCGCACCTTCTCCTGAAGCAGTCTGGCGATTTCCATCGCTTGACCAGAATCATCCCGCAGTTGTTGATACCATTCTGCTGATGGAACTGCCTCCACCTCGCTCTTCATCATCGCAACTGCCGTTCCATGCGCCTCCTTTGGCGAAATGAGTGAATGATGGGGAACCATCTCACCGGGATACAGGATGTTGAATAACACCATGTTCCCATTCTCATGAAGTCTTGTGACCTTGAACAGCCCGCTTTTTACCTTAAATAAAAAATCACAGCTGTCTCCTTGGCGGAACAAGACTTCCCCCTTATGTAATATCATCTCGCTCGCTCCTTTTCCTTCTGATTATATATATTTTCAATTATATAAAATTAAACCTCATTTATGGAGATAAATCTACCTATGGGCGAGGAGGTGGGTGATTAAAATCCATGCAAAAACTGCTGGGTGCCAGAATGAAAATTCTGGCACCCAGCAGTTCAATTTATTTATAAAGTTACTTTGCTTCAAGCGGTTTCTTCCATAATCCGAGCATCAATCCGGAGATGACCGAACCGATCAGAACAGCTAAGAGGAACAACAGCGCGTGGCTTGAAAGGGCAGCTACAAAGATCCCGCCATGCGGAGCCGGCACGTTGATATTCCAAAGCTGTGTAAGACCTCCAGCAACGGCCGAACCAAGAATACAAGAGGTTAGGACACGAAGCGGATCGGCTGCGGCGAATGGAATGGCCCCTTCCGTAATGAACGATAAGCCCAGCACATAGTTCGTTAAGCCTGATTTACGTTCTTCTTCTGTGAATTTATTCTTAAAGAAAGTAGAAGCCAGTGCTATTGCAAGTGGAGGCACCATCCCCCCCGCCATTACAGCAGCCATCATGAAGCCGTTGGTATTGCCACTGGTAGTGAATACACCGATGGCAAAAGTATAAGCAGCTTTATTGAAAGGTCCACCCATATCTATGGCCATCATGCCACCGAGAACCAGACCCAGAATAACAGCATTAACAGTTCCAAGATCATTAAGCCAATCAATCAGTCCTACATTGATCCAGCTAAAGACCGGATCGAACAGGTAATACATCAATCCACCGGTAATTAGAAGCCCGAATACCGGATATAACAGGATCGGCTTCAGTCCGTCAAGTGTTTTAGGCAGTCCTGCAAATACTTTACGTAATCCGATAATTACATAACCCGCCAAGAAACCAGCAGCCAGCCCGCCGAGGAACCCAGCGTTGGAATTCAAGGCCATGTAACCCCCAACCATACCTGGCATCAGAGCCGGACGATCACCAATGCTAAGCGCTATAAATCCAGCAAGGACTGGAATTAGGAAATGGAAGGCACCATCTCCACCACCAATTGTCTGCAGTAACTGGAACAGCGGATGATCTGCTCCACCTACTTGTTCAATCAGGAAGGAGATTGCTAGCAGAATACCGCCACCGACTACAAACGGGAGCATGTGGGAGATCCCATTCATTAAGTCCTTATATATTTTACTGCCGATACTGCCGGATTTCTCTTTAGACCCTTCGTCATTGCCACCGCGACCTTCATTGTGATAAATCGGCGCTTCCCCATTCATAGCTTTACGAATAAGCTCTTCCGACTTACGGATGCCATCACTTACAGGTCTTTGCAGTACAGGCTTACCGTCAAAACGGGCCATTTCCACCTTTTTATCAGCTGCAACAATTACACCGCTTGCACGCCGAATCTCATCAGGGGTAAGTACGTTTTTGGCCCCTTCTGAACCATTCGTCTCTACACGGATATTAACTCCCATTTCCAGAGCTTTTTTCTTAAGGGCATCTTCAGCCATAAAAGTGTGTGCAATGCCTGTAGGACAAGCAGTTACAGCTACGACAAAAGCTTGGGAATCCGGGTTGCCCACGATTACACGTTCAGGCTCTGACTTCGCGGCAGTTTCAGCGGCTTCGTTCTCTTTCTCCTTAGCTTCACCTTCCGCCTGCTTGGCATCAAACAAAGCTGATACCTCGTCAGGAGTCTGAGTATTCATAAGCTGTTCAATGAACTCGCTATCGATCAGTAGTCTGGACAATGAGGCCAGTGTACGAAGATGCATATTGCCTGCTCCTTCTGGAGCGGCAATCATAAAGAAGATACGTGCTGGCTCATCATCAAGGGATTCAAACTCCACTCCCTTTGCGCTCTTAGCAAATACAACCGTCGCTTCATTTACCGCTTTAGTCTTAGCGTGCGGCATTGCAATGCCGCCGCCAATCCCAGTGCTGGACTGCTCTTCGCGCTTCAGAATCATCTCTTTAAAAAGGATCGGATCATTAATTCGGCCACTTGCAGCAAGACTCGCAATCAATTCATCAATTGCAGCTTCCTTAGTTGTAGCTTTTAGATCCATGATCATCGTTTCTTTTATCATTAAATCCGTTATTCTCATCATGCTCAAACTCCCTTAAGTACTTTGAATGCTGTCGGCTTACACTTCTGAGATTTGGATCAGCGGTCTCAGCTGTTCAATGAATTCTCTGTCCGCTAAGTCATCAGAGAATGCGGTTGCACTGCCCGAGGCAACGCCTGCACGGAACGCCTCCAACAAGTCTCCTGTCAAAGACAGTGTCCCTACAAAACCAGCGATCATGGAATCTCCTGCACCTACAGAATTTTTCACTTTACCTGATGGTGCGTTGGCGTGGTATACCTCTTGCTCCGTAATGAACAAAGCCCCTTCACCCGCCATGGAAACCAGTACATTTTTCGCTCCTGCATCCAGCAGCTTGCGTCCATAAGTAATAATCTCTTCCCTCGTATCTATGGTTACGCCGAACAGCTCTGCGAGCTCATGATGGTTCGGTTTAACCAGCAATGGCTGATACGCCAGTGCTTTTTGAAGTGCAGCACCAGTAGTGTCAATGACGAATTCCGCTCCGCTCTGTTTGCACACAGCTATAAGCTTGTCATAGAAATCTGCACCCAGTGATGGGGGAACGCTTCCCGACAAAATCACTACATCCTCCGCGTTCAGGGCAGCCAGCTTTTGCAATAGTGTATTGGCTTCAGGATCATGAATGACGGGTCCAACACCGTTAATCTCCGTTTCCTCTCCATGCTTGAGCTTGATATTAATCCGCGTATCATCAGAAACAAACACGAAATCGCTTGAAATTGACTCTTCGTGTAACCAATCCTCAATATATCGGCCGGTGAAGCCTCCAAGGAATCCCATAGCCTTATTCTGAACCCCAAGCTGATTAAGCACTCGGGATACGTTAATTCCCTTCCCTCCCGGAAGCTTCAAATCACGTTTCATCCGGTTCAAGTCACCCAGTCTCAAATCTTCCACTTCCACGATATAATCAATGGAAGGATTAAGCGTTACAGTATAGATCATGATTATCCCTCAATTATGTTGGTTTTCTAAGCCATAGATTACCGATCACAAGTACGGCATCTGTAATTTCTCCAAACGATCACACGGTAATTCATAATTGCTTATCCTATATAAAATTTATACCAGCGTGAAATCCACACCCAATTGCGTGATCTCACGGATGAATTTGTCAGACGCTCCTGAATCTATAATGCAATGATCCATTTCCGTCACATCTGCAACCTTGCTAAAGGATATCTGCCCCAGCTTACTGTGATCTGCCAGTAGAATAACTTGCTTGGCGACTGCGATCATTTTGCGTTTTGTAGCTGCCTCTAACATGTTCGGAGTTGTGATGCCTTCCCGCAAATCCAGTCCATTAGTGGCAAGAAAAGTTTTATCTACTCTCACCATATCTAAGGAACGTTCTGTCATCGGTCCAACAAAAGCCATCGTATCCGGGCGAAGCATACCGCCTGTAATTGAGACTTCGATATTGCGGCAATCCCGCAGCTCATTCAGCGCCATAATCGAGTTCGTAATGACTTTGATATTCGAAAAGTTCTTCAGCTCTCTGGCAATCTGCAGTGTTGTTGTTCCTGCATCAAGCAGTATTGCGTCCCCCTCCTGAATCATCTCCACGGCCTTACGGGCAATCCGTTGCTTCTCATCCAATAAATGGTCTTCCTTATCAGGATAAGCCGCTTCAAAATTGACGCTCTGCAGGGAAACCGCTCCGCCATGAGTACGCTTTAATAGCTTGGCTTCTTCCAGCTCCTTCAGATCACGGCGCACAGTAGACTCAGATACGCCCATTTCCTGACTTAGCTCCTGTACAGAAGCTCTGGAGTTCTTTTCCACAAAAAGCACGATTTTTTGTTTTCTCTCTTCCTCAAACATCATCGTGGCTCGCTCCTTTATGTGACAGCGCGACCTGTGCAATTCCTTGCGCTCATCTATGAATTTTCTTGACCGTTAATTGATTATATGTGACCGTTATTGATCGTTTGTGCTCGTTTATGATTTTAACAGCGTTTTCATCCTGTGTAAAGTGCTAAAAAGAGACAGTGCAAAATTACATCCGAATTGCCTATCTCATATGCGGCATTTATAACATATTAATAATACATACCGGGAAAAGCGGGTGATCAGAAATGGCCAATGGAAGAAACAGCGGGAGAAATAAAGGCAACAGCAATGCTAATAAGAATGGGACCACCAATAACAATAATCCAGTGGAATCCGCAGAACTTAGCGCTGAGGATTATGAGATCATCGCAGCTGGACTTGTAGCCTTAGGTGAGATTTTTTCCTTTTTATCTCTTGTTAAAGCAAGACAAGTTACCAAAGAAACCGGAGGCGAAGATGTAGTTCCTGAAATCTTCACTTTATCCACTAGAAAATCTCATAGACGAAAGTCAAGATAATCTGTGAAAAAGCAGAGAAATAGTTATACCCCCTTGTTAAATTGCGAACTTTTTACTTGGCGTAACCTTTGTAACTAGAACCTCTATATGGGTATGCCAAGAACTACCTAAAAGGAATTGCCCGCTTTTGAATCAATACTTGTAAATTAGGGTTATTAAACTACATAGACATAAATTTGAATTTTGGGGGATGTTTTTATTGCCACAACAGAAGTATTTTCGGACAAGCCTTGCTATTATCGCCTTTTTACTGATTTTGTACTTAGGCTCCAAAGTAATGTTTCTCTTCGCCCCACTGGGTGCCATTTTCAAATTATTACTTGTTCCCATGATGTTATCAGGGTTCATGTACTACCTGCTGCGTCCGTTAGTAAGAATCCTTGAGAAAAGAAAATTAAACCGGGCGTTCTCCATCCTGCTCATTTATTTTCTGATTGCCGGCTTGTTCGTTCTCTTCTGGATTCTAGTCTGGCCGACACTTCAAGAACAAATTCAGAACTTTATTGATAACACTCCTTACCTCGTGCAAGGTTTGCAGGATCAGTTCAATGCATTGAGGGAGAATCCGACACTTTCGCGTTTTTTCAAAGGGGATTCCGACGTCGCAGCCCGTTTATCAGAATTTCTTAGCGATACTATTACCTGGGTTACCAATTCCATGTCCAATTTGATCGGCGTTGTATCCAGCATTGTAGTGTTAATCGCAACTTTGCCCATCATTCTGTACTACATGCTAAAAGATGACTATAAGCTATCGCCTAAGCTTCAAGGCTTAATTCCGAGAAAATATCGTAAGGAAGGGCAAGAGATGTTTGGAGATATCGACAGCGCCTTAAGCAGCTTCATCGTCACACGCGTGGTGCTAAATGTCGTACTCGGTATTATGTTATATATAGGGTTCCTTATCATCGGACTGCCTTACTCCCTGTTGCTCGCCGTAATTTCAGTGCCCCTTAACTTCATTCCATATGTGGGATCATTCTTAGCAGCGATTCCGGTAATTATAGTGGGTTTCATTGAATCACCGACGATGGCCATATGGTCCCTGGTTGTAATCTTCATTGCCCAGCAGATCCAGGATAATGTACTCTCACCGATTATTTACGGAAAATCATTGGATGTTCATCCACTGACTACGGTCATCCTTGTCCTTATAGGTGGAGACTTCTACGGTATTATCGGAGTTCTTATTGCGCTCCCTGTTTATATGATTATAAAAATTGTTTTCCTGCGCGTGTATGAGATTATTATTGCAGACCGGATAGATGAAACTGAGCCTATCAAAAAAGAGGAGCTATAACGGTTGTAATCTACTTCGTGAACGGGCGGAGCTTATCTATAAAATAAAAAAGGGTACGTCTCCAATCACTCGGAGTCGTACCCTTTTTTATTCTTTACAGGTGCCTGAAATCACCCTCGTAAAGAACGAACTACAAAGATGTGATTGCCCTTCATCAGGTTTTGGCCGTTCTGAAGAGTAACTGAACCTTTCGTATGTGAGGTAATAATCGTATTAAAGGCAATAAGCTGATCTTCTTTCCAGACGCTAACCGCCGATTTAAAATACACTGCATTGTCAAATTGCTGCCGATCCCTCATCACATAACCCACGGAATGGAGAACTGGAGGCAGCGCTCTTTCTTTTGGAGCCAGAGCCTTAATAACAACAATATCCCGAAACGGCACAGCAATTTCCTGATGGCCAATCACCGCCACCGATGCGGAAAGGTCCCATTTGCGCAGGATTCCCTTCATAATGGTATAAGGTTTCTCTCCGCAGTACATTATAACGGGTTTACCTACCCAATGCTTCATAGCTACCTCCCCTTCGCATCACTCCATAAATTATAAGTCCGGAATGAACCAATCTATTCCTGCCATTCCCTGCGACTCTAAAAATTGATTGGTCTTTGAGAACGGACGACTGCCAAAAAATCCACGATGCGATGAAAGTGGGCTTGGATGAGGCGATTGCAGCACCTTATGCCGGCTTTGGTCGATGAAGGCGCCTTTTTTCTGCGCATGACTTCCCCATAATATAAACACCATGGGCGTAGATCTTTCATTTAGCTTTTGCATAATAGTGTCTGTGAATGTCTCCCAGCCCAGACCTTTATGCGAACCAGCCTCACCCTCACGTACCGTCAGCACGGTGTTCAGCAACAACACTCCCTGCTCTGCTAAGTGCAGTAAAGAGCCGTGGTTCGGAACAGGCACACCGACGTCCTCTTTCAGCTCTGCATAAATATTGCGCAGTGACGGAGGGATACGTACCCCCGGATTGACAGAGAAGCTTAGTCCGTGCGCTTGTCCGGGACCATGATAAGGATCTTGACCTAAAATAACTACACGGGTCTCCTTATAAGGCGTTAATTTCAATGCTGTGAACAATAATTCTTTGGGCGGATAAACGGTATGTTCCTTATATTCTTGTGTTAGTGCGTCCATTAATTTTAGAAAATAGGGCTTTTGCATTTCATCCTGCAATACCTCATCCCAATCGTTGCCAAACATCCCCAAACTCCTCCTTTAACCGAAACCATAGCGATATAGCTTTTTTATTTCCGACCATAATCCGCTTTGATCTCGCCCCACTCTTTGGTCTGCCACTTGAGCACCTTATTGTCATATGTATTGGTTTGCAACCAACGCTCTGCCCGATCAATAAGCACCCAAATTTCCTCTGTTGAAGAATCGCGCGGCAAGGTTGTTGCCACCTTCTTCTGCTTCACCCACTTCATTGCATTTACTGAATCACTGTAGACCGTTTTATCGCTTCCCTCTTTCTTCAACAACGCCAAGGCATGAACAATCGCTAAAAATTCGCCTAAATTATTAGTGCCCTTTTTGATCGGACCACAGGAGAAAATGATATCTCCCGTTTGTGTATCTACACCCTTATATTCAACAGGCCCCGGATTACCACGAGTCCCCACATCTACTGAAATACTGTTGTAATCAATCTCCTCAGAGGTCTCTACTGTAGCACTGCGTTTAAAAGAACTAGTCCCCTTAGACTTTGCTGCTCCAGCTGCCCCTGTTCCCCAATTCCCCTTCCAGCCCGCTTTATATGCCGCATCAGCTGCTGCTTTAGATTCATAGGATTTATATTTTGCACCGGTATAATGATCTGTCTGTGCCTGGCATTCTGCCCAAGTGCTATAGACTCCCGGTTGTTTACCTTCCCAGACTACATAATATTTCTGTTTGGCCATGGATAATGCTCCTTTTCTACTGCCTGTACTTATTGTAATCCATATTGCTCGTGAATTCATCGGATAAATCACATTTTTCAGGTCATACTATACGCCAGAGATGTCCAGGCCTATATTACCATTTGTAGATTGATTGGTAAATTACTAACTAATCACTCTATAGTAAGCTCGAAGGATATCAGTACAATTACTTAGGGAGGTTATACAGATGAGAAAGATAGTAAGTGTTGCTGCGGTATTTGCTTTTGTGTTAATGGTCGGATGTGGAAATGCAACAAACAATGCCAATAATGCTACTGCAACAAGCACTCCTGAGAACACGAATAATGCGGGAACCACTAATAATACAGGCACGGCTAATAATCAAAATAACACCACAGATGCTGTAACCTCAGCTTCCGTAGTAGATAATGAAGAAGCCTTCAAACGCGCCATCAGTCCAGAAGGAACCTGGATTGCTGCTACACTTAAAGACTTAACCTTCACCGAAGATCTCGTGGTGGATGGAGAATTCATGAATAAAGAGGAACCCGCCAGAAAAATTGCTCTATACACACAAGATGCGGATCACAACATCACCAACTCCTTTAAACTGACTGCTCCAAAATTGACCATCAAGAGTAAAAACGCCCGCATCCAAGGCGGCACTTTTATTGGAGATGTATACGTAGAAGCGGATGGATTTACCCTGGTGAACGCAACCGTTGAAGGCAATGTCTACTTCGCAAACGATCAATATAAATCCACCTTTAATTCATCCGATCAAGGAAAAGTAACTGGTGTTACAGAAGTGAAAAAATAAACTTCAACCTCAAAAAGGTGATCTCAAGTCGTTAAGACTTGAGATCACCTTTTTTATATACACCCTTATTCTTGATAAAAACCATCTTTGAAAAAGTTGTACCATCCCTCGACGGTTTCGATTGGGAAACCCTCTAACTTCTTCATAACTTCCCTTGCAAATTCTAAAGAAGCTGTGCCATTAGCTGTAATAATATATTCACTCGAAACTGCCTGTTTTTCTATATAATTTGCTTCTCCTTTATAATTAGGAGCATTTTGTTTTAAATAATCCAATGAATTTCCGGTATGCGGTATGTTGTCTAAATAGCCATGTTCAGCCAAAAAAGTTGTAGCGTCACATATAGCGGCTATAGGCACACTCTCCTGCAGACATTTTTCAATCACTGGAGTAATAGCTGAATTATCTTTCCAGCCTGTGCCCCCGATTAAAATCAACATTTCATACTGAGCAGGTAAACTGTCTAAAGTATAGTCAGGTACAACAGTAAATCCACCCATAGATTTGACATTGTCGCTAGTTAGAGCAACTGTTCTTACTTTATATTCACTTTCCTGCTTATTTAGTTCGGCACTAATATATCCGCTTTCCCAATCAGCGTAGCCATTGGATAGAAACATCAAAACTTCTTTTTTCATATATTAGCACTCCCTTTAAGTTCTAACGCCACTTCCGCCACTTCTCGCCCATTTACCAGCAGCACAATCCGGTGCTCTCCTGGATAATGACGCCGAGTTGTTAAATCAGCCCAACGATGTGTCCGTTTACCTGATAGAATTGTACCTCCAGGTACGGTCTTATCCGATAACAAAAAAGATTTACGGGAGGTTCGACCTGCCGCTTTCACGAAATAGATTCCGTATTCAATCCGAATCCGTGCCGGAGCTCCCTCACGAACTTGAAGCTTATACTGTAATTCGGAGCTTTCGCCAATGGTCAGGATTGAAGGTTCCAATAGAATGAAGGCACTCGTTATAAGTGGAGCAGCTTCGTCCGTCTGCTCTGCGTATCCGAATAAAGCCATAATCTCTGGCTCAGCTTTACGAATCAAAGAACGGCAGCCGTGCCGCACAATCCAGTCTGTATCGGGATGTGTACCCTTCCAGCGCCGAGCGGTACCGAGCACCACTTCCGGATGATCCTTTGCAATATCATTCAAATGATTAGCGACACTTTTACGCACATACAGGGATGTATCCGCC
This sequence comes from Paenibacillus sp. FSL E2-0190, assembly GCF_037992965.1. Classification (NCBI taxonomy): domain Bacteria; kingdom Bacillati; phylum Bacillota; class Bacilli; order Caryophanales; family Paenibacillaceae; genus Paenibacillus; species Paenibacillus sp. FSL E2-0190. The sequence goes on from NZ_CP150306.1 coordinate 5,063,337, forward strand.
TTAAGCTGCTCAAGTACAGGTAATACCGGCGCTGGGTCAAGCTTGAACATGGGGAGCGCCTGTCCCCAAGGCAGACGAGGCCGACAGCCCTCACTAGCCAGCCTACGTACATGCTCATCAGGGTGCTTCGCCCATATCTGCATTTGAGCCATCATCCGCTCTGGTTCCCGTAAGAGAAACGGCCTAACTGCAAATTCAGCCGATGATTTCGCTGTGAAACTTTCCAGCGCCTGCATAGACAACTCCCAATGTTCGTCTCCTTGGCCATATACCTCAACGAAATCCGGAAAAATCAAATAAGGAAATCCTACACAATCTTCAGCAATGGCGAATAGAATAGCCAGCGCTTCCTCATAAGGAAGCTTTAAGTGGCTGCCCAACGTCTCGGTGATCCGCCGCATTCTAGCCTTCAGCTCAAGCGTTTCCCACGGTTCAGTCATGGCTGAGCTTACAAATGCCTCAGTCTCGAAGACATTATGTACGCCACGAATCTTTTCGCCGAACTCACGCAGAAATTGTTCATTGTACATTGCTTTTAAAGGTTCAGCCATTCGATAATCCCTCATTTTCTTCTTTAGATCAGCAGACTTGATTCTGTCAGGAAATCGTAGCACAGCCAATTTGACAACAGTATGTCAACTTTGGCAGCTAAGAATTAATAAGTACCTTTACCTCTTCAATCCCTTGTTGGGCTCGACTGTTTAACGCGCGCTTATCTTTAAGGTTATGTTCTTTAAGTTCGTGTCCAGGATCAATGACCAGCGGCTGTGAGATTACATCCTCGAGAATTTGCACAGCAACCTTACAGCCTTGAAATAACAGTTCTTTTGTGATCACTTGGTTATGAGAACGAATGATTCCAAGCATTTTTTCCGCATAAATCAGTCTAACCAAACTATCTGCGCTCATAATATTCCGCGAAGCAAAAGAAGCCACTTTTTCCACAATCCAGCTATCCTGATAATTCCGCGAGATGGATTCCAGTATCGTAATCGCATCCCGGTCCCGTATCGACAACTGCTTGACGTGCTCCATAGCCCATTCCTGCAGCCATTCCAGCTCCACTTCTCTTGGAATTTCAAAACTCTTGTACTCCTTAAGTACTCCTGCTTTATGCATATTTAAAAAATGACCCAAAAACTGAATGTACAGCTCCTTGGCTCTTTGTGTCGGTTCTGTCATCTGGCAATCATCCTTTCATTATCCAAATCATATCCATTCCCCGGTTTCTTTTCAAATTAAAATAAAAAAGGACAGGTAGCGAAATCATCGCAATACCTGCCCTTTAATAACTTCGGGTTATGGTAAATAGTTTGCTTCAACCGGAGGGGTTTTCTCCACTATTTTCAGTTCTAGTCCTCCGAATCTCTTCGCCAGCTTGTTATATACCAGCGCTACCAGCATACCCACCAATCCATAAATGAGTATCAAAATAACCGGCATAATCAAATAAGGGATACCCATAACAACAATAAACGTCTCTTTAATGATAAGCCCGACCACCACCATCCCTAGACCTACTATAAACAATAGCAATGTAGGAATGATCATAAAATAGATAGTTGTTTTAAAAAAACTCTTTTTGTTAATTTCCAGCACTTCATAGTCTTTCATTATGTAATCCCCTTAATTTATTTAGAGTGGTAAAATTACCCTCTTCGTTTCATTAAAGACGATCTTAAATACAATTTCAACCAAATTTCTCATATTTTCGACTTTTACCAAAGAATTCTTCCTAAAACTCAACGATAAATCATGGTAAAATAACTCCTATGGTTTAATATATCATCATGTACAAGATGTCACCGGAGGGAATAACATGCCACAAACATTAGTGAAAAATATTGATTTTTTTATAGCTGCCTTATCCCAAACCTATATTTCTGCGCTACAGCTTGATCCTGATGGAATGTATTCAGAGGTTGCTTCAGGAATTGTTGAACTGTTCTCTGACGAACAAGTACGGCTGAGAAGATATGACGGATCAATATCCCATTATGCAAGAGACAACACCAAATTTCAGCGATGACAAAAGGACGTGAACTGGAAAAAGGTCATTGTGAATGATCCTCTTCCAGCTCACGTCCTTATTCACTCTACACACAACTAATCTAGCACAATCCATTCGCCTTCAGCATCCGCTGACTTCATTTCTGCTTCCACGATTCTTAGAGACTCCGCTGTACTCTCTGGCGTACAAATAATGATAGGCTTATCCTGGATAATAACATTCAGAAAATATACAAGCTCTCTATAGTAGCCAACATCCGGTGAAAGTTCCGCTAAATAGCCTGCCCCGTCATTCGGATTGACCTTGACCTCGCTGCCATCAAACACTATATTTCCACGTTCAAAATTAACCCGGTAACCCATGTAAAAACCAAAGTCACCTTCCAGCGTCCAATCCACCTGAGCATTAATTACTTTTGCATCCTTATAAAAATAGTGAGTCGATGCGATATCATATCCGCTTCCCGGAAGGACATTACGTCCTAAGGATGATACTTTATCCGGCCTGCCGAACAGGTAGTTAATCATATCCGTATCGTGAATATGCATATCCATAATGCCTCCACCGCTTAGTGTCTCATCAAGAAACCAATCCTTAGGAGCACCAGATCCCCTGTAAAAATACCCTTCCGTGACCTGACCGAACTGCCCGCTCTCTATCACTTCTTTTAAATACTCATACCCCGGCCAAAAACGGAGACAATGTCCGATCATCAGTTTTTTCCCACAGCGGGCTGCCGTTTCCACCATTTCCAGCGCTTGTACGGAAGTTCTGGCCATCGGTTTCTCACAAAAAACATGATATCCACGCTCCAGCAGCGAACAAGTCATTTCCGCATGCAGATAAGTAGGAACCGCAATGTCGATCATATCCAGTTCCTCACTGGCTATCATTTTCTCCAGATCATCGTATAGATTGTAAGCTGACAAATCATAGACTTCCTGGGCAGTGCTCATATTCCCGGCTGCTTTTCCATCCTTTAATTCCTCAATTCGCAAATCACAGATGGCTTTAAGGGCAATGGGCTGCCCCTCTTTCGTTAAGCGCACATAATTATCAAAATGCATCCGGCCCATAAATCCAAAGCCGATCAAGCCTATTTTCAACATCGTGAAGTCTCCTTTACTAAAAGTATGGTACTTAACGTATCCGTATCCAGGCCCCTTCCTGATCAGCCGATTGGATTTCAGCCTCAATGATTTCTATGGACTGGGCAGCACTTTCGGGCATACATAGGGTCACTGGCTCATCGTTCTGGATGATTTTCAAGAAATATACCAACTCTCTGTAATATCCGGTATGCGAAGAAAGCTTCGCAATGAACCCCGGTTGACGATTTGGATTCACCTTAACTTTCGCGCCATCGAAGACTACATTTCCCCGTTCAAAATTAATCCGATAGCCCATGTAAAAACCAAAGTCGCCTTCCAGTGTCCAGTCCGCTTGGGCATTGACCACTTTTCCATCCTGATAAAAATAATGAGTGGAGACGATATCATAGCCACTTCCCGGTAAAACCTTCCGCCCAAGCGTTGATACTTTATCCGGTTTCCCAAACAAGTGATGGATGATGTCCGTATCGTGTACATGCATATCCAGCATACAGCCGCCACTTAGCTCATCATTGACCAACCACCCTTTAGGAGCACCGGAACCCCGGTAAAAATAAGCCTCTGTCACTTCACCGAACTCACCGCTAGCTATAACCCCCTTCAAATATTCATATCCCGGCCAGAAGCGAAGACAATGACCAATCAGCAATTTTTTTCCGCTGCTTTGCGCCGCCGCTACCATCTTCCAAGCTTCTGCGGAATGTCTCGCCATCGGCTTTTCACAGAACACATGATACCCTCGTTCCAGCAGCGAACAAGTCATTTCAGCATGCAAGTACGTAGGTACTGCAAGGCTAATAGCATCTAGTTCTTCTTTTTCGAGCATATGCTCCAAATTCTCATAAAGGCTGTAAGGGGATAAATCATATACCTCGTGGGCTGTGTTCATATTCCCCGCGGATTTAGTATGTTTAAGGACTTTAATCTGCGGGTCACAAATGGCAACCAGAGAAATCGGATGGCCGTCTTCCTGCAATTGAACATACTGATCAAAGTTCATTCGGCCCATAAATCCAAAACCCACCAGCCCCACTCTGAGCACAGCCTTCACCTCTCTTAAACTTAGTAACTAGTGCGTCCTAAAATAGCATCCATCGCTGCAGAAGTATTAAAAATGATTTGCTCCGAATAATGCGTATATGGCGGTATCATTTCTCCAGTAACATAATTGCTGTAGCCGATCTCTTGCAGTGCTTCCATAACAGCAGGATAATCCACATCCCCAGCAAGTAGATCAACAAATCCATGAAGTCCTCCGGCTGCCCGGCGGTAATCTTTGAAATGCACCTTCTTGATTCTATGGCCTAGAATCCGTATCCACTGCTCTGGATAACCAGAATGAACGATATTCCCTACATCCAGATAGGAACCTACGTAATTGGAGCCTACAGCATCTATAAAAGAACGTAATTCGAGCGGAGACAGCAGGAATTTATTCCACACATTTTCAATCCCAATAGAAACACCCGCCATTTTTGCATCCTGAGCCAGATCACTGATCGCCTTCAAGGCTCGATCATAAGCTTTTTCATAATCGACTATTTCACAGCCCTCAATAAAATCCACACCAACCGCACCAGGAATGACAAGAATCGTATCTACGCCAAGTGTTGCTGCCAGCTCCAATTGTTTTTTACATACATCGATAGCCTTCGTCCGGTTCGCCGCGGATTCACTTGTCATGGCATATGACCAATATAGTCCTGTCGCCAGTCCTGCAATTTCTAACCCCATCTCCTGAATGGAATTTTTGATCTTAATAGCTTCTTTCTCAGTGGTTTGCAGGCCAAGTTCACCCGATTCATTCAAAGATAACTCAATTCCGTCGAAACCTGCCGCTTTAGCCAGACGTGCACATTCTTCGATCTCCGTACCTTCGCGAAACGACCAAATGTTTATTCCCTTTTTCATCTGAATCCTCCTCAAATTTGTTATTTTCCGTTTTTTAAGATTTTTCCCTAAGTGCGCTTATATCCTTGATTTATTTATATTATAATAGATTGTAAGTTGAATTTATTTAGGTGAACAAGAGATTTGTTGCACGATTCCGGTCTATTTAAAAATTCATTTTATACTGTATGGGAGGTTTATTCGTGGCTGAAAAAGAACCCCGTTATCCCCTGAGAAAACAGGTCCCCTCCCGGGAGTGGTCACCTGGCATTCACTACGCACAATTCCAAACCCTCTCACCTTGCCTCTTTCCAAGAAGAAGATTGTATGATTTCGAGCTGCTATACGTTCGCCAGGGGAAATTATCAACAAAGATGGATACGGAGGAATATATCCTGAATTCAGGACAACTGATATTTCTTTCTTCCGGGGTATATCATCAAAATGCGATTGTCTCAGATTCGGAAACCAAACTCATTGGGATCCATTTTGATTTTTTTGGGGAATCGATTATTACAAGCGATGAAGACATGCTGGTCAATGAGGAGGAGGTTATGGACGAGAAGTTTGCCTTGGAAGCTGTGACCGCTCCTTTTATGCCATTGTCACAGGAGCCCATTTATACCCCGCCACCCGAATGTATCCATGCGATGGAACAGCTCGTGCATGAATTTACGATGCGGCCTGCCGGTTATGAATGGGTCTGTCGGGGGTTACTGCTCGGCGTTCTAACCTCGCTGCTCCGAACACAAAGCTCCCGGAATGCAGCTAAATCTTCCGTTCATACCGGGCGGATCAGAGCTTTAATCGATGAGATGGATTCAAAGCTAGCAGACCGCTGGAGCAATAAATCCATGGCTGGTGCCATGAATATGCATGAAGACCATTTCTCCAAGTTATTTCGTGAGGTAGCTGGCATGCCTCCTGGTGAATATCTCCGTTCCATCCGGCATCGAGAAGCACGCAAGCTGCTGCGTGAAACGGATTGGCCGATTGAACAGGTCGGGGATAAGGTTGGTTATCCTGATATCCATTATTTCAGCAGGGTATTTACCGCAAATGAGGGGATTTCTCCGCGGGCTTATCGCAAAATGTCCCGGATACTCTAGATACGGAAAACTCAAGATATCTCAATCCAAGTAAGAAAAACTCCCAAAACATTGAGGGTGATGGGTCATCTGCTTTGTGTGATACCTGTGGGGGCCGATAAACAATATACATTGTACGGTGAGATGTGCAATATGCGGGGCGGCGAACGTTCGTGTTTTCTGCGTTAATGCAGTATGCGGGGACGGCTCTAAAACTAATTAGGGAAAAACTCCCTGAAAACAGCCAATATTCGCTCTAAATGAACGAAATCAGGGAATTCCTCCCTAATAATAAGAGGAATAACTATAATTGCTAACGAATCAGCTAAACTTTGGGGAGGTTTTCCCTGATTATTAGTCTGATGACCAAATATCCCGGAATTTCAGGGAGAAATTCCCCAATCACTCTATCGAAGCAGTACAATTCAGGAAAGTTGGAGATAACAGCAGCCGGAAGTCTAATTATTCGCCGTAGTTACGGCTGACTCTTAATGTGTGATCTCAAATTGAAACCACACACTTTCCATCCCACCCAACTCTATTTCTTGGATCACGGCGTTATCCATCAGGATCGTCGTCTTTTGGATCTCGGAAGTGTTATTTACGGCACAATATCGACCCGTCTCAGGATACGCGTGACATTCAACATTCGGATTCACTGAGAACCATGAATACAATTGCTCCTCTTGATGTGCGGCCCAAAAGATCGCTCGGCTGAGTAGTCTGGTATTCTGAATACTATAGGGAAGCCCCGCGATATAAACGCCCCGCCCCTGACCAAATGAGTTCACGGCAAGATTGCAGCTGCCTTGGTGCACGTCCAATATTTCTGCTCCGGCCTCCGCTTGATAAATCATGGTCATCCCTTCACCATAATTAATCTCACCTTCCAGATCTTCCGTTATGAAATGACCCTGCACAGGCGTTACCTTGGGCTTATTGATGCTTGCTGTAAATCCGATTTCCTTCTGAACACCCAGAATATCCGCTAGTTGAAAAAGAACCCCTTGATGTTCATAAGCTGATGGATCACCAATCCCAATAAAACCGCCCCCGTGCTCCACCCACTCACGAAGTGTTGCCACAACTTGCGGATCGCTCCATTGATCTCCACCGCTCCAAGAGGTGTGTACATCACCCGCGTTAATAATCACACCGATACTAGGATCAATCCCACTTAACCTGATGTCATCAAAGCTTATAAACTCAATGTCGAACGGCAAGCCCGCCAATGACTCTAATGCCCCTATGTAGGAGTAACATCTTTGATTCCATAATGAATGAGCCACTTGATGTGTCTGCCAGCTTCGAAGGGAGCCCCAAGTATTCAGAACCGCCACTTTAAAAGGAGCTTTAAAAGGCTGTGTCCCTTCTGCATTGGCATGAATCCCTTTGAACTGCGTCGCAATCTCTGTCACATGATCTATAAAATCCGGAAATTGATGCGCTAGACTTAAATATCCGCCATACCCCATCCTGCCAACTGGTTTACGCATGAGCGCACGCCGGCATTTGATCCAGATCGGCATGGACTCTCCGACAGGGTCTCCCCCTTCAAAAAAGACATCAGGAAAGAAATAAGGATAGAAACGTGCCTCGGTATCCTTAATAGGTATATCCGCAATCATACGGGTTGTAACGCCATCTCCTGCTGCCCCTACCACTGCGTCGAGCCCGATCTCCGGAAAATATTTTCCATAAGGCTCTGTACCAGCCCAGTGATCCCCAAAAAACATAATCGCTTTCTTCCCGAAATCATGCACCATTTCTACACATTGTTTAGCATAACCTGCGATGAATTTCTGATTGAAGTCCATCCAGTCCATATATCTTTGGGTCGGGTTCTTAAATGGTGTGTTATATCGCCCCTCATCCACAAAATCTTCTGCAGTCAATCGGTACCCATAAGCTTGTTCGAATTGCTCTAACGCAAGTGGACTTACACAACTCAGATAGCCAAACCAATTCACCTGTTTCTCCTTACCTTCCTTGTTAAAAATCAAATCAAAATTATAAAAGAAGGTCGTAAAACGTACGATATCAGTCTTGGGATGTTTCTTCAGCCAATCCTCCAGCACCTTCAAAACATGCTCTTGAGCCTCGGGATAACGAATATCCAACGGTAAACGATGCTCCTCATCCCAATCATTCGTGATGTGGTTGTACATGGAGACCGGCTCCCATTTCTGGTAGGCCAAGAAACTGACCGTATACTTGTGAAATTGTACCGCCTGTTCAAGTGTGACAATTCCCTCTGCGTAACTCCAACATTCAGAAGGTAATACTTCTCCTGTAGTCCGGTTTACAACCTGCCAATATTTTTTTATATCCACATCTGTGTTAGGAATAAATTGCTCGGCAAAATAATCAGCCATAATATCGATGGTCTTCACCTTTGAAGTTACTATTACTGGAGCAGACATCAGATAAATCTGCTGTCTATATTGCGGATGCTGCTTCGCCCACTCATTGTCCTCACGGACAAGACAAAGCGTTGAATAAATTTGCAGACCCATATCGAGAATGTCCTGCGATAGATTCGTGCCATCACTGTCACGTACGGCATCTACACCCCATCTTTCGACGAGATCGGCTATGACCTCTTCCATCCCTGTTTCACCAGGCAGTGTAAATCTTCCTTTGTCCACGTAACTTCCCTCCATATCTTTGTTGTTCAGCCCTTAATTCCGCCTGCGCTTATTCCTTGGAGCAATTGCTTTTGTCCTATCACATATAAAAGAATCGTTGGAATCAACACTAGGATCAGCGCGGCAAAAAGTGCACTCCAATCAGTAGCATAACGTTGTACCTCAAAAAGATTGGCTAAACCTACTGGCAATGTTTTTTTGCTATCACTTTGAATTAAGACCAATGCCAGCGGATACTCATTCCAAAAGCCCATCGCTGCCAGCATACAGACCGTCACAATGCCCGGTTTAGCAAGCGGCGCAACAATTCTGACGAGCACTCCTGTGTTGCCACAACCGTCAATCTTAGCGGCCTCTTCATAATCTCTAGGGACGGACTTCAGAAATCCACTTAATACAAAGATGGCAAAGGGAAACTGCAGAACAGCATAGATTAAACTGAGCATCCCGCGATTGTCTAACATCCCGAACGAATTCACCTGCAGAAATAAAGGAACCATAATATAGGAGGCTTGCAGAAAAATACAGGCCATATAAAGGTTAAGGATTAGTTTGGAGCCCCAAAACTTAAATCTCGTTAAGACATAAGCCATAGGAACCACAAAAATAACTAAAATCGCCGTGGATAACACCACAAGAAAGATAGAGTTCAGGAAATAACTCCCCATCTTGGATTTCTGAAAAGCACGTACATAGTTATCGAAGTGTAGGGCTTGTGGAAAGGAGAAGGGGTCGGTCAGAAATTCTGTATTGCTTTTAAATGAGGCTAAGAGATTCCATATAAACGGATATAACAAAACAATGGTGGCTACAATCAGAAACAGCCGCGTGATCCAGTTAGCAATATTCATTTTTAGAAGACTCTGTTGATTGCTTGTCATCCTTCTCCCCTACCCTTCTGCTCGATTTGTAAGTAGTCTGGACAGAAAAGAAAGCACAAAGGCGAACACCAGCGTAAATATAGCTATAGCCATGGCATAACCAAAGTTCGCATTCTGGAAGGCCTGCGTGTACATGTAGTGGAGTAAAACAGTAGTTCCACCTGCCGGACCACCACCAGTCATTACAGTTACAACTATAAAACTTAAATTGATCGTACCAGCCAGAGACAACACAAACGTAATGCCAATAATATCTTTTAGCAGAGGGATCGTAATACTGGTAAGCTTCCGGAAATATCCCGCACCATCAATAGTCGCCGATTCAAACACATCCGCAGAAATCCCATCAATCGCAGCGATATACATGACCATATAGTAACCAACCGCTTGCCAGATCAGTGTAACGGCTACACACCACAATGCTGTTCGGCTATCTCCAAGCCAGGGTCTGCTCAGTTGATCTAATCCGATGCTCCCCAGAATATTATTCAAAATGCCCATGTTGGGATGAAACACAAAGGACCAGATAATTCCGACTACCGTCAATGAGATGATACTAGGAAAGAAAAATACGGTTCGGTAAAATCCTCTTTCCTTCAGCTTCGTCTGCGTTAATAGAAAAGCAAGCACCAGCCCAAAAATCAACGTAATCACTGGCACGACCAGCATCAGTTTAAATGTATTGCTCAGAGCTTTGAGGAACATCTCATCCTGAAACATATATTTATAGTTATCCAAAAAGATAAACTTGTTCTCATCACTCATCCCGGTAGCATCCGTAAAAGACATAAAAAATGCCCGAAAGGTTGGAATAATCATAAATACGAGGGTCAACAGGAGCGTTGGAATCGTGCATACCGCTATGAATAGCTTAGGATTTCTGGTTTTCGCTGTCCTAATCTTTGATTTCCTCTGTCTAGGAGCTACTTCTGCCAGCTGCATTTCAGACATCTTTCTCACTCCCCTTCATACAAAATGCATCCCGTTCATAGATAACCTTATCCATTCCTAACAGGATGCATTTGCATGAGATACTATAGATTATTTACTAGCCGCTTTCTCTTTACGAATCTGTGCAAAAGCTTTTTCCACATTATCCATCCATTGATCTGTGGTCATTTGGCCTGTCATCACTGGTGTGACCGTATTCTTGAACATTTCAGTGACTACACTAACCTTGGAACCCTTCGGTAACGATTGCCAGCCCTGTAAAATAGAAATGGAACCATTATAAGCCTCAAACATGTCATAGACACCTTTAGTCAAAAATGGCTTAGACAGCTCCTTCGCATCGTTAAGCGCATACGCCCCATTCGCTTTTTCCGCAAATAGTTTTACAGATTCATCGGTATACAGGAACTTTAAGAATTCCTTAGCGAGCTCAGGATTTTTGGCCTTAGCAGGGATGGAGAATTGCTCGTAGCTGGAAAGCACATACTTCTGATCGCCTTTATTGAACACAGGTACTGTTGTCATCCCAAATTCAAATCCATTTTCTCTAGGTGAATCCTTCATTTCATTTTCCATCCAGTTCCCGTTTACGATAAACAAAGCTTTACCCATCATCATATCGGTCTGCGACTGTGTATGGTTCAAGGCAACCGTGCCGTCCATCAGATAACCGTCTTTAGAGATTTTATAGAAAATATCCAGTACTTTTTTGATCGTGTCGTTCTTAAATGAACCTTCCTCATAAGCAAAGACTTTATCCAGCGTTTCTTTTCCCCCCGCACTCGCAATGGCCGGGTAGAGAATTTCCTCCAAATAATCCGGATAGATGCCTTGGTAAGTGAATAAAGCCCGCTTCGTTTTGGTTCCATCTGCATTAACCAGATAGTTCTCCTCTTTGTTCAGCTCATCCCCTAAAGCAAAGAACTCCTCCCAAGTCTCAGGAACACTCCAGCCTTTTTCTGTGAACAGTGTTTTATTGTAAATCAAGCCCATCGGTCCAGCATTAAAAGGTGCGAGATACGTCTTTCCATCTTGATAGGGCTGAAATCTTGTACTGTCCAGCATCCCCGGTAGAATCATATCCTTAAGCGTCTCCTCTTTATCAAGCGCTTTGCTTTCAAATACATCGCTGATATCTAGCAGTCCTTTTTCTTTAATCAGTGAAAGCACGATGCCACTTTGCTCTGTATCTGTAACGGATAGGAAGTCGGGAGGATTACCCGCAACAATCTGCGGCCGGATTACTTCACCAACTTTAGGATTAATCGTCATGTTCACTTTCACACCTGGATAAGCACTTTCGAATTTGCTGACAATTTCATTCCAATAATCCGCACCATATCCCCCTTGGAATACAGCAATGCTAAGTTCCTTGTTATCAAAATCTTTAGCAGGTTCTTCTTTAGTCTTCCCGGCGTTCGTTGTACTTGTAGCTTGCGCGGTGCCCGCAGCTTTCGTTGAATCAGATTCATTCGAGGCAGCAGGTTTATTATTGCTGTTCCCACAGCCGAGCAACCCCACACCTAGCAGCATTACTGCCAATAATGTACTCATAGTCTTTTTCATAAACGCCCTCCTTAAGATATTCTTGTAAACGCTTTTTTAATAATCTAAGTATAGAAGGATTTACGCTATATTTACATTTACAATACAAACCTACCTATGTATTATCTTATCCATCTTCCAATGCGAGCTCGTACAAGCTTATTCATCAGGGTCACATAACCTGTAAACTTAGCCGTTAACGGAATGGATAATATTATCCATTCCATAGATTATTCTCACTTTTCGCCGCTGCATATATATTCCATAGTTCTTTTTATGTTAACTTGTAAGTAAAAGATAGTGAATGGGAGGTCATCCACCTGAGTCGACGCAAAGGGAAGCTGCATTTTCCTAATCCTCCGCAAATCATGCGCAAGGTTAAAATTCAAAATCGCTTAACCGTCATTTTCTTAATCGTATCCGTGATCCCAATCATCTTTATAGGTTTCTACTCCTACACCATTTACTCCAAATCTATTAACAATAAATTAAGTAAATCCACATTTCAGGCTTTAACACTGCTTAATCGAACGATGTTAAGTGAACTTAACAACTATCAATATCTTGCAGGCTCTGTTTCTACCAATAGTATTATTCAGGAGCGTTTATCGGCAGCACCAAATGAACCCGCTCCTAGCAATGCTGCCATTAATCATGCCATGGACAATTTATATAGAACCATCTACCCCGGATATGTCCAGAACGTTCGGGTCATCGACGCCAAGAACCAACCTATTTATGAATTAGGCTACGATGGCATCCCCAATCCTAAGTATGAAGAAATTATGAAACAAGTAGAGCTCAATGCCCCTTATGACAGTCTTAACTACGCAAAAAGCTATCGCGCTTACAATACCATTGTCCTGGGCCGGAAAATTTTTGATCAAGATGACATTGGCGTTCCCTTAGGTCATGTGTTTGTTTTTATTGGTGGGGAGTTATTTTCAAAAGTCATTCTTTCCAGTGTGGATTTAGGTACAGGTTCCAGTCTCCTTATTATGAATAGGGAGGGAAAAGTAATGTCCTCGAATCAAAAGGATACTCCGCTAGGAGAACCCTATTATAAAGATGAACTTTTTAAGCAAATCAAGACACAAGAGGCAAAGAAAAACCATTCCTTCCAAGGCATGGTCAATGGCAAAATGCAGCAAATCTCCTATATTAACAATAATCAATTAGGCTGGTACATGATTTCTACCGTGCCCTTCTCTTATATCAATTCAGAGACAAGTAAAATCACCACTGGACTACTTATTGTTGTCAGCATCATTGTAGTCGTGTGTATTCTAATTATTATCGTATTGTATAAAAGCATCCTGAAACCAATCAAACAAATCATCGTCTTCTGCAATCAAATTTTTTATGGTGATCTATCGAGCCGGATCGAAGATCACAGCAACGATGAAATGGGCGTGTTGGCCAATAGAATTAACAGCATGGTCAGTAGAATGGAACAGCTGATGAAGGATCAAAAGAAAGATCTGAAAAGAAGACGTTCGCTCGAATTGCAAATGCTGCAATCGCAGATTAATCCTCACTTTCTTTTTAATACACTTAACTCCTTACGATGGCTGGCGATGATTAACCAGGTTCCCGTCCTTAGCGACGGCATCTCCTCACTAGCTGAATTGCTGCGTAGTACCATTATCGATCAAGATGAGCAAATCACCATCAAGCAGGAGCTGAACAATCTGGATCATTATTTTGCCATTCAAAAAATACGTTATGCCGACAGGTTTGACATTGAATATGACTTGGATGAGTCTTTATTACAGAGCATGATCCCCAAGCTCATCCTGCAGCCGATCGCAGAGAACGCGATTCTTCATGGAGTTACAGATATAGGAGGAAAAGTTCTAATCCAAATTAAGGTATACGCAAAAAATGAATACACCCTTATTATTGAGATCATCGATAACGGAAAAGGGTTTGACACCACCAAATCTGAAAAAGCTGACAATCTGTCGGGTATCGGAATTTCAAATGTGGCCGATCGCATTAAACTTCAATACGGTGAGAGTTACGGGCTGTTCATCACAAGCTCAATGGGTCATGGAACCTGCTGCCGCCTAATTATCCCTAAACAAACATACGAACTTAAGGGGTGATACTATGTATCCTATGTATAATGTAATGCTAGTGGATGACGAACCTATTGTTAAAGTCGCGCTCAGAACCATGATTCCATGGGAAGAGCTTGGATACATGATCTGTGCTACTGCCTCTGACGGAGTGGAAGCCTTAACACTTGTAGACAAGTTTAATCCCCATATCATCATTACAGATCTCAAAATGCCTAATATGGATGGTCTGCAGCTGATAAAAGAACTGAATAACAGAGGGTTTGCAGGAAAAATTCTGGTGGCGAGCAACCACGGGGAGTATGAGTTAGTTCGTGAAGCCTTAGTGATTGGGGCTATAGATTATATGCTGAAGATTAGTATGAAAACGGAGGATTTGATCCATTTGCTGGAGAAATCTACGAAGCTAATTCAAGAGCAGCTTCAATCTAGGCAGCAGCAGGAGACCCAAACACAGTTATTGCAGCACAATTTAAAAAGCGTGAAAAATGCGCTGCTAAAAGATTATTTCACCGATCCTTATTACGATGTGCAGCAGCTTGATCAGCATGATGCTATAAGTTTCGCTTTCAGCGAAAGCAGCTGTTATTTATTCTACATTACTTTTGAGCAGAATAACGCGACCCAAAACGAAAGACAAAATCATATCTCCGTATCCTTTATTGAAAACATCATCTTGGATATCTTGGAGACCGTAGATCAGTTAGAAATTATTCAGCTAGAATCTAATGGGCTGCTGCTTCTAATCTCCTGTGATACCTTAGACGATCATCAAATTATCCGCACAGACTTTATCCAGAGGGTCATTCGGTTAATCAAAATGTATATTTCTATCACCCCTACTATTGTTTTTTCTGATCCTGTACGGGGATATGCTGAAGCAAAACGAACCCTAGAGCGATGTAAAGAATCCTTGCAAATCCAATTTTACAACGAAATAACGATTATAGATCCAAAGGATGTTCATTTAAAGGATACGCTGGACTTCGAGGATGTACATGATTTCTCGACGCAATTAATTCAGAACTGGAAGCTTTCAGGGGTTGAAGCCGTTAATCAAGCAACTCAGCAATTTCTCGACATCTGTAAATCCAAGCAAATTAATCCTGCTGAAACCAAAAAGTTCATCGTAAATTGTCTGCATTATCTTCCCTTATGCGATGCTCATCTCATTGTCGAGGATCCGAAGCTTTTGAAGACCTATATAGAAAATATCGCCAGCAGTAAACGTACCACTGACGTTCTATCTATAATGGAGCTTGTGTTCCAACTATTCTCCCATCAAAAGCAACAGATCGTAACTACACACAATAGAGATGTTAAACAAGCGATTGACTATATCAACACACATTATCAGAAGAAGCTGACCTTATCTCTGATTGCCAAGCATGTCAACTTAAGTGAGAACTATCTGTCCAGAATCTTCAAAGAAGAAGTGGGGCAAAGCATCATTCACTACATTAATACTGTGAAAATGGAAAAAGCCGCAGAATTAATACTTAAAGGGAATCCATACATTAAAGAAATTTCCACGCAAATCGGTATACACGATCAATTTTATTTCACCCGGTTATTCAAAAAACACTTTGGTGTTAATCCTAGTGAATATAAGAATCACGTTCAGGCCACGCTTGGTTCAGGAAATTAAGACCATTCCAACTCTTTTTATGATCCTTTCACAACCTGAATGTTATTGATGAACCCTTCTTTAGGTGCAAATATGGAATTAAACAACAACTCTTTGTTTAACCGCTCCAGCTGCAGAAGATGATGACGATAGTGCATTTCAATAAGTAGGAACCATTCCTCCGCGCATAGTCCACCGAATCGCGGGTGAGATACGGTATTTTGTTTGGACGCTTTTTCAAGAGAGGGTTCGATCTCTCTCATTCTTTGAATGACTGTACGTAACCCTTGAATTAATTGTTCTTTGCTCTCCGGCTGCTCCGGCGTATATTGGGCGGAAGGCGGAACCTGAATACGAATGGGCGGAAAGCTTCCTTGCGCAAATATAGCCGCACCATCCTCAGTTTTCCCCACATGAGCTACTAAGGGATCTTGGTCTAGCACAAGGCATTGATCAATATTACGAAGCTGCATATACAGCGCCGAGTTAATGAGATGCTGAAACATCTGTCCGATGGACCAGGCGTTTTCACTCGGCTTTTGCTTCAACTGCTCCAGATTGAATCGCTCCAATTCTTGAATATAGTATGTCGCAGTTTCTTCAAATCGTTGTAAGACTTCTTTTGTTGTAATCATCATATATCAGCTCCTGTAGTCATTGATGGTCCAAGTATACAAAAACGCTACTGACAGCGTTATGTCAGTAGCGTTTTAACATTATTTCTATTTCATTTCTAACCTGATCACGGAAAGATTCGGGCTCCAGCACAACCATACCGCCTCCCCAGCCAAGCACCCATTGCAGCAATTCCCCTGGCTCGCGAACGCGAAAAGTAACAAGTACCCCCTCCGCATGCTCCTCAATAGTTTCCATATAGAAATTATTTGATTCCCTTACCTTATCGGCTATGTCAGCTTGGACTAAGATAAGCACATGAACGTTGCGATCATCAGGAGGTTGGTATACCTCCAGATGAAAATCTGCTGGCAGTATAAATTCATCTTCCAGATTAATAAGCTCCCTCATTCGGGATAACCGGAAATGACGGATGTCTTGACGCAATTCACACCAGGCGATGAGTACCCATGACCCGTGATGAAGCACAAGTCCATAAGGAGCAACCGTACGAATACTTTGACGGTTCCCATCGGCTTCGGCGATTCTTTTGGAATAACGAAATCTTATTTTCCTTCCCTCCAATATCGCTCCACGAATGGCTTCCAAACATGCCTTCTCTTGTATGGGTGCTATATCTTCTGCGGATGCAAATAAACGAAAACTTTTGCGAATCTGTGATGCTTCACTGCGGATAGCTTCCGGCAGGATGGCTTCTATCTTTGCTTTAGAACTTCTAGCCTTATTACCATAGTGTGCATCAAACCGCTGCTCGATAAAATCAGTTCCGATAAGCAATGTCACTGCTTCGTCCAGCGTGAAACTAACGGGTGGCAGGAAATACCCCTCGATTAAGGAGTAACCCTGCCCTGGCGCTCCTATAATGGAAACGCCCGCTTCACTCAGTGCCTGAATATCCCGATAGATCGTTCTTACGCTCGTTTCAAACGTAGCAGCCAAATCCTCCGCCCGTAACATTTTGTTACGCTGCAGTTCAAGCACTATAGCTAACAACCGGTCCATTTTGTTCATACGACTCCCCCTCCCCGAACAATCTCATCAACAGCTCGTCGATACCCACCCGAGTTCCGAAACGATTCACTGATATTAGAGACAGCTTTTTTATAAGATAAATTGCTTAATATATGATCTACGGCTTCTCGTAGTTGAGTTGCAGTTAAACTTTGCATTTGTAACTTAATACCTGCTCCGACTTGGACGACTTGCTCCGCAATTATTGGCTGATCCGCACTTTGTGGAATTACAATAAGCGGAACCCCGTAATAAAGCCCTTCATTGATACTGTTCATTCCACCATGTGTAATAAATAACTTTGTGTATTGCAGTATATCCGTTTGTGGAACATAATTTTTCACGAAAAAGTTTTGCGGAATTTCCCCTAAATCCGTGATTTGGACTTTATCTCCAATTGACATCACAATAGTGTGCTCCGTGTTCCCCAATGCTTCAAAACAAAGCTTATAGAATTCAATGGCTTGGTTAAAAACTGTGCCGAGTGAAATGTAAATTAGACTTTTCCCCTTAATTGCCATGAGGTCGAAGTTTTCTGGAGCTAATCGTGAAGAGATGGAGGGTCCTACAAAGATATAAGACGGGTCGAAAGCTTCTCCCTCAGGTTGAAACTCCCTAGTTGTATAAACGATAGTAAGTGGGGCAGGATTACAAAACACTTCATAAGGGGATTCGATGTCCACATCATATTTGCCCTTCACCATTTGCGTCAAGCTTTGGAATTTATCCTTTATAGGATTAGTTACTTCTGCAGGAACTGTAGTATAAAATTGTTCTAACATTTCATCGAATGCTGCTTTTGTCTGCGCAAAAGAAGTACAGGAGCTAATGGCCGGAAGCCTAAGAATTTGAGCTAACAAACGTCCACAACCAAACATAGAATCATGGATGATGTAATCAAAATGCTCCCCTTTGATCTGTTCAAGAACGCTTGGAATAACTATATCTGTCGTAAGTAAAAGACCGTTGATTCTTTCGAGTACATAATTTCTTCCACCTGAGATAAAAGCTTGTATAAATTTCTGATCGTCAAATGTTCGTACTGTAGCCCCCGTCATCTCCATACGTTCTCTATAAGCTTCTATACAAAAGTACACTACCTCTTCGCCACGAGAAATAAGCTCTTCCACAACGCCAATCGTGGGATTAATATGTCCCTCTGATCCACCATTAATAAATAACACACGCGCCAATTGTAATCCTCCTTAACTATAAATCATTTTTATATTAGATATTATAAACATTAATTTTACTTATATCGCTCTAAAAGGGTATAGTAATATAGGCTTTAAAACCATTTTAATAATATAGAGTATACCCTTATTAGAGGAGAGATCATATTGGAAAGAGTAGTTGGAACAGTTGTACGTGGACTTCGCGGACCTATCATTAACAATGGGGATAACATTGAAGAAATCGTAGTTCAGACGGTATTGAATGCAGCAACAGTCGAGGGTTTTTCGATCGAAGATCGTGACATTGTGACCGTAACTGAATCCATTGTTGCTCGGGCACAAGGAAACTATGCAACGATCGACAATATTGCTGCTGATATAAAGGGGAAATTCGGCGAAGAAACCGTAGGGGTCATTTTTCCAATCCTTAGCCGTAACCGGTTTGCTAACTGCTTACGCGGTATTGCCAAAGGGGCACAAAAAGTAGTCCTAATGTTAAGCTATCCAGCTGATGAAGTAGGAAACCACCTTGTAGACATCGACGAACTAGATGCTAAAGGTATCAATCCATGGACAGATGTATTAACAGAAGCTCAGTTCCGTGAGTTTTTCGGCTATATTAAGCACCCATTCACAGGTGTTGACTATATTGAATATTATAAAGGTTTAATTGAAGCTGAAGGTGTGGCTTGTGAAGTCATCTTCTCCAACAACCCAAAAACCATTTTAAACTATACAAAAAATGTATTAACTTGCGATATTCACACTCGCTTCAGAACCAAACGCATTCTCACAAACAATGGAGCTGAAAAAGTATTTGGTTTGGATGATATTCTTACACAATCAATCGATGGCAGCGGCTTTAACGAAGCTTATGGTCTGCTAGGATCAAACAAAGCTACAGAAGAAAGTGTAAAGCTATTTCCAAACAACTGCCAGCCTATCGTGGATGGTATCCAAGCAAAAATCAAAGAAATTACAGGTAAAACTGTAGAAGTTATGGTTTATGGCGATGGAGCATTCAAAGATCCAGTTGGAAAAATCTGGGAGCTCGCAGATCCAGTTGTCTCCCCTGCTTACACTGCCGGACTTGATGGAACACCAAATGAAGTAAAATTGAAATACTTGGCCGATAACAACTTCTCTCATCTTCGTGGTGAAGAGTTAAAACAAGCCATTTCTAAATACATCCAGAATAAAAATGATGATCTAGTTGGTGCGATGGAAGCCCAAGGGACTACACCTCGTAGATTAACTGACCTGATTGGATCATTATCTGATTTGACTTCTGGTAGTGGCGATAAAGGAACACCAATGATTTATATCCAAGGTTATTTCGATAACTATACAAAATAAGAGTAGTACAACAAAGGGAGTCTCTAAACGAGGCTCTCTTTTTTACTTTCTGGGTTATAATAAAAGCAAACAGCGGCAGGCGGAGGATACTATGAACATAAGAAGGATTAAATATTTTATCGATCTCGTGGAATGCAGAAATTTTACGGAAACAGCTAAAAAGAACTATGTATCGCAGACCACCATTAGTCAACAAATCGCCGCGCTTGAAGAGGAATTCAACATTCAATTAATTGACAGAAAGCAGATCCCTATCGAGCCAAGCAAAGCCGGATGGCTTTTCTATGGCGAAGCTCTCATCCTCTGGAAGCAATATAACCATATGAAGCTGAGCATGGAAAACTTTCAAAAGTATAATACGCAATCCCTGAGTATCGAATATGCGGCGATGACGGATATCCAAAGTTTGTTGAAATTGATTCCCTCGTTTCAGGATCATCATCCGAATATTAAGCTGGAACTGAATAAAGTATTGCTAAAAGATATTGCAGAATACTTGCTAAAAGGGATTTACGACGTGGCTATTGCCTTTGATTCCGAGTTTCAGGGAAAAGAGGACATTGTAACCTATCCCTTATATAAGGGACGTTATTGTGCGGCTGTGAGTCATCACCATCCTCTCTTTCATCATGAATCGATCGCCAAAGAGGAGTTATATGAACATCCCCTAGTCATGCTGAATCCAACAGCTATTGGAAACTCTTATCATCTAATGATCCAGCATGCAATTGAAGACGGCTATCAGCCGAATATTCTTCGAACCGCAGACGATGTGGAGACAGAATTGTTTTATATCATCACGGAGAATTTGATTGGCTTTTTCCCGGATAACTATCAGCTCGCTTATCTTCAAGATGAAGTCCGGCTAATTCCTTTAGATGATTCACACCATACCTTTGCAATCGAAGCAGGTTATCTCAAAAATAATACAAACCCGGCCTTGCCCTCCTTCCTGCAACAAATCCAAATTGGATTTAGCAATCGACCATAAGTTTTATGTGTTAGACTATGTTCTTTTTTTCACATAATATAAGGGTATAAATCATATCCACAAGGAGTGACAACGATCATGGGTAAATTATTGTTGACTGGTGTCGATGGAAATCTAGGGAAGCAAGCTGCGGAATACTTGTTGGAGCTGGTAGATAAAGACCAAATCATTTTTTGCGCTTACGATCCGGCATGTTTGAAAGAATATGCGGAACAAGGGATTGAAACACATGTGACCAACTTTAATAACAAGGAAGGCCTTGCCGAAGCTTTTGCTCATGCCGATAAACTCGCTCTAATCTCCATGCCTTTTGTTGGAGAGAAACGTCAAAATGCACAAAAAAATGTGGTTGATGCTGCAAAAGAAGCTGGAGTCAAACAGATCATTTATACTTCTTTGGTCAACGCAGCCGATGAAAGCAATCCAAGCGTAGAAAAAATTGACCATGTGTATACCGAACGTTATATTCAAAGCGTTGGGTTAGACTATATCTTCCTTCGGAATTCCCAATACGCGGAAGCCATGATAACCAATTACTTTACGTATGTGAAGGGTGACGGGGTATTAACAAACAATCAAGGTGACGGTAAAATGGCTTATATCTCGCGGAAGGATTGCGCAAAAGCCGTTGCGTATGCCCTAGCCTCCAATAACTATCAGGAAGCGATTCTAAATATCAACGGGCTTGAATTGATGACAATTACCGACTTCATTAAGATTGGTAACGAAGTAACGGGCAATCATATCACCTACAAAGAAAATACGGATGAAGAAAATTATGCCGTATTCGAAGCAATGGGCGTGCCTAGAACCACCGATGGTGCATTTAAAGAAGGCTCCGAAGCACCCTTTTCTTCAGAAGGTATGGTTACTTTCGGACAAGCTATTCGTGAAGGAAAAATGGATGTTTATACGGACGACTTCAAACAACTTACTGGTCAAGACCCTCTGACCGTGAAATATATGTTTGAACATGCCGATGAATTCCAGGTTGGCGAAAGACACTCTAAAGACAATTAAAAGCTGCCACTCTTACTTCTTAGGCTAAATCACCCCCGTTTATTAAACGGGGGTGATTTCTTTTATATTGAGCGTGGCACAAAAACTCCGTAAAGCTCAATCATATGCTCGCCCTGGAGATAATCAAGGAATTCCTCCCTGAAATTCGACTGATTTGGCGGTAAATCTTGATATTGCTCTGTTTTTAGGGAGTTATTCCTTAATTTCATTCATTTAGAGCAATTATCGGCTTTTATTAGGGAGGTTTTCCCTAATCCCCCGTCACGGTATAGATAGAATTGGCCAAGTATATCGGTATTTCACTGTAGAACAAAATGCACCTTTAACCGTACGGATAAACATCCGAATGGCTAAAGGTGCATTATCTTTATCTCTGTCTATTTTTAATTAAAGTTAGTTCCAGATCTCTTCAGCAATTTCTTTAATATAAGCAAGCTTACGCCATTGTTGCTCTTCAGTCAGGTGGTTGCCTTCTTCCGTGGAAGCAAAGCCACATTGCGGGCTAAGGCAAATCCGGTTTAGATCAACATATTGCTTCGCTTCCTCAATACGCTTCAGAATATCCTCCTTGCTTTCAAGCTCACCAAATTTGGATGAGAACAGACCTAACACAACCTGCTGATTGTCTTTCAAGAAGCGCAATGGCTTGAAGTCGCCTGCACGTTCGGTATCAAACTCCAGATAATAACCCGAGTAGTTATTGATATTAAGAAGCGTTTGCGCGATAGGCTCGTAGCCTCCACCTACTCCAGCATAAGTCGAAACATAATTGCCCCGGCATACATGGGTCGTTACAACAAGATCTTCCGGCAGATCGGTTACAACTTCCTCATTCAATTTTGCAAGTTCGCTTGCATATTCAGCTACGTTCACGCCAATCTGATTCATAAACGCTATAAACTGTTCGTCGCAAAGCGCTCCCCACGTACAATCGTCGATTTGAATACTGCGGCAGCCCGCTGCATAGAAGGCAAGAATCGATGCTTTGTATGCTTTGGCAATATCCGAGATAAGCTCTTCGCGATTCGGGTATAATTCATTTGTGCTCTCCTTGTTTTCCGCCCGATCTAGCTCGAACAGGAATTGTGCAGCCGCAGGAATCGATTGACGCGCAACAACGTCCTCACCAGCAGCATCTTTTAAAAATTGATAATGCGAAACAAAAGGATGGCTGCTGTAGCTTATTTTCCCGGTCAGTCGGGCTGTTTCTGGTCTGGACTCTGCACCGTTAAATTGGTAACCTTGGTCAATAATTGTCCGATCTACACCGTCAAGTCCCCAGAAGAAGTCGAGGTGCCACCAAGAGCGGCGGAATTCACCATCGGTTACCGCTTGAAGACCCACCTCTTTTTGTTTCTGCACGAGCTTAACGATTTCGTCGTTCTCTACTTCCTTCAACTGCTCGGCAGTAATTTCACCATTCTTGAATTTTAATCTAGCCTCTTTCAACGCTTGGGGGCGCAGGAAGCTGCCCACGATATCATATCGAAATGGAGTAACGGTTCGTTTTTGGGGTTTGGTCTGAATGCTCATATATTAATCTCCTCGTAAACAAATTATTAGAATTAATATAGCATAACCGACTGACTATACCGATCTACCAATGCGCTATGGCAGGTTATAAGTATTAACTATAGCTAGATTCAGCGTGATAATTAGAAGGGCATGCCAAAAAAGAAAGAGGCGCATGAGTAGCGCCTCTTCTTTAACAAATCATATCGACGGATATTACATAGTAATTAAACTCCGCAGTAACCTCGAACCCAACCGACTGATAGAGGGATAATGCATTTCTATTTTGAGTGACCACGCTAAGACGAATCTGAGTATTCCTCTGATCTCGCAAGATTTTAACTACCTCTGAAAGAATTTCACGACCGTATCCTCTGCCTTGACACGAAGGAAGCACACAAAAATCATGTATAACCGCAGTATTTGTATCTAAATCATTGACTCTGATCATCCCAACCGGAATCATGTTGTCCACAGCAATGTAAGTAATCCGTGCCGGTTCTCTTGTACGAGTTAAATAATTCCTAGTCCAGGACTCTGAATCACCAAAGGCTTGTGATGAACATTTAACCATGAACTCTAAATCCAGATCTTCTTCCAATCGCACAACTAAACCGGAGTGGCTTGATCCAGCGATTTGTGCCCGATTAAAAACCATGAGGAATTCAGACGGTGCAGCACTTGCCCCTAAATACCGGATATAATCCATCCCTGATTCAGAATTAGAAGGTATCCTAAAACGGCAAGTTTGTATGCCTTGCATTTGCATATCTGATGTGGCACAAGAATGCCTCATCTCCGTCTATCTCCTTAAGGCTTTCTACACCCACCCTCAAACTTGACTTGTCGGACGTCTTGCAAAGGTGTTCTAATATTCGGATTTGGTCAATGTAATGCTTTGAAAAGTCACTCATTGTACTAATGTTATATTCTTGCATCCAGTACCCTCATTAAGAAGGAAATACGCAGTTTATGGACGAGTAGGCGTTATCCTTCTAAATTCTGTCCACTTAATGATAGTTACCAATGGAACCGCCTCCTAAAAGTCAATATCTTCACTCTAAACCAGGGTAATCATAAAACAAACCTTATAACTAAAAAAATGACGGCAATTATAACCACAACGATCAACAGATTGGTTACCTCGCTCCAAAATCCAGGAACGCCTTCAGTATGATATTTTTGCGCATTTACATCATGGTTTGCTTTATGGCCTCCAGGGTCCGTCATATTGGGATTAGGTCCTGAATTAAAAAAGTCAGACATAAAAACAACTCCTTTCCATGATTATAAACCATATTATACCAGTCCATTACCATTTAAACGACAAATTAATGCCACATTCAGTATATCGTTTGTCGGAGGACTTTAGGGAGATTTTTGACAACCCTATCGTAAGAGTGATCAATCATTAAATAGATATCCGACTCTGGTAAGGAGCCATCCAAAACAATCGTATTCCAGTGTTTTTTGTTCATGTGGTATCCTGGCCGAACGCTCTCATGCTGCTCTCGCAAGTTCCCTGCAATCACCGGATCACATTTTAGATTTATGTAAGCATAATTCCCCTTATTCTCAAAAATAAGCGCGAACATTTTACCGGCAATCTTAATCACCAATGGATCGAATCCGAAAGGATAGTCCTTTGTTGCTCCGTTCTTTTTTAAACAGTATTCAATAATATTATGGGTCAAAATCAGTCCCTCGCCTTCTCAGCCTAACCAATTTGGGAATAAAAATAAGATAAGTGTTCCTTTGATAAGGCTTTATCGATTAGTTCTTTATCATAGCCATTTTTTTGTAATGCAGCGATAATCGCTTGTGTCCTATCTGATCTTTTTCGTCTTAAATTAGATTCCAACTGTATTTCTAGCGGAACCGTAGGAATAGTATACGGTCCGATCTCCACGTTTTTGAAATGGCTCCAAATGAATTGTCCACCTTCCCATATCCCATCACCATCCATAGAATCAGGAATTCCAGCTGAATTGGAAATATGAACAACCTCCACCTTAAATCCATCGATTATCCAACTCCCTTTTGTCCAAGAAAATCCCGAAGAAAAGGTTTGAGTGAATGTAGGTTCTTCTAAAGAAGATAACCAGTTATCCCCATGAGGAAATTCACATTTATCCAAAAGGGAAAATCCTTTAAGAAGTTCTGCAAATTGGTCAATCCCTTCCTTATTCCTTGTATAAATATCAACGTCTCCTGGGGTCATTTCACAGCCCTGAAGAACCGAACCGACCGAGCCAACCAAGATCCATTCTAAATTCGAATTCATTTTGGATGAAAAATAAAGTTCACATACCTTTGACAAAGCTTTTTTCCAGCTATACATAACTTCACCCCAAATTAACTAGTAAGTTCAAGTGCACGAAACCTGAATAACCTCAAATACGTTAAAGTATTATACAAATCCACAGGAGGTTTTTAAAATGAGATACAGTGCTGCAGGCGCACCAATAATCTGTCCTTGCTGTCAAAACGATACTTTTGATCTGGATTATAAACTGCTTAACACAAGCGGCGCATCATTTTTAGGCTTTGACTGGGCGAACAAAAACGCTGCCATCCTTATTTGTAAGCGATGCACCCATATTTCATGGTTTATGAAAGAACCAACATCTGATTAGTGTTTGGTAGAAATAAAGTATTAGACTGGATCCATTAAAAGAAGCAGCGGCGGACCAAGACTTGATAAATAAAGTCTTAGACTGCCGCTGTTGTCGTTCCATTAACGTTCCACGTGAGCGTAATCACCTTAAGTGAAAAGTCATCTTACCGTCTGGTAAACGAGACCTATGGCTCCAGAATCAAAGGTCTTGTTTTCAATTAGCTTAAGATTTCTCTTCTCCTTGAGACCTTGGAATAATGGCAATCCCTTACCGATCAGGACGGGAGAAACCGTAATTTTATACTCATCAATTAAATCAAGCTGCATAAGGTGGTGTGCGAATCTAGGACTGCCGAGGATGACCATATCCTTGCCGGGCTGCTGTTTGAGGTTATTGATCTCTTCCTCGACAGCTTCCTTCACAAGTCTGGAATTATTCCATTCGACTTTCTCCAGCGTCGTGGAAAAAACGATTTTGGCTGTCTTTTCGATCCACTCGGCATGATTCCGCTCATACTGCGAAGCTGATGGGTTCGAAGGGACTGATGGCCAGTAACTGTGCATCATCTGATAAGTCCCGCGTCCCCAAATGACAGTGTCGGCAGTACTCAGAATTTCTTTCGCATGGTTCTCCAAATCAGCATCGTAGGAAACCCAGCCAATGTCCATCTCACCATTCGGCCCTTCTACAAAACCGTCAAGCGATGCGTGAAGAAATAGAACGAGTTTTCTCATTTTCAGTTCTCCTTTATTCATGAGGGGTATCTACATTAGACATTAACTACATTTTAGCAGATTTCTACTTGGTTTATTTCTTATGGATTGCTAATCTCAAACGCTTTTTTCTCCACTTTGGTATTTTTATCCACATTAACATATTAGCAAACGTACGTTCGTTTGTAAATGCACCTTTTTCTAATTTTCAATTCATCTTTCATTTCTTTAGAGCCGGCATTTTCCTGTGTTTCGTTTGTTGTTCGAATGCAAATGCAATCCGAATGAGTGTCGGTTCACTAAATGCCGTTCCTGCAAATGTGATCCCAAAGGCTCTTCCATTCTCTTGAAAGCCTGCGGGCACTGCTATAGTTGGATAACCTGCTCTAGCACTTAAATCAGCTCCGACATAAGCAGGAAACAGGATTGCATCCAATCCATACTTTTCTAAAGCATGATCGATCCCCATATTTTGCGAATAATATAAGTCAGAGATAGACTCTACTATATATTCCGAATGATTCAACGGTTTATCTAGCTGTGATCGATAGTTCAGCATATCTTGTCCATATTTCAAAGCCTTTTCCGAATTCCGCTCGTTCCATTCCATCAATTCATTTAGGTTATGGACAGGAAGTTGAGCCGGAAGGTTATATAAGTAATTTTCAACGGAATGCTTAAATTCAAGATTCATTTTGTTATATTTCCACTCTCTATGGAACGATGGAATATCTATATCTTCTATTATGTTGGTTCCAGAACCTTTTAATTTAGCCACAGCATCATTAAATAAATGTTCATCATATTCACCCATGTCACAATAATTCTTAGGTAGAGCATTTCTAAAAACGCCTATGGTCGCTTTATTTAATCCGTCTTTATCCAAAAATGCTGTGTAGTCCATAGTAGAATATTCATTTTTCCAAGTAGCAGGATCACTTTCATCTTTTCCCGTAAGCGCATTTAATAAGATCGCAACATCTGTCACATTCCTTGCCATAGGTCCAGCTGT
This sequence comes from Paenibacillus sp. FSL E2-0190, assembly GCF_037992965.1. NCBI lineage: Bacteria > Bacillati > Bacillota > Bacilli > Caryophanales > Paenibacillaceae > Paenibacillus > Paenibacillus sp. FSL E2-0190. The sequence goes on from NZ_CP150306.1 coordinate 5,091,215, forward strand.
ATCCTGAGAATATGACCATGGAATTATGCCTGATCTACTTATTAGACCTACAGTTGGCTTTAAACCAACAATTGCGTTTTGCACAGCTGGACTTAAAATAGAGCCAGACGTCTCTGTCCCCACGGCTACTGTTGAAAAGTTGGCTGCAACGGAAGCGGCAGAACCCGTACTGGAACCTCCCGGAAAATGATCACCGTATGGATTTTTGGTTTGTCCTCCTATTGAGCTATACCCAGCTCACATGGATGATGACATCCCATTTGCCCATTCCGTCATATTTGTTTTTGCAAGTATAATGGCCCCAGCATCCCTTAGTTTTTGGACAAGAAAAGCATCGTTCGAGCTAACATGGTTTTCCAAAGCTAATGCGCCCGCAGTTGTATGCATTTTATCATTCGTTTCAATATTTCCTTTCAATAATACAGGCACACCATGTAGAAGACTTCGTGCTCCGCTTAATTTCCTTTCCTGATCTAATGCCTCGGCAATATAAATCGCATCTGGATTCATTTCCATAATAGAGTTTATCATGGGACCACTCTGGTCAAACGTTGCTATCCGATACATGTAATACATAACAAGTTCCCTAGAACTAACATCCCCTCTATCCATTGCATCCTGCAGTTCGAGTATCGTTATTTCTTCACTCTTTATTTTTGCTAATTCGAAGATATGTTCCATGATAACTCCTGCTTTCCATTTGGGTCATTTATGTAATAGTGTCATGTTCATATATTTTGGTGGGCCGTCCCCACTCGAAGTTATCCAGACCTATCTCCTTAAATCCATATTTCTCATAATAAAGAATATGATCCGTCGCCAAGTAGACTTTTGCATAACCTAGTTGCCCAGCTATTTTTCTGGCATGCTCCAACAAAACGGCTCCTAGTGCTTTGCCCCTCTTACTTTCGTCAATAAACAATGGCGCAATCCAAGGTGATAAATCTTTTCGAGTTATAAATTCCTGCTCAATTAATTGATAAAACCCGATGATTACATCATGTTTCAACAGCAAAAATGTAAAAGGGAACTCCTCATCTTTTGAGATTAAACTTTCTTGTATATTGGGGAGCACAACTTGTTGTACTTTTGGCCACCGTTTTTTGACATACTCAATAAGCTCATTTTGACGAAGAGGACATTCTTGTAAGGATTTAATATCTAGCATCTAACCATCCCTTCTTGTAAAAAGAAATTCCTATACCCATGCCTGCTCTCACAATAGTCATCCACCAGCTCTCAAAATACAGAGCAGCAAGCCCCGAGTGGGGCTTGCTGTAGGTTGTAAATACTAAAGTAGTTTATAACGCTGGTTCACTTCATTACTTGGAAACCGGTGTATAGATCAGGCAGCGCAGAGTCTTCTCCGGATAGCGCAGCTCTACCGTGTAGGAGCTACCGTCTTTCAGTTTGACCAAGACCGCTACTACTCCGCTTTTGTCATATGCACTGTCTTTAATGATAGAGGTGCTGGTTATCGCACGGGTCTCGCCCTGCTTGTCCACCACAATGGATTTAGCGGCTTGAAGCCAGCTGGAATCCTGGCTAATCTGTTTATTCATAGCTGCTGTAATCGGCGTTCTCTTATAGGACAGGTCCACTATCGTGGTATCAAGTACGGTCCCGCTCTTTGCATCCACGAACGTATTATACATGAAATAAGACTTATCCTGAGCCTGCAGTGTCTCTGCACGGTAAGGTAGAAAATTAACGAACCATTGCCCTTTCGAATCAGGAAAAGGTTTATAATATGAGGTCTGAGCCTGCAACTTTGAGAGATCGACACCGAATAGACGGCTTACGCTCTCTTCTGCTCTGCGTAGGGCTTCATCCTGACTGATGTCCTTCTTATCTGGCTGTGCCACGACAAGATTGAGGCTTACCACATAATTAAAGCGATAATTCCAGTCGATCAATTGCAGCATTTCTTCATCAGTCAGTTCGCGCTTAGGAATTACATAGGTAAATTTGCTTTGATCCAGATAAAATTCGGAACTCCCTGATTTCAAAGGTAGCTTCTGCTGGGGCCGTAAGCCATCGTACTTGTATTGATCATCCAATAACATCCGCCGCTTATTCTCCTGGTCCGTAAATTGCCGCGTAAGCTGTTCATCCTTGCCAGTGAGCCTGGCCTTCTCTGCATACTCATTAATCTGCTTAATTTCTTCAGCAGTGACTGTGCGCTCAAAATACGACTTGATCGTCGAGACCGGTGTTTTCGTTGCAACCTTAAGTACCGGGATCTGGCTGCTCGCCAGTTGAACAGCTGGCTTCTGGTTGAGTTCTTGCGTGTAGGAAACGTTCGCTTGAGACACATTCTGGTTCACTGTAGTATAAGCGACGATTTTGGGCACTGCCAAAGCAGTGAGGGCTAGCAGACCACCGGAAATCGCGATCACCCCGAGGGCTGATTTCACATTTTTACTCTTCATTTCTCATAACCTCCATAGTGTAAGTGGGCTTGACTTACATGTACTTTAAGATACGAATGTTATAAAGTACGAAGCCCCTTGTTATGAAGTTGTAAAATCATTTACAGACTCGTTTTAAATATTGGAGCCAAGCAACAGATCAAGGATTGGGAAGCATACACTGCCCATGTTGACATAGTCACAATTACTCATAACAGAAATAGCGATTTTTTTATCAGGAAGCAGGAACAGATTGCTTAAGAATCCAGTATCCCAGCCGGAATGTGAGAGAATACGAGAACCCTTATATTCTCCTAGAAACCAGCCCAATCCTATCTGTGCATTTTCCGGATCATAGCCCGTTTGTGCATGAGGTTTCCACATTTCATTATAGCTACCTGGCTGGAGGACTTCATTGCCGTTCCCGGCTGTTCCACCGTTTAGATGCATCAGCAGATATTGGCACATATCTTCGGCATGGGTATATAAAGTGGAGCTAGGTGCATGAGCCCTGTTATATGGAAAAACACTACTAACGCAGCCACCACATTCATGGGTAGCTCCAAGCACATGAGGTGCAGCAATATAAGCTTCAACCTCCTGTTTAAGAAAAGAACTGGACTGCATTCCTGTCGGTTTCAGAATATTTTTTTCCATATACTGCTCGAAGCTCATATCGCTGACTTTTGCTATCGTATCTCCCAAGATCTCATATCCTATATTACTATAGGCAAATTTCTCTCCCGGTTGGCTTAACAGCTTGTGGTGACCTATCCCTTTTACATATCGTTCAAGACTTTGCTCGTCGTATTCAGGGCGTTCCCACGCGTAATCTTCCTCATCAGGCATACCAGAGGTATGATTCATAAGCTGTCTTATTGTTATATTTTGATACCGCTCATCCTCTAACTTAAAATATGACAGGTATTTAGTGATGGGAGCATCCAATTCTACCTTACCACGCTCAACTAATTGCATAATGGCGGTTGCTACGAAGGTTTTGGAGACAGAGGCTTGGTGAAACAAAGTGCCACGAACTACAGGATCACCCGTCGATAAATTTGCCGTCCCATATTCACCAGTAAACAGAACTTGGTTGTCCTTTACGATTCCGGCCGCTAATCCCGGAAACTTTTCATTTTCCACAAGCTTGATTAGCATTTCATGCAAACTATCCTCTAACTTCTGATTCGTGTACATTTTGACCTCCCCAATGACAATAAAGCAGCATTTTCAATAAATTCACCCATACAAATAATAACATCTTATCAACCCTTTATCTGGTAATAAATAATTATAATCAAATAAACAGGCGCTTACTTGAAAAGGCAGCAATTCATTCCCTGAGCTTCCGAGCCAGCCTCCAATTAGAGGACCCACAACGCGTGGTCTTCCTACCTTGCTAATAATATCCACGAATCGTCTTCGCCTGCCCTTCAACAATCATAGATTTTACAGCTGAAACAGACGGCTGCCGCAGCTTGATAACCTCTAAAGCCTCAGTAACGATAACATCCGCGGCTGATTTCCGGGAAAAGTTCTTCATATCCTGCACCTTTTCATCCCTGTACCCCAGATGCTCCAATCTCTGAAGCTGCTCTACTAACTGCTCCCCGTTTCGGGCAATCTCTATTAAATTGTGCTCAGACAACCATTCTGCATTACCTGCCTCCTGCCCGGGGAGCGGACGATAGACAATTACAGGAAGTGCTAGAGCCATCGCCTCAGTCAAGGTAATCCCCCCTGCTTTGGTCAACAGACAGGAGGATATGCACATTAGCTCCTGCATTTCTTCTGTATAACCCCGTATATGTACCCGAGGATTCCCTTGAAAAAGCTCTTCCGTAGCCATCTGGAGCTTATGATTATTCCCGCACAATACCATTACATCGAAGTTTGATAGCTGCAGCGCCCTTATTATTAAATGGTTAATATCACTCAACACGCCGTAAGCCCCTGCCGCAAGTAATAGATAATGCCGATTTCCATCTAGTCCATGCTTACGTAAAAGGGCTTCACGTTCCTGAGTCTGTTCAAAAGCTTCACGAATCGGAATCCCGCTAACCACAAGCTTTTCTTCAGCAATACCTAATGACATCAGTTCTGCTTTCATGCTTTCCGTAGCGATAAAATACTTTGTGGTTTGTGGATGAAGCCATCTGCCATGAACCACATAATCCGTCATGACAGTGAAAAGGGGGATCCGTCTCCCCTTTGTTGATGCAAGCTCTGCAGCGGCCAAATAAGGAAAGGTATGAATGATAATATCCGGTCCGATCTCGTCGATGATCCTTTGCACTTTCCGCTTGCCCATAGAATGAATCCATCTGCCCATGAACTGGTCTGGGTTCATCTTGCTCGTCAACTTGTACACTAATCCATAAAATTCTTGAGTATAACCTGTGCTGTTCAGGTAGAATCTGCGGGACAGCTCATTCAGAGTAGGGTAGACTGCAGCGAAAAGATCCAAGGTGACAATCCGGCTGATCCCTCTACTTCTAAAAGAATGATCAATCGCTTCTGCTACTTTGAGATGCCCGTCTCCAAATACCGAAGTTACAATAAGCACTTTAGGATCTGTGTTCATGAGAAAGCTCCTTTTTTGCTTGGCCTTCTCTAACTCTAACTCTGAATCGTAAACAGATAGTGATGAGATCCTCAACAGAATATTAACTTCAACATTTTCATAGCGCGAAGCAAACGAAGAAATCCGCAGAAAAAAACACAGTGCATCAACCTCCAGTAACGATAGGATTAATGTTCTGTGTTTAGTTAAAGGCCAACGAACCTTCTGGTGGGTTATGAGGAGCTACTTATGAAAAGACCATAATTGCTTTTGCGAAAATTTGTGAATGGAGTTTTTGTTTTTCATCCATGTATTTCCTTTCACTATTAAAATATAAACAGCTATGGCAAAATAAATTGCGCTCCAAATCCAGTCTGAGAGGGTTATTAAATGATGCTCATATAAGTAGTTGATGTACCAGATCCCCACCGGCAAATGCACAAAAATTGCGGAGACTAATCCTGGATTATACATGCTTTTTGCTCTTATATTAATGACGACTCCATGGAAAATGATTTGGAAAAAGCCCATTAAAACAGGTGCCATCCCCAGCCATACTACTGACGGGAAGAATACAGGGAGCAAGTAGAACACATAGGCGATGACCACATTAATAATCATTGCCGACTGTTTATTTAATGGATAGTTGTCAGGGGATTCACTTTTAAAAAGGGCTATATTGAATATGCCTGGAAAGTACCCTGGCCAGCGGTATTCCTCAAATTGATGAAGAAGGATCGCCACAAAGCTTAACCATAATATGCTGTTTATCCGCGGTATTGTTTCCCAATTCATTAGAAGATACATGCATATAACAATGCCAATGAATAGTCCTATATCCTGCCAATATTTTCTTAAAAAATTCATTTAATCACCTCAATCTGAGTTTATTAATGAAAGTATCTTGCAAAGAGCAGGTCAATCTGTTCCTCTATAGGTGCTATCTTCACGGAAGCTCCTGTTTCTAGAATAGGACTCATAAGTGCCGGTAGAAAAAGCGCTCCAAAAATCTGCATCGTCATGGTCATCAGGTGCTCTGGCTGCTGCTCATCGGTTAACTCTCTTAAAGTATTTTGTATCTTAGGAAACCCCAATAGATTCAAAAATGATCCATATTCATGCTGGGAGGAGAAAACGGTCTTGCCCATCAGGATGATTCTGGAGAGCAATTCGGGATATTGAAGGATCACTTGCAAATAATCCAGTAAAAATTGCCTCAATCTATCTCGTGAGGATATAGAGAAATCGTCAAGTATGGCAAAGGTATGCTGAAAGCTGTTCAATATCAATTTGATGGACTCGCTAAACAAGTTTTCTTTGGACCCAAAGTAATAGTTAACTAGAGCGACATTCGTGCTTGAGGCTTCTGCAATTTTTTTTATAGTGATCCTTTCAAAGCCTTCTTGTTTGGTCAACTCCAGTGTGGCACGCATAATCTTCTCTTTTGTTTCCAACTTTTTGTCTGTCTCCATACGCAACCTCCAAGTATATTTCCTTTGATTTAAATAACATTTAAAATAACGTTTAAATTTAGTATAGCAATCTTTTTCCTTTTTGCAACTTTTATTTATCCGAAATCAAACCAAGTTTAAATGAAAAAGCAGCCGGTTGTTTGAGCGGCTGCTTACATGTTTTTATTAAATTAACGTTTCCTGTTAGCTTAATTGATTACCTTTGAAAAGTGAGTCTGTATTTGATATATATCCATAAATGAAAAATGTATTATTTTCTTCTCTATACGGAATTCTTAATTCATGTAAAATCGAAAGAAATTCTTTACTTATGTCAATTAATTCAGGAGGAAGCAGATTCCCCTTGTGCTTCTGATACCTTGGTCTAACCCGTATCCATTCTACAGAAAAAAAAGGTGAAAGTCCTTCTATCCAATCCCCTAAATACCAGACGTCGTTTTCGAAGTTCTCTGGATAAAGTATATCGTCTAAGACATACTTAGCTTGATATGGAGGGGTAAAAGGTAGTTTATTTAGTACATCACTTTGTAAGTTTCCCCACTTAGTGTCATTCATAACTGAACATAGTTGTTTCTGTTTAATAACTTCATGTACCCTTTTTTTAAAATCCTGTTCATAACCCACAATCAAAAATCCTCCTGAATAAACAACATAAATCCCACGCTGACCTGCCTGTGTGTCATTATTGAGTTATCGTTTCCCGGTAAATTAATTCAAAATTAGTCAAGTTTAATAATCTTATCAAAGCAGTATGAATCTTTGTCATAGCCATTATGCACATAGAAAGCATGGGCGTCGATTCGCTTAAATCCGCTACATAAAATAATACTTGAAATTCCCATTTCTTTAGCATAATTCTCAGTGTGTCTTAGTAGTTCTGTACCTATCCCACTATGCTGTAATTCCTTTTTAACGGCAAGCCCTTGAATATGTAGATAACCATTCGAAGACCCTACGGATAACGCCTGAACTATAGTGACAAAACCAACCACTTCATTTTCAAATAATGCAACGAATGTTTTATAATTCCCAGCCTTATTCATGTTTTCCATAGTAACTCGAAAATTTTCAATATTAACATTGCGAACACCAAGTACATCATTCCATAAAAAAACAACTTCAGTGTAATCATTTGCTACAACTTCTCGTATCTTAATTTCCATCGCCCCCTTATAGAAATATTCAAGCAAAGGATTCGACAATTGATGAAGCAATCCTGCCCGTTACTTCAACAAATAAAAAAGGAGCATTGCCATGGCAATGCTCCTCAGCTATCGTTTCCCGTAAGCTTGATAGATTGCCTCTTTTTCAGCCTGCAATCCCTAGAATCCAATCTCTCATTAGTTTGTTGATTTATAATATTCTGATAAAATGCCCTCTAAAACTTGCTTATAATCGTTTTTATTATAAGAAGAGTTATCAACTTTTATCTTGGTAATGTTTAATCTGGTAAAAATCTCTTCTTCTAGTTCCCTTCTTGCTTTAAGAACCTGCAGTGTTCCATCTAACCCTTTATAATTTTGTGTTTTTCCATACCCCTGGTTCGTGTAATATTCAATAAATCCCTCTGACCATTCCTGAGGTCTTTCCTTTACAGCCTTTCTGAAAGAATGATCAAGATCATTCTGCTGTACGTATATCAACAATGGATTCAGCCGCTCTACAATTGTTGCCAGTTCAATAACATAACTTATAACGTCTTCCTTCTCCGCACCATGTTTAATCATGCCTATAGTTACAGGGTTTTGTATAAAACAACAATCAAAAACAAAGGTGTCTGCGCCATACAAAACACGATCCGCAAACTTCGTCCATCGTTCTGTTATCAGTTTCCTATTTTGATCTAGCGGCAATTCATAAATATCATGTTTAAAAACTGCGCGATGCAATTCATCTGGAAAACTTGACCAGACTTCACTTTTTATTTTCCGATATTCTAGGAAGTAATCGTTATCTTGTTGAATCATTAGATTACTCAACAAATCTTTAAACTTTTTATGGGTATTCAATAATTCATCCCATTCAGTTTTCTTAAAGAAAGCGACTCCATCATAATCAGCAGGATGTTCCAAATTACCTTCTAAAAATAGCTGGGATGTAATGTTCACTTCCGTAAGAATTTCATGAACGAGCTGAGCAGTTGTTGTTTTACCAGATCCTGGCATTCCCTCAATCAAGACTAATTTCGATCGCATAATAAATTTCCTCCACTCGCTAGTAGAAGGATAAACAGGTAGGAATCAATAGAGATGCTGTTTCCCACAAATAAAAGCGGATACCATCAGGTATCCGCAGGATGGGTATATGATACACCTTTCCCTGCACACCTTGTAAGATTAAAGAAAAGCACACCTAATAAAATAGTGTAATCACTATTTCAGGCATTCTTTCAAATTGTTAATCTTTACAGAGTATTCCACATGATAAGGTTTATGCTCCTTTGTTAGCATCTCTATCGTTTAGATTAACAGTAAGCATAGGTAAATACAATCAGGGACTTTCTAAACAATCCTGCCCGTTAGCTTAACGGAACTTCGATATTATTGTTATTATCTGATTTAGGATGAAGACGATTTTCTATCACAAAAAAATGATTAAAAATACCTACTACTCGTATTTTGTTATCTGCCTCTCCAAAAATTTTTGTTTCTGCTGTCATAAAAATAATCTGATGTGTGAGACTTGATGATTTCAAGTCATTAATAGTATGAAAGCAATTTGAGCTTTCGGAACTGTCACATTTAAGACCGTGAACCTTATGGAGGTAATTATCATAATATTGACTACTTGGTTTTGTATAAGCCATCACAAATAATAATATGGAAACGATTAGAAAAGCATATTTCTTCTTGATAAAGGCACCTCATCTCTTATGGATAATCGTACTATATAATACCGCATTTAACTGCCGAATAGTGCTTTTGAATACACTTATATCCACGTTTGAAACGATTTATTGACCATCTTAACATTGTTCATTTTTGCCCAACTCTTTAAATCCGAGATACCTTTATCTTCATCCTTTGAATACCTAAATGCCATATCTAATGGGACGATCTTCCTCCTGTAAGGTAATATCCCAATAACAGGTTTAAAGTACCCCCTGGTCATTATCACTTTAATATCCTTTGAATTAATAATATTTCCATTTAATATAATTTGCTCATTGGATAGGCATAACTCCGTTGGTTTCTTAAAAAATGTTCTGTACAATGCGAGTAACAATAAAACTAAACACAAAAGAACCACAGTTAACGAAGTGTAGAATACCCCCCTCTGATTCCATAATCTCAATCCAAGAATAGATTGACTCGATATAAGAGCAATCATGCCTATAATAGTTCCAATTCTGGATGGATTCTTAACTGGATATTTTATTTCCGTCAACATGGCTCCCCCCTGTTCAAATCCCATACCTTAGAATACCACATATTGGAAGTATTCTGCCCGTTAGTTGAACATAGGCAGCCGATCCATTGACCGACTGCCTGTGTGTCGTTATTGAGTTATCGTTTCACGTTAACGTAAAGTTAAGGTAATGAATCGACATGTGATTCGACTTCAAAAATAAATTCTTTGAGCTTATCGCAGTCAAACCAACCACTTTTTTCATTGGTTTCATAAAGCACTTGAATTTTGCTGCTGGGGCAGTGGAACGCTACGTAACTTCCCCGTCCAAGATGAGCTAATGCCTGCACTAGGGCTTGTTCAGCATCTTTCCATGTTGCAAAACCGGCTTTGAGGCGCTACCGTCTCCTTTGTGTAACAGGATGTTTCCCGAGTTCAATCGTGTATGCATAGGTTTCATTCTTTCATTTGCTGATACAGCCTCGCATCGTTATTCAGCCTCCTCGTTGATTTTCAGTCGTGTTACACTTGTACTGGAAAACAGAACAGCGGGATTGTCGTTATACATAGAGGACAAACTTGAACCACTGAAGACGGTCTTTATGTATAGAGGGCAGACTTCGAGTGTTACATTGCGCAGCAGTATAGCACACTGTACCCACTTGAGGTTTGCCCTTTTTTTGAAACTGGTTTTCATAATCCATCTTTTCCAGCTCTAATTATGCACTTTCTCTGGTTTAGCCCCTCCATGCTGCTCCTTATTCCGAGAGGCTATAATCTGCATTATCTTGCTACATTGCTACATTAATAATATGAATCGGAAGTTCATATGAGAGCAATGCAAGAATTCTTATAAAATCTCACGAATATGCAGTGCTTCGCATATGCAAAAAACGCTCGAGGGCTGTCCCGCTATCATAGATAGCGAAACAGTCCTGAGCGTAATATCTGTGTTCGTTTAATTCATCATACTGGCAGCAATACGGATGACCTCATCCTTGGTCAACTCAGATTTCTCCTGGCGAACCGACACATTATAGATGATCTGCGCTTCCGGGTCAGACCAGACTAGTCTATACTTATACCCCAGGTCAATCTTTTCGTTGCTGGAAGGTTCGAGATAAATGAGCTGCTTGCCGCCAATATCAATATTCTCCACCTTTGTCGTTTTGGTCCACATCAGGCTTTCTACCGGTGTAGCTTTTTCATCAACACGTGAGGCACTGATTCTCACCTGAATCTTCCCCTTCTTGTACACAAGTGTAGAAGAATCATAGGCAATATTCTCCGCCTTCTCCCGTTTCCAAGTCATCCGGAAGTTGTCTCCTAGGTCTATCTCGCTTTCACCTTTAAACTGCTTGTCATCTTCGACCTTTATAAAAGAAGGCTTGATAAACGCCTCGTCCAAGGTATACCCGTCCGGCATATATCCCGGTTGCTTCACTTCGGGAGCGTGGTGCTTCTCAACACTAGTCTTATAAGTGGAATAGTCCTTGACTATGATCGGCGGGCAGTATAACCCAAGATGAGATTCTTCTTTCCCGTCTTCACGTTTGATAACATAGGTGGCATACTCTCCAGGAAGCAGCAACTTCTCAATGGCATTGTAGCCCTTTGCATATTTCATCTTGTAGAGTTCATCCTCTTTGCTCAGCTGCGCTTTGGCCGGCCAGGGAATCAAGGGTTCATTCGGCTTCTCTATCATTCCACCTGATTTCGTTGCCAGAAGTGGCTTATAGGGCAGCACCTTGTACTGAATTTGGGCCCCCTGCCGGAGTTCACCGGAATACTGGGTATAACCGCCGCCCAACAAGACCATTACAAGTAGTGCCGCCACCCAGCCCTGCACCGGAATCCGCAGGATTCTCCTCCGGCTCCGCCCCGTTCCGGCTTCTGTCTTTAGCCTGCGCATAACGTTAGGAGCCCCTTCGTTTGGCGGAAGTGTCTGCAGAGGGGTCTGCTCTTCTGCAGCAGGTAAGATCCCGCCAAGCCCGAGCGCTGTCATTACCTGTTCATGAACATCAACGGGGATGAAATTGGCGGACCGGTCTCCGTGCTTCAGAAACCGCTCCTCCGAGGTTAATTCACTCTTGTCCATAGTTGTTTCTCCTTTCTCTCCAACACCTTTTTAAGCTTGCCTTTGGTCCGTTCATATCTTTTGCGTACGGTAGCCGTACTGACACCCAGAATTTCGCCGATTTCCGCAAACGATTTATCTTCATAAATACGCAGAATCAACAAATTCCGGTCTTCCACATTCAGCTTCCCCAGGGCGGTCGAGACTGGCTCGCTGAACAGACGGTCCTCGACCATTTGTTCGGCACTGTTCACCGCAACCTCCTGCCAGAGCAGCTTGCGCAATTGAAACTGAAATTTCTGCCGCCGCAACTGATTCAGACAATGGTGGTACGCGATCTTGTAGAGCCATGATACGAAATCCGCCTGCGGCTTGTATTGCCCGATATTCTGATAGGCCTTAATCAGGACATCCTGCACCGCATCCTCCGCCTCTTCCCTGCTGTTCAGCATCCGGAAGCAGTAGAGGTATATCCGCTGCTGGTACAGCTTGATTACATCTGAGAACAGGCGGGCATCTCCGGCCTGTATTCTCCTAATCTTCTCTTCCATAGAATCCACGTTGGTCTCCTTTCTTCTATTTCTTCTGTTTCTATAGATATAACACTTGAGTAGCCTCAGGCGTGACATTTATTTCTTCCGGCTGCACAGCAAATGAAACCTACAGATGAATCCCGGTTGGTGATCCGCTTGAACATGTGCATCACCTTCTCAGCCAGGTTCCCGTTTTTCCAGTATTGGGATGCATTGGCATGGACCTTAATCAGAATTACATCCGGGTCATCATAGCCGGTCTTCAGGAGCGCCCCGCAAATAAAGGCAGGACCAACATTGGTGGGGGTTGGCGGCAGTGACTTTCTCTCGCTGGACTTTCCTAGGGATCGGTAACGTAAATGGAGTTACACTTAGCTTAGCTGGCAGCTGACAGCAGCCTGACTCCACGATATAGAATCCGGTACTTTTACTACAAGCTAGCCGCTCTGGGCACCCTTGAACCCCTCGCGGACAAGAACACCAAAATACTTTTGGCCGACAAACTTCTCGCCATGAACTATCCAATAGTAACGATAGCACGTATCGTGATCCACTTTTCTCGTCCTAAATATGCCAATCTGGTCGTAATAACGCAGTGTCATCTCCTATCTACAACATAATGTGAGTATACAGTTTCCCGTGCTGAGAAACGTCAATGATGCTTTTATTCATTCGAGAAATTACTCTTAGATGAACAAAAGCAGCCGATCGTGTTGATCGGCTGCCTTCTTGTTTTTATTAAGATATCGTTTCACTCTAGCTTAAAGTTCAGGTAATGAATCGACATGTGATTCGACTTCAAAAATAAATTCTTCGAGGTCATCGCTTCTAATATCTGACAGTAATCAAATAAACACTCAACATCAGCTCTGTCCATTAAATTGGAATGCTGATACTCAGTCCCAGATGGCTCTGGAAAAATTCGGCGATAAAGTTCTCTTTGTCGTTCTCCAATCCATTTCTTATTTAAACCATAGTAGTTTTAGTCCTACTGCTCATTTTTTTAAATAGTAAGCTAGCAAGAAGTAAAGCTATGCATACAGCGGCAAAACCCAACCAATTCAAATATAGGACAGAGGTACGACTGATGACTAACCCGCCTAATCCAGATCCCAGTGCAAAGCCAAATTGGATGAACGAAGTATTTACACTAAGAGCAATGTCCGGATTTCGAGGCGCCAGAGTAACCAGATATAGTTGCTGGGCCGGGGAAATACTCCACGTTGCTAACATAAAAATCATTAAAACCAAGATTAAAACCAACAAATTGACTCCGGCTAGAGCGAATAAAAGCAGTGTCGTCCCTTGTAACAGGAGCCCGAGACAAATGGTGAATTTCGATCCCTTTGCATCTGCCAGTTGTCCGCCCAGCTTTGATCCGACAAAGCTGTAAATGCCCGCCAGGAACAGAACACCGCTAATTTCGGTCATGGAAAGAGAGGACGTGGCTTGCAAGAAAGGCGTAATATAAGTAAACAGTGTAGAATAGCCGCCGACATAAAATAACGTAATAACCAAGGCCATCAGAATGGTTGGATTTTTTAAAATAGAGAGCTGCATTCTGAGGGTAACCTTTTCCTCTTCTTTGATTGCCGGAACCTTTTTATAGATGATAAGTAATGGAAGAATACTTAATAATCCGATTAAAACAAATAGCACTCTCCATCCAAACATCTCACTAAAAAATGTGCCCACAGGAACACCAAGCACTAGTGAACTGCTAAGCCCCATCAAAATGATACCGATGGCATTGCCCCTTTTTTCTTTTTCAACGAGTCGGGTCGCTATTGCCATGGCTACAACGGTAGCGACTCCTCCGCTAGCCCCTTGGATAATACGTATCCATAGTACTGTTTCATAAGCAAGATCTACAAACATAAGTCCATTGCTGGCAATAAACACACCTAGGGTGATCATTAGTAGTTTCTTGCGATCTGCATTGATCGTTAATGCAATCAAAACCGGAGCGACAATGGCTGCAGAGAGGGCAAACACAGTCACCAATAATCCAACTTCAGAAGTAGATACTCCCAAGTCCACAGCAATCATCTCAATAACTCCTGTAATAATATATTCAATGGTTCCAATCAGAAAAACAGCCAGTGCCAGAATATAAATGATCCGTTTATTTTTCAATTTCCCCCACTCCACTTCTTCTGTTATCTATTTATAATGGGAATTTGTATTTCTATGAATTGTGCATCTCGTTCTGGAGATAACGGTAAATATAACTCCCTGCCCGGTTCGTTCTCCTTGATCTGATAGTTGTTTTTCTCAATCCATTTAGCTAAATGAACACAGGCCGCACAATCAAAACTAGTATTTGAATGAAAAGCCATTGTGGCCATCATCGGTTCAGGAGGAAGAGTCCGTAGCTGAAACGGTTCTGGAAATGATCGCAGCTCACAGGTTAAAAAATACCCGACTTCAAACTCAAACTCATCCTCTTTTCCTTCGACTTCTTTCCACAAAACAACCTGAGGGCCTTGAATGAATTGACGATTTTCCGTCGTTATAAACTGATCAAATTGACGAAGCAAATCCGGAATGTCCTCTTCTTTCCCGCATGCTTTCTGATAAAGAAACAATTGAGCACCCTCTGCTTTGACTCTGATTTCTTGACCCGTTTCGAATTGCCCCTCTTTTTCTATAAGCTGCATACGTTCCTCAATCCTGACGAGTTTAGCTTGTTCCGTATCGATGATATGCTGGATTTCGCTTCTTTTCAGCTTAAACATGCCTTGAATATTTTCTAATGAAATATTTTCCTGAAGCAGCTGTTTAATTTGAGGCAATGTAAAACCCAATTCCTTATAGATTAAAATTCGGTTGAGCTCAAGGAGCTGATCTGCGGAATAGTAACGGTAGCACGTATCCTGATCCACTTTTTTCGGCCTTAGTATGCCAATCTGGTCGTAATAACGCAGTGTTTTTAAGGATACCTTGCTTAGCCTAGAAAATGCACTAATTTTGAACAAAATATCATCTCCAATCTATAACATAAAGTGAGTATACAGTTTCCCGTGCAGGGGAAAGTCAAGGATGCTTTTATTTATTTGAGAAATTACTCTTAGATGAACAAAAGCAGCTGATCGTGTTGATCGGCTGCCTTCTTGTTTATATTAAGCTTCTTTCCAAGGTTTAATTGGTGCGTTATAAGCCAATAAACGTTTTCACCTTTGCCCATCCTTCAATTATCGCACGGTGTATCTAGGTTGGGCTATAGGTAGCTAATTCCACGCACGGTGTAGATAGCTTGAGCTATAGACGGCTAGTTTAAACACTGGGTAGCACGTTTAGGAGCAAATTTGGCAGGCGGCGTTCTTTTCACCAACTGTTCGGACTCAGTTGCTCTTATTTCCATAATTCAGCTCGTTTTGCCACAATATTGGACTCAGTTGCAGCTATTCGCTCAAATGTACTTCTTTTCTACGCAAATCAAGGGCAATAAGAGCTATACAGTCCGAAATCTTCGTAATATGAACCCATATGCTAAAATAGCTGCAATACAGTCCGATACGATCAAGATCGCGCAAAGGGCAGCTAGTTTCGAGACATAGGCGGCTAGTTTGAGCAACAGGTAACAAATTCTGCGCACGGAGTAGCTAGGTTGGGCTATAGGTAGCTAATTCCGCGCACGGTGTAGATAGCTCGAGCTGTAGTTAGCTAATTCCGCGCACGGTGTAGATAGCTTGAGCTATAGGCGGCTAGTTTAAACACTGGGTAGCACGTTTAGGAGCAAATTTGGCAGGCGGCGTTCTTTTCACCAACTGTTCGGACTCAGTTGCTCTTATTTCCACAATTCAGCTCGTTTTGCCACACTATCGGACTCAGTTGCAGCTATTCGCTCAAATGTACTTCTTTTCTACGCAAATCAAGGGCAATAAGAGCTATACAGTTCGAAACCTTCGCAATATGAACCCATATGCTGGAATAGCTGCAATACGGTCCGATACGATCAAGATCGCGCAGCTGGTTGATCGTGATTTGAGACAACGTTTCCCGTTAGTAGAACAAATTACTCCCAGTAAGGAGTCCCACTAAAAAGAAATTCTTTTTTATTTACATATAACTTAAATTCCCGACTTGCTAATCTACTAATGTGACTGGGTAACCACTCATTAGATTCAGGCAACCCAAGCCAAAAATTCATTGTTTCGAGTTGGGCAGCTACAAAGAAGCCATCTAACTGTTGAACATAGTTATGAGGCAGGCCGAATTGTTTGGCGTATGATTCTAGCAACTGGCTTCTGAACGCTGGGTGTAAGAAAGTGCCCAACCTAAATCGAATAAATAATATCCGAACCCGCAAGCTCCAAAATCAATGGCTCTAGCTTCTTGTTTATGAAACACATAATTACTTGGAATCAAGTCTGCGTGAATTATCCCCCAGTTGCCAGGTGTTCTTTCTATATCGTTCATCATTAAAATTGCACGCTCACCAGCCAATTGCAGAATTTCCACATCATTTTTATTGAGCTCACCACCGTCAGCAAGCTGTTTGAGCTTTTCTAATGATTGTGAAATTCTAGTATTATCAAAGGATGGTCTAGTAAATGATTGCGGAACCTTCCAAATAGATGATTGTTTATGAAGCTTTCCGATCAATTCACCTACGCACTCGGCATCATTGACTGTTGGAACAAATTGTTTTTGTTCACCCTCTACCCATTTTACCAATGTACAGTTCATGTCAGCTATCTTAGTAACATATTCACCAATGTTATTTTTTATAGGTGACGGTAACACCAGATCAGTATCATTTATTAATGATTGCAGCCAAATCATTTCTGAATGAATGACTTTTTCCTCAGACCAAATACTTTCCATCGAATCATTTTTTGATAGATGTATCCGCAAACTATAGCAGTTACTTTCCTTATCTGTCACTTTATAGATGGTGTTTGCATTTTGGCCAATATGAGCTATTGATTGATAAGTAATCGAATAACAAGTTAATGCTTCTATTGCAACATCATGAGTATTTAACATGTTCTCCCCACTCCCCCTGAAACAACCGAATAAGGACATCGTACCATGACTTTTTCTAATAGTTCGGGAGAGAACTCTTATATTTATATTTTATCCACCACTTAGTTTATTAAGGTAACTTGCCCGTTAGTTGAATAAAGGCAGCCGATCACATTTACTGACGGGCTGCCTTTATCGTGTTTATGGAACTAGCGTTTCCCGTTAGCTTAATGCCATTGCCTATGCATCACCAATCTCCGATATACGTGTCTACTTTACTTTATTTAATAAGTTTGTCACCATTCTACTCAATGTCCCTTGATCGACGAAGGGAGCAAGGCTTGCCAGCAGATCTGGGCTAAGATGTTCAGCTTCGACTCCACTAATTAACTTCTCGAGATTTTCCCTGTCCAGAAAAGGTGCGAGGCTTATGATCCGGTTAGCATCAATAGTGCCATCTGCAACCCGGTCTACCAAGCGGCTTAACGTTTCTCTGCTAATAAAGGGTGCCAGCCCTTGAACGAAATGCCAGCTCAAGCTACCCTCTTCTGCTTGTTGAACCAACCGATCTACATGTTCTCTTTCAAGAAACGGGGCAATTCCAACAAGATTGTGCACTTCTAAGGAACCGTCAATCGATTTATCTACCAGTCGGCTTAATGTGTCGCTGCTGACGAACGGAGCGAGTCCAGTAATGGCATTCCACATAATTTCGCCCTCTTCTGCCTGACGAACCAGTTCATCCAATGTATCTGTTCCAAGGAACGGAGCCAGCCGCATGATCACGTCTAACTTAAGGACGCTGCTGTCTAATCGTTCTGTAACCTTATGCAGAGCGCTTGCTTTTACAAACGGTGCTACTTCTACAAGCTCTTCCACCTTCATCTCACCGGTATTGACCATCTCTGCAACTTGGTCCGGCCTGTTCTCTGCGATCTCCTCAACGATCGTTCCTAGGTGCTGGTGCTCCCGATTTTCTGAGTTGTCTCCTGCATTTAAAATGTCGTCTACCGTTTTGCCGAATAACCTCGCAAACTGCGGAAGCGTTCCGATATCCGGTAGCGAGTCGCCCCGTTCCCATTTCGATACCGCTTGATGACTTACATTCAGTTGATCGGCAAGTTCCAATTGGGTCAAATCCTGGTCTTTGCGAAGCTTCGAAATATAAGCTCCAATTTTACGCAAGTCGAGCATTGTATACCTCCAATAAAACAAAATGTACAGTGCGCACTGTCGAAAACAGCATAGCATTTCCTCAAACGCAATCCTATCAAGCGGTGGTTGAATTTTCATAGGCGCTTTATTCAACTGTCGGTAGAATTCTCCACTTTTGTCACTTTCATTTATAGGTTTTTTTCTACAGTTCATTTCCATTATCCTGCCCGCTAGTTGAATTACACCACGTACGTTCATAGGTCCATGCAAGCACAACTTCACTAATTGATCAACATGAAGTATCACACGAAACCTTTAATGGAGACGAGAAATGGATGGAGAACTTTTTTTATTTCCTATAGCCATTTGAACGATAATCTGAAGCACGATGATTACAGCCAAACCATAGAATGCTTGAACGAAGCTGCCTGTTGCATCGTGGAGCCAGCCAATCGCTAGCGGCCCAAGCGCTCCGAGAATGTAGCCACCAGATTGGGTCATTGCGGACCAGCTACTAGCTTCTTGAGCATTACTTGTTTCATCAATGGGCAACATCAGTGCAATCGGGAACAGCCCACCCGCTCCAATACCGAGTGGAATCGCCGCGAGCCAGGGGCTAACGGATAGGTTCAGCATCAGGACACCCATCAACTCCAATAAAGCACACCCGACAAGCCAGAATACACGTCTTTGGTAACGATGTACAAGCATCGGAATGAACAAAGTAGAGGGCAGCGATATCAATGTAAATAAAGTTTGGATTTTGCCAGCAGTTTCTTGGCTATACCCCTGGCTTTGGATTGCTGGCGCAAGCCAGGCGGTCAACGAATAGAAGATCGCTGCCATCAGCCCGAAGAATAATGTCAGCACCCAGGCA
Organism: Paenibacillus sp. FSL E2-0190; assembly: GCF_037992965.1. NCBI lineage: Bacteria > Bacillati > Bacillota > Bacilli > Caryophanales > Paenibacillaceae > Paenibacillus > Paenibacillus sp. FSL E2-0190. The sequence goes on from NZ_CP150306.1 coordinate 5,110,625, forward strand.
CGTTTGTTGTTCACCGGAAGTGGTGCATTAAGTACACTCGAGATTTTACCGGATTGTCGATCTGTGCGCGCAGACCAGGCTAATCTCAACCAAATCGGCAACGCAATGGCTGCCAGTAATGCCCATACAGCCAACGAGCCTCTCCACGAACCACCCAATGTATGCTGTAGCGGAACCGATAGTCCCACACTAATGCTGGCCCCCATCACCATCGCTGTAGAGTAAATACCCACCATGGATGCCACTCGGTCAGGGAAATACTGCTTAATGAAGCTGGACAACAGCGGCCCTGCCAATGCAATTCCTACACCGGAAAGAAAAGAAGTGAACATCATCAAAGGAGTTGTACCAACAAACCATCGTAATCCCGTACCTAACCCAATGAGGATTAAAGCCAGAACAATTGCGCCCTCATTTCCCCACCTTCTGCTTAATCGTACGGAGAACGGAGCAAATATGCCCATGCATAATACCGGAAGTGCGGTTAACAAACTGGCGGTAATCCCGCTTATACCCAAATCATTCTGAATGATGCTCATTAGAGGAGAAATGGATGTAATGGGTGGTCGTAAATTCAGTGAAGCCAGGATAAGCGCCAAGACGATATAAAAAAGTTTCATTATGAATCACCTCATGGTAGTAGTATCGATGCATTCTCCCATGATCCTATTTGTTAATAACAGATCTTTGGGAGGTGCACGATTAAGTATAGAATCATTACAATGATTGAACAATACTATAGTTTCTATTAAAATGATTACTAAAACCAATGATTAGAGGTCATTCATATGGAGATTCGTCAGATGGAAAACTTCATTGCTGTGTGTGAGGAGCTTCATTTTACACGAGCAGCTGAGAAGCTTGGCATATCTCAGCCTACGTTGAGTCAACAAATACGCGCACTTGAGGATGAACTCGGAGTTCCCTTATTTGACCGAGTCGGCAAAAAGGTTGTGATGACTCAAGCAGGAAATCTGTTTTTGGAGCACTGTGTACAGATGATTCGGCATTTACAGAATACCCAGGATGCGTTAGCTGAATTACGCAATGATCAACGAGGTCGGTTGGTAATTGGTGTTCTCCCTTCCGATCTAGACTACCGGCTCACCCCATTGCTCGTGAATTTTCATACGCGATTCCCCAAGGTGCAGCTGAAGCTTATCTCATCGATCTACGTCTTGAATCAAGTACTGGATAATGAAGTAGACATCGGGATCGAGATCACCTCTGCTCCAGATGATCGGCTTGTACGCATTCCCTTGTGCAGTGAAGAATATGTACTTGTCGTTTCTGAGAATCATGATTGGGCTGAACGAAGCACGATTGTAATCCAGGAACTGCGTAATATCCAAACTGTGATGTTCCCCGAAGGATTTACAGGCAGAGAATTGGTTGATGGCTATTGCCGTAAATATGGATTCAGCTTAAATACGATCATGGAGACCAGTTCGGCAACTTCCATTATTAGCTTGGTGAAAGCCAACGTCGGAGGAACATTGCTGCCTTACCGTTTGATCCAAGCAATGAATGAACCAACATTACGCTGCATCCGAATTACAGACGATCCGCCATATCGTCACTTTGAGATCATTCATCGGTCCGACCGTTTTCTGACAAAATCGGCCAAGTCATTTATTGAGAAAACTATCGAGTATTTCAATTAAAGGTGAGTTGCGAAAGAGATCGCTTCTGCTGCCAGAAGTAGAGTATAGTAGGAATGAAAATATATTAGGAGGCTACAGCCATGTCACAGGAGATTTGGATTAACCTGCCAGTCAAAGATGTTGAGAGGTCAACTGCCTTTTTCAATGAGCTTGGATTCCAAGCGGTGAGTGTTGGGAACGAGAGAGCTAAGCTTGTAATAGGTCAAACAACAATTCTGCTGTTCCCGGATGCGGCGTTTGAGAAATTTACTGGTTCAAAAACCGCAGATACTTCCCATAGCGCTGAAGTAATCTTCTCCATTGGTGCTGAAAGCAGAGAAGAAGTAGATGCTTTTATCCAAAAAGCAGAGTCTGCCGGAGGAAACATCTTTGGCAAGCCAAGTGAAACTGACGGCTGGATGTACGGCGCAGGATTTGCCGACCTGGACGGTCACCGCTGGAATCTGCTGTACATGGATGAGAGCAAAATGCCAAAACGCGAAATTTGAAGCGAAACGCCAACACCAACAAATCCAAGATATGGTGTAATGATTCGGGCTTATACGTTGATGAAAAGAGCTGGGGAACGGAATGAATAAAGAAAATAGGGACTTCGCTGAACGAGTTCTTAAACATCTTTGTATTGGGGCAAAAATTGATGGTCTTAGATTTGGAGTATCAAGTGGTGCTACTCAAGTTTATTTAACTAAGTATGAAGGCTTCGATGATTTAGCTGGTCAACTGTACCTGAACATTGAATCAAAGTGGACTATATTGGATTCAGTTCCCTCTCAATACCCTAGTAATGAAAGTCAAATTGCAGATGTTTCTGAGGAAGAAAAATACAGTCAGATCATAAAGATGAGACGTGAAAAGATTATAGATATACAATTGGGAGACAGCACTCCACATTTAATTATAAGCTTTGAATCAGGTAGCATACTATTTGTTATTGGTTTTCATGAGAAGTATGAATGTTGGCAGGTGGGAGTAGAATCTGATAACTGGCTAGTTGTTGCATGTCCAATGAATGGAATTGCTACATGGACTTCAAATAAATTTGAATAATAATAAAACACTCCATTGTCAGGAGTGTTTTTTCTTTTATATACAGATATACATTTAATGGTCAAACTGTACTTTGTGTTTGGAAGCATTGAGGTGAAGCGTATTATATATAATCAATGAATTCATTAGTTTTGTTATATCCATAAATTATGATGGAGTCGGTAGTTACTTCACCTGGAACATGTATTTTTTTCAAGATTTGAATTAAATCAGCATTTATCGAGTCATTTTCAGCATGAATTTCTAACCACTCAATAAATTTGTAACCACCATCTGAAAAATGGTAATACCAATCTCCATCCCAAAGGCTGATATAGCCAGTATCAATGTCTTTAATCCTCCATTTGGTTGGAAAGGCATAGTTGAGCATTGCTTGTCTTATTTCTTCCCATTTTGTGTTGTTCATTAAAGGTTTTAGTTCATTTGAATCCATATATTCACCTTTTTCATCCATCAGTACTGAACGTGTTTATTCCACTTCATCATTTTCTCTTGTACAAAACTTCCCGGTAGTTGAATGAAGGCAGCTGATCGCATTGACTGACGGGCTGCCTTATCATGTTTATTGAACTAACGTGTCCCGTTAGCGTAATGCAATCAGTAAAAAACTTACCCATACCTACGGTTCACCACTTTGGTTGAAGCGGTGAATTTTGGAGCCACTCTTATATCAACCGAGCACTCATTTTCGGCACGTGACAATTTTCCCAATTAGCTTTTATGAACGCCCGATGCATGAGCAAGCGTGTTGTACTTGAGATAATCATCATATTACTGATCGTCACTCTGCTGTGAATTGTTGTGTTGAGTTCACACCCTCCACAACTTGGCCGCTAGACAGATAGTAATCTCTTTGCACTGAACCGTCTGTTTTGGTGCTTTTGACCACAAAGACCTGGCCTACTTCTATCGGCATCAGATAGTTATCGTAAGGAAGATAATTGTCCACCAGTGGAAGGTCTTGGATATCTTCATAGGCGTCCTCCAATCGCCAAAATTCTCGATAGGCGTAATCCTTGAACCCGTTCAAATCCTGCTTACCAAAATAAGATGCTGCATATTCCTTGCCCTGTAAGGAGATGTAATCTACTCTGGATGGCTCAATATCTTTAGCAATCCAACTTAGGTTCTCAGAATAAATGTTATCGCCATAATGCTCCTGTAATTGATTGCCCATACAAGGGATGGATTGGGTCTTATAGTCCATTTCATCAAGCCCGGTATGCGCTGAGCCGTAAATGCCCATAACGCTCTCATTGCCCAACTTCTCAAATTCGCGAATAAAGTTTTCCGTCATCGTGTCTTCCCGATATACGCCGTCTTCTTTGCTGTAAAAAACACGGCCTTGCCGGATCGCTTCCATTGTTAAAGTATACTTCTCCGATTCTCCCAGATCGTTTGCCACAAGATAAATAGCGGCTCCCGGTAGTTTCATATTGATGCCCGATGTCTGTGCCGTGGAAAATCGTCTCCGGACACTCGCTCTTTATTTTTTTGTAGAACTCTTTGACATCAGGGTTGTGACTACGTGTCCGTTCCCAATCATCATAAATCTCCTCTAAAATATCATCATTGTCCGACTGCATCCATAGATTCAAGTATTCGGCGGTAAAATAGGGCAGCTCGACGAATAAGTGCCTCATGCCCTCGTTATGGTAGTATTGAGACCACAATTTATATTCCTTGTCCAATATCTTGGCTACGCCGTGTGCTTCACCGTACAGATAAATGCTGCCCGATGCTTGCGCTACCACAGGTGTCACTATAGTCGGCTGCGCAGATTTACTTGCTGTCTTGCCTGCGGTGGAATTATCGCAGGCAGTAAGGCTACTGACCACAAGTATAACGATCAGGGTAAGCAGCAGAGGTTGTACAAGCATCATTTTCGCTTTGGCTACGAAGGTGAGATTATGGTCATTCATAAACTAGGATCAACCTTTCATGTACATTTATAAATCCATAATTTGGTATTCCCTTTCCCGTTAGTTGAACAAGCACGCTTTCTTTTATTACACAATATCTTCGTACTGTTCATTAGTACTTTTTAATAATGAAACCTACCTTTGGTATAATTCGTATTAATTGTTAAATATTTTATTGAGGATGGTTATTATGAATCAAGAAAACTTAACTTGTAAAGCTTGTGGAAGTACTACCTTTGCTAAAGGTGAAGTGAACGCTGTGGATGCTAGAGTAATGCCAATCGGTAAATCTTTTACTTTTGGCTCCCCGGTTATATATACATTTTGTAAAAGGTGTGGGGAAGTAGCCTCAATTAAAATTACAAAACCCGAGAAATTTTGAACCCGCAGAACTGGATATTTCAAAATTCACTAATGCAGTAAGTGGGCATCAGATTAAGTTGGTATAATATATTTCTTTAATTACTATTTTTTTGAAAAAGGGGTTAAATATGAAGAACGAAAAGAAGGAAAATCAAAATATTTATAAATGGTTCTCCATTATTAGTATTACATTAATACCTCTCGCTGCCGGCATCGGAATTGTATTTGATATTAATCGGGATCCAATACAACTTCTTATTATGACTTTAGGTTTTTTAAGCATCTCTTGGATTAATTGGTCAAAGTATAAAGAGAAATCTAAGTTGTAAATACTTTTGCTTCACAGTATGTGTCAAATGCGACATAAAACCTCCACTTATCTTGTTCAACTATCCTGCCCGTTAGTTCAATACAAAGATCCCATGAACACTATATAAACTCCTATCTCTAGTTAGAATTAATCAAATTTACGATTTCGATTTGGTTTGTTTCAATAGCTATGTCCAAAGGGCTTCCATTATAAGATGATACTTTTCCTTTAAATTTTACAAGTGTTTTAAAGTCAACACCTTGTTCTAATAATAGTTGAACTATCTCCTTATATCCTAAACTGCAAATCCAAAACAACAACTCTGATTTAGGGGTTGTCTCACTTTTGTAATCCGCCCCATTTGCTAATAAGTATTCAGCTATTTTGAGATTATTTCTCCAACAGGCCCACTTAAACGCTGTTGAAAAATACTTTTTATGGATTCCATTTTCTACCAGTGTTTTAGTCGCTTCTAAATTCCCTCCATCAAGATTCGTTGTAAAATCAAGTAGAGAGCTTTTTAGACCGTCATCTTGATTTATATCTACGCCCCTGGATAATAGTAATTCAATTATCTTCCTACTTCCGAGAGCACATGCAAAATGAATTGGTTGAAGATTGTTAGGGCCTTTAGAATGAATGTCTGCTCCTTCTTCAATTAAATATTTGGTTATATCGTAGTGGTTGTTAGTAATAGCAATTGATAAAGGCGTTTGTCTTCCGACATCTTTAATTTCCTTGTCTGCCCCTGCTTCAATTAAAAGTTTCACAATATCCAGATTTCCGTTTTTGCAGCAAATTTGTAACGGAGTCCCTTGGATTGGATTTGAATAGTCAGTAAGTTTTTTATTGAGTATATTTGGCTTAACATTAATCAATAGTTTTTGAACCAAATCTTTATTTTGGTTGTAACAAGCAGAATGTAAAGTTTCTTCAATTATCATTTTTGTCATACTAAACATCCTCTCGAATCATATATTGCAAGAGTTTCTATAACGTTGCGGCTTATGGTCACTAGTACCAGTGGCACCCACGCCTCTTAGCCGGTTGGATGTGCCTACCGACGCATTCCTCTTCGAAATCCATCGGGCGGATCCAAGGACAACTTGCTGGACCGCAGTGTGAATGCGATGTTATTTGATGTTGCCTCTTCTCATGCATCTACAAGGGTTAGGCAATTACGTCTAACATATTACACGAAATTCGCAAATATCCAATCTCATAGAAACATTCGTTAGCATTTGGCCTTGTCCTCTTATGTATTGTGGCGACTCCACTTAATAAAGGAAAGGAGTAGCTGCCGTAGCATACTGCTCCTTGTTTGTTCAACTATAGTTCCCCGTTCGTTAGCTTAATGAAATACTCCTAAGTTTTGTACGAATTTCATGACCAAGTTTACTGGGGAATATTTCTATAAAACTTATCTTCACATACTTCAATTGTTCCTACGCCTTCGAGTGTTGCGGCAATGCATCATGGGCAGAGACCATATTTTCGTTTTCCATTTGTTGGAACAGCCAACTTCAGGAATTGAAACGTTTCGCCTTCAAAGGCTGCTGTCCACACAAGTCCATCCAAATAGTAGTTATCCAATTCCTCTGCTCTCCTCGTGGGTGTACCTAGCTTAGTTTCGATCTGGGCTCTTAAATCACTTTGTAACAATCCATAGGGAAGCGGACCATTATATTTTCCATGTTTCTTATTTTCTTCCATGATCGTCATTGTTAATTCGTCAAATATATAATCACCCTCGCTTTTCTTGGTGATACCGTTGTTTTCAGCGCCAACATCGAAATGGAGAACTACTCCCTCTCCACTCACAAAATAGGTCGTAGCAAGATTCCTCCGCACAGTCGGCCGCCAAGTTATCTTGTCCCGCGAAAGCTGATCGACCAAAGGAGGGTAAACGCTGCTGTGTCCCAAATATTCAATGTAATCCAGAGGGTTCATTTCTGCCTCTTCCTTCCTGCTTTTAGTTTTAATTATCCCGGTTTTTCGTTCAAGGGCCAATGCCATCTGCCCGTTAGCCGAACAGGCTGCCGTTCATGCCGGCAGTCCTGCATCTTTGTGCTATCGTTCCCCGTTCGTTGAATGATTTGGAGCTGAGGTTTAGTAAATAATATCGTGTTGCTCTCCATCTTTTGGGTCGTTTATAATAACCCACTGACCCTCGTCTATGTTGAGCTCCTCAATGCAATATTTTCATGGGTATCAAATAAAAATACATAAACACCATTCTTAGATTCATAAATCATTACCTTTCTTATCTTTCCAATTGGTTCTGTAAGAAGAGCATACATTCTCATTTCATTACCCCATCGAATCTTTTATCATCATCTTACCATTACGCTAAAACTGCCAGTTACTTCAACAAATGAAAAAGGAGCTGTAGCATGGCAAGCTCCTCAACTATAGTTCTCCGTCAGTTCAGTAACAAACAGTCTGAAGAAAGCAGTAAAGAGAGGAATTTCTCCCCTACTTAATTCAATGAGTAATTGGTGCATTTTCGATTTGCCTCGCACATGCACTTACATAAGATCCCTACATTACTTTGTTGGGAATATGAATACTAATCTTCTGGCATTTTCCAACCCGTTTCCTCATCCCAAATGGCATCCGTATCATCTAGATGCACATGCCAATCCCCATTAGAAATACTTCTTCTAATATCCGTCAAACAAGTCAACCAATAAAACAGCGCATGCAATGTATCTTCAAAATCATCTGAAAAGGGCAGCTTTGTTGAACCTGCAAAGATCACTGATGGTTCATCCTGCTCATAGTCATAAACACAAAATGTTTCTCCAATATCCTTCATTTCAAAACCCGCATTGTATTTATCAATGATGGCCGTTATCTCTTGCTCCTCACTGTTGGTAAGGTTATGGTTTCTCATACAAGTGTAATAAACAGAAATCCCCATGCTACATTTCTCCTTTTTTATAATTTTAACAACGATCACTCAAGAACTTACGTTCTTATTATTATGCCATATTAATCCATTGTAAGTAAATATTCATTGCATTAAACTGCCCGTTATTAACATCATTAATGAAGCAAAGAACCACCCAGAAGAAAGGGCCCTCCCAACTGGGTGATTCTTTTTGAACGAAAGTATTCATTTCTAGATTTTCGCTCAAAAAAAAGCCGAAAATATTAGAAGAACTATATATGGCACTTTACCTGAAAAGAAGAGAGGTGACTTGAAATGGACTTTTGTGTGAGTGGTTACACCGTGGATACGGGAAGCGAAATCCTGGAATATGTAGAGGCTGCTGATGAACGCCAGGCTTACAGGATGGTTTCAGATAAACATAGTCGGCTAAAAAGGGGGTACGCTATCTGTAGTGTGTCGCATCTGGATGGAACAGAGGAGTACTCGAATGTCAGAACAAATCTTAGTCGAAATTGGGACCAACATTAAGAAGCAGTTTCCCAGTGCTGCGCATTTATGCTCATGGGCTGGACTTGTGCCTGGGCATAACGAAAGTGCAGGAAAAAGAATATCTATTAAATCTAAAACCGGAAACAAAATTTGAAGTCCGCCTTAGTTGAAGCAGTCCATTCCGTAGAAGCCTCAAAGAACTATCTTGGTGCCATGTACAGACGAATAGCGGCAAGAAAAGGAAGAAAAAGGGCTGCAATCTCTGTCGCGCATGCTATGTTGAGAATAGCCTACTATTTGTTGACTCGTGAAGAAATGTATGTGGCTCTAGGCGAAGATTACTTTGACAAGCCCTTTTGCTTTCTCACCATGCGCAATACGCATCTTCATAACGATTCTAACGGCGATTTTTTTCAATCCTCTTTTCATTTCAATAAATGCCTCAGCTTATCTGGGTTCCTAACAAAATATAAGTTGCGAATCGAATTTCTCTCGACATGCATGAGCGCAACAGTTATGTTGTCCTCTCCTGAACGGATAACAAGTCCAGTTTGGCCATTTATATCCCTCATTTCTACATGCACGCCTGCTTCGTAATGAGGAGCCTTACGAATTAAGCCGAGAAGGAACCGGGCGACGAGATCGCACGATTCAATAGGATGGACGGCGGCGATGGCTTTACCTCCTCCATCTGAGACCAACACGACATCTTTGGAGAGCATGGATACAACCATATCCACGTTACCCTGTTCGAGAGCTGCTAGGAGTCGACGGACCCACTCTTCGCTTGCTGCTTCGGGATTGACTGGTTCATCGGGGGTAATCCCCATCTTTCCTCTCGCACGGCTGATCAGCTTGCGGCAATTCGCTTCGCTTTTGCAAACGAGCTCGGCAATATCAGCATATTCAAAGCCGAGCGCCTCACGAAGTACGAACACAGCCCGTTCCGTAAGGGACAGCCTTTCAAGCAATACGAGCATAGCATAAGACAGCATCTCGCCTTGAACAACCGATTCAAACGATACATCATTAGGAGTAAGAAAGGGCTCAGGAAGCCATTGCCCGAAATATTGTTCCCGCCTCTTACGCGCCGATTTGAATAAATCCCGACAGCGATTAGTTACCATTTTGCACAAATATGCTTTAGGTTCAACCAAACGTTCCAGCTTTACATCATGCAACTTCAGGAATACGTCCTGCACAACATCCTCCGCATCGGAGACCGATCCAGTCAGTTGGTAGGCAAGCGTTAATAGCAGCCCTTTATAATGCTCATATAACTCCTGCATCTTACAATTCCATCCTTTTCCACCAACCCTCTGTTTACATTATTTTAACAGACTTCCCGAATCCCATGTGAATTTCCTTATTCGCCAACCCAGCTTTCCTGTAAAGGTAATATCTAACCCCCATTGATGTATCCATACCATTCCCTTCTCCGGACCTAAGGCAAAACAAAAAAAATCAATAAATCCCCTATGTGGAGGTGCTTGACGCCCTGCAATATCCGCCGACAAAATCTTTCCAAGCCTTGCCGCTTGGGCGGTCGCTTCCTTACACGTCTTCCCATCCACCCGTACACTAGCAGGGTCTACGATTCGGGCGCAGTCGCCGATACTGTATACACCCTGGGCCCCTTGAACCCGATAACTTGCATCTACGACCACGTATCCTTCCGAAGTGATCGGCAACCCGATGCTTTGCAGCATTGGGTTGGGTAACAGCCCCAGCGTCCAGACACATAAGCCAACGGACATCGTCTCGCCGTTAGATAAGGTTAACACTCCCTCTTTCTCCTGTAACACCCTACTCCCATGTAAGGTAGTTACTCCGCAAGCGTCAAGTGAACGTTCCAGTTTAAGCCCTATCTTTGCCGGTCCTTCTAGGAAAAGCCTCTTATTCGCGTTAAATAATTTTATTCTCACAGCACTCGGGTCAAGTCCCAATAATAACGCATCTTCACGAATAAAATAAGCTAGTTCGGCAGATGTCTCGATGCCGCTTATACCCGCTCCAACAACGGCAATGGTCATTAATCTCTGACGTTCTTCCGCGCTTTTTTCTTTTACGGCTTTTTTTATATTCGCGCGCCACGCCTCTCGTATCTTCCACGCAGCGTCTAAACTCGCTAATGCCATACCTCCCTGTTCAGGGTCAGGTTGCCGCACGACGCTGCCTACCGCCAAAACGAGGAGGTCATATTTTATCGAATTCTTATTTCCTTCAGCATCCTGACAAAGTAGCCTTCTTTCCTCTGATTCGATTTTCGTTACAGTAGCCCGAACGAATTCAACCCCTTCGGGAAATAACCTAGTTAGAGGGATAGTAATTTCTTCATATCCGACCGCGGGCTTAACAAGCAATACTTTGCGAAAGTGATAAGAGTTCTTATCGATTAAAATAAGTCGGAGTTTTCGTTTACTTTCTTGACCCTTAAATGTTTTCCAAATCGCTTTAATTGCATTAATACCTGCATATCCTCCGCCAATAACGATGCATGTCAATTCTTTCATTACAACCACTCCTTATTCCGTTTGCATATACAACGAGATAAGGGGTCGTTTTGTGACAACAACGATATGTCAATGACTGCCGATTATCTGTGCTTGAAAAAATCTGCCCCCTCAAAGACTCTTTCCAAATCTAGAAGTTGACAGAAGTCCGTCAAGGCAGACGACGTCTAGCAGTACGTGCTCGACCGGCTTGCCAAGGTCGCCCAGAAGCCGAAAATTGTGGAGGACGTTGTGCGGAAGCTGAATAAAGATCGGACCGTGAACGTGGTTCCTTTACAAAAGGAACAGGAAGCAATCGACAAGGAAATCGCCACCATTGATGCTCAGCGCAAGAAATACTTCAGGCTTTACGAAAGGGATGGAGTGGACGAAACCTGCTGCTCGATCGGTTAAGCGAGTTCAAGGAACAGAACGAATGCCTCCTTGAGCGTAAAATTAACGTAGAGCAGCGGCTCATGGAATGCGCTTCTGACCCTATCCCAGTGAAGCAGGTGCAGCAATTGCTGGGCCAATTCCGCTCGTTGCCGCTCACTTCTCCCCCGGAAACACAGAAGACCATTTCCAGAATGTCATCAGGCAGATTCACTTCGGCGTCCCAAAGGACATGCGAAGCATAGAACTTAAATTCAACCCGCAGGTGCAACAGCATTTTTTTGAACTGGCCCCTTACGCCGAAATGGCGGAAGGGGCATTGGCTGTGAATCGGCAAAAGTCCCCTTCCAGATACATCATCAATATATAGCACAAATAAACTCGCAGTAGCCTGTTTACTCACTATTCCGATCGGAGCGTGACCTACCCTGCTCCTATGGTCTGTATGCTGTAAATACAGGCTCCTGCGAGTTTTTCTCCAAAAAACTTACCCCTACTTGATACGGTTCACCGCGATGGCTGAAGCGGCATGTTTTTGAAACTGGCGTAGAATTCTTAAGTGTTACAAACACCTTTTGTGGCTCCCCTTTCGTGGGAGTTTCCATGCATCAACTCTTCATGGATCGTATCCATGAAGAGTTGAATACATAGTATTCGTTGTATAGATGTGTCCAATTTATACTAATGGATGTGGTACATAAAGTTCTTCTAAACTGGTAATTTCTTCAGGTGTCAATTTAACCGACAACGCCGAAACGGCATCTTCGAGATGGCTGGTCTTGGTCGAACCGATAATTGGGGCAGTGATCTCTTCTTTTTGCAGCAACCATGCAAGAGCAACTTGTGCGCGTGGAATTCCTTGGTTAGCAGCAACTTCCGCAACTCTCTCTGCTACTTTACGATCAGCCTCTTCCGTTTTAATAAACAACGCTTTAGCTATCTGGTCATTCTCGGATCGTGAGGTCTGTTCACTCCAATCCCTAGTTAACCGGCCTGCAGCCAAAGGCAGGTAAGGAGTGACGCCAACTCCCTCGTCTTTGCAAAGGGGGAGCATTTCTCTTTCTTCTTCCCGGTAGAGCAGGTTTAATCTATTCTCCATAGAGACGAACCGTGTCCAACCGTTGCGCTCTGCAACATGCTGAGCTTTCGCAAACTGCCATGCCCGCATGGAAGATGCTCCGAGGTATCTGACCTTGCCCGCCTTAACTAAATCGTGAAGAGCCTCCATCGTCTCTTCAATCGGCGTATTTGGATCCCACCGATGGATCTGGTACACATCGACGTAGTCTGTTCCGAGTCGTCTTAGACTATTATCAATTTCGGTCAAGATGGCCCTGCGGGAAAGTCCCATAGCATTCGGACCTTTGCGCATCGGAACAAATACCTTTGTAGCTATGACGACTTCGTCACGATGAGCGAAGTCCTTTAAGGCACGCCCGAGGATTTCTTCACTTGTTCCGTCGGAATACATGTTGGCGGTACTGAAAAAGTTGATGCCCAATTCGAGTGCCCTCTTAATAATCAGTCTGCTTTGCTCCTCATCCAGAGACCATGGAGTATTGCCGCGTTCAGGTACGCCGAAACTCATGGTTCCAAGGCTTAACTTCGAAACCTCTAACCCGCTGCGTCCAAGCTTCACATATTCCATTTAATAACACACTCCTTATATATTTGTAGGGGAAGGCGTTACGCCTTTAAGTTGACATATCAACCTAGGAAACATAGTAACACCTTGTGGTTGATGCGTCAACCATGATATTATAATCGTATGGATATAAACGAACTTAACGAAGATGAAATGCGGATATGGAATATGTGGAAAGGCTCCTTTAAACGAATCTTCGGTCGCGTTGTAAAAGAGATGTCTGAACACACAGGACTCTCAGAGGGTGATTTTGGAGTATTAGACCGGCTAGTCCAATTTGGCAATGGTAAGCTTCGCCAACAGGAATTAGCTGACTCGATGGACTGGGATAAGAGCCGACTATCACATCACCTAACGCGAATGGAAAAACGAGGTCTAGTTCTGAGGAAACCTCTAGACACAGATCGCGGTGTTCAAGTCATCATTACTTCCGCCGGAAGGTCAGCCTTAGACGAAGCCCTTCCCATAGTCTCAAAGGCAATACGCAAGCATTTTCTAGATCTATTAACCGATCAAGACATTGAGTCGATTACTACACTGGCGGAAAGAACAACAACATCCTGATTGCTGTTTTTGATGTAAGGAACCGGCCCCTTCCGCCAAAATAGCGGAGAGGGCATTTTCTTTCTTATCGGGCAGAGGGAAGATTCTCCGCAGGCATCCTTGTCATATGTTTCCCCTTACCCGTCCCGCCACGTGCTTGAACCCCGTTCTGACTATAATCCAAGTTTTTGTCACTAAGACGCACCAACCCAAAATAAAAAAACTTGCCACTACTTATGGTACGGTTCACCGCGTTTGATCTTAAACTAAACTGCCCGTTAATTGAATAAAGGCAGCCGATCCACTCATCGGCTGCCTTATGTCATCATTTAGCTATCGCTATTCGATAGTTTAATAATCAAGATTTCTGCACGCCGTGACCACTCTTCTAATGTCTATGCTCAAGGATGTTGATAAGTTTGCCAAACGGATCGCGGACATAGAATCGCCGAACACCCCAAGGCTCATCAATAAGCCCATATTCTATCGGAAATCCAGCTTTCTTCATGCTTTCAAATGTAGCATCGACATCATCGACTTCAATTGATAGATCAGGCGTAGGCGTTTCTGAGCCACCCTGTGAGGCAAAACTAATCTGAATGCTCATCTCCTCGTCTAAACCATAAGTTCTAATCCAACCATGATCCATCATTAAATCAAGACCGAGCACATCCTCGTAGAAGCATTTAGCTGCCGCGATATCCTTCGTGTTTATATTGGCGACGATTCGTTTGACCTTCATTTCAAACCTCCCAGACAGAAGTAGATTATCCTTGAATATAGAATGCATTCAACATATAACAGTTAATTCTAGCCTCGACGTTCCTGACCTTTATTTATCCATATTAAGCTGCGGAGGCTCACCGAGCAGAAAACACCAGAAAACACCCGAAGAGCTGGCATTAAGTCTGGTTACGAAATCTCCGTACTAACCACCTCAACACAAGAAGCACCACGATTCCGCAAATGGTATAACTGATTGGGCGAATAAATTGCTCCACGATACCCCAGTTGTCACCTAAGCGGTATCCCAGATAGATCAAAGCTAAGTTCCACGGGATACAGCCGAGTGCTGTAAATGTTATGAATCTCCAAGCTTTCATTCCAGCAACCCCTGCGGGCAGTGAGATAAAAGTACGAATAAAGGGCAACATACGAGTAAAAAATACGGTACTCTCGCCATAACGCTCGAACCAACGCTCCGATTGCTCCAAATGATGCTCATTTAGGAGAATATATTTTCCGTATTTTTCTAATAACCGGCGTCCACCAGCCTTACCAATATAGTAGGCAATGATGGAACCCAGTAGGTTTCCGAATATCCCAGCGACAGCAACTTCCATAAAAGTAAGCGAGCCTTGCGCAATCAGCCAGCCACCGCTGAGCATAATCACTTCACTGGGAATGGGAATACAGGCACTCTCTAGAATCATCCCTAACCAGATGCCCCAAATACCCATAGAATTAACAAGGTGAAGCGCGGATTCAGATATCCACGTAAATAGTTGATGCATGAGTGTTCACTCCGCTTCATAAATTTTACTATTCCTTAAGAAAGTCTCTTTATAATTGAACAAAAAACGGGGGGAAAACAAAATAATGATGAAATTCAATATACACAAATTTTTGTATGGCATATTCGTTATAGCCGCTATCTTGCTGATGTTCCCTAAATTTTCTTACAATGATCCCGATACCTTCTGGCATATAGAGCTAGGACAATATATGATCGGGCACGGACAAGTTCTACATCATGCCATACATACTTTTTACGGAGATAAGCTGCCCTACGTCCCTCATGAATTCGGATTCCAGCTGTTCGTTGCCCCGCTTTATGCAGCTTTTGGATGGCCGGGTGTGTATATTTTGACCGCTGTATGCTTGTTCTTTTTAGTGCTCGGATTGCTTCGGCTGGGTAAGGTTTCACGCAAAGAACTGGGACTTCAAGAAGACCATGTTCTCCTGCTCCCTTTTGTGCTGCTAATTTCTTGCTGGATTTATTATAATTATTTCAAAGGCCGTCCACAGATGATCTCTTCGTTTATGATTGTCTGGTTTTTCGTATATTTACGTGAATATCAAATGAGTTCTCAAAAGAAATATGCCGCTGCGATGATTGCTCTTTCTATTGCCATTGCCAATTTTCATGCAGGAGTATGGCTTGTAATTGCTGTATTTACAGGGATGGCTCTGCTTGAATCCTTGATCCAAAAAACGCTGAATGGGCGTAAAATCATAGTCTTCAGTCTCGTCTGGTTCGTTGGCATTCTAAATCCAGGCGGCGTAAAAAGTCTCTTGTTTATTTTGACAGTTACGAAGAAAAACTTTAACCTGCTGATCAATGAATGGCAGCCGATTCGGTTCAATAGCTTGGAGAATTTGCCCATCTTACTATTGCTTTTGTTCTTTGCCTGCACACTTCCTTTTGCACTCCAGCGTAAACCGTTCCGTTTTTTTCTTATGCTTGGGATTCTATACCTCGGTGTATCAAACTTCAAGCAAAACCTGTTTATGTGGCTGTTCATCCCCTATTTTGCGGCTGTATTTTTTGATGCGCTTCCTGAATTCACCAAAACAGGTATTCTAGTCCGACAAAGTACATTACGAGGGTTACTGGCAGTTGGCCTGCTGCTAAACATTGCTTATCTATTCCTTGTACCACCAGTTATTGACGCCAAAAAATATCCTGTCGATGAAATGGACTATATTCTACAGCATACATCTGAAGGTACACGTCCCAAAGTTCTCGCCCACTACGGTTCATCCGGCTATGTCATGTTTCGAGGGGGAGATGTGTTATGTGATGGCAGACAAGATCCCTTCGTGACAAAAGATTCTCTTGGCGTATTGGGTTGGACTGCTTTTGAACGCTCGATGCACGGATTCTCTGAATACCTTCCCGAGATCGTTAAATACGATCAGCCCGATTATGTAATTACGAGCAAAAAGGTCTCATATAAACTACTCAAGGAATGGACACAAAAATTCGGTCAGCCCGTATTTACGGGGACCTATGGCAGTGTCTTCTCGTTTATCCCAGAGTAATGATCCGGCACATTAATTCCTCACTCTGTAGAACGCAAAAAAACGCTGACCTGAGGCAATCTAGCCTATAGTCACCGATCCGCAAATAAGTATTCTGATTAATAACATCCGCATGGTAAGGATATACATAATTACGACAAATAAGAAAAATAAGTTAGTAAAATATCAAATCTAGCGTTGATTGTTCCTAAATTGTATAGTATTTTATGGAAGAAAGGTAATTTAAAAGAAGGGAGGAATTAAAAATGGACAAGATGTGTATGGAAATGATGATGAACATGTGTATGGATGATATGATGTCTAAGATGAACTGTATGAAGATGGGCATGGAAAAAATGTCTGAAATGGGCATGATGGATATGAACATGGATATGATGATGAAAAAAATGCAGGACTGCGATGAAATGATGACTATGTGTATGACAATGATGCGCGAAGGAATGCAAATGTCTAAGTAGCCTATAGACCATCGTAAGTTTGGCAGAGCAGACTAACTGCATGCCTTTTTTTATTTTCTATTTATTATTACAATGTGAGCTTAAATTATATCCTGATATATCTACTCTGAATCTTCTTCGATAGATTAATCCGTTCCTGCTTTAACTCCCAGATTTTCTCTTTCCACCGATACTGCTCTACTGGATCCGCACTTTCCCTCAGCTTATTAAATAAATCCATTAATATTGCATTTATATCGTCGAATTGAATCCACAGCTCTTTCACACTTTGTTCTGTTGTCTCAGCATGAGAATTCTTACTCAGCTTATTCAAACGATCTATGATGTCAGCTTGCCACTGTCCATCGTTAATTGCTTTGGCGTAGTTTAGAAGATCCAGATAATCATCGACAGACATTTTCACCGACTCCTTATTCTGTGTATACCCAGTATTATACTCGGCATTATAGAAATTGCAATAGTCTATCTGTAGAAAAGGCATCTTCTCAGATGCCCCCGCAATGTTATTCCCAATCCGTTACTGGATTTTCCCGCCTTCAACGACAAGCTCATCAGTATATCCTTCACCGTAAATTTCATTTAAGGTTTCTTTGTAGGCTTGATGGATAAATTGTTCTTTACCAAGGGTATCAAGTTCTGTATTAATCCAGTCCAGCAATTCCTTATTCCCCTTTGCCACTGCTGGAGCTATTGTATCCTGACCCCCGAAAGCAGGAATGCTGACCGTAAATCCAGGATTTGATTTAGCCCAAGCAATGAGTTCTGTATTATCGTTAGCGATTGCCGCCCCCCGACCATCTTTAAGCGCTGCAAAAATCTCGGTGTACTGATCGAATTTGAGCAATTCAATATCCGGATATTCTTTGGTAAAATAGGTTTCCGCTGTCGTACCTTTAGCTACAATGAGCTTTTGCTTGTTCCCTTTTAATTGATCAATGGAAGTGATTGGAGCACTGTCTGGGGATACGATCCCAAAGGACAATTTCATGTACGGATTAGCAAAATCCACTTTTTCTTTTCTTTCCTCGGTGACCGTAAAGTTAGCCATAATGATATCAACCTTACCCGATTCAAGATATGCAACGCGGCTGGCAGCATCAACTAACACAAATTCAACCTTCGATTCATCCCCTAGCAGATCCTTGGCAAAGCGTTTGGCAATATACACATCAAACCCTTGGTTTTTACCCTCAGCGTCCACATAACCAAAAGGTGGTTTGTCTGCAAATACGCCGATCTTAATCTTCCCTTTCTTCTTTAGCTGTTCAATAGAAGTGAATTTAGAAGATGCTGAGTTTCCGTTGTTATCCGAACTATTTCCGCAAGCAGCCAATCCCATCAATAATATACTTACACCTACCAGCAACGTTAGCCATTTCAAACTTTTCTTCATTTCTCTTCCTCTCCTATTTCTATAATTTTTCGTACTGAAATATATCCAGAAAATGCTGGGCACGTTCTGTCGCAGGGTGGGTAAAAAATTGTTGCGGGGCAGCGATCTCACATATCTTGCCTTGATCCATAAACACGATCCGATCCCCAACCGATTTGGCAAACCCCATTTCATGAGTCACGATGATCATCGTCATTCCTTGCTGAGCAAGCCCTAAGATGACATCAAGCACTTCCCGAACCATTTCCGGATCCAAGGATGCCGTTACTTCATCAAATAACATAATCTCCGGGTTCATACATAAAGCTCTTACTATAGCTATTCTCTGCTTTTGTCCACCGGAAAGCTGGCGTGGATAGTCCAGTTTACGCTCAAGCAGCCCAACCCGCTCTAAGAGCTGTTCCGCTTGCTGCGTTGCTTCTTTAAGCTCTCTCTTTTGTACTTTCAGAGGGCCTAGAAGAATGTTATCCATAACCGTCATATGCGGGAATAACTCATAATTTTGAAAGACCATTCCGATATGCTGCCTAACTTCACGCCAATCTACAGCAGCCCCCGCGAGGTTCTGCCCACGATATTGTATCGCCCCTTCCTGAACCGGTTCCAAACCGTTAAGACAACGCAAAAACGTACTTTTTCCACAGCCAGAGGGACCGAGAATAACGATTACTTCTCCTTTTTCCACCTGCAATTCAATGCCGTCCAGAACCTTTCGCTCTCCAAAATATTTGTGTAATTGTGTAACCTCCAGCAGGAGTTCTCCGGAATCTGCCATTACAACCGTTCCTTCCTAAGCCTTAATTTTGCCATCTGCTTTCTACTTTTTTCGAAAGTCTGGATAACGGAAAACATACAGAAAAATATAATATAAAGATAAAGCCGTATACCCAGAATGAAGCGGTGGGCGCTTTTATCACGCCGAGTTCAATGATCTGCTGCCCGATCTTTACCACCTCAATCACTCCAATCAGCACCACCAGTGATGTTGTCTTGATCATTCGTGTGGCAAGATTAATCATTCCCGGCAGCATTCTGCGTACAGCCTGCGGGATCAAAATATGCCGATAAAGTTGACTGCTGCTCAGACCTAGCGCCCTGGCAGATTCCACCTGATGTTTTGGCATAGATTGCAAAGCTCCACGAACAAGATCGCCAATTTCCGCAGCTCCCCATAAGCTGAACACCAATATAGAGGTAGTCTCCCCGCTGATATCGATATGAAGTAATGGAGAGAAACTGAAATGTACTACATACAGCCACACTAGAATCGGAATAATTCTAAAGGTCTCCAAATAAAGACGTAATATAAACCTTAATGGCCTCGATCCCAGCGTCCGGAGCAATCCCATAACGATCCCTAATAACGTACCGATTCCAATAGAGAGAAATGAAATTTCAATCGTTACAAGTAAGCCCCCTAATAATCGTTCGAAATTAGAACCTTCAAAAAGCACCTCAATCCCCGAATTCTGCATATCTCACCTTCCTTTCCACCCAAGTCAATAAAAGCGATAAGGGCAGGACTAACACCAAATAGGCGAGTACCAGAAGGAGCAGAGACTCCGCTGTTTTGTAATGCATGCCGATTAAGTCTTTTGCCACATTCATCAAATCCATTAAAGCAATGGCACCCACAATAGAGGTTTCCTTCAGCAGAAAGATCGCATTTGCCCCTAAAGAAGGAATACTTATCGCAAAGGCTTGGGGAAAAATAACATATCTGACCAGCTGCAGCTTAGACAGTCCAATGCTCTGACCTGATTCAATCTGCGATTGGCTAACTGCCTCGAACCCACTTCGAAAAGCCTCCGTCATATAGCTCCCGCCCAAAAATGTCATGCCTACAATCGCACAGGTCATCTCGCTAAAGTGAATTCCGATCTTAGGTAAGCCATAGTAAAGAAAAAAGAGCTGCACAAGTAAAGGGGTGTTCCGTGAAAGCTCAATGTAGATCTTAATAACATCACTGACGATTTTGACCTTATAGTACAAGACGATACTGAACAGTAATCCAATAAGGAGTGAGAATACAATAGCTAACAACGCTAACTTCACTGTCAGCCACATCGCCTCACCATAAAGCGGCAAACTCTCGTAGATAAACTCCCAGTCTAAATTCATATCTGAGTAACCCGATCCCCTTTTCTTAATTTCTAATAATTATCAAAATCTTACATTAAACCTTACGCGTGGTGATATGATTTTATTCATACTATTCCAAGTAAATAACTACGTTTTAAAACTCTTGTATAGTAGTCCACAAAAAAAACCGCTAAGAGATTAGTCTTAGCAGTTTCCTTGTTCTATAGGATAAACCTTGCCCCACCCTAACATCCCACTACCAATAGCCTCGGATGCCGGTCTGCAAGCGGATCAGCGCTTCCATATAATAATAATCTCCCCAAATCATATGACCATCAGGCACACGTCCACCTCTCACATGATAAGAACCATGCTTTAGAAGTCCCTCTGCTTCCGGATTTCCAGATGTCGCATAATGTTCCACTAGAGATTTCATGCTACGGTGTAAAGCAACTTCATAAATGGTCCGGTCCGGATCGTCTACGCCTAGGTGATCGAGCAGTTCCAAAAGACCGGCTGCCGCAATCGCCGAAGCCGAGCTGTCGCGAGGGGTCTCCGCTCCCACTGGCACATCGAAATCCCAATAAGCCACACCGTCCTCCGGTAGATGACTGATAAAATAATCCGCTAGGCTCTTAGAAGTCTTAAGAAAATCCTCTTTCTGCGTATAGCGATACGCCAGAGCAAAACCGTATATTCCCCAAGCTTGACCACGTGTCCAGGTCGATCCGTCCTCATAACCTTGATGTGTTCCCCCACGAATTGCATTTCCGGTAGCCGGATCAAAATAAAAAGTATGGTAAGAGGAGGCATCCCCACGCACAAGAAATTTCCGGCTCTTAAACGCATGTTCGAGCGCTATTTCATAATAGCGCTTATCTCCTGTTTCCTCCGCTGCCCAGAACAATAGAGGTAAATTCATCAAGCAGTCAATAATGATACGTCCCGCATTCTCCGGGTCACTCTCCAGCCCCCAGGCCTGAAGAACCCCTGCTGGTTCACGCCAGCGCTTGCACAGCGTGTCCGCAGCTTGCAGACCGACAGCTCGCGCCGCTTCGCTGCCCGTTATTTTCCACTCCGCTACTGCGGTCAGTGTATACAAGAAACCAATGTCATGATGGTCCAGGGCGATGTGCTGATCCAGACGATGCTTGAAGTCCCCTAACCAAGAGGCTGCCGCCTCCTTATAGCATGAATCCTTACTATATTCATAAGCAAGCCACATCATCCCAACATAGAAACCCTCTATCCAGTCGTCGTTGTCTCCCCATTCGTACTGTTGCCCCTCAGCGATATGAGGCAGTTTGCCCGGATGGTTAGCCATATTGCTCCCAACTTTGTGAATCGCATCCTCAATAGCCTTATTCCACATCTTTGTTTCTCCCTTCCCTTAAATCAACAGTATGCAAAAGTATATCGTTACTAGGTTCGTATACAGCAACCCTTCCGTCCGAGTGCCATTGAATAAGCGGTGGTGAAGCAAGACTTGCCTGGTTCTCCGGAGTATTCGTCGCTCCGAAGACAGCAGATATCAATACTTGCTCTCCCGGTTCCAGTCTGGAGCACAAGCTCGGAAGAAGTGTCCGCGGCTTCAGCAGATTGGTATTCGGCTCGGGATATACGCACTCTCCCCGATCAAAGCCGCATAGCCTATGTATGGCACTGATTCCCCAGGGCAGCTGCACCGAAACAGCAGTGTTCGATACCTTAATGATTTCCCGTTCACTGTGCGAGAAGCCAGCTGACTGGCCAATGGCAAATCCACCCTCCGCTACATCCAGCCGCCGGGCAGTATGAATGCTGTGAACACGAACATGCCATAGACCTGCCGGAATAATCCATGTCTCCACATGTACATCACTCCAGGGATGCCAGCGGGAATATACATAGCTGTCCCCGATTTCCCAGGTCTCGCAGAATCTGCGTACCCGATAGTGTTCATCACATTCGCATAGTGCGAGTGTAGAATCGTAAGCGCCTTGAACCAACCCGTAACCCGCTTTCGGGACACTAAAGCCAAACAGAGTGGAATATGCAAATTTAGAATATTTGGCTGCACTATGGGCCATATCAAAGTTAGCCATCTGTCCAGAGGTATAGGCAATAACCTGCCTGTTTCCTTCCGGACGACTCACAAGCATTCGCGCCTCTTGGAGAGCCCGTACCTCTTTCAAAATAGGCAACGGCTCTTCCTCCGCCTGCCAAAAAGGATGATCATCTGGCAAGGCAAGAATAAGCATAGCTTTAAAGGCCCAATACGGAGATCCGGGGGCGTTGTAGTTCTCTGTCATGACTAGATTCGGATAAGCATATCCGATGCTAAGCAGTCCGTCTAATCCCATAATAGGTTGTTCAAACCACCAACGAAAATGGCGCATAATGATTCCTTTAAGAACGCCATATGAAAAAGGAACCATATCTGCATACACCAGCGCACTCCAGAATGAAACCTGTGCAAAACGATAGGTCAGGCTACGACCAAAAGGAAGTGCGCTTCCGTCCTCAGCGAACCAATAAATGAAATCCTCGGCAAATCGTGCGGATCTTTCCCGATAAACAGCAGCTCTCTGAGGATCATCATCCGCCATCAGCTTAGCGTATATCAGCGTATAATAATGCATAGCAAAAGCAATATAATAGTCCCTCTGATCGGTCAATCCATCGGAATACCAACCGTCACCAAGATAGTAATTATCGATCTGCGCTAGATATTCATCCATTATGCTCTGATCATAAGGTAATCCGACTTTCTTGAAGCCCACATTCACAAGAACCGTGAACATCAGCCAGTTATTCGGATTGGAACGATCCACATGATTAATCTGATTTAGCCAGTTATATACATTCATTTTCTGCGTGTCGCTCAGCGGCTCCCACATTTTATGTGGTGCAAGAGCAAGCCCCAGTCCCAACACGGCCTGCTCTACCATACGCTGATCTTTGGTAGTAAATTGCCCCCAATATTCTTCATGCTCCGGGTCTGTTCCGTTGATGATCCCTTCCAGAAACATCGGCCAGAGTGCACTTTCCCCTCCACCGCTGGCATGGGGAACAAGGCCCCATAGAGGACGGGCGAAAGCTTCCATAAGCGCTGTAGCTTCATTGTAAATCGATCCTGTAGCGCCCATATTAATTCCTGCACAACCAGAGGTAAATCTGCGCTCCAGTGGAGTATATAGTTCATTTAGGAACATCTGTAATTCATTTTTAGTGCCCTTTATTCCCACAGCAATGTTTCCTCCTGTCCACACTCAATGCCAAGCGGCATATTCACTAGGCCTCATGCCCATTTCCCGTTTAAACAGCTTGATGAAATAACTTTTGTTGGCATATCCCAGATACTCGGAGATCTCTTCCACTGTCTTTTCAGATTGGTTAAGCAGCTCCTTTGCCTTCTGAAGCTTTAGCATATTTACATATTCGATGAAGTTCTGGTTTGTTTCCCGTTTGAATAAGCGGCTGAAATAACTGGCATTTAAGTTAAGGCGGCCTGCCATGTCCTCCAGCGTTATTTTCTCCGTCACATGACTAATCACGAACTGCTGGGCTTTGATGACCTCACTCCGTTTAGACTTGATGGAGAACATACTTATTTTCCGCGCTAATTCCTCCAAGTACTGCACCAGCCATTGTTCTAAATGCTCCAGAGTTTCAATGTCACCAACCACGCTAAATAGCTTTTCTTCAGTTATAGGCAATGGAGATTGCAGAAGCTGTTTCGTCTTCATCTGCAAGTCCATCAGCAAGCGAAGCACACATTCCTTGACTTCATTCGGATGGAATTTTTGCGAGGCCACCCATTCCCTCCATTCCTTTACATGAACGCGAAGCTCCGTGTTCCTGTTCAAGGCAATATCATCATTGATAACAGCGTACAAGGTTCCATATTCAGCATAAATATCTTCTCCGGAAAAGCAGACTTCTTCAAAACGGTGGATTCCCGCCGCAGGGAGATAAAAGCGCTGTATTTTCTCCCTCAGCATCCGCTGCAATGTTCCGCGAATTTCCTCAGGACTGCGCGCCTCAGCGCCAAATAAGCAAGAGACAGAGAGTTTAAGATATTTTTGAACCGCAGAGGCTGCATTTTGAATGGAGTGATAGATTGCCTGGTGATCTTTAGAAGGCTGGTCGCTGCAAAAGAGAATGACGATCTCCTTATGGCTGTATCTCGAAATAAACAGACTGTGATCAGCCTCAAGCACTTCCTGCATAATATTCTCAACCGCAAAAGAAATCGTATATTCACTCATCCGGCGCACCCTTGAAGCTTCCTCTGGACGATCAATTACAATAACCAGCGGGATATAGTTTTTGGCATGGATCATAATTCCGTTTGATCGGGCCTGCTCGATCCAAGCCCCCTTATCCCAGGATTGATACAAGGTATCTTTTAGAAACTTTTCCTTCAGCGCGGCGCGATTTTGAGACTGCTTTTGCTTATAAACCAGCATCTCTGTATGCTGCTGCCTATTCAGTCCCACTTCCGCCACAAGGGTGCTAATCGCTTGCTGTAACTGCTCAATATCCAGTGATTCTTTTAAAATATATTCTCCTACGTTTAATTTCAGCGCTTGCTGGGCGTATTTGAATTCGTTGTGGCAGGAGAGAATAATCGCACGGATTCCGGGCTGCACAGCTCTGAATAGCTCCAGCATCTCCAGCCCGTTCATCTTGGGCATGCCAATATCGGTAATAATAAGATCTGGTGGACTCTGCTGTGCTTTTTCCCAAGCCTCGAGACCGCTATAATAACATCCGATGAGTTCAATACCGAGCTCACTCCAAGGTACGGCCTGCGACAAATAACGGATAACCGGATAGTCATCATCCACCAATATTGCCGTCAGCATTCTCCACACCCACCTTTCCGTAATCCAGAGGAAACTCCAGACAAATCTCTGTGCCCACATCAGGTTCACTTTGAATATTCAGCTTAAAAGAAGCGCCATAAATCATACTGAGGCGTTGGGCCACATTGCGTAAACCTATGCCGGAGAACCCTTTTCTGTCCTCCTCTGTAATTTTTTCGCTGCTGTATGCGGTTTCACGAAGTCTTGTTAAAGTTTCCGGCGACATCCCGATCCCATTATCCTTAATGGTGATAACCAAGCTTCCCGTAGTTGCAACAATACGAGCTTCAATAAAAATCTCGCCACCAAACTGCTCGAAGCCATGGATGATGGCATTCTCGATCATGGGTTGAATCATAAATCGAGGCACCAGTGCTTCAGCGCTACCGTCCGCTAAATTCATTTCCAGCCTGACCTGATTGGCATGGCGGAAATTCATTAAAGTGACATAATGCGATATCGTATCTGTCTCCTCACGAAGCGGGATAAACTCATTGTCTCTGTTAAAGGTCATCCGGAGCAAAGACGACAGCGAACCAATCAACTCAGCATTCTCCCGATCGCCTTGCATCAGGATATTTAAGCGAATCGAATTCAGCAGATTAAACATAAAATGTGGATTGATCTGCGCTTGCAGCATCTCTAGTTCGGCTTTTCTTTTTCCCGTCTGTTCATAAGTGATTTGTTCAATCATAGACTCGATCCGATCCAGCATCTGGTCAATGGTGCGGGCGAGCTGTGCTGCCTCATTATTCCCTCGAATGAACGAACGTTCATCCAACTGACCACGACCTATTCGCTTTACAAAAGCGCTTAATTTTACGATTGGCTGAGTCAGCTTTGAGATTAGAACGGTTAAGAGAACGGAAAACAAGGTAAAAAAAAGAATCTGCACCGCCAGGCTGATGAATAAAATCTGCTTATTTTTGGACAAGGCTGCCTTCAGTGGGATAATGCTGACCATCCGCCATTTGTTACTGCTCAGCTCCTGATCAACATATAAAAACTTCTCTCCGTCGATTTCCACAGTGTCAAGCTCGCCATCCATTTTCAACCACGTCATCGTCTCTCCGATTCGGGTCTTGTCAGCATGGGAAACTACAGTTCCCTTGTCATCCAAAAGCATCATCTCTTTATCATTATCGTTATTTAGATAAGGACGGAGCTTACGCTCATTGATATTAATAATTAAATATCCGATGGTACTGCTGGAGGTCGATTGAATCGGCCTCGCAATGGTTACCCAATCAGCTGAGCCTTTATCAGAATAATTGTAGTACGTATCGTGCTCCGCTCTCCAATAAGTCGAAATGGGTTGAATTTGTTTCAGCAACGATGTCCAATTTTTGTTGTAGAAATTTTTCGGGTTAAAGTCACTGTAAGGATAGCTGGTATAAATCAAACCATTTTTTCCGATTAACGTCACCTTCAAATATTCTGTTAAAACAAACATATCATCCAGCATCCGCGACATACGGTTATACTGAATGATCTGCTTTGGTGCACGGAGCGACTCTGAATCGGCAGACATCATCTGCCTGATCTCGCTGTTCTGGAGCACAAAGTTGGACTGTTCCAGTGTCTGTTCAAATATGGCATTCATATTGGCGCTGGCTGCATTTAAAGATTCTCTTGCGCTACCAACCGCTTTCTCCAGAATGAGATCCCGGGTCAAATAATCAGTAACCATGTAAATGCAGACAAGCGGGATCAGCACGCAGATCAGCGATGACCAGACAAGTTTCTTACGGAGGGATTGATGCTTTCTAAACACGGATTACAGGCCCCACATCTGTTTGAATTTGGAGCAGGAGGCAGAAATGCTTTCCTGCCCCCACATTATAAGCCCCCTTTTAAAAGCGTACAATCAGCCTCCGCTTACTTTCCGCTATTGTTCTGAACAACTTCCGTTATTTTTTTATCGATATTGGCAACTGTGACATCCAGATCCTGTTGGCCAAGGAGATACATCTCCGCTTCTGGAATAACGTTGTTCTTAGCTTCATCCGCATATTTAGCCGGAACCTGCGTTGCACCAGGTGTCGAGTTCTCCATAGTATATTTCAGAGAATCTACATCAATCTTAGAGGAATCCTTAGAACCACTCACAATTGTATCCACTAATTTATTCGTATCCGATTTGGCCCAGCCAGAGAAAACGCGTCCACCGATTTCCAGTCCTTCTGAGGTATACCAGCGCACAAAGGTATAGGCAGCCTCCTTATGCTTGGATTTAGCGGCTATTCCCATGTAGGTCGGCTGTACGGGTGAGTAATGTTTGCTCTCACTGTCAAGACGGGGGATCGGCGCAAACGCGGTAACAAAGGTTGCCGGAATGGCATCCGTTCCACCCGATTCCGCAACCATCCAGTCGCCCATCGGAAGCATCGCTGCTAAACCGTTAAAATACTGATTCCGGTAGGCTAGTTTTTGCGAAATAATATCCTCATAAGGAGTGGCACTCTTATCTTCGTACATCATTTTCTTCATCATCTGCAGGTTAGCCTTAAATTGCGGGTCAAGTGCATTGGAGGTTCCATCAGCTTTTAGAAAAGTATTATCCGTAGACTTGCTCATCAGCTGGAGCTGGAAATAATCCGGCCAATTATGCAGATACGCACCAAAACGTTTCGTTGCGCCCTCACCCTTGGTCAATTTCTTGGCATACTCTTCGAAATCCGCCCATGTCCAGTCGGTCGGAACCGGAAGGCCCGCCTCATCTAACATTTCTTTGTTAAGGAGCACGAACCAGCGCTGCATGGAAGACGGTAATGCATAGATTTTGCCATTGACCGTAGTGTCCACCAGATATTCATCTTCGAGCTTATAACCTTCCTTCTGAATATAGTCATCCATCGGTTCCAACAAACCGATATCTGCACGCTGTGAATAGTTGGTATAAGGCAGTTCGACAATATCCAGCGTATCGCTCGCAGCCGCCATCAAATCCAGCTTCTGCATAGAGGCAACCGAATCACCTTTTTCATTCAGCAAATCTACTTCCACATGAATATCGGGATGCGTCTTCTCAAACTCCGCGATAATCGTGCTCCATTTCGCTTTGGCTTCTGTCTGCCAGGTGCTCAGCTTCAGGGTAACCTTCTCTGCTGCAGGCTCTGAATTTCCACCAGCATCGGGTGCATTAGTCGCTCCTGCATTATTGGTTTTCGCATTTCCGCCGCAAGCGGCCAATGATAACGCCATCGATGTGATGATGAATGCAGATAATAATTTCTTTTTCATATAGACCCTCCTATAAATGTGTTGGGCATTACTCGCTTAATAACCAGTGACTATGTAACTGCTTACAAGAACATCCTAACATGCAGGATTGACGAGGAAAGTTCTCATATTCTACCGAAGAGAAACTATTTTGACTTTTATTATCCTTTCACACCTCCGAGGGCAATTCCCTCAATAACCTGCTTCTGTCCGAGTGCAAAAATGATCAGCAACGGCAGGATTGCAGATACCGCACCAGCCATCATGAGTGAATAGACATCCCCGTATTGGTCGCCGAACAACCGGATCCCCAGCTGAATCGTAAACAGCTCCTTGGATTTCAAAAAAATGAGTGGATATTGATAGTCGTTCCAGGTCCAAATAAAGCGCAAAATAGCATAAGTAGCTACAGCGGGACGGATCAGCGGAAAGGCAATCTGTAGAAAAGAGCGAAAATGCCCTGCTCCATCCATCCGCGCCGATTCAAGATACTCGTTGTTTACCCCCATAAAAAATTGCTTGAGCATAAACGCTCCAATAATACTAAAGCTGTTAATCAGGATTAATCCCAAATGTGTGTCAATCAAATTCAGCCAGTTAAACAGTAGAAACTGTGGAACCAACGATGCCTGCGGAGGAACCATATAAAGTGCCAATACAACTATAAACATCGCATCCCTGCCCGGAAAACGCAGCTTGGAGAACCCATAAGCAGCAAGTGCGCATATCAGCACATTAATTATAGTCGTAGCCAGCGTAATATAAATGGAATTTCCATAATAGCGAGCAAAGTCACCCGACCACACCTGTTTATAATTTTCAATGAGGTTCCACTGCTGTGGCAACCATTGAATCGGAAAGTTAAACACATCTTTCTCCAGCTTAAAGGAAGTGGATAACATCCATAGGAACGGTAAAAGAAATGCGATACCTAGCAGTCCCATGGCGATGGTCCAGAAGGTTCTGGATAAAAGCTCTTTTTTCACTGTAATTTCTCCTTTCCGCCTTTAATAGTTGACCCATTTTTTTTGCGCCAACATCTGCAAGGCTGTAATGATCAGGCAAATAAGGAACAGAACGAGTGCCATGCTAGAGGCGTAACCCGTCTTCAGCTGATTGAAGGCTGTATCATATAACTCGTAGACGATAACGGTCGTGGAGTTAGCCGGTCCACCCTGGGTCAATACTTGTATCAGATCAAAGATTTTAAATGAGCCGATAACCCCTGTTACCAGCAGGAAAAAGGTAGTTGGCGAAATGCAGGGAACCGTGATGTTGCGGAATTTGCGCCAGACGTTGGCACCATCAATATCAGCCGCTTCATAAAGATCCTTAGGAATACTCTGTAAACCTGCAATAAAAATAATAATGTTGTAACCGAGCTGAATCCAGACTTGAATCAACATCAGCGACGGCAGAGCATAATGGATATCCGCTAACCATTTGGGTGGGTTGTTCCACCCCAGTGACATCAGGAATTGATTGACGGGTCCCAGTGAAGGGTGAAACATAACCTGCCAAACCATAGCGATGGCAACTACACTGGAAATGTACGGAAGGAAATAAATCACTTTAAACAAATCCTTCAGAAAAACCTGTTTATCAATCAGGATAGCCAGCAGCAGGGCAACGATGATCGTAACCGGTACTGTGATAATAAAGAGCAAATTGTTCAGCAAGCTTTTCATAAAAGCATCATCATGAAACAGCCTGATGAAATTATCCACGCCCGCGAACTTAATCCCCCCTAACCCAGCCACAAAGTTCCAGTCCGTGAAGCTTAACAGCAGTGAGCCCAGCACCGGGATCAACGTCAAGATGATCAGCCCAAGCATAAGCGGAGCAACGAATAGATATCCCGCCATCGCTTCGCGTGTGTCCATGTTAAGATGAAACCTTTTTTTGCGTATCATAGTTCTCCTCCTTTACTTATCCATAATTGTAGAAAAAGTAAGCAGTCTTCATAAGAACTAGAATTGTTCATTTTGGAACGAATTTTACCGATCCTTTAGTTATGAATTCTTTTGCACAACGCAAAAAAAGCGCGAGCCAAGCTCCCGCAGTAAACAAAATCCATATTGAGTTTTACATAAAGCAATCGCGTTATACCGACGTAACCTCTACAGCACCTTTTCCATCAACGCCCGCACTATTCAGCTTTTTCCGAAAAATCATAAACAAAACCACACCCATCACACTCGTTATTACCTCAGTCACAGTCATCGACCAAATCACACCATGCAGGCCAAAAATAGAATGCAATACGATAATCATCGGTATAAATAATACACCTTGGCTTATCGCCATAATAGTAGTGGGTGTGCCTTGCCCTGTTGCTTGAAAAATGCTCATAAATAATCCGGTAAATCCATTAAATAAAGCGGAGATCAGCATCGCTGCCAAAATATAAGTTCCCATGCTTAACACAGAAGGATCGCCTGAGAACCAATGAAGAATCGTTCCTCTAAACACGTATACTAGACTCACAAAAACAACTGCAATGCTGCCTATATATGCAAAAGCGTATTTGATGCTGGATTTAAGTCTCTCCGTATTTTTACTAGCAAAGTTAAAAGCAAATAACGGAATCAATCCCAAAAATAAACCCATCGATAAAAATTCTGGAATCTGCACAATTCTTAAAGCCACACCAAATCCGGCGACCACACTCTCCCCATATTGAATGGAATAGTTATTTAACAAAAGCGTGCTGACAATTAAAAAACTGGCTTGCAATAGCTCGGCTGTACCTATTTTATAAACCTCAAGCTGATCTCGTACAGATATCTTGAAATGCTTCAAAAATCCTCTTAAATGCTCACTTTTCGTTTCCAAAAAGTAAATATAATAAATGGCAGAGCCCAAATTTGCTAAAACCATAGCCAAAGCAGCTCCGGCAACATGCCAATTCAGCACGAGAATAAATAAAGGATCAAAAATCAAACTTAAAGCCGTACTGATAAAAATACCATACATCGATTCCTTCGAGGCACCTTCCGAACGGACCAGTTGTTCCAAAGCAAAATTAAGCACAACAGCAAATCCGCCTGCAAAAAGAGTGAGCACATAAGACTTCGTAAAGTCTAAGGTAGCAGCATCTGCACCAAGCATTCGCGTGATTGGATTTATAGCTAACCAAGCGATGAGCGCGATAAGAAGCCCCACTACAATACTCCCGTAAAAAGTATATCCGGCAACCTTTTTCCCTTTTTCCGTCTCTTTTTGCCCCGCCAAGCGAGTTATAAATGTTCCTCCGCCTACCCCCAGCACATTTCCAAAAGCCATTAAAACGGTAAAAATAGGCAGGCCCAGCGTGATTGCGGTCAGCATACTGGTATTGTGTAATAAGCCGATGAAGTAAGCATTGATTACATTATAAATAGTACCCACAGACATCCCAATCATCATGGGAATCGATAAATGAGCGATCGCTTTTTTCATGGGCGCCGACTCTAAATAATATTGATTTGAGAACTCATTTGTCATAAGTGAACCTCCGAACGTTTATAAACTTGAACTAACTTTTTGAAGTAAAGACTTTAGGGTTGCAGTTTCTTCCGGACTAAGCGCCTTAGTAATGCTTGCTTCTACCTCAGAGAAAATCTCATTGAACTCTTCCACTAAAAGAGCACCTTTTTCCAATACAAAAATACTCTTTTGACGTTCATCATTTTCAGGAGTGACACGCTGGATATACCCTTTCTTCTCCAACCCCTGAAGCATACTGGTAATGCTCGCCCCCTTCCTGTTAAAGACCTCCGCTAAATCCTTCTGAATAACCCCTTCTGCTTGATTCTCAAAAATATAGCCGATCATGCGGCCTTGTTGTGAGTTCAGACCTAACTCATTTAACCTGGTGTCAGCTGTACCTTTTATTTTTATCCCAATCTCTCGTATTAAATTAGAAAATGGTGTGTCTACCACGGGTTTGTTCATTGTTATTTCCTCCTCTTGCGGATTAGTTAGAACTCTAAGTAACATCATTATCATAATAGATAGAACTCTAACTGTCAAGGTTCTAACTAAATACAAAAAACTCCTCTCCAGCACTTGTCGAGTAGACAGGTACTGAAGAGGAGTTTATAGAGAGAATTACATCACAAGTTCTTCTAGGTTTCCAAATAAGACTTTTGTTGATTTCAGCTTGGATTCATTGCCGACAACTGTGAAATAATTTTGTTCCGTCACAGCCTTAAGCAAATCGGCATACTGTCTGATGTCTTCCGGTGTGGTCGACAAGATTTCATCCCGTTCCTGCTGCAGCTCGGCCCCAGTCACCTGTTCAAAATAATGCCGGTCCGCCCGCCGTCCCTGAGCGCTTGGGCTCAGCGGCTGGTCCAACATGGACAGGGTGCCGATAATTGCTTTGGTCATCTCGTCGGCATCCGCTTCATATCCTTCGGTGAATCGGTACGCCTGATCATAAACCTCCAGCGTCTCCTGCAAATTGGGATCACGGTAGGAAGTGAACATCAATATCCCATCTCTGCGCAGCATCAGGCTGCCGCCATAAGCTCCGCCCTTCACGCGCACGGCATTCCACAGATAGGTGAGGCTCATGATTTTTTTGAGCACCTGCATTTTGCCGGAATACGTAAATCCTAGCTTGTTGAAGTCGTAGCCTTTAACCACATATTGCACCTGGCTGGAAGACATAAAACCTTCATTATCCGCATGCCCCTGCGCCGTAATCTTAGGTTTATTCACCACTGGCCGATCCTGAATATCCAGCTTCGCTACATTAGCGGCGAATTCTTCATACAAATCAGGGGTACCCGTCACGCTGATGATTAAATTCTGTTTATTGAATAAAACCGTACAGATATCCTTCAGCGTGTCTGCCACCTCAGCTCCCTGCTGATCGATCTTCTCGGCAAGCTCACGGATAAAGCGGTAATAGGCCACGCCACCCTGTTGTTCCTGATACGCTCCCATGTCCGAAAAATAAGACATCAGGCGGCTGGCCGCGATTTCATTACCTTTTTGATTCAGGACGGATTCCATCTGTGAGGCTTCCCGCCGGACGATTTCCTGTAGCTTCGTCAAGTTATCGAGCGCGCTGGTATAGAGCATCTCACGCAGCAGATCCAGCGATTCGCCAATATGCCCCGCCATCACCTTAACCTGCGCAGTGAATTTAGGCTGATAACTGGCCCCAGTATCTTTTGCAGCGCCAAAGATCTCATTTTTGAAATGAATGCCTCCGGTTTTGATCCCAATTTCACTAGTGAGCTCTTCAATGCTGTAAGAAGCTGTCTCCATTTGGCCCAATACCTCTGCCAGCAGCACAAGATAAGGAATTTGCTCAGGAGCCACAACACTCGTATCCCAATAAAACTTGCAGTACGCAATCTTTTGAGTAGATACGTCATGGTGGATCAGCTTTAGACCCTCAAGGTTATATTCATGGGATGGCACCTGAGGTTCAGCACTGCGGTTAATGTCCTGTAGAGATAAACTCGGCAGCTTCTGCAAATCCTCGGCTGCATCTGCACGACCTTGCCGCGCCAGAAGATGCTGTGTACTCTGCACAAGCTGCTCCAGCTGGTCTGGTTGCTGTGATGATTTGTATTCACTTAATTGACGCTGGGTGCTCGCTTCCTTGTCGGCTGCAATCGTCTTGGACGGGTTCAGCACCACCAGACTGCAATGATCACTGTTCAGTAAGTAGACCTCAATCAGCTTCTCAAAATAACGATCCGTTATCTTTTCCCGAATGGTAGTGAATACCTCTTCATAAAGCATATGAGTAGACGGCTGACCGTCATAGAGCCAGGACTTCATCACTTCGATATTGTAAGTAAGTCCCTTTGGATATCGGCTAAAGTCCGCTTCCCGCAGCTCAAATTCTTTGCTGTTGACCGCCGCCAGCACCAGCTTCTCATCCAGCCCGTTCTTAACCAAGCTGCTTAATGTGGTCTTCACCAGCTCCACGAAGGCATCTTTGGCGGAAGCGTTCGAATGTGTCAGAGTAATGCCAAGCAGCGGCTGAACCATACTGTCGGAATAAAAAGCAAAGGCATCTTTGCCCAGACCGCTTTCCAGCAGGGCTTGCTTAAGCGGAGCTGCATTGCTGTCCATCAGCATGCTTTTCAAAATATCAAAAGCCAGATTCAGTTCCCGATCCGTAGAGGTTCCAATTACATAGTTCAGACTCAAATAAGTTTTGTCGTCGGCCGTTTCTGCTTCCAGAATCGGATAATCCGCTACCAGCTCCGTCATTCCGGTAGGCTGTTGTAGGGGAATGGAGGTATCAAAGCTGTTTTTTTCATAACGGCTAAGGTATTCCTGGTCTATAAATTGCAGCTTCTCTTCAATAGAGACGTCTCCGTACAGATAAAAATAACTGTTGGACGGATGATAATAATTGCTGTGCGCCTCAAGGAATTGCTCATACGTAAGCGCAGGAATCTCCTGCGGATCTCCACCTGAAGAATGACGGTAAATCGTGTCTGGATACAACGACTTTTTGATCCTGTCCATCAGTACCGTAAACGGCGAGGAATAGGAACCCTTCATCTCGTTGTAAACCACGCCTTTATAGATCAGCTCAGCTTCTGTTTGCTGAAGCTCGTAATGCCAGCCCTCTTGCTCAAAAATCTCCTTTTGCTTATAAATATTCGGCTGAAAAACACTATCCAGGTAGACCTCCATCAGATTGGAGAAATCCTGCTCATTCCGGCTTGCCACCGGATACATCGTCTTATCCCCAAACGTAAATGCATTCAGGAATGTCTGCATCGAACCCTTTAGCAATTCTACAAAAGGTTCCTTCACCGGATATTTCTCCGAACCACATAATACAGAATGCTCCAAAATATGAAAGACCCCTGTACTATCTTCAGGCGGGGTCCTGAAGCTTACGCTGAATACCTTGTTGTCATCCTGATTCTGCACGAAAAGCAGCCTGGCGCCGCTCTTCAGATGTTCCATCGTGAATACGGCGGAATCGATCTCCCGGATAAATTCCTCATTAACGACCTGAAATCCATAATATATGTTGCCTGTGATCAAGCGGCTCATAGATTTGCCTCCTCTGCACTGGATGTGATAACTCTATCTGAAGCTTATCATATCCCTGGACGTTTATTCCATTAATAGAAGGCTTCCGGGATTAATTTCTGCAGTCTGACTAAAATTGCCGCTGCCTGCTCACGCACCAGAATCTGCTTAGGATCGAAACGGCCCCCGCTGCCGGTCATTACTTCATGTTCATTCACGGCCTGAATCGCCTGGCGGCTCGCCTCTGACAAACTGGAAGTATCGGCAAACTTCACACGATCCGGGCTGCCGTACGTAGACAACCGGGCGGCTTTGGTTACCATAACCGCCGCTTCTTCCCGCGTAATACCGCGGTCCGGCTCGAACTTACCGGTTGGAGAGCTGATAATGCCCAGCTCCTCAGCCTTGGCGATGTTACGGCTGTACCATTTGTCCGCCGGAACATCCTTAAAGCTAGAAGTGGCCTTGGCATCGGGGAACTCATGCAATAGCCGCAGCAGCAGGGTCAGAAATTCAGCCCGGGTCAGCTTCTGCTTAGGAGCCAGCACATTTCCGCTGGCACTCACGCCCTGAATATATCCGCTGCTGAGCGCTGTTGCGATATCCAAACGTGCCCAAGCTGCGACTTTATTGGCATCCGTAAAGCTGGCCAATTCCGGGGAAGAGACATGCAGCGCAAACGTCCGTTTGGAAAGTGCTGGAGCGGCATCTTTACGGTATTTGGTGACTTGCACAGGATAGACACCGGGCTTCATGCCGGCAAATGACACCTTTCCCATGCTGTCAGCCACTACGCTTTTTCCTTGAAGTGTCACAGTAGCGCCGAAAGCCGGAAGACCGCCCAGCTGACCGTTTGACTTGGTGATATGGAGGGAAAACGGCATATTGGCGCTTGCGTATCCACCCATTTCCTGGCCGTTTTTATCTTTCCATTTCACTTCCATCCGGTCAAGCAGTTCTGTATCGTCCGCGTAGTAAACAAGCAGCTGATCCCCATTGCCTATCGTCAGTCTGTACGGGCTATTCTCAGGATACATCCATGCACTGCCCCCGCTGAATACAGCAATCTTCCATTCTCCGCGTCCATTGTATCGCCCGTTCTGAATCCCCTCGATAGCTGTGAAGGCCGGTTTAGCTGCATCCGCATTCAGCTTATACGCCAGACCCTTCGCCTGTAAAAAAGCTGCCGCTGCCTTCACAGCATCTCCGCCAACAATATGCCCCCCGGCAACGGTGCCACCGGGTCCTTCGACCTGAATCGTTGCCCGGTCAAGTCCAGCATGATGCAGTCCGCTATACAGCATGCCAGCCTGCTTGGACAGCAGCTTATAGGAAGTCAGGGCAAGATAGGCTTGCACAGTTGCGGGACTATCGTTCCCTCCGCCTGCTGTCTGTGTAAAGCCGCCACCCGGAAGCTTCCGCGCCAGCAAATGGTCCAGCAGCGAGGCTCCGCCTTCCTTGGTGAAATCTGCTGCATCGACCCCCTGCGAGGATAAAGCAACAATCACCTGCGCTGTCGTCGCAGTTTTACCATCGAACCCTCCGTCTAGCTGCTGCTTGCTCTTAAGCCACTGCAAAGCCTTCTCGATCGGCTGCGCTGTTTGTTCTGAACTCACTTCCGAAGCAAGTGCGGTTAGTACCCAGGCAGTAGCTACCAGATCTCCTTGCTTCTGCCCGGCCAGCGGCCAGCTGCCATCCGCTAGCTGCATATCAAGCAACTGATAAAACAGCAAATCGGGGTAACGGTTTGTCCGCTCCAATGAATTTGAAATGGAATTCTTCGAGGTAATATAGGCGGCTGCTACCGCTGCTGCCCCTTCCGAATCAATTCCGGCATGATTCATCAGGAATGGATAAAGATCAATACCAGCGATGTTGTTGATGTTGCCCCCCGCAGCACTGTAAGCCAGCGCTGTTCGAGTTAGCTCTGCCACCTTGGGGAACTTGCCCCGCTGTTCCAGAATCTTATCGGCAGTCTGCTCCAGATATCCCTTGGGCAGACTGCGCCCATTCTTGAAGAAACCTACGGCTGCTTCGTCCGGGAATGGCTGTATCGTCAGCAGCACATTCTGTGCCCCTTCCAAGGCACTCTGCATCTCCGCTGTGAATACCGCGGTTGTCTTTTGTGCCGGAGACGGCTCCGCCATTACCCTGCCACTCAGCAATACAAGCAAAATACATAATGCGGTAAGTGTAACCTTCCTTATAGTCCGGTTTATGGGTGTAGCTCTCATATTCATTCTCCTCCAATGTAGTTTGCTAGAACTTTATAAGTTAGACGCAGCGAACTGGGATTTTGTTCCTGAATATGTTGTAATATGTAGCTTCATCCAGCTATGAATTAAAAAAAGACCGCACTGCTACCCGCTCACACGATAGCCCTACGATCTTTTCAAAACTCTTATTCAGCCTGAGCAAACCCCAGCTCACGGTATAATGTCCGCTCCAGATAATCGTGAAGATAGAAGCGGGATTTCACAAAATGCTCCGCCATATCGGATGGCTGGTAACGCTCCAAAGCCGCTTTCATGCGAGGCAAAACGTTCTCACGTCCGCGGCGATTTCGCATGTAATTGTTCAGCAGCGAGTGCCTTTCCGCTTCGTCTCCCGGATAGAGCTCCCAGCGGTAGACATATTTGTGGATCGCCCGCGAACGGTCCGTCGCCGCTTCAAAATCATGCATAATGGCAATCAGCTCTGCTTCATCCTTATGATCCTTCACCTTGTCCAACAGCTTCCAGATAACATCATAATAATCTTCCAGCTGATAATTCCCGAGCTGTGCGTGACCTGTTCTAGGACCGATGCCATGGAACTGCTCCATGAATCGATCGATAAATGTTGCTGAGTCCGCTTTACGGTTCCAGGCCAAATCGGCGTGCAGCAGCATCGGATACCACGTCGTCTCAAAGATCCCATAAGGAACACCAAGGCTGAACGGCCCTGTCCAGTTCGTGGCGACGATGCACCCGAGGTCCAGCTTATCCGCTGTCTCCGCCCATTGGAGCAGATTATCCGTCCGGTTCAATAGTACCGGATAATTCTGATGTTCAGCCCAGTCAAAGCTGCGAACCGCCGGGGCTCCCATAACCTCGATGCCTAGTGACCTGAATTTATCCGTTAGAGAAGAAACCTCAGCTTCAATATTACGTCCGTTGTATATCCAGATCATCGCCGCACTCCGCTTATCCAGCTTTGCCAGTTCCTCCGGCGGGCATTTGTCCAGCATGTCATGCCAGAAAATCACTTTTTTACCACGGCTGGCTGTAAATTCAATCAAAGTGTTCAAAAAAGCGATAAACGCCCGCTCCCGTACCCCTCCGAACAACGTTTTACAGCGTTCGCATTCACATAAGCTGTATACCTCGTCACAGCCGAGGTGGATGTAGCGGGAATCCGGATGGGCATCCATCATCTCCTGTAACAGATCGGTAATCAGCTCGAAGGATTCCGGATGCGACGGGCAGATCTCCCCGAGGGATAACTCCGTTTCGCGCAAGTGCCGCCAGGTGTCGTGGCGAAGTACATACTCCAGATGTCCAAAACTCTGCTGCAGCGGAATGATCTGAATAAAATATTCTTGGGCTGTGCGTTTCAGCTCCTCTAGCTGTGTGAGGCTTAACGAATGCTGTGGATGCACGAATTCCGGGAATTTTTGAAATGGAAATTTATCTTCGTATTCAATCAGAACTGCATTCGTTTTATACCGGGCAAAATCCGCCAAATACGATAGCAGCAGCTCTGGCTTGGAAAATGTCTGGCGAAGATCAAAGTTCATCGCCCGCAAGGTAGTATCAGGCCAGTCCGTGATAGACACAGCAAGAACTTCCCCTACTGACTTACGCAGTTGTAGTAACGTTTGTAGCCCGTAAAACAGACCCGGCGCATCCAGTGCACGGATTACCACCCG
Organism: Paenibacillus sp. FSL E2-0190; assembly: GCF_037992965.1. NCBI lineage: Bacteria > Bacillati > Bacillota > Bacilli > Caryophanales > Paenibacillaceae > Paenibacillus > Paenibacillus sp. FSL E2-0190. The sequence goes on from NZ_CP150306.1 coordinate 5,150,351, forward strand.
GCGCTCCGACACCTCCAGCCTGTACCCTTCCGCCCGGCCGTTAAGCAATTTCAGATCCACTTCATCTGGCTGTGCTCCTTTCGTTTCTGGCTGCGAGAGACTCTGAAGAATAAGTGAATATCCTTTTCCCGAGATAACCTGTGTACATTCCAGCTCCGGAAACGAGTGGCGGCAATGAACCACCAGTCTCGGATCATGCTGCTCCATGTAGAGGCTCAGGCTTACATCCTCGCTGAATTGAAAAGCTTCGCCCTCTTTCACTTGGATCTGCTTCGGTTGCGGTATCAAGCTCTGCATCGTTCTCCTCCTAATCTTTGCTGTAATTAATTACTGCAAGCCTTGCTATGACCCTTTTTCCAGCATTCCAGCACGGTAAGTGTCCTGTCGTCATAGCAGAAGCTCACGAGATCGGCAGGTGCTCCAGCCCTAAGCCCTGCCGCCTGCTCCAGCCCCAGCAAAGTAGCCGGATGAGCAGAAGCACAATCCCAGGCTTCATCCAGCCGGGCTAATCCAGCCTCCGCAAGATAGGCCACCTGATCTGGAAGCATCATGGCGGAACCTGCAAGCAGCTGCTGATTGCCAGCCAGATGCAGCCGCCCTTCTGCTGTTAATACAACTTCCCCACCAATGTGCAGGTGATAAGTTCCCGGCGGCATTCCGCTCAGTGATACAGCATCGCTGACCAAGATGGTGCGGCTGCGCTTCATCCGTAGGATTACTTTCAACAGAGCGGGTGGTAAATGTTGGCCATCTGCAATCATACAGCCGTATAGTTCATCCGCCGCCAGCTGCTCCCACAAATAGTTGGGATGACGGGGCAGCGTCAGATGTGTGCCATTGCCGAGATGCGTAGACATCACCGCTCCTGCGGCAACCGCCTCCCTAATCTGCTCGGGGGAAGCTGCTGTATGCCCTATGGAAACAAGGATGCCTGATTCACTGCACCGGTCGATAAATGCAGCGGCGTTTGGCCATTCCGGGGAGACGGTGAGGATACGGATAAGCCCTTCAGCCGCTTCTTGCCAGCGGCATAACCTATCCCAATCCGGCGGGCCAATATGTTCCCTTGGATGGGCGCCGCGTGGCCCCTCTTCTGGTGACAGAAAAGGACCTTCCAGATGAATTCCTACAATCCCCCCAGCATCTTCCGGATACAGCGAAGCGGCTTCCGCAATGGCGGAGACCGCTTGAGCCAGCGCTTCTTTGCCATTAGTAATCAGAGTTGGACAATAGCTGGTTACCCCGTTTCCTAGCAAAAGTCCGGATAGTTCCAATACCGTGGAAGGCTGTAAAGGCAGCGTATTGAGATCCAGCCCCCAGCCCCCGTTCACTTGCAGATCCACCAACCCGGGTGCCAGCCAGGGCCAATCAGCCCTGGCTGGACTCTCCGCAAGTTCGGTGACCGAAGTGATTCGCCCCTGCTCGACACTTACCTCAACCGGCCGCCCAGTTTTATAGTGCTTTCCCTTAATTGGCGCGTTCATAGGCCGAAGGCAGCCCGATCCGTGAACATCGTGATCTCCGGATGGGTGCGCAGAATAGTAGCTGGACATGCCGTGCTGATCGAATCATGAAGTGCCGCGTGTAAAGCCTTGCGTTTGGACACTCCCGGTACAATTCCGTACAGGTGACGGCCAGCCAGCAAGGCTGGTACCGTAAGCGTCAGCGCATGGGTTGGCACCTCGTCCAGCGAGGTAAAACAACCGTCATTCACCTGCTGGCGGCGGCAGGCTTCCTCCAGTTCGACCGCTTTGACCAGCTGCGGGTCGGTAAAATTAGCGACTGGCGGATCATTAAACGCGATATGCCCGTTTTCCCCGATCCCGAGGCAAACGATATCAATAGGCGCCTCGCTCAACAAAGCCGAATATCTCTGGCATTCCTGCACCACATCAGCGGCGAGACCATCCAGCAGTTCTACCCGGCCAGGGTTAACCCGACTGTATAGCCGATCTGTCAAAAAACGGCCGAAACGCTGGGGAGCCGAAGCCGCAAGGCCAATGTATTCATCCATATGAAAAGCATTGACCCGGGACCAATCCATCCCCTGCTCCCGCACCAGCCCCTCGTACAGTTCATTTTGCGAAGGTGCGGCAGCAAACACAATTCGGACCTGACGCGCAGAATCTTGAAGCAAAGCTCTAATTTTCTGCGCAACCTGCGATGCCGCCGCAGCGCCCATCAGGTTACGATCTTCATAAACCTGAACGGACATCTGCTCCACTCTGTGTGTCTCTAAAGGCTTAATGATGTCATTCATCCCGCTCATCCTTTCCGGGCACCTATTGTCCTTGGCACCAGACAGATTAATTCCCGTTTAACTGAATGTTCTGAACACGGTCGTAAGCTTCCTTATAAGTAGCCAGCAGCTTATCCACGCCGAGATTGTTCATCTCCTCCACATATTTGTCCCAGTCGGCCAGCTTTCGGGAGCCGGTAACAAACTTGGCAAAGCTTTCATCGCGGTGTTTTTGGATCGCCTGGCCGGTTATCGCAATAATTTCATTCTCTTTCTCCGTAAATGCAGGCCGTGGCTGCATCATGGACGGATCATATTTCGTCGCTTCTTCAAAGGCATACTTCAAATTGTCTGAGAACAACGACAGATGTGCACCAAAGTCGATCCAGGTGTACGTTCCGCTAGTCTGAAGTCCTGTCTGCTTCCGCATTTCGATCACATCGTTGTACTCTGGTTTGAACTTGATCGTGTCGCCTTCCTTCACATATGTCTCACCCTCCACGCCCCAGCTGCTGAGCGTACGTCCCTCTTCGGAATAGAAAAAGTCCATATAACTCATCACATCATCGATGTTCTTCGAGGTTGAAGCCACGGTTAGGCCACCTTCCATATAATGAAAATACGGGTTCAGTTGCTTGCCGCCGGCAATGCCCGCTGGAGGAGCCATGAACTGCATGTTGAACTCAGGATTTTCCTGCTGCATCGCATTGTTAAAAAAATCGATCCGGCTGATGTAATCAATGGTCACAAACGATTTGCCCGTGGACACCATGTCCTGCCATTGCTTAGTTTGCAGAGATAGAAAGTCGGGCGGAATCAGCCCTTCGTCATAAAATATTTTCCACATGCCAACCATTTCCTTGTAACTATCTTCCGTGGGTCCAAAAAGCCACTCTTTTTTATCAAAATCATAATAAGCCCCTTCACCCGTCCCGTAATTCACAGTCATATTGGCATTCATTTCATCGGGAATTTGTCCGTAGCGGATCGAAAGCGGATAGCTGTCCGGATATTTTGCCTTCAAGGTTTTTAGAGCTGTATGCAGCTCCTCATATGTGGCTGGTGCCTGGATTCCTTCTTTGTCAAAAATGTCTTTACGGTATAACCAGATCATGCGGTTCGTCTCGCCAAAGCCCTGATTCGGGAACATATACATTTTGCCATCAGCAGATAGTGCAGCCTTCGCTTCCTCTGGATACTTCTTTACCCAGGCGGTCAGATTCGGCATTTTGTCCATATACTCCATCAAATCCACCAACGCACCCTGTTGCCCGAATTTATTCGATTCTTTGCGGTTAGGCATATACATCAGATCCGGCATTGCCTTCGAAGCAATCGCCAGGTTCAAGCTCTCTTCAAGCTTCCCTGAAGGGGTCTGCACCTCGAGTGTGACACCGGTTTTCTCCTTCAGCCAGCTCCAAATAGGCCAGCTTTTCGAATAAGGGAACGTAGCATTGTTGTCTAAGAGCGCAGTGAAGGTTTTTTCCGTTTTGGACGAATCAGCAGGTGAAGCGGTACTGCTGCCCTGAGTATTACTCTGCGGCGAGGTGTCATTGCCCCCTCCGCTGCAGCCAGTTACTACGGTTGCTGCAATCACCAGTGGCAGCAGTACAGATTTCCATTTGTTCATTACGATCTCTCCCTTATGCTGAATTTTTGACGGTTCCACCCGCCTATCCCTTAACCGCGCCAATCATGGCCCCCTTAACGAAATACTTCTGTACAAATGGATACACAATCAGAATCGGAAGCGTCGAGACCATAATCGTCGCGTACTTCAGCGATTCTTCTATCACCATGTTGTCACCTCCAATGCTAGTAACATCCCCCGAGCTAGCACTGCCAGCCAGCACCAGATTGCGCAGCAGTACTTGCAGCGGGAACAAATCCGGTGAGCGCAGGTAGAGCAGCGGGTAAATAAAGTTATTCCACATGCCAACCGCGTAAAAGAGCGCTATGGTGGCGAAGGAAGCCTTGGAAAGCGGAACAATAATACGGATAAATATGCCGATATCATTCAGTCCGTCGATGCGGCCAGACTCCTCCAGCTCTTTAGGAATGCCGGAGAAAAAGGTCCGCATCAGAATCAGATTCCAAGTGCTAACCGCACCCGGCAGCACCATGCCCCAAACGGTATCGACCAGATCCAGGGAGCGAACCACGAGGAACGTGGGAATCATTCCTCCGCTGAAAAACATCGTCACCACAATCAACAGGGTGAAGCTCTTGCGCAGCGCCATATCACTGCGTGAGAGTGCATAGGCACCCGTGGAGGTGACCACCAGCGAGATAAGGGTGCCAAGCACGGTGTAAATGAGTGTATTTTTGTAAGCCACCCAGATTTGCGAATCTCCGAGTACAAGCTTATACATATTCAGGTTAAATCCCTTAGGCCAAAAAGAAACGGTATTCTTCATGACATGCACATCACTACTGAGAGAGACAGCGAGCATATGCAGGAACGGATAAAGCGTGACCACCACAACCACGAGAAGGATAAAAGTGCTCACGACATTAAACCAAGATAAACGGGGTGATCTCATCACCACACCTCTTTTCTACCATAAACTTGTCTCGCTTACACGGCGGCTGATGTAATTTGCTGTATAGATGAAGATCAAGCTAATCACGCCCATAAAAAGATCAATAGAAGCGCCATAGCTGAAGTTCCCCTGCACCATACCCACCCTATAGACATAAGTACTGATAATATCCGCTGTGTCGTAGATCGCCGGATTCTGCATCAGGAACACCTTCTCGAAGCCAATCTCGAGCACTTTACCGATATTAAGAATCAAGGTGATCACGATGGCGGGTGAAATGCCGGGCAAGGTGACATGCCATATTTTACGCATGCGGCTGGCTCCGTCCATATCAGCAGCTTCATACAGCTGCGGGTCGATAGCGGTCAACGCGGCCAAGTAGATAATAGTCTCCCAGCCGATATGCTGCCAGATCTCCGACAGGACATAAATACCGCGGAACAATCCAGGTTCATTCATGAAATTGATCGGTCCAATCCCTATGGCACCAAGCAGATTATTAATCAGCCCTCCGGTTGGGGATAAAAACATGATCACCATACTGGCTACAATGACATTTGAGATAAAATGTGGAAGATAGCTGACGGTCTGCACAACTCGTTTGAAAGCAGCCTTGCGCACCTCATTAAGCAGAATCGCCAGCAGAATGGGTGCCGGGAAGCCAAAAAACAGCTTATATAAACCAAGCAGAAAAGTGTTTTTCATCAGCGGCCAAAAATCGGGATTCTCTATAAACATCCTGTAATATTTGAGTCCCACCCAATCACTGGCCCAAATCCCTTTAAAAAGATTGTAATCCTTGAAAGTGATAACTAATCCAAACATCGGTGCATAGCGGAAGATCAAATAATACAACAGGCACGGCAGGAACAGCAGCCAGAGCGCCTTGTTTTTATTCCAAGTTCGAAGGATTCCCGCTTTGTGGCGTTGAGGTCGTTGGGGTCGCCGGTGCACTTTCTTTCGCATTTTGTCCTGCACTACGCTAGCTTGAGCCATATGCATGTCTCCTCTTGTTAAAATGATCATAACTCATATAGATGTCAGATTACTTCCCCCTTTTTTCCGGGATTTGTCTCCGAATTATAGCTGCATTTCTTTGGAAAGCGCTATCTACATGTTATATAACATTTCGCCTTAACTGCGGATTTCCATAGAATAGCGTACAAATCAGCAAAATTGCATATTGTTGGTGTTAGCTTTTTGCCGCTATGATAGAATTAATCCAATTCTTTTACGGGTGCATCCAAAGGGGGATACATATGAAGGGATCCGTTACAGGCAAATTTGCGCTGAATGCCCTGTTCGTTAAGCTGATGCTAAGCTTCCTCAGTGTCATCTTGATTTTGGCATCATTTAATCTGTTCTCCCATCTGTATTTAAGCGGCAAAATCTATAAGGAGATGATCCGGCAAAATGAGCTTGGCCTCGCACAAACGGTCGAAGGCTACGAAAATCATTTCCGGTTGACCCAGAACATCATTCTTGCCCTCACCCAATCCGATTCATGGACTGCCAATCTGGGCATTCTAAGCCACCTGAAAGAGAACCGTCGATATGATATCCCGGCAGAAGTGATATCGGATCTCTCAACGCTGTATGCTAATCCTTTTCTGCATATCGAAAATTTCATTCTCTATTTTAAAAAGGAAAATTATGTACTGGAGAGGGAGGGCCTAAGCAGCGCCGCAGATATGTTCGGTAAATACTACTTCAGTGCAGAATACCCTCCGGAGTACTGGAGCCGGCAAACGATGGACAATCAATTTTTAAAAGTCATGCCCGCCGTAACCTTTACCGAGAAAACCATACATTCCACCCGTACGCTCGGAAGGTTAATGCCAGTGCTGGTCAAAGCGATTCCTTATGAGGAAGTGTACGGCATTGTCATGCTGAATCCGCAGCTGATGCAGGCCGCCTACGGAGATGCCGGCAATACCCCGTTCTATATCCTGGATGCGCAGAAGAATCTATTGTTCTCTACATCAGAGGGTAAACTGCAAACAAGCCAGCTTCCGGAAAGTGGCAATGCCCATGAGCGGGTCGGAGACCAATATTACTTCTATGAAAAAGGTAAACAGACTGGATTCACCTATATCCGAGTGACCCAGGTGGCGGCTATTGCTGCGGAAATGCGGGGGATGCAGCTATTGCTGGCTGTATTACTCTCTGCCGCAGTACTGATCAGTGTTCTCTCATCCCTAATCTTCAGCCACCGGCTTAACCAACCGCTCCAGCGCCTGATTGCCGCCTTGGACCGTAAGGCAGGCAGCCGGCCTGAAAAATTGAGCAGTGTGAAGGAATTCGCCATTATCGGCGAACGCCTGAGCTCCATTTTGGAGAGTAACCGCTTCATCCAGACCGATCTTGATCATAAGAACTCACTGGTGCGCCAATATGCCTATACTCATAAAGTGAAAAATATCCCGCTGAGTAAAAGCCTCGCGGAGCTTGAAGATGTAAGGCAATCCGAACAGCCCTATGCCTCCATTCTGTTCAAGGTCAGCTTCAAAACCTTGCCGGACGAATTGGAAAAACACACACTGATGTTATGGAAGCTGGTTCAAAACTTGATCACTGGTGGTGAAAGCGAAAGCGTCGCACTCCAGCCGGAACATGATCAGCTCATGCTGCTCCTGTTCAATCCCGGACCGCAGAGCAGTTTTCTGCAGGCTCTTGATACCCTTAAGGAGCTGCTGGATTCGGAGACATCCTTATATCTGACTATTGCTGTAAGTCCGGTATATTCAGGCGAAACCTCATTTACCGATGCCTACAATAATCTATCAATGTTGTTAAATGAGCGTAGATTGAACGGGGAAACACAAATTATCGTAGAACCTAGAGCCTCATCCGCCAAATCCTTTCATTTAAAGGTGACACACGGAGAGGAGCTGCACAATCTGCTGCAGTCTGCCAATGAGGAGGCTGTATTCGCTTGGTTGGATCGTCAGCTGGAGCAGCTGCAGCACAAGGACGCAGCGGCGGCGGATTTTCGGGCATTTGCCTTGGGAGCAGCGGAACAGACGAGCAAAACGGTGACGAGGCTGAATCTGCCCCAAGCGGAAGCGGAGCGTCTCTTACCACCCCGACTAGAGCCATTTAACGCTTTCCACTCAATGGATCAATACAAGGAATGGCTGCGTGATCTGGTTCGTCCTGTGCTCGTGGTCATCAGTAGCCGCTCGGAGTCGCGCGACCCCATTATCAGCTTTGTACTGGATTACTTAGACAAACATTACGGCGAGGACATCAACCTCAACCTAGTAGCAGACAAGTTAAATTTAACTCCAGGTTACCTGTCCAGCATTTTTAAAGAGAAAACAAACATCAACTTCAGTGAATATCTGAACAATCTGCGGATTGAGCGGGCCAAAGAGCTGCTAATGAATCTGGAACTGCGGATTCAGGATATCGCGCTTCAGGTCGGTTATCAGAACGTAAATTCCTTCATCCGTATGTTCAAACGTTGTGCCGGAATAACTCCGGGCGAATACCGCAAGCGCTATTCCCGTGATGATTCACTCCCCTCCTCCGGCCTTGGCTTGTAAAGAGGCTACATTGCAGAGGAGAGGACAAAAAAGGCCCCACCATTGGCTGGGGGCCTTTTTGTTGTAAAGATTTGCAATCAGAATCCCGTTTTCGGAATCTCCATTGGCACAATATTATAGGGCGCTGTCATACCCGTCCGCACCTGATACATCTGGTCATGGGCCTTTCTCGCTGCTTGCACGAAAGGTTCATATGGACGGTTGCAGACATCCACTACACCGATTTGATAGTTTTCTCCGTCATAACGTCCGAGCACAGGCTGATCATTCCATTGAAAATAATGAACTCCGATGAGCTGCGGGATAGCTGCCCCCTGCTCCACATAATAACGGTAAGCCTCACCGCGCTCCTTCTGGGTTGCCACCGCACGGATCCCATAAGCCAACATGCCGCCTTCAGCCGCACCAAAATGATATTCCCCAATCATGACTGGTTTGTTCAGTCGTCCACTGATCTGGGCGATCTGTTCCTTGTCAGGACTGAACTGATAGCAGTTCATAGAGAATACATCAAACCATTCGCAGCCCTCCAGCACCTCATCACTGCCAACCCAGGCATAACGCATTCCCAAATTCAGATGATTCGGATCCGTCTGCTTGCAAAGACGGGCTGGCACTTCTACATACCGTCGAATCATGATCCGGTTAAACTGGTTATAATCCACTTCTCGGGCAGAAGTGAGATTATCCCCGGTTACATTCACATTCGATACATCGTATAAATCCTCGAATTCTTCAAAAACGCTATCCCACGCCATGTTTAATCGTTCCACTGTTTTGTACTTTTCTGCAAGCCAGCGAATGAATTCCTTCTTACTGGCATAACGGACCGGAGATTTCAGCATCTGCCCGGTCAAATTCAACCCATCCACGAATGCCCAATGCGGCTCATTACGCATGAAATAACCGACCATTCTCTGGTCTTCCCTTAATGGAAGAAGCTGCTCCGCAAAGCTCCCGGCATTCCGCTCATACTCCGGGCTAAACACATCGGGGAAATCCCGGAAAATAGTCTGCTCCGTCATAGGAAAGTCCACTAGAGGATAAACATACGGAAGCTGGGATTCGTTGATAAATCTATCATTAGACCAGTTACCGATGGTGTTGAATCCCCATTGTTGTAAGCGAAAATCCGTCATAGCCACCCAGTTAGAGCGCCACTCCGCCCCAAAAGCAGTGATCAGATTAGCAATCTCGAAGCTGAATTCCTCGCCATCCTGTGACCAAGCTTCTTGATAGATTCCTTCCCGCTCCGGCAATGAGGGTATCAAGTGTTCCATGCCAGTTACATGCATAGAACAAGCTGGACCCACACAGTCCATCCCCGTACTGAACAGGGCATAACCCTCTGGATCAACGAACCACCAGCGGCTGCCGTCAAACTCCGTGCGGAAATATCCAGTTGCCGCGAATCTCAGCGCCTTCCAACCTCCGTACCTGCTGAGGTCACCTCCATTGTGATCAGCATGTGCCGCAAGTTGCCGCTCTGCGCGCAGCCGATCCGTCAACGCTTCTGCATCAACCGTTTTCCCTGACCAATCCCTTCCCTTTAATTGGCCCAGATCATCTATATATGGTTGCTGTTCATACTCAAAGACGGGCTCAGTTAGACTTAGAGCCAAGTCACTAATTTGCACAGCTCTACTTGTTGTTGAAGGGAGAGTAGCGATAGAGAATCGGGTGATATGCTTGCGATCGATGCCTGCATCTCCCCTCAGTACTGTCTGCATCACACCCGGATAACGGGGAAGGAACAGCTTCTCACCATTTAAATGAATCAAGGGTAAACAAATTTCCGTGCGCACACCAGGTAAAATTCCTACATGATAAGTAATGACGCGATGATCCCGATCATAAAAACTGAATAACAGCACCAGAACGTCATGGCTTTCATGGTAAACCTCAGCATTAACGAAACCATAATCGCACCAAGCGGCGGATTCCAGATGCCCTGACTGAAGCTCAAATCCACCACCTTCTGGTGTAGTGATGAACTGAAACGTCTCAGAGGAAGTCGCAGTAAGTTGTGTATGGGGGTCACTTTTAAACCATTCCATAGGGAAGGAGACAGATAAACTCATCGGTATACCTCTTTTCTCTAAACTGTTTACCTTACTGAAATCAGTTGAAAAAGCTGCGGGTCTGCACCTAGACGGGGATCATGGCAGCGTGTGGATTCAAGAAACACACAACCCCAGCCCCCACGCTGTTCTCCTGCTACGGTAAGAACTCTTCCGTCATTGCTCCCAATAGTCAGTGAACCTGCTTCTGTCTCTGTAAGCAACCATATAAACTGATCTTCGTTGTCACGAATAGGCTCCAGCAGCAAGGAATTCAACGGGCCAATAGATAAGGCCTTTTCACTGTTTCGAATTCTCGCCCTACCCTTCTCCCCGTATTCAACCGTCCATCTCTGCTGCTGATCTTCATACGAAAGCGTCCGGACTTCGACGTTCAAGGTCTCCTCATGTTCAATGGATTGATTTCCCGCCGCCAGATAAAGCCCCATTCCTAAGCTTTTCAATCTGAACAGACCACTACCAGAGCCGCATTCCACAGCTACGATTCCCTTCCTTAGGTCAATCACCGTTCGCTCTGCCCAGTCAAGCTTCATTTCCCGGTCAGAAGGAAAGCCGAGCGGCAGAAATACATAGGAAGAGGCATAATAATCCGCAGGGTCCCAGCGATCCCCAACATACAGGTAAGAGCACTGGTCATTGTCTGTTCCTACAATAGGAACTATAAAAGCAGGCTGGCTGTCGTATGTAGTGATGTCGCCCAAAGGCAGCAAGGGTGACCAACGACCAAATAATTCCTCGGACCAGGCATAGGTTCCTTGGTTAGGCAACCAGCCCGTACAGGCGGACGAGATGAGGAAGTATACACCCTGACGTTTCATTAATGCAGGTGCTTCACGCGCTTGTCCGGGCCACAAGGTCTTGACCTGTTCTTCTATGCTGAGGTAATCAGGTGACAGACGATACATAATAAGATCAGCATTTTCCCTTGCCGCGGAGATAAAATATGCCGTCCCATCGTCATCCTGGAACAAGGTGCAGTCCCGAGACATGTTACCTATCGGATTAAAGCTGCCCCGGTAAACATAATCCCCATCTACCGTCCCGCAATCAGCGATCGCGCAGCGCGCATCAGAGTAGTCGCGTCCATTTTCCCAATGCATCCACATAACAAATCTCCCTGTAAGTTTGTTGTAGAGTACTTTTGGGCGCTCAATTACCGCACCCGTTGGGCGCCCCTCCCTGTCCAAGGGTTCAAGCTCTAATGTGGTGCGATGATAAATCGGCTGTACCGGTGAATCGAGTGTGAGCACATCATTGCGCCATTCCCAATTCACTAGATCCACAGATCGGTAGCAGCTCACTCTCCGCCGATCCATCCGGTTCTCACCAAACCAGTAATAATATCCATCCGTATAGAGCATATGTCCACCATGTGCATGTACAGGATTTCCGCTCATATCCAGAAGTGGAGCGCTATTTAGTAGGGTGACTGTACTCGCATTTTCGTCCATGATTAACCTCCAGAGGATCAGATTTTTAGACAAAAAAGCAGGTCCGGCCAAGGATGACCTTAACTGAACCTGCTGTTCTTGCGAACTTATTTCAATCCCATCTGAGACATCACATCCACCTTGCTAGCATTGTTATACCATTCGTTGATTTCTTCGGAAATTTTCGTACCGCCTTTGTCATGCCATTGCTTCACGAAGTCATCGTACGCAGTTAGCGGCTCTTTACTGTAAATAATTTTGGTGAAGGTTTCCTTTTCCATCGTATTCAGTTGCTCCCAAGTTGTCTGCATGGTCTTGGTAGGTGGACCGTTAAATGCATTTGGAAGCAGTGACTCTCTATTCTCATAGGAAATCACATATCCCTCTTTGGCTGTTTCATCATTTGATGCCGATCTGATCAAGACCCCATTCTCAGCTTTTGCACCTTTGGAAAGATCATAAAAAGATTTACCTGGACCATCAACACTAGGTGTATTTTTGGTAAAAGCCATTTTACCTACACCTTGAGCGGCATCCAAAGGCGTATTGAATTTCTTGGAATCGAATACCACTTCATCGCCAACGATGTCATAATCATATCCCTGAGCATAACCATATTTGAAATCTCCGGTACCAAATGCTGCATCGTAAAGCTTGTCATAATACAAGAAGAAAGCTTCCATATTGTTAAAGTCTTTATTAAACATAAAGACACCATCGTTCTGTTGACCGGATTGGTAGGTTCGATCCCCACTTACACCGTTAATTGTTGGGTAAGCTTTGATTTTAGCCCCTTTTACGTTAGTTTCCACATCTTTAACACTGCCGTACAGCCAAGGACGGCCAATAATAATCCCTGCTTTACCTTCAGTGAAATCCGCCAGTGCATCCCATGCACCCTGTGTAGCCAACTCCTTATTTAAATACCCTTTGGAGTACCAATCGCGAAGTTTAGCTAACGCATCCTTTGTCCCATCAGCGACGGAACCGTAAGTGAGTTTTCCATTGTCGTTATACCATTGGCCGGGGAGACTCTTCCCTGTATAAGCACTAAAAATCATTACAGAGTCGCTTACCCAGCCCGTGTTGTAAGAATCTTTTCCCGAGAAATCAAATCCATAAGTATCATTTTTTCCGTTACCGTCCGGATCATCATTCGTAAAAGCAGCGATTACCTGTTCAAATTCATCTATATTTGTTGGCGCTTTTAAATTTAATTTATCTAACCAATCTTGACGGATAAGCATGACCTCACCTTCAGTGAGATTGGGCGAGATCGCCATCCCATAAACCTTGCCGTCCTGGATAACTGGGTTGAACGTTGTTGGATATTGTTTATATATTTCTTTCAGACGCTCAGGCATATATTTGTTAATGTCCTCCGCAATATCTTTTACAAGTCCAGATTGAATCAGATCATTTTCTAATGAGGTATCATACACTGGCAAAACATCCGGAAGCTTCTCGGAACCAGTGAGCGCTAAACGAAGTTTCGTATTATATTGGGAGGCATCACCGCCCAAAAGAGTAGTTTGGATGTTAATCCCTAGATTCTCGACACCCCAGCGGGTCAACACATTATCATTTAAGCTCTCCCCGTTGATATATTTACCGGCATTCTCATCTTGTTGCTTGGCGATGTTAATAGTAATAGGAGGATCGTATTTGCCGTCTTTGAGAACCGCTTCTGCCGCAGTAGATTCTTTACCGTTTGAGCCGCAGCCCGCTAGCAATCCTGCCATCAATACAGTAGTCGTTATTAAGGCCCCTGTTTTTTTCATCAATAAGCTCCTTTGAATTAAAGTTTTATATGTTGGTCACGTTATTCTTTTACAGCACCCAGAACGATGCCTTTGACAAAATACTTCTGTAGAAAAGGGTATACAAGGATAATGGGCAGTGTGCTAATAAAAATTTGCGCAGCTTTGATACTCTGTTCTGACAACGCGGCTGCTTCTGATTGACTAAGTGCCATACTCTGCGCTGATCCTTGCACCACTACAGTCTGTAAGAATGAAGCTAACGGATAGTCCGTTGTATTCGACATATACAAAATCCCATCAAACCATGCGTTCCAGCTCCCCACCATGATAAACAATCCAACGGTTGCCAGACCGGGAAGGGAAAGCGGAAGATAGATTTTCCGGAAAATGACGAAGAACGAAGCCCCATCGATAAATGCTGCCTCTTCAAGCGCCTTAGGGATTGTTTTAAAGAAATTCATAATCAGAATCAAATTATAAGCTCCGAAGGCACCGGGAAGCACGAGCGACCAGATCGTGTCCTTGAGCCCAAGTTTCGTAACCAATATATAAGAAGGAATCAATCCACCGGAAAACAACATCGTGAATATAAAAATCCACATTAAAGCATTACGCCCACGGAAATCTTTGGACAAGGCATACCCCGCCGTTGTAATAATGAACATGCTGATTAACGTCCCCAGTACCGTCCGGACCACTGAGATTCTCATGGAGCCTGTAAAATTCGTGTTTTTAAAAGTTTTCACATAGGCTTCGATATTAAAGTCCACCGGCCAAAAGGATACCAAATTCCCATTTACCGCTGTCTTACTACTAAATGATTGTGCTAGCAAATGAAGCATAGGCAATAAACACGATAAGGCTACTAGAATCAGGAGGATATGATTGAAAATCGAAAATATCCTATATCCCTTGGATTTATAATACACTCCCATTCCTCCTAACAGTTTTGTAAGCTTAACAACTTCGGCTTAAAATATTTTATAGTTAGCTACCTTGTAAGCAATTCGATAGGAAATTACGATTAATATGAAGCTGATGCCGGATTTAAACAATCCAACAGCGGTACCAAAACCGTATTGGCCATTTAATAAGGATGACCGGTAAACATAAGTATCGATGATATCCCCCGTACTATAGACGAGTGGATTATATAAGTTAAAGATTTGGTCAAATCCTGCATCCAGGATATTTCCAAGGCTTAACGTTGCAATTACGATGATCATCGGCATCATACTCGGTAAGGTAACATGTCTTATTTGTTGGCGGCGTGACGCGCCGTCGATCTCAGCTGCCTCATAATAAGAAGGATCGATCCCTGTAATCACCGCTAAGTAGACAATCATGCCAAATCCGAAGTTTTTCCATAAATCACTGATGATGATCGTCGGTCTGAACAGCGTAGGATCGCCCAGAAAGAAAATCGGTTTCAGTCCGAGGAAATTCGTAAGAAAATGATTTATGCCCCCATCCAGACCTAAGATATCAATCATGATTCCGGCAACGGTTACCCAAGAGAGGAAATGCGGTAAATAGACCAAGGTTTGAATACTCTTTTTAATCCCCATGTTTCTAATCTCGCTTAGCAGAATCGCCATAAAGATAGGAACAATAATTCCGACTATAATTTTGATTACAGCAATAATGAGGGTGTTGATAATGGATTGTGTTGCCTCTTTATATTGGAAGATTCTTGCGAAGTTATCCCAACCAATCCAAGTTGAACCTGTAATTCCAAGCCAGGGCTTGTAATCCTGAAAGGCCATCACTAATCCGACCATAGGACCGTAGGCAAAAATTAGAACGAATACCAAAGCTGGGATACATAAAACATACAATGGCCAATTTTTTTTGATTTCCTTTTTCCAAGGATTCTTTCTGCTTTTTTTAACGTTGGCTTTCTCACTCCATTTGAGCTGGGTATTCATTATCTGTGCTATTGTGCTTACCCCCTTTTACATTCTTGGCTGCTAATTTCTTTCTGGTTTAATGTTAACAAAAGCGCTTTCATTCGAAAATGTCTCAAATTAAATATCATAACCACTCGCTAAACATCTTTATAAACGCTTTCATTTTGCGAGAGCTCTTCTCTTTTTCTTTTGGAATATATGGCTTATGATGAATTCACACGAGTCCTAGCGACAGGAGTAATGCTTATGATTAAAAAAGTAAATATGAAACGATTCATATATTTTTTCGTTTTTTTCCTTTTACTTACCTTAAGTTTGTTTTTCGTAATGAACTCCCTAGGTTCCAAAACCATTCAAGAGAGCTTGGTTAACTCCTCCAAAAATCAGCTAGCCTATACGGAAAGCATTCTGGATGGCATCATCTCTGAGGCAAGTTTGTATGGCATCCAATATACAGCCGACACCTCCGTACGTTTCTATCAAAGCAAAATACAAGAGATGAACAATTACGATGCCCAGATGAAAAAAAACGATATCTATGACCGCATATCAGCACCACTTCTCTCCAGTCAGGCGATTGAATCTATCGGTATCTACTGGAAATCGGACGGCACTTTTATTTTTACGGGTCATGATTCGCTTGCCAAACAGCCCTTTCAGAAAGTCAAGCAGCGAGGCTGGCAGATTGTTAATAACAATTTGTATTATTTTTCAATCTATCCTTATATTCATGAACCTAAAAATCCTGCCAATATTCAGTACATCGTGGGCGTTAAGCTGAAAAAGGAGTATTTAACAAGTCTTTTAGAAAAAGCAGTGAGTGGCGGCGAGAGCTCCAATGCCTTTTTACTTGTGAACAAGAGTTTAATGATTAGCAATAAAGCGGTGGATATTCGAATCGAGGAAAAAGCCAAGGAGACGATAACACCCAATGCACATGAAATTTTAAAGTTTGACTATCATATCAACGATGACGATTATTATGTTTTATCAAAGTATATTGAGCCGATTGATACGTATCTTGTTACCTATACGCGAATGAGTGATTTTTTGAATCCGCTTAACCGGAATAAACAGGTGTTTTTTGTCAGCATCTTAATGATCTTGATCATTGGTCTTATCGTGATTTTTATGTTCTATCGAAACTATTATCGTAATGTATATTTGCTCGACAAGAAATTCTACCAAGTGGAACAAGGGAATTACAGCACCAGAATTAGTGAGAACCCGGACAATCAATTTTATAGTCTATTTAAAAGCTTTAACCACATGGTCGCCAAAATACAGGCTTTATTCGCTTCATTAAAAATAGAAACCGAGCTGCGCAGAAACGCCGAAGTGAAACAGCTACAGGCTCAGATCAATCCACATTTTCTTTACAATAATCTGTTTTTTATTATGGCAGTGGCAAAAACTTCACCGGAAGCCGTAATGCAGATGAGCAAGCATTTAGCAGAGTACTATCGTTATTTAACAAAAATGAATTCAGATAATGTTACGTTGGCTTCTGAATTGCAGCTTGCCGATCATTTTTTATCCATCATGTCACTTTCCAAAAAAATAAATTATGAAATCAACCTGCCTCCTGAACTGGGAGAGCATCTGATTATGCCACTGATTATCCAGCCTATGGTCGAGAACGCAATCCAGCATGGGATTGAAGAACAGCAAGGGGCTCATCGCGTTACTATAGATGTAAAAGAACTTGATACTGGAGCATTAATTATTGTTGCCGATGACGGTAAGGGGCTTACTGCTGAGGAAATACACCAGCTAATGGCCAGACTTGAGAATGAATCCCCACCTGAAGGATCAAGAGGAATTGGTCTTTGGAACATTCATCATCGCCTCAAAAATGCGTATGGTGAATTAAGCGGACTGCGGTTCTTCATCAATGACTGGGGTGGTTTATCCGTGCTGGCATTCATAGATTTCTCGCTGGATGAAGGAGGACAATATGCGATTATTGATAGTTGATGACGGACATTACATCGTTGAATATTTAAAACACCTGCTGGATTGGAGCAAATTTGGAATTGAGCATATTGAGACGACAACAAATTCGATTGAAGCCAAGGAGCTATTGAATCAGAATCATATAGATATCCTTATTACAGATATTCGTATGCCCGAGGTATCCGGCATTGATTTACTGCATCATGTTCATGAGAAAAAGCTCAATACCAAGGTAATTTTCCTTTCCGGTTATTCTCAATTTGATTATGCACAACAAGCCATTCGTTTGGGTGCACTCGATTATTTACTCAAGCCGGTTGATAAAGAGGATATGGAAAAAGCCATGAGTCAAGTTATTAAGAGTATCGCTGAGAAACCCCCAAAAACCCCAGTGGCAGAGAAAAACATAGATGGGCTAGGTTACTTGCTTTCTGTTATTAGCGGACCTTCCCCACTACGTTATGATCACAGCACACTCGATACTGCTTTACGGAATGAGCACTTTTGCTTTTTTCACGTCTCAGGGGCTAGAGGGAAAGATGAAATGATGTTAAAAGATCATAATGGTGGACGGGACTTTATTTGGATCACTCCATCAGCCATTACTGGAATTATTCCAGAATCCAATACCGAAACTGTGGCAAGCAGCGTCGATTCCATTTCTTTTTCCGAGCCGTTTGAATTTTCTCAAAAGCATGCTGTTCGGCATATTTTTTATCATTTCTTTTTTAATGAAAATATTGGGGCCAGTGACTTTACTATGCTGAGTGCCTATAGTGCTCTCCCTAAATTAGAGCTTGGAGAATGGGAACAAACCAGAAAAAACATTTTAAAAAACTTTGCCAAGCTCACTGTCAAAAAACAAAAGCTCCTCTACCTGCTCGAATTCATTAATTTGCTGTATTCCACAACCGATAAAATCCAATCAGGTGAGGTCGCAGACTGGATTTTCAATCAATTATCAGAACCAGATACGGCTCTTCAATCCATCTTGCAGAGTCTCACCCAATTAGATAGAAGCGCTAAATTTTCCAATCAAAACATTGTTCATACCATTCAAGCCTATATCTCCAATCATATTAGTGATTGCTTGAGCCTGGAGGACTTAGGGAAAATTGTTCACCTACATCCTGTTTACCTGTCCAAATTTTATAAGCAGGAGACGGGTGAAAATTTATCGAGCTACATTTCTTCTAAACGCTTGGAAAAGGCCTCCAAGTTATTAATCGATTCCAACTTACATGTGCTCGATATTTCACATCTAGTCGGCTACAAAAAGCCACAATATTTCATTAAGCTGTTCAAAGATCAGTATGGCATTACGCCTTATCAATATCGAAGACAGCAGATTAAATGAAACAAAAATTGAACAGATCAACAAAAAAGTTTACACTTTGAATGAAGTAACGAACCACGGAAAGGAAACCTGCTAATGTTGCGCTCCTCCTACACCATTCGCTCGGAAGAACAAGCTTCTATGCTTCTGTTTGATTCTATTGGCTGGGAACAAGCCGAGACTCCGGCATATTCATTCAACGGCCAGAACCGGACGGAGAGAAGTTGTGTTATTTTTCAGTACACCTTATCTGGAGAGGGTAGAATTGAAATAGACGGGGTTGTTCACCCATTAACGAAGGGCAAAGCTTTCCTAGTGACTGTCCCCAGTATACACAGATATTATTATCCGGAGGAAGGTACAGAGCCTTGGGAATTCATTTGGCTGAATGTACGAGGACCTCTAGCTATTTCACTCTGGAACCAGCTGATCGCACATGGCGGTCCTATTATAGAACTCCCTCAGGAATCGGTTCCGATGGATTTATTGTGGAGTATGTTCAAGGACATCCAGGTTGATGAAGAAAGAGATTTGCATTTTCTAACGGGAAAAGCCTTTCAGTGGATATTATCCATGGAGAAATACCTCAAGAAACCGAGTTTGTTAACCACCTATATAAAAAATGACAAACTCCATGCCGCTATACAATTCATGAAAAATGATCTGCACAATAATAACCTTAGCTTAGACGATGTCGCCGCTCATGTTGGAATTTCCAAACATCATCTTTGCAGGCTATTTCAAAAAAACATCAATCTCTCGCCCTTTGAGTATTTAAGAAGGAGACGGATCGAGCTGGCAGCATCTATGCTGAAAACAACAGATCAGACGATCTACCAGATCGCTGTGGACACTGGGTTTGACAATGCCAGCTATTTCGGCAAAGTTTTTCGTTCCTACTTTGGAGTTAGCCCCTCCACTTACCGCGAGCAGGACCTAGAGTTCCTGTCCAAACATGTGTTTTTTGAAAATTGATGTTGCTAGGCATATCTATTCGGCTTCGATAGAGCTGAGTGGCAGGCGTGGCAGGCGTGGCAGGCGTGGCGTGCTAATTCGGGGCCGGTGGATGCAAGTAGTAACCATTCAGATCTGGTGGTGCCAACTCACAATTGCAAGGCGTACCAACTCGCGTACGGCAGCCCCCGCCTAGGTAAACATCCTGCTAAACACCCTAATTCGCATACGAAAGCACCGAGTCACCCCCTCTACCGCCGCTTTCGGATCCCAATGACGCTATTTGTCAATTTTCCGCCTTTTGAGCACAGTTTCGGACTCCAGTGCAGCTATTCCTTCGAAAGAGATGCTTATTTTGGACTTTTCGAACTAATAGCGACTATGCGGTCCGATAAAACTCCAAATGTGTGAAAAGACTGCGGTTAGCGGCATTTGAGTCCGATAGCACTGTGTTGGATGGGTGAGCAACTTGCAAGGCGCACTAATCGGCGTCCAGCGGTCCACGGCTAAGGAAGCAACTTGCTAAACACCCTAATTCGCGTACAGCAGCACCGAGTGATAACCATCCCCCGCCGCTTTCGGACACAGATGACGCTATTTGCCAATTTTCCGCCTTTTGAGCACAGTTTCGGACTCCAGTGCAGCTATTCCTCCGAAAGAGGTGCATATTTGGTACTTTTAGAGTCAATAGCGACTATGCGGTCCGATAAAACTCTAAATGTGTGAAAAGACTGCGATTAGCGGCATTTTAGTCCGATAGCACCGTGTTGGACGGGTAAGCAACTTGCATGTCGTACTAATTCGCGTCCAGCAGTCCCCGGCTAGCAAAGCATTTTGCTAAACACCCTAATTCGCGTCCGAAAGCACCGAGTCACAACCATCCCCCACCGCTTTCGGACTCAGATGACGCTATTTGCCAATTTTTCGTCTTTTGAGTACTGTTTCGGATTCCAGTGCAGCTATTCCTTCGAAAGAGGTGCATATTAGGTACTTTTCGAGCCAATAGCGACTATGCGGTCCGATAAAACTCCAAATGTGTGAAAAGACTGCGGTTAGCGGCATTTGAGTCCTATAGCACCGTGTTGGTTGGGTAAGCAACTTGCATGTCGTACTAATTGGCGTCCAGCGGCCCACGGCTAAGGAAGCAACTTGCTAAACACCCTAATTCGCGTACGGCAGCCCCCGCCTAGGTAAACATCCTGCTAAACACCTTAATTCGCATACGAAAGCACCGAGTCACCCCCCTCTACCGCGCTTTCGGACTCAGATGACGCTATTTGCCAATTTTCCGCCTTTTGAGCACAGTTTCGGACTCCAGTGCAGCTATTCCTTCGAAAGAGGTGCATATTTGGTACTTTTAGAGTCAATAGCGACTATGCGGTCCGATAAAACTCCAAATGTGTGAAAAGCGAGCGATTAGCGGCATTTGAGTCCGATAGCACCGTGTTGGCTGGGGAAGCAACTTACATGGTGCACCAATTTGAGCCCGCCGACTTCGAGTTATAAACACTCAATTTCAGTGGCGTCAAGCTACTTACAAGGTGCACTAATTCGCGTACGGCAGCACCTGGCTAGCAAAGCATCTTGCTAAACACCCTTATTCGAGCCCGCTATCCCCGGCTAAGGCTAGGCAACATTCTGCTAAACACCCCATCCAATAACAGCTTCGGGCGCGCAGCTAGTCACAAAAGAACTCAAAAAAGGAGAAAAAAAAGGAAGGTGCTCAGCAGCCAATGGCTTTTGGGGCACCCTCCTTTTTTGATTAAACTTCTCTAAGCACGAAAAGTAGGCTTCTGAAATCGCCCTCAAGCTGTGGAAGCGTGAGTCCGAAGTGCATCAGCTCATCCCCTCTGTATACTCCGCCGTTAAGCTCAAGCTTATACGATTTCGCAGGGTCGAGTCCTTTCAGACGCAATCTGCGCAACGGTGGATTAGGCCCGGCCAAAACTTGGAAGTAGGTGGCGAAGGCTTCTTTTTTATCAGCGGAAACAAACATCCATGCCGTCTCGTTTCCTTCAAAAGGACTAAGCAGTCGATAGAAATCACCGTACTGAATCAGCATTCTCAGTTCCTTGTACTCCGAAACCTGCTTGCGGATATCCTCGCGCTCAGCTTCAGTAAGCTTGGTCAAATCCAGCTCGTAGCCGAAATTACCCGACATCGCGACATGACCACGTGTCTCCAAAGGTGTAATACGATGTACCTGATGGTTAGGAACAGCCGACACATGGGCACCCATTGAACTCGCAGGATACACCATACTTGTTCCGTATTGGATCTTCAATCTTTCCACTGCATCCGTATCATCGCTAGTCCAGGTCTGTGGCATATAATACAGCATTCCCGGGTCAAATCGTCCGCCCCCGCCGGAGCAGCTTTCGAACAAAATATGAGGGAAACGGGAAACGATACGTTCCAGCACATCATAAAGTCCAAGGATATAACGGTGTGCCGTTTCACGTTGACGTTCGGCTGGAAGAAGCGCTGATCCAATCTCCGTCATATTCCGGTTCATATCCCATTTCACATAAGTAATCGGAGCGGATGATAATACCGAGCTAACTGACTCGACGATATAATCACATACATCCTTACGGGATAAATCCAGCACTAGCTGCTGGCGGGCTAATGAACTTTTATGCCCAGGTACATGGAGACACCAGTCTGGATGTTCACGGTAAAGATCACTTTCAGGCGATACCATTTCTGGCTCGAACCATAATCCGAATTCCATGCCCATTGCCGTGATATCTTCGCCTAGCTTTCCAAGACCTTCAGGCAGCTTGCGACGATCCTCTACCCAATCTCCCAGGGAGCTGTCGTCGTTATCACGTTTGCCGAACCAGCCGTCATCCAGCACGAACAGCTCCAGGCCTAGCTCTTTTCCTGCTTTAGCAATTTCTTTGATTTTATCCGCATTAAAATTAAAATAAGTCGCTTCCCAGTTGTTGATCAGAATAGGACGCTTGCTATCGCGGAATTCACCTCTGCATAACCGGGTCCGATACAGACGGTGATAGGTTCTCGATAAACCGCCAAGCCCTTCACTGGATCTTACTAATACTGCTTCAGGTGCCTGAAAGGATTCGCCCGGTTCAAGCAACCACTGAAAATTGAAAGGTTGAATACCGATCCCTACTCTGGAAATTCCGTATTGATCCACTTCTGCTTGGGCGAGGAAACTCCCGCTATACACAAGGCTGAATCCATAAACTTCGCCATGGTCCTCTGTCGCATCTTTTGCAAGCAAGGCCATAAAAGGATTCTGCTGATGGCTACTGGAGCCGCGTTTGCTGTCAATCCGTTGGATGCCAGGAACGAGTGGTCTTTTGTGAATATGGCGTTCTCTAGTCCAAGTACCGGATAATTGCAGCATGTCATAGTCAGAATCATGGAAGTCAACATTCGCGCTTAATACTCTTTTCAAAACCAGATTGTCCTTACCCAGATTCTCAATCCGCACGGAACGTGTTATAACATCCTGATCGTTAAATACGGTATAGCTCAAGGCAGCGATCAATCCTGTTTTATCATCTTGCAGTATAATTTCCAAGGTCTCTGCTTCTTCATCACTTTCAACATAAGTAGCAGGCAGACCTTTGAGTGCAGGTTTTCCTTTATTAATGGTGTAGCTCTTATAACGGAAATCCGTTACGGTCGTGCCATCTACTAGGTGAACCTCCAGTGCCGGTTCGCGGAAATCCCCGTTTCCATAGGAAGGGAATTCGCTTGGCAAGGTGTCGAGGGAGATATTTTTATCCTCCTGCAAATAAGTTGGACTAAAAGAGCAACGTTCCACCAAATTCAACGGGTGTTGAAATTCTCTCCCTGCCAATTTTGGGCCCCAGTAGACATGCGCTGGAATAACACCTTTGATCATTTCAATAATATAGCTGGATTTCTCTGACTGTAAATGAAACACCTTGCGGTTGTCGTCATAATAAATACCCATAATATGTTTGCACTCTCCTTAAGGTAGCTCAATAGAACGTTTATTGTTTGTAGTTAATGCTTCTTCGAAGTCTATTTTAGAGTGAAATGGAAGGGTATACAATCTTAATATCTATACCTATTATAGTAAAATATTGATCTATCTATACACAGGATCTAAACCACTAGAATATATATCATCAAACTGTCATTTGGAGATTGGTAGCCTAGGATATAGTAGGAAAATAACCTTTTGCTTAAATATCAAAGACGGAACGTACAGTAAGCTGGGCACGCAGTTCCTCAGCCGTAGCTGGTTTGTCGAGATCTTTTTTGGCAACTGTAACGATTCTTGAAATGCCAGCTGACAGGTCGAAATAGTTATCACTGAAGATCGCATCTCTTTCCTTGAAATCAAGTCCAACGAAACGGGCATATGCTTTTGACTTCACAGTAATAACGAATTGTTCTGCTTCCTCTGTGACTACGGCTTCAAGCTCAGGATCAACAAAGCTGAAGTGTTTCGGCTTAACGAACAAGACGGTTCCCCCGCTTATCGTCTCCCCCTCTACCTCAAATACATATTCCAGATAGGCTTCACGTTTCTTCTCTTTTGTATCCAAGACATGACCAAAATCAAGCCGATCGAACTCGGCACTGCTTAAAGCCTCAATCTTCACCGACTTCGCACCTTCCATTAGAACCTCTGATGTCGGAGTAAGCAGTCTCCATCTTAATTCACCGCTCACTTTCTCTCGGCTCTCATTAGAGACATGCAGGCAAACTACGGTTCCTTCGTCATGTGCAGAAGCAAGAACTGGAGCAAAAAAACGTCTAGCCGTATAATGCATTGCTTTCCACCGGCCATAATAATCGATGCTAGACCAAGAGGCAACCGGCCAACAATCGTTCAACTGCCAATACAATGCGCCCATGCAGCGCCCTCTATGTCTACGCCAATGCTCTACGCCACAGCGCATGCCTTCGGCTTGGATAAGCTGGGACGCATAGAGAATAGATTCAAAATCCTTCGGATATTTGTAGGTCTCGCCGATATAATAGAGAATTTTCTCATTTCCGGTATTGTTCTTTTGGTGGGACTCCATGACATAGGAGAAAATATTGCGATCCTCCGGCAGCGTAAAGGATTCAATCGTCTTCAAGCTTGGGAAGGATTGCAGGCCAAACTCAGACATATAACGCGGATAGAGCTTCCGGTAATCTGTAAAAGGCTCCTTACCATGCCAAACTCCCCAGTAATGCATGTCTCCATAGTTCTCGTCATTCGGCTTATCAAAGCTTCCTTTAGAGGAAGGAGAGGCACGCCAGTAAAAGGTATTGGGATCAACTTCCTTAGCGATAGCCGGCAGAAGCACTTCATATTGCTTGATATAGTCGGCCTTTAGCTGGAGCGAATAATGATTCTCCCAATCCCAATCGACCCAAGCCATCTCCTGTTCGTTGTTACCGCACCACAAGCCTAACGATGCGTGATGGCGCAGGCGCTTCATATTGTCGATCGTCTCATGTGTGATATTGTTCTCAAAAGATTCTGTCAGTGCATAGATCCCGCAGGCATACAGATGATCCTGCCAGACGATAAGCCCATATTCATCGCATAGATCATAAAAATAATCGTCAGGATAATAACCGCCACCCCATACGCGAATGGTATTAAAGTTAGCAGCCACGCAGCTTTGGAGCAGGCGATCCGTGCGCTCCTTAGTCACGCGAGGCAGAAGATTATCTTCCAGAATATAATCAGCACCTGTAGAAAAGATAAGCACGCCGTTGACTTCAAAAGCGAATGATTGTCCCCACTGGTCTTCTTCCTGCTTCACAGAAATCGTTCTTAATCCAATCCGCAGTTCTCGACGATCCAGCTCCTGTCCCTTCTGTAACAGCACAACCTCGACGTTATACAGGGGTTGTGCACCCAGATTATTCGGCCACCACAGCTCTGGCTCGATAATTTCCAGTGTAATATGATGATCTTCTCCGGCAGTTTCGAACACACGACGTTCAACGGCCACACCTGCTGGAGTGTGAACACTGACTACGATTTCCCGTTCAACCTCCTGCCAGCTCTCTGTTCTTACCCGAACATCCAGAGTAACCTTATCCGGCTCGTGAAATTGTGTAATATAAACATCGTCAACACGGGCACTGTCATACCCCTGAATGGAGAGACTTCTCCAGATTCCAAGATCGGGCAGCTTCGGACCCCAGTCCCAGCCGAACATGGAATGTGCTTTGCGCAGATGGGATATTCCCTCCACTGCATCAGCACAACTGCTAAGCGGCAGCTCCGCTTGCTTCCGCAGAGCAAATTCCACTGGGGAACGAAAAATCGCGTGAATGGTGTTATCGCCTTGCTTCAACACTGACTTAATGTCCACTTCATACGTCCGGTGCATATTATCACTGTTCAGAATGTTAGTTCCATTCACAAAAAGCTCGCATAACGTATCCAGCCCCTCACACAGCAGAAATACGCAGTCATGCTGTAACACTTCAGCTTCCACTTGAAAGCAACGCTGATATTCGTAATCGTCATTGGATAATTCCAGAACCTCATATTCCTGCTCACGATAGAACGGATCCGGCATTTCTCCGGCATTCAATAAATCGTGATAGACAGAACCTGGCACACTAGCCTCCAGCCAGCTCGGCTCATGCAGACGTCTCATTTTCCATTTTCCATTTAGATCTACAAGATGCATTTTCTCCGCCTCCAAAATGTGCTATTTTGCCTTCTTATAGATCAAGTCTATCAATAATATCTTTATATTTCTTGTGTTGTGTTCTCGAGAATCATGTGCTATTTTAACATCACTAATACCCTGGAGGACGAACATGCTCAAATACACCGAGGCAAGCCATATGAATCCTGAACTACTAGCAGACCCTTTCTGGGTGGAGTCCTTAAGTCAGGTATCTCCAGAGCATACGCATGATTTCTATGAATTTTTCATTCTCACAGAAGGCAGATGTCAGCATATTGTTAACGGGACAGCGCAGCTGCTTCAGACGGGCTGCCTTGTCTTTATTCGGCCCAGTGATACCCACAGATATGAAGCAGATGGTGATAGCGATTGCCGTTTCCTGAACATTCCCTGCCGCAAAAGCCTCATTGAAGATGCTTTAACTTATCTGAATGAAGAGGAGTTTTTGCACGGATTGCTCAACACGCCTCTCCCCCGAATCGCCATGTTATCTCAGCTGGAAATGGCTAGTTTCATCCGTTCTATGGAACGCATTCGCATCCTATCAACCCTAGACAAGGTTAAGTCCCGGATTTTTCTAAAAGGCCTGCTCGTCGATACACTCACCCAGCATTTTTTCTCCGCAGAGACAGTCGCTCAACCAGAATTCCCGCTCTGGCTAGAGCATGCCATAACCAAAATGCATTTAAAGGATAATTTGCACCGTGGACTTCATGCCTTGTACGAGCTGTCAGGGAGAAGCGCCGGTCATGTGAACCGCGCCTTCCGGCAATACTTGAACCAGACACCTACGGAATATATCAACCAGCTAAAGCTCAATGTAGCCCGCAACCTACTGCTCACTACCGAGCTGCGTGTGGTCGATATCGCTTTGGAATCCGGCTTCGAGAATGTCAGTCATTTCTATCATCAATTCAAAAAATTCTATCATCAAGCCCCGCTTGATTTCCGCAGGAATGCACATGTTAATCGGCTGGTTTAGTTTTTTTATACAACAAAAAAAGCTTCCCTCTGCTGAAATGCAGAGAGGAAGCTTTTACATAGATAAATATATTATTTTGAGTTCCACAATTCCATACGTTCGCTATACTTCTGATTGAAGATTTCTTCTACTTTTTCATCCCCAGCTTTTTTCATATCCGCAAGCATCTTGTCGAATGTAGAATTGGCTTCGGCTTCAGAAGGAGCGATGATTACTCTCGTAATGCTTTGATCCATAATATCTTTTACTTTTTGCGCGGTCAGCGCTTCAGGCGTTCCGCCGTCAGGACCTAAGTTATCAAATTCTGCTGTATCCCATACGGAATCTCCAAGGCTCTTAATGGCCATTTCGTCAATTTCACTACGTTGGTATTTAACGGCCATATCGTATGGCTGTTCATTGGCATCCAGACCATTTTTAACAAACCACAACCATTTACGGACACCGCTCTTCTTCACAGCATCGTCCCAGTTATCCTTGAAGCTTTGCAGGAATGCAGGGTCTGGTTGTCTCTTTCCATCCACCATGGTGTACTGCTCGCCTTCCTTACCCCATAGCAGCAAATGTTGTCCTTCGTCACTCGCTAGGTAGTTGAACAGCTTAATAGTTTCTTCAGGGTGTTTGTTATTTTTCGTAATGGCAATAGCATCCCATCCAAGTGAGCTTCTTGGTCCGAATGTTGTTTGGGAGGTCTCTGTGCCTGGTGCTACAACCTTGTACGGGAAGAACTGATTATCATCTCCGCCATCCTTCTTCAGAGTACCATTTGCGTTACCTGGGTCCCAGTATGCGCCTGGTGTGGAGAACACTGCGCCGGTAGCCAGCTTTTGAATCCAGGTTTGTGTTTTGCTGATGGCAAATTCTTTTTCGATTAGACCTTCTCTATACAGACTGTTCACATAGAGCAGCATCTCGCGATACTTTGGATCCTTAACATCATATTGTAATGTTCCATTATTATCGTAGTAGGTTCTCAGACCCCACATCCCTTTAAATGTACCCAGGTTGGCGCCCATATTTTCACCGTTCATCGTCATTGGAACAGTTTCTTTTCCATCAATTGTCTTGTTTTTCTCTTTAAAATTCTTTAAAAGTGCTTCAAACTCATCCGTTGTGAGTGGGGTGGAGCCATCTGCCTTATCTGGAGCCAGGTCAGCAACCAGATTTTTTCTCATCAGCATACCGAAGACAGGATCACTATCCAGGCCATACCAGTTAGCTAGGTAATAGTTTTTTCCATCTTTATAACGTGTTTTGATCAATGTGTCGCCGTACATTTCTTTAATGTCTGGTCCACTTTTCTCAATTAACTCATCGAGCGCTATAAATGCGCCACTTGTAATGTATTTATCGAGAGAAGCATCACCCCGGCTCATTACAACTACATCTGGATAGTCACCGCTGGCTAGCATCAAGCTCAGCTTTTCCGTAGGATTACCCGTTGGCTGCTGTATTGAGATCGAAATGCCCGTTTTTTTGGTGATTTCTTGCGCAATAGCATCAGTGAAAGGCTCACCCTTGGTATTTGAATCAAACCAGGTCAATGTAATCGGCTCTTGTTTTTTATCGTCTCCGGCCGTTTGGTTTGTATTGTTTTTTCCATCATTTGAAGCACAACCCGCTAATACACCAACGGCTAATGCGGCAGTAATACTCACGTTCAACCATTTGTTTTTCTTTATCATAGACACCCTAATTCCTCCCATTAAGTAAGTTACTTCATAAGTCTATCAAGCAACCAAGCAAGTCTGTCCGCTCACCCCCCTTCAGGGCCGCCATTTATTTAATCATATTAACTCTTAACCGCTCCCAAAGTCATACCCTTAACAAAGTACTTTTGCAGGAATGGGTATACCAGTACGATAGGCAATGTTGCCACCATCGTCGCTGCCATCCGGATAGTATCACTTGAAACCGCATTCCGCTTAGCCGAGTTAGCTAGCATTTGCGATTGCGATACCATGCCTCCGGTTTGGAATTGGCTTAATATTTTTACGAGTACGGCTTGTAAGGTCTTTAAGTCAGAACTATAGGTAAACGCATAGGAGTCAAACCACGAATTCCAATGTGAGATTGCCTGAAAAAGTCCTACAGTCGCAAGCACGGGTGTGGTCAAAGGTAGAACAATCCGGAAGAAAATCGTCAGGTCATTCGCCCCGTCTACCTTCGCCGACTCCTCGATCTCACCAGGCAGCCCCTCCATAAAGGTACGGACAATAATCATATAGAAGACATTCATCAACCCTGGCAAAATAAATACGGAAAACGTGTCAATCATATTCAGCGCTTTAAGCACCATGTAATAAGGAATCAGTCCGCCTCCAAAATACATCGTGAAGACAAAATATAGATTCCATCCTTTACGTCCCATCAAATTCCGGCGGCTTAGCGGATAAGCAAGCATCGTAATGACAAGGACAGATAGCGGCGCTCCAATTACGGTACGTTTGACAGTAACCCATAAGCCATTCAAAATCTCGCTATCTTTTAAGATTTGACTGTAGCTATCAAAGGTGAGGACTCTGGGCCATAAATAGACGCCACCACGTACGGTATCCTCAGCAGCATTTAATGAAAGAACGAGAATATTCCAAAAAGGCAGAAAGGTAACTAGCAACACAAGTATAAGAATGAAATAAACTATAAATTTAAAAATATGATCCCCGTATCTATTCGAAATCATCACAAGCGCTCCTCTCTTTTTCGGGTTTAGAACAACGCTTGGTCGTTCACTTTTCTAGAAATACGATTCACAATTACAACAAGTATGAAGGCAATCACGGATTTAAATACCCCAACGGCCGCCCCGTAGGAGAACATGCTGTTTTGTAGCCCGTATTTATATGCATAAATATCGATAACCTCTGAATACTCAAGCACGGTATTATTTTGCAGCAGGTATTGTTGTTCAAAGCCCGCATTCAAAATGCCTCCGACGGCTAGAATCCCTAAAATAACAATGGTTGGACGCAAGGCTGGCAACGTAATATGCCACATTTGCCGGAAGCGACTGGCTCCATCCACTCTTGCTGCTTCGTATAGCTCTGGATTAATAGCGGAAATTGCAGCAAGATACATAATGGCGCTGAAGCCCATTTCCTTCCACATGTTAGACAAAGCGATAATCCACCAGAATAGTGGTCCATTTTGTAGAAAAGCAACCGGTTCCTGAACAATGCCCAACGTCACCAGTAAATTGTTAAACATCCCATCGGAAGCCAGCAGCGTAATCACGATGTTTGCAGCGATAACCCATGAGATAAAATGCGGCAGATAAGAAACCGTCTGTACAAATCTTTTGAAAAATCCCTGCCTAGCTTCATTCAGTACAAGTGCGAGGATGATCGGCGCTGGAAATCCGAATAACAAGGTCAGCAAGCTTGTAGCGAGCGTATTACGCATTACACGGTAGAAATCTCCGGTAGTAAAGAAATACTCAAACCACTTGAAGCCTACAAACTCTGCATGGAAAAATTGTTGAAAAAACGTTCCTCCGCCCGGCTGATAATTCGTAAACGCCATATACATCCCAAACATAGGACCATAAGAAAATAGCAATGTCGCAATTAAGGCAGGCAGCATCAGCAAAAATAACCATTTCTGCTCTTTTAATCTGTACCACAGATTATTGCCTCTGACTGTTTTGATAGCGCTTGCTTTATGCATCAAATACCCTCCCTTTTTATTTAGTGCAGCATGTCGAGCCACATCTCGATTCAACTTCTCTCCTATTCATCTTAAGTCCGCAACAGGTGGCTTTCTATACTTCAATCCTCCGAATGATAGCGCTTTTTAAAGGAGTTTCGGCAGATTCGAGCATTGGATTTCGATATTTAGTCTGCTATGATGAACATGGCAAACAGCGAATTTACAGTAAAGAAGGGACTTCTTCTATGCGCCATATATATAGGAAATATATTTATATGCCTTTTATTGATTTGAGCTTTCGTTCCAAGCTGTTCAGCGTATTTGTGCTAGTGACCATTGTTCCGATGATGCTTTTCGCCTACCTTTCCTACGAATTAACAAAATCAAAATTAACGGATCAGATTTACAGCAATATGATGAATTCAACAGCTCAGATTAATAAAAATTTGGAAAACAAGCTGGACAGCTATGAACATATTTCAGCTTCCATCTACCTGGATAACAGACTTGCCAGCTACCTCACGAGTGAATACCAGGATGATCCTTCTTATCTGGATGTCTATCAATATATAGGCAACCGCATGGACACGATAATGACTGCCTATCCTGATTTTGATAGCGTTTTCATTTATTCGGACAATGAATCACTTCCCAAAGATGATTATTATATCAAGCCGGTAACAGCTGAGGTTAAAAAGACCGAGCTGTTCAAGCAGCTTCAGCAGTCACACGGGAATATCATTCATCTGTCCTCACCGCAAACCGAAGATAGTCCGGCCATGTTTACCTTAGCAAGATTTTTGAACAATAACCGCAATCAATATCCCTACGGTATTCTAGTCTTCAGAATCTCCGAATCGGTAATCTATTCTTTAATGGAGGAAGAAGCGGGCGGGAAAGATATTTTTATTATTAATGACAAAGGGCTTATTCTCTCAGCAGCAGACAAGCACTTATTAAATACGAGCCTGCCGGAATTGCTTGATCAGAAATTCGATGAATCGCCATCGGGCAGATTTGACACAACTTACAAAGGGGTAAAGGCTTTCGCCGTCTATAACACGCTCAAAAATGGATGGAAAACCGTGTCCATCTTCCCTTATGACAGCATTATTCAGGATGCTAAATCACTCTCAGATCTGATTATCAAAATCTCACTGGGCTTTATTGGCGTGGCCCTCCTGCTGATTTACATTACGGCGTCGCTATTCAGCAAGCGTATCCGTACTTTAATCCGGATGATCCGCCGCCTTGAACGGGGGGATTTCAATCATAGTACAGAAGAACATTTGGGAAATGATGAGATTGGCCAGCTGCATTTTGCCTTTAAGCAAATGACCACCCGGCTCAAAAGTCTCATTACCGAGGTGTATCAGAAGGAGCTGCAGAGCAAGGAAGCCGAGCTTGACCTGCTGCAAGCGCAGATCAACCCTCATTTTCTGTATAACACACTGGGCTCCATCTCGTCGCTTGCCCTAAAACATCAAGATACGCGTATACAAGATTTGGTGCTTCATCTAGCCAAGTTTTATCGAATCTCCCTGAATAAAGGGAAAAGTATATTGACCATCCACGAGGAATTAAAGCTGACCCAGAGCTACAACGCCATTCAGCTAATCCGCTTTAAAGGACAACTGAACATTACCTACACAGTAGATGAAGCGATTCTGCCCTACTCTACAGTCAAACTTGCCTTACAGCCTTTTGTGGAGAATGCAGTGCTTCATGCCGTGTGGAGCCAAGAAAGTCCGCTAAATATTCATATCAAAGGTGTCATGGAAGCGAACGATATTATTTTGTCAGTAATCGATGATGGCATGGGGATGAGCCGCGAGACCCTCAGCTCTTTGCTTGAGGATAAGCCTGGACGAGGGTACGGAATCACTAACGTTGATCGCCGCATCAAACTGAAATTTGGTGAGCACTACGGCGTTAAAGTGTTTAGCAGACTAGGAATAGGCACCACTGTGCAGATTCGTTTACCCCAAAAAGAGGTGTAGGAGCGGTGACGAGGGGATTCTCCATTGCGGGGATCGTTTGGCTTGCTTCTCCTTGGATATGATGGGATCGATGGGATCGATGGGATCGATGGGATCGTTTAGATCGCTCGGTACTATTTGCTCCCTGCTCATTCGTATCGGACCGAGGAGACCTTATTTCGATGATTCGGGGCATTTTGCTCGACTATCGGACTCAGATGCAGCTATTGACTCATTTGCACAGTAATTCTGGACATTTTTATAGCAATAAGAGCTATACCGTCCGAAACCTTTGTAAAATGACTCAAATATCCAAAATAGCTGCAATACGGTCCGATGTGTTCGACTTTGCGCGGGATTCTAATTTGACGGAGTGTGTTCTACTTATGCTCCCTCCTCATTCGCATCGGACCGAGGGGACACTATTTCGATGATTCAGGGCATTTTGCTCGGCTATCGGACTCAGATGCAGCTATTGACGCTTTTGCAGTGCAATTTCGGACAATTTTATAGCAATAAGAGCTATACAGTCCGATACCTTTGTAGAATAGCTCAAATATCCGAAATAGCTGCGATACGGTCCGATGTGTTCTAACTATGATCTACTTTGCCGTAGTGTGTTCGACTTTTGTGCGGGATTCTACTTTGCTGGGGTGTGTTCAACTTATGCGCGGGATTCTACTTTGCTGAGGTGTGCTCTACTTATACTCCTTCCTCATACGCATCGGACCGAGGGGACCCTATTTCGATGAATCAGGGCATTTTGCTCGGCTATCGGACTCAGATGCAGCTATTGACTCATTTGCACAGTAATTCTGGACATTTTTATAGCAATAAGAGCTATACAGTCCGATACCTTTGTAGAATAGCTCAAATAGCCGAAATAGCTGCGATACGGTCCGATGTGTTCTAACTACGATCTACTTTGTCGGGGTGTGTTCGACTTTTGCGCGGGATTCTACTTTGCTGGGTATGCTCTACTTTTGCGCGGGATTCTACTTTTCTGAGGTGTGCTCTACTTATACTCCTTCCTCATACGCATCGGACCGAGGGGACCCTATTTCGATGAATCAGGGCATTTTGCTCGGCTATCGGACTCAGATGCAGCTATTGACTCATTTGCACAGTAATTCTGGACATTTTTATAGCAATAAGAGCTATACAGTCCGAAATCTTTGTAAAATGACTCAAATATCCAAAATAGCTGCGATACGGTCCGATGTGTTCTAACTATGATCTACTTTGCCGTAGTGTGTTCGACTTTTGTGCGGGATTCTACTTTGCTGGGGTGTGATCTACTTTTGCGCGGGACTCTACTTTGCCGGAGTGTGTTCTACTTTTGCGGGGGATTCTACATTGCCGGGGTGTGTTCGACTTTTGCACGGGATTCTAATTTGCTGGAGTGTGTTCTACTTTTACACGGGATTCTACTTTGCTGGGGTGTGCTCGACTTTTGCACGGGATTCTACTTTACTGGAGTAAGTTCCGATAGATAGTAAAGTGTGGTATTAGTAACTGCCAAACAGTAATGTACCTAATAGCAATGTACCTAATAGTAATGTAGTATCTATTAGTAAAGTTCGATAAAGTAGCTAATTTCATTAACTGATCTATCAAAAAGAGCGACTCTCCGGTTAATGGAGAGTCGCTCTTTTGTAGTCATTTCAGCTTACTTCAAAATCAAATTATAGATCACTTGAGCCGCTTCTGCGCGCGAAGCGATTCCTTTTGGTGCAAAGCGTTCATGACTTTGACCTTGAATCAGTCCTAGACTGGCCGCTTCATTTACAGAAGCAGCGGCCCAAGCAGACACCTGATTCATGTCGGTGAACGCTGCGGCAGTTGCACCGTTGGTTGTTGCACCATTAGTTGTTGCACCGTTGGTTTTTGCGCCATTAGTTGTTGTACCGTTAGTTGTTGCACCGTCGGTTGTTGCACCATTGGCTGTTACGCCGTTGTTCAGCTCGTAAGCCTTCATTAGCATCACCGTGATTTCTTCACGGGTGATTTGTGCGCCCGGCTCAAACTTGGACGCACTTCTGCCACTCACGATTCCCGCCTTGTAAGCGATTGAGATAGGCTCCGCATACCAGGCGGATGGAGCAACATCAGCAAAGCTTTCTTTTCCTGTCGCGGTCAGTCCAAGGGCATGAACAAGCATCGAGGTGAACTCGGCACGTGTAACTGCCCGGCTTGGTTCAAACTTTTCTTTGCTTGTGCCCTGCACATATAGCTTGGACGCCAGCTCTTGGATTACTGGGTTAGCCCAGTGATTGGCCGGAACATCGACAAAGATGCGGTTCAACTCCAGCACAGCATATTTGCTGAAGTGGCTGACCTCAGCTTTTAATACACCGTTAGCATAATCAGCTTGAATATATTCCAGCCTGCCATTGTCCGCGATATAATAAACACCGCCTCGTTTAGCATTGAAGCCTTCTGCCACTGGCATGATGAGTGTTATTGGCTTATCAAATGTAGCGAGTGTGTCTGTAATGCCTGACTTGGTGGTAATAGAAAGACTAAATTCATAGATGTCTCCCTTGAGTACAACAGCCGCATTAGTAGAACTAACCACTGTAGCAACCAACTCATCGGCCTTGCTGCTGAGGTTCACCATCTTCAGTGCAATCTTGCTATCTTCCCACTGTCCCTCTGGCAGCTTGTTTTGTAGCTGGAGAATTAGCTCTGCTGGTACCTGCAAGGAGAGCTTACCCGCATTCAAAACTAGGGTGTGGTTCGCCAACTGTCGGACTACAGCAGAGGATAACTGAACTTGCTGAATATCCCCTTTAATCTCAACCACTACCTGACCAGAAGCACTGTCCACTTTCAGCATATCTGGCATGAGAATCAAGGTTCCAGCAGCATTCTCCAAGCCCGAAGTGCTGCCAGAGGTACCGCCATTGTTTCCTGGATTCCCAGGATTACTCGGTTCTCCCGAATTTCCTGGATTCCCAGGATTACTAGGCTCTCCTGGATTACTAGGCTCTCCCGGATTTCCCGGCTCTCCCGGATTACTAGGCTCTCCCGGATTTCCCGGATCGCTCGGTTCTCCCGGATTTCCCGGCTCTCCTGTAGAGGCCTCTTTGACTGTGATTTCTGCCGATGTTTTGAAGCCACCGTCTACCGTTTCCACAGTAATGGTGGCCTTTCCAGCTTCTACAGCGGTTACTGTTCCGTACACTACGGTAGCTACAGAGGTATCGCTCGAAGTCCAAAGTACTGCTTTATCCGTCGCATCATCCGGCGATACTGTAGCCGTCAACTTGCCGGTTTCACCAGCGGTCAACGCAAGCTCTGTCTTATCCAGTGTTATACCGGTTACTGTCTTAGGTGCAGCCGTCAATTTTACCAGTTTCGACTCTGTCGGCTGCAAGGACAATTTCATAGCTCCTGTGGCAGAGGAAACTTCTCCTGTCCAGAGATCTTGCGTAGTATAAATCTCTGCAGTATCCAGTCCAGCGCGGCCAAGATCAACTTGCTTATCTGCCGAAGCAGATGCACTGTAATTGAATACGGCCAGATAATAATCATTGCCATCCTTCATAACAAAAGTATCGGCGGCATTGGCGTTTGTATTTCCTTCAAGTGGCTTGAACACTTTTCCTTTTAAAGCTAAATCGAGAACATCTTTGTTGTTGAACAAAGCGGTCATGTACTCCTGTGCTTTTGGATCGTTAACATCGTCAGAGCCAAGCAGTACTGTTCCAGCAATAACGCCAGAGTTCATACGGGCACGCGCTTCAGTCAAGCTGGTAGCACGGGCCAATGCCAAATGATCAGGATCGGTGTAGGTGTAGATCGTGCCATTTTGCCAAAAGCCATAGGTTAATGAATTCAGCATATATTCGGTTTCATTGATCTTGCCGTAGGTGTCGCAGGAAATTCGTCGGCTATGCGCATATTGGCTCGGGAAAATTGGCGCAATTGATGCGCTAATGAACATTTTTCCATCCAGACGTTCTTTCACATAACGCATTCCTTCATTATAAGCTTGGATTCCTGTCGTTATAGTTGGATCGAAATGTTGCCCCTCAAGCGAACCATGCGTTAAGAAATCCAATTTGATGAAGGTGAAGCCCAGCGCTTTAAATTTGTCCAAAAAATAGTTCATGCGCAATTGTGCACCAGGATGTGTTACATCCAAAGGAAAAGCCCCGTCCAGAGTCGGCAGCGGTTGACCCGCGGCATCCTTAAGGACAATATCGCCGTAAGTATATTTATTGTCAGTTCCCTCTACAATCTGGTCCATATTGTTGCCCCAGTATACAAACGGTGCCCAATAAATACCCGCATGCTGGCCATTCCCTTTAATAACCGATACGGCGTCAGTCAGCTGCTTATCATTCAGATTATCCCAATAAGAATCCATGTTAATAAATACATTGCCGTTATTATTGAAATTTTGCAGATTCTCTTTGTAGTAATTGGAGACATCCACTACATCTTGATACGAAAGCGTACCCTCGTAAGCTCCCCAGCTATTAAAACCAACCGGTACGCCTTGTGGCAGCTCGGGGTTTAGCGCAAGTGCAGGTGTAATGATCGCATTAGCTTTGCCATACTCCTCAAGCCCTGTACGGTAATCACTGAAGGCCCCTACCATGATCATAGGTGAGGACAAGTTTGTTCCACTTAAGCTGCCATGAGGCTGGGTATCCCGGGTAACATCACTAGCTGCACCGCCATATACGACCAGCTCATTCAGCCGATTGGAGGAACCTTTCCAGTCGATGCCTGTCTTCCAGGTATCATGAGTTACAGAGCCAAGCACAAGGCCGCTGCGTGTCGAGTTGTTAAACACAGTCGTCATCTCATAGCTGGTATCTGCACGATTCATAGATTGAGATTTATAACGAATCCAAGCATCATTGTCAAAAGGAACCGTAAGCACACGATTATCCGCACTAGCTCCGATATCCACACCACCTGTACGTTTTACGGTAATAGGTGACATATAGTTGGTCTTGACTGCTGTATCGCTGGCCGCATCCAGACGGGTCAGAAAATACTTTTGATCGTCATAAAACTTGTAGACCTGCTTTAACGTCGGTTTTCCTGTGGAAGTGTGGACAAAAGTTAGCTCCACGCCTTTGCCGAAGCCATCCTGAATGTCTACCGGAGCACCAACACTTGTATGACTCTCATAGCTTGTAGTCTCAACGAGCGTATCGCCGATTTTGATACTGCTATAGATCCCATGCAGCTTCTGTCCGTCAGCCCAGTTATAGCTTACATATCCGGACTTGGTATTATAGGACACTTCATATTGGCCATTTGATACAAGCAGTCCGTAAGTATATTCGGTAACTGTGATAGCTCCGTAGATCTTAGAAGCGCCCGGTGTTCCTAAATCACCGTCTTCCTCCACTGGGGGATTAGGATCCACACCCATAGCTGGCTCAACTATAATCCGGTCCAGATCTGGCGCATACCCGTTGCCATCTGTAAATTTGATTGTATTCTCGCCTTCGTTCAGTGGCAGTGTAAGTTCATACATTCCAACCGTATCCCAGTCCGGTGTCTTGGGCAGCTCATAATACTGCTCTGCTCCACCATTCGCACTAACGTAGAAGCTGCGTGGGTCACCTGAAATATAGGCGACTGTGATTCGGTAATCACCAGTCATAGGGGCTGTAATCTTGTTGAAGGTTATGGAACTGCCGTTATTCAAGTACCCTACCTTCTGACCACCCGAAGCATTCGGGCTAGCGGAAACTTGGGCCTCGCCTGTCAAATCATTGAGTGGAGATTCTGCTTCATAGCTGAGGGTATAAGGAATAATTTCTATCCGGTCGAAATCTGGAGAATACCAATCATGATCTGAGAAGGTGATAGTATTCAAACCCTCTACCAAAGAGGCCTCCACATCATAGGTTCCCACGGTGCTCCAGCTTGCCGTCTTTGGCAGGTCAATCATTTCATCCAGTCCATCGTTAACCTGCATATAGACAGGACGTTGATCGCCGGAAATATAGGAGATGCGGATTAAATACGTTCCCGCTGCTGGTACTGCAACATTTGTGAACTGTAAGGAACTGTTTTTGTTCAGATCCGTTACGATTTTACCGCCAGAGCCCACACTGCTGCCCGCCACTTTGGCGTTGCCTGTAAGCATATTCTCAGTAGCCTCGGCTTCCAGGATCACCCCATGCAGCTTCTCCTTCCAGTCACCTCCGGGTCCTTCACCTGGATCGCTGTCGTCCAATCCACGGATTACGATCTTATCGATGTCCGGAGAATACCAGTTGTTGTCATCGATCAAGATGGTATTAGCACCCGCGTTCAGCGGAAGCGTCACATCATAAGTGCCTACCGTATCCCAGTCCACAGTCTTGGACGGTTCTTCAAATTGCTTGTCACCGCCATTGGCACTGATATTAAACGGGCGTGAATCGCCAGAAATATAATACACTGTAATTTTATAATTCCCCGGCTCGCTTACGGTCACATTATTGAACAACAAGGAGCTGCCTTGATACATGCCGCCAACTTTTTTCCCTCCGGAAGCCGCTGGGTGGTCAGAAATTGACGCATTACCCGTCAGAATATTCCCATCCGCTTCAGCTTCATAGCTATTTGTATCCTCGGCGTAGACCTTGCCGGCAAACTGACCACCGCTGCCTAACACTAAGCTGATCATAAGAAAGAACAAGAACCCTCTTTTCATTACACGTCCAAACATTTAATCCCTCCATTTAACTTTCTGATATAAGAAAAGCCTTCCGGTTGCAATTCATCAGTTGTTCCTCTTTCCAAATAACGTCTTCAGAACTCCTCTCCTTGTTGTAAGTAACGTCATGTAAGGAATGTACGGCCCGTACCGATTACTCTCTCAAGAATGCTGTATCCAACTATTGCCGTCTGGATTTCTTGAAAGCGCTATCGCAATTAGATGTGTAAAAAAGCTTCCTTTAATCGCAATAATGAATCAAGCCCCTCACATGTGCTGAGTTGTAATACATGCTTATTGTAAAAAGCAAAGGGGCATCTTTCCATATCGCAAGTTTACAATTCATAAAGGAAAGCGACTTTTCTTTCTATTCAGTAAGCAGAAGTGCGGAAGGTTAAATATTTTTCCTGTACTCGTTAGGTGTGACCCCAAGGTTCTTCAGAAATAGAGAAATAAAATAAGACGTGCTTTCGTACCCCACTCTCTGGGCAATATCTTGAATCTTCAGTGACCCGTCTGCGAGCAGCTCCTTAGCCTTATCAAGCCGAATACGGGTTAAATAATCGTGGATCGTGATGCCTGTTTTATCCTTAAAAATAGATCTTAAGTAGTTCGGTGACAGATAAACCTGATCAGACAGACTATTAATCGTAATCGGCTGATCGTAATTTTGTTCAATCACGCTGCGAACCTTGTGGACGAGCTTTGTATTTTTATCCATAAGTCGCTCACCTAGCATGCTCACGGCATCACCCGCAGTGCCCAGGATTAAATCCTCGATCTCATGTAAAGTCAGCGCATTATAGATGGAATGATAGAGCTCCGCCCGCTTAAAGCCCTCGGGAACAGACTGATGCAGCTGCTCTAGCAGTTCATCAACAAGATCAATCGCCCAATCACAGATGATTTTTTTCTTGATTCTCAGTGTGGCCAGTCCCACGAAATATTGATGCAGCTTTTGTGCGGCCTGCTCGAAGTCCAGCTGATGGATAGCTTCAAACCACTCTTTTCTCTCAAAAGGTGGCATATGTTCACTGTCGAACTGATTCGAAATAGCCTCGGCATGAATAATTAAGCCCGTGCCTTTATAAAAACGTTCATTTAAAATCACACGCGTCTGCTTATACAGATTATAGACCAGCGCTAATTCTGCTGCCTGCGCTCCGACTGCTGCCGTCACCGTAAAATCCAGCGCACTACGAATAGCCACAGCTAAATCCTCCCAAGCATAATAGCCAGGCTGTTGAGTCGCTTCCATGAACACACCTGTCTCGCCATCCTTGTAAGGAACAAAAACAACCTCTATATTTTTCGCCTTAAAAAAGTGATCCAGATAAGAAATCAACCGGCTCATACACTCTTCCAGACTCTGCTGCTCACCCTCCGCCTCTTTGGGATCAATGCTGAACAGTGCCATGGTATAACGATTACTCTCTGGGAGACGTGTCAGCCTATTGAAGTTATTTGCCAGCTCTGCGGCTTGCTCCGCATTTTTTTCAAAAGAAAGCTCCTTAAGAATCTTAGTTTTAGCAGCCTCCATAGAACGTTGTTTCATCTGAACCTCTTCGCAGCGCGCTTTAACCTTTTCGATAACGCTTTCAATTTCAGTCAAATCTAGCGGCTTCAGTAAATATCCAACAGCTCCTACATTAAGGGCCGATTTAACATAGTGGAATTCATCATGTCCGGTGAGGAACATAATTTGCATCTGGTCATAACATTCATGTATTTTTTTAGCCAACTCAATTCCATTCATTATCGGCATCTGAACATCTGTAAGAATAATATCCGGTTGAAAAGCCTCTATTTTCTCCAAAGCTTCTCTACCATTGCTCGCTGTTCCGACTACATAGATGCCCATCTCTTCCCAGCGGATATAATCTCTCATCATCTCAAGACCCATTTCTTCATCATCTACCAAAAAAATACTATACACCTGAGGTTCCCTCCTTCTTGTTGTCTGTATTTGCTCCTATTATATTCTTTTCCCCTTAGGCGATCATCGACCAAATAAATGTAAGTCATTTTCAGGCATGAATCGTTACTTTGTAAGATCTAATCCCAACGTGCTCGTAAAAAGGCTATCGGGTCCTAAGCAGACCAGATAGCCCTTCGATACCTACTCATCATTATTCGGACGCATAATGAAAACGGAGGCTCATCGCCCCCGCCGAATCATTATAACAGCTCCAATTGGCTGTTGAAATAGTAGCTTCCTCCTGTTTCTGCTTGGAAGGTAGTTCTCTGATCTCCCCATCGAAGGGTCACCGTTCCCGGTGCGTAGGTGCGAAGCGTAGCTTCCGTCAACTGCCCCTTCTCCCAAACTACGTCTACCTCTACCTTTCCTTTGGCTCGTAATCCAGACACCGATCCTGTATTCCAGGCTTGCGGAAGCGCTGGCAACAGATGAATTTCATCCGCGTGGCTTTGCAGCAGCATCTCTGCAATGGTAGCCGTCCCGCCAAAGTTGCCATCCACGACAAAGATATTGCACTCTGCCCCACCAATCCCTGATTTGGAGAAACTGAACAGATTATCGAAGCACAGTCCGCTAATTAAATGAGAGATATGCTTATACGCCTTCTCCCCG
The DNA here is from genome assembly GCF_037992965.1 of Paenibacillus sp. FSL E2-0190. NCBI lineage: Bacteria > Bacillati > Bacillota > Bacilli > Caryophanales > Paenibacillaceae > Paenibacillus > Paenibacillus sp. FSL E2-0190. The sequence continues at coordinate 5,192,642 of NZ_CP150306.1, forward strand.
TCATATAGTCTGGCAAAACTAAGACCGAATAAGGCGGCGGTGAACTCTACATCCTCCAGTTCTTCCTGAGCCATCCGGTTCTCCAGCGTTACCCTTGCTGCCGCGCTTAACTCCGGTGTTCTGTCCGGTGTAATCTGGTTGCTTGGATACAAAGCGAACAAATGAGCCAAGTGTCGATGCTCAGGTTGCGCTTCTTCATAATCTTCAAGCCACTCCTGCAGCTGACCTCTTTTACCAATCTGTAGCGGGGGTAACTTAGCCATAGCTTCCTTTAGCTTCAGCTGAAGCTCCACATCTGTATCGAGCAACACCGCAGACTTCAGGCAGAACTCGAAAAGATCTTGCACGAGCACTTGATCCATGGTCGAGCCCATAGACAGCTGCTGTGCACCCTCGCTGCTATCTGCGGGATAGAAGCTGTTCTCTGGCGAGTTAGAAGGACCCGTCACCAGCCAGCCATATTTCGGATGAATCGTCATATAGTCGAGGAAGAATTCTGCGGCTTCTTTTAGCACAGGATATGCCTGGCGCTCTAGAAATACACGATCCTGACTATATTCATAATGCTCCATCAGATGGGTTGCAATCCATAATCCGCCTGTGACATTGAGCCCCCATGAGGTTTCCCAGCCCGGAGCTGTAAACCCCCAGACGTTAGAGAATACATGCGCTACCCATCCTTTGCTGCCATATAAATCGCGTGCAGTTGATTTTCCCGCCTGAGATAAATCTTCAATATATCGCATCAATGGAAGGTGGCTGTCTGCAAGGTTCACGACTTCTGTCGGATAATAATTCATCTGTGTATTAATATCGAGATGATAGTCGCAGCTCCAGCCCATACGGCAAGCCTCACCGTCATTCCAGATTCCCTGCAAGTGCAGTGGAAGAGGTGAATCTTCTCGTGATCCGGCAATGGTTAGGTAGCGGCCATACTGGAGGAACAATGCGAACAACTGAGGGTCCTCAGCCTGATCCTGTGCCAGTAACCTAATCCGCTGATCGGTAGGCAGACCTTCTTTCCCGGAGCTACCCAATTGAATATCCACCTTTGCATAATCCTGACGGTAATCTTGAATATGATCTTCTTTTAACTGTGCATAACCTTTGGTTAATGCCTGCCGTAGGTTGCTGTAGCTCTCCGTCTCCCATTCCTGATTGCTCCGGCGATAATCGGTACTGACCCCAAAATAAATCCGGGCCTCATTAGCTCCGGAAACTCTTAATCGGCCATCCCCCCTGTAGATCGTACCGCCGGATAGACTTATTTTGAGCTGCCCTTTTGCCCATACCCCGCATTTACCATTACTGTGCACCTTTTCTGTAGCTTGCCCCTTGAATTCAATAGTGTCGCCATCCACAACCTCAGTCGTAAACGATTCTGTCCCACCTTCGATGGCAATCGTAAAGGATACACCTCCAGGCCTATCGCTCCAAATTCTTGAAACTACCAGATCATCGGCATGTGAAGCGAAGACCTCTCGACGGATTGTTGTTTCGCCGCTCTCATAGACCGCCCCAGACACTGCGCTTGTCAATTCCAGCTCCCGCCGAAACACACCGCCTGATTTAACATCCGCATCCTGGGCAAAATCAATAACCACCTCGCATAATCCCAGGTTCGTACCGAAATTTTGTTTTTTAGGCTGTAAATACTGTTTGGCTAAACGATCACCGCTGTCATAATCGCCGGCAAAAAAGTGACTTCGCATCTCTTCCAGCGCAGTTCTACCTCCGGCAGGAGCAGGGTCGGGATCCGTTTGCCCAGACCAATAGGTCACCTCGCTCATGCTCCACACCTCACGATGCGGCGCTGCCATTACAACAGCACCTATTCTTCCGTTACCCAACGGCAACCCTTGCGACCAGCTTGTTGCAGGGGTTGAATACCACAATTTAAAATCGCTCATTTGATCGTCTCCTGTCTGTAATAGACCTTCAAAAGTTGTTGTTAATTAATCCGCTTTCTCTGTTATTAACATTGTGTATTTATCGCATTTATCGTAACATCATCAGTACTACAAGTCTTTGTTGACTCGTTCATTCATTTGACAATTTATCCGTTATCCCAAATATTTAACTACAGGCCAAAATTAAGAAATGCTGCTAGCAAAGGGGTATAGTATGAACAAACTATCTGAAATCACACCGTATGTTGGAGCAATCATGCCTTATCTGTACGACGGCAGCAGCAATGAGCATCTGCGCGTCGGCAATGCCTACGCTTTTCATCTGTTTACCGATGGCCCCGGTGACATGGAAATCGACGGAATTCGTTATCCGATTGAGCGTAGAACACTGGTGTTTCTCCGTCCCGGCCAGCCACATGCCTTTCATATTTCCCCTTCTCATCCACTCTCGTCCTACAATGTCTATTTTGATTTGTGGGACAAGCAGTCGCCTATGTCTACTAATCTTTCTTTTATCCATGCGCCTGAACCCTTTAGGCTTGAGAAAAAGGCCACCGAAGTCCCCTGTGCCGAGCTGAAAGAATTGCCCTGCGTTTTCCCGCTAGCTAAATATCCACAGCTATACGATAGTCTTGTGATGATTGCCAAAATATACAATGAAGCGATATTCTACCGGAATGAAGCGGTTCATAGCTTGTTATACGGTTGGATATTAAGCTGGTATAATGCCCTCCATCAGCATCAGCCAAGCGATTATCGGATTGTGCGCCTGTTGGAATATTTGAACACTCATCCCGAACGTGGTAAATCTATCGAAGACTGGGCACAGCTCTGCGGACTCAAGCGAACCTATTTTCATGAGCTGTTTCTGCGAGAAACCGGAATGACGCCGCGCGCTTATCATCATAATCTCGTTATGCGGCGGGCGGCAGGTCTGCTTCTGGAGAGCGAGCTAAGTGTTACTGCCATTGCTGAGAAATTAGGCTATCCTTCGATCCATCCCTTTTCCAGACATTTCAGTGCCTGCTACGGCATAAATCCCACACAATACCGCCTTAATCCGCAAAGCCGAAAACAAATATAGGTTGTAAAAAAGAATACGCGCTATCCGCAAGAAGCAGAGGGCGCGTATTCTTTTGTTATTTTGCCGTCAATTTGAAGATTTTAGATTCTGCGGGTTCAAGCGTAACTTCCAGCTTTCCTGAGGTTTCCCCTTCTACACCTTCCCATAGGTCCAGCAGCTGGTAAGCAGCTTGAGCATTCAGCCCTGCCCGTTCTAATGAGAGGGATTTAGGAGCAGATTTCGTGACATCGTAATTGAAGACAGCTATATAAAAGGCATTTTCTTCTGAAGATTCGAGCACAAAAGTATCACAGGATTGCTTGCCGAGGTCCCCTTCTATCGGTCTGAAGGTTTTGCCAAGACGAGCAACATCCATAATGTCCTTATTGCTCAGCCAAGCTTTAGCCCGGGCGGCGGCTTCCTCTTTTCGGAAGTCATCCCCTAGCAGCAGCACCGTTCCCGCGATCACCGAAGCGGTTAGCCGGCTCCGGCCTTCATGCCAGCCCGTGGCTTCCTGGTTATGGCTCTTGTACAGTACGGAATGGTCGGGATCATTGAAACGGTACAATGAATCGCTCATCCACCAGCCATGGGTCAAAGAGTTGAGCATATATTCTGTGTCCTGCAGCGTGCCAAAAACATCACAAGAGACACGCCGGCTATGTGCAAATGCATAAGGGAACAACGGTGCGATGGACAGATTAATAAAGAACGGTCGACCAATAACCTCTGGAGACAGCTTATTCTGCAAGTAGGACATACCGTAGTGATACGCCGCAATGCCCGTCGTAATCTCCGGATTGTGATGCTGGCCTTCCAGTGCGCCATGTGCCAGGAAATCCAGCTTGATATACTCGAATCCTTCCGAGATGAATTTATTTGTATACCAATCTATTCTTTGCAGGTTCCCCGGATGTGTGGGGTCAATGGCTAGCCCTCCATCAACATCCGGCAGAATCTCTCCTTCGCTGTCCCGAAGCAGGATATCGCCATAGGTGTATTTACCGTTCGTACCTTCCACGACATCTCCAAACTGAGTAGGACTTCCCCAGAAAGCGAAAGGGGTCCAGTAAGTTCCCGGTCTATGACCATTCTTCCGCACTAGCTCAAGTGCATTTTTCATCTCTTCTGCTGTGAAATTATCCCAAAAAGCGTCAAAGTTGATGTACAGCGTATCCTCATTCTGGAATCCTAACGGCTGCACTTCTTTTTTCAAAAACTCACTGGTCGACGTATACAAATCATAATCCAGATCAGCCATTGCAGCAGACCAGCTATTCCAGCCAACAGGAACGCCACCCTCCCAAGCCAGCGGAGCTTCAATCCATGTATTGGCCCGTCCGTAAGCTTCAAGACCTTCTCTGTAATCATCATAAAAACCTACGAATACGAGCGGTGACTCCACTCTTTTGCCTTTTACATAACCATGCGGCTGAAAGTCGCGGGTTAATTCACTCACAGCCCCACCGTAAAGATCCAGCTCCTCGATCTGGCCGCATCGCTCGCTTTTGATACGAATACCCGTTTTCCACACCTTGTGAGTTATGGAACCCATGATAATTCCTCGCCGGCTATCCGGTGCGAACACTGCCGTTACCTCGTAGCTCTCTGTATCCATAGGTGGCTTCACCACTGTATATCTGACCCATTTATCGTTGTCGTAAGGCACACGCAGGATGCTTGGTTCATCCGGTTGACCTGACTCGCCGCCGAGGGATACCGATTTGCTCTGAATGACCGCCATGCGGTTCGCTTTGATATCCTCATCGCTTGCGATCACACTTTGCATCAACACATATGAGGAGGACTCATAAATATAAAAATGCTGCTCCAGCTGAGGCAGCAGGGATGTTTCATGCACAATCACTAGATGAACACCTTTACCAAAACCTTCACGAACAACCTCTTCCTGCAACTTCAGCACGTGGCTCTGATAGTGTTCAGTATTATATTCCCGGCCCTGCCAGCGAAAGGCGCTGCGAATCCCCTTTACATGTGCAGAAGTCCCGCCGACAACGGATGACTCACCCGTTCCGAGATCAATCTCCAGATTCACCAGGCCATTGGTTACACGGATAAGAGACGTTGTGTCTGTATTCACGTTTACGGTTGTATTACTGTCAGTTAGCATAATTTGCCTCCTTGTTGCTGCATTTTGGACCTTGAAGGCCGCAGTCTCAGTAGCTGTATCCCCCAAGTATGACCTCATTATAAAGAGCGGATAAAGCGTTTTCTATACAACAATCTTCCGATCCATACCGCGATCTAACACATCCTACCTAAACTCTGCTGGCCCTGAAGCTTCATGCTGAAAATGCAAAAAACAGCAGCAGGACCAAACGTTCAGGTCCTACTGCTGTTCATACGCTTATAAAACGGATTATTGCTGATCACCAATGATAAGCTTGTAGGATTGTCCCGCGGTTGTAGCGAAACTTACCCTTCCTTCGGCGGAACGTTCACACTGTATATCCTGACTGCCACAGGTTACCTTAAGTGGGGTATCCATGCGGATCACACATTCTGTGCCCAGCAGGGAAGTGATCTGCGCTTCCACTAGCTTGCCGTTGTCCCACTGAATGCTGACTTCAAAGCCACCGCGGGCACGTACACCTGCAACGCTTCCCTCCTGCCATTCATTCGGCAATGCAGGCAGTAGTTCGAGATAGCCGCGGTGAGATTGTAGCAGCATTTCGGCAATCCCGGCGGAGGCTGCAAAGTTGCCATCAATCTGGAACGGCGGATGTGCACCGAGCAGATTGGCATAAACTCCGCCGTGATTATATTGCTCCGACTCCCCGTCCTTCACCAGCCGCAACATGTTGGAGAGCAGACGCAAGGAACGGTTTCCATCCCGGAAGCGGCTCCATAAAGCGACTCTCCAGCCCAGACTCCAGCCTGTGCTTTCATCCCCGCGCCGCTCCAGCGAGGTTCTTGCCGCAGCAAATAGCTCAGGGGTCTCTTCTTCTGACAACTGGCGGCCCGGATAAATTCCAACCAGATGCGAGGTATGTCTGTGGTACATGTCCTCATCCTCAAAATCAGAGAACCATTCCTGCAGTTGCCCGTACTTGCCAACCTGCAGTGGCAATAGACGCTCACGGGTACTTTTCAGCTCTTCACGCAAAGCCTCATCCGTTCCAAGAATCACTGATGCCTCGATACAGTTCGTGAACAACTCCCAGATCAGTGATATATCCATTGTGGCACCCGGGCTGACCGCAGCCACACCCTCCGCTGTCCGGAATTTATGCTCTGGTGAAGTGGACGGGGAGGTCACAAGATTACCCTTGCCGTCGTCAATCAGCCAATCCAATGCGAACAGAGCCGCCTCCTTCATGACAGGATAAGCCGAAGTCCGCAAGTATTCAGTATCTCCGCCAAAAGCAAAATGTTCCCAAAGATGCTGGGTCAGCCAGATGCCGCCCATTGGCCAATAGGCCCAGCTTGGATCTCCATCACCATAATCACCTACCGGTGCAGTGTGTGCCCAAAGATCCGAGTTATGATGAGCTACCCAGCCCCGGGTGCCATAGTTGGTCCGAGCGGTATCCGCCCCTCTCTTCGCCAGATTGCCGACGAAATCCAAAAGTGGCTCATGACATTCTGCCAGATTGCAAATCTCAGCGGGCCAATAGTTCATTTCTGTATTGATATTCAGTGTATAGTTACTGCTCCAAGGCGGACGAGTAGAGGCATTCCATATTCCCTGAAGATTGGCGGCCTGCGTTCCGGGACGCGAGCTTGCGATCAGCAAATAACGTCCGAAATGAAACAGCAGCTCAACTAGACCCGGATCTTGCGCGGAGTAAGTCGTAATCCGCTGCTCGGTTGACATTCCTTCCGGTGCCAGCGGCTTGCCCAGCCGAAGCTTCACCCGATCGAAAAGTGCCCGGTAATCAGTGATATGCGCTTGAAGCAGGCTGGTGTAAGACTTGCCTTGAGCACTTGCCAAGAAGGAAGCTGCAATGGTGGAGGCATCTTTTCCTTCAATTCCCGGGATTAGGTCATACCCGTTAAAACCTGTAGCCGCACTGAAATAAAAGGTTGCCGCTGTCGCACCCAGCAAATGAATCCCATTGCCATCAACCGTTACTTGGCCGTCATCCGCCGTCACGGAGAGTTGTCCTTCGAAAGCCATTCCCTTGCTGCTGCCTAATTCACCGTATTGGATGGGATTGTCGCTCCCGAAATAGCTTGGATCTACATGCTCCGGTGCCGTTCCCGATAGAACAAAGCTGTCACCTTGCGGATAAAGGTTGTGCCGGAGTGGACTTTCCAGCGTGGCATGCACATTCAATGCGCCTGGCACACTTGCGGTCAAACGAAGTACAAGCAACTGATCAGGATGAGAAGCGAACATCTCACGGGTATAAGTAACATTGCCAATCTGATATTCAATGCGATGCAGCGCATTTTCCACATCCAATGTACGCTGATAAGAATGATAGACGTTGCCATGCTCAAAACGAAGCAATAGATCACCAAAAGGTAAATAAGATTGAGTATACGGCCCCATCATTTCTCTGGTCAGCGTGTCCGCCTCAACATAACGGCCTTCTTGAATCAGCTGTCGCACCTTTGGCAGAACGTTCTTAGCACCGGGATTGTTCCCCTCTTTTGGGTATCCTGACCAAAGCGTATCCTCGTTTAGACTAATTTTCTCCTGTTCCACACCACCGAAGATCATACCGCCCAGACGTCCATTCCCAATTGGAAGTCCTTCCGTCCATACATTTGCTGGCTTGTCATATTGAAGTTTCATACGCGCTCTCCTCACCATCTGTCATTTAATAAATTATCAGTAATTTCAACCTCACTGCAGGCATTTAATTCAATCGCATCATCAAGATTCGAAAGACTCGCCTCACCACTGCCTGCCAGAATTCCATTGCACTTAAAGACCAGTCCGCAGGTGCTCTTGGCACTAAGGGCCAACACATCAATACTTTCAAACTTGTTATTCGTGATGACAATTCTCTGGTGAACGGGAGCACGCTTATCTATCTCCACATTCTCCGGCGAAATAAAGATAACCGGATGCTTTTGACTTCCACATTCCAGAAAATGATTGCCGCTGATGATCACATCCTCCACCTTGCCGGATTCATACCAGGACTCAGCATCCACTGCAATCAGAATGGCATTCATATGCATCCGTTCAAAAATGTTACCCTTAATTTCCACTTTGCGCCGGGTTGTCACAAGAATACCGCGGGTGGGTACTCTCGCGAAGTGATTATTAGTGACTTCAACCTCTGGAGTCCAGGTAACATTCTCTATAACATCATGGCTGCCTATATCATCAGGAGCCGGATGAGCCAACGTCAACAAAAGCTCGCGTGGATTTAGCCGCTTCACTTCGACCACTTCATTAGCCGCATAAGTGGTCAATGAACCGGAGCGAACAAATTCAATTTCGTCCCCCGGATAGAAAGCCATAAATCCGTAGGTCTGATGATGCATGAACCGGACCTTTACTACATTCGCCGATGGCTGCTCTACGATCCGCAGATAAGTACCATGGACATTAACGGGATCGTCATGTGAACCGGAAAAATTACTATCGGCAATGATCACCTTTCCCCGGCAGCTAGACATGTGAATAAAGTCCGCAAAGCCTGTGACCGTTCGTCCCGTTTCCGGACGCGGTGAGAGATCCATACGGCGGAAGCTGAGATTCTCGCTGAACTGGCCAACGATGCCAAGTCCATGCAGAAAATGTAGCCCAATATCGCTCAAGGTGATGTTCGAGCTTTCCGTAATGAATACGCCCACCTGATCACGGATGCCGTCACGGCTTTGTAGAACATGCCCCGGAATAACCTCAGGCTGAAAATTAAAATGCAGACGGAGCTTCATCGGCTCCAGTTCCTCGACAGTGTCTGCCTGCTCCAGCCAGTTATCCATCCGCCAAGTCGTATTGCGCTGCGGATCATAAGTCTGCATTGGGCCTTCAGAAAAGCTCCAGCCCTCACCGTTCCAGACCAACTTATCCTCCCTAATCTCATAACGTGAATCGGGATGTACTTGGACATCGAACGAATGGTCACCGCTTTCGGTAATCGTCATCTCCGTCACAGTTGGCCGGGCATAGTCGGTATGTAAATTACGGATCTCCACATTCTTGCAGCCATCCAGCAGGAGCATCGTTTGCTTGCCGTGAAAAATAAATAATGAACCATTCCCTTCCAGCGTTAAATTATATTGTCCCTTCAGCAAAATACCGATGGTCTTAGTGACATCCCTGTTCTCTTCTTCACTGGCAGTATTTGAGATAAAATAAGGTTTGCGGATAGCCTCGTCCGGATAGAAATGATAGCAGCCCTTCGGGCAATCCAGTAGTACTGGACCGGGAATTTCAGCGACAGCCTGTATAGCCCGAACCATGGCTGGCTGCGCGTCTAAACCAGAATCCGGCAGCACTCCATAATCCGTTAGGCGGATTACAGCAGGAGTAGTTAAGGCGTTATTCTCAGCAGAAGTAATCATCGGCACCGCCTTTCTTTTTTTGTAAACGCTTAATATTTGGCAGTATAATCTCTCCGCTTAAAATAATCAATTGTGCAGCAGTTTCAGAATACGCAGACTGGTGCCTTTACTCTGTTCATCCTTCAGCCCCGTAATGCGTACTGAAACATGCAATTCTTGACGTTGTTCCTGGATCGGAAACATGGCGATAATAGGCCGAAAGGCAAGCGGACACCATTCATCGAATAAGTTCACAGCTTTATAAGAACTGCCATTTAGCGAATATTCAAAAATCCCGCTATCCGGTCCGTAGAGCAGCATCAAGCCTGCGCTTTGCCCGGTCACTGTAAAAGAAAAAACAGCCTCCTTGCTATGGGTATACAGATGCTCTGTTCCAAAACGCCAGTTCATCAGCGAATCTCCTGCAGCCAGTTCGCGAAGTTCGTAACCGTTCACAAGATCAGCCGCACGGAAATCAAGCAGGCTGCCGTATTCATAATTTTGCTCCGCCAAAGGTGGAATATCTAAAGAGCTTTCGCTACTCAAATTCGTCTTGTTAGGAACAAGCGCTGTCTCCAGATACTCTCGCAAAAAAGAGGCATACAGCGCATGACCTTCATCATTGGGATGATATCCATCCGGTGCCAGCTTAGTCCACTCCATTTGTTCCGCCTCTAGCTGCGCATAGACTCTAGCTGCAAAATTAACAGAGGGAAGCTGATAATGTTCAGCTACTTCTTCATGGACAGCAATATTAAAGGGATTGCTCCCGGAGAGATTCTTCTCTGCTGCTGTATACAAAAAGCAAATATCAGTGCCCGGTGACAACCGCCTGCATTGGCGGACAATGCCCTCCATCCCTCTAATGGATTCTTCCCGGTCATTGCCGTCATTGACGCTAAATTCAACGAATAACAAATCAATTGTGCCCTGCTGCAGGACATGCTCCTGTAATCGATGAGCACCTAAAGTTGAGTTCGTCCCCCCCACTCCCGCGTTGATGAAGCGGAACTCCTGATCCGCAAACCGCTCCTGAAGATACTTACCAGTGAGTGCTCTCCAGCTATATGTGTCTGCTTCGGAAGCACCTGCCCCCTCCGTAATTGAGCCGCCTAAAAAGGCAACGGTTACAGTCCCTTTTTCCGTAAGCCTGCCGTTAACTTGAGGTAGTCCACGGCGCGGAACTACAAATGAATGATTGCAATGATTCTCGTCTGTCATAACTCAACCTCCATCCACAAAAACCCATATTTTCCCCTGAAATCAAGAAATCAGGTGCGGGGTCTATCATACAGCACCTGATTCTGATTTCAATATTTATTTTTTTGAAGTATCATAAGCCTTTTGTAAAATTTCGAGATAACGGTCAAGCTTCAAGTTCTGCAATCCCTTTACATAAGCGTCCCAGTCCTTGTTCAGATCCTTGTTGCCTGTAATGAATTGCAGCTCATTTTGTTCGATGTAATTTTTCAAATTTGTCTGCAGCAAGCTGGCTTCATCAATCTCACTTGGATCAATCCAGATCGACCAGATGGGGAATAACTCTTTAGGCTCATGACCTTCGTATAGCAGAGTCGCATCATACAGTCTACGTTCATAACCATCAGAAGCAAAGATGTCGGTACCTTGAACGTAAGTATCACGGTATTCTTTAGGCTCATAGAAGTGAGCCATACCACTCCAGCCTGCATTACGTGGTGCTGCGCCTTCTTCACCTGGAATTAGTTTGATCATCGGTTTAACATCTTTACCCAACGCCACATCACCTTCGACCGGATCTGTCCAATCGGTTCCCTTCAGGCCAGCTGCGCCATTCGTTTGGCCTTCTGGTGTGAACATATAATCCACCATCTTGATCAGTGTAATTTGTGCTTCTTCACTTGCTTTGTTTGTGATCACGAATTTTGCACCCGGGACTACGCCGCCTCCATCATGAGTCGCATAGGAAATTCCTTGAGGTCCCGAAATCGGAGGCAGCGGGTTGTAATGTGCTGAACGGGTATTCCCCGGGTCGATGTTTACGAAGATCGCTGGGTGCATACCTGCACCTGCACCTAGAATTTCTGCATCAGCATTTTCACCGATTTTCTTAAAAGCTTCCGCGTTTTGTGTAAAGGCACCCGGATCAATCAACCCTTCGTCAAACAGGGATTTAATATAGGTCAATCCTTCTTTCCACTCCGGAGTAATGGCAGCAGATTGCACCTTTCCATCCTTCATGTTCAGGTAATTACGATCATCATCATAAACAAATGCGTTCATCAAGAAAGGAACGATCCGTACGCCGAACTCCTCGATGGAACCGCTTAGCGGCACTTCATCCGCTTTGCCATTGCCGTTCGGGTCTTGCGTTTTAAAGGCTTTCAGTACATTTTTGAAATCCTCAGTGGTCTTCGGCATCTCCAAGTTAAGCTTTTTCATCCACTCAGAATTCAGCCACATTTTGCTAGGATAGGAACAGTGGAAACATTCTGTATAAGCTACAAGTCCGTAAATGTTGCCATCAGGTGCAGTATTAAGCGTTCTTAGGTCAGAGTTCTTTTCCATGGCTGCTTTAATATTTGGAGCATATTTATCAATCAGATCATTTAGAGGAATGAGTACACCTTGCTTGCCGTATTTCAGTAGATCGGCCTGTGAGAATTGATCAATATAGTGAGTAAGCAGGTAAGCATCCGGATAGTCACCACTCGCCAGTGAGATCTGGCGTTTTTCCTGAGCACCATCCGATGGGTTGATCTGCCAGTTGAATTTGAAATTAAATTTCTCTTCTACATGTTTTGTGAATTTATTGGTCGGAAGGTCGATGCCGGATTCCTGAACTGAGAACACGCTGATCTCAACCGGCTTGCCAGACGAACCCGAACCAGAACCCTGCTGCGTGCTGGATGTGTTATCTGTATTTTTATTTGCACATCCGCTAATTACAACCGTAAATGCCATGACCAGAATTAGTAAAGTTATCAAGCTTTGCTTCTTCAAATATTATCACTCCCTTTTGTAATTTAGCAGGTGATACGATGATACCTTAAGTGTGTACTCCGGGCATACCTCCTTTCCAAAAAAGAGATTTCTAAGATCAACCCTTGACGGAACCAACAAGCATCCCCTGTACAAAATAACGCTGTACGAAAGGATAGATAACAAGTACCGGCAAGGTGGCAATCACAATTAAGGAATACTTCAGCAGCTCGGAAAGCTGTTGTTTCTCAACCAGTTTCCCCACGTCCATGGCCCCACCAGCGCTGTTGTTCTGAATGATGATGCTTCGCAGGACAAGCTGTAAGGGGAACAAATCTGCTGATTTCAGATAAATCAACGCATCGAAATAGGCATTCCATTGACCTACCGCGTACATAAGCACCAACACTGCGAGAATCGGTTTGGATAACGGGAGTACCACGCTCCAGATGAATCTCATATCACTACAGCCGTCGATTTCACTAGCTTCCAAAAGCTCCTCCGGAATCGAGGATTGAAAGAAGGAGCGGGCAATAATGACCTGCCAGACCCAAATGGCGTTCGGAATCAGCAGCGCCCAGCGAGTGTCGATCAGATGCATCTCCTTCACTACCAAATAGGTGGGAATTAGCCCCCCACTGAAGATCATGGTGAAGGTAATGATCATCATCAGTGTATTTCGTCCGAAAAAACCTTTTCGAGACAGCGGGTAAGCGATCATGACCGTTAAAGTTATACTAATCAGCGTTCCCGCTGCGGTGTAGAAAATTGAGTTTCCATAACCAGTGATAATCTCAGGCGTATTCAGCAATACTTTGAAACCTTTGAAGGATATATCTACAGGCCAGAGCCAGACACGACCAGAGGTCACGGCTGCCGGACTACTGATTGAGCTGCTGATGATAAAAATAAGCGGATAAAGTACAGCGATTACCACAAGAGTAAGCACAATATAGATTGTGATCAGGAACGCTTTGTCGCCGACGGATTCTTTAATCTTTTTTTGAACTGCTGCTGCCATAGATGAGCTCCTTTCCTACCAGATGCTGTTCTTAGTGATTCTTTTCGCCAGACCGTTTACTGTAAATAAGAGAACCAAGTTGATGATGGAGTTGAACAGGCCCACCGCAGTTGCAAAGCTGTAATTGGCATTCAACAGGCCAACACGGTAGACATAGGTGGCAATGATCTCAGAATTAACGAGGTTAAGCGGGTTCTGTAGCAGGTAGACTTTTTCAAAGCCAATCGCCATTACATTCCCTACATTCAGAATCAAAATGATAACGATGGTTGGCACAATCCCTGGCAAATCGACGTGGCGGATTTTTTGAAACCGCGAGGCTCCATCAACTTTGGCAGCTTCATAAAGTGTTGGGTCTATCCCTGCAAGCGCTGCCAAATATACGACTGCACTGTAGCCCGCTGTCTGCCAAATATCAGACCACACATAAATCGAACGGAACATGCCGGGTTCTCCTAGGAAGTTAATAGAATCCAGTCCGAAGAAGTTGAGTGCAATGTTGGCAAAACCGAGCCGAGGGGCCAGAAAGAGCATAACGATTGACACCATGACAACCGTCGAGATGAAATAAGGGGCAAACGATACAAGCTGAACGAATTTCTTAAACCTTCCTCCCCGTACCTCATTAATCATGAGCGCAAGAATAATCGGGATTGGAAAACCCGCCAGCAGCTGATAGCCACTAAGCATAATAGTATTCTTGAGCAGTGTCCAAAACTGCGGATTCTCAAAGAAGAGCTGAAAGTTTTTAAATCCGACCCATGGACTTCCCCATATCCCTTTTATGACGTTATAGTCCTTAAAGGCTAGGACAGTGTTCAGCATCGGATAATACTTGAAGATGATAAAAAACAGCAAAGGCGGAATCACAAGCAGATGTAACTGCCAGTGCTTTTTTATGCTTTTGCGAGCATTTTGTAAGAATACGGGGCCTTTGCTTTTCGGCAACGACTTGCGATGTAGTACTAATTCTTTCTCCAGAACAATTCCCCCTAAGCAGATGTCTGTGATTTGTGATAGCGCTTTCTACGGATTGATCATAGATGACTTTTATCTCCAAAAGAAAGGTACACTTGGGTGCTTCAGCGTACAAATCGCCCTATCTGAGGAGCACAAAATAGCAGTAGAACGGCCATTTTTCCGAATTGCAGGGTTGAAATCAGAAAAAGACTGCATCATCCAAAGTGGACAGTGCAGCCTTATGTTATGGCCTATTTTTTTATTCATCCACAGATTGTCTATAGGCACTCGGGGAGACACCCATCAACCTTTTGAATGCGCGTCTGAAGGAATGTGAACTGTTGTAGCCCACCCGCACGGCAATCTCATCCACCGTTAATCCGCTCTCTTTGAGCAGGATGATGGCCTGATCCATTCTGACTTTTATCAAATGGTCGGAGAAATTAACACCCGTGACCTCTTTAAACAGCTGGGAAATATATTTTTCCGGCCGCTCCACCTGTTCCGCCACCCGGTAAAGGGTTAGTTCCGTATCCGAGTAGTTTTTTGCTGTGTAGTCCTTAATCTGCTTGATGATTTGAATATGAATATCTTTCTTTTTATTCGCAATGAGTCCGCACAGCTCTTCCATAATGTCAAAAAATTCGTTCTGGATCGTCTCAAGCGACTCTGATGAGCCAATGTCTATGACCCGCCGTTTGACACTCTCGATATCTGAATATTCGGTAAATGCCTTTTGATCCAATAGCTTGAGAAAAGTCCCCTTCATTTCCCCGACAAGCTGGTGCTTCATTTCGATGGATAATTCTCGCTGCTCCATATTCTGGACAATAATCGCACGCACAATCCGTTTGGCTTCCTCTAGCTCTCCGGCTCGAATCGTGCTGATTAACCGTTGCTCCGAATCCAGCGGATAATAATAAGTTGTATTCTCAATTTGAGCTTCACTGCTCCAGATAATCCCTTTTTTATTCATGTAAACAGCATATTCCAGTGCCTGCTTCGATTGATCATACGAAAGGCTAACCTCTGTTACCTCTGTGAATAGATCCCCGAACCCCGCCAGAATGGTAATGCGGTACTCATTAAAGACATTTATAGCGAGCTCCTCCATCGTCTGGGTGATATTCGCTGCTTCCTGTTCCTTGTCAGCTCCTTCTTCCCTAGAAAAGAACAGCGTTACAACTTTATCAGAGCCCATATCCGTCATCAGGACATCCACGCCAAGCTCAGCCAAGGTCTGTTTCAGCAGCAGCCGGGAAGCACTCAGCTCGTTCAGAATTTCAACACTGTCCATACCCGCATAACCGTTAATCTGAACAATTCCTACGTAGCCAGTATTCTGATTCATGCTGATATCCGCCTGTTTGGCGGCAGAGATAATTTCATCCCGCGTTTTGAATTCACCGGCAATCAGCCGTTTCAGGAAGGCATCTCGGACCAGAGGAAGCTGGCGGTTAAGCTCGGACTCGAGCAGCTTATTTTTGGTAATCATATCGGCTATATTGCCGCTCAAAAAGTCAAATTCATTTCTCTCCGAGGCTTCTTCTTTGCCGAATTGCTCCTTCATGACACTGAGCATACGGTTGATTGGCGCGCTGTTACGGTAAGCTAATATCAGTCCGGCAATCAAACCGATAATTAGAGTGCCTCCCGTAATTTGTATGGAGATTCTCTTGATTTTGTTAGCATTCTCCATCAAAATATCTTGAGGAATCCCGGTCTGATACACCCAGCCATTGGAATCGGAACGGGTAGTAATCACCAGATCATCCTTATAAAACTGACTGACCTTGTTCTTATCAAAAGCTGGATCGTCGAGCATTTTGACCATTTTCTGCTCATCACTTCCTTGCAGAACAATCGTATTCCCTTTAGCATCACTAATATGCACCCAACCCCCATATCGCTCGGTCAGGCCTGAAAGCAGGCTGGAAATATTTTTTTCATCAATAATCACTACTGCGACAGCCGGCGAGGAATCATTAAAGCTATCCAAGGGGAGTGACTGCATATAGGTAATAACCGAGGTTTGCATCCCCCTGCTGACAAAATCACTAAGTGGCTTGATCTCGCTGCGGTGGGTTGTCTCAAGCACATCTTTTCTCCAATCCTGTAACGAAAGATCCTTATAGTTGAAATTAGAATAGTAATGCTCCGGACGATAGGTCGAACCTGGGGTTAGGATAAGATTATAGTTGGCGAGGTAAATATAATAGTTTTGCAAAAAATCATTAGTCTGGCCGAAGGTCAAAACATTCCGCATCGTTTTCCAAATCCCATACACATTCGTCTCATTTTCACTTTCATTCATAAGAACATTTAGCTCCTGGTTGACCGCCAATTGCCTGGTAAAGCCTTCAACCTCCGCCATACGGCGCTCCAATATCTCCTGACTTTTCTGAAGCTGAGTGACTCCATTCTCAATCGAGATGGACTGTGTCACGGAGATCGAGGTTAGATAGGACATGTACCCGCCAATGCTGGGTATGACCAAAATGACCACATAAGAGATTAGAAATTTACGAAAGATATTGGAATATTTCAGCGTAGTTAGCCTCCCTCAATATGACATTTCGATAGCGCTATCATTACCATAGATTAAAACATTTTGCTTCATAGTCAAGGGTTTGAACTCACTTCACCCTCCTGCACCTCTTCAGAAATGGAAAAAAAACAGCGATCTACGCCGTTATCACTGCCTTTTATCGGCAATTCCGATATTTTATCTATAGTGCGTGACCCTCCTGTCATTTAGAAAAAAGGGGCCAGTAACGGCCCCCCTTCTTCAATGCTTTGGCTAGACAATCAGTTCTTCTTCTGATCTCTGGCCTCTGATCCAGATGTAAAGACATGATCCGTCGAAGCTTCTTCAATGTCGCCGAAGGCCCAATGCGTTGCCGGAACATCTGCCCACTGTGGATTTGTTACATTGGTTAGAGGACCTCTGCCCAAAGCCCTATTCATAGCCACAACAGCTTCGGCACGAGTAAGCTTGACATTAGGACGGAAAGTCCCGTCATTATAACCAGTGAAAATGCCAGTACCTTGGGCTTGCAAAATCGCCGCCTGTGCCCAATGTCCAATGATGTCAGAGAAACCGGAACCCTTCTGCGTCGAATCCGGTCTAAGCAGGGTCACCAGACTTGCCATTTCTGCACGCGTCAATGGTTGATTAGGTTTAAAGGTGCTATCGCTGTAACCCTTCATTAGTCCCATCTTCGCTGCTTTGGTTATGGCATCAGCACCCCAGTAACCAGAAGGCACATCACTGAACACAACCCCTGCTCCAGTAGCCTCCTTCTCAGCAACATTGGCAAGAATCGTTGCCATCTCAGCACGCGTAATTTCGTGCTCCGGCTGGAAGAACCCACCCGGATAACCTTTGATATATGCGGTATGACGGATCGGATTAGACTCGCCATTCCCTGCAGATCCATCCTCATTTCCAGTTGCCGGAGTTGGCGTCGGTGTCAGGGCAGGTGGTGTAGAAGATGGCTGAGCTGGAATGTACGAGCCACCTGAGTCCGTTGATGTTGGTGTTGGTGTCGGTGTCGGACTTGGCGTTGGTGTTGGACTTGGCGTTGGTGTCGGAGATACAGCAGGACTCGTTGAAACTGTGAATTTCAATTGATCCGTCAGCATGAAATCACCAGATTTCTTCACAGCTTTAAGCGTGTGTATCCCGCCTTCCAATCCCGAAATACTATAAATTTCCTGACGGGTCAGGCGGCTCTGACTATACGCATTTACGGTTTGGACCCGTTGTCCATCCACATAAATATCCATATCACCTTGCTCTGGACCCATAGGTGTGATCAGGCTGATTCCGGTACCCTTGAAGGTATATTCAAAGAAATCACCGTCCACTGATGTGGAGTGAACATCGTTAAGATAATCTCCCTCCACAGTAAACTTAAGGTTCAGCGTCCCCACTGGCTGTGCAGCAAGATAAGATTTATTCAGTGTAACACGGTTACCTGCTACTGAATAATCAGTCCCGAGAACCAGATCATATAATCCGTTAGTAATGCCGGCAAAGCTTTCCGCTTGCTGCAGTAATGTCACCTCAATATCTACCTGAGCGGAAGCAGCTTTATCAAAGCTGGCAGCGATCGGATTAATCATATTCGGAATTTCTACCTTAAGCATATCAAGGAGCATAAATCTGCCTGATTTCTTCACAACCTTGAGCGTGTGCATTCCATCCGGTAAGCCAGAAATGCTGTAAAGGTTCTGAAGTGACATTTGTCCATGATGATAGGCACTGACGGTTTCCTTAAATTGATCGTCAACATATATATCCATATCACCCTGTGACTCATCTACCTCTGTGAACAGCTGAATCCCCGTTCCTCTGAAGGTATATTCAAAAGAATCACCATTCTGCTCCGTATATTGCACATCGTCTTTATAGTCACCCAATCCTCTGCCACTGCTGCGGTTCCAAATGCCATTGTACTTAACTGTCGAATCATCGTTATTAATCATCACATAACGAATGCCTGTAGAATCACTAATTTGTATCGACAGGGTCTGTGGATCACCAGTGTTAAAAATGAAAATCAAGTCGGTTGTGCCTGCCGGCTGCTGCGCAAGGTATTGCTTATGAATGGTCAATTTATCATTCGTCACCGTAAAATCGTCTTCCGAAAGTGCCTCGCCATTATTTTCAATACCGCTCAGTGTATTACCATTCAAATTCAGAGTGACAGTAACATCCTCTTGTTGTTCTATTGCTTGGTCGAATCGAGCAGATGTCGGAGTAATGGTACTATTCTGTTCTCCTGCTGGAGTTTCTGTAGTCACCTTAAATGCGTCAAGCAGCATAAAATCACCTGAGCTTTTGACCACTTTAAGCCTGTGAGAGCCGTTAGCCAGTCCTGAGACACTGTACAGATTTTGCTGTACCTCTCTTGATCCAGTTTTATAAGCACTAACGGTCTGTGCAGCCTCATTGTCCAGCGTAATAATCATATCTCCCTGAGATTCATGCTTTTCGGTCAGCAGGTCAATGCCAGTGCCCGTAAAGGTGTACTCAAAGGAATCCCCGTTCTTCTCGGCATAATGCACATCGTCTCTATAATCACCCAATCCTCGAGATGAGCTTACCTGCCATGCGCCATTATATTTAATGCCGCTGTCATTATCATTAATGTAAACTACATTGGTGACCGTTGCCTTGTTCGCAGCAGACGAATTCTCAGACGGGTCAGTCCCATAGTTCGTAATATCCGATTGTGAAGCCATCGACGGAGCAGACGAGGAATCCTTGATCGTAATGCTCAAATCCTGCTTTCCTTCTAGCAGCTCTTTGCCGCCATTACGCTTCCAATCCCCGCTGTAGCGCATACCTGTATCATCATCATTGACTGTAGAGGTGCCACCTAATGCTGTAACTTTAAGCATCCGTGACGCATGAGGTTCAAGTATGCCTCCGCTAAATTCCTTCTCAAAGTCTCCCAGCTCAGTGTGACTCCATAAATCGCGAACGGAAGCCGGACCTTCAAGGCCGAGATCACTCCATTTGACTTTCACCTCCGCACTCCGACTGCCCAGATTGAACAGAGCTACGCTGTAAGTGCCATCTCCATTATTGGCATACCAAACCTGCTGCTGGGTATCCATAGATACCGGATGGCCTGGACGTCCTGCCTGATTTACGGCAATTACCTCATCATTGGTAAGCAGTTCTAGACCATAGCTGTCCAGCCTAGTCATGTCATTCCCTGTATACAGTGGCACGGAAGAGATTGACCAGAATGTCATCGCGGATTTCCGCTCGTCTTTGGTCAGACCATCCATAGATCCGTTACCAACGTTCAGCGAATCAAAATCATTCCAACCCCCAGGACCTGCATCCCTCCACCAAAGTGCTGCTTTGGGGAACAAGCGGGAAATACTCGGCCAGGCTGTCAGCCCACTGCCATCGTAAGCTTCCACATCCCAGTCAATTCGCCAACCGTTGGCATACTTTTTCCAGAAATCCACGTAATTGTGATCGAGCGCCCAGGACAGCTCAAACCAGATGTTATTTCTGTCAAAAGCCTTAGACCATGCCTCAACATCGCCGCGCGCATCACGGCTCAAGTTATCAATCCCCGAGCCAGGAGTCACGCTGTCAAATTTGACGAAATCAATGCCCCACTCGCCAATCATATCGGCAATAGAATCCACATACTTCTGGGCACATGGATTCGTGAAATCAATTTTATAAGTGTAGGAATTCCAATAATCCATAATGGTAAGCGGCTTGGCTGTAATGTCCTGTATGCGGCATTGGCCACCAGTCCCGTAAATCTCAAGATTCCGATTATAGGCATCGATGGATACCCCCGGAATCATATAGATTCCAATTTTCTGTCCATTATTATGAACATAGTCGATGACCTCTTGAAATCCGTTAGGATATAAGGTCTCACTTGGAATCGGTCTGCCGTATTCATCCATGTCGCCATTCCAGCCCGCATCAATATTGATGTATTCATATCCATGGGCTTGCAACTTCTCATGCATAACATCCGATTGTTTCTTAATGCTTTCGGCCGAGGTCCAGTTACCTGCACCGTCGTACACCTGCATGCTGTAACTGCTCCAACCCATATACGGCTTTTGCGCCATACTTTTCTCTGCTGCTAGTGCCACATTGCCCTGCGTTCCTGTGAAACCGAACTGCGCTGCTGCAATTATAAATACCAACAGGCTCATTCCCAGCTTTTTTCCCATTCGCTTCAAATCATCCTTACCCCCTCATGAAATGTGGTTAAAATTTCTTTGATAGCGCTTTCTTTACGGGATGATCATAAAGGAAGAACGAGTTCCACGATAGGTACATTTCCGCATTTTACGTACAAATAACCCAAAAACAAGGGGACAAATGAACAACGGAACAAACATTATTCCTCCAACACTAGAAACTTAAGGAAGATAATGTGAGCTGGATGTATTTTGAAAATTATTAATAAAGACCCTTTTGACCTTATGTAACGTGATGGAAATCACATGATTTAATGTAAAATAAATGAATAATTTAGAAATGAAATACAATTATCTTAATCGATGCATGATATGCTCTAGAAAGGGAGATAGGATTGAAGTTGGATTTGGAAGAGTTGAATGTGGATTCCTTGATTCAGATGCTTAAGGCATCATTTTCATTTGAGAATTGGGATGCCATGATTGAAATTGCAGACAAGCTACATGAACAAATTTCCATCATATATGAAAACAATAGTAACCTCATAAGAGGTCCTAAACTGAAGCGGAGTATCCCCTATTATTTTGGATATAGCTCATGCGCAAAAGGTATAGCACTACAAAAGTCCGGTAAGTTTGACGAGGCAAAACTATGTATTCAGAAGTATGCTGACCTTGGCTGGATAGGAGGTTTAGATGAAGAGGCCATTTATGAAGTCGAATATTACCGCAATATAGCAAAAGCCAATTCATACGTTATCGATCTGCTGGAAGGCAAAATGGGAGTGCTACATAAATACGTTGAGTTTATTAGAAAAAGTGATGATGAAGAATTATTGCCGGGACTCATTACCATCTTAGAATCTTCGATAATACATGATTATTCCGTTGATTGGATTCTGAAGGAATTCAAAATCAATGTTGATGATATAGGAGAACATGAGACTATTGTGAATATCAAATACCATGAAGATTACATTTATTTGCTGGCTATGTATTACTATAAACAAGAGAATATGTACGATACAATCAACACTATTCTAGAAATCTTGTTATTAAGCATCAAGCTAGACGATGATACAGGCTTCAAAAAATCAGCAGCGCTCTTTGAACTCCTTAGAGACCACGCCGATCAATCACAACTCAAAGTGCATCACAACATCATGAAAACAATAATCGAAAAAGAGTTTACCAGGTCCTTCAGCTCGCGAATCGAGTTCAGCAAAATACACAGTTAAGCATCACGGAGGTCGTCGTTGATTGGATTATAAAGTTGGTTATAAAAAAGGAGTGGTTCTCCGGTTAATGGTGGGAATCACTCCTTTAGGGTGTATTGGTCCCGGTCCATACGGTGCATTCTGCGGGATTTATACCGTTTATTTCGCCACATTCGCTCGATCAGCTGCATTCTGCGGGATTTATACCGTTTATTTCACCGTATATGCTCGATCTGGTGACATTCGCTCGATCCGCCATATTCTAGGGCATTTATGCCTCTCTTTTCCCCACATTCGCTCGATTCGCCACATTCTAGGGCATTTTTGCCTCTCTTTTCCCCACCTTCACTCGATCAGCTACATTCTGCGGGATTTATACTGTAGATTTCTCCGTATTCGCTCGATCAGCTGCATTCTGCGGGATTTATACCGTTTATTTCACCACATTCGCCCGATCCGCCACATGCTAGGGCATTTATGCCTCTCTTTTCGCTGCTTCCACTCCATCCTCCACTTTCTAGGGTATTTATGCCTCTCTTTTCGCCACCTTCACTCGATCCGGTACATTCTGCGGGATTTATACTGTAGATTTCTCCGTATTCGCTCGATCAGCTGCATTCTGCGGGATTTATACCGTTCTTTTCGCCACATTCGCTCGATCAGCTGCATTCTGCGGGATTTATCCCGTTCATTTCGCCACATCCGCTCGATCAGCTGCATTCTGCGGGATTTATCCTGTTCATTTCTCCACATCTGCTCCATCCGCTGCATTCTAAAGCATTTATCCCGTAGATTTCTCCGTATTCACCCAATCAGCTGCATTCTGCGGGATTTATACCGTAGATTTCTCCGTATTCGCCCGATCAGCTGCATTCTGCGGGATTTATACCGTTCATTTCGCCACATCCGCTCGATCAGCTGCATTCTGCGGGATTTATACCGTTCTTTTCGCCACATTCGCTCGATCAGCTGCATTCTGCGGGATTTATACCGTTCATTTCTCCGCGTTTTGCTCGATCCGGTAACATCCACTCCATCCGCCACATTCTAAGGCATTTTTGCCTCTCTTTTTGCCACATCCGCTCCATCCGCCACAATCTAAGGCATTTATGCCTCTCTTTTCACCACTTCCGCTCGATCCGCAACATTCTAAGGCATTTATGCCTCTCTTTTCGCCGCATTCACTCCATCCGCAACATTCTAAGGCATTTATGCCTCTCTTTTCACCACTTCCACTCCATCCGCCACATTCTAAGGCATTTATGCCTCTCTTTTCGCCACATCCACTCCATCCGCCACAATCTAAGGCATTTATGCCTCTCTTTTCACCACTTCCGCTCCACCCACCTCATTCTAAGGCATTTTTGCCTCTTTTTTCACCACTTCCGCTCCACCCACCTCATTCTAAGGCATTTTTGCCTCTCTTTTTGCCACATTCGCTCCATCCGCCACAATCTAAGGCATTTATGCCTCTCTTTTCACCACATCCACTCCATCCGCCACATTCTAAGGCATTTTTGCCTCTCTTTTCGTCACATCCACTCCATCCGCCTCATTCTAAGGCATTTTTGCCTCTCTTTCCGCTACATCCGCCCCATCCACCTCATTCTAAGGCATTTTTGCCTCTCTTTTCGCCACTTCCGCTCCATCCGCCACATTCTACGGTATAACTCCCGCTCCCTTTTCGCCGCTTCCACTCCAGCCGAGGTCTATCTGCCCGCCCCAGCATAAAGGTTTTTCACTCCCCCTCAGAACCTCGCTTAATAAAATCACTTAATAAACTTGAACCCATTAAGATTCAATAAATATCCGCTAGAGCCGGTAAATTTTAGATATACATTATGCGTGCCGGTGGCGCCGCTGATTGCACATGTTTTAGTCACCCAGGTCTGCCAGCCGCCTGTTCCCGCTACCGGACAAGTTCCAACCAGAGTTCCAGTTGAGCTGTCCAGTCTAATTTCGATAGTTCCTCCAGATGTACCGCTCGCTACTCTTGCTTCGAAACTTGTGGGTCCGACGCTTCCAAAGTTAACATTATTAAACGCGATATAATCGCCATTCTCTATATAGCCGACATTCTGACCGCCTTCGGAACTCGCTTCATTTTTCACACCAGACATGCTGGTATAACGTTCTGCTTCGATCGTCGAATAGGCATCATAATAATTTGTTTTTAACCACTCCGCAGTGTTCCAAGAAACTTTTGAGACCCCGGCATATTGATTTACTGTGGAGACAACGCCAGATAGAGGAACTGTTTTATAAGCATAAGGCAATTGCTCGTTATACCCATAAGTGAATGTAAAAGGCGTAGATGGCGGGTTTGATTTACTCATATTTTCAATTCCGACTATTGATGATGACCAAGCCCACTGGCCAATGGTTGCTTTGTTATTCCAATTCATTCCGTTAGTAAAGGCATTAACGCCATTATTATCCCAGCTGCTGCCTGTATAGGTTGTTCCGCTACTAGTTGTTACTGTAGAATTTACAATTAAACTATGGTTCATCGCATCCTTAAACAATACGTCAAAAGGTGCATTCATATTAGCGGTATCATCCCCTTGACGCTCCGCACCAATCAGCGGTTCATTAAAAGCATTATAGACATTGGTGTCCCCCGCTATAGAAGCTCCATTTCTGGCGTTCATTCCACGCGATAATTTATCATGACCATATTTGGAGATTGCAGTAACGCTGTCGAGTACATTCTGATGTGTAGAATTATCAAAAGAATTATTAAATAGATGCCCGACTCCTTGACGAATCATTGGCAGACGCGACCCAACATTTGTATAACGATTGTATGCTAAAGTTAAGCGAAGTCTTTGATTTCCATCTTTAATTTCCACACCGTTAGAACCCACATAATTCGTATAATCCTTGTCACCCGATCCTACCAAATGAACTTTGGAGTGATAGGCGGCATAAGCCATAATTTGATTTTTGGTAGCCCCTTCGTTACGCATTTTATAATAAAGGCTGGTGGAGGAGTTCAGTGATCCTGTTGCATATTTTTGCTCCATATATTCAATTGACTTATAAATAGAGCTACTAGTCGCTGGATTTTGAGCTGCCGCTAGACCAAATTCGTTCCAAGAATAAGTTACATTCGTTGAACCATTTTCCATATCAATCATTCCATCCGCGGCTATCGAAAACTTACAGTGGTCTACCCATACATTGTTTGCGCCATTTACCTTGATAAAAGTCCAGCCTACCTCTTTGTGCTCACCTGTATCATCCCATTGCCACATTTCATCAAAATTGAGATTTCTAATGACAATATCATTCACTGAGCTCTGCAATTTTAATTCTGCGTGTTTAATAGTTTTACCTGAAGCTGAAAAAATCGTTAATCCATCAATATTGGCTATGCTTAATTTGGATACACCGGAGGTTATTAAGAGTGGGTTCGTGAATCCGTTTGATGGATCAGGATATTTTGTAACAAAGCTATATTTTGAAATTTCAGTAGAATTTAGTGCTAATTCAGTCCACCCTAAGTTTAGATTATCTGTAACTTCAATAACTTTTACAGCACCACTGCCTGCATCCAAGATTGCTTGTAAAAACTCTCGGCCACTGCTGACCGTTCGATAATATGAGGTACCTGCATAACTGCTTCTATCTTTTACACCTAATGATGCAAAACCAGGAACTGATAAAAAACTGCTGTCATAACCCTGCTCAACCTTAGATGCGTTAGGAATTGTATTTACCGCTGCCGCCTCTGCTTTGCCTGCTAGATTAGAACAAGTTAAAGTCACCAATAAACTTCCCAGCATTAAACTACGTAGCACTTTTTTAATCATTTGATCCGATCCCTCCTACTTATTTTAGTGAAACGACCCTACCTGAATGATCACCCCCTTTAATGAAAGCGCATCCAATAATGATATAAAAAGATCCCCTCCGATTGACTGTGATTAGACTCATCTACCATGAGGTCTGTTTCCACTGCCTACCTGAGGGGAATCCTACAAAACCATTCCTTGTTGCCATACAAGTCTATCTATACTAAATTTGGATCGATCATTCGCAGCGTTCCGTCCGCATTATACTTTAATTCAGTAACCTTCACACAGCGCTTATGGCTCACACCGTCCGACATAGAACTATCATGATAAAATAGGTACCATTTGTCCCGAAAGTTCACGATGGAATGATGCGTTGTCCATCCGATCACCGGGGTCAGAAGTGTGCCTTGAAACGTAAAGGGTCCCAGCGGATTGTCTCCAATGGCGTAGACGATTTTATGTGTGTTCCCTGTAGAATAACTGAGGTAGTATTTCCCCTCGTATTTATGCATCCAAGGACCTTCAAAAAATCTTCTTTCTTCATCGCCTGCCAGAATAGGACGTCCTTCAGTATCAATGATGGAGATTTCCATTAATTTGTCCTGAAAGGACAACATATCCTTGCTTAGCTTTGCCACGCGAGGTCCCAATGCAGGTTCGTGTGGAGCCGGCCCTGTGCCATCAGGCATGTAGGTATCCGTACTCCACTTCTCCAGCTGCCCCCCGCGAAGCCCTCCTAAGATCAGATAAACCTCGTCGTCATCGTCGTTGAATACGGCCGGATCAATGCTGAAGCTTCCCTCCATGTAATCCGCCTCCGGCGTAAAAGGTCCCGCCGGTGAATCCGCTGTCGCCACACCAATCCGAAACACCCCGCTGAGATCCCGCGCCGGAAAATAAAGATAATATTTGCCGTTTCGGAAGCCAGCGTCTGGAGCCCACATTTGCTTGGATACCCACGGGACATCCTTCATATGGAGTATTTCACCATCGTCTACGAATTCTGCTGACCTATCATCCATAGTTAGAACATGGTAATCCTCCATAGCATAATGATCTCCATCTAAGTTGTTGGGAACGCTGATTTCAAGATCGTGAGACACATAAATATATAGTTTATCCTCAAAAACATGAGCCGACGGATCAGCAGTGTAAATATGTTTTACCAGAGGCTCATTTCGCTTCGAAACATTCAGCATAAGCTTCTCCTTTGTTTTGGGGTTATTCGGTTACTTGGTTATTCACTTACTTGGTGATTCGGAACCAATCGATATCAAGATATCCTCCATTGCCGGAACCTACGGCAAATAGACCTGTCTTAGCCCCCACCCAATGTCCTTCTATAGCTTGAAATGACTCTACAGGTACGGAAGTGAAGTCTGTACCCTCCAAGCTGTAGCCGAAATGGCAAGTCGCATCCTCTAATACCTCGACCCGCAAGAAGAGACTATCCGTGTCTATCAAAGGATATGACCACATTTCTGTCTCTCCCGTATCATCTCCTTGCATAAGCGATAGGGCTAGCGTCCCCTTCAGTTCTTGATCCTCTAATCTTCGTACCACCAAGCAACAATAACGATAACCAAAAATCATCAAACCTCCGGACTCCCCTATTCCCAAGCCCGAAGGGTCAACCTTGCAGGCTGCTGTAAACGAAAGTGCTGGGAATTTCTGCAGCAAGAGCTGCGGACTATGGTATAGCCCTTTGTTGTCTACGGGTTTATGTTCAGCATTTAACCGAAGATAGCTCTCTCTTGCCTCGAGACTATACCAAGACGATTTGGGGTTAGACTGCCACTGCCACTGCAATCCAAGCGTTGAAGACTCGAAATCGTCAGAAGTTGCAGGCACTGACACTGCGTATGCCTTCCCGACCTCAGGCTTTCGGTAACGTATCACTGGCACTCCAGCTCCATCGCTTGCTTGAAGCTCTCCCATCAAAGGCCAGTCATCTACCCAGCTGACCGGCTGCAAATGAACGACCCGGCCATAAGGTCCTTTATCCTGGAAATGGATAAACCACGATTCGCCCGAATCCAGCTCCACTAGTCCGCCTTGATGCGGGCCGTTTACTGAGGTCTGCCCTTGTTGCAGAACGATTCGGTCCTCGTAAGGGCCCCAGATGTTTCGGGAACGGAACACTGTCTGCCATCCGGTTGCCACGCCCCCTGCCGGAGCAAGGATATAATAATATCCGTTGCGCTGGTATAACTTTGGTCCTTCCAGAGTCGGATGATTTTCGGTTCCATCATAGATAATCCGGCCTTCGTCCAGCAGCCCTTTACCGTCAGCGGACATTCGGCACAGCCGCAGCTTGTGCTTAATGCCGCTGCGGCTCTTCGCATAGGCATGAATCAAATACGCCTGTCCGTCCTCATCCCAGAAGGGACAAGCATCAATTAAGCCTTTGCCTGCCTGAACCAGATGCAATGGCGTCCATTCTCCGGCAGGGTCCACCGCCGAAGTCATCATGATGCCGACATCTGGATCGCCATAGAAGATCCAGAACTTCCCGCCATGGAATCTTAGGCTAGGTGCCCAAATGCCATTGCCATGCTGCGGACGGTCATACCCCTCCAAGTTCATCTCCAGCACAGCATGATTGATGATTGCCCAATTGACTAAGTCCTTCGAATGCAGGATCGGCAATCCGGGAATGTGCCCGAAGCTAGAAGCGGTCATATAAAAGTCATCACCGACGCGAATTACGTCCGGGTCCGAATAGTCCGCATGCAGGATTGGATTGATATAAGTTCCGTCTCCCTGATCTGAAACCCAAGGCTCTGCGTATTCTCCAAGATTCATGTAGTAATCCTCCCCACGTCCTTTTCCTTTTTATCCTTTGACCGAACCGCCTGTCAGACCTTGAATCAGATAACGCTGAATAAACATAAAGAGCACAATAGGCGGTATCAATCCAATAATGCTGCCTGCTGCGAGCGATCCATACTCTACACTGTACTGGCCGATTAAATACTTCAGTCCGATTGGGATCGTAAATTTGGACGCATCTGTCAGGAATGAGAAAGCAACCAAGAACTCATTCCAGCAGCCGATAAAGGCGAACAGAGCAGTCGCTACGATCCCCGGTAGAATCACTGGCGTAATGATCGTGAACAAGACCCGGAATCTTCCTGCTCCGTCGACCATAGCCGCTTCGTCAATTTCCTTCGGAATACCAGATACAAATCCTTGCATCAACAGCGAGTTGAACGCAACCTGTGAAACGATATAGAACAATATGATCGCAAAAGGCGTATTCATAATCCCCATGCTCTTAAAAATCAGGAACAACGGGATGACGAATAAGATAACCGGAAGCATCTGAGTGCCCAGCATCATAAGCATAAAAGCATTTTTTCCAACAAATTTAAATCTGCTCAAAGCATAGCCGTTGAAAATCGACAGCAATGTAATAAAAATCACCGACACCGTACAGATGAAAAGACTGTTTACAAAAAATCTCGAAAAATTGTTGACACTCCACACCTTTATGAAATTATCAAACGTAATTGGATGCGGAAGGTAACGAATCGTGGAGCTGATAATATCATTCTCATGTTTAAGGGAAGTTGAGATGTCCCAAAGAAAAGGCAGCAGGACAAACAACAACGTAACAGTCATAGGAATATAGAACAAACACAAAGTGGTTAAAAAACGTTTAAGCTTACTCATTTTGGCCACCTCTGCTTAATTTCATATAGACGACCACGAAAATCATTAGAACAGCGAAGGAAAGGACCCCCATAGCCGAACTATAGCCATAATTCCCGTTCAAAATTGCCGTCTGGAACATATAAATCGGGAGAGTGGTTGTCATATTCATTGGACCGCCGTTTGTCATCGTGAAGATCATATCGATAGAATTGAACTCCCAGATGGCTCTTAGCATCGTAGTGAAAATAATACTTTCCTTAAGATAAGGCAGGGTAATGGAAAATAACTTTCTTGCCTTTCCGCAACCGTCGACTTCGCAGGACTCGTAGACTTCTTTCGGAATAGACTGCAAGGAAGCAAGCAGTGCGACTGCAAAGAACGGGATCCCTCTCCACAACTCGGCCAGTACAACCGAACCGAATACGGTATGGGTGTTCGACAGCCAAGCGATATTCTCGTGAATAATCCCTAACCTCTTCAAAAGATCGTTAATGACTCCGATATGCTGGTTGTACATGAGCGACCACAGCATTGTCGTAAGAACGCCTGATACCGCCCAAGGAATCAGCACGAGCGAACGTATAACGCCTCTAAACCGGAAGGCCTGATTAAGCAGCAGGGCCACACCTAAGCCGAACACGAGCTGAAGAACGACTTCAATAACCACCCACTTGATGGTTATCCATAGCGAGCTTGGGAACAGATCGTCATGGAATAAAATCTGCTTAAAGTTACTCCACCCGGCAAAACCGTCATCCATCGGCCGAGTCAAGTCATAGTTCTGAAAGCTTAGTTGGAAGACTTGTAAAATAGGGTAGAACATAATGACCGCCATGAGAACGACAGTCGGGATAATCAGAACGTAAGGAAATATCCTGTCGCTGCCGATCATCTTGTTTTTTCTCTTGGACGTTCCCGTCACTTGTCCTGTTGCTAATTGTTGTTTCACCTTCATGAAATAATCACCTCAATAAGAATAATAGGCTATGCATGAAGCTAGCTAAATAATATATCTTGCAAAGTTTGTTTGTTTTTTTGAAAATAAAAAATAGCAGCAAAAAAACAACCTTATTCCAATCACTGACTGGAATAAGGTTGTTTGTGAACGCTTTCCAACTATTACGAGCTATGCTGCTGTCTATACTCCATCGGGGTAAACCCTGTATGCCGCTTGAACAAAACACTAAAATACTGGGTATTCACATACCCAATTTTCTCAGCAACCTCATATACCTTTAAATCGGTATGCACAAGCAGTTCAGTAGCTTTATCTATTCGCACTTGGACAATATACTCACAAAAATTAACATCCGTATACTTTTTAAACAAAGTACTGACGTACGATGGTGTAATGTGGACCGTCTCCGCTACTTCTTTTAAGTCCAGATTCTCATTCTGATAATGATTTGCGATATAATCCATAATTGTGCGAAGAATAGCTTGATGCGAATTGCTTGAATATTTGACCTGATCATAGAAAATAATCGATTGATCCATCCGGACATCCTTCATCTGTGTCGCAATCAATGCTTCCTCATAGGAGACGCCAATATGTTTAAACCCTTCACCAATGCTGCCTATACCGATCTTGGCGTGAATTTTGAGATATTGCTCAATCATCACTGTTAAGCGGCGGGCAATAAGCTCGGTATCCTGCTTCAGCTTCTCCGCATCCTCGTTTCGGTAGTTGAACAACAGATTGATCCGGTGGTTATATTGAATCGCATACACCTGAACCCCGTCGCAATTTGCAGATTCTAGCACCTCATTGCAGAGGTTTTTGAGAGTGAACAATAATAGCTCCAGATCGACGGGTTTATTGGGTTTAAGAAACCTTCCGACACCATCCAAGCTCAGAACAGCCATCACGAACACCGAGCCGCAAAACGTTAAATCGAGCAGCTTCGCCTCCCTATCAATCGCTTCCTCATTCCCCGACCCAGAGATCAACTCGCTAAAAAATTGGTTCACGATAAGACCATGGCTTTTTATATCCTTCTCACGTTTTCTCCGCTCTTCCTCCAGTGCCTCAGACGCATTCATGATTGTCCGCAGGATTTTATCGTTATCTTCATACTTTAATATGTAATCAAACGCTTGAAGCTGTAGCGCCTCCTTAGCATAAGAAAAATCATCATACCCCGTTAAGAAGACAATCTTCAAATCTAAGCCATTCTCCTTCACTTGGGCGGCAAGCTTCAGTCCATCCATAAAAGGCATGCGAATATCCGAGAGCAGTAGATCCGGCTTCTCCCTTTGGATAAGTTCCCAAGCTTCCTTCCCGTCCACTGCAACTCCTGCCACCTGAATGTTTCCCTGATCCCAATGAATATTCCTGCGAAGCCCTTCCCTAATCCATTCATCATCGTCTGCAATGACCAGCTTATGCACGATTCGTCACCTCATTTTTCGTATATGGAATCCTTACAGTCACTATGGTATAAACCCCTTCTTCACTATCCAGCCGAATCCCGAACCCGTAGCCGAATTGCAGCGCCAGCCGTCGGTGAACATTACGCAGCCCGAATGTCACTGGAGCCTCTTGAACATTCTGCGCTTGAATAGAAGTATTCATCTCCTGTACCTTCTCTACATCCATCCCTGCACCATCGTCGAAGACTTCAATTATCGCTGCATCCCCGCTTGGCCTTCCTGTTATTCTGATGATCCCTTTTCCCTTCTTGTTTTTGATGCCATGATAGATGGCGTTCTCGACAATTGGCTGCAAGGTCAGTTTCATGATAGGAAGATGCATAATGCTCTCTTCAACTTGAATCTCAAATTCAAAATCTTTCTGGTAACGGATATTTTGAATTTGCAAGTAGCTTTGAACATGCTCGATCTCTTCTCTAAGCGTTATGACCTCCCGCCCTCTGCTAATGCCGATCCGAAAAAAGTGGGCCAGCGCACTAACCATAGTCGATGCCTTTTCCTTCTCACCCAAATCAATCATATGTTTGATAGATCCGAGAGTGTTGTATAGAAAATGTGGTTGAATTTGCGACTGCAATGCTAATAACTCCATTTGCCGCTTCTGTTCCTGTTCATCCTTAACTTGCTCCAGCAATTGGCGAACCGAATCGACCAAATTCTCCAACCCACTGGCTAATACACCAATTTCATTTTGCTCTTTCAGCTGAAAGTTAACATTTAGGTTCCCTTGTCTAAAACTCTTCACTTGTTTGGACAAATAACGGATGGGATTCGTCAGGCTGCTGGCAAAATAGGTTGCCATGATAATAAAAACTACGAGAATAACAGCTACGATTGTAAGCGTTATCGATTTAATCTGGCTTGCCTTGGCTAAGATATCGCTTTCAGGAACGATGGCGGCGAGCTTCCACCCGTTCAGCGATAACGTTGTAAAGTGAATCATCATACGTTGGTTCGACTTGCTGGCCGCCCTTAAATCTCCCTGGTGATTAGCGTTATTACGGATATCGTTCACGATCTCATCGCCGATAGCGTACTCTTTGGATAACGGCTTGGAATACATCACCCCATCTGGACTGATCAGAGCCAGCGAGCCATTGGGACTAATATTGACATTCTGTAAAATGTCGAGCAGATAGGATTCCTTCATATTAATGAGAGCCATGCCACTGACCTCGGAATCAAGATTTCCGATAATTTTAAATACGCTTACAACATTACGTTTCGTGACAGTAGTAAACACTTGATCCTCATGCGTATTCAACCAGTAATAACTGCTTTCTGCATCCTTTTGGTTGTATCGGGCCAGCCATTCATTAAGATTCACACCGACATGCCGGGGAATAAAGTCCTTCTGTATGTTGAAGGTCCGGCCATTATTAAACGTGACAAAAATTGAGTCGATGACTTGCAAATGATTCCGGTAGGCTTCCTCGAACTGTTTATGAAGATCGATGATATCATCGTAGCGATGTTCTCCTTCGTCTTGTCCATTATCTAATAAAATATATTGAAAAGCCGAATTGTTCTCGATTGACACCAGCTGTTCGAAGATCGTATAAAGCTTGTCGTTAAGAAAAAAGCCCGTTTGCTCGGTCGTATCGCTTAGCAAATAATAAGCGTTTTGTTCGAGCTGCTTAACGGCAGTGAAATAGGAAAAAAAACCGGTAAGCGCAACGGATGACACAAGAATAGGCAAAAAATAGATAAGCAGCTTAATTTTGATTGGGCTTCTAGAAAGATACGAGAACATGTATTTCCCCCAAATGAAGTCGTTTCGGATTCTCCTCTTATAATAACTCCTAGCTCGAAGAGATGGGTTTGTTTTTTATCAAACCTTGTTTGTTTTTATTCAATTTCTCAAAAAAAAGACGAGCCCCTGATTGGGACTCGTCTTTGGCTACTTTATGGATGTAGAATAAGCTGGGCTAACGCCGCAAGATCCACAATATCCAAAAGACCATCTTTATTCAGATCATAAATCTGATATCGGATCCAATCCGTATGTGCGGAGCTTATACCGTAATGAGCGGACAGAATAGCCAAATCACCGATACTTGCTGGATTGGCCGAGCTCAAGAAAGTTGCCAGCGCCGCATCCAGATCAATGATTGCCTGCTCCACAGAAACCTTAGTTGCGTTCGGATTATTCACGACCTGCATAGCTTTACCGATTGCATTATTAAGCTCATTCACTACCGTCTTCGTATATTGCCCCCATTTACTGCCAATAGTGGCGTAATCGGATGTTGCTTGTGCTATAGCAATCTTTAATGCCAGAGCCGATTTGTCCGAGGCGCCGTCTAACCCATCCATAGCCAACTGCAAGTTCGAGGCAGCTGCATTCACCTGATTCTGTGTAGCTTGCGATCCAGCAAGAATCACTTTCGCAGAGGTTAGATAGGTTTGCAAGATTAACCAAGTGGATGGATTGTATTGATCTGCCGTAAGGCTCTTCGCTACATCAACCCTGCTGGCCAGGACCGTTTTGTCTATCATGATCTTCATGCCATAGATCGTATTAGATAGCTTTGATACCGTTTGGCTACCATCGGCAATCAAAACGGGGTGCAAATGAAGATAGGCCGTCTTATCGCCGGCATAGTTCAGGTTTGATGAATGCCAGAGCATTTTGAGCATGTCTCCGCTTGGAAGGATACCCGCTCCAGTGCTTGCGAGCTTGATTGTGATTTTTCCATTCACCTCATCCTTATCGACGGATTCCACTCCCCATTCATCCGCTAAGCATTCTACCGAATCGTAAAGAATTAGGTCCGGGTCATATTCAAACGTCAACTCTTGACCATAAACAACAGTGCTGACACTTTCTGTAACGTAATCATTATTTAAGCCATAAACCAAACCAAATTGTTGGCCGGCAAACGTTGTTCCTTCTCCCATAACCGTAGCATAGGGAAGACTTAAGGACGGAGCA
Organism: Paenibacillus sp. FSL E2-0190; assembly: GCF_037992965.1. Taxonomy (NCBI): domain Bacteria; kingdom Bacillati; phylum Bacillota; class Bacilli; order Caryophanales; family Paenibacillaceae; genus Paenibacillus; species Paenibacillus sp. FSL E2-0190. The sequence continues at coordinate 5,227,766 of NZ_CP150306.1, forward strand.
TTTACAATCGCGCTGACCTCGTTAGAGTTATCGCTCTCACCTCCAACATTAACTGCCGTAATCACATAATAATAATTACCAGCAGTAAGATCGGCATTGTCCAAATAAGTGCTGTCCGTGACATTGGAGGCAATGGTTACATACCCCTCTGAGCTATTTACGCTTCGCTTCACTGCATAATAATCAGCTCCGGCAACCTCATCCCAGCGTAGCAAGATTTCGGCCCTGCCCGTAGTTGCACTTACGTTTGCGGGTGCTTTAGGAATCTGAATGGAACCCGGATTAGAGACCGTAATAACTGAAGGACTTATGCCTGAATCCAAGTGAAACGGTATCCCCGCCTGCGAAAAATCCGTATCCTGCAATAGGATATTACTCGCGAATCCCTTCAAATGGATAAAGGTGCTTGTGCCAGGCGGACAAAGAACGTCATTCAATAAAATATCGGCTGCATTGTTCATGGTATAGAGGGTTCCGTTCGCCGGAACGATCTGAACATGATTGAAATGAATATCAGTCGTATTACTGGACACGAATCCAGTTTGAGTCGACATTTTTACATTGGTCAACTCCACATTACGCAAAGGCACATTGGCCAGTGCATCGATGGACACTGCTTCCGAAGCTCCGTCCACCGTAACGTTACGAATGTGGATATTTTTAACCTCTGGAACCCGGTTATCGACTCCCAGCTGCGCATTATCCACTGCTTCGCTGTGCCCCGTATAGAAATCATTAATGGATAATGCCGTATAACCAATATTCTGCATATGGAGACCATCGATATAGATATTCTCGATAGGACCACCACCACCAACAAAACTTTTAATATTGATCCCATTATCCGTTCCGATATATTGATTGTTGCGAACCGCAAGGTTATGAATGCCTCCGGATGTGTTACTTCCGATAGACAATCCGCCATGGCCACGAAAAACAATGTTGTCGGCAATTACGACTTCGGACAAAGCGTTTGTCGGACTCGGGTCATAGCTGGCCTTCATCCCGATTCCATCATCTCCGGCATTCACCGTGTTGTGATATAAAACAACATTCTGCGAAGAAGTGACATCAAGACCGTCTCCGTTCTGGTACCAAGCGTCGTTATTGACCGTTGAATTACGGATCACCAGATTCCGAATCTTCGTAAAGCTAGTCGCAAATTGTGGTGAATTCATAAAGGTAGGTCCATCAACTAACACATTGCTGCTATTATAGATGTCGACCATGATAGGACGATATACCCCAACAGCTTGTTGAGACGGATACCAAACACTGCCGTTATCGGTCAACACTCCGCCCAAGGACAACAGATAATTCCACTGCGTGGTTGTGACCTTGCCCTTCTTCACATAACGCCAATATTGCCCATTGCCATCGATAACACCTTTTCCTGTGATCGCGATGTTGCTGAGCCCCGATGCCGCCAGCATCGGTTGATATTTTGCATTCACCAAATTGTAGTCATCATAGTCGGGACTAAATTGAATGAGTGCACCAGCCTCTACATGCAGATCAATATTACTTGCCATTTGGATACTTCCTGTCAGCCATACACCAGCAGGTACGACGACACGCCCTCCACCTGCCAGTGTAGCCGCCTCAATTGCCTTTGCGAATGCCGCCGTATTTTTGGTTATACCATCTCCAACAGCGCCATAATCTTCAATATTAAAATCTACGTTTGGAAATGTTGGAAGCGTAATCGCTGGCATATCGAATGGCAGATCTTTTTGATACGTTTGCAAGTCATCCCCGCCCGTTACAACCCCCACGGAATCCGCGGATTTGACGCTAACCTTCGCAGTCGCCTTTACATCGGTGCCCGTTACAGTTCCCTGCACAGTAAAGTTCCCCACAGATGCATACTTAGCTGGATCGATTGAACTCCACACGACAGCCAATGCTTTCTCCGATCCATCCGTAAATTGAACGGGAACGATGCTTGGCAAAAATGGAGCTACCCCCTCAAGGCTATAAAGCTCCAGTGTCGGTATGTTCGATAGGGTCTGTCCCGGCAGCATGGTGGAATTCACAACTTCTATGGCTAACAGAATTTTAGTACCGGAAGCGAAAGTGAAAGTTAGTGTATTTTTTCCAATCGGCAACTGAGACAAGAAGACATCACGAAGAGTATAAATACTTCCATTGGCAGTGTAATCGGTCCCCTTATTCAGTGCATGGGTTCCGAGCATAATTCCCGTCATTGTGTCTCCCGAGCGTTTAACAGATACAGTCAGATCCGCTTGATTCTCATGATTACGATCAAATTTCACCGGAGCTGAAGACAAAGATACTTCAGTTGAATAGACGCTCTCTCCATTGGCATTCACAGCAGTTACTACATAATAAAAAGGAGCTCCTGTGTTCACAACCATATCCGAATATTGAACCTTATCTTTCACTCCCTCCGTCAAGCGGAGCCAGTTCAAGTTGTAGCTCCCCGTTACGGAATAAAGGCGTAAAGTTTGATTCCCAGCGGGAAGATTGACATTCACACTGACCGTTGTCCAGCTCTGCCAATCACCGGTTTGCGGAATATCTACGGTGCTCAGCACGCTGCCATTCCCACTCTTTAATTGAAGCTGTTTACCGCTGTCCGGAGCAGAGACGCGCAGATCCAAGGTGTAGAATCCACCCGCAGGAACCTGTATCGCGTAATCCATCCAATCTCCCGGATCGATATAACTGACATTTAGACCTCCGCCTTCATCACTCGTATTCTGAGTTTTGACACCGTACATCGCTGTCCAATCCTCACCTTGGATCGTTGCCAGCGGGGAAGTGGATGACGGAATCAGATCGGATACAATCGGCAAGTAAGGACCACCCGCTTCGCTTCCGCGATAGACACGATAAGAACTTGCTCCTTCAACCGTGTTCCACGACAGAGCTACGGGAGAATCGCCTAATGTCGCATCAACACCGCTCGGGAAAGTCACACTCAGTCCGGTTGGAGAAGCAGGTTGCTGTTCATTCTGTTCATGCCCAGGAAGCGTGCCGAACAGCGTAGGATCCCACCCATCCGCTCCTTTCAGCACATTCTGAACGGTGTATTGATTGGCTTCGTCAGATGTCAATTGGCTCGACCAGCGATAGCGGCCCTTCGCATTGGCACCTGGTCCCGAAGAGTTGTATTCACCATACCGCGCCGTCGATTCGTTAGAAGGATTTCCCCAATTATCCCAACCTACTGCTTTGATATGCGCATCCATCCAGGTATTAATGTACTTCACGTTGGCGTTAGCTCTCCAAGGTCTACCCAGATCTAGCAAACCGTTAGTAGCAGCCAGCTTAGTGTCGATATCCCATTCCGGTCTCCAAGGATCATGAGTCACCGATTCCTTCAAAGAAGAAGTACCGCGGGTCAATCGCGAGTTCATGAAAACATAGCCAAACTCAGCTTTCTCATCCGTAGAGGCTGCCGTCATATGACCGCCAAAGCCACCAACGAACTTAATCTCCGAATCGTAGAAATAAGCCGCAGCATTCCCAAAGATCCAGTCGACGTCCCCTTCAATTATGCATCGGTTAAAGTACTGTCGCCCGCCGTTTGCGTACAAGGTATCTTGGAACCCTGCCAGATAAACGTTCGTAAAAATTGCTCTGTCGCCCGTTACGTTAAGTGCGACTGCGGGACCTACATTTCCTCTCTCAAACGAAGTATTGCGAATCGTCATATTTTCTGCCGTAAAGTCGCTGGCAGAAACTAACAACGTGTGGCTGTTTCCAGTACCTATTCCGGAATTAGCATAATCGTCATAGGTCAAAATCGTTCCGTCTCTGCTTTCACCAACTAAACTAACTAATGGCTTAGAATTCGGCACGGCTACCTTTTCATGATAGATACCGTCTTGGATATAGATCACCCGCCGGGTCGAATTCCCAGTTGGAATCGAATTCAGAGCATCCGTAACGGTCGTATAATCTCCCGTTCCATCCTTCGCAACTACAATTACTTTAGCTGGAGTGGCGATTTGGATCAGGCTATCTGCTCCCGAGCCCCTCGCATTAACAGCAGATACAACATAATAATAGGTCAGACCGTTTGTTATGCTGTTGTCCAGATAGTTTGTTTGGGTTACGCTAGCGATCGTTGTAAAGGGTCCCGCCAACGAAGCCGCCCGTTTAACGAGGTATGAATCAGCCTCAGCAACCTCGGTCCACTGCAAGTTAACCTTGCTAACTCCCGCTTGTGCTGTTACTTCATTCGGCGAAGAAGGTACCCCCTGCTGGAAATGAACCGGAGATACGCGTGCTTGATCGGAATTCATACTTTCCGTCTGAGCACTTAAGGCAGATACAACATAATAATAATTCGTTCCGTTGTGTACGGTGCTATCAGTAAATTCCGGAGCGGTCAGGTTGCTAGCCACGACCGAATACGTTCTCCCCGATATTACACTTCGCTTCACTGAGTACGAGGAGGCTCCCGGCACAGGGTTCCATGTTATATCCACGCGGGCATCACCAGGAACAGCAATCAATCCAGCTGGTTTCGCTAAAGGGGTAACTGGAGAAATCTTAGCGGAGACCGAATTTTCGCTTAAGCCACCCGCATTTTGAGCTTGAACGGTGTATTCATATACCATTCCGTCAGTCAATCCGGCGTCGTTATATTGGGTTGCCGTCAAATCCGACGCGATGACCGAATACTTAGCCCCTCCGTCATCCCTTCTGAGCAAATGGTATTGCTCCGCACCTTCGACAGACTCCCATTTCAGGGTCACTTGGCTGTCCCTTGCTATTCCCGTCAACCCTGTCGGAGCAGCTGGTATGTCGGGTAGCAGAATTGGCGTGATGCCTACTTCCATGGAATTTGGGCTTTCGCCGGAATCGGTTACTGCACTGACGACATAATAATAGGTTTTATCGTTCATCAATTTGCTATCTACATACCGGTTGGAATCCATGTTCTTAATCAGCTCGTAGGGCCCGCCAGTTGTTTCACTACGCTTCACATTATACGAAATCGCTCCGGTAACCGCCGGCCAATTAAGCATCGCTTGTGTATCACCAGCCTTGCCGGTTACTCCTGTCGGGGTCGAGGCTGATAATACATCAGTGAACATCATCCAGTTAATATTGAAGTTGCCGGTATTCGTCGTGATGCGCAGGGTTTGCGGACCCGCACTCAGATTTGCCGACACACTTACGGTCGTCCATTTTTGCCAACCGGTCGTATTTGGCACATAAACCGCTGCCAGAACAGTTCCTCTGCTATCTTGCAATTGAAGCTCCTTATCTGAATACTTCGTAGCAAGACGAAAATCTACGGTGTAGATTCCTGCGGAAGCCACATTTACCTTGTATTCCAGCCAATCTCCGGCTTCAATATTGCCCACATCTAAACCGGCTCCAGTATCCGTGGTTGCCTCGTTCTGAACCCCTTGCATGCTGTCCCAGTTCTCGGCTTCAAGCTTGCCCGGAATCGGCTTGCCATTCTTCGCCCAATACGCCACCGCAATTGAAGGTTTCAGCCCTTCCTCCGAGGTGTGTGCTTGTATACACTGATATTCCAGATCATTATAGATGACCCAATCGTTGATCGTATAAGTGGTATTCGCCTGCCAGCTGGCAGCAGCGGCCGCAGCGGTTCGCGGAGAATAACCATATAAAAGACTCATTATCATCGCCACGATTATGGCTATAGCCGTTACTTTTCGGCTTATGGTGTCTTCTTGCCCCCAGGGTGCGGTCCTGTTCATATCTTCTTCCTCCTTAGAATAGAAGTGCACGAATACTATCAGAGGTTATATATGTTGTACATTAACACAGCTGCTTCCGCTCGTGTCGTCGTAGACTTAGGCTCGATTTGGCGGCCATTCCCGTGAATCAAACCCGCTTTCACTAGACTTGCGACAGATTCAGACGCATAGGCAGAAATCTTCGCAACATCGCTGAACGGTTGAAGCACGGATGTATCTCCACCTGTAACCTGTTGACCTGACGCCTTCAAGGCTCTGGCGGTTAGGACCATCATGTCCTCACGGGTGATTGGCTCAAGCGGTTTGAACAAGTTGTCTCCTGAGCCTTCCGCAATGCCAAGTGCCCGAGCAATGCCAACGGCCTCGTAATAATAAGCTTGGGATGGGACGTCCGCGAAGGTATCTCCAGCTTTTCCGCTCAGTTCTAGCGTCCTAACGAGCAATACCAAAAAGTCGGCTCTAGTAACAGCTTGAGATGGGCGGAATTCTGTATCGGACACACCACTAATAATTCCCTTGGAAGCCATAACCTCGATCGGATTTTTAGCCCAAGCCACAGACTCAAGATCCTTAAAGGATTTATTCGTATAACCAATTGCATACATGCTGAAATGTGTAGTCTTAAAGCTGACGCGACCGGACTTCGCATCATATCTACCACTAGGAACCGAAGTAAGTTTCCCTTGACTGTCTACATACCACACAACGATATGCTCTGGATTAAGCAGCTCTTGTGCAGTAGGAACGTAGGGGATGCTGACTGTGACCGGAGCTTGGCGATTATCCCAGGTTATGATCTTGCCACCCGACGTTAAAGTTACTTGAATGACGGGATGGTTGCCGATTTGGTTTTGCACGGACGGCTGCAAGGATTTAGGATCAACACTTGTGATATGAAGACTTATTTGTTCATTGGAGGTAACCCCAGCTTGCAGCATATTATCAGGGAGAGTGAGGTTAGCCAGTGGTGTTACAATTTCAATTTCCGCCTTTTTGACATCATTGGATATAGCCGAAGTTGGAATCGTCTGAACGTACTCTTTTGCCCCGGGCTTCGACTCGACTTCAATGATTACTTTTTTTACTCCTTTGTCGTTGGCGGTAGTTTGGTTAAGAGCTTTCTGCAGTGATTCTAGATCCACGGTTGATTGTACAGATTGTGCAGCTGCGTCATAACGAATCACCGGTTTGATCGTAGAACCGTTGACATTACTCGGAGTTGTAGGCTGGATCGAACTGCCGTTTCCTTCCGCTCCGTTGTTACTGTTGTTTCCATTATTACCGTTATTGCCGTTGTTTCCGTTGTTTCCGTTGTTGTCATCGATACTAACAATATGCGCGATCGCCGATGCATCAGGGGTATAGTTAACCGCAGACAGTTGCGAATCTACTAACTTCACACGGGATAGAACGATTTTGACATCGCCACTCTCAAGCGCTTTGAAAGTAACTGTGGCCAGTTTTAGATCTCCGTTCTTGCCAGATTTCTTCTCAAGCTCTGTATGCGCTAGCCGCACGCCGTTATTCGTCAATAGGGCGTCAATGTTGAAGCCGCCCTCGCCTGCTGTGTAACTCACGAACTCCAGCTTTGAGCGATCATAGGTCAGATTCAACTCGTACGCGTACAAATCCGTCATTAGGTTCGCTGCAATCTCAACAGTAAAGGTACTGTTGAGGATAGGACTTTCTTTTGATAACACAGTTTGGAAGTTGGGTTCACTACTAGCCTGCGTTACCACAGGTCTCGCTAGAAAAAAGACAAGGAGCATAAGCATCGCGATTCTGAGTTTAGCCATTTCGATTCATCCACCCTTTCAATAGCAAGATAGGAGAGAGCGCCGCTGCCGTTGAGTCAGCGCCCTCCAGATTTAGCAAACTTAATTTGAAGTGATTTTACGGGCCATTCCAGCCAGATCGACGATGTCGATCTGCTGGTCTTTATTCAGATCATACCTACTTACCTCACTCCAACCGTTATCACTTGAAGTGATGCCATATTTGGAGCTCAGAAGAAGAAGATCATCCATGCCGGCCTCGAGATTCATCACTGTAGCGAGCTTTTGAAGTGCAGTAGACAAATCTTGAGCCGCTAGATTCACTTCCTCTTGTGTAGCATCGCTGTCGTTTAAGACAACGGTTGCGTTCGCAATGGCATCCTTAAAGATAGCAATAGCTGACTGCGAATATTGCCCCCAAAGTGTACCCATCGATGCCGACGCCAAAGTGCTGGCGGCTTCGTGAAGGATAGACTGGAGTGCTGTTCTAATGACATCTCCCGAACCTGTATCAGTCACAGTAATGTTAACCTGATAAGCAGTGCCTTCCACAGAAGATTCATTACCTTCGCCATCGCTCATAATAATGCGGGTCGCTTCTAATGAAGCAACCGTCGCTTCCGTTACATCTTTTGCAGTGAAGTGAAGTTGAAGAATTCTCGGCAAATCGCCGCTCATGCCAACCCCTGGGGTTGTGCTTGCCATGAGAATCCGTGTTTGTCCCTCATTATCAAAGGAATCGATGACACGAATTCCATCCAGCAAGGATTCCGCTGCCAAGAACTGAATTTGCTCAGGATCGTAGTTCAGCGTCAAATCCAAGCCATATACATCACTTGTAACACGAGACATGCCATATACGACTTCAAAGGACTGCCCCTTCTCCACAGAGCCCGGTCCGGTTAAAAAACTTCCCGATCGAACAGTAACTTTGGCTTCGGCCTTTAACTCCGTGCCATAGACAGCGCCCGTAACTGTAAATCGCCCTTCTACCGCATATAACTCAGGGTTGATTGCTTCCCAAACGACAGGCACTTGCTTCACTGTTTCATCTGCATAAACAGCGCCTACAACTGTTGGCAAAATAGGAGCCACACCTACTGGTGTCTCAACATGAACTGGCAGAAGCGATTCGATTGGATTGTCGGAAGCGAGCTGGGTAGGATCCCAATCCTCTCTCCCGTTGATCGCACTCGTTGCGCTGAAAATACTGTGCAATGTATACGCTTCGGCTTCCGTGTCCGTTAATTGATGGGTCCAGTTCATTCTAGCCTGCGGATTTGCTCCCGGACCAAAGCTTTGATATTCACCGTAATATGCGGTTGCTTCGTTTTTTGAATTGCCGAAGTTGTTCCAGCCACTTGGAGCAATGTGATCTCCCATATAGCTGTTCAGATATACAGTCTTCGCATATGGACGCCATGGTCTTCCCAAATCAACAGCGGATATAGACGAAAGCAACGCTTCGCCGGTCACTTTGCTGTTCAGGAATACATAGCCATACTCCTGTCCCTCAGGAGTGGAAGCTGCCGTCACATGCCCAGCCAATCTGGAATGAATCTCGCTGTTATCAAAAACAGCAATACCCGGACCAAAGATAAAGTCTACCGAACCCGAGATGAAACAATCCTTGAAGTAGGAACGATAGGATTGAATGATTGCATTATTGGCATAGTTGTTAGGATCCGCGTTATCGGTCAGATTGCGGGTTAACAGTGTATCCTGATAACCGATGATGTTGCAATTTTCGAAAAAAGCTTTATCCGCATATACGTCGACGGCAACGGATTGACCTGCTCCGGAACCCGAGGAATTAATGACCGTTAGATCCTTGGCATAGAAATCATGGCCTTTAATCATGAGCGTATAATCCGTATAAGTGCCCAAACCTAACGAGGTACCATCCGGGGCCGTTTTTTTCGGATTATCATCGTAGGTGAGAATCGTTCCATCCTTGCTCTCACCCATTAAAGAGATGTAAGGCTTGGTATCTGGAATAAGAACCTTCTCATAATACAAGCCGTTTTTCACAAAAATAATGATGCGATTGCGGTTCTGGTCCGGGACTGCATCGACAGCAGCTTGGATACTTTTATAATCTCCGCTTCCATCTGCGGCAACGACGATAACCTTCGCGTCTGGAGCGATATCAGACAGAACATATACATGAGCAGTAACCGGTAGGTCCGACCCTTGTACCGTACCCATAACCTTGAACCCGTCAATATTTGTATCCGCATACAAGTCTGGAGAGATGGGTTCCCAGGACACTGGCAGAGATTTGGTCATTTGATCATTGAAGATCGCCGTTACGTGATCTGGCAAACTCGGTGCGATGCCCTTCGCAGTTGTCGCGATGACAGGCCGATAACCGGTCATGCCAGCCGAAACCACTTCCACTTGAATTTCAGCTCTTGCTGAATATCCCGTTACTGTACCCTGTAAAGTGAATGCTCCTATCTGCTGATATTCAGACGCCGGAACTAAATCCCAGATTACCGGAGCATAACTTACCGCTCCATCCTCTCTCAAAATCGGCATCTGATTCGGCAGATTAGGCTTCGTGCCTAATGCGGTCGTTACCTGTAAGGACTTATAGCCAACAACTGTTTCTTGTCCTGTTATGGTGATTGGCATCAATCCGATAATCGCTGTTCCGTCATTCATCGTCGCTGCGACGATGACTTTACCATTGCTATTAGCGGTCAGTACTCCATTATCGTCGATTGTAGCCACATCTGTAGGGGTCAGATCACTATTATAGACAGCCCATGTAACCTGCGAAGTTTCTCCCGTAGTTTTGGTGGCACTAAAGGTTAAACGCCCTCCTTTATCGGAGATTGAATTCGTCGAACCTGAGTGTGTTAGCTGGATTCCATAACCGCTGGTAGCTTCCTCAGAAGCACTAATGTACAGATTATCCAAGTAAACTTGAGATGCCACTGTCGTATTATTATTAGGCCCTATGGATTTGAAGGTGCTAATATCCGCCATCGCCAGGGTTGAATCATAGAATGGCTGTTTGCTTAACACCTTCGTTCCGTTGTAATAAACATCCACAAGCTTGTTTGGAAAATCTACCACAGTCTTGACTGTAAACCACTTATCAAGCGGGATCGCAGGAATGATGATAGGAGATGTTTTTCCGTTGATGACATAACTTAATGCTCCTGAATTCTCAGTGTTTAACCAGACGGCTACTTTACCATTCGATCCGAGCAGCTGAAATACCCGATTATTCGAGGTAGGTTTGTTCGCATAAGTACCGTTCGGCACACCGTTCGTTAAGTTGGGAGGGGCCGGGAACTTCATATGCACTTCTGCCGATAAGGTTCCCGTCTGCGAACCAAAACCACGGGATGCACTTACATAACCGCTATCCTGGTCATTAAGGAAAATACTGTTCGGATTCAAATCTCCGTCCGCCGCAATAGTGATCAGACCCGGGGCATAGCTCGAAGCACTCCAATATCCGCCCGGCGTATCCCCGGTTTTGTATTCAGTGAAATCCTCGTGAACCGGGAAGGCTTTATCAGTTACGACCACACCATCCTGAACGATATTCGCACTGTTCGTAGCGCTAATTCCTTTGGGCAAGCTGCTATTGGTGAAAAAGATATTCTCCGTGTAGGCTAATTGAGCTTTAGCAAAAGCACAATTAATGAACTGCAAATTCTTCAAAGCGTTATCAGCTGTTGAAGTGGAGGCTGCCCCTGTCAACGAAATAATGTTATCCGTTCCAGAGATATCGTTGTTCCGCAGGTTGGTAAACCGGAAATTACTCATGTCCGGTGGGTAAATATCAGGAACAGGAAGCTTGTCATAGTTGGAATTCAGATCAATTTTGTTGATAAGCGAATCCCTCACTTGAATGTTCCGAATGTAGCCGCCCCGGGATGTGCTTGTTTTGATCTTAAAGCCCGGTGCCACAGTGTTCGACTTGACGTCGAGGGGAATCAGATTGCAGTCTTCCACGTAGATGTCGCTTATTCCGCCAGACATCTCGCTTCCGATAACGACCCCGCCGTGTCCACCACTAAAGGTATCTCCGCGATAATAAATAAATCTGGAGGGTCTGCCGATATCCCGGCCTTCTTGATTGATCCCGGATTTAATTGCACTGCCGTCGTCCCCGGTTTGAAAGGTAGAATTCAAAATGTAAACGCTCTCGGAAGAATTCGGATTAAAGCCGTCTCCATTATGTTGCGTGGTGTTAATATCGAGGTTATAGGCGGTGATGTCTTTGCTGTATACAGGTACTACGGTCCACATCATTCCATTGCGGATTTTCAATCCATCGATATAGACATTGTGTGCGTTATTAAAAGATAGCAGATGTCCACCACCGTAGGTTGTTCCAACTTCAACCTTGTCGTTATCGTATTCCTCACGCAGCTTCAAGCCGCTCTCCTCGTCACCAATTGTTCCGGGTCCAAGGAATGTAATATCAGTTACACTATAATCATCGTACTTGTCATGATCCATAACTCCGGCGTTAAATAAACTTTGATAAGCCTCGGGTTCCTCAATACTGTGTCTGGCCGTTACGAACGGCAAGAAGTCAGCCTTGTGTGAACTAGGCATCACTTGAGCCCCTGCATCTACAAATACAGTCATATTGCTGTGCAGGAACAATCCGCCAGTCACATACTTCCCGGGTGGAAAGTATAAAGTGTCTCCTGGAGTAACCGCGTCAATCGCGGTTTGAATTGCCACGGTATCCAATGTGTTGCCATCTCCGGATGCTCCATAATCCTTAACATTAAACCTGATGCCCGTCTTTTTAGTTGTGATTTGGACCGTATTGCTATCTAAAGATTCGTTGCCAGATGTATCCTGGGCTCGTACCGTGTAGGTATATGTCCTCTCTGGAGTTAATCCTAAAAACTTATAGTAAGTTTTGTCCGTCGAACCAACCCGGGTTCCATCACTGTCATAAATATTGTACTTAGTAATGTTGGAATAAAATAGCGGTTTCTCCCATGCTAACACTACGGTTGTATCCGTATTAGAGGCAGGTGCCATTCGTAAATCCGTCGGGGAGTAAATATTAGCCGATAAGGAATCATTAATGTTCGCAGCGGCATAAGCCGTGTTGGTCTCTCCGGCAAAGGCGATTTCAGGTACGATCGGGATGAGCAATAAAGCGCATAATGCAATAAGGACACTCTTAATTCTTTTCATAACTTACCTCCTGTTCATTTGCAGGTGATGAAAACGCTGTCAATTAGTGGCATTAATCATTAGGGAGTTGTCATTCAAAAGACAGGCGGCCCAAGTATCGTCAAGAGCCCGCCTGCTGAGATTATTTATTGTTCGGGGATATTAACTGTTTTATTTCGAAGAGTCAAAACTTGCTTTTTCTTTTTCAAGCTGCTTTGCCCATTCATCCAATAGTTCTTTGGCACTCATCTTTTTGGCCATTACCTTCTGGATCATAGGCTCCATATTCGTCTGAACCTTGTTATAGCCCGGCAGATAAACGGGATTATCGGTAAACTTCGTGTCCGGTGAGCTCATCAGGTCTGCGCCCGTCTTCACGTAAGGCACGTTTACAATCCAATCAGCATCCAAAGCATCAAGATAAGTCGGAATTTCGCCATAGAGCTCTCCGTACTCACTATCATTGTGCGTTACGAAATACGTCATGAATTCCCATGCTGCTTCCTTATTCTCGGAGTTCTTTGTCATCATCATCACCGATGGTGTAACGCCGGGGTGAACGCGATAGCCTTTGGCACCCATAGGGAATGGAACAGCTGTAAACTTGGTTAAATCGTCATTGAATGCTTTACTGTGAGCGCTTGCGGAACCAAGGTTATGGAAAATCATACCTACCTTGCCGGACTGGAACGAAGCAGCCAATTCCGTCCAACCTTTGTTCAAGTCATCTTCAGGTGTATTGACATTATAACCGCTCAAGTATTTCTCCAGAAACTCTACATTCAGTGGATCGTTGATCGTGGCTTTGCCTTCTGGCGTGAAATAGTTCGTAATTCCCGAGTATGAGTACATAAGATATTCCAGCGAGGTAGCACTTCCGGCTCCACCCCGTATAGAGTATCCGTAACGATCCTTGGACTTGTCAGTCAACTTCTGTGCGTTGTCAAAGAATTGATCCCATGTGTCCGGATTCGGTAGATTTGATTCCTTCAGCCAATCCGAACGAATCCATTCCATCCAAGGCAGAACGCCATAAGGCAATCCATATAACTTCTTGTCAACCGGATCCGCTGCTCTCATTGAGGTAACCGAACCCGTTGTGATCTTGTCCTTTCCTTCCCAGCTATCGAAATAAGAATCGATTGGCTCAAGCACATCGCGTGCAATAAAGTCGGACGTAAAGTTATTGATCAGGTCCGGCCCTTGTCCAGCAGCAATAGCGACATTCAGCTTTTGTATATAACCGTTCAAATCTCCAGGCACGCCCAAGTATTCGATTTTAATATTCGGATGCTCAGCCATGAACTCCTTCGTAACTTTTTGCCAGAATACATCACGGTCCGGCGTAGTAGCCGCAGCCCAGAACGTAAGCGTTGTCTTCTTGCCGGAATCTTTCGTTTCAGTACCACTGTCGCTAGTCGAGCTGCTTGGCTGGGGACTGGCATTCGACGAGTTGTTGTTATTGTTACTGCTTCCGCAACCACTTAACACGCCTCCAGCCAACATGACCGAAGCCATGACAAGTGCCCAGCTTTTTTTTCTTTTGAACATGGTGTTGAACCCCCTCAAAATTCGTCGCTCAGTTGACGAACACCGGTTATTCGTCATGTGTTTAGTTTAACTTTCGTCCTTCTCATTTTACATAAGATTCTTTTCACACTTTGTTTGGATTTTTTAAAATCATACAAAAAAAAGCCCCGATTGATTGCCTCGGGACTTTTTTCGCTTTATTTTCTTCTATATTAATTCAAATCTACTTAACTGCCTAGCTTTCACTTTAAATAGTGCTCTAATGTTCTCCGTACCGCTCCTGGGCCTGCCATCATTTCTTGGAACATAATCTCAATCTTATCACCTAGACCAATCTCGTACAACGGAACCCCAAAAAGTCGCTCATCTTCAAGAATGGGGCGCACACTTGCAGTTTGGTCTCCAAGCGAAACTCCCTGCAGGTAACCTTGCAGTGTTTCTAGTAACGGATCTGAACTCAATGTGAAGACTTCTCCAGCATCATTCACTCCAAGTAAGTAACGACACCACACAGCGATAGCCAGTGGAATCGCCGTTAGCTGCGCTGGATCGAGCTCCTCCCGTCGAATATAGGATTTAATAGTTTCACCAAACCGTATACCTACCTTCTGCGAAGTGTCTGTAGCAATCCGCTGCGGAGTATCGGGGATAAATGGATTGGCAAAACGCTCCGTAAGGACTTCGTCCAGGAACTGCTTTGGACTGAGAATCCCCGGGTCCACTACGACGGGCAGGCCTTCTTTGTAACCGATTATCTCCACAAACCTCCGCAAAGTATCGTCCTTCATCTCATCCGCGATCAAGGTGTAGCCAAGCAGACAACCGGAAACAGCAAGCGCCGTATGCAGCGGATTAAGGCAGGTCGTTACTTTCATCGTCTCCACCTTGTTGACTGTCTCCCGGTCCGTAAAAATAATTCCGGCTTCCTCTAGTGGTGGACGTCCGTTCGTAAAGTTATCCTCCACTACAAGATATTCGCTGATCTCAGCATTTACGAAAGGAGCGGTATATGTGTTTTTGGAGGTAATGATCACATCCATATCACCAATTCCCTGTTCCAGAAGCGCTGCCTGTACACTCTCCGAAGGACGTGGTGTGATTTTATCGATCATGGACAAGGGAAAGGTTATTACTCGTTCATCTTCCAGATAATGCACGAAGTCTTCTATAACAAGTCCTCTTTGGGCCCATTCCTTAGCGATGGACACAACACCATTCTTCAGCTTGTCGCCATTGTGTGAGCAGTTGTCCATGCTGACAAAGGTCATCGGATATTGGCCTTTCAGATATCTTCGATAAGCAAGCGAAGCAACAATGCTCATGACATGAACAGGATGCTCCGGTCCGCTCACAATATCCTTTTCCACAATGCCAAGATATTTATCGTGCGGATCCGTCAACGAGTATCCCTTCTCCGTGATGGTGAAGCTAGCCATTTGCAGGCTGGGATTCTCGAACACCTCGATCAATCTACGGTACTCCGCTTCGCGGTTTTTGTCCGCTGCGATTCCCTCCACAATACTACTGACTACTCTTTTCTGGAAATCACCACGAGCATTCATCAGCACTAAAAGGGTCAGATTGTCGTAGGGCTTGTAGACTTTATCAATCATTTCGAAATCAAAGGTTTCCACCGCAATAATACCTGTATCCGACTTCCTGCCATCCAGCAGCTTCTGATGAGCATTTGCCACGAATCCTCTGAAAATATTACCTGCACCGAAATGAATCCATTCCGGTTTAAGCTGTGTATTGTTTGCTATCTGCTCATAGTCGAACTGCGGAAGCTCCACTCCAGCAGCTTTCCAAGCTGCTTTTTCCCCTTGGATACTGCTTCTGGTCAGATGCAGCATTTATTTTGCCTCCTTGACATTATCCAAGCTATCCCAGACACCAAGCAAATACATGATGCCCATAGCTCTATCATACAAGCCATAACCCGGTCGGCAGTTCTTCTCTTCCCCCCACAGATGCCGCCCGTGATCCGGACGCACATAACCAATGTATCCGTTCTCATGATAGGCTTTGACCACCTCGGCCACATCAACGCTTCCGTCACGCCCACGGTGCGACACCTCAATGAAATCACCGTTCTCAAATACCTTCACATTGCGGATATGGGCAAAATGAATACGATCATGGAACTCGCGGATCATCGCTGGCAGATCGTTATCCGGATTCGTGCCGAGTGACCCTGTGCAGAACGTCAAACCGTTGTACGGGCTGTCCACTAAATCCAGAAAGCGGCGGATCATATCCCGATTGCGGATAATACGCGGCAGTCCAAAGATCGGCCAAGCCGGATCATCGGGATGGATAGCCATCTTGATGTCCACTTCCTCGCATACTGGAATAATGCGTTCCAGGAAATACTGGAGGTTGTCGAACAGTTTATCTTCTGTCACATCCGCATAAGCCGCAAACAGCTCATCCAGCTTTGCCAGCCGCTCCGGCTCCCAGCCCGGCATCGTGAACTTTCCAGCTCCCTTCAGAATCCGGTCCACCATCTCACGCGGATTATCGGTAATGGCAGCCTTTTCATAAAAGAGAGCATTCGAGCCATCAGGCAACTCTTTATACAGCTCTGTGCGGGTCCAATCGAAAACAGGCATAAAATTATAGCAGATCACCTTAACGCCAACCTTGGCGAGTTTACGAATGGTGTCGATATAAATATCGATATATTTATCACGGGTCGGCAAGCCGATTTTGATATCATCATGAACGTTGACGCTTTCTACTACAGCCGTGCTGAAACCCTTGCTGGTGATTTGATCCGCCACTTCTTGGATCCGTTCCATTTCCCACACTTCTCCGGCTACTTTCTCATGCAAAGACCAGACAATCCCCATAACACCCGGAATCTGCCGAATATGATCCAGCGTGATATTGTCATTGCCCTCGCCATACCATCTCCACGTCATGTTCATTGATAAACCCTCCTGTGAATTCGTTTTCAACTATCTTGTATACAAGATTTACTTGATCATAGAATAAGAACAATTCTTTGTCAATCACAATTTGATCAGGAATTTTATCCTGAAATCAAGGAATATCCACCCTATTTTCATCCCAATGATTTTAATGAACGAACTTATCATGTATACTAGTACTGTATCTGTCATTAACAATTGAAAGCAGGAACAGAAATGTCAATTAAAGCTGAAATTCTAAACACACTGAAGCAAGAAATCCTCACGCTGGCGTTAAAGCCAGGCACCATTCTGAGTGAAACAGCCTTGTCTGAGCGGTTTCAGATTTCACGTACGCCGTTGCGTGATGTTCTCAAACAGCTTGCACTGGAATCTTATACCGATATCTATCCGAAAAAAGGTAATATTGTCTCCTTTATTGATCTTGAATCTGTTGAACAAATCACATACTTGCGTTGCACACTGGAAAAGGAGATCCTCAAGGATCTTTCTGCACAGCTTTTACTACCAGGAGTGCACGAGCTTAAAGAAATTCTTAAGAAACAGAAAGAGATCATCGGGCAGGAGAATGCTGTAGATTCTTTCCTTAATTTAGATGACGAGTTTCACCGGGCCTTGTACAGGCTTGCTGGACGTGAGTATCTGTGGACTCTGATCCAGCAGTCGAATGTGCATTATCTCAGGTACCGCAGACTGCACATGCTTAAGACCGACAAGCTGGAAGAAATCTGGAACGAACACCAATCCATTCTTGAGCTTATGGTGCAAAAAGAAACCGCCAAAATCGGCCCGCTAATCCACCACCATCTCCGGGAAGATATTCATTCACTGGATTTTCAGGAGAATTTCTCGGAATTTTTAAAGAAATAGTCAGCCATAAGACGGCTTACTGCCTTAAAACAAACAAAGAGACATCGTATGGAATTCTCCGTGATGTCTCTTGTTAAATTTACATAACGTTCTCTAAATCCAATTATCTCTTAATCCGATACAGAATGACTCTCTTTTTGAGCCAGCCAATCAATATGGCATCCATGAAACCCATACCGCCACGATTGATTTCCCCATATTTAGAGTTTCCGTGTTTCCTCGCTTGATAGGTTACCGTAACTTCAATAACTGAAAAGCCGTTCATCTTAGCCACCGTGGGCAAAAAGCGGTGCATTCCATTATATAAATAGAAACTGTCAGCTACCTCCCTTTTGAAGAGCTTCATAGGACAGCCTATATCATAAATTGAACCTCCAATAATCCAATTACGGATTTTTTTCGCGAAACCTGAAGAAACTTTCTTAAACCACGTATCTTTATGATCTGCCCATTTTCCATTTACAAAATCTCTTTTCTTGATGAAAGGCATTAATCTAAAGATGTTCCGTGGATCTGTCTGTAGCGCTGCATCCATAAGGGCGATCAGTTCGCCCTGGGAATTTTTCATCCCCGCCCAAATGGCTGCCGTTTGCCCGTAGTTTTTTTCAAAATGAATGACCTTTACCGCTTGATCCATCTGTGCGATTTCATTTAACAGCACGGCACTACGATCCCTACTTCCATCATTCACCAGTACGATTTCGTAATGCTCAATTCTCCCTCTTAATGCTTCAGTAATACTTAAGTAAAGATCGTATATATTTTCCTCTTCATTAAAAATAGGTACGACCACGGAAAGGTGAGTCATCGAGCAACACCTCACTATCCACTTATTTTAGGAGTTCAGTAGAGAGGTTGGTTTTAGGATCCCTCACTAGTCTTAATTGTTTTTTCTCAACCGCCTTCATCACTTCCTCACCTTCTACATCCAGGTTAGGAAGCAAGCGATCGAGCCACTTCGGCAAATACCACGCTGATTTTCCCAGCAAAGTCATTACACCGGGAACGATGAGCATCCGGACAACAAAAGCATCGAACAAAACCCCAAAGAGAAGTGCAAAGCTCATCACCCTGATGTTCGGATCTTCTGCCAGCATGAATCCCGTGAAAACAGAGATCATGATCAGTCCTGCAGCTGTAACTACCCCGCCGCTGTGATGAATACCGGCCAGAACGGACTTTTTGGCATCCCCACTTTTCTTAAATTCTTCCCGCATTCTACTGACG
Organism: Paenibacillus sp. FSL E2-0190; assembly: GCF_037992965.1. Classification (NCBI taxonomy): domain Bacteria; kingdom Bacillati; phylum Bacillota; class Bacilli; order Caryophanales; family Paenibacillaceae; genus Paenibacillus; species Paenibacillus sp. FSL E2-0190. The sequence goes on from NZ_CP150306.1 coordinate 5,246,972, forward strand.
AGGAAAACTTCGTAGTCCATGGCAAGTCCGAACAAAATGCCGACGACCATGATTGGGAGAAAATTGAGTATGGGAGCTTGCCCATTAAAATGGAACACATTTTGCAAATGTCCATCCTGTATGACGAAGGTAATGAAACCTAATGTAGCCCCCAAAGAAAGAATAAATCCCAGGACCGCTTTGATGGGAACCAGGATGGACCGGAATACCATCACTAGAAGAACAAAAGCCAAGCCAACGATGATGATACAGAATTCAGGCAGCGCCTCGTTCAGCTTCTGAGAGATATCGATATTTACGGCTGTGCTCCCGGTTACTTTCAGTTTCACATGATTTTGACTCTCGATTTCTGCTGCTTGACTGCGAATTTGTTTAACCAGATCTACCGTTTTATTATCTGCAGGACCGGTAGCCGGAATCACATGAATCAAAGAAATCTTTCCGGAAGGACCAGGAACAGCAGGAGCAATCGTACCAATGTTAGGATAGGTTCTAAGTTGTTCCAGCGCCCCAGACAGATTGGCTGCAGCATCTTGTCCACCATCAGTTTCGGCTAGGATAACGAGCGGACTATGATACCCAACACCGTATGCCTCTGTCATCAGATCGTATGCCCGCCGCTCAGTTAATTCCGGCGATTTTTGCGCATCATCCATGGTGCCTGTCTCCATGTTGAAGAAAGGTATTGCAATAGTGCCCAGCAATGCTACACCAAGGATCACAGCCAACCATGGGCGCCCGGTAACAAAACTCCCCCATAAATTACCTCGAGTCTCGTTCTTTTTGTTGCGGGTTGAACCTTTGGATCTTTTTTTCGATTTGGCTTTGATCAAGCCTCCCATCGCTTCGAGGATAGCAGGAACCATAAAAATAGCGATGAGAACAGCCACGAAAATGCAAAGCGCAGCGGCTAAACCCATTGCGGTAAGAAAAGGAATACCAATCACCGACATTCCCGCAAGACCGATAATAACCGTTATGCCTGCAAAGACAACCGCACTCCCTGCCGTGCCGTTCGCAATCGCAATTGCTTCTTTTCTCTCATAACCTTCGGCAAGCTGTTGCCGATATCTTGAGATAATAAACAACGCGTAATCGATCCCCACTGCCAGACCAATCATGCTGGCCAGGGATAGAGCAAAAGAAGGGGTGTCGAAGAAATTCGAGCCGATGATGATCAACATCACGCCGGTACCAAGACCAATGACTGCCGTAAGAATCGGTAAGATCCCCGTCAGAACGGATCCAAAAGCAACGGTGAGAACAAGAAGCGCAATGAGCACCCCTATCCCTTCTGTAACGCCGCCGATCTCCATTTTCACATAACCAGAGCCAGTTAATTCAGCTTGTAAGCCGGCATCACGCAAAATACCTGCCACATCAAGCACACGTTCCTTTGATGTTTCTGTAACATCACTACCTGGAGTATTGTATGAGATGGTGGCATAGCCAATTTTGCCATCTGCACTTACCGAATGATTGTCATAAGGACTTACTACTGCTGTGACCGCCGGATCCTTAGCCACTTCCTCTAACTGTGCACCAATTAATTGCTTAGTTATTTCTGAGGATAAGGTTTCATCCGTTAGTGATTTCATCACCAACTGAATTTTGCCGCTGTTATCCACCATGGAGGGAAATTCCTGATACATCTGTTCCATCGTTTTTATGGACTCCAGTCCAGGGATAGTAGTTCCCTCATGAAGCTTAGGCCCCATCGAAAGAGCTACGATTGCCGAGATCAGCAGGATGGCAATGCTTCCTAGAATGACTTTAATGCGGTTGCTCGCCGACCAGAACCCAAGCCGGTACAATAATTTGGCCATTTCAGTATCGTCTCCTCTATACTAATGTTTTTCTCTATGCCTTTATCTTATAGAAGAGAAGTCTTGCTAACATCGTCCAAAGGGGCGGACACGCTCTGCCCTTTCGGGCAGCCCATTAGTCCGCAAAAAAAACATGCGAAAGATTTCTTTCGCATGTTCAAAATTACATATGTAAAATCCCCCGTTCCAAAGCGGCCGCCACTGCCTGCGATCGCGAATCTACCCCTAGCTTGTTGTAAACATTCGTCAGATGAGCTTTTACAGTACGTTCTGAGATTCCCAAATCAAAGGCGATTTCTTTACTTTTGAAGCCCTGCGCTACACTTTGCAGAATTTGAGTTTCTTTATCGGATAACAAGGATACTTCTTTATGAATCGGAGCCGAAGCCTTCTGCTGCTCGCGAGCAGAAATCACTCTCTCCATGATTTCTGCTGAGAGCAAGGTTTCTCCTCTTATCGCCGATTCAATATTCCTGAACAAATTTTCCCGGTTCGTATCCTTTAATAAGTAACCTCTCGCACCCAAGGCCAGTCCATTAATCATTAATTCATCTTCGTTGTAAGTCGTCAAAATAATAACTGGAACGGAGTTGTTCTTCTCCCTCAATACCTTCATGGCTTCCAGTCCGCTCATGACCGGCATATTCAAATCCATCAGGATCACGTCCGGTCGCACTTCATCTATAAGGGTTATAGCTTCCTGCCCATTTACCGCTTCTCCAACAATTTGAAACTGTTCATCCGTCTCCAGGATCAGCTTCAAGCCTTCCCGAACAACAAAATGATCATCTACGATCAGAATTTTCACTTGCGTCATGTAGGGTCTCCCTCACTAAATGATGTCTCAACCTGAATGCTTGTTCCAGCCGAACTGCTGCGCACCTTCAATTCTCCTCCAATCAGCCTTACCCGCTCCTGAATCCCGAGTAAACCGTAGTGTCCGGCATCCTTGCCGATGGCGTCTGTGTTAAATCCCAAACCATTGTCTCTGATTTCTATAAAAAGCCGCTCATTTTGATCGGACAGGGTAATCCACACCTTGTCAGCCCGGGCATGACGGGCGATATTGGTCAGACCTTCTTTTATAATGTGTAAACTATGTTCCATCATTACTCTAGACAACCGTCTGGTAAGCTTAAAATCCATGGTTACAACGATACCTGTAGCTTCACCGAAATGCTGTGTTTCATAATCGACCGCTTCCCTAAAATCAATCTCTGAAGCTGATTTCGCCCGCAAATTGTCAATTGCTCTACGAGCTTCGGCTAAGGTTGTGCGAGCCTGCTTCATAGACTGTCTGACAATTTCTTGAGAACGCTCTGTGTTACCCTTGGTCATATGGGCATCCGCGGCTTCGAGCTGCATAATTAATCCAGCCACTCCCTGCGCCAACGTATCATGCAGATCCCGAGCCATTCGTTGGCGTTCATTGGCCAGTGTCAGCTCCTCTACCTTTTTATGGGCCTCTTTTAGATCATGCAAAAAATTCTGAATTCTGAGACGCTCGCGAACCTGTTGAAAAAACAATAATGTATACGCTAAAACGATCACAAGCATCAGAACAAATAATGGCATAAATACAATCAATTCATCGGTATCGCCCACGGTAAGCGATGAATCAAAAAACAAAATTATACTAATAAGGGCAACGAAGACGATTCTTTTTATCCGAAATGAAAAACCAAGGCTTTGGGCAATCAGGACCGGAAGCAATCCCATCAACACTGCTTGGTACCCCTGCGGCATCAAAATTGCACAAAGATAAATTAAAATTGCTTGTGCCGAAAAATAAAACCAAAATTGCTTATTAGTGATTCGATAGGAGTTCCAGTGCAGCAAAATATGGACCGTGAATAAGCCTGTAAATATCGAACTGGATAATATTTGAGGGTCCTTAAGAAACTGCAGCAACATAGTGCCAATATATACAATGGATACCCAGATCAAAAGCGGCAATCTGGACGCAAACAATTCATCGATGAACAATAGTCCGGCTTTTTTTTCTTTCACTTGGCTGACCCTCCTTCTCCTCTATTATAAAGATTTAACCTACATGTTGGTAATGTACGAAAGTACATGTACGTTTGGGCAATCGAGATCGCCTTGTCTTGTAATGCCTTCCCTGATAAAACTTCGTTATAAGAAGAAGCACACACGATCTCTATTCCCTATTAAAAAAACAAAAAAACCTTGATTTCTCAAGGTTTTCGTAAAAAATGAACAAGAACTATAACCCCGCACTAATAGCTTAAATCTGCACCGTTAGAGGTTATGACCTTTTTGTACCAGTAAAAGCTGTCCTTACGCAGACGCAGCAGCGTTCCATTGCCTGCATCATCCTGATCAACATAAATGAAGCCGTACCGCTTGCGCATCTCTGAGGTGGAAGCCGAGATCAGATCAATACAGCCCCAGCTGGTGTAGCCCATCAGCTCCACGCCATCGGCAATGGCTTCCGCCATCTGCTCAATATGCTGTGCCAGATACTCTATCCGGTATGGATCACGGATCGTGCCATCCAGTTCGAGCACATCTGCAGCACCCAGACCATTCTCTACTACGAACAAAGGAAGCTGGTAGCGGTCATGCATCTCCTTGAGCACAAACCGCAGCCCCTTTGGATCGATCTGCCAGCCCCAATCGGAAGTTTTCAGGAAGGGATTTTTCAGCCCTGAGGACAGGTTACCTTCCGTGGTGGCCGTGATATTCTCATCTACACTGACTACTGAGGACATGTAATAACTAAAGGAAAGAAAATCCACAAGATTGTCCCGCAGCAAAGCTTCGTCTCCCGGCAACATGGTTATTGTCACTCCATGCTGCTCCAAATGCCGGCGGATATAAGAAGGATAATAGCCTCTAACCTGAACATCGGAGCAGAACATTGCCATTTGGTTCTCAGCTTGTGCTTTCAGCACATCACCGGGATGACAGGAATATGGGTAGAGCAGCTTGCGGGCCAGCATGCAGCCGATCTGGAACTGCGGATTGATCTCCCGGCCCCGCTTAATCGCAAGCGCACTGGCTACGAACTGGTGATGCAAAGCCTGAAAAGCAATCTGCTTCTCATTTGACTTGCCATCCAGAATAATCCCTGCGCCCAGAAACGGCGCTTTGAGCGTACAGTTGATTTCGTTGAAAGTCAGCCAATACTTCACCTTATCCCGGTAACGGGTGAACACAGTCTCCGCATAACGGACGAACAGTTCAACCAGTTCTCTGGATTCCCAGCCGTTGTATTTGGTGACTAGGTGCACCGGCATTTCATAATGGGAAATGGTGACCAGCGGCTCGATATTATATTTGCGCAACTCATCAAAAACATCGTCGTAGAAACGCAATCCTGCCTCGTTAGGTACCTGCTCATCGCCATTCGGATAAATACGTGGCCAGGAGATGGACATACGGAATACCTTAAAACCCATCTCAGCGAACAAGGCGATATCTTCTTTGTAGCGGTGGTAGAAATCAATCCCTCTGCGTTTGGGGTAATTCCCCTGATTATCATCCTGTATGGCCTCTTCTAGCTGTGGGCCGGACATGGACAATAGCTGTTCCAGGCTCTGCCGTTCCTTAGGAGGACAATATTTGACTACATCAGCAGTGGACAAACCCTTCCCGCCCTCATTATAGGCGCCTTCGACCTGATTGGCGGCTACCGCACCGCCCCACAGGAAGTTTTCCGGAAATGGATAAGTCATCGGTTGAGCCTCCTTTTATTAATGGGTGGCAGCGGTTGCTGCCGCCTTAGCTTCAGCCTGCTGTTCTTGCTCCAGCGCTTCGGCATCGGCTTTTTTAAAGAATGGATAGTAGATCATGAAGCTTGCACCAATCATAACCAGCTGGAACGCACTTACGCGCCAGCCCCCGTTCATCCAGCCATTAACCAGCACCGGAATGCCCAGCGGCACCTGAATCCCGTGCAGCACAGGAAGGATACCCAGCGTCGTCAGAAGAATCGCCAGACCACTACTCACCAGCGGAGTCAGGATAAACGGAATCATAAACCGAACATTCAGCACCAATGGCATCCCGAAAATCACCGGCTCATTGACACCGATCAGACTTGGAATAATTGCCAGTTTACCAAGTGTCTTATAACGTGTAGATTTGGCGAACAACATCGCAATAATGAGACCTAACGTTGCCCCCGCACCACCGATCAGTACATAAACCGGGAAGAACGGTGAACCAATGATATGCGTACCTTCCACACCTCTTTGGTAAGCGTCCAGATTCTCAAGTCCCAAAGCCACCCAAATCGGGCCGACAACGGAATAGACTACCAAGGTGCCGTGAACTCCAAAGAACCACAGCAGGTGAATTACGAAGATGCAGATCAGCATCGCCCACCAGGTACCCCCCAGACTAGTCAGTGGCAGCTGGATAATCGAGAAGACAAACTCGTGCATATTGCCATATTTCGTTGCGGCGAAAATCGCCGTCAGCACCAGCATCAGAACCGCTACGATAAAACCAGGCGTAAGCGCGGCAAAAGATTTCTCAACCGTGGGCGGAACACCCTTCGGCATTTTGATATAGAATTTCTTTTCCAATACAAAGGTATAGATCTTACCTACCAGCAGTGCCAGGATGATTGCCACGAACAATCCTTTGGCGCCCAACCAGGAGTAACCAAATGCTTTGGTCACACCGTCATCCAGCAGTCCTTTTGGTGTAACTAGCAAGAAACTCATCAGCGCCAAAATCCCTGCCGAAAAGCCTTGCTGCTTATGTTGGGTAGCGAAATTGTAAGCGATGGAGAACACCGCGTAGAGTGCGATCAAATCGGTGGTTACAGTTGCCGGAATCGAAGTATAAGTTTTGAGTCCAGTGCTTTCCAGGAAATTCTGATAAGGATCAAGCTTGAGTGCATTAATCAGGGAAAAAATAGCGCCCAGAATCAAAATTGGCATCAAGGCCATCAGACCGTTGGAAATAGCGCTGATATAGGTATTTTTTTGGATTTTCGTGCTGACTTTCTGGATCTTGGCTCTCCATTCTGCGCCGCCTGCCATGACTTAAGCCCCCTTCTCCATCAGTTCAAGTGCTGTAGCCAGCACCTTGTCCCCATCCATCATGCCATAGTCCATCATATCGATCGTAGTTACTGGAATGTTCGGATATTCTGCGGCCAGATCGCCTTCGGCATGTCCCATTTGTGGTCCAAGCATAATGATGTCAAAAGGCTTTTGATCGGCGATGTCACTCTCCGCCACCGCATCAATAACCACTTCAACCCCTTGTGTCCGTGCCGATTCTTTCATCCGTTCCACCAGCATACTTGTCGAGAATCCGCCTGCACAGGCGAGCAATATTTTTTTCATCTTAGTTCACCGATCCTTTCAATTCTAGTTCGAGCGCTTTGCGTTCTTTGATTTCTTCGATCAGTTCCACAGCCAGTTCTCTAACCGTCAGGGCATTCATCAAATGATCCTGCGCGTGAATCATCAGCAGCGTAATTTCTGTCTTTTCGCCCCGGCCTTCAGCCTGGATCAGCCCCGTTTGTACTTTATGTGCTTTGGTCAAGCTGGTCTTGGCGTTCTTAATCATCTCGCCCGCTTCTTCCAGGTTTCCGGCGCGCGCGGTTCTTACCGCTTTTAGGCTAAGGCTTCTTGCCTCTCCGCTGCTGGCAATAATCTGCATAATCGTTTGTTCATAATCCATGGGTTCTCCACTCCGTATCGTCATTTTATTTATAGTAGGTTCTCTATCTCATTCATAAATTGCTCATAACTATTCGTGTTTAGCAGCCGGTTACGGCTGTCTTCCTTCTCCATTAGAACCAGTAGCAGCTTGCTGATCTCTTTGTGCAGGAATAACTGCCCCGGACCCAGATTGATCAGAAAAATCAACTGGACCGGCTTACCCTCATAGATCAGCGGTTTCTTCAACACGGTTACACTGATACAGTCGCGGATCGCGCTCATCCGCATCGGATGCGGGCCGGCCACCCCATTTTTGTAAATGGTGGTGAATTTCTGCTCTCTGAGCAGCACTTGTTCGGGAAAATCGTCAGCTGCATAATGATTGCCCACGATCTCCCGGCAGCGCTGCTTTAACAGCTCCATGTAATCTTCGTCCGAACCAGACAGATGAAACAGCTCCCTGCGGAACAAATCCTTGAAATCCATCAGCTTGTAGGATGGTTCTGTGCGATTAATCTGCAAAGACAATATTTCTTTGATCCGCTGAATCTCTTGATCATCCAGCAGCTGTTTGATATGGATCACCGGTTTTTCCTTAATCTCTGTTGCCAGCGGCACAGTAGAGAGGATCAGATCCACAGGCTTGCTGCTGATCTTCTCCACCTCCGTGATGGAGGCTGTGATCACCGACGCTTTAGGGAATACCGCTTCCAGCTTCAGCCGGATTAACTGGGCACTGCCCCCTCCCGTCGAGCAGATCACGGCAATCCGCTTGAACTTCTCCAGATTGCGCTGCTGCATCCGTTCCAGATGGGTGGCAAAATGCAACGCGACATACCCTGCCTCATCGCGCGACATCCGAAACCCGTACTGCTCCTCTACAATCTCAGCGAAGCGGAAGGAAATGACGAACACATTGGCATACTGGCTGTAAACATCCTCCACCAATGGGTTGCCGAGCTGAAGATTGTAATACAACCGGTTCAGCAGCGGGAACATATGCAATAGCAGTGCTTCGCGCAGCTCTTGATCTTGCGTGAATCCAGTAAGGAACTCGCGGTCCAAGCGCTCCAGAATAGCCGTGATTCCCTCCCGCAGATGTGATTTGGTCTCTTCCGACATCCGTTCCATAATGGTCTTGCCAGAAATGTGCAGCGCCAAATAATCAATCTCATCCGCCGGAAGCTTAATCTGGTATTGAGAGGAGATGAAATCTGCAATACTCCCGGCAATATCCTGATACAGCGGCTCAGGTGTTCCCTGCAAGGCTTGTCCAGCCACAATGAAATTGTGCTTGGAAACCCGGTAAAGAAGAATGAACAGATGGGTCAAGATATTATCCAGAAACACATCCGAGATCTTCAGTTCTTTTTCCTTGAGGATTTGCAGTAGAAATCCCTTAAGCTGCTCAGCATCAAAGTCCTGACTAAAAGCATGAAAATCCTCCGTATGCTGCAGCGTATGACCCGATTGCAAGATAAAGTAAGAAAAGGCTTTACGGAAGTCTTGCTCTTCCCCCTCGATTTTCATGCCATAATGAGCCCGACGTTTCAAGCTAAGCCGGAAAGCGGCAAGTCGCTGCTCTACTTCCTTCAGATCGGAAATAATAGTAGAACGGCTAACGCCGATTTCTTCCGCCATGTTATCCATAGACTGATAGTTATCGTTCTGCAAGAGATAGAATAGTAAATACTGCTGGCGTGATTGCTTATTATCGAGATCCACCTGATCCAGCTGCAGCATTCCTTTTTCCTGGTAGCTACTGAATTTGGCTTCATCGCCAATCTCCAGTAGATAACCCTGGCCGCGGATCATACGGATACCGAAACCATTCGCCTCTCCTGTTTTGTCGAGTGCACGGATCACGTCACGGAGAGTCCGTTCGGACAACCCCACTTCGGCAATCAGCTCACTCATGCGCACAGGACTCTTGCGGGTATATAAAATATTAACAATCGTATATTCTCTCACCTTAAATTCCCTCATTTGTGATACTAGTATCGGATGAAGCACTCAGCTGGTTATGAATACATCATACGTGGAAGCGTTATCTTCTGAACAGTTTGTATTCTGCTGTTTGGAACGGCAGAAACTGACGGATAGGTAAATAACGGATTAAATTCTTAGCATACATTATTTGTGGCCACAAATCAGGAGGAAATATACAACAACGAGGAGAGTGTGATGTGAGGGGAATAGGATCAATATGTAGAGTCAAAAATCCCAAGGTCAGTATGACCTTGGGATTTTGATTATCTTCTGCGGGAAATCCCGCATGGCTTTGCAATATGTTATCCACTACATGCCCACAGCTGAGGAAACTGCAGCAAAGATTGCCGCCACCAGCCAAAGAATCGGAAACAGCTTGAGTATTACCTTTAACCATTGTCCAAAATTGATCCGGGCGATGGCCAAACCTGCCAGCAGCACACCACCTGTTGGCGAAATGAGATTCGTTAATCCATTTCCAAATTGGTATGCGGTTACTACCGCTTCGCGGTTAGCACCCACAAGATCGCCTAATGGTGCAAGCACAGGCATCGTCAAGGCCGCCTCTCCTGATGAAGAAGGAACCAAGAACGTAATAATATTATGCACGACCAGCATGATGGTGGTGAACAAGTAATTCGGCAAACCCTTAAGCATAGTAGCCAGGCCATTCAAAATGGTATCGATAATCATCCCGTTCTCTGCAACGACGAGGATCCCCCGGGCCAAACCGATGATCACAGCAGCGTAGTGTGAGTTATATTTCATCTTGGCATTAAAAAGGCCTCAATTCGGCGATTCTGCCACAATAATAGCTAGATCCATCTTATTGCAATTAAATCAAACCGTTTCCATTCTATTTGAACTGGAACCAGGTTAAATTTGCAACTGTGGTTGAATCTGACTTAACAAAAGTTACATATACGGTATGGGTCCCTACAGCGGTCCCGGCATTAAGCGGGATATTCTTGACTGACCATGTCTGCCATCCGCCTGTGCTTTCTGCTGTCCAATAACCCAGCATAGTGCCCGTAGGACTGTCCAAGTGGAATTCTATTCTTCCGCCGGAATTAGCGGATGCAACCTTCAAATCAATACTTGTTTTAGCTGTACTACCAAAATCTACATTTTTAAATGCTATATAGTCGCCATTACTCCCTCCACCAACATCCAGCCCACCATCAGTGCTTGCCTCATAGGAAATAACACCTGAACTAAGGTTATAGCCTTCCGCTTCAAATTTCAATGTGTTGAATTTTGGAGCTGCAGCATAGCTGTTAGTATCTGTTATTTTCAATTCTGCCAATGTAGTTGCCGCAACTCCACCGACGCGAACATTGTTTAATGTAACTCCGGAGACAGTAGATGTGTCACTCCAACCCTTCATTATTGAAACTTCACCTAAAGCGCGTAAATTTATATTATTATAGACCACATTTTTTATCGGACCGGTTTTCGCAGAAAGATCAAACCATCTGGAGTGAACACCGGATCTTGGCCAGAAGCCTTCTACATCTATATTGTCAAATATGATGTTTTGTGCTGCTGGAGTTCCATAAAGATGACCTACTGCTAAAGCACGCCAGCACCGGTATACATAAGAGTTTTTAACAACTATGCCATCCTGAAGCTGTTTCACTCCATCTCCAACCTTAAATGCTCCACATCTGCTCCAAGCCAAAGCATCATCCACAACTACATTTGACTGGCTTTCAGGACTTCCAGGCCAGTTTGCAGCTATATCCGTAGTTTCTACATCCCATGTCTTAAATGAGTATGTGTCATCCTCCGATACTGCTACAGTGTGCTTTATGAGTACATTCTGGCTCTCTTGAATGTCGATTGCATCATTTTCATAATCAAGTTCATTGTTGTTGAAGTGCTTTGTATTCTGGAATGTTACGTTATTAGATCTTGTAACTATTGTAGCCCAGCCACCGCTGTCTCTTATTGTTATGCCGTCAACCGTGAAGTTGCTGCACTGCAAGGGTACAAGAATATTGTTCAAATAATTGTTTGTATTTCTCATATAATGGCCATTGCCGTCAATAGTCCCCCTGCCGTATATCTTAATATTGTTTGCATTTGTTTCAGTATAAATAAACCATGTTCCATCCTTACCCAGAGAATTCTTATGAAAATGGGTAGTGTAATCGCTTGGATTTCCTGAACCCCTTATAACAGAACCACCCTCCAGATAAACCGAAACATTGCTTTTTAAAACAAGGTTTCCGCACTTATAAACACCGGCTGGAACGTATACTATACCGCCACCTGCTGCGTTAGCCGCATTTATGGCGTTTTGTATTGCAGTTGTAGCCATAGCGGCACCGGTACTGTCGGCACCGTACCCGGTTTTAACATTGTATATACCTGTACCGGATGAAGCCGGAACATTGGTTTCAAGAGCATCTGCCGCAATAACCAGATCTTTCAGGTTATTGATTTTAACTATAAGATATGTTGGTGATGAAAGTGTAAATGTAAGTGTATTTCCGCTCTTTGTTGCAGTGATTCCCAAAGCTTTGGGAGAAATATTATAGGTATTGATTGTCTCGCTTGCTGTTATTGTGATTGTAGTAGTACCTGAAAAAGAGAAATTACAATAATTATAGTTTACAAATACCGCCGAAGTGTCGATTACCGGTATATTTGTAGAGTCTGCTGTTACCGTGTATTGACTGGTCGTGGTATAGATCGACGGTAATGGATAGCTTACAATTGTGCCCGCCGCTCTTGCTGTCAAAGGAACGACAGCTAAAAGACTGGCGAGCATACAAACAATTAAACTTAATAGTTTTAACCTTTTTAGCATAAATAAACACCTCTTTCATATCTTCAGAAAATACTCTGTCATCAGTGAATAATGATTTCACCAGTGATGCTCTATTACTCTTTTCATAAAGTCGACATATTCCTGTTCAGCTTCGGAAGTGGCAGAGTAATACTAACCTTTTCTGCATCAGCAAAGTTTCCTTTTAAAATACAGCCCCGGTTTTGTTCACCTTTTGCAGGATTTCTGCGTTGGTCGCTACTACTGAGCTGTATTGTTGCATTTTATGCACAATCTCCCCACGGTCACTGCTATTGATTTAGCATTGTTGCACTTCATGCACAATCTCCGCGCAAGCCGCTCCAATCATGGCACATGGCCCTACTGTTACTCCGCATTTCCGCCCTCAGCCTGCTTCCAATCTTATCTATGCTCCGGCTCCAGACAGAGCCGGAGCAGATCGTCCACATGGGCCGTTGCCAGACATTCCACCGTATCCGCAGAGCCGTAATAGATCTTGACCTCGCCGTCATCCTCCAGAATCATCCCTCCCGGAAAAATCACATGATTGCGGAAGCCCCCGCCAATCTCATAGTCTGTCTCCGGTGCCAGCAGCGGTTGCCTGCTCATGCCGATCACCTTGCGGGGGTCCTCCAGATCCAGCAGCATAATTCCGGCGGTATAGCGCTTCTTCCAGGTGTCCTCCCAACCTTGCTTGCCTCTGGCCGGGTCCACATCCACCGCATGGAAGGTGGTCAGCCAGCCCTTATCCGTCCGGACCGGAGGTGCGGCCGGGCCAACCTTGTCATTGGCAAACGGCACCTGCTCGACGGCGAGCAGTAGGCTGGAGTTGCCCCAATGCTTCAGGTCCGGCGACTCGGAGATCCAGGCATCGAAGCGGTCCCGGCCGCCGCGGCTGTATACCGTGAAGGGACGCTCCAGCCGGACATACTTGCCGCCGATCAACTCGGGAAACAGTACCATATTGCGCAGGTCCGGTGTAGACAGGCTGAGCACCTCGAAGTGCTCCAGATCATCGGTAACGGCAATTCCGCCGCGGATGCCATGGTGCGTATCCACGGCAAAACACATATAACAACGGCCGCCGATCACGGTCAGGCGCGGGTCGTAGGCGCGGATAATTTCCTCGTCATGAATTTTGAACACTGGCTTCGGGCCGGCGGTCCAGCTCAGCCCGTCGTCACTGTAAGCAATGCCGAGATCCGTGGTGTGGTGCGGCTCAAGCGTCTGATCTACCAGTGAGCCGTAATCATTACGGAAGATCATCACATACTTGCCGTTAAATTTCGTTACACCGGCATTGAATACCAGTGCGGTGGGGTAAGGAACCTTCGTTGCATCCAGCACAGGATTGCCCGGATACCGCCGGATGAACGGGGCAGATTGCAGAATTGCCGGAGCGTGTTGAGTCATGGGGTGTACCTCCTTGAATGTCAAATATGGAATATGGGTTGCGCAGGGCCGGACCGCTACCCTTTGAGGGAACCGGCTGTCATCTGCATAAAGGATTTGTTGGCGAACAGATAGGCTACGAGAATCGGCAGAATGGACAAGCAGGCGCCTGCCATCATATAGTGGGTCTGGGAAGCGGCCGAAATCCCGTATTTCAGGTTCGCCAGCCCGACAGTCAGCGTCTGCAGCTCCGGCTTCGTCATCGTGAACACGAGTGGCAGCAGATATTCATTCCACGCGCCGCGGAAGGTGAACAGCGCACCTACGCCGAGTCCGGGTCCGAGCAGCGGCAGAATAATCCGCCAGAAGGTGCGGCCGGGGGAGCTGCCGTCCATCAGCGCCGCCTCATCCAGCTCACGGGGAATCCCCTTCATGAAGCTGGACAGAATGAAGAAGATCGAAGCATGGGCGGAGATCAGAATCAATATGACCCCCCACAGGCTGCTGTGCAGATGAAGCTTGACCATCAGATCAAACTGCGGACGCAGCACGACCGCCCCTACTGCCACGAACATAGTGAAGGATTGCAGGCCGATATACAGTTTCTTGCCTGCAAAATCCATCCGGTCCACCACATAAGCCGCCATGGATGATACCAGCAGCGTGCCAACCACCGCCGCCAGAGAGACAATCAGGCTGTTCAGCGTATATCTGGAGAAATTCGCCTGTGCCCAGGCTTCGGCATAGTTCGAGAAATGCCAGCTATCCGGCAGGAAGGTGGCTCCCGCAGTCAGTTCGGCATTTGTCTTGAAGGAGCCGAGAATGGTGATAACAACCGGAATCAGGGTGATAAAAGCAAATGCCAGCAAAAAAATCCACAGGATGATATTGCCCAGTATGGTTCTTATTCTCATAATAGCCTCTCTCCTCAATCGGTCTGATTCATACGTCTGGATGCGTAGAAATAAATGAGCGATATGATCCCGACGATGACCGCAGACACGAAGGCGACCGCACTGCCGTATCCGAACTCTTGGACCTGGACCGCCGCGCTGCCTCCGCCGACAGGGAAAAATAATTTGTACAAATACAGGAACATCACCTCTGTCTTGCCTACAGGACCGCCTTCGGTCAGCACCATAATGCTCTCGTATCCCTTCAAAGCTGTAATGATCGCCAGCATAATGACCATCTGCATGACAGGCCCGAGCATCGGCAGGGTGACATAGCGGAACTGCTGGAGTCTGCCTGCTCCGTCCAGGGAAGAGGCTTCATAAACATCCTCCGGGATATTCTGCAGACCGGCGAGGAAGAGCAGCATGTAATTGCCGACCGCCCCCCAAGCCGCAACCAAAATGACGGTGAGCATGGCATATTTCGGCCCCAGCCAGTCCACACCGGAATCGGAAAGGCCCGAACGGATCAGGAACTGGTTGAGAATCCCGTTATACGAGTTAAAGATCGTGAAGAAGACTACGGCCATTACGGCGGTACTGATGACGGTCGGCATGAAGAAAATCCCCCGCAGCAGCTGTCTGCCCCGCAGCCCCCGATTCAATATGGAGGCCAGCAGCAGAGCCAGCGGAATAGTGATCAGCAGCTTGCCGCCTGCATAGACAAACGTGTTCACCACCGAATCCCAGAACTGGGTATCCTTCAGGATGCGGCTGAAATTGGCCAGCCCGGTAAACCGGGCCGTTCCGAACCCTTTGTAATCATAGAACATATAGCGGAACGCCCAGGCAATCGGATAAATCCCGAGGACCAACGTGAGCAAGGCACTTGGAAAGATAAAGCTGTATGAAAATAAGGCTTGTTTTGTTTTGTTCATCTGGTTTCTTCCGGCTCCTCTCCCTTGCGGCCAGAGCAGAGGGATGGGAAAGCTGCTTCCTCATCCCTCTGCTTTGGCCTATATCTCTATCCCTGACCTTCCATCTACTTGGCGAACTTGCCGCCCAATGCGGCGGGGTCAAAGCCGGCATCCGGCTCGGCCTTCACGCCATCATTCGCAATCACGCTGTCCAGTGCAGTGTTATAGCGTTTGTTCAGATCGGCGATAATTGCCTTCAGATCGCCGCCGTTCAGCATATACTTGAAGAAGGCGTCATCCGATTTCATCCCTTCCGGTGCTACAGACGGATAGACCGGCCACACTCCATCGTGCTTGTTCGGCAGGAAGCCTTCAATGCCGTTCACATCCGGTGTCTTGGCTACTGCGCTGACGGATGGAACCATGGAGATGCCAAAGCCTTTTTCCTGATAATCCGTCAGCACCTGATCGCCGTACATGAACTCCATGAACTTCCAGGCTGCTCCTTTGTGCTCCGACTTCGAGCTCAGCGCCAGCCACTGGCCCCCGAGGAAGCCCGAAGCCCCCTTCACGGTGCCGTCGATGGTCGGAACCGGAGCGGCTGCCCAGTCAATCTTGGCCGGGAACTGATTCTTGTAGACGCCCGGCTCCGAGGAGTAGGACATATACATTCCGATTTTGCCCTCTGCAAACTGCGCCCGCAGCGGATCAATATCCAGCGATTCCACACCCGGCAGCATGCTGCCGTTGTCCCGGATCTGCTTAAAGGCATTGATGATCGACTCGAAGCCGCTGAAATCGTAGCGGGCCGTCTTGAAATCATACCCGAAACCGCCGTAGCCGCTCATCTCCGCAATCACCCGCGCCGAACGCGCAAACGCGCTTCCGGGGCTTTTGAAGTTCTGGGCGAAGCCGTAAGCGCCGTCCGCTTTACCGGCTTCCGTCAATTTTTTGGCGGTATCCACCAGCTCCTGCAGGGTAGCTGGCGGATGCTCAACGCCTGCTTTGGCGAACAGATCCTTGTTGTATACTAGACGCATGGTTGTTCCATAATTCGGCAGACTGTAACGCTTGCCGTCAAATTCATTCAGATCCGGCATGACCGGGAATTTCGTCTTCAGCTCATCGGTGAGGAACTCGTCAATGGGAGCGAGAAAGCCTTTTTTGTAGAAGGTCTGGATGGTATTCTCCTTCACCCGGATTACATCCGGCGCATCGGAGGTCTGGAAGGACAGATCGAGTGCGGTATCGAAGTCGTCGCCCTTGACGACCAGCTCCACCTCAATCCCGTCAGTATTGGTTGCGTTGAACTCGGCTACCTTGTCCTTCACGAAATCCGCATCGTGACGGTCGCCGGTCCAGTAGCTGATTTTGGTCTTGTCCCCCGAGCCGCCTGTCTTCCCGTCTCCCTTACCTTCTGCAGCATTGCCACCGTTACCGTTGCCGCAGGCTGTCAGGCCAAGTGCCAGGACCAGGCTCAGAGATGTTATTAGCATACGCTTCATCATTGGTAGTTCCCCCTTATATATCCCTGTTGTATTCGCTTACAACCTGATTATAGACGGATTGGCGCATCCGGATAAGGCGGGTAAGCCCACTTTAAGGGCAGATTTCTGCAGGAGCTTTATACAGTGAAGGGAGGCCACCTCCGCCCTGCGGACATGCCTCCCCTGCGCATTTTTATTCTTTTCCAAGATAATGCAGTTTGAACTCGGACGGGGTCATTCCGGTATATTTCTTGAACACCTCGCTGAAATAGCGCCTGTGCTCATACCCGAGATCCTGGGCGATCTCCTGAACCTGCCGGCCGCTGATCAGCATCGCCTTAGCCTTCTCCATCTTCTCGTGCATCACATACTGCTGAAACGAAATCCCCTGCACCTTCTTGAACAGGTTGGAGAAATACCCCTGGCTGAGGTTAATCTGCTTCGCCACCTGCTCCAGCGACAGCCCCGTATCCAGATGGCTATCGATATAAGCGGCGGCCTGGCGGATAATCCGCGTGGACTCCAGGGAACGGGCCTCCGTAACCAGCGCACAGGCCTCCCGGCACAGCCCGGACAGCAGGTCCCGGATATCCTGCAGGGAAGGATGCACCCGGTTCTTCAAGACGGCAATCCTGTGCTCCAGCGGCTCCACCTGCCCGTAGGGGAACTGCTCCAGCAGGACCCGGCAGATCCTGTAGCCCAGCTCATAGCCGACGCTTTCCACATAACGCGGCTCAGGCAAAAGCCCGCTGTCCAGCAGCTCCGCGAATAGTTGATCGAGCATCTGCAGGCTTTTGGCAGAATTGCCGGAACGCAGGGCGAACAGTAACTCCTGCTCAACGGCGGCGGAGTAGCTGTGAAGTGCGAGCGGTTTATTCTCGACATTGCTGTAAATGTAGACCCCGTTTCCTCCGGTGTAGAAATGATAACCCAGCGCGCTAATCGCCTGCCTGTACGCTGTGCCCAGCTCCTGAATCGCCGCTACGCCCAGCCCCACGCCAATGGAAAGCGTATGCCTGGAGAATCGGCTTACATTCGTGCAGCAGGTCTCCGTAACCAGCGCCGCCGTATCCGGGTCCGAGCCGTTCATGATGCAGACGTACCGGTCTGTCGCCTCCCGGATAATGACGCCGCGGGTCCAGGCGGAAATCGTCTCTTCGAGAATATTATGCAGGCTGAACCGCAGCAGCTCGACCTCCTGCACAGGCTGGCCGCTCAGCTTCTCCGTGAAATGATCGATTTCGGCGACAAACACGAAGAAATCATGCTGGTCCAGAGGGATATCGAGATAGGCCCAACGAGAATGTGCATCCGATTCTGTCGTCTGGTGGTGCAGCAGGAAGATGAGATATTCCTGGCGGAGAATAGGTAGACTTTCTCTAATTTTTGCCTCCATCACAGCAAGTCTGGTGGTCTCCTGACGCTCCTCCCGGCACAACTCCCTGGCCTTCAGCACAGCCTGCACAATCTCGTCCAGGGAAAAGGGCTTCTTGACGAAATCAAGCGCCCCTAGTCGGATGGCTTCCTGGGCATAAGAAAACTCCGAGTAGGCGCTGAGGATAATAATCTTGCAGTCCGGCAGTTCCTCCAGAATCGCCCGGGTCATCTGCAGACCGTCCATTCTTGGCATCCGGATATCAGTCAGCACAATGTCCGGCCGGGTCTCGCGGATAATCTGCAGCCCCGCTTCACCGTCCAGCGCTGTACCGACTACCTCAATACCGTGCTCCTGCCATGGCGGCTTGCTCGAGACCATCTCCACCACACTTTTAATATCGTCGATTACACATAATTTGAACTTTTCCAGCTCCAGCTTCCGGTCCATCCTTCATCTCTCCTCTTCTGAGGGAATCCACAGATCCGTCCATGATCCCTTACTTGGTTCGCCGCCCACATCCATACGGGCTTCGTCCCCGTAATACAGCGCCAGCCGGTGCCTGATGTTGAACAGGGCATAACCTTTCCTCGACTGCGGAGCCCTGACCATCCCCTGCTTGACCCGTACAGCATCAAGTCCCCGTCCATTGTCGGTAATGCAAATATGCAGCAGCCCCTGCTCCCGGCTGACCGTGATGTCTATCCTGCCTCCTATAGTCCGGTCGCTGAATCCATGCTGGATGCTGTTCTCCACTACCGGCTGCAGGATAATCTTGGGCATCAGACAGGTAAGCAGTGCCTCATCCTCTACCGTCACCGTGTATTCGAACAGACCTTCATAGCATTTCTGCTGAATAGCGAAATACTGCCGCACGTGGGACAGCTCATCCGCAAGGGTAATCAGATCCTTGCCGCCGCTGAGCCCGATCTGGAACATCTGCGACAACGACAGGATCATCTCATTTACATCGTCATTCTCCCCCATGACCGATTTGCAATAGATGGTATTGAGTGTATTGTACAGAAAGTGCGGCTCCATCTGGGCCGTAAGCGCGCGGATCTCTGCATGCCGCTTGTCCTCCTCCTTGGTCTTCACATCCGCGATCAGCGTCTTAATCTCTGACATCATCCGGTTGAACTGAAAGCCCACCTGGGCAACCTCGTCCTCATAACGGCTCTCATACACCACGCTGAGCTGGTTCTCTTCGACTCTGCGCATCAGCCGCCGCAGCTTGAACAGGGGCTTCAGCAGCACAGATGTCAGCTGGTTGGAGATCAGCCAGGTGGCCAGCAGGAAAACAACGATGACATAGAGGGTAATGCGCTGCACCCGCTGCAGCTTGCCCAGCAGCTGGTCCCGCGACTGCATGCCGGAGATGATCCAGTCGGGTGATACCGCTGAGCTTGTATAATTAACCAGATACTTCTTGCCGCCATAGCTGTAGTAGTGGTCCTGCGGATCGGCCGCTTTCCCGGCTTCGGCAAGCACCGGCTTCCAGGGGAACCTGCCCCGGAACGGCCAGCGGGACTCCACCACCGCCTCTCCTTCCCCGCTCACCAGATAATAATTTCTCCCTGCTTGTTCTCCGCCTGTATTCAGCAGCTCATCTATCCGGCTCTCCCTGATATTGACCACAATAAATACATTGCTGATCGGCGTGTAAGGGTATTCATAAATCCCCCGGACTACGAAGGAGACCACCCGCTGGCTGCCCGTGAACAACCGGTCATAATGTCCTTTGGCCCAGTAGCCGCCCGGCCGCTCCTTGCTCAGATCATATAATTCCGAGCCGTAGAACGAGTTGTCCTGCGCCCGGATCTGCGTAGTGGAATAGAAATCGCCAATCGGGGTAACGATCAGCACGTTTTCGATGATCGGCTGATTGAACGTTACCTGGGAGAGCACATATTGCAGATCCGACAGATGGACATAGTAATTCGACACATCATGGCTGAACACATCGAGCATCATCTTGCGGTACGCATCGCTCAGCATCAGGGACTGCACAGACAGCGCCACATCATTCAGGCGGGAATCCAGCAGCTGTGCCGTCTTGCTTACGGTCTCCCGGCTGCCGGCGTAGGCATTATCCTCGATCTCCTGCGCGGCAATCCAATACGAGAAGCTGCCCATTGCACCGATGGACAGCGTAATCAGCACGATGAACGAAAACAGAATCCTCTGTTTGATGGATATCCGGTAATACCTGCCGGCGATCTGCTGCCGGATCTTACGGCCATAGGCTGTGAATGTATTCATAGTTCCCCCTTCTTGAGCATGTATCTCCCTATGTTTGTATGTTCTTGTCACTTGTACCATATGGCTGCTCCAGTCCGGTGTCAAGACAGGGCATGATTATTTAGCGGATTCCGTCCCTTATTATCAATAGGCAGGGGGCCCTCCGCATAACATGGTGCGGATTCACTAATCATGGCTCAAGTTGACGGGAAGCTGCGCGATTGAGTAATTATGCTTGTGACGGTCAATCCATTCCGTTTGATGCCTTTCTGCGGCAAATGTTGAACGATCCAACAGTAGCAGAGCTCACTGATTTTGTTGCCTCATACGTAAAAAATAATACAATTAGCCAAACTGACGGTTTCAAGGGCGATTCTATGAAGCATGAAACAGAGATGGGGGGAACGTTGAGCGAAGTCCTGCCCCAACTGAATACTGGCGGCAACGCAGTGTTCACTTATTATGGCGGCGGGCAATCTGGTCTGCTTCATGTGGTATTCCATGTATAGGTCAGGTAACAATATACCGCTTCCATTTGCTGCTTCGACATCTGGATGTGAAGATGTAAAACTACGTCAAAATTTCAATTTTACGTTTTTATTTCCGCTTGATCATCTTTACAGTAAATCACGCTTAATTTTTGCGATCTGTCACAGTTCTAGCTGTTCTCTAGAGTTAAGCCCCTTAACAGTCTGCAATAACTCCACTACTGTACCACTTAATTCACCAATAGTTGAATGCTCCTTCCCGGTTAAAAGCCATTCATAAGAACAACCGAACTCAGAGCAAATTGAGAAAACCGTCTCTATTGCCGGCTTACCTTTTCCAGATTCCAAATCACTAAGGCTGCCTTGAGAAACACCGATTTTATTAGCAAAATCCGTTTGATTAAGATTATGTATTTTTCGTAGTTGTACCTCCACACTACGATTTGTGCCAACAATTGATCCACGAGCTTTTGAACCTAAAATCAGTTTTAGCCATTTAGAGTATCTTTAATAATACTCAAGGAAAACCATTAAAAAAGCCCTGATAAATCAAGGGTTTCTTGACCATCAGGACTAAGATACTTGTGCCAAAAATCGTTACAAACGCTGACAAGATGAATTACAACTCACACGTAGATAAATTCTCCGCAACCTTTAACAAAATTCTCGGCAATTTCCTTTTGACTCATCCGGGTGACAATCCCTGAAAAAATACCAAGTGCAAAGAAAAGCGCTCCGATCTCAGTCATATACCAGCCTTTGCTCAGTATTCCCCAGACAATAAGCCCCAAGGTATAGATGAAGCCGCCAATAATTAATTTATCCCGATTCGAGAAACTTACTTCTATCCCATCGTTCTCCTTGATGAAGTGTTGGCGGTTTAGAATATCATTTTGGAATACCGCTGAAAATCACCATGGCTATCGGAATCACTTTTGAGTCTTCCGGCTAAAGCCATCAGTGCCCGGTCAATCGCCCCCGTCTGCAGAATAATTCTAAAAGCTCCCCCTACAATTAGGACGAAGGCGACGACATCAGCAGCATTGATGATTCCCTCCAACGGCGCACTGGCAATTTGGGCAAATCCTTGTCTCAAATCCCCTTGCTCACTGATTTTAGGAACGGTATGATAGGTTCCTTGTCAACTATTAATTTATTCAGAATTCAACTCCAAATTATCTTCGGCAGCGACGATCTGTAATGCTCTGATTTTTAAAATAAAAAAATCGCATGACCTCAATATTTCATGAGAGTCATGCGATCTTCTGGTCAAGGATGATAAGACGGGGATAGAACCCCTACGGTACAGGAACAGTCCGAGATGATGTTGCAGATATAATCACAGGCGAAACAACTATTACTGAATAGCCTTTAATCTTCTATTTCAACAATTACATTAATGATAGAAGCATCATGGTCTTTAATACGAAGTGGTGCTGCGAAGGCAGAAATGAGTTTTTTGCCAACTAATGGAGCTGGGTTAATATCTTCATAAATGAGCATTGTCGGCTCTTTATATTTCTCATGATCTAAAAAGGCATGATGGACAAAATAGCCGTTTCTTTTTGCTTCTGCCAAATTTTCAATGCTCAAGGTATCAATAGCTACTGCTTTGCAGTTTGGGAGCTTCGTCCGGATGTATTCGGCAGCTTCCGAAGAGACAGCAGGAAAATTATTGGCGTATTTTTCGAAATCCGTATCTCTGTGTTTCCAATAGCTCGTGTTGAAGATTAGAATATCCGCTTCATTAAGTTCTTCATATTCCTCAAGCATGTCGATTGTGATAAAGCCGTTTGGGCCAAGCGGGCAGTCAATTAATAGTGGGCTTCTGTAGATGAAGTCTTCTATAGGAACAGCATCTATCCCCTTACCGTTATTCAAATGATGCCATGGTGCATCGACATGGGTACCAGCATGAAGATAAATGCTTAACACACTTCCGTTCCATTCATCTCCTTTAATCAAGCGCTCTCTAGGATCTAATTTCACTTCTGGTAATCCTGGAAAAATAGGCATTCCTTCATAAATTGGGTAACCAATTTCGACGAATTTTGAAATAGTAACACGCTCCTATAGATCACATAATTCCCCTCTACGTATACTCATTTTTTGTACAGGATTTATGCTGGTCCGATAATGTAACGATAATATTACAGCTTAAAGTTGTTGATAAATAGTACATTATTGCAGTAATTATTATATAGCTTCCTAAAATGCCACTCTTAGTGTGTATTTTTCAAACTATTTGTTCTGATGACCCAAAGAATAAATTATATTGGCAATGGTTTGCGGACTTTCTCCCCCGTTTGACTCGAGCCACTGATTAATGACACCAATAGATCCATAAACCTTGTAAGTGAAAGAATAGTCCCTTAGAAAGGGTTCGTTCCAATTTTGTTCAAGTAAAACTCGTGTTAAAAATTCACTTTTTCCACTCTCTGAAATTAGAAGCTGATACATGGTTTTCTTATCTTGAATAATGTTTAACAGTTTGACCATGGATTCTTCAGATGTGCAAGGACTGCCTCCTTCTTGTAATGCTTCCACCAATTCTTTATTAAATTCATTCTGCATCACTTCAAATAATTCAAAAGGATCTTTGTAGTGCAAATAAAAGGTGCCACGGTTGATATCAGCGTAGTTACATATTTCAGTGACCGTTATTTGAGGTAACTTTTTAGTTTCTAATAAAACCAGGAAGCTCTCTTTAATGAGATTAATCGTATATTTAGTTCTTCTGTTATTCTTGGTTCCAACCATATGCTCCTCCTGTTCTATCCTTTCAACATAATAGATGTAATCTGTTTACTTCATAACATTTACAAAGGTATTGATTATTGTGATTGTTCAGACGTATAGATTATACTGACAACACGACATTAAATCAACACATGTCCACTTAATGAGGAATTAATAAGCCAAAATCTATTTTTATATAATACAAGGAGATGAACTAACAATGACAATCACTTCAGATAAAACAAACATTCTTATAGTAGGTGCAGGAGCAGTAGGTTTCTCTGTAGGTTACCATCTACACTTATCAGGCACCGATGTTACCTTTCTTGTACGAAAAGGACGAAAAGCAGACTTCGCTCCTCCTCAGAAACTATATTGCTATGACGATGCTACATTGAAAGATTTTAGCAACTTTAATGTCATAGAAGATATAGAAGAAATAGAACCTCAGCAGTATCAATTTATTATTATTACATTGGACGGAAATGTGAGCCGTTCACCAGAAGGCGTAGCTACGTTATCCAAATTGGGAGATGTCGTTCGTAATTCTAAAACTACGGTGATTATGAGTGCGTTTGGAAGCGGGATTCGTGAACATTACATTCAGTACATGAGAATTCCGGAAGACCAGCTGTTAAGAGGAATACTGGGTACGTTAAGTCATCAATCCAAGGCTGATTTGCCTGTGCATGCACCAACAGACCCCAAACTCATTAACCAAGCCATTGTCTGTTACAAACATCCGGCGAACAAGGTCGGTTTCCAGGTCGAGAACAATAATAAATCAGCTGCCAAACAATTTAGCGCACTGTACAATAACTCTGGGGTCTCACGCTGTGGTCAAGTAAGTCCGGCGATGTTCAATATTTACTCTAGTATAGGTTTTCCTGTATACGCTGCTTGTGATATAGTAGGTTGGCCTAAATTCTCAGCCGTTATTGCAAATAAAGATCTTTGGCAGCTCGCTTGCCGTGCTCAGGGTGAAATAGCATCCCTGCCCAAGCATGGTCTAATCGGTAAGATTATGAGTTTTGTGATGGGGCCACGCATGACAGCAAAAATACATCTCAAAATGGAACAAGATATGCTGCCGCTAGATTATCAAGCATTCAATCGTTTCCATCATGGGGGTAAAGTGAAGGCTCAGGATATAGAATCTATACGGAATTCGATTGTAGAGGGAGAACTTCAAGGCCGGCAGATGAAGGCTTTAAAGGAATTATTGCAACGTGTTGAACATAATTAACATCCGCACAAAAAACAGTATTTCATCAAAGATGAAATACTGTTTCCGCTCCGAACATTCATAATAGCGAATAACATTTTCCTTGTTCAGCTTGGAAGGTTACACTTTCGTCCTTTGCTGCCCGCTGGCTTCGTGCCACCCGTGCTGATGTGCAGCATTCGGTCAGCCCACACATGACAGGTCTGCGTAGCCATTGTTTCAAACATCAGCGACCATCGTCTGGTTTCTTCCCCTGCTCTTGGCCAAGTATAACGCCTGATCCGCCTTCTCCAGCAGCCCCTCCCGCTCCAATGTATGAAAAGGATAATGGGCGATTCCTAGAGAGATTGTAACCTGTGTCTCGATTGGCCCCCTGCTTTGTTCCATTGCCCGCCGGACTCTTTCAGCTATGATGAAAGCTTCCTCAGGTCTTGTGTGGGCTAGCAAGATGATGAACTCTTCACCGCCGTAGCGGTAGCAAACATCGTCTGGACGAACCGAGGTAACTATAACTTTGGCTACATGTTTCAGCACTTCGTCGCCGATGAGATGACCGTAAGTGTCGTTCACGAGTTTGAATTTGTCTACATCCAGTACAATGAGCGAAAACGGTTGTCCTGAGTCAATCCACTGACTCATCGTATACTCTAACGATCTCCGGTTCATTAAACCGGTCAGAGCATCCGTCGTAGCCTCTTGGGTCAGTTGATCCGTCTGCTTCTGAATATCCGTCATGGCAAGCAACACAGCCTTGGTCAGCAGATCTGCCTCTCGGCTCCATTGCGGCTTCGCTTCTGGCAATTCAATCTTTTCCTTGCCCATCCTGCTCACCAGATTTGCCAGGTACACAAAAGGCCGGGCCAGCTTGCGTGCTACGAGAATGACGCCCATCAGGAGGATAATGAACGGAAACAACGAATACCAGAGAATGGTCCGAAGGTGCCCCATCAGTTGATGATGGATGACACTAATCGGCGAAACGACCACAATTCCCCATCCGTTGGCTGGAACGCTGGAGTATCCGGCAAGCATTTCAACGTCACGGGTGTTACGCACTTGCTGTTCCCCACTCTCCCCATTCATGAGTTTCTGCACAACCTTGTTATTGCTGACATCCTCCCCAATGAGCTGCTTATCCGGGTGGTACAACAGATGCCCGCTGGAATCCACAATATAATAATAGGAGCCAGAATCGTCCACGTTATTGTCGCCAAAAATCATAGACAAAATATTGTTCTCCTGCAGATAAAATGTGCCGCTCAAAATACCGCGATATGTACCATTCTTGCTAAAAATCGGCTGACTCATAAAAACGATTAGTCTATTGGTGGTTTGGGTCATGTAGGGGGAGGATATGTAAGGTTTTTTTAACGCCAGAGCTTCCAAACCGACCTTAGAAGTAATATGGTTTCCTACTGACCCCAAACTAGCCGGTACTACATTGCGGATCAGCCCGTCGGCATCGAGCACGGCGATAGAATTGAAGTAATTGCTACTATTGCGCATCAGTTCCAAATTATCATCCACTTGCTTCGGCGTTGAGGTTTCGTCATCGGAGAGTGTGTCAGCACTGTATTCCAAACTGCTGCGCATGGACTGAAATAAGGAATCCATTGTTTTGGTCATTCGGTCAGCGTTGTAGTAATTCAGATGGAGTGTAGTCTCCATCAAGGACTGTTTTTTGGACTCGTAAGAGCCAATCAGAAGGATGCTTGAGGTTAGTAGAACCACCAGCGTAACCAAGCCCGTAAGCAGCGATGTAAGACTGAGCTTTTTACTTTGACCCGGGTCGGCTCTTCTCAGTGTAAGCAAACTTTAACCCTCCTTGGTTCTTGAAAACTAGATTAATCAATAATACAACAAATTAAGATGTTATTCGACAGTAATCAATGGGCTCGGATCTCTCATACCACTGTGCGTACCGTTTGATATACGGCGGTTCATGAAATCTTACATATTAAAAAACTCCCTCCAGAGCTTGTGATTAGACAAGCACTGAAAAGGAGTGTTATCAACCTGATTCTGTGAGCTTGGATGTGATTCCAAGACACACAGAACCTTTAGTTTTTGACGGAAGTTTTACTCAAGAAAAACAAAAAAACCTTGATTTCTCAAGGTTTTCACTATGATGCCGAGGACGGGGGTCGAACCCGTACGGTACTCACGTACCGCAGGATTTTAAGTCCTGTGCGTCTGCCTGTTCCGCCACCCCGGCATATTATGTGTTGAAGCTTCATACGTTGTTCACATATAACGCGACAAGAAATATAATATCATGAATATCGATAACGCGCAATCCTTTTTCGAAAAAAATTTATTCACAATAAAAATAACCCGTTCAGCCAGAACCGACACGGGTTATTATAGACGTGGATTATCTACGCTCGTCACTTCTGCTTCTCATTCCGGCAAGACCCAAAAGTCCAAGCAGACCGAGCCAGCCCCAGTTAGATCCTTTGTTAGTTGCAGCATTCGTTGTTGTACTAGTTGCACGGTATTTGCCGGTCTGTGTGGTGTTGGTTGCCGGGTTGACAGTGCTGTTGGTTCTGTAGTTATTTCGGGTGTCATTGTAGTTATTGGTGTTGTAGTTGTTAGGTCTGTAATTATCATCGATGCGGATCTTATCTTTCATAATGCTCTCATGCTGATTCAGCGTTCCCGTGGTGCCGTTCATTAGATTGCCTTCCGTGTTCATCATCCGAGTGTGTTCCGCAGTCCCATCCATCCCGGTATTCGCGGCTGGGATACCGCCCAATGCTGCTGATCCCACGGCATTTGATGCATAGCTAGCTCCCATTAGACTCATTGATAATACAGTACCGCATGCAAGGCTTGTTATCAGCTTGTTCACAGTGTTATGCCTCCCTTTAAGGTTAGTTATCACTGATAATTTCTCCTTGGACGGCACTGTCTATGCATGGTGGTTTTACTCTTTTACTACATTAACTGTCTTAGTCACAGCATCATAAGTAACCTTTGCTCCAAGCGCCTCAGCCAGCGCACGTATGGGTACATAGGTTGTTCCGGTGTCGAGAACGCCATCGGTAAGCTTGCGGCCGTTTAGGTTAATGGTCACTGTAACGTCTTTGTTCACCTGATCATCCCCTCCGGTAATCTTTTTTAAAGCCTCTTTGGCTTGGTCCGTCGTTGGACGTTTACCTGCCCGAAGTTGATCTATAGTTAAACCGAAAGTCATTTGCAGATGTGAATAATCTTTAAAAGAGGTCCAGTCTCCGCCCCATTCTAAACCAAGCCGCTTAGCCTCCTGTACAACCTCTTGCCAATCTGCTGTCTTATCCTTATCACCATCACGATTGATATCCCAAGAAAGGCTAGTGCCATTCGGCAGCAAAAGCGCAAAATCAAACGCAAGACCATAATTATGATAGCTGGTACCGCCTTTAGCGTTGGTAACTATCGGTCCTGGTTTGCTTCTACCCTGCGCATACAAAGCATTTTGCTCAGCAATGGTCCGTAGACCCTGAGTAATAACGATAGGGACTCCTCTCGCATGGCTTTGCTGAATCAAAACATTCGCACCTGCCGCCAAGACAGGATGAAGCCCGACCAGACGCGCCGCGGATTTTTCCCTCAATTGCTCCAAAGTCAGCATAGAATCACCCCTTTGGTATATTCAATGATGCCGCTGCCCTATTTGCCTGTACCCCTGTCCCCTTTAGGATGATTTCCACAAAAAAGGACAAAATATTTAACGAAAGGTGGGAGACATATGGATATTCATAGCGATAGCTATAAAGTTGCAGCCCTTAGTGAACAGGAAGAAGCACTGGAAATTATTCGGAATGCTGAAGCTTCCATTGCACATCTGACTGGTAATCCTACCGTTACCTTAATCGCTTATGAAAAAAGCGAAGGCAACGGTTCTCAGCATTAAACGATGTAGACCTCGACAATATCATCCACATCGATCCACTTCCATTCCTCCGCCCACTGCAGCTTAAACTCACGCGAGTGGGTGTGAATGGAAGTCACAAAACCACTTAACATCGTATTTTCAAAAGGGTCAAAAAGAATAACTGTCACTCGTGCATGACTCCGCAACGACAAAGCCAGTGTACATTCAATCTCCTCCAGCTTCTGCTCATCCAGAATAGGCTTGATGCGGCGCAGCGTTTCCCGTTCATCTCTTATAATTCGTATCTTATGCTCCGGCAGCATCATGCGGCTGCTTTCCCACAGCCCGTTTTTCTCCAGCTTTTTGCCCATGGTAACCCCTCCTTAATTATATATCTATTCCTCTGAACACGAACGTATGTTTGTATTATATCCGCATCTTCGCATATTAATCAATAATCAGGAAAAAGATACCTTTTTCGGAGGCTCTATTTTATCTAGAAGATGTATAATAATGTATATCTATTCAAGCTAAAATTCGCAGCAAAAAGACGCTGACAGATAAACTGCGCAGCGCCTGATTTGATTTATTCTTGAACAACGTCCCCAGACTCTGAGGTAGCCTGACCTTCGGAGTCTATAAGTCCTGTTGCTTCTCTTGCCTCGTTAAGCTTGGAAATACCGAATAACATCGCTACATCAGCGTTCTGATTCAATTCATTAAATTGCTCAGCCGTAACGTTTGCGGAATCAGCACCTTGAGAGGCCTCTTCTTTTAAAGAATAAGCACTTTCAAAGGCAACTTTAGACTCTTCGAGCAACTTACGAATGTCTTCAGGCAAGCTGGAGGAAATTTTTACTTTCTCGGCTTGATTCGATAAATCAGTTGCGGTACTCTGGAATTGCTTAATTTTCTTCTCCAACTGCTTGTCCGTGAGTTCTCCTGCTGAATAACCCGCAATGGCTTCGTTGAACTCCGCTAAAGAAGTTTTTCCTGACTCTTCAAGTTTAGACATTTCATTGTAGAAGTTTTGCACGGTCTCCTGCACTTCTTCCTCCGTGGCAGGTGCCGATGAAGTTGAATTATTGCTGCAGGCGCTAAGGATGACAGTCATCATCAGCATTCCTATTAGTAAAGCTTTTTTCATTATTTATCCCTCCACTTAACAGGATAATGTCGGTTTGTGTAAAGCGCAAATGAAATATATGTAAAATGACTGTTATGTTATAATTATTTTAATTGTGATCAGGAAAGGAGAGTATTTATGCCTTATTGCACCACCTGTGGAGCGGAATACAAGCAGGGCGCTAAATTTTGTGGAGAATGTGGAACCAGCCTTGACGGCACTGCTCCAGTAACCGCTCATCGACCCGCAGTAGATAATCATGTCATCCAAGAAGTCGTGCTCTGGAAAGGCAAACCTGCCGGCATCTCGGATCGACTCAAAGGAATCGTAGGACTTAACACAACTTCATATACCATTACAAGTCAGCGTATTATGGTAAAGACCGGACTTATCGGTAAAAATGTTGAAGAAATCGAATTGCTGCGCGTACGCGATTTATCCGTAAAACAGTCTATCATGGACCGGATGCTTGGCATTGGATCATTAACTGTATTTTCTGATGATGCCTCAGCGCCTCAGCTTCTTTTCCGAAAAATCCATGATGCCCAAACCGTCAAAGATGTTCTGCGCAAAGCCGTTCGTGACGAGAAGATCGCCAACAACATTAGCTACCGCGAGCAAATTTAAGACGTTCATACGTAAAAAGGCCCCGGAAAACCGGGGCTTTTTGCTTGCGCTTGCACACTTGAAGTACTCTTTTTTAAGGAAGATAAAATGCCCCCGCTGGGATAACCCCCTTGATCTGGCTCGGACTCTCCCACTGCAAAACAACCCGGGCGTCGCCCGCATTCTCATAATACTCCACCTTTATTTCATACGGCTTACCTGCAATCAGGTTTATGCTCCCTTTTCGTTCCTGGCCGCTCTGATTCACCCAACTATCAATGACTAGCCCGCCATCAATCCATACCCGTATCCCATCATCAGAGTAGGAATAAATGGTATACACCTCGCTAAAAGCAGCCGTCAGCTTCCCACTCCACCGCACAGAGAATGCATCTACACGAATGGCAGGATCAGGCGAACCTTGTCTCCATGAAAAGTTAATATTGGCATCCGTTCGCAACAGTGCAGGCGTGCCGCTGAGCGTCATGTTATTGTAATATTGGCCACATAGTCCACTCTCCAGCACACTATCCCCGATAGCAGCGAAAGCGGCGGCCTCAGCAGCATACTCCTCTCGTGTGAATACCATTTTATCGTTCATAAAAGCTTTTATCACAGCATCGGTATTCTTCTCATAGAGGAGTTTCCCCCAGGTCAGCTGATAAGACCATTTGGGCTGTGTTTTGGACAACAGTTCAGCAGACGGAAGCTCTCCATTCTCACCAATCGCAATCAGCTTGCCACGACCCAGATCCCATAAATTATCATAATGACTAATCTTGAAATCCGCGTCATAAATGTCGAGCGCCAGCACATCTACCTTATCACTGCCCGGATAGTACTCTGCCGGCTCATCACACCACTGATTTTTTGCATTTGGACTCCAAACCCACAATAAATTATGCAGCTTATGATAATTGGTAAAACGATCGAACATAAGGCTCCACAATGCAGCGTAATTGCTCTTTTGCCCCCACCAAAACCATCCACCATTCATTTCATGATACGGCCGCCAAAGTACAGGAACCCCTGCGTCATTAAGCTTTTTCAGCGACAAGGCTATCTTATCCAGATCAGCTAACAGAGCATTATACTGGGTGGTACCTGGGGTTATATATTTATCAAAATCAGCATTGCTTAGGCTCGTATTTACATTCCCCCAAGTTGGCGCTGTCCCCGGTAATGCAGCGTGATAACACATCGTTACGATCCCGCCGGCCCTAGACCAGCGTATCGCACTGCTGACGACCCAATTCCGTTGATTGTCAATTAGAGCCTGTGACTGATTATTGATTGCGCCCAGCTCGTAGCCATGCAGCGCAGCATATTGCCCGCTGGTATTTTTAAGCTTCTCCATGAGCTCGTCTGCACTTTCCAAATAATCATGTTGGCCGCTTATCACACCCTTTCCCTGCAAGTAATAGAGGGTATTCAGCAATAGCTGAGCCGAGGACGACAGCCCCGAATCCGCCGGAGCCATTTGTAATCTGCGAAAAGCCATCTGCCATTGCACATCGCCCACGAACCTTGATGCTGAATCAACCATCTGACGAATAATCCGCTGCTCCATCTATTCTCACCATCCTTTTAAATCTTTTTAAGTTATAGTATGGGGACAATAATGACATGAACTCAGCGAATGGACATGAAGTTGTAAAATAAGTTGGGACGATATAAGGAACTGCTGAATAAATTCACGGCTCAACAAAAAAAGGAGCTCCGCGGCTCCTCATTACTTTTATTCTTATCTCGTGTACCTTAAAGGCAATAGTTCAGTGATTTCATATTTAGCTAATCGGTCATCCTCCGATACAATTATCTTGCAGTCTATTCCATAATCCGCAATTAACTCTCGGCACATGCCGCAGGGAGAGACTACTTTAATCTCTTTTTCCTCGCTGTCTGGGTCAGAATGCCTTACCGCAACAATCGTATCAAATTCCTTATAACCTTCGGATATCGCTTTGCCAATCACCATCGCCTCTGCACAGACTGTAATCCTCCCCATGCTGGCTTCCACATGTACCGCTGTAAAAATCTCTCCTGTTTTAGTACGAAGCGCTGCACCCACATGGTGCCGTCCCCATTCATAACGCCTGGTAATTATATCTTCGGCAGCCGTAATAAGCGTCTGATCCTCAATGGTAATTATGTACTCCATATCCAGTTCCGCCCTCCTTTATTTTACCTAATTATATTAAATCGCACTGAATTATGATATAAGATATACTATTTTAAGTGCCAAAAAAGGAGGAGCAGAATTGAAAGTAAAAAAATGGATCTCCAGTCTCATCATTGTTGCATTACTTGCTTTGGCTAGTTACTGGTTTGAACAAAACGGAGAGCCTACAGACCCCTCGTCTCCATCCGATTCGAGTGTTGTTCAGCTAACCTTCCCATCAGACCGCTATCCTGAGACCGCCAAACATATTCAGGATGCCATTGCGAAAGGTGAATCCGCCACATGTACGATTAACCGAGAGCAGGCTGAAGAGAACCGTAAAGAGTCCTTAAAAGGGATCCCCACTAAAAAGGGATATGACCGGGATGAATGGCCAATGGCTATGTGTAAGGAAGGCGGCGTTGGTGCCGACATTGAATACATAACGCCAAGCGATAACCGCGGGGCAGGAAGCTGGGTTGGCAATCAGCTGGAGGATTATGCAGACGGAACCCGGGTAGAATTTATGTTTAAATAACGGTCTGTCTGACCAGCCCCAGGCAATAGAATAGCCCCACCTGGCATTCGCCAGATGGGGCTACACTGCACATCAGCTAACTTAGAATAAGCAAGCTTTAGTGATGATAACCAGCAAGATGAAAAGTACCAGAATTGCTCCTGTTGAAGTCCAAGGACTACACACCGGACCTACTGATGCTGGACTTACTACCGGACCTACGTTACAACCACAACCATGTTCCATTCCCATTTTCAATTCCTCCTAATGATTAATGACTACAGCACAAGATATGTAAAAAGGAGATAAGCCGTTTGGGCGAATTGGCAAACAAATGCCAATCACCTAATGAATTGAAGGTGGACAGTCGATAAACAGGATATACACAAAGGAGGTGCAATATGGATATAGCTGCATTATCAATGGCAATGAGCCAAGCATCCTTAGCTCAAAATGTTGGGATACAGGTCATGAATATTGCCAAGAATCAGGCTGAAACCCAGAGCCAAACCATGGTGGAAATGCTGGGCAAAAGCGTTGCTCCTAATTTGGGAAAAACACTTGATATTAGTGTGTAATTGCTTTATGCTAAGGATACATGAGAACGAATGTTCCTGTGTATCCTTAGACTTTTTTTACTCTACATAGCCCTTCGGGCTTTTCTTTTGCGCATTTATGCGAACATACGATCCCATTAGTGATTTATTAGTGATTTTAAACGAGGTGAATAAGTTGGAGAACATGAAATCATATTATCAAATGACTGTGCTTGAGAAATGGACGGAGGATTTATACAAGCGATTAAATCTTCATCAGCCTTCACAAATTTCAATATCGTATATTGCAGAGCGGCTTAATATCTGGGTTCATTATTTGGATGTGAGAAGCAAGAGCATTGAAGCGTCTGCAGGGATGTACAGCCTGTTTATCGACAACCGCCTTCCAGCCAATCTTCAACGGCTAGAGTTTCTTCATGAACTGTGTCACCTCCTTCGCCATGGCAGTGATAATCAGACCTTGATGCCAGAGCATTTCACGCGGGCACAGGAGGATGAATCCGAGCGGTTTATCTTGTATGCGGCGATGCCTTACTCCATGATCTCCCGCATGACATTGCCTGAGCAACGAGAGGATGCCATCTCCTATCTCGCAGCAGAATTTCAAGTTCCTGCCGAGCTGGCCTTACAGCGGATTGATCAGATCCAAAGACGTGTGTTCCAAGGGCAATTATTGGCCGTGATGGGAAGAAACGAAGAACGACTGACACATATTCGCAACGGATCACGGAGATAATAAGCTTAGTTGCAATAGTGCTCTGCATATTCATTTATGGTGGAATTTCTCGTGAGGGGGAACGACATGGAAGCCATTAAAGTAATTGAATTATTACTGACTCATCCGGATTATAATGTAGATGCAGTACACCCCGAAATCCCGGATTTCGTGGGCATTGAGACGATTGAGGTGGATCACGAAACGGGGACCTTCTCCATTTTATTGCAAGAACCCAAAGAGGACTAAAAGAGAATCATTATTCTTCATAAGTTAAAAGGCAGCAAATATAGTATGTCCCGGCAATTCTTCGTTCGCTTATGCCTGGATTACTATTGTTATTTGCTGCCTTTTTGTATAATCTGTTATGCAAATACAAACTGTATCACCAATAAGAACTAGAATAATGAATATACCGACAAAACCCCATATTAAAAACCATAAGATTTCCACCCCGGCAGCCTTGGACTTACCTGGTCCTCCAGCATCTTAATTTGCTGCTCCAGCTCCAGTATTTTCTCTTCTCCTGCGTCATATATCTATGAATGACATACCAGTCTCAGTATATTATCTTATACTATATACAAATTATTTATATGGAGGGAATTAATGAAGAAAAAAACAAAACTAATCTTCATCGTTCTAATCCTTTTAATCTATGGGATAACATCCTTAGCCCTTCACTCCTTCCAAAATCATATGAACAGAGAAGTCATTCATTATCTAGTAGAGACGAGAAATTATAAGAAAGAAGATTTTGATAAAGTATACACCCAGATTGCCAAAGCTCCCCTCGTAAGTACCACGGTGATTTTTGCAGACGAACCCTACGCAAGATACTTTTATCGAAAAGAAAACGGAAGGATCTTTCAATACAGCAGGGCTCCTGTTAAAGGTAATGATCCTAGCTATACATATAAACATATCGAGGAGAATCTCCCGTGAAGGAGTTGCCCTATAAAAAAGACGCGTTTGTCCAGCAGTCAGCACTTGGCTGCTTGGGCAAACGTGTTTTTTTGATCTTCCCTGCTCTAAATAGGTAAACATCATTTGCGTAGACAGGTGATGGTAGAGGGTCCAGGACATGCGCCGATGCACTTGACTAAAGAGAGTATGGATAAGCAACTTGAAACTTGTAACGAAGCCCCTTTTTATACATTAGGTCCACTGACTACAGATAACATTGGCGTGGTTCTTAGCAGCTATCGGACACAGTTGATCTTATGCGCGGTATAACACTCCATTTCAAAGTGTAGCGGACCCCATAGCCTTTATTGGCATGAAAAACATCATATAAGACCTCCTTTTTAAGGAATAGCGTCACTGGAGTCCGCGAACCTGCTCAAAAGCCTATAAATATGCAAATAACGACTTCTGAGTCCGTAAGCCTCTGGAGATAATTTATGAATAGGTATTCTTTACGCTCAAACACAAAGGAATTTTCTCAGGAACAAAATGTGACCTAATGCCGTCCTAAATGGTGTTATAGGTAAAGGGGGGCACAGTATCATGCAGCGATCCATGACCCGGCCGGGAAATCATGTGATGAAGAGTTACGAAATCTACGCAGATATGCTGTTCCGGATCGCTTTGGTCCATCTAGGCAACCGGCAAGATGCCGAAGAAGCCACTCAGGATACCTTCATCAAGCTAATAGAAAAAGCGCCGGAGTTCAAAGATGCCGAACATCAGAAGGCATGGCTGATCCGGGTAATCACCAACCATTGTAAAACACTACTGGGCAGAGGCTGGCGCAAGCGCGAGGTTAAGCTGGAGAGCGCTGAGCCAATTGCGGCAGACAGCCCCGAGGATTGGGCTCTGCTGCAGTTAGTTATGGCGATGCCTATGAAGTATAAAACCGTAATCCATCTTTATTATTACGAGGACTATCCCATCCAGGAGATCAGCAAGATTCTGCAGATTAGTCAGTCTGCCGTGAAGATGAGACTTCAGCGGGGACGGCAACTGTTAAAACTGGAGCTGGAAGGAGCGGAACCACAGTGAAGGAAGATCAGTTTCGAACAACATATAAGAAAGCGGTGGATTCGATGAAACCAGGTGAAGAGATGAAAAAAGAATTGTTCAATAAAATAGAGCAGCGGCAGGAGCGGAAGCGTCCGCGCAAAACCGTTTATATCGCGGCAAGTGTCGTGCTCGCCGCAGGAATAGGTCTGGCTGGGCCTAGTATATGGCAGCAGTTGAACAGTCAGAGCTCCCCGGGGCAGGTTACCCAGGTAACTCCGGAAGCAAGTAATGCTGGCAATTCAGGCACAGCTACATCCGGCAGCATTGTCATTCCCAAGCTGAAACTGCCAGATAAGGAGTCTGGCGTGAAGGCAGATATGATCGCCTTGGTCGTGTATAAAAATAATATTTATACACAGTCAGCGACTCGCATTGACGCTGCCGATGCTGCTGCTCTGCGCGGTGATAAGTTGGGACGCACTACAGGCGGCATCAACGAATGGAGCGGTAGCGACGAATATATTGAGTTAGCCTCGAACATCGGCGAAACGGATCTCTATTCCGTGAAGGGCTATGACTCCAGCTTTCTGATTATGTCCTATTCGGAAATCAACGGCGAGGTATTCGCCGAACTGTATGAGCACACGAACGGCATCACCATAAACAGCGGCGCCGACCTGTTCGGCAAGCTGAATCTTGAAGGCCGAGTTACTTCAGCTCAATGGGAAAGCTTCAACAGTTGGAACAACGGCCTCCAGCAGCAGGCGCCAATCGCCAATAGCGAGGCGCTTGATGGCTTCCTGACAGCCCTCCAAGCTGCCAAACCGCTGGCAGCAGAGCCGCTGATCGAGCAAGGCATCTACGACAGCGAAGACCGCAAGATCATCTATTTGCAGCTGGAAGACAACGCCCGAGTAGAGCTGACGCTGTTCGGTCAAAGACTTGTTCGCTACGGTCAAGCACCGGTATTCTTCGAGGTCGAATCCGGGGCATTCCAGCAGCTGTGGAACAGCATGAAACTTTAGGAATGCTGGTGGAAACCCAGGGATAGCGGTTGGGACTGCGATCGGGACTGCGATCGGGACTGCAATCAGAACTGCGATCGGGACTGCGATCGGGACTGCGATCGGGACTGTGATCGGGACTGCGATCAGGACTGCGATCGGGACTCGATCGGGACTGCGATCGGGACTGTGATCGAGACTGCGGTTGGACTGCGATCGGGACTGCAATCGGAAGAAATTAGGGACAACGTTTCGGTCACCCTGCTCTCCATTGGACAATTTAGCTGGCTGTTAACAAAAACGGCGCTGCTTCAAAACCATTTCATGGTTTGGAGCAGTGCCGTTTTGTGCTTTACTGAATGGTTTATGAACTCGCATACTAGATATGCTGGTTGTAGAGGTGAGACTACTGATTGTTCCTTTAAAAGCTGCTTCTCATTATAATTTCTGCAACTAAATCTGTGAGGAGCACGGCACTAACGAGCTAACGAATAAACGAACTAACCTCCTCCACCTCGAGCTATCGGACCCAGATATCGCTATTTGCTGATTTTCAGCCTTAAGAGCATGGTTTCGGACTCCATGGACGCTAATGCCTAGAAAGAGGCTCACATGCGGTACTTTTTATGCCAATAGCGACTATGGAGTCCGTTAGAATTGCAAATGTGGAAAAAAACCGCTTTAAGGGTCAGCTGTGTCCGACAGGAGAAGCATCGTTCACGTAATTGTTATGGAATCAAATTTCAAAGGAACACAGGGTCTCTCTCGATACTTCCGATTGCTGCAAAAAAGGAACGCCCACCATGGACGCTCCTTGAATTTCTTATTAGTCTACTACACTCTAGCTAGTTACGCATTTACACTTTCTGTTTTACGATCCTGTCTTGCGTGTAATGTTTTCATCGCAAATCTTGCGATCGGCTGCGCAACCAACAGTTCAATCCAAAATGCTATTCCAAAGTTTCTCGGCCAGATGTGAAGGAAGTTTTTAAGTGGATCCAGGCTTATTTGTTTCGTCCCAACCCATGTGCCGATAATTGATAGTAAAATAGATAACACTGTGACATTCAATAAAGTATTCAACAGAATCCTTGCATTAAATCCATCGGTTTGTCCCATGAATTTCGGCATCACTTTTCCAACAATCGGTCCTGCAACTAATCTTACGGATAAAACTACGATCATCCACATAAATGGAATAACCTTTAGTGTATCTATATACACTTCCTTACTGAAGCCGCGTTCCAACCCCACAATAATAGGGGCAATAGTGTTAACTGAAATGATTGAAATAATGAGTAAAAATAGTATACCTTCTTTTCCGTTTCTGGGCATTCTTGTGTCTCCATGCATGTTTGTCATCTCCGTGAATATATTTCAGATGGCAGACGTATCATGAGACATATATTTTTGGCCCAATAAAAAAGACCAATATCTCTACACACTGATTTAATAATTATAACATTTATTTAAAATAAATGTCAGACCTTCTATTTAAAATTCTTAAAATTCTCCTGCTGATAGCGAATAGTTACCTGCATGCGCCTTACAAGATCAGCAGTGGCAGAGAAGTCGTAAAAATCGTCAATTGCTGTTCAACTTATAATCAAGTTACTTCAGATCATGCTGAAATTTTATTTGTATTTCCCCACCTAATTAGACCTCTCAGTATTCATTTCCGCGATTTTTCTGATTCCCTTGTCCAAACACAATGAATCTCAATTCATATATATATAGCAAACTAATAAAGAGGTGAAGCTCATGGCAACAACAACAGGCATCATTACGAACACAGGGACTACCCCAGCATCCAACGTGCTCATTAATATCGATAATGACAACCTTAGTTTTTCATCTAACGTAGTCTATCACGTTTACGTATGGAATACCTTGGTTAGTAAAGGTTTAGTCTACTCCAACTCATTAAATGTTAATGCTAACACCAGCCAGTTTCTCGGTTTTAATATCGCAGGCAATTCAGCTTATGAAGTCCAATTTCTCGTAACTGGAAACGCACCGGCAGACACGATTATCACGGTGTTCGGAACGGATTCGTCAGGAAACGTCATTCCCCATCAAAGAGTGCTGCAATCCGAACTTACTTTCATAGCTCAGCTGAACCCATAAGTACCGAAAACTCTCTGACGAAAGGAGCTTAGCATGGCTAATATTCAAATTTCGCCGAGCGCAAGCGTTCAGTTTGAGCCCACCATCGCGGTAAATTGGCTTAATCCTTCAGTTATGGTTGCCGTAGCTGTAGATCTTCGATTAGGCCCTCCTAATATAGGTTTATACAAATCTATTGACGCAGGTGCCACTTGGACAACAACGTTATTGCCGTTACCGACAGGATTTGCAGGCATCGAAGCACCACATATTGATTATATTTTCCCGACCACTTTCGTAGTATTAGCCCACGCCTTCGATTCAGACGGTCTCAGCGGGTCGATCGTTTCCTATACATCTGCCGACAATGCCTCTTCATTCGGACCTCCAGTCATCGTGAATCAAGGGTTTGGGCAGTTTGTAAATGATGATCAGGTGGTCGTTGTCACCGACAAAGCTGGATCAAGTCCCTTTTTTGGAAATGTATATACTGGTTATACGCATGATTACAACACACAATTCATACCGGGAAATACGATATTCTTCAATCGTTCCCTAGATAACGGTAGTACCTATTCCAGTCCCTCCCTGCTGTCTTCGGTCGAAGAATTCGAAGAATTCCCCGGTATAGCAATTACATTAAATGGGATTGTTATCGTGGGATGGATCAATCAGCCTCCCGGTAATACTGATCTTAAAATTCGCACATCCTCAGACGGTGGGGTCATTTTTACTCCTGAAACCATGGTCGCCAGCGTTGTAGTCCCACCAGATCCATTGCCGGGATATACATTTAGATGTCTGACATACCCTTCCCTCGCAGCAGATATTTCTAATGCACCGACGACGCGAGGGAATGTCTATGCTGTATGGCAAGATTTTCGAGAAGGTTATTCCGATATTTTTCTTGCCACTTCCACCAATTTTGGTGTGGATTGGGGGGCACCAATATCCATTACAGGTAGTCCGGTGGGCTCCCAAAACTTTTTCCCAGCCATCACCGTATCCCCTGCGGATGGTGCAATATTCGTTACCTATTACACTAATCGAGTCAACCCCCTCAACCTTGATGTTTATCTAGCAACATCTAGAGATGGCGGTATGACGTATACAAACACCCGGATAACAACAACTTCCTTTGACGTCACCGGCATCCCCCTAATTGGGGACTACATCGGTAATGCCATCGTCCCCCAAACAGGCCGTCTAGTGAGCGTATGGACAGACACGCGGACCGGTACTGAGAACATCTGGTTTGGGGATAATCAATAAGCTATTAATCAACTTCTGATGATAAATTAAAAGGCTGTTAAGTTAGTATTCCATCTTCAATAAAGGATGCCGAGCGAACATGCGGCATCCTTTATTGCTTCTTATCAAAATTCAGCATTAACCTGTTCAAAGAAATTATCAATTTCAGCGTATTGGACATGCTTTTAATTCAATCAAAATCTACGGCGTATGGTGCTTGCTACTTAATAGTCTATATGTCATGACTGTCCCCTTTCCTCTACAAGAGTAGGGCAATTCCACAGAATACATACTTTTTACCGTTTTCCAGATGATCTGTGATAAAACCAGAGGATCTAATAACGCCGTGACCAAAATGTGATCATTTTCTATTTTGTCGCTTTTCCAACTCATCCACTTCTACTTACAAGGGAACCTACAGACAGCAAAAAACCCTTACAAAGTAAGGGTTTTTGATAAGTGGGCCCTGAGGGACTCGAACCCCCGACCAATCGGTTATGAGCCGACCGCTCTAACCAACTGAGCTAAGGGCCCGGATCTAAAAATATCCGAATGTACAATTGCTGTTGTAATAAAATTGGTTGCGGGGGCAGGATTTGAACCTGCGACCTTCGGGTTATGAGCCCGACGAGCTACCGGGCTGCTCCACCCCGCGTCAGAAATAATATTCAAACAGCGACAATAAATAATATACAGTACAAAATGGGTCTACGTCAAGGATGAATTTGTAAAAGTTCTCAAGGCAAAAATCTAACCCCATATCTTCCTTTGCGGGATCGATAAATCTCCACAAAACTTGGGTCATGATAGCCATAAATCCAGCCATCTTG
Source organism: Paenibacillus sp. FSL E2-0190 (assembly GCF_037992965.1). Classification (NCBI taxonomy): domain Bacteria; kingdom Bacillati; phylum Bacillota; class Bacilli; order Caryophanales; family Paenibacillaceae; genus Paenibacillus; species Paenibacillus sp. FSL E2-0190. Next base: position 5,288,680 of record NZ_CP150306.1, read on the forward strand.
CTCCAGTCTTTTTGCCAAACAGCCTGCTTGAAATCTCGTTCTGAACAGTTTCGCGAAGTATATCCAATTCATGATGCCCTCTTCTCCTTTTCGCAAATTAATCTTACGCTGCTCTGAACTTATCATGCCCAAGTTCCACAAAATAAGCCACCGGAAATCCGGTGGCTGCTACATATTCCAAAACTCAATCCCCTATGGAGTCAAAATAATATGTGGGATCTTTTTCGAGCGTACCCAGCATCGTATTCCCTTGCTTCTCCCAAGCTTTAAGTGCACTCTCGACCGTTCTCTTGCCCTGATAAACTTCTGTGAACAGTTGGCGCCCAACATCATTAACACGGCTAATTCCAGGCTTCTGTGTTTGTAGGACGTTCATCAAAGGATCATTGGCTGGTAATGGTTTGAGCGTATAGAAGGACTCCAGATTTACTGAAGGTACTTTCGTGGTAATGTAATCCTTACGGGAAGTTAGTTCCCCGCGGGTATGGGCTTTAATTTTAGCTACTTCATTACTGTTGACGAATTTGATCAAATCCCACGCATCTTCCTTATTAGCAGCCATAGTGTTGATAGCCATCATATTACCTACCCAAGTACCTACAGCCACTCCTGGTTTCTCCTTAAAAGTAGGTACGGTAACGAAACCCCAATCGACAGGATTATAATTTTTAATTTTTGCTGCATTGCGGCTCACACCTGCAAGCTCATTAAGATAATCGTATTCTCCAATTACCATTGCAGCTTTTCCGGTAAGGAAGAGATCCCCTTGGACAGGACTATAGGTACTCCGTTCTGTTTCTATAAAATCCATACCGTTTAACCCAGGTGTAATTTGCTTTTTCACCAATTGGCTGTAGGTCGTCCAAGCTTGACTCCACTGTGTTTGGTTTACCTCCATCTTATGTCCCTTGTTGTCATACATAGCAAGCTCCAGCGGTGAGACATAGGTCTGCATATCCCAGAAAGGATCGCTCATATAACGGTTCATCGAAAAGCCATATATACGCTTATCTTTATTTGTCGATTTCTTGGTCACCTTTTCGGCCAGCGCGAACACTTCATCCCAAGTCATTCCATCTGTCGGATAACCTACACCAGCAGCATCAAAAATACCTTTGTTAAAATATAACGCACTCGACATAAAAGTCGGCGCTAACGCGTAAAGACTTCCTCCACCCAGCTCACGAACTCCACTTAGCATCGTAGGCGCCATATTGCTTAAATCATATTGATCTCGTGCGATAAGCGGCTCCAGCGGTTGCACCAGATTATGTTCCACCAAACTCTTCACCAATGTACTATCACCGACGATTACATCAACTGGCTCTGCACCGCCCATAATTGCTCGGATATTCTCCAGATTATCTGGGTTAACCTCTGGATAGGTGCTGTCAAAACGAAGCTCATTCATATTGATGGCTGGAATAATCTCAAGTTTGATTTCAGGATGCTGCAATTCATACATATCTGTAAACTGCTGACGAAAAGAAGAATCGTCCTCTCCAGACCAGAGGCTGCCAATACGTAACACGCGCTGTTCTGTAGATGACTTAGAAGCCTCCGCCCAAGCTGTGTGCCTGCTTTCAGAAATTAAAGGCAATAGGAGTGCTGCACATATTCCAAAGCTTAACCAGCGCCGCCATAGCCTTCTATTATTATTTATATGATTCATTCTTGAACCCTCCCATAAAATACTCAATCCATCCACCTTATGAATAATTACCCATAATTCTAGTAACAGTATATAGCTTTATTCAGGAGGGGAAGTTACAGGCTGTTTAAAGTTATGCTACGATTTCTTCATATTATTTCTATAAAAAATGTTCCGCGAGTTCCCTGAGGATACTGAAATGCCCTTCTGCGACAGGATAATTGCACTTTGTGCAACTATTACAGCTGAGTGTGTTGTGCTTCACCTTTTAATTGCACTATGTGCAGTTAAAAAACGTTATTAGGTGCTTTCAGCGGATTTCTGGCTGATTTAATTGCACAAAGTGCAACTATATCGCCAGATCCTCTAAGGAAGGTTAGTTTAAGTGCAGAAACTGCAACTATTCGGCGTGTGTGACGACATTGCGATAGCATCCCCGGGTGTCAGAGCGTTCAGAGCGTAGAGCGACAGCGCATAACAGCAGAGTTTCAGAGTATCAGAGTGTTCAGAGCCAGATCATAGAGCGATAGCGCATAGCAGCAGAGTTTCAGAATCCCGAGTGTCAGAGACGCAATATTCCAGAGCAACAGAACGCAATATACCAGAACGACAGAGCGCAGGTCAGCCAAGTGTCAGAAATTGATTGTAAATGTAAGTGAATGTAAATACAAACACAAAAACCCGACTCTCCACTCTACTTTTCCTTTTACCAATACAGCATTCGTCTTCCCTACTAACTAACCTACTAACTAACCTGCACCTTTCCTGTGACCGGCACAAATCGCCTCTTCTACGACAGGATAATTGCACTTTGTGCAACTATTAAAGCGGAGTGTGTTGTGCTTCTCCTTTTAATTGCACTATGTGCAGTTAAAAAACGTTATTAGGTGCTTTCGGCGGATTTCTGGCGGATGTAATTGCACAAAGTGCAACTATATCGCCAGATCCTCTAAGGAAGATTAGTTTAAGTGCACAAACTGCAACTATTCGGCGTTTGAGACGACATTGCGATAGCATCCCCGGGTGTCAGAGCGTTCAGAGCGTAGAGCTACAGCGCATAGCAGCAGAGTATCAGAGTGTTCAGAGCCAGAGCATAGAGCGTTAGCGCATAACAGCAGAGTTTCAGAATCCAGAGTGTCAGAATCTACACCTGCCGCGGCTGGATCATTGCATCTTTTTGCAATAAATAGCAGCATACTTCATGCAACTACACAGCTGAGTGCGCTTTACGCTTTCCTTTTTATTACACTCAATGTAGTTAAAAAGAAAAGCCTCCCACCAAAAAGTGAGAGGCCCGTCCAAACTATAATCAGATATTTAGTTTAAACGCCAAATGCGGAAGGATCTTTTCTCCAAGATTTCAGCAGTTCCACATCTGTAGCTGCGATCTTGCCTTGTGTAAGAGCCACATCAATCAATGTGCTATAGTTGGATAAGCTTTGTAATGGCATTTCAGCTGCGGCAAAAGCCTCCACCGCACGGTCCAGCTCGTAGCTGAAGATTGCCAATACAGCCAACGCTTCTGCGCCTGCTTCTTGCACAGCTTGAGCTGCTTTGATGGAGCTTCCGCCAGTGGAGATCAGGTCTTCGATAACGACTACCTTTTGCCCCGGCTTAATCAGTCCTTCGATCTGGTTCTGCTTGCCGTGACCTTTAGCTTTATCGCGGATATAAGCCATTGGCAGATTAAGTTTATCAGCTACCCAAGCTGCGTGAGGAATGCCTGCGGTTGCTGTACCTGCGATCACCTCTGCGTCTGGATACTGGCTTTTAATAAGCTCAGCGAAGGCATCAGCAATATAGTTACGTACCTCTGGGTAAGCCATAGTCAGACGGTTATCGCAATAGATCGGGGATTTAATACCAGAGGTCCAGGTAAAAGGCTCCTGCGGACGCAGTGCCACTGCTCCTATCGTAAGCAGATAACTTGCTACTTGTTCACTTCTATTTAATGTACTCATGCTAGGGTCATCTCCTCAATAATATTTAGTGCTGCTTGACGTGGATCAGCCGCAGTTGTAACAGGACGGCCCACCACCAGAAAGTGGCTGCCTTGCTGAATGGCTTTGCCCGGCGTCATCACCCGGGACTGGTCACCTAGGGATGCACCTGCTGGCCGGATACCAGGTGTAACTGTACAAAATGCGGGCCCACAAGCCTCTGCGATCGCTGAAGACTCTTGCGGTGAAGCCACCACTCCATCCAGACCTGCAGCGGCTGCCAGCTTAGCGTATCTGACTACAGTATCTGCTACGTCTCCTGCGATTCCAATTTCGTTATTCATCACTTCTTGGCTCGTGCTGGTCAGCTGTGTAACTGCAATAATCAAAGGCATTTTAAGCGCAGCATTCGCATTAACTACTGAAGCAGCGCCTTCCCGGGCTGCAGCCATCATCGCTGAGCCTCCTGCGGCATGTACGTTAAACATATCCACACCGAGGTTCGTAAGGCTTTCTGCCCCGCCTTTTACCGTGTTAGGAATATCATGCATTTTGACATCTGCAAATACAGAATACCCCCGAGATTTCAGTTCATTAATGAATTCCGGTCCGGCTGCATAAAAAAGCTGCATTCCCACTTTCATATAACAAGGAATCCCTTCCAGCTTGTCAATCAAGGTTCTTGCCCCTGCAACATCAGGGTAATCCAAGGCGATCATCAAGCGATTCGCCATTTCATTCCACTTTGCATCTCCCTGTCCCATAACCGTTCTCCCATCCAGTGCAGACTTAAATCCACACTCTTCATTTATTAGCCCCTAGGCATAGCGGAACGGTCTGCGTAAACGCAAACCGCCCTATACATCTTTATGAGATTAGTTTAATTGACCGACAAAAGCAGGCATGGACTGTGACGAGAAGTTGATCGTCTGCAGCATTCTGAGCAGTGCCGTTACTGTATCGAGTGATGTCATACATACGACGCCATTCTCAACCGCTTCACGACGGATACGGAATCCATCACGCTCTGGTGTTTTCCCTTTAGTCAGTGTATTAAAGACGAAGTTGGCTTGCCCACCACGAATCAAGTCGAGAATGTTCGGCGCACCTTCATCCAGCTTGTTTACGTTCATTACGTTGAGACCTGCTTCTTCAAGCGCTTGAGCGGTGCCTCCGGTAGCAATGATCTTGTAACCCAGCGAGTGGAAGCCTTTCATAAGCTCTACAGCTTCTGCTTTATCTTTATCTGCCACTGTAACGATGATAGCACCGGTTGCTGGAATTTTCATTCCTGCTCCGATTAGACCTTTATACAAAGCTTTTGCATACAATTTATCGCGGCCCATAACTTCACCCGTCGATTTCATTTCAGGTCCGAGCGTTGGTTCTACTCTACGCAGCTTGGCAAAAGAGAACACCGGCACTTTAACCGATACATAATCACTTTCCGGCCATAGACCTTCTGTATAACCGTCATCTTTCAGCTTGCCGCCGAGAATGATTTTGGTTGCCAGATGCGCCATTGGAATTCCAGTTACTTTACTCAAGAATGGAACCGTACGCGATGAACGTGGATTTACTTCAATTACGTACACTTCATTCTGATAGATAACGAACTGGATGTTGACCAGACCAATCGTTTTCAATTCCTTAGCAATCTTGATTGTGATCTCAGCAATTTTTGCTTTCAGACCTTCATCTAGATATTGCGGAGGATATACAGCGATGGAGTCACCGGAGTGAACACCTGCACGCTCAACATGCTCCATGATCCCTGGAATAACTACCGTCTCACCGTCACAAATTGCGTCTACCTCAACCTCTTTACCTAACATGTAACGGTCAATCAATACCGGATGCTCCGGATTCACCTTAACCGCTTCTACCATGTAGCTAAGCAATTCCGCATCATTATATACAATTTCCATTGCGCGTCCACCAAGTACATAGGAAGGACGTACCAGCACCGGATATCCAAGTGATTGTGCAGTTTCTACTGCTTGATCTACGTTGATAACCGTCTTTCCTTTTGGTTGGGCAATATCCAGACGAGCCAACAAAGCTTCGAATTTCTTCCGGTCTTCAGCTTCGTCAATACTGTCTAGGCTAGTTCCGAGAATCTTAACGCCAGCCGCACTTAGTGGTGCAGCAAGGTTAATGGCTGTTTGGCCTCCGAACTGTACGATAACCCCAATCGGATTCTCTTGCGCAATTACGTTCATTACATCTTCAAAGAATAACGGTTCGAAATACAACCGGTCCGAAGTATTAAAATCCGTAGATACAGTCTCAGGGTTATTATTGATAATAACTGCTTCATAACCTGCCTTCTGAATCGCCCATACTGCATGCACAGTGGAGTAATCGAACTCAATCCCTTGGCCGATCCGGATTGGACCCGATCCAAGCACGATAACCTTTTGTTTATCGGAATGAATGACCTCATTTTCAGTCTCATAAGTAGAGTAGTAGTAAGGTGTAGAAGCTTCGAACTCAGCTGCACAGGTATCTACCATTTTGAATACAGGCGTTAATCCTCGCTCTAAACGAAGCGCGCGTACATCAGCTTCTTTGGTGTATTTACCGTTCGCTTGTCCTTCTGCACGTATCTCAGCAATCGCACGGTCTGTAAAACCTCTGCGTTTAGCTTGATACAAGGTTTCTTCTGATAAGCTTTCATCCCCACGGATGACCTCTTCAAAGTTGATCAGTCCCTCGATTTTGGACAGGAACCACCAGTCTACGTTAGTAATGTCTTGAATCTCTTGCAAGCCAAATCCGCGGCGGAAAGCTTCAGCGATCAAGAACAACCGCTCATCATCAGGTTTTGCCAGACGTTCACGCAGGACGCTTTCTTCCAGATCCTCAGCGCCCGGCAGACGGAAACGGTGTACACCAATTTCCAGGGAACGAATTGCTTTATGAATGGACTCTTCAAAGGTACGACCGATGGCCATAACTTCTCCAGTTGCTTTCATTTGTGTGCCCAGCTTACGGTTCGCATGAATGAACTTGTCGAACGGCCAGCGTGGGATTTTGCTTACGATATAGTCAAGTGTAGGCTCGAAGCAAGCATAGGTCTGTCCAGTAACTGGATTGACGATTTCATCGAGTGTGTAACCAAGTGCGATTTTGGCAGCCATTTTGGCAATCGGATAACCAGTTGCTTTCGAAGCCAAAGCCGAAGAGCGGCTGACACGTGGATTTACTTCGATTACATAATATTGATAGCTTTGCGGATCCAGTGCGAACTGCACGTTGCAGCCACCCTCGATATTCAGCGCACGAATGATTTTGAGTGAAGCGCTGCGCAGCATCTGATATTCACGATCGGATAACGTTTGGCTAGGTGCCACAACGATACTGTCACCCGTATGCACACCTACCGGGTCGAAGTTCTCCATGTTGCAGACAACGATACAGTTGTCATTCGCATCACGCATAACCTCGTATTCAACTTCCTTCATGCCGGCAATACTTTTCTCCACCAAACATTGTCCAATTGGACTATAACGAATACCTGCTTTGACAGTCTCAAGCAGCTCTTCTTCGTTGTCGCAGATCCCGCCGCCGGTGCCGCCAAGCGTATAGGCTGGGCGTACAATCAGTGGGAAACCAATTTCCTCAGCGAATTTCATCGCTTCATCTACTGTGGTAATAATAGTGCTCTCTGGTACAGGCTGTTCCAATTCGCGCATCAAATCGCGGAACAAATCGCGATCCTCTGCTTTTTCAATGGATTCAAGCTGGGTACCTAGAAGCTTAACATTCTCTTGTTCTAGTACTCCTGCACGAGCCAATTCTACAGCCATATTAAGACCTGTCTGTCCTCCCAAAGTTGGCAACAAGCCATCCGGGCGCTCCTGGCGGATGATGCCAGTTACGAATTCAAGGGTAATCGGTTCGATATAAACTTTATCAGCCATATTGGTGTCAGTCATGATAGTCGCTGGGTTACTGTTGATCAGTACAACTTCAACGCCTTCTTCTTTCAGGGCCTGACAGGCCTGAGTTCCGGCGTAGTCAAATTCTGCGGCTTGCCCGATAACAATCGGTCCAGAACCAATTACTAATATTTTTTTAAGCTTTTCATTCTTAGGCATGTTATAGAGCTCCTTTCACGGCTTCAAGCTGTTTTACTGTAGGTTTTGGCGCCGTGATTCTGGCGTTTGCCGCAAGCTGCGCCTGGCGCGAGCTTACAGGTGTGTTAGCTTTATGATCAGCGATCATCTGTAAGAAACGATCGAATAAATAGCTGCTGTCATGAGGTCCCGGTGCTGCTTCTGGATGGTACTGTACTGAAAATGCAGGGTAACGGGTATGTTTAAGTCCTTCAACGGTCTTATCATTATTATTAATGTGAGTAACTTCTAGATCCGTGCTCTTCACAGAATCTTCATTCACTGTGTAGCCATGGTTCTGAGAAGTAATGAAGCAACGTCCGCTCTCCAATTCTTTAACCGGATGGTTACCGCCACGGTGCCCGAATTTCAGCTTCTCTGTATCCGCGCCACAAGCCAGTGCAAACAGCTGGTGACCTAAGCAGATGCCGAAGATTGGGTATTCACCAAGCAATTCCGAGATCGTCTTCACTGCGTGTGGGACGTCTTTCGGGTCCCCAGGGCCGTTGGACAGCTGGATACCATCTGGATTGAGGCGACGAATCTCATCAGCGGTTACGTCATGAGGTACAACTACAACGTCACAACCGCGATTGTTTAACTCGCGCAAGATACCAGCCTTCGCACCGTAATCTACAAGCACGATGCGTTCTTTAGTTCCTGGGCTATTGTACATGCTTGGAGTAGATGTGCGAGCTACCTGATTGCGCAATTCTTCAATTGAGGTGTCGCCCATCATTTCCATCAATTCCTCTACACGTTTGTTAGAGGTAGTCAGGATCGCCTTCATTGTTCCGTAGTGGCGAATAATCCGCGTCAACATCCGGGTATCAATCTCGCTGATTCCAGGAATATCATATTCTTTCAGCAGGTCGTCCACACTGTATTCTGCGCGCCAGTTACTTGGAACTTCTTCATGACGACGCACTACAAAACCGTGTACGAAAGGTCGAACAGATTCGAAATCATCCCGCGTAATCCCGTAGTTCCCGATCAATGGGTACGTCATGGTAACGATTTGTCCGCAATATGAAGGGTCAGACAGCACCTCTTGATATCCTGTAATTCCTGTGTTAAAAACAACCTCGCCTGTCTTTTCACCTTCAGCGCCAAATGCGGTACCTGTAAATAAAGTTCCGTCTTGAAGCAGCAATCTCGCCTGCATTCCCTTCCACTCCTTCATGTTCTGTAGTCTAATACGTATGCCTTGCATGCCTTCCGGAGTGTACGCGCTCAAATTGCTGATCTGTAAAGATCAGCAATTTCGCCTCACCAGTCCGCTAGTTTTTCTCAGTCCATACGGCTTTGCCGTCCACCCAAGTTTTTACTGGCCAACCCTTAAGCTTCCAGCCGCCAAAAGGAGTGTTACGTCCTTTGCTTGCGAAGGAACTTGGATCTACTTCTTTTTCCTGCTCCAGATCGATCAGTGTCAAATCTGCAGGAGCTCCGATCTCCATAACCCCGGTGTTCAATCTGAATACCCGTGCAGGATCGGCAGTCATTCTTTGTACTAGTAAGGATAAATCCCATTTTCCGGTTTCTACAAACGCTGTGTATAAGAGTGGGAAAGCTGTCTCGAATCCAACGATACCAAAAGGTGCCAGCTGCATTCCCTTCGCCTTCTCTTCTTCACTATGTGGCGCATGATCTGTAACAATCATATCTAGTGTGCCATCAAGCAACCCTTCGATACACGCTTCAACATCGCGGCGGGAGCGCAGCGGTGGGTTCATTTTCCAATTGGCATCCAGGCCTGGAATATCGTCTTCAGCAAGAAGCAAGTGATGCGGACATACCTCAGCAGTTACTTTAATGCCGATCTCTTTTGCTTGGCGAATCAGCCGCACCGACTGTTCAGTACTGACATGGCATACATGGTAATGAACGCCTGTCGCTTCTGCCAGCAAAATATCGCGTCCAACATGGATCGCTTCTGACTCATTCGGAATTCCTTTGAGGCCATGCTTCTTAGCGAACTCACCTTCAGCTACACAGCAGCCTTCAACCAGTGAATTATCTTCGCAGTGGGCAATGACTGGCATATCGAGCGATGCTGCGATGTTCATTGCATCTTTCATCATTTGAGCACTTTGTACGCCCACACCGTCGTCTGTATAACCAATAGCTCCAGCTTCTTTGAGCGCCGCAAAATCCGTCAACTCACGTCCGAGCTCATTTTTCGTAATGGCTGCATAAGGAAGCACTTTAACTAGTCCTGCTTCACGCGCCTTGTCTTTCACAAATTGCACGATCTCCGGGCTATCTGTCACCGGACGAGTATTTGGCATACATGCAATGGTTGTAAATCCGCCTTTAGCAGCTGAGCGACTTCCGGTTTCCACTGTTTCCTTGTGTTCAAATCCCGGTTCACGCAAGTGCACATGCATATCAATGAGTCCCGGAATGAGCAGCTTACCTTCAGCATCAATGATCTCCGTGGCTTCTCCGATAGCTTCATTTCCGTCGATTATAGCCGAGATCACACCCTCCTGAAGTTCGATGTGTTTGCGCTCAAGCAAGCCTTCCTTATTCAATACGCTGGCGTTTCTAATAATCACTGTCATGATTCTACCTTTACCCTCAGATCACAGCTGCGGGCCCTCTCGTTATTATATAATAAAAATTCATATTTGTGTATATTTATTAGTCTCTATACGTTAGCATTCTGTAAGCTTATAGTAAAGCTCTTTCGAGAACCGCCATCCGGACCGGTACGCCATTAGACATTTGCGGGAAAATCCGCGATTGACTGCACTCAACTACTGCATCATCAATCTCTAGATTCCGGTTAACCGGAGCTGGATGCATAATGATTGTGTCTTTGGCCAGCTTAGCTGCCCGCTCTTCTGTTAGACCATAGTGGCTACGGTAATCTTCAGCAGACAGCTTAATGCCGGAAGTATGGCGCTCAAGCTGTACTCGAAGCATCATTACTACATCCGCTTTAAGAGCTTCTTCCATAGTTACGTAAGGCGCATACTCCATAAGCTCAGGAGCCTTCATATTATCCGGTGCGCAGAACTGCACCTTGGCTCCCATTTTCGTAAGCCCCCAGAGATTAGAGCGCGCTACGCGGCTATGCATAATGTCCCCAATGATGGAGACTGTCAGGCCCTTTAGTTCCCCAAAGGTTTTGGTCATGGTGTATAAATCAAGCAGCGCCTGCGTAGGATGTTCATTGTTGCCGTCGCCCGCATTGATAAGCGGTATGGACACCTTCTCAGCTAACTGCTGCAGCACACCTGCAGGCTTCAAACGCACAACTCCGGCATCGATCCCCATCGATTCCAGTGTGCGCACTGTATCGTAGATCGACTCCCCTTTTTCTACACTAGAAGCTGCAGCCGTAAAATTAAGTACTTGCGCACCTAGTCGTTTCTCTGCCATCTCGAAAGAGAAGCGTGTGCGTGTGCTGTTCTCAAAAAACATGTTAGAAATAAAATGGGAGTTCAAGATGGGCGTTAGCTTTTCACTTTGATTGTCCCAAAATGCTGTTCTGTCAAGCAGTTGGATAATTTCCGACCGGTCAAGCTCTTTGATTCCCAGCAGACTACGTTCCTTTACCTTGGTAAGTGTCATGATGTTATCGTTCCTCCCGGTTTGAAATAATGTAGACCTCATCTTTGCCGTCGTATTCCTTCAGCGCCACTTCAATCTGCTCGTGCTTTGAGGTAGGTACATTCTTACCGATGTAGTCCGGCCGGATCGGCAGCTCGCGGTGTCCGCGGTCAGCCAGTACTGCCAGTTGAATCATTCGTGGGCGTCCGCAATCCATCAAAGCGTCCATCGCCGCGCGGATGGTGCGTCCGGTGTAAAGTACATCATCGAACAAAATGACTTTCTGATCATGAATGCCAGCACTTCCTGAAGTAATAACGACGTTGCTCTTCACTACTGCTTCACTGCCTTCCACTTCACGGTCATCCCGGTAATGTGTGATATCCAGCTCACCGTATGGAATCTCGACGCCTTCAATCTCCTTGATGCGCTCAGCGATACGTTGTGCCAGATACACACCTCGTGTCCGAATGCCGACCAGCAGACAATTCTCGATACCTTTGTTCTTCTCCAAAATCTCATGAGCAATACGCGATAAGGCCCGGCGGATCGCCGTTTCATCCATAATGACATTTTTCTCAGTAACCATAATCTTGTCACCCTCCAGCTTGTTCGCCTATTCAAGTTCCCGGAAATCAAAAAACTCCTTGCCTATAACAGGCAAGGAGTGAAATCCGCAGATGAGGAAGATGACGGCCGCGCGCATAAAAAGACAGTTCCGTATTTACACACGGATACCTTTCTAAGAGTCGCGAACCTCGATTCACGTTACCTTGCCAGCCTCACAGGACTGAATTAAAGGCGCTATTCATTTAACAAGAATTATGACAGAACAACCCCCTCATGTCAACTTTCTCTGCCTAAACTTTTGCACTTCTCTTCCTTACTTCTATTAACAACAAGGGGGAGGCGGTACTCAGTATATCTGCATAAAAAACGAGGCTGGTCCCAAGTTGCCGTTTCATGGCTTTTTGGACAGCCTCGTTTATGTTCTTAACACTACTTAATGTCCAAATGATTCAAAAGGCGCACCTAGTAATGCTGAAAATGATGCAATCGGTGAGGTACTTATATAGTAATTAAGGAATTTCTCCCTGAAATTCAGTGATTTCTGTTCATCGGACTTGTTATTAGGGAGTTTTTCCCTGATTTCGTACATTTAGAGCGAATATCGGCTAATTTCAGGGAGTTTTTCCCTAATTAGTTTAAAATCCACTCTTTACTTCGCACAAACACAGAACGCATATCGCTCACCACACAAGCCCGCCACACAAGTTCACTGCACAAATTCCACCGTCACAGCTACCACAAATCATCTACTGCAAGCTGTACGAAAATCAAACATAGCAGTAATACACAACACGTGGCATATAGTCATAGGGCACAGTAACATCTACAACATTTCCTATTCCATAAAAAAGAAGCTGCCCCCAAGTAGAATTCACTACTTTTGGGACAGCCTCATTAATTCAATAACAATGCTTAAAACTCAAATTCCACATCACTAAGACGTCTTTGAATTTCAGAGATGACACGTCTCTCTTCCTCTTCACCTTTAGCAATAAAGGTAACGGAGAAACGAACAAACGGACCTGCATCGTCCCAAGGCACAGTGGAGATCAGCTTCTCACGAATGAGGAATTGGGAGAAATCTTCACCGGATTCAAAGCGACGGCCGTCTTTGATTCCCTTAGGTGCAGCGACATACAGGAAGAAGGAGCCTTTTGGCTTCTCAGCTTTAAAGCCGAGGCTATTCAGTGCATCAACCAGCAGGTTGTGACGACGGGAGTATTTATCTGCAATCGCTTCAGTAATCTCCGGATGAGCAAGACCATAAGCTGCTGCTTTTTGAATCGCGATAAATTGGCCGGAATCGTTATTATCCTTCACATCGCTGAAGGCTTTAACCACTAGCGGATTACCAGCCACAAAACCAATTCTCCAGCCCGTCATATTGTAAGACTTAGAAAGAGAATGCAGCTCCACACCCACATCCTTTGCACCTGGAACGGAGAGGAAGCTAAGTGGCTTCAAACCGTCATAGGTCAAGGCAGCGTAAGGTGCGTCATGAATAACCACTACATCGTATTTTTTCGCCCATGCAACGACCTCAGCAAAAAACTCAGGAGTGGCACTAGCGCCCGTTGGATTGTTTGGATAGTTTAGATAAAGAAGCTTAGCTTTACGAGCAATGTCTTCCGGAATTTCATTCAGATCTGGAAGGAATTTGTTCTCCTTCTTCAGCTCCACTGTAAATACTTGTCCACCCAAATATTTAGTATGTGTACCCAAGACTGGATAACCCGGCACGGTCATAATCGTGATATCACCTGGATTGATGAAACAAGATGGCAACATAGCCAGCGCAGGCTTCGATCCGATGGAGTGAACTACCTCCGTGTCTGGATCAATTCCTTCCACCCGGAAAACTTCCCGCAAATATTCAGCAGCAGCAGTCTTGAATTCGGCAATTCCATTGTCCGCATATCCGCGGTTTTCTTCCTTCGCTGCTTCTTCAGCAAGCTTAGCTACGATACCCGCATCAGCCATCTCATCCGGCTCGCCTACGCCCATATCAATTAGTTCAATGTTAGGAAAATCCTGTTTTGCGGATGCTTTAGCACGTTTGATTTTCTCGAATTTATAAATCGAAGTGTCTTTGCCATAATTGGCACCGCCGATGCGGTCTGCAAAATTAGTCTGAATGAAGCTATCTTGGTATTGTTCAATACTCATACTGTCATCTCATCTCCTGAATATCTATTCTACTTTTAAAAGAAACGGCTTCGCCGTCCCTTGGATGGCGTATGTTTCCGGATATCCGTTTCATTATAAAAATAAGGATAAAGAATAAGGCATTACCCTTTCTTTATCCTTATGTTTTTAAATATGCCGTAAAGTAGTGTTCAATACCATAGACTAATTATCACTTCATTTGTACTTATCTGCTGCGTAGTGTGAACAGCACTTCTTCCATATCCTCTGGAATAGGTCTGCTGAATTCTTTATATTCACCTGTGGTAGGATGAACAAATCCAAGCACCGCCGCATGCAACGCTTGTCCATTCATCGTAGTGCCCTTGCTGCGTCCATATATCGGATCACCTACAAGTGGATGGCCAATGAACTTCATATGTACCCTGATTTGATGCGTGCGGCCAGTCTCCAGCTGCAGCTCCAGCAGTGTACAATCTCCGAAACGTTCCATTACTGTAAAATGGGTTACGGATTTCTTGCTGTTCTTTTCGGTTACTGTGTATAGCTTGCGATCATGTGGATCTCTGCCAATCGGTGCATCAACAGTGCCCTTATCATGCGACAAGTTGCCGTGTACGACTGCAATATATCGGCGCGTAACACTATGCTCTTTAAGCTGTGCGGCAAGCGAGGCATGACTGGCATCATTCTTAGCCACCATGATAAGACCAGAGGTATCCTTATCGATCCGATGTACAATACCTGGACGAATCTCACCGTTAATGCCGGACAGATCCTTACAGTGATACATCAGCGCATTTACTAAGGTGCCTGACGGATGTCCCGCAGCTGGGTGCACAACCATGCCCCGGGGTTTATTAATCACAATGACATCGCTGTCTTCATATACAACTTCAAGAGGAATGTTCTCCGCGATCAAATCCGTTACTTCTGCTTCAGGGACAACAACGCTAACCACGTCGCCTTCCGATAACTTATAGTTGGCTTTCACTGGCTTGCCATTAACCGTAACGTTACCACCGCTGATCCACAGCTGCACCTGAGAACGGGAAATTTCTTCTTCCCATGATTCCGTAATATATTTATCGATTCGCTCCCGCGCGTTCTCTGCCGAAACGGTCCATTCCGTGACGTCCCTCTCTTCTTCGCTCGTAGATGCCGCTTGGTGATTGACGTCTTTATTCAAATCATTCATTCCCTTCTCTTACTTCCTTTGCTTCTTTTACTTCTTTTATTTCCGTAATTTCTTCGCCATTCTTAAGGTCACGAAAAGAATCCAGAAGAATCAATCCAACCCCAATGACAATACAAGAATCCGCCACGTTAAAAATCGGGAAGCTATAGCTCCCAAAATTGAACAGAAGGAAATCAACAACCTCACCATTGATTATCCGGTCCAGGAAGTTACCGATAGCTCCACCCAGTACAAGCCCTAGGGCAACAGATAACAGCTTCCGCGAGTGTCTAGTCTTGTTCAAATACCAAACGATACCACTAACCACTACAACCGTAACTAGAAAGAAGAACCATTGCTGACCTTCGAGAATCCCAAAAGCAGCCCCGCGATTGCGATGAGAGGTAATCAGGAAAAAATCTCCGATAACAGAAATCTGTTCTCCGATCTCCAGACGTGTAGCAATGAGATACTTTGTCCCTTGATCCACCAAAAATACAATAAGAGCAATCAAATAGTACACCACAGAAGTTGTCACTCCGTTCTTATTTTTCCCGCTAAATGCGGTACGAATACTGTTTAAAGACTTGTATATTGTAGCACAGCCCTTAAAGAATCGTCTATTGCGGGACATCCGCTAAGTTCAATCTTGGGGACTATTTTCCAGCGCTAAAATCCCTGCTCTCCGGTCAACCTAACAGAGAACCATCCGGTGTTATCCGGCAAGTCGGAATGATTCTTATAAAAGGTACAGAAAGGAGCTTTCTCATTATGACGCACCTGACAGTACAGCAGCTCTCAGAGCTACGCGCACGATTGGAAAAAGATCGGGATACGATTCAGCACAGGCTTCAGAATAATGAACATTACGGCTTAGATGAATCCATGCGGGATGGCTCCGGTGAACTTTCCGAGAATGACAACCATCCAGGAGATGCAGCCACCGATTTGTATAATCGCTCCATGGACATTTCACTGTTAGAGCGGGACGAGCATGAGCTGGACGATATTGAAGCTGCTTTATCCGCTATGGATAATGGCACCTATGGGATATGCAAGGCTAGTGGTGAGCCGATCCCTTTTGAACGTTTATCTGCCATCCCTTCCACACTTTATTGTAAAGAGCACAACCCGCGGCAAAACGCACCTTTCACTCGACCAGTAGAAGAGGAGCTGTTATCTCCACCTTTTGGACGAACCAGTCTGGATGAACGCGACGATCAAAACGGTTTTGACGGTGAGGATGCCTGGCAGATTGTTGAAAGCTGGGGTACCTCGAATTCTCCCGCCATGGCGGAGGGCAACAATATTGATTCTTATAATGATATGGAGATTGAAGCCGATGAGCTGGAAGGCTGCGTAGAGCCTTGGGAGAACTTTATCGCCACTGATATCACGGGCAACAATCTAATTGTAGTGCCTGGACGGAGCTACCAGCGTTATTTGGACAGTGACGAGGCAACCCATAGCCTAGATCCTCTCGACGAAGACTAAACACAGATGTCCCCTACACAAAAATATTTAAACAGCGTACTGTTCCAGTTTTGAGGAATGGTTCGCTGTTTTTAATCTTAACGTTTCGATGGCTATTTGAATTCTAGCTGACGTTGTACGATCCGCACAATATCCGCAATATAATCACCAATGATCGGTAGATTGAGCGCGCCTAGTCCCTGAAGGATATAAATAATCGTTGCCGCAAAAAAAGTAAAACCCAGTGCAATCCCAACTCCCCGAGCTGCTCCAAATAAAATATTTCTCCAAATCAACCGCCAAGGTGAATATAGCAGATCCGTATATTGATAAATTCGGGATTTTTCCAAAATATGAGCCCACTCAAAGGTCAAACGGTACATCGTATTCATTTTTTCTTCCAGCGAAATATCCTCGGGATTACGCGGATCTGCTGTTAGATACTCAGGATTAACTTCAGGAAAAGCCTTATTCTCCCTTTCCTTGTCTGGGTTATTCTTATTGCCGGATGTCTTAATGGAGATTCTCCTCTTATTTCCCTCCACAGCTACGGCTCCTCTCATATGTCTTTCCTTCGCTACAAAGTAAACGAGCCCGGCCAAAGAGAATTCATCTCCTTAAGCTCGGGACTCGTTAGTTTTGCGCCGAAATATAAAGACTATATTTCCCGCATAAACGGAAGATCTCCGTTTACACTTATGCCGCTAGTATATGCTGTTTTGGGACAGGTAATGCAGAATTATGCTTCGATATGGATACCGATGGATTTGTCACCGACTTCTACCGTCTCAAAAGCATGTTCTCCATCAAAATCAACCGTAGTCACAAGAACATTGTCTCGCAATACATTGTCAAATGCTGTAACAGCTGCTTTTAGCTCATCGTCTAACTTCAAAGTGAGTGCGATCCGTTTCTCGATCGGCAGATCCAGACGTTTACGGTAATCTTGAACCGCACGAATGATCTCACGAACCCAGCCTTCTTGTTCAAGCTCAGGCGTGATTTCGGTATTGAGCGCAACCGTAACTCCATATCCGGAAGCTGCGGCGAAACCTGCTTTGGCTTGTTTTTCAACAAGCAGCTCTTCAGAAGTGATTACAAGCTCTTCACCTTCAGGTGTCGCAATTGCAATTTTACCGTCCTGTACCGCTTTGCGGGTAGAATCACTGTCGAGGCTTTTCAGGAAGCCTTGCAGGAAGCCTACATTTTTACCGTATTTTTTACCGGCTACCTTAAGATTCAGCTTGAGTGTGAAATCAACAAATCCGCTGTCACTGTTCTCCAGCACGATGTTCTTGATGTTGATCTCATCTTTGATGATCTCTTCATACTCAGCCAAATGGAAGTCACGGTTCATCGAAACGATCAGCTCGGACAGCGGTTGACGATTCTTAATGCCTGTTTCGTTACGTACGTTACGCGCCAACTCAACGATCTGTCTTGCACTTTCCATATCCTCTTCCAGCTCTTTATCGATCAAGTTCTCGTCAGCAACCGGGAAGTCTGCCAAATGCACACTTTCTCCGCCGCCAAGGTTCGTGAAGATATCTTCGGACAACATCGGTGTAAATGGAGCCATCAAAGTTGCTGTCGCCAAAAGCACATGAGTCAATGTACGGTAAGCATCCAGTTTATCTTCACCTAGGCCACTCCCCCAGAAACGGTCACGGGAACGACGGATATACCAGTTACTCAACTCATCCACAAAGTTCTCAATAGCTCTAGACGTATTCACGAAGTCATTTACCGCAAGCCCTTTATCCACCAAAAGAATCAAGCTGTTCAGACGGGACAGAATCCAGCGGTCCAGCTTATGTTTTGATACTTTAAAAGGATGATCGGCTGGATCGTAACCATCAATGCCCGCATACAGCGTCAAGAAGGCATGTGTATTTACCAGCGTATCCACTACTTTAGATTTCGTCTCACCTACAAGACCACGCGAGAAACGTTTATTATTCCACGGTGCACTGTCGGACAAAATAGCCCAACGGAATGCATCCGTGCCGTAATCGTTCATGATTTCCCAAGGATCAATAACATTGCCCTTGGATTTAGACATTTTTTGACCATTCTCATCGAGGATATGACCGTGAGCAATAACTGCTTTATATGGAGCTTTACCCTTGAACAAGGTGGATACTGCAAGCAAGCTGTAGAACCATCCACGGGTCTGGTCGATCCCTTCACAGATCATATCTGCCGGATACTGATCATCCAGCTTATCCTCGTTCTCAAACGGATAATGGCTTTGTGCAAAAGGCATCGAGCCACTATCGAACCATACGTCGATCACTTCCGATGTACGAACCATCTCTGCACCTTCGCTAAACGGACTGCGCAGCTTGATCTTATCCACGAATGGTTTATGCAGTTCGATATCTTCAGGAACCTCACCAATCGCCATCGCTCTTAGCTCTTCAATGCTGTGTGGTGCAAACTCTTTGCCCGTTTCTTGACATACCCAGACATTGAGGGGTGTACCCCAATAACGGTTACGGCTGATATTCCAGTCAACCAGTTCATCCAAGAACTTCCCGAAACGGCCTTCACGTACATGCTCAGGGTACCAAGCCACACTGTTGTTGTTAGCAATCAGCTGATCTTTGATCGCTGTAGTGTTGATGAACCAGCTGTCTGTTGCGTAATACAAAAGTGGTGTATCACAACGCCAGCAGAACGGATAGCTGTGCTCGTATTTCTCTTTACCGTAAAGCAATCCTTTTTCAGACAAAACCTTAATGATATCCAGATCGCAATCCTTAACAAAACGTCCCGCAAAATCAGAGACTACATCCGTATACTTACCGGAATTATCAACCACATTTACGAAGCTGATGCCATTCTCACGGCAAGTCTTGTAGTCATCTTCACCATGTGCTGGTGCCATGTGTACGATCCCTGTACCACTGGAATCTGTAACGAAAGAAGCGCCTACGATAACATTGCTTTTCTCTGCCTTAATATATCCGAATGGAGGTGCGTAAGTTTTACCGATAAACTCGGAACCTTTATGTGTAGAAAGGACTGTGTGCTCACCTTTCATTACTTCTTCGACCAAGTTTTTAGCAACGATGTACACACCATCTTCTTGTTGCACACGTACATAATCCATGTCCGGGTTCATAGCTAGCGCCATATGGGCTGGCAAGGTCCAAGGTGTTGTCGTCCAAGCCAATACGTAGTCTCCGCTGTCATCCAGCTTGAACTTCGCGGTCGCACTGAGATCCTTAACGGTTTTGTAGCCTTGAGCAACTTCATGTGAGCTTAGTGTAGTCTGGCAGCTCGGGCAATACGGGCTAACACGGTGTCCGCGGTAAAGCAACCCGTTCTCATGCACTGTAGCCAAGATGTTCCATACACTTTCGATATAGGTGTTATCCAAGGTTACGTAAGGATTATCTAAATCCGTCCAGTATCCAATTGCTTCTGTAAATTCACGCCATTGCTTCTCATAACCGAAGACGCTGTCTTTACATTCCTGGATGAATTTTTCTACGCCATATTCCTCGATCTCTTGTTTGCCGGAGATGCCAAGCTTCTTTTGTACGCCTAGTTCTACTGGCAGACCGTGTGTATCCCAGCCCGCTTTACGTACCACGCGGTAACCTTTCATCGTCTGGTAACGACCGATGAAATCCTTGATTACCCGTCCCAGCACGTGTCCGATATGCGGCGCACCGTTTGCTGTAGGCGGACCTTCATAGAATACATAATTTGGACGTCCCTCACGGTTCTCCATGGACTTGCGGAACGTATTTTCGTCGCTCCATTTCTTTAATATGCGGACATCTCTTGCCCGCGCCTTTTCTCTGACATCTACTTTTTGCATGTGATGGTCAATCCTTTCATGGATTAGTCTATAAAGCTCTTTTCGATCTTTGGGCGACCTTGCGCAGCTGGTCGCTCACCGCTCTTGCCCTGGCTCCCGAGCCGCGTTCCCGTAGGGCAGCAATCGCTCAGGGCGCCATACGCGACCTTGCGCAGCTGGTCGCACCGCTCTTGCCCTGGCTCCCGAGCTGCGATCCCGCAGGGCAGCAATCGCTCGGGGCGCCAATGGGCGACCTTGCGCAGCTGGTCGCTCACCGCTCTTGCCCTGGCTCCCGAGCCGCGTTCCCGCAGGGCAGCAATCGCTCGGGGCGCCATACGCGACCTTGCGCAGCTGGTCGCTCACCGCTCTTGCCCGGGCTCCCGAGCTGCGATCCCGTAGGGCAGCAATCGCTCGGGGCGCCATGGGCGACCTTGCGCAGCTGGTCGCGCACCGCTCTTGCCCGGGCTCCCGAGCCGCGATCCCGCAGGGCAGCAATCGCTCGGGGCGCCATACGCGACCTTGCGCAGCTGGTCGCACCGCTCTTGCCCTGGCACCCGAGCTGCGATCCCGCAGGGCAGCAATCGCTCGGGGCGCCATACGCGACCTTGCGCAGCTGGTCGCTCACCGCTCTTGCCCGGGCTCCCGAGCTGCGATCCCGTAGGGCAGCAATCGCTCGGGGCGCCATGGGCGACCTTGCGCAGCTGGTCGCTCACCGCTCTTGCCGTATAGGCCGCGCAGGCGAACCCGCCAGGGGAGCCTAAGAAGGGCCGCTCCTTCAGCCACATGAATCCGTTCGTTTCCACCACCGTACCTAGTTTACACGAGGCTTTACTTTGCGGGTGTCCAGAGGGCAGCAGCCCTTGGGGTCCCCCTTAGAAAGGGGGATTTAGGGGGATAGCCGCCCCGGAACAACAAAATAAGCGTCATCCCACCCCCAAAGGGGCGAGACGACGCTCGCGATACCACCCTAATTCTGCGCATGAGCACATCCTTAAGGGGAGTGTATTCAGCACAATCTCAGTCCTGCGCGTAAATCTTGTGCACAGGTCCGGTGTAACGTCCGGCAGACGGTTAGGCTTACGCACGATCAACGCTTCAGCTTAACTTCTAGGGGAAGATCTTCCGGCAGGGTTCGAACAATCGGCTCGCAGCAATCGCCGACTCTCTGGAGAACGTTACCTTGTCGTACTTGTCCCGTCATCGAATACATATAAACATTATACAGATATGTTCTATTTATAGACTTTTTGAATCTAAATGTCAACAACCATTCGCCCAATCTAGCTATTATGAGCGTACTTGCGCATGGAGTTCACTTTATTATGGTCTATTTTATCGGAAAATAAAAATAGAGGGAATAGCTCCCTCTATTTAGCCAATTATCGTCTGAAACCTTTAGATGCGATGAAGAACATCATCCTTGAAAGCTACATTCTCGCTCGCCTCACGACTCTCTAAGGCATTCCAGTCATCCTGTGATAACAGCTCCAGCTGAGCCTCCACTAATGTCCGGAAACGAGTGCGATAGATCGAAGCTTGCTTGCGCAATTCTTCAGTCTCAATAGCAACCTTACGGGATTTGGATAACGCTTCGTTAATAATCCGATCGGCGTTTTTCTCCGCTTCCTT
This sequence comes from Paenibacillus sp. FSL E2-0190, assembly GCF_037992965.1. NCBI lineage: Bacteria > Bacillati > Bacillota > Bacilli > Caryophanales > Paenibacillaceae > Paenibacillus > Paenibacillus sp. FSL E2-0190. Next base: position 5,310,755 of record NZ_CP150306.1, read on the forward strand.
GATAATGAGCTGGGATTCCTTCTTGGAGTTGTTCTTCACATCATCCGCCGCTTCCTGAGCGACTAAGATCGTCTTCGATAAACTTTCTTCAATATTCACAAAATGATCCAGACGCTCTTGAATAGACAAAAGCTGATTCTGCAGTTCCTTGTTCTCACGGATGACACTTTCGTAATCCTTGATCACTTGATCCAGAAATTCGTTGACCTCGTCCTCATCATAACCGCGAAGTCTCCGAGAAAACTCCTTGTTATGTATATCGAGCGGTGTTAATGGCATGCTGTGCACCTCCTAGAAATTTCGGACCTTCTTTATCTCTAAATCGCAACTAAGCGGCAGACAAAGAAGAAAGACTGTACTTCAAGTAAAGGCAGAAGGTGTTCCTGTGTTCCGCCTGCCATTCATGGTCCGCCTCTTCTTAAAAGTATCGGCGTCCAGCTTAAAAAATGTTTGATTCCCTCGAAATAATCAATTTCGACAAGTAAGACCGTATTCCTGCAAGGGATTCACACAAATTTACCAATCTGAACACGGTATCGGCCCTTTTTCGTCAAACTGCCGACCTCTAGAACCTTGAAGCGACCAAAGCCTTGAATAGATACCATGTCACCATCCTTAAGACCGCAGGATGGGTCTTCCTCCACTTTCCAGTTTACCCGAACGCGTCCAGCCTTGATGGGAGCAAGAATTTTGCTTCGGCTAAGCCGTGTTACATCTGCGGCAATGCCATCCAATCGCAGGGATGCTACAGTCAAATCCATCAATTCCAGCTTAACCTCACTATTACACAAGGCGGAAAGGGGTAATACTTCCGTACTTACCTGTATCCGGTGCACTCCAGTTAAATTCATAGCTAAATAATCTGCAATATCAGCAGCGACTACAACATGACAACCATCGTCCAGAACATGAATATCACCGATTTTGCCTCGTTTAACGCCCAGCCCCAGAATAGAACCCATGTAGTCCCCGTGCTCCAGAGCCAGAAACTTCTGCTCCCCTGAGGTTATTGCAAGCACCTTCAGCTCCATGTCTTCCTGATCCAGGTCACGATAATCAGGAGCGACAAGCGCTCGCTTCCGCTCTGCCTCAGGATGTCCCCCTTCCCATTTAACAATCACATCAGGATGGCGGTTAACTAAAGTTTGCAGAATAAAACCTTGGCGGGGATCGAGAAATTCAGTTAATTTAGTCTCATGATATTCTCCAGCGTTGGTAACCCATTCGAAGGCCTTGTCCACAAATTGACGTTCATCGGGATGAAAATGCCCGTAAACTTCGTTCTTCATCACAATTGCCTAAAAAATCAAATGCAGGATAGATTTAAGTCCGCCTGCCGCGAATTCCAAGACAAGTAATGCAATAATTGGAGAGATATCAAGTGTACCGAAGAGCGGTGGAATAAACCGTCTGAAAGGTGTTAAATACGGCTCTACGAGTTTGCTTAGCAGTTCTCCAATGAAGTTATCACGAACGTTGGGTAACCAGGACATTAGCACATAGAAAATAATCATGTAAAAATAAATGTTAAACAAAATATCGATAATGTAATCAATTTGAAGCAAAGCCCATTCACCTCATTCTGTTATAGTCTTGATCGTCACCTAGGATTTCTGTAATGGAGCCTTGAATTTCAACAGTATCTGGAGTGCACATAAATATATTGCCCCCAATTTTAGAGATTCCTCCCCCAAGGGCATAAACAGTTCCGCTGAGAAAATCAATAATTCGCATTGCTTGATCATTGCGAACACGCTGCAGGTTAATTACTACCGTCCGATGCGAACGGAGATGATCAGCAATCTCCTGTGCCTCATCATATGAACGTGGTTCATATAATACAACCTTGACATTTTTTTGCGAATGGATACTGACAACGTTGCCCCTCTGATTTTTGCGGGTTTCTACAGGGGCCGGCTCATACTCATCCTCTTCGTGGATTTGCTCCCGCTCCACAACTTCCTCTTCCTCCTGCAAGCCCAAAAAACTCATAAATCGGTTCATAACGCTCATCACGATCCCTCCTAATGGCCTACTAACACCGTACCCAGGCGTACCCAGGTGGCTCCTTCCTGTATCGCCACTTCAAAATCATTCGACATTCCCATGGACAGCTCCGTAATCGGCTCAGGTGTCAAAGCAAGTTGATTAAGCTCATCGCGCAGCTCACGAAGTCCGCGAAATACAGGACGGGTAAGCTCCGGATCACCTTCTAAAGGTGCCATCGTCATAAGTCCAATTACCTTAACGCGGTCCAAACTAGCGATTTCACGTAAAAATCCAGGTACTGCCTCAGGTGACAGACCAAACTTCGTATCTTCTCCAGAGATATTCACTTGAAGAAACACATTCACATCCTGATCAGCAGCAAGCGCCTTTTTGTGTAATTCTTGCGCCAGAGACATCCGGTCCAAAGAGTGTATATATTGAAATTTGCCAATAACGTCTTTAACCTTATTGGTTTGCAAATGCCCGATAAAATGCCATGTCCCTTTGTCCCCTAAAACCTTCCATTTGTGCTCAGCATCCTGCCAGCGACTCTCAGCAACATGCTCTAGGCCTGCCTCCAATACGGAGGATACCATTTCCAGAGAAACATATTTCGTCACTGCAATTACCTTGACGTCATTACGATCCCGGCCGCTTGCCGCGCAGGCACGTGCTACACGTTCCTCTACCTCAGCAATTCTCTCCTGCAGTGTTAAAGACAACTTTCAACTCTCCTTTATTCCGATCCAGCTCGTCATTCTGCCTGTAATACCGTTTTCTTTGCGATAAGAAAAAAACAAATCACGATTACAGCTTGTACACCATGTTGTACATTCGATATGAGTCGGCAATATTCCTGCTTTTATCATAATGCGTCGATTCATTTCTTTCAAGTTTAGCAAGTATTTACTCTGATCAGTCTCTGAGGCTCTGTAAAGCTCCACAGCATCGAAAGTTTCTATCCCCTCATTCAAGCTGCCCTCCAGCTGCCGAACATGCTCCATCACATAATCATCCACCTCATAACAGCAGTCGCCAATGGATGGACCGATCGCTGCCACAATATCATGTGGATGGCTGCCGTATACCGTTTGCAGCTTACTCACCATGGCTGCGGCAATCTGAGCCACCGTTCCTTTCCAGCCTGCATGCGCAAGACCGACGACTCTACGCACGGGATCATAAAAATAAAGGGGCACACAATCCGCATAAAAAGAAGTCAACAAAACCCCAGGCACATCCGTCAGCAGACCATCCGTAGCTTGAAATGCCGATGCTCTGTCCTGTTGTCCCCGCCCACGGTCTACTTCCCTTACTACAGCTATCTCTGACCCATGAGTTTGTTCTCCACAGGTCCATGCTTCCGGCTTGAAATCAAGAGCTTCGGCAAGCGCTCTCCGATTGCTCAGGACATCTTCAGGAGCATCCCCAACGTGAAACGCACAATTCAGGCTGTCATAGGGCGCCTTGCTAGCCCCTCCCTGTCTACCAGTAAACCCCGCTGTAATTTCGTTATGCTCCACTCGCCAAGGCTCCAGATGGAGCAGCATAAGCATTTCATTCCCCTGCACAAACGGTTCCATTTCCTCACCTCCGCCTTAGTGTACCACATGTAAATACCCGTACAAAGTGATGGTTAAGCCAGATCCCCTAAATTCTTAAATAAAAAAACAAAAAACGCACCTAATTAATAAGTGCGCCGTTCGCTGCGATCTCCCCGTTCCAGATACATCGTTTCACGCTCTTCCTGTCCCGGAGACATCCGCGACTCTTCAATCTTCACGAGCACAACATCGGACCCGATCTTGACTATATTCCGCCATGGAATAATCAGATCTGTCCCGCCTCCGAACAATCCCATAAACCGAGTGTATCCGGGTATAACGATGGCATCAATGACACCACGGCGCAAATCAAGCTCCAGATCACTAATCTGCCCCAACCGCTTGCCATCTACAATGTTGATAACATCCTTCGTCTGAAAATCAGAAATTTTCATTTTTTTGGCAGACCCTTGATAATCCTCGTTCATCTCACCACCCCTGTACAATCCGACCTATAGTCCAATATATGATCCGGAAGCTTGTCAACATGCATTAAAAAGAGGAGACAGTCCAAAATCCTTAACTCGGATTCTGGAATATCTCCTCATGGCTACTGCTCTAAGATTTCACGTGTTTTTGCATTTGCTGAATCGCAGATTTCTCAAGACGTGAGACCTGTGCCTGTGAAATGCCAATCTCATCTGCGACCTCCATCTGTGTTTTCCCTTCGAAAAACCGCATGGATAAAATTCGTTTCTCCCTTTGTCCTAACTTACGCATCGCTTCACGTAATGCAATTTCTTCGATCCACGACACATCCTTATTCTTATCGTCGCTAATCTGGTCCATTACATAAATAGGATCGCCGCCGTCATGATAGATCGGCTCGAATAAGGACACTGGATCCTGAATGGCATCAAGAGCAAAAACAACATCTTCCTTCGGCACACCCAGCGCTTCTGATATTTCGAATATCGTCGGTTCCCGCGAGTTCTGATTGGTCAGACTATCGCGTACCTGGAGCGCCTTGTAGGCGATATCTCTGAGAGAACGTGATACCCGAATCGGGTTGTTATCACGCAGGTAACGCCGAATCTCACCGATAATCATCGGAACTGCATATGTGGAGAATTTAACGTTTTGTGATAAATCGAAATTATCGATGGCTTTCATCAGACCGATGCAACCCACCTGGAACAAATCGTCAACAAATTCTCCCCTATTATTGAACCTCTGGATAACGCTTAGAACAAGTCTAAGATTACCGTTTACCAATTTCTCTCTGGCGGATCGCTCGCCCTGCTGCTGCAGCGAAGTGAACAGTTGCCGCATTTCCACATTCGTTAGAACAGGCAGCTTAGCAGTATCCACACCGCAAATCTCGACTTTATTACGGGTCATGATGATTTACCTCCCAAGGAGAAACATTACTGTACATTATCTCCCGGGCTCGCCATTTTATTCCTTGCTAATTTCACCTTACACCATCTTGTTAAACTCCTTGCGCAGCCGCTTGATAATTCTTTTCTCCAGCCGCGAAATATAAGATTGGGAGATGCCAAGCAGATCAGCCACATCTTTTTGTGTCTTTTCTTCGCCTCCGCGCAGGCCAAATCTCAGCTCCATAATGAGTCTTTCCCGGTCACTCAGCTTTTCCAGTGCCTTTTGCAGCAGCTTGCGATCAACCTGTTCTTCTATGTTCCGATAAATGGTATCATTTTCCGTTCCTAATACGTCAGAAAGCAATAATTCATTGCCATCCCAGTCAATATTAAGCGGCTCATCAAAAGAAACCTCACTCCGTGTCTTGCTGTTCCGCCGCAGATACATCAAGATTTCATTCTCTATGCAGCGGGATGCATAAGTAGCCAGTTTTATTTTTTTCTCAGGATCAAAAGTGTTCACAGCCTTAATTAAGCCAATAGCGCCAATCGAAACCAGATCCTCGATATTGATGCCGGTATTCTCAAATTTACGAGCGATATATACTACCAAGCGAAGATTGCGCTCAATCAACATCGCACGAACAGCTGCATCGCCGCTAGACAGCCGCTGAAGCAGATATTCTTCTTCTTCCCGTGTCAGCGGTGGAGGAAGTGCCTCACTCCCGCCAATATAATAGATTTCCTGACTCTTCAGCCCTAGTAGAAACAGCATGCGGTAATATTGCAGCTGCAGAGCAATTTTCCATTTGACCATTATTTGTTCCTCCTCCAAGAAGTGCACGGTTCGCGTGTGAAGCTTTCAAATCCCGCTTTCAGCCATCAGAAGTTTGGTTCAGCTAGCTTTAAAGATTAGGAAGGCAGTGCTGCAACAGTAGCGCTCTCTTTTTGAGTCAAATCAGGATGTATTACAGCCCGATAGGCTCCATCCCCCGACAATGTCCCACCATCCAGCCCAATCAAGACTCTTTTACAATAAAAGATATCTTCACCAAGCTTTATCGTCACCTGATCAGGCTTCAGTGCGAGCATAAATGATGCCCCCCGGTTAACTCCCCTGTAAGGCACCAGTCGCATCCTGTCCTGCCAAGCAAACGACTGCCCGTCCGTTTCTAGTAAAAGTTTGTCCGCTCCGTCCTGAGTGAGTCTACCTTTCCATGTTTCAGGCAGATGTCCCTCCCAAAGCGAAGATTCCATAACCATCACCGGTATGCGGGTCAAAGGATCACAAAGCCGGTTACCTGTGTCTAGCAGGCCGGGACAGGAAACAGTCACTCCATCAATTTCTACTACCACCTCACCGATATAGGTTTCAAGCTGCTCCCTTCTGATTCGTGAGGAGTGCACTGCCTTGAAGCAGATTAACACCAGGGGAAATACTGCAATTACAAACCAAAAGCCAATCTTTAGGCGGTAAGCATGCCCTCCTGAAGCAGTGAACATAATACCATTCCAAATATCACCGGAGCTCTGCAGCAAATAGTGAATACCTACAATCCCACCAGCCGCTGCGAAATTGATAATATAAAAAGCTCCCATAGTGCGAAGGTAGCTTTGCAGACTCCCAAAACCAAAGGCAATCCATAGCATAACCACCGACAAGCCAAACTTAATGAGGAAGGTATACATGAAAGACAACTCCGGCACAAACATCATCACCACATACAGCGCACCAACCAGAGCTGAGAGGACTAAGCGCCACCATGATATCCTCAGCTTGACCATCCAGCCTGTCAGCCACAAAAGAATTCCGTCGATCACTAGATTGGCGGCGAATATCAAGTCAATATAAACAACCAGTGCATTCACCTGCTTACTATGGCGGAATCTATCCTGTAGCCAAAATGGATCAGGCTCTGTTTTTTTGGACGATATGATTAGTATAAAAAGTCTCGCATTCAAAGTCTGTCTAAACTTGGGGGGCATTCTTAAGGTTTTTTTGTCGAGTTATAGCGCGGGAGGGTTTTATTCCTACTGAACAGCATTTCACATAAAAAAAAGCACCGCATTGCCCTAGCTCTATTAGCTGGGGAATACGGTGCCTCATATCTCTTAATAAAAATATTTAATTAGTCATTGTTGCCACGATTACGGTTACGCAGGAACGTCGGAATATCTAACTGATCTGACGTGTTCTGATTCCCGAACGGACGCAGATTAGCAGCGTTCTTATCCGGTGCTGCCGCTGGCTCGTTATTCGTCGAGACCGGACGGCGTCCTGGAGCTTCAGGCGATGGTTTATGTTCAAAGCCAGTAGCAATTACTGTTACTTTGATATCATCCTTCAGGCCTTCATCAATTATCGCACCAAAGATCATATTCACTTCAGGATCAGAGGCGGATGTAACAATCTCAGCCGCTTCATTGACTTCGTATAGAGAGAGGTTAGATCCTCCCGTAATGTTCATGATTACGCCGCGGGCGCCTTCAATAGACGTTTCCAAGAGTGGGCTCATGATGGCTTTACGTGCTGCTTCAGACGCACGGTTCTCACCATTTGCAATACCAATACCCATAAGCGCTGAACCGCGCTCTGTCATGATCGTCTTTACATCCGCAAAGTCAAGGTTAATCAGACCAGGAACCTTAATTAGGTCAGAGATACCTTGAACAGCCTGCCGGAGAACATTATCTGCTTCACGGAAAGCTTCCAACATCGGTGTTTTCTTATCAACAATTTCAAGCAAACGGTCATTTGGAATGACGATTAGTGTGTCGACTTTTTCTTTCAAAGCTTCGATTCCAAGCATTGCCTGGTTATAACGTTTTCTTCCTTCAAAAGTGAACGGGCGAGTCACTACACCCACAGTCAGGGCTCCACACTCTCTAGCAATTTCAGCTATAACTGGTGCCGCACCTGTACCTGTACCGCCACCCATTCCTGCAGTAACAAATACCATATCTGCACCTTTAAGGGTATTCGAAATCAGATCACGGGATTCCTCCGCTGCTTTCTTACCGACTTCAGGGTTGGCGCCTGCACCCAAACCGCGGGTCAGCTTGTCCCCAATCTGCAGCTTGTGCTCCGATTTGGCCATATGCAACGCTTGGGCGTCTGTATTAACCGTAATAAATTCTACACCCTGAACGCCGTTTTCAATCATCCGGTTGACAGCATTACTACCTCCGCCGCCCACGCCGATGACTTTTATTTGCGCCAAGCTCTCCATTTCAAAATCAAATTCTAACATATTGTTCCATCTCCCCCTCAATGTGCTTGGATGGCCGGTCCAAGTATATCTGGACTTACACTTATATAAACTCGCTAAACATATTTTTTAGACGCTCCACAAATCCGGGCTTCTGAACAGTTTCCTGACTCGGAGTGGCGTTCTGCTTGCTCCGGTTGACCGTCTTTTTGTTGCTGCTTCCACCACTGTTTCTTCCACGGAAACTACGGACAACATTATGCAGAATACCGACACCGCCGGTAAACCCAGGGTCCCGTACACCGATATAATCCGGCACGGCGATGCGTACAGATGCAGCCAGCTCGGTCTGAGCAGCCTTCAATACACCCGGCATCGAGACAGTCCCACCTGTTAGTATATAACCTCCAGGCAGTTCACTGTAACCAAGCCGTTTAACTTCTTGACGAATCAGGTGGAATATTTCTTGCACCCTTGGCTCGATAATGGCCGCCAGATCCTCTTGGTTAAATTCCTTCTCCACGTTACTGCCAATGCGCAATACCTTGAAGACAACGTCTGAGGCTGCATCGTCAATCCAAGCACAACCATATTTAAGTTTTACCTTCTCCGCTTGATCAGTAAGTGTCCGAAGTCCGTAGGCAATATCATTGGTTACGAATTCTCCTCCGATCGGAATCGTGGAGGTTGCACTAAGAGAACCCTCTTCGTATATGGCTATTGTTGTTGAGCCCGCACCGATATCAACCAGAACAGATCCCATCGATTTCTCGTCCTTGGACAGCGCCAATCCACCAGCTCCAAGAGACATCAGCACAAGATCCTTTACCTTCAGCCCTGATTTCTCAACACAGCGTAGTAGATTATGTATTGGCGTCTTAGCACCCGTAATGATTGTTGCCTCAACTTCCAGACGAACACCAATCATTCCGCGCGGGTCTTGAATTCCTTCAAGACCATCGACGATAAATTGTTTGGGAACAACATCAATCACTTCACGCTCCGGAGGCATAGCAATGACTTCCGCAGCTTTAATTACGCGATCGATATCATCATCGCCGATTTCACGATCCTCATTCTGAACGGCCACAACACCGTGGCTGGATTGCAGGCCAATATGATTACCGGAAATGCCTACATAAACCTCTGATATTTGAATACCCACCATCTGCTCTGCATGATCTATAGCACTTTTGATCGATTGCACAGTTTGGTCGATATCTACAATCGCGCCTTTACGTATTCCTTCCGAATCGGCAGATCCAACGCCAATAATATTAAAGGTTCCATTGGTAACTTCCCCAATTATTGCCCGAACTTTGGATGTACCGATGTCCAAACTAACAATGATGTCATTGTTGCTCAAGTCCTATGGCACCTCCTGTTATAATCATAATTAATTGCATTACCTTATCCCGGTCCCGGGAAACTTCTCTGTACATATTCAACATACCTAATCCTTTCCCTCTTTTTTCTACAAATTTTTTGAACGGAATAATATTCCAACATCCCCAAATGTGAATAGTTACTCATATGTTATTGTAAAAATAGCAATTATCACAAGAAATATCGGCCTAATTGGTCATTTCAACCAAATATAGTACTATATCTCAAAAAAATCGAAGAAAAAAGAGGGATATAGCTTATTGCCCGTAACTCCGATTGTAGCATTTTTTTAACTCTATTAGTAGGGACTATTTACCTCCACACTACTCTTGCGCAACATCTTCTTCATCGCTTACAACCTGAAAGGGAACATATGAATCGGCTTCTAGCATTTTAATCAGTCCAGGCTGTTCAGTCTCTATAATCTGATTCAAATAGGACACCTTGCTCTTTAACAATGAGATGGCTGTAATCACCTCAAAACGGGATCTAGTATAGAGCTTGATCCGGTCTGGAAAAGACAAGGTCGGCGAGGGAACAATCTCAGAGATATCACTTGTCAATTCATTAGGAATGCTTGCTAATGCTTGACAAAGCTTAGCCTTATTCGGATCTTCCGGGTCCCAGTTCGTTAATATGGGTTTCTCAACGGCAATTCCTGTCTCATTAACAGGGACTGCAGCTCCACTGGACAGAATTGCCTTCAAGAGGCCTCCCTGTTCCAGTTCATAGGCTACCGCTGGAAACTCCTCAATCTTCACTGTGATCACCCCGGGGAAATCCTTCTGCACGCTGACGTCTTTAATCGTCTTAAGCTTCAGCAGAGATTCTTCCACATCTTTCGTTGATACAGCAAAGAATTGCCCACCTATTTTAATTCCACTTTGTGAGAGTAGCTCTTCACTAGTAGAATACTTACTACCTTGAAAATCTATCACTGTAATATGGCTAATAGACGATCTAAAAAAAATCACAGCAAGAAGCGCAGTGAACAGCAGCAGCAGGATCGCCGTAATCTTACGGCTCATTTTTTTCTTAGGCTTGTCCTCTTTAAGAAGAGGTAATCGGGTTGTAGTCATTCTCATATTCTCCGTAATAAGGCCCTGTCTCCTTCTCTGGGAGATCTGGAAGGAGACAGGGAGCTTTAATTGGCCAAATCAAGTGGATCCGTTACAGGCACCTTACGGCTTATACGCGCGCCAAGCTTCTGAAACAGCTTCTCTATTCCATCATAACCACGGTCAATGTGATGCGCTTGCTCAACGACCGTAGTCCCTTGTGCAGCAAGCCCGGCAATGACCAGAGCTGCACCCGCCCGCAAATCAGTAGCTTCCACAGTAGCACCATACAATCTCTGAACGCCGCGAATAAACGCACGATTCAAATCGATAGAAATGTCAGCACCCATCCGGGCCATTTCTTCCACATGTTTGAACCGTCCCTCAAACACCGTCTCCTTGATCACACTAAAACCATCGGCGAGCGACAGCAGCACCATGACCTGAGATTGCAGATCCGTCGGGAAAGAAGGATAAGGAGAGGTTACAATTCTCTCAACCGCACGCGGACGCCCCATGCAGCTGACATTAATTATATCATTGCATACTGTGATTTGAACACCAGCCCGCTTAAGCACATGAATAAGCGAAGTCAGATGCCCGGCGTTCGTATGTGTCAAGGTCACATTCCCACGTGTAGCTGCCGCAGCAATCATTACAGTTCCAGCCACTATCCGGTCTGGGATTACCTCGTACGTACAGGGATATAAGTTTTTGACACCCTGGATCGTAATGGTATCCGTGCCTGCACCGATAATCTGAGCACCCATACTATTCAAAAATTGCTGTAGATCCTGTATTTCCGGCTCTCTTGCTGCTCCCGATATCGTAGTTGTCCCCTCTGCCTTGGCGGCAGCCATCATAATATTCTCCGTGGCTCCAACACTTGGATAGTCGAGATGAATATCACTCCCTACAAGCTTTGAGCCCCGACAGGATATTCGTCCGTTGCTTTCCTCGATCTCCGCCCCCAGTGCTTTAAGACCCTGCAAATGAAGATCGATTTTACGCTCCCCGATCGCACAGCCACCAGGCTGATAGATCGTTACCTCACCAAATCTGGATAACAGCGGTCCCATTAAAAAAATGGAAGATCTCATCTGCCGCATCAAATCCTCAGGTACATGAGATGTCCCCACGGCTGACGTATCTATCGTCACCGTATCCTCTTGATGCACGCACCTGCAGCCCAGCCGATCCAAGATGTCTAGCATAGTCTCGATGTCCAGCAGCTTCGGCACATTATGCAGTGAGTGAACTCCTTCGGCCAGCAGGCTTGCCGCTAGAATCGGCAGCGCCGCATTTTTTGCTCCATGGATACGAATGGTGCCTGACAGGGGACTTCCACCCTCAATCACCAATTTGTCCAATGTATCACCTCCGAGATTACCGCTCACCCACCACAAACACTTCCGATACAAGGTCATATGAAATGTACAAGATTATCCTGCACTACCTTTCAGGTTAGGAAGTGTCCTGGGTGATTGTCACGATTATAGGATTATCCTATGTTCGTTCCTCCAAGTGTGTGACAGAGAGCTGCCAATAAGGAAAAACCTCTCAAAGGTTAATGGCTTAAGACTGTTTACCGGCTAGTCTTCGGAGTTCGTTAGTGACAATGGCAGCAGAATCCCTTTTGCCCAGTCGTTTGGAAGCCTCGGACATTTTTTGGCGTACAGCTTCAGTTCCAATGATTGCTTGCACAGCTTCATAAAGCGCCTTACCATTCAAATCCTTCTCAAGCAGCACCACAGCGGCTCCTTCGCGTTCCAGCTGTCTTGCATTCGCCTCTTGGTGATTATTCGTCACATTAGGAGAAGGGATAAGTACAGAAGGAATACCCAGCGCTGTAATCTCAGCGAGAAAGGATGCCCCCGCCCGATTTACGATTAAGGAGGTACAAGCCAAGACCTCCGGCATATTGTGAACATAAGGTAGGACATGCAGCCAGTTCGGTGTGCTACCCAGCTTCTGACGCAATTCAGCACGGGTATCCTCAAAATAAGGCTCACCTGTAACGTAAACATAATGAACACCATTACCCTTACCCACAAATGGGGCCATTTCAATCATGGCTTTATTAATAGCCTTAGCCCCTTGACTGCCGCCAACAACCAAAACAACCGTGCTGTTATCCGGAATGCCCAGCGAGGCAAACCCCCGTTGTGGACTAGCCGTAGTAACGGTCGTTGCCCGAGGATTACCTGTGTAGATTACGTGCTTGCTCCCCGGAAAAGCAGATTCTGTCCCTTCAAAGCTTACGGCCACTGTACTCGCGTAACGACTTAGAAAACGATTTGTTAAACCAGGGATAGCATTTTGCTCATGGATCAAGGTTGGGATGCCCAGCCGGGATGCAGCGTAAACGACTGGACCACATACATAACCGCCTGTACCAATTACAACATCAGGCTTAAACTCTCTTAACATTTCTTTGGAAGCCTTAACGCCCTTTAAAAAACGCATCACCGTCTTGACGTTGTCCATGGACAGCTTGCGCCGAAAGCCAGTGATGTCGATAGATTTGAAAGGGATATTCTCTTGGGGAACAAGCTTGCTCTCTAAGCCACGCGTTCCACCAATATACAGGAAGGTAGATTCACTATCTTCTGATTCCAGTTGTCTAGCAACAGCGACTGCGGGATAGATATGACCACCCGTGCCTCCGCCGCTTAATACGATACGCATGTCTTTCACCTCGCATAACGGGATAAGTTCAATAGAATGCCCAGGGAGGTTAACATCAGTGTAAGCGAAGAACCTCCATAGCTAATCAGAGGAAGCGTAATGCCTGTTACAGGCATCAGACCAATGACCACACCAATATTAATAATGACTTGCACAGCCACCATACAGACGATGCCAACGGCCAAATAGCTTCCAAAACGGTCAGGCAGACTCATCGCCACCTTCATTCCGCGCCAGATTAGAATAAGAAACAGGATCAACACTGCCAAACCACCGATAAACCCCAGTTCCTCGGCCAATATAGAAAAAATAAAATCGGTCTGCGGCTCAGGTACATAACTGTACTTCTGCCGGCTCATTCCAAGTCCGAGACCCCCGAGCCCTCCAGGCCCAATCGCGTATAGCGACTGAATAATCTGGTAGCCTGCACCGAGGGGATCGGACCAAGGATCAAGAAAAGCGGTGATCCGCTGCAACCGGTAAGGTGCTGCGGCAACCAAAGCAACAAAACCAGCCACCCCAGCTACTCCTAGTGAGAGTAGATGTTTCATTCTTGCCCCAGCTGTAAAGACCATCATCAAGGCTGCGCCAAACATAACGGTACCTGTACCCAGATCCGGCTGGAGCATAATCAGTGCAAAAGCTGATCCGATAAGCGCTAACGGTGGAAGTAAGCCACGAGTGAAGGAGGTGATATCATACTCTTCTTTTCCCAGCCAATTCGCCAGAAATAGAATCATCCCCATCTTCATGAACTCGGAGGGCTGAATCCCGAAGGAGCTGATTCCGAGCCAGCTGCGCGCTCCCCCGCGAACTACACCAATGCCGGGAATAAGCACCATAACGAGCAGGATAAAGCAGACAATCAGTGCCGGCTTAGCCAGCTTTTTTAACACTTTGTAGTCTGTATTCGCTGTAACAAACATTGCAACAAGTCCCAGTCCTGCAAACAAAAGCTGCCTCTTTACAAAGTAAAACGAATCTCCATAATTGCGGAAGCCTAAAACAGATCCGGCGCTGTATACCATCACCATGCCGATCACCAGCAAAGAAAGAATGGGAATCAGCAACCAAATATCGGGAGCATGACGAGTTTTGTTCATCAGGAGCACACCTCTTGCATCCGTAGTAGGGGCTTATCCACCCCCCTACTTAAAGGTTATGCACCGCCTCTTTAAAAATACACCCGCGCTCTTCATAGGATGTAAACATATCCCAACTAGCACATGCAGGAGACAGGAGAACGATATCTCCTTCTTCCGCCAGAGCGGAAGCTTCCCGCACAGCTGCTTGCAGCACGGCGGCGGCGCTCTCCCCATTATCGACGGAGATAATCTGCTTTAATCCTGCAAGCTGTGCTACATTTATTAGCTTGTCCTTGGTTTGTCCTAACGCCACCAAAGCTTTGACGCGTCCGCTCAGGACAGGCAGCAGCTCCATATAATCGGAGCCACGGTCTAATCCGCCAGCGATCAATACCACCGGCCGCTGAAACGATGTCAAAGCCGTAATTGTCGCTTTGGAGTTCGTTGCTTTGGAATTGTTATAATAAGCGGCTCCAGCCTTATCAGCTACATACTCCAGCCGGTGCTCCACACCGCGAAAAGAAGAAAGCACTTCGCTTAATAAAGAGGGGGCAGCTCCAGCGGCAATAGCAATACCACAGGCAGCCAGCGCATTCCCCACATTAAAGCGACCCGGTAGGGCGATGGAATCCACATCCGCGATTATCGTTTCCTTGTCCGCAGATTCGCGATAGATAATGTGGCGCTTCAGCTCATCATCTTGCCCCGTAATGTAGGACGGGCTAACAAATACTCCATGAGGCAGCTCCTCAAACAAGGAGAATGGAAGAATCGAAGCCTTCATATAGGGTACAAGTTCTCGGCAGACAGGATCATCCCAGTTCAGCACTGCTGTATCCGTAGCTAATTGATTAGCGAACAGCTTGGTTTTGGAATCCACATAATCTTTCATGCTTCCATGATAATCCAGATGGGTCTCTGCAATATTCAGCAGACAGCCTATCTTAGGCCGGAAGGTCTCCGTACCTTTAAGTTGAAAGCTGCTAAGCTCAACTACCATCCAGTTATCCTCGGTAGCCTCTTGTGCAGCCTGACAGAGAGGCGTACCAATGTTGCCCGCAACTATAGGGTTCATTCCCGCAGCTTCCAGCATATGGCCTACCCAGGTCGTCGTTGTCGTCTTACCATTGGAACCCGTGATCCCGATCATCGGCGCTGCACAAAGTCGATATGCCACCTCTACCTCTGTGACCACTTCAATTCCAAGCTCAATTGCCTTTTGTACAGGAGGCGCAGAATAAGGAATGCCTGGATTCTTGATTACCAGACTTACACCTTCATGAATAAGACCTTCCGGATGCCCACCGCATATAACACAAATTCCCAAAGATTCCAATTCGGAAGCTTCGGGACTTTGATCTCTTTCCTTTTTATCGTTCACCGTAACTACAGCGCCGCGTTCATGCAGCACTTTAGCCACCTGGACACCGCTTTTAGCAAGCCCAAGAACCACAACTTCTTCACCACGATACTTATCTGGATGTTTCATTCTCTACAACCCCTTGCTAATAAATAGTCCCACAGCAGCCAACACCAAGCTAACCGCCCAGAACGAAATTACCACACGCCACTCCGACCAGCCACCAAGCTCAAAATGATGGTGAATCGGGCTCATTCTGAATACACGTTTGCCACGGGTTTTAAATGAAACGACTTGAATCACAACGGACAACATTTCAATTACAAAAACACCGCCAATGATAAGAAACAGCAGCTCACTCTTCGTGACAATAGCAATAGCACCTATCGCGCCACCAATACCAAACGAACCCGTATCCCCCATAAATACTTTAGCAGGGTGGGCATTAAACACAAGAAAGCCAAGTACAGCACCAATCATGGCCGCAGCACATACACCTGCCGCAATAGACGTAGCCTGCATTGCCACCACCGCGTATGCGGCCAAAGCAATGGCACTAACCCCAGACAACAGTCCATCGACTCCATCTGTAAAGTTAACGGCATTCGTCACTGCCATCATCATAATAATGATGAATGGATAATAGAACCAGCCACCCCAATCAAAGCTGAAATCAGTACCTGGAACGCTGATACTTGTACTGTGTCCGGCATAGATCAGAAGACCGCACATTAAAGCACCAACCAGCAGCTGTCCAAATAACTTTTGACGTGCTGTGAGCCCTAAGGAACGCTTAAATACAATTTTGATATAGTCATCCAAAAACCCGATCAATCCAAAACCAAGCGTAGCTACGAGCAGTACGTAAAAATCTGTATTCACCACAGAAAATTTCAGATAAGACAAGGTAAAAGCTACGATAATCACGATACCGCCCATAGTCGGCGTTCCCGCTTTCTTCAAATGGGTTTGCGGTCCGTCATCTCGCACCTGCTGTCCGAATTTCATCCTGCGCAGAAGCGGAATGAAGAGCGGAGCGGCAATGACCGCAAGGATAAAGGAAACAGCAATAGTCAATAACAATAGTTGATAATCCATGGGTACACCCCCTCCAATGATTTAGGTCTGTTGAATATCTTTATTTAGGCTCTGAAGCACGTCCTCGAGCTTCATTCCTCTTGATCCTTTAAATAGAACAATATCCTTAGCACTGCATTTCTCTAGAAGGACAGCGGTTAGTTCCGCTTTATCTGTAAAAGCTTTTACGCGCTCTTTGCCGAATTTCTCTTCTGCTGCTTTGGCAATATGAACGGATAATGGTCCGTAAGTACATACAAAATCAGTTAATGAAGGGTCAAGGTAGTAGCCTATTTCTTGATGAAATTCTACTTCCTCCGGCCCAAGTTCCAGCATGTCCCCGAGCACAGCGATTTTATTGCCACTGCATTTCATAGATTGCAGGACATCTATAGCCGCCTTCATAGAAGTAGGGCTGGCATTATAAGCATCGTTTAAAAGCGTAAGTCCGGAGGAAGTCCGAATCACTTCAATCCGCATGCCCGTCAACTTGAGCTTGCTGAGACCGTCCTTCATATTCTGCTCCGTAACCCCAAAATGACGAGCAACCGCTAGTGCAGCCAGAGCGTTAACAACGTTATGCTGACCTGGCAGCGGTAATGTAAAAGCATGTTCCTTATGACGGCTTGACGTGAACGTCATGCCACCAGTATGGGACATCATCCCTGTTGGATAATCATCATTATCCTCATTTAGACCAAATCGGAAGGTTCTCATCCCTTCTGGAGCCTTAAAAGTGGACTCTTGCATTACCTCAGTCAGCAGCGGTTCGTCACCATTATAAATCAGTAATCCCCCCGGCTTCAGCCCTTCAGCAATCTCCAGCTTGGCGCGGGCTATTTCTTTACGTGACCCCAGCTGCAGTAAATGCGACTCGCCTACATTAGTAATTACCGCTACGTCTGGTTCAGCCAAAGAAGCCAGCAGAGCAATTTCTCCCCGCGAGCTCATCCCCATTTCAAGTACAGCGATCTCTGTATCCTCAGCCATGGATAAAATAGTAAGCGGAAGACCGATATGATTATTGAAATTCCCTGCTGTCTTATGCACTTTGAACTGCACTTCAAGCAGAGACATAATGATATCTTTTGTTGTTGTTTTCCCGTTGCTGCCCGTAACAGCGACAACCTGTGGAGCCACTTCCTTCAGATAAGCAGCGGACAACTTCTGAAGAGCCTCTAGTGTATCTTCAACAATAATAACTCCGCCACCTTCAGGTACCGGTCCTTTATCGCGTTGCCACAAGGTTGCACCCGCACCAGCAGCCAGTGCTGCGGCAGCATAATGGTGACCATCGAATTTGTCTCCAGATAGAGGCACAAACAGGCAGCCGGGTGTGATCTTACGGGAGTCGGTAACGACTCCCGTAAGGGTTGTATTCATAGCTTCGACAGCAGCAGGTTCCCCTGCGCACATGGCAGCAATATTTTCAAGCGTTCTTGTAATCAATAGTTTCGGCCCCTTATAACTTCTTTAGCGACGATGCGGTCATCGAAATCATGAACCACTCCGCCAATCAGTTGATAGGTCTCATGACCTTTCCCCGCAATCAATACTACATCGCCAGGGCTTGCCATTTCAATAGCCTTCCCGATAGCTTCTCGGCGATCAACAATCATATGATACCGGTCAGAGGTGACTCCATCCTCTACTAGTCCTGCTTCTATATCCTTCAAGATTAGTTGATGGTCCTCCGTCCGAGGGTTGTCAGAAGTTACGAATACCATGTCGCTATATCGTGCAGCGATCTTCCCCATTAATGGACGTTTCGTCCGGTCTCTGTCACCGCCACAGCCAAATACTGTAAGCACTTTGCCGGTAGCAAATTCGCAGACCGTTTTTAATACATTCTCTAGCCCGTCTGGTGTATGTGCGTAGTCAACGATAACAGCAAATTCCTGACCTTCGTCCACTGACTCCACCCGTCCAGCTACACCATCGATTGCCTCAAGACTAGTCTTGATATCAGCCAGAGAGACATCTTCCAATAAAGCAGCTGTAATCGCCGCGAGTGCATTGTAGACATTGAACTTACCAACCATACGGAGCGAAATGTCCGTCTTCCCCTTAAACGTATCTACATGGAAAAAAGTTCCTTTTGCAGTGATCGATATTTGCGAAGCTCGGACATTAGCGTTGTTATCAATGCCATATGTAATCACTTCCGCCGCAGTTTGGGCTGCAAAATATTGACTGGCTTCATCATCCGCGTTCAACACCGCATATTTGCGTTCTTCCTTCCACGGAGAGATCACATTTCCCAATCTGGAGAAAAAGAGCCCTTTAACCGCCCGATACTCCTCCATTGTATGATGATAATCCAGATGATCTTGGGTTAAGTTCGTAAAAATTGCCGTACGGAAGTCCGCACCCTTCACACGTCCTTGCTGAAGTGCGTGAGAGGATACTTCCATTACGCAACATTCCACACCTTTGGAAGCCATATCATGAAGGGAACGCTGCAGATCTAGCGATTCTGGAGTTGTGCCTGACATAGGGTAGCTTTTGCCGTCATAGCGCATTTGAATCGTTCCAATCAGACCTGTCTTCATATTCTGATCCTGCATAATCCGCTCAATGAGATAAGTCGTTGTTGTTTTGCCGTTTGTGCCCGTCACCCCGATCATTCTCATCCGGCTGCTAGGTGAGCCAAAGAATGCATTCGACATGACAGACATCGCAAACCGGCAGTCATCTACAACAATCTGCGGGATATCAAGCTCCAGCTTGTGCTCACATACAATAGCCGCCGCTCCGGAGGCTACTGCTTGCGGCGCATATTTGTGCCCGTCCACGGTGTGGCCAGGCAAACAGATGAATAGATCTCCCGGGCCTACACGGCGGGAATCCGTCTGAAGATCAGTAATCTCCACATCTCCATCCCCGTATAGTTGCGAAGTAGCAAGACAAGCAGATAATTCGTTAACTTTCATAGTAATCCCTCACTCTACATTTTCGGATACGAGCTGAAACCTTATACCTTAATCATTATTCACTAGATGCTCCCATATAAATCCTGATGGTTGAGCCCTGTTCTACTCTGGCCCCAGCCTTAGGAGCTTGATTGATGACCGTATTTCCTGTGCCTGAACGTGCAAGATTAAAATTCATATTTAAATCCTCATAGATATCCTGCACCGTTGCTCCGGTAAGATCAGGTACGGTCACTATCGGAGTTTCGCCATACTTATAAGTTTTGGGAAGCTGATCACTGCGCTCCGGAACCTTCATATAGTGCAGCGAGTCTTCCAAAATATTTTGCACGATTGGAGCTGCAACCACACCCCCAAATTGAATCCCTTTCGGATTATCCACGGCAGTGTACACAACGATCTGAGGATCATCCGCTGGCGCAAAGCCAATAAAAGAAACAATGTGCTCTGTTGGAGAATAACGTCCATTTACAACCTTCTGTGCAGTACCCGTCTTGCCACCTACACGATAGCCGTCAATAAAAGCCGGCCGTCCTGTGCCTTTGGCAACCACGCTCTCAAGTGCTGCCCGCACCTTCTTGGATGTCTCCTCCGAAATGACCTGCCGCACAAGCTCTGGCTTCACCTCTGATACAGTCTCTCCAGTAACCGGATTAACCCATGCTTTTGTTACATGCGGTTTATAGAGATTACCGCCGTTGATAGCCGCGGATACCGCAGCAATCTGCTGAATAGGCGTAACCGAAACCCCTTGACCAAAGGCTGTAGTCGAAAGCTCTACCGGACCTACTTGATTAAGCTTGAACAGAATACCATTAGCTTCCCCATTCAGATCAATTCCCGTTTTGCTGCCAAAACCAAAATCCCTAATATATTTGAAAAGTGATTCTTTTCCCAGCCGTTGCCCTAAGGCGACAAACCCAGGGTTACAAGAGTTCTCAACTACCTGTAGAAAGGTTTGACTACCATGACCGCCCTTTTTCCAGCAGCGCAGCTTTGCCCCCGCCACCTCGATAAAACCCGGATCATAGAAATGATCGTTCTGAAGATCTACTTTACCTTCCTGCAGCGCAGCAGCCAGAGTGATGATTTTGAACGTTGAACCAGGTTCATAGGTCATCCAGATAGGCAGATTCCGGTTGTAAATCTGCGCATCATATTCCTTGTATGATGCTGGTTCATACCCCGGTCTGCTAGCCATGGCTAGTATCTCACCATTCTTCGGATTCATAGCTATAGCCCAAGCACCCTGCGCCTGATATTTCACCATAGCCTGATCAAGCTCACGTTCCATAATGGACTGGATCTGTTTATCAATCGTCAGCTGCAGATTAAGTCCGTCTTGAGGGGCAGAATATTTCTCAGATGAGCCAGGCATAAGTCTTCCACCTGCATCAGACAAATAAGAAATATTACCGGCTATGCCTTTGAGCAGATTGTCATATATACTCTCTACTCCTGTAATGCCCTGGTTATCTATACCTGTGAAGCCTAGAATATGCGCGGCTAAATCGCCGTAAGGGTAATACCTTTTGCTATCCTCAGCGACAACGATGCCCGGCAGCTGCAAATCACGGATGCTCGCGGCAAGATCCATCGTAATTTTGCGGCCGCCGGGCTGAAGTTTCACCGACATTTCTTTTTTGGACAGCAATGTCATCAGCTTCTCCTCAGTCATCCCAAGCAGTGGAGCTAATTGCTGTGCTGTCTTTTGCTTCTCTTTTACCTGCACCGGTACTGCATACACTGTAGGTGTGGTGATATTAGAAACGAGCGGCACACCTTCACGATCCATAATTTCACCACGTTTAGCGGTAAAAGGAATATTGCGGCGCAAGGAATCTTCTACCTTCGCAGTCAATTCCTCGCCTTGAGATAATTGCACATACGCAAGACGCACGACCAGCGAACCGAATAACACTGCCAGTCCCAGCAATGTCCACAGCATTCTCCGCCGTGTTACGACTTTGGAAACCTTCATTCCGTTCTCCCCCACTTTCAACAATAGACATGAGCTCTTATCTTCATGACTATTCGGGACAAACAGGGGTTAGAACAAGCTATGTTCCGCTCTCGGAATCTGTCCCCTCATCAGCAGGCGGGGCCACGGGAATATCTTCGCCATAATCATTTAATGGCTTCATTTTCAAAGTGACCAAGGTCTTGCCATTTTGCGTTCCTACAATCTGTTCTGAGACGTAACCTTCACCGTCTACCGCAATCTCTACTTTTAGTAGAGTTAGAATTTCAAGTGCATCACGCAGGGATTCCCCTTTTAAATCTGGAATGGTAGGCTGAGCCCCCTGCGGACTTAATAAATAGATCCGTTGCCCTGTAGCAAGCTTAGTACCTGCCTCAGGATATTGACTCTCTACAGTAGATCCTTCACCGACCACTACATAATCGAAGCCTTGATCCAAAAGTGCTTCTCTTGCTTCCTTCATCGTCTTGTCTGTTAGATCTGGTGTAGTCCGAAGTGCGACTGTTTCAGTCTTAGCCGGCTTTTTACTGCTGCTATCACTAGCCTCAGACGCCAGCTTAGGTACTCCCATGTATTGCAGAGACTGGGATACAATCTCTTTAAATACTGGAGCAGCTGCCTTACCGCCGCCAACCTCAACGTTCGGTTCGTCAATAATGACAATAACAGCGATCTTTGGATCATCAACAGGAGCATAACCAATAAAGGAGACAAGTACTTTGGATTTCACATAATCCTTACCTTCAACCTTGATAGCCGTTCCTGTCTTACCTGCCACGCGATAGCCGTCAATATAAGCGTTGCGGCCTGTTCCTTTTACTTGGTCAGCAACAACCTGCTCCAAATATTCACCCGTTTTCTTGGCGCTTTCCTCATCAATCACCTGACGCACTACACTAGGCTGAGTAACCTTTGTCTCACCAGTGTTAGGGTTTGTGACCTCCTTAACTACATACGGAGTCATCAACTTCCCCCCATTAGCTATAGCAGATACGGCAACTAGCTGTTGAAGTGGGGTTACTAGCACTTTACCGTGTCCATATGCGAGTGTCGCAATTTCTATAGGACGTCCAAGGTTAGGGTTAACTACCCCGCTTACTTCTCCTGGCAGATCGATTCCCGTTTTCTCATTGAAGCCAAAATCATTGATATACTGTAATAGCTTGTCCTGTCCGAGCATTTCATATAGCTTAACGAATAGAACGTTACTAGAACGTTTCACACCTTCAAGAAAACTGATTTGCCCCCATCCAGCATGATTAATATCATGCAGTGCTTTACTATATCCCTTTATCCGGATGGACCCGGACAAAAATGTCGCAACAGGATCAAAAAGCTTCTCTTCTACTGCGGCGGCAAGCGTTACAATTTTGAAAGTGGAACCAGGCTCGTATTTAGATTTAATAGCATGATTATAGAATCCCGCCCCATCGGCCCCGGTCTTCCAAAATTCATTTGGATTATAGGTAGGCATATTGGCTAATCCCAAAATCTCCATCGTGTTCGGATCAGCAGCAATGACACTCATACTTTTTGGCTTATATTGCGCATACGCCTTTTGCATGGCCTCTTCTATATAATGCTGGATCGTACTATCGATTGTAAGCTTGAAATTACTTCCATTTACTACTGGCTTATAGGTATCTTGTGAATCCGGCAATTTTACCCCTTGACCGTCACTTTGATAAAGCAGCTTGCCATCGGCACCCTTAAGCTCCGTATCAAAGTATTTTTCCAGTCCCATGATAGCATTGCCGTCCCTATCTGTATAACCTAAGATATGTGCAGCTAATTCATCTTTTGGATAATATCGTTTCTGCTCTCTAACAAGCCCAATACCGGTCTCTTGAATTTTATGTTCTTTACCTAGGGCTACATAAAATTCTTTCACCTTATCGGCAAGCTCCTGATCAATCTTCCAGCCTTCATTACGAATCTCACGGTTCTTGAGGTAAGCACCCGTCTTTTCGTCCTTGGCTTCAACCAGCTTACGCAGCTCATCCTCTGGTTTGCCGAGCAATTCGTGCAATCCTGTGATGACCTCTTCCCCGATGCCTTGTTGTTGAATCACTTCAGGATTCACCACCACGGTATAAGCAGGGACATCGCTAGCGAGCACACTCCCGTTACGGTCAGAAATCGTACCTCGCTCCGCTTTGATAGTTGAGGAATGCGCCCAAAGTGTGGCGGCCTTTTCCTGCCATTCCTCACCTTGCATAACTTGAATCCAGAACACTCTAACGATCAAAACAAGAAAAAAGAGGGTAATACACCCTCCTATAAACAGCGTGCGAAGTTTTATTCTTTTCAGCATAAGCGAACCTCACAACTTTTTTTATTGCGATCTTGCCAATCGCTCACTAATTATCACCTGGAGTCGTTGCTGAGCTTGCCGGAATATAGATTGTTGCATTCTCATCCGGGGACACATAACCAAGATCCCGTGCTTTTTGGGCGACTTTCTGCTCTAAATTCTGCTTTTCCATCTGATACGTAGAAATCTGCTTCTTGGCTGTTGCAATATCCTGATCTAATTTCTGAGCCTGCAAGTTCAAATCATAAATTTGGACGTAACGTGAAATCAGGGTGATCGCCACCAGAACGCATACTCCTAGCGTCAGCATATACAAAAGTTTCTCTTGCAGCGGAAGTACTCTTCGTCTGGTAACTACTTTTGTCTTCTCGCGGTAAAGGGGGTTTACCTCTTCTTTTCTTTTGGGCTGAACTGCTAAATTGCCGCGGGTATAGGCCATCTCTGACTCTCCTTTATCGTCAATTACAATTTTTCTGCAATGCGCAGCTTAGCTGAGCGGGCTCGGGTATTAAGCTCAAGCTCTTCTTCAGAAGGCACAAGCGGTTTACGATTGATTAACTTAAGCGTGCCTTTCGCGCCGCATACGCAAAACGGAAAGTCAGGCGGGCATGTACATCTGCTTAAATAGCTGCTAAAAATTTGCTTGCAAATTCGGTCTTCGAGCGAATGAAAGGTGATGACGGATACTCTGCCTCCTGGTGCAAGGCAACGTACTGCACTATGTAGCCCTTCTTCAAAAGCACCCAATTCGTCATTCACAGCAATCCTTAATCCTTGAAAGCTACGTTTAGCGGGATGCCCTCCTGTTCTTCGAGCAGCTGCCGGGATACCTTCCTTGATCAGTTCTGCTAATTCTCCTGTTGTCTCAATAGGAGCTTCTTCTCTTCTGTCTACAATTTTTCTAGCGATTCTCCGCGAGAATTTCTCTTCTCCATATTGGAAAAGAACACGGGCAATCTCCTGCTCGGACCATGTATTCACAATTTCAGCAGCCGTCAAAAGTGCTGACTGATCCATGCGCATGTCCAGCGGAGCATCATGATTGTAACTAAAGCCTCGTTCCCCTTCGTCAAACTGAGGAGAGGATACGCCAAGATCAAAGAGCACTCCATCTACTTGGGGAATACCATCTGTTTGTGGCACAAAGGGCACATCCTTAAGTACACTCTCCAGATCACGGAAGTTAGTCTTAATAGTCACAACCTTGTCTCCGTATTCCGCTAATCTTTCTTTGGCGTTCTCCAAAGCCCAATCATCTTGATCCAAACAGATTAAACGGCCTTCGCCGCTAAGCTTGGAAGCGATAAGTGAGCTGTGACCCGCTCCACCGAGAGTGCAATCTACATAGATTCCGTCTTTTTTGATGTGCAGCCCTTCTGTCGCTTCTTCCTTAAGCACCGTGATGTGGTGAAACAAGCTGCATCCCTCCAGGACAGTATTCGTTATTGTGTTTTATAGATCAAAATTGAAATCCACCAATTTCTCAGCGATTTCGTTGAACGATTCCTCGGACTGTTCGAAGTACTGTTCCCAAAGCTCTTTGTTCCAGATTTCCACCCGGTTCGAAACGCCCAGAATGACACAGTCTTTGTCCAGTTTGGCATACTGCCGTAAATTGGCCGGCAGATTTACCCTTCCCTGCTTATCCCAAACACATTCAGTTGCACCTGAGAAAAAAAAGCGGCTAAATGCGCGGGCATCTGATTTCATCAGCGAAAGGCTTTTAAGCTTTTGTTCCATGATTGCCCATTCTTCCATGGGATAAACAAACAGGCAGGAGTCTAGGCCGCGGGTCGTCACGAAGGAGGTTCCGAGCAATTCACGGAGTTTAGCCGGAATAATGATTCGGCCTTTGTCGTCAATGCTGTGTTGATACTCTCCCATGAACATCCTTTTTCCCACCCCTAATCCCTGAATCCCCACTTTACCCCACTTTTCACCACTTAAGCATAATAGATTCGCCATTAAAAATCAAAAACCTTTTTCTGGCCAAGGAAATTTTTCCTAAATCAGATAGCTCGTTTCCCGAAAAACATTTCTCCACAGAAAAAAGCCATACAATCGGAATCTTGTCCGTTGCATGGCTTTGTTAAAAAAGTTGCTTCAGTTCAAGGTACACTGGTTAATACACTTTATTGTTATGCGTTCAGTTATTAATCGTTCAAATTCCAGCTGTCCAAATAATCGACTTGTGCCGGAGTGAGGCTATCGATGTTAATGCCCAGACTTTCCAGCTTATAACGTGCTACTTGCTCATCCAGCTCATAAGGAACATTTTCAACTTTTACGCCAATGCTCTTATAATTATCATTTACATATTTCAGCGACAGTGCCTGGAGTGCAAAGGTTGTATCCATAATTTCAGCAGGGTGACCATCAGCAGCACCCAGATTTACAAGTCTACCTTCAGCAAGCAGATATAATTTACGTCCGTCACGAAGCTGGTACTCTTCGATATTTTTGCGAACGGTACGTTGGGATACGGATCTTTCCGACAGCTCAGGCTTATTCACTTCAACGTCGAAATGGCCCGCGTTGCACATGATTGCTCCATCCTTCATCACATCATAATGTTCACCGCGAATTACATAACGGTTACCAGTTACTGTAACGAAGAAATCACCAACCTTAGCTGCTTCCAGCATTGGCATTACTTCAAAACCGTCCATATGTGCTTCAACGGCTTTAATCGCATCAACTTCTGTGACAACCACTTTTGCTCCAAGTCCTTTGGCGCGCATGGCAACACCTTTACCACACCAGCCGTAACCGACAACAACTACTGTTTTGCCCGCTACGATAAGGTTGGTTGTGCGAATAATTCCATCCCATGCCGATTGGCCAGTGCCATAACGGTTATCAAACAAATATTTGCAGTAGGCATCATTAACCGCGACCATTGGGAACTTCAATACGCCTTGCTTTTGCAGAGCTTTTAGACGAATAATCCCGGTAGTTGTTTCTTCAGCCCCCCCGCGAATATTCTCCATCAGATCAGGACGCTCCGAATGCAGCAATGTAGCAAAATCCCCACCGTCATCAATAATCAAGTCCGGTTTGCTCTCCAGTGCTTTGATATTAAGGGCTTTAAATTCTTCAGGAGACGGATTGTATTTAGCAAATACTGTGATTCCATCCTCCACAAGCGCTGCACAAACATCATCCTGTGTAGAAAGTGGATTCGAACCTGTAATGGTTACATCTGCACCACCAGCTTTGACAACCTTCGCCAAATAAGCGGTTTTAGCTTCCAAATGCAATGTGATCGATACTTTCAGACCTTTAAATGGCTGTTCTGCTTCAAACTGCTCACGAATACGGTTCAGTACCGGCATATGCTGGCGAACCCAGTCGATTTTCAAATGCCCTTCCGGTGCGAGTGACATATCAGCCACGATACTATTTTGTTTAGATGAACTCATTATGAAACCTCCTAAAAGTTTTGTGGGAAATAACTCCAGTGATCTGCTTCGTACAAAACTCACTTCGTAAGCATAAGCTTAGTTTTATGAAGCGATACTTCCATTACATATAAATGATGCGATGTGTTCCACTGTAATCCGGTTCAACCGTCATTAACTCATCCAGCCAAGCAAGTCCGTACCGGTTCAAGTAATACATGATATTGTACACTCTTTCCTGCAGTTTACCCAGTGGCATTAACGACAGCTCGATTCGCTCCCATTGCCGGATTGCAGCTTCGTTCTGTTTTGCCATTGCATCTTGGGCTTTCGCCTGTAAAAAAGTAATCTGATCTAGAATCTTCTCTTTATTGTTATTCCCCAGCTTAAGCAGACCGGCCTGAACCGTTCCAAGCTGCTCAATCAGCGGTTCGTACATGGCGGCGAATGAGGTCTTGGTTTCTTCAAAACGACGTTCAATCCCCAGCTCATCCTGTGCGGCCAGCCATTCATGTCTTTTATGATCCAGTCCTTGTCTTACATCCTCAAAGCTAAGTTGATATTTATCCATATGCTTGTGCAGCGTACCTTCTACGACAGTAAAAGACATTCTAGGGATAATTAACGGCATTTCTCCCCCAATGGTCTCAAACGCACGACGCGGAATGGCCCAGTAAGCAATCTCACCTTGACCCAGCACCGTTGCCAGAACAGGCAACACATAATCCTGCATAAGTGGACGTGTCAGCACATTATTGCTAAAGCGTTCCGGATGTGCCTGCACCTCCTCAAGTAATTCATCACGGGAAAAGGATACCTGACCCTTGCGATCCGTAAAGATTCCGTCCTTCTTGTGAAGCAGAAGCCGTGTACCTTCATGAATATAAAAGAGGTTGGCATTGCCAGCTGTAACATCAGCCTGAAGCTCATATCCGGCGCCCACAATATCAGAAGCAGAATTCATATACGCTGTTTCCAGTGCATCATTCTGCATAATTAGCGAAGTGAAAAATGGCTGTTCTAACTTACGTAAGTTGGGATCAGCAGAATCAAGCAGAATTAGACCAAATTTACCAAATAATGAACCCATCAGCTTGGCAAATGCATCCGTCATACTATCTGCTCTAAAAGAAGAAGTGCGAATGAATTCCATAATCTGCGGCTTAAAGTCGCTTTCCTGAAGCAGACCGTCTAACTGTTCTACTACCTGCTGCCAGCTTTCCTCTTCTACACGAATATCACTTACTGAGGAGCGTTTCTCTTCTGACTTTTCTATCTTAATCTTAGTAATCTCCTGCGTACGATTCAGTACATACGTATGATTCACTTCATCCCAGTCATGATCTTCACCTGCAATCCAGAATAAAGGAACTACCGGTCGGCCGAGTTGTTCAGCTGCTTCTTTTGCCGCCATAATAGTAGTTGCAGCTTTATATACCACTAACAGGGGTCCAGTAAATAGTCCGCTTTGCTGCCCACCTGTCACCACTAATGTCCCCGGCTGCTCTAAGAGCGCCAGCGAAGCCATCACCGCATCATGCGAGTTATGCTTTTCATTATATTGACGCAGACACTCAGCAATCTGAGTCCGGTCGGCACGAAGGCTTTCTCTGCCGTCTAGCCACTCCGCCCTTCTACTTCTACTTTCTTTATTGCGGAAATCCCCACCGTACAAATGACTAACCTTTTCAAAATGATCTATATAGTCGCGCGAGAGTGCAGATCCACCCTTGAGCGGTTCCGTTACAATATTCATTTGCTAGTGCCTCCAGTTCTACTAAGCAGTTATATGTAAATCCAAGTTCGTAAAAACTCTCTATGATTGTATCCAAAGTCAGGAGCCGCGTCAAAGTAAAACATGTCTTGATATCAGCAACACAGGTACAGCCAACTGTTCAATTATACTATAAATTCATTAAATAATATCCTAAATACATACAAGAGGCGAGAGCATAATGCTCCCGCCTTTGAAAACCTAAGTATAAATTATGCGAATTTTTTGCTGACAAAGTGGCCTTTAGATACTTCTACTAATTCAAAGTCACTGTCATTGGTCTTATCGTTAGCAGAAT
The DNA here is from genome assembly GCF_037992965.1 of Paenibacillus sp. FSL E2-0190. Lineage (NCBI taxonomy): Bacteria > Bacillati > Bacillota > Bacilli > Caryophanales > Paenibacillaceae > Paenibacillus > Paenibacillus sp. FSL E2-0190. The sequence goes on from NZ_CP150306.1 coordinate 5,340,234, forward strand.
AAATAGGGCTGCCAAGCTCATCATGCAAGTGAATACGTTTTTTGTTGACTTCAATTTCCGGATCCGGAACTGGAATAGCCGACAATAGGGATTTAGTATAAGGGTGGATAGGATTTGCATAAAGCTCTTCACTTTCCGCCAACTCAACCATTTTACCCAAGTACATAACTGCTACGCGATCACTGATATGTTTAACCATGGACAGATCATGCGCGATGAAAAGATAAGTCAATCCAAGACGATCTTGCAGTTCTTTAAGCAAGTTAACGACCTGAGCTTGAATGGATACGTCAAGTGCGGAAATCGGCTCATCACAAACGATGAACTTAGGATTAACCGCTAACGAACGGGCAATCCCGATACGTTGACGTTGTCCACCGGAGAATTCATGCGGATAACGGGTTGCATGGTCATGGTTAAGACCAACCATATCCAGCAGTTCTTCAATCCGTTTCTTACGTTCTGCACGGCTGCCAGCCATTCCGTGAATGTCCAGTGCCTCGCCAATGATATCAGAAACCGTAAACCGCGGGTTAAGCGATGCGTACGGATCTTGGAAAATCATTTGCATGTCACGGCGCATAGCCTTCATTTGATTTCCAGGCAATTTATAAATGTCTGTACCATTATATTTCACACTTCCAGCAGTTGGCTCATACAAGCGAAGAATCGTACGTCCAGCAGTAGTCTTACCACAACCGGACTCACCTACCATCCCAAGTGTCTCGCCCTCACGGATCGTGAAGTTAATATTATCAACAGCCTTAAGAACCTTACCTTTACCTACATTAAAATATTTCTTAAGACCTTCTACCTCTATTAGGTTCTTACTCAAGAGTACTGCACCTCCTTGGCCATCGAATGCAGATTCCAGCAACGCGCCATATGCGTTTCGCTGAATTCTGTGGCGCCGGGATCGATTTGTTCGCACACATGCATCGCTTCATTGCAACGAGCAGTGAACGGACAGCCGATCGGCGGCTTGATCAGATCTGGCGGTGTGCCGATGATCGGAATAAGCGGCTCGCCTTTCTTTTGGTCCAGACGCGGCATTGAGCGCAGCAGACCTTTGGTGTATGGATGTTGTGGATTTTTAAAGATTTCCCATCTTGTTCCGGTCTCCACAACCTCACCTGCATACATTACAATCACCCGATCACACATGCCAGCAACTACGCCCAGATCATGTGTAATCAGAATAATGGAGGTACCTAGTTTTTGCTGCATCTCTCTCATAACTTCCATGATCTGCGCCTGAATGGTTACATCTAGAGCTGTTGTAGGCTCATCTGCTATCAGCAAAGCCGGACGGCAAGCTAACGCGATTGCGATCATTACACGCTGGCGCATACCGCCTGAGAATTCGTGGGGATATTGGTTAAAGCGAGCCTCCGCATTTTTGATGCCTACTAATTTCAACATCTCCATACCTTGCTTTTTCGCTTCGGCCGCTGACATTTTCTGATGTTTAATCAAAACTTCAGTGATCTGTTTGCCCACTTTGATGGTTGGGTTCAGAGAAGTCATCGGGTCTTGAAAAATCATGCCAATATCTTTACCGCGAATAGATTCCATTTCTTTCATGCTTTTGTCTAGCAGATTCTGTCCTTGAAAAATAATCTCTCCCTTTTTCACTTTAGAAGGTGGAGAAGGGATCAACCGCATAATCGATTGAGCAGTTACACTCTTACCGCTGCCGGACTCGCCGACGATGGCAACCGTTTCGCCTTTGCCAATTTCAAAATTCATACCACGGACAGCTTGTACTTCTCCGCCCTTAACAAAAAAGGAAATATGCAAATCTTTGACTTGTAAAATAGGTTCCATCCATATTCCTCCTATTTCTTCAGCTTAGGATCAAGCGCGTCACGAAGACCATCACCGAAAATGTTGAAAGAAAGCATTGTTAAGCTGATTAGGATCGCAGGGAATAAGAAGCGCCATGGATAGTACAACCAGCCGGTGAGTGAGTCATTGATCATCGATCCAAGTGAAGCAACAGGAGCTTGTACACCAAGACCCAAGAAGCTTAGGAAGGCCTCAGCAAAGATAGCATTTGGTACAGACAGTGTAATGGTTACGATAATCGGACCAACCGCATTCGGCAGAAGGTGCTTGAACAACAGTCTCGCAGAACCAGCACCCATGGAACGGGACGCCAATACGAATTCACGATTCTTGAGCTGCATAATTTCTCCACGCACAATCCACGACATCGTAATCCAGCCTGTAATGGTTAGAGCTAGGATGATTGTTCCAAGACTTGGCTCAAGAACGACCAAGAGCAAGATTACAACCAGCAAATAAGGAATAGAATACAAAATTTCAGAGAATTTATTCATAATATTATCTACACGGCCACCGAAGAAGCCCATAATGCCTCCGTAGATAACACCGATGAACAAGTCGATGGCTGCCGCAGCAAGACCAACGATCAAGGAAATCCGTGCACCGTACCAAGTACGAACAAAGATATCACGACCAAGATCATCCGTTCCAAACCAGTGATCGGAGGAAGGGGGCTTATTGGTGCTCATCAAATCATTAGAATAATAGTTATATTTCGAGATAAAAGGTGCAAAAATCGCTGCAAGTACAATCAAACCCAGGATACCGAGCGCAGTCATCGCCATTTTATTTTGACGCAACCGTTGCCAAGAGTCTTTCCAAGCAGAGAGACTCTCACGCTGGATAACTTCGGCTTCTTTTTCATCTACACCGACTTTTTGAAAATCTTCCGGTTTTAGATTTAGCAAGTTATTTTCAGTAGCCACTATTTAGCCCTCCTTTCCTCCACTTAATTTCATACGTGGGTCAATTAATACATAAGCAATATCCGTAATAAAGCGGGCAACCATGAGTAATACACCATAGAAAATGGTTATCCCCATAATAACGGTATAGTCACGGACACCAATCGCTTCCACGAACTGTTTACCAATACCCCCAACACCAAAGATCTGCTCGATAACAACCGAACCAGTTACGATGTTAGCTGTCATTGGACCCATATAAGTAACAACAGGTAGAATTCCGTTACGAAGTACATGGCGGCTCAGAATAGCCATCCAGCTCAATCCCTTTGCTTTAGCCGTTTTGATATAATCCGCATTCAAAACTTCAAGCATACTTGAACGGGTCAAGCGGGCGATAAAGGCGATCGGCTGTGCCGAGAGCGCGGCCACGGGTAAGAAATAATAGATCGGCCCTTTAAAACCTGAAACCGGTACCCAACCCAGTTTGAAAGCAAATACATACTGCAGTAATGACGCGACTACAAAGCTCGGAACCGCAATCCCCAGAACTGCCAGCACCATAGCTGCGCTGTCAATAAACTTTCTGTGATAGAGTGCCGCCAACATGCCGAGAAATACTCCGACAATAACCGCCACAACGATTGCGACGAGTCCCAGCTTCAGCGACGCTGAAAAGGTTTGACTGATCAAATGTGATACATCTTGATTTAGGCGTTTCATTGAGACACCTAGGTCACCTTGGATAATATCACCTAAATACTTAAAATACTGATGAGAGAGCGGCTTGTCCAGACCATATTGTTCCATCAGACGTGCTTTAATTTCTGGCGGTACCTTCTTTTCAGAAGTAAACGGATCCCCCGGAATAGCTTTCATCAAGAAAAAGGTAGCTGAAATCAATACAAATAGAGAAACCAACATATAGAAAAACTTATTTGCGACATAACGAACCATCCCCATCACACCTCCTCCGACAATTTTTGATACACATAATAATGATTTTATGAAAAAAACGGATTTTTGTCTATTTTCTATATATGTTATTAATAACATTAATTAACAAATAGACAGGAATACAAAAAAAGGGATATATATGGAATTCCACATATATATCCCGAAGTATTCTGCAACTTCAGTCAACTAACTATTCTGTTGTAATTACTAAAGCAATATCTTAGTGCTCAAGCAAGTATCCGCGAGTCAAGTCAATTGCACCACTAAAGTCAAGAGTAACACCTTTAAGGTACTCTTTAGTCAGGGAGTTGTTAGTGTAGTAGTACAAAGGAATCAGAACCATATCTTGCTCAATGAGCAATTTCTCAGCTGCAGCAAACTTTTCTTGACGTACTGCCAAGTCAGTGCTTGTTTTAGCTTCGCTGATCAATTTGTCATACTCAGGGTTAGCGTAACCAGTATCATTGTTACCGCCACCTGTTACCCACATATCAAGGAAAGTCATTGGATCATTGTAATCCGCAGTCCAACCAGCACGAGCAACTTGGTAGTTCAGGTTTTGACGGTTTTCAATAAATACAGCCCACTCTTGGTTAACGGTTTGTACGTCGATACCAAGATTGTTTTTCCACATATCAGCAATCGCCAAAGCGATTTTCTTGTGACCTTCACTTGTGTTGTAAGTCAGGGAGAATGTAGGCAGTTTATCCATACCTTCTTCTTTCAGACCTTCAGCAAGCAATGTTTTAGCTTGTTCTAGATCTTCAGTGAAGTAGCTATCTTTAACTGCTGTACGGTATTCACCATCAGCACCAGCGATACCCGGAGGTACATAACCGTAGGCTGGGAATTGTCCACCTTGTACTACATTGTCAATCAAAGCTTGACGGTTAATGGACATTGCAAGAGCCTTACGGATTTTAGCGTTTGTGAAAGGTTTTTCAGTGATATTGAATTCGTAGTAGTATACGGAAGCAATACCTTTACGGCTGAATTCGTTAGGAAGTTCTTTTTGCACGATTGGAATTTGTTCTGATGGAATTTCACCAGTTGGTCCACCGGCACGATCGTATTCACCGTTCTTGTAGCTGAGCAGCTCAGTTGCACCGCTGTTTACAAGGGAGAAGTCGATTTTGTTAAGTTTAATGGAATCTTTATCCCAATATTTATCGTTTTTAGTTACAACAAGTGTTTGACCTGTAGTCCACTCAGTAAGAGTGAAAGCACCGTTAACGATCATAGTATCTTTGCTTGTTGCCCATTTAGGATTACTCTCAATGGATTTGTGTACAGGGTAATAAGTGTAGAAGGAAAGCAATCCAAGGAAGTAAGGAGTTGGGGCTTCAAGAGTAACTTCAAGAGTTTTCTCATCAACCGCTTTGACACCTACTTGACTGAAATCGGTAATTTCCTTGTTGTAGAACTTTTGAGCATTTTTGATGTAGTACAATTGATAAGCGTAAGGTGCAGCGGATGCAGCAGCAGGATCGAGCACGCGTTTCCAAGCGCGAACGAAGTCTTCTGTTGTTACAGGATCGCCATTACTCCATTGTGAATCACGGAGTTTGAAAGTATATACCAGACCGTCAGCGGAAACTTCCCAGCTTTCAGCAACACCTGGTTCAGCTTGACCAGATTCAGCATTCATGCGAGTCAGACCTTCGTACATTGTTGTCAGGACAGTGTGAGCTTGGCTATCTTGAGCCAATCCTGGGTCAAATGTTGGAGGCTCAGAACTAAGGTTAATTCTCAATGTTTGGTCAGCAGCCAATTTTTCTTCTGTAGCTGCATTACCAGTTGCCGTGTTACCAGTGTTAGCATTGTTACCTTTATTGCCGCTGTTTGCATTGTTTCCGCCGCAGCCAGCAAGCACTGTGCCGATAACAAGTACTAATGCAATCATTAGCAATAGACTTTTACTCTTCTTCATCTAGCAGTTCCCCCTAAATAGAATGTGGTATATGGTTTATGATTATACAACCAGTGGTCAAAAAAATCTAGTGCAATGTTTTCAGAAAATATTTTTTTTTTAAAACTTTAAACTTTTGTGACGTTGACGCTTCACCGAAGCAGTGGAACGTTACATCGCTTGTGATATGTAGGTAATTAGCCCAACAAACATAAATAATAAATATCCGAAGCTCATAAAAAAGAACGAAAGTCTCCAAACTGCCCGAAATAACCGCTTCCCATCTACCTTTCCTTTCATCCGATTTTGAGCTCCGCCAATCAGTCCAGCGGATATTAATACAATAATTAGTATAAGGTAAAACCCAAAACCGGAATTAAAGATGTTATTAAACAATGCGGAGACCGACAATAATAAAAAAAATGTGGTCACGTCCATAGCGAGCATAAAAGTTTTCTTTTTATCTTTTTTTAAGCCCTTTCCAATGAAAAAAACAATCAAAAACGGCACAATCGGAATAACGCTTAAAGTAATAACCGAATCCATCAGCAGTCCCATAGCTTCACCTCTCCCCAGAGATCATACCCCAATACCTTCTACTAATTGGCAGAGCCAGCGATTTAATGGTGCCGACACTCCAGATCGTTCTGCCATTTCTACAAGACTTCCATTGATCCAACGAATTTCTGTGGTTCTTGAAGCAAGTACATCTGCCAGCATAGATGAAATATTGCCAGACGTTAACCGGCACACCTGAAGGATGTTATCCCAAGCATCCTTATCATAAGTAATTTCACAGAAATCATACACCATTATTGCTTCTTCAAAAACTTCCTTCATTAATTGGAGGCGTTGCTCTGAAGACAACAGCTCCCCATTTGGAATACGCCAAATCGCCGTGAGTGGATTAATAACGGCATTGATCAAGAGCTTCCGGTAAATCATGGTATCCACTTCATTCGACAAAAAGGCTGCGAATCCTGCCATTATGAGAACTTCTATTAAATTATTCGCTTTTAAATCATTATGTATGCTATGAGCTTGTCCATCCCCTAAGCTCCATTTTCCTATCCACACCTCCCCTGCTCCTGCATGAATGACCTCAGTTAAGGATTTGCGCTTCGCAGCCTCCGTAGTCACAGCTACATATAAATTGGCGTTTGGCAACAAGCCTCCTAACATCTCCATATGTCCTGTACCATTCTGAAAACAAATCATATGTACTTGCTCTTCCTTAAGTAGGGATAGAAATTCAGGCAAATCATTATGTAGAGTATTCTGTTTAACCGTCACCACGATCCAATCACTCGGCTCTTCTAGATAAGCACCAGCGAACTCCCCTATTGGCGCGGATACAAACTGATCTTCCGAAATTGTTATCGGCTCGCGTCCATCCTCGTAGGTAACCGTTAAGCCATCACGCCCTAATCGTTGGCATTGTTCTATCCCTCGGCACCACAGCCTCACATCATTTCCGGCTTGGATCAGTCTCCCTGCCAGCAGCAGCCCGAGTGAACCTGCACCAATTATATCAATTTTCATATAACCCTCCTGCTGATCTTAAGCACAATTTTTCTAAGTATACCAAAAACCCCGCAAGTGGTGCTTAAAAAGCAGACCACTTGCGGGATTGTTAGTTAACCTATCGTTCATTCAATGCGTTCTAAATTTCCGTTACCATCCATTTTGAAACGAGTCTTCATTTCTTCTTCTTCTTCATTTAAGAAAGCAAGCCTGCGAGCACGATCCATAATCTGAATTAAAGCTTTGTAATCATCGTTGACTACCCGGTAGTCGCTTTGAGCAAGATTAACCTCTTTAGACAACCGCTCATTCTCAGATCGTAATTCTGTTAATTCATCTTCCTTCTCGCGCAGGTCTCTTTCCAGCATTTTCAGCTGACGTCCTGCTTCCTGGATCGTACCCTTCCATTGTCTTAAGAAACGAATGACCGCATCAATGGATAATGTGTTTTCACTTAATCCCTCACCGCGCCCAAATTCCTCATCGACATCACCCAGAATGAGACCAGCTACTTGCGCTCCTCTTACTGACGGCTGCTTTTTCAGGTAGCTACGCTTTTGACGTTGCCCTTTAGCAATACCGATGGCACCTTCATAACTTTTCCGAACACAACTGTTCCAGCGGAATCCGCAAGCGGCCGAAGTTCTGCCGATTTTTTCACCCACCTCTTCAAAAGCGGCAAGCTGTGTGCTGCCCTCCCGAATGTGTCGCAAAGTTACTTCTGCCAATATTAGATCATCTTCTGCACTCCAAGCGTCCTGTCTAACGGCTGTCATAAAGCCAAACCTCCTAACAACGTCATGAAATAACCATCTCCATAACCGGCAGTTCTGCCGGGTAGTGAATAGGGATAAAAGCTGCTTACTCCATTTCTATGCTTCTCATAGAGTTCATAGAATCTATTTGATACTAATTTGTATTTCCATTATCTGCGTACATCATACGCATAAAACTATAAATTCTCTTTTTTAAAGCACTAATCACTCAGGTCAATTATAAAAATCACATTTTTTGAAGATTAGTGCATTTTTTTCAATGAATTCGTTTACACATAATTATGTTGAGGGTATAATAAATCGAAGGAATATTCGTGAGATACATACTGGAAGGGGGACTCTCTCTTGGACCGCATGTTTCGGGTATTAGGTTTTTTCACATTAGCTATTGGATTGATGGCTTTCGCCGGAGGTCTAACAGAAATGGCCTTGCTTTTCTTTTTGCAAACTGCATTTTTCGTAATACTTGGCTATATGAAATTTACTGAAAAAACTTATGTTCTTCTCTTCTGGGCATACATGATTCTGACTTTCACCGGATTTAGTTATTGGACGATCTTTCAAATGGGTCTTCCACTATAAATTGTAGTACTCTTTTGGAGCGGATGAGGTCCTTATCTTATAAGGATCACTTCCGTTTTTTTGTTTGTATGCTATTTTAGAAGGGTTAAACATATTATTAGTACATACATATATCATTTCAAAAAAAAGGTGGTGGTGTGGTGCGCTCCCGCAATTTACAAAGCCGCATGATTGCAACCATACTAATTCTCTTCTGCTGTACTTTGTTTCCGTTACAACCTGTGAAGTACTTGTCTGCCGATCCTAGCGGTGATTTTTTCAACTCTGCTATACCAGATAATGAAGAAACCCGTAAACTACTTGAACAGACCTTGTCTTCTGCAGAAATCGAACGTGAAATCATCAAGATTACAGCCGAACAAAAAGCGCTTGAACAAAAGGTAGAAAGCCTGAACAGACAAGCTACCCAGAAAAAAACAGCCATTGCGGACCAACAGGAACGGGCAGGTGCAGTTGTGCGTTCTTATTATATGGGGGATAGAGATAATCTTCTGGCCGCGTTTTTTTCAGCAAAAAGTATCAGCAGATTCCTGGCTCTGTTCGATTATTATGAGATTATTATTGGAAATGACCGCGATATTCTCTCACAATATGAAGAACAATATAAGGATTTGAAGAATACCCTTCAGACTGCGAAGCGAAACTCGGAAGAGCTCGCCCGATTGCGCACGGCTCTGGAGGAACAGCAAGTTCGGGTAAACGCGCTCAACAAGGAAATTGAGGGTGGGATTAAAAATAGCAGCGATCCTGAAAATATGAGTACTCTACTTAAAGAATTCACATTATATTGGGAGAATATCGGCCTGCACGAGGTAAAAACCTATTTCAAGGCGTTATCCTCCGCAATGAATAAACTACCACAATTTGTTCAGAATCGAGAGGGTGTACTGACTCGAAAGGGAATGACTTATGAGCTAAACCTGAAGGAAGAGGACCTGAATGAATTTTTGCAATCGCAGAATTCGCTGTTTAAAGACTTCGCCTTTCATTTCAATGACGGATCGATTACTGCCACTGGAAAAAGCGGAGCGCTAGCCCTTTCACTGACCGGTCACTATACCATTCAGGAAGAACCGATCAACGGCCTTATATTCCAAGTCGATCATATTGTATTTAACGGTCTTGAATTGCCTGACACAACAAGAAAAACGTTGGAAGAAGAATTTGACTTAGGCTTTTATCCAGCCAAAATAGTATCTTTCCTTCGTGCCACGGCAGTAGATAGCCAAGAGGGCGTCTTGCATGTTAAGCTTTCCATTTCATTTTAGGCCTTCTTTTAGAAATTCTTTGTAGCCTTCTGCATCTATCTGCCCCGTTAATAGTAATGATACAGCTTCAACAACCTTACTCCAGCCGCCCTGTGACTCATCCTCCGGGGCGGTTTCTTCTGTCAGTAATAGCTCAACATCGAAAGGAAGCTTGTATTTAAAAGCATGCTCCGAACGATAAAGAACATCAAGCGCCGGCAAGCTCCCCGTATTCTCCAACCAATCCAGCTGAGCATCCTCTGAGGTGATAAAGGTCAGCCAATTCACAGCTTCCTTTGGACTTTGAGATTGAGCTGGAAGGGCAAAAGATCGACTGTAACAGGATTCAAACCCACCCCCATTATTAGCAGTCAGGGCCGGTACAGCAGCAAGGGATGAATTTCCATACTTCTGCCACTCGGATAACGGTAATGAAGCAACGGCGACACTACCTCCTTGTAGCATATCCCAGACATCTTTATTGTAGCGGCTGGTGAGATAAAAATAACTGCGGGCGTTCTGAGTCCAATTCAACACTTCTTGGTTATCTGCTAACAAGCTGCTATTCATGCTCTCCATTACCGCTGACAATCCATAAGGATTACGGGTATCCATCGCGAGTAAATATTTCCCTTGCTCTTTAAGCACATTCTGAAGCAGGATATTCCACTCTTCGAGGCTTTTGGGTAATGCATTAAAACCCAGCTCCGCCAGCCGTTGTGGGGAATAAACAAGCACGTAAGGATCTATATCTAACGGGACTCCCCAATTATATCCATTCCACTGCATCCAGGGGATCAACTGTGTTAACGGTGCACTCCCCGGAACGCTCTGATACACATCCATCGGCAATAAATATCCACGTGTGGCCCAGTCCAGAATGCTTCGTCCATCTGCCATGACGATATCCGGGCTGTCCCCGATCGTTAAATCATGCTTCAATACCTCATCGGCATCCTCCATATCCACATTGCTTAAAATAACATTTACTCCACTTTCTAGGGTATAACGGTTGCTAAGGAGCTCCAGTTCACTAAATTCTTCGCTATTTAACGATACTCTTATGTGTAAGCTATCTATAGTTCCCTCATCTCCGGAAGAGGGATGGGTTGACTGACTTTGTGGTCTTTTCATAGGACGTGGATCGTTACTGGTACTCAATTCCATACTGGGCGACAGGCTTGTCAGCGATAGTAGTAAAATTGCAAAAAGCAGCCAATAATTTTTGCGTTTCAGCACGATTTCCCACCTTCCCTTTTGATTGGTCTCCCCTATTTTACCAAACCCTCCGGTGCTTGTCTTTAGTTTGTGAAACCGTTCTCTTTCTATTATATGGGTGATACGCCAGAGGCATTAAAAATAGGAAGGTGATCTGACCGCCATTACAAGAAAGCTTTGGACTTCCGATCGCTGTTATCCTCAGATTTCCTGATTTAATTACCGCATCATGCGGTTAAAATCCGAGGATAAAGGCGAACGCTTCGCTTCTACAGTTCCAGACTTTCTTTCCATGGCTCTAATCACCACAACCAACTTTAAATTCCTCTGCCGTTTCCGGGCGGGCAGGAAAAAGCCGGGAGTGTTTGCTTCTCCCGGCTGAAAATAGGATTGATGAACCGTTAGAGTAGATCCGCGGCCAATTGCGCCAAGCGGGAACGCTCACCTTTTTCCAAAGTAATATGTCCGCTAATCCCTTGCTGTTTAAACTTCTCGACGATATAGCTCAGTCCGTTGCTCGCAGCATCCAGATATGGATGATCGATTTGCTCCGGATCGCCCATTAGAATGACTTTACTTCCTTCTCCCGCTCTGGAGACAATGGTCTTCACCTCATGGCGGGAAAGGTTCTGCGCCTCATCAATAATAATGAACTGCGATGGGATTGAACGGCCGCGAATATAGGTTAAGGCTTCTACCTGTATACTTCCTAACCCCATTAAGATTTTATCGATATCGCCAGCTTTTTTGGTATCGAACAGGAATTCCAGATTATCATAAATAGGCTGCATCCAGGGTCTAAGCTTCTCATCCTTCTCACCGGGCAAATACCCAATGTCTTTACCCATAGGAACGACCGGACGGGCGATAAGCAATTTTTTGTATTTATGTTCATCCTCCACTTTGAATAGTCCGGCTGCAAGCGCCAATAACGTCTTCCCTGTCCCAGCCTTACCCGTGATCGTTACGAGTGGGATTTCATCATTTAGCAGCAGCTCCAGTGCCATTCGTTGTTGAGCATTACGGGCGCTAATCCCCCAAACCGAATCATTGCCCAGATAGAGTGGCTCCAGACGTGTGGCATCACTATTCACTTTGAGAAGAGCTGATTTGCCAGTGCCAATCTCATCCTTGAGAATCACAAATTCATGAGGGTACAACGGATACGACAACGCAAGCTGTTTTACCGTCAGAGAGCGGTGACTGTAATATTCATCAATCAATGCGGGATGAACCTGCAGAGATTGGTAACCAGTGTATAGTTCATTTAAGTCTCCAGTACGATCTGACAAATAATCCTCTGGCGTAATTCCAAGTACATCCGCTTTAATACGAACCAGTACATCCTTGCTCACAAGCACAACGGGACGCGGATCGGGCTTCTCATTCTCTTCATTCAAATAATTGAGAGCAACAGCCAAAATCCGATTGTCGTTAGACACCTCGCCAAACATTTCCTGTACCTTCACAAAACTGCGATGGTTAAGTTCTACCTTCAGCTTGCCTCCATGCTCCAGTTCCACACCACTATGCAAATGACCTAGTTCCCGGAGTCCATCAAGCAATCGGGATACTGTACGGGCATTCCGACCGATTTCGTCAGCATTGCGCTTCTTGGAGTCGATTTCTTCCAGCACAACAGCCGGAATAACCACCTCATGCTCCTTGAAAGAGAAAATTGAATTGGGGTCGTGCAAAAGCACGTTGGTATCTAGCACAAATATCTTGTTCATATTATCCCCTCCACAGCGCCTGGTTTGATTGATCATACATAACTCTTTCCGCCAAGGGAAAAGATATGGTACAGAAACGATTCTTTGGCTGAAAGGAGTAATCACATATGAGAAAATCAATATGTCTGTTGCTGGTACTGCTGCTACTGACAAGCTGCGGTATCGCTAATAAAAAGACATCACCCTCTCCTCAGAATAAACAATCTGCGAATGCTGTAAAGGGTACGGGGAACCATGAGGTTCGGCAATTGTCCAATGATGGTGCGACTAATCCTAAAGCCACCTCAAAAGCTGGTCAAGCCGTCAATGTTAATGGAGAAAGTGAAATTGCACTTAAGGATCATTTTGAACAGTTGGCCAAAAGAGTTCCCGGTGTAAATGGCGCACACTGTGTAGTCATGAACAAAGTTGCCATAGTTGGTCTTGATGTAGAAGGTTCTCTGGGCCGTTCACGTGTAGGAAGCATCAAATATTCTGTAGCGGAAGCCATCCGCAAAGACCCAAGAAGTGTACGGGCGCTTGTCACTGCGGATATGGATCTCTCCAGCAGATTAGCGGAAATGAGCCGCCATATCTCCAAGGGACATCCGATATCCGGATTCTCATCCGAGCTGGCCGATATTATCGGACGAATCATGCCACAGCTGCCAGAGGATACCAAGCCGCAAAAAAATGCACAGTAGAGATTAAGAACAAAAGATGTTCTTTGAGTTCAAAAAAAGCCCAGTGATATTTTCACTAGGCTTTTTTCATGGCAGCAAATACTTGTCCGTCCAACTTCTCAGCGGCACGTCCATCATAAACTTTCGCATATCTTGGGGCGGAGTCCAGCTGCGCGCCGTAAAAAAGCGCGTTGCGGACCGCTTGAATTTCAACATCAAAACAGCACATCTTAAAAGGAACATCTTCTAGCGGGTCCTGCCTTACAGCAGCACTACCGTTAATGGCATAGACAGTTCCTTCACCAAACACAGTTATAGTTATTAATGGATTAACCTTCATATTATTCACAAGTCTTGAACGATGATCAATAGCCAAACGCACAGTACTAGGACTAACAGCATAAAGCCACGAAATAGCTGTGGATGTAGGACCGCCTGTCTCCGCATCAACTGTGTTTAGAAGAACAAAGGTTTCCGATTGCAGCATCGATAGCAAAGTTTCATTCAGCTGAGCAACGGCTTCGGACATAAGTACTGGCCCCCTATGCGACGTTAATTCATTCGATTTATTATATTATAGCACAGGCTGAAACTTGCATTCAATTTTAGCTATGGAAGATATTAAGGTCCTCAAGGCGTCTCAGCAGCTGTCGAATCAGCTCCCGTGGAAATTCCTGCAATCCGATCCTGCAAGCTTTTCTTAGCGGCCTCAAACTCCTCATCATTAATATATACATATGGACTTCGCCACGTTCCAGTAACCGGCTTGAATTCGATATTCTCTTTGGAAATCTTCCAATACGTCGCAATCATATCTTTGATTTGCGAATTTTCGATATCTGTCTTCATGTTACTGTCCACTGCATCAAGCACCTTGCCGATTTTTAATACGCCACCAAGCGATTGCATCTGATCCACCAGACTGTTCAGAACTTCGTTCTGGCGTTTGTTGCGATCAAAATCATCTGATGCGTTGGTCTTAGGCTTGCAATTGGATTTACGATACCGCACATAGTCCAGTGCATTTTTTCCATCCAGCTCTGCCGGACCCTTTTTCAGATTGATATTCGTGCCATCCACAGTGTCTGTATAACACATATTTTCACTAATATTTACTTCGACTCCCCCAAGCTCGTCCACTACATCACGGAAGCCCTGAAAATCAAGAATCGTTGTATAATCTACATCAATATCCAAATACTTACCCATCATCGTCTTCATCTCATCTTCAGCCAGTAGACCAGAGGATTTCTCCTTACCCTTGAAGCGAGCATAAAATTCATTAATTTTCGTCTTCTTATAGCCACTTAGCTCCACGTAGGTATCACGAGGAAGCGAAACAATAGTCGCTGATTTAGTCTTAGGATTAAGTGCTGCAACCATGATTACGTCAGTCAAATAAGACTCGTGTTTAGGTCTGTTATCCGTTCCCAGTATAAGCATTGTCAGTGGTTTTTCTGAAGCGGAATGCCCTGGAGCAACCGTACCCTCAACCCCTGCATTAAATACGCCATGCTCAAGCTTCCAATACAGATAACCGCCATAACCCAGCACGCCGAGGATCGCAATAATTAGCAAAGTTAACAATACTCTAACTAATCTGCCAAAAAAACCTCTCTTTTTCACTTTCTTTTTCGTTTTTTTCTTAGAAGCACCCTTCACAGGCTGTTTTCTATTAGTAGGTTGTTGCCCGTTTGCTCTTGGAGGTAAACCGCTGTTTCTTGTACTCATAATAGAATAAAGTCCTTTTCATTTCATTTAGAATTAGAATTGCTACATTAATTAGACGATCCTTAAGGTACAAAAGTTGCGATTACGATCTCTTCGCTGCTGCCGCAGCCTTTCTCTTCTGTCGAGCTTCTACTATATAACGTATCCGTACCATCAGCATTAATCCGACAGCAACCAACAGACACTGGATAATCGGAAGCTTATCATGTTGGAAAATGAGGAGCATGCCAGAGCCAATCGCCATCATTATGTAGAGCATGATTTCCTTGCCAATCGATAACTTTTGATTCACACGAAAGACTTGATTATAAACAAAAGTAAGCAATATAAAGATAACAATATAAGCGACGATTGGATGCTCAGCGAACCACACCTGCATAGATAACCGCACTCCTCCCAAATTTAAGATACGTTTACATTATATCATCAGTAGGGGAATTTTTTGTTTCTTATATTAAAAAAAGCCGCCGGATGCAATAATCCGGCGGTCTTATTCATAAGCATGTGTTTACGCGTTGGCTTGTGCTGTTTTACGTTGTTTCTCTACACGTTCGCGTTCGCCTTTGTTCAGAATCTTTTTACGCAAACGAATGGATTTAGGTGTAATTTCACAATATTCATCATCGTTCAAATATTCAAGTGCGCCTTCCAAAGAGAAGGTGCGTGGTGTCTTCATTTTTACAGTATCATCTTTTCCTGAGGTACGCATGTTGGTAAGTGCTTTTTCCTTACAGATGTTAACGATAATATCGTTATCACGGGTATGCTCGCCTACGATCATACCTTCATAAATTTCTGTACCTGCATCCAAGAAGAGAATACCACGATCCTCAACACCCACGATTCCGTATTGAGTTGTTGATCCAGTCTCACTTGCTACAAGCACACCTTGATGACGTCCGCCAACTTGACCAGCAACCAGTGGAGCGTAGCTGTCAAAAGCATGGTTCATAACGCCGTAACCGCGTGTCAAAGTCAAGAAGTAAGTGTTGTAACCAATCAATCCACGTGCAGGAATCAGGAACTCCAGACGTACTTGACCCGTACCGTTGTTAATCATATTGACCATTTCGGCTTTACGAGTACCCAGACTCTCCATAACAGAGCCCATGCTCTCTTCTGGAATATCAATCATTAGACGCTCAAGCGGCTCCATTTTGACACCGTCGATTTCTTTAATGATTACTTGTGGTTTAGAAACTTGCATTTCATAACCTTCACGACGCATATTCTCGATCAGAATACCAAGGTGAAGCTCACCGCGTCCAGAAACGATAAATGCATCAGGACTATCAGTTTCTTCCACACGCAAACTCACGTCTGTTTCAAGTTCTTTAAATAGACGCTCACGTAGTTTACGGGAAGTTACCCATTTACCTTCTTTACCAGCAAAAGGACTGTTATTCACTAGGAATGTCATTTGCATGGTTGGTTCGTCAATCTTCAGAACCGGAAGTGCTTCAGGGTTTGCAGGATCAGCAATGGTCTCACCAATGTTGATGTCCTTGATCCCTGCAATAGCAACGATATCCCCTGCGCCCGCTTGCTCTGTTTCAATACGTTTCAAACCTTGGAAGCCGAACAATTTCTCGATACGTGCAGTTTTGCTCTTACCATCACGCATAATAACTGTTACAGATTGACCTTGTTTGATCACACCGCGGTTAACACGTCCAATCGCAATACGACCCAAGTATTCGTTATAATCCATCAACGTTACGAGGAATTGAAGCGGTTCTTCAACACTTTCGGTTGGAGCTGGAATATGTTCAACAATGGTTTCGTAGAGCGAAAGCATCGTTTCATCTTGTTTCTCAGGAACCATGCTTGATGTACCATTAAGAGCAGATGCATAAACAACAGGGAATTCCAATTGTTCGTCATTTGCTTCAAGTTCGATGAACAAATCGAGCACTTCATCAATAACTTCCTTAGGACGAGCAGCTGGACGGTCAATCTTGTTCACGACAACGATCGGTGTAAGTTTTTGTTCCAATGCTTTACGCAGAACGAATTTCGTTTGCGGCATGCAGCCTTCATAAGCATCAACAACCAGCAATACACCGTCAACCATTTTCATGATCCGTTCTACTTCGCCACCAAAGTCAGCATGTCCAGGTGTATCCACAATGTTGATTAAAAACTCTTTATAAGTAATTGCTGTATTTTTAGCTAGGATTGTAATTCCACGTTCCCGTTCGATATCATTAGAGTCCATAGCACGTTCTTGCAAGTGCTCATGGGCGCTGAAGATCCCCGATTGTTGAAGGAGCTGATCGACGAGTGTTGT
This sequence comes from Paenibacillus sp. FSL E2-0190, assembly GCF_037992965.1. Classification (NCBI taxonomy): domain Bacteria; kingdom Bacillati; phylum Bacillota; class Bacilli; order Caryophanales; family Paenibacillaceae; genus Paenibacillus; species Paenibacillus sp. FSL E2-0190. Next base: position 5,357,616 of record NZ_CP150306.1, read on the forward strand.
TTTGCCATGGTCAACGTGGGCAATGATCGCAATGTTGCGAATATCTTTTCTTGAATGCATGATTTGTATCCAAATCCTCTCATTTATCAAATTAAAACTGTTAAAATTCATAGCATGTCACGGCAGTCTCACAAAAGAAGCGCCAGGCAGAAAGCCGACGCTTCAACATAACATTAATATTATAGTGAAAGTACCATGAAAAGCAAGTCTTTTTATGAAAAAACAGTTACCAATTTCCGTTTTTTTTCACAAGATCCTACAGCAATTAGCTTCGATACCATCTATTCCGGCCACGTGCTCTGCCTCGACCGGTAATCAGCCAAATTCCTACAGCTATTAATACAATCCCGATCAGGTAGATCGCGCCGGTGCCCATAAGGCTGAAAATACAAAGCGCAAGGCTTAGTAAGCCTAATGTTACAGCAATTGCTGACAGACCACCCGTCCGTCTTGGTTCATAGATAGAGTATTCATACAAGCCCACGGCAAGACCAAGCAACAGCACAGGCCATAAGTTTCTCATAAGCCCCCATCCCCAAATATTGCAAAGACCAAACAACAAACCATACACCGTTAATATCCCGGCAGGAACCAATACCGAGGCCGAAGCACGACGGCTGAAAAATAACATGTGTAGTACTATTCCTGGAATTAAAATCACTAGAGGCCAAAGCGCGCGCCCCAAAAATCCGAAGACGCCCAGCTTACCTAATAAAATCACGATGCCAGCAGCAACAATAAAAATTCCTAGCTGTATATCTTTCTTTGAAGACATCCTTCACCCATCCCTTCAATTTCACGTCTACCTCATTTCCTCGTCACCTTATAGCCTGAAAGCGACAGGATTCTTACTCATATATTATCCGAAACATACACAAAATGCCATCACTCCCTGTGATTAATCAGTGTCTATAAGCGCTTCTGATCACGCAAAAAAAACGGACAATTCCAATTTATGGAGATGTCCGTTTAGTATTGCCTTTTATTGCAATTTATTAACCTGCAGATGTTTTTCTGCGTTTTATTGCTCCCGTAACGACAACTAATATTCCTAAGGCAATGGGCAAATAGGAATGTGAGGAAGGGAACAAAAAGGAGAGCATCGTCCCTAATTTTGCATCCTGAAGCAACATATCCCCTGCTGTAAACGCCAATATATAAGCACCGATAAATACGAGCACTGGAAACCGGTGCAGCCAGCCGACAATAATGCCGCTTCCCCACACTACTATCGGAATGCTAAGAGCAATCCCGATGACAATTAAAGCCAAATCTCCTTTAGCTACTCCTGCAATGGCTAGTACATTATCCAGGCTCATAATGAAGTCTGCTACAAGAATCGTTCGGATTGCTTTCCAGACTGAGGATGATTCCCTTACTCTGAGATCCTCCTCTTCCTCCAAAAGCAGCTTGAACGCTATCCATAGCAGCAGCATTCCCCCTCCAGCCTGAATATAAGGGATTTTTAATAGCAATACCGCAACAAAAGTAAGCAAACACCGCAGAACAACTGCGCCTGCTGAGCCCCACCATACTGCAGTCTTTCGGTGCTTCGCCGAAAGATCCTTGCTGGCCATTGCAATAACCATTGCATTATCTCCGCTCAGCACCAGATTAATCATCAATATTTCACCAAGGAGCAATAATGAATCCATTCGCACTTACCTCCCCGAGTCACATGTAACTACTTGTATGTTCGGAAATGACAAGCTATGCTTCCTGTCCAACTTTTTTTGAGCGTGAACGCATGTTGGCTCCTTTTTTTGCGTATACAAAACTAAGCATATTTTGAAGCTCAATCTAACAAACTTGGGAGTGACTTCGCTTTGAATACATCCATCTGGGAGTTTATATTATCGCTGCTCAACATTATTTTTCTAGATCTTATTTTGGCGGGAGATAATGCCATTGTGATCGGTCTTGCGGCGCGTAATTTACCGTCAGACACGCAAAAGAAGGCTATCGTATTTGGAACAGCAGGTGCTGTAGTGTTGCGGATCTTCGCAACGATTCTGGTCGTATGGCTGTTGAAAATCCCCTGGTTACTGCTTGCCGGAGGGATTTTACTCATTCTGATTGCCTATAAGCTGTTAACCAGTGAGAACACTTCAACAGATATCAAGGCAGGTCAAAGCTTGTGGTCCGCTGTAGGTACAATCATTTTAGCTGATGCTGCCATGGGCCTTGATAATGTGATCGCCATTGCCGGAGCTGCCAAGCATAATATCTCACTGGTTATCATAGGACTGCTGATCAGTGTTCCCATCGTTGTGTGGGGAAGTACCCTTTTTATTAAATTAATCAACAAATATCCATGGATCATTTATATTGGTTCTGCTGTCTTAGGTTTTACTGCTTCAAGTATGATTACGGATGAACATCAGCTTGCGCCATTTTTTAATCATCATCCGCTGCTCAAATATCTGTTTATAATCGTGATCATTATAGGTATCTTGGCAGCGGGACATTGGAAACGCCAATCAAAACCAGAAGAGCCTCAGGAGGGCACAATCGTCTAAACCACAAAAAAACTGCCTCAGAACGTAGATTTCACTACGCTTCAAGGCAGTTTTTTGGTTTATTACTTTAGAACCATTCTTCCTGTAAACCAGCCTCGACACTTACAACATCACTAGGCTTCTCATCTCCATAGGGAGTGATTAACACGGTCTCTGTGGCTTCAATCGCCGCTTCCAGAAGTTCAGAATATCCCGGAAGCGTAGCCTCTATCTTATCCACAATCCGTAAATTCGGATTTGTTGTAGGTGATTTTGGAACAAATAAAGTACAGCAATCCTCATAAGGAAGGATAGACAAATCATAGGTACCGATGTTCTTCGACAGGTCCACGATATCACTTTTGTCCATCATTACCAGCGGACGCAGAAGGGGGAGGGTTGTCGCACGGCCAATCACGTTCATGCTTGGCAAGGTCTGGCTAGCGACTTGTCCCAGACTATCCCCGGTTACAATCGCCAATGCACCTTCCCGCTCAGCAAGCTGGGTAGTAATTCTCAGCATTGCCCGCCGCATCAGTGTAATAATCAGATTATCCTGGCCGATGCCGGTAAAGGAAGTCTGCACTTCAGTAAAGGGTACCAGATGCAGCTTGATTACACCCGCATAACGTGACAATACCCGCGCAAGATCCACAACTTTTTGTCTAGCAAGCTCGCTTGTATAAGGATAACTGTAGAAGTGCACGCACTCCACTTCAAGTCCGCGCCGCATGGATGACCAGCCTGCTACAGGACTATCAATGCCACCGGACAGCAATAACATCGCTTTTCCGTTAGTGCCTAATGGAAATCCACCTACACCGGCAATATTTTCACAGAAAATATAAGTATGTCCCTGACGAATTTCGACCCTCAGCTCTAATTCAGGCGATTTAACGTCTACGGTGAGGCCAGGATATCCTTGCAATAGTGGTGTCGCGATCCGTTTATTCATCTCAATGGAGCCGTAAGGGAACTCTTTCCATACCCGCCGAGCATTAACCTTAAATCTGGTGCCCGGAGCAGGCGCGATTATCTCCAAAAATTGACGGCTGACCGCTACAATATCCTCAAGCTCTGACTTAGAAACCTTCACTGGACTGACTGAAGCAATGCCAAATACATTCTTCAGTGCTTGTACCAATTCAATCGCAGATTCCCCGTTCAGTTCCACGTAAATTCTTCCGAATTCCTTGCTCAGAACTACGTTTGGATAAGGCTTAATCAATTCCTTCACATGACGCAGTACGGTTTTTTCAAATCGGGTACGATTTTTGCCCTTTAAAGTAAACTCTCCAAAACGCAGGAGCAGCATATCAGCGTATTCTATACTATGGGCTCTGCCTTCTGCAGATTCCTTGTTCATCATGCTCATTTGTTACTTCATTCCTCCTTCAGCAATCTTTAAAGCTTGTACCGCAGTGGTTAATGCTTGCTCAAGCGCAGCGACATCCTCATCTGTATGACTGTCGCCAAGGCTAATACGAATCCCACCTGAAGCACTGGAGACATCTTTACCCATAGACAATAATACACGACTAGGCTCAGCCAGTCGTGAGGAGCAGGCCGAACGGGTGGAGACAGCCATCCCCAGTTCCTCTAGCTTGCGGGCGAATACCTCTCCCTTCATGCCAGGGTAAGAGAAATTCACAATATGGGGAGCTCCATCCTCTCTGCTGTTTATAACAAATTCAGGAACGGTGCGCAAGAAGCGTAATAATCGATCTCGGAGTGGAACCAACTGGGCAACGAAGGTTTCGCGCTGCTCACCACTCATGCGGATAGCTTTGGAGGATGCGACAATCGCAGGTACATTTTCAGTTCCAGCGCGTTGTCCTTCTTCATGAGAGCCCCCTGTAAGCAATGGGAATAGCTTAATTCCCTCTTTGATATACAGTAATCCCACTCCACGTGGGCCTCGAAGCTTATGAGGAGACAGGCTATAAAGATCCACCTGCCATTCCTTTAAGTCAACTGCAAGTTTACCATATCCCTGAACACCATCTACATGAAATAAGGTTCGCGGATTCACAGCTTTAATCAGCTTCCCCATCTCTTTAAGCGGTTGTATCGTTCCAATCTCGTTATTGACATGCATCACACTAACAAGCACTGTGTCGCGCCGGACAGCAGCAGCTACGCGCTCAGGATCAACAACGCCAGTGCTATCGGGTGCTACAAAAGTAACCTCCCAGCCCATTCGCTGCAATTGCAGGAAACTCTCATATACAGAGGGATGCTCTATTTCTGTAGTTACCAAATGACGGCCTCTAGTCTGATATTGCAGAGCAGCGCCTTTTATCGCCAAATTATTGCTTTCCGTTGCACCAGAAGTAAATAGAATCTCCTGCGGTTGTACAGATAAAGCAGCAGCGCATACTTCACGCGACCGTCTGATCAGCTTACCCGCTTCACTGCCCGCACGGTGCAAAGAGGAAGGGTTCGCATAATGCAGCTTCATAATTTGTTCCATCGTCTGCACCACTTCTACATAGGGCGGTGTAGCGGCGGCATAATCCCAGTAAAGCATATGTCAAATGTCTCCTTTACTTCGTTGAGTGAACTTATTATCGAAAAAGGATCAAACGGTGTTTCCCGTTTGATCCTTTTTATTATACCGCGTATTGAGCGCGAGCGCGTTCTATTTTAAAGATATAAGATTGTGTCTCTTTTGGAAGCAGGCTAAGTTTCTCCAATAATTCCTGATCATTGGTTACTCCCAGATCTGTTACCCGTCCCGGCCCTGCGTTGTACGCTGCAAGTGCCATCTTTTCCTCTCCGCCAAAGCGTTTCAGTTGATAAGATAAATAACGTACGCCGCCATCAATGTTTTGCGCCGGATCGAACGAATCAGTAACCCCTAAGCCGCTCGCGGTCCCATCCATAAGCTGCATTAAACCTTTAGCCCCTGCCGAAGAGACCACATTAGGATTAAACGAAGATTCAGTATCAATCACTGCTTTGATCAGATCAATCGGCACGCCATATTTAGCACTCGCCTTCTGGATGAGATCATCATAGCTCGTAGGTGTGGAACCCGTTATTTCCCCGGAAATTATGTTATTGAAGGTTTCTGTTGTCCCACCTATCTGCTGCCATAACAAGCTGCTGACTGAAGTTGCATCCGGGAGAGAAGTCAAATAGCTTGAACTTTCACTACTCGTTGACATTGCCTGAAGCATTGTCGCAAATCCAGAAGCTGAAACTCCCGTTGACCGTTCATTTCCATTCGCGGAGCTAGTTTTTTCGGTTGTTGCCTTAAGGTTGATCCATTTAAGCTGCCCTAACCCGTCGGTTACAGCGGGATTGATCTGCATGCTGGCGCACTCCTTTTTTGTCCTACTCGAATCATATATAAGGTTTCGCGTTGAAATTTCGATGAATTACGGCTTAATCTTACATTTTATCTGAGATTATTGCTATATGTTGGAATGAAAAAACAGACTTCAGACCCTGATATTTAGGTCTAAAAGCCTGTTTAGATCAAAGCCATTCAGTTCTTTTTAGCGCGCAAAGGGAATCATCACGAAGTAACTTAGTGTCGCAACAATCCCTAAGCCCATTGCCCATGCCCCAAGCGTTTTTTGCTCTTTGACATAGGAATAATAACCAACTACGGCAGCGATGGGTCCGAGAATAAAAGACCAGATGAACAATGAGGCGATCCCCATCCCCAGTCCAACATACCCCATTACCCGGCTTCCACTATATTCCGCTTCACTGTCCTTGCGTTCTTCCACTCTCCGCGGGGCATCCCGAACCTGCATTGGAACCGGATTTACCTCAGCAGCGTATTCTTCGCGATGCTCTCTGTCCCGCCGAGGATAGTCCACTCTCCGCGGACGAAGAATGACTTTTCTCGGACCGGATTGTTCCCGTGATGAGCTTGATTCATTATCCTTTTCTGTGTCCATTCTGGCGGCCTCCTAAGCGTTCGGCTTAAACGTCAGACAACATGTTGCAGATGATGTACTGGCATGATCGCGGTGACCTTCATTTGTCATTTCTTCAGCATATTCTTCCTTATAACCATTGCCTACGTGCTTATCGATCTCGATGACAATTTCTTCAGCCCGGCATAAATTATGCTCGCCCCAATAATGACAATTGCTCACGCTACATTTTACTAATGGTTTTTCACTCGACATAATTATCACCTCGGCTTCATTATGTCCGCTCCATTTACCCGCTATTCGACAGAGTGGTTTCCAGTTGATGTATCGAGACAGGGCTTTTAATCCACGCAAAAAAGGACCAGCTCATCGTCATTACAAAATGACAAAGTGCTGATCCCTTTAGATCACTATTTAGAAGTTAAACCTGATTTTGCATACGTTTCTCGGTCAAATAGTCGTTCTCATAATAAATGAGATCATCGCGAAGATCTTCATACGTTTTGGTGATTTCTAGGATGATATCACGTGCGGGACGTACTGGCTTTTTGCGGAAACGGATTGCATCCTGACCAGTATAAGCGTAACGGCCATCTTCAGAATAGCTTTCATTTTTCGGATAAAAGAAGTTGTTCACGCCATAGTGATATACATTATAAAGCGCTTTCTGTGCAAAAGATTCATCGAATGTCGCACGACGCAGCGCAACGCCTAATTTCTCATATGACATTTCCGAGAACACTAATAGGTGACGAAGATCGGACAGAAAACCTTGGTAAAATTGTACAGTTTCCTCATCTCCCTCAACTACAAGCTGAGGCAATGCATGCTCATTTAGAAATACTTCCATTTTGTCGATTACCACTTTAAGTTTATCTCTCGTCGATTCACATAATTTCTGCACATTGGCTGCTGACATAGCGGTTGCTCCTCCTTATTATTCCCTGCTCTTGTAGTCAATAAAGTTAATCCTCTGAAAGAAACCGCCCTAAAGACGTATCTCTTTATTCTTGCAATATCAGGATGTGAACACAGAGAAGTCTAACCTTCTAAACAATTATTAAGAACAACATCTAATGAGGTATCTCTTACAAAATCAAGAAGACAATTCGAGATACTTATTCTCTCTGATATTATCATAAAAAACGTTAGGAAGGTATCCTTTTCTAAGATGCATAAAAGATACGCTCTCTTCTAAACCTATAGACATTACATTGCATAGAGGAGCGGAAATCATGTCACGAAAAAATCTAACAGTTGCAGGTTTGGTTACAGCAGCTTTTACAGTTGGGTTACTTACCTTTGCCCTGCGCCCTGCCACTAATGGGACGACCAGAGATGTCGCAAAAGTCGCTGTTCAGAATCCGGCTCCAACTTCAGCTTTGCATTCACCTCCAAATCCCTCTCAGGAAAAAACATTAAAGAAAACCTCCTTAAGCCAGGATGTGGAGGCGACAGATCATCTGAATAGAGTCGATGTCAGTAGACACTTAACTAAACTCCTGTCTGAAACAGACGGGATGTCTTCGCTTCATGATAAATCAGTGTATGCGAAACGATTGCAGCAAGACCACGGGTTTATCTCCATGCTGATGTGGATCGATTTCCGCACACAAAAGACTGAGACCTTTAAATCGTCTTTTCCAAAAGGAACCGAACAGGAGAACAAACAGCTTCTAAAATATCTCAATACGGCAAAAACAGCAATCCACGGTCATCAATCCTATGAATCTCCAACGTTTACAATCGGTAAAGAAAAATATTACTTTATCGCTCAGCGGAACAAACAGAAAAATGTAGGGATTATTGCTCTTATTAACCAAAAGGTGCTTGGGCGTGTGGCAGACCATCAGCTGAAGAACCTGCGTCTCATTCCGTATCCTAAGGAAGGCAAATACCATGTGGAATCAGTCCATACCGATAACTTAAAGGACATTACAGTCAAGACCGGCCATGATAACGAAAATGCCAGCCATTTTTATGAGAATGAAATTGTAGTCCGTTTTAAGGGAAATGCTCCGACTCAGGGACAGCTCCAGACGATAACCGCCGATATCCACTGCAAGCAGCCACGCAAGCTGGGATATGCCTATATCTTTCGCTCTGAGAAGATGACCTATTATCAGCTGAAATCCTATTTCACCAACAAATGGCATCCCGAGTATACGGAACCTCACTATATGTATTTAACCAATGATACCATCACTAAAAACGCTGAAGGAACTGTCACGCCTAACGACATGTTATTCTCCACTTACCAATGGAACCTCCCGGCGATTGAAACTGAGCTAGGTTGGAATCTTTCCAAAGGCAGCAAAGAAGTGGTTGTAGCCGTAGTCGATACGGGAGTACAGATTAATCATCCTGATTTACAAGGTAAGCTTTTGACTGGTTACAATGCCATTACCAATGGTTCCACACCCGAGGATGATGTAGGTCACGGTACACATGTATCTGGAATCATTGGCGCACTTGTTAACAACGGGGAAGGTGTAGCTGGCATCAGCTGGTACAATAAGATCCTCCCTGTAAAAGCGCTAGATAACTCAGGTGCCGGAACGACTTATTCCGTAGCAGAAGGTATCATATGGGCAGCTGACAATGGCGCAAAGGTTATTAACTTAAGTTTAGGGAATTATGCCGACTCGCAGTTCCTCCATGATGCGATTAAATACGCCTATGACCGGGACATCGTGCTTGTGTCTGCAGCAGGCAATGATAATACAGAACGGCCTGGATACCCTGCAGCTTATCCCGAAGTGATTGCAGTGGCTGCTACAAATGCTTCAGGGGAAAAAGCCTCCTTCTCCAACTACGGCGATTATATTGATGTCGCTGCACCCGGAGAAAGCATCGCAAGCACCTATCCGGACAGCCAGTATGCCGCTTTATCCGGCACGTCGATGGCCAGTCCCCATGTCGCTGCGCTGGCGGGTCTGGTACGTTCACTGAATCCTAATCTGACGAATAAGGAAGTTATGGACCTTATGACCAAAAACGCTGTTGATCTGGGAACTTCCGGCCATGATAAATACTTTGGCTGGGGTCAGGTCGATATTTATAAAACGCTACAAGCGGCAAGCGGCAATCAAGTTCCATTGCAGCTTTTCCCTCAACATGTACGCCAGCAAATGAATCAATTAAAACAAAGAACAAATAACACCCCTTAACCGTGTTTTTGCAAAAACCGGCCAAGTAAGCGCAGAAACCGCTGTAACCCTTCCTCCATTTCCGGTTCATTCATTTGCGAATAGCAAAGACGGATGTGGCGGGAAGGCGTTTCCGCAGAGTAACAGACATCACCGGGTAAAAAAGAAATGCTCTCCTGCTCCGCCAAGTCATGCAGGCTTGCGATATCAGGAGAAGGGGGCAGCTCCAGCCAGAGATTAAGTCCTCCCTCTGGTAGAATATAGTTCACTCCAGACGGCGCGTACAGCTTCAGAAGCTTCGCCGCCTTTTCCATACGACCACGGAGTGTAATTCGTAGCTGTGCTGCGTAGGCATCGTATTTTTCAGCGATGAAGGGTAATACGGCCTTCTGTGTCAGCAAGGGACTTCCTAGATCACTCGCAGATTTAGCGGCGATCAGCCGGGACAGAATATTTCCTTCTGCAGCCACACAGGCGATTCGGCAACCAGGTGCAAGTACTTTGCTAAAGCTTTTCATATAGACTACATGTCCATCGGGATCCATTGATTTAATCGCCCTAGGTGGTGGTGCATGGAAATATAAATCACTAAATGGGTCATCCTCAACAATGAGGCAACGGTAGCTGCGCGCTAATTCCAGCAGTCGTTGTCTTCTTGTGATGCTCATAGTTACGCCGCTTGGATTTTGAAAAGTAGGGATGGTATAAATTAGCTTTGGAGGTCTTTGATCACACATTTTTGTAAGAACATCCACTCGCATCCCTTCACTATCCGTAGGCACAAAAATCATCTCTGCACCTCGTCCCGCAAAAACATCAATAGCACCAGTATAGCTAGGCGCCTCAAGATAGACTGTATCTCCAGGACCAACAAATGTACGAGCCACCAGATCAATGCCTTGCTGGGTCCCGCTGGTTATCATCAAATCGGAAGAAGTGAGTGAAATCCCACGCGATTTCAAATGTTCTCTCATGACATTCCGCAGCTCAAGATCTCCCTGAAAATTCCCGTAGGTTGCCATAAGCTCCGGTTGCTCTTTGACCAAGGATGCGTAGGTGTCACTAATATCTTGAAGTGGCAGCAGCTCACTGTGGATGGCGGCTAAATGAAAGGGATATTTCACTTCTGAAACATCAAAATTCCGCCAAAGCTGAGCCCTCGGCAAATAATCATCATATAAATCCTGCCAGCAACCCTCTTCTTGACGTCTATTATGGGTTGGATCGGCCACAAAGCAACCTTTGCCCTGTCTGCAGTATATAAGTCCTCGTTTCTCAAGCATATCGTAAGCCTTGCTTACTGTAACCTGACTCACGTTCAATGTTATAGCTAGACTTCTAACGGAGGGCAGCCGGACACCTTGCTGAAGCAGTCCTGATGAGATCCGCTGACTGAGGGTTTCACTGATTTGATGGGGCAGAGTTTTACTGCCGCTGCGATTCAAATCGATATGCATGAACCCTTCACCTCCACTGTTATATTCAACGCTTTACTGTTATACAGCACTCCTATTATGATAGCATCAAATCGAAAGGTGGAGAACTAATTTATGGATATCAAATACTCAACGGCAGCCAATCATCTAGGATCATCAGCAGTTCGGGAGATTCTAAAAGTTACACAGGGCAATGACATCATTTCACTTGCAGGCGGGCTGCCTGGGGAGGATTTGTTTCCCTTGGAGGCCGTACGTGATGCCTATAATCGCGTGCTCTCCAGCGACACCTCAGCGCTTCAATATGGGCTTACCGAGGGTTTTACTCCACTACGTGACAAAATCGCTGAAAGGCTTACCCGTCAAGGCATCCCGGTTGCAGCCTCTGAGATGGTATTGACTACAGGCTCACAGCAAGCTATAGATCTGTTATGCAAAATATTGCTGGATCCCGGCGATGCAGTTTTTGTGGAAGCGCCCACCTATCTGGCAGCACTACAGGTGCTCGGTTCTTACCGGGCTGCTATTCATTCGATACCAAACGACGAATATGGCATTTTACCGGATCAGTTGGAAGAGCAGATTCGGATACATCGGCCAAAACTGCTATACGCTGTTCCGACCTTCAACAATCCGTCTGGAGCAACCTGGAGTAAAGAACGCCGCGAGAAGGTGGTTGAAATCTGCCGCCGTTACGGTGTTCTTATTCTAGAGGACAATCCCTATGGAGAAATAACCTTTGATGAAGATAAAACTCTATATCCACCCTCATTAGCCTCCATCGATAGAAGCTTCGGCGGGGATCATTGTGTAGTCTACACAGGGACCTTCTCCAAGATCGTCGCCCCTGCCCTACGCACCGGCTGGATTATCGGCGATTCCGAACTAATCAAGACCATCGCCAAGGCAAAGCAAGCAGCCGATCTGCATTCCAGCACCATCGACCAGCGTGCTTTAGATGAACTGCTGTTGCATTTTGATATTGAGCAGCATATCCGCCTCATCTCAAGAGAGTATCATTCGCGTATGAAGCTCCTGTCCGCGGAACTCAGATCACATAACTGGAAAGGAGCACATTTCCTCGAGCCAAGAGGCGGCATGTTCCTATGGCTTACCCTTTCCAAAGAGATCAATACTAAGGAATTACTCCCGCTGGCAGTGGAAAACGGAGTAGCGTTCGTACCCGGAGAGGTATTCTATTCAGCGGAGCCTCACAAAAACAAAATGCGCCTTAACTTCACACACACGCCACCAGAGCAAGTTCCTGTTGCTGTCCAGCGTCTAGAGAAAGCATTGGTACAATGGCAGCAAAATCAAAACATCGTTCGGTCGTAAACAACTGCTCGTAATCAATACCTACGATGGCAAAATAAAACGGCTTCTCCATCCTTTATTGGACGGGGAAGCCGTTTTTTGTGAGCAGATTTCTGAGCTTTCACTTTTGCGCATTTGCAGAATGTTACATTTACGCATTTCTGCACATCTCATTTTCGTATTTCTACTTTTGTGGCACTACATAGCTCATTTCGTAATTTCACATTTCACATACAGCGATTATTTGCACATCACATTTCGAATTGCCACTTTTCAGCCCCTCTGTACAGCTTATTTCGTATTTCCACATTTCAGCGTTCCTGCACATCTCATTTCGTATTTCCACATTCGCATTTCTACACATCTCATTTCGCATTCAGCAAATTTGCACGTCATATATCCCATTTCCCACATTTCGCTTTCCGCATCACCAAACATCCTCTAGTTACTCAACACATCTACCACTCAATTAACTCCGATTTCACAGGAAGTTACAGCCAGAGGTTACAATTGATATTTCGCTACTAACTCCAATCTTTCCGCAGAAGATTAGCCAAGCTCCGCATTGTTACAGTTTGCTAGCTACTAATCTATTTCTGGCGTCAAAGTAACCATGGCGTTCGGAAGTTCGGGAGTTCTGAATTCTGGAGTTCTGAGTTCTGGAGTTCTGGAGTTCTGGAGTTCTGGAGTTCTGGAGTTCTGGAGTTCTGGAGTTCTGGAGGTTTGTATCGGACCCCAGCGCTCTTATTTGCATCAATTCCGCTCATTTGGTTTGCTATCGGACCCCATAGTCACTATTCGATCCAAAACGCCCGATATCCACCCTATTTATGCCGAATAACGGCTCTCCAGTCCGAAACTCCTCCAAAAAGGCATAAAATACACAAATAGCTGCATCTCGGTCCGTTAGCATATCAGCTCATCAAACCATCAACCATCAACCATCAACCATCAACCATCAACCATCAACCATCAGCTATCAGCTATCAACTCATCAAGCACCAGCCATCTATTCATCAACCACAAGCCATCTATTCATCAAGCACCAGCCATCTATTCATCATCCACCAGCCATCTATTCATCAACCACCAGCCATCAGCTCATCAACCATCAGCCGTCAGCTCATCAACCATCATCCATCTACTATCTACCATCAGCTCATCAACCACCAGCCATCAGACATCATCAGCCGCTAGCAATTCTTCTAAAAAGTCTAATTTCTGCATATCACGTTCCAAATCCCTGCATGTTATCGCATTTACTGCTTTATATATTTGCCGTATCCGCATTTGTTTGCAACAAAAAAGGCGGCGTAAGCCGGGTTACCGGGATACGTCGCCGTTTGTATGGTGTTGTTATATAACGTTGCAGTTAGGAAAGTTTGCCGTAAGCCGGGTTCTGTGCTCGTCGTGGTTCGATCGGGAACTACCCTCCCACCATAAGCGACAATCATCTATCTAGGCCATACATTACTGCACGGCTCCAGCGACCAACCTAGACGCGCCTCAGGCTAAGGCTGCTTATTCAGCTGCGTCTCATTAGGTCTTGCTCCAGATGGGGTTTACCAGGAACGAAGTCACCAGCGTTCCTCGGGGTCTCTTACACCTCGGTTCCATCCTTGCCTGTGCCGCCCTAAGGCGGCCATCGGCGGTCCATTTCTGTGGCACTATCCTTCAGCTCGCGCCGACTGGACGTTATCCAGCATCCTGCCTTATGGAGCCCGGACTTTCCTCCCGTGACGTCTTCACGTCACCGGCGATTGTCTGTCAAACTTTCCGAACAACATTATATATTATACAGACATCACATGTCTGGCACAAGCATTATTAAATGGCAATTTTATAGGAACTTAAATGGCTCCGTATTCACCTGCGAAGCATGCACAGCTGTATCATACTTATGCTCGGCCAATTTTCCAGCCATCCACTCTGCTACTTTCTCTTTCATGATCTTCTCCGCATTATGTCCCGGATCAATCAGAGTGATTCCGGCGAGCGCAGCATCCTGAACTGTATGATAATCCAGATCCCCAGTAACCAGGACATCCGCACCGCGGAAAATAGCACTGTTATAATACTTTCCACCCGAGCCGCCGAGAACGGCAGCTTTACGAATCGGACGGTCCAAATCACCAACAACCCGTACATGGTCTACCTTCAGGCCTTTTTTTACCGTCTCCACGAATTGTCCAAGGGTTGTAGGCTCTTTGAGCTTTCCTACCCGCCCAAGTCCTAAGCTGCGGCCTTTAAGATCCATTGAGTACAAATCATAGGCAACCTCTTCATAAGGATGGGCCTTAAGCATAGCCTGCACCACTTTATTGCGGATGGAGTGCGGGACGATCGTCTCAATACGAATTTCCTCGGCACGTTCCATCTTACCTTTTTCCCCGATATAAGGATCCGTGCCTTCTCCTGGAATAAAAGTACCGTATCCCTCGATATTGAAGCTGCAATGACTATAGTTGCCAATTGCCCCTGCTCCAGCATTCAGAATAGCATCCAGAACCTTCTGATGATGATCCTTCGGCACAAATACTACCAGCTTTGATAATTGCTCGGAGTGAATGTCTTTGATGGGTACTCCGTTTTCTATGCCAAGAGCTTCAGCCATCCAATCATTCATTCCACCTTCGGTGACATCCAGATTCGTGTGGCTGATGTACACCGCAATGTCATTCTTAATTAATTTTTCATACATTTTGCCCGTCGGTGTGTCTGTCTGGATTCCTTGCAATGGACGGAAAATAATCGCATGATGCGCAATAATCAAATTGCAGCCTAGACGAATCGCTTCTTCAACTACCTCATCATTCACATCTAAAGCAACTAATACATTAGTGATTTCTTTTTGCAGCGTGCCCAGTTGAAGACCAATTTTATCCCAATCCTCAGCTAAATGCTTAGGAGCCAGTTGCTCCATATACTGAATTACTGTTTGTCCCTTGGCAAACATTGTAGCACCTCCGTAATTTCCCTGATCTGACCTTGAATCTGTTTCCGTTTATGCTCAGCAGATTCGAGTTCTGAACGTGACAACGATGTTAAAATGCCTTCCAATTTCTGAATCTCACCCTGCCACTTAGCAAAAAACACAGTATTTGGCGCTTGAAGCAGCCATGGTCCCATTTGAAGCAAGGCCTCTTGCCCAAGGACTTTAGCGGAATCCCCCAAGGTTAATTCACGATATACACTTTCATTTGTAATTCCAGCTTCCGTATTTTCTGGTACAGCCGTCAATACTTCATATAGCTTCCCGTCTTCTTCCAAAATTCTCTCAGCTACGAGTACCCATTTATTATTTAATAACCAGCGGCGCAAAATATCCTCGCCTACATTCGGTTGAAGCAAAAGGGTTGTAACCTCTTTTAGCTTCCCCTGGCTTTGACCCCGGTCCAGAATCGCGGCAATTAATGCGCCTCCCATGCCAGCAATCGTGATACAATTGACTTCACCAGGTTCCAGAACCTCAAGGCCATCTCCACGGCGCACCGAGATCACCTTCCCTAGTCCAGCCTCTGCAACGCCCTTACAAGCAGCATCAAAGGGACCCGGGTTTACTTCACCTGCAATTGCAAACACAGCCTTACCGCTTTCGACAGCGGCCACAGGAAGCAAGGCATGATCGGAACCGATATCTGCTAATCTGCTTCCTTGCGGAATTTGCTCCAGCAATTGCTGAAGCCGATCTGATAATTTCACATTGTTCATGTTGCCACCCACGTTATCCATTTTTTTCGAAACTCAAACAACAAAGCTAACCCTGCTGCAATCTTTAGGATCAGCATCAATGAAATCCACTGCGGATAATCCTGTCTTAATAAAAGAGCGTCAAGCTCTGGCATGATCCAAAGCGATACTCCCACTGCAAAATAAACACTGGCAACACCTCTTACCTTATGATGCAAAAGCCAGCTTAACCATACCATCAGCACACACAATGGCAGCCATAGGAACTCCAGTTCAAATATAGAGGCCTCCGGGCTTCTTCCACCGAAGAACCCTGCATACAGTAATGCCCAAAAAGCAAAACCACAGTACTGCAACAAACCTATCCGGAGTAAAAATCCCAAAATACACCATAACAAGCCGCAGCACCCAATTAGAATAGGCCTCCAGAGCTGAGGATCCAGATCATGCAAATCAATCAGCCATAGCCCAAAACCAAGCGTTAAAACACTGCCCAGCCCCGCTAGGATAAGACTGATAACATTGTTCCGGTCCTTATAAACGGCGGAGTATCCATAACAAATAATTAATACAGATAGTGCGGTTGCAAGTTGCAAAGGCCAGGGAAAAACGCTAAAATAAAGACTAATCAAGAAAATCAAGGAAATAATTCCAAAAGAAAACAGCCAAATTTTGATGCTTCCTTGCTGTAAATTTCTCAGCGAAATTGGATTGTTATCCTTATTCGCATCCTCATCGTCATACAGATTGGTTAAGAAATCGCAATACTGCTCTGGCAGCAACCGGCTTTTTCTCCAATACTGAATCTCTTTTATAATGATGTCGCGTTTTTCCAAATTCACTGGCTCATCCTTCTTTCCAGATACACAAGGTCAACACATTTTTTACCAGCGTAAATTCAAATAAAAGAACCTCCTGCCACTGAGCAGCAGAAGGTCCAGTTCATGAAATACTATTCAAGGAAATCCTTAAGCCGTTTACTGCGGCTAGGGTGACGAAGTTTGCGCAATGCCTTGGCTTCGATCTGGCGGATCCGTTCCCGGGTAACACCAAACACCTTGCCGACTTCTTCAAGCGTTCTTGTCCGTCCATCATCAAGGCCAAAACGCAGACGAAGTACATTCTCTTCACGCTCCGTGAGCGTGTCCAGCACATCCTCCAGTTGTTCCTTCAGGAGTTCATAAGCCGCTGCATCCGCAGGAGCCAATGCTTCCTGATCCTCAATGAAGTCTCCTAGATGAGAGTCATCTTCTTCACCAATTGGTGTTTCCAAGGATACAGGTTCTTGGGCAATCTTCATGATCTCTCTAACTTTCTCCACCGTCAGTTCCATCTCAGCCGCAATTTCCTCTGGGGAAGGTTCGCGTCCCAGTTCTTGCAGCAATTGGCGAGAAACCCGAATCAGCTTGTTGATCGTTTCCACCATGTGTACAGGAATACGAATGGTACGCGCCTGATCCGCAATCGCACGAGTGATGGCCTGGCGAATCCACCAAGTCGCATACGTACTAAATTTGAATCCCTTGTTATGGTCAAATTTCTCTACTGCTTTGATCAGACCCATATTACCTTCCTGAATCAGATCCAGGAACAGCATACCGCGTCCGACATAACGTTTCGCGATACTTACTACGAGACGCAGGTTCGCTTCTGCAAGACGGCGTTTAGCTTCTTCATCGCCATTCTTAATCCGCATAGCAAGCTCAACTTCATCGTCAGCCGACAACAAAGGAACGCGTCCGATTTCTTTTAGATACATACGGACAGGGTCATTAATCTTGATCCCTGGTGGCAGCGACAGATCGTCATCAAAGCTGAAATCATCGCTGTCTTTATCCTCATTATCCTCACTTGGTCGGAGGCTGTTAACCTCTTCATCGTTCTCGTTTACAACCTCAATTCCCAAATCACTGAGTTGCTCGTAGAACTCCTCCATTTGCTCGGGGTCTTGATCAAACGGCGATAATTTCTCCATAATATCTTTGTAATTTAATGATGATCTTTTCTTACCTTGCTCAATGAGCTGATCCTTAACCTGATCCAAAGTAAATTCTGCTTCCAATTCAGTATGCTGATCGTTCGCCATAATTCGACTCCCTCCTCCCTAGGTACATCCTGTCAACATGTCATTGTCTCTCTAGGGCTATAATCTCACTTGCTATTTGTGCCGCACGCAAAAAGTCACCTGACTTTTCAGCCTGAATCATCTCTTCACGCTTCTGTTCCATTTTGCGTTGCAGTGGGTATTTCCGCACTTCACGAATACAATCATCTAGAACCTGCATATTCCAGTCCGGAGGGGTATCCATCATGGATATTGATGTCGCAGTTTTCTCCAGACGATCATCCTGAAGTGATGATAGAAACCGACTAATGCCGGGTGGTTTGCCTTGCGCGTAATAGGCATATAGATAAGCAGCAATTGCCGCATGATCAACGATGTTGAAATCTTCTCCGAGGCGTTCGCCTACATACGTGGCGGCTTCCGGGTCCTGAATCATAAAGGACAATAGACGCCGTTCCGCGACATGATAAGCGGGTAGTAAGGTCGGTGTCTGCACCTGCCCTTTTTTATGCCTACCATTATTCCACCTTTTGTCGTTATTATCCCCTTCAGGGATGTTTTTTTGCATCGATGCCCTAAGTAAATTACAATCCTGCTTCAAACTATCATATGAAAGTTCGAGTTCAGCAGCGATTTCCTTCAGATAAACCTCTCGCTCTGTTGAGGAATGCAGTGAAGCAATAACTTCTAAGGCTTCCTTGACATAGGCGATTTTGCCATCTTCCTCTAGGAGTATATGGTTTTTTTTCAGATATATAAGCTTAAATTTTATGGATGAAACTGCTGAATCAATAACCTGATCTTTAAATCTTTCTCCTCCATGCTTGGAGATAAATTCATCCGGATCCACCCCGCTTGGCAGTAAGGCGATCTTTACACGCAGGCCGCTGCCTTCAAGCATCGGAATGGCCTTCATGGCTGCTGCTTGTCCCGCCCGGTCACCGTCGTAAGACAGTATAATTTCATCAGCCAGGCTTTTCATCAGTGCCACATGACCCTCCGTCAAGGACGTTCCCATCGTTGCTACGCCGTTATGCACACCCGCTTCCCAGGATGAGATGACATCTCCGTATCCTTCAAACAGGACGATTTGTCGAGTTTTGCGAATGGATGCTTTGGACTGGTGCAAATTGTACAATATCCGGCTTTTGTTAAACAACCTACTCTCCGGAGAATTTAAATACTTAGGTTGACCCTCTCCAAGTATTCTTCCGGCGAATGCGATTACCTTGCCTGTACGGTTGGCAATCGGAAAGATAATCCGGCCACGGAAACGATCCAAATAGCCTTTGCCCTCACCGCGGGCTGACAGAAGTCCGCCTTTCTCCATTTCCGCAAGATCAAAATTTCGTTTCTCCAAAAACTGCAGCAAAGTATCCCAGCGGTCCGGAGCATATCCGATCTGAAACTGATCAATCATTTTATCACTGAAGTTCCGGCCTCTTAAATAGTCCATAGCGGCTTTGCCGTGTTCCGTGTTCTTCAGCAAGTAATGATAGAACTTTGCCGACCATTCATAAGCTTGAATCAACCGGTCGCGTTCCGGATCAGGAGGAGACATCATACCTCCCTTACCTTCTGGAACGGGAATATCACTTTCTTCAGCCATTATTCTGACAGCTTCGGGGAAGGTTAATCCTTCGATTTCCATCCTAAATTTGATGGCATTTCCACCCATACCGCAGCCAAAGCAATGAAATACTCCCCGGTCGGGGGTAACAGTAAAGGAAGGGGTTTTCTCCGAATGGAACGGGCAGAGGCCCCATAAATATTTCCCCTGCTTGGACAAATGAACAACCTTACCGACTGTATCGACTATATCATGACGCGCAAGCACGCTTTCGATAACCTCTTCCGGAATATTGCCGTGTCCGCTAGCCACTTCAACCACCTTCATCTCTTAACAAATAAATATAATTCGCTATTGCTCCACATTCTCCTGCAAAAGTATTAAAAGTTTTGTCAGTTTATGTTGAAAATAAGTTTTTTCTTCTGCCGTTATGGGTTTTGGACCCTTGGAATAATGTCCCCGTCTTCGTTCCACAGCCCTGGCATGTCTACCCTCCAACATAAAATCCATCTTGAAATTGTCGTATTCCTGACCACGAAATGAAAGCACACTGCACCTTTTACCTAATGCAAGTGCCGCAAGACCATAATCTTGAGTCAATACCACATCTCCAGCAGTAATATGATTGGCAATATATAGATCGGCACTCTGATCTCCTCGATCCACCTGCACAACCGTTACACCCTCTTCAGCTTTCAGTGCATGGTCATAAGAAGATACCATAAGTACCGGAACACCAAAGGTGCGACCTACCTCAGCGATCTCTTTTTTGACCGGACAAGCATCCCCATCCACCACTATCGTTCTAGACTGGGACTTCTCCATGATCATCACCAATTTCCCGTGTAATATATATACGCCCTCTCCGCAAGAAATCCTTCTTTCTAAGCATAAATACGGAACGGATGTCAAATGACGCATTGGCACCGTTCCGTATATTTATACCCCAAACCAACATTCTATACCATAAGATTCAAATTTTCTTGATTAAAATTACCAGACAAGCTTCGCAAAATCAGCGAACGACTTGGAGTCAGCATCAATACCAGCAAGCAGAGCCAAACGGTTAGCACGCACTTGCTCGTCCTCCGCCATAACCATAACGGAATCAAAAAATGTTGTAACGGCGTCTTTTAGACCCGAAAGAATCCGAAGTGCTTCTTCGGCATTTTTTGCCGCCATAGCTTCAAGGTAAGGTGCGTGAAGCTCCTGCCATGTATTAAAAAGCTGCAATTCAGCATCTTCTTTAAGTAAAGCAGGATCAATCACTTCACTGGTTGCTTTACTTGCCAAATTACTGACACGAGTAAGCGAATCTACGGTAATCTTGAAATCTGCTTGGTCGGACACAGCAGCCATAAGAGCACGGCTTCTGCCCACAACATCTACCACGTCGTCAAAACCAGCCGCTGTAACAGCGTCCACAACATCATAGCGTACATTGTCAGATAAAAGACGTTTTACACGCAGACCGAAGAACTCGTACAGGTTTATACGTAGTTCATCTCCAGAATGTTTCGTATTTCCTGAATTTTCATGAATTTCAATCGCCGCTTCAAAAATTTCGCGCAGCGTAATTGGCAATTTATGCTCAAGCACAATTTGGACAATACCTGCAGCCTGACGGCGCAGGGCATATGGATCCTGAGATCCTGTCGGAATGATGCCGATGGAGAAGCAGCCAACAATCGTATCGATTTTGTCCGCTATGCTGACAACTGAACCTGCTTCTGTTGAAGGTACAGCATCTCCTGCAAATCGTGGCTGATAATGCTCGAAGATCGCTTTTGCCACAGTTTCAGGCTCGCCTGCTTTACGTGCATAATCTTCACCCATTGTTCCTTGCAGCTCAGGAAATTCATAAACCATTTGAGTTACAAGATCAAATTTACAAATATCCGCAGTGCGACTTACTTCGGACACAGCAGTAGCTGACAGTCCAAGCTTCACAGCCAGACGATCAGAGATTTGGCGAATACGGCGCACCTTATCCCCTACGCTTCCCAAATCTTCATGGTAAACAATGTTCTCAAGCTTGGCTAACGCATCGTCAATCTTCATCTTTTGATCTTCTTGATAGAAGAATTTGGCATCTGATAGACGAGCACGAAGTACTTTTTCATTTCCCTTAGCGATAACATCCAAGGATTCTGCATTCCCGTTTCGTACAGTTACAAAGAATGGCAGTAGCTTGCCAGCTGCATCAAAAACAGGGAAATAACGCTGATGCTCACGCATCGAGGTAATCAGCACATCCTGAGGAATCTCTAAGAAAGATGGATCAAAGGTTCCAAAGAGCACGGTTGGTGTTTCTACCAAGAACAGTACTTCTTCCAAAAGATCTTCTTTAATCGCAATCGTCCAGCTTTTCTCTTCAGCCAATTTGTTGATTTGATCCAGGATAAGCGTTTCCCGTTCCTTCACATCCACAAGTACATGCTGCGCACGCATGCTCTCCACATATTGTGCAGGCTCCGAGATTACAGTCTCTGTACCCAGAAAACGATGTCCACGGCTCACATTACCCGCTTTTACATCCGTAATTTCCAAATCAATGATCTCTTTACCAAAAAGAGCAACCATCCAGCGAATCGGACGAACGAATTTAAAATCGTAAGCTCCCCAGCGCATGTTTTTCGGGAAAGTCATCGCATTTACAATACCCAGAAGTCCTTCTGTGAGCAAAGAAGCAGTCTCTACACCCGCACTATTTTTTGTGGCATAAATATATTCCACGCCAGCTAGCTCTTTAAATGTAAATTGCTCTGGAGATACACCCTGACTGCGGGCAAATCCTAGTGCAGCTTTACTCCAGTCGCCGTTAGCATCCAGCGCGATTTTGCGTGAAGGTCCTTTGACCTCTTCGCTAATATCCTCTTGCTTCTCAGCCGCGTCCTTAACAAATACAGCGAGACGACGTGGCGTAGCATATGCAGTAACTCCAGCATGGTTTATACGTGCAGAATCCAACCACTTGGACATTCTATCCTGCAGCTGTTCCATCGCAGCACGGATAAAACGTGCAGGAATTTCCTCCAGACCGATCTCAAACAGGATATCTTTAGACACGGTCAGCACCTTCTTTCTTCAGCAGCGGGAAGCCAAGCTTCTCGCGTTCCTCAAGATATGTTGCCGCTACGGAGCGGGCAAGATTACGCACTCGGGTAATAAATCCAGTCCGTTCAGTTACACTAATTGCTCCACGTGCATCGAGTAGATTAAAGCTATGTGAGCATTTCAACACATAATCGTAGGCTGGGAACACAAGATGCTTCTCCATCGCTCTACGCGCTTCCTCTTCATACATGTTGAACAGCGAGAATAACATTTTTACATCCGATACTTCAAAAGTGTAGGTAGAATGCTCAAACTCCGGCTGATGAAAAACATCACCATAAGTCATACCGCTTACCCATTCAAGATCGAACACATTTTCTTTATCCTGAATGTAAGAGGCTAAGCGCTCCATACCGTAAGTGATTTCTACAGCAACAGGGTTAGCTTCGATGCCACCTACCTGCTGGAAGTAAGTAAATTGAGTGATCTCCATACCGTCCAGCCATACTTCCCATCCCAGACCTGCACAGCCCAGTGACGGATTCTCCCAGTTATCCTCTACAAAACGGATGTCATGCAAGAGCGGATCAATACCGAGTGCTTTCAAGCTATCCAAATAGATCTCTTGAATGTTATCTGGTGAGGGTTTGATGATTACTTGGAATTGGTGATGCTGATACAGACGGTTCGGGTTCTCTCCATAACGACCATCGGAGGGACGACGTGAAGGCTCTACGTAAGCCACTCTCCAAGGCTCAGGACCTAGCGAGCGTAAAAAAGTCATAGGGTTCATCGTGCCGGCGCCTTTTTCTGTGTCATAAGGCTGTACGATGATACAGTTCTGTTCAGCCCAGAACTGCTGCAGTGTCAAAATCATCTGCTGGAAGTTCATAATACCGTCTCCTTCGCTTTACAAGTTTTTTACAACAGCTTGCCTAAAACTTTCTACCATGGAGGCGGCACTTTTAGCTCCTGACAGCAACAAAAAGCCCCCGCCCCCATGCCTGATTAACAGACATAGGGACGAGAGCTTAACTTATTCTCCCGCGGTTCCACCCTACTTGATTTCATACCTTGTATGAGCAAGTTTGCTGCCAAGACAAGAACGAAATCCACTTTCATTCGCCGCATTCGTACTCCCGGGTGCCATGTTCATGAACGTTGTCCCGCTAGGCTTCCACTGCCCCCAGCTCGCTGAATAACGACAATACAGTCCACTACTTTCCCGATCAATGCACGCCTCTCCCCAATTGGAGCATAACGACGATCATATAATAAACTGATCCTATAGTAACGGAAAAATCAGCTTTCGTCAAATCTTGTACTTGTCGAGCTGGTCTAGGAAACTTTGTGACTTCAGCTTTAATCCGAGTTGTACATCCATAAAGGCCCGCATAATTTTTTTCAGCTCATCCCGGCTGCTTTCCTTTACATCCACATTGCCTAGTCTAGTCAGGTCAAGTCTGGCGAATAATCGCAGCAGCTTCAACGCACGAGCAGAGACCTCCATGGCTGGAGGGTCATTATGTTTACAACTGCGGCACAGTGCTCCTCCAAGGCGAGGGCTGACCAGCAGTTGATCATCCGGCTTCTCGGCACCACAAATTACACAAGAATCGAATTCAGGACCATAACCGGCTGCCTGTAAGATTTTCATTTCAAAGACATTTATGATAACGCCGGGTTCCTTGTCCTCTTCAAGTGCATTAAGACAGGCCGTAAGCTGGCGAAACCAGAAGCTTCCCGTTTCCTCATCATGCAGAACACGATCAAGCAGTTCACACGCATAAGACGCATAAGCAGCTTTGATCAAATCCTCACGCAGCGGATGGTGCGACTTCGTAATTTCGCCAGAATTCAGTGTCCCAAGTCCTCCATTATTTCTAAAAAAAACAAATTCCCCAACGGTGAACAGTTGGATCAATGCAGCATGGCGGCTTTTGACCTTCTTTGCGCCACGCACCAGAACCCCTACTTTTCCCGCGTTCTCGGTGCAAAGCGTAATAATTGCGTTCCCCTCGCCGTAGTCCATGCTGCGGATGACGATCCCTTCCACCCTGTGTAGCATGCCTCTTCCCCCAACCATTCGGCAAGCAACCAGTCCTTATTGCGCTTCTTCATCACAGGCCTTCTCTTCCTCCACTAGCTGTAATCCACTATCTTCAAGCGGATGGCCAGCTTCCTTATACAGCAGGTAAGCATCGACGTCTCCTGTCATTGCAAAATACTTCCACGAAAAGTTTCGCATTCGTATTCATCCTTTCTTGGGAAAGACGATGTCTCTTATCAAGAATTAGGATGGTGCGATGGAGCAGGTTCTATCCTTGCAATTCCTACCAAACGAGGAATAACGGAATTAACTTAAAGGTCTTTATGGAAGCCCAAATCCCGCAGAACGCGGTCCTGATTGCGCCAATCTTTTTTCACTTTTACCCATAGCTCCAGAAAAATCTTCGAACCCAGCAGGTTCTCAATATCTGTCCGAGCCCGTCTGCCGACCTCTTTCAGCATTGCCCCTTGCTTGCCGATAATAATTCCCTTTTGCGAATCACGCTCAACAAAAATAACAGCTGAAACATGCACCACTCCATTAGGCTCAACCTTCATATCTTCGATGGCTACAGCAATAGAGTGCGGCACTTCTTCACGAGTCAAATGCAGAATTTTCTCCCGGATTAATTCCGCGCAGACAAATTGCTCGGGGTGATCCGTGATTTGATCTTCCGGATAATACTGAGGGCCTTCCGGCAAGTACTTGGCAACCTGCTCTAACAACGTGTTAACATTGCTGCCCATCTTCGCAGAAATCGGAATAATTTCGGCAAAATCATGCAGCTTGTTATATTGAGCCATAAGCGGGAGCAGAGCTTCCGGCTCTATTTTATCGATCTTGTTGAGCACTAGAATCACCGGTGTCTTCAGACCATTTAATTGCTCGGCAATGTAACGGTCTCCACCGCCCAAGCCCTCTGACGCATCCACAAGGAATAACACTGCTTCTACTTCACCCAGTGTACTCATTGCAGTCTGGTTCATGTAGTCGCCTAGCTTGGACTGTCTTTTATGAATCCCCGGTGTATCCAGGAATACGATTTGTGAAGTGTTTGTTGTGTAAACACCATGGATTTTGTTTCTGGTTGTTTGTGGCTTATCCGACATAATAGCAATCTTCTGGCCAATGACCTGGTTCATGAGTGTTGATTTACCTACGTTTGGTCTGCCGATAATTGCGACAAAGCCTGATTTGAATTTCATATTATCTTCCTTCCATACTTACCTTCTAAATTTGCGTTTGAAAATCTTTTAAGATCTTTTTCGATCCCCCTAAATCCCCCTTAGCCAAGGGGGACCCCAAGGGCCCCGGCCCTCTGGACAGCCGGAAATGGGCGTAACTGCAACGTTAGGCTGGATTAGAGGGACTATGGTGCATGAGCGCTTTCCTCCCCTATCGGGGACACGCTTCACTGTCGCTTATTCACACGGTTCGCATTGCCCTCACCATGAATAAAGATTACTGAGATGATTGGCTTTAGGCTGTGTTACAAGTAACCTTACGTAATTAGAATCGCTGACGGCTTTTGCCGTGGCGCTTACCTCGTAATGTTACTCTAAAAACACATAGTTTGCACCAGTTTAGCCTAACTTGGTAGAACTAGAACACTTTTAATTGTACTTTGTACAACTAATTTTAGGTTGAGTTTATGTTTTTGGTGTTTAAGTTGTATTTTGTGCAATTAAATCCTGTCTTAAGAGCCAAATATGGGCTTTATCATAAATTTAATTGTACTATCTGCAACTAAATTCATTTTTGTCGCGAAAGAGTAGCAATTTAACTGTACATTGTGCAATTAAAGTAGCAACCTTCGTCTAACTATGCCTGATTTGCCCTTAAACAGGCACAGGCATTAAATCAAATCCTCATTTTATTCTGGAGCTTGTCCTTGCTTCAGATCTACGGGACCAAAAGCGCCTGGAAGCAATTCTCCCACCGTAGTCTCAACGATATCACCCTTCATGTTCCCAAGAATAACCTTCATATCCGGCGAACACAACTCAATCATTACTTGCCGGCACACACCGCAAGGTGAAACGGGGCCGTCAGAGTCAGCTACTACGGCAATTGCTTTAAAAGAACCAACAGCGTGTCCATCCGCAATCGCACGGAATAGTGCTGTCCGTTCCGCACAGTTGGTTGGTCCAAAAGCAGCATTTTCCACATTACAGCCGTGGTGAATATGACCATCCTGATCAAGAAGGGCAGCTCCCACTCCGAATCGGGAATATGGAATGTAAGCTTTTGCTCGTGCTTTAATCGCCTCTTGCATAAGAAGAGTAGAATCCATATTTTGTCCTCCTAAAGTTTGTTGAGTATTGACTTCATTGATTTTTCTTCGCACAAAACTCACTTCGTAAACATCTAATTAGTTTCGTTTATCGTTATTTTCTCAGCGTGCGCTAAATTTTATCAGTGTACTTCATGAGATATATTCGGGTACATAACTCACTTCAAATTATTCAGTAACGAAAGAGGCGGAATCGCAAAACGCGGGTCCGCCTCTCCCCTGAATTGATTTTGTATCCTGATTATGACATAAGTCCGCTAATCCAGTCCATCACAGGGTGATAAAAAACATAGATCCCAACTAAGACAGCAAACACCGCCGTGAGAAGCACAGCTCCTGCGGCGGTATCTTTTGCTCTCTTAGCCAGTGGATGAATCTCTGGCGAGATCAGATCAACCGTCGCTTCAATCGCCGTATTGAGCAGTTCGGCAGTTAGGACAAGCGTGATCGAGAACAGCAGCAACATCCAACTGGCCAGCGGAAGTCTGAACACGGCAGCGGCTACTAGCACAACCACCGCTAAACAGCAATGCACCTTCATGTTAAGCTCGGATTTGAATGCCGACACTAAGCCTTGCGATGCAAACCGAAAAGAGTGCCAGAACTTCTTGTGCCCTACCGCCGTGTTCTTCACCATTAGCGCGTCAACCCAACCTGAGATAGTACTTTTTCTTGCTTGGACATCATCTCTGCTTCTGAAACTTCATCCTGATGATCATATCCTAACAAATGCAGAAATCCGTGAACGAAAAGAAAACCAAGCTCTCGTTCCAGTGAATGACCATATTCCAGCGCCTGCTCCTGCGCACGAGTTACGGAAATGATTATATCCCCAAGTACGTCTGGAACATCTTCCAGCGCCTCGCCTTCCTCTATCTCGTATATAATGTCCAGCTCGTCCTCTCCGCTTTCATTCATAGCAAAAGAAAGCACGTCCGTCGGACGGTCAATTCCCCGATATTCCAAATTCAACTCATGTATACGAACGTTATCGACAAAAGTAAGAGCTACCTCGCCCCGATCGATCCCTTCCGCTTCACCTGCTTTTTGCAAAATGCTCTCCAGCAGCGTAATGAGATCGTCCTTTATCTCGTATTCTTCCTGCTCGTTATCCCAAACGATCTCCAAACTCATGGGTTAGGTGCCCCTTCCTCTTTTTTCGGCTTACGCACATCTTCTGGGTATTCGATCCGTGAATGGAAAATTCCCATAACCGTCTCCTTCAGAGTCCGTGCAATAATATCCAATTCTTTAATCGTCAAATCACATTCGTCAAACTGATGATCATCCAGTCGACTTTTAATAATCTTCTCAATCATCGTTTCCACCTGCAGAACAGTTGGCTTACGCAATGATCTCACTGCAGCCTCGACACTGTCGGCAATTCCCACAACGGCTGCTTCCTTCGACTGGGCTTTCGGTCCAGGATAACGGAAATCTTCCTCGGTAAAATCAGCCTCGACACCTTTTTCTTCCGCCAGCTTCAGTGCCTTATGGTAAAAATAATGCAGGAACGTTGTTCCATGATGCTGCTCCGCAATGTCACGGATTGGCTTTGGCAGCTTATATTCTCGTTGCATTTCCACCCCGTCACGGGCGTGGGCAACGATGATAGATTTACTAAGCTTCGGTTCAATAGAGTCATGTGGATTTTCCATATTATTCTGATTCTCGATAAAATAAAACGGACGTTTTGTTTTGCCAATATCATGATAATACGATCCAACCCGGCACAATAAGCCATCTGCTCCAATCGCTTCCGCGGCAGCTTCTGACAGGTTACCTACCATTACACTATGGTGATAGGTTCCCGGCGTTTCGGTAAGCAGTTTGCGCAGCAGCGGGTGGTTTGGATTAGACAATTCTACCAGCTTCAATGCCGATAGAATACCAAAGGTTGCCTCGAAAAAAGGCATTAGCCCAATCACAAGTACAGCCGTCAATAGTCCCCCTGCAAAAGCAAAACCAACCGAATACAAGGTACCTACCTCTTTCCATGCTCCTCCACCTAACAGTATCTGCATAAAGACTGTCAGACAGCCAAAAAGCGATACCATAATCCCGCCTTTAAGGAGCGTGGAGCGTTGACCCGCACGGTGAGTCGCAAAGATAGCCACGTACGAAACCACGATAGCAAAGAAACCAAAGTTAAAATCAAAGATTGAGTTCTGCTGCACATTCAAAATAACACTCGCCAGTACACTGAATAGAATGGAGCAGAAATAGGCCAAAGGCATGTCCAGAAGCATTGCAATTAACATTGCGCCAATCGCCACCGGTGCCAGGAATCCGATATAAGATCGGACATCGGTCTGCAAAACAGCGGCCAGCCGCATAGAGATAATAGTTATAACAAATACAAGCACCAGCATCAATAGCTGAGAATTGTTGTACTTAAAGCCTGAGGTGCCGCCTGAATAACGAATGAACGCAAGCAAACCGACGGAGAGCATCGCAGAGAGAATCAATAGGCCTAACTGTGGCCAGTAATTCACCTCATTGCTTAGTAGCCCATTCTCATCCAAAAGAGTGTAGAGCTCTGGAGTAATTAGCTGCCCCTTAGCAACAAGCGTGTCCCCTTGCTCAATGAATACATCAGGTGTGTTCTCCCGGGCTTGTACCTTTGCTTCCTTGGTAGCATCCTCATCGTAGAACTTGTTACTTGTGATCACAAGACGTACAAGCTCCTGAACAACCTCACGCGCTGTACGCTGGCTTAGAGAACTAATACTGACCTGTTCCGCTACCTTGGCGCGAGCGGTCTGCGCATCCGTAATCTGATCATTCATCAGCCTAGTTACAATATCTCGGGCGACAGGCTTCATCTCGATAATGTCCTGAGAGGTCAGGCGCGGAATCTTAATGTAAGTCTCTTCCGGAATGACATAGGTCTGCTCTTTGATGACAGATTGCATTTCATCCAAGAGGTGATCTGAATATGTAGCGCTGCCCCGATTGGAAGCTACGAAATTCAAGATGAAATCGCTGGCTCTCTGCGGGATTTCATCACGATAAATCCCCGTCTTATCGCTTTGCGAGATCAGATCATCCTGATTGAGGCGATCTATCCGGTCCAGCAGCGAGGTCACTAGGTTGTCTGCCCTCATCGGGATAATTTTGTACTTGGGAGATACGCTTTCGGCCGCTTCCTCAGCCGCTTTTAACGTAGCTTTGGTGTCCTTAATTTGCTTCGGTGCCGTTATTTCCTTTGCACTGTAAGTATTCTCTTTAATATCATATTTCTTAGGTAGCAATTCTGGCGACAAGCTGAAGTAGAACACTAGTCCGAGTAACAGGAAAAGAGCATAGCGTGTCACTGCGCTATACTTCCATCCGTTGTTCGTATATACAAATCCGCTTAATTTAGATGGTTGCTTTGAAGCCATGAAGACAATCCCCTTTATTGGAGGTTTTCGGCAGAGCGGTCATAGGCAACGATAATTTTCTGCACCAGGGAATGCCGTACTACATCCTGTTCCGCGAAGTAGACAAAGCCAAGTTCTTCTATGCCGGATAAAATCGCTTTGGCTTCAATCAAACCGGATTTCTTGCCGCGGGGCAGGTCAATCTGGGTAACGTCACCTGTAATCACCATTTTGGACCCGAAGCCGAGTCGAGTCAGGAACATTTTCATTTGCTCAGGTGTTGTATTCTGCGCTTCATCCAAGATGATAAATGAATCATCCAATGTACGTCCGCGCATATAAGCCAGCGGAGCAATCTCAATCAATCCCCGTTCAAGTGCCTTAGCCACCTGATCGGGCCCCATAACGTCGTATAATGCATCATAAAGCGGACGCAGATATGGATCTACCTTTTCTTGCAAATCCCCTGGAAGGAATCCTAGACTCTCTCCTGCTTCTACTGCGGGACGCGTAAGAACAATACGCTTAACCGAACCTTCTTTCAGTGCCGTAACTGCAAGCACCACTGCCAAGTAGGTCTTCCCCGTTCCTGCAGGACCGATTCCGAATACAATATCACGCTTCTTGATCGTTGTCACATAATGCTTCTGGCCGACCGTTTTGACACGGATAGGCTTTCCGCGAAAAGTTGTAGTAATTTCTCCTTTGAACAAATCGAGCAATTGATCAGCACGAAAATCTTTCGCCAGTTCCACAGCGTACTGCACATCACGTTCAGTAAGTATGTAACCGCTCCGAATGAGAGACAGTAGCACATTAAACAATTGCCCCAGCATGTCTACTTCCCGCTCAGCTCCACGAATCGTTAGCTCTGCTTCACGCGAATCAATAATGGCGGGAATTTCACTCTCGATGATTTTTAAGAATCCATCCTGCGGGCCAAACAGCGATTGCGCTTCTCCCGCATTTTGCAAAGATATACGAATGCTTGCAGTCTGTTCTGACAAGTAGCCTCATTCTCCTCAATTGTTTACTATTGGCAGTTCTTCGGAAATTTTTTCTTCTACTTCAAAGATCACTTTCATATAAACTTTACCATTCTCTTTCTTCTCATGCAAAACTTTTTGACTTTTGATGACGCTATCAACACCATATCGAGCTAAAATATCATTCTTCGCCCGCTCAATTCCCCTCGCTACTCCAGCTTCTGGAGTTATCGTATCCTTTGTTTCATTGATCTCCATTTCTTTCTCAGTCATCAGGCCCAGCGGCAGCTCAATAGAGCGCCAAGATAGCGGATCATGCTCTGTGAGCGTCTTTGAATTCTCAAAGGAGGATTTGCCATAACCCCACAGCTGAATAGCCCATTTCCCCAACACGAGATAGGTGCGATCCTTACGCTCCCCAGTGTAGGTGCTATTGGTTGTTTCAAGCGGAACCTCGATATTGTACTCATGCCAAACCAACCCCTTAACCTCACCCTTGGCTACCACATACTCTACATTTTCTTCGTCTCCAAGAGCACCGGAAATCAGGATATCCCCTTTTTTCACACGCGAATTACGCGCTACTACCGGTCTGCCCTGCTCCGCATATATTTCTGTTACCACCGCATCTGTTCGGCTAATTAAATGCCGTTGGCTAAGCAAAGGTTTGATGTTGGGCTGTTTAGCCTCTACAACCTGAATTTTGATGCTCGTCCCCGTCCGTTGCAGCCCTATCCAAGAAACACCCGGTAAATGGGCCAGCAGCCCCTTAGAGAGCTTGTCCGGCTCCTCCAGACGCCATATCCACTGAAAAGGATACACACCCTCCTGGCGAGCGGCAGCCAATATATCCTCAGAAGCAATTTTTTCATTCCCTTCGACTCTAATACTCCATACCATCGTAGATAACATAAAAAGTGTAATTCCAAACATCAAAATACCTATGCCAAAAAATTTCCTTTTCCACAGCCGCGCCATAAGAAATGGAAGTCCGCTTCTACCGGTAACGTGCATACGACAGCCTGTCTTTTTTAAAATCGGCCGGAGGACATAAAAATCATCCAGAAGCAGCTTAAGGGAAGCGCCGCCCTCAGCGGGCCTCACATCCCAAATCATGATTCCTGCTTCAGAAATGAAATTAATAAATCGCTCCACCTGAGGTCCCGTCACATGCAGTGTAACGAACCCCCGCAGTGATGACAGAGGTGGCTCCTTCATGATCTCTCCTCGCTTTCGTTATATCTGATCTCCCCGATAACGCCTTCTACAGCCAATTCCTGGCCTAGAATATTTCGGATGACAAGTCCCTCGCCCGTGATTTCAAGCGATCCTTTAGCTAACGCGAGCTTAAGCTGACCAGAGGAAAAATGCAGCACGCCGCGATGATTCTCAATATGCAGTTCCTTATTGCCGATCAGGGTGATCCGGGGCATTTCCTGTAATAAGTCCTGTGGTAGATCCAGTACCCCGTTTGTCCATCCCCGCAGCCTGCGGCCAATACGGGTCATAAGTAGACGTTCCCCCTTCCTGCCTTCTGTACACCTTATGCGGCAACGCTTTTTTTTATGAGAAGAAGTAACAAAGGAGGACCCTTCTAGTGTGAAAAAAGCAAAAAAAGCCCCGGCAACCTATCGTAAAGATAGGAAACCGAGGCTTGATTGTTACTATGATCCGTAAATATTATCTTCGGGTGGAATGCGGCTGACGAGAACGCGGTGGACCCAGAATCTCTGCCCAGACTACACCATTGCGCAGGTCGTCCCGACTCCCTGTTCCATGTGTCTGGTCTGCCGCAGAGGGTGAGTTTGTGTTCTTATTCTTATTTGATCTTTTGGTATCTGCACCCGCTATCCCGTCAAAAGCAGATTGAAGGCGCCGTACCTCTTCTTGCATTCTTTGTGTGCGTAATTCAACTCCGTCATCGGCATGCTCCAAAGACATTCCTTCTCCAGTAGAATAATCTGGAGTTGGTATATACGCGGGTTCTGGAAAGGCAGGAGAGGCATCATACTCCCGGTTATCCTCTGACCTCGACTGCCGGGAAGAGGTGCTAACAGGAGCAGGAAATCCACTGCCAGACTCCGCTTGGCCCCCTCCATCGATATCCGGGCGCTTTACCCGGCGGAGCGGAGAATCCTCTCCGCCCCCAAAAGTGGGCATTCCCCCGCGAGGAGCTCCTTTGGGCTTGTTTTTAGTTGCTTTATTCACATTGGATACGATCGCGAATATAATAACCGCAATAATATAGATCCAGCTCATGGAGATTCACATCCCCTTTTATTTATTATTGTTAGGACGGTTATTGTCGTCCTGATCATTCATTTTGCCGAGAGAGCCCCGCATTTGGGTATCTGCCTCGATGTTTTTGATATTCATATAATCCATCACGCCGATTTGGCCATTTCTGAGCGCCTCAGCCATTGCCATAGGCACCTGAGACTCAGCTTCCACAACAAGCGCCTTCATCTCTACTACGCGCGCCTTCATCTCTTGCTCGTGAGCGACAGCCATCGCTCTGCGTTCTTCCGCTTTGGCTTGGGCAATGCGTTTATCTGCTTCTGCTTGCTCGGTTTGTAGATAAGCACCGATGTTCTTGCCTACATCGATATCCGCAATATCAATGGAGAGGATCTCAAAAGCAGTACCTGAGTCAAGCCCTTTGGACAATACCGTCCGCGAAATCAAATCCGGGTTCTCAAGGACATCTTTATGGGAATCACTCGAACCTACTGTCGTTACAATCCCTTCACCAACACGGGCAATAATCGTTTCTTCACCCGCACCACCCACGAGGCGATCGATATTGGCACGAACAGTTACGCGCGCTTTTACCTTAACTTCAATCCCGTTCTTAGCAACAGCCGCAACAACCGGTGTCTCAATTACACGAGGGTTAACGCTCATTTGCACAGCCTGCAGCACATCACGTCCTGCAAGATCAATGGCTGCTGCGCGAGTAAATTCCAAAGGAATATCTGCACGTTGTGCTGCAATAAGCGCATTAACAACACGGTCTACGTTACCACCTGCGAGATAGTGACTCTCCAGTTGATTAATGTTCAGTCCAAGACCTGCCTTAGTCGCTTTAATCATTGGGTTAACGATACGACTTGGGGTTACACGACGCAGTCTCATCGCCACCAGCGTAATAATACTGATTCTAACGCCCGATGCTAATGCTGAAATCCAGAGCATAACCGGGAAGAAACTTAAAAACACGCTCAATACAATAATCACCACTACCGCGATGAACAGAATAGGAATCAAAGATGCTTCACCCATACTATATAACCTCCGTAAATTTATTGTAGAACTATTATTGGTTCCAGTGTTTACCTTATTCCTTGATTTCTTTCACAACAATCCGTCCGCCCTCTACTTTAATAACAGAGACCGGTGCATTAGCACTAATAAAACTACCTTCTGTAACAACATCCACACGTTCGCCGCCTATCATAGCCGTTCCTGAGGGACGAAGTGGAGTAATACTGGTTCCTGTAGCGCCTAATAAGCTAAGCTTCTCTTCTACAGGCACAAATCCCTGATCTTTAGTAAGGCTTTCCTTCAAAATAAATCTGTTCCATATCCCTCGTTCTTTAAAAATGACCGCAACAATTACTACAACTATAGTCGCAGCTACGAAAGAGATACCTAGACTGAGCAGTGCATGCTTATAGCTGTAAGCAGCTCGTACAACACCCGCTACAAGGCTGACAGAGCCTAGGAGCCCCAATATTCCGAAGCTAGGCACAAAGAGCTCCAGCACAAGCATGACAAGCCCAATGATAAACAAGAGCCAAGTTTCCGCTCCGGCGAATCCTGCAACATAGTTGCCGAAGAAATATAACACAAAAGCCAACGTCCCGATAATTCCTGGCGCACCAAAGCCTGGAACAATCAGTTCAATGACAACGCCTGTAATCCCAATGAACAGCAGAATCGTCATAATAATCGGATTGGTCAGAAATTGCGACATTTTTTCCGCACCGGTATGCTCTACGCGAAAGATGTCGTCTGTAGTATATCCAAGCCACTGAATTGCTTCTTCAGGGGTATCTGTAATTTGATCAGCGTAACCAGCTTTTAAAGCTTCTTCACTAGACAAGGCAATGATTTCTCCCTGTGTCTTAGTCACTCCAAGCTCTGGCTTATCCACGACCAAATTACTATCCACCATTCCAGCAGCAATGTCTGGATCACGATCATTCAGCGCAGCAGCGCCGATCATTTTAGATCTCCAGTAGGATATCATTTTGGCATCATCGACTTTTTGACCATTCATGTCTACCAAGGAAGCGGAGCCGATCATACTGCCCGGCTTCATGATTATTGCACCTGCATTAAGTGCTATGTAACTGCCTGCAGAAGCGGCATCACCTTTAATATAGGCAGCTGTTGGTATTTCACTCTCTCTTACCATCGTCCCAATCTCTTCTGCCGATTTCACCAGCCCTCCAGGTGTATCGACCTCTAGTAGAATAAGGACTGCTCCATAATTAGCGGCTTCTTCAAATCCTCTTTCCAAAAAGCTTTGCAAACCCCGTTCAATCTTTTGATCTACCGGAATAATAAACACGGGACCTTTTTTCAGCTCACTGTTCGTAACCCCCGGTGTTTTCGGGGCTGCCCCGTCAGCGCTTACATTCGTTGCAAAGGGTGTCAGGAGGAGTAACAGCAGGACCACAGGAATGCTAGCTAACAGTATTTTCCGTAATCTTCTCAATGATTTTACCTCCCTTCTTTAGCTTGACCCAGAACTCATAACCCTTAATACGCTGAAATTGGATTTA
The DNA here is from genome assembly GCF_037992965.1 of Paenibacillus sp. FSL E2-0190. Taxonomy (NCBI): domain Bacteria; kingdom Bacillati; phylum Bacillota; class Bacilli; order Caryophanales; family Paenibacillaceae; genus Paenibacillus; species Paenibacillus sp. FSL E2-0190. The sequence goes on from NZ_CP150306.1 coordinate 5,393,772, forward strand.
CGTTTCATAACATAGAAAAGCACCCCTTTTGCAAGGGGTGCTAGTGCTATATTATTGCAGAAATTGCAGAACCGCCTGGTTCACGAGTTTACCATCAGCGCGACCTTTGACCTTAGGCATCAGTGCGCTCATGACCTTCCCCATTTCGCTCTTCGAAGAAGCACCGGTTTCCTGGATGGTCTGCTGTACAATTACTTTAATTTCTTCTTCGGAAAGTTGCTCGGGAAGATATTTAATAATAATCTCGATTTCTGCTTTTGTACTCGCGGCAAGCTCGTCGCGACCCGCTGATTCAAATTCTTGGAGGGCATCTTTGCGCTGTTTGATTTCACGACTAAGGATATCAAGCACTTCGTTGTCGTCCAATGTTCTCTTCAGATCTATTTCAAGATACTTTATTGTAGAACGAACCATTCGAATCGTGGAGAGCGTGAACTTGTCCTTACTCTTCATCGCTTGCTTCATATCTTCGTTCAATCTCTCGCTAAGATTCATGCGTGGGTAATCCTCCTAAAACTTTCTCTTACGAGCAGCCTCAGACTTCAGCTTTTTCTTAACGCTCGGCTTTTCGTAATGTTTGCGTTTCTTCACCTCAGCCAAGACACCATCTTTTGCGATGGAACGTTTAAAGCGACGAAGTGCAGCATCAATTGTCTCGTTTTTGCGAACTTTCGTTTCAGACACAGGTTTCCCCTCCCTCCGACCATACCGTCCAAGAGCATAACACGGTTTATCAAACTCCATTATAGGTCAAACGGAAATAACGTGTCAACCTTCGTGCTATTCTTTTTTCTGGCAAGTTCTTCAACATTAAATGATTATGCTATGCGTGCGAAGCTGAGTTTCCAGTGAGCGCACCCAGCTTGGCTCCACCCAGCAGGTGATAATGAAGATGAGGCACAGCTTGTCCACTATCAGGTCCGCAATTATTGATTAAACGATAACCAGACTCAGCAATTCCAAGGTCTTTGGCGATCTGTTGGGCTACACTGTGGATTTCAGCAATTAGCGGAAGATCCTCAGGTGTAACATCATTCATTGAAGCAATGAACTTCTTGGGAATGATCAACACATGTACCGGTGCAGCCGGCTCGATGTCGTAAAATGCAAGAATACGTTCATTCTCAAATACTTTTTTGGAAGGAATAGTACCCTCAATAATTTTGCTAAACACGGTCTCCATAGAGTGCTTGCCTCCTAAAAATTGGTGAAATTCCACTTCATCATAAGATAATCATACAGGATAATCATCAATTACGAAAGCAGCAAGCAAACTCAGCATAATCTGCCCTAAACTGTATCTGTTACAGAATGAACCATTAAATAAATATATCAACACCGTTAGGCCTAAAAAAGACAAAAAAAAGAGAAACACCCTTCACAGCTTATAAAGCTGATTCGGCGGCGGACGTATGAAAAGGAGTTCATTCCCTGCCATACGTCCGCCGAGGTGTTTCTAAAGTAATGTCGGCTTAGCTGTATTATAACAGCGCGTTGATACTGTATCTGTGATAAGAATCACACACATTATAGATCTTCACATTTTTTCCAAAAGGATCCGAGATCCCCCTCCACCCTGCTCAGCAGGTACTACTACCAGCTTGCGTGGCAGTCGTGCCCGAAGCTCTGGAACATGGCTGATAATGCCGACAGACAGTTGGTCGTTATGCAGTCTTTCCAGTGAGGTAATTACCGTATCGAGCAATTCCGGATCCAGCGTACCAAAGCCTTCGTCCAAAAAGAAAAATTGCAATGGATACTGCCCCCGCAGCTGAATCTGTGCCGAAAGTGCAAGTGCAAGTGACAAGGAAGTTAAGAACGTCTCTCCGCCGGAAAGCGTGGAGACCGGTCTTCTTACACCACCGTTTCCATCATCACGGATTACAAAGCCACCACCCGAATCAACCTCCAGCGCATAACGCTGTTTGCTCAGGAAACGAAGCCGCTGGGAAGCAGACTGGCATACCTGCATCAATTGTTCCTCCGCAATATACTCAACAAAAGCATTTCCACGTAAAACCGTCTGCAATTTGGACAAATGATCCTGTAGAGAAGCATGTTCTAGCCGCTGGGCTTCGAGCTCCATCCAGCGAATATGCCGATGCCGCAGATCCTCCAGATCTCGCTCTGCGCGCGCTCTTGCTTGCAGCGACATTTCATCCTCTGACTTACACACGCTTAAGCTCTCCTGGCTAACTTGCCACTCCTCTTCACTTAAGCTGGCTCCGTCAAGCTTCTCTTCAATATTGCGCAGCTGCAATGAGACTTCAGCTTCTTCCGCACGATGGGCATGTACCCGAGAAGAAGAAATTTCCCGCTCTTCAGGTGCGAGTGCTGCTCCTTCAACCTCAGCGGCGGAACTAAAAGGTGAAGAGGTTAAGCTTTGCTCCCACAGATGGCTTGAAGTCACATAATGCTCTCGAGCAGATTCTGCAGCCTGGCGGGTAATCGCTGCCTCCTTGATCTCATGCTGCGCTTTTTCCGCTGCCGTGAGATGTAATCGTTGGCTGGTCTCCACAGCTGCTAACAATTCCTGCAGACGACGCTCACACTCTGCTAGAAGAGGGGCAGCAGCGCGGCCATTAGTCCACTCTAGAAGACGCCGTTCTTTTTCACGCTGCAATTCTTCTTTGCCTTCCATCTGTGTATTCCACTGAGTAAGCTCTTTATCGAGTCCGGTGATGGTCTCCTGAAGATTCTGCACCGAAGCGCTTTTCTCATCCAGAAACTTGACACTGATTTCCAGTCGGGATCTAATTTCCTCAGCTTGAGCATCCTTGGCTAACAGCTCACGATAAGCTTTTTCTACCTCTTCCGGTGCCAAATCAGGGAACTGCTGTACCCAGTTCTGCCGCAAAGCGGTTAGTTGGCCACTCAGTTCCTCGGCTTTGGCGGTTAGGCCTTCTACCCAGCTTCGCTCACCTTCGGCACCCGCTGCTTCTTTGAGGCATAGCTGCTGAACTTCCTGCATCGATTGCTGCCACTGTATCGCTGTACGGCGCAGTTCTCCAGACTGGCTTTTTAATGCTAAAAATGCAGCATCAAGTTCTGCCAAAGCTTTTTCATCCGGGATGGACATATCGGTAGAGGAAACCTCGGCAGTGCTGACTTCTGAGCCTGCCGCTGCAGGATGATTTACCGTATCAAAAGCTCCATCACCAAACACCTGCTCCAGCCAAACCAGGTCCTGCTCCCGCAGACCACGGAACATATGGCGTGCTTCCAAAGCACGTCTGGACAACACCCGAGCCTGTTGAAGCTTTATCTCCAGTTCCTGTTGCTCTAAGTTATCCTGCAATACAGCAGGGGCCGGGTGGTGTTCGCTGCCACATACAGGGCAAGGTTGTCCTGCTTCCAATTCTTTAGCCAATCCAAGCGACAGTCTGTGCAACTCATGCCCCTTGAGGGCCGCTTCCAAAGAACTGATATGTTGCTCCAGACTTTCTGCTGCGGTGCACGCAGCTTCTTCTGTCGCCAGCAGCTTCTCTTGATGCAGCGCCGCCTCGCGGATCAGCTGCCCGCGAGAAGCTTCCTGCTGCCCGCGACGGCCCTCGGCCTCCGCGAGGCGCGCCTGCGCAGCCGCGAGTGCAGCGGCACGCTCGCGGCGCTCCTTCTCCGCCTTATCCCACTGGGATTCGGCGGAGTGCAGCCCTTGCAGTCTCTGCATCGCTTCTTGCAGAGACTGCCGCTCCTGGGAGCGGACACCGAGCGGCTGCAAGCTCTGCTGCAGCTCTTGCTGGCGCTTTTGGCCCTTGGCCAAAAGCTCACGCTCCCGGGCCATGCCCTCCCGCAGCTCCGCCAGCTTGCGGGAGGCCTCTTCGCGGCGCTCGCGCAGAGCCGCGAGTTCGCGCCGCAGGGCGCCGAGCTCGGACTCGAGCTCGAGCGCGCGGCGGTAGGTGTCGGCCCCCTGCCGGAGGGCCGGCTCTTCCGCCGCAAGCGCGGCCTGCGCAGCAGCCGCGGCCGCAGCGGCACGCGCCGCCTCCTGCTCGGCAGCGGCGGCCAGCACCTCTTGACCCTCCGCGCGGGTCAATCGGCTCTTGAAGGCGTCTTCCGCGCTTCGCCATGCTTTCAGCGCGGGAAGCCTAGCCTCGGCCTCGTCAGCTTGGCCGAGCTTCCGTTCAAGGAGGAGAATCTCCTCCTCCTTGGAGAGCAGTCCCTGCCGCTGCAATTCGCGGCGGGTCCGTTCCTCTTGCAGCTCGCGAATGCGCGTGAAACGCTCCGCGACCTGCAGCGCCGCCTCCAGCTTGCGGCGGCATTCCGCAGCATGCTGGGCTGCTTGTTCGAGGCGCTCCGCCGCTGCCTTTACATCCTCTTTGCCTGCGCTGCCAAGCCCCTGCTGCTCCGCTTCGAATGCGCGGAGCGCAGCCTCATTCTCCTTCACCCGTCGGCTAAGCTTCAACGCAAGCTGATCGCCATACTGTTCCAAATGGAACAGGCGCTGCAGCATTTGTCGGCGGTCTACGCCCCGAAGCGATAAGAATTCGGCGAATTTCCCCTGCGGCAATACAACTGCTCGCGTGAAGTCATCCATTTTGAGCCCAATATGCTCTTCCACACAACGTGTAACATCTGCGAGTTTATCCGCCATAACGTTATCCCCGTCAGGTGTAACTTCAATGAAACGGCTAATGGTGTTACTAACTGTTTGCTCACCTGTCCGCTTGAACTTACGTTCAACGCGATAACGATGTGCCCCAGCGGAAGAAGTGAGCTCAAAGGTAAACGCCACGCTGAGTGAATCCTCAGAGTGATTCATAATCCCCTGTGTTCCATTAACGGCGCGCTCCACTTTGCCGTACATTGCCAAAGTAATAGCATCCAGCAAACTGGACTTGCCGCTGCCCGTAGGTCCAAAAATCCCAAACAGCCCGGTCTCACACAGACTTTCAAAATCTATTTCCTGCATTTCTCTATAACTCTGCAATCCTGCCACTTTTAATAAAATAGGCTTCACCTTAGTTCTCCTCTCCTTCCTCCGGCTGCTGCCGTTCTTCTTCGGTTAGCTGTAAGAACAGCTCAATCAAACGATCCTCCGGCTCCGCCCCGCCCGTCTGGCGCTGATAGAATTTACGGAACAATTCTTGTACAGGCATACGTGAACGGGAAATTTGTTCGAGCTCCAGCTCCATTTGCGGATAAATCGGACGAATATGAATGATCCCCTCACGTGATTTACGCAGGCGCTGAATATCATTCATCGACATAGCTTCACTGAGCCGAATCTCCAAATCTATAAAAGCGGTAGCATCTCTACATTCATCCAACCAGTTATATACCTCTTGCAATCCCCCCGTAGAGCTCCATCTTACAAGTGGACGCCCACAGCGAAGATAGATTTCTTCGAAGGTCGGCTCACCGCCCGGCGCAACATCAATCAGCGTCACCGACTTGGCTTGTCCTGCTTCCGAAAAGCTATATGCCAGCGGGGATCCGCTATAACGGATCATCCCTTCCCCTTTTACACGCTGAGCGCGATGAAGATGGCCTAGTGCAGTATATTGCGCTCCACAGGATAAAGCAGAAGGGTCTACAGTGTAAGCCCCGCCCACCTGAATCGGGCGTTCCGAATCACTCTCTACACCTCCAAGCACATAAATATGGCTCATCGCCAAATTCACGGTTTGTGGCGTAAATTCCCGTCCCAACAGTTGCATAAGTTTGCCTACCCGTGCGCTGTAAGCTAGTCGAAGCTCCTCTTCCCCGCTGTCCCCAGCAAGCAACTCACCGAGACGTGCCTCAGAGGGATAGGGAAGGGCTGCGATTTTGGCAATCTCACCTGTCCGCGCAGCATGAACTGTCACTGGCTCTGAGGTTGGAAGTCCTACCAAGGTAATCCCCTGCCTTAATACAAGCGGGGAGACTGAAGATACGCGCTCCGGTTGGTCATGATTGCCGGCAATCACCACAAGGGGCCTGCCCCCTGAAGTCAGCCTGGCAGCAGCCTCATAGAATAATTGCTCCGAAGCCGCTGGCGGATTAACGGAATCGTACACATCTCCCGCCATCATAATCAAATCCACCTTATGAAAATCGGCGATCTCCACCAATTCATCTATGAACTGCTCTTGCTCCTTCTGGCGGCTTCTTCCCTCCAGCGTACGGCCCAAGTGCCAATCCCCCGTATGCAATATCCGCATCTTCGTCCTCTTTCCCCGCTCCTATGCGGCAATGAATAATTTATAATTTCACAGCATGATCGCCGTCAAAAAAGTACAGCCAAATCTCGCTGATCGGTTCTCCCAAAATATCATGTAATGCCTTGCTGTATAACTCTAGCTGAAAACGATATTTTTCCTTAAGTGCCTCTAAGCCGCCCTGATGTTCTAATACAGAGTCCGTCTTATAGTCTAGCAGAATAATCCGGTCCTCTTCACGGAACAGGCAGTCAATGACCCCTTGAATTAGCACAGCCTCACTAAAGCCTTCCTTATTGTTCTCAGGGGAAAGCTCCGAGACGGCTTCATTCATATAATCGAGCCCTCGATAAGCCTCACCTGCGGGAACCATATAACTGAACGGCATTTCTCTAAGCTTCCAAGAAGAAGCTATTAATCTACGTCCCAGTTCATTAGTATAAAAAGCTTCTATCTGATCGGGAGCTACAGCCTCCACCTGCTCAGCAGTTAGAATAGCCACTCTCTGAAGTCGGGCTAAGGTTTCTTCCACAACCATAGGATCAACCGGGCCCTCCAGCGGAATATGCTGCATGACTGTATGGTATGCTGTCCCGCGTTCCGCTGGGGTTAGACTGCGTTTTTCCATAAATTTCGGACGCCGCAAATGAAGACTGTCCGCACCTGCAACACTTGGACGTTTATCGTTTTCTATTGAGGTTGTAGAATTGCCTTCTTCCAGCAGATCAAAAGAGGGCTGCTCCTGCAACGACAACAACGCTTTTAACTCCGTAACAGAAGTTTTAGCCGGAATACCTGAGGCTGCCGCATACGGGTAATTCCATTCCAGTCTTCTAGCAATTTCATCGCTAGTCTCTGTTCCATATATATTTACAGCTTCACCCTTATGCAGTGCTTCGAGTACAGCTTGCCGTTCCTCTACCTTCTCCTCAGTCTGATCCGTTGGCAGAAACGCCCCAGAATTAAGTTCGGAAGCATTTTGCACACTGATGCTCCAGTTGGAGACATCGTTGTGCAGCACCGTGGAGACGGTACCTTCTGAACCGCCCAGCTTACGAAGAATCGCCGCCGCAGGGTGCCGGATCAATGCCGGTCCGACCCAGTCCAAATAGCTGCGCCCTCGGGCCAGCAGATGATCTGCAAGCAGCAGCTCATCCCGGTTCTGTACGCTGCTCCAGCTAGCGATTTTGCGCGGCAAATCTCTTACAGTGCCTACTAGAATCATTTTATCTCTCGGACGAGTTAACGCTACATATAATACACGCATCTCTTCAGCTAATAATTCAAGCCGTGTACGCCGGTTAATAGCCAGATAAGGAAGTGTTGGGTAGCTAACTCGCGTTTCCCGTTCCACAAAACGCGGCCCAAAGCCAAGCTCTTTGTGCATAAGAAATGGCGAATGCAAATCTTGTCGATTGAACTGTTTTGCCATCCCGGCTACAAAAACAACAGGGAACTCCAGCCCCTTGGATTTATGGATGGTCATGATTCTGACGCCATTGCCTTCTTCACCGCCACCGCCAGCTACACCCAGATCTCCGCCATTCTCACGAAGCCGTGAAATGAACACCAGAAAACGGAACAATCCACGCGCTGCGGTGTCATTCTCAAATTGCACAGCCCGATCATACAAAGCTTTAAGATTGTTCTGGCGCTGCGAGCCTCCAGGCAGTCCTCCAACCCATTCCAGATAGCCGCTCTCCCCATAGATACGCCAGATCAGCTCACTGAGACTACCTTGTCTAGCCGCATTTCTCCAGCTTTCCAGCTGTTCTAGGAAATGTCTAAGCTTGCGCTTCAGTTCTGGACTGATCTGCGGCAGATCTTTATCAGGTAAAACATTATTTTCGACGGTGCTTGCGGATTCAATCACATGAGCCGAGAAGAGGTCATACTCTTCTTCAGCCTCTTTTGCATATTGCATATCCACCGCCATCTGTACTGCTTGAAAATAAGGACCCTGACTACACATACGCACCGTAGCCAATTCTTCTTCCGTTAATCCGACCACAGGTGAACGAAGTACGCCAGCCAGCGGAATGTCCTGCTGAGGATTATCAACTATTTTTAAGAGGGAGAGTGCAATTTCCACTTCTGTAGCTTCAAAATAACCTTTATTCAGATCACCATAAGCAGGGATTCCTTCCATCCGAAGCTCTTCGATGATTAGAGGGGTCCAGATTCTTGCCGAGCGAAGCAGGATTACGATATCACCGTAAATAACCGGGCGCATAATCTTGAGTCCTTTATCGTAGATAAGCAGCGGCGATCCACCGGTCATCCCCGTCATTTGTGAAATACGCCGGGCAATTGCCCGTGCTTCCAGCTGCGCCGTCTCGCTCTCAATGGCTTCACTCTCCTGAAGTGGCGCCTCACCGTCTTCAGAAGTCTCTTCTGACTTCCCTGCTGTTGAACCACGATCTATCAATAATAACTCCGGTACAAAAAAGGTATCGGGACCCTTCTCTGCTGCACCTGGGAAAGTCGCTCCGTAAACAAGCTCAGCGCGTTCGTCATAATTAATCTCCGCTACCGTCTCATTCATAATCTGCCGGAAGATCATATTAACGGCATTCACAACCTCCATGCGACTGCGAAAATTACGGGCCAGATCGATAACCGAACCGCTAGACGATTCATTAGTAATTTCAGATGGATCATCGATTGGGTGTGAGCCAAAGCTGCGGTATTTATCCAGGAATAGCCCCGGCTCCGCCAGACGGAATCGATAGATACTTTGCTTCATATCTCCGACCATAAACCGGTTACCGGGTGTTTCACGGGATATTAGCCGCACAATCTCCTCTTGCACACTATTCGTATCCTGATACTCATCCAGCAGAACCTCATCGAATTGAGCACGGTATTCCATAGCTGCATCAGAAGGCAGGGAATGACCGGGCGTAGAGTCCGGATGGCGTAGAATTTGCAGACAATAATGCTCCAAATCACTGAAGTCGACTAGACCTCTTCCTGCTTTTTCAATTCTATAACGTTCACCGAATGCTATCACTGTCTCTGCAAGCTCTGCCATCAGTGGAGCCGCTTCGTTCAGCTCTTTCAAAAAAACCTCAGGCGGACGGCCAAACAATGCTTTCTGAAGATCTAAAATACTCTTCTTCACACTGTCGCGCAGTTCCTTCACCATCTCCTGCAGTCCAGGATCTGTCGAATCCTTCTTACAAGCCTTTAATTTTCCAAAATATACTTCCATAAAAATATCATATAATTCTGCCCAAGGTCGTTCGTTAACGGCATCCTGCAGTGCATTTACCATCTCAAGATCAGTGGTTAAATTCTCAGCATAGGGTGCCGGACCACCCGGTTGTAGTGCAATCTCCCGGCCTTGCATCAGCTGACTGGCTGCACCCGCAAGTGTCAGCTTCGCTTCTTCAAGAATGCTCAGCACCCATGGCGTTCCACCCAGACTTTCGGTGTCTGGCAATGAGAAATCAGCTGCAGTATCACGGAGCCATTGCGCTGGCCAAGGATGGCTGCGGGCGTAATCATGCAATCGCTGTATGAGCGCATGCACTGCATCATCACTGCGTTCACCACTGAACCAATCAGCGAGCTGCACAAATATGCTATCCTCGCCATCCGCACCTACCTCACCGTACTTTTCCTCCAGCAACTCTTCGAGCAGCTCCTGCCGCATCATCTCCGCTTCATGCTCATTTAATATGCGGAAACCCGGATCAATCGGAATCATTTGATAATAACGCCGGATCACTTCCAGACAGAAGGAGTGCAATGTTGTAATCGAAGCTTTGCCCAGCAGGGATAGCTGACGGCGCAAATGGTCGTTCTCCCCGTTCTCCTCCAGCTCCCGATCAAGAGCTTCCCTGATCCGCTGCCGCATTTCGGCAGCCGCAGCTTTGGTAAACGTGGCTACTAGTAGCCTGTCTACACTGAAGCCGTTCTCTTCCTTACTGATCTTTCGAATAATCCGTTCTACCAGCACCGCCGTCTTGCCGGAACCTGCTGCCGCAGCAACAAGGATGTCATCACCGCTCTCCGCAATGGCGCGCCACTGGTCATCACTCCATATACTTCCTTCCGGTTTCGCTTCTATTTCAGCCTTCATACTCAAGGTGTAGTTCCTCCTTTGCGGGACAGCAGATCCCATATAACGTCCTTCCCTGGCTTACCCAGATTGTTATAGCTGTTGCCTTCCACAGCTTCATCGAACTGGCAGACAGGCCTAAAGGAACAGAATGTGCAGGCTGTCTCCTGCCCAATTCGGTACGGCTCAATCGCCACATCACCCTCTGTAATCCGTGTCCCGATATCCGAGATCGTCCCTCTAACGGAGGATAATAGATGGCTCCACTGCTCTGGTGTAGCTACTGAAGCACTGCTATAAAAGCTGCCGTCAGCTTTTACTGCTACAGGCACGATAGAAGAATACCCTTTGTCTAAAGTGGTATCCATCAGGGAGACAACCTCACGATCAGCTGTAAGCAGTCCTTTCATCTTGAAGCGTTTCAACAGCTCTTGCTCAGCCTGTTCCTTGTTCATCCCGTTGGATGAAGTTAACAACGGATCATGCACATGGAAATAAAGTGTGCCTGCTGGAAGTGCCGGCTGCCCCAGCCATTGCTCCGAATATGTCAGCAGCACATCCAGATAAGTCAGCATTTGCAACGACAAGCCATAATACACCTCATGCAGCTTGAGATCCTTTTGGCTCGATTTATAATCAATTACCCGCAGAAGAATACCGTTCTCTCCACGGGCCATGTCTACACGGTCAATCCGGCCAACGACCTCCATCACACAGCCATTCGGCAGCGTAATTCTTAAAGGCGGCAACTCCTTATCCGGTCCAAAATCCAGCTCCAGCCCTACTGGCTCAAAGCTGCCCCGGCGGGCGTGCTCGCCCAGAATCACAGAAGCACGTCCAACAATATTCTTAAGCTTACGGGAGATGTACCCGTAACGTTTGGAGCTCATTAGAATTTCACCCTGCAACATCGGAGATAGCCGTTCTACTGTCTCACTGGCCTCACGCCGACATTCATCCGGAGATAAGCTGCCCCAGCCCCGTCCCTCTTGTTTCAGTCTTATCGCCATATCACTTAACGCAGCATGGAACAGCTGTCCGATATCAGGTGCTTGCAGCTTATATAACTGGCGCTCTTTCAGTCTTAGTCCGTAGGACGCAAAATGGGAAAATGAGCACGCAACAAATTTCTCCATCCGGGACACACTGCCCCGCAGTGTTGAGCCACCATACAATCTGAGGCTTGTGCCACGCTTTAGCTTCATTCCCTTATTACGATAGAACAGTGAACTTAGCAAACGTTCCAGTTGAAATTTACGATCTTCGTTCTTAGTAAACCAGTTATACACATCCCACCATAGCTCCGGAATTTCTGTTCCCTGGCGCCACTGCCGCAGCTGCATAATCAATGCGCGAAGACTCTGTTCTGGTTGACCAATGAAACCGAGATGGATAGGATTTCCGACTTCTATAGGTAGTCCCGAAGGGGGAAGTGCTGACAAGCTGTGCTCTTGAACCCTTGGGAACATTCTATGCAAATGCCGGATAACCTCAGAGGGAAGGAGAGCTTTGCCCTCATCATCCGCTGTAGCGTAGCTAATCCAGAGCTTTCGGCTTCCTGTCGTTAGTGCATTATAGATCAGAAACCGCTCGTCCAGCAGTTTACGAGAAGCGCCGGGAGCAAGCTCCATTCCAGCATTCTCTAGTACGGAGCGTTCACCTTCCGAGAGAATTCCATCTTCCTTAAACTGCGCAGGCACAACACCTTCATTAAATCCAAGCAAAAAAGCGTATTTAACCCCCGTTGGGCGAGTCCGATCCATATTGCCGACCAATACTTGATCCAGTGCGGGCGGAACTAGTCCCATTTTAAGTTCAGCAAGACCTGTCTCTAGAACTCCAGTGAACACTTCAAACTCAAGTCTTTCATTGCCCATCATTTCTACTATCTGATCTAGAAGATCAAGTACCGCACCCCACAACTGGCTATGTTCCCTAGCCTTCTCGGGTTGGCCCTTCTCCATAGACTTAACACTGAGTTTCTCCAGCTTTCGTGCAACATCCGTCTCTTCAAGCAGCTTGTACAATGCCGTACAAAGTTCAAGACCGCTACGACTTTTCTGGATTCTTTTCTCAAAAGCAAATAATGGACCTGTTATACTAGCACGGCATCGTTCCATAGTAGCAAGCAGTTCATCATCCATCTGTCTGCCGCCTTCCAGCGACAAGCTAGGAATACCTTTCCATGAGCGGCCATCTGTCCAGCGGTACCCCTGAATCCCACAAGCCAGCACATAGTTTTCTAAAGCATCCATATCATCACGCGTAATACTACCGTCTAGCGGAAGCAGAAGCTCCGTCTTTACGCAACGGAATACATCCTCATAACGCCAGCGACGACGCACTACATCCAATGCGGAACGTATAAACTCCACTAGCGGATGATGCAGCTCATTCACCTTCTGGTCCAGAAAAAATGGCACTCCATAATCTTGGAACAACGGCTGAACCAGCTGCTCGTAATCGCCAATATTGCGCATCAATACGGCCATTTCGCCATATTTTGCACCTTCATCCCGCGCCAGTCTAGTCATTTCGCGCAGGGCTCCCTCAACCTCTGCTCTGTGCGAAACTGCGGCGCCTATGGATATAGCCTCTCTTGCCAGTTCATCCGCATCTATCCAAGCCTTCCGGCGATCATATCCCCGTTCAAGGTGAGCAAGTACTGGACTTTCTTCAAAACGTGGAAGAACCATTGGCTCCAGCAGCTCGTCCCATACATCAATGCCCAGCTCTTCAGCAATTCCACGCAGTTTAATGTAAGTAACCGCAGTTGGGTGAAACAATTCAAGCTCATTCAACTGATCTCCATAGGGGTAAGGACGATCAATTGTAAGCGAAACCGTCAGCTTCGAAGCTTGCTGCATCAATTCTCGAAGCACTACGAATTCCTGCGGAGTAAATCCATGGAACCCATCTACCCAAATCTCTGCCCCGCGAATGTAGGAGGAATCTGGAATATGCTCAGCCAGTTCCGCTAAACGATCCTCTTCATCGATATAAAGACGGGACATTTCCTTCTCTAAATCGCTAAATACCAGCTGCAAATCATCCAGCTTACCCTCAAGAATAGGACTTCTTGCAATAGCTCCTCGCATAGCGGACAGCTGTTCCTCTAAATCAGTGGAACCCAAACAGCAACGTTTCATCTCCGTGTGCAGTTGGTTCAGACGTTCCACAAAACCCGGTCTGTCTGCTGAGGCACCGAATAATTTCAGTTCCTCTTTGCGGCGACTGATGATTTTGTAAATTAACATTTTCTTACCTTCTTCACTGATTGGCAGACTTGCACTGCCACCAGTTTCCTGCTTCACACGATAGGCAAGCCGCGAAAAACTCAGTGTCTGCGCCCGAAGGCTTCCCTTCACATTCCCTACGGTCAGAAGCCCCCGTTCTGCTCCAAAAGAACCTTGCTCTGGCACAAGAATAATAATCGGCGCACCAAGCGGTTCCTTTTCTAAGGAAGAAGAGATAGATTCCCATATTTTTGTTGTCTTGCCACTGCCCGAGCGGCCTAGTAAAAAGGTTACCGGCATAAATGATAGACTCCTTCCGTAGCGGAGAAAATATATAGAATACAGGGTGAAATATCCACCTATTGATTACACTCCAATTAAAAAAGTTCAGTGATTCCTCGTCCCCTCAGTATATCATAACCACACTAATCGGAACATGTGTTTGCTAGTATTTTCTAATGTTTTGCAAAGGATAAACAGCTATGAGTACAAATAAAAAAAGCAAACCTCCGGATTTTGGCGGCTTGCTTTTTAGAGTGTTTAGTTTGTTTTTAATGCCAGTTGTGCAACGTTAGATAGGAGCTGCCAATGTCGGAGCGTAGGGTCAATGTTAGACTGTTGGCGTTCAGCGTTCAGCGTTCAGCGTTCAGCGTTCAGCGTTCAATATTCAATACTCAACATTAGCACTCTACGCCGATCGTTTTGTAATCCGCATTCCGCATATCATAATTCAATAAGCATCATTCGTTGTTTACTATTTAGTATTCCGAATTTAACACTCAACATTTCGGCTCGGCTTGTTTCATTAATTACTTACGGACCCAGGAGCCGTTATTCGTGGATTCAGTGCTGTTATGGCAACTTTTCGGACCCCACTGACGCTATTCTTCGAAAATGTGCTGCATTACGGGTGTTATTGGGGCAATAGCGCCTTTAGGGTCCGTAAGAATTCAATAATGGGCTGTTTACGCTAAATAGAGTCATCTGAGTCCGTTGGCAACTCCTTGCCTTACAGTCGACTCACGGCCACCCTACGTCCAGCCCGTTTATCCTACTTGTTACTTGGCACTGTAAACCTTTTTGACCTTCAGGCTTATTTTTTACTCCGCACTTCAAAAATCGCAAACTTCAGATAGTGTCCTTCGTTAACGCCAAGTATTTGTGGGTGGTCTTTGCCTGCGGCCCGCCATTCCACAAGTCTCAGCACCTTGCCAGCATCTTTAGCCGCATCGGCAATCGTTTCGAGGAACAGATCTGGCTGCATATGGTAAGAACAGCTTGCGGTAACCAAATAGCCGCCTTCGTTCACCAGCTTCATCCCGTGCAGATTGATATCCTTGTAACCACGGCAAGCGCCAGCTACTGCACTTTTGGTTTTGGCAAACGCCGGAGGGTCCAGGATGACTACATCCCAAGTTCTTCCTCCACCTGCCGTCATCGGCTTGGATGTGTCGGTTTTGGCTGTTTTGCCTCCGGATTTAGGATTTGCAGCAGCTGCTGCCGTCTCTGTTCCACTGGCAACTGTCGCCCGTTCAGAACGTTCCTCTAGTCCTTTAACCTGATTCCGTAGATATGCAAAAGCATCATCCACTACGAATTCAACACGATCGCTAAAGCCGTTCAGCTCCACATTCACTTTGGCACTCTCAATGGCGTGTGCTGAAACGTCAAGGCAGGTTACTTTTTTCGCGCCATACTTGCAGGCATGCAGCGTGAAGCTGCCCGTATGCGAGAAGCATTCCAGCACTGTCGCACCGTCCCAATAAGGGAACGTTACATGTTTGCCGCTCTTATTAACTGGTAAGGTCTGTAGCGAACCATCCTCAGTTTCAATTTCCTGTAGCGTAATGCCGCTTCGTCCTCCCCAGCCTTTCATGAGCGGAGCAATGGAAGCTCTATTCTCACGTTGGTCAAAGAAGTAACCTGTCTTCTGGCCCTCTTCAATATCAACGACCAGCTTCAGGCCATTCTCGCTCACGGTTACATGCCTTGGACATTCCCCGTACAGCACCCCCGTTGTCTGCTCCATACCTTCAAGCTCGCGCACACTAACATCACTGCGCTCATAGATTCCGCGCGGTGCCATAACCTGCACCAATGCTTCGACGATTTCTGCACGCCGCTTGTCCATTCCGAGGGTAAGCAGCTGCACAACCAAAATATCTCCGAATCGATCTACAATAAGCCCCGGCAAAAAGTCCGCTTCACCATAAACCAAGCGATAAGCATCCGCACCCGGAAGGAACCGGTTTCTGTGTTGCAGACAATTCGCAAAACGTTCTGCAAAAAAGGCTGTATCCATGATCGCAAGGGGTCCCTGCGATACAATTCTTACCCGAATTTGTGACGCTGGATTGTAATATCCTACGGCCAAAAATCGGCCCTGATGATTAAGGACATCTACTAATCCCCCCGCTTCCGGATTTCCTTCTACCGATGCGACTTCACCTGCATAGACCCACGGATGGCCCTGTTCCAGTCTTTTTTTGCGATTGCGTTCTAAAATAACCGATGGCAATGACTTCAACTCCCTGTTTTTCTAAAAATGTTTTTATACATGTCCCATGCAATACATTCATATATTGGTGTACAACCCTCGTCCAAAGGAGTATGCCCTATGTTCAGTGATTTGCTGTTCCCTATCATATATGGTCTTGTTATCTTTCTAGCCGGCATGAAGCTGATGGAAACGGCGTTGTCCAAGCTAGCAGGCCCTCTATTAACTACAAGCCTAAATAGAGCTACCTCAACACCTATTAAAGGAATGATTGCCAGCAGCCTTTTGTCCGCCTTACTCCAGAGCAGTACTGCTGTAACGGTGTTGACTATCGGCATGGTCAATGCCGGCCTGCTTACCTATGCCCGCACACTTGGCATTATCCTGGGCAGCAACATCGGCACCACATTAACTACAGAATTGATCGGACTTCAGATCAATACCATGGCCACGCCCTTGCTGGCAGCCTCGCTCAGTCTGTGGGCAGCGGCAGTTATTGCAGGCGAACTGCCGCCTACATCACGAGTGGCAGAGCTCTGCCACAAAATATCCCCGCCGCTGCAATTTATCAGTCTGGCTGTATCAGGCTTCGCCCTCGTCCTATGGGGCATCGCTGTCATGCAGTCTATCGGCGGAATACTTCAGGAAAGTGGCTTATTCCTCTGGTTCCTAAACCATGCCGCTACTAGTGCCTTATGGGGGCTCGCCGCTGGAGCGTGCCTAACAGCCATGCTCCATAGCAGCGCTGCTGTCATAGCTATGGCTATGAGCATTGCCGCCTCGGGTGCCATGCCGCCTGAGCTAGGTATAGCCATTGTGCTGGGCGCCAACGTAGGCACCTGTGTTACAGCGGTCATCGCTTCCATCGGCGGCACGCCATCCGGCGTCTTCGTCGCTTGGTCCCATGTTGCGCTTAATGTAGGTGGTGCACTATTATTCTTGCCCATGATCGGGCTGCTACAAGCAAGTGCTGCATGGATTGGTGGAGGCCCTGCTTCACAAATCGCCCACGCCCAGACCATTTTCAACGTAGTCTGCTCACTTCTAGCACTGCCATTATGCTACCTGCCTATATGGTCAAAACTGGAGAAACGTCTTCAGTCTTAACAAAAAGGTGCCGTTTATTATAATCCCAGTTTTCCACAACTGTACTATTATACTTCAATCGAAAATATTATAAAACCGCGAACCGTCGTAAAAAGTGATCACCGTCGAGAAAATTCCAATCAGCGCAAACAAAGCCAATGCAAAATAATCGTCTCTCGTGAACGGGCGACGGCTATACCAAGTTCGTTTGGTCTCAGTGCCAAAGCCGCGCAGCTCCATAGCGGTACTGATATTTTCAATCCGCTCGATACTAGTCAGAATTAGGGGCATCAGAATCGAAATGATATTTTTTAGCCGCTTAGGCAGCTTTTCTTTTCTAGAAATATCTATTCCCCTTGCTTGAGCAGAGAACGATATATTCTCATAATCTCGTTGAATATCCGGAATGTACCGCAGTGCCAGCGATACAGAATATGCAATTTTATAGTTCACTCCAACTCTATTTAAGGATGCTGCAAATTCACTGGGATTGGTCGTTAGAAGAAATAATAATGCCATAGGAATGACCACCGCATATTTCAGGGCAATATTGAATTGATAAAATAGCTGCTCCCAAGTTACCGTATACCGGCCTGCAATATGCATAATATCATGACGTGTCCCGTAAACACGTACGCCCTCCAAAGGAGAAAAGATAAAGATAGCTATATGATTAAGCAAAAAGAAAATCAAGATGAAATATAATACGAAAGCATAATCCTGAAATTGAACTTTGGAAATTCTAAAGGCAAGCAAACTAAATAACAGCATCACAATTAGACATCTTGTATCATATGTAATCATCCCCGTCACAGACCACACTACAAATAAAATCAACTTCGTAGCGCCGGTAAGACGGTGAATAGGTGAATCCTGCTTCGTAAAAGTTAACATTTTGGCCTTCATCCGCCTCGGCTCCTCCTATCATACGCAATGAACCTTCTTACGAACTCCTCCGGTTGTTTCAATCCAGCTTTTATAGCTAGGGCAAAAAGCGAGGTTTCTTTCAAGTTCGCTTTTTTCACCACATCAGTATTCGTTAATATTCGCTCAGGGCTATCATCCGCAAGCTTCACGCCATCAGCTAACACTATAGCTCTATCGGCATATTCCAGCATCAAGTGCATATCATGCGTAATCATAATGACCGTCATCCCCTGCCCCCGCAGCGTCAAGAGAAACTCCATCATTTCGTTATAATGCCTGTAATCCTGAGCAGCAGTCGGTTCATCCAAAATGATCACTTCCGGCTCCAGTACCAGAATGGCGGCAATCGTGACCCGTTTCTTCTGGCCGTAACTGAGCGCCGAGATCGGCCAGCTGCGAAAAAAATAAAGTCCGCACACCTTCAAGACTTGATGGACGCGTTCACGAACGAGCTCCTCAGGGCAATCTCGGAGTCTTAGTCCTAGGGCAACCTCATCATATAAAAGTGTCTTAGAAATCATATGATTGGGATTTTGCATAACAAAACCAATCCGCTCTGCCCGCTCCTTAATCGTGTCCTGAGCAATATCACGCCCATGCATCCGTATTGATCCGGAAGTAGGTTTATAGAATCCACAAATCAGCTTAGAAACTGTAGATTTCCCAGCCCCATTTCGCCCCGCTATACAGACCATCTCTCCTTTATGAATACAGAGATTGAGCTTATCCAGCACCTGCTGATTTTTTTCGTATCCAAAAGAAATATCTTGCAGTTCAAGGATGGGTGGGCTCTCCAGCTTATCCTGGCGTGACTGATTGCACTCATACCAGATCTTAAGTTTATTAGAACACGCCTCCAACTGAATATCGTTCACATGCTGCGGATTCATATTTGCTGTAATCGAACATCCGGCATACTTCAAAGCCGTTAAATAGAGAGGTTCCCGAATGCCAACTTCTGAAAGCAACGTTGTGCTCAACAATTCTGCAGCCGGCATATCCGCCGCAATACGTCCTTCATCGATCACAATAATACGATCCACCGCCCGATGCAGCACCTCTTCAAGACGATGCTCGATCATAATAACGGTTTTACCTGTCTCTTTATGCACTCGATCAATAAGCTCAATCGCTTTTGTACCTGTATAAGGATCTAAGCTTGCCAGCGGTTCATCAAAGAGCAGGATGTCCACATCACCTACCAGAACACCTGCCAAGGACGTTTTTTGCTTTTGTCCACCCGATAACTCCTGAGGAGAAGAGGCCAGAAATTCGTGGATATCCACCGCTCTTGCGGCAGCCGCCACTTTGCTATTCATTTCTGTCTGTTGAACCACATGGTTCTCTAGACTGAAGGCGATATCCTCACCAACCGTTAATCCTACAAATTGTCCATCCGGGTCCTGCAATACGGTACCTACCTGATTGGACAGCTCTGCGATACTCAGATCCTTCTGCTCCTGGCCTATAACCCGTAATGAACCTGATATTTCCCCTCTGTAAGCAAAAGGGATGAGACCATTAATGCAATGAGCCAGTGTACTTTTCCCAGAACCTGAGGGTCCCACGATAAGCACCTTCTCCCCTTCAACAATCGTTAAGTTAATCCCCTGTAGTGTGGGTTCCTGCTGCGCCCGATATTGAAAGCTGAAATCCTTAAATTCAATCATTACTTTTTTCATCTGAGACCTTCCTCTGGGTTAATGTGAAGAGAAAAAAGCCGGTGATTTCCACCGGCTTTTTAGCTTGGATATGTATTCCACTCAAGCTTCTCTAGTCAAGCTGCCCTGTTTCGTTCTTGTCTTAGCATACGCAATGGCTAGTAAAGATCCGATCACTGCCACCGAAGCTATATTTAATGCACCTGCGGTCAGTCCTTGCGTAAATACTTTATTAGCGGGTTCTGCATAGATCAGAATATCCAACACTGGGGCTACAAGGAACCAAGCTACAGCATTCGCTGCAATCTGAGCCAGATTAAAGCGTATTATTTCCTTCCGTCCGAATTCCCCGTCATGAATAGCGATTCTAGCTACTAACAAGCCAATAACCAGCCCTACAATTCCTGATGATATGACCCAACTGAACCATGGCGATCCATAAGATATCGTATCCTTCAGGGTATGCCCGATCAGGCCTATAAATAATCCGGCAAACGGGCCGTACAATAGGGAGAACAATGCCAGTAATGCGTATGTAGTCTCGATGTTAGTGTTTGGAATACCCGAAGGAATCGAGCCGAATCTCCCCAATATAACGAATAAAGCAGAACCAATACCAATCGCTACAATCGTCTTGATCGACAACACCTTTTGTTTTGCCATGTTTTCATCTCCCCCAACGCATCTATTATGTTTTATGTGATTATACATCGGAATAGTCGGAATTACTATAGAATCTAAATAAAAAAATCTGCAAAGCAACATAATGTTGGCTTTGCAGATTCATAGTTGATAATTCAGATCCTATTCTCTATTACTTCACTGTCACTGATACTGTAACTGTTTTGCCGCCTAGCTTTCCTTTAATGGATGTCGTTCCTTTACTCACAGCTACAATCTGACCACTTGCAGATACTCTCGCTACAGAAGGCTTGGAGCTGGTCCATACCGCACTTCCAGTAACAACAGCAGTCTTACCAGTATCATACTGTGCAGTCACAACAACATTCTGAACGGCTCCCGGAGCCATTTTCAGTCTGCTCTCATTAACGGTCAGCTTTGTTAATTTAGGAACTACAGTAATTTTGACACTAGCAGCAATCCCTTGGTAAGATCCTGTCAACGTAGCAGTACCTTCTGTTACTGCTTTAACGGTTGTAGCTTTAACCGTAGCAACCGCCTCGTTTGAGGACTCCCAATTCATACTGCTGGAGACATTCCCTGTCTTACCATTAGAATAATAAGCCGTTACCTTTATCGCTTTAGAGCCTTTAATGTTCATTTCGATAGCAGTAGGTTCTACAACTAGCTTAGTAACCTTTTGTTCAATGGTAACTGGGATACTGATGGTTTTATTAGCGTAAGTTCCCTTTAAAGTAGCAGAACCCTTCACCAGTCCTTTGATTACCTTACCGGAAGTTGTTGTCTTGATAATCGCATTCGTACCGGTAAGCTCCCATTCCATAGTTGCAGTAGCATCAAGTTCACTGCCGTTTTCCATCACAGCTTTTACTTCAGGAACAGCCTTCTCTTCACCAGTAACAATCACCAGGTTTTCTTCTGGTCCAAGCAAGACAAGGACTTTATCTTTCACTGTAACCTTTACTTCAACACTTTTTTCTCTTACAGCAGTTTTTGAAGTCGTTGGGTTTTCTGATTTTATTTTACCGATAACCTTCACAATACCTGCCGATTCAGCAACAATCTTGCCGTCTTTAATGGTGGCAATCTCATCATCCGCAGAAGTCCACTCAATATCACTGCTAAGATCTAGCTTTGTTCCGTCAAGCTTTGTACCATTTACTTTTGGAAGGCTTACGGTGTCATCTGTGTAAAGCTCCAATTCCGTCTTGTCGGCTGCCAGTTCTGTGATCGTAGGATACACTGTCAGCTTAAAGCTTTTATTAATTCCTCTGTACTCTGCTTTAATAACCGAAGTTCCCACTGCTTTAGCAGTCACTGCCGCAGTATCGCTACCAGGCGTAACGGTTGCCGCCAATTGGTTATCCGAAGTCCATACTGCGCTGCCTGAAATGTTCGGAGTAGAATTCGCAGCATCGCGAACCTCAGCTTTAACGTTCAGGGTTTCGCCCATAAACAGGAATTGATCTCCTGTAGGAGTAAGTAGCAGCGCTTCATAAGGAGCACGTACATATACGTCTACTGTTTGTGTAATCCCTAGATAGGATACTGTAATTACAGCTTTACCAGCAGACAACACTTTGATCTCGCCTTTGTCTACTGTAGCTACACTAGCACTAGAAGAGGACCATTCCGCTTTCTCTGAAATATCATTTGCGCTGGATTTTGTAGTTTCTTTAGTCTCTGCAACCAACTTCAAAGGTGCATCTCCGACTAGCATCTCTAGTTCTTTAACGATTTTGTCGTCATGTTTAAGCTCAATTTCAGAATAAGGCAATTTCACTACAGCCTTAAAGGTTGCTGTTAAGGTCTTGTATTTGGCAGTGATCGTTGCTGTACCTTCACCAGCCAAAGTGATCTTACCTTCTGCAATGGTCAACACGCTTGTGTTGGAGCTGCTCCAAGTAGTATCAGCCGTTACATCCTTAGCAGAAGTCGCTGTTTCTCCACCAATCGCATTGGCTTTGACCAGCAGTTTATCCTCATCATCACCCAATTTGTAGTTCCCTTCAGAACTATATTCGAGCTTCAGTTCTTTAACAGGATGGGCTACCTCAACTTCAATGGTAGCAAGTGCATGATTATAAGTCGCTGTAATAATAGCTTTTCCGCTGTCAATCGGAGTCAAAAGGCCATTTACTACCTTTACAGCGTTTGTGTTAGAAGAATTCCATACAACTGCACCTGTCACATCTCTTTTAGATGAGGACCCTTCCACATTCGCATATACCTTAAGTTGCTTTGGCGTTTGTCCAACCGTAAGCTCTACTTTAGCGGAGCTTTCGAATTCAATCGAGTTGATATCGCCGGTCGCTGCAAAGACACTTACCGGAAAAACCGCAGTAGCTAACAATATCATGATGAGGAGCATTTTCGTCATTTTCCTGTACACAGTCATTTGTTCTCTCCCTTAGGCTATAATGTCGTTCGGTGGTTTATCCCCACACTCTTTTACTTATATCGACAATTGTACCCTAAGTGTTTACCCCCTGGCTCTATAAAGCGAAATTCGGGACTTTCAGACTAGATAATACGGTAAAGGTTGATCAAAATATTAGGAAGTAATATGCTAACTACTACATTCTTTCTTGAAACAAGGGGGCTACGATGAGTGCAGAGAACGTCCAACTAGAAGCAATCCCGTCTCCTAAACAGGAAGATAGCTTCCTTAAAGGGGTAAAAGATTGTATTCCCACACTACTAGGCTACTTAAGCATCGGACTTGCAGCAGGTGTTGTTCAAAAGACAGCCGGGCTCAGCATTGCTGAGATTGCCTTAATCAGCTTGATTCTTTACGCGGGCTCAGCTCAGTTTATAGCTGCTGGAATGATAGCTGTTAGCAGCTCGCCTGCGGCCATTATTATTACGATATTTATCGTGAATCTTCGCCATATTTTGCTTAGTGCAGCTCTTTCACCTTATTTCCGCCATCTTTCCCCACTGAGAAATATGCTGGTTGGTTCTTTATTGACTGATGAGACCTTTGGAGTTGCCATCAATCAAGCTTTGAATAAGCAGCAAATCAGTGAAAAATGGATGCACGGTCTAAATCTCACCGCTTATTTAAATTGGTTTCTTGCGAATGTAGCGGGAGCTTTTTTAGCCCAGTGGATCTCAGACCCTGATCAATTCGGTTTACAGTTTGCCTTACCTGCGATGTTTATTGGCATTCTTGTAATTTCCATGATTGACCGTAATAAAATCAAACTAGATTTGGTTGTCGCAATCCTTGCCGTGATCATAGCAGTAGGAAGCTCCTTCCTATTCTCCAGCAGTGTTGGAGTGATTATCGCTACAGTCATTGCGTCAACAATAGGGATGGTGTTTGAAAAATGGAAGTGAGATGGGATGTCTTTCTGATCATTCTAGGAGCAGCTTTTGTGACCTTTATTCCCAGGGTGGCTCCGCTCATGATCCTTAGCCGGTTTGAATTGCCAGAATGGGGAATGCGCTGGTTAAACTATGTTCCTATCTCTGTTATGGCAGCATTAATAGGTCAGGAGATATTTTTGAATGATGGGAAATTTTCGTCTTTAGCTAATAACATTGAGCTTTTTGCGGCATTGCCTACTTTTTTGGTTGCGATAAAAACCCGGAGCTTGCTAGGCACTGTACTGGCGGGGATTGTTTCAATCATGATCCTACGGATGTTTTTTTGATCCACTTCTACGCGTATGAAGTCACTATCGGACACAGTTGACCTTATTCGCAGCATTATCCCACTTTTGGAACACTAACGGACACCATAGTCGCTATAGTCATGAAAAACACCTATTATGAACTACTTTCTGAGGAATAGCTGCACTGGAGTCCGAAACTAAGCATAAAAGGCAAAAAAAATGCAAATAACGCCAGCTGGGTCCGAAAGCATCAGGAGATTGTTATGAATTGGTGGTCTAGGCAGCAATAACTAAAAACAGAGCAGCCCTTCCCCGCTAACGGGAAAATGGCTGCTCTGTTGTCTTTTACTAATATCTATTGCTTAACGGACAGCCTGCTGAAGCCCAGTCTGACTAACCCCGACCAACTCACCGCGGCATTCGTTCACGCCAGCTTCCGTTATCTTCACCTGACAAAGTTCTCCTTGGAGTGAATCTTCTCCATCAAAGAACACCTGCAAATAGTTGTCGCTAAATCCATGCTGGATATTGCGCCCCGGAGCCCCTTTTGCGGCTCTTTCCGGAATAACACTTAATGTCTGACCTACAAATTTGCGAGCATAAGCTATTTGCATTTCTTCCGAAAGATCAATCAATTCCTGCACGCGTACATTTTTGATTTCTTCGTCGATCTGATTCTCCATCCGCGCTGCTGGAGTGCCCGTCCGCTTGGAGTAAGGGAATACGTGCATCTCGGAGTAATTAATAGCTTTCATGAAGTCGTAGCCGGCACGGAACATTTCATCGGTCTCCCCCGGGAATCCAACGATAACATCCGTAGTAATCCCGACATCCGGCATCGCCTGACGGATCAGCTGCATTTTGGCGTAATATTCTTCTGTCGTATATTTACGGCGCATCGCTTTCAGCACATCATTATGTCCGGCTTGCAGCGGGATATGCAGATGACGGCACATTTTAGAGGAACGGTTCAGCACCTCCAGCAGCTTCTCATCGATCTGGCTAGCTTCGATAGAACTGATACGTACCCGCTCCAGTCCATCCACCTTATCTAGATCCCACAGCAAATCGGCTAGACGGTAATTATCAAGATCATCACCGTAACCGCCGGTATGAATACCCGTGAGCACAAATTCCTTATACCCTGCTTCTACTAATTGATGTGCCTGGGTTACGATACTTTTGGGATCACGGCTGCGGGAAAGTCCACGCGACCATGGAATGATGCAGAATGTGCAGAAGTTGTTGCAGCCATCCTGAATCTTCATAAAAGCACGCGTCCGATCCGCAAAGCCAGGTACATCCATCTCTTCGAATTCACGTGTCTTCATAATATTACGAACAGCGTTGACCGGCTGACGTGAGGCTTCAATGTTCTTTACATGCGTCATGATCTGATCGCGGTCCTGGTTACCAATAACAAGATCGACACCAGGAATATCAAGAATCTCACCAGGAGAGGTCTGCGCATAGCAGCCAGTAACCGCCACGATAGCTTCCGGATTGCGGCGAACGGCACGACGAATCATTTGACGGCTTTTTTTGTCACCTGTATTAGTTACAGTACAAGTATTAATCAGATATACATCGGCGGGTCCCTCGAAATCGACCTGCTCGTAACCTTCATTTTTGAATAGCTGCCAGATGGCTTCGGTGTCATAAAAATTCACTTTACAACCTAAAGTATAAAATGCTACGGATGGCATCTCTTAAGCTCCTCCCATTTCTCCCGATTCATATAAAATACAAGCAGCGGCAACCATGCCCGCTGTCTCACAGCGCAGAATACGCCGTCCTAGTCCTACGGAAACCGCACCAGCTTCTTCTGCCTTTTGGCATTCCTCTGGTGTAAAACCCCCTTCAGGACCTACTACAATCAGTACCTTCCCACCAGCCTGTGGTGAAAGCGAGGATAACCAAGGGGCAACACTGCTGCGAAGCTGCAAGCCTTCTTCTTTTTCATAACAGAAATAAACAGCATCATACTCACTAAAAGTCTGTAGCAGCTGCTTCCAGGATAACGGTGAGCCTACAGCCGGAACGATGTTCCGGTGTGCCTGCTCGGCAGCTTCTTTACAAATTTTACGCCAGCGGTCCAGCCGCTTACTTTCCTTGCGTTCATCGTATTGTACAATCGTGCGCTCCGACAGAAAAGGAATAAAACCAACGGCTCCAATTTCTGTACACTTTTGAATGACAGTTTCCATCTTATCGGCCTTGGGTAAGCTCTGAGCCACTGTGATTTTTATCCGCGGTTCATGCGTCATCTCCAGGGTTTCCAGGATATTCACTGTCACTTCCCCTATTTCGATCTGAGCAATCTCAACTAACGCTTCACGGGAGACGCCATCGCTGACAATAAGCTTGTCCCCAACCTTACCGCGCATGACTTTGGCAATATGCCTTGCATCTTCCCCGTCAATTCTAACGTTATCTGCACCAAACTGCTCCGGTGTAACAAAATATCGCTGCATCTCTTCATCATCCTGTTCATGAATTCAGTAAGAAGAAACGGTAAAGACGCCTTAATAAAGACGTCACCCGTTTCTTAGAGAAATATAACTATGGATCAGGCGAAATTTAACTATCCTATTTTTCAACAAATTACATAATACAATGTTTAAGCAGGGTTGACCAGACTTCAGTCCCTACCTTAGCTGCCAAACATTCTTAGGAATAGCTGCACAAATGTTCTCGACATTTCACTAGCCCAGTGGCCAAGAGGATCAATGGTATAGGTTCGTAACCCTGGAATAAACAGAATTAATAAAAAGATAAATACAGCCCATTGCTCAAATTGCTGTAATTTGCCCCGAATGGAGCGAGGAGCAATATCCTCCACAATCCGGTAGCCATCCAGCGGAGGCAATGGAATCAGATTGAACAAGAATAAAAAGAAGTTCCATTGAATAAAGGTGCCAAAGAACAGATACACTGCTTCTAAAACGCGATCATTGGAGATCGACTCTAATACACCGGTTGCCGCAAGCACCCCATATATTAAAGCACCAATAATCCCTAGTAACAGGTTACTGATTGGGCCCGCAGCAGACACAATGACTCCCATCAGACGGGGGCGGCTAAAGTTATCGCGGTTTACAGGAACCGGACGCGCCCACCCGAAACCAGCAACCAGCAGCAGTAAAATACCAAAAAAATCGAAGTGTACAGCAGGGTTAAGCGTCATGCGTCCTAATAATCTAGCCGTAGGGTCACCGAACTTATTTGCGAAATAAGCATGACTGAATTCATGTACTGTAAAAGCAATTAAAATCGTAATAAGCAGAAAAGGAAGCTGATCCAAATCTACACGTATTATACTTTGCAATATATCCATTTTTACCTCTTTCCGGCTGTAAATGCCACCCAATCTTCTTCACGGGATACTTCCATAATCTCAAAGCCGGACTCTTGTAGTGCGTTAGCCACAAGCCCTTCTTTATCCTTGTAAATACCAGAGGTAATATACAAGCCTCCTGGCTGAAGTGCACGATACACATCATCCGTAAACAATACGATGATTTCTGCCAAAATATTCGCAACTACAATCTTCACTGGGAGTGTAACGCCAAGACTATCCTCTGTTACTTGCTCAGCAGGTGTTCCCTCAAGAGTGTGACCCGGTCTAGCGGATGGCCACATTTCTCCAGCAGCCGTGTCAGCCACACCTTCACCGCCTAGCAAGGAGAGCAGGTCGCTTTCTTTTACCGAAATGAACTTCTCAAGTTTGTTCAGTGCTACATTCTCGCGCGCACTTTCAACAGCTACAGGGTCCAAATCTAACGCCAGCACGGATTTCGCACCGAGCAGCATCGCACCTACAGCCAATATTCCTGAACCCGTACCAACATCGATTACTTCTTCGCCGCCGCTAATATTCTTTTCAAGCGCACGCAGGCACAAAGCTGTTGTAGGGTGAGTCCCTGTACCAAATGCCATACCAGGGTCCAGCTCAATGATTGCCTCATCGGGGCTCTCAGGCGTATATTCCTCCCAAGTTGGTTTAATCGTGAGACGCTCCGATACCCTGAGTGGTTTAAAATATTGCTTCCAAGCATGCGCCCATTCGTCTTCATCTACGGTTTTCCAAGAAATCAGCGATTTGCCCGGATCAATACCGTACTCACGCAATTCTGCTACCCGTGGAGTCAGTTCTTCTATAACAGCATCCATATCCGTGGAATCGGCATAATAACCTTTGATTACCGCTTCCCCTTCTGGGATATCATTCAAGGGTTGGTCATATAATTCACCGTAACGCGTATTCCGCTCTTTACTGAGTGTTCCGGATTCTTCAATAGAAACCCCACCCGCTCCTGCTTCATATAAAAAATTCGAAATCATTTCTTGTGCATCTTCTGTTGTATGTATCGTCACTTCATGCCATAACATCTTTATGTGATCCTCCTAAAGTTTTGTGAGCGTTAGCTTCATTGATTGACTTCGTGCAAAACTGGCTTCGTAAGCATAGGCTTAGTTTTGTGAGCGTTAGCTTCATTGATTAACTTCGTGCAAAACTGGCTTCGTAAGCATAGACTTAGTTTTGTGAGCATTCGCTTCATAGTATAACATTTCTTCTTGGGGTAACGCCAAACTACAGATCAACGCTCTGCCATGCCCGGGCTGCTCCTGCAAAAGCAATCGAGCGAATGATCATCTACCATCCCCGATGCCTGCATGAAAGCATAACATATGGTAGAGCCGACAAACTTCATGCCTCGCTTTTTTAATGCTTTACTCATTGCGTCAGACTGAGCCGTTGAAGCAGGGACATCCGCACGTGTCTTCCAATGATTAAGCGTAGGCGCGCCCCCCACAAAGCTCCAGAGATAATCTGAAAAGCTGCCTGTTTCCGCACTAATTTGCAAATATACTTTTGCATTACGAATGATAGAATCAATCTTTAAGCGATTTCTAATAATCCCGGGATCGTTCATCAACTCAGCAATTTTCGGCTCATCATAATGCACAATCTTTTGCGGATCAAATCCATCAAATACCTCTCTGTAATGTGCCCGTTTTTTTAAGACGGTGTACCAGCTTAACCCTGCCTGCATGCCTTCAAGCATAAGTAATTCAAACAGCTTCCGGTCATCATACAGAGGTTTTCCCCACTCTTCATCATGGTATGCGATATATAAAGGATCCTCATTAACCCAAGCACAGCGAGTGATTTCCATCCTTTTCTCTCCTTTACGCTAATCCTCGCTGAGTCCACTCAGCATCTACTCACTGTAAACGAAAAAAAGGGAAGAACACAAGGTTCCTCCCTAAAAAAGATTTTCTATGGCCGCAGCTGCACTCTTGTTTCTTTATCCGGATCGTCAGTCGTATAGAAGAATATATAAATAGAAGCTTCTGTACCTTTGAAACCCTTGTAAACATCAATGGCCTTATTGTTTCCATCCCCAGTGAAATTAACGGTCAGAGGTTTACCTAAAATACGCTCTTTCCCCAGTCCGATATGGGTCTGGTTAATTCCACCGAAGCGAGCATCTTCACTTTCAGTCTCTACATAAAGATCGGCACCCTGCATATAGTACGTCCATTTTACCGGGTATCCGCTAAGCTGCTGGATAAGCGTCTGTTTCTTATCAGATATATTCGTCAACAGAAGCGGTGTTTTTTCGTCTTTGTTAATTTTATAGCTGCCGTGCTGAGTCACCTTGTATTTAGCAACAAAGGTAATTGGCGTCTCTTCTGTGATTTCAAGGTCAACTGGCCGCTCAAAACGAAGCACTGTTAATTCCGGCTCACCTTCTGGAGATCTCCAGAAATTGCCCTCTAGCGTCTTGCCTGCTACTTCAAGAGTAGACTTTTGATACGGGAAATTGTTGCCTTTCTCTTTACTTCTAATAGCGATTCGAATTTGAGTAGGCGTCACTACCATTTTCTCCAGCGTGTAATTAGGTTCGCCCTCTTCTAGCGGCAGATTCAATGAGGTATTTATGGTTCCGCTCTCCATCTGCTTTTTGCTTAATTGAAGATCAAAAGCTAGGGGCCCCTCAACCTTTTTCTCTTGTTTCATGTACTGCAGCTTGTAATTCACTTCTCCGCTGGAAATATCAGCCGCCTTAAAATATTGCTGGGACGTATATTCCCCGTTTTCTCCCGGTGTACCGAAAGCACCTCCAGCCAGCGAATTTATGAGCGTTCCGTTTTTGTAAGCGACTATATTTGGAAAGGCCCATTTTTTTGTTTCTGGCTGATCAAAAATGATCGCTGAAGAGAATAATATTTTTTCTTGTCCTTGGGTAAATGGTTTCACCTCTATGCTGCGCATTCCTTCCTGTCCAATAGGAAACTTTTGTGTCTCCTGCGATTGGATATCCAGCGGTAAATCTAACTCCTGTGTGCTAAAGGCTTGCAGATTATCTGCAACTAGTTGCACATTCACAGTATCCTTTTTCGGTGTCCAATCACTCTCGAAATATCCGTTGTAATGTTGATTTTTCTCATCCCATAACACATAACTGAACTCACTAGGACCATTCGCCCCATCTGCGCCCTTCAAAGTCATTCCATTAACATTCCAATTTTCATTTTCCAAGCGTTTTCCTACATCCAAAGTGAATAAGATAACCGTCCGATTCTCATCCACAATCGCTGTATGTAGCTTCAGAGTTACTCCATCCTGCGTCACTGACTGGTTCAGTTGTTGTCCGAGATTTTGGGCCAGCGCTGCTTGAACGCCTCCTCTCCCATGGAGCAAATTATCCCAATCATAATGCACTGCTGCATATACGGGTGCCGCTGCAATAAGTACTGAAAATGAAGCCACCACAGCTATTTTACTCCAGTTTCTCCCTCTGTTCCCGCTACCATTCGCCATACGAAGTTGTAGGGGAGTCATTGTACTGTTTTCTTGCTCTAAACGTCCCCACATGCGTTCAAAATCTGGATAAGGCACACCTTTATCTTCATTTAAACGATGCTCCAGCATATTTTCTAACTTTTTCAAAAGCTTCGCCCTCCTTTAGTTCAAGTTGAACCCCAGCCTCCTGCAGGATTCTCCTCATTACCGTTAGCCCTTTATGCAGCCTAGATTTGGTCGTTCCAAGTGGAATGGACAGCAGATCCGAAATTTCAGCCAGACTGAAATCATGCATATACCTAAGTGTGAGCACCATCCTAAGTTTGATAGGGACCTGGCTCATATATTGCGCCCACTCGACCTCCGTCTCACGCTGCTCAATCTGCTGCTCCACAGCTGTTTCTGCCGTTTTATTAAAGAAATGAAGGTTGTCCGTAATCTTCTGTTGTAAAGTCCGTTTTCGTTTCAAATGATTGAGGCAATGGTTGACCGTTATTTTCATAATCCAAGCCTTGATATGCTCCACGTGCTCACGATTACTGCGAAATACGGTAATAAAGACATCCTGAGTCAAATCCTCTGCATCCGCCGCGTCATGCACCATATAGTAGCAAGTCCGGTATACATCTTTATTGTAGGTTTCAAATAACTCCCGGTTACTCTCCAAATTTTGCGCCCTCCTTTCTTGACTGAGATATCTATATGACAACCAATCCTTGGAAAAGGTTCGTTTTTCTGAGCATAAACTATCGCTACTCTTAAAGACATAGAGAAAATCAAACAGGCTTAATAATCTGAATGAAGCAAATGGAGGAAGGACAATGACTCTTTTAACTACTGGTCCGTAGAAAACAATGTTAACTCAGAAAACAACACAAGACTTACACAACAGGTCACTGTCAAAATTGCTAATGGTAGCGGTCAGATTGCTTCCACAGTTCTGATCGAAGGCTACTACATGAATGAAGAAAGAATTCAATATGTAGGTGATCTGCTAGATGTGATGCCAAATCAGGTAATAACTAAAAATTATTTTGCGGATTTTGATACCTTCGAATTTTTTTTCACAACTGCTAGTTTGCCAGACCATCCAATCCAAATCTCATTTTGGGGTAAAGACAGTGCAGAGAAATTAGTAGCCCAGCATCGATTAGCTACAGCAGAATTACTCGGATATGGGGCAACTGGGGCAACTGGGGGGACGGGGGGCTAAAGGTGGGACTGGCTCTGATGGGGCGATTGGGGACACCGGAGTTACTAAGGTTAGTATTACTGTAGACGGAGTCATCACAAATCATAGATATATGATTCCTACCTTGATTGTTAACAAAATCGGATAATACCAACAATAAAAGGGTCCATCTCTTTCAAGTAGGAGACCGACCCTTTTTTGCTGATATTCAATCTATCAACATACATATTAACAATTAAAGGATATCCATAACCTCGCGCGCTTGTGTGTCGAGATTTTGTGCAGAAGAAGCAATCTTCGAAAAATCCTCCAACGCTACCAGAACCTGCTGCTGACTATCTTCTATACTTTCTTGTACTTGATTTGTACCTATAGAGATCTTTCCAATTTCCAGCGTGATCGCATCCACACTATCCCGTACCTTTATGATCGAATCTTGTACCATGGAAGATAATTTTCTTACTTCTTTTGCCACTACGTCAAAACCTCGCCCATACTCCCCGGCATGCGCTGCCTCAATAGCAGCATTTAGGGCTAATAATTGCGTTTGCGAAGCAATATCGCGAATCGTTTGCACGATGCTATGAATCGCTACAGCTTGCTTTTCAAGATTAGCTAAAGTATGTGTATTTTCTATCGATACTTCGGCGATTTTGTTGATGCTTCGTAATAATTCTTGACTGCGCTCAATACCTAAATCTGCTCTTTGATTCAAGCTGTCTGCCATCTCTTGCATCCGTTGGACAACATTACTCATGTTACTTTGTCTTTGGGTGATATTAGTTGCTATTTTAGATACTCCGATGACTTGTTCATTGCTTTCATCAAACACTGGCATGTAGGTGGCTTCAAGCCAAACCGCATTTCCTTTCGAATCCATTCGTTCGATCTTATCCTGAAAACTCTTCCCTGTAAAAAGATCCTGCCAAAACCGTTCGTAACCTGGGCTATCTGCGAAATGTGGAAAACAGAATTCTTTATGATGCATTCCGTACATTTCATCTTTTTTATATCCCATGGAATTTGCAAAAACTTCATTCACATAAGCTACCCGGCGATCAAGGTCAAACCGGATAATAGCTAAATTTCTTTCTAAAGATCTAACAACAAGCTCATCAGTAACTCCTTGAGAGTGTACCAGCCCCATTCTAATTCCCCCTGAAAAAATTCAATAGTTGATTGGTCGTAGTTAGTATATTCGAACAATTATACATCCTTAATCTGTAGTGTGATATTAGCTATTTTACTTAAAATATTTATAACATCTGCAGACGTTAATATACTCGAAATGATGATAATTAGGGAAAACATCCCTAATGATGTGCAAGATTCGAATGTTCATCTATCTTTTTGGGAAATACTCCCCAAAAACTCATGAAATCAGGCCTTTTTCTATCTTTTCAGGGGATTTTCAGGGAGGTTTTCCCTAATTTCATTTTCCAACAGAAAAGTATCTACAGCTACGTCGACTATGAGACCCTCAAATTCTTCTTAGCATTAGCCTTTCTTATAAGCTAAAAGCTTGCCCTAACTTAGTTCATTTTTACTGATCTAATAACAAAAACCCCAGCTGCAATATCAGCTAGGGTTCAAACTCTCAATTTCATTTTCAAACTCCTATCATTCTCAATCCCATGTAGCAAAGTATGGAAGTTCCTCCGATTCAAATGCACTCCAGCCAGACTGCGGCGCAGCACGCCACGCCTACCCTCGCCTTCATGCAACAGTTGTCTGTGACCTGTACGAATATTTTCCTTCTCCCATTGTACACACATTCAAAATTATCTTACTTATTGGATTTATAATCTTTTATCTTAATCCCCAAAACCATATCCTTCTGATATGCGTCAGCTTGCTTCAAACCAATAATCCTTGGGTCTGAAGGGTAGTGACGTTCAAGATATAACAAAAATGCGTGATGAAACCTAATTTCAGCATCCAATTTATTCAGTTCGTTCGGATGATTCTCTAGTTCGGTTAATTCTGCTTCCCATCGATACAAATCGCTCGCCTCAGAGCGCTCCATACGAACCTTCTCTGTCAGCTCCCCCAACTCACGATAGGCCCGTTTTACTTTTGGAGAGTACAACTGCTTCTGCTTCAAATAGGTTAATAATGCGATCAATAAGGCTAATCCTGTCCACAAAATAACGTTATCCATCTTTTCCCCCCACACTTAAGCTCTTCGCCCTAATTATACATGCCCAAACGCAAAAATACCCCACAAAGTGAGGTATCCGCCTTAGCTTTTTTAGCTGCTATTCTTTCTTCATAATCTCATTCAGCTGACGTTTGTCCGCTTCTTGTGCGCGATCCTGAGCTTCAATATCATCAAGATCGGCTTCCGCCGCCGAGAATTCTACATCCTCCGCTTTAGCTTCGTATAACATTTTCAATTTCTCCGTCTTGGAGAAGATTTGTGAGTTCTCTCTATCCATTATTTGTCTCCTTCCTTCTTATTAATGAGTGCCTGATCAGACCATCCCGCCTGCTTCTTCAATTAAGCGCAGAGCCTGATCGTAGGACTCCGTATGCACAATAACCGTAAGCAAAATATCTCTCCCCGTTGGACCTCCGTTACCACCATGACTCATTCCGCTAGAGCTGGTGTCCGCAGCTGCAAGTATGCCTGTGTGTGCGTACTCAGCAGTCATGGAGTCCATTCTGGCCACATTGCCTGTCACCGGATTTACCCCTGAGCTAAAGCTGGTACCTCCATATCTACTGAAGCGATCGATGGAAACTTCAATTGCCCGAAGTGCACGAAGCTTGCGCGCGACGCCTTCGGCTTCCTCTGGACTTTTAAAATATGCCAAAATATATCTTTCCGACATCTTATCCCCGCTCTCGCTTGAAATTCAGATATCTGTTGCATTCATTTATATTGTCTTAATTTCACTTGTTTTATGCTCTGATTTTCTTATATTCCACTTATCTACTGGGAATTCGACATTTTCCTCAACGCTTCGCTGCAATATGGTACTAAAGTTGTATATTCGATTTGAAGTTATAGCTGTAGAATAAATTTAATTTTCATAATTTTTTACATTTTATATTGAGGAGGAGAACCACAGACACATTGTAATACAAAAAATTCATTTGGGAGGATGAACTTATTTGAAACGTACCTTTAAACACTCTATTCAAAGATTTGGTATTGGAGCGGCAAGCTTCGGTCTGGCTGTGTCTGTTCTTTTTCCATCAGCTGCATTTGCGAACTCATCCCTTGAATCTTCAACCCTGGTTACTGATGTACAATCTCAAAGTGTGACCCCTCATAACTATGCTGGAGTACTCAAAGGTTCAGCACCAGTTTCAGTAATTGTGGAATTGACTAATAAACCAGTCAGTGTGTATGTAAATGAGGCAAAAACTTATTCTTTACGATCCTCAGTCTCCTCACAACGCAGTAAAATTATCTCAGAGCATAAAAGCTTTATTTCCTCAACACAGAAAATCGATGCCGATATCGGTTTTGAATACAGTGAGATTTTTAACGGGTATTCCATTACGCTGCCAGCCAATCAAGTAAACAAGCTGTTAGAGCTTCCAGGCGTTGCGGCTATCTATCCAAATGAAGAAGTACATGCACTAGCAGACAGTGTTGAAGTAGCGACATTACCTGTTACACGTTCCTATTCAGACAGCGGCAAGCTAATAGGCGCGGACAAACTACATGATTTAGGTTACACAGGCAAAGATATACAGGTAGCTGTTGTCGATACTGGTATTGATAAGAATCACCCTTTGTTAAAAGATAATTATAAGGGTGGCTATGATGTATATGATCAGGATGATGATCCGGCTGAAACAGCCCCTGATGCTAACTTCCCTCCAAGAGCAGGTACTCCTTACGAAACCTCGCATGGTACACACGTTGCCGGGACAATTTTAGATGTGGCACCTGAGGTAGAATTGTATGCGTATCGCGTACTTGGTCCCTATGGATCTGGTTCCACAGCAGATGTAATTGCGGGTATTGAGAAAGCAGTCGATGACGGAGCAGATGTTATTAACCTTTCTCTAGGCTCAAGTGTCAACCAAAGCTATTCCGCGAGTTCAATCGCGATAGACAATACCGTAAAATCGGGCGTGAACGTTATTATTGCCGCCGGTAACGCTGGACCGGATGCAGGAACACTGGGCGAACCCGCTGGTGCCCAACTCGCGCTTAGTGTTGGAGCTTCTACCACTCCGATAAATACCCCTTTCTTTGATATTGGCGATGTTAAAAAGATTCCCGGAACATTAGCCAGTTACTCCCCAGATTTAATCGATAATATTGCTGGCAGTAAGATCGTTTTCGCTGGTCTTGGGAGTCCTTCCGATTACAAAAATCTGGATGTCAAAGATAAGGTAGTGCTTGTTGATCGGGGCTCGCTGAGCTTCTCAGACAAATCTCTTAATGCCAAAGCTGCTGGTGCGAAGCTTTTGCTGATTGCCAATAATGAGCCTGGTGAAATCAGCCCCACCCTTGGTGCGTCTGGGGATTACATTCCTACCTACGGAATCAGTCAAGCCGATGGCAAAAAAATAAAAACTCAGATGGCTGCGGCTAAAGATATAATCAGTTACTATATAGCGCTTGAAGTAAATCAGTTAGCAAACTTCAGTTCTATGGGTCCAGGGATGCCCGATTATCTAATAAAACCTGATGTTGTAGCGCCCGGAGTCAATATCAACTCGACGATCCCTAGCTGGGATGGGAACTATGACCAAGCTTTTGGCTTGAAAAATGGCACTAGCATGGCAACCCCACATGTTGTAGGAGCTGTGGCTTTGTTACTGAGTAAAAACTCTGATCTGAAGCCAAATGAAATTAAAGCTCTGCTGATGAACAATGCTGATCCTATTTTTAACCGTGATGGGAATTCTTACTCCTTGTACCAACAAGGTGCAGGTTTAATTAATCTGGAGAAGTCGATAAACGCTAAATCCATTGCTAAAGTCGGTGAGATCCTTAACAGCGGTCTTCCCGGTACTGTTGAAATCCCTTATTACACAGGTTCCTTATCCTTCGGCTTACAGCCAAAGGGTGTTACTGTAACGAAAGCTGTCTATGTAGAGGACTTTAAAGGGAATGGAGAAACATACACCCTGTCCACCAAATGGCTGACAGAAGCTCCTACTGATATTAGTATTGATTTTGCACCAAACAGCGTTACCTCAGGGGCAGATCAATATGCACAATTTACACTCAATGTATCTAAAACAGCAAAAGAGGGCGCATATGAAGGCATCCTGTTACTTACCTCTGATACAGAAACCCTTCGTCTGCCATTTAACGTTGTTGTAGGTGACCAATTTAATGTAGCACCTATTAATCAGCTCTCTTTTGAAAGTCCACAAATTTCACCTAATGGTGATGGTCGCTCAGACGACACCACCTTTTCCTTTTCTGTCAATGAAGAGTTGGAAGGCATAAGTTTCGTTGCCTCTTCAAAAGATGCTCCTGCAACAGTTTTAGGTGAAGTTTATGCGATCGATGAGAAGATCTATCGTGGTGTATACGAAGTTCCAAATTGGGATGGAACATTAACAGACCTGGAGACCTCCGCCAAGTCTACTTTAGCAGATGGTCACTACTACATCATTCCTGTGCTTCCCAATGGGCAACTGCTCGAGAAACAAAAGACCGAGTTCACAATTGATACCGAGAAGCCGCAAGTTTCTGGCATCACCATTGAGGAGTATGAACGTGAAGCGCCAACCGATCCTGGCGTGGCACAAATTAGTGGTTTCATTGATGATGACCTAATGGCCTATTATATTTCTAATACAAACCCTATTGGAAACTGGTTTACCGTATATGCCGAAGGCAAACATTATGATGGGAATGCTTATAAATTTGGCGGTGTGATTGCAAATAACGGTGCCTTTACCATTGATGTTCCTGTTAACGAGGGGCTAAATGAGTACAAAGTCCATGTGGTCGATAAAGTTGGCAATGGTGCAGACGACGATGATTACGTTCAGCGGCTGCTTTATAGCACAGGGGACGGTACTTTCACAGTAACTCCGGCTCTTTCTGCATCCACCATTGAAGTAGGACAATCTGTGACCGTTAATTTAGATTATTCCGTGACAGATGAGGTTTATGGCGTCTATGGGGCTTCATTCGGTGTCATATACGATGATTCCCTTGAAACACCAGTAATCCAGCCAAGCGTACAGCTGGTTACGTATCAAGAGGAGCATTTCTCTAGTGTTCCACTTACAGAATATTCACAAACGTATGACCTTGGAGACGGCCAAAAACTGACACAATATAGTGTCAATCTGTCAGGAGGTGCTTATCACGGCTCTGGCTCACTAGCCCAAATAACCTTCGAACCAGCAACAGCAGGAGATTATTCCTTTGAGTTATATGATGTCCAGATTTGGAATGATGCCACAACATCAACTATCCCATCTGGTTTGAGAACAGTAAGTGTAACTGTAAACACACCTGAAAAACCTACACCAACGCCTACACCAACACCAACGCCGACACCAACGCCAGATCCAACAGAAACACCAACACCGACACCATCGCCTACATCGCCTCCATCTTCTGAGTCGTATGTACCTACAGCAGCCAGCACTCCCATTCCTGGACCTTCTTCGAAATCCGGGAAGCTAGTAGAGACAGCCGATCCAGCTGGTGGTAAAGCTTCAGCGGTGTTTAATATCTTAGATACTGCATTAACAAATTCGATTCAGAATGCAAAAGATAAGACTTCTGTACTTGATCTTAGCGATGTGAATTTCAATAAGTATAGCCAAGTTGTTATTACGCTTACCCCGGCGCAAGCTGAACAGTTGAAGAAATCGGAGAATGCACTCAGCCTTAACGGTAATGGGTTCAATGTTCTTATTCCAGCGGCAACCCTTCCGGATTTCATTAGCAGCAGTGGTTTGTTGCTTACGATAAGTCTGGCTGATGCTAGTGATGCAGCAGTGTTATCAGGAAGCTCAGCTGCGATCAATATTGGTTCTTCCATTCTTACCATCAAAAATGGTTGGACAACCGGAAAGCCGGTTACCCTTCAGCTTAATCTAAAAGACAGCAGTCTACGTGATGCTCGAAAAACTGCCGCCTATGCAGAAACAAAGGATCATAAATGGTCCTATCTGCAACCTGGATCTTTCTCTAAAGAAGGTATTCTACAGTTTACAGTTACTGGTGACGGCTCTTATAGCGTGGCATCCCGTAATGTAAGCTTCAAGGATATCGGCACACACTGGGCTAAAGGCGATATCGAAGTTCTTGCTGCTCATGGCATCATTGCCGGCAAAGGAACCGATGGCAGCTTCAAACCTGCTGACACCTTAAATCAAGCGGAACTGTTAACGCTCTTCGACCGTCTACTCGGAAAAGGTGACACATGGAATACTCGTATCAAACAAAGTGGTTCACGCGATGTGCTGACTCGCGAAGAAGCAGCCCTTATCATTGCTGAGGCCCTAGGCGCTGATCTTACAGTAGCTAAGACTCCTTTGAGCTTTAAGGATGCCGATAACATCGCTGCAGAAGCACGAAACGCCGTAGCCTATGCTGTAAGCAAAGGTTATCTCAAGGGCGTTGGTGCGGACAACTTCAATCCACAAGGCACTCTGACTCGTGCACAAGCAGCAACGATTCTGAGCCGTGTGTTTGAGGACCTACGTTCTTAAACAGTATCTAGTTGAACTCTCAAAGAAAGCCCCAGCAGCCATTTGGCTGCTGGGGCTTTCTCGTCTTAAGGTCACTTCTGCGGCGCATACGAGACAACTATCGGACACAGTTGCACTTAAACACTGAATTATGCGACATTTGCCATGCCAACGGACCCCATAGTCGCTATTGGCACGAAAGACACCAAATATGAGCGTGTTTCTGGGCAATAGCTGCACTGGAGTCCGAAACTTCGCCCAAAAGGAGAAAAATTTGCAAATAGCGTCAGCTGAGTCCGTATGCCTCCAGCCTCTTCTGGGTCCTATCCACTCAGATGATTATACTCAACGCTATCGGACACAGTTGCACTTAAATGCTGGATTATGCGACTTTTGCCATGCCAACGGACCTCATAGTCGCTATTAGCACGAAAAACACCAAATATGAGCACTTTTCTAGGCAATAGCTGCACTGGAGTCCGAAACTTCGCTCAAAAGGCGATAAATATGCAAATAGCGTCAGCTGGGTCCGTATGCCTCCAGCCTCTTCTGGGTCCTATCCACTCGGATGATTATTCTCAGCGCTATCGGACACAGTTGCACTTAAACGCTGGATTATGCGCTATTTGCCATGCCAACGGACCCCATAGTCGCTATTAGCACGAAAAACACCAAATATGAGCGCTTTTCTGGGCAATAGCTGCGCTGGAGTCCGAAACTTCGCTCAAAAGGCGATAAATTTGCAAATAGCGTCTTCTGGGTCCGCAAGCCTCCAGATTCTTCTGGGTCCTATCCACGCAGAAGATTATGCTCGGCACTATCGGACACAGTTGCACTTAAACGCTGAATTATGCGACATTTGCCATACCAACGGACCTCATAGTCGCTATTAGCACGAAAAACACCAAATACGAGCGCTTTTCTGGGCAATAGCTGCACTGGAGTCCGAAACTTCGCTCAAAAGGAGAAAAATGTACAAATAGCGTCAGCTGAGTCCGCAAGCCCACCTAGATAATTCAAAGCATATAGTGTGTTTAAAAAAGCTGGAGACCAGTCGGGGGTTTCAAGGTTACAGGGTTCGCGGTTCGCGGTTCGCGGTTCGCGGTTCGCGGTTGCCGGGGTTGCCGGACTTGTCGGGGTCACCGGGGTTACCGAATTTACCGGGGTTACCAGGTTTACCGAGGTTACGGGATTGGCCGAGTTAGCCAAACACGCAGAATTTCGCAGGTTCAAGCATCACAGCTCCTCCAAAGATTTGCATGAGGTTAGTTAACTGGCCCTGCCCTAATCTCATGCTAAACAAAAACGCAGAGCAGCGATCCCCCAATAACGGAAGGATCGCTGCTCTGCTGTCTTTTTCTATTCATTTACTGAATGAATGAGTTAGGATATCAGTCCCCGCGAAACGCACGTTTCACACGATCAAAGAAGGACTGCTCGTGCTCATGTGTGTTTTCTCCGTTCAGAGAAGCGAACTGGCGTAGCAATTCTTTTTGCTCTTCATTGAGCTTGCTAGGTGTCACAACAATTACTCGTACATGCTGATCACCTTGGCCAGATCCACGCAGACGTGGAACACCTTTACCTTTGAGGCGGAAGAAAGTGCCTGTTTGCGTTCCGGCAGGAATCTTCAGCTTCACTTTTTCGGTTAAGGTTGGAATTTCAATCTCATCACCAAGTGCTGCCTGTGCAAACGTAAGCGGAACCTCGCACATAATATCATCGTTCTCACGCACGAAGAAATCATGCGATTTAACACGGATAACAATATACAAGTCTCCAGCAGGACCGCCGCGTAAGCCACCTTCGCCTTCGCCAGTCATGCGCAGCTGTGCACCGTCATCAACACCGGCCGGGATGCGCACATGGATCTTGCGTTGCTTTTTAACCTTACCCTGTCCGGCGCAAGTCGTACATTTTTCCTTAATAATCTTACCTGTACCACTGCAATGTGAACAAGGACGACGATTACGCATCTGTCCAAGCGGTGTATTCTGTACGAATTCCTGTTGTCCACTACCATGACATACGGAACAAGTCTCTGGTTTAGTGCCCGGTTTAGCCCCGGAGCCGTAGCAGGTATCGCAAGTTTCTGTACGTGGAATAGTAATATCGGTTTCTTTGCCGAATACCGCTTCCTTGAATTCAATGGTCATGGTATACTGCAAATCCCCACCGCGCTGCGGTGCGTTAGGATCACGGCGTCCGCCGCCTCCAAAGAACATATCAAAGATATCGCCAAGCCCTCCGAAGTCGCCACCACCGCCGCCTCCGAAGCCGCCCATACCTTGGTTAGGGTCAATATGGCCATATTGGTCATATCTAGCTCGCTGTTGTCCATCACTAAGAACATCATAAGCTTCTTTTACTTCCTTAAACTTAGCTTCAGCGTCATCTGCTTTATTCACGTCTGGGTGATATTGGCGCGCCAATTTCCGGTACGCTTTTTTCACCTCATCGTCTGAAGCATCTCTACTAAGGCCAAGCACTTCATAATAATCGCGTTTATCTGCCACTGCTTTCACCTCCGTGCATACATACTCAAATTCCTTATTACCTGTCAAACAAACCATTATACGATAAAACCTCAGGATCTGACCATCCAGATTCAGCGATGTTTATTCTTACAATATCAGAAGGCGCATTCGCAAAGAGTGTGCAATCTGATATTACAAAAGGAAAGTCAAAACACGGGATGACCCGGTTTTGACCTTCCCTTCTTAACTATATAAGAATTTATCAGTTTCCTATTACACTTATCGTATAAGGTTACCCTTGATTCTTATCTTCGTCAACAACCTCATAGTCAGCGTCAACTACATTATCTTTTTTAGGAGCGCCTTCAGCGGCTCCAGCGCCACCTTCAGCACCTTGCTCAGCTTGAGCAGCTTGTTCGTACAGCTTCATGGACAACTGTTGTACAATCTCAGTCAATGCTTCTGTAGCTGCATTGATTTCTTCAAGATTGTCAGTTTCAAGTGCTGCTTTAACTTTATCTTTAGCTTCATTTGCTTTTTCAACATCAGAAGCATCAGCTTTATCGCCAAGGTCTTTAATTACTTTTTCAGTAGAATACACGAGTTGGTCAGCACCGTTCTTCGCTTCCACCAGTTCTTTACGCTTACGGTCTTCCTCAGCGTGAAGCTCGGCATCCTTCATCATTTGTTCTACTTCTGCGTCGCTCAGGCCGCTGGAAGAAGTGATAGTGATTTTTTGGCTCTTGTTCGTGCCTTTATCTGTTGCAGATACATTTACGATACCGTTGGCATCAATATCGAAAGAAACTTCGATTTGTGGCACGCCACGTGGTGCTGGTGGAATCTCGTTCAGCATGAAGCGTCCCAGTGTCTTGTTGCCATTTGCCATTTGACGCTCACCTTGCAGCACGTGAATCTCTACGCTAGGTTGGTTGTCAGCAAAGGTTGAGAATACTTGGGATTTGCTTGTAGGAATCGTAGTATTACGCTCGATCATCTTCGTGAACACGCCACCTGCAGTTTCAATACCCAGGGAAAGCGGAGTTACGTCAAGCAATACAACGTCTTTAACATCACCAGTCAATACACCCGCTTGAACAGCAGCACCAAGAGCTACTACTTCATCCGGATTCACACCTTTGTGTGGTTCTTTGCCAGTAAGCTTTTTGATAGCATCTTGTACAGCTGGGATACGTGTAGAACCACCAACCAGAACGATTCTAGTAAGGTCTGCAGGGGTCATGCCAGCATCAGACAATGCTTGACGAGTTGGTCCCAAAGTACGTTCTACCAGACCAGCAGTCAGTTCATCAAATTTCGCACGAGTCAAGTTGATCTCTAAGTGCTGAGGTACGCCGTCAACCACAGTGATGAACGGAAGCGATACAGTTGTTGTCAGTACGCCTGACAATTCTTTTTTCGCTTTTTCAGCTGCATCTTTCAAACGTTGTACAGCAGATTTATCTTTGCTCAGATCAATGCCTTGCTCTTTTTTGAATTCGGATACCAGGTAATCCATAACCACTTGGTCAAAGTCGTCGCCACCCAGCTTGTTGTCGCCGCTTGTAGCTTTTACTTCGAAGAAGCCATCACCAAGTTCAAGGATGGATACGTCAAAAGTACCGCCACCAAGGTCATAGACTAGAATGGTTTGATCTTCGGATTTCTCCAGACCATATGCCAAAGCTGCTGCTGTTGGCTCGTTCACAATACGCAGAACTTCCAAACCTGCAATTTTACCTGCATCTTTGGTAGCTTGACGTTGGCTGTCATTAAAATAAGCAGGAACAGTGATAACTGCTTGAGTAACAGTTTGGCCAAGATAAGCCTCTGCATCGGATTTCAGCTTTTGCAGAATCATTGCCGAAATTTCTTGTGGGGAGTAGTCTTTACCATCAATGCTTTCTTTGTGGTTAGTACCCATGTGACGTTTAACAGAGCTGATCGTACGATCAGGGTTAGTAATTGCTTGGCGTTTAGCCGTTTCACCGACGATACGCTCGCCGTCTTTCTTAAAGCCTACAACCGAAGGGGTTGTACGCGCGCCTTCTGGGTTTGGAATTACTACGGCTTCGCCGCCTTCCATAACGGCAACGCAAGAGTTCGTGGTTCCTAAGTCAATACCGATAACTTTACTCACAATAATTTGCCTCCTCTAAAGTTATATGGAGCCTAAGCTCAATAAATTTATAAAAATATCAAAAAAATTCGATTGATAATAAACTATCCGGGCAACAGCCTGCAATTGGATAAATAGTAGGCAAAAGCACTGCTGCTTTATGGCGAGCAGAAACTGCCCGTCCTATATAGACAGACTACATGCTGACTTTGACCATGGCCGGACGAAGAACTCTATCTTTCAGAAGATATCCCTTTTGAACCTCTTCTGTAACGATACCCTCTTCGTACTCCTCG
The DNA here is from genome assembly GCF_037992965.1 of Paenibacillus sp. FSL E2-0190. NCBI lineage: Bacteria > Bacillati > Bacillota > Bacilli > Caryophanales > Paenibacillaceae > Paenibacillus > Paenibacillus sp. FSL E2-0190. The sequence continues at coordinate 5,438,174 of NZ_CP150306.1, forward strand.
CTCTCAACCTGCATAATAGCCTGATGGTATTCAGGATTAAAAGGCTGTCCTACTGTTTCCATAGCTGTAAGCCCCTCAGCCTTCAATACCCCATCCAGCTGACGGAAAATCATATTAACGCCCTTCGCGAAAGCTTCGGATTCAGGATTAGCTGGAGTAGTGACTAACGCACGCTCGAAATTGTCCAGCACGGAAAGCAATTCCGTCAGGAGCTTGGAGGTAGCATATTGAGCCAACTCTTCTTTTTCCTTCTGGGTACGACGACGGAAGTTATCAAAATCAGCTTGTGCACGCAGTGCACGACCTTGATATTCATCAGCAAGATCCTGTAGGCGTTTCACCTCAGCACCTGTATCTGAAGCACCTTCACTAACGTTTTCAGCTGTAAATGAGTCGGCATCTGAGACTACTTCAGCCACAGGCTCCTCATTGATCAATTCCTCTTTGAATTCATTAGAATCTTGAACTTGTTCCTTTTTCAAGTTGTCTTCACCTCCTTAAAATCATTCACGAAATCATGTTGACTCTGTTCACTTATACCAGTGCGCCAGCATCGCTGTCAAATCTCGGGATAAAATGCCCAAGATCCCCATCACTCTTGCATATTCCATACGGGTCGGCCCAAGGATCCCAATGCTTCCTAGTGCCTGCCCATCAAGTGAATAAGTGGCGGTGATCAGACTACAGTTAGCGAACGCTTCGTGATTGTTTTCTGTTCCTATTCGTACTTGAATACCTGTGCCACCCACTGTAGGGGCCAGCATTTTGAGCAGTGTCGGTGTCTCTTCCAGCAGATCAAGAATACTCTTCACCTTGTCTACGTCTTTGAACTCAGGCTGTGTCAGCATATTCGTTGCTCCGCTGAGATAGATGCGCTGCTCTTGATCGCTTTCCAGCGCGGTGTCCAGCACCTGCATTAATTCTTCATAATGTGAGATGTGACGCTGCATTTCTTCGCCAAGCTCGGAATAGAGCCGAGTCTTCAGCTTATAGAGTGGTACATTGACCAGTTTACTATTCAGTAGGTTAACCACTTTCTCCATCTCGGAAACAGAAATCTCCGGCGGAATGTTCACCGTACGATTCTCAACTTGCCCCGTACTTGTGACGATAATGGCCACAGCGGTTGTATCATCTAGTGGTAACAACTGAAAATGACGCAATGAAGTATGAAAAACCTCCGGTCCCAGCAGGATGGAAGTATAATTCGTCATATTGGAAAGAATCATCGCCGCATGTTGGATTACCTGCTCCATTGCATTTAGCTTCTCGGCAAAAAAAGCGCGGATCGTGCCCATTTCTGCCGTTTCGGCGGAATTCCACGGTACCAAATGATCCACATAATATCGGTATCCTTTATGGGAAGGAATTCTTCCCGCCGATGTATGAGGCTGCTCGAGATAACCTAAATCCTCTAGGTCAGCCATTTCATTTCGAATCGTAGCCGGACTGTATCCTACATCTCCCCGTTTAGAAATGCTACGAGATCCTACTGGCTCTGCCGATGAAATATAATCATCCACAATTGCATTTAGTATCATTCTCTGGCGATCAGTTAACATGTTATTCCCTCCTATCGGCTGTGGCTCCGATTCGTTAGCACTCGACTCAGATGAGTGCTAACCACTAATACAAAAATACCAAACTGACATTGACATTGTCAAGTCAGTTCAGTATCTTAAGCACTGCTATTTCATCGCAGGCATGCTGCTTTTTACAATTCACGCAATCTGTCCATACTTTTTCAGGGAAAATCTCTTTCTGGACGACTTCAAATCCATTTCTAAGAAAAAAATCAACAGCATAGGTTAGTGCCATTACCTTTGGGATTTTCTGGTTCCTAGCTTCCTCGACCAGCTTCGCCAATATCATGGAGCCTACGCCTTTACCCTTGCCTTCATCATTCAATCCAATTGAACGAATCTCTACGAGATCATTCCCGAGCTTGAAAAGTGAACCACAGCCTACGAATCTGCCTTCGATTTCGGCAACTACGAATTGATCGATCTGGCGTGTCAGCGCCTGCCGGGAACGGGGCAACATGATGCCGCGCTGGGCATACTCTTCTATCATTAGATACAATGGCTCAACGTCTTCTACCACAGCATTTCTACAAATTACCTGTGCGTCTCCCGCTGGAGACGAATGGCGAATCATTTCCGTCTTGGCAAGCACTTTGGTTCACCCCTCTGTTGATAATATGAATAAATATACAACAGAGTGAATTACAATTCAAGGGGTATTTTAAAATTAAACTTCTGTCAGGGCGCCTACAAATTCAGCAAAAACATCGTTCCCAAACAAGATTCCTTGCTTGCTGAGTCGGTAAACCCCTGCTTCTTGTTCCAACAGCCCTGCATGCAGCATTTTATGCAAGGATTTCTCGAATACTTCCTCTATTGAACGCCCGAATTGCGCCTGAAAAGCTTCATTAGAGACGCCCTCATGCATACGCAAGCCGACCATCATAAAGTCTTCCATCGCTTCTGCTTCTGAGATTGGGTATGCATCCAGTCGTGGCAGCCCTTTACGTGTGGCTTCTACATATGGATTTACGCCCTTAACATTAATATGCCGCTGACGTCCCACATATCCATGCGCTCCTGCTCCTAGACCATAATAATCTTCATTACGCCAGTAGGTGATATTATGGCGGCTCTCCATTCCTGGTTTCGCGAAGTTACTGATCTCGTATTGATTGTAACCCGCTTCCTTCATAGAGGACATCAACAGGAGGTACATTTGCAATTCATCCTCTTCATTAGGAAGAGGAAGCTTGTTCTTATTAAACAGCGTGTGAAAAAGAGTATTCTCCTCCACCTTCAAGCTGTAAATAGAATAGTGGGGTAGATCCAGCTCCAACGCCTTGCGGATACTTTCGCCCAACATCTCAACAGTTTGATTAGGCAGCCCAAACATCAGGTCAACCGAAAGATTATTTAGTCCAACTGCACGTGCATTCTCTAGGCTCCGGTATACATCATCTACATTATGAATCCGGCCGATGCCTGTGAGCAGCTCGTTCTGAAATGCTTGAACACCAAAGCTCACCCGGTTCACGCCGCCTTCTTTCATAACCGTCAGCTTGTCCAGATCCGTTGTTCCAGGGTTAGCTTCCATAGAAAACTCAATATCTTTATCCCAGTTGGGGAAATGCGTGCGAACAGACTTTAAGAAATAAGCCATTTCATCAGGTTTTAAAACAGTGGGTGTGCCTCCGCCGACGAAGATCGTTTTGATAACACCCGGAGGGGTGTTCTTGACGGTCTGCTCCATCTCTCGATCCAAAGCTTCGAGATAATCCATAACTGGCTGATCCTTGAGTACATAGGAATTGAAATCACAATAAAAGCACTTATTGGTACAAAAAGGGATATGAATGTATACAGCCTCAGGGGGACGGCCATTAGTCTTCGTTGTCATTAGCTGTCTCCTTTATATAAAAATATCGTTTGAATAGTGTAATCTAAAAAACAAGAAAAGGGAAGCCTGACGGCTTCCCTCCGAGGGCGTTCATTTATAAATGAACTCTATTTTATAATATAAGAAAGTATAAGTTTTACGTTATCCTATATATTTTGTATTTCCGCAGAAACGGATACCGTCCCTATAAGGACGGCAAAGCCGTTGCTTCTTGATAAATCCGCATTTCCACAAGTTCGGCATGTACTCCACCGTTAGTTTCATGAATAACGATCCGGACAGCATCTGTAAGGACAGGCTTCTCTAATCGATGAACATTCTTCCGGCGATGGTTATCTTTGACACGGAGCATGACTTGCCACGCGCCATCAATGAGCAGCTCTACATCATAGTTCTTTACCAGTTCAGGAATCACTAGAAATGGCGTTTCATGGTGATGTAAGTTGATGAGATCTTCATTGACATCATCATTAAAGGTGAAATGGATTTCGGAGACTGGAGCAGCATCCGGGAGACGCGCCTCTACCCACTCCGATCTACCCGCGGTCATCGGCTCAGAAACCCAGCTATGTGGTCCCGCGAAAGGTCGAACATACCCATCAATGACTTTAGATGCAGCATATGCCGATGTTTCTACTGCAAAGCAGAAATGCCTGCGTACAAGTTGTTTCATGCTCCACTCTATCACCGGCTGATCTGGCTGATGATCCTCCAGCGCTGAATCAACAACGGATTTAGCACCTCGCTCAAATGTAATGACACCAGTGATTGGGGTTTCTGAAATATGCAATTGAAGGTGTTCATTAGCTCGAATAATAGCGAAGATATTACATTCACCGATAAGACTACATTTCTCCTCTTGTATCGGTACTTCAATCCATTGCTGCTCTCCAGCCTGTACTGTTATAACATCAACCTGTTTGCACTCCGCCGGCACGTAATTTTCCGCGCGTCCAGTCGTCCATATCTCCACGGTCAGCTGCGTCTGAATACTTGCTGACACAAGCAGCCTTAACCCACGGATACTTCCTTCAACCGGAAACAAAATCCCTACATCATGAGAAAGCTCATAAGCTTCGGCTGGACGATCCAGCAGGATACCATTCAACGTGCTGGATGCATGAATCTCGCTTTTTCTGGCGAGGTCCAGTGGATCTTCGTTACGTAATCCAATAATCGAAGCATCTTGCTTTAACATCACCTGTTGCAATTCATGCATATGCTGCTCGCGAATTTCACGTGGGGTCACACCTTTGATGACGGATAAAGCTGCACCTGCTCCAGCTGCTTCACCCATGATCGCACAGGTTGCCATAACGCGTGTTGTTCCAAAAGCCACATGAGATGCACTGATATTACGACCCGCGAAGAATAGATTCCGCACATTCTTCGAATATAGCGAACCAAATGGAATATGGTAGATCCCGTCCGCATGCAGATGCTTGGAGCCACTCTCTTGTGCGTACATCCCCTGTGGGGGATGTAGATCAATTGACCAGCCACCAAATCCAATACGGTCTGCAAATTCACGCTGCGCGAGAATATCATTTTGCGTTAGAATCGTATCGCCAATAAATCGTCTGTATTCACGTTTACCCGGAATCGAGCCAACCCACTCAAGCGTCATATTCTCGGCATCAAAATGGCCTGAGTTTTTGATATAATCCCAAATCCCATAAATAACAGAGGATAGTTCATCACGTATACGTTCATTCTCATCCACCGTATCAAGCTCGCCGCCCCACTCAATCCACCAGTAGTGACAGCCTGAATCCCCACTCCGAATGACCCGGCGGATCGGGATAGACGTTGTTGTAATATCCTTCGCGAATGAGGGTGCAACATAACGTACCGGTTTTCCAGTATCCTGTGTATAGAATAATAATGTACTGCCTAATGTAATATTATCAGGCACTTCTGGTGCCCATTCCTCATTAAATTCATGACGGGCTTCACGTCCTAATCGGAAATCCGCTCCTGCTAGGAAGCCCACTAAACCATCACCCGTACAATCGATGAAAGCATCGCTCTCGAACGTGATTAAACGCTCAGATCCCATCATCCAGCCGGTCACACTCTGAATCGTACGCTCCTCTGCCTCACCTTCCGCTTCCACTTCGCGTACATCGGTATTTAGGAACAAGCTGATATTCGATTCTGCCTTCACCGCTTCGAGCAAGGTTAGATCCCATAGATATGGATTCCCTTCCGGGTTCCGGTATTGATTCTCGATGAACAGCTCACCCATAATGCCTGTCTCACGTGCATAGCGATTTACACCATGTCCTGTTGCACCACATACCCATACCCGAACCTCTGAACTCGAGTTACCACCAAGTACAGGACGATTCTGTACCAGTGCTACCTTTAACCCAAGACGTGCTGCAGCAATCGCCGCGTTCATCCCTGCAAGTCCACCCCCGACCACTGTCACATCGGATTTAACCGTTTCTGTTCTCATGTCAGTATCCCTCCTATAGTTAGCCTTTCACAGCCGAGCTAGAAATTCCTTGAATAATATATTTCTGACCTATGAAGAAGATAACAATCATTGGAATGATCGCAGCCGACGAAGCGGCCATCATCCCGTTGTAATCCACATTGTTCTCAAGAATAAAATTCTGCAATCCAAGCGGAATGGTATATAGCTTAGGGCTCTGCAAAAATACAAGCGCATTCTCATAATCATTCCATTGCCAGGAGAAATCAAGAATAGCAAACGTAGCGATTGCCGGCTTCGCTAATGGCAGAATTAAGCGGAAAAATATTTTGTAATGACCGGCTCCATCCAGAAAAGCAGATTCCGTGATTTCCTTAGGAATGCCCATAAAGAACTGCCGAAGCATAAATACACCGAAGATCGAGAACATGGCTGGAAGGATTAGGGCCAAATGCGTATTGTAAATCCCAACCCAGTTAAACATGATAAACTTAGGAACAAAAAGCACCTGCGGTGGAACCATCATCATGGATAGATATATGACAAATAGGCCATCCCGCCCTTTAAACGAAGTACGTGAAAATCCGTAAGCGGCAAGGGCAGATAGAAACACAGCTCCCGCAGTTCCAATAATCGATATCTTAAGTGAATTTAAATAATACGGAACAAAATCATAACTTCCTGTCCACACCCGAATATGATTGCTCCAGTTGAGAGATGAAGGCAGCCATTCGTTAAACACCTCGGCAGGTGTCTGAAAAGATGTGCTGAGCATCCATAGAAAAGGCACAATCATAAATAGTCCTAGAACAAACATGATGATCGTCACTGGCAGCTTCACCTTCATGTTTCCTGCTTTTTCATTCATACCGCCTGCTCCTTTAATTTATGGTTTCGGGGCCTCCCGCAAAGCTCCACTTTGTGGGTTTAATTAGTAATGAACCCAGCGCTTTTGGCCGATCCACTGAATGACTGTAATGACGAGAATGACGGCGAACAAGAACCATGAAATGACTGAAGCATATCCCATATCGTAATAACTGAATGCTGTTTTATAAACGAATAGTGATAAGACCGTCGTACTTCCGCTAGGTCCTCCAGCCGTAATGGCTTGAATAATCGAGAACGATTTCATCGTCATAATTAATCCGGTAATCATTAATAAAAAAGTTGTTGGACTAACAAGAGGCCATACAATTTTCCATGTTGTTTTAAATGTGCTTGCACCATCGATCCGGGCAGCTTCCAGCTGTTCTGTCGAAATTTCCTGTAGTGCTGCTAAATATATGATCATATTGTAGCCAAGCATCAGCCAGATCTGTACGATATCAATGGCATACATTGCGGTTTCCGTATCCGCAAACCACCCTGGCGGCGATGTTATGCCAATCCAGCGAAGCAGTTCATTGATGGGTCCCTGTGAAGGCTGAAATAGCAGCATCCAGACAAATGCAACGGCTACTCCACTAGAGATATACGGCAGGAAAAACATTCCACGCAATAATCCTTTAAGATACACACTGCGGTTTAGAAATAGCGCCACAATAAAAGCGAGCACCATCGATACTGGAACCGATATCAGGAATATCACCGTATATTTGATCGAGGCATAGAAATTATCGTCATGGAACAACCGTTTGAGATTATCCAGCCCGGTAAATTGCCAATTCGGATTTGAAAATTGATAATTCGTAAACATCAGGACAAAGGAAAAGATTGCAGGAATCACAAAGAATAAGAGAATACCAATCATATTCGGGAGAATAAAAGTCATGCCGATCCAGCCTTGTCTGTCCATCCAGCTTCTCCGCTTCACGGTATCGCCGCCTTTCGTATGCTGAAAAATGGGTACACGAAAGAGAAGAACGAAGAATTCTTCCTCCTTCTCTTTTGTGCCAGCTATTTCTTTATTTCATTAACTCTTGCGAACGGGTTTGCATATTTTTCATCGTGGTATCAATATCTTGCTTATTTAAGAAGTATTTTTCATACTCTTCTTTACGTGCATCAATGGCTTGTTGAGGTACATTTAGCTGGAAGGATGGGAATTTGCCGAATACAATATTATTCATTGAATCTGTATCATATTTGTCTTCTACACCATTCAAGAGAAGGCTCATCGCTTCCTTACTGTCCACACTCTTAGAGGCTGGAATACGACCCCCGCTTGCCATTGGCAGCATACCGCCATCCGCATACCATTTTGCGAACTCCCAAGCCGCATCCAGGTTCTTGGACTTTGCATTAAGAGCAAGCATGTCGCCCACACCGCCCGAATATTTATAATCCTTTTGATCTTTATTCACTTTTGGAATAGCGGCGAACGCGGTTTTGAAATCATGCGGATAGTCCTTCAAGTTGTTCGCATTGCGGAAAATAAACTCACCTGCTGCCAGCATTGCCGCTTTGCCTTGCAGGAACATGGTGTCAACCGGCATTTTACTGGTCAGCTGCTCCCCATATTCCGGTGTGGATTTGTCCACGAACATCATGTTATGCAATATTTCCAGTTGCTGTTTCCAGAGATCATTTCCAAAGTTTGAAGTACCATCCGCCTGTTTCACACCCATTCCAGCAAGCGTACCGTCCATCGTTGTTGCGAAGGAGGAATCTGCCTGCAATAATCCGTACACACCAGGTTTCGTTAGCTTCTTCGCATACTCCTCAAGATCTGACCAAGTCCAGTCCACCGCAGGAATCGGTAATCCTGCTGCATCCAGCATATCTTTGTTCAACCATACAAACGCCATGTTTTTCTTTGTAGGAATCCCATAGTATTTATCATTGATTTTCCACATCGCTGCGTCCTCGCCGATCTGGCTGTCGATATCATAATCTGTTTTCGTGCTTAGATCCAAGGCAACGCCTGCATCCATACGTTTCTGTAAATGAGCAAGATCGTAGTTCATGAAAAGGTCTATGTTTTGATTGGTCATCAAAGCAGTGTCCAGCTTTAAGTTGCCTGCATCGTCATTTACATTACGGATATACTCGACTTGAATATCTGGATGATCTTTATTCCAGTTATCAACTACAGCTTGAGGCCCGGCTTCTGCAGGAACTGCCCCCCACATCGTAAGCTTTATTTTCTCCTTTGCTGGTTCTCCATTTGCACTGCCCTGCGATGCATTACTTCCACCACTCCCACAACCAGCCAGCATCGTACCTGCTAATAAGACAGAAAGCACTGCAGGATACCACTTTTTCTTCATAGATAGCTTCCCCCTTGGAAGGATTATGTGTTGTGCTCTACATCTATAACTTTATCATCAGAGCGGATTCTGGGGGATGAACTACATTTGGGAACTTATAGAACGTTTTTTGGTTCTTTACGGAATTCATTTGGCGTGACACCACACCACTTTTTGAAGATTTTTATAAAATAATTATCGTTCTCAAAGCCTACTTGCTGCCCAATCTCGCTAATTGTTAGCTTCGTCTCTGCAAGCAGCATTTTCCCAGCCTGAATCCGACGCTCTTGAATATAATTGGTCAACGTTTTCCCTGTCTTTTTCTTGAATAAGTCACTTATATAGCTGGCATCCATCCGGATCAACTCTGACATGGATTTGAGCGAGATGTCCTCAGCATAATGTTCTTCAATATAAGCTATAATTTTGTTCATCTCCACATGATCTGTCGGTCCCGTTTGTTGCTTCTCAGGAAACCATTTATCGGCCTTCTTCATCTTCACCATTCGCTCCAGCTCGGCCTGAACCTTACCCATAGTCTGCTTCAAGCCTTGGAGATCTAAAGATAACTTCAGAATGTAGTCCGAAGCCCCAAAAACGAGCGCTTGCCGGGCGTATTCAAATTCACTCAATGCGGTCAACATTACAAACCGGCAGTCGAAGCCTTCCTCTCGCGCAATTTGAAGAAGCTTCACCCCATCCATCACTGGCATATTGATATCCGTCACTACCACATCAGGCTGCAGCTCACGAATCATTTGCAAGCCTACTTCTCCATTCTCCGCCTCACCTATAATTTCAAACGGAATTCCAGCCTTTAAGAATAGCTTTCGTATACTTTTAACCGCAGGTTGTTCATCATCCACAATTAATGTTCTCCACATGTGAGCTTACCTCCATCGTAAGGTTTTGAAATAAGGAATGGAAAATGGATGATCACTTCAGTTCCTGTATCCGAAGATACAATGTCCATACCTGTCCGTTGATTCTTAAACAACAGCTCTAAGCTCTCCCTAATATTCTGAACACCGATTCCTTTACGTTTCCGTGTAGCCTTATTCAGCTGTGCTCTTTCTATCCCCATGCCGTTATCTCTAACCTGCAGATACAGCTGTTGCTCAGTCACTTTAGCGGAGATATCAATTCTCCCTTGTTTTACAGACTGACCGAAGCCGTGAATCAAGCTATTTTCAATTAAGGGCTGCAGACAAAATTTAGGGATTAATGCGTATTGCAGTTCCTCGTTGATATCATATTGAATTTCAATCCCATGTCCAAAACGTTGCCGCTGTATCTCCATGTAAGATTCTATTAGTACGATTTCATCCTTTAACAGGATCAAATCGACTTCAGTATTTAAGGTTGTCTCCAATATTTTTCCTAGTGAAACACAAATTCCATAAATTTCATCATCATCTTTATCTAAGGCAATGCTCTTTATCGTATTCAATGTATTTAGTAGAAAATGCGGGTTCATCTGCGAAAGTAATACCTGAAATCGAACGAATTGCTTCTGTTTTTCTTCAAGCTGAAGTCGCTGCAACAGCTCATTTAAATCATGGATCATGATATTGAAACTCTGAGTCAGGGCAAGAATCTCTCCCCGCCCTTGCTCGGGTAATTTCATTTTGAGATTCGTCTTAGCGGTCATTTCCATCTTCTTCTGTAGCTTCTTAAGCGGTACTGTAATCGTCGATGATATGAAATAAGTTAATAGAACAAATAGCAGCAGAATGATTCCAAATCCACCAAAAAACCGTCGTTTCTGCTTGTCTACCTCAAGAAATAGCTGTGCTAGCTGCACCTTTTTAACAACATAGCCATTTAACTCCTCGATGTAGCTGTATGTGTATAAACTTTCCTCCTTCGGATCGACAATGGATGCAGCACGCCCCGTCTGCCGCTGGTTGGCACTCTTCACAATACTCTGCGCAATATCAGGGGAAAAAGTCTCATCCTTAAGCGGATTAAGCATCACACCCCCCAAGGCATCGAGTAGAAATAAAGCCCCTTCCTGTTTACTCCCTAACGTTGATCTGGTAAACCACTCCTCATAATCGATACTTAATCTTGCATAGGCATAAATATTCAAACCATTATCACGCATAACCTCATAAAGACTAAGCATTTTCTTACTTGTTGTACTTTCCCGGACCACATTATTCTTGTCATTCGGATTCCATATATATCGATTCGTTCCTTCTCGCTTCAATGCTTGAACCCAATCCTCTGATTGGATTTCGTCGTAGCTCAAAGTTTCCTTTGGCATAAAGGAAGTGTATGCGTTTCCATGAAGGTCGATTAATGTATAATACACCGTCGCTCCACTCATAAAGAATGTATTTTCAATCGCTCCAAACTTGTTTTCAACGAGTTTTTTTCTCGTGATTTCATCAGATTGCTCGGGATTCTTCATTATCGATAAAATCGTCGTATCTTGTTCGAGTAATGACCCTGTTTTCATCACGAGACTCATGAGATCAACAAAACCATTCTTAATACCAATAAGCTGCTCTATGTTCTTCGTTTCCGCATTATCCTGCAGCATTTGTTCTGTCTCTTTAAAGTTATATAGAACGAGTATGGCAATGGGTGTTAGTACCAACAGCAAGAAGGCTAACAAAATCCGATTCTTAAAGGTACTTGGCGTAAGTTTCAAATATAATCGCTTCACGAGGACTCCCCTCACTTTGTATGTGCTTACAATCCTTCCCCCTATTGTAATCTGCTCCTGCTTAAAAAAATAGAGCCGGGATATTCTCCCGGCTCTACCTATTTTCTACTCATCGATCTTCAGTACTGCCATAAACGCTTCTTGTGGTACTTCTACACTACCCACTTGCTTCATGCGTTTCTTACCTTCTTTTTGCTTCTCCAGCAGCTTCCGTTTACGGGAAATATCGCCGCCGTAACATTTAGCAAGTACGTTTTTGCGCATCGCCTTAACGGTTTCACGCGCAACCACCTTCGTACCCACAGAGGCTTGAATCGGCACTTCGAACATTTGACGCGGGATAATCCCCCGCAGCTTCTCACAAATGATACGTCCGCGGTTGTAGGCACGATCGCGGTGAACGATAAAGGACAAGGCATCGACCTGCTCATTGTTAAGCAAGATATCCATCTTGACCAGATTCGAACGACGGTATCCGCAAATTTCATAGTCGTAAGAAGCATAACCTTTCGTACCGGATTTCAACTGATCAAAGAAATCATAAACGATCTCTGACAGCGGAATCTCGTACGTAATCGTTACACGATTAGTATCTAGATATTCCATATTTACGAACTCGCCGCGTTTGTTCTGGCACAGCTCCATTACAGTACCCACGAAGTCGTTAGGCACAATGATCGCTGCTTTAACATACGGCTCTTCAATATAGTCAATCGTACCGATCTCCGGATAATGTGACGGGTTGTCGATTTGGATCATTTCGCCATTGGTCAGCATAATTCGGTAAATAACACTCGGCGCTGTTGTGATTAGCGGCAAATTGAACTCGCGCTCAATCCGCTCTTGAATGATCTCCATATGCAAGAGTCCAAGGAAACCACAACGGAAACCAAATCCAAGTGCGCTTGAACTTTCCGGCTCAAAGCTTAGCGAAGCATCATTCAACTGGAGCTTCTCCAGCGCCTCACGAAGATCGTTATAATCGGAGGTCTCAATCGGATACAACCCGCAATATACCATCGGGTTGATCTTACGGTAACCTGGAAGCGGCTCAGCAGTAGGATTCTTTGCGTCAGTGACAGTATCACCGACACGGGTATCTCCAACATGCTTGATCCCAGCTACGATAAAGCCAACATCACCGATGTTCAATTCATCGACAATGGTCATACGCGGCATAAATGCGCCAACTTCAATGACCTCGAAGGTCTTCTCAGTTGCCATCATCTTAATCTTCGAACCTGCACGGATCTTCCCGTCCATTACGCGCACATAGACGATAACGCCTTTGTAAGGATCGTAGTGAGAGTCAAAGATCAATGCTTTAAGCGGCTCTTCTGAATTACCGGATGGCGCAGGAACCTGCTTCACCACCTGCTCCAGAATTTCCTTGATTCCGATACCGGCTTTGGCAGATGCCATAACCGCTTCACTGGTATCCAGCCCGATAACATCCTCGATCTCCTGCTTTACCCGGTCAGGGTCAGCGTTTGGCAAATCAATTTTGTTGAGCACAGGTAGGATTTCCAAGTTGTTATCCAGTGCTAAATACACATTGGCCAGCGTCTGTGCTTCAATTCCTTGAGCCGCATCCACAACCAGCAGTGCGCCTTCACATGCTGCAAGACTGCGGGAAACTTCATAGGTGAAATCGACGTGCCCCGGTGTATCAATCAAGTTGAGATAATACTCTACACCATCGTCTGCACGATAGGTTAAACGCACGGCTTGCAGCTTTATTGTGATACCACGTTCGCGCTCCAGATCCATCTGATCGAGTACCTGTTCCTGCATTTCACGCGTGGTTAGTGCCCCCGTGTATTCCAAAATGCGGTCAGCTAGTGTCGATTTACCATGGTCTATATGTGCAATAATCGAGAAATTGCGAATTTGTTGTTGTCTTTTCTGAACGTCAGTCATTCCTTACCCCCACAGACAGCCTGATATTAATCCACTTATTATAACAGTACAAGCTTACTCCATCAATCCCGCGCTGGCCCAAAACAAAAGAAACAGCTATACACGATCCCGTGAAATAACCGTTTCTTCTAAATTTGCTGTTAATTTTCTGCCGAAGCGAACAATGAAACTACCCAGCGGATTCCCTTCTGGGAAGCCTGCTGCAAGAGACCTGCCGTCTTATCTGCCAGAACATCGACTGTAGGCTTTTGCTCCTCAGGAATTAGAATTTGCTCCGGAGATTTCGTACTATAATCATCCACAACTTGCTGAGGAGGATCTGCGGCTGGCGTTATATTGCTATTTTGAGGCAAAGGAGAGACGGCCGTATATGCACCTGTGACAGGATCGATCACCATTGGCACATATACATAAGTCTGCCCACCCTGTGTCACACCATTCTTTTGCAGTTGTGGCTGTGGCTGCATGCCTGTTACTTGACTGGTGGGTGTAGTCGGGCTGGCATTCCAGCCGGGCAGAATCTTAGAGACTGTTGAACCACCGCTTCCGCCGAACTGCATCCCTAAGAGGATGCCAATCCCTGCCCAAATCCCGACCATAACCAGTTTTTTTCCGAAACGCGACATGTACACCACTCCTTTTTAATCCTTGGTAATTTATTTTAAGAAGCTCCGTTTGATTTCTTTGGTGTTGTAGTGGGATTCGCCACTTTTTCAGGTGCGTTCACCTTCTCAGCGTCATGACTGCTCCAGTAAACATCAGCGATAGCATCCGCCAAAATATCAGCCGTACGCTTTAATTCCTCAGCCGAATTATCAATTCCGCCCACTTCAATCAAAACACTATTAGGAGAGAGGGTCTGATTGTACTCCCCGTTATTTCCTTTACCCGCAGCTTTTCCCCATATCCCACGAGATATTCCCGGGTAATTCTTTTCAAGCTGTTGATGAATCTTATTGGCAAACTCTTCGTTCTTCTTCCAGTCTTTATTTGCATGTCCAATGATAAAATAGACCTGTGCATAGCTTTTCCCGTCAATAACAGCTGTTGTTTTGTTATGACGCTGCGAATCGCGGTGAATGTCGATAAAACTATCCATTTCCTCATTTGCGCTGAGTGCTGATTTAACCAAGATCCGGGAATATTTATAGGAAAAGTTCCAGTTATAGTCGGTGATTTTGGTTGGAAAATCTTCTTTGGCATGAACCGTACCAATCCCGAGCTGTTCCAGTCTTTTCGTAATATATGATCCTACCAGCATTACATTTTTAGTTGAAACTCCGGAGCTGGGATTTTCATTTGCTGCCCCTAACAGAGGGTTGTAGGCCTCTCTAGGATGTGAATGATAGATTAGAATCCGTTTGATCGAGGTATCATTAGTGCTGTCTGTGCCGCTTTGCGGATCACTCTTATCCGTCCCTTCCTCCGCTGATGGTTCAGGGGATGGTGCAACCGTCGCTTCAGGCTGCTGTGTTGTAGTATCTCCATGCTTGTCCCCTTCGTCCGGAACAGAAGTTTCTGCATCTTCACCACCCTCAGCCAGTTCATCAGTCCCAGGATGATAATCCACTGGTGCTCCTGTAGATCCACCTGAACCTTTCCGCAAAAGAAATGGATCATCCGCCGCCATCCCCGGCACTTCACGAGAGACTAGACTCTTAGGGTCACCTGGATTCACACTGGTTAGCAACTGAAATACGAAAGAAGTTACCTTTTCACCTGAAAAAGCGGAAGGCTCTTTACCCTGAGGTAAATGCGGCACCTCCATCCCCAGCAGCTCCATGAAAAAACCACTAGACAGAGAGGCAGCAAGCCCCTTCATTGAAGGAATGGGTGAAGAGCTAAGCTTCTGCCCGGCCAATCCACCGGCTCCAAGCAGCATAAAAAATACTAGCGAACCTCCGGCCAACAGCAGCATCGTTCTCCCCAGCGATAAAACATCCAGCATTTTTCCCCTTAAACGGCCGATGTTCCAAAGCTGAAACCATTTTTTATTCATTGTAGTTATGTCCTCCTCCAGCCCTCTGTAATCTCTTATACTCCAAATCTATGAGCGCAAGAGCAATACTAGAACCGAAAATGAGAGAATAGACATAAAGCCCGTACAGGATACCTTAATTCAGCATCCCGCCGGGCTAAACAAACCATAATTCAGTTAGTGGGTATACGCGCCAACATTCTCAGGATCAACCGCATCATGTAAAGCCGCATTCAGACCACTGGCCACAATATTCGCGATCCCTTCAATAAATTCATCGATTTCCTTGGGAGTGACAATCAAATCGTGCCCCAGAGGTTCAAGCACTTCCTTCACTAATGACAAGCGTTCCTGCTCAGAGATATCGTCCAGCATCCCCATGATTTCCTTCGTATGGTTTGCTCCTTGCCCGAAGTGATTTTTCATCATCTCCAGCACATTATTTACAATAGTTGAGGCATAGCAGACAGTGGGCACTCCGATTGCGATACAAGGAACACCCAGAATTTCTTGGGTTAATCCACGTCGCTTGTTGCCAATCCCCGAACCGGGATGGATCCCAATGTCGGCAATTTGAATCGTCGTATTGATACGCTCCAGTGACCGGGATGCCAACGCATCTATGGCAATAATAAGCTCAGGTTTCGTCCGATCCACGATTCCCTGCACGACTTCACTCGACTCAATCCCAGTCAGCCCAAGCACTCCAGGAGCAATAGCGCTCACCTTACGATAACCAGGGGAGATCTGATCCGGAACCAGCTCATAGAACTGCCGCGTAATGAGTGAGTTCTCCACCACCAACGGACCCAGTGAATCCGGTGTAACATTCCAGTTACCAAGACCAACAATCAACACAGATGCATCCTTGCCAATCCCAATTCTGATCAAAAAGTCCTCAAATTCGCGGGCAAAAACTTCTGCCACCTTTTGCTGCAAGCCTGTATCTCCGCCACGCAGAGCGGGTACCTCAAGGGTTACATAGTTACCAATTGCGCGTCCTATTGCCTGTGATCCGGCAGCATTAGCTACACCAAGACGGGTCACTTTAATCCCATCAGACTCTTCCACTTCTTCGTTCACACCAGGGATCGGCGTTCGTTGTGGGCCTTGAGCCATTTCCTTTGCCTCTAATGCCAAATCGGTGCGCACAGAATATAGCTGCAGATCCGGTTCCATTGTGTACCAGCCTCCTAAAAGTTTTGTAAGCATACACTTCCATGAATTACTTCGAACAAAACTCACTTCGAAAGCAGCTGCTTAGTTTTGTAAGCATACACTTCCATGAGTTCATCCTCATTTGGCAAGCTTCTGCCTATGCTCTTTTGTCGATAGTGTGCGAGAGAAAGCCAATGTTTATGCAGGATACGGAGGTTTAATTTGAAAGCTTTAAGTATTGCTTTTTGCTACCGGTCATGCTAAACTATTTTAAGTTGTGAATCATTTGATAATGATTTCGAATGTCTTACAGGAGGTGAATGCAATGCCAAATATTAAATCCGCGGTTAAACGCGTAAACACGAACGAAAAACGCCGTGCACTGAATGCTTCCCAAAAATCCGCGCTTCGTACAGCTGTGAAAACTGCTGATGTAGCTCTGACTGGTACGGAAGTAGAAACTGCTCAAGCTGCTTTCCTAGCTGCTTCCAAAAAGCTGGACAAGGCCGTAAGTAAAGGTCTGGTTCATAAAAATGCGGCTGCCCGCAAAAAATCCCGCTTGGCGAAGAAATTGAACGCTCTTACGGCTCAAGCCTAAGACGACATTCATAATGAGCAATTGAAGAACCTGACCGCTATGCTTCATACGGTTAGGTTTTTTTGTGTCTATTAATTAATAATAAGTAGTGTTTAAGAGATGTTTATTAAATGAAAGAAGACCCCCTCAGAGAGGCGGTCTTCTTTCATTTATTTATTCTCTTTTTTCATTTCATAATAGTTACCATCCCATAAAAAAATCATCGTTTGATCGTCTTTAACAATAAAACTGCTACCGGGATTCGTCCAATTATTTATAGATACCGTCATAACCGATTCCGTCTCGATGCCAAGGTCGCTTAATTCATTTCTGTATTCGTTAAAAAAGTCATCCTTTGTTATGTTCTCTTCCTTATATTCAGGGTTCATAATTTCATCTTTATCAAAAGATGCCTTTTCTTGCGAATAAGTTACCCGCATTCCAATAAGCTTTTCATCCTCCGCTGCCGAGACAGGTGTAGAACCTACTAGACCTTGTACACTCCATTCCCCAAAATAAGAAGGTGCATCTGCAGAGGTATTCGTATTCGCAGGCGACTCAGAAGCTGAATCTGACGGTGAATTAGTATCCGTTTTGCCACAGGAACTAATTAATAGAACGAGTAACAGCAGTGCCGAATATTGAAATATTCTTTTCATAGTCAGATCATCTCCAATACTTTTTCCCCTTCTTAGCTCAGACACCTAAACGCAGCATGAACAGCTCCAGCCCTAGCACTTTGTCTATAGCCCCTGTTTTCATTTTATAATCCAGATCCGCCAATGCACTTAAGATTTGCCGCAATCGTTCACTGGAGAACTTATGGGCCTGCTCCCCAGCAAGCTTAACCGCATATGGATGCAATCCGATCTGTGACGCAATCTGTCCCTGCGAATAACTATGTGCTGATAAATCCTTAACCTGCAAAATAATGCGGAACTGCCGCGCAACCAGCGCTGCGATCTTGATCGGTTCCTCACGCTGCTTCAGCAGCTCATATAAGGTATCAAGCGCCTTATCAAGACGCAGATTAGCGATATCCTCAACAAGCGTAAACACATTTTGTTCTGTTCCACGGTGTACCAGACTCTCTACGGCCCCCGCATCCACAGTGCCGCCCTTACCAGCGAATAAACAAAGCTTGTCCATCTCTGCAGATAAACCTTGCAAGCCTGTGCCTGCATTAGTTATAAGAATTTCTGCCGTGCCAGGTGCCATTACACAACCCCGCTCACGAATTCCTTTTTCCACCCAGCGCAGCAGCTCTTCTGCTCCCAGTGGATTAAAGGCTAATACTGTGCCCACTGATTTGACAGTCTTCACAATTTTTTTACGCTCATCCAGCTTATCATTATTCACCATAAAGACGATTACACTGAAGTCTACAGGATGCTGCAAATAGTCACTTAAAAGATCTATACGATGCTCCAGTTTGGCATTTTCTTTGCCCGCTGTAAATAACGAGGCATCCCGCACCAGCAATAATTTACGTTCTACCATAAATGGCACAGTCTCCGCTTCTTCTACCACAGCCTGCACCGGCGTCTCAGAGAGATCAAAGGGAATAACTGCGAAATCACGATCCTCTTTAGCAATCAGCTGTTCTTCCAGCAGTGCCGTGAATTCATTCATTCGAAATTTCTCACTGCCATATAAAACATATAACGGTGAGATCTTCCCTTGTTTGATTTCTTTTATCGCCGTTTTGGCATCCATCCCGCCACTTCCTTTTCCATTCATCTAGCCCATTTTGTCCAGAGTTCTATTGTAGCAAAAAAAACTACAAAAATGCATGCAAAAACGGAGAAACTCTGGCAGCCATGGCCAAAGCCTCTCCGTTTAAGCGGCGCATCTATATAAACGACGGAGTGCGAAGCTCTAGAAACTCCGCATCCGGCGGTCATACCGATGTTCTGCAAAACCTATACTTTCTAGTTCCTGTCCTGTTGATATAGTATATTCAGAAACTTCGAAAAAAGTTCCAACCCCACTTTAATTTGTTGAAGATGAGGTTGGAGTGTTCGTTGGTGTCGCCCCAGGGGATGCAGCCGGACTTGAAGAAACTGCTTCCTGTACAGTGTACACCTTGGTTACATTCACACCATCTTTTTCAGTCACGTACGTAAACTTCGAGCTGTCCGCAGACCATTCACCAGAAATCCAATTTCCTTCCAGCGGATAAGAGTTTACGGCTAACCGTTCTTCCGTTGAGCCCGCTGGCGACTTCTTATAAATCACAAGCTGCAGCCCAACAAATTCTATAGCATACTGACCATCAGGGGAAGTCCAGGTCTGCACATTAGATTCATCAGAACTGCTTAAGCTCATAACTTCCCGTCCATAGTCATAAGGAATCTTTAAAGAATCCTCCATCAGCGGAGCAGAATCAGCTGCGCTGTCTGAATTCATATCAGCAGTTTGCTCCTTATTATCCACCTTTAGCTGATTGCTACTGGCATTACTAGAATCTGAATTTTGAGATTTCGTGGCGACATCCTGCTTTGGCGAAACAATTTTCTCTGTAGGCTTAGGATCTGCGCTTTGAGGCGGTTCGGTGATCGACCGCCCTCCAGCTCCAGCTCCCGCATCAGCTGCATCCGCCGGTGCACTTGGCATCGAGGTAGGGTCCACTGGTCCCGTCGCTCTATCTAAAGCGGCGTTATCTTCGTTCATCTCTGTTGCATCCGTCTTATACTGGGCAGCGCCCTCGTTCTCTCCACCAGCCGCAGGTGAAGCTCCATCAGAGTTAGCAGTAATAGAAGCTTGTGATTCCATTGCTGTATCCTTAGTATCATCGCTGGCTGTTTTAGCACTATCCTGCATCCTTTGTTCTACTTCTGCCCCAGGCATTTTATCGGGCATATTAAATATTGCGATCCCTAATAGAACGGCAGCTGCAATAGCTCCAATGCCTGTCCGTGTTGCTATAGAGGTTCCCTTGGAAGGTTTACCGCGGGAGCTTTCACGTGAAAATGGAACAACAACCAGCTCCTCAGATCTCACAGCACTTTGTTCACGACTGCTTCGATCCAATTCTGCAAGCTGAGGTAAAATAGAGTCAACCAGACTAAACGGGGGTTTCACGTCTGGCAACTGCTCCAATTCATTGGAGAGAAGTGTCAGGCGCTCAAAGACTTCCGCGCAGGAAGGACAATTATCGATATGACGGAACATCTCAACAATCTCATCTTGACTCAAATCTTTGTCTAAATAGCGGTGCATCCATTCCATCACCTCCGCGCATTTCATCCCGATACACCACCTTTCTGGTACTCCTGAAGTCTATTCTGCAGTTGCTGTCTAGCCCGAAATAAGTACGATTTCACTGTATTCAAGGGCAAATCCAGACAATCTGCAATCTCGTTGTAAGAAAAATCCTGTAAATAGCGCAGGACGATGACTGTCCGATGATGCTCGGGCAATTGATCAATCGCTTCGCGTATATCCTCAGCTAAATAAGAGGATAGAACCTCACGTTCCACATTGTGTTTATCCTGAAACACCATTTCATGTTCATCAATAGAAACTGTAGGTTTAGTTCTTCTGAATTTATCAATGCAAATGTTAGTGACGATTCGCTGAACCCACGTTTTGAACTGGGCCTTCTCCTCATATGAGCCGATTTTTGTATAAACCCGGATCAAGGCTTCCTGAGATGCATCTAGCGCATCTTGTTCATTATGCAAAATGTAGAAGGCCGTTTTATATACATGTCCTTCAATTTCTCGCAATAGGGTGATTAGAGCGTCGCGATCGCCCGCTTGAGCGGCTCTGATGAGTCCCTGCTCCACCACGAAGGTTCCCCCTCTCTATGCAATCTTACTGACGCGCAAGACTGCGAATTTGTTGCAACCGTGTAATTAATATTTTTAGAATACCAAACTTTTCTTAGAACGTCATGTTAAGCCAGCCGTTACAACGCGCTATCCCGCATTGCACAGCCAATAATTCCTACTAAGCATACAGGGGAAACAACAATCATTCAAATACTCTTTTTCACTATCTTAGTAACAAAAATGACATCAAAAGAAACGGCCTATCCCCTTGTCGGAAATGAAGCCGTCTGTCTTAAATATTACCCTCCGGTATCGAGCAAGAAACTCTATTTATAGAGCGCAATTTTGCAGAGCATGAAGACCGCGTAGTTTTCCCTAGTCTCATCATCCACCACATAGGCTTCTCCATTCTCAAATAATTGAGGGTTATTGTAATTGCGCTCTAATCTGTAGATCTGCCCTTCCGTCACCTTACAACCATGGAATGCCGACTCAATTTCTACGTACTCAGCATCATCTTCATCCGCTGCTTGATACAGCTTTTTATCATTATAAGCAGGCATATACTCACTCCCGGCTGGATAATAAATCCTGACGTTCAGTCCATGTATCACTACTCTTCTATTATATAGTTTATTATCTTTATCCCGATTCTATACTTTCTAAAAAGCATAGAATAAAAGGAATATGGACAGCTCAAAGAAAATCAACATAAAAAGGCTGCATGGCCAACGTCTGTCAGCCACACAGCCTATAAATAAAAACGCGAATCTGGATTTCAATCTCCGTTCGAACTATACATTAAATCCCTTTTATCTCTTTAAACTTCGCCACATATTGGGCAGCAAGATCGGTAATCTGATCATATCGGCCATTCTTCGCCGGTGCAGTCAAATTCCCCCCAATGCCCACAGCCATGCAGCCGTTTGCAATCCACTTCTCCATATTGTTCAAATCCACGCCACCGGTCGGCATAATATTTACATGTGGCATAGGACCTTTAACCGCTTTTACATAATCCGGACCGAAAGCACTGCCAGGGAACAATTTAAGCACATCCACGCCGTACTTCAGCGCTTCCTTCATTTCATTTAATGTCATGCAACCAGGCATATAGGGAATGCCGTAAAGATTACACATCTTAGCTGTCTCCACTTCAAAGGAGGGACTAACGACAAACTCTGAACCTGCAAGAATGGCTATTCTAGCTGTTAAGGGGTCCAAGACAGTTCCGGCGCCAATCACCGCACGACTTCCGTACTCAGCAACCAATCTCTTAATCGCCACATCCGCGTCTGGTGTAGTAAAAGTTACCTCAATATTATTTAGACCGCCTTCTATACAAGCAACGGACATCTTAAAAGCTTCCTCAGCACTATCTGCTCGAATAACCGCTACAACCCCGACGGATGCCACATTCTGCAATACTTTCATTTTCTTCATCAGTAGACTCCCTTTCTCTTGGTACGATCATAGATAAACAGGAAATACTTTTTTAGATAAACTTTTTTATTAAATTTACTAATTATTGCGTTTTGTTCTATAAGGAAATAGTAATAACAATACGATTAACAGTCAATACATTTTTATTACATCAGGTGGAAATAAGTAATAAAACCTAAGAAAAACCTTTATAAAACAAGGGTTTATGGAAACATTATTTTCTTTTTACGAAAAAAGTTTTTTGGTTAACAATCATTCTTTTATTGTACAAAACCGATTTATGTGATAATTTCAAATTACAAATCATTATACTGGGATAAAATCATTACCCTAGGAGGAACTAAAAATGAGTAAACAGCTGGATGCCGTCACTTTCGGGGAGCCGATGGCGATGTTTTATGCGAATGAGGCCGGTCCTCTGCATGAAGTATTTTCGTTCTCCAAAGCATTAGCAGGTGCAGAAAGCAACGTGGCTACAGGCTTGTCGCGATTGAATCATCCTACAGGTTATGTTACGAAGCTTGGCGAAGATAACTTTGGCACATTCATTGCTCAGGCGATGAAGAACGAGAACATTAATACGGACAATATTACTTTTACTAAAGAGTATTCAACAGGCATGCTTATCAAATCGAAAGTGGTTACCGGCGATCCAAAGGTCGAATACTTCCGCAAAAACTCCGCGGCCTCCACGCTTAGTCTGGAGGATTTCGACGAGGCCTACTTCAATTCCGCAGGACATCTGCATGTTACAAGTATCTCCGCTGCTTTGTCCAAGAGCTGTCTTGAATTTTCTATTCACGCTATGGAATTTATGAAGAGTAAAGGAAAGACGATCTCTCTGGATCCTAATCTGCGTCCCAGCTTATGGCCGGATACAGAAACAATGGTGAGTACCATCAATGATCTGGCTACACGCTGCGACTGGTTCCTGCCGGGACTCGGTGAAGGTAAAATCCTTACCGGACTGAGCACACCCGAAGAGATTGCAGACTATTACCTGGAGCGTGGCGTAAGCTTAGTCGTCATCAAGCTTGGCCCTGAAGGCGCTTACTATAAATCCTCTGCTGGGGAAGGTTACGTGGACGGATTCAAGGTGGAGCAGGTTGTTGATACGGTGGGTGCAGGTGATGGATTTGCGGTTGGCGTAATCAGTGCGATGCTGGAAAAGCTTCCGATTGCTGAGGCCGTCAAACGCGGCAATGCGATCGGTGCGTTAGCCGTCATGTCGCCAGGCGATATGGACGGACTTCCCACCCGTGAGGAACTTGCGAAGTTTATGCAACAAGAAGTCTAATAATTGCAAAAAGACACAGAGCAGCGATTCTCCTGTTATTGGGGGAGCGCTGCTCTGCTTTTTGGGTCGCTAATTGGCTGCTATGGCTATGCTATGCCTTTGGCTTTGGCTTTGGCTTTGGCTTTGCTATGCTAAGCTTTTGCTATTGCTATTGCTATTGCTATACTTCAGCAGTGTAATCACTTACCTCAGGGCTTTCGGACCCAAAAGACGCTATTTGCAATTTTTTTACCTTTGCGGCGTAGTTTCGGACTCCAGTGACACTATTCCTTATGAAAAAGGGCATTTAGCATGTTTTCCATACCGATAGCTGCGATGGGGTCCGATAGTACTCCAAATATGGGATTATACTGCATATAAGGTCAGCTGAGTCCGATAGCGACTTCTTACGCGAAAATATTACCAATCAAACCCAAGTTTAGTGTTTAGATAAAGTTAGGTCCAATAAAAGGGGAGTGCCCAGCAAGCTAAGAAATAGCTGCTGGGCACTCCCCTTTTTATAGTTCAAACTTATTTGTAAGACTTCACCGACTGCCCTTGCTGCAAGGTCGGCGGGAAACGGTATGTAATTGGAACAGAAGCTCCCTTATCCTCGATACAAGAGAGTATAATCTTGGCAGCCTGCATCCCCATCTCGTAAGCAGGCTGACGGATTGTCGTAATGACCGGATTATAAATTTGCGCGAATTCCGCATCATCTATCCCGATGACCGACAACTGTTCTGGAATAGAGATGGCATTTCGATTCGCATATTTCAGAATTTCCGCTAGTGTGATGTCGTTCGTAGCCAGCAGTGCAGTTGGCGGCTCCGGCAGTGCTAATAAGTGTTCCAGCCCCGAAGCTAATTCCTCTTTGGATACACTGCAAATATACTCCTCACGCAGCGTTATGCCCGCTTCTTCCATCGCTTTTTTGTAGCCACTAATCCGCTCTTTGCGAGGAGTAATCGCATGCTCCCCAATTGGGAGGGACACCAGAGCAATCCGCTCATGGCCTTGCTGAATTAGCTGCCCTACGCCTATCTTTGCCGCCATTTCATTATCCAGCAATAGACTCTGCGTGGTGATTCCATCTACTAGACGATCCATAAAGACTAGCGGGAAATCAGCCTCTACCAGCTTGCTATAGGCAGACGGGTTATTCCCTGTAGGAAAAATAATCAGCCCATCCACCTGACGAGCGATTAAGGTTTCTACATATTTGCTTTCTTTCTCCGCATTCTCATCTGCGTTGCATATGATCACTTGGATTCCGTGATGCTGCAGCTCATTCTCAATCGCCCGGATACATTGGATTGACAGCGTGTAGTCAATATTAGCTACGATGATCCCGACCATATGCGTCCGGTTCTGCTTCAGACTGCGCGCCAGACCATTTGGCTGATAATTAAGCTCCTCAATTACGGCCTCAATCCGGTTTTTCGTCGCTTCGCTCATATATTTAAAACGTTTGTTCAAAAATTGGGAGACCGTACTTTTCGAAACTCCCGCTTTTTGAGCCACATCATCAATCGTTAACTTCTTCATCGCTTCGGCTCCACTCTTCTCAAAAGAAAATACTTTATCAAAAAGTATAGCTTTTATTTAGTGAATTATCTACTAGGGAGTCTGACTGTAAAATTCCTGATACAGCTCATTTTGTCGCTCTTCTGATAAAAATGCCCAATCTTCATCTATCCACCCTGGTCCACCTTTCGTAAGAATATCCGCTTTACAAAGTTCCCCATTCATCTCATATTCCATGGTTAACGATTGTCCATTAATGTCTCTAAATCCAATGGTCGATGCAGGTGTTTGAATGCTTAAGGTCTCCATATCATAAAGCACTGTTTTATCTTGGTATGTCTTATCTACCGGGTATTCTAGGTAACTAAATACGATCTGGTCATGCTCCTTATCCACTGCGATTATTGACTTATATTCTAATAGCTCCCAATCAAAGGACGTAAGCTCTTTCGGTACCACAGATTCTCCTGTCGCTGCTTTTTTAACATTTAGAATAAAAAATCTACCATTCTCCATAATGCCTGAACCTATAGTCTTCGTATAGGTAAATAGCAGAGCGTAATCGCCCGCTCCAAAAAATCCACTCAAATATTGATAAGTACTTGCCCCTCCTGCATAAAGAGGTAAAGTATAAATCCTAGTAGCTGAAGAAGCCGATAATTCCGTCTGGTCCTTCGAGCTCAGGTAAAGAGTGAACGGTTCTGTAGGATGTGTGTACTTTGGCTTCTTGTAGTCCACCATCGGGGGTGGCGGCGACCAAAGGATTCCCGCTGTTGTCTCAACGGCATACGCTTTACTCTTATCTCTGTTCATTGGCAAAGGCATGTAGTATTTCTTACCGCTAATCTCAAATTCTACTGGACTTGTCGGAGGCTCTATTGCTTTATCATTAGTTGCAGGACTAGAAGAAGGCAGTATGCCTGCGCCTTGTGACTGAACGGATGACGAATGAATTGGCCCTGTGTTTTTCCATATGCCCATAGGGAAGGTAAGCGCACCTATCAACAAAATCGTAGCCAGACTGGTCAACACCACATTTTTATTTATCCAATAACGTTTGTAAGCTGAACTTTTATTCGCAGCAGCCTGTTCGATCCGCATCATTAACTCAGGCGTAAAACCATCTTCAATGAAAGGATTTTTGCCTGCTTGCGCATACCAATCCGTCTGCCCGATCATCACTGGATTACTATCATCCGTGTTGCGTTTCATTCCCTCTCCTCCTTCTGGATAGCCTCTTTAACCTTTTCTCTCGCCCGCGCGAGCCGAGATTTCACGGTTCCTTGTGCTACATTCAGCAAATCTGACATTTCGGCAATGGATAATCCATGTTGAATATCTAGCACAAGCACCTCTCTGTTCTTCTCTGGAAGGGTCATAATAATTTCCCAGATCCGGTTCGCATACTGATTGCCAAGGGCTTCTTTTTCCGCAGAAGGTGCATTAACAGCAGTAGGTTGATCACCCAAAGCTATGAATCTGCGCCAAAAGCTATTTTTGCTCCAACTGAAGGCCGTATTTCTGGTAATCGTAAGCAGCCAGGTTTTCATCGAAGATTGCCCCCGGTATTTTCCAACATTCTTGTACGCCTTCAAAAACACTTCTTGGCTGATATCATTTGCCTGCTCTCGACTTCTAGTTAAGAAAAAAGCATAATTCCACACATCCGAGCCATACGCCTCCATCATTTCCCGCAAACTCATTGCGGGCGCGTACGCTGCTGTATATGGTATATCTTCGCTTAGCATGTTTCGCCTCACCCCTTGCCTAATAAGACTTTTCAAACTTGAAAAAGTTCCCTGTAAAATAAAAAATAGGTCATTCATAAAAAAACACCACCGATGAACGTTTAAGCGTTCACTAGTGATGTGTGGATATTTTTTAAAGAGAGCTGAATTTCTCCTCCAGCCGCCGTGCAAGCTCATCGTCCGGTAACGGATTACGATGCGTATTTTCCAGATAGATATGTTTTTCGGTCTCGGGCATCAAATATTCCTTATACCATAGAAACATATCCGGACTATCCCCCTGAATCCGCAAAAATTTACGGGCCGTTTCTACATGATCTATAGTGTTGGCAATATTGGTCAACCAATCAGCCCGATAAAAATGCTTCCACTGGCCGATCTCTGCCCGTAAAAGAGCCTGCTGGCCCTCCTTATAATCCCAAACCGCATGAGAAGCTTCGATAAACGCCTCTGGAAATCGCTCTTCTTGGTAACACATATACGCCTGGCAAAGAGAGGATAACCCTCTGCACCCGCTCCAATGCAGCTCAATTTGAACTAGCAGTTGAACATGCAGCCTGTTTCTCTCTTTTTCGGGTAAAAGTTCCATCACCTCTTGGCACTGCTTTCGCAGCAGATACCAGACTAGTACAACTCGCTCAGCTCGATCCCTGAACCATCGAACCTGCTCTACAAAAGGAACATCCCCTGCGGCCCAGCGCAGTCGCTCATCGCTCTCCGTCTTATTTTGCAGCCAATGCCCTATAATCTGCCTTGCCGGATGATGATAGAATTCATCGCCTGCGCGGTCGTCAGCATTAGGACCATATACTATGGTGTTTTTGAAGTAGCTTTTGTACAATTGTGCAATTCGCCCCTGCTGCGCTGTGTAGAAACGGTTAACGAAGGTCTGAAGCTGTTCATCAGCATCTGCTGTTCCATCCATCCACAACTTTGCTGTCAGATCTAATGTATAGAGATGAGGCAAAATATTCCCTGAATTCACTAGCAGATATTCACTAGCCCCTGCCGCAAATGCCCCCTGTAATTCCTCCACTATAAAGGACGGATCCGTTGGGAATTGTGTTAGATGATTGGAGGCCTGCAAGTCGTGGAAGGTGACGTGGTAATATACCCCGTTTTTGCCTTGATCTCCTGCCTCGGGTAGAGCAGGCACGCGCAGATTCAGATGGCCATGTCGTCGCGACACCATTTTACCGTATCCGTTATCCGCCCATATTTTAATAACACCTTCTGGCACTTCGATCTTTCCTTGTTTATACAGCTCTGCAATTTCTCCGTACATCGCCATACAGCACACAGGCTGGTCCACATATTCACAGATCATATCGTATTGCTTGCGAACTACAAATGAGATCAAATCGCCCCGTTTCTCCGGAGTATCAAAAGAGGGATCATTCTCCCAAAAAGGTTTATCACCCTGTCCGCGGAAGGAAAGCACCCAGAGTGTTTTTTCATCTTTTTGCCGCTCGATGGCTTCTCTCCACAGCTGTTCAAACAATTCTGGATATTCTTCATAGCTGGCCTGCTTGCCCGGAAAAGCACGCAGGAACATTTGCGCGCCAAGCGGTTCCGCATGATGATGTGTGATCCACAGTCCCATATCCACCGCAAGCTGATGATGAATTCCGTTTCTCGGCAAATCCGTCCCCGGGATTACCATATTTCCACCACAGCGCAGCAGCGCTTCAAAAACAGGCTCCCATACCTCCGCCGTCGGAGGATAATCCTCCTTCCAGCCGATAAGACACACTTCATCATTCACGAACCAACCTCGGTAGCGTACCTTTGGCTGAATGCTGTTGTAATCAGAAACAGGTAGATTGATCGCATCTTTCTTAACAGGAGGAAGCTCCGCCCAGAACCAGAAGGGATCGACACCAAGCACGTGGCAGCTATAATGAAGCATCCCATAAATAATGCCCAATTCATCGCGGCCGATAATATGCAGGCTCCGATCCTCTTCGCTACCTGTAAAACGCAAACAAAAACCCTCCGCCCATTCCGGACAGCCATCATCCTCTGTCGCATAACGAATAATTACAGTAGCTGCTGCTCCTTGTACCGGAGCTTTTCCGAACACCTGCTCATGATCCATGGCGATCATCCGCCAAGCGTGTCCAATTGGATTACTGCGTTCTACTTGAACATCATATACACTTTCCGCTGTGACTCTAAATTCTGCATATGTATTCACTATCGCTTCATCTCCTAATTCGCTACAAAACACGGAGGACACAAGCTTCTCACCACCGCACTTTGCAACATAGTTTAAGTAAGCATAGAGTTTACCAGAATCTTTCATCTCTATTATAAAGCGTTTACATAGATTGTGCATGCGTACGTAATAATTACTGGAGGAGGACAGCGGTTCCTGGAGCTACTTGATTAGAGCAGCTGGTGCTAGTGAGGACAACAGATACTAGAGAGAGACAGCAATTACTGCATTAGAGCACCAGCCACTAGATAGGGAAAGGAGTTACTGCGTTAGAGCAGCAGGTGCTAGAAAGGACAACAGTTACAGTATTAGAGCAGCTGGTGCTAGAACAAATGGACTGGGATCATCAGCAAGTAACAGGAACTTATGTGAAAGTTAGTATCGCTACAACGATAATATGTAACTGAGGTGCTTTGATATGTTCATATGGAGCGTTTAGTTGCACTTTGTGCAACTAAAAAAGATCTTTCCAGCTCATAAAGTGATTTAGTTGCACTTCATGCAACTATTTCTGCTCAAAATTAGAAAAATAGGCGTTTTTCCAGATTTTAAGTGTACAAAGTGCAACTAAATGAAGATCCAGCTACTTTAAGGTGCGATCTATTGCACAAAGTGCAACTAAACAAGGTTTTAGTTTTATAGTGGTGTAAAAGACCACGAAAGGAGCTTTAAAGGAGCTTTAAAGGGACTTTATAGAGTCTGCGAAAATTAACATACACCACCAGCACTAAATCACATTACTCGACTACCTCCCTAATCCGCTCCCTCCGCCAACTTATGACGCACAATAATCCCGTCGGCCCGCACACGCATCTGGATCTCCCCTTGCCGATCCGTTCTAAAAACAGCAGCTTGATTAACTTCCAAACGTTCCAATACCTCAGCTTTCGGATGACCATATAGATTATTTACTCCCGCAGAAATCACCGCAGCAGCTGGTTGCCAAAACTGCAGCCAAGACTCGCCTGTTGAAGTTTTGCTCCCATGGTGAGCTACTTTTAAAACGTCAATGGCAGGTCCTGCGTTAATGCCCTTTTGCAGGGCTTGCTGCACAATCTCCTCCTCGGCTTCCAGATCCATATCTCCGGTAAATAGAAAATTTCTTCCGTTCATCTCTAGACGAAAAACTACAGAATCGTGGTTCTGATCCTCCAACAGTGGGATGCTATTCAGCATAGAAGAACCTGACGCTGCTCCCTCTCTATCTTGTTCTTCCGGCCATAAAAAGGACAGCTCCGTCTTATCATCCGGGGAAAGCCTCATTCCCTGATGTACGGCATACAGTTGAACATTGTTCTCCAGCGCAGTCCGCATCATCTCCATATAAGATTCACGGTCAGCGAGTGTGCCATTAAAAAGCAGTGCCGAAACCGGAATTGCCTCCATAACGGCTTGGAGTCCCCCGGCATGATCCTGATCCCCATGAGTCAAAATAATCGCGTCCAGACGGTGGATCCCACGTTTTTTAAGCAAAGGCACCAACACTTTAGCCCCTACCTCGAACGGGCTGCGGCGAATGCGCCATTCTTCTTTTTGCCCAAAATTTAACGTTCCTCCACCATCTACAAGAATATGAGCTCCTTTTGGTGTAGTGATGAGGATACTGTCGCCTTGCCCGATATCCAGGTAACTAATCGTCCCTTTACCCGCCTGACGTTCTGACTGATAACCCTTGTACAGCATTAGGCCCAGTCCAACCGCAGATAGTAGAACAATCGCTCCGCTCCAACGTACAATCTTAGGTTCATCCAAAAAATACTGTGCGCTCCCCGTTCCCCCAAACCCGCCGTGCTTGTTCACAGATAAACCAATCTCAGCTAACGGCCTCGTCTCATCCTCCATATACTGAGGTGTTGCGCGGGCTTCTACTCTTAGCCTGGCAGCATACAACAGCCCATACAATAAGACATAATACACTCCGATCCACAGCAGTGAAGGCGAGCGCCAAATCAGAACTCCACCAGCAAAACCATTAATCCATTCAACCGCATAAAAAGTAACGTTATTCAGCAGCTCCGTAATATGTGCCAAAAAAATCGCGGCATCTCCCCACAATCGTCCAAGCAGTAGCGCAAGCGTTCCTAACGGCAATACGATAAAAGTAATAAAGGGCACAAAAACCAGATTAGCCACTAAAGACAGCAGAGAAAATTGATTAAAATAATAAATCGTCAATGGAAATGAGACCAACTGGGCAACTAGAGTCACAGAGACGGCGCTTTTAAGCCAGCGTGGCAGTGCGCTCAGCAGAGGGTCCATAAGCGGAACGTAGACCATTAATCCTAAGGTCACCAGAAACGACAACTGGAAACTGACACTGAGCAGCATGTAAGGATTCCAAATCAGCATAACCAGTGCCGCTGCAGCCAAAATATTCAGTCCATCCTTCAGCATGCCAACTCGTGCAGCGAGCAATGCAATCATACTCATTAATCCCGCACGCACGATAGACGGACCCGCACCTGTCAACAGGACGTATACAGGAACGAGCACTAAGGTGACTGTTAGCGTGGTTTCTTTTGTCATCCGTAAGCGCCTGAATATAAATAAAAGAACACCAACATACACCGCAACATGCATACCTGAAATGGCGAGGATATGTGTCAAACCAAGTTGTGAGAACTGCTTAAAGGTATCCGGATCGAGATCATCCTGCATCCCAATCACCAAACCCTTCATATATCCAGAGTGGCGCGCTTGAAACAGCCGATCCGTCTCCGCTCCAAGAATTGCCCGCGCTTTATCATTCCAGCGTAAGATCATTAACGGATTCCATGAATCTGGAGCAGTTGCTTGCACATTTTCTGCACCTTGACTCTTTAGAATCCAGTGAATCTTCTGCGTATGCAAATAGGCCCGATAATCAAACCCTCCGTAATTCCGCGCTGTTGCTGGCTCTTCAAGTACACCGTTTAGCGACACCTGATCCCCTCTGCGCCACTCCGCAGCAATAGCGATTTCTTGCTCGGCAAGTAGTTTGATCTGCACCATAATTAACTCCCCATGCACTCTTTTATCTTGTTCGTCCCGCGGATCAGGTGAAGCGGCATCTTCCTCAGTAATCAACGATAACTCTGAGAGCTTCATCGTGAAATCAACCCGGTCCCCGTCCCGTTCCACAACGGAAACAATCGTCCCCTTAGCCTCCACGGCAGTCTCATTCAACTCCGACAATAATCTCCCTAGCGCTTCAGGCAGGTGACTTAAATTACGGCCTTCATTCCATTCCCAATATCCAGCGGATAAAATAATCGCCAAACAAAATACCGCCAGCTGCTTCCAGCTCATGTTCACCCAAACTCTCATACTAACCAGTAAAAATAGTAATCCAGCCCACGCCAACCATAAGCTAATCCCTGAGAATAAACACGCTGCTGCACTTCCAGCCACCCAACACACTGTAAAACTTAATAAGGGTCTCTCCTTCACGCCTCCATTCTCCTCCTTTCGCAAGATAAAAAAAAGAACCTCTGCATACGCCATAAAAGCGCACGAGAGGTTCTTCCTCAAGCCATCTTATTCAATTAGGGTTGTACAATACAGCTACTCGGCTACTTTAATCATCGTTTCACTTGGCGGCTCATAATTCTCCAATTGGCGAAATACGATGCCTTTGGCAGCCATCATTGCTTCTACCTTTTCCATATCCTTACGGTAAGGACGATAATACACAATCTCCACAATACCGCTGTTAGCCAGCATATTTGCACAGGTCCAGCAAGGCTCATCCGTCACGTAGACGGTACTGCCTTCCCGGTCAATCCGGTCTGTGAATAGCAAAAGATTCTGTTCGGCATGAATCGTGCGAATGCAGCGCTGTTTCTTCACCATAGTCTCTACGCCATCCACGATCTCCATCTCATATTGCTCCGAGAGCATACAACCTGCCTCTGAGCAATCAGGTACGCCCATTGGCGCCCCGTTGTACGCGGTACCAAGCAGCTTCTTGCCTTGCACCAGTACAGCACCTACATGTCGTCGTGAGCAGCGTGAACGAGTTGAGACCATACAGGCAATGTCCATGAAATAAGTATCCCAGTCTTTACGATAGGCAGTAGTCATAATCAATCTCCATATCCTTCTAAATAGTTGTTAACTATTGTAGCACATCCCCGCAAGTTTTCACTAGGACAACGGTTGTGGCACTTCCAACGATCTTCATTTCTTATTTATCTTCAAAATATTACTAAAGCTTTTAACTTCTCCAGCATTTTAGGTCCTATCCCCTTTACCTTCCCCAGATCAGACAGGCTGCGAAAGGTCCCTTCTCGGTTGCGGTAATCCATAATTGCCTGAGCCTTCTTTTCTCCGATGCCCGGAAGATCCATCAGCTCCTTAACACCCGCAGTATTCACATTTACTTTACCTTCCTGTGAAGCTGCTGATATGGAAAGCTCAGTCGCCTCCTTAGCCGCAAGTACCTTGCCCCCTGCTGGTGCTTGGCCTTCTGCCGTTGGCGTTTGGACCGCTCCTTCTGCTCTCTCCCCCGCAGCGGCTGTCGAAGCTTTTTCAGCTGCCGAAGTTTGGACAGCTTGTTCTGCTTGCGCAGCCACCTTAACCTTCTCACCGTCTTCAGCATTCCCAGTAGCTTCAACCTGCCCTGCATCTTTCTCTAAATGTTGCTTATTTCCCTTCGTCTGATGACCTCCCTCACTGCCCCCAGCAGCTGGAGCGCCACCAGACTCAGCGATTCCAACCGCTTGCTCCATACCAATATTCAAAGTCTCCCACCCGGCAATCCCGGAATCGCCCTTGCTCCCTGCCGCCCATAAAAGCCCACTTCCTATTACAGCAGCAGCCACTCCGAGTACGATACTTCCTTTATTCATATTACTTTCCTCCTCACAAAAATTCTTCTTATGCCTTTTTGTGAATCTTCATACATTCCTGCGGCTGGAAACTCCTTTAATAATTCATACAAAACCTGTCATCTGTCCAAGTCTATCCTGCATACATATAACGAAGAGCATTCATGTCAGTTAGTAAATAAGCAACGCTAGAAAGGAGGAACCACAGGTGAAAGTTGGATTTATCGGAACAGGCAGCATGGGCAGCCTGCTGATTGACGCCTTTCTTTCTTCCGGAGCCCTGAATCCGTGCGATGTACTCGCCAGCAACCGCAGTCTGAATAAACTGCTGGAGCTAGAAGATCGTCATCCCGGCATAAACTTATGCGGAAGCAATAGTGAAACAGCGACTGGAAGTGACATTGTTTTTTTATGTGTAAAACCGCTGGAATTCAAAACCTTAACAGATGAGATCGGCCCTTATCTCCGCAGCGATCAAATCGTCGTATCCATTACAAGTCCCGTTCAATTGCAACATCTGGAATCCGCTTTGCCGTCCAAAATAGCCAAGATCATCCCCAGCATTACACACTGTGTCAAAAGTGGGACATCACTGTGCATATTTGGCAGCAGGCTTAATAAAGAAGACAGGCTCGTGCTGCTGCAGCTGTTGTCTTTCATAGGTGTTCCTTTGGAAATTCAAGAGGCCCATACCCGAATCGCTTCTGATTTCTCCAGCTGCGGACCTGCGTTCTTGAGCTATTTCATTGAACGCTGGATTGAAGCTGCGGTGGAAGTTACCGGGATTGAAGAGACGTTAATCAGCCGGCTTGCAGGTGAAATGCTGCTTGGAACAGGCAAGCTGCTAACAGAAGGAGAATTCACCCCGCAAGAGCTTCAAGAACGTGTAGCTGTCCGTGGTGGGATTACCGCAGAGGCACTGAACCATCTTCGCATTAGCCTTGAGGGCGTATTCGAACGTCTCATCATGACTACCCATGATAAATACGATGAGGATGTTACCAAGCTGGATGCGTTATTTGGGCATGACGGTATTATTCAAAGTCCCGTAGACCGTTAGAAAACAATAAAACCCGCAGCACGGAGTTCTCCGTTGCTGCGGGCAATATTGCGTTCTTCGCTTAACCCACTACGATATTTACAAGCTTGCCAGGAACCGCAATGATCTTGCGTACGGTTTTACCTTCTACTGCAGCACTCACATTCGGGAGTGACAACGCATGAGCTTGCATCTCTTCTTGACCCATATCCTGCGGGATCAATGCGCGTTGTACGATTTTTCCATTTACCTGAATAACGATTTCAACCTCAGCATCCACCGTCCATGCTTCATCATACGTTGGCCAAGCCACGTAGCTGATACTTCCTTCGTGACCGAGCAGCTGCCACAGCTCTTCAGCGATGTGAGGCGCCAGTGGTGACAACATTTGTACGAAGTGTTCAGCAGCTTCTTGGGACAAAGTTTCTTGCTTATAAGCATCGTTAATAAAAATCATCAACTGGCTAATTGAGGTATTGAAACGCAGATGCTCGAAATCATCAGTAACCTTCTTAATGGTCTTGTGCCAAGTGCGTTTGAACTCATCAGTGCCACCGTCTGCTGTGATTTTGGTGCTCAGCTTACCATCTTCACTCACGAACAGGCGCCATACACGGGACAAGAAACGGTGAACTCCTTCTACACCCTTTTCATTCCAAGGTTTGGTTGCTTCCAGAGGGCCCATAAACATTTCATACACACGCAGCGTATCTGCACCAAATGCTTCCACAATCTCATCAGGATTGATGACATTTCCGCGTGATTTGCTCATTTTTTCATTATTATTCCCAAGAATCATACCTTGGTTAACCAGCTTATGGAAAGGTTCTTTTGTTTCAACTACGCCGAGATCATAAAGCACCTTGTGCCAGAAACGTGCATAGAGCAAGTGAAGCACGGCATGCTCTGCTCCACCAATATACAGATCTACTGGAAGCCATGCTTTTTGCTTCTCAGGGGAGCAAAGCTCTTGATCGTTTTTCGGATCAATATAACGCAGGTAATACCAGCAGCTGCCCGCCCATTGCGGCATGGTGTTCGTCTCGCGGCGAGCCTTCATGCCAGTCTCAGGATCGATAGTTTCCACCCACTCTGTTACATTCGCAAGTGGAGATTCCCCTGTACCCGAAGGTTTGATTGCCTCTACATCTGGCAGTACCAGCGGCAGCTGATCCACCGGAACAGTCTTCATTGTGCCGTCTTCCAAATGCAGAATTGGAATCGGCTCTCCCCAGTAGCGTT
This sequence comes from Paenibacillus sp. FSL E2-0190, assembly GCF_037992965.1. Taxonomy (NCBI): domain Bacteria; kingdom Bacillati; phylum Bacillota; class Bacilli; order Caryophanales; family Paenibacillaceae; genus Paenibacillus; species Paenibacillus sp. FSL E2-0190. The sequence goes on from NZ_CP150306.1 coordinate 5,474,612, forward strand.
GACGGCTGAACAGCCAGTCACGCAGACGATAGGTTACTTTGCCCTTACCTACGCCCTTCTCTTCCAACCAAGCAATCATCTTCGCAATCGCTTCTTCATTCTTGAGTCCATTCAGGAAATCAGAATTGACATGCGGGCCATCTCCGGAATAAGCCTCTTCTTCAACGTTGCCACCTTGAACGACTTCCACGATATTCAGGCCGAATTGTTTAGCAAATTCCCAGTCGCGAGTATCGTGACCCGGAACTGCCATAATTGCTCCCGTTCCGTAACCAGCAAGCACATAATCTGCAATCCAGATTGGCGCCTTCGCACCATTCACAGGATTAATTGCATATGCGCCTGTGAAGACACCACTCTTCTCTTTCGCCAAATCCGTACGCTCCAGATCGCTCTTACGTGAAGCTTTTTCACGATATTCTGCCACAGCAGCACGCTGTGCTTCAGTTGTAATCACATCAACAAGCTCATGCTCTGGTGCCAATACGCAGTAACTTGCTCCGAACAGTGTATCTGGACGTGTAGTAAACACGGTCAGGTTAGCTTCGTGACCTTCAATGTTAAAGTTCACTTCTGCACCTGTTGATTTCCCGATCCAGTTGCGCTGCATATCCTTGATGCTTTCGGACCAATCCAGCTCTTCCAGATCCTCCAGCAAACGCTCAGCGTACTCTGTAATTCTCAGAATCCATTGACGCATCGGTTTGCGCACGACAGGGTGACCTCCGCGCTCACTTTTACCATCGATAACCTCTTCGTTGGCAAGTACCGTACCCAGTGCCTCACACCAGTTAACAGGTACTTCTGCTACATAAGCCAGGCCTTTGTTATACAACTGGATAAAAATCCATTGTGTCCATTTATAATAATCCGGATCTGTCGTGCTGATCTCGCGGTCCCAATCGTAGGAGAAACCCAGCGATTTGATCTGACGACGGAAATTATCGATGTTCTTATCGGTAAAATCACGTGGATGCTGGCCGGTATCCATCGCATACTGCTCAGCCGGAAGTCCAAAAGCATCCCAGCCCATCGGATGCAATACGTTGAAACCGCGCATCCGTTTGTATCGAGAAACGATATCCGTCGCTGTGTAACCCTCTGGATGACCTACGTGCAGTCCTGCACCTGAAGGATACGGAAACATATCCAGTGCATAAAAATTGGGTTTTTCAGGATCTTCTCCTGTCTTAAAGCTTTTGTTCTCATCCCAGAACTTTTGCCATTTCGGCTCAATAGCCTGCGCCCGGTAACCAGTAGCGGGTATGCTATTTGTTTGATTGTCGCTCATTGTCTGCTCCTCCTTGGAGTGTTACTTCTTAGATTTCTTATTCCTTAACCAAGCATATACGCCCTCGGTGTCCTTATAAGGTCGGTAAGCATTTATGCGGGAAATATAAGACATGAAGTATTGCGTGAAACGTATACTCTCTTATATTTACAAAAAAACCTCCCATCCCTAGCGTATTATCGCTAGGGACGAGAGGTTATAATTCCCGTGGTACCACCCTAGTTAGCGGCTGAATATACTTTATTCTGCCACTCACTTTGCACCCTTTAGCGGGGGTGAGGCGACGGCGGTTCATTCATGACATCCATTATCTCTTATGGATATCCTGTAAACTTGCACCGTTACTCCGAGGTGAGTTCACTCTGTTCCGTTAACCGACTCGCACCTTAGTGCCGGCTCTCTGCAATAACGGTATAGAATTAATACTCCTCATCATCGAACAACTATATACTGAGTCATCAGTAATATTCCCCAACATTATATACAAAACTGTTGTCAATAGTCAATGATTATCCCTTTATACAGGCTTTCGTTTGATTAAAAACGCCATAAAGTGTTGAATAACGACTTTTGCAGCTGCAAAGAACGGTACAGCAAGGATCAGTCCAATCATCCCTGCCAGCTCACCACCTACCAGCAATGCAAAGATAATAAGCAGCGGATGCAAATGTAGCGTCCTGCCTACTACCTGTGGAGAAATAATATTGCTCTCCACAATTTGGCATAAAGTGTTTACCACAGCAACCAGTAGAACTAATCGAAAAGAGACGGTCGAAGCCATCACAATGGCAGGTGCAGCCCCTAGAAAAGGACCCATATACGGAACAATATTAAATACTGCCACCACACTGGCGAACAGTAAGGCATAAGGCATTCCGACGATAGCATAGCCGATATAGGCGAGCACACCTATAATGATGCAGACCAGAAATTGTCCGCGAATGTAATTGCCGAGCGCGGCATCAATATCTTTTAACAAAGTAACAATAGACTTGCGGCGTGCGCGGGGCAGACAAGAGACCACCGTCCGTTCAAATACGTCAAAATCCTTCAGAATATAGAACACCAGAAACGGCACGATAAAAGCATTGAACAGCAAGTTAATCGTTGTCCCTATGTTATCGAGAAAATGAGAAATCCCTTCGGCCAGACGATTCTCCAGTTGAAAAAACCAGTTGTTCATCCCCATTTCAACCCCAGGCGGTATTAGCCTTGTATTCATATGGCTCATCAGCCCCTGGGCTTGCAGTGTGATCTCAGGCAGATGTTCATTTAACTCTTCAAGCTGCTCAATAAACATCGGGATAAGGTTGATGGCGATCACGGTAATCGCCGTTAGAAACACTGCATATATAAGTAGAACAGCTACGCTACGCGGCATCTTCCGTCCGGCCAGCATACTAACCACCGGATTCAGCACATAGGAAATAATCATAGCTGCCAGAAATGGAGCGAGGATTGCCTTTAAGAATACAAAAATCCCCTGCAGCATCGGACGAAGCAACCAAACAAAATACAAAATGATCAGGGATAGCAGCACTCCGATCATCCAGCGGAACCATTTACTTTGGGACCATTGTTCCATGAGAGTACCCTCCTGCGGTAGAGCCTGGACTAGCTTCGTAAATAAGTATATGTATGGCCGCAGCAAAATAACCATCAAACACACAAAAAAGCGTCAATAACCTTACAACTGATTTCAGCTGAAAGGAAATTGACGCTTAAGTACATAGAGCAGTCTTGCTTACAAAGCAAGATTCATAGTCAAGACGACGCATGAATTTGCGGGAAATCCTGAGTCATATCATCCCCGGAGAACAGGTCGTCCAGTGAGCTTAGTGTGCCGTCTTCTTCAACTTGATAAACCGACATTTTCTCGCCATTTACCGTCAATTCGATGAAACAGCCCCAGCAATAAAACTGGTGGGAACCGATCTTTCCGATATCTTTGGAGTTGCAGTTTGGACACTTCATATAATACATTCCACCTATCCGTTAACAATATTAATGGCTTTTTGTAGCCGTTCTTCGCTCATCGCAGGAACCATTAATGCATTCTCACCAATGGACATCTCGTCAGAACAAGGCAGCCATTTGCGGCCTTCGATCAAATCAGTGACAAGCCCGTCACTAATTTCCAGCGCTCCTATTGTGTTTCCCAACTTTTGGTCAAAATAAACATCAGATATTCGTCCGAGTATAGTTCCAGTTGTAGTTAGCACTTTTAAATCCTTAAGTTTGTTCTTTCCAAGTAGAAAAGTACAAGGTATATGATCGGCATCTATCTTATCAATCGACTCTTTACTACGAATCATGACAGCATCCTCGCCGTAGGCCACAATATCTTCCCATGCCACAAATTTCACATGGCCACCAAAAAAAGATTTGCTTTCCAGTTCAATACCCGTAATATTCCAGTTTGAATCGAGCAAAATATCGACAATTTTGCCGATTGCGTTACCCTCTTCAACTTCATATACAGCCAAGCCGATCAGATCTTGAAGTTTCATGACTGCTCGGTCTCCTCACTTTGAGTGTAATTACGAGTTCTCAAAAAGTGAAAGCCCGAATGATCAGGATACCTATCATAGCCTAGAAGTAACTAGTCTCTGATACGCAGCCGATTCAGAATGGTTTCAACTTTTCGAGCAACGTACTCAATTTCTTCAGTAGTATTACCCAAACCCATGCTAAATCGAATCGCGGACCCTAAAATATTTTCTGGAAGCTCCATTGCTCTCAGAACATGGGATATTTCCAGTGATCCTGACGTGCAGGCTGAACCGCTTGCTGCCGCAATCCCGTCCATATCCAGGTTCATCAGCATAACATCTGTTCTAGCTCCCGGGAAGCTCAAATTCAGTATACTTGGCAAAAAATGCTCGGTATTGCCGTTAATCGAATAACTTTCCCGGCCAATCAGCGCATCCAGCTCTTCAAGTAGTCTATTGCGCAGGAGCTGCACTTTTTGTCGACGTTCTGATAGACCTGTAACTGCTATTTCAACAGCCTTGGCAAATCCAGCAGTACCTGCTAGATTTTCTGTTCCGGCTCGTCTGCCGCGCTCCTGAAGGCCACCGTGGAGTCTTGAATGCAGCGGTGCTCCACTCCGCACATAAAGGCCACCGATCCCCCCAGGTCCATTGATTTTGTGAGCTGTAAAGCTCATGTAATCTACTGGAAGCTCCCGCAGTGTGATCGGTAAGGCACCAAGAGCTTGTACAGCATCAACATGGAACAGAATTCCCCGCTCTCTGACAAGCTGGCCAATTTCCTGAATCGGCTGAACGGTTCCTACCTCATTGTTGGCATACATTACACTGATTAGCACCGTGTCTTCCTGCACCGCTGCTTCTACGTCTGCAACGGATACTCGGCCTGTAGAATCCACAGGAAGATAAGTAACCTTAAAGCCTTCCTTCTCCAGCTCTTCGCAGGTATGTAGCACCGCATGATGCTCTATCGCAGAGGTGATAATATGATTGCCTTTCTGGGCAACAGCAGCGACAGCTCCATAGAGGGCTAGATTGTCGCTTTCGGTTCCGCCGCCAGTGAACACCCACTCTTCCGGCGAGCAGCCTAAAAAGGCGGCGATAGTATCGCGCGCCCCATTTAATATTTTCTTGGCTGAACGTCCGAACTGATGTACACTGGACGCATTTCCATATTGTTCTGTCATTATATTCAGCATGACCTTGGCCACCTCGGGATGAACCGGAGTTGATGCGGCGTGGTCCAAATAGATGGTTTTCATCATTCATTTCTCCACTTCTAGGGTATAGTACAATAGTTCGTTTTTAAGAACTATTAAATTATACCGCGCGAGAAGTTAGTTTTCCACAAACTAAAGAACACAATATTGTAATCAATTCCCTATATAGGCTAGGATAATGACAGCCAATTCTCTTCAGAGGTAACTTCTATGCCGTTTTTTCTAAGTAAAGCCGCAGTCACGCCGTTGCCAGCGATCTTCTTCCCTTTGAACTCTCCGTTATAAATCATGGTGCTGCCGCAAGAAGGACTGTTTTCCTTGAGGACTACCATCGTGGCTGAAACCTCTTGAGCTTTTTCAAGCGTAATATAGGCCCCTTTTAAATATAGTTCTGTTACATCTGTTCCCGACCGGTCCACTACTTTTGCCGTTCCTGCAAGCACATCCTCACCATCCCCGCCGACAATTTCAGCTGGCTCTCTAGGCGTAGAGAATCCCCCTAATAATTCCGGACACACAGCAATAGCCTGATTCTCATTCAATAGCTTCTGAATTTTCTCATCCAAACAATCCGTACCATTATATCTTACCTTCATGCCAGCTAAACAAGAGCTTACCAAAATCACCTATATGCACCGCTTTCTTCATTCATTGTGCTTCGTTTATAATAAGATACAACCCTCAACAGCCGTTCAAGCTAAGAAATATTTCGAGCATAACATGCTGATTACAAGCTGTAAACAAATCTAGCCTCAAAAACGACCGAATGGGAAGTGTATAAAATGTGCGGACGATATACAATAACAGTCACCATGGAAGAGCTGATGGTCAGATATTTTGCCAATGATTCTACCATTATCCACTATGCTCCAACATATAACGCAGCACCCATGCAGCAAATTCCGGCAGTCATTAACACAGGGTCCAGCAATAAACTTGGGGAACTGCGCTGGGGTCTGGTTCCTTCTTGGGCCAAAGATGATAAAATCGGCAGTAAAATGATCAATGCCCGGGCAGAGTCACTCCTTGAGAAGCCTTCTTTCAAGCGATTAGTAAGCTCCCGCCGCTGCATCATCCCTTCTGATGGTTTCTATGAATGGAAGGCACAGGGCAGCAGCAAACAACCCATGCGAATCGTGATGCGCGATGGGGGTATTTTTTCAATGGCCGGATTGTATGATATTTGGATGGACCCTGAAGGTAATAAATTAAGTACCTGCACGATTATAACGACTACCCCAAATGAACTTATGGCTGAAATCCACAACCGTATGCCAGTTATTTTGAAGCCTGAGGATGAGCCTGAATGGCTAAGCCGGAGCAATCAGGACGCAACTTCGTTAATAAAGCTTCTTAAACCCTATGATCAGCATCAAATGAGAGCCTATCCGGTTTCCACTGCAGTGGGAAATGTCCGGAATAATACGAAGGAATTAATCAATGAGATATAGACAGGAGGAAGTCATATTTATAAAACACATTTAAAAAAGTGGATCGTAGCAGGGTTAGTATTTCTGAGTTTATTTAGAATTCTGTTCTTTATATTAAAAGAGGTTATCTTTTCTTATGTCACTCTCCCTGATCCCTATAACAATATTATTCAAATGGTGGGAATGATTGTCACCCTTTTATTGACACTAATTCTGACCTCGTTGTTAATCCATGAAAAAACATCTTAACCCTGCAGATTAACCGCAGAGTTAAGACCAGCGCCGCTCAATTTGAATTCTACGTCCCATCAATTGATGATACATCTGTAGAAATCTGTCTGCATACAGCTCGGAGGACAGGTTAGTCCGGATATGCCATTCTCCATTCATCCTGATTCTGGCCCGCAGTGCCGGATCATCCATTAAGGATAGAGCAGCATTCACAGCTTCATCCAGCTGCCCTCTCGTGTATATTTTTCCAGTGTGATTGTTAATGACGAGTCTTCGAACGCCGTCTGAATCTGTAGTAAGTACAGGACAACGGCACAACATCGCCTCAGCAACCGCGTATCCAAATCCTTCCAAAATTGAGGTCGAAAGGAGCAACCCTCCCGAATCACCAATAATGCTCATATAATCTGCCATTTGCTCATGAGGAATATTAGAATACGAAATTAATCGTGAAGAAATCCCTGTCTCAGCTACAAATTGATCAAAGCTTTCTTTTTGCTCTGGATCAAACAACGTATCATCCTGAAAAATCCATAAATAAAGCTCGGGATGGATCGTCAGCAGCCTTTGCCCGATTTGCAGAAATTCCCGCCAATTCTTATTCGTTTGAATGCGTCCTACCCAACCGAGGATAGGGAAACTTTTCGCGGGATAATTGGTATATCCAAACTGATCGCAATCGATCGGATCATCAAAACAATATTGTGGAATGGTTGGAAATCCGCCTTTGAAAAGCGCCTGCAAATGGGTTGTTTCCGGATACAGCAGTGCATCGGTGAGCCTGTAAATGCGCTCTGTAAAATTATTAACGACCTGCTCAGCTTCATCTAAGGTACCTAAACCCTGCACTTCAAAAACAAGCGCCCCTTTATACCCAAACTCTCGAATCCGCTCTGCTAAGTTAATATCCGTACACACTACAATTAAGTCAAAAGCTTCCCGAGCAAGCATTGCCCTGATCTCGTCATCACTATTGGTAATATGCGTTTGAATGTTACGGATATTCTGCTGTCCTTTTCCATGGTGTGTATACAGTAAATGGCACTCTACACCGCGAGCATATAACGCTTGGCAGCGAACTCGGTTCAGAGTTTGCATACCACCACTCGGGTTATAAAAAGTGAACAAAATCTTCATCATGATCACTCATTCGCAAATTATTTTAGGTAAAAGAGGTCTTCAACAAATCATACAAATCCGCGCTGCGAAACAGCTCATTATAATAGTGGCTTTTGGTCGAGGGGACATGTCTGTGTCGAAATCCAATCAAGCTATGATCATCCGTGTAGTAGTTGGAAATCGTATCCCCACCCGTAGTAATCAAAGCTTCCAGCATGTACTCAATATCGAGCGCTCCTATAAAAACCTTTGGACCTAAAACTATCGTAAATGGGGTGGATAGCTGCTCAATAGCACTGCAAATCGCGTGTGACTCCACAGCCCCAGGCAGCCAAGCGAACGCTGTCGCAGGATGAGGTATGGTTTCCAATAGAGCTGATGGCTGACGTGTAGTTGATAAATCCAGCACCCGGCATTCATAATTGCTATACGTTTGTTCGTACAGATTCTCTATCCTCGTTATTTCATCCGCACAAGCATTCACTACAGGATATAAAACGGTAATCATCGCCGGAATCCCTCTGCGAAACCGCGCCTGATGGCGGGTCAAATGATAGGCATATCTCCATCTACGATGATTTTCAACCGAATGTAACTGGGCAGATACACTAAAGGTAGAATCTACACGATAATTCACCAGTTCCACCGGTATAAAGCGAATCTCACAATGTTCAGCCAGTCTCAGCCAGTAATCATAATCTTCCACCGGTTCCATTCCATAAGCTCCAACAAGCTTCGCAATCTGTGTTTTGTACATAAAAGATACGCCAATGAGCGAATAATCCAGCAATCTCTCTTTGGGCTGTGACTGATAATTACGCTGCGTAGCCAATTGATGTTCGTTGTGAAGAAACTTTCCCTCGTTATCGATGCTTTGAAAAGAACTGAACACGATGCCTAACTCCTGTGGACCTCTAACTAGCGCCCCCCGAAGGATTTCGAGGAAACGGGGTTCATAAACATTGTCGCTGGAAACCCAACTCAAATATTGAATACTGGGCTCACTAAACAAAAGATCAAAGCCAGTATTCAGTGCATGTGCTATACCCCTGTTCTGTGCGTAAGAGATAACCGTTACCCTCGGATCTTCGACAATAATGGATCTCACGAGCGGTTCCATATCTGGTGCTCCATCGATCACAACAACCAGCCGAAAATTGGTAAAAGATTGGTGTAGAACAGACTGCAGAGCTTGCCGCAGAAACTCCGGCTTTTGGGTATACACAGGCATAACTACTCCTACATCCGCCATGATTTTTACCTCTCTCTACATTGGAGTATAAAATCAGTATATTTTGATTCCTCTCATATGATTGTGTGAATGCCCCTAAAATACTTTATTGCGCCTAAAAAAGCAGCAATCGCCCTATTTCTGTCAGCGACTGCTGCTTAATGGTCTAAACGTTACTATTATATAGGGATAGATAATGCCGTAATCTGCGTCAATTCAGATTGAAGCACTCGCTGATCAGTAACTAGATTTCCGAACTCGTCCAGCCCATACACGGAGGTAACTACTTCTGCCAAAGGAAAAGGACTACTAATTTGTACCTCGTAAGCCAAATTGCCCCCAATGAAAAACTCTCTAATATCAGAACTCTTTGCAGGAACGTAATACCCTGTGACATAAAGCGGAGTAAGAGCTGGCATCGAATATGGAACACCAAAAACTTCGACGATCATCATTGCACTCGCATTACTTGTGTTACGAACACTGACTACTACATTACTTGCTGCAGTACCAGTTGCTCTTGTATTTGTAATAAGACCTGTTGTATAAGGCATTTCCTCACTCCTCCTCTTGGTTTCTATCAACTTATTCACCAGGAAGCCGATAGTTGTGAGGCAAGAGGAAGGGGAAACTCGTGGAATAACAGCCAATTAGACAGGTAGAAGATTATATTGATATCATTTCCGTTCCGCTTTGAGGATATGTCGACGGGTGATTTCTGCCTTCTTATAAATAAAAAAATAAGTACAAATGTTCGCATATAAAGAATAATAGTGTTAAAATAAAGTTATACTATTCCTAAACTAAAGCCTAAGGAGTCTTGCCTAATGAGTCAAAGAGTTGCTTACAATGAAGTTGCACCTGAGGGTATGAAAATCATGATGGATATGGAGATGTACACCAAAAAATCTACGATTAATCGGACTACAAGAGAACTTATCAAAATCAGAGTTTCTCAAATTAACGGATGTGCTTTCTGCATAGATATGCATACATCCGAAGCTCGTAAAATGGGTGAAACCGAACAACGAATTTATTGTTTAAATGTTTGGGAGGAATGTACTTTTTATACACCTGAAGAGAAGGTTGCTCTAGAACTAGCTGAGCATATTACGCTGATCCCTTCCAAAAGAGTTCCGGATGAGCTATATAAACAAGTACGTGAACATTACGATGAGAAACAATATGTTGATCTTGTGCTGATTATTAATCAAATCAACAGTTGGAACAGAATTTCTATTGCAATGGGAAATACCCCCGCAGCACAATAATTAACATTAATTAACCTTAATGAACACTTTAGGGTGTTCTTTTTTTATTCTCCGCTCCGCACGTTCCACGGCTCCGTTGATATATGAATCATCTCATTAAAATGCCCTGCCAGTATAATCACTAGCAAGGCATTTTTTCATGCGATCGTGTTGGGTTAGTTCAATAACAATTTCTGATTTTAGTACTCTCTTTTATTTCCCTTCTTTACGTATTCCCACTCAACCTCAACATTTTTCCTAACTCTTTGCAAAAGTCGAAACAAGACTTCCGTTTCTTTTTCAGATAATCCTGCTAACGCAACCAAGTCGGTATGGTCCCCTTCTCTCTTCAGAAAAGAGTAGGCTTGTTTGCCTTTTTCAGTTGTGAATAACCTTTTTATTTTTTTGTTCGTTTCATCGTCTTTCTTTTCAATAAAACCTTGGATTTCAAGCTTCTGAATCGCACGTGCTGCTGTTGTTCGGTCCACCTTTATCATTTCCGACAGCTTTTCTTGAATAATGCCCGGATTCTCATATATCCGGACCAGATATAAATACTGCCCCTTTGTAAGCTCTAATTCCTTGAACTCTATATTACTTATGGAATCTAATGCCCTCGCTATCATTCCAACTTCACGAAGGATCTCTTTCATTCAATCACCTACCAGTTCCAATAATGTTGTATTTACAACAATATTGATTGTATATATACTTATAATTGTCGTTAATTCATTATGACGTTTTTCCTAAAAAAAACAAATACAGAATGGAGTAAGCAAGAATGAATCTTAAAAGAATTACACTAATCGAGGAACTTGAAGCTGCATTTTCAATCAGAAAAAAAGTATTTGTTGAGGAACAAGGCGTTCCCCTTAATGATGAATTTGATGAATTCGATACACTGAATGGAGAATGTGAACATGTCCTGGCCTATTATGATGGGCAACCAGTTGCCACAGGAAGGATCCGCGTTCTTGATGGTATAGGTAAGTTAGAGCGTATTTGCATCCTAGAACCTTATCGTAAATTTGGAATTGGGAAAAAAATTATTTCGGCATTAGAAGAGATCGTGGTGGAAAAGGGACATCAAAAAGTTAAATTGCACGGGCAAACTCAGGCGGAGGGCTTCTATAAAAAACTTGGTTATCGGGCTTCATCTACTGAATTTATGGAGGATGGCATCCCTCATCTTTTAATGACTAAAGATCTTTCTGCTTCAAAAGAATGAAGAAGTTTAGTGTAACTACGTTTTCCATTTTCACTTGCGGGATTTTCATCTTAACCCTAGGCGTTTCACTAACAATAATCTCTGACCTTGGAGCATCACCTTTTGATGCACTTTTAGTGGGTCTATCCAAAAATGTCGGTCTTACAGTAGGCAGTTGGGAAGTGCTGATCGCATGCCTATTGATTGGATGTAATTCATGTTTATCCAAGCAAAGACCGGAATTATTAGGGCTGGTAACTGCATTCATAGCAGGCTTAGGTATTGATATGTGGCTTTTTTTGTTTAACCATCTGATCGAGCCTAATCTGTGGATCAGTAAAATTGCTTTTTATGGTTTAGGCTTAATCGCAATTGGATTAGGTACATCCATTTATTTATACGCAAATTTCGCACCGATTCCAGTGGACCGGCTAACATTAGTACTGCAAACGATAACTAGGCTTAGTATACTATTTACTAGAACAATCATTTATCTTGTTTTCTTATTTGCCGCCATTATTTTCAATGGGCCTATTGGGATTGGCACTCTACTTACCATTTGTTTAGGCGGATTAATTCTTAATTACTTTATGCCACTTACACAGAAAGTCTTGGACCGATTGCTACAACATTAATAGCGAACTCCGCTAAAGAAACTTGATTTATACAACAAACCATAATCTTATCATTGGGAGTGAATAATTTGGAGATTAGAATCGATAACTTAACCGGAACCGAAATCATAGCATTGATCAGTGAACATCTTCAGAGCATGTTTGAGCAATCTCCCCCAGAGAGTGTACATGCGTTGAATTTAGATAAATTAAAAACACCTGAAATCACCTTCTGGAGTGCCTGGGAGCAGGGCGAACTCTTAGGTTGCGGTGCTCTTAAAGACATGGGTAGCCATCATGGTGAAATCAAATCCATGCGTACTTCTACCAAGCATCTTAGGAAGGGCATTGCATCTAAAATGCTTGCCCATATTATTAAAGAAGCTAAGCAACAAGGCTATCGGCGGCTGAGCTTGGAAACCGGATCCACTGAAGGGTTCAAAGCGGCTAGAAAACTATATGAACAATATGGGTTTGAATACTGTAGTCCGTTTGCAGATTACATTGAAGACCCCTATAGTGTTTTTATGACGAAAGAATTATAAGTACTGTAGAGGTGCTTACTTGACTACTAATCAATGGATACCGATTCTCGCAGCGTTCATCGGAGCCTTTTGCTGCTGGATTGCGCTCCTTAATAAACGTAAGAACAAATAGAATCACAGATAATAAAAGATAAAAAAAGACTCCCAAATGGGAGCCTAAAGGTTGATTCATAATACTGTTGAGTTATCTTTCATTGGAGATCTAAATATAAAACATGTAATTGTCAGCCAAACTCTCTTCTTTGTAGTTAATCAAATCATAAAGTGTTGTGGAATCCAGCACATCGGCAATACTGTCGCGAATACGCAACCATAAATCCCGTTTCGCTGCATCGTCCTCTTCCGTGAAGTCTACAGGAGAGATAGGGCCCTCCAGCACACGGATGATATCACCGGCAGTGATAGCATTCGCCTCACGCGACAAAATGTATCCGCCATATGCTCCACGAATACTTTTTACAAGTCCTGCATTGCGCAGAGGAGCAATTAGTTGCTCCAGATAATGCTCGGAAAGACCATTTTTCTCAGCAATACTCTTAAGTGAAGTTGGTCCTTCACCAAATTTCAGTGCAAGCTCCATCATAATTGTTAGTCCGTAACGACCTTTAGTTGATATTTTCAAAGGGGCACCTCTTTCAGTTTAATGTCTGATTATTGTATACTATTGATTCGGCAAGTCATTTGGATTGTCATATCAAGGTATTCCGATAATTACTCTCAGTTTATGTTATCATATCCGAAGTCACAAATGAAATGGAAAACAAAACATTTTACGAGAATGTTCACCCCAGGTGGACATTTTGTTGTTTCCAGTCTCTTATTTCAGAGGTTTAGAGTAGACAGGTATGTTATAATACATTTTGAGCCGGGTGTTCCATGAATGACCGGTATTTTGGGTACAGAAATGGTGATTACGATGACAAAAGCAAAACAAGACACCCGTGTCGTCGTCGGCATGTCCGGAGGGGTCGATTCCTCCGTCACGGCGCTTCTGCTCAAGCAGCAGGGCTATGACGTCATCGGCATCTTCATGAAGAACTGGGACGATACCGACGAATTCGGAGTATGTACGGCCGAAAGCGATGCAGAGGATGTTCGCCGCGTATGCGAGCAGATTGATATTCCTTACTATACCGTTAATTTCGAGAAGGAATACTTTGATAAGGTATTTTCTTATTTTCTCGATGAATATAAGGCCGGCCGGACGCCAAATCCTGACGTCATGTGCAACCGCGAGATTAAGTTTGGAGAATTTTTGAACAAAGCTCTTCAGCTTGGTGCCGATTATGTCGCAACTGGACATTACGCACGTGTTATAGAAGAAGATGGTGTGTACAAGCTGCTCCGCGGCGTAGACAACAATAAGGATCAAACCTATTTCCTGAATGCACTGGGGCAACATCAACTCTCTAAAACAATGTTCCCTATTGGACATCTGCCGAAACCTGAAGTGCGGAGAATTGCTGAAGAAGCAGGACTTTACACTGCCAAGAAAAAAGATAGCACAGGCGTCTGCTTTATCGGCGAGCGCAACTTCCGCGAATTCCTCAGCCAATATCTCCCGGCACAAGCTGGCGATATGGTTGACATAGTAACTGGAGAGATCAAAGGCCGCCATGACGGACTTATGTATTACACGTTAGGCCAACGCCAAGGCCTTGGTATTGGTGGCTCTGGCAACGGCGAACCGTGGTTTGTAGCTGAAAAAGATCTTAGCCGCAACATTCTTTATGTAGTACAAGGAGACAAGCACCACAGCCTGTACTCCACTAGCCTGATTGCTTCCGGTGTTAACTGGATTGACGGTCAAGCGCTTGGGCAAGAGCCGCTGAAATGCACCGCCAAATTCCGGTATCGCCAGCCAGATCAAGGCGTGACCCTTACAGCGCGTGAAGATGGAACGATTAATGTAACCTTTGATGTTCCACAAAAAGCGATCACCCCTGGTCAAGCCGTTGTCTTCTATCTCGGTGAGCAATGTCTCGGCGGCGGAACGATAGAATACGCGGAGAAGGTTGTTCCTTCAGCACAAGTGTGAATGTAAACCAAGCTTCTATAAAAGCTTGATCTACAAGTATTCGTAGTAACTCACAATATCTAACTAACATACCAAAAGCACGAAATAGTTGTATTTAATACAGCTATTTCGTGCTTTTTTATTTCTTTTTGGGTTTTAGTTGCACATTGTACAGTTAAACTGAGCTTATATCTCAATAAGTATCCATATACTGATAAATAGTTGTATGAAGTGCAATTAAATTACGTTGGCGCGGCTAGAGCCTATTTTAGTTGTAGGAAATACAATTAAAATGGACATGAAGCCACAATTAGTCGCAGTGCAGTCGCTAACCAGCCAATAACAAAAAAAGCCCCAGCCAAATGGCTAGGGCTTCCCTCATTTAGACTTTAAGGCTCAAGTCCCCATGCTAGAGCACCATTCAAGTACAACGGCACATGATTCCATTCCGTGTACGATGTTTTGGTAGGATCATAAGAGTAGTCTCCAACCTCGTTGTAATTGCTCCAGTCCGTTTTGTTGACCCGGATCTGGATATCACCCGTGTTGGCTCCCGGTGCAAGACTGCCTGCACCTGCGCCGAAGGAGATTTCTAAATAATAGTCCGCTCCAGTTTTGGCAGGGTCTACCTTCACGAATGTTCCCTGTATATTACTTCCACCGATGTTAGCATAGTCAACATTAAATTGTTGAGGTTTATCGCCATCAATCGTGTAATAATACCGCAGCTTTACATCGCTAAGCGCTACAGCCGTATCCCCATTGTTAACAATTTGCAGCTGCGGGCGGAACTGATTATCTCCCGGATTGGTATCACTTGTCCGGTACTTCACCACCAAATCTCCTTGTGCCGGAATCGGTACATCCATAGGCTTGGCGTGAACCTCAGGCGAATTCGGGCTCTCTCCAACCACGTTGGAAGCACTAACTACATAGTAATAATCCGTACCGTTAACCACGGAAGTGTCACTGTAAGTAGCTTGAGTGACAACAGCCACATCGCTGTAAGGGCCACCAGTTGTTGCAGCTCTTTTCACAGTATAGCTTGTAGCTCCAGTTACGTTGTTCCAACTAAGATCTACAACTTGGTTACCAGCGACTGCACTTGGTTTGGAAGGTGCTTTTGGAGCTACTGGCTCCGTAGGCACGCTGCTGTTGATCAATCGATCGTATTCTGCATAAGCAGTTGCCATATCTACTTGCGACCAGAAGCGATGGTAGGTAAATTCAGGGGCTCCATTGTCCCAAGTTTTAGTCACTTTATTAAAAGAAGTATTGTATTTGTCCAGCAGATATTGCCACTTGGAGTCATTTACGATATTTGGACGGATATCGGTATAGCTTGCATATACCCCATTTCCGCCTTTAGCAGGATCGGAAGGCACTGTTGATGTACCAGGGATCGTATTTCCTTGGCCGAATGTACCTGTCCAGCCGCTTGGGAAATAGACTTCTTTAGTGAAATAGCGAGAATAATCTGCACGGCTTTCGGTAGTTGCAATACCAATTCCATCGTTATAACCCCATGCCGTGTCTAACAAAGATTTAGCCAGTACCTGAGCTTCTCCTCCCAGAGTACTGTAGCTGCCATGTTCAGCTTTGGTGCCAGCCGCATAGAAGGTAAGTGCCTTAATATAGCTGCCCAGTACACCTGTATCTTGGCTTGGACTCTTAGTTACGGCTTTCAGGTTACTGTTTGCGGCAGAACCACTGAAGCCATTCCACGTATTAGGTTGTCCTGTCCATTCCACATTACCTGGAATCCAGAATTCTCCTGGTGCAGAGACTGTAGCCACTTGTGGATTGGCGCCTCCAAGAATTCGATTTCCTTGGCTGTTCAGATAGTAACCTTCTGCATCCGTAACTGGACGTTTGTTGGCAAAGGCATAATCTTTAGACCAATCTACCCAATTTTCTATAACTTGTTTTGCCATTTGGAAGTTTTCAGATGTAGTGTCTCCGTTAGAAGCAAGGATATAGTACAGCTCCGCTACCCGCTCCACACTCCATGCCTGCATTCCGAACCAGTTATTGGATGGAGGATCGTGGTAGACTGGAGCTTCGTCATAGGCCATGCCATAAAAAGTACTGGTTCCAGCTGGATAAGCCTTGTAGGCGCCTTGATAACTATTGGTCGCTCCACCGGCAATTGCCCCTTCAGAGGACTGCAGCCAAGTATAAAATTCCAATTGACGTTTCAGAGAGTTTTCCCAATCCTGCCCAGCTGTAGCTGATGACGGAATCAGACCACCATCCGAATCAGAAAGTGCGTAGGCAGCCACGACATTCTGATACCCTTGGTGGGCATGGCTCGCACCGATTCTCCAAGCCCAGTTTCCTGTTGCTCCAAGTCCACCGCCCCATGCGGTATACCAAGCCAGAAGATATTGATTGGAATCTTTGCCAGTCCCGGCATCAGGGGTGCCGTCAGTAGCTGCACTTCCTACTTTTTGGAAGTATTTATCATACATACCGTACCGCAGGAAATCGCCCATTTTCTTAGCTTTATTCAAATACACTGTATTGTTGTAGCCGAGCTCTTTAGCCCAGTACATTGCTTGCACTGCCCGTGCATCGGCATCTGTAGCATTCGTGTAACGCCATTGAGCGGAAGGCACGTTAGCTTCTTTTGTGAACAGGCTCATGAAGCCTTCGTTTGCTTTTCCGAACGTTTTGTCATCTTGAGACGGGTGAGGGACCGCCTCCCAAACGGACTCTTGTTCACCCCGTTGGAATGTATTCACATAAGCGGCTGTATGCGTAGGATTCAGCAAGTTGCCGAAGCCGTACCAGTTGTCCACGTCTACCAGCCAGTGCATCAAGTAGGTCTGGTTGTTGCCATACGTCGCCTTCAATTCAGCATCTAGCGGATCTTTACCTGCTGTATACTGGCCACCTAGCTGACTTGGATACTGATCCGGCTGAGCATGCTCCGCTGCATACGTAGCCGGGCTGTTCGGATTGTAATAACTCATGGTTGGCTGTTCTTCCTTGCCATCACCTTCGTTAATAGGAATGATATATTTCTCCATGTTGTCCCAAGCTGATTCCAGCTTAGTCCAGTCCCCTGTGTGATAACCATAGAGTACCTCAAGCCACATCCAATAACTGTAAGCTTCCGAGGTCGTCATATGTCCGTAATCAGGGGCTTCACTCATCAAGGTCTCTACCGCATGATAAGGTACTCCTTCGGCAGAGAAATAACCATTTGCGGGGTCTTTTAGCTGCGCATATAATTGCAGAAATCGCGTCTGCTCCGTAGTTGAAGCGTGAGCAGTCTGAGGTCTAAAATTAAATAGACCGGTCATGAGTGAGAGAAACAGGACTGCGGCCATTATTACAGAAACAGGCTTCTTTATTAAGCTCAATTTCATCATCTTAGGCAAGCTCCCTCTCTTGGATATATTTATGGTTCTAAGCCCCATACAAGTGTTTCACCTTGATAAAGTGTAACCTTATTCCAATCGGCAAATGTCTGCTGAACCGCGCTGTAGGAATAATCATCCGTTTCATTATAAGCCGTCCAGTCCGTCTTATTGGTGCGAGCCTGAATCTCGCCGCTATCTCCACCAGGCGCTATACTTCCAGCCCCTGCACCAAAAGAAATCTCCAGATAATAATCCGCGCCCGTACTGGCGGGATTCAGCTTAACAAAACTGCCGCTTAAATTACCACTGCCCACTACAGCATAATCACAATGAAACTGTTGTGGTTTATCCCCATCCACAGTGAAATAATAACGCAGCTTCAAGCCGCTAAGTGCCACAGACTCGGTTCCTGTATTCATAATTCGGAACTGAGGGCGCAGCTGTCCATCACTGGCATTCGTATCATTCGTACGATATTGCACCTTCAAATTTCCCGTTGTGGGCTGTGTCGGTTCTTGGGGTTTAGCACTAACCTGTATAGATGGCAAGCTCTCCCCTACACTATTCGTGGCAGTGATCACATAATAATAAGTGGTTCCGTTCACCCGTCCACTATCCATGTAATCCGTTCCCGTGACATTCTCAAGCACCGTATACGGGCCTCCACTCACTTCACTGCGTTTAACGGTATATTCACTGACCCCGCTAATCGCATTCCAAGTCAAATGGACAGTCCCATTACCTGCTACAGCCTGAACATTAGTCGGACGTGCAGGGACTTGAGGTTCTCCAGGTTGTCCGCCACCCGCTGGAAGTTCTCCATACATGTGCACACCTGCTTCAAACACCGGAATGTTCGCTGTTTTTACAGGAGTTACTCCTTGAGCTGCCACCCCTTGGAATGAAAAATCATTAGCATTATTCCAGAAGTTACTGTTCAGCGGAGCTGCAATTCGGAATTGAATCTCCTTACGATGAGCAGATTGTCCACCCGGATAAATCAAAGTACCTGTAAAATCAACCTTAGTATAGTAGATATGGTTAGCTGCATCGTAAGGCTGAAGTGCAGACACCGTTCCACCCTGATTGTAGCCTCCCGCTGTAACCGTAATATCCTCAGGACCATAACCAGCCGCTATCGCTTCACTAAGATCCACATAATAGTTAAAAGACATCTCTTTACTGGCCCTTGCCGGCCAGCCCGTACGGTTATTCAGCAATGCTCGAATCTCTACAAAGTTGCTGCCACTAGCATTCACAGAGGCTTCGACAAACATCTCATCTTCACGTGTCTCTGCAGGTGGAAATTGTGCAAGGGGCTGTTGCCCTTGTCCATGCAGCAGCACCATTTTTGCAATAGCTCCTGTAAAAGCAGCATTGTAATCGGTTGCAACTTCATTCGAGACATAATCGTTAATGGAGTCGGTGTAGCTGTCTGTTTTGGACGGGCCTCCAACTAGCGCTCCGTACAAGACATGGCGATGATTTACCGGAACGCTCTGACTATCATTCCATGATCCATGTGAGGTTCGATGATGGGGATGCTGAGGAGAATTGTTACCAAAACCGATAACATAACTGCTGTTTCGTGGATTGTCACCAAGCATATACGTAATTTGTCTCTCCGCGAAAGAGCGCGCCGTATCTTTCTTCACCGGATCGCTCACCCAGTCTGAGTAAACGAAGGCCATAAAAGCCTGATTGGCTGCATAACGCAATGCGCCCCATTGATCGAGATGGGCTAGTCCGCCAGGTGTATAGGCAACACGGTCACTTGTTCCACCCACTCCAGTCGTCCAATACTGCATATTCCGTTCAGTGGATTGAATGAACTTGGTCTGCCCGGTGATTCGTGCCAACAGTAATTGAGCGCCATAATGCTTGTCGTCCCAAGACTGTGTCCACTGATACCCCCAGTTTCCAGCCTGATTCGTTCCCCATTGATCGCTTGCTGCAATAGCCTTATTGAGATACTGCTGATCGTTAGTCGCCAAATACAACCAGACAGCCCCCCAGCTCAATTCATCCGCGTAACCGCTCCAAGAATTATAATATTGTTTGACGTCGGTAATGCTGTCGGAATAGGAGCCGCGATAAGTGTCTGCAAAATTGTAAAGCTGTTTAGCATGCAGCAGCAGCTTGTCCGCGTATACGGCATCCGTATCCCTGAAAATAATGGATGCTGAAGCTAACGCTGCAGCTGTTTCTGCGGCAAGATCTGATCCGGGATGAGTGGCATCAATTTTGTAGGAAGGTCTCTGCATCTGCATGACTTCTGCGGGTCCCCACCAATTATGATCGGTTGTTCCGTTACCAACTTGTCCCCACAGCTCGTTAGGAGCGGTATGAGCTTTCACAAAATAATCGGTTGCCCAGCGAATATTGTCTAAAATTTCCTCCAGCTGCCCAGACCCCTCATATCCTTGCTTGTACTCATAAACTGACCATGCCAGCATCGTTGTAGAATAAGCCATAGGCAAACCGAATTTAACGTGATCACCGGCATCGTACCAACCACCAGTCAGATCATGTCCCACATCCGCCCCGTCCAAAAGACCGGAATCGCCCCGCCATTCCACCCGATTGTTATCTGGCAATTCACCAGACCGCTGGGTTTCGTAGAAATAAATAGATTTTTGTAGAACCTCCGCATAGTTGTAGTCTCCGGCCGCTGCCTCTGCTATCGCCGGTTGAAATGCAGCATTTGAACAAAATGTAAGCGTAAACAACAAACTGAACACCAGTCCTTGTTTCCTATACCTCTTGATCATTTCTACTGCCCCTCTCTTCAGTGAATGCCACAAGAAAGATTACACCTCAGTCCCGTAACACCTCCCTCACTTGAATCAGGTACCTGTCATTGCGATCATCCACTCACCTCACTCTAAGAGCTATATTTAAGCGAAAGTTTCGCTCTCACCCAAAATATACCATATCTTTCATTAAAACACTATATTTTTACAGTAAATAATGCACAAAATATAGGAATAATTGTTAATTTAACGGAAAATAAAAAACAGCAGCTCAGGATTTCTCCTTGAACTGCTGTTCATTAATCCCCTCTTACTGAGCCACCGCAGCTTTATCTGCAGAAACCGCAATGTCGTTATAATAGAGTCCGGTTCCATCACCAATTGCAAAGTTTAGAACACGGTTATTAACCGGCACAATCACAGCACGATAAAGTGTTGGGAATACTGGAATCTCATCAACCATAAATTGTTGCCACTCTTTATAGATTTCTTTACGTTTGTCTACATCAAATGCAGCCTCAGAGATCCCTTCGGCGAGCAAACGATCGTTCTCTGCACTGGAGTAACGTGGGAAGTTATAGATTGCATCTTTACCGTACAGGCCTGATGGGTCAACGTCAATCCCTACCCCCCAAGCACCTTGGTACACATCAACAGTAGGATCATCCTCACCATTTTGACCTATGCGATCATAGAAGGTATTAAACTCTACCATTTCCAAAGTTACATTCAGACCAATCGCTTTCCAGGATTGTACATAATATTGAGCCAGCGGCTCAGCAATGTCTCCACCAGTCATCGAAATGAAATTAATCTTCAGCTCGCTGCCATCTGGATTCGTTCTAAATTCACCGTTTAATTTGTAACCAGCGTCATCCAGGATCTTTTTAGCTGCTTCTGGATCAAAAGCTACGCCCGGATTGGTAGTATCATGGAATTCTGGATGGGACGGTGGAATCAAGGTAGTCGCATTCCAACGCAGACCATTATAGAACTTTTTACCAACAGTATCATTGTCAACCGCAGCCCACATTGCTTTACGAAGATTCACATCCGCCATTTTAGCTTTAGGATCGGTAACAACCTCTTTTTTCGTTGCATCCCATTTGCCAAGCTTAAATCCAATATACGTATACGCACGGTCAACAGCCCCGAGATACTCAACATTTGATAGCTTCGCATTATCAGGGAATTGATCAATAGGGAAGGAATCCACCAAGTCAACTCCACCAGATTTCAGTTCTTGTACAATCGTTGTTGGGTTGATAACCTTCAAAATTACTTTATCCAGTTTAGGGGCTCCACGCCAGTAATCTTCATTCTTAACAAATACTACAGACTCACCAGGAACGATACTCTCAACTTTAAAAGCTCCGAAGCCAATTGGCTTTTGGCGGACTTCAGGGGAAGAGGAGATTTTGGCAACATCCATGCCGCCAAAGATATGTTTGGCTAATGGATAAATCCATACGCTACCCGTTAACAAGGAAGGTGTAGATTGCTTATAAGTAATTTGCAGTTTCTTATCACCCAGCACTTTAATCCCGGATATGGTCTTGGCCTTACCGGAATGGTACTCATCCATGCCTTCAATATTAGTGAAGTCAGAACCGTAACGAGGACCATCATAAGCAGGATTACCAATAACTTCATGGGCGAACAACCAGTCTTCAGCTGTTACTGGCTTACCATCCTGCCAGTTTACATTGTCGCGAATCGTAAAGGTAAAGGTACGTCCATCTTCTGCAACTTCATAAGTAGCCGCACCATCATTAGTATAAACATAGTCTTTATCCCAAGTTAACAGACCTTCATCAAACCAGTTCAGAACTTGAGCATCTGGATCTCCAGAATAGAAGTTCCAGTTCAAAGTGCCTTCAAATGGACTATCGGAAACAAGTCCAAATGTAATTGTCCCTCCGTCAATAGCTTCACCTTGGTTAGTCTTAACGTTACTGAAATCTTTAATGTTATAAAGTCCGTCTTCTGCCTCAGGCGCGGCCGTTGCTTCTGCGGTTGCCGCAGGTGCGCTGGCGTTAGGAGCTGCTGTTGATTCAGCCGCTTCGTTGTTGTTCTTGGAGCCGCAGGCCGCAAGAGCGAACAACATTACAAACATTAATGAAACTAGTAAAGCTTTTGAACGAATGGCTTTTCTCATTTAATCATTTCCTCCCTTATTATCCTTTTCTTTGTCTTGCGTCGGTCGCACGTTTTAGCGCTTGACCCACATTATTTATACTCAACATCAATACCAGGATCAGCAATGATGCGGGTAACCAGATCCACCATCTGAACTCAAGAGTCTGCGGATTTCTCGCATAGCTTACTAGAGTACCCAGACTGGGTGTACTTTCTGGAAAACCAAAACCTAGAAAGGATAGGCCTGATTCCAATCCAATATTAGCTGCCAGATTCAAGGTCATTGTTACGATAATGATTGAACTTAAGTTCGGCAGAACTTGCGTAAACATAATTTTTAGATTGGAGGAGCCTAGGGTCTTAGATGCCTGAACATAATCCAATTCCTTCTCTTGTAATGTCTTGGAACGAATGAGCCTGGCAATCCCCATCCAAAGAAATGCTGTCATGATAAAGGAGAAGGTCAACGTATTGTATTTAGGAACTGCGCTGACAAAAGCAATAACAATCATTAGAAAAGGTAGAATCATGAAGAAATCTACAATACGCATCGCGACATTATCTACCGTTCCCCCAAAGTAACCTGAGACTAAACCTACCAGAATACCGATAATTCCCGTAAAAAATGTAACCATAAAGGCAATAGACATGGAATTTCGTGTTCCTATAATTAATTGACCGAATACATCCCGTCCTCCATAATCAGTCCCCAGCCAATGCACAGCCGAAGGCTTCTCATATAGGGCGAACAAGTCAACCGTGACAATTTCTTTCTGATCTAAAAATAAGGAGATCCCATATACAGCAGCAATAATCGTAAATAGGAAAATCAATGAGACCAGTGCCAGCTTATCCCGCACCATCTCCCGCCAAACAATTTTGAAGCCCGATGGACTTTTATCAGTTTCCTGCAGCAGAGCTATCTCTGCGCTCGTCTTTGCCATTTCATTCACCCCAAAGTGTTCATCTTCTTATTTAATCCGGATACGAGGATCTACGATACTTAAAATAATGTCTGATAACAACGCACCGACGATGGAAGCAACCCCATACAGAAGAACGAGGGCTGTTACCACGCTGAAATCCCGAATCGTTATCGAACTTAGAAACAGCAAACCCATTCCTGGATAGCTGAAGATCGTTTCAACGAACACCGTACCACCAATTAGCCCAGTGATCTCATATCCAAAAAATGCAGCGATCGGCAGCAAGGAGTTTCTCAAAATATGACGATTGTATACGCGTGACTCTGAAGCCCCTTTAGCTCTAGCAGTGAGAATGAAATCTTTTTGCTTCGTATCAATGATCTCATTTCTCAGATATTGTACGGTCCCAACCGTTGCAATTAGCGCCATAGATAGCGCAGGCAGAAGCAGATGATAGAATTTACTCCAGAAGTGACTTAGTGTACCTGGAACTTCCCCGGGACTGACACTGCCGCTGGTAGGAAACCAATGAAAATGAAATCCGAAAACCCATACCATTAAAAGTGCAAAAATAAACAACGGTGCAGCAAATCCAATATAGGTATAGCCAGTTATCAAGCGATCCAGCCACGAATCGTTATAACGTCCGCTGGTAATACCAAGCGGGATAGCAATAAGGTATGTAAGAATCAGCGTAACAATCGCCAGCCAAAGGGTATTCATCAGGCGTTGTCCGATTAGCTCTGAGACCGGCATTTTGAAACGGAAGGACTGGCCGAAATCCCCTTGTATCGCTTTAGTGATCCAATCCCAGTACTGGATGTACCATGGATCATTTAGACCGAGCTTTTCTCTCATCGCATCAATGGCCGCCGGATCAATATTCGGATCGAGCATTCCTGAGAGTGCGTCACCAGGCATCGCCTTCGCCATAAGAAAAACAAGAATACTTAATAGAACTACTTGAGGGATCATTATAAGAATTCTACGAACGATAATCTTCCACATATTCTCAACCTTTCTCAGGCAAGGCTACCAGATGAGTCTCGGAAATTGATTTTAATGGATAAGCCATGCCTTCTTCATCAAAATAATTCCGGTGCGCTTGTTCATATTCCTTGCTTACTGATTTTCTGAATTCCGTCTGCTTTTCTCTCTGTTTCGGATCAATATCAGGAATGGCGGCAATGAGTCGTTTGGTATAAATATGCTGAGGATTGTCAAAAATATCTTTAGCAGTCCCTTGCTCCACATGTCGTCCTTTATACATAATCCCTATATGATCGCACATATGCCTGATGATCCCGAGATCATGACTGATAAATAGAAAAGTAAGATTCAGCTCTTTTTGAATGTCCTGCATGAAGTTAAGCACCTGTGCCTGTACTGAGACATCTAGCGCAGATACCGGCTCGTCAGCAATAATAAGTTTTGGCTTGAGTGCAATTGCTCTGGCAATTCCGATCCGCTGCCGCTGGCCGCCAGAAAATTCATGCGGATATTTCAGGATGTTCTCAGGACTTAAGCCTACTTGTAAAAGCAATTCCTGCACCCGGCGTTTTTCTTCCCCTGGAGACATTTTTTCGAAATTACGCAACGGTTCTGCAATAATATCGAGTACACGCTTCTTAGGATTTAAGGAAGAGTACGGATCCTGAAAGATCATCTGAATGTCTTTGCGGACATTTCTTTGCTTTCGTACACCCCTCAAGGCCAAATCTTGCCCTTCAAAAATCACGCTGCCGCTAGTAATAGAATTAAGACCTATAATCGCGCGACCCGTTGTCGTCTTTCCGGAACCAGATTCACCAACCAGACCATAGGTTTGCCCAGCTTCAATGGTAAAATTAACATTATCGACAGCCTTAACTACGCCAACTTCCCTTCGAAAAACACCGCCGTGGATCGGAAAATGTACTGCTAAATTTTTAACCTCAAGAAGTCCCATTGTGGATTGCCTCCTCGTTAGTATCAGGGAAATGGAAATTGTTATAACAGGTGCAGCGAACGAAATGTCCGGGTGCGACTTCATGCAGCTGTGGGTTCTCCTCATGCTCCGATTCAGGAATCCAAGGCGTCCGTGCCGAGAAACGGCAGCCCTTACGCGGAAGGTTTTGCAGTGGTGGAACAATCCCCTGAATCACATGCAACCTGGATTTTTCTTCTTTTGCCGTTGGAATGGAGTTTAATAAGGATCTCGTATATGGATGTTTCGGATTAGACGTCAACGTAAAAATATCTGCGATTTCGACGATTTGTCCGGCATACATCACCGCAACACGGTCAGCCATTTCGCTTACAACCCCTAAGTCATGAGTGATTAAGATAATGCCTGCTTCCATATCGTTTTTTAATTTTTTAATAAGTTCAAGGATTTGTAATTGGATAGTCACATCTAGTGCTGTGGTAGGCTCGTCGGCGATCAAAAGCTTGGGTCCATTGGCTATCGCAATGGCGATAACCACCCGCTGCCTCATGCCACCGGATAATTCGTGGGGGTATTGCTGATATGTATGCTCGGGACGGGAAATTCCAACCTTGGTCAAAAGATCAATGACCTTCTCTTTTCGCTGTTTCTTAGAAAGCTTGGAATCATGTAGGATAAGTACTTCTTCAATCTGTGAACCGATGATCATTAGCGGGTTTAAAGCGGATAAAGGATCTTGAAAAATCATAGACATTTCTTGGCCGCGCAGCTTGTTTAGTGCAGCAGGAGACATAGTAACGATGTCCTGGCCCTTGTATTTGATTTGTCCGTCAATTCTGGCTCTGGTATGCAGCCCCATAATGGAAAAGGCGAGCGCACTTTTTCCTGAACCAGATTCTCCAACGATAGCCAGAATTTCATTTTTGCGAACAGACAGGGTAACATCATCAACCGCAGCATAATAGTCGTCTGCAATTCTGAACGATGTCGACAAATTTTTGATTTCTAGTAGTTCTTCGCCCATATTCATCACCCTAACGACAAGGATTTCAAAATTAACACAATGAAAATATTATGTAAATTTTGATATAAATAGTGTTGATTTTCATGAAACATTTTGAAATAACCAATGTGATGATAATTAACACTGTTAAGAATACTACCAGTAGTTCAATCGGAAATAAAAATGAACATCTCGTAACTTTGTAGTTCATTTTAATTAACTTATGGTAAATTATCAATCTTTTCCTATAAAAAATTTTCAATCGATGTGATTAAAAGTAACGTAGGCAACAAAAAAACGGCTCTAGGCCGCCTTTTTTTGGGAATTATTTAGTTCGACTGAAAGTTAAAATCTTTGGCTTTCCAGCATGAAATTGGAAGGTATTACAGTCGCTAGCTGCTCACTGCTCCCGCCGAAGCTTTTGATTATGACGAATCTTAATCTCATTGCCTTGCTCAGTAGCTTGATAAAAAACATGCTGAGAAATCTCCTTAGGCAAATACTCTTGCTTCACATAATGCCCCGGAAAATTGTGCGGATATTGATATCCTTCATGCCCTAACGCAGTTGCACCTTTATAGTGCGTATCACGCAGATGCAGCGGTACCTCCGCTGATTTGATCTCATCCATACTTGCCATTGCATTGGAAATAGCCATAACCACAGCATTAGACTTCGGACTTTCCACTGCAAAAAGAATAGCTTGGGCAATGTTCAGCTTCGCCTCTGGCCAACCATTGTTTCGATACGCATCCAGCGCACTCACCGCTTGAACCATAGCTTGGGGATTAGCCAAGCCGATATCCTCACTGCTGGCTGCAATCAGGCGCCGAATAAAAGTCATAGGGTCCATTCCAAGCTTTTCTACCGCATACAGAAACCAAAACAACGCGGCGTCGCTGGAACCACGAATACTTTTATGAAAAGCGGATAGCACATCATACTGCGTAGATTCATCAGCCTTCACAATGGGGCGCCGAATGGATTCCTCCGCCACCTCCAGCGTGATATGAACACTTCCATCAACTTGCGGCGCGGTAGTCAGGGCTGCCAGCTCCAGCGCGTTTAGTGCCCGCCGGATGTCTCCATTAGCCATTGTTGCAATATGCAACAAAGCCTCCTCATCGACCTGAAGCTCCATAAATCCAAGACCTTTCTCTTTGTCCGCCAAGGCTCTGCGCATCGCGATCAAGCTGTGTTCACTCGTTAATGCCTCCAGCTGAAATAAGGTGGAGCGGCTCATAAGCGCCCCATTAACATAATGGAACGGGTTCTCTGTAGTCGCTCCAATGAAGGTAATAGTCCCTTTTTCTACTGCTGGCAAAAGCGCATCCTGGCGTGAGCTATTAAATCGATGCACCTCGTCCAGGAACAGGATCGTCTTAGTGCCGTACAATGTTTGATTGTTCTGAGCTCGCTCAATAACCTCCCGTACATCCTTCACGGTAGCTTCCACCGCATTCAGACGTACGAACTCTCCTTGCGTGTGATGAGAAATAATATGCGCGAGTGTCGTCTTGCCGCATCCCGGGGGGCCATAGAGCAAAATCGAAGAGACTTGATCCGCCTCAATCGCTCTTCGCAGCAGCTTCCCCCGACCTATGATATGCTCTTGACCAATATATTCATCAAGATTCTCCGGTCTCATCCGGTCCGCAAGCAGCCGTCCGCCCCCGGTGTCCTCTCCGAAAGAAAATAAATCCATAACTCCACTTCCTTGCTATATTCTTGTAAAAGCTCAATGTAAATCCTCTCTATCATACCATATCACAGGGAAGGATTAGGATGCCCTGCCGGGTCAAGGTAACAGTATCAGCATAGACTTATTTTACGCCAAAATAAAAAGAGCATGATCTCGTCTTAGAAAGGCGGGAGCCATGCTCTTTTTTCAAAATATAAGAAAGTATAGGTTTCACGCTACACTTTATCCTTATGATTTCTCGCATAACGCTTACCGTCCTTATAAGGACACCAGAGGCGTTTATGCTTGAATTGCAAGCTAGCAATTTACTGCCAGCCGCATTTTTGATATGATTTTACGAATGCTTTCTTCCGATAGATGGTACTTCTTCTGAAGTTCCGCTACGGAATCACCGCTTCGATGACAACTGAAAATTTCCTTGTTCCGGTTCGCTATTTCTTTCCTCGAACCGCTGTTCTCGCCCCATCGAACCCGCTCTTCCGTCTTCTTTGGGATGTAGAGCAGTTCACCTTGGATGTATCCCTGAAGCTCTTCGAGCAAGCCAGGGGGGAGCACATCCTTCCCATTTACATAACTCAACTTGCATTTCCTCCTTCAACAGGTGTGTCCCTATGCGTCGGTCAACTAAGTTTTTAGTTATAATCACGTCACCTGCCTCCTTTCTTCTCCTCATATTTGGAAAAATCCGTAATTTCATTATATAAAAACCTTTTGGTAGCGTCTACATTCGATTTCATAAATTTCGTTCTTATGGATAAGTGTGGTACTTCTTATGTTAGTAATAAGGAGGCCGTAAGGCCTCCTCGCTTTAAGCAGGTTTCCGTCTTAAACGGAAACCACCTCGTATACTGAAATCATTTCAATCAGCCTCCTTCCAGAAGTGTTCTTGCCCGGCCGGACACTTATTATTAAGCCATACCTATGGGGGAGTTACAAGACCAAGAACAGTTATAACCATTCTCCACCAATCTTACTCTCCCTCAGAATCGCTTCCAGCCGCCGTTTGCACATAGGAAGGAACTTCCCCATTATGGAGCAGCCACAGCTCATGGAGAGCACGTGTACAGCCGACATACATCAGCTTCGCGTCCCAAGCCGTCGCTCCGTAATGGTCTTGATCGGCATCTGCTAAGATCACCGCATCGAACTCCAAACCTTTTGATAAATAGACAGGCAGCACCGATAACCCGCCCTGATATTGCGTCATACTGCCATCAATCAGATGAATATCTTCAAAATGCTGTGCCAGCTCCGCATATAGTTCTGCAGCCTCATGAAGATTTCTTGTTAGGACAGCCACCGTACGGTATTCCCTTCCTGACAGAGACTTCAGTGCAGAGGTTATTGTCCGCAAGCGAGCTTGCTCATCAGCCACCAGTTCCCCGGCATCCTCGCCATAGGCGATCATACGCACGGGATCTCCACTACGAAACACAGGAACAGCCAGCAATGAGCTCTCCACACCTGAAGATAGAATTCCATTAGCGAAGTCTATAATTTCCATAGTAGAACGATAGCTGCGTGTCAGCGCGTGATAAGCCGTGTTCTCAGGGGCAAACAACGTCTGCATCTCTTCCCACGCGTGTACGCCTTTATAGGCATGTATGCCCTGCGAGAGATCACCCAGGATCGTAAAGGAATGGCCTCGCACATATAAATCCAGAACGGCAATTTGGAAAGGTGAAAAATCCTGAGCCTCATCGATTACTACATGGTCAAAGCGAGTAACGCCCTCATCACCATTCAAAAGATAATGGATATACAGCAGCGGAGGTAAATCCTCTTCACGTATGATGCCTTTTTTCAGCTCTTTTGCCGTTTCCTTCAACACAGCTGCAGGAATTTCCTCTGGCGGTTCAACCGGCCAATCCTCAGGAAGTTTAGCTGCTCGGAAAATTTGCTTATAGATCGTTAATGGATCATATTTAGGCCATTTGGCACTATAAGCCTTCTCTCGCTGCGCGCCTTTTTTCTTGCGATCCTTCATAGCAGCAGCTGACGGACTCTTCTTCAGTTCCATCTCAATCCAGCGATGAATCCGCGCCATTACCCGTTCCTTGCGCTTGGCTGGAGGATAGGGAGCATACTCCTCATTATGCCAGCGCAAAATCATAGAACGGCGTAGCACCGCACCCTCCCACGGGCTAAAATCACCCTCAGGTACAGAGCTGCTTTCTAATAGCTCGATGCTGGAATCTATGATTCCCATCAGCACCGTGGAACCCTTGAAGCGCCCTGGTGTCTCTTCTGTAATTACCGGCATGCCGCCAGGGGTTTCGAACCAGCGGTTCATCGTCTCTGTCGCATCCTGTTCCGGCAATTCCAGTCCTAGTACATTAGCCGCCCAATCCGGAAATGTACTTTGAGCAATATTACCTACCCCGAGCTCAGGCAATACGTCCGAGATGTAATCCAAAAACATCCGGTTTGGTGCAAAAATGATCATTTTTTCCGCAGAAACCTGATCCTTGTATTGATACAGCAGAAAAGCAAGCCTGTGCAGTGCAACGGTTGTTTTACCGCTTCCTGCCACGCCCTGAATGATTAGCGCTGTATTTTTGGCAGCACGGATAATCTTGTCCTGCTCCTCTTGAATGGTCGATACGATATCCCGTAGACGATTATCCTTGTTCTCCCCAAGTCGATAGACGAGAAACTCATCTGATACAATCGGTGCATCGCTTTCCCGATTGTACGTATCCGCGACCCGCTCCAGAATTTGCTTCCGAATCACCACGTTGCGTTTGAGGTATACCAGCCCCTCTATCAATCCCTCAGGAGCTTCATAGGTGGCTGGCTCCGTACCGCCGGTAAACGAATAAAACAGGCTTGCTACCGGTGCGCGCCAGTCGATGACTAGCGGACGGTCGCTTACCTGCTCACGGTCTACGCCGATTTTGCCTATATAGAGTGCCTTCCGTTCATTCTCATCATTGCCTTGAAAATCAAGCCGTCCGAAATAAGGCTCCTGCCTAAGCTTAGCAAGATCTTTGCGCTTCTGATCACGATTCGCTTCCAGCACCTGTTCCGTATAGTCATGTCCCGTGTACACTGGTGTCTGCTGGAGCTTCTCCAGCAAAGTGTCAATTTCAGTAAGCGCTTGATTCAGCCTGTCTTCTTCCTCTTGATAGGCACTTTGAAAGTTGTCTTCCAATTTCAGTTACCTCCTAAAAGTTTATCGAGCTTAAATTTTCATGCTCCTACGCCCATTTCTCACGCAAAAGGATACCCATTGTAGCACAATCAGCACTTAAATACCAAATCTTTCAAATGATTTGACTAAACTTATAAGTTCTCCAACCTAAAGCACTTTGGTGCACCTTAGCATGCACAAGCGCCGAATGTTTGGGACAAACCAAAGGCTTTTTTGCCTTTGGTTTCAGCGTTCGCACGCATTTAGCTCCGAGCAGAGGCTTTTTTGCCTTTGATTTCGGCGTCTAGGCACATTTATCTCGAATCAGAAGCATTTTCGCCTCTGTTTTCAGCGTTCGCACACATTTAGCTCCGATCAAAGGCATTTTTGCCTTTGATTTCGACGTCCAGGCACATTTAGCTTCCATCTACGGTATTTATACCTTTGTTTTCGTCGTCTACGCGCATTTAGCTCCAATCTACGGTATTTATCCCTTTGATTTCGGCGCTTCCACGCATTTAGCTCCAATCAACGGTATTTTTCCCTCTGTTTTCGACGCTTCCACGCATTTGGCTCGAATCAACGGTATTTTTCCCTCTGTTTTCGACGCTTCCACGCATTTGGCTCGAATCAACGGTATTTTTCCCTCTGTTTTCGGCGTTCGCTCGCATTTCGCTCCGATCAAAGGCATTTTTGTCTTTGATTTCGACGTCCAGGCACATTTAGCTCGCATCAGAGGCATTTTCGCCTCTGTTTTCGGCGTTCGCACACATTTAGCTCCGATCAAAGGCATTTTTGCCTTTGATTTCGACGTCCAGGCACATTTAGCTCGCATCAGAGGCATTTTCGCCTCTGTTTTCGGCGTTCGCTCGCATTTTGCTCCAATCAGAGGCATTTTTGCCTTTAATTTCGACGTCCAGGCACATTTAGCTTCCATCTACGGTATTTTTCCCTTTGTTTTCGAGGCTTCCACACATTTAGCCCCATTCAACGGTATTTATCCCGTAGATTTCGTCGTCTACACGCATTTAGCTCCAATCAGCCGCATTTATCCCTCTGTTTTCGACGTCTACGCACATTTGACTCCAATCAGCGGCACACGCATTTACCTCTTTGATTTCAACGCGGGCTAATAGAGCTAATAAGTGTGTAACAGGTCCCTCGCAATCAAAGAAACCGGATGCCGCACTATAGCACAGCCTGCAAAATAAAGTTAGCCACAAACAAACCAGCAATTCCATACAACGCAGGTGGCACTTCCTTCCCTTTGCCCAGCGCCAGCTTCACAATTGGGTAGGTAATAAAACCAAAAGCCATACCGTCCACGATGCTATAGGTGAATGGAATCATAACCATGATTAGAAAAGACGGGAACAGCTCGGTCAAATCACTTAAGTCCATCTCACGCACATTTTGTACCATTAGTCCGCCGATCACAATCAGGATCGGTGCGATCGCACTGTCGGGAATATAGGATAACAGCGGTAGGAATAAGAAGGTCGCCCCGAATAGAAGCCCTGTTACCAGCGAGGTGAGACCCGAACGCCCGCCCGCAGCTATTCCTGCATTAGATTCTGCAGCGGCCACGACCGGACTGCTTCCGAAAAGACCTGCGGCGATATTAGCAAGCGAGAGCGCACGCAGGCTGCTTTTGAAGCGTTCTGGACGGCCTGCCATCATCGTCTGCGAGGCTACAAGACCGATATTTTCAAATACAACGATTAACAATAACAGGAATACAGCAATCCAGAACACCAGGCTCACAATGCCGCTCCAGTCCATTCCGAAAAATAGGCCGCCATAACCTGAGAATACATGCCCTGAGGCCTGTTTTTCCGGTGCATGTGCAGCTCCCAGCAGGTAGGCAAGTCCTGTACCGACCAGCATACTTATCAGCAGGCCTCCGTTAGTTCCCCGGATAAATAACACTAAAGCCAGCAATAAAGTCACACAGGATGTAATAACTGCAGGATCACTAAAATGTCCTATGGCAACAAAAGTAGTCTGATGGGCAATCACTATCCCACTCTTTTGCAGCCCTATAAAGGTCAGAAACAGCCCTATACCGACTGTAATGGCATGCTGCAGGTTTTGGGGAATTGCCTCACTAAGAATACGATAAAGTGATGTAAAGGCCACGATAGCGAATAACACGCCTGTTATAACGACTACAGTAAGCGCCTCTCTCCAGTCCAGTTTCATGGAATGAACAAGCGTATAAGTGAAAAATGCGTTAATCCCCATCCCGGGAACCACGATGATAGGCGTCTTCCCGCCAAAAGCCATCAGCAGACAGCCGGTAATTGCGGTCAACAGTGTAGCCACCATTGCCGGTCTAAGCGGCATCCCCGCGTCATGGAGAATCGTCGCATTCACCATAACAATATAAACTGAAGCAAAATAGGAGAGAATCCCTGCAGCCCATTCCCGTTTCCAGTCATTCTCAGGCGCAAGCCCCACACTATTTCGCCAAAAATTCGATTTCATGTACAAAAACCTCCACTGATATTAAGTTCCGCAGGCGGATATTACCCGGATTATAAATCTAATAATCAGCCGTTCATCCCGGTTCAGCTATTATGCCTATTTGTGGCCTGCTTCTTGCAGAACCCGCCTGTTTAACGACAACAAAAGGGCGTACGCAGCCGGATTCCAGCTACTCGCCCTTTTGTCCATTACTCTAATCCTATAACTATAATTGAAACAGCCTCAGCTCAGCGATTCACTTACAAGCTGACGCCTCCAGCCTCAAGCAAGTCACGCACGGCAACGCTGACCATAATTAGGCCGGCTACCGGTGGAACAAATGAATTGCTGGCTGGCGGTTGTTTCGCTTTACGTCGATCCGGCGCATTCTCCGGAACAATCTTGTCCGTAACATCCTGACGTGGCTTCATTGGCGGCTCCGTAGAGAAAACCACCTTCACGCCTTTCTTAATCCCATCCTTACGCAGCTTCTGGCGAATGACCCGGGCAATCGGATCATACGTTGTTTTGGAAATGTCCGCTACCTGGAATCTTGTAGGATCCATTTTGTTGGCAGCGCCCATGCTTGAGATCATAGGAATTCCACGTGCCAGACATTCTTTAATCAAATGGACCTTGTAGATAATCGTATCCGAGGCATCAATCACATAATCCGGTTTCAGCTTGAACAGTTCCTCATAGGTTTCTTCCGTATAGAACATGTTCAGCGCAATCGCTTCACATTCCGGATTAATCAGCTTCACACGGTCTACCATCAGTTCGGCCTTCTTTTGCCCAACCGTTGTAGTAAGTGCGTGGATCTGCCGATTCACATTGGTAATGTCGACGGAATCCTTATCAATCAGAATCAGTCTGCCGATCCCGCTACGAGCCAATGCCTCAACAGCCATACCGCCAACACCGCCGATACCAAGTACCGCTACTGTGCTGTTCTTCATAATCTCCAGACCTTCCGGTCCGATCGCCAGTTCCGTACGTGAGAACTGATGCAGCATGAGGTCAGCCTCCTTCAAAAGCTATGGCGAAGCAGAAATCTGCCTTGCCCGCTTTATTTAATTATTCTTTTTCTTTCTTTGGTTTAAGAGCCAGCTTAATATGCAGTTGCTCCAATTGTGAACCGTCTACTGGTGCAGGTGCATCCATAAGCAGGTCCGTTGCACTTGCCGTTTTCGGGAATGCGATGGTTTCGCGTAGATTTGTACGACCCGCCAGCAGCATAATTAGACGATCTAAACCGAAGGCAATACCACCATGTGGAGGTGTACCATATTCGAACGCATCCATCAGGTAACCAAATTTCTCGTAAGCAACCTCATCTGAGAAGCCGAGAGCTTGGAACATTTTTTCCTGTACTTCACGTTTGTAAATCCGCATGGAGCCGCCGCCTACTTCATAACCGTTCAGAACGATATCGTAGGCTTGTGCACGAATTGCACCTGGATCTGTGTCGAACAGATGAAGATCCTCTTCACGTGGACGAGTGAACGGATGGTGTTCTGCTACATAACGTTTCTGATCTTCATCATAACCAAGCAATGGGAAGTCAGTCACCCAAGCGAACTTGAACACGTTATCGTCGATCAGACCCAGCTGACGTCCGATTTTGACACGAAGGGCACCTAGAACGTCCGCTACAACCTTTTTGGTATCAGCGGAGAACAACAGTAGGTCGCCTTCTTCAGCGCCTGTACGCTCCTTCACAGCGGCAATTTCTTCTTCAGTGAAGAATTTGACAATCGGCCCTTTGAACTCGCCGTCTTTCACTTGAATCCAAGCCAAACCTTTCGCTCCATAACGCGCAGCATAAGGTCCGAGATCATCGATTTCTTTACGAGTCCAAGTCCCACAGCCTTTAGCATTTAGACATTTCACTTCTCCGCCTTTTTCGATCACGGAAGCGAATACCTTTACGCCACTTGTGGCAACAATATCGTTCATTTCTACAAGCTCTAATCCAAAACGCAGGTCAGGTTTGTCTGAACCGTATTTGCCCATAGCCTCAGCATAAGTCAAACGTTGGAATGGAAGCTGAATATCCGCTCCTACAGTTTCTTTAAACAAACGCTGCATCAGGTTCTCCATCATGCCAAGCAGCTCATCCTGAGACAGGAATGAAGTCTCGATGTCCACTTGTGTAAATTCCGGCTGACGGTCAGCACGCAAATCTTCATCACGGAAACAACGAGCAATTTGATAATAGCGTTCAATGCCACCCACCATCAATAACTGCTTGTAGATTTGTGGAGATTGTGGCAATGCGAAAAATTCGCCTTCATGCACACGGCTTGGCACCAAATAATCACGAGCACCTTCCGGTGAGCTCTTAGTTAGGATTGGCGTCTCTACGTCAATAAATCCTTCACTGTCAAGGAAATCGCGGAAAATCTTAGAAGCTTTCGAGCGTAGCAACAGCGTTTTTTGCATTTCTGGACGACGCAGATCCAGGTAACGATATTTCAGGCGAAGAGATTCGTCTACTTCCACTCCATCTTCGATGAAGAATGGAGGAGTCTTAGCAGCGTTCAGCACTTCGATGTCTGTAATTTGAACTTCAATCTCACCTGTTGGCAGATTGCGGTTAATGGTTTCTTCATCACGTTTAACCACTTTTCCTTTGACAGCCAAAACATACTCACTGCGAACCTTATCCGCAATTTGCAGTGCTTCGCCGGAGTAGTCCGGGTTGAATACAACTTGCACAATACCGCTTCTGTCACGCAGGTCAATAAAAAGTACGCCCCCAAGGTCGCGGCGGGTCTGGACCCATCCGTTCAAGGTTACCGTTTGTCCAATATGTTCTGGTGTTAATTGCCCACAGTTATGACTTCTTTGCATAAT
The DNA here is from genome assembly GCF_037992965.1 of Paenibacillus sp. FSL E2-0190. Lineage (NCBI taxonomy): Bacteria > Bacillati > Bacillota > Bacilli > Caryophanales > Paenibacillaceae > Paenibacillus > Paenibacillus sp. FSL E2-0190. The sequence goes on from NZ_CP150306.1 coordinate 5,511,535, forward strand.
TCACCATTCCCCTTTTTATTTAAAAATACATTTCTACTTAAAAAGTCTTCTTCTATACCAACGCCTGAGCCAGCTCTTCGAGCTTCACAGTCTGCTGTTCCCCTGTGCTCATCGACTTCAGCGCAATTACACCATTCTTCAGCTCGTCTTCGCCAAGAATCGCAGTATAACGTGCCGACATACGGTCAGCTGACTTCATCTGCGCCTTCATCTTCCGGCCGAGGTAGTCGCGTTCTGCCGAGAACCCTTGGCTACGCAGAAAGTATAGCTGCTTGGAGATTTCAATGTCAGCCTCTTCGCCAAGAGCTACAAAATACACATCCAGTGGCTTCGCAGTCTCCAGCTCTACCTTCTGATCTTCCAGAATAAGAAGAATACGCTCCAGCCCGATCCCAAAACCAATACCCGGTTGATCCGGTCCACCGATTTCTTCAACCAAACCGTTGTAACGGCCTCCGCCGCCTACGGTATCAATAGAGCCAATGCCAGCTGCTTTATATTCAAACGCAGTATGCGTGTAATAATCCAAACCACGTACAAGACGAGGATTAATCGTGAACTCCACACCCATGATGTCGAGATGCATCTTAACCTTCTCAAAATGAGTTATGCATTCATCATCCAAACTGTCCAAAATGGAAGGCGCATCTGTAAATTTATCCTGATCCACCTTGCAATCCAGCACACGAAGCGGATTACGCTCGATTCGACGCTGACAGTCACTGCAGAGGTTATCCTTCATCGGTCTAAGGAATCCCAGCAGCTTCTCCCGGTAAGCCGCACGGCTTGGTGCATTACCCACGGAATTAAGCTCCACTCTTACATCCTTAAGACCTAGATCCTTATAGAATTGATAGCCCATAGAGATTACTTCTGCATCAATAGCCGGATCCACGGCCCCAAACGCCTCAATCCCAAACTGATGGAACTGGCGATATCTTCCGGCCTGCGGACGCTCATAACGGAACATAGGTCCGATATAATACAGCTTGCTTACATCAGGTTCACCGTATAGCTTGTTCTGAACGTAAGCCCGCACGACACCAGCCGTTCCTTCTGGACGAAGAGCCAAATCACGGTCGCCTTTGTCCTTGAACGTATACATTTCACCTTCCACGATATCCGTTGTTTCGCCTACTCCACGTTCGAATAACCCTGTGTGCTCAAACATAGGTGTGCGAATTTCCCGGTAGTTAAAACGGCGGCATAAATCTCTGGCCTTCCCCTCAATATACTGCCATTTCTCCACAGCACCCGGAAGCACGTCCTGCGTTCCTGTTGGTTTCTCGAATCTTTCTTTAGCCACAGTCTATCCCTCCTAAAAAATAACCCCTCTAAAGCTGTTCTCTTCATCTGTTTCTATTGCAGAAAAAGCAAAAAATCCCTCGCCCTGTTTTATAAAAAAACAGGGACGAGGGATTATCATAACCAATAATACACCACGTGGTACCACCCACATTCCGGATCAGTAAAAATATACTGAAGCCGCTCAAAGCGGTTAACGCCCGCCTACGCGTAAACGGCTACTGATCGCGGCAATCAACATTGCCCACTTTCGCCGTACGTTCTCGGGGAGGTCATTCATTCGCTCATCAACAGAATCCTTGCAGCCAAGCGATACCGGTTCATCATCCACTTAAGTAGATGTCATCCGAATCGACAAGGGATTCTTCTCTGGAGTTGTGGGTTCTCGAATTACTTGGTCCCGTCATCAAAACCATATGATAAAATCGTATATTGTTAACATTCTACTGAACTACTGCATTAAAGTCAAGGTAGTAAAAAGGATGCCTAGTATAAATTTTGACAGCTTCCGAGTTTTTTATTCAGCAATTATATTGTAATAAAAAAAATGACCTGCAGCCGAATGCTGCAGGTCCATCATCATATATTATTAAAAAGGGGGTCATGCCTTTATTATAAACACGCTATATTAAGGAATCATGTACGGAATATTACGATTATATTACATTCCATGAAAGCGGTTTATTTTTAATAGAATACTATTCGAATTGTTCAACATAAGCCCCTTTACCCCGGAGGATTTCCACAACTTCATTATAATTCTCTTCTGCTATACTTAGCTCCATCACATAACGAAGTTCACTTAAATCCCCATCTTCGAGATCTCCTTCTGCCACGTTCGCACTAACCTGATCTTCATTCACACTATAATGTGTTTCAGGGTCAGCCCGAGTGTCGGAAGCGGCAATGCCAGGAACCAGCATAGCTCCAGCTGCAGGTGTACTAGCCGTTCCAAGCGTTCCAGTTGTGCCTGCGACTACAGATGCACTATCCAGTGGAATGATTGGAAACAGAATATTACGATCATTGCCGATAGGGTCTGTGAGTGGCCAAACCTCCAAGCCATCCACCTTATAGCTAATCAATGCTGTTTTTGCGCCTTCTGCTTCATTTTCAGTTCTGAAATACGCTTGGATTTTTCTGCTCATTGCCATTACCTCCTTGGATTATAAGACTCTAATTTAAATATTGCTTATTTATTTCAGGACCTTCAATATTTCACGAACAAATGCAGGCTCATCTTTTGGTGTACGCGAAGTAATGTAATTGCGATCAACCACTACTTCCTCATCCTTAAACTCCGCGCCGGCATTCACAACATCATCCTTCAGCGGAGGATAAGAGGTAATGGTGCGTCCCTTAAGCAAGTCTGCACTGATCAGAATTTGCGGTCCGTGGCAAATAGAGGCGATAGGCTTGCCTGCTTCATTTGCTTCTTTTACAAACTTCAAAATATCGGCATTTTGCCGTAAATTCTCGGGGGAAGAACCACCCGGGATGACAATCGCGTCATAATCACTTGCTTGAACATCGGCGATCGCCTTGTCTGCTGCGTAGGAGACTTCTTTCTTTTTACCTAGCAAGGTCTCCCCTTTTTTCAAACCAATAATGTCAGCTTGATGTCCTGCCTTTATAATTTCATCATAAGGAACCTTCATTTCAGAATCTTCAAAATCATTAGCCAGTAAGAAAGCAACGTTACTCATGTAATAGTTTCTCCTCTCTGTCTTTAGCAATTAATGATGTTCTAATTATTCTTTCTTGTGGTCTATTACCCTTATGAGGATGCTTTCTAACCTTTAATCGGAAAAAAGGCTTCCTTCACAACACCGAAAAAGCCGCATTTTCCACCCGCTTCAGGTACGCGGCAAGAGATTGCGGCTTCTTCCTTTCATCACTAGTGGTTCGGTCTCGCCGTCTAGCTTTTTGGCTAATGCACAGGCTTCCATAGGACTCCCAGTCGGTAATGCCGGGATACTTCTCCATACCCATGCCTTCTGTGATTGTCTCATTCTTAAACTCCTGCCTTATGCGTGATATCTGCCTGCATTTAGTTTATCCAGCCCAAAGAAGCTCTATCCGCATAAAAAAAAGATGTCGAAAGTTAGCTCCGGCCAGAAGCAATCTTCGACATCCTCTATTTCGTTAGCTGCGGCTATCCAGAATGAGAGTAACTGGGCCCCAATTGGTCAGCGACACATCCATCATCGCTCCAAATATGCCCGTCTCCACCTGAAGACCTCCAGCTCTAAGCTCTTGATTAAAATAATCATAAAGACGCTCGGCCTCCGCAGGAGCTGCAGCTCCCATGAAATTCGGCCGTCTTCCCTTACGGCAATCTCCGTATAAAGTAAACTGGGACACTGAAAGAATAGCTCCGTTAGTATCCGTGACACTATAGTTCATTTTGCCAGCATCATCTTCAAAAATACGCAGTCCAGCTATTTTATCCGCTAAATATTTGGCATCCTTCTCTGTATCTTCATGGGTAACGCCGACAAGCAGCATCAGGCCATTGCCAATCGCTCCGGTCACTGTCTCATCCACGGTTACTTTGGCGTCCTTACAACGCTGTACTACAACTCTCATCGCACTACTTCGCTCCTTGCCTTATTGCATGATCCGATTCACTGTATATACATCCTTGACTCGTTTCACTTTATCTACAACGGATTGCAGATGCTCCGTATTACGAATAAGGATGGTCATATGAATCATTGCCATCTTATTCTTGTCAGAGCGCCCAGTGACCGCTGAAATGTTCGTTTTGCTCTCGGACACAGCCTGCAGTACTTCATTGAGCAGTCCATTGCGATCATGGCCTGTAATCTCAATATCCACACTATAGTTTGCTTCCATCGTGCCTTCCCATTCCACTTCAATCACTCTAGCTGCTTCTTCTCCGTCACCTTCACCCGGAATATTAGGACAATCCTGGCGGTGTACAGATACGCCCCGGCCCCGTGTAACATAACCTACAATGTCGTCACCCGGAACCGGGTTGCAACATCGTGCAAAACGAACAAGTAAGTTTTCAATTCCTTTTACACTAACGCCATTGGTGGGTTGATTTCTTCTCTCGCCGGAAGACTTGATCTCCTTCATCTCTGAAGTAAGCTCCAAGTGGTTAGCAGCTTCTTCCTGCTCCTTGCGCAGCTTCTCCGTCAAACGGGAGGCAATCTGCGAAGCGGTAATCCCACCAAAACCAACGGCAGACAACATATCCTCTACATCATTAAAAGCGAATTTTTTCGCAGCTTCCAACAGTTTTTCATCAGAAATCCACTCGGAAACTTCGACATTCAGGCGCTTCAGCTCACGTTCAATCGCTTCGCGTCCTTTTTCGACATTTTCCTCACGTTTTTCTTTTTTGAACCATTGTTTAATTTTGCTTCTTGCGTGAGAGGATTGTGCAATTTTGAGCCAGTCACGGCTAGGTCCGTAAGAATGCTTAGACGTCAAAATCTCAACAATATCGCCCGTCTTCAGCTTGTGATCAAGCGGCACGATCCGCCCGTTCACCTTGGAACCAATCGTACGATTGCCCACTTCTGTATGAATGCGGAACGCGAAGTCAAGAGGCACAGAACCGGCAGGAAGCTCAATAACCTCACCTTTAGGAGTAAATACAAACACGAGGTCTGAGAAAAAATCCATTTTTAGTGATTTTACGAACTCTTCGGCATCCTTAGCTTCATGCTGCAGCTCCAATATTTCGCGAAAGAAAGGCATCCGATTCTCCGGATTAGCATTATTACTGCTGCCTTCTTTGTATGCCCAGTGTGCGGCTATCCCGTATTCTGCCGTGCGGTGCATTTCCCAGGTGCGAATTTGCACCTCAGTAGGCTCTCCGCCTGGTCCTACCACAGTAGTATGCAGAGATTGATACATATTGGCTTTTGGCATAGCTATATAATCTTTAAAACGCCCCGGCATTGGCTTCCATAAGGTATGAATAATTCCAAGGGTTGCATAACAGTCCTTGATATTATCCACAATGATACGAATGGCCAGCAGGTCATAAATTTCATTAAACTGCTTATTTTTTGTGCTCATTTTGTTATAAACACTGTAAATATGCTTCGGGCGGCCGGAAAGATCACCTTCAATGCCCATTTCATCCAGCTTGGCACGAATACGGCCAATTACGCTGTCGATAAATTGCTCACGTTCAGCCCGCTTCTTATGCACCAGATTAGCAATCCGGTAATACTGCTGCGGGTTCAAGTAACGAAGCGCAATATCCTCCATCTCCCACTTAATCGCGGAAATCCCCAGCCGGTCAGCTACAGGACAGAAGATCTCCAACGTCTCATAAGAAATACGGCGCTGGCTCTCTTCAGATTGGTATTTTAACGTTCGCATATTATGCAGACGGTCCGCCAGTTTAATGACAATGACCCGGATATCCTGGGCCATAGCAATAAACATTTTGCGGTAATTCTCGTTCTGCTGCTCTTCCTTTGAGCGAAAGCGAATACGTTCCAGCTTCGTTAAGCCGTCAACAAGCATTGCGCAGGTATCGCCAAATTTAGCGCGGATTTGTTCCAGTGAGACCGTCGTATCTTCCACCACATCATGCAAAAGCGCTGCAACAATAGATATAACATCCATTTGCATATTGACGACAATATCTGCCACCGCCAGCGGATGCAGAATGTATGGCTCCCCCGACTTGCGGATCTGCCCGTGATGAGCCTGATCGGCAAATTCATAAGCTTCCCGGATGCGGAGAAGATCTTTATCTTTTATATAGGCGCCAGCCTTATCAATTAATCGCTCAATGCCCATTCTCGTCGTATCCGATTCCTTTCTATAATAAAATGAACCCGCAACTGTTCAAAAATCTGCAGGTTCCAATCATTTCATTTGTCCAAGCTTACTTACGCCCTTATTCAAAGTTGTCTATAATTATGAGGCTTAAGGAGGATTACGTCAACACTTGCCATCTCATGGTATTCCAGAAGTAAAAGTAATTAAATTCGGACAAATTAATAACACTTGTGAAAATGTTGTTGTAAAAAAGCCAAGTTCTATTTAATCTAGTAAAGGCGGATTTTCGCCGGACAACCTAATATCAGATAAGAAAGAGGAGTGAACTCCATTGCAACGCGAAATTCAAGTTAACGAAAAACTTCCATGGGGCCCAGGCTTTCTATTAAGTCTCCAGCATTTGTTTGCCATGTTTGGCAGTACAGTGCTAGTGCCTAACTTGTTCGGGGTCGACCCTGGAATGATTTTGCTTATGAATGGTATCGGTACATTGCTGTACATTTGGATCTGTCGCGGTAAAATCCCTGCGTACCTTGGTTCCAGCTTTGCCTTTATTGCACCGGTATTGTCAGTACTCAGTCGTTACCCAAATGATCACATGAAAGGATACTCGCTTGCTTTGGGTGCTTTTATCGTCACTGGTATTATATTCGTGCTCGTGGCATTGATCATTCGTTATGCAGGAACCAAATGGATTGATGTTGTTTTCCCTCCAGCAGTAATGGGAGCGATCGTAGCTACGATCGGACTTGAACTTGTACCTGTTGCCGCACGAATGGCAGGACTTATTGCTCCTGAAGGCGTTGCAGTTGCAGACTGGACTCCAGATGGCAAAACAATCGCACTTTCTATGGTGACACTTGGTGTAACTGTAATTGGAGCTGTACTCTTCCGCGGTTTTCCAAAAATCATTCACATCCTTATTGGTATCGTCACTGGTTATGGTTTAGCATATATTTTGAAAATGGTGGATACCGCTGCTATCTCTAATGCAAAATTTTTAGCGCATCCTTCCATTGTTACTCCTTCATTTGATTGGAATGTAATATTCACTATTATCCCGGTATCATTAGTTGTTATTGTTGAGCATATTGGACATTTACTTGTTACAAGCAATATTGTCGGCAGAGACTTGGCAAAAGATCCTGGACTTGACCGCTCTCTGATGGGGAACGGGATATCTACAATTATCTCCGGTTTTATCGGTTCTACTCCAAATACAACCTACGGTGAAAATATCGGGGTTATGGCGTTGACTAAAGTATATTCGGTATATGTAATCGGCGGCGCAGCGGTGATTGCTATTCTGCTTTCATTCTCTGGTACTTTCTCCTCCGTCATCGCTAATATTCCAACCCCTGTAATGGGTGGTGTATCCCTGTTGCTGTTTGGTGTAATTGCGGCTTCCGGATTACGTATTTTCGTTGAGCAAAAAGTTGATTTTTCCAAGGCTACGAACATGATCATGGCTACGTTGGTACTCGTTGTCGGAATCAGTGGTACAACCCTTACTATGGGCAACGTTAAACTAAGTGGTATGGCGCTGGCTACAATTGTTGGTATCGTATTGGCATTGTTCTTCAAACTCATTGAAGTGCTTGGACTGTCTAATGATGGCGGAGAAAGTGATAAAACTGCCCATTAATCGGTTATAAAAAATAGAATTTTAAAAAAGCTGCTCCAACATCCATTTATGGACTTGGGCAGCTTTTTTTATTGACTCAGATACAAAACAGCAACTCTCCGCCACAAGGCAGACAGCTGCTGTTATTATCTTACATTTTCCAATTAATGTTTAACTTCCACACTTTGCGTCACGCGCTAATCTTTGCACTTTTCAGCATAATTCGAGAGCCGAATCCCCGTTTATTTCCCGGGAAAAGACAAACTTTACAAGATTAATCCTCGTAATTCACCAAGGAAAGAACTTCAACTCCAGAAAGCTTATTACGCCCAGCAAGCTCAACCAGCTCAATCAGAAAAGCAGCACCTACCACTTTACCGCCAAGCTGTTCTACAAGGTTAACCGAAGTAGCAATGGTTCCACCAGTAGCCAATAAATCATCAGCGATCAATACTTTTTGACCAGGCTTGATGGCATCTGTATGAACAGCAAGGGTGTCCTTGCCATACTCAAGATCATAACCTACCTCTATAGTCTCATATGGAAGCTTGCCGCTTTTACGAATCGGCACAAAACCTACTCCCATCGCATAAGCAAGAGGTGCTCCAACTACGAAGCCACGTGCTTCTGGTCCAGCGATAACGTCGATTTCCAAGTGCGCTACGAGAGCTTTCAACGCGTCAATCGCTTGGCGGTAAGCCTCACCGTCTTTAAGCAATGTGGTGATATCTTTAAAACTAATACCTTCTTTAGGGAAATCAGGAATCACACGAATACTATCTTTAAAATCCAAATTTATCATCTCCTATAAGTTTTGTAAGCATAAGCTACAGTGATTTCAGATCGGCAAAACTTGCTTCGTAAGCATTCGCTTTGTTATATGAGCGTTGCATTTTTATACACCGTTGGGTACGCTCAGCATCTCATATTTGCATGGATTATGATACGCCTAAACGACGCGATAACATCCAGTCCTGTAACTCTGACAGGCTGCCCTCCATGAAGTATTGCTCCATCTCCGCCATCTGTCCCAGTCGGACAAAATGACTCGAAGCTGTCAGACTTTTAGCTACTGGCTGAGTAATAAACGCCACACTTCCCTGACTTCTTTTAATAAAATCAAGCTCCTCAAACACATCAAGCATGTTGTTAAGCATGCGGATACTTAACGAGGACTGGCGGCTTAACCGCAGCAAAACTTCGTTCTCAGGCGTTGCAACTGAGGTGATCGAAGCCAACAGTTTATATAGTATTTTGAAATGATCCCGTGTCGGAGTAATAAGTCGTTCTCGGCCATCCTTGATAGAATGCAATAACGCAATATTATCAGCATTAGGGAAGGTTTGGAGCAGCGCATCCAGTTGTTCAGGAGTCTCCGGCATATCCAGTATGCATAACAGAGAGACATGCCCTGACTCCTGAAGGGGCTCATCCTTAACAGCAGCGCTAATGCCAGCTTCTTTATCATATACCCATAAAGACATTCCTATCAATTCACTTGCAGGCGTACTACGTCCGTTCTGAAACACTGCAGCAGCTCGATACGGACCCGCACCACTATAAGGAAGAAGTAGTTCTCTAATATGTGCGGCTTGCCGTACGGCGTCAGCAGCACCACGAAGATCGAATAACTGGGCATCCTGCACAGATAAATCCTGCAGCATCAGCTGTGATTTGCGTGAGCCATTCCATTCATTGATCGACAGCTCAGCTAACACGTTGATCGTAGTACCCGCCGGTAGCAGCCTGGATAAAGCGCCTTTACCAAACGCCAAGGCTTCAATGCTGTTTTTCCCCTGCTGCAATACAATCTTCAGGTGTTTTCCATCTTGACCCATTGTACGTGTCTCTTTCACAGTAGCCCCACGAATAATAAACTTCGGCAACGGATTAGACATTCCGAAAGGTGCAAGCCTTTCCAATTCTAGCGCGGTCTGCAGTGATAAATCCGAGATTGACACCTCTGCATCAGCGGAAGCAACAGGAACGAAATGCTCTGACGTTAACACCCCGGACGCATATTCATTTAATGCTGCAGCAAAGACTTCTAATCCATCCCGATGCAGGCTCATTCCCGCAGCGGCTGGATGACCTCCAAAATGATCCATTAAATCAGAACAAGAAGAAAGTGCAGCGTAGATATCAAGTCCAGGTATGGAGCGAGCAGAACCTTTGCACATTCCGGTCTCTGGATGTATATCCAGAATGATCACAGGCCGATAATAACGCTCCAGTAGTTTGGAAGCCACTATACCTACCACACCTACATTCCAGCCATGATCAGCAAGAACAATGATGTCTGGGATTTCGCCACCCTGTGTCATCTGCTCCAGCTTGGCAGTGGCCTCAACAACAATTCTTTCTACCACCAATTGGCGTTCTTTGTTAAGCAGGTCAAGCTCTCCAGCTAGCTGCTCTGCCTCAGCCGCATGCTCGGTAGTGAGGAGGGACACAGCCCGTCCAGCATGATCCAGGCGACCACTGGCATTGATGCGCGGCGCCATGCCAAAAGCGATATTGACCGCACTCACAGTGCTCATGTTCACACCGCTGACAGCGAGTAAGGCACGAATCCCCGGGAAACTTGAATGCCGCATACTTTCCAAGCCATTTCTAACAATCTCACGGTTCTCGCCAAGTAGCGGCATTAAATCCGCAACCGTTCCTATCGCTGCAATCTCTGCCCATTCTGTGGGAGTCTCTTCCCCTAGAATAGCCTGAGCAAGCTTATAAGCCACACCTACACCCGCTAATCCTTTGAACGGATAAGGGCAATCTGGCAGCTTGGGATTAATAAGCGTATAGGCCTCTGGCAAAAGCTCAGGAGGTTCATGGTGATCCGTAACGATCACATCGATCCCCAGTTCATTAGCGTAAGCAACCTGATGATAAGCGCTAATGCCAGTATCTACTGTAATGATTAAGGAGACACCTTGCTGTAAAGCCCAATCCAGGGCATGATTATGCAGCCCATAACCCTCATTAGAGCGGTGTGGGATATAAATATCAAAGGAAGCGCCTAAATAGCGCAGCAGATGAATCATAAGTGCTGTGCTGGACACCCCGTCGGCATCATAATCGCCATAAATAAGAATATGTTCTTCATCTTTTAAAGCCTTTCTAATTCTAGGAACCGCTTCAGCCATTCCTTTGAGTAGGAACGGATCATGCTGTTCTTCCTCACTGCCATCCATGAAGCTTAGAGCTTCATGAGGCGTGTTCATTCCTCTATTTACTAATAGTGAGGATAAGAGTGGAGAAATAGAAAGGCTCCGGGCCATATCCCTAACTGTGTCGGGATTGGCTGCCGGAGATTGCCATCTTGTTTTTGAATAAAGCAATAGAACTCACCTTTCTCTCACCTTGCAAACTACTGAAGCAACGTAGGAATATCATTATCCGGCAATTCATAATTGCTTTTGTACGGATAGCCGGGATCATAAGGAACAACGTCCATATGCACCTCACCGACATGAACAAACCGGTGCTGCAGCAGCTTCCTAGCGCATTCCGAAATATCCTGTGCTTCCATCACCGTAATCCGCGGATTCACACTGATTTTCACTTGAAGATTCACATAATTCCCTTGCTCAAGTGCCTTCAAATGTTCTACGCGAATGACGCCATGAACACGTTGCACTGTTTCAATAAAATTAGCGGCTTCCTCCGAAGGAAGCTCCTGCGCGTTTTTAGTGTTAATAGAGCTAGCAATGAGTGAATAGCCTTTACGAAGAATTAAAACTCCGGTTAAGAGCGCGGCAATAGGATCCATATAAGATAGAGGATGCCAATAGGTACCACCCATGGATAACGAAATTCCGACTAATACTGTGATAGATGTATATAAGCTGAAACGATGACTATTAACATATGCAGCATGACTGCCATCACCTATTTTTTTAAAGTAGCGATATTGATATTGAAAAACAGCTTCTTTAAACACAATAGATACTAAGACGGTTACAAACGCCAGCTGTCCGTGTGTAGATGATTTTCCATCTGTTAAGTCGCGGATTGCAGAGAATGCGATCTGCAGTCCCCCCATAAGAATAAATACCGAAAAAAGTATAGCCAGCAGCGGCTCCTTAGTGCCCCGCCGTTCTTCGATCCGTTGCTTACTCTTTCTCCCTTGCTCAGAGCGCCACGGAAGAATATCCGCCAGTTTAGCTGCTGCATCTGCTCCGGAATACAAAGCATCCCCCATTAATGCCTTGCTCCCTGAAATATAGCCAAAACTCCCCTTAGCTACTGCCAAAGTAACATCGCTAATGATCCCTGTCCAAGCAACCGTCTCGCTTTGCGGTGATCGTTCTTTATTCATACGAGGCCCTCCTTACCAATAGCAAGTAATCTCATGATGATTCAATACACATGACATGACCCTAAAGATTTCGAAAGCCGCGTCGCATTTGACGCGGCTTTCTTAAACGTATAAGAAAAGTAGAACTTCGATGCTAATTTCTTCTAACCTTTATTCGGGCTGCTCTTCACTTTAACCTTCTCACGCTTTTTAAGCACTAACCAGAGTGGACTTGCAATAAAGATGGAAGAGTAAGCTCCGAAGAGCAAGCCGATTACCATCGCAAGCGAGAACATCTTAATCGACTCGCCTCCGAACAATAACAGGAAGAACGCCGCAATAAATACGGTAAATGCAGTATAGAGAGAACGCATGAGCGTTTGAGCCACACTTTTGTTCACAAGGTGTTTCAAGTCTTCATAAGTTTTCTGTTTACCAAAACGTAAATTCTCACGGATACGGTCAAAGATAACGATCGTATCATTAATGGAATAACCGATGATCGTAAGCACCGCTACAATGAACGTCAAATCCACTTCCAAGCGGAAGATAGAGAAGAGCGCGACTACGATAAAGGCATCATGGAGCAAGGCCACAATCGATGCCACGGCGAAACGCCATTCAAAACGAATACTTACATAAATAATAATCCCCAGACAAGAAATCAGAACTGCATAAATAGCATTACGTGCCAATTCTTTAGCCATTTCAGTGTCCACGGTGTTAATTTCAAATGATGCTTTGTCATCCAGCTTAAGGATTTCAGCTTTTAGGGCTTCATCTTGAGCCTCATCAAGAACTTCGTCATAACGAATATTCACACGCTGATCACCAAACGAAATCGTCGGTTCATGATCGACATCGATTGCACTAGTTGCAGTCTTAACCTGATCCAAGTTCAAATTCTTGGATAGGGAGATGTCCACATTAGATCCAGCTTTAAAGTCAACGCTGTAATTCAGGCCAAATGTCGCCAGGAAAATCAATCCTGCTACTGTCAATGCGATAGAGAAAATATAGAAATATTTACTCAAATGTACGAAATCAAGCTCTTTCTTAAAGCGCACGGATTTCACTCTCCTTAACACCGAAGCTCTTCGGTTTGTTCAGCTTACCCGCTTTGACAAGCTGGCTAAGCAACCAGTGGGAGAAATAAAGATTCGTGGCGATACTCAGCACGATTTCTACAATCAGCACCAATGCAAAGCCTTTGACCGCACCTGTACCGAAGGCAAACATAACTGCTGCCACAATAATAGTAGTCACATTGGAGTCCATTACTGTCCGGAAAGAGGATTTATTCCCTGCCTTAACGGAGGACAGTATACTTTTTCCACTGCGCATTTCTTCCCTTATCCGTTCGTTGGTAATGATATTAGCATCGACCGCCATACCTATACCCAGAATAAATGCGGCTATACCAGGCAGCGTCAAGGTGAAGTCCGCGAAGACGAAGACCGCAATTAGCGCCCATGTATGCAAGAGCAAGGCAAAACTAGCCAAAAGACCTGGCAAACGATACATTCCGATCATGAAAATAAGGATAATCACAGAAGCCAGCAGACCTGCTCGAATCGTTTGATCAAGCGATTGCTTACCCAGGGTAGCACCCACACTTTGGGAATATTTCTCCGTCAGCTTCAGTGGCAATGCACCTAGGTTAATCGTGTCTGCAAGTTCGCGCGCTTCCTTAATTGTATAGTTACCAGAAATAGAAGCACTGCCATCGGTAAGTACTGCTTGTACCGTAGGGTCAGATAGTTTGTTCTCATCCAAGTAAATTGCGAGATTCTTTCCCAAGAGACGTTTAGTAATCTCTGCAAATTTGTCCTTGTCCTTAATCTTGATGCTGATGATTGGCTGATTCAGGTTATCCCGTCCAACTTCTGCAGCACCTTCAACAAAATCACTACCTACCAGTTCGATTTTGCTGTAAGTTCCCTCAGCGTCACCTTCAGCAGCACTACGGAAAGTCAGAACTGCAGGTTCCTTCATTTTTTTACGAACCTCGGCTTCATCCGTTACGCCCGCAATTTTCAAACGGATACGGTCCGTACCTTCAGTAGTTACCTCTGGTTCACTTGTTCCGAGCGCATTCGCCCGTTTTTCTAAGCTTTCCGCTGTCTTCAGCAGAGAAGCTCGGGACAATGCTGCTCCCGCTTCCATAGGCTCAGCATGATACAAAATCTCAAATCCGCCTTTCAGGTCAAGACCAAGTCTAACCTTGTCCAGCAGTCCAGGAGTAGTAAATGCCATAACGCCTGTCAAAACGAGCACGGTAATAAAAAAGCCCATTAGTCTCTTCATGCTCTAGCTAGTTCCCCTTTCATTAACTCAATATTCCTATTATAGCTACACGCGAAATGACCGTCAATTCACAGCATTGATAGAGCTATACTCACACAAAGAAACGGCCGCCCCTGCCTAAATCAGCAAGACATCCGTTTTAATAGGAGATGTGGAGTTATTATTCTCTTACTTTACTGCTTTATCAGGCAGTTCGCAAAAAGAAATATGTGGTTTATTGTTCAGTTCAACCCCCGATAGGCCGCAATAGTCAAATAATTCATGTAACTATTGGCTTTCAAGGAATAAATGTCGTTTACCAGCTTATGTAGGGGAGGCAAGCCTTCCTTATCATAATTACGGCTGATGCAATCCCAAATATCCTTGCTGGTTACATACTCATAGCCGAGGAGCCGGAATTCTTCAGCTTTGCTGCGGCACATGGCTTCGATTTCTTCACTATGTTGATCATGATTCCACTGTTCCGATTCCACGTGTTGACACCTCCAAAGATCGCTCATGTTCGTATGCTCACCATAGATATTCGACTCTTGTTCTTCGCTTTCCTTCTTCCGTCACAAAAAGTTAATGCCACTAAAACAAGGCATGCCGAGATAGGGGTACAGCATATCCATAAGAATAGACAAGTTCGCCAGCGTTTTATTTCATTTTGGGAAGAAGGCGTGACCTTTGAAGAAACAGAGCTTTATACAAGGAACTTTAATCTTGCTAGCCGCCGGCATCATTAATCGGATGCTTGGATTTATTCCCCGGATTGCTTTACCCCGTATTATCGGAGCAGAAGGTGTGGGTCTGTATCAGCTCGCGTATCCTTTTTTTCTTGTGCTGGTTACTGTCATTACAGGCGGGATTCCACTGGCGATAGCCAAGATGGTGGCGGAAGCAGAAGGAGAGAATCGGCCTGAAAAATCACGGCTGATTTTACGTACTGGACTTGCTCTTAGTATTGGACTTGCAATCTTCTTTACATTGGTTGCTTTGGTAAGTGCCTCATGGGTCTCCAATGTTATCTTAACAGACCATCGAGTTTATTATACGTTTATTGCCATGATCCCAATGATTGGGATTGTCGCCGTATCTGCAATTTACCGCGGTTATTTCCAAGGCAAGCAGAACATGATACCATCGGCGCTCTCCTCCATCTTCGAATCTTTAGTTCGAATATTCTTTATGCTCTGGTTCTCCTGGTTGTTGCTTCCTAAGGGTATTGCTATGGCGGCGGCTGGAGCGATGTTAGGTGTGACGGTAGGAGAAATTGGCGGAATGTTAGCGATTCTGTGGCAATATTATGTCATTACTAAAAAAGATAAAAAGCAGACAAATCCGACTCCAGAGCAACCCGCTCTCGAGCCGGAGGTTATCCCATCTGATACACAAGGTGTGAAAGCCAACTCCCCCATATTACGGCGGTTACTAGGCATATCCATTCCCGTTACAGCAAGTCGGCTTGTAGGCTCTTTTTCTTATCTGCTGGAATCTATTATTACTGTGCGCAGTCTCGCCTTGGCAGGTATAGCCGCTGCTGCCGCTACAGCTCAGTACGGGTCTTTACAAGGGATGGTTGTTCCTTTATTGCTGCTGCCCGGGGCATTAACCTCTTCACTTGCTGTGTCTCTGGTTCCTTCCATATCAGAAGCTGCGGCAAGAAAGGACTTGCCCACCATTCACAAGCGTATGCATCAAGCGTTGCGGCTTGCGCTGGTAACAGGGGCTCCTTTTGCTGTTCTTATGTATATCCTGGCGGTTCCGCTATGCAATTTGTTATATGGTAACGCGGATACAGCTCCTATGCTGAAGCTCATGGCTCCATTCGCCTTGTTCATTTATGTTCAAGCTCCTTTACAAGCTGCGCTGCAAGCTATGGATCGACCGGGCAGGGCACTCATCAATACCTTAATTGGAGCAGTAGTCAAAATCATTCTGATCGTAATACTGGCATCGCAACCTGAATATGGAATTTACGGCGCCATCATAGCCATTATTGTGAACAGCATTCTGGTTACGCTGCTTCACGGATACAGTGTGGTCAGTCTTATTTCATTATCTTTAAGAGTAACCGAAACCATAAAAACCTTATGTGCAATGGTCATTATGGGAGCGGGCGTGCATTATGTATACACTTCCATTCCCATTGCAGATGTACAATGGATTCAATTTATATTTGCCTCTGCGATAGGAATGGTCCTGTATTTCGGAATCAGTCTGTTAGCTGGCCTTATCTCAATTCGTGATTTGGACCGTCTGCCGTTTATCAAACGCAGGCTCTAAAAAGCTATCTGTTGTCCAAACGGTCGACATAAATTCTGCCCTTATGATCTATGGAGCATAGAAATACATTTTTGAAATCAGATACTCCTTTTTGACGAATTTGAGTTCTTAACCAAAATCTGGTTTTTCCAATCATCTCTAAATTCTGATCCTGCACCTTGCCATCCATAATCAGAGGGATTGGAAGTCCTTCATATCTGATCTTATTCTTCGGCAGCTCTATCTTACGGTTCTTATTTCCTTTATTATCGTCACTCTTTTTATGCTCAGCAGCTGCACTGCTATTGCCTGATGGGTTAGAGGATGAACTCCCCTTCTCTTTCTCGAATACGGTTAGCTGTCCACTAGGCTCCAGGATTGCAAATTCCACGTCAGCAGGACTGGCGATGTTCTGTCCACGCAACTGCTGCAGCAGATCATCAATATTATATCTCTGCCTACGCATTTCGCCCCGGTGCAGCTTGCCGCCAGAAATGAGTATGCTCGGTTTGCCGTCCATTAAAAGTCTGAGCTTTCTGCTCTTAAGACTGAGCTGAGCCACAATTACCTGTATCAACACCAATGTTGCCATCGGAACGACTCCTTCATAGATCGGCCGATTAATATCCTCAAGCACAAAAACAGCAATCTCAGCAATCATGATGGAGATCGTTAGATCAAATACAGACAGCTTACCTATTTCCCTCTTCCCCATGATGCGCATACACAGGAATATGAAGAAATACATCAGCACGGTCAAGAAAATATGGGTAGAGATATGCTGGAACATATAGCTTCGCTCCCCTCCATTCTCACCCGCAGACTTGTTTCCTCGGGTGGATTAATGTAACCCTATTCTGACCGCTCTGTGCAGGGAACATTCGGAAGCCGGCATATTAATTAATGGTAAAAAGGCTGCAATGCCCTTTCTTGTACTATTGGGGCAAGCCATCCCATACAATGAATAATAACTATGTTGATTCTTTTTCCTCAAAAAAACTTTAGGAGGTTGTACCATGTATTTAATCCGGCGCATGTTCTCGTGGAGAATAGCCAATCCTGTGTTATCTGGCCTATGTCGATCATTCCTTTGGATGCTGATGGGTGCGTTTGTCCTCTCACTTTTGTTATGGGGCAGCAGTCTGAAGGAGCAGGATCTCTCAATGTACACATACATTGTACACGGCATAGCTGCAGCATTCGGAGGACTAACCGCCGGTCGCAGAGCCACGAGCAAAGGCTGGTATCAAGGAAGTCTTACAGGCGCATTTTATGGAATTATCGTTCTGTTGATCGGTTTTTTGGCACTGGACAGCGCACCCTCTGGTGTGGATCTGCTATGGGTTCTGGCAGCTGCTGCAATTGGCGCTCTCGGCGGAATGTTTGGCGTTAATTTACAAAAAAGCTAAAATTATAATTCCATTAAATTCGAAACATTCCTTGAAAATATGTTAAACTGTGATCATCTGACTTCATTAAGAGATCAAGGAGGCTTCGATTGCTTTGTTTTACCAATCAATGAACCATATTGTTTTGTACACAGTTGCATTAGTAGTGATATTAGTATGGATTGGCGCTAAACGTAATCCACTCATGGCATTGGTTGAAATTGGGAAAGAGATGCTGCGATCCTATAAGTTTTTGTTGCTGATTGCAGGAATGTTTGGCGTATTAGCCATAAATAAATATGAACTGCAAATTGAACAAAAAATGCATCTTACCTCTGATTATACGCCGTTTATATTTGGTCTAGAGGGTCATTTTGTCCAAGCCGTTCAGGATATATTCTACAGTCCATGGTTAACACCGATCATCGTCTTTTTCTACATTTTCATGCTTCAGTCTGTTCTAGCAGCATCATTAGGGGTCTATCTGTTAGATAAAAACCGGGTGATGTTATATGCCACCTGCTATGCTATTATTATCAACTATGCCTTGGCGATTCCATTCTATCTTTACTTCCCGGTAAACGAGGTTTGGTCCTATCTGCCAGCGGGCGTCAAATTTACTATGCTGGATGTATTTCCGAAATTCGAACAGGAATATAGACCGCTATCCGGTCTCAATAACTGCTTCCCGAGTCTACATACGTCCATATCTGTTACAATGGCACTTCTGGCCTTCCGTTCAGGGAACCGCCGCTGGATGGCCATCACTAGTATTTCCGCAGTTGTAATCGTCTTTGGAATTTTCTATCTGGGCATTCATTGGCTTACAGATATGATTGGTGGAACCTTGCTAGCTGTACTAGCCTCTACAGTTGGCGTTCAACTTTCCAAATTAACTTTGCGGGGACGTGAAGAGTCGCTTACCGTTCCGAGCCGCGTAACAAATGTACGTTAAAGTTAAACTGCTAAATCTTAATAACCTTAAAGATCAAAAAAGCGGTGTCCTCTCCAATGAGAAGACACCGCTTTTTATTTACTTAAATAACAAGTCTATACTTTCTCTTCGACATCCGTCGCCACAGCGTGGCTGATGGAACCGCGATCAAAAGTCAGCTTAGTTACATCGTTGACCCGCAGAACCACGATATCATCGGAAATTTCCATGATCGTACCGTGAAGCCCTCCAATAGTAACGATTTTATCGCCCTTTTTCAGAGCTTTCAACATTGCGTTACGAGTTTTGGTCTTCTTTTGTTGCGGACGAATCAGCAAGAAGTAGAATACTACAAACATAAGAACAAAGGGACCTACCAGGCCTAGTATACTACCTCCACCACCTGCGCCAGCTGCATATTGAAACGATTGAATCATATTTCTCCCCCCTTTCAAAGTACATTAAAACATGACTCTTAAATCAAACCCTAAAAGCCTTTAAGATTATCATATAATCCGTATTTGGCAAAAAACTCATCGCGAAAATCAAGCAGCCGATCTTCTTTGATGGCTTCACGCACTTTACGCATTAAATCCAACAAGAAGTGCAAATTGTGGTATGTCGTCAATCGAAGTCCGAAGGTTTCATCGGCTTTGATTAGATGGCGCAAATAAGCGCGGGAATAATTCCGGCATGTATAGCAATTGCACTCCGGATCAAGCGGCCCAAAATCACGGGCATACTTAGCGTTGCGTACAACGAGTCTTCCCTGACTGGTCATCGTTGTTCCATTACGGGCAATACGAGTAGGCAAGACGCAGTCAAACATGTCCACTCCTCGGATTGATCCTTCCAGCAGCGCATCCGGTGAACCCACGCCCATCAAATAGCGAGGTTTGCCTTGTGGCAGCAGGGGAACTGTATAATCCAGCACTTCATACATTAGCTGCTTGGACTCTCCGACGCTGAGCCCCCCAATAGCATACCCCGGGAAATCCATGGAAGTCAAATCAGCCGCGCTCTGACGGCGCAGATCTTCATACATGCCCCCTTGCACGATAGCAAAAAGACCCTGATCGTTAGGACGAGCATGACTTTTCAGGCAACGTTCAGCCCAGCGCGTGGTGCGCTCTAGGGATTTTTTCACATAATCATATTCAGCCGGGAATGGAGGACATTCATCAAATGCCATCATTATATCTGAACCCAGGGAGTTCTGAACCTCCATCGCTACTTCCGGAGACAGGAATTTCTTATCCCCATTTAAATGGGAACGGAAATGAACTCCTTCTTCTGTAATCTTGCGCATGTCGCTTAACGAGAATACTTGAAACCCGCCGCTGTCTGTCAGAATCGGACGATCCCAGTTCATGAACTTGTGCAGTCCACCAGCTTCACGAACAATATCATGGCCTGGTCTTAGAAACAGATGGTAAGTATTGCTCAAAATAATATGGGCATCCATCTCTTTCAGCTCTTCAGGACTCATGGTCTTAACTGTAGCTTGTGTGCCGACTGGCATAAATGCTGGTGTCTCAATCACACCATGTGGAGTGTGGACTCTTCCAAGTCTGGCTCCGGATTGTTTGCACGTTTTGATGTGCTCATAAGTAATTGCTGCCATAAGTTAACCCATCCTCTTACCTTAATAAATAAACATTGCATCTCCAAAGCTAAAGAATCGGTACTTCTGCTCTATCGCTTCTTCATAAGCAGCTAGAATATGTTCCCGACCTGCCAAAGCGCTAACCAACATAACCAAAGTAGACTTTGGCAGGTGGAAATTGGTAATTAGCGCATTTACTACACTGAACGTATACCCTGGATAGATAAAAATATCCGTCCAGCCGCTGCATTCCACAAGCGGACCACCTTCACATTGTCTTCCGACCGTTTCAAGTGTCCGACAAGACGTTGTACCAACTGCAATAATACGGCCGCCTCGTGCCTTAGTAGCATTTATGGTATCTGCCGTTTCTTGAGACATTACGAAATACTCAGAATGCATAACATGCTCTTCAACCTTCTCTACAGACATCGGACGAAAAGTACCGAGACCTACATGAAGGGTGATATAAGCGATATTTACACCCTTAGCCTCAATCTGTTCCAGCAATTCTTGGGTAAAATGAAGCCCTGCGGTAGGCGCAGCGGCCGATCCCTCATGCCGAGCATACACAGTCTGATATCGTTCACGATCATCCAGTGTTTCCTTAATATAAGGTGGCAACGGCATCGTTCCCAGCCTGTCCAGAATCTCCTGAAAAATACCCTGATATATGAAACGAAGCGTACGGCCGCCCATATCAGCTTCGTCCTCGATAACGGCACGAAGCTCATCACTAAAGATGATCACCGCGCCTGTCTTGAGCTTTTTCCCTGGCTTTACAAGAGCTTCCCAGCGATCATCCCCAAGATTCTTCAGGAGAAGCACTTCCGCCTTAGCACCAGTATCTTCTTTCACTCCAAACAATCTCGCTGGAATGACTCTCGTATCATTTAGAACAAGCGTGTCTCCGGGATTAAAATAATCAATAATATCGGTAAAATGCCGGTGAGCCAGCTCTCCATCCTCCTTATTCACTAGAAGCAGTCTAGAAGCACTGCGATCAGCGAGAGGTGTCTGGGCAATCAATTCTTCCGGCAAATGAAAATCATAAGCATCTACATTCATGGTCTGTCTTCATTCCTTAACTATAGTAACGTTCTTATAATAGTGTTGCAATATTTGCTTGTAATCATACCCGCTGTCCGCCATGCCTTTCACGCCCCACTGCGACATGCCTAGACCATGGCCGTTGCCTTGTCCAATGAACAGAAAGCCCGAGCTGTTAGTGATCACTCTGGCCGCAGAATCTCCGCCCATCACTACAGTTCCACTGCCATTCACATTAACCTTCCCCGATGCGGAAAGCACGCCAGCACTCTGCGAGCTGCTAATTGTGGCGGTAGCGCCGTCAGCGCCTAATACAGTATAACTTCCGGGTGCCACAATATCAAACAATGTACTAGGTAATCCATTAAACGCGGAGCGGAACATATCAGGATATTTCACATTCAGAGCCTGACCATTAGCTTTCACCTGAATCGCTCTTCCAGAAGGACCGCGCTGGGTGACCTGCAGGTTAGAGATGCTGGAAGGGAGCGTGCTTGTTGTTTTACCCTGCAGGCTTTTTAGAAGTTCAGCAGAGGTATACGGCCCTTTGATCCAGCTATAGCTGCCAGACTCATATACTTTATCCAGAGCCACAGCGTTCTCACCCGGATTCAGCTTTCCGACTGCACTAACACTGCTCTCAATAACTGGCAGAGGACGTATATTCACATCTTTGGTTGTAGCGGTAACTATATCGAGTCCGGCAGCGGTTTTGCTGCCCGTCAATTTAATATTATCTTCACGTGCATAACCAGAGGTACCATTCGCAAGCAGAACATAATACCACTTCTTAGCAGCAGCAGCCGAAACATCTTCAACGCTTGGAACACTAGCAAATACATCGCCACCATTCGCCCAAACCTCTGAAGGGTCAGCTGTCATACCTCCACTATTGGAAGAAAATACAGCCTCAACAACTTTACCACCACCCATCAGCACTTCACCAGCAGTAGTATCTACAGCTTTGATAATGGAGGGAGCTTCAGACCCGATTCCGTTATATACCTGACTAAGAGTGGTATCTACTACATTCGCTACATCAAAACGGTTGCCTTGGGACAGCGCATAGCTGCGGGCGGCGACAGCCTGAGCTTTTAGCGCTTCTTCTGGCCAGCTGGAGGAAACCTCTCCTCCAACTACGGCATACAAATATTGCTCCAGCGGCACTACATTAATTACAGCCAGCGATCCGCTCAAATTGCTCAGTTCCAAATTTCCGCGATATGTACGCTTGGATCTTTCCACTAACTGAATCCCAGCCTCGCTGCCTGCAGCAAGAAATTTAGCATTGCTTCCAGAAACCAGATAATGATCGGCTTGAGTTTCACTGCTAAAATCCAGTCCGGCATCCTTACGCAGTATTAATCCAGGCGAGGTCGCCACCGAAACCGTAAATTGTGGTGCCGCCGTAGACACAGCGGCCTGAACAGCTGTTAAATCACTATCGTTGGCAGCTTCGCCTACCCATACCTCTACTTGTGCACTGCCATCGTTTCCTGTCAGAAACACCTTCCAAGCATCCAAACCAGCTGCGGTGAGGCTATTAAGCGCCACATCTGCTTCCTGCTCCGAAGAATAGCGGCCAGCTGATAAATGTTTATTACCTTTCACTGCTGGGGTTTGGTCAGCAGGAATGCTCAACCCTGCTTTGACTACACGGGTAAGCCCATCCTTGGCAGCTGCTTCACTAGCATAGACGCCCGTGTACAACTGATACACAGTCGCTCCATTTCTGGAGATTGCAAAAATCTGCGGTTTATCGGAGGTGGATTGGAGCTTTTTAGCTGCATCCGCTGCTGTCTGCCAGCTTGAAACCTCCATCACCTTAACTCTATATCCGTCCAGACTTACACGAATTTGCTTCTGTGCTGGGACAGACACCAAAGGAGCACTTCCTGCTTGATCCGACAGCAAAGTAAAGCTTTGCGTTGATAGCAGTGTTACTGCTGGCACAGTGGATTTATATTTACTTCCAATATCAGCATAAAGAGCAACTCGTATCGTGCTATTAGAATCGGCATGACTGGCACCCGCAGGGATCAGGAAACTTCCTACAGCAAGCGCAGCCGCAAGCAATCCTTTGCTTAGCGGGGCGACCCCTCTCCATTTCCTCTTCGTATGCTTCATCCAGCATCCTCCTTTATAATTGTAGTGACGAACTAGTGCTGCTCCGGAGGGAGCGGAAGCCCTAAATGATGATAAGCGGCCGGGGTTACAATTCTTCCACGCGGACTCCGCTGCAAGAAACCTATCTGCAGCAGGTACGGCTCATATACGTCCTCAATCGTCTGACTTTCCTCACCAATCGTAGCTGCAATCGTATCCAGTCCTACAGGACCGCCGCGAAAGCTTGAAATCATAGCACTTAACATCTTGTGGTCAATACTGTCCAGCCCACGTGGGTCCACCTGAAGCATCTTCAATGCTTCCCCAGAAATTTCAGGAGTTATAATTCCATCTCCGCGCACTTGAGCAAAATCACGGACCCGCTTCAATAAGCGGTTAGCAATCCGCGGCGTGCCCCGCGAACGAAGCGCGATCTCTTCTGCTGCATCGCCAACAATCTCAATGCCTAAAAGATCCGCATTTCGAGAAACAATGTAACTCAGCTCATCTATGTTATAGAATTCCAGGCGACTGACCACTCCGAAACGATCACGCAGTGGTGCAGACAGTAGTCCTGCCCGGGTTGTGGCACCTATCAGTGTGAACGGCGGCAAATCCAATCGTACCGAACGGGCACTTGGCCCTTTGCCGATCATGATATCCAGCGCGAAATCCTCCATCGCAGGATACATAACCTCCTCAACCGTGCGGTGTAAACGGTGAATCTCATCGATGAAAAGCACGTCGCCTTCCTGCAGATTCGTCAGCAGAGCGGCAAGATCGCCTGGACGCTCTATCGCAGGGCCGGAAGTTGTTCGCAGGTTCACACCCAGCTCATTGGCGATAATATTAGCGAGCGTTGTTTTGCCCAGACCCGGAGGTCCGTACAGCAGTACATGATCCAGCGCTTCGCTTCTCATTTTGGCCGCTTCTATATATACCTTCAGGTTTTCTTTCACCTGAGTCTGGCCGATATATTCTCCCAGATAACGAGGACGCAAGCTTAGTTCTACCGCCTGCTCATCCATCATCAAATTCGCGGATATAATCCGGTCATCCATTTCCTATCGCTCCCTTTCTTTAGGATGTGTACGGCTTTACTTAGCTATATATAGCAGCCCTAGTGCTTTCTTCATCAGCACATCTACAGTGCCTGTCTCTGCTCCCTCTTTCTTCAACGCGAGCCACACGCGGTCCAATTCGCTTTCGGTATAACCCAGCCCCTTAAGCGCATCCCGCGCCTCTTGCCAGGCCAATCCATCCGTTGCTTCTTCCGTTGGCACTGCAAACAATCCCGTTTGCATTGAAGCCATACTGAGTCCGTCCAGCTTGTCCTTCAAATCAAGGATCATACGCTGTGCCGTCTTTTTGCCAATGCCCGGTAATTTCGTTAAGAACGTTATATTCTCTTGATAAATCGCTGAAATCAACTGATCCGGTGTTCCACCTGTCAGGATTCCAAGCGCAACCCTAGGACCGATGCCAGATACCTCTATCAGCTTGCGGAACAATTTTTGTTCCTCACGAGTCGGGAACCCAAATAATAGCGTAGCGTCCTCACGTGTTTGGTAATGAATATAGATCGTTACAGGTCCTTCTACTTTAGCAAAAGCATAAGGATTCGGGCAGAATACCCGGTATCCTACTCCCTGCACATCCAGCACCACATATTCCGACTCCAAATGAACAACGGGTCCTCTTAAGAAATCTATCATTTTCGCAATACCTCATTTAATTTAGAATTAAGACTGCTCGAATGGGCATGGCATACCGCTACCGCCAGCGCATCCGCCACATCATCGGGTTTCGGAATCGCCGATAGCTTCAGCAGCAGCTTCACCATTTCCTGGACCTGCCGTTTCTCAGCCTTACCATAACCCACAACAGCCTGCTTTACCATCATAGGTGTATATTCCGAGACGGGGAGACCCCGCTGTACTGCAGCTAATATAGTCACACCGCGGGCCTGCGCCACTGGCAATGCTGTAGTAACGTTGCGAGCGAAAAACAGCTTTTCTATCGCCACAGCATCGGGTTTATATTTATCAATGAGCTGACCCATGCCTTCATAGACATGCAGCAGTCGTTCTTCTTCAGGCGTATGAGCCTCAGTCTGAATACAACCATATTGGACGGGGGTCAGTTTATGTCCTTCCTTATCCACAAAGCCAAAGCCGACGATCGCCAGCCCCGGATCAATTCCCAAAATACGCAAACACGATCTCTCCTCTATAACAGGCAGATTATTCCACCGTTTTCATCCATTCCTCCGCCATGAAGCGAACATATGTATTCCTTCTAACCATTATAGCAAAAATCGCCCTTGCGGGAGAAAAAAAGTTTACTGTTTGCAGCGAAATGGCAACTTTAGGCCTACAGCTAAGACTCTTCCCCGTTTCATTTCACACAAAAAAGCTGCCCTCAGCCATTAATAATGACTTTAGGACAGCTTTATCAAAGCTATTGCTTGTTCTGCATGACATGCTCAGCAGCTTCGCGGGCATAATCACTGAAGGTAGACAGCACACTGTTGTACTCTTCAATATCCTGAACACGAATCCCCTCATGAAGCTCTTTCCAAATATTTTCCGGCAATGAGGATTTCAGGGAACCCATATCCATTTGAAAAAAAGTCTTCAGTACCTTCTCCTGAACTGGCGGACCTTTAAACAAGGTCAAATTCCCAAACGCATCTACACCAATGTAAGCTTCATTTTTTATCATTGTCGATAAATCATTCACTTTTTGTTCCAGCCACAAATCCCCTTCTGAACTAATCCAACCGCTCCATTCAGGGTGTTCATTGATTATAGTCTTCAGCTGAAGCGGGTTCTTTACGCCCGGCAACGTCTGAATCTCTTCTCCGGACACATAGGTTGTTTTTAAATGAACGGTTCTGCTGAGCCCACTTTGGGTGATGGTTTGCAGCAGTTGTTCATTATTTAAAGTGCCCTTCTCTTTTGCCTCATCACTGTCCTCGCCTACTTTAAAGACAGCTGCGGCCAGCTCACTATCGGCACTATCCGCCCAGCTAGAATTCGTCAGCAGACCACTGATTTCCTCAGGTACCTGCATACTGCGCCAAGCCAGTACAGCAAAAGCTATACAAGCAGCTCCTACCCAAAGCGCCTTTTTCCAACGTCTCCATCGCCGCCAAAGTTGTTTTTTTAAGCGAAACGCGTTCACTTTAATCCCTTCATTCTGGTTTTTCCCTATTGTGACCTAAGAAGGGAGCATTTATGCGCTTTTCTGTGAATAATCGACATTTCTCCAAAAATACAAGGTTGACCTTGCAGTATAGTTCAAGATTTATGGTATAACCAATAGACTATTAGTTCTTAGTGTGCTATGCCATTGGATTGGGCGTTTGGGATGGTGGCGATGTAGGCGTTCTGCGTTTGCGTGCTGGGGAATGCGTTCTGGTGCTGGGAGTATGTGTTCTGCGTTTGCGCGTTGTGCGGAGTGGATCTAAAACTAATTAGGGAAAAACTCCCTGAAAGTAGGAGAAATTTGCTCTAAATGAACGAAACCAGGGAATTCCTCCCTAATAAATAGGCTGTTTTCCTTATTTCCGGGGAATCAGATATAAAATTAGGGAGTTTTTCCTCAATTATATGCCTGACGACCAGAATCCTAAGAATTTCAGGGAGAAATTCCCTAATCGCTCTATAAGAGTTTTACTTTTCGCTTCAATTGAAGCATAAGCTCATTCTTCACTTTTTGTTTCACCTAGGCCTCACTCGGTGTTCACTCGGTGTTCACTCAGTACTCTCTCGGTACGTCACTTGAAGCATCATTTGTCATCAAATGCAGCTTCAGCTTCAAGTGTTAATTCCCTTTACCTTTGTTCAGCCCCTTCTTCGTATTAAAGTCACATTTAAGCGTTAGGAACCACCGGCAGCTTCACATGGCTCGGATACTCACGATTATGGTAAACAGTCTGCAGCACAGTAATCGCTTCTGAATCTTCATACGGATTACTGCCTGTATTTGTATTAGGGAAAGCAACGAATTTACTGGACGAAGTAATCGAGAACCGAATTCGGTGTCCCACAGCAAATCTATGGGCAATATTCGGCATGAAAATATCATATTTCTCCACCTGCCCAGGAATCAGCAGCTCAGGCGCTTCCAATCCATGACGGTATTTAGCTCTGACAATATAATTGGATAACCGGATAGAGTCCCCTTGTTCATTCACGTCACTAAGCGTAACAACCCAATCCGTATCTTTGCCAGTGCTGGCAGCATAGATAACCGCAGACAATTCTCCGGCCACAGTCAGCTCATCCGTCAGAATATCACTAGTGTAGACAAGGATATCATTGCGCAGCTCGTATTTTCGCAAATTCTCAGGCTCTCGTTCACCGCTATCATTCATAGGATCATGAGGATTATAGATATAAGTATCTTCAGGAGAATGTTCCTCAGGCGCTGCAAGCAGTTGCCCATCCCCATGTCCTGAATTCGCCCGCCCGCCGCTGGAAAGGTAGAAGGAAGAAGTTGTGGCTTCAGCAGGTGTCCAATCTGCGGACGTTCTCCACTGATTTTCACCAACAACATAATAAGAGGCTCTAGGCTCCTGATCTATTCCATTTGGAATGCCTTTGAGGAAGCGGTCGAACCAGCGCAGCACAGAAACATCGTAATCATAGACTACGGCATCATTGCCGAAGCTCACGCCTTCGTAGTCTCTAGCTCTGTTCGGCCCGTGCTCCCAAGCGCCCAGACGGATTTTTCGATTTGGCACATCATGTTCTGTCAACATTCTCCATGTTTCCGATACGCCGGCGCTGTCGCCGTCATACCAACCTGAGATAACATACATAGGCACCTGCACCTGATCACCGCGCTCGGTAAAAGTACAGTTTTTCCAGAAATCATCATACTCCGGATGCTGGCTCCACAGATCCCATGGACCTGATGTTTTACCAATCATTTGCTGAGGGATCTCTTTAATCGGTCTTGCATCAACGGCTGCTTCCGGATTCACCGTAATGCCTCCAAAGATATCAAAATCCGTCCGAGTACCCACAGATTGAGCAAGAGTCCAAGAGAGCAATGGCCAAGAACAAAGGGTTCCCCCTTTGCGAACGGTATCAACAAATGGAGAGCCCACGTTCACTTCATCCACAACCGCCTTCAGATTCGGGTGCCCACTGGTGGCCGCCGCCACAACAACAAAACCTAGATAGGATGCGCCCCACATGCCGACGTTGCCATCCGACCAGTCCTGAGCAATAATCCAGTCAATCGTATCATAACCGTCATCCCGTTCATTATAAAAAGGAATCAGTTCGCCTTCCGAATCCGCCCGACCTCTAACATCCTGCGATACTACTGCATAACCTTTATTGGCCCATCTCATAAAAATCTCTTTTTTTCCGTTGCGGTCATAACATGTTCTTACGAGAATTGTCGGCAGCTTAGTTCCCGGCTTAATGCCCTCTGGTAAAAAAACATCTGTCGCCAACTTCACCCCATCGCGCATCGGAATCAGATCAGTACCCAAATCGTTCACACCATATTCTGCCTTAGATAGAAGAGGATCGTCGTAGACCACTAACGGAGTCAGCTTCTCATAACCTGCTTTAACCATAAGCTCAATACCATACCGATTCGGCGTTAAAAAAGCGATAATTTCCCCGTCCAAAGTCACAATGTCCAGAGCCGTCTCTTTGCGCAGCGCCCATACTTGTGAGGTCAGTTCGCGGCCTTCAATCTGCGCCTGATACTGGATATGCTTTTGATAGATATCGCCATTACTCAGCACTACCTCGTCTTCTGCCCATTCTGCATTAGCATAAGCATCCAAATGTTTATGGATTTTTTGAAGCGGGAGTACGGTCTTGAACTGTCCATCCAGCACATTGTCCTGCATTTGCGTTCTTCTGCGCGGATCGACCTTAGCTAGCATGATCTGTTGCTCTGTAAAATGAATTTTGCCTGTATAAACACCAGAAAAGTAGACGTTAAATGTAGATGTGTGTAAGTAGGTTGTCATCTGTTTATCCCCTATCCGCAAATTTCTTCAAATACGCGCAGCCAGTTGCCGCCCATGATCTTAGCAATATCTGCATCCGCATAACCGCGGGCAACCAAACCTCTAGTAAAGTTAATAAAATAACTATATTTCTCAAGTCCAGCAACGGTTTCTGTAGAAGGTCCGTCTCCTTTGGCGAATCCAAGCTTGGGTGCGATATGTTCTTTAAAATAAACCAATGACCAGAGCACATCGCTCATCGGCCAATCCGTTCCAATTCCGACATGATCCACGCCTACAAGCCGGATTACATATTCGATATGATCCAGCACATGGTCAATAGTTGTATGTTTAGGATCTTCATGAACAAACCAAGGCATAGCAAAAATACCAATAACTCCACCCGTCTTGGCTATCGCGATAATCTCCTCATCACTTTTACAGCGCATATGCGGATAGATCGCCTCTACACCCGTATGTGAAGCAATCACCGGAGTTGTGGAATAAGCGCAGGCATCTAACGTAGTCTGTTTCCCGCAATGCCCCGTATCTACAATGATCCCCAGCTTGTTCAAGCGTGCAATGAATCTTTTCCCAAAATTAGTGACCCCGGCGTTCGATTGTTCTGCGCAGCCCGCCCCAATCTGGTTCTGATTGTTGTAGGTCAATTGTATAATTCTTAATCCGAAGTTATAAAGTACATCTAATTGATCGAGATTCGTGCCCAGACCATCCGTTTCTTGTGCTGTGATAATGCCCGCTTTATAACCATTACGCTTGGCAGCACGTATGTCTTCGGCAGTTAAGGCTTTGATTAACCAATCTGCAGAATCGAATTGCAGTTGCACCTCTGCCATGCTTGTAATGATGCTGTCTAAGGATTCCAAATGAAGTTCGCGGTTCCCTGCTGTAATTCCGGACTTGTACCACTCTTCCTTATACTCAGGGATCTCTCCGCTCGCAGATAGCTTTGTGATGATTTTTGCAGGCATACTGCTGTATACCATTGGCTCATCTTTATAAGGCTCACATAATTCTTTGATTCTGTCAGAGATAGAGTCTGGAATCGCGCTTGGAGATAAGGGGCCTTGAAACAGCAGATCGATAATAATGTTCTGTTCATGCAAGCGTTTAGCCCGCTCCTCCTCTTGCTCCGTCAACTTGAAATCATACAGACCTTCATAAGTGCTCATCGTGTAGTCGCTCCTTAGAATGCAATTTCAGTGCCTTTATGTAATCTAACAGCTTCATTATATATAAAATTAGCTGCTGCTAAATCCTCAATGGCCAGCCCTAATCCTTTAAAAAGAGTAATGTCAGCTGCGGACCTTCTGCCCTCGATAGTGCCACTGATCAGCTCACCAATCTCCCCGACAATATGATCTGCTGTAATTTTGCCTTCGTTCAGCGGGATTAAATAATCACCAGATTCATTCTGAGCGGATTCCAGCCGATCTACATATAACTTAGCTAATTGGACGGTCTCCGAATCCAGCTCACGGTCATTTGGTCTGCATGCGCCGACAGCATTGATATGTACACCCGGTTTCAGCCATTCTCCCTTGAGCACAGGTTCGGTGGATGCTGTCACGGTACAAATGATATCCGCTGCGCTGACTGCCGCTTGAACTGTCTCGGCAACAATGATCTGCACATCATATTTTTGGCTCATCTCCATTTGAAAATCCTGTGCCTTTGCGAGTGTCCTGCTCCATACTTTTACCTCACGGATGGGTCGAACCCGCAACATCGCTTCCAGATGACTTTTTGCTTGTTCCCCAGTTCCAAGAAGAGCAAGGATTTCGGCATCCTCTCTGGCCAGATATCGGGTTGCTGCTGCACTGACTGCCGCCGTACGAATGGCTGTAATCTTTTGTCCATCCACTATAGCTTTCAGAACACCCGTAGATGAATCGAATAGGGTAACAAGACCTTGATGAGAAGGCAGGCCTGAACCATGATTGCTGGGAAATACACTGATGATTTTGGCACCAGCTACCTCTTCATGCTGCAAATAACCCGGCATTAAACCGAGCAGATTGCTCTTTTGTAAAGGAAGCACTTGTCTTAAGCTTTGTACGGCTTGTCCAGCGGACAGAGCCTTCAAAACAGATTCCATAACGGAGATGCAAGATTCCATAGCTAACAGTTCGGCCACTTCATTTTGATTAATGACTAGCATAAGACGGACCTCCTTCTCCTCATCATGATTGCACGAACGCGAATATAAAATTTTCTTACTATCATAACTTATCCGGTTTAAATATTCATGTATAAAGCTGGAAGGCAAAATTTGTCCTGACCCGAGTTATTCTCTATACTTAATATAGTACGTATTATATTTTAAGGAGCTGACTATTGATTATGGCTAATAAAATAACTTTAGGAAAAACCAATCTGCAGGTTCTCCCGCTGGGTCTGGGTGCCAATGCTGTTGGCGGGCATAATTTATTTCCGGGTTTAAATGATGAAACCGGCAGAAATATTGTGCGCAGCGCTCTGGATCATGGGATTAATTTTATTGATTCCGCCTTTATTTATGGACCAGGAAGATCCGAGGAACTGATTGGCGAAGTGCTGAAGGAAAGAGGCGGCCGCGACAATGTGGTCATTGCTACTAAAGGCGCTCACGTGATTACCGGTGACAAGATTACACTCGACAACTCTCCAGCTTTTCTAAGACAGTCAGTAGAAGACAGCTTGAAACGCCTCCAGACCGATTATATTGATCTTTACTATATTCATTTCCCTGATGAAAGCACACCTAAGGACGAAGCTGTAGGTGAACTTAAGAAGCTGAAAGATGAAGGGAAGATTAGAGCCATCGGGGTGTCTAACTTCTCCATTGATCAGCTGAAAGAAGCCAACAAAGATGGTCATGTGGATGTTCTTCAATCCCACTACAATCTGCTGCATCGTGATGCGGAACAAGATTTGCTGCCTTATACGCAGGAGCATGGCATTTCTTTCGTGCCCTATTTCCCACTTGCGTCGGGCCTGCTGGGCGGCAAATATAAGCAAGGCGATACATTCAGCGACATTAGAAAAAATGACCCGCTATTTCAAGGGGAGACCTTTGCCAAGAATCTGGAGAAGGTGGACAAGGTTCGTCAGATTGCCAATGCTAAAGGTGTCGAAGTCGCACATGTCGTACTTGCCTGGTATTTGACCGTACCTTCCATCGATGCGCTTATTCCGGGCGCCAAACGTCCTGAGCAGATCGTTTCCAACTTAGAGACGCTGAAGGTGCAGCTGACACCAGAAGAGATCAAAACTATAGATTCCATATTTAAGGCGTAATCTAGCCTCATTAGATTAAGGGGTTGTCCCATGGCCACGAAATGGCTGCTGGGGCAGCCCCTTTTCTGCTTGGGTTCATCGGATGATTCGGGTTAGATAGTTCGATTGCCATGATTCGTAAGATTCGTCATTCGTTCGTTTTATTTCCTTCGTACGTTCGTTCGATCGACCTATCACAGCTCCCCGCACAATGCCCTATCGGACACAGTTGACCCGTAACGCAGCATTATTGCACATTTGGAATTCCAACGGACCTCATAGCCTCTATTGGCACAAAATACACCTAATATGAACCTTTTTCTAAGCAATAACGTCTCTGGGGTCCGAAACCCTGCTGAAAAGGCGATAAATTTGCATATAACGTCATCTGGGTCCGTAAGCGGCAGCGGATGGCAGTCGATCGTAGTGGAGAGCAATCATTCTTCTCCAATATCCTAAATTCTTTGTATTAGTAAATATTGTTTGCTATACTTTCTCTGAAGTAACATTGGACTTTAATTTTTATAAAAAGGGGAATTCCTTGATGATTATTCAACCTAAAACTCGCGGATTTATATGTACAACAGCCCATCCAGAGGGATGCGCCAAACAAATACAACAACAAATTGAATATGTAAAAGCACAAAAGAATATTGAGGGACCTGCTAATGTACTAGTCATTGGCGCTTCTACCGGATACGGACTAGCTTCCAGAATTTCAGCCGCTTTCGGTGCTGGCGCCAACACTATTGGTGTTTTCTTTGATAAAGCTGCTGAAGGTCAACGTACAGCTTCTGCTGGCTGGTACAACTCCGCAGCTTTTGAACAACAAGCAGCGCAGCTTGGACTTAAATCTCACAGCATAGTTGGCGATGCCTTCTCCGATGCTATCAAAGAGAAGACCATTGAATTGATTAAAGCTGAATATGGCACAGTTGATTTAGTTGTCTATAGTGTCGCTTCACCACGCCGCACTCATCCGGTAACAGGAGAAACCTTCTCCTCCGTCATTAAACCGGTGGGAACCGCTTATTCGAACAAAACCTTGAACTTCCACACAGGTGAAGTTTCCATGACCACTATTGAGCCTGCTTCAGAAGAGGAAGTACGTCAGACCATCGCAGTTATGGGCGGCGAAGACTGGAGAATGTGGATCGATCAGCTTCAAGCAGCTGGCGTGCTTGCCGATGGAGCTACAACCGTTGCTTACTCCTATATCGGGCCTGAAATCACTCACCCTATCTATCGCGACGGAACGATTGGTCAAGCCAAACATGATCTGGAACAAACAGCGATCCAACTGAATGATCGCCTGTCCACTCAAGGTGGACGTGCTTTTGTTTCCGTGAACAAAGCTCTGGTAACCCAATCCAGCTCCGCGATTCCTGTAGTCCCTCTTTATATCTCTGCATTGTATGAAGTAATGAAGGAAAAAGGGCTGCACGAGAACTGTATTGAACAAATGTACCGTTTATTCTCTGAGCATCTTTACAGTGGGGGCGAAGCTACTGCTGACGGAGGCTGCTTGATCCGAATTGATGATTGGGAAATGCGTGAGGATGTTCAGACTGAGGTTATGAAACGTTGGGACGAGCTGACAACCAACAATGCAGGTGAGCTTGCTGATCTTGAAGGCTACCGCCAAGATTTCTTTAACCTGTTTGGTTTTAGAACAGAGGGTGTAGACTACGAAGCTGACATTGATCCTAATGTCGACATTCCAAATATGTATTAATAACTGATTTATAGACAAATGAGGTTATCTCTGAAGTAGTGAATTCTACTGATGAGATAACCTCTTTCTCTTTTAGATAGACATTGGCTTACCTCCCCTCTTTATGATATGGTTTGATTGAATACTGCATGTTCTACTAACATTCGAAGGAGTGAGTCACTTTTGGTTAAAAAAATTAGTGTAGCAAACGGCGCACTTGAGGTGTCACAAATTTCGCTTGGCTGTATGCGGATTGCTGATTTATCTGCAAAAGAAGCAGATACACATGTACATAGTGCCCTCGAGCTCGGAATAGACTTTTTTGACCACGCCGACATCTACGCAGCTGGCAAAGCCGAGGAAGTATTCGCAGGTGTACTGGAGAACAATCCGGGTATGCGTGATAAAATGATGATCCAAACCAAATGCGGAATCCGCAACGGTTTTTTTGATTTCTCCAAGGAACATATCCTGCAATCCGTGGAAGGCAGCCTTAAGCGCTTGAAAACAGACTATATCGACGTCCTACTGCTTCACCGTCCTGATACGCTATTCGAGCCAGAAGAAGTCGCTGAGGCTTTTGATATTCTGGAAAGCAAAGGTATGGTCAAACACTTTGGTGTCAGCAATCAGAACCCGTTGCAAATCGAGCTGCTTAAGAAAAATGTAAAGCAACCGCTGCTGTTCAACCAGCTGCAATTGAGCATTATGGTCACTGGCATGATTGATACAGGTTTCAATGTGAATATGACTAACTCCGGTTCAGTTGTTCATGATGGCGGGATTTTGGAGTACAGTCGCCTGCATGACATGACCATTCAGCCTTGGTCGCCTTTCCAATATGGCTTCTTTGAAGGCGTATTCTTAGATAACGATAAGTTCCCTGAATTGAACGAGGTCATTAACCGCTTAGCAGCTGAAAAAGACGTAACCAATACAGCGATTGCCATCGCATGGATTCTCAGACATCCGGCAAATATGCAGCCTGTCGTTGGCACAACTAATACGCAGCGCTTGCGTGATATTGCCAAAGCTTCCGATATTACTCTCACTCGGCAAGAATGGTATGAAATCTACCGTGCTGCCGGCAATGTCCTTCCATAAACACCTAAAGCCACGAGGTACGTTATTAACGTACGCCGTGGCTTTTTTACAAGAGAGCGATTCAATCCTCACGTTCTAGTAAAACTAGATAGACAGCGTCAAGATATTCGTATACTCACAAAAGAGAAAAAACTTGATTAATGAGATTTAAATGTATATTAATATAATGAGAGGAAAAGAACTCAACACATGTTTACAAGACCATTGAGCCGGAAGAAAACTTTGAGGGATAATAATCCATGGAAGCAGGTTTAACTTCTCCGGCTCTAATAAATTATTTTAATTGTAATAATTCAAGAATACTTCTGCTATTTCATTAAAGTTTACAATTTCAACTTGATTTGGAAATCTATCATACGCCGAACACAATGCCAGCCGATAACCCGAATCTATGATGTACTGCCTAAAAAAGAAACAATTCAACTCATTTTGTGTATTAATTAAAACCTTGTCACCTTTTAGACTAATAGTAAAGGATGAGAGAGGTAGGGATAACCCTATGCCTATAGCTTTGATATAACTCTCTTTGAGGGTCCATAAATCAAAAAAATATTTTAGTCTATCTTCTCCTTCTTTTTGCATAAGATCGTTAAATTCACACGGTGAAAAAAAGCGTTCAGCAATTCCAATATTTATTTCGCTTATCCTTTCCACGTCTGTCCCCACTGGTGTATCGGAAATTGCGGAGACCACCCACTCACCAGAATGGGAGTTATTAAAATACAGATTCATATTACCTTTTATTAGTGGCTTTCCGTAATGATTATATTCCAGCTCAATTGCACTGTTCTTAATACTCAGCCTGCGACAGATTAAAAGTCTAGAAAGGATCTCGGCCGCCAACGTCCGTATTCCATCCTCTTTCCTCACAAAACGGTTGATACGTTTTTGTTTTTCAGCAGGGAGAGTGGAGATAAGTTTTAGAACCATTTGATCGTTCATTTTTACAGGTAATTTAACAGCATAAATCTCTACGTCTTTAATAATTTGTTTAATAAACTCCCCTCCTCCGTTTCCTCAGCATTATGATTACAACAGCAAAGCCATATTTTTTATCATTTCTATCCAAAATAATATATTCCTACTTTTTCCCACTAATTGCTATAATATCACAATCAATAAAATTAATCATGGGATTGCATACAGACAAAACATCAGGGCGGCCCCCTTTTTTCAGCTCATTATTCTCCCTTATAAAATCTATGTAAATGATATAAACTTTTTCAGCTATCAGTATAGACACATGCTTGATCGAGTAGGAGGCCACCCATAAATAGGGTAGCCGCCCTCTCACACTACCGTACGTACTGTTCAGTATATGGCTTTTCAACTGCATAAGTGCAATTTACGTAAATGCTCGTACTGTGCAGGGAAGTCATAATACTCGGCCTGTGCGAGCTTTTCGTTTATGGAACGAGACAGCACCGGGCTTCCGGACTCCGTTTCCATCGGGCTTGGGAATTTGTTTGTGCCGTACCGGGCTAGGC
This sequence comes from Paenibacillus sp. FSL E2-0190, assembly GCF_037992965.1. Taxonomy (NCBI): domain Bacteria; kingdom Bacillati; phylum Bacillota; class Bacilli; order Caryophanales; family Paenibacillaceae; genus Paenibacillus; species Paenibacillus sp. FSL E2-0190. Next base: position 5,548,742 of record NZ_CP150306.1, read on the forward strand.
TTGTACCGGCCTTCTCGGATACTTTGCAGAAGTTCGTACTTTATGTTCCTTCAGCCAGGGCAGTGCCTCTTCTACGGTCATTCCGTCGATTCTAGGCGCTCCATGATTGCTTTTGACCTGCTTGTAGGCTTTGTTCAGATTGTTTCTGTTCAGAATCTGTTCGAGCAGGTCCGTTGCACCGACTCTTTCTCTACGTTCCCGAATACCGACACTCCACGCTCCCACATACTCTTCGCGTTCCACGCTATCCCTTTGCAGGCAACCCTTTCGGTATTCTGCTTTCATTGCGCCGACTCTCCTTCCTGTGTGTACTCGAGACTTACGATTGTTCGGCCCTCCCCGGGTATGAGCGATAACCTTTCCCTTATCTATCTGCCACATTTACATCCTGAGATTCTGGCAGTATTGGACTTTGCTTTGGGTTGCAAGCTCGTCCGTCCCATGATGCCTTTTATGTGATTTCTGTTCGTAAGACCGAGGGTTGCCTTCGGCTTCCTTCAGATTCCGCCTAGCGGCGGACACCCTTGCCTTTGTCTAACAATTCCTACTACCAAGCCTGTAACGGACTCTCACCGCCAAGTTATCGCCCATACCGGGCGCACAACACCTAAAGCCACGGCGTACGTTATTAACGTACGTCGTGGCTTTTTTTATGCGATCCTTATGCATTGGCACTATAGCAAGAGCAGTTTCATAACTCCCTAATTTAAAAGTTAGAATACACTTCGCACTAATCCTCCGTCAATCCGAAAGGCTGAACCATTGATAGCCGATGATAAAGGACTGCTTAAAAAGACGACTAAATCGGCGATTTCTTCTGGCCGGATCAAACGTAGAATAATGGAGGTCGGACGATTCTTCTTCATAAATCGGATCTCCGCTTCCTCAATCGTCAGATTTCCCCCTGGATACAAGGTATTCAAAATAGTTTCTACACCTTCAGTTAGTGTAGAGCCCGGCATGACGGTATTCACAGTAACCTTGGTACTTTTGGTCAATTCAGCCAGACTGCGGGAGAGTGACAGCTGCATTGTCTTAGTCGCACTATAGTGTGCCATTTCCTGAGAAGGCATAATTGCTGCTTCACTGGCTATGAAAATCACTCTACCCTCATTTTTCAAGCATGCGCTGCAGATATTGGCGGCTAAGTCTGACCCCACTCATCACATTAACCTCGAAAAATTCAAACCATTCCGCATCCGGAATATCAAAATATTCAGCGGGTTCAAAAACCCCTAGGTTATTAATAAGAATATCGACCATTGGGTATTCCTCAATAAGATTGCTACATCCTTCCTCGGTTCCCAGATCGGCCACAGCCGGATATAGCGCTGCTTCCGGATGCTCTGCGCGTATTTCTTCTATAGTTTGTTTTACTTTATCCGCATGACGACCATTTACAAGTACAGCGGCACCTTCCCTTACCAGAGATTTTGCGATCGCTTTTCCGATGCCGGAGGTGGATCCGGTAACTAATGTTGTTTTTCCTTCTAGATGAAGCTTCGTATCAATCCCTCCTTAATAACTATGCTCTATTATTTATCACAAATCACTATTCATAGGATATGACGAAGCGATTCAATCCTCACGTTCTAGTAAAACTAGATAGACAGCGTCAAGATATTCGTATACTCACAAAAAGAACACAAAAAATAATAACTACTACCGAAATACTTAAGATCATAGTGGTTCTTTTGTTATCCTTTTTCATAATCCATCCTTCCTTTCTATAGATGCACATCTCTCTTTTCAAAAGAAATTAAAGCAACGCTCAAGCAAACTCCTATGATTACAACAGGGATTAGGATCATACGAACACCCTCGTTTAGGGTATATATTTCATGTGAATTTACAGCAGAGAATTTAAAAATTTGCGTCGTTAGCGTATTTTCAGAAATCACTCTCAGATATACATACGAAGAGTCTTTCAGATAACCACTGAGCAGAAAATCGCCAAATACAAAAACAAACGTGGCAATAACAGCGGTAGCCGATTTTTTCATCAATACTCCTAACAACAGCACGACAGCGGAATAAGCTGCGAGATACAAAATATTGAATCCAATAGCCCCCATAGCAACGATAAACTTCCCCTCTAAGCTTTCATTTCCGATATGGGAACCCGTAACAAGCGCTGCCAGCATATACAATACATAAAAAAGACCAAAAAATTGAATTACCCACCATAATACCACTTTTAATTCGGTCAGATATTTTCCCAGTAAATATAATGACCTGCTCTGACCCGAAGCGATAATGGTTTGAACCGACCCATACTCAAATCCCTCGGTAGCAAAAAAACAAACGTAAATCGGGATGATAAAATACAGAAAAAAAGATAACTGAATGCTAGTGATTAAAGGCTCTAAAGGACTGTCTATATCAAATCCTACTTGTACCCCCATCCAAACCAGTAATAAGGCACTTCCAAACAGCAAAAGAAGACTTATCCCCTTGAACATGGGATCCTTGGTTACATAATAAGCTTCAGCCTTAAGAAAATTCCTCATTCGTTACCTCCAGCAATTAGATCCATATAATAGTTCTCAAGATTTGGAGCCGACAGGTTAATCCCTTCAATATGGATGCCCCGCTTTAGAAAAAAAGACATCAGCTCTTCTAGATTTGTACTCTCTTTAGGAATTTGAATTTCTCCAGCTTCGCTGATCGTAATGGTTTCTAGTTGGAGTTCACTTTTTAAAATCTGAAGTGTCGCTGCGGGATCAGCCGTTCGAATACAGATTTTTGTTTCCGCCGTATGTAAGAGTTCCTCCGCAGAAGCTTCTTTGATTAACCTTCCTTTATGAATAAAACCGTATTGGGTCGCAAGTAGCTGCAACTCACTTAAAATATGACTGGAGATTAATATAGTCACTCCTTGTTCTTTGGATAGCTTCTCCAGGATCTTTCGCACTTCAACAATGCCTGACGGATCAAGACCATTAATAGGCTCGTCCAATACCAGAAATTTGGGATCGTTAAGTAGAGCAATAGCCAGACCTAAACGTTGTTTCATCCCAAGGGAGTATTCTGAGGTTAGCTTAGAACCGGCATCTGCCAGAGAAACTGCCTGCAATACTTCCGCAATTCTGCTCTTATCCTTAATCCCAAACGCACGGCAATAAAACGTAAGATTTTGCTTCGCATTTAGATTAGGATAAAGCGCTGGCCTTTCAATTAGAAATCCAACCTTTCGCCTCGCCTCGTGAACAGCTTTTGTGTCCTTTTTTTCAAAAAGAGAGATTTCGCCATGTGTCGGATGTACCAATCCGCCTATTATTTTCATTAATGTAGTTTTACCTGCCCCATTTTCGCCAACAAACCCATAAATATCTCCTACCCCAATCGTCATATAGACATCCTGAAGCGCAAAAGACTCTCCGTATTGTTTGCTTAAACCTTTGGCCTCAAAGATCGTTTGAGTCAAATCAAACACTCCTCTTTTCACTTTTCCACATCCTAACATGTTGCCATGAACTCTACATTCAAACTGTAACAATCAAGTTAGTTAATGTAATTATTAAGAAGGATTTGTATAATGTGACTTATATGGTCGACAAATTCCCGGATATTTTGGACAATTCTTGGCGAAAGGAATGATAAAGTGATACGTATTGCTGTCTGTGATGATGACTTTCCCACTACTGAATTAATAGAGAGACTTATTCTGGAGACTCAAAGGAATTTCACAAGTAAAATAGAGGTGTCGATCTTTTATTCCGGAGAAAGCTTCACTAAGGCCATTCAAGAGGCCTGCGCGTTTGATATTATTTTTATGGACATTGAAATGGCGGATATGGATGGAATAAAAGCTGGGTATGTACTGCGGGGAAATGATGAAAATGATCTAGTGCAGCTTATCTATGTCTCTAGTCATGATGAATATCATCTGCAACTCTTCGATGTTCAGCCCTCGGGATTTATCAAGAAACCTATCGATTCAGAGATATTTAAGCAAAAACTGATTTCTACGATTGAAAAAGTAATTCGCAAGCTCCAGCAAGGCAAAAAAAACTTCTTATCACTACAGCAAAAAGGAAAAGAAATTCTAATCCCCTATCGAAATATCATCTATCTGGAAAGCAACCGGCGGAGAATTATTCTTTATTCCTGCAAGGATCAACTCGACTACTACAGTACACTAAACGAGGAAGAGCAGAAGCTTCCTGTGAGCGATTTTGTCCGAATCCATCAATCCTACATCGTTAACTTTTACTTTATTAAAGAAATCAGTAACCAAGGAGTAATTCTCCTAAATGGTGAAGCCTTACCCATTAGTGCAAAATACAGTGCCGATTTTAAGAAAAAATATCTGAAATTCAGGGGGAGTCTTGTTGGATAATATCTTTCTGGAGGAGTTATTTTATCTAGTAACGCTTCCACTTTTACCTATCATCATTCATTACTTCTACAGCCATTGTTTCGTTAGCCGACTTACCACCAAAGCCAATCTTGTTATCGTGTACTCCCTATATTTCCTCTGTATTGTCTTTCTGCACTATAGCTCACTGCCAGGCTCAATCCTACTCACTCTCAATATTGGCCTGATTGCTCTCTTATCTTTTTTTTACAATGGAAATATCAAATGGCGGATCGTTGCCGCTCTTTTTCTGGTTGCGCTTATTACGCTTAGTGAGTTATCACTGCCCCTATTTTACTCGACAAAGGGATATATTCTGAACCAGTTTCTTTCCAAGCTGCTGATGTTTATATTAGCTTTTGTATCCGTGCGCGTAGCTAAAGCCTTTGGAAATGGCGGGTTATCTAAATGGTATTGGGTTCTATTATTTATTTGCCCTTCTATAAGCACACTAGGGATCTACAGCTTCGCATCCAGCCTTTATATGCAGTCCTTCCCTACCCTTGTTCCAATCCTGTCCACAGGACTACTCATTATAAATTTATTGATATTTATCTTATGCGACCGTATGTTAGTTATCCAATCTGTACAGAACCAAAGTTATTTACTTGAGCAACAAAATGCTTACTATGTAAATCAATATCTTTTGACAAAAGAAATACAGGAAGAATCTTTTAAGTTCCAGCATGATATTAAAAATATTCTCATAGGTTTACGCGCAAAGGTACAATCCGGTGAAGCTGCCAATCTAAATGAGTTGGACAACTTACTGGGGCAAATAGACAACCCAATAGGCGTTAGCAATAGCGGGAATACGATTATTGATTCCATTATCAACTACAAGCAGCAGGTCGCTGAAAAGCATCAGATCCCCTTCAAGTTAGACTTGAACATCCCTGCACAACTGACGCTCGACACCACAGTTATCAGTGTGATTTTAGGAAATGCACTGGACAATGCCATTGAAGCTTGTTGCGATAAAAGAAATGAAGAGTGCTATATAACCATACATATGCATTATCTTAATGAAAGCTTGTTCATCCGGATTCAGAATCCTTATGTGAATGAAATTCATACGAATCGTTTTGGCGACATCTGCTCCACAAAAACTAATAAATCCGGTCATGGTATAGGCTTAAAAAGTATCCAGAAGGTCGTAGAGGATAGTAATGGCTTAGTAGATATTTCATATAACAATAATCTATTTCAAGTCGAAATTGTTCTTTTTATGGTCCCCTGTAAAAAAAGGAACAGCCTATCGTAAGTACAATAGGGTGTTCTTTTTTAGTTAACAGTAAGATAAATCGAACCTCCACAGTTTTCCTCTCGATTTTGAGTAAACATATTATTGTGAGGATACCGAAATATAAGTCTAAGAATAGAAATCTAAAAAGCCAAAAAAAATTCTTGTACAATGAAGCTTTTTCGCGGCTTTTTCCGCATTCACAAAAAGTCATAAGGATACAAAACTCCCACAGTTGGACATTAGAAAGAGAACGAAATGCACTACGAGAAAACCAACTCTCCCCTAACAAACTTAAGCGAAATTTAATAAAAATCTCAATAAAAATGCAGATCTGTTCTTCTTTTTCTAGATTAGATTTATAAATATGCTAGTTACTCCTCAAACAATGAATCTAGCACGGTTGAACCTCATATCCAACTAAAGTCAATTGCCTCTTTTATATCTACTAAATTATTCCCCCAAGAACTTGTGAACTATTTCTCATATACTATTTTAGGTTGGCGCCAATCTTTCTCATAGAGGTCTTATGAATGCAGTTTAAAGAAATCTATCTAATAATTTGAAAGAAGGAAACCACATTGGCACTGGGTTGTGATACTGCAACAAACGTTACTTCAGCAAGATTGATGACACTTCAAAATAATAACTTTACATTTGTTGGACGATACCTGAACCGTGTAGAAGGTTCTCATGACGGGCTTACAGATGCTGAGATTACACGAATTTCTAATGCTGGGCTGTTCATAGTATCCCTTTATGAAAACAAAGGTGGAACAACTGTCAGTTACTTTACGAATGCACAGGGTGTTAGTGATGCGAAAGATGCTGTAGAATTGGCAAATGACTTCGGACAAACGAATGCCACTCCGATTTATTTCGCCGTGGATCGCGATATGACCACTACTCAAATTACTGGAAATGTTGTGCCTTATTTCCAAGGGATAATGTCAGTTCTAAACAGCAGCACTCAAAATCCTAACGGTTATAAAGTGGGAATCTACGGTTCAAGAGCTGTTTGTGCCTACATCCGCGGCTCCTTCTCAGCTACGACACGTTATACTTTTATCGTCGATAATAGCTGGGCAGGGACTTTCAATGATTGGAACTTACGTCAATATAATTTTAACACCACGCTTGGCTCAGGCAACGGTCAGATTAAGATTGATTACGTAGAGTCATCTTCTCATGGAGGAGGGGGTTGGAAATAGTAACCTATTTTATTCAAATTGAGAAACAAATAGAAGGGATCCTTTAGCCTCCGAATTTTCTCACTGCTGCATGTACCGCTAGATACCTTATAATATCCTATAAGAAGTTGCATCTGTAACACAACATATTAATTCATTGGATTCATGTTATTTTTTAATCAATGAACGTTGCAAAATTGGATCCCTTACAATTCGCTAATACTCTTTTCGAATATTTCTCTCATAGGCTTCTATCCTTAGGCATACTTTAGGATAGAAGCCTTTTTGACTTTAGTTCGGGAATTAGTATTCATCGTATCTATTTTTCCATTATCTGAGATCCCATTGGACAATCAAAAAGCGGCCATTCCAATGGCCGCTTTTTTTAAGGATTTAGAAGCTTATCATAAGCTTCATCATAAACCCAAGTGATTCCTTCATCTTTACTGGTAAGATATATAGTTCCTGCCACACCGGTATCTTGATCAATTAACGAGATAGGGAACAGTCCTTCCTTTCTATTAAAGATAGGAGAAAGGGGATTTTTTTTATATTTATCAAACTTTTCTGGAAGCGATACAGCAAGCCTTTCCCAAGTTTGCCCCTGATCTTTGGTCCAATAAATTACAGGACCCTCATCCATATAATATCTGTACCCTAAAAACCCGATATCCGAACTAGAAAACCCCACGCCGGTCAAATGTTCCGAATAAATATCATTTGGATTGCCTATCTCTTTCCACGTCTTACCTCCGTCAGAGGTTTGATATACGTAATTCAGCGCACTCCCAACTCCTTGTGAAGCACCACTGACCAGCCAACCATCATTTTTATTCGTGAAACCGATAAATTTTGTTTCATATCCCATTGCTCCAGGAATAGGATAGTCATTCCATGTCTGTCCCTTATCATTACTGATTAAAACATGCAGCGGCAATGATTTTCCATCTGCAAAACCATAAACAATAGCTGTTTTATCCTCGGATATAAAATAACCGGTGTTCTCTTGCCCCATTCCCAGAACCCCTCCGGTCGTATCCAATTTTAATGGCACATTTGCTTTAACATCTCCATTCCGATATGAAACAGAAACGTTCCCCTCTGCATCTATGGAGTACGAATTGCCAGCATCATTAACAACAACTTGCTCCCCATCAAAGCCAATGGAATAGATCGTGCCGGGTTTGATGAATTCGCTGCCTTTTATATTAGTGCATGCCGCCAACACGCTGATTACCCCGATCAAAAGCAGGACGGTATAAAATAGAGTGATGCCGTTTCGTTTTTTCTTCGTATTAAGAATAGATATAAATCGCTCTTTCATAGAAATTCCCCCTCCTGAAAAGTTAGTTGATAAAGCCAAAAAGCGGGGATCCGAATTCTGCATGACAGATAAGATAGCCTCACAATATTTTTTACGGTAAGATAAGCTTCGTGTACCCACTACCGTCTCATCACAGTAAATTTCAATTTCACGTCCTGCTTGGCGTACCATGAACCACACGAAAGGATTAAACCAATGAATTGCATGTACAATTAAGAGGAGTATCTTGTATATAATGTCATGTCTCTTATAATGAACTAACTCATGCTTGAAGATAAATTCAAGCTCTTCATCGTTATATTGATCATGCGGCAAGAAGAGAATCGGCTTGTAAAAACCAACTAACATTGGATTTGGAACCTTTTCACTAATTAAAACGGTGATGGATAATTTCATTTTCATTTCTTTATAAACTTGGTTTATTTTCAATACCATCTGGTCACTTAAAAGAGAATTACTCCAACGAAGAGACTGTTTTCTGAAAAAGTAGTAACTGGTAAAATGATAAAGCAAAAAAAGTACGAACCCGGAAAACCAGAGCCAAGTTAAGATGTCCATAAGAGATGGTATATGATTTAACGATGCGGCCTGCTGAACAGGATGAGAAATCCCTGACATATCAATTTGTATGCTGTTGGAAGGAATGTCTTGAAACACTGTACTTATCTTTGAGCTATCAGGAAGCGGAATCCGTACGACATTATTGGCAAACGAAATGTTAAACGGAAGTAGCAAGCGTATAGTCAAAATCATCCATATCCAATATTTCCATTTTGCCGAATAGTTTTTGCTTAACCATGGAGACAAGAACATTAAAACGAAAATCATTAGACTTGTCGTTACTGAAATTATTAAAAAATCCGAAAAAAGGCTGGTCATTATCAGGATTCCTCTCTTTCTACCCGGTCAAGCATTTCACGCAGTTCTGCAAGATCATTTCTATCGATAGCCTTGCCATTGTACAGCGACATCACCATATCTTGAATAGAATTACCGAATAGTTTTTCAAGAGTAGATTTTCCTTCACATTCCTTATAATCCGTTTCTGAGATGGCTGCACGATAACTATTGCTCCGTCCCTCCTTTTCACAATACAGAAATCCCTTATCAACGAGTCGCGAAAGCACCGTCATTAAAGTAGCCAAAGCCCAATTTCGTTTATTACGTAATTGATCCGATATGTAGGAAGAACTCACTGGATTCCCAGTTTTCCAAATGACAAGCATAATTTCTAACTCTGCATCAGGTAGCTTCTTAATTTCATTAATCATGAATCAACCTCCATATTATACAGTTGTATAACTGCTTTTATTATACAACTGTATAAATAAAATGCAAGTGATCTTTTCTTTTGTTTCTATAAATTAGAGACGTTGAAAAGTAGGAAAAGGTTTGCACCTTATAGTATCAATGCTAAATCATCGAATGCGAAGCTAACGGTATATACTAGAACTTTGGAAATAGGGTAATTCAGAAGTAGTAGTAGAGGAAAATCTAATGCTCCTATTAGAAATTCAATAAGCTCTGAAAATGAAAAAGGTCTATAAAATCGCTTATTAAGCAATCTTATAGACCTTTTTAGTATACGGTGAGAGGCTCGAACCTATCGATATTTATTTTGAACGCATCAATAGATATAGGAAGTAAGGCACACTCAGCATTGTTACAATAATTCCTGCGGGAATATCTGACTTAAAGCTGACCGTTCGAGCAATCGTATCCGCTACAAGCAGCAATAGCGCACCAATAAGCGCTGAAGTAGGTAGAAGCACTTTGTAGTCGTGACCTACCAGCTTGCGAGCCACATGCGGACTAATCAATCCAATAAAGAAGATCGAGCCCCCGAGCGCTACACAGCCAGAAGCTATGCCTACAGCCGCAATCGCCAAGCGCAAAAATTTCTTCTTTACAGCGACTCCTAATCCTATCGAAATTTGGTTGCCTAGCACCAAGACGTTCAATGTCCTGAAATTAAAAAGAATATATACGAATAGCAGCAATACCCAAGGTGCCAACAAGCTGATATAAGACCACTTGTCCCCCCATAAATATCCTGCTTGCCAACGCTGCGCAAACTCATACTTCTGGTCATCAAGCTTTAAGGTCAGGAATAGCGACAGCGCACTAAACCCCATATTGATCGCAACACCAGTCAAGACAAGTCGTGTAGAAGAAATCATACGACGTTTTCTATAGGCTAGAACATAGATCAGAGCTGCTGCCAGCAGACCACCTAAGAATGCCATAGACGGCAGTAATAATGTTATAGCGGCGCCTTGAATGCTTACCGTTGAGATAATCAGCAACACCATAAGACCTGAACCTGAGCTAATACCAAGCATGCCGGGATCAGCCAGATCATTGCGCAGCAAAGCCTGCATAACTGCACCTGCCAGTGCCATCCCAAATCCAACAAGTATCGCTAATACGATCCGAGGAAGACGAAACTTATAAACAACGAGATTATGCTCCTCTGGACCTTGTCCAAGCAATACTTGAAATACTTCAAGTGGATTGAGGGACACCTTTCCCATATTAAGACTAAGAATAGCTCCTGCAATAAGCAGTATTAAAAGAGATAGAATCCATATTGTAGCCTTATGCGATTTAACAACATTCATTTGAAGGCTCTCCTCTCTTTGCTCGCAATTAGCAAGAAGAAAGGAACACCAATCATTGCAAAAATAATGCCCAGTGCTGTCTCTGCCGGACGATTAATCAGCCTTCCTGCGATATCCGCTACAACCATAAGTGCGCCGCCGTAAATGGCTGATGCCGGAATAATATAACGATAATCTACACCTACAAAAAAACGCATAATATGCGGAATAATCAACCCTACAAAGCCGATTGGCCCTACAAGTGCAACAGCTACACCCGCTAGTAAAAGGACCGCAAGCGTAGCTATCATCTTAACGAGAACGATCCGTTGCCCGAAGCCTTTCGCAATCTCTTCCCCCAAGTTTAAAACAGTGATAGAGCGTGCAATGAATAGTGACAAAGCCAGTCCACCTAAGAACCAAGGTATAACTAGCCTAATTTCCACCCATGTTGCTCCAGCCACACTACCCGAAGTCCAATAAGCAAGGGCACGACCAATTCCATAGTTTAATGAGATAAATGACCCCACAGCTCCAAATAGCATTGTAATTGATATTCCAGCTAGCACCAGTCGTTGAGGTGTCATTCCTGAACGATTCAATGAAGCGGCAAGATACGTTAATCCTGCTCCAAGTCCTGCGCCAATAAAGCTAACCAGCAAGGTTGTTGTCTGCAGTTGCCCTGGAAGAAAAACCAGTGTAACGGCCATTGCAAGAGCTGCTCCTGCATTTACTCCCATTAATCCGGAATCTGCTAAGGGATTTCGCGTATAGCCCTGCATAACCGCTCCTGCTACCGCGAGACACATACCTGCAATAATATCAGCTGCTGTACGCGGAATTCGAAGGGCATGAATAATCTGATGCTCGGTCAGTTCAGGATCAAAATTAAAAATCGCTGTCCATGCCATTTTCAGGCTCATGGAAGCAGAGCCAAATGAGATAGAAGCTGCTACTGAAAGTAGCAGCAGCAGTATCCCTAGGAGTAGAAACAGACCGAAATACGATTTCCCTCTTAAATCAGGGATAACGGTTGTTCTATCATCTAGCTTTCTATTTTTTTTCATACGCTGACACTAGCTTCTCAACTACAAAATCTAGCTGCTTATCAAGAGAGTAGATATCGGAATAATATGAAAAATCAAACCCGATTTCGATCAATCTACCTTCTTTGATTGCTGGAATGCTGTTCCAAATTGGATTGTCTGACAAATCATCAGCCCCATCCCATACAGAGCGGAACACGAAGTCTCCTATATACTCAGGTAACACCTCTAAGGAAACAAACCCTCCAGTAGCCTTCTCTCTGCCATCAATCTTTTTCTGAAGAATCTCTGGTGCTTTTAGCCCTAAATATTCATAAATGATCTGAGAGCCCCTTCCATAAAGCTTGCTATCGATCACCGCCATCTCTTTTTTGCCGCCTTCGATAATGGTTACTGTCTTATCCAAAATTCCAAGTTCATCAAGCTGCTGCTTGCTCTTCTCCAACTTCTCGTGGAAATTATCTAATAGAGCTTGTGCCTCCTGCTCCTTGCCAAATACCTCGCCAATCTTCATTACACGTTCATCCGTCGCCATTTTTTCATAAGGAATTGGAACGGTCGGTGCAATATCCTTAAGGATTTCGTAAGTTTCTTCAGAAGCAGCTATGATCAAGTCCGGCTTTACTGCCATAATAGCCTCTGGATTAGGCTCATACCATGAACCTAGATCTTCAATCCCCCCAAGCTCTTCTGCAAAGGCCGCTCCTTCAAAGACACTCGAAGTCCCTACTGGCTTAATGCCGAGGGCCACAAGATCCCCTTGAAGGTATAACACGACAACCCTCTTTGGATTAGCTGGAACAACAATATCTCCCTTTATTGTAGAGATAGTTCTTGTCTGAGTCTCCTTATTGGCATTGTCAGCTGCAGTTGAATTATTTGCTGGTGATGATGTAACTTCAGAAGCTTTGGATCCATTAGAATTTGTGACATTAGAACCAACACTTGCAGATCCACATGCACTTAATAGCAAGGTAAAGCTAAGCAGCATCGCTACAATAAAACTTGACGTCTTTGTTAATCTCATAGGTGAAGACCCTCCGGTTATTTCATTATGGTAATAGTAATGATAATGATTATCATACTCAATAACATTATATCGGGAGGATATGTGCTCGCCAATGGAGAATTTGGCGGTGGTAAATGGACGATTGTCCGATGAGCTCACCTGCCTGCTTTCCTTGCGGAACCGGATGGGAGATTGACCATTGTATTTACTGAACATGCGACTGAAGTAATATACATCGTTATATCCAACTTCTTCTGCAATATCGCGAAGTGGAGCATCGGTACATCGTAATAGCTCTTCTGCATGTTTAAGCCGGAATCGTATCAAATATTCAATCAAGCTAAACCCTGTCTCCCCTTTAAAGCGGGTTGATAAATGACGAGGGCTATAATTAAATTGCTCCGCTATAGATTCTAGTGATAAATTATGACGATAATGCTCCTCAATATAACGGACAACCTGCCCAATGACATCCGGTTGCCTGAGGTTAATTCCATCCTTTGTAAACTGCTTTAATAATTCATGTATAAACTGATAGAACAAGCCTTTAACTTGAATTCTTTCCAATTGGCTTCCTTGTGCCCAAAGTTGTTCCATTGCCATTAGTTGATAGTGCAGTGGTAATGGCTCCAAAGACTCGAAGCTATACTGCATCCGAAATGGATTGCTGCGTTCCAAAAGTCTTGCTAAATCCTTTCTTCCTGGCAAGGAGGCTCTATAGAATAATAAATAGTATTCAAACAACTTCCCTGTCTCTATACTTAGTCTCATGCCCTTGCCACCATGCACAATAAAGTGACGGTCTGCGTCGTAATCTATGCCGTTGAGATTCAAGCTGGCCGTACCCCGCACACAGTAGATAAATCCGCATGCTGGTAATACATAGCCTTGCAGCTTGTCCCCAGGCTCCATCACAGCATGTCGAATATCAAGTACTTTAACAGCGGCATAATTCCATGCGAAAATATGATCTTCCAGCCTCATCTTTGCAATACACTCCGATCTGCTCCACAATCTATTTGAATTAATTATATTTCACAATAAATGATAATGATTATCAATTAGTATTAGGTAGTTCCTCTATTTTGTCAATCGCTGTTTAGTATCATGATTGCTTATAGCTTTCGAAATGGAGCTTCCTCAGGAATGCCTCTATCTCATTCACATATCCGCTTACATTAATCTTCCTCAGTACAACTAAGTACAATTTCTTATTCACACTTGAAGGATGTATCAAAAGTTTTCCGGCACAGGCATGAACGGAATTGTAAAAAAACAAACAAAAAAGTTCATCAGATATAGTATCTAATGAACTTTGAGTTGATTTAGTTGGTACCGGTGAGAGGACTCGAACCTCCACGGTTTCCCTCTCGATTTTGAGTCGCTCATGCTATCGGGAAGATAGCAGAAACTAAGTCAAAGAAAAGGAATCTAAAGCCCGCGAAAATCCTTGTAAGATCAAGTTTTTTGCGGGTTCTTTCGTTAGATTTAAACGCCGCAAGGCTTCCGAGAATCTTCTCAAATAGTAGTCGCTTTTGCACAAATGAGAGAACTCGGAGAGAACTATAACAGATCAGCCCGCTCCCTATCATTGACAGATAATATCGAAGCTTTGGCTTCAGGGAGGGGAATTGATATGAGAAAAACAACATTAAACACTATCGCTAATCAAAAAGGCAGTACAGGTAAAACCACCACCGCTTATAATGAAGGAAAAAAGATATTACTGATTGATTTTGATCCTCAAGGGAATCTAACGATGTACTTTGGTATCGAACAACCTGATAAACTCCCTTACTCTATGTTCAACATCAAGAACGCGATGATGACGGACGAACCGCTTCCATCGCCCGATGAGTGCATTCATTCTCAAGGTAACATTGACCTGATTCCTAGCAACACTTGGCTTACTCAATATCAATGCTTTGGTAGCACTCAACTGCTCAGATCATTGTGAAGGTAAAGAAGCGAATCAATCCACATATTCGCATTGAGGGCGACTTGATGACCAGGTGCGACACCCGTACCAATTTATATAATGAAACCATTCGTCTAGTGAAAGTGTGGTGTATCATAGAAGTCAGTCGTCCGGCAAGTTTATTTTGATCAATGAAAATGGACTCTAGACTCCAAAGCGAGGAAAACTGTCGGCCTGTCTTTTACGTTATTCAAAAATAATTAAGTCATCTATCTCCCCTAACGCAAAATACAAGAATCCTTTGAATTTATCAATCGTAACATTCCGTAAAATATCAGCAAAATCTTCATAATCTTTTATTACTTGAAAATTATTAAAGTAAACTTTATTCAATATCTCTGCTTCGCATTCACTTCGACTTATTGGACTAAATCTATTACTGTATACATTTATCCTTAACTCCTCTTTTAACTCGTGGAAATTTACACTTTCAAGCATGAAATTTATTATCTGTTCCACATCTATGGTTATCTTATTTGGAGTCTCGTAAATATCATTGCTGCTCGTTAATTCAAATATATAGTAAATTCTAGTAGAGTCCTCATTACTAAAAAATATAATTTCAAATTTACAGTTATTTTTGACACCATAAGCTTTATCTAATAATTTGCAAATACTTATCAAGTACAATTCATTGAGAATCGTTTGTTCTTTGTTAAAAATCTTAGAAAAATAAGTACTAGAAAGTGCAACTTTTTTATCACTATTACAAAATAATTTAAATATTTGTACATCTATATATAAATTAGATGCTATCCGTTCCAGTTCTTTGTCATGGAATTCTTGCTTTTCCACACAACCTCTTCGCTTTGTTTTTTGAGGCAAGTCAGAAATAACAAACTCATTTTTTTCATGATTAAAAATGAAATATCTTAAATTTCCTGCTACATAAATACTACTTAAAGTCTCAAATAATTGGTCAACGTTCAAACTTTTTACGTCCTCAAGTAGGCCTATTGGTCGAGAAACAATATCTTTATTTAAAAAATGAATCATTACATTGATCTTTGCCACCTCATTGTGTTTCGATAGTATTTCTTCCTCGACCTCTCTAATGGCCATTAACATTAAGTCATAATATTCATTTTTATTATCTAATATCCTCCCCACATAGTTTTCAAATTCAAAGATAAGGTTTAAACCTACTTGGTACTTCGCATTGCTCCAACTATATAAGCAATAGCAGTAACTTGTTTGTCCTCTCAAATTACTTTCTTTCTCTGTGAAAAAATCTTTGAGCATCGCCAGTATAACAAAGTGCTCTAGAACGTGAGCTAAACCGTTGTTGCTAATACCATCTTTTTCTGATCCAGCTTCGCATAAAATAAAAAATGAATACATCATCTACCTTCTTTCCGAACTTCACTTCATTTTTTTATCCTTGATGTGTTTTAACTTTATGCGTAATGCTCAATCTAAGAAGTAAACCTCATTTTATTAATCCATCTTGGCAAAAATAGTAGGAGTATAAATAAAACTGCAACAGTAATGGAAGGAACGGCAATAATTCTAGAAATACCTCCATAGGGTTCAAAACTTGTGTAATAGCTATTGAACTTGGCTATCTGCATGGGCAGAAAATTGCCCACATAATGTTTCAGAAAGAATACCTCGCTCATCTGAATGGCGTAAGATATGGCTATGGTGAATAGTAACAGGGCGTAGCCAGTATAAATCTGTGTGACTAATACGCTGATCAATAAAGTAATCCCTGTCATCAGTGAGATTGCCACATATCCAATAACCAGGTTGATTAAAAACTGCTCGAAATAATTCACCGCAACCATTGATAAAAAAAATTGTGGACTACTTTGTATAGGCAAATCCGCTCCTTGTAAACCGTACATAAAGAATATAGGCGTAATGTAAATCGCTACCGCCGTCAGATAAAGCAATAAAGAGAGCTGGAAGGCGTTGATAATCCGTATCCTACTCAGCTTACGTTTTCCAAACCTCGTGGATTTGACCAGTCCGTCCACGCCCAAGGTCTCGTCTTCATTAAAAATTGGGACCAGTAGAATGGAAATGAGAACCAGGACAATAAAAACACACTGGCTCATCCCTGAGTTAACGTTCTTCCATCCCTCGGCATAACCCATCCGGATAGGTTCGGAGAGAGAAGCCGCTGCAAAATTCCCGTTGCTGATTCCTTCCCTAGAACTCC
Source organism: Paenibacillus sp. FSL E2-0190 (assembly GCF_037992965.1). Taxonomy (NCBI): domain Bacteria; kingdom Bacillati; phylum Bacillota; class Bacilli; order Caryophanales; family Paenibacillaceae; genus Paenibacillus; species Paenibacillus sp. FSL E2-0190. The sequence goes on from NZ_CP150306.1 coordinate 5,565,656, forward strand.
CCGCTTCCTTCTGTGCACTTTTGATGATGTCTGCCCTGTCCTGATAAAATTGTTCTGCTGAGACATCCCGTATTCCAGTCCAGTTCCAGCCATACACTTGGATAAGCATATCCAAGGCTGGCAAATCTGCAACATCCGCTTTATTCCTGTCTTCTGGTAGGCTAAGTTCTCTGTATTTTTCCAAAATTTTATTAATCTCAACTTCATCCAATACCTCCGGTTGATAGAAATACCGGTATTCCGTCCCATCTGTTACCTCATATCTTGCCTGATTTAAATAACCTGTTTTGATGGTGTCTAAGTTGTAAAAGGTAAGTATCAGAAACAATGCCAACAAAAAACCGAATATGTTTATGTTTAGGATTTTACTTCTGTTTACTTTTGATAAATAGCTCATGATTTCACCTACCTTCCTCTACTGTAAATAATATCTTCTCATCCATATAGAGATACCGATTCGAGATAAGAGAATGTACACAGTACCCAGAAACAGGGCGACAAAAACATAAGGAAATACAGTATTACCCACAAAATATAATTTCTCTATGCCTATAAGATTATTGATAAAGTTCTGAGGCATGAAGACCATCACTTTTTCAGTCAGCGCCCCCCTCCCCATCTGATAAGTATTTACGAGATAAAAATAAATCAGTGAAAGTGCTAATACCAGTTTCCCTCTTTTAAAAACCACGGACAAAAACAGGATAAGATGCGTCACGACAAGTGTGGAAAAGTATCCCATGGAAATATAGAGTAACCCCTCTTGAAGCTGATTCATAGAATAAAATGTAACTGTTCCGATTTGAACCGAAGAGTCCCAGCCGTGCAGCGTATACACTGCGGTAATAAACAGCAGTATGATCGCAATATACACAAAATAGGCTATCGTAGAAAACACACAAGCGGCACCAAGCTTGTAGCTGAGCAGCCTCCTCCTGCTCTCCTTGGTGGATAAGGTCACCTTGTCAATTCCTTTGCTGCTGTTTTTGGAGAATCCCTCGCATAGGATAAAGGCCAAGAACATAAAGAAAAGGTAGATCGTATTTAATAAACCTATTTTCAGGTACTCCCAGCCACTATCGTATTTGAATAAAAATGGGGTGGGTACTTTTTGCATTTTCTGGGATATGATTTCGATTTGTTTCTCTGTATAAGGAAATAGATTTTGTTCAGTGGATAAATATTCGGTAAAACTGCCCTTCCAATCTACATAAAAATTGGAGAGTTGCTCATCCGTTAAATTTAAGCTGTTATCGAGAACACGGTACTTTATATATGGAAAGTTCAGTTCCCAGTTCAGCGCATCGTGAGGAAAAGTTAATCTTTTTCCCAACTTGCGATCTGTATCTACTTCGCCTTCAATATAAGGTTTGTCCACGCTGTTTTCGTAGTTTTGTTTCATTTGTAATAAATAATCCGTCGTCATCGTGCCCTCAACCGTGCGCTCCCTTAAAATTTTCCAGCCTCCAAGACCGCTATGTATGGTTCCCTCATCATCCAAGACATCTATACTCTTGGCGGTTTGAATCCAGGGGATCAGAATAATAGTGAGAAAGAGTAGGCTGATAATTACTGTATTTTTATTTAATATTTTTTTCAGTTCTAATGGAATGAAATTACGCATGGCTCCCACTCCCTAAGTAGATGTAGTAATCTTCCAGCGTGGGCTCGCATACGATTGCGCCTGATTCCTTTTCTCCCAAGTAACGGACATTAACAACGTTTTCTTCCTGCCGGATCCGTACGATCAGGTGCTCCTTTTTAAAGGAGGCCAGTCGCTCTCTGTCCATCTCCTCAGTAAATACTTTTCCTTTAATCCCGGATAACATCTTTTGCACATTACCTTGCTCTTTAATTTTCCCCTGATTTAGGATGATCACATTGGTGGTAATTGCTTCGATATCCGAAATAATGTGGGTAGAAAACAAGATGATCTTGTCCTGTCCCATTTCGCTTATGATGTTTGAAAAACGGATTCGCTCATGGGGGTCAAGCCCAGCGGTGGGCTCGTCAAAAATTAATATCTTCGGATCGTTAATAATGGCTTGGGCAATGCCCACCCGCCTTTTCATCCCTCCGGAAAAGGTTTTGACCTTTTTATTAGCAACATTCTCCAGGTTGACAAACTGTAATACCTCTGGAACTTTGTGCTTCAGTTCTTTTTTTGACAACCCCTTCAGTGCTCCCATATATTCCAGATATTCTGTTGCTGTAAACGCGGAATAAACCTCGAAGTCCTGGGGAATATATCCCACAAGATTCCGGTAGTCGTCGTTCATATGGAAGATATCCTTGCCGTTAAAGGTAACCTTACCACTAGTTTGATGGTCAATTGCCACAAGAATTCTCATCAAGGTGCTTTTCCCTGCCCCATTATCTCCCAAAAGCCCATACACACCTTCAGGCAATGTAAAATTTAGTTCACTGATTGCCCGTTTCATTCCAAATGTTCTTGTTAAATTCTCCGCTTTAATTTCCATCGCTAATTTCCTCTCTCAATTGATATACGTCTCCTTCCGAGAGAACTTGCCATTCTTCTCCCGTAGACTTTCTACCTAACAGGAGGTTGGTATATTCTCCGTCCAGCTTTTTCACTTCCCATGCGAACAGATTTTCATTTTCGAATCCTGCTATGATACCTGTTTTTTCTTCCTTGTATAGAATATTTTGGATTCTCGGATCATCAGTGTTTCCCCTAGTGCCATTGTCCGCTGGTTCGGGAAACCGATCTGAATTTTCTCTCATGTATGCATCAACTGTTTTGTAGATGCCTGTTATATCCTCGATAGAAAGAGATGGAACTTCTATTGTTGGCCTAATTGAAGACTCTTTTCTTCCTTGCTCCCGATAAGTTCTTTCATTTTTTTTCCTCCCTTCATCAAGACGTTTGTCCAAAGCAATATCCTCAAAAGTCCTTTTATCATCTAGCGTTGCATCCTTTGGAGATTCCTCATTGCCCGGATTCTTATTCTCTGACTTTACATCCTTCGGATTATTATCTAAGGTAATTAAATCCTCTGAGATGGTTTTATCATCCTGTATGCTTGCATATTCTGAGTAGCTGCTTTGATTTTGGAAGTAGAGGCTTCCTCCAATCAAAATGGTTATAGTTAATACAAACATTAAGATTTTTTTCACTAAGACACCTCCATTTTTAATATGTAATTCTACATTTTATCGTTTATTTCAACTGACTTAATCTTTCGTATAACTTTAATTTATCACCAATTTTCTCAACTTCCATTTTATACCTATTCTTCTTGGTACAAATTATAGATTGAACACCTTAAAAATCTAGGTGTGTAGATCTTAAATTTTTATTAACAAATGGTTGTCAATGGTATTATGAGTAAAATCTCCTGAATGATAGATCTTGAGATCAGTCTGTAGCCGAATTTTTTGTATGACCATTTCGCATCACTATAAAAAATTGAACAGCTTCATCCGAAAAAATCGGTAATTGAAAAGATAAAGAGAACAAGAACAAATAAAACTTCCGTTTTATTGAACAGTGGTATTATCCCCTTCAAGTAGACACTCGAAAAAAACTACATGTTATCATGGAGATTCGAGTAACACTTGGAGGGGATATTTTTATGGCGAAAAAAGGACAAACATTTCAGATGTATACAGAAGCATTTAAATTAAAGGCGGTTAGAACCTACTTAGATGGATCATCTAGCTATACGATCATAGCTGAACAACAAGGTATCCGTAGTTGCACGCAATTGAAGGTTTGGGTGAGAAAATGGAAAAACGGAGATTCTTTCGATGAACGTAAAAATGAGGAAAAAGAGATGAATCCTAGGAAAGGTCGCTCTCGCACGTCCTTTGGTAGTGTCGAAGAAGAAAGTGACTACCTGAAAGCGCAGGTGGATATTTAAAAAAGCGGTATCCAAATCTAATAAAGGAGAAGCTCCCAGGCAGCGAGAGAACTACGCTACCCGCATCATATTACAGACCTCATAGCGATTGCAGGGATATCACGGACCAGTTACTACAAATGGCTAGCTACATAGCCTAAGCGTCAGAGCCAGGAATGACAAAAATCAAGAGATCAAGGAACACATGATGGCCATTCATTTTTCGCATCCAGATTTAGGCTATCCTCGCATTTCGACTGCCTTGTAGGAGGCAGGCTTCAACGTGAATCACAAGAAAGTATGGCGAATCATGAAAGAACTATCGATCAAATCTATCATTCGAAAGAATCGAAGACAGTCTAGTTATACCCTTTCTATCGTTTTCCCGAATCGCTTAAAACGTAAATTTCATGCCACAGCACCACAGCACCACAGCAAAAAATGGTAACGGATATTACCTATATTTCGGACGGAACTAACTTTCATTACTTATCCGTCATACAAGATCTATTCAACAACGAGATTGTCACTTTGCAATTGTCAGAACGTAACGATGTTCAACTCGTGTTGGATACGGTTACGAAGTGGACAAGAAAAAGAGACGTACATTGGAAGCCGTGCTCCATTCGGTTCAGGGCTTCCAATGCACGTCTCAGGCATACAATAGGTATTCGGCATTAAAGGCAGCACTCTCGCAAAGCTACCTCCCTAGATAATGCATGTTTCGAATCCTTCTTTTCGTATCTCAAAACAGAGAAGTTGTACCTCAAACAGTGTAATTCAAGAGCAAAAATATCACCGCTTTCAAGCAAAACTATCGGTGCGCGCTGGCAGCATAGCTTTTTTCATTTGTCTACTTGACAGGGGTATGACCAATACTCAGAAAATAAAAAAACTTGTAAAATTGCTGGAAGCAATCTTACAAGTTTTTTCGATATACCGGTGAGAGGACTCGAACCTCCACGGTTTCCCTCTCGATTTTGAGTCGAGCGCGTCTGCCATTCCGCCACACCGGCAAAGTATTAAGTTAAAATATGGCGCGCCCTGAGAGATTCGAACTCCCGGCCTTTTGATTCGTAGTCAAACGCTCTATCCAGCTGAGCTAAGGGCGCAAAATTTATATGGAGCGGACGACGGGAATCGAACCCGCGACCCTCGCCTTGGCAAGGCGATGCTCTACCGCTGAGCCACGTCCGCACACGGTATGTATTGATGTCCGACTCACTAAAGAAGTGAGCCATGAAGGACTCGAACCTTCGACACCCTGATTAAAAGTCAGGTGCTCTACCAACTGAGCTAATGGCTCATAAAGCAAGAAAATGGCGGAACCGACGGGATTCGAACCCGCGGTCTCCTGCGTGACAGGCAGGCATGTTAGGCCAACTACACCACGGTTCCAGAAGAATAATTGCTTAATGAAAATTGGTTGCGGGGGCAGGATTTGAACCTGCGACCTTCGGGTTATGAGCCCGACGAGCTACCGGGCTGCTCCACCCCGCGTCAGTAAAAAAGTATTAATTCCCTTGGATCCCCCGGAAAGTATCCGGAATCCTCAGTGAAGCATTAACTTCACTTTTGGGGATGTGTTATGGTGGAGGCTGAGGGGATCGAACCCCCGACCCTCTGCTTGTAAGGCAGATGCTCTCCCAGCTGAGCTAAGCCTCCATGTAAAGAAGCAACTTAATTATCATACCACAATCAAATCTGTAATGCAACCATTTTTTCTAGAAGTCTAATGCTGTTTCAAGAAGAAATGGTGACCCGTATGGGATTCGAACCCATGTTACCTCCGTGAAAGGGAGGTGTCTTAACCCCTTGACCAACGGGCCGTTTTAAAAACAAATTGTTTTGACAACAAAAAAGATTATATCATGTATTATTAAGTATAGCAATACCTAAACTAATTATTTTTCTTTTTACTCTTCCCTAGGTAATAGATTGATATGAAGCTTTTGAGCTATTATCTCAACGATTTCACCTATAGTTCTATCATTCGTGTCTAAATGCTGCTTAAATACCTCGTGATCAAGCCCTCTGATGCACCTGTCGATCTGCTGAGCAGCCCAAGAGTCTTTTCCTTCACTCTAACGCTTAATCTCTTAAGCAAGGTCTCTCGGGAGGCACACAAACTAAAATGATAAAGCTCTATACCTCCATCAATTAACTTGCTGATGATTTCCCTGCAATAATCCGGATTCACTAGGGTCATAGGTACGATAATTATTCCATCATATTCGCTAGCTATGTTTTTCTTCGATAAATTTCATTTGCGGTTTCTGTCTTCCCTGGACCAAAAGCACCATTGATCCATATAATCATGATCATTTGCCTCCATGAACTAATTTTCATTCAAAAACCACTTCACAGTGATTGCCTATCCTTATAATAAACTGCTAAACATCGTACAACAAAAAGACCACTGTCGATTACTCAACAGTGGTCTTGCGTGCTTGGCAACGTCCTACTCTCCCAGGACCCTTCGGTCCAAGTACCATCGGCGCTGGAGGGCTTAACGGTCGTGTTCGGGATGGGTACGCGTGGAACCCCTCCGCTATCGCCACCAAACGGGCATTTGCGGTACAAATGCATTATTCAGGTCTCAGCATCGCCAAATGCTGAAAACAAATTCATCATCACACAGTCACTTGGACTATATAAATCTGAGCTTGATGCCTGAAAACTGAATCCGAAACGAATTTGCGTTTGCCCTTCTTACGGGGCCCCCGGAAAGTATTCGGAATTAGCTTCGCAGCTTCTTCTTCACTTTTTGGGGTATTTTTAGGATAAGCCCTCGACCGATTAGTATTGGTCAGCTCCATGCATTGCTGCACTTCCACCTCCAACCTATCTACCTCGTCGTCTTCAAGGGGTCTTACTAATTGGGAAATCTCATCTTGAGGGGGGCTTCACGCTTAGATGCTTTCAGCGCTTATCCCGTCCGTACGTAGCTACCCAGCCATGCTCCTGGCGGAACAACTGGTGCACCAGCGGTACGTCCATCCCGGTCCTCTCGTACTAAGGACAGCTCCTCTCAAATTTCCTGCGCCCACGACAGATAGGGACCGAACTGTCTCACGACGTTCTGAACCCAGCTCGCGTACCGCTTTAATGGGCGAACAGCCCAACCCTTGGGACCTACTTCAGCCCCAGGATGCGATGAGCCGACATCGAGGTGCCAAACCTCCCCGTCGATGTGGACTCTTGGGGGAGATAAGCCTGTTATCCCCAGGGTAGCTTTTATCCGTTGAGCGATGGCCCTTCCATGCGGTACCACCGGATCACTAAGTCCGACTTTCGTCCCTGCTCGACTTGTAGGTCTCGCAGTCAAGCTCCCTTATGCCTTTGCACTCTGCGAATGATTTCCAACCATTCTGAGGGAACCTTGGAACGCCTCCGTTACTCTTTAGGAGGCGACCGCCCCAGTCAAACTGCCCGCCTGACACGGTCCCCGTACCCGATTAGGGCACTAGGTTAGAACCTAGATACGATCAGGGTGGTATCCCAACGGCGCCTCCACCGAAGCTTGCGCTCCGATTTCTACGGCTCCCACCTATCCTGTACAGATCGTACCCAAATTCAATATCAAGCTGCAGTAAAGCTCCATGGGGTCTTTCCGTCTTGTCGCGGGTAACCTGCATCTTCACAGGTATTAAAATTTCACCGGATCTCTCGTTGAGACAGCGCCCAAGTCGTTACGCCATTCGTGCGGGTCAGAATTTACCTGACAAGGAATTTCGCTACCTTAGGACCGTTATAGTTACGGCCGCCGTTTACTGGGGCTTCGGTTCATAGCTTCGGGTTACCCCTAACCACTCCCCTTAACCTTCCAGCACCGGGCAGGCGTCAGCCCGTATACTTCGCCTTGCGGCTTCGCACAGACCTGTGTTTTTGCTAAACAGTCGCTTGGGCCTTTTCACTGCGGCCCCCTCGTGCTATTCACACTACCGGGGCACCCCTTCTCCCGAAGTTACGGGGTCATTTTGCCGAGTTCCTTAACGAGAGTTCTTCCGCGCGCCTTAGAATTCTCTTCTCGCCTACCTGTGTCGGTTTGCGGTACGGGCACCTTCTCCTGGCTAGAGGCTTTTCTTGGCAGTGTGAGATCATGACCTTCGCTACTACAATTTTCGCTCCCCATCACAGCCCAGCCTTATCGATGTGCGGATTTGCCTACACATCAGCCTCACTGCTTAGACGGACATCCATCAGTCCGCGTCACTACCCTCCTGCGTCACCCCATCGCTCATAGCGGATTACGGTGGTACAGTAATTTCAAACTGTTGTCCTTCGACTACGCCTTTCGGCCTCGCCTTAGGTCCCGACTTACCCTGAGCGGACGAGCCTTCCTCAGGAAACCTTGGGCTTTCGGCGGATCAGATTCTCACTGATCTTTTCGTTACTCATACCGGCATTCTCACTTGTGTAGTGTCCAGCGCTCTTTTCAGTACACCTTCAACCCCTACACAACGCTCCCCTACCCCAGATACATAGTATCTAGCCATAGCTTCGGTGGTGTGTTTAGCCCCGTTACATTTTCGGCGCAGAGTCACTCGACCAGTGAGCTATTACGCACTCTTTCAATGGTGGCTGCTTCTAAGCCAACATCCTGGTTGTCTGTGCAACTCCACATCCTTTCCCACTTAACACACACTTGGGGACCTTAGCTGATGGTCTGGGCTGTTTCCCTTTTGACAATGGATCTTAGCACTCACTGTCTGACTCCCGGCAATAAGTATATGGCATTCGGAGTTTGACTGAGCTTGGTAATCCTTGCGGACCCCGCACCCAATCAGTGCTCTACCTCCACTACTCTTATACCGAGGCTAGCCCTAAAGCTATTTCGGGGAGAACCAGCTATCTCCGAGTTCGATTGGAATTTCTCCGCTACCCCCACCTCATCCCCGCACTTTTCAACGTACGTGGGTTCGGGCCTCCAGTGCGTGTTACCGCACCTTCACCCTGGACAGGGGTAGATCACACGGTTTCGGGTCTACGTCCACATACTAAGTCGCCCTATTCAGACTCGCTTTCGCTGCGGCTCCACCTTCTCGGCTTAACCTTGCATGTTAAACGTAACTCGCCGGTTCATTCTACAAAAGGCACGCCATCACCCATTAATAGGGCTCTGACTTTTTGTAAGCACACGGTTTCAGGTTCTATTTCACTCCCCTTCCGGGGTGCTTTTCACCTTTCCCTCACGGTACTGTTTCACTATCGGTCGCCAGGTAGTATTTAGCCTTAGCAGATGGTCCTGCTGGATTCATACGGGGTTTCACGTGCCCCGCACTACTCGGGATCCGTCTCGGAGAGAACACAGTTTAGGTTACAGGGCTTTTACCTCTATCGCGGGCCTTTCCAGACCTCTTCACCTACCATATTCCTTTGTAACTCCATGTGAGACGTCCCACAACCCCTAAGAGCAAGCTCTTAGGTTTAGGCTGTTCCGCGTTCGCTCGCCGCTACTGACGGAATCACTATTGTTTTCTCTTCCTCAGGGTACTTAGATGTTTCAGTTCCCCTGGTCTGCCTCTACATTTCCTATGTATTCAGAAATGAGTAACTGCGAATTACCACAGCTGGGTTTCCCCATTCGGACACCCCCGGATCAAAGCTTGCTTACAGCTCCCCGAGGCAGTTTCGTTGTTCGCCACGTCCTTCGTCGGCTCCTGGCGCCTAGGCATCCTCCGTGTGCTCTTATTAGCTTAACCTTGATTTTTCCGCAGGAAAATATCATACGATGACATTCTCTTTGGAATCATCTCACTAATAACATTTACTTGTTTACACAAGTTGCTAAAAGATGTTCTAAAACGCAAATTCGTTTCGGTATCCAGTTTTCAAGGATCAAGTCTTACTTGAGAGCTTAAACTCTCAAAACTGAGCAACGAGTGAGTAACAGGCCTAAACCTGAGTTTTGGAAGCTGAGCTTCCGATTTGAATGTTCTCATTGCAGAGAACGATTCTCCATAGAAAGGAGGTGATCCAGCCGCACCTTCCGATACGGCTACCTTGTTACGACTTCACCCCAATCATCTACCCCACCTTCGGCGGCTGGCTCCCTTGCGGGTTACCCCACCGACTTCGGGTGTTGTAAACTCTCGTGGTGTGACGGGCGGTGTGTACAAGACCCGGGAACGTATTCACCGCGGCATGCTGATCCGCGATTACTAGCAATTCCGACTTCATGCAGGCGAGTTGCAGCCTGCAATCCGAACTGAGACCGGCTTTGATGGGATTGGCTCCACCTCGCGGCTTCGCTTCCCGTTGTACCGGCCATTGTAGTACGTGTGTAGCCCAGGTCATAAGGGGCATGATGATTTGACGTCATCCCCACCTTCCTCCGGTTTGTCACCGGCAGTCACTCTAGAGTGCCCAGCATTACCTGCTGGCAACTAAAGTTAAGGGTTGCGCTCGTTGCGGGACTTAACCCAACATCTCACGACACGAGCTGACGACAACCATGCACCACCTGTCTCCTCTGTCCCGAAGGCCGCTGCTATCTCTAGCAGATTCAGAGGGATGTCAAGACCTGGTAAGGTTCTTCGCGTTGCTTCGAATTAAACCACATACTCCACTGCTTGTGCGGGTCCCCGTCAATTCCTTTGAGTTTCAGTCTTGCGACCGTACTCCCCAGGCGGAGTGCTTACTGTGTTAACTTCGGCACCAAGGGTATCGAAACCCCTAACACCTAGCACTCATCGTTTACGGCGTGGACTACCAGGGTATCTAATCCTGTTTGCTCCCCACGCTTTCGCGCCTCAGCGTCAGTTACAGCCCAGAAAGTCGCCTTCGCCACTGGTGTTCCTCCACATATCTACGCATTTCACCGCTACACGTGGAATTCCACTTTCCTCTTCTGTACTCAAGCCACCCAGTTTCCAGTGCGACCTCAGGTTGAGCCCAAGGTTTAAACACCAGACTTAAATAGCCGCCTGCGCGCGCTTTACGCCCAATAATTCCGGACAACGCTTGCCCCCTACGTATTACCGCGGCTGCTGGCACGTAGTTAGCCGGGGCTTTCTTCTCAGGTACCGTCACTCCGGTAGCAGTTACTCTACCGGACGTTCTTCCCTGGCAACAGAGCTTTACGATCCGAAAACCTTCATCACTCACGCGGCGTTGCTCCGTCAGGCTTTCGCCCATTGCGGAAGATTCCCTACTGCTGCCTCCCGTAGGAGTCTGGGCCGTGTCTCAGTCCCAGTGTGGCCGTTCACCCTCTCAGGTCGGCTACGCATCGTCGCCTTGGTGGGCCGTTACCCCACCAACTAGCTAATGCGCCGCAGGCCCATCCCTCAGTGACAGATTGCTCCGTCTTTCATTCTTCTCTCAGGAGAAAAAAGAAATTATCCGGTATTAGCTACCGTTTCCGGTAGTTATCCCAGTCTGAAGGGCAGGTTGCCTACGTGTTACTCACCCGTCCGCCGCTAAGTCACTTTGAAAGCAAGCTTTCAAAACAACTCCGCTCGACTTGCATGTATTAGGCACGCCGCCAGCGTTCGTCCTGAGCCAGGATCAAACTCTCCAATTAGTATTGAAAAGAGCGATATGCTCATTTTGAAACATCTGACGAGAAAATTAATTCTCTAATTTTGGATTTCACTTACGTGATTTCCTACTCACTCGTTGTTCAGTTTTCAAAGATCAAGTTCTCGTTGGCGCCGTTTAATGTCTCAGCAGCAACTCTTATAATATATCATGCTTTCTGATTTATTGCAACTCTTTTTTTTAAAGTTCTTTGCAATCTAATTCAGATTATCATTCACCAACCGAAAGCTTTATAGTTCCTCTTTGCGACTGGATTTATAATGTACCATATATCCCTACATAAAAACAACACTTAAAAATTTATATTTTATAAATAAGTGCTTTTGCCCCACTTTATTTAACATCTTTTATCCCTATTTACCTATAAAAAAACGTGTAGATTCTTAGGATACAGAATCTACACGTAAGTCAAACAACGGCTTAATATATAAATTTATTAGTTTGAAATCCAAGGATTTCTACGTTTTTTAGTACTCGCTGCTGAACCTTGAGATTTCGTAGCAGCTTTGCTTTTCTTGCTGCTAGGTTGACCTGAAGTCTTTGCTTTTTTGCCTGTTGCTGTTTCCTTTGCTACACTCCCCTTATTCTTGAGAGAAGCGTTAGAAGTTGACGCATCAGTCTCTGTTCTAGCCGTTTCGGGAGATTCCTGCACGAACGCTTCAGGTTCTTGAATTTCCGGCACCCGATTATGCTGCGAATAATTACCTATCCCTGGATACTGCGGATTGGATGGAATATTAGAGTTATCCGGTCCACCAAATGCTCCAAGCGTAGAAGTAGGTACCATTCCCTGATTAGGCATTCCTGCTCCATATGCGGAAAAAGCGTTTGGATTCCCATATTCAGGATAGGTGTTATATACAGGCATGTCATATGAATAAGTTTGCACTGGTTGAATATGCACGCCTCCGCACCCACAAGTTGGCCAAGGAAGGTTCGGCGTCTGTCCTCCATATTGAGGAACAGCATACGGGGAGAAATCCCCGCCAACATTCATGCCAGCAACATTAGCCTCCATCGGATTCCACTGTCCTGGACTCATATTAGGGGCAGCATTGGGATTCCATTGCTCTGGGCTTATGTTTAGCGCGGCATTGGGATTCCATTGTTCTGGGCTCACGTTAGGCGCTGCATTGGGATTCCATTGCTCTGGGCTTATGTTTGGTGCGGCATTTGGATTCCATTGTTCTGGGCTTATGTTTGGCGCGGCATTTGGATTCCATTGTTCTGGGCTTATGTTTGGCGCGGCATTTGGATTCCATTGTTCTGGACTCATATTAGAATACATATTGCCCGAAAAATAACATGGTGAAATACATTCTGGTGCATAAGCCATTGGCTGAACATAACTTGGTGCCCAGTTCATGTTCATATTAGGGCTATTTTGATATGAATCATAGAGATAAGGATTTCCTCCCAGTCCCGGGTATCCGTTGGAATTGTCCCATGAGCAATCATTGTCTGCTTTTTTCTCAGCTTTAGGTGCTTCTTGTTGAGCAACCGGCTCTTGATTTGGAACCGTAATCTGAACAAATAAACTCTGCATTTCAATTTCTTGCACAGGAGCAACTTCCATTTGCATATTAGGCGCAGGATTGGGTGCAATGTTTTGTGTATTAATAGGGGCGATGTTTAGCGATGGGTGTGGTGCAGAATTGGATTCAGGTGAGATATTTGTCACTGGTTTAGGTGCAGGTTTAGCTTCTGGCTTGGTCTCTGGTTTTACTTCTGGTTTAGTTTCTGATTTAGGTGCAGGCACTACTTCAGCAGCAGGCTGTTCTTTAGGACCTGTATATTCCTTGCCACCCACCTGCGTTTTCTCTGACGCGTTAGACGGTGTATACCCAGGCTGTGTCGGTGAGGTATTGGATACTTTTTTAGGAATATTAACTACTTCCCCTAACATAAGTACATTTGGATTCTTTAGTTGGGGATTGGCCTCAACCATATCCTTCAAAGGAATTCCCCAGGCTTTAGATAATTTCCACAAGGTATCTCCTTGTTTAACGGTGTGCTTGTAGTAAACTTCACTGTTCTCCGGTACGGATACAGGGGCCGTAGGTATTTTTACTTTGTCTCCAACCGCTAACACATTCGGATTACTGATCTGCGGGTTTGCTTCAATAATTTTTTGTAACGGCACTCCGTACTTTTGCGATAATGCATACAAACTATCGCCTTGTTTGACAATGTGTATTTTCACGTAGCATTAACCTCCTAAAAGTTTTGTGGAGTATTGCTTTCTTTACAGCTACACAGCAAAACTGACTTCGAAAGCAAACACCCTTTTCATGGAACATTGCTCTCTTACAAAGTTATATGCGGTACAGCCGCCTCCTTCGTTACTACATCTTATGCAGCCCATGGGCGAATGACATCCCCGAAATAAAAAAAATCCTTTCATGATCCATGAAAAGATTAACCGGAGACTCCCGTTTTCTTCTGCATGTATGCATAAAAGGACTTCTGATGCGTATTCAATGCTATTTACATTGTATGATTAGTCTTTATTCCCAAACCTTATAGCCATCTTTATCAACCACATTACGGAACTCTTCGAGCAGCTTCAAAGTGATTGGACCCGCTTGTCCTTCACCAATGATCCGGCCGTCAATTTCACGTGCTGCAATAACCTCAGCAGCTGTGCCAGTGAAGAACACCTCGTCCGCTATATAAACATCATGCATTGTGAACGGTTCTTCTTTCAGTTTAATACCTAATTTCTCACAGAGCTCAATGATCGCCAGACGGGTAATTCCTTCAAGGGCTCCCAAGTAACATGGAGGAGTGAAAACTACACCATTTTTGATGATGAAAATGTTATCGCCCGATCCCTCAGTAACATAACCTTGAGCGTTCATCATGATGGCTTCGTCGGCTTCTGCCAAGTTGGATTGGATTTTTACTAGGATATTGTTTAGGTAATTAAGCGATTTGATCTTTGGATTGAGCGCATCCGGAATATTACGGCGTTGGGACACAGAAACTGCACGAAGTCCGTTCAAATACGCTTGTTCTGGGTAAATAGCCAGTTGCTCAACGATAATAATTACACTAGCTTTTGGACAACGGCGTGGATCAAGCCCTAAGTTCCCTGGTCCCCGGGACACGATCAGTCGAATATAGCCGTTACGCATGTCGTTAAGACGTATCGTTTCAGCCATAGCTTCCAGCATCTCATCATACGTTAGCGGAATGTCCAGCATGATCGATTTTGCCGAATCATACAGTCTGTCCAAATGCTCTTTACATTTAAAAATATTGCCGTTATAGATACGGATACCTTCAAAAATACCGTCTCCATACAAAAAACCGTGATCAAAAACGGATACCTTTGCATTTTCCTTCGTTACGTGTTGTCCATCCAAATAGATCCATTGCTCAGCCATGAATTTACTGCACCTCCGCTTTCTCTTCCTCATAGGTGTATGTGGGATACGAGCCCAGAATCCTTACCTGACAGCCTAAAGCACTAATTTCTTCAATAGCCCCTGGCAGCAGAACAGATTCTATCGGTTCCAGCACATCAATATAAAAATAATAAGTACCCAGCTTCTTCTTCGTTGGTCGTGATTCAATACGCGATAAATTCAGTTTCCGCCAGGAAAAAGCAGCAAGCACCTGATGCAAGGCACCTGGAAAATCCTCTGGCAGCGTTACTAGAACACTCGTCTTTACTCCTGTGCTGCTCCGCGGAAGATCTATCTTCTGTGGACCCACCAGGACAAACCGTGTGTAATTGTTGTTGTGATCTGTAATTTGCCGATCTACAATCTCCAGCCCATGAGTAGCGGCGCCAAGAGCGGTACCGATAGCAGCCCAGCCCTTGCCGGGATTGTTTTTGACGATTTCTACAGCTTCAGAGGTACTTCCAACCGACTCCAGTTCAGCCCAAGGGGCATGCTTACGAACAAATTGCATACATTGTGCCATTGCTACGGGATGCGAAAGGATTTTTACCATCTTGGTGAAATCCTTGTTGCCGTCTGTATCTGTGAATTCCCTTGGGTTACCGATAAGATTCTGTATCGATGGAAAAATCCATTCCGTCTGCATTGGCAGATCCACTTCATTGATGAGCCAATCGATGTGAAGACTAACTGAGCCTTCAATGGTATTTTCAATCGGAATCACGCTGTAATCGGTGGTACCATTCGCCGTAGAGAGAAATACATCGGAAATTAACTTGTGATGCACAAGCTTTACAGGTTCACCGTTAAACAAATGCAGCAGCGCTTCGTGGGATACCGAGCCCTGCGGCAATACCGCTATTGATTTCATGACCGTACTCCTTTTATCATATCCAAAAATGATACGTTTTGCATCTCGTTTATTTCAAGCAGCTCTGTAGTAACTCCAGAAGCACAAGGTGTTAACCAGCAGGTCCGAGCGGAAATGCCATGTTCCTGCATCGTATTCTTCAAGAAGGCCTCAAGCTCACTCTTACGGGTCTCTTGGCGATCCACTAAACATAGCAGAGTCGGTCCAGCACCGCTAAGTGCGATCCCTAAAGCACCGTGTTCAGGAGCTTCTGCGAGCAGCTTCTCCATGCCCGGTATAAGCGGTGCACGATACGGCTGATGCAGGCGATCCTGCATCGCTCTGCTAAGCAGGTCAAGCCGGCCTGATGCCAGCGAAGCCGTCAATAGAGAGGTTCTGCTGATGTTGTACACAGCATCACTAACTGAGATTTCTGTTGGAAGCAATCCCCGCGCTTTTGTGGTTTCCAGTTCGAATTCAGGAATAACCACCAGCACCTCAAGATTTTGTGGTGGTTCTAGCCGAACATAATCCGCATGTTCACCATCCCACACCGCAGTAATAATGCCGCCAAACAAGGAGGCACCCACATTATCGGGATGTTTCTCAAGCTGGGTAGCCATATCAAACAGCTTAGCATTATCCAGCGGAGAGCCAATCATTGTGTTCGCTGCGGCCATTCCGCCAATAATAGCTGAGGCACTGCTGCCGAGTCCACGCGTAAGCGGAATTTCCGAGTACATGGATATCGATAATTCAGGCACCGTAACGCCTGCCTCTGCAAATACCATTTGAGCGACCTTATAGAGTAAATTGCTCTTATCCTGAGCCACTCCATTCATCTCATCACCATATAGATGAAAAACAGTCTCCTCTGCTTCCTCCATCTCAATCCAGGCATATAGCGGCAAAGCCATACCCAGAGTATCGAAGCCCGGACCAAGATTGGCAGTACTAGCAGGCACTTTAACCCTAGCTCTTCCGTAAATACTCATAACAGGTACAATCTCCTTACTATGTTTTGAAATATGAAAGTATTAGTTCAGTGGCTTGGTTAACCTTCCACACGATAATGGCTCTTGATCCGGCGGATGACTTTCAGCTCCTCGAAATGGCGCAGCACTTTGTTCATGCTTGCTTTACTAGCGTTATGAGTGACAATAATGATCTCCGCATCAGGATTATTGGGATTGGCTTGCTGAACTACTGAATCCAAACTTACATCATATTCGGCAAACACTTGAGTAATCTTAGCCAATACCCCTGCTTTATCATCAACATGCAGAAGCAAAAAGTTTTTATAAAAAATAGCTTCATCACTCTTAAGCTTTTTCTGCTTGTAAGGTACTTTTTGCTTCAATCCATTCACACCTAGTTTAAGGTTCTTAATGACAGCTACCAAATCAGCTACCACTGAGGTTGCAGTTGGCATTGCGCCCGCACCCGCACCGTAGAACATGGTCTCTCCCACTGCCTCCCCGTATACGTAAACTGCGTTGAACACGCCATTGACGGAAGCCAAGGGATGACTAGCCCGAATCAAGGTTGGCTGAACACTGATGCTGAATTCTTCATCCTGACGTTCAGCGATGCCTAATAGCTTAATTTCATATCCGAGACGTTTCGCAAAGGCGATATCCGCCTTACTCACCTGAGAAATCCCACTCACACTTACATCATGCAGCTCCACGTTAGTACGGAAACCTAAGGTTCCGAGAATCGCCATTTTGCGGGCCGCGTCCAGGCCTTCCACATCCGAGGTTGGATCAGACTCTGCGTATCCCAGATCCTGCGCTTCTTTTAACACATCATTATAGGATGCGCCTTCTTGGCTCATTTTGGTTAGTATGTAATTAGTCGTTCCATTCACGATACCTATAATCTTCATAATCTTATCTGAGGAAAAGCCCTCGATAAGTGTGCGGATAATCGGAATGCCTCCTGCTACGCTAGCCTCATAAAAGACATCACATTGCTTCTCCTGCGCCTTAGCAAGAATCTCCGAGCCGTGCAGCGCCATCAAATCCTTGTTCGCAGTTACGACATGTTTACCGCGTTCCAAAGCTTCAAGAATATATTCTTTGGTTCCCGCGATTCCCCCCATAACTTCAACGATGACATCAATTTCAGGATCACGAATCACATCCCATGGATCTGTCGTTATTTTAGCAGGATCAACCTCGATTTCGCGTGGTTTATTAGAATTATTCACAGCTATACGTTCAATGACAATTGAAGAGCCTACCTGGCTGCTTAAATCCTCTTGATTCCCTTCCACGATACGAACTACACCTGTGCCTACTGTTCCCAGGCCCAGCAACCCCACTTTAACCGGCTTCATCTGTCTCCTCCTAAAAGTTTACGAATATAGTTCCTATCCCTGTCCAACGATTAAAGCACGCTTCACTCCTGGAATCTCTTTCAGACTATCCAGCATCTCTCCGAGTTCCTCATTTAAGTGTGAAATTTCTACGGAGATCACCACATTTGCCCGCCCTTGCAGCGGAATACTCTGGTGAATCGTCAACACATTAGCCCCATGTCCCGCTACAGAGCCTAGTACCTTGGAAAGCATTCCAGATTCGTGCTCCAAATCCATGGAAATCGTAACGATCCGCTCTCGTTCGAGCTGATGGATCAAGTGAATTCCATCCTTGTATTTATAAAAAGCGCTTCGGCTTAATCCCACCTGCTCTACACCTTCATTTACGGTCTTCGCATCCCCGGCCTCAAGCAATTGTTTAACCTGCATAGTCTTAAGTACAGCATCAGGCAATATGTCCTCCCGGACCAAATAATAGCGTTCTCTCACGAACGTCCTCACCTCAAAGACTTTTGTGTTTTCTTAGTGGACATTATATCGGAAAAGGCTTGTAAAATGCAATAACTTTATCTGGATGCTCCAAGGCCGGGTAGTTAGGTGTAGTAAAACCCCCGGATTCCCGGGGGCAGAAGGCAATCGTATGTACACTAACTGTATGGAATCGTCGTCCCGCAATAGTCACAGATTTTATCCTGCCCTGGAAGTACTCTACTCTTAGCACCGCAACTCGGACAAACGATGGATTTCGGCAGTTGGACAGGTGGCTTAGGCCTATTCTCCGGCAATGACTGCCGCCCAGATGATGGCTGGTTCTCTGATGCCGCGGAGGGCTGTGCCCGGTCAGGATGTACAAGATTGGGCGGTTGTTTATCTAAGAGCTTAACACGTCCTTCATAATAGACAAGATCAGAAGCAAGTAACCCCCATCTCACCAAATACCGTAGGTCTCTACGTACATCATCTTCACTTTGTTTCGTGATATCAGCTAAATTACCAATATGCCTAACATCATCCACTACGATCAGCATGAGATACTTCTTGCACAGAAAATCAAAGTTTTCTGTTGCGAAGGTAGCCCTCCCTGCAAAGCTTTCCGCCGGAATTATAAAGATCACGTAGAGGACCACCAGAATGATCAATAAAGTGTACCACTTAAAATCCCCTTTGTAGGTCCCCACGGCGAAGAGGACAGCAAGTTCCATAAAAGCTCCCATACATACATGATAGAGCAATTTGTAGTTAAATGATTTCCGCTCATTCTTATAATGAGTGCTTACAAAACGAAGCATCGCAAGTACAAACCCAAGCGGAGCAAACAAATAGGCAATCGCCATGATGATTCGATCAAACACTGTCCGGTCTCGCTTGTTACGGTAGCGAAGGTTATTCTCAGGCGCACGCACCAGTGCTTGTGCCCGTTTGGAATAAATAAGCTTCGGCGGCAATTTCACAAATGGATTGTCTACACGTCCTTCATAATAAACAATATCTGGAGAAAGTACTCCCTGATCTTTTAAATATTCCAAAACCTCGCGGACATTCTCTTCACTGAATCCACGAATATCGGATAGGCTGCCGATATGCCTTATGCCGTCCACAAGAACCAATGCGATATAGTCATTGCAAAGATAGGTGAATCCCTCTCTCCATCCTACGGCCCTAACGGATAATTTGATGGCGGGAATCCTAAACAATGCGTAGATAATCAACAGCCTGATCAAGAGTGCGACATAATCAATTTGACCGAGTAGCTTGCTAATAATGAAATAGATCGCCAATTCTACAAAGGCACCCATACACGCATGATAAAACAGGTTAATATTGCTTGCTTTGCGCTGTCTCTTGGAATGTGTAGATAATAACCGAATGGCAGCCAGTATAAAGCCAACCGGAGCAAATACATACGCAAACACAATAGTCGTATAATCAAACGCCGTCCGCTCATATTCATGCTTGTACACAGGTTTTCCCGATGTCGGCGGCTGTCTGCGTATATCCAATCCACTCATTTTGTCTTTAATCCCCTTATTTATGTAATCCTATATGCGATGCAGCTAATCTGTTGGTTGACGGCATTAATTGTACGGGATCTTCGTTCCACAGTAATCACAGCTTTTAGATTGGCTTGGGAGCACAGTATTCTGGGCTCCGCACCCCGGACAACGGATAGACTTAGGCAGTTGCGGCGGAGACTGAGGCTGCGCAGGTATTTGCTGCCCCGATGCTTGGGTTCTCCCCGTTCCTCCAAAGCCCGAAGTACTTTCAGGGTAACCTTGATTAGCTGCTGATGGTTCTGGCGTCTGGCGCCCTTCGGATAATGCGACATCAATATCAAGCAGTCCTTTATCCTTCAGATACTGGACATCTCTCCGTACATCACTTTCACTTTGGCCTATTCGTTCAGATATACTGCCAATATGCCGGATATTCTTATTTTGAATCAGCTCTATATAAGAAGTGTTAAGCTTAGAAAGGGTATATTTAGCTTTCGCTGTCACACTGGCCAGTATAAAAGCTGGAGTCAAAAACATGATTGCAATTAAAATAAGCGTTGATACTAATTCAGAAGTTCCAAATTCCCCATTGAGCGCACTAGAAAACATGGCAATAGAAAGTTCAACAAACCCACCAATAAATACATGCATCAGCAGATTGAGGTTAGTCGGTCTGCGGTAATTTTTGTAATGCGTTGTCATCAAACGTAACAAGGCAAGCACAAGTCCAACTGGCATCAGCAGATAAGCAGCCGCGAGAATAACATAATCAAACCCGGTACGTTCGTATTTAAGCCGGGGAACGGCTGCATTTCCTCCCGGGAGCGGTGACGGCTCTTGTAGGTTCAAACTGTTCATGTAGTAAACTCCTCCTATTTAAGTGCCGCTAATTCACGGTTACGCCGCTGAAGTGTAGACTTTATACTCTCTGACATCTCATTTACTTCTACCTGCCAGCCCTCATGTGGCTCTTGGGTCGCCAGCAGTAGCTTCACGTGATCATGTAACAGAGAAATCTGCTGCTGCAGAATATCCTCTGTAGCATATAAAGACGGTTCTGATATCGGATCACTGTACTTAAATTTTTCCTCCAACATATCTAACACGTTCACTAGCTGCTCGGATTCGGAATTCTTCCAGCTACTAGCCAGCTCACTCATTTCAGTTAATTCGTTCTGATACCGCCGAAACTTTTGTAAAGACCTTTTGGCTTGCTGTTCCCCTGCCCCAGCATTCCACCCGTAAAGCCCTATCGCGGCCAAAGTGATCGCTCCTAACACAAGAATCAGCAATTGTTCGGCTGCGTACCACAAGGCGGGTAACTCCAGCAGCCAATCGAAGAGTAAGGCCGATACAAATACGATGGTTGCATAGATTCCCGTAATGATTGCGCCGCTGATAAGAACAGGCGGAGTCTGCTGAATGCTACTTGCCGTTCGGAGCCAAAAAATACAATAGCCATAGATTACACTTTCTGCTAGCAGAACCGCGGATAAAGAAATTATGAACCGAAACAGTGAGTCAGAGAAACCTAATCCAATAAACGAGAACACTGTCAGTACTATAGCTACCGCATAAATGATGGTAATAATGTATATATATCTCCTGCTTTTGTTCATTAGGTCCTCCTTAGCCTGCTTTTGTTCCGCACTCTGCACAGAATTTTTGTCCAGCTTTCAGCTCATGTCCACAGCCGCTGCACTTAATCACCATGCTGTCTCCACAATGAGGACAGAATTTCACCCCTGGCGCTACCATAGTCCCACATTTACCGCAAGCTTTAGGCATTTCTTTTCCACAGGAGACACAAGAAGCCGCTCCCTCAGGATTATCTGCTTTACAGGATGGGCAAGCACGATAAGGATTCCCGCAACCTGGACAGAACTTAGCTCCCGCATTTAGTTCATGCCCGCATTCAAAACATTTGATCTTGTTCGCAGAGGGAGAACCTTGCGGGTTGCCTCCAAGCGCCTGCCCACAACCGCTGCAGAACCGTCCCTCTACTGGATTCATAACTCCACACTTAGAGCAGGAACGCTGCTCTTGACGTATAACTGTAGTCCCTGAATCCAAGTTCATCCCTCTAGTCATACGGTTCACCATATCCATAGCGGGTCCAGCAAATCCCATTCCAAGTCCAAGCCCCATCCCGGTGTTCATCATGCCCACTCCAAGATTGCCGGGATTACCTGCCGCTTCTTCCATCGTGTCAAAACCACGCTCCTGCTGATAGGTGAAGCCCATGATATCCATTTCCGCTTTTTTAGCCAAAGCTTCCTTCAAACGAATCGTTGCCGGATCATCCTCTGGAATATTGATCGAATCAATATAGAAATTATTCAGCTCAATGCCATTATCCAAGAAAGCCGAGGCTAGTCGGCCCTGAATATGTTTGGAGATCTCTGCAACATAAGCATTAATCTCCAGTATGCTGATTTGCTTGTGCACAAGGTAAGAAGAAATAAGTTCATTTATATTCGACATCAGCAGTCCGCGGAAATAACTGATAAGCGTTTCATGATCAAACTGCGGGAGCGTCCCTACGAGCTTCAGCAAGAATTTTCGCGGATCATCGATTTTTACACCAAACTGCCCAAAAGAACGAACAGAAATCATAATTTTGTATTTGGGATCCTGAAGCTGTAAAGGTGAGCTTGTTCCCCATTTGACATTCATCGAATTCGTCTTATTCACATACCATACTTCAGCCGTAAATGGTGATTTTCCACCAAAAGGAAGATTAACGATATTGGATAAAATAGGTATATTAGCGGTGCTTAGCGTGTGCCGCCCAGCTGTAAAAGAATCAAGCGCTTGTCCGCCCTTGAATAGAATCGCTTCCTGGGATTCATTAACGATTAGTTGTGTCCATGTCCCCAGCTCCTGGTTAGGATATTTCCATGCAAATATACCTGGAGGACCGTCATACTTCACCACTTCTATAATTGCCATCTGCTATTCCTTCTTTCATTATCTTATATATAAATAACGTGTACGCTCCCAAATGGGAATTAGTGTATTTCGATATTTATTGTATACGATATATATCGTGTTTTGGGTTCTTTTATTGAAAAAAATTACTGATCTCCTCACAAAAAAAGCGCCAACTATGCTATCCCTTTACAGGAAAACCATAGTTGGCGCTTCATAGTCAGCTAAATATTAATAGTAGCTGCTGTTCTCAACGAATTCGAATTCGAAATCAGCGATACGGACAATCGTTCCTTCTACAGCACCACGTTTACGAAGCTCGGCATCTACACCCATATGACGCAAAGTCCGTGCCAGCTTGAGAATCGCATCATGTGTGCTAAGCTGCATGCGCTTCAGCATACGTTCGATACGTGGGCTTGTGACCACAAACGCCTCGTTATCACGTGTAATAGTAAACGAATTATCCTCTTCTGCTTCCAGCTTATACACCTTACGTTCAGTAGTTTCAGCAACTTCCTCAACCACCGGCGCAACCGGAATGCTGTCGAGAATATCCGTTGCACGATATAGGAGCTCCTGAACACCCTGACGGGTAAGGGATGAAATTGGCATGATTTCTAAATCCGGCCGCACCTCAGCTACGCGTTCGCGGAAAGAAATAAGATTCTCTTCTGATTCAGGCATATCCATCTTATTCGCCGCCACAATCTGCGGACGATCGATTAGACTAGCATTGTACTGCTTCAGCTCATCATTAATTAGAACCCAATCCTCGAAGGGATCACGGCCCTCAGAGCCAGACATATCAACTACATGAATGATGATACGCGTACGTTCAACGTGACGCAGGAATTCGTGACCCAGACCTATGCCTTCACTAGCTCCCTCGATTAATCCAGGCAGATCCGCCATCACAAAGCTTCGGCCATCCCCAACATCCACTACCCCTAAATTCGGTGTAATTGTTGTGAAATGGTAAGCTCCGATTTTGGGCTGAGCAGCGGACACAACCGACAGCAACGTAGATTTACCCACACTCGGGAAGCCTACAAGCCCTACATCAGCCATTACCTTAAGTTCCATAACAACATAACGCTCTTGGCCTTCTTCACCGTTCTCCGCAAGCTCTGGTGCAGTATTATTAGCTGTGGCAAAACGGGTGTTACCCCGGCCTCCACGGCCTCCACGTGCAACTACAACCTGTTGTCCATGACGCGTCATATCGGCAATGATCTCTTGCGTATCATCGTCAATCAGAATGGTTCCTGGCGGAATACGAACGATCATATGATCCGCATTCGCTCCATGTTGGCTTTTGTTCCGTCCTTTAATCCCTTTGTCAGCTTTGAAGTGGCGCTGATAACGGAAGTCCATCAACGTGCGCAGTCCCTCATCTACACGGAAAATAACGTCGCCTCCACGGCCTCCGTCACCACCGGCAGGACCACCCTCCGGTACATATTTCTCCCGGCGAAACGCAACGAGACCATCCCCGCCGTCACCGCCTTTAACATAAATCTTAGCTTTATCTACGAACATAAATGTTCACCTTCCTCACATTTCAAGCGGTAATCGCAGCTCTACATAAGCCCTGCTAGGCTTAAACTGCTCTGCTTTCATGATTTTCCCTTGTACTATATTATAAATTTGCCCTTTGAGCAGCTCGGGATTGCCATGCTCCCCCTCGCCTTCGAAGGAGATAAGAATGTCTCCTCCATCCTGAAAAAAGCCAAGGCGCAGCTTGCGCGTCTCCCCCTGAGGAGCCAGCCCGTTGTACTGATAAGCCCGTATGGTCTGCATAATCACTGAAGTCAGCTCATCTCCTGCTTCTGGATTTAGCTTGTCCTCTAGCTGCAACCCTTCCTCCACCTGAACTTCCAATTCCAGACTAGACCTGTTAGTTCGGAAGGATTGGATATAGAAAACCAATGAAGGAATGCCCAACTTAGCGATACGACTATCAAGTGCTATGCGTTCCTTTATTCTTTCCACACACTCCACGGATTTATTAGGCTTTCCAAGCTGAATATATCCGTATAGAATCTGCAAATCGTTCATCCAATCATGTCGATGATGATTCAGTGTCCGAATCGCCGCCTGTTGCAGAGTGTTCTCTTGTATACGCAGCTCCCGTTCATAATGACGCTGGCTCCAGATAAAACTGAAAGCAACGATTGCCACTACCCAGACTCCGAGTAATAGACACGTCAGAAGAGAAGTATGCCAATACAAAAGACCTAAAGGAAGCATTACGGATAACATGACTGCCCAGATTGCACTTTTCCAGGATTTCATTCTTTCTCCCCGTCCCTCAGTTCGCAAAATTCATGACTTCGTTTAGATAATTTGTTTTGTTAGTATCATTTACCATTTCCTAGTATAACACACGCGTTCACTGTAGTTCACCAGAGATAATAACGAGATTTTCACATCTATCTAACCATTCCAACTTTGCAACACAAATAATTATGAATATTCTACAAAAAAGCCTCCGGCACTCATGCCGGAGGCTTCTACTTGCTCATATGGTCCGTAAGCTTACGCTTCCAGTGCCGCTGCTACCGGAGCGACATCAACTGGGTACACGCTCACTTTTTTGCGATCGCGGCCCCAACGTTCGAACTTCACTACGCCATCCACCATTGCGAACAAAGTATCATCTTTACCGATGCCTACGTTAGTTCCTGGGTGAATTTTTGTTCCGCGTTGACGAACCAAGATGTTACCGCCGGTTACTGCTTGACCGTCAGCACGTTTCACGCCAAGACGTTTGGAATGGGAATCCCGTCCGTTTTTTGTGGAACCTACACCTTTTTTCGATGCGAACAATTGAAGATTCAATTTCAACATGTTGTCAACCTCCTTCTTTAAATATTTACTTGCTGTATTTGAATATACTTCCCGTATGATTCTGCGATATCATTCAGCATTACGACCATGGATTCAAGCAGTAATTGTACCTTCGCGGAAGTATCGAAATCTTCAACAGAACTTAATGTTCCACTTAAGAATCCGTTCTTCATGGATGTATCCATGGAGATTCCGGTCAAGGTCTCAATCGAATTGACGGTTCCAACTGTTACAGCGGATACCCCGGCACATACGATATCTTCGCCACGCTTCGCATAACCCGCATGCCCCTTAACCTCAAAGCCAACGATAGTTCCTAGATCCGATAATCGTGTAATCCGCACGCTAATCATTAACGCACCTTCTTACGCTTGAATCTTCTCGATAGTTACTTTCGTGTACGGTTGACGATGACCTTGTTTCTTGTGGTAGTTCTTCTTAGGTTTGTATTTGTAAACTACAACCTTAGCGCCTTTACCATGTTTCTCGACTTTAGCTGTTACAGACGCGCCGCTTACTAGCGGAGTTCCTGCAGTCAGACCACCATCATTAGAAACAGCCAATACACGGTCAA
The DNA here is from genome assembly GCF_037992965.1 of Paenibacillus sp. FSL E2-0190. Lineage (NCBI taxonomy): Bacteria > Bacillati > Bacillota > Bacilli > Caryophanales > Paenibacillaceae > Paenibacillus > Paenibacillus sp. FSL E2-0190. The sequence goes on from NZ_CP150306.1 coordinate 5,591,996, forward strand.
AAGTTACACTTGCGCCGTCTTCAGCTTCCAACTTTTCAATGAACAAAACGTCGCCCTCTTGGACTTTGTATTGTTTACCACCAGTTTCGATAATTGCATACATTTTACTTGCACCTCCTCATGTCTCAGACTCGCCTAGTCTAGGTGGCAGAATTCCCGTAGGAACTGCGCTTATGTACCCGATCGGAGCGGTTACAGCATGTGCAGGATCAACTGCATCAAACACATACTTGAAGATAGTATCATACTTATGACTTATCGTCAACTCATTCCAGCCATTCTCCAACTTTTCCGGTTCCCCCGCAGCACTGGCAAATCACAGGCGCAAAGCTGGCTGAATCATGCCTTGCCTTCTTTCTGGTCATCTCGAGCAGCCCGAGTCTTGTCCACCCCAAAATATGTGTTTTGGTGCGATCCTTGCAGATCACTTTCTCTAATCGCTCTGTGACCATCTTGCGGTGAAGCTCTTGTTCCATATCAATAAAATCGACAATAATGATTCCACCAGTATCGCGTAACCGGATCAAACGACCGATCTCCTCAGCTGCGAGCAAATTCGTATTAGTAACCGTTTCTTCAAGCGATGCTCCGCCAATGTATTGAGCGGTGTTGACATCAATTACGGTTAACGCCTCTGTCTCATCCCAGATCATTGTTGCTCCGCCCTCCAGCGTGATTTTGCGGCTGAAGCTCTTGAGTAATTGATCCTGAATACCATAAGCAGCGAAAATAGACTCCGCTCCATTATAAAGACAGACTGGCTTGTACCCTTCAGGAGCCATGTCGTCCAGAAAGGCTGTTGCTTCTCTAGCTGCGGCAGATGAATCAATAATCAACTGATCCCGTTGCGGATTAAAGGCATCTCTTATAAAGCGTTGGACAATACTAAGATCACGATGTAGTAAAGCGGGAGCCTCTACCGTTTGTGCCTTACGTGTAATATTCTCCCATTGGGCACGCAAAAAAGAAAGATCACCCTCCACAGCTTCATGTGGCTCGTCCTGAGAAACCGTCCGCATAATAAGCCCTTCTTCTTTCATTCGCAGACGTTCTCCGATTCCTTTGAGACGACTGCGCTCTGCATCCCGGCTTATTTTTTTGGAGACACCGACGTATTCTGCAAAGGGCATGTACACCATCCAGCGCCCGGGCAACGTATAATGAGTCGTTACACGCGCGCCTTTTCCGCCGCTCGGCTCTTTCCGCACTTGAACAACAATATCCTGTCCCGGCTGCAAAAGCGTCTCGATAGAGGGCTTCACATCAGGCTGTTTATCCAAATTAGGATGCAATACATCATCAACATATAAAAAAGCATTCTTCTTCTGTCCGATATCAACAAAAGCAGCCTGCATACCTGGAAGTACGTTAATCACACGGCCCTTGTAATAACTGCCGACCAACCCTTGCTGCTGATCGCGTTCAGCCGCGTACTCCACCAGCCTTCCGTTTTCCAGAAGAGCCATTCGGGTAATGTGCTGCGTGCAGTGAACGATCATCTGTTTCATGGCTTCACCTCTGGTTTCGTTCGTTCATTCCTTCACATTCTCTGCATAAATACACTATATTCCGAAGTAGGTTGATATTAAGCGCTGTTCCGGCACAACAGCAACAACATTTCCTTTACCGTTTAACACATAGATAAAATGATATTGATTACGTTTAAATAGACGCAATATATCATCTAAAGGTTTCGCAGATAATGCAACTATTGGACGAGCTACGCTTCCTGTTCGCAAATGATACTCATAAACAGCCTCCCGATTCATCAAAAAAGCAACAAACCGGTACGGTAAATTACGATGGTCGGTAAAATTCGAATACAGCAGAAAAGCTCCGATCATGACCATATTCAGCCTAAGGCCTCCACCCGCTCCAAGAGGCAGCAGCGCATATATAATCACAAGGACACTTGCGGCTACACTCACCCGTCCAGTCCATAACAAAGTGTAGTAATAAGGAAGCACTAAACTAATAGTGGCCTGAAGCACTTTACCTCCGTCAAGCGGCAGCACTGGCACTAGATTAAAAAGCCCAATAATGGCATTGGCATGAATAAAATAGGTCAGAAATTCCTGATTGCCATAACCGGCTTGTTGAAGTCCCAAAGCAATTACGATCATAATTCCATTTTGCAGTGGACCGGCAAGGGCTATTCCGATCTCACGACTGGCTGTAAGCCGCCCATGATCTTCAATAACAGCCACTCCGCCAAACGGTAGAAGCTGAACCGACTTAACTGTAACACCAGCCAAAAGAGCCGCAACGACATGTCCCATTTCATGAATGAAGACAATCGTAAATAAGGTGAGCAGCTCTAGAAATTGTCCCGTGACCACGGAGAATAACATAATGATCACGAACAGTGGATGTAGTGACAGTTCGATACCAAAGATCCTAATCAAACGATACCACTTCTGTAGGATCAATATAAGTCTTGTCTTTCATCACTGCGAAAAATAGTGTTGAAGCTGAGGATACGTCCTTCTCCATCATCCAACCGAGTGAATCCCCGCTCTGCACCCAGTCATCAACCTCCAGCTTGGTGCCGCTCAAATGTCCGTATTCTGCAGTGACACCGCCTGAATGCTGAACAGCAATTCGAATGCCCCCTTCCAGCTCTTTAGAGATGGAGAGAATACGTCCCATGTCTATACTTTTCACCGTCACATTTAAGGTTGAATCGATTTGAGGCATAATTTCCACCCCTTTTAGCGTAGATGCAAAAGGCTGGACAATGCTCCCAGCTATCGGGGCAGTGAGTTGATGATGAGCGGCCACTTTTTGAGCAGGCTCATCTTTATCCCCAAATATCGGAATGAACGCTGGAGCTCCGTTAAAGTTCTCCTCATACCAGACTCTCACAGCCGTGAAATCCATGTCATTGCTTAACGCATCACTAATAAAAGCTTGCATCTTATAGGACCATGGCTGATGTACCGCAAAAATCCCCCACACTGCTCCAAACACAAGAACACTAGCAACAAAGCGCCGAATAAAACCGGCAGTAAAATTTGAGCCTCCACCGCCGTTATCCTCCCAGCCTCCACGACTCTTTTTCCACATCACCTCTGGATCGGGCTCTACAGAGGATTGATCCGCATTCTTAAATCCTGTTCCCCATTCCTTAAAGCTCGTACTCTTATCCGGCATAATAAATAAAGGGGGAGCGTCCGCTATTTCAAGTTCCGGGACTTCCGAAACTCCTGAGACTGCTGAGACTTCCGGGAGTTCCTCCAATAAACTACGAATACGCTCCTTGCGGCGATTCTTGATATCTGATTTCTGATCCATATTTATCCCTCCGGACGGGCTTGTTTTACTTCCATTTTATGAAGCACGGAAGTCTCTTTAGAACAAGCCCCTCCAAGGTAGGCCATATAAATACCGGAAAGTACTAGAATGAGCTAAGCTTTTAAGCGAGATATATAAGACTGTTCCTTAAGCTCACATTGTTAAGGAAAAATATGTAACCGTCAAACCTGGCGTCATCTGAATCTTCCCAGAGATCTTCTACTGATTGACTCGACTACGGTCACAGCGGCAAACTCCCGAGTGCCTTGGGCCCCATACAAAAAAATCAGAGGGCATTAAGTTGCATGGCACCTTGTTTCATGACCAGCTATACCTCTGAACGTGGCGGAATCGATCGCAAAGCGACATCGGCATCGGGTCGTTGAATTTGAAAATAACCGGAGTGAAATCGTGCGGGTTGTGACCGATGTGAGAAAAGCTGCCCCTCACGTTATCGCTAAGAATTATAAGACACGCTGGCAAATTGAAGTCTTTTTCCGGTGGATTAAACAGCATCTGAGTGTGCCTTATCTATTTGGAACGACAGAAAATGCGGTATATAGTCAATTATTTGTGGTCCTTGCCGTCTATGTGCTCCAGAAATACATTTTTGATGAAATTCATCCCAACATGCCTATCTTTACTCAACTGACCTTTTGGGAATCTGTGCAGTATTTGCGCATGTTTAATCTTCCACTGGAGCGGCAGGTTCAGCTTGGCCTGCTCTGGAATAAATGGAATTCCGGAATATCTGCCATCCCATAATGTGGCGAACTGAACTATCATGATTGAAAAACAAGACAAAAATCGACATGATTCCTTTTGGATAAATATCCTGTAGGAAAAAGGTATCAATTTACTTATTAACCATTTACTTCTATATCAGTATTTGATATGGTAATTAAGTACAAAATATATATATTTGGAGGAAAAACATCTTATGAAAAAAATCTCTAGTTTATTTCTTTTAACGGCTGCTATTTCTTTAGTAAGTGCAGTTCCAACGTTTGCTGCGAATGAATCTAGTACTAACGCAAGCCCATCTTCGTTTGACTCTATTGCACCTTTTGTAGCGGGGGAAGCTACGTTTCCTGCGAATGAATCTAGTGCTAACACAAGCTCTTCTTCGATTGACTCTATTGCACCTTTTGTAGCAGGAGAATCTACGAGTGTTGTTGTAGCTCCTGTTACCTATACATTATCAAATCCCATTAATGGAGCTGGCCAGTATGGAAAAATTACACTTGAATCAGCTGGTAAGGCTAGTTTATTTATTTACTACAATACAGGTAATGGAGTATGGACGAATATGGGTATAAATGATCCAGGATACAGTGGTATTTTATTAGATGCAGGCGAGGGCTCAGAATCACTTGACTTTTATATGAATTTAGGTTGGCAGTATAAAATTAAAGTATATGCAGAGACTCATACAGCAAAAGGATATATTAGAAACTACCAATAATAACTAAATGTAATAATTTTATTTTGGAGCATTTACCGAAATCCAATTAAACAGCGACAGTCTAGGACTTTATTTTCTCGTCCTTTGCTGTCGCTGTTTAATTTGCTAGGGGAAGTAAAAAACATATTTTATAAAGTATGACAGTATGACAATTGGGATACTCGCGTGGAACATAGCATCGAGTCTAACCCTTTATTTTTCTACTGACAGTACTCGCTGTAGGAGCGGAAGCAGGTAACGCTTGTACTGTTTGATCCAGTGTAGGATGTTAAGGTGTGAGGCATGGTGCTTAAGGTGGGCCGACATTTGAGGTAAATAAATCTCAACTCGAAGAGGATTATGGCTGGATAAAGATAGGTGATGTTATTGACGCAATCACAGAACAAAACCACCCTACGGATGAATAAGCTTACTAGCCAGCGGTCATTTGTCTGCTGGCTAGTAAGCTTATTCACAAAGGTTCCGTTACAAGCTGGACAGAAAAACTCTAGAAATTCTCAGGCTTCCAGCTCATATGAGCACTTTGCCACTATAAATTCGGGTACAAGATCTACCATCCCTCATTCCACACAGACATAATCTACCCATTCTTCAGGCTCCATATCTTCCTCCTATGGACTCCATAGGGACAGTTCCTTTTCCTTATCCTATTCCCTCTTTTGACCTCCCTCTTTTGACCTTCCTCTTTTTTCATTCCTTCGTATTCCCAATTTCTTTTGGTTTTTATATTCTTGCTTCTCGTCATAATAATGAACTCGTCCATATTCTGCATACCAAACACAAGCAACATTCGTGCTTACAGTATGGACGCATCTCGGGTCTGACACGTAGCTCTCTATCATCCGTTCACGGTAACTCTTCTTCTTTCGTTTTTCCATAGGGAAGGTCTTCTCAATTTATTTATGTACCATTAGCCACAATTCTTTGCATTGTATCATTGCCTATTATAATACAAAAAATCCCACCCGTAGATTTCTCTATGGATGGGATCAATTATGTTTTTATAGTAAAATCGCTAGACTTAAGACTAGACCATGCCGAAAAATTTCTTAAGTTTCTTAAATGCTCCCGGTTTGCGGTCAAGCTGCATCAGGGGTACAGCATCACCTAAAATTCGGCGTGCAATATTGCGATAGGCAATAGCAGCTGAAGAATCGGGATTCATAACTGTAGGTTCTCCGTTATTTGCGGCTTTAATGACTAATTCATCATCCGGAACAATTCCGATAAGATCAATGTTCAGCACCTGTAATATATCCTCAATATCAAGCATATCCCCAGACTTCACAAGACCTGGGCGAATACGGTTTACCACCAATTTCGGCGATTCCACACTCGACTGTTCTAATAGTCCGATTATACGATCGGCATCCCGCACAGCGGCATGCTCTGGTGTGGTAACCACAATCGCTTTATCCGCACCGGCAATCGCATTGCGGAAGCCGTGCTCGATTCCTGCCGGACAATCGATCAGAACATACTCATATTCCTTCTTTAGTTCAAGAATGATATCTCTTACTTGTTCAGGAGAGACAGCCGTTTTATCCTTTGTTTGAGCTGCAGGCAGCATATACAATTCATCAAAGCGCTTGTCTTTAACGAGCGCTTGATTAAGGCGGCAACGTCCTTCCGCTACATCCACAAGATCATAAATAATACGATTCTCAAGCCCCATAACTACATCCAGATTACGCAGTCCAATGTCGGTATCGACGAGACATACTTTTTTGCCCTGCAGTGCAAGTGCGGTTCCAATGTTGGCTGTTGTGGTTGTTTTGCCAACTCCGCCTTTGCCCGAGGTTACGACTATCGCTTCTCCCATGGAGGCTACACCCCTTTAAACACATTTAAATCCTGACGTAATTTGACCAAATTATGAATCTTATCGATCTGCATAGCTCCGTTTGTTAAATATGCAAATTCCATACTGCTTTCTCGGGTTTCCCATTCATCGGGCGGACGACTAATAATATCGGCAATTCGCAGCTGCGTTGGAGACATTAAAGAAGCAGCTATAATTGCTTCCTCATTCCCGTCTACTCCAGCATGCGCCATCCCTCTTAGCGAACCTAGTATATAAATATCGCCTGAACAGGTTATGGTCCCCCCAGGGTTCACATCCCCCAGATATAGAAGATTTCCGTTATGGTGCAGCACCTGACCGGAACGTAGAATTCCGCTCATCAGAAACAATGCGTCATTATCCTCACTGCCGGGCGCTGGAAGCGCCTCTATAGATCGAATCAACAGATTTCCCTGTCCCTTAAGAATCTCCAGCACAGCTTCCTTGTCTTCCTCAGTTACGGTACGATTGCCCAGCTTTATGTCCACATGTACAATCGGTCCAGTTAAAATATTTTGATGGCTGTGCTCCAGCTTATAGCGAAGCTCGCTCAGAAGATCTTCAAAGGGACATTTGTCGTCTAGCAGGAATATCAGGCCATCCTTGATGCCCTTAATCCTTACATGCTTGGATTTTACTGTCATATGCCTGGCCCCCTATCCTCATTCATTCGTGCCGGGCCCCTTAAATTCCTGCTTTGTATAGAAAGAAAATAGAAGCTCTTTAAGCCGCTTCTTCCTTATTCGTTTCTTTCTTGATTAGCTCAAGCTGGCGCCGAACCGGTATGTAGAAGAGTAGCCCGATGGCAAAATGAAAAAGCATCGTCGGCAGCATGTGATTCAAAATCGCCCAGCTATAAGGTTCTTGATTAAGATTAAATACACTATAGATACCAAATAGTATACTATCCTCAAGTAGACTTCCAAGCAGAACCACAGTCATCATAAGGGGCAGCGGAGCACGTGGAATCTGAAATAAAAGGCCGATTAAATAAGCCGACAATCCCATCGCAAAAGAGTGTGCTCCAAGAATTCTGCCGTAAAAAACGACATCATGCAGCATTCCAAAACATAATCCCAATATAAGTGCTGTATGCCGATGATGATATATAGTCACGAACAATAACACAACAAAAACCAAATTCGGAATGATTCGCATCTGCCACACATCTGGAATCAGCCAAGGTAAGATGGTTCCCTCCACAATAAATAAGAGGAACAGTAACAGAACAAGAACTGATCTGCGCATATTCACTATTCAGCACGCTCCTCCGTAAACACAACAATCAACTGCTTCCAGTCCTGAAATTCTGCTGAAGGCTTAATCACTGCTGTGGAGGTTAATCCAAATTCACCAACATCGACGCTTTCAACTGTGCCTATTGTCAATCCCCTTGGATACAACCCTCCAATACCGGAAGACAGAATAGTATCCTCCGCCGCAATAGGATCACCCGGTGGAATCTTAGTCATCAGCAGTCTGTTCGTCTCTGGATTATAACTCTCAATCATCCCAAAGGACTTACCCTCTTTATTTAAGGCAGTTGCCGCAATAGGCGGCTGGGAATTAGGATCATTGGTATCCATCATTGTCATCAGCTTCACCGTGGAGGTGAAATTGCTCACCTGACTAATAACCCCTACCATACCATCGACGGAAATCACGGACATATTAGGTCTAACCCCATCTTTGGAGCCCAAATCGATAACAATCGTACTATTGCTTGGCTCTGTAGTCTGGCTAACTACCTGCGCAATACGATATTCATATTTATACAATTCTTTCTGGGCATTAGTGAAGTCCAATTTCTCCTTCAATGATTCATTTTCTGCCTTGACGAAATTATACTGGGCTTTATCACGTGCATACTGGGCAGCCATAATTTTAAGCTGTTCATTTTCTTTAGCAAGATCACTCAGATTTCCAATATCTTCAAACAAGCCCGCTACATATCCAGCGGGCTTGTAGAACATTTTTTGCACGAAACCAGTCGAATCTCTGAGAAAGTTCTCCGGCCAGGACAAGCCTTTCCTTGTTGCCAAGCTGAAGCCCATTACCACAATGAACAGCACCAGTGTAATCAACAGAATAAACAGACGTTTATTGCTTAAGAGTTTAAACAGTTTCAACACCCTCTAACAACAGTATTTCTCCCATAACAGGGGTTGACTTACACAAGTGGTAGAACATCATCTTATCTCTTCGAACGAAGACTGGATCCGCTGCGGCTCTTGAACAAATGAATGTTCTCAAGTGCCTTACCGGTTCCAATAGCTACACAGTCCAGTGGATTCTCAGCAACAATAACCGGCATTCCCGTCTCACGTGCAAGCAGCTTATCCAAGTTGCGAAGCAAAGCTCCCCCACCTGTCAAAACAATTCCACGATCCATAATATCTGCTGCAAGCTCTGGCGGACATTTTTCCAACGTTACTTTAACAGCTTCAATAATAGCATTCACTGTGTCAGACAAAGCTTCACAGATTTCATCAGAAGTAATTGTAAGTGTTTTTGGCAGACCTGTTACGAGATCACGGCCGCGAATTTCCATGGTTTCAGCCTTTTCAAGAGGAAGGGCAGAGCCAACATCCATTTTGAGCTGCTCCGAAGTACGTTCACCGATCATCAGATTGTATTGACGTTTGATGTATTGAATGATGGACTCATCCGCTTCATCACCTGCAACACGCACTGAACGGCTAGTAACAATGCCGCCGAGTGAGATTACGGCAACTTCAGTTGTACCTCCACCGATATCTACAACCATACTACCTGTAGGCTCCCATACTGGCAGATCCGCACCGATAGCAGCAGCAAAAGGCTCTTCGATAATGTAAGCTTCGCGAGCGCCAGCTTGTTTGGTAGCATCTTCTACCGCACGTTGCTCTACAGCAGTAATGCCAGATGGCACGCAGACCATTACATTAGGGTGACGCTGGAACATAGAACGCTGTTTCTGTGCTTGACGAATAAAATATTTAATCATCGTAGCCGTTGTATCAAAATCAGCGATAACGCCATCTTTCATCGGACGGATCGCACGGATATTTCCAGGTGTACGACCGATCATTTTTTTGGCGGATTCACCCACAGCTTCAATCGTCTTAGTATCAGTGTTAATGGCTACAACGGAAGGCTCTCTTACAACAACACCCTTACCGCGTACGTAGACAAGCGTATTCGCTGTCCCCAAGTCAATTCCTAAATCTTTTGTGAAACCACCCAACATGCTAATTTCTCCTTTTCCTAAGTAAATCTACATTTATATTACATATGTCCTTTTTCTTTCAAGCTTACGAAACTGCTATCTCCGATAATTAGATGGTCCAGCACATCTATTCCGATAATCTCACCTGCCTGAAGCAATCTAGCAGTTAGGGAAATATCTTCTGGACTAGGTGTTGGATCACCACTAGGATGATTGTGCGCGCATATAATAGAGGCGCTACTGCATTTTATAGCTGCTCTGAATACCTCACGAGGATGAACGATCGAAGCATTCAGGCTGCCCATGGACAATGTTTCTTGTCCAATCACATGATTCTTCGTGTTCAGAAACAGACAGACAAAATGCTCCTTTTGCAAATAACGCAATTGCTCAGTCAGAATCTCAGCAGCGTCCCCAGGACAGCGGATAATGACCGGCATATTGAACCTGGAATTCGCAAGGCGCCTTCCCAGTTCGATGCCTGCTTTTAGTTGTACGGCCTTGGCAGGACCGATACCGTTGATTTTGGTCAGTTCTTCGATGCTAAGGTCAACTAGCCCACGCAGGCCACCGATCTTCCCCAGCATCTGCTGTGCAATATGAATAGCCGACTCGCGGCGTGTTCCCGTACGCAGCAGAATGGCTAACAACTCCGCTTGACTTAATGATTCCGCCCCATAATGCATCATGCGCTCTCTAGGTCGTTCTTCATGGGGGAGGTCCCGCAGCATAATTGGTTGCGACTCCATCCCTATCCCTCTTTCCCCAGGCTTCCTACCGGCTCAATACAGTTATACCGAACTCGGATAGCATTTCGCCAAGAAGCGACAAAGGCAATCCGACTACATTGAAATAACAGCCTTCAATTCGTTCCACCAAAATGGACCCAAGCCCTTGTATCGCATAAGAGCCAGCCTTATCAGCGGGCTCTCCCGTAGCTATATAAGCAGCAATTTCCTCTTCAGTCATTGCCCTCATCGTTACGGAAGTAACACGGTGCTCCACTATAGTCTTCCCATTCGGGAGTCCGAGGCAGGCTACACCCGTGTATACCTTATGAGTTCGGCCCTGAAGTCTGGTAAGCATCGCTTTGCTGTCCAGCTTGTCCACCGGTTTGCCTAGCACAGTATTATCTAGTACAACAATTGTGTCGCTTCCTATAATGACTGCGTTACGCTCTCCGGCTGTAGCTACTACGGCTTCTGCTTTTCGCAAAGCTAGACTGCGCACGATTCTCTCCGGCGTCCAATCCGGCGGTGTGCTCTCATCAGCTTCGCTGGTAATGACCTCAAAGGGTAAACCCAGTAAGGATAACAGCTCACGTCGACGCGGTGAACCTGAGGCTAGAATAATGAGTGGTGAGTTGTCCACGTTGTAAACGTCCCTTCTTGCTCAGTAACGAGAGTTACAGTCTGCGGTACAGCCATACAGCTGTAATAATACCGGCGAGACTAAGCATGCACAATTTCAAATGAATAGTGATGTCATAGGTTATGATGTCTAAATCGGCTCGCGGAGACCATTTGAGCACAGTCGATGTTGTTAGAAAAGACAGAGCCTTTACGGGCTGCAGCAGCTTGGCGATCCAGGCTCCAGCCAGCCAGCCTAGAATTAGAAATAACAGCAGTGTTCCTACATTTTTCTTCTTCATCTCAGTCTTCCCTCGCCATTTTTTGACACCCTAATTATTATACGGTGAAACGGTGATCAATACAAACGTAAAATCCCCTACGGTAATGTTTACCACCTTTTGCCCTAAAAGTTGCGGAACGATACCCCTCTCCGAAAAAAACAACAAGCCCCCAATTCCCCGGAGACTTGTTGTTATTTTGAATCCGCAATCCAAGCATTCAATTCATAGCAGACAGCAGCTGTTTTTGGCTGGTCAAGAAGCTCAGCATGGATTCCTGCACTTCCCAAAGCAGGGCTTGCGCCTTGTTCTTGTTATATTCACTCAGTGCTGAAATTCCTTGGCTCATAGATTTCTCTAGCGCTGCGCAAATGCTTTTGGCTTCAGGCGTTATGCCTTGCTCCAGAGCTTTAACAGCTTCACTCCATTGGAGATGAAGATCACTCACAGCTGAGGTATTAGCTGCCGCATCCGTTTGTCCGCCACTGAGTAAAGAAGCGGATTGACTGCTTAGTTCACTGAGCAACTGTCCACTCACCGCAAAATAACTATTCACAGCCTCCGCATTTCCGGCAAATCCTAATCGTTCCACTCCGGGAAGATCCACCTCTCTTACATAAAGCTCAATCCCTTGATTCTTCAGTCCACTGCTGAGCAGCTTAGCTTGTTCACGGTCAGAGGACATTCCGGCATATACACGATTTCCGTCAGCAGGGTCCAAGCCCGCAGCCAAGCCAGCGTCCAACAGCTCTTGTCTAGCTTGTTCCGCGCCTGCCGGCGTACTGAATACGCCATACTGCAGCAGGTAGTAGCTTTGCGCAGCCACTTGAACAGGAATACTGTTTTTGCCAGCATCATCTGTGCCCGTAACCGGCAATCCCGAGGTTCCTACACCTGCTGGATCATTAGCTCCGGAAGTCTGCCCTGAAGTAGCCAATGTATCTGTTATCCCGGTTCCTGAACTACTATCCATGTTTCCTCCATAAAAAAAGGAAAGCGCCGCATACCCAAGCAGTAGACCTGTGCCGATGGCCCCCACCACAGACAGGGATAATTTCCACCAATACGATGGGCGACGAGTATGATATGAGCCCCCATAACCTCCCGTGTAAACCTCTGCTGATTTATCTCTGTCATCTAGTACCAAATCTGAGAGCAGATACGATTGCTGCGTATTTCTGAAATCTCTATCCTGTTCGTCCCATTCTTGCTGGCGTGGATCTACAGTTCCTGAGTAATAGTCGTAAGCATCCTCCGGCGGTGCCTCACGCGTAGAACGTAGATCAGGTTCTTGCACCCAAGTATGCTGCTGTGCTGGACCGACCTCCTTGCGCAACTCCTCTGCATATTCTTCAGCTGTACCCAGTCCGCCACTGGACCAGCGCTCCACTACCTGCGGTTTTGGCTTAGGCTCGTCCTTATTCACGTCAAATCGGAATGTCATTCTTCCGTTATTCAACAGTAACACCTCACCTCATCTAATCTATATGGAAATATATGATAGACAATAGAGAGATATGCTATTTTTATAGCCAAATGAATAATGAAAGTTATACGGATTCAGTTTACATTACATGTAACTTTTATATACTATATAAAAAGAGCTAAAAGTGTGCACTATACTAGTTAAGCTAGAAATAGGATTTTAGTTCATTACAGTTTAGGAGGGCTTTTTCTGAAACAAAAAATTCAAGCAGCAATTGTGGGCTACGGTAATTTAGGAAAAGGTGTACGTAAGGCTATTAACCAAAGTGAAGATATCGAGCTGGTTGCGATCTTTACGCGCAGAGAGCCTGGACAACTGGAAGCCGGTGAAACCGGTGTGAAATTCGAGCATATCTCTGCCGTCGAACAATATAAGGGAAAAGTAGATGTTATGATTCTGTGCGGAGGATCGGCTACCGATCTGCCAGAACAGACACCAGCTATTGCCCGGATGTTTAATACCGTGGACAGCTTTGACACTCATGCCAAAATCCCTGAGTTCTTTGCGACCGTTGATGCCGCAGCTAAACAAGGCGGAACACTCAGCGTAATTTCTACGGGCTGGGATCCAGGCCTGTTCTCCATGAACCGTCTGCTAGCTGAAGCTATTCTTCCACAAGGTAAAGAATATACTTTCTGGGGTAAAGGCGTCAGCCAAGGTCACTCCGATGCCATTCGCAGAGTAGAAGGCGTTAAAGGTGGCGTACAGTATACTGTTCCAGTACAAGAGGTTATCGAGGCCATCCGTGCGGGTGAAACACCAGAACTTACTACTCGTGAAAAACATCTTAGAGAGTGTTTTGTAGTAGCTGAGGCTGGTGCAGATCAAGAGCGCATTCGCGAAGAAATCGTGAATATGCCGAACTATTTTGCAGATTATGATACTACGGTTACTTTCATCACTGAAGAAGAACTGGCAGCTCAGCATAGCGGTATTCCGCACGGCGGGTTTGTTATTCGCAGTGGGGTAACAGGAGAAGGCACGAAACAAATTGTTGAATTTGGCCTGAAGCTGGAGAGCAATCCTGAATTTACGGCTAGTGTGCTTGTGGCTTATGCCAGAGCTGCTCAGCGTATGAGTCAAGAAGGTCAAAGTGGAGCGCGTACTGTATTCGATATTCCACTTGGAATGTTGTCTCCGAAATCACCAGAAGAACTGCGCCGCAACTTACTCTAAAATCCTGTCAACAAATAACCCGCGTAGGACTTTTAAGGGTCCTCGCGGGTTATTTGTTGTCCAGAGCGGCAAGCATCATGTCTGACAACCCTCTATACAAGACTAAGAATCTTACTCTTAACATGATTCATTTCGTAATTCTTCAACAAAGTCTCATGCGCACGATCCGCAATAATGGCGCCAAGCTCAGGATTTTTCAGTAAATTCAGTACACTTCCAACAACCTCAACTGAGGTATTAGCCAGCAAAATATTTCGGTTATGCTCACAATTCAGCTTCTCACACATGATTGAGCTAGTAACCACCGGGGTTTTTAGCGCCCAGGATTCCAGTATATTTCTAGAAACTTCGCAGCCTTCAAGGATAGGCACCAGAACAGCTTTAGACCGTCGTATGTATTCAGTAGAGGAATTTACTGGTCCAGTGACTATGACCGATTCATCTTCCTTAATCAAAGTCATGACCTCTGGGTGAACCTCTGAGCTGATAATGTAACTTTTGATATCAGGCACTTGTTCTTTAATCATGGGATAGGTTTTTTTAAAGAATACTCGGGCTGCATCTATTCCCAGTCTCATATTCATATTCCAGTGCAGCACAATTGAATTTTCTTTAATCACAGGCTCTGCAAAAGTCTCATACTCATTCATCTTGATGAAATGGGGGACAACATGAACCTTACGAGCATCGGCAAATGATAGAGATTTGAACGCTAGTGCATCCCATTCCGAGGTTGCTAAAAGTAGTCCCGTCTTATTCATTAATCGCCGTTTATTCCTACGATCCCATGCAGCATTGAGTTTATTATATGGATTCTTCCTGCTTAACTTTCCTGCCTCTCCGGCAGATCCTCCGCTTCCGTTTGCAAAACTATAGGTATCTGTGATCACACTGGCTTCTGGAAGCAAGTTCCGCACCATATCAATGCATTTACCCAATAGGACATGCGATATAAATACATGCTTGTAATTATTCGAACGGCAAAGCTCCAAAATAGTGTTCTTCATATCTTTATCTATATGACTTAAATTTGAGAAATTCCGCAGTTTATGTAAGGGGCGCAGCATTGGCCTCCAGGTCGTATAATCTTCATTAATGTTATGAACCGTAAGTGCCGTCCGCTCATTTATAGACACGGTTTGGTTGGCACTGCCGTACGTCAGCAAATCTATATCAAATTTCCCAAGCAAAATCTCGAGAATACTCCCTGTTCTCATTTCTCCTTCTAGATCCTCTGCGCTTTGATTCTGGGCTGATAGGAACAGCATTCTTTCTCGCATGACTCTGGCTCCTTGTATTTTGTAATAAAAACCCCCATCTACTAACTGAAACTTTAGATGCAGTTCAATAGTAACTCATTTCAATTAAAAGTTTTGTCGATTTATAGGAGAAGTCTAAAATTTTTTAAGTTTTTTTCTGAGTTTCCAAAATTCTATCACGATTTACCCTTATAAAACGCCACATTTTCTAAAATATAGACTAAAACCCCTTTTTTTACGCCATACATAATCATGAATTGCTCTATGGATAGAAATCGTAATCTTTAGGTAATATGTACTACGCCTCTTTGCATACAAAAAAAGCATCTCCCTCGCTTAATGTCGAAAGGAAGACACTTTAGTTGTCATAGCTTCTAACTACACAGTTCCGGCCCTTTTTCTTAGCCTGATACAATGCAGTGTCACTAAGTTTGTAAAGAGTGTTCAATGCGTATCGTTCACCTGAATCCACCGTGATGATGCCAACACTTATCGTGTAATGCAAGGGCACACCATGAATGACCGCCCCTGTAACCGCTGTGCGCATCCGCTCTGCAATCATATCACTGTTTTGTTCATCGGCTCTATGCAGCAGCACAGTGAACTCCTCACCACCGAATCTTCCGAACAGATCACCATTGCCAAGCTGCTGTTTTATTTTATGAGCCAGATCTTTTAGAACGTGGTCGCCGGTATTGTGGCCGTAGGTATCGTTTATGCGTTTAAAGTGATCCACATCCAGCAGTAAAAAAGAATACGGCAGCTTCTTCATTGCTGAGGCAGCTATTAAAGGCCGGGCGCGCTGTACAAAGGATCTGCGATTCAAAATACCTGTCAACACATCATAAGTGGCCACCCGTTCCAATTCTGTAAAGGAATCCTCCCTATAAAGCAGCATGATTCCTGCAGTTCCTAAGAACATAAGCAAATAAATCCCCAGATAAAAAAATATCTGCAGCCAGTGAGAGGTCTGTGCATTCCATCCTAACATCGAATAAAACGGTTCAAGTCCCTTGCTAACCAGCGCTAAAATTACAACAAAGTACAACAATCCTATGGTTCGCTGGAGAGAGGTCTCTCTAATCTTCACAGCTAATATATAAGCTGGCAACGCTAAGATCATAATCCCAAATAGACAAGTTGCAGCCATAACCAACCGCTCATCTGGCATAATTATATGCAGTAGCACTACGATGACAATGGATACTCCGAACAGGATCGTGTAATATCGTTCAATCCTACTCCCAAAAACTCTGAGAAGCATCAGAAGCGCTAAGCTTTCCAGCGTACCTCCAGCTAAAGCAAGCAGCATACTGATTGGAATGGGAAGTCGTGAGTCTGTGAAATCATTCAGCAAAAGGAGAATTAAAGCTGCCAGCTGCAAATATTTTGCCGTGACAAACAAGGTAGAAGTCCGTTCCTGCGCGTAACGCAAACGATAGACGACAATAAGCAATACCGTAAAGGATTGCCACATAAAGAGGCAGACCAGCAGTGTCTTGAGATCCAGATGCATGTTAGTGAATTTCACCCCCTGTATTCTCTAAGCTCAATAAATATAATTGTATCTGACCACTCGGTTTCTTCCTTCTTGTTTGGCTTGGTATAACGCTTTATCGCTCAGCTTGTACAGCTTATTTATCCAAATCTCCTGATCCGGTATGATTGTAATTACACCTATACTAACTGTATAGCCTTGTAAAAGTTTTTGTGTAGGCGTCTTCATTACTGCCTTTCGTAACACTTCAGCTTTCCGGTCACAGCTAGCTTCATCCAGCCCGCAAAGGATAACTGCAAATTCCTCGCCGCCCAGCCTGCCAAATAAATCGCTGTTTTCGAGGTTGTCCTTAATCGTCAATGCGAATTCTTCCAGAACAACATCGCCGGTATCATGGCCGTATGTATCATTGATTTCTTTGAAATGATCCAAATCCAGCAGCATAAACGAAAAGTACTCTTGCTCAGCAACTGCCTTCTCAAGCCGAACCTCAGCTTCCTCAAGAAATGCTCCACGGTTAAGGATTCCAGTCAGATCATCGTAGCTAGCGATTCGTTTCAGTTTTACAAAGGAATGCTCGTTAGAAAGTAGAATAAAGCCTGCGGCTCCCACAATCAACAATAAATACATCCCCAGGTAATATAAATACTGCGAAAGATTAGTTGTGAACACGTTCATCTCTGGCTCCCAGATCAATGCAACAATCGCGCGGAGCAGCATAATCCCTGCAAAAGCGTAAAACAATATTCCGAGTATCTTCTGAAGAGGGGTGCCTTTGGGGTTCACCGTGAGGTGGTAAGCTGGATAGACAATAAACAGTATTGACCATAATGAGGTACAGGCTATGCGCCAGCTGGAATGATGAAAGAAGATCGCAACAATACTAAAAGTAATCGAACTAAGTATGGAAAGCGTTATGTAATACAACTTTATCCGCTGACCAAGGATTCCCATCATCAGCAATAAAGCAATAATCTCCAGACAGCAGCCTAAAAGAATCAAAGCGTTGCTAAGTGGAATGGATAAAGCGCGGGGGATATGACCCCATAATAATAATGAACACCAGAAGAGCAGCTGCACCGCCTTGGAGCGTATGAATAAGGTGGATGCCCTGTCTTTAGGAGCGCTCCTCCGGTAATTGGTTATCAGCAGCAATATAAATAGATTTCCAAAAATAAATAAATACACTAACGTTTTGATATCAAGCTGGGAGTCCATGAGTCACCACCTACACGGAAAAATTGATCCTCTACTGACAGCACTATAGCACTCAATGGCTGGTTCAGCAAATACCCTATTTATTTCATTTTTTAGAATGTACATACACCGCTTAAGTATACAAAAAAGCACTTCCCCCTGCACGGAGCTCGGGGGGAAGTGCTATGGTCAAGAGAATATGAATATTCTCGTGTAGGCCTGTGTTTGTATTAACGCTTCTTCAAGCCGTCCGCCAATGCGTATCCAACCTTCCAGATATCGCCTGCGCCCATCGTAATCACTAGGTCACCTGGGGCAATACGAGGTTTCAGATCAGCAAGCACATCTTCTTTGGTTGGCAGATGTCTTGCACCAGCGTTACTGTTCTGCACAATAAGCTCAACCAGCTTCGCAGATGTAACCCCCTCAATCTGCTTCTCACCTGCCGGAGAGTAGATGTCGGTGATGATCACCTCATCTGCTTCGCTAAAGGCGCGGCTGAAGGCATCTAGCAGGAAGAACGTACGTGTATACCGCTGAGGCTGGAATACGGCAATAATCCGTTTCCCCGTTGCCTTAGCAGCACTGATTGTCGCCTGAATTTCAGTTGGGTGATGCGCATAATCATCGATGACCAGAATGTCATCGACTTCTCCGAGCACTTGAAAACGGCGCTTCGCACCATGGAATTTCACGATCGCTTCAGCGATTTTTTCAAAAGAGATTCCTGACTTCAAACAAGCGATAACCGCAGCCATTGAATTATACAGATTGTACTGGCCTGGCACGGATAGTTCAATTTGTCCCAATACTACGCCATTATGGTTCATCGTATACGAAACCTGACGGTCGCCAAGAACGATGTCTGTGGCAATATAATCTGCAGTCTTCGACTTGATGCCGTAAGTAATCACCTTACCTGACACTTCAGGCAATAAAGAAATCACGTTCTCGTCATCTGCACACACAATCGCAGTGCCGTCTTCACGGGTCTGGTTCATAAACTGTACATAAGCAGCCTTGAGACGGTTAAAATCTCCGCCGTAATTCTCCAAGTGATCTGCTTCCACATTCGTGACAATTCCAAGCCAAGGGTGATAGTGCAAGAAAGAGCCATCACTCTCATCCGCTTCCGCCACTACATAATCGCCTTGTCCTGCCTTTGCATTCGTACCGACGTTCATAATCTCTCCGCCGATAATATACGTAGGATCAACTTCACACTCTTCCATTACAAGTGCGATCATAGAGGATGTAGTTGTTTTACCATGCGCTCCGGCAACAGCTACCCCTTTACGTTCGTTCAATAAACGGGCTAACATTTGTGAGCGGTGCAGAATTGGAATCTTAAGACGCTCTGCTTCCACCCATTCCACATTATCGCTGGACAAAGCCGTAGAGTACACGACCAGATCCGCACCTTTTACTTGTTCTGCTGTATGCCCAATATAAATCTTGGCACCTTTAGCAATCAATTTATCCGTCAATTCTTGGGCAGCCACATCGGAGCCCGTAACCGTATATCCCATTTCTAGCATTACTCGGGCAATCGCGCTCATACCGTAGCCGCCGATCCCTATAAAATGCACACGTTCAGTAGTATCCAACAGTCGTCACCAGCCTTTTTCAGTATCGGGTTGCTGCAAAAGTGTACCGCGCACGTCAGAAATCAAATACAGCGTACCAGATACGACGGCAAGGTCATCCTCCGCTGTAATCGACTTCAGTTGTTGCAGCGCTTTTCCCCAATTATGTTCTACTATGATTACCAAGTTTTCCTTGGCATATTTATCCCGCAGACTTTCTGCGATAACCTGCAGATGCTCCGCGTCCATTTTGTTCTGGAAATCCGGTTCGGTCAGGATGAGCGTATCCACTATAGGCAGTATATGCTTAAAGTAGGATTCATGATGCTTATTTGCCATCATTCCCATAAGTAAATTTAATTTACCGTATTTATAGAGCTGTGGCAGGCTTTTGGCAAGGCTCTCCGCGCCTTCCGGATTATGTGCTCCATCCAGTACGATCCTCGGAGATTTACTTACCTCTTCCAGCCTTCCAGCCCAAAATGCATGACGCAATCCTTCCAGAACATCTTCATCCTCTAGCATGAACGCCATATACTGGCGCAAAACTTCAAGAACCATCATGGCTCCCGCCGCATTGCTAATCTGGTGTTCGCCTTTCATCACAATCCCAAGTTCAAGCGAACGGAAGGGACCCTTAAAGTTAAAGGTCTGCACATCCCCATGGATTCCAGTAGCTTCATAGCTAAAATCTTCTCCGGCAAGATAAAGAGTAGAGCGGCAAGCCGCCGCTTTCTCCTTGAGTACAGCCACGACTTCCGGTTGATTTACGCAGCTAACAACTGGTACACCGGGTTTGATAATCCCGGCTTTCTCCATTGCAACCTTCTCAAGCGTATCTCCCAGAATATCCATATGGTCATGGCCGACATTTGTAATCACCGACACGATCGGAGTAACGATGTTCGTTACATCCAGCCTTCCCCCAAGCCCAGTCTCCCATACGACAACATCCGGACAAGAAACACCCGCAAAAAATAGAATGGCCACAGCTGTAGTTACCTCAAACATCGTTGGTGAGCCAAATTCCGTTTCTGCAATCTCATCTACCAAAGGACGAAGGGTATTCACTAGCTCAAGAAGAGTTTCTTCAGGAATGTCCGTATTATTATATTGGAACCTGTTCGTGAACTTCGTAATATACGGAGACGTGAAGGTGCCGACGGAATAGCCGCTTTGCAAAAGTGCGCTTGTCAAAAAAGCACAGGTGGAGCCTTTGCCGTTCGTACCCGCCACATGAATAAATTTCAGCCGACGGTGCGGGTTTCCCAGCTTGTCCATCAACATCTCAATTCTGTCTAAACCTGGCCGGATTCCAAAAGGAATCAGGCCCTTGATCCAGTTAACCGCTTCGGTATATGTCGCAAGAGGGGCGGTGCTCCCGCCCCGATTTAGGTCATCCATGTCTCTTATCCTCTCAGCTCTGCTATGCGGGCAAGTACTTTCTCACGTTTGGCGGAATAATCCGCCTGCTTCGCCTGCTCCTCTTCGATAACTTTTGCGGGAGCTTTGGCCACGAAGCCCTGATTGCTCAATTTTTTCTCTACGCGTTCTACTTCGCTGTTCAGCGTCTGCACTTCTTTTTCCAGACGAGCGATTTCTTGTTCAATATCAATCAGCCCCGACAAAGGCAGAAGCAGTTCCGCTCCCGTTACTACAGCGGACATTACCTTGTCTGGCGTTTCCGGATTCAGGCCAGCTTCGAAAGAAGAGGTATTGCAGAAACGTCCGATGTAGTTGTCGTTACGAGTAATGATGCTCAGCGTTTCCTCATTGCTCGCTTTAATAATCAAATCAACCTTTTTGCTCATCGGTACATTTACTTCAGCACGGATATTACGAACTGCCCGGATTACATCCATCAGCAGGTTCATTTCCGCTACCGCTTGCGGGTTCTCCAGAGCAGCATCATACTCAGGCCAAGCAGCCAAAGTAATTGTCTCTCCTTCATGCGGCAGATGCTGCCAGATTTCCTCCGAAATAAACGGCATAAACGGATGGATCAAGCGCATCGTGCGGTCGAGTACATAAGCAAGTACGGACTGTGTCTTCGCTTTGGCTGCGGCATCCGTTCCGTAAAGCGACAGCTTCGCGAACTCAATATACCAGTCACACAAATCGTCCCAAATGAAGTTGTACAGCTGGCGGCCGGTCTCGCCGAACTCGTACGAGTCAATTAGACGCGTAATTTCACGAGAAGTTTCGTTCAGGCGGTGTAAAATCCAACGGTCAGCCGTAGTTAGCTCACCAGTAATGTCAATATTCTCGAAGCTAACTCCTTCAAGATTCATGAGGGCGAAGCGTGACGCATTCCAGATCTTATTAGCGAAATTACGCGCCTGCTCTACCTTTTCCCAGCGGAAGCGTAAATCCTGACCCGCTGTGCTGCCGGTAGAAATCATATAACGCATAGCATCTGCGCCATACTTCTCGATAACCTCAAGCGGATCTACACCGTTGCCGAGTGATTTGGACATTTTTTGTCCTTCAGCATCCCGTACCAAACCATGCATCAATACGTCCGAGAATGGTTTCTCTCCGGTGAATTCCAGTGCCGAGAAGATCATCCGCGCTACCCAGAAATAAATAATATCGTAGCCTGTTACAAGCACATCGTTCGGATAGTAACGTTTGAAATCTGCACTGTCTTCATTCGGCCAGCCTAGGGTTGCAAACGGCCAGAGGTTGGAGCTAAACCAAGTATCCAGCACATCCTCGTCCTGTTTCAGGTCGGTTAAGCCGCTGATCCGGCGCGCTTCTTCCTCGTCATTCGCCACAACCAGCTCACCGGTAGATTCAGAATACCAAGCCGGAATACGATGTCCCCACCAAAGCTGACGGGAAATACACCAGTCGCGTACGTTTTCAATCCAGTTCAGGTAGGTTCTCTCGAACCGTTCAGGTACAAAGTTAACCCCATTACCATCCTTCTGTGCATTGATGGCAGCTTCGGCGAGCGGCTGCATCTTCACGAACCATTGTGTGGACAGGTAAGGCTCAACAACCGCTCCTGAACGTTCACTGTGTCCAACTTGATGCACATGATCTTCAATAGAGATCAGAACGCCTTGCTCCTTCAGATCCGCCGTGATGGCCTTACGGCATTCACTCCGGTCTTGACCTTGGTAAGGTCCTGCTTCTTCGTTCATCGTACCGCTCTCATCCATTACGTTGATCTGCGGCAAATTGTGCCGTTGACCTACCTCGAAGTCATTTGGATCATGAGCTGGCGTGATCTTAACCGCACCGCTGCCAAACTCTTTATCTACATACTCGTCAGCGATAATTGGAATCTCCCGGCCGATAATCGGCAGGATCAGCGTTTTACCAATCAGATCTTTATAACGATCATCCTCAGGATGAACAGCAACTGCCGTATCACCCAACATCGTCTCCGGACGTGTGGTCGCTACAGTGATATGTCCGCTGCCATCTTTAAGGGGGTAACGCAGGTGGTACAGATGACCGTTAACTTCCTTATATTCAACCTCGATATCCGACAACGCCGTACGAGCCGCCGGGTCCCAGTTGATGATACGTTTACCGCGATAGATCAAGCCTTTATTATAAAGCTTAACAAATACCTCGCGAACTCCCTTCGACAAACCCTCATCGAGGGTAAAACGCTCGCGGGAGTAGTCAAGGGAAAGTCCCATTTTTGCCCACTGCTCATGAATGGTGTTCGCGTATTTGTCTTTCCAATCCCACACCTGCTCCAGGAACTTCTCACGTCCGAGGTCATGTCTGGAAATCCCCTGCTCGCGCAGCTTCTGCTCTACCTTCGTTTGTGTTGCAATACCTGCGTGGTCCGTACCTGGCAACCAAAGCGTATCGAAGCCCTGCATCCGTTTAGTACGAATCAGGATATCCTGTAATGTGAAATCGAGCGCATGCCCGATGTGCAGCATTCCCGTTACGTTTGGCGGCGGGATCACAATGCTATAGGCCTGAGCATCCGGACGCTGGCCTGCACGGAAATATCCGCCCTCTGTCCAGTAGGAATACCATTTCTGTTCTGCTGCCTTCGGATCATACGTTGTTGGCATCTCGTTTTTAGATTCATTCGTAGCAGCAGCATCTGCCGCTGTTAGATGGTTTTGGTCAGCCATTCTCTGATACCTCCACTAGTTTACTTGTAGTTGCTTATAGTTGTTAGTAAAGTTGCTGTATAGAGCGCACAGGTCTCTGAAAAAAACAAAAAGACCCCTCGTCTCAAAGGACGAAAGGTCATTCTTTCGCGGTACCACCTTTGTTTCGCGCCAATGAAAAATAAAACTACACTTCTTACCCTACGGATTCAGAAGCTTAGCGCGACACTCGTACAGATAACGGCTGCTACCGGCCACAACCTAACTTATCCTTCACAGGTATGAAGATAAGCTCAGAAGGGCGACTCCGGGGCGACTTCGGGGGCTGTTTCCTACGGAATGTCACAGCACTTGCAATTCCGCTCTCTGAAGGGCTGACCGCCTACTCTTCCCGTTCCCAGTCTTTACTTAGATATTGCTTACTCCATAATACATTTTGAGCCCCCCCTAGTCAACCTGGATACGCCTTTGCAGCGGGACTTTAGGCTGAATTTCGACTTATTTCTTCTGAAGCATCCCTTCCAACAATGAAACAGCAAAAATCCCGATCCTAATACCTGATCGGGATTCACCTATTCATGTGTGTACGCATCACGATTCGATTACGGGATGTACAACACTTGGCCTTCCTCTACACTCTGCCCGGATAAGCGATTATACATTACCAGCTCCCGCGCACTTAGCTGATACTTCTCTGCTATGGTATCCAGTGTTTCTTCACGCTGCACAATACACAGCCGAACTTTGCGGAACATGTTAGCTCCATCCGCGCTGGCAATGAATCTGCTCTTCCATTCCGTATTATTGCCAACCTCTGGAACGTCCACTGCTGCAGATGTATTTCCTTCCGACTGCAGAGCTTCCTGCTCTTTACGGACACGACTGGAGCTTAGTAAAGAAGAGAAGGTGAGATGTTCTTTTTCCGGAATTTCTGCTTCTTTTTTACTGCCCAAGGCGATCTTAAGATCTTGTTTCTCCTCATGAGAAGCCACACTCTCTTGTGAAACAAAAACTTCGTTCGCATTCTCATTAATCGGCGCAGTATTCTCTTCTTGCTTAGGAAGCTCATTATTAGCCTCATTTTCAGAAGCGAACACAGGGATATCCTGAATTGCATCTGCACTAACGGCTAGAACAGCGGTCTCTCTAGGAGTAAAATATTCCTCTGCCGACTGTTGGTTCTCTTCGCTCACATAGCTTGCTTGATTCAGCTGAGACACCTCAACCTCTTTGTTCTGGGCCTCGGCTTTAAACCAGTAATCGGATAAACCCGCTTTAGCATCCTCAACTTGGGACTCCAGACTATGTGTCCGTGCTTTAGCTCCCTTGTCCTTCTCCTGACCGGATGAGAAATTGACTACAGGGGACGTATGAGCGGCTCCACTTGAGACTAATGATTCTTCTGCTTCCTGTTCATTCGCTTCGGCATGCTCATGTTCTTCTACAGCAACCTGTGAGGCATCCTCACCAAAGGTCCACTGTGAATTTTCATAAAGTGCATCATTTTCCTGTTCTTGTAGCTCCGCAGTAGCTTCTACCCTGTCATCATTCACAGGAGAATAGGCGACTGTATACTCCTCTTGCTGCCAGGCTGGTTGAGGTTGAGGGTCCGCACCACCGATCCCCCGCAGCGATAATACGCCTGTTATATTCACAGTGCGCATCGTGAGCAGATCGATATCAAAATTCTCAATCTCTACCCCAATATCTTCAATCGAGCTGACGCGTGTAAGCGGAACAGTGATTTCCACGGGAATGGCATGCTCCAGACGTTGTGTTCGGTCATCTTCACTCCGGTAAAGCCCGGTAAGCAACAGCTGACCATATAACTCGGCACGATCCTCCCGCTGAATCACCTGAATTTCCGGAAGTAGTTCAACCTCCTCCAGCTCAGCTATTCCCGGAAGCTCTTCCGAAAGGTGAATGCGTTCGTAAATATCAAACCGCAAGCCGTGGGACTGATCAAACACGGGATATGTCCTCCTTCTTGGCATAATCTAACCCTGAGACAGGCCCAGAGCATAAGCCCAAAATGTTACTCCCCACATGTATATGCTTCAAACAGAGAGGCATGACAACTTTGGTAGTACTAACCGGACAGGATGCTAATAAATTTCATGAATTTAAGAGCTCACCAAACCTTCAGCCTGCTGATAGATGCACTACTTCGTAAGAACAAAGTATTATATGCTGCTTTTATTAATAAGACATGGATAGATGTTTTTTTTCTGAAAAAATAGAAAAAGAACAGCAGAACCAGCTTTTGCTGATTCTACTGTTCCTTAGCCACTTACGTATCTGTCAGGGTGCTTCAGACAGCAGCTCTCGCAGCTGCAGCATATCCTCCGGCCACGGATCGCTGACTTCCAGCTGTTCTCCGCTCCAAGGATGGCGGAAGGACAATGCCTCGCCATGCAGGGCATGGCGGCCGGCAGCGCTGGAAGCCCAAACCGGACCGCCATATAGTTCATCCCCATACAAGGGATGACCCATATGGCTGAGATGAACGCGAATCTGATGCGTCCGTCCAGTCTCCAGCTGCACATGCACCAGGCTTCCGCCATGCAGTGCCTCGCGCTGGATGATTCGCGTCACGGCAGATTGTCCGCCGGGCGAGACCCGTCTGCGCGCAGCGTGATGCCGATCGCGCCCAATCGGGGCATCGATCACCTTAAGCGCAGGCGGCACGATGCCTTCAACGATCGCGGCGTAGTGCCGCGAGATGCTTTTTTCACGCATATTCTCGTCCAGGACTAACTGTGCGAACTCATTTTTCGCATACATCACCGGACCCGTTGTATCTTTGTCCAAGCGGTGAATATGGCGCACAGCCACATTTTCGCCGGAAGTGATATAATGCGCAGCTACGAGGTGATCCAGAGTTACACCTGTTCCACTGCCATCGGGATGTACCGCCAGCCCAGCTGGTTTATGAGCTACCAGGCAAAAATCATCCTCATACAGCACCTCAAGCTCTTCCCATATCGGTTCAAGCCCCGCTTCACGATCGGGAAAAAGCGCCAGCCGAAGCCGGTCGCCTTTCCACTGAATGCCTCCCTCGCGGCGTAACCGCAGATGAAGTTTCTCGGGCATGCCTACAGTTTCTAACAGCCACTTGTCAATCGTTGACTGCGTATCCTCGGCTCCAGTAATGATTTTGCCGGGTGTTACCTCCAGCCACTCTCCACGCCGGGTCCAAGCGCCACCACCGGTTCTTTCTCCGGCTCCGATGCTCAAAGGGCCTTCAGGGCATTATAATGGCCCTCAATGGTATCATCAATATCTTGCTCACTATGTGCAGCCGATATGAACATCCCCTCAAACTGTGAAGGTGGCACACTGATGCCTTGGTTTACCATATGACCAAAATAACGACGGAAAAGATCCGTGTCACTGGACTTAGCCGTTTCAAAATTGATTACAGGTCCTTCAGTGAAGAACGGACAAACCATCGATCCCACCCGGTTGATAGTGAGCGGAATGCCAGTCTCAATTGAATTCTTTTTCAAACCCGCTTCCAGACGTGCACCCAATTGCTCCAGACGATCATATACTTCCGGGGTCAACAGCTTGAGCGTAGTATATCCGGCTGCCATCGCTAATGGATTACCACTAAGTGTGCCCGCCTGATAAATCGGTCCAGTAGGAGCGATTTGCTCCATGATCTCTCTTTTGCCGCCATAAGCACCCACTGGAAGTCCGCCGCCGATAACTTTGCCAAAACAAGTAATATCCGGAGTAATCCCGAACAAGCCTTGAGCACAACCACGATTAACACGGAAGCCTGTCATAACCTCATCAAAAATAAGCAGCGAACCATTGTCGGAAGTTAATTTACGAAGCCCTTCCAGGAAGCCTGGAAGCGGTGGAACAACGCCCATGTTGCCGGCAATCGGCTCTACGATCACTGCGGCAATCTCATTGCCAAAACGTTCGAAAGCAATCTGAGTGGACTCCAAATCATTGTAAGGAACCGTAATGGTATTCATTGCAACGCCTTCTGGGACACCCGGGCTATCCGGCAAGCCCAATGTAGCTACACCAGAGCCAGCCTTAATAAGCAGACTATCGGCGTGACCGTGGTAGGAGCCTTCGAATTTCAAGATTTTGCTGCGTCCAGTGTAACCACGTGCCAAACGAATCGCGCTCATCGTAGCTTCCGTTCCAGAGTTAACCATGCGTACGATATCTACAGATGCCACTCGTTCAACAACGGTTTTTGCCATTTCCGTTTCCAGTAGCGTTGGAGCGCCAAAGCTTGTCCCTTTTATCGCCGTCTCCTGCAATGCCTTCACAACCTCGGAATGCGCATGACCCATAATCAGCGGACCCCATGAGAGCACATAGTCGATAAAGCTGTTGCCGTCGATATCAAAAATACGCGAACCTATCCCATGATCCACATAAATCGGAGTCAGACCTACGGATTTAAACGCCCGTACAGGGCTGTTCACCCCGCCGGGAATATATTGTTTTGCTTCAGCAAAAGCCTTCCGGGACGCTTCCTCTTTACGCGCCATTGGCACATTACTCATGTATCTTCACTCCTATTCTCTTCTTGGTTACACAAGCTTGTACAAACATATATTAGCTGCCGCGATGTCGGTGTGATGAAGATTAGCCGCGCAGCCAGCGGGCTGCATCTTTTGCAAAATAAGTAATAATAATGTCCGCACCAGCACGTTTCATGCCCGTCAGCATTTCCAGCACAACGGCTTGCTCGTCGATCCAGCCTTGCAATGCCGCTGCTTTTACCATGGAATATTCTCCACTCACATTGTAAGCCACCAAAGGAAGATCAAACTGATCACGAATCGTACGAATCACATCTAGGTAAGCCAGAGCCGGCTTCACCATTAACATATCCGCGCCTTCCAGCACATCAGATTCTGCTTCACGGAGTGCTTCGCGCAGATTGGCAGGGTCCATTTGATACGTTTTGCGATTCCCGAACTGTGGTGCTGAATCCGCTGCTTCGCGGAAAGGGCCATAAAATGCCGAAGCATATTTGACCGAATACGACATAATCGGCACATGCTCAAAGCCGTTCTCATCAAGTCCCGCACGAATTGCGTGAACAAATCCATCCATCATGTTGGAAGGGGCGATAATATCTGCTCCAGCTTTTGCTTGGGATACCGCCGTACGAGTCAAAAGCTCCAGCGAGGCATCGTTGATAACATCGCCATGGACCACACCATTCACCGTATGCGTATGCACCATTCCACAATGTCCGTGATCCGTAAATTCACAAAGGCAGGTATCTGCAACGACCAACAGCTCTGGGTACCACTGCTTGATCAAGCGAGTAGCCTCTTGCACAATTCCATCCTCTGCAAAACCGGAAGAACCGATAGCATCCTTCGTCTCAGGAATCCCGAACAACAATACAGCCGGGATGCCTAGTGCGGCAATCTCGTCCACTTCTGCTTTTAACGTATCCAGCGAAAAATGATACACACCCGGCATCGAGCTAATCTCATTCTTCACACCTGTTCCATAAGTCACAAAAATAGGCTGTACCATATCCAGCACATTCAGTATCGTCTCCCGCACCATGCCACGAATTCCAGCAGAGCCGCGCAAACGGCGGTGACGTGTAATTGGAAAGCTCATTTGTTCATCCTCCTGAAAAATAAAATATAAAACCAAATTATGTGTCTGGCAGCAAACTACAACTAGCCGCAGCCAAGTCTAAATTAGCTACAACCAAACCGCCGACCACAGGCTAACTGCGTATAGTTGTAGTTTGTGCAACTATCTCGATGTTTTGTCCTAATTGTAAGCTTTAGTTGCATTCTCTACAGTTATTTATTACAAAAGTGCGAAGATTCCTCATTTAGCGGATATTTAATTGCACATACTGCAACTAAACTCGGCTTTAGCTGATATATAGGAAATTTAATTGTATAAAGTACAACTAAACCTAAACCTCAAGCAGATCTGCTCACATTAACCTACTGCATATTCTCTACATACCAGTTAGTTTACAACCAAATATTATCCTCCGGACTCCATAAGTCACTACGTTCGGAGTTCAATTTATATGTTACTTGAAGGTAGCGATGTGGCACTTTTGAGCGTAGATATAACGGCGAGTAAACCAACAAATGTTAGTTAGTAAAAGTAACCGCGAACTCATTAATAACTACCAACTCACATGTAACCACGAACTATTTAGTAACTATGAACAAACTCTAAACTCACATGTACCTACGAACTATTTAATAACTACCAACTCACATGTAACCACGAACTATTTAGTAACCACGAACAAAACTCTAGCCTGTAATGTAACTAATTATAAGCTGAGCGCTATATTTCTAAGCAGGCACTGCCTTTCTCCGTAGAACAGCTACTACTCTCCCCGCGGAGTAATCAGCTTTTACCTTCCCACCAGAAAGCAAGCTACGTAAGTTAAGCTCACCAGTAAACTATTGCTTCGTTCTATCCTCGATCCGAGCGCTACTGCAGCTGAGTCTCCGCATTCCAGCGGCAGAGCTCCTGCACCAAACTATCTATGGTTGCCTCTTCAGGCAAGAGTCCCGGTGTCAGTCCCGCGTCTACCGCAGTCTGCTCCGTTAACGGGCCGATGCAGGCGATTTTCACATTTGCAAGCAGCGGGAGCGGATCTTCAAGCCCCATCCGTTTCAGGATGTGTATGAAATTACGCACGGTTGACGAGCTGGTGAAGGTTACCGCGTGAACGCGACCTTCCTCTAGCAGCTTCAGCAGCTCGTCGTCATCCTCACCAGTGACAACCGTTTCATAAGTATCCACGTCTGTCACCTGAATGCCAAGCTCTCTCAGCTTGTCCGGCAGCCAGTCCCGCGCCAGATCGCCGCGCGGCAATAGCACGTTCTGCCCCGGCAGCAGCTGGGGACCGAACGTCTCAATCAGACCTTCCGCCTGAAACTTTGCCGGAAGTTCTTCAGCAATCACCCCGCGCTGCGCCAGCGCGGCGGCTGTGCCTGGCCCCACCGCTGCAATACGCGCGCGGTGTAGCCCGCGAATGTCCGCCCCCAGCTCCGCCAAGTGGCGCCAAAAAAACTCCACGCCGTTCGGGCTAGTGAAGAATACCCAGTCGTACGATTCCAGCGCGCCAAACGCCGCTGCAATCTTCGCCTTCTTCTCTGCCCCTTCCGGCATGATC
The DNA here is from genome assembly GCF_037992965.1 of Paenibacillus sp. FSL E2-0190. Lineage (NCBI taxonomy): Bacteria > Bacillati > Bacillota > Bacilli > Caryophanales > Paenibacillaceae > Paenibacillus > Paenibacillus sp. FSL E2-0190. Next base: position 5,622,879 of record NZ_CP150306.1, read on the forward strand.
GTCTCGATCACCGGGAACTCGTAGGGTTCCCCGCCGAGTTCTTCAATTCTATCCACCAGCTCGCTTGCTTGGCTGCGAGCCCGTGTCACCACGATGCGTTTGCCGAATAACGGCATCGCCTCGACCCACTTCAGCTGCTCACGCTGCAGCACCACGTCGCCGACGACGATGACTGCCGGCGGCTGAAAATCCGCCGCCTTCACCTTCGCCTCAATATCGGCGAGGGTTCCCGTCAGCGTCTCCTGATCCGCGCGGGTGCCCCAGCGCACAAGTGCCACTGGTGTTTCTGGCGGCCGCCCGTGCTTGATCAGCTGAGCGCTGATGTAACCTATTTTAGCTACGCCCATTAGAAACACTAACGTTCCCGTGGCGTTCGTTACTTTATCCCAATGAATGGAATGATCCAGTTTATCCGGACTTTCATGCCCGGTGATAATCGACAGGGAAGAGGCATGATCGCGGTGCGTAACAGGTATACCCGCATAGGCAGGTACACTGATCGCTGACGTGATGCCCGGTACGATTTCGTAATAGATCCCATTTTTGCGCAGCAGCTCCGCTTCTTCACCCACCCGGCCAAAAATCGTAGGGTCCCCACCCTTAAGCCGCACCACTGTTTTCCCCTGTAAAGCCAAATCAACTAACAATTGATTAATCTCTTCCTGCTTCATCGTGTGGCGATCCGGCAGCTTGCCTACATAAATCTTCTCCCCGCCGGGTTTCATGCATTTCAGCAATCTAGGACTTGCCAAGCGATCATACACCAGTACGTCGCTTTTTTGGATACACTCGAGGCCTTTCACAGTAATCAGCTTTGCGTCCCCGGGACCTGCACCTACCAAATAAACCTTCCCCGTCAATCCACTCATCCCCTAACGTCTGACAGTATCTTCTCCGCTCCTCTTGCAATCAGCTTTTTAGCGACTTCTTCGCCGAGCTGTACCGGGTCAATCCCCGTGCAAGTTTCTTTCAAAATCGTTGAACCGTCCGGTGTTCCCACCATCCCCGTTAACGAGATTACTTTGTGCTCAGCGGTAGCAGCTTTGGCGGCTGTGTCAAGCACCGCATGAGCACCAATCGGCACTTGGCAGCCGCCATTCAGCACGCCAAGGAACGTGCGCTCCGCCGCTACCGTTAATGCCGTATCGGCGTCGTTGTATAATGCCAGCAGCTTCCGCAGGTCAGCGTCATCTGCGCGGCACTCGATGCCGAGTGCGCCCTGCCCTACAGCGGGCAGGCAAACCTCCGGCGGCAGGTAGGCGCTCACGCGATCCTGCCAACCCATGCGCGACAGCCCCGCCGCTGCCAGCAGGATTGCGTCGTATTCGCCGCTCTCCAGCTTGCGCAGCCGCGAGTCAATGTTGCCGCGCACGGGCTCAATGACCAGATCAGGCCGCAGCGCAGCGAGCTGGCTGGATCGGCGTAGGCTGCTTGTGCCTACGCGTGCACCCTGAGGCAGCTCGTCTAGCGAGACGCCTCCGTTAGAGATCAAAACATCACGCGGATCGACACGCTTCGGCACAGCACCATTGATCAACCCATCCGGTAACTCGGATGGCATATCCTTCATGCTGTGCACCGCCATGTCGATTTCTTTTTCCAGCATCGCTTGCTCGATTTCTTTCACGAACAACCCTTTGCCGCCTACCTTCGATAAAGTAACGTCAAGAATGCGGTCACCTTTGGTGACGATCTTTTTCACTTCAAAAGTAAAACCAAAACCATGCTCCTCGCTAAGTCGCTCCAGATCAGCAATCACATGTCCCGTTTGCGTCAACGCAAGCGCGCTCTGTCTACTCCCCACTATAACCTTACGCATTTATCCATTCCTCCTGGTAACGTTCGCCTCTTACTCTTCACCGCAGAACCTTGCACTAGAAATCCAAACCCAAACTAACCAATTAACTACTCTCACTCTAAAAAAGGCATTATTGCCCTTGAATTCGCTACTTCGGATGATCTCACCAAATTTGAGGCATTTTTGCCTTTCATTTAACTCCTTCGACGGCTGTTGCTCATTTAGAGGGCATTGTTACCGTACATTCCGCCATCTCAGCTACTTAAGTCCAATTCAACAGCATTTATACCGTACATTCCCCCATCTCAGCTACTTAAGCCCAATTCAACGGGATTTGTACCGTACATTCCGCCATCTCTGCTACTTAAGCCCAATTCAACAGTATTTATACCGTACATTCCACCATCTCAGCTACTTAAGCTCAATTCAACGGGATTTATACCGTACATTCCACCCTCTAAGCTACTCCATCCCAATTCAACGGGATTTATACCGTACATTCCGCCATCCAAGCTACTTAAGCTCAATTCAACGGGATTTATACCGTACATTTCACCATCTCAGCTACTTAAGCTCAATTCAACAGTATTTATACCGTACATTCCACCATCTCAGCTACTTAAGCTCAATTCAACAGTATTTATACCGTACATTCCACCATCTAAGCTACTACGAGCCAAATCAGCCATATATCATGTTACTCAAAACCGCTCATCCACTTCATATCTTAATCTAACCCAATTTTCTAATCTTTACAGTGTCCACGCGCACTTTTACTCCACCCGTTGCTGAGCAATCCAAGCGTCCATATCCTCCGGACTCCACGCTATGAAGGTACCCTTACTCATCTCGTTCAACACATCCAGCGCGCCTAGCTTCCGCAAAAGCCTTCCACGAACTTCAGCAGAAGGTTCTTTTTCCTTAATCCGGGTACGCATGGCATGCACAAAATCCAAATATGGTTCATACGTCGCATCCAGCGCTTTTTCAAGCACATTTTTGATCTTCGTTGCCGCAAGCGGGCCAGCACCCGAAGTAGATACAGCTACCGTCAAACGTCCCCTCCGAACCACTCCGGGCGTGATAAAGTTTCCCGCTTCCGCATGGCTGGCCACATTCACATGAATTCCAAGCCGTCTAGACTCCCGCGCAACCTCTTCATTAACCGCCCTATCGTTAGTGGCTGCATATACGAGAAAGGCCCCACGGAGATCTCCGGGAGCATAAGTACGGTCCATCCAGATCAGGAGACCTTTTTCAGCTAGAGAATCAAGCGGATCTGTCAAAGAAGGACTAATCACCTTAACCGCCGCTCCAGCTTCCAACAGCCCGCTCACCTTACGTTCAGCCACGACACCACCGCCAATAACCACACAGTGCTGCCCTTCACAATCCAGCATTATGGGTAAATAACGCGTCATGCCCTTCACTCCCCGCTCCAACCGTGAAAATCAGACCAAGAATTCAACAGAAAGTTCAAGATAATAAAAGCATATCCTAAAATCGCCCAGCGAGCCATACTTACTCCACTTTTCCGCCCGGACTTCTTAAAGATAATATAAAATATGTAAATCCCAAGACCGATAAGAGTCGTTAATACTTTTAAATCCTTCAATAAAAGCGTCCGTCCCTCAGATACTATAGATAAACCCGCCACCACCAGCGATATTCCCAGCAAAGGAGTGCCCACCAAAATAGCGGTGTAAGAGTATTTATCTGTAGTCTCCAGGTTCGGCAAACGACGGATCCGGTCGCTCCATTTCTTGCTTTTGAGTCTGGTGTGCAGGAACAAGTACAATATTGCAAAAACCGTTCCTAACGTCAGTGCTGCAAAACTCATATTTGCCAAAATCACATGCATCGTCAGCCAGCCATACACCGCACTCCAAGTCTCAAGCGTATGCCCACCCGCCGTCAGCCACACCCGATTAAGCAAAAAAACACTAAACCCAGCCATACTGAGCAGCAAAATCGTAAACTCGCCACCACGTGTAAAAGCCACCGCAAGCGAAGTCAGCACAATACTAAACGCAAACCAAAACAAGAAATCATAAGGTGTAAAAATAGGCAGGCCTTTCTCCTGAGAGAAACGAATTCCAAGTCCTGCAACTTGCAAAAGACCCACAACAACAAGAAGCCCCGTGCCTAACCGCTTCCCACCCGGACTCCTTTTAAGGCAATCCGAGAAAACAAACAGCAGGCTCAGGGCATAGACCAGCAGAGCGGCGTCATATATTCCGTTCAGCAGTTGCATATTATTCACCCACCCAGCAAGCCTGCCGGAGCAAGCGCCGTTTTAGGCACAGAGAAATCAGCGCTGCCAGCCGTACGTTCTCCAGAACTAGACTGCTTCACCGAGGCAATGTCTCCATCATCTGAATCGGATTTGAGCTGTTCCTGCAACGCAAAGATTTTGGAAAAATAATCAAGAGCTTCATTCCCCTGCTTACCGCCGGACAGCTCTTTAATTACATTGATCGGATCATGCATCATCTGGTTCACGATACTTTTAGTCAGGCGGCGGATTACTTTCCGCTGATGCTCGTCCAGCTCGGGCAGCTTGTTGAACAGACTCTCCATCGTTTCTTCATGAATCGTATTCGATTTATCCTGAAGCGCCCGGATCACCGGTCTTACCCCAAGCGTCTTGAGCCACAGCTGGAACTCATCCATTTCCTCGCTGATCATCACTTCAATCTTCGCAGCTTCACTTCGGCGCATTTCCAGATTGTTCTCCACAATGCCCTCCAGATCGTCAATATCATACAAAAAAACATCCGGCACATTTGCCGCCGCAGGATCAATATCACGTGGTACAGCAATATCAATCATAAAAAGCGGCCGCGAAGGGCGGCGTTTCATAGCATGCGCTACCTTATCAGCCGTAAGCACATACCCGTCTGCTCCTGTCGAGCTGATCACGATATCTACTTCATTTAGAGTTGTTAACGCATCTTCAATCGTGCTCGGCTTACCCGAGAACTTCTCCGCCAATTCAATCGCACGCGACAGCGTACGGTTAGCGACAATCACTTCTGCCGCACCACTACTGTATAGATGCTTCACGGTAAGCTCGCTCATTTTGCCGGCGCCGAGAATCAGCACTTTTTTCCCAGTGAACATGCCAAAAATCCGCTTGCCCAGCTCCACAGCCGCATAACTGACCGATACTGCGCTCTCGCCGATTGACGTTTCACTATGTGCTCTTTTGCCCAGCGTCACCGCTTGCTTGAACAACCGATTGAACCAAGTTCCAGTTACACCCTCAGCCTGAGCTGTGAGAAAAGAACTCCGCACCTGTCCCAGGATCTGCGTCTCCCCAATCACCATGGAATCCAGGCCGCAAGTCACGCGGAACAAATGCGCAATCGCCTGTTCGTCTTCATAAATATACATATGCTGAGCAAATTGCTCGCTTTTCACACCAAACCATTGCTCCATAAAGCCGCGGATGAAATAACCAGCCATATGAAGGCGGTCCATCACCACATAAATTTCCGTACGGTTGCAGGTAGCTACTAAGACCCCTTCTAGCACACCCTTCGTCTTCATCAGTTGATGGAGCGCTGCCGGAAGATCACTTTCCGCAAAAGCAAACTGTTCCCGAACCTCCACGGGAGCCGTACGATAATTCAGGCCAACGACGACGATGTGCATCGATAGTTCACCATCCTAGTCTCTATAAGTTGCTGAAATCCAATTATATAAATTAATATCTTACATACCGTTCACTTTCACAACATCTCAAAACACTGTGTTAAGTATATCACACGAAAATAAGACTTTTTACAGATTTTTTGAACGCTTTATGAAATCCAGATAATAATTATTATAAATAAAAAACCGTAGGTTCGCTACGGTTAGGATGAGTTATTTTTAGCTAATTTATAAGGTTGTGATAGCAAAAAGGAAACATTAGGGCCTACTAGTTCTTAAAATCGTCAAAAATTCCGTTCTCCAAAAAAATAAGTCACTGCTCAGTGACTTAAAACTTCTCAGGTTTCTTAACTTTTATCGACGCTACTTCTCCACACCTTTTACAAAATGTGAAGATAACTGGTGAGCCAAAAGAGAAGGTTTTCCCAATAGGCATGACGTTAGCATATCCATTGCTCATTTCGCCTTTAGCGAATGTAGTTCAGAAGTGCCCGATGCTTAGACCAAACTTTAACCCAAACACGATTTTCATCATCCAGATAAAAACGAATATTCACTAATTTTAAAGGCGTCCATATTTCTTTAAAATAGTAATTAGGCATTTGGCGTCTCTCCCACGAGAATAATATTGATATAGTTATAAGTATAAAACTATTAAACAATATTGTTTGTCGTAATGCGCCTTAAGCCAAGATAAGAAAAAAACTGTTTTTGTCGGATTATAGTGAACATTCTACAGCAGATTAGCGAAACCAGTTCTTAATCTGATCAAGAGTACTTTTTGCCTCCGGACCATTGTAACCAAAGGTGTTGCCGATCATTTTTACATACTCGTTGAACGTTGTTTCTCTACTCTTTCGGTCACTCCACCAGCGTTTAGCGTTATATCCTGATGCTGAACCCACATACGTCAGCTCAATTTCCGATTTTTTGTACACACGACCAAAAAAAAATTTCACCCTCCGCATGTGAAAGTCAGAGGAAACAACAATCGCAGATTTAAAACCGTATTCCTTCATTATAGGAAGAGTGTGCTCGGCATTCTGATAAGTGCTATCCGCCGCGTTCTCGGTATAAATAACGTCCTGGGGTATGCCTAAAGCTAGGGCGGTCTGGACCATGTCACCCGATTTACTCGTTAACTCTTTAGCATTGGAAAGAATTACATAAGGAGCATAGCCTGCTTTATATAACTCAGCTGCCTTTTCCACACGACCTTGGCCTCCGCTTAGGACGATGATCACATCTGATTGTTTGGGAGATTGGTCTTGAGAAAGAAAACTTCCAGCGGTGAAAAAAAATATTAAAAGTAATAAAAAAACAATTCTGATAAGTAAAGTTCTTAGTACCTTACATAAATTTATTTTTTTCATAAACTATCCTAAGATTACAATAATTAATTCCAGATCTATTGTATTAAGTTTTTTTAATTCAATTTCCCCAAAATAATGTCCTATAATTTGTAGGTACCTTCCAGATTACAAATATTTTTTGTATCCAAAATAATTTTCCCCGTTAATTTTTTCATATTGTCTTTGATTTCATCATGCCCAACCATAATTATAACAAAATCTACGTCAGTTAAAAATTCATCGAAATTGTGATATTGATTTTTTAAAATAACTTTTTTAACATAAGGATCGTAAGACTTAAGTGTAGGAGCTAAGTGCTTTTCCATTGCCTCTAGTAATTGTAGTGAAGGGCTTTCTCTTACATCGTCGACGTTCTCTTTGTACGTTAATCCATATAGCCCCACTCTAGTCAAATCACTCATCGCTTTTTCCTTCATAATGTCATGAACTCTTTCAAGTACAAACTCTGGCATAGAATCGTTTATTTTTCTCGCAGCTAATATTATATTAGCAAGTCCAGGGTAATCACCAACTAAAAACCACGGATCAACAGATATACAATGTCCTCCAACACCAGGTCCTGGCTGAAGAATATTTACACGGGGATGCATACTCGCAATTTTTATTATTTCATAAACGTCCAAATTATCAATACGACAGATTTTTGCCAACTCATTTGCAAATGCAATGTTTATATCTCGGTATGTATTTTCAACGATTTTTGTCATTTCAGCGGTTCTAATATCTGTTACAACAATATCTCCTAAGCAAAAAACTCCATACAGTGCTTTAATTGTTTCGCCAACATCTTTATTATCCGCACCAATAGTACGGGAATTATACTTTAATTCATATACCATATTTCCAGGAATTATCCGCTCAGGTGCATGAACAATATTCAAATCTTCGCCAATAATATAATTATTTGCTTCTACTACTGGACGGATAAATTTATCAATTGTTCCAGGTGCAACTGTTGATTCTATAACTACTGTGGCTCCTTTTGGACATACAGACATAACATTTTCTACAGCTTTCACGACATAACTAGGATCAATTTTTTTACTCAATTTATCATAAGGTGTAGGAACAGCAATTATATATATGTCAGTAGATATATATTCTGTTGAGAATTCAATTCCTTTTGATAATGCATCAGTGAATAACACATCTAAGCCATTTTCGTCAAATGTGAGTTGTCCTGACTGCAGCGTTTTTACTAGCTCTTCATTATAGTCAGTTCCTACAATCTTTACATCATGTGAAGCAAACATCAAAGCTGTTGGTAGACCAATGTAACCTAGTCCAATCACATTTATAGTTCCCATAGTATCAAACACCTTTCTTTTCACGATCATATAGACTTACTGTAGCTACACAAAGCATAAAAATAATCTTTATAAAATTTACTATTAATACTGCATAACAAAATCCCAACAAACTAGATTCATACATCCCAATGAGTCCAAATAAAATATAAAGAACAAAATATAGACCTTGAATAATTAACTGCCATTTTGCTTCACAAAATCTTAATAATATTGGTTGAATAGTATTACCTAAAATAAAAACAGTGGCTCCTAAATTGGCGATTGCAAAATAAGATGCTGCATCTTCTATCAATGTCGGGTAAAGAATTTTTGTAATTGGTTTACCAACAACAAAAATAAATAAATAAAAAACAAGTGCAATTATCGTAAAAACTCCGGTTCTCGTATAAAATTGTTTAATTGTAATTTTCGCCTCTTTGGCATAATAGGTTAGTAAAACTCCTGCAATGGGTGTCATAACAATTCCTGCAGTCTTACCTAAAAATGATGCTACATTGTATATTGATACTTGTTCTACTCCTAAAACAGGATAAATAAAAAAACGATCCATGTAAGTCATTAGTGTAGATATTATAGCGGCCAACATAATAAACATATATTTTTTCAGAGATTTTCTAAATAGTACTGTAATCTTAAAGTTATCATGTAAAATTTTTGCTGTGAAAAAGATATATATACATGTAAATAACTCACCAAAAATAAAAGTATATACCCATATCTTAGTGAAGTGAGTAATTAACATACCTAATAAATATCCAAGTAATCCAAATAAGCTTGCAAATAGATTTTTTTTATAACTTATAACTATCCTATAGCTAGCTGAATAATAAGCACGAAATAATATAAAGCTTGATATAATAGAACAACCAATAACAATAGAATTAAATTCTCCATAAACTGTTGTTGTTAACAAAAACACGATAATTACATTGATTACTAGAGATACTATGAAAATTGGATTGTAATCACCCTCCAAATTTTCTTTTTCATATTCTGATTGCATTAGTATTCTTGTATTATTTAATGGATTACCCAATGAGACTCCGACAGCATTTACAATCCCCATAATTGTCAATAGCAATCCATATTCGCTGGCAGTCATTAACCTACTTAGATATGGATATGCTATAAGTTGCGTCGCTAGAGTTAAAACTACTGATGCTAGAATATTCAAAACAAAATCTTTAAATATTCTAGATTTAAACGATTTAATTTTATTTGTTAGCTGCATTTAATTAACCTCATGTATTGCAGTTTATATTGCTCAACTTATTTAGATGTCTACTACGAAATTCCTTGGAAACTATTACCTTCTCCTCAATACTAGAATTAAATAATAATAATAATATAATCATTAATCCCATTCCACCTGTTAAAAGTGTAGTTTGTAAAGATGTGTCATTCAGTACAAACATCATATAACTAAAAGAACCAACTACAACGTATAGTGGTAATTTATATGTAACTGAATCAATAACATATAATATGAATGCAAACATAATAGCAACAATAATCATTAAAATGAATCCGCCATTTGAATATGCATCAGAAAACAGACCTGTATTTGAGTTACTGGCTACTTTATTATATGAAAAAAATCTACTAATTACGAAAGGAGCAGGCTCCGAAAATGGGCTCTCTATTGACAATATCTTTCCAATTATTCCATCTGCAAAGTGCATTTTTTCTATATCCTTAAAAAACTCGTAATATTGAAACTGAATTTGTGAAGGAATAAAGAGCATTCTATATGGAATTGCCCTACGCAGCGTATCAGTAATATTAAAATAATCTAGAATATAAGCAATTATATTAAGACTAGAGAGAGCAATTATAACTTCACGCTCAAATTTCCCTCGTTTTGTTATTAGCACGCACATGATAATAACACCAATGGAAAATAAAAATGCTTTGAATCCAAAGCTTAAGTACATTAATAGTTGTAATCCCAAAATAGACAATAATACCCATTTTCTCTTCTTATAAAAAAAGAAGGCGAAAAAGAAAGGACAGAAAACTTTAGCACTCCAGTTCATTAAATATCCCAGTATACCTGATAATTCATTTTCTGAACGCAAATCATATACTGAATCAAAATTAAATGCTCGTGCATCAATTCCTCCTCTTCTAACAATTAAATATAAAGTTATAAGGATATAAAGAAAAAAAATAAAATTCAACCAAACTTTAGCATATTTATCTGTTAAGTTTATTCTTATAGGCTTCATTTTTAATATGATCGATATAATAATTGATGATACTACTACAAACGAAACATAAATTAGACTCTGATTATTCATCCAATAGTATGATAAGATTGGTATAATCAAAAACATTTCCATTAAAATAAATAAATATGACGACGGTCTTAATTTATCTTTAGGAGAAAACATAACTACAAAAAAAACATAAAAAGATGATATCCAATAATCGGAGATATCAATATTTAGTGTTAGACCACTATAACTATAAAGAGGTGAAATACAAAAAATATAAACAATTTCAATAATTGATTTATAAATAAATAAATAAATAAATATTGATTTTAAATCAAATCTCTCAACTTTATTTGGCTGCTCCAAATCTTTTCACCTCGTTGACTAGTACATCAGTATATTGATCTGCTATATCCTTATAATCGTAATTATTTTCCACAAATCCAAATGCACTATCTCCTATTTTTTTATATTCAGTTTCTGACATATCTGCACACTCCTTGATTTTTAATCTGAATTCCTCAATATCTCCAGACTTAAAAACAAATCCATTATTATGTTGTAATCTAGCTATATTAATGTTGTTATCCTCAGACAATACGGGTAATCCACAGGCTTGTGCATCATAAAAACTTAAGCTACACTGTTTTGGAAAAACAGATAAATCAGCAGATTGATAAAATTTAGCCAATTCCATATATTTCTGAGTTGGAAATCTAATAATACGATTTTCTGATCTTTCAAAAACTTCGTCCACCAATTGACCGTACTCACCATTAGTATTTCCCACGACAATTAATACAACATTCCTATTAGTATTGAACTTTCTTTCAAAAGCTTGAGCTAAAAACAATCCTCCTTTTGACTCATCTAGTTTACCGGTATATAAGATCACAAAATCCTCATTTTTTATATTATTACTAATTCTAAATTGTTTTTTTGTAATGTTATCAGGATAAAATAAAAGAGTATCGGAACCTACAGAGATCCAAGGACATTGTAAAAGAGGTATTCCCAGACACTTTTCAACATATTCATCATCTTGAGTTCTAATAACAGTTATTTTATTCCTAATAAGAATTGGTGCGAATACTTTTTTGTAAAATAAACGGTAAATTTTATTGAATTTATTTACTGAAGCCATTTCAAGCATATGGCTGTCCATTACAACTGGGATTTTAATTTTATTTAGTTTCAACAAATAACGCATTGCTGTGAGGGTATCATTACCGTGGATATATAATATATCAGGTTTTAAATTTTTTACCTTTTCGAATAATTCACTAGTAAATACCGCTCTACCACTTATGAATTTTTTTAATGGTAACCTCACAATAGTGACACCAGTTTTTGACATATATTCTTCATCATGTTTATTAATATCATCTTTTCCAAAAAAAACAGTCAAACCCTCTGGAATTTTCTCCATTTCAGAAGTAACTATCGTTACAGAATGACCTTGTTTGACCATATATTTTGGCAATATATTTATTTGATACCCTGCATTCGGATGAAAGAAGTCTTCGATATGAACTATTCTCATTTTAATACCTCGACATATATTCTATTGTATTAAGTGCATGTTGTACCTTATCATGTTGACTTGCATGCTTTTAAAATTACTTTAACTTAACTCTATCCACTTCTAGTGGATTCATTTAATGATATGAATTCAACAGATTCAATTACTTATTTTAATTTCCTTAGTCCTCCCTGAACCAAATGTTCCAACTGTGAATTAAATTCTAAATTTCTTTAATTGAAAACATCATCCTCCGTTCGTGATATTGAAAATAAATTTTTCTATAGAAACCTGAAACCTATCATTATCAAATTTTACCGATTCTAGAAATTTATCACACGATGAATAGAATTCATCCCAATTTATTGAATGATAATAATCATATATCTCATCGCATACATTGCTAGAATTTAGATCTACACTGAAACCGAACCCATATTGACAAGCTACTTCTTCCATATACGTATTCGGTGAAACCAAAATTGGAATACCTAACAAAGCTGCATAATATAGTTTATTGGATAAAGCATAATCAAGGAGGTTAGAATTATTTCCGTAAAGATTGTTTATTATATCGGTTTCTTTATAATAATTCAGAGTAGTCTCAGGTGGAAATCGATCAACAAATCGCACATTTTTAATGTTTAATTCCTCACAAAATGGCTGTAACGCATGAGAGTCAGTCCCTATAAAGTTCAAATTGAACCTTTCATCGTTTGCGAACTTTTTTATAACTTTTTTATTTTGTTCGTGAAATCGTATTAATCCTATATAAGATATAGAAATCTTATCTCTTATTGTTTTTGTATTTTTCTTTCTAAACTCTTCTATAATTAATGAAGAAATGCTCACATCATTATGGGTAAGAATATAGTTGTGTTTTGGTAAAAAACTTTCATATCCTCTTGAGGAAATAACAGATAATGAAGAGTTTTTAATCATTTTCTTTTCGATTGCATAATAAACTGAATTGTCTTCAAAACTATAATCCCGAATATCTACAATATATTTTTTAGAATAACTTTTATTCAGTTCTCTATTTAATAGTATTCCTGCACTAGTAGTGAGTACAATTACTCCAGAATATCCATTTTTCTCCAAAATCCGCTTTGCATATCTCCTGAATTTTACATATCCTAGAAGTTTATCTATTTTAGTAGACGACTCATTCATAGGATAATTAAATGAGAACAAATTGTTAGCCGAAGATTCTTCTTTAATAGCATGTCTATTCCAATAAATTATATCGAATGGAGTATTAATAATAGTTATATATTTATTAAGGTATGGAGTTAAGTATAAATTCGCCAATGAAATGAAACAAATTTTCCCATTCATAACTTATATCTTTTTCCATATAGTTCTATTTATTATTCCCACATAACTCTGAATTAGTTTTATTACCTTAATTGATATATTATTATCTTTGTAATCATCCGCCATTAAATTTTTCTCATCGTTATCCCACATCGCAGTCGCAAGTTCGATAGATTGTTCAAGCTCCTTACCCTCTATTCCCCCAATTACTAAAGTCCCTTTATCAAGTACCTCAGGACGTTCAGTTGAAGTTCTTAGTAAAACACCTGGAAAATTAAGCATTGCACTTTCCTCAGATAAAGTACCGCTATCCGAAAGTACACAGTAACTATTTTTTTGCAACTTGTTATAATCTAAAAAACCAAATGGTTTAAGATTCTGGACAAGTGGATGAAACTTAAAATTTCTTTGTTCAATATACCTCATACTTCTTGGATGTGTAGAGTAAATTACTGGCATCTGAAAGCGTTCAGCGATCTTATTAATTGCTGTCATAAGCGACATAAAATTCTGCTCGTTATCAATATTTTCTTCACGATGCGCAGACACAATAATGTATTTCCCCGCTTCTAAGTTCAATCTCTCAAGCACTTCACTTGCATCAATTTTTCCCATATGAGTTTGAAGCACCTCTTGCATCGGTGAACCAGTTACAAAAATATGTTCTTTACGGAATCCTTCCGATAGTAAATATCTTCTTGAATGCTCCGTATAAGGCAAATTAATATCCGAGATATGGTCAACAATCTTACGATTGATTTCTTCTGGAACATTTTGATCAAAGCATCTATTACCTGCTTCCATATGAAAAATAGGCACTTTTAGTCTTTTAGCCGCAATAGCACTTAGCGCGCTATTAGTATCACCTAAAATTAGAAGTGCATCAGGTTTTTCCTTTTCGAGTACTTCAAATGATTTAGCAATTATATTCCCCATTGTCTCCCCAAGATTACTTCCTACTGCCTCTAGAAAATAATCAGGTTGCCGAAGTTCAAGTTCATTGAAAAACACCTCGTTTAAGGTGTAGTCCCAGTTCTGTCCAGTATGTACTAAAATATGGTTAAAATATCTATCACAAGCCTTAATACACTCCGATAAGCGAATGATCTCTGGTCTGGTGCCCAAGATTGTCATAACTTTAAGTTTTTCCATTAATTAAACCTCCAAGTAATAAGTATCTGGTTTCTCGGGATTAAACAATTCATTAGCCCAAAAAAGAGTTATCACATCAGTTACACCAGTATTAGTTATAGAATGTGTATATCCAGGTGGAATATCAATTACTCTTAATGACTCCCCAATCACCGGATATTCAATAATCTGGTCACCTTCAATTTGTCGGAATCTTACAACAGCTTTCCCTTCGATAACAAGAAATTTTTCCACCTTAGTATGGTGCCAATGATTCCCGCGAGTGATACCTGGTTTAGTCCGGGATATAAATACTTGTCCTGAGTGTTTAGTCTTTATAAATTCCGCTAGCCAGCCTCTATTATCATGTTTCATTTCCAGATCATAACCAAAATCATCTTCGGGCAGATATGAAAGATAGGTGCTATAAAGAAAACGTTCAAAATCACTTTCTAAATCAGAGATGACGAGAGTGTCTCGACTACCTTTAAAGTTCTTTATGCTTGTTTCTAACTCCCCCAGTTTAATTTTGAAAGCCCTCGGGGAGTCAGTATAATTGTTCTCATTTTTCATTTCACATTTATCCATTACATTAATGAAGGATTCAATAACATCATCAATGTAAACCAGAGATATCTCTAGGTCTGGATCATTGATTTGGATTGGAATATTCCTACTAATGTTGTAACACCAAGTAGCGACCACAGAATTATAGTTTGGCTTACTCCACTTGCCAAAAACGTTAGGAAGCCGAAATATATAAGTGTTTACACCAACTAAGCTCCCATAATACGAAACTTTTTTTTCCGCTGCAAATTTACTTAATCCATATGGATTATTTCGTTCAGCTTGTATCGAGGAAGATAATACTATTGGTGTTTTTTTATTGTTTTTATTTAGGAGCTCAATTAACTGTTCTGTATATCCTAAATTACCACTAGCAAAATCCTCAATATTCTCAGGACGATTGATTCCTGCCAAATGAAAAATGAAATCTGCTTTAATAGCACACTCTTCTAATTCATTTAATGAATGCTTGGAACCAATCTTCAATACTTCAATATCTTCTCTACTACTTAATGTTGCTACTAAATTTCGTCCAATAAATCCAAATGCACCTGTTACCAAAACAGTTTTCATATCAATGTACTCCTGCTACTAGTTCTTTTTTGATTGATTCTAAACCTAATAGAAGTTCCTTTATTCCTTGAATATCTAATCTCTCTGTATTGTGAGAATTATATTCCCACCCCTCAGAGATTTCCTTATCGCCTTCTTCAAAAAACTTATCATAATTTAGATCTCTAGTGTCTGCTGAGATGCGATAATAGCTCCCCAAATCCTCTGCTTTAGCCATTTCTTCACGTGTTAACAACGTTTCATATAGCTTTTCACCATGTCTAGTTCCAATGACTCTTGTTTGACTATCTGACTCAAATAATTCCTTCAAGGCAAGAGCCAACTCTCCAATAGTAGATGCAGGAGCTTTTTGAACGAATATATCACCTTGTACTGCTTTATTGAATGCAAATAACACAAGTTCCACAGCATCTTCCAATGACATTAGATAACGAGTCATATCTGGATCTGTAATCGTTATATCCTCGTAATTTTTAATTTGATCAATAAATAATGGTATTACGGAGCCTCTCGAGCACATTACGTTACCATAGCGAGTTCCACAAATTAATGTATTCTCAGGAGAGACCGTTCTAGATTTAGCAACCATAACCTTCTCCATCATAGCTTTGGAAATTCCCATTGCATTTATTGGATAAACTGCTTTATCTGTTGAGAGACAAACTACTTTCTTCACTCCGAAGGCAATCGCAGCGTTAAGAACGTTCTCAGTTCCTATTACGTTTGTCTTCACAGCTTCCATAGGGAAAAATTCACAGGAAGGTACTTGTTTCAGAGCTGCTGCATGAAATACATAGTCAACATTATGCATGGCCGCTGCAATACTGTTATAGTCTCTCACGTCACCAATGAAGAATTTAACTTTTTCGTTTTTCAGTTCTTTTCGCATGTCATCTTGTTTTTTTTCATCGCGCGAAAAAATTCTAATTTCTCCAATTTCAGTATTCAGAAATCTTTTTAATACTGCATTACCAAAAGACCCCGTACCACCAGTTATCAATAATGTTTTACCCTTGAACATATTGTATATCCCCCATTAATGTTTCTCTTCCAAAATAACTATCCATTTCACTCAGTAATTCTTGCTTATTGAAATTTCTATTGTAGTATTCTCTTGCATTTAATCCCATTACTTTTAACTGTTCCGGCGACTTATTCAACATTTCAACAATAACTTCAGCTAGTTTACGAGCATCACCAGCAGGGCTAATCAGTCCCGCTTCAGATTCTTTTAGGATTCGGCTCGTTTCTCCATTAGCAGACGCAATAATGGGAATTCCACAAGCCATATAAGATTGCAACTTTGCTGGTATTGTCATGGAGAACAGCGGATTATCTGTCAAACATTGAAAAGCAGCATTATTACTAGCCAATAGTTCTGGAATCCGTGTTGCTGGTTGCCTAGTGATGAAATTGAACATTTCAGCAACATTGCTTGCATTAACTAATTCTATTAACTCATTTTTATATCTGCCATCTCCAACAATATTAAATCTAATATTCTTTGCCAAACTCTTTTCTTTGAGAAACAAAGCTGTTTTCGGTAATATTTCCAAACCTTGAGCAGTGCCAATGTTTCCAGCAAATATAATATTAAATATGTCATCATTAGGTATTTCGGGCACAGTAGATTTTTCTTTAGGTGTGTAAAAATCTTCAGCATATTGAGGCCAATATGCTATTTTCTCTTCTTGGACCCCGCGACTAGCAATTGAGTGAACAAAACTGTTTGATGTAGCAAAAATTTTATCGCATCGAGCATATATGTAATCCACCATTTTACCTATAGCACCGATGAAATATCTATTAGTTATCCCTGTTATTATTTCGACATTCTCAGGCCAAAGATCTTGGACATACAAATAACAAGGTACCTTTCTTTTTTTGGCATACCATACACCTGGTAATGCTTGTGTCATTGGTGAAACTTCAAATATAAATACATAATCCGCTTTAACCTTACTGAATAAGTTCCAGAAGAATCCTGATACCACAAAAGATAAATAATTCAATGCGAGCATTATTGAATTATTCCCTCTTGGAATTAATGGAATTCTTATTATTTCAACGCCATTATAGATTTCTTTGCGTTTTTTAAATAATCCGTACCCTGGGAAATACTTTCCTTGAGGATAATTGGGAATACCAGTAACAACCGTTACTTTATATCCTTTTTTCACCCACTCCGTACAGATATCATTAATACGGAATTGTTCAGGGTAAAAATATTGAGCAATAACTAAGATATGTTTGTTCACTCTCTACCCTTCTTTGTCTATAATTTCAGTTAACAGAATCGATTCTCTTAAATCTCTAATTTGATAATCCGTTTTATAATTACTCATTCTTGTGTCATAAGCTAAATTTCCAAACACTTTGTTAATCAGGTTTATTTTGATAACTAAACTACTTTTAAGTATTAAGTTGAACACCTTCGTTAACTTAATACTCTTTTTATGCACTTGGGCTATCAGAAGTACCATTTGACTAGTACTTACATATTCCGAATTTTGGGGGAAGAAAACTCCATTTTCATTATTGTCTATCATTAATCGAATAAATTCACAAAGATTATCTATATGAAGCATACTTCTTTCATTGTCGATGTCAGGAAATATTGGTAATTTACGTGCATAGCTTGCCAATTTCGGATAATTCCCTTTAGAGCCCTTACCATAAATCATAGGTGGTCTAATTATAACCACCTTGAAATCATCACTCTCTAGGAGAGAAATACCTTCCTCTGCCTGGAGCTTACTATTACCATAAAAATTCGATGGCTGAGGTTTCGTATTATTATCTATGATTCTTTTCTTATTGATATGGCTACTATCACCATAGACGATAATACTACTTGTGAAAATAAACTGCTTAACGTGTTCTTCTTTTGCCTTTTCCGCAACTTCTATCGCCAAATCGCGGTTAACTTTATAATATTGCTGCTCCATACTTGGGTCCGTAGATACATGAGCAATTCCAGCAACATGGAGTACTACATCATAAATTGAAAAATCATGTTCCTTCCATTCCGTGCCTCTAACCGATAGCTCCACAACTTCGTATTGATCTGGCCATTGTTCCAGCCACTTTATAAAATTTGTACCCACATAACTACCTTTACCAGTAATTAATATCTTTCGTTTACTCATTTTATAAAGTTACTCCTTTAGTAGAAGACACTTCCTGTTTTGTTGTTCCTTCTTTTACACCATCAGATTTCAGAACACTTAGGATAGTCATAAAAAATACCTTTATATCAAACTTAAAAGAAAGGCTTGCAATATATTCCCCATCCAGACTCGCCTTCTTCTCAATAGGTAACTCATCTCTACCATTAATCTGAGCCCATCCAGTCAACCCAGGTTTGATATCATTAGCTCCATATTTATCACGTTCAGCAATTAAATCATATTGATTCCATAATGCAGGACGAGGTCCCACGATACTCATTTCACCTTTTAGGATATTGATAATCTGAGGTAATTCATCCAAGCTTGTTTTTCTTAGGAACTTACCTACTTTAGTAATGAAGAAATCAGGATCTTCCAGTAGATGCGTCGGCATGTCTTGTGGTGTGTCTGTACGCATTGTTCTAAATTTTAGTATGTAGAATTCCGATTTATTTTTACCTAAACGTTTTTGTTTAAATAATATAGGGCCTTTGGAAGTTGTCTTAATTGCGATCGCAATGATTAAAAAGACTGGCCATAACACTAGCATCCCAATTAAAGCTAATAGAAAATCTATGGTTTGTTTCGTGTAAACATAAGGTCTCATAAGTTCACCTGATCCTTTTAGTTACTATTTCTCCATATATGTAGATCATCTCTATGCCAAATGAGCATAGAGATGATCTTCTTACTACTCTCTTAATTCGCCATCTTCTCAGCTATATCTTTACCCGCCTGAAGCTGTGCCTCAAATTCACTTTTATATTGACTAATAATCTCCGTACTATAGCCATTGCTGTTCAGTTTTTGTTCAGTGTCAGCAACTATACTATTGAAGCTAGCGGTAAATGAGGCCAGCTGTTGCAACCCTTTTTCTTTAATGCTTTTCTTACTCGCTTCATCTGTCGCTCCAAGATACTCAAACCCAATACTCATTAATGTCGATTGACTCTGATTTTTAAGCGCCGTAAGCTTAGCTTCTGTGTCACTAGTGATAGTGTCATATGAAACCTTTCCAGTTCCTGCAGAACCACCACCTGTTGCACCTGTACCACCTTGTGCACCTGTTGTATCCGTTGGCACTGGTGTCGCTACTGGAGATGGGTCCTTAACATTGTCATTGTTTGTCGATCCATTAGTGGCTTGTTCCTGATAAGGCTTGGAAGCTGCAGTAATGGTCTTTGTCTTCTGATCCCAGCTAATGTTATGACCTACAGATTCCGATAAAAAACGTAGGGGTACATATAAGGAACCATTCAGAATAAAGCTAGATTGGCCTGTAGGCAAAGCTTTGGTTGCACCGTTAAATACATAACTTGCCTTAACTTGATTGAGGGCAATAATCTTCGCTGCTGCTGAAGTACTATTCCCGTTCGTTGCATTCATTAGGTATTCTTTAATCACAACTAGCTCTGAGCTGCTAGGCTCTGCAACTGTAACTTTAACGTTTTTAGCATCCCAAGCTACACTCTTTTGCAAAGCATATGACATAAACCGCAATGGAACATACGTTGTATTGTTGTACATGAATACATACTGACCTGCGGGTGGCTGAATACTCACACCGTCAAAAATCAAATTCACGTTCATACTTTGCACTTTAATCGTATTATTTGCAGCCTTAGGCGTTGCACTTGGTACTGCCGCTGCTGATACTGATATAGGTGCGGATGCTGTTAAGGGTGCTAAACCAATTGAAGCAATTAACGATAAAGCCACGACTGATAGTGTTGCTTTAGACATATTTATTCACTTCCCTTTTCTTTCGCTTTTAATTGTTCTTCTTCAGCAATGATTTGGTCATGTGTTTTCCCTTGACTAACTCCGTACTTTTTAGCAATTTGAGATAACTCATTGTATTGCTCATCAGATACTTTACCGAGAATGATACTGCGTGCTTCTCGCTTTTCTTCTACGGTTAAGCCACCTTTGGCTAATTCTTTTAGGCGGTTAATATCAGATACGCTAAGTTGACCAAGTACAATAGAAGCCACATCTGCTTTATCTTTAATCGTTACATTTTCTTGAATTTGCTTAGCTTTATCTGTGGAGACCTGTGCTGTGTAACCATCTGAAGAGCCATCTTTTTGATCTGATGATGGAGCTTTGGTCGGTTCACTATTAGTAGAAGCTGTTGTTTCTCCACTAGGTTTAGCGTTATTTTCACTGCTTTGATTACTATTTTCCTCATCATTTACTGGTGGAGTAGAAGGTACCGCAGACTCTACAGGTTCGACATTACCATCATCAACTGTATCAGTTGGTGCCGTTCCTTGATCTTGACCACCAACATTATCCTCAGACTCCAGATCAAAACCATCTGCCATTGAATTCATCAGCTTATCGACAGCATAATTCGCGGCGAACAAACCGCCAACACCCAATACTACAATAACTGACAGCGTCCATAAAAGGATCTTTTTCCATCGTTTGTTGAACACTTATATATCCCCCTTTATGAATTAGTTAGCTAATAGCGACTTGGGCAACGGGCTGCATCGGTACAATCTGATTGATTATTTCGCGGATAACTTCTGGTTCCTCAGCGAGAACACGTTCCAATCGTTTAAACTCCAACTCTAACTGATTCAGACTTATTACATTAGGTCTACCAATGAAAATTCTTCCATGATCTGTAGAACCTAGATTTTCTTCATCTGTAAGCAACTCTTCATATAACTTCTCACCCTCACGAATACCGGAGAAATGAATATCAATGTCCTTATAAGGTTCATATCCAGAGAGCGTAATTAAGTCTTCCGCCAACGTTAGAATCTTAACCGGCTCTCCCATATCCAGAATGAACACTTCTCCGCCTTTGGCGAAAGAACCAGATTGGATGACAAGCTGAACAGCTTCCGGAATCGTCATGAAATAACGCACCATTTCTGGATGAGTGACAGTGACTGGACCTCCGGCAGCGATCTGCTGCTTAAAGGCTGGAATTACACTACCACGACTGCCAAGAACATTCCCAAAACGCACAGCAGAAAACTTCGTTTGACTTGTAGTGTGCAGGCTCTGCACATACATTTCTGCAATCCGTTTAGTAGCACCCATTACACTGGTTGGGTTAACCGCCTTATCCGAAGAGATCATTACGAATCTCTCGGCACCATATTTATCTGCACAATCCGCAACATTTTTGGTGCCAAAAACATTATTTTTAATGGCTTCCGAAGGATTACGCTCCATTAAAGGAACGTGTTTATGTGCTGCTGCGTGAAAGACTACATGCGGTCTATGGCCACTGAATACATCCATCATCCGACTACGATCCTGCACATCTGCTATCACGGTTACAATGTTCAACTCCGGAAAACTCTTACGAAGCTCCATTTCAATCGTGTAAATACTGTTCTCACCGTGTCCAAGTAACATCAGCTTGTCCGGACCAAAAGGAGCAATCTGCCGGCATAACTCTGAACCAATAGAGCCGCCAGCCCCCGTAACTAACACCGTCTTATGATGTACATAACCTAAAATACTGTTCAAATCAGCTACGATCGGTTCACGACCTAATAAATCCTCTACGCTAACATCCCGAAGTTTCTTAACTGATATTTTTCCAGCGATCAGATCATTAAGAGCCGGTATAATCTTCAGCTTTGCTCCAGTCTTTTTGGCAAGATTAATAATTTCAGAAATCTCAGTACGTGAAACAGAGGGCATGGCGATAATTATCTCATGAATTTCTCTTTCTTTCACAATAGCTGGGATTGCGTAACGATTTCCAATTACAGGAACACCCATAATGTACATATGGTATTTATTCGCATTATCATCAATGAAACCGACTAATTTGGTATGAGCAAAAGAGGGTCCCATCATTTCCCGAGCAATTAATAACCCACAATCACCAGCACCTACAATTAGTGTATGGGTCTTAGTGTCTTTGTAATTAATTCGGTCATTATGAAGTACTCTCCACAAAAATCGGACTCCACCTACTAATAAAAGAATAGTCTCCATCGACCGAACTTCTATGGCAAGAGGTACTCTATCCGGCAAAATTAGGTACGCCAGTGCAAATGAAAATAAAGATCCTACTACAATAGCTTTAGAAACCGATATAATTTCACCGATACTGGCATATTGCCACATTCTTCGGTAAAGACCGAAGTATATCAGGCTTCCACCAAATGCAAATGTTGCAATCAAACCAAATTGCAGCATCTGTACAACGTATTCCTGAAGAGCATGGTTAGGGTACCGAAACAAATAAGATGTCACAATACTGAACCAAATGATCGCAAGATCAATGAAGAATAAAAGAATCACTCTAGATTTCGCTGTCATTTTCAGTGCCTCCAAAAATAACATTTTTAATTATGAATAAATCAATTTCCATAGTAGTAGTAATAGTACCCTTCACTAGCTTTACGTTTTACATTATTGAGAACGACGCCGAGCATTTTTGCACCCACGCGATCCAGATTAGCTTTAGCTTTCACTGCGATATCGCGTTTCACCTTACCATAGCTAACAACCATAATAACGCCATCACTCTTCGAGGCAACAATTTGTGCATCCGTAACCGCTAATAGGGGTGGAGTATCAATAAGAATGACATCATACCGCTGACGCAAATCCTGTAAAAGAGTGCTCATCCGATTAGATGCCATCATTTCCGCCGGGTTGGGCGGGATTGGTCCAGAGGTCATAATTGAAAGATTATTAACGCCAGACTCTTGGACAGTGTCCTCAAGAACTGCCTGTTGAGACAGTAGGGAGGATAAACCAAAACGGTTACTTAGTGTAAAAGTCTTATGTGCCGTTGGCTTCCGCAAATCGGCGTCAATCAACAATACTCTTTTATCTGCTTGTGCGTAAGCTGCCGCCAGGTTAGCAGATACCGTAGATTTACCTTCTTCCGGCCCGGAGGAAGTGACCATAATCACTTGAATAGTCTGATCTACAGAAGAAAAATCAATATTCGTGCGCAATGCGCGAAACGCTTCAGAGACAGGAGAGCGTGGGTTCGTAACGGTGATCAGATGGCGTTGTTTATTTGGAAGCTGTGACATGTTCGAGGTCCCCCGCCTTTCTGGATGATTGTTTCTGTGTTTGTGCGGCACCTTGCTTGCTTTCATCTTGACCCAATCTTGTAATCATAGCTATGGTAGGCAAACCAAGATACTTCTCAATATCAGCTTCTGTCTTCAGGGTGTCATCCATATATTCCAGCAGGAAGGCAATCCCTAATCCAATCATCAAAGAGACGATAAAAGCAATAGCCATGTTCAGTAAAACATTCGGTTCTACCGGCCGTGGCTCAACAGTTGGATTCACTTTAGCTTCATTCAGAATCGATACATTTTCCACATTAAATAGACTTGGAATTTCTTCCTTGAACACAAGTGAAATGGCATTCACGATTTCAGCAGCCCGCTGATAAGAATTATCTCGAACGACAAGTGTCATCACCTGCGTATTATTTACGGAACTCACATTAACCTTTTTTAATAGCTCTTCCGCAGTAATATTGAATTGCGGATAATCCTTTGTAACAATATCAAGGATGGCCGGAGTCTTAATAATTTCCTTATACGTATTAATTAATTGAATATTGGTATTAATCTGGTTTAAATCAAGCTGCCCCACCGCTGACTGCGTCGGTGTTTGGTTAACGATAATCTTCGTGGATGCCTCATATACCGGGTTTTTAATATACAGACTATATACACCAGCAATACCGCACACCAATACAACTATGCTGAAAATGAGCCATAGTCTCTTCCTGACGATCTGAAAATAATCGCGAAGATCCAATTCTTGTGATGACAAGTGAAATTACCCCCAAGCTATTTCTGAAATATTTCGATGCCTGTTCAAATCTTCCCTATTTGCAAAAAAATCGCCTCCTCTCACCTACATGAGAGGAGGCTGTATACTATAAGTTTTATTTACTTGAAGTTAATAGTACGGTAGATAATTACTGCTGCTTCAGCACGGGTAGCTGTATCGTTCGGGTTGAACTTGCCAGCATTTCCGATAACCAGGTTGTGGCTTGCTGCAAACGCTACGCCATCTCTTAGGGATGCGCTGATCTTAGCAGCATCAGAGAATTTACTGATTGCAGTAGAATCGGTTTTTGCATCAGGATTGATAGATTTCAACGCACGGGAGATCATTGTTGCCATTTCTGCACGTGTAATAGTTGCATTAGGATCAAATTTGGCCGCACTGCGTCCAGTGATAATCCCTTTTTCTGCTGCAACTGCTACATATGGTGCATACCAAGCAGTTGAACTTACATCGCTAAAGCTTTGTACAGCAGAGTTGTTTTCCAGGTTAAGCGCACGAATCAACATTTTGGAGAACTCAGCACGAGTTACGTTGTTCTTGGGTGCAAATTTACCTGCTCCGACTCCTTCAATCGCACCTTTAGCAGCTACGACTTGAATTTGTCTACCAGCCCATGCTTGTACAGCAGCAATATCATTAAAGGAGACTTTATTCTCAAGTACTGCGTAAGAAGAGAATGTATCACGTGGTTCTACGATGAAATCTCCATCAAGAACTCCACCTTGGAATTGCAGGTCGCCGTATACAAGCTTACCAACGGAAAGCAATTCTTTATCAAGACCATCAGTATTCTTAAGTGGCAATTTGATAGTAATTGGTTGTTTAAATGTGCTTTGTGCCACACCGTTCACACTAAGTGTGAATTCATACACATCCGAAGCCAATTTCAGCTTGGTAACGGAAGTTACAACTTCTGGTTTAGCTGTAGTTACTGTCAATGAAATCGCTGTGCTGAATTGGCTTACAGGAATCGTTACAGTTACACCGTTGAAAGTAACGGCGATATTCGCAATACCTTTAGCTTTTGCAGCTTCAATAATGGCTTGGGAAAGTGGAACTTCAACTGTAGTAGCGTTTACTGTTCCCAGATTCAGGGTCAAAGTAAGACCAGTTTTACCAGGGTTCGCTGCAACCAGTTTATCAAATTCTTTAATTACATCAGCATCAACCAATTTCAAGGTTGCTTTACCGTCAACAATGCTTACGAGCTTAGATACGTCATAGATT
The DNA here is from genome assembly GCF_037992965.1 of Paenibacillus sp. FSL E2-0190. Lineage (NCBI taxonomy): Bacteria > Bacillati > Bacillota > Bacilli > Caryophanales > Paenibacillaceae > Paenibacillus > Paenibacillus sp. FSL E2-0190. The sequence goes on from NZ_CP150306.1 coordinate 5,648,548, forward strand.
CCTGGAGTTTGAACAGGAGCTACAGGCGTTGTAACACTTCCACTCCCACTGCCACCGCTACCAGGACCGACTCCGCCGCCAGTACTAAATCCATAAGCTTTAACGTAAGCAACAGCAAGTGATTTTGCCGCAGGTTTTGCGGATTTAATATTATTGTTCAGGTTTTTCAATGTTTGCTTAACATCATTAGCAGTAACTCCAAGCTTGTTCAAAGCCTGACTTACTGTAAGAGCTCCTGCACCTGTAGTGTGGTTCATCACTTTCGCAATGGCTTCATCCAACAAAGTCTCGTAACCAGATTCAGATGTAAGAATTGCCAACAAATCTGCTGATGACTTGTTACCTACCAGATCACGAAGTTCTGTTTCAATACTGCTCAAGAATTCAGCAACACTATCAACAGTAAGTCCAGACACACCCGCTTTAGCTGCAATTTTGCTTACCAAAGCAATGTTTTTGTCATCGTTACGGATCACTTGGATTCCGGAGAAGTCATTTCCATAGACATCGTAGACTACACTAGTAACGCTTTGGAACAATTTAAGTGATGTTTTTGTTTCTTCTCCATCCAGTGAAAGCTTGTTCAGTACTGGAGCAAAAATTTCTGTAAATTCTTTCTCACTCAGTGCTGCAACCTCAGTCTTCAAATTGTAGAGATAAACTGCATCTGTTGCGGTCAATTGTTTGTAAACAGCAAGAACCTTATCCTTAACTGCTGCACTGCTACTAACTGTAGCCGCAGATGCTGTGCCTACTGCTCCAAGGCTTCCCAACGGAAGACCCGCAACGGATGCTGCTACCATACTTGCTGCTAATGTTGATACTACTAGTTTCTTTTTCAAAGTCACTAAATATCCACCTCTTCTTATGTATTAAAATACTGTACTACCATAGACCTAGAACAATTCGCCCAAATGCTACGCTATTACGTATAGCATTAAATCACCCAATAAAACCCATTCTACCACTATTAGGTAGATTAGTCAGCCCTTTCGGAAAAAAAATCCAAACAATTTTTGTCGGTTTCCCCTTGTTTGTACGTGTTTTCCATGAATAACCTCGCCATTGGTCATAATTTGCTGAGCATTGCCGCGAACATAGTCACGCATCTCAGGGCCTAATTCTTTCTCCATAACCACATAAGCAGCGTTTAATCCGAAAGGACGATGAACACTGTCATGTGCATCAGAGGCCAACACATGTACTGCATTTCTACGGCATAGCTCCAGCGACAATTTCTGTAGCTTATTCCCGAAAACGCCTGCAAGACTCTGTGCGGTTACCTGCCCAAGTGATCCTAGCTCTATCAGTCTCTCTAGTTTAGAAGGATCAGCAGCTATTTCAGCATTGCGCTCCGGATGGGCGATGACCGGAACGAACCCTTGAATGATCAGCTCGTGGCAGATTTCTTCCATGTTACGTGGTACTCGTGAAGAAGGCATTTCCAGTAAAATATACCGCGAATCTGCAAGACTCAGCAGTTCCCCCCGCTCCAGATCATTCAGAAGTTCACCGTAGATACGGATCTCTTGACCTGGAAGAACAAGCAGTGGATTACCAACCTGACGAAGTCTCTCATTCATCATCTCCACAGCTTCTTTAATCTTGGGGGCATTATTCATATATTGACCGTTGGCATGATGTGGCGTGGCGATGACTGAAGTAATCCCTTCTCTGTGGGCGTCTTGCGCCATGGCAAGAGCAGCTTCCCAATCAGAGGCTCCGTCATCCAAAAAGGGTAAGATGTGGCAATGAATATCTATCATATGTTATCTATCGGTCCTTTTCCATAGAAATTTTAGTTTTATCAACAAAAAAATACAACCATTCCCACCAGGAATGGTTGCTTGATTGTAAATGAGTTCATATCTTACGCTTCGGTTGACTCCTCTTGCTGAGATTCATTTGCTATCATTTCAGCATCCTCTGAATCCGGAGATTCATTCTCAGAAGGGCGAATATACCCATCGATTAAGCCCCAAAGCTCGTCTTTGCCGAGACCAATTTCCGAGGAGAATGGAATAAAATTATCCCCTGGCAGCACGCCCAGCTCCTGCTTCATGGTCTTGATATGCTTTTGCCAGCGTGTCTTAGGAATTTTATCCGCTTTGGTCGCTACAACGCACATAGGAAGATCATAATGCTTCAACCAGTCGAACATCATCTTATCATTGCTGGTAGGCGAATGCCGCAGGTCCACAATAAGCAGAACAAGCTTCAACGTATCGCGCTCAGAGAGGTATTTTTCAACCATTTTACCCCATACCGCGCGTTGCGTCTTGGAAACCTTGGCATACCCGTAACCTGGAAAGTCAACAAAATACATGCTGTCTTCATTGATACGGTAATAGTTCATGTGTTGTGTCTTACCAGGCGTGGAGCTTGTCCGAGCCAGATTCTTACGGTTAATCATTCGGTTAATGAGGGAAGACTTCCCCACATTGGAACGCCCTGCCAGAGCAACCTCTGGCAAGGAATCATCAGGGTACTGATCAGGGCCAACGGCACTGATAATAAATTCGGCAATATTAACTTTCATAGGACTTCCTTTCTAATGCACACTACTCGGTGGCTCACTGCTAATTTCATTATGATGCTCAACTAACGCATGATGCAAGACCTGATCCATATTAGATACAGGTACGAACTCAACATCATTACGTACGCTCTCAGGAATATCTTTCAAATCCCGTTCATTGTCTTTGGGAAGAAGGATCTTTTTATATCCAGCTCGGTGAGCCGCAAGGGATTTCTCTTTCAATCCACCAATGGGCAGTACACGTCCCCGCAAGGTGATTTCACCTGTCATCGCCACATCCTTCGAAACATAACGTTTCGTGAGCGCGGAGATCAATGCGGTTGCAATCGTAATCCCTGCAGACGGACCATCCTTCGGAATTGCACCTTCCGGGATATGGATATGAATATCAATCTTCTCATAAAAATCGGGCTGGAGCCCCAGCTCCTCCGCCTTCGAACGAGTATAGCTGAATGCTGCCTGTGCCGACTCCTTCATTACATCGCCAAGCTGTCCGGTAAGGGTTAGTTTACCTGTTCCCTGCACAACCGTAACTTCGATCAACAGTGTATCTCCACCGACCTCAGTCCAAGCTAGCCCAGTGACCGTACCGATCTGATCTTCAAGCTCAGCCATACCGTAACGATATTTAGAAGCCCCAAGATAATCCTTGATGTCGTCAGGAAGAATGACCACTTTCTCTTTTTCCTCAGACACGATTTGTTTCGCAGCTTTGCGGCATAATGCTGCAATCTGCTGTTCCAAATTACGAACACCGGATTCACGGGTATATTCGCGGACAATGCGTAATAAGCTATCGTCTTCGATAATCAGTTGATCTTCTGCAAGACCGTGGTTTTTCTTCTGCTTAGGTAATAGATAACGGCTGCCGATTTGCAGTTTCTCCAGTTCCGTATATCCCGGAATGAACAACATTTCCATTCGATCCAGCAAAGGACGCGGAATATTATGCACTACGTTCGCTGTTGTTACAAACATTACGTTCGACAAGTCGAACGGCAGCTCTACAAAATGATCACTAAACGTGTTGTTTTGTTCTGGATCCAACACCTCAAGCAGCGCTGAAGATGGATCTCCACGGAAATCCGCAGCCATCTTATCGATTTCATCCAATAGGATAACCGGATTAATCGTACCCGCCGTCTTCATGCCTTGGATAATCCGGCCCGGCATCGCACCTACATAAGTCCGGCGATGACCTCGAATCTCCGCCTCATCACGTACACCGCCTAACGAGATACGGACGAACTTGCGATTGAGCGAACGGGCGATGGAACGAGCCAGTGAGGTTTTCCCCACCCCTGGAGGACCTACAAGACATAAAATCGGACCCTTAAGCTTCTTAACCAGCTGCTGAACGGCCAAATATTCCAATACCCGTTCCTTCGGTTTTTCCAAACCGTAGTGATCCTCATCAAGTACCTGCTCGGCCTTTTTGATGTCAAGATCATCCTCTGTCTGTTCACTCCAAGGGAGACTGAGCAGCCAATCTACATAGTTGCGAATAACGCCGCCTTCCGCAGAGCTGACTGGCATTTTTTCCAGCCGATCGATTTCTTTCTCCATCTTTTCTTTCACACGTTCTGGAACATTTTTCTCTTCCATTAGCGTCCGCAGCTCTTCCGCTTCTCCTACCCGGCCTTCCTTCTCGCCGAGTTCTTTCTGGATCGCTTTCATTTGCTCACGCAAATAATATTCCTTCTGCGTCTTTTCCATCTGCTTTTTGACACGTTGATTGATCTTACGTTCAAGCTCCAGCACTTCACGCTCATTATTAAGAATATCAAGAAGCTTCTCCAGCCGTTTACTGACATCAATCGTCTCGAGAATTTCTTGCTTATCCTTAATCTTTAGCGATAAATGACTCGTAATGACATCCGCAAGTCGACCAGGCTCTTCTATATCGGATACAGCAGCGAGGGTCTCTGGGGTCACTTTTTTGGATAACGTAATATAGTGTTCGAACTGATTGAGTACTGTACGCATCAGCGCGTCACATTCTTGATCGCTATCTTCATCTTCCGGCAGCTCACGCGCCATAACCTCATAGTACTCATCATTATCGATATAATTAATAATTTCGGCCCGTTCTACACCTTCAACCAGTACACGTATCGTACCGTTTGGAAGCTTCAGCATTTGCCGCACATTGGCGACAGTACCGACCCGAAAAATATCGTCCTGACCTGGCTCTTCAATATTCACTTCCGACTGGGAACAAAGAAGAATCAAATTATCTTCAACCATAGCTTTCTCTAGCGCCCGAACTGACTTCTCACGGCCCACATCCAAGTGAAGAACCATGCTTGGGTACACAAGAAGCCCTCTTAGCGGCAATAAAGGAAAACGACGACCTTTTGTTTTATTTGTCATCATCGCTTTCGCACCTCCCATGGCTCTCAATTAATCTCATATGCATTCATTCTAACAAAAGCAGCCTCAAAACACCAACAGAGTCCTTAGATTTCAAGAAGAACCGACTTGCTTTTCCATAAATAGAGACAACGTTTCTTGTAGCATTTAAAAAGGAAGCAGCAGAATTGCCTGCAGCCTCCTTTATTTTACAGCGACAAATCTCACCTTATTCTTCGAATTAGGGATCAATTTAGTTTAACCCTTTGCAGATTCACCAGCCGCATCGGCCTTTAGGAGTGAAGGTGCAGCGGAGAACAGCTCTCCAGCAACTGCAGGCAGCCTTACATCAGCTGTATCGGCACCGAACAGGTGACGGAACACCTCTTCTACTGTTTCCATTGGAATAACGCGTAATGGTGCGAGGTCAGCGAAGAGCGACTGCCAGTTTTCTTTTGGAATAAGCACTGTAGTGGCTCCAGCTTGAAAAGCAGCTTCTACTTTGGCAATTACACCACCCACTGGCTTAACTCGACCATGGATGCCTATCTCACCTGTGATCGCTACCGTGTTATCCACGGGAAGTCCACGAATAGCGGAGACAATTGCTACTGCCATCGCTACTCCAGCAGAAGGTCCGTCAATCGGTGTACCCCCTGGGAAATTCACATGTAGATCATAACGATCGGGCTCCAGATTCATCGTACGCAGTACGGTCAATACATTCTCAACTGAGCCCTTTGCCATACTTTTTCGCCGAATCGTGCGGGAGCCTCCACCGATCTCTTCTTCATCCACCACACCTGTCACGTTCAATCTGCCTTGGCCGTTCACAGCAGGCGCTGCGGAAACTTCGATTTCGAGCAGAGTACCCATCCCTGGCCCATACACGGCAAGACCATTGACTAATCCAATCTGCGGTGCCGAAGGAATCTTGCGTTCCGTACGCAGCGGAAGCTGGCTGCTGCCTGCCACCCATTCCACATCAGCAGCATTTAGTGTATCTCTCTGCTCAGTTAAAGCTAATCCGGCAGCCAACTGAATCATATTAACTGCCTCCCGGCCGTTGGTTGCATACTGTTGCACCACAGTGACTGCTTCCGGACTTGGTTTAAGCCCAATTTTCTGTATCGCGTCACGCGCGATGACGGCAATCTCATCCGGCAGCAGCGGGCGGAAATAAATCTCCATGCAGCGCGATCGCAGCGCAGGTGAAATCTCATCCGGAGAGCGCGTAGTAGCGCCAACTAGACGGAAATCGGCAGGCAATCCATTTTGAAAAATATCATGAATATAAGCCGGAGTATTATTATCCTCCGAATTATAATAAGCGCTCTCTAGCAGGACCTTCCGGTCCTCAAGCACTTTAAGCAGCTTATTCATCTGAATAGGGTGAAGCTCTCCTATCTCATCCAGAAAAAGAATCCCGCCATGCGCCTTAGTCACCGCGCCCGGTTTCGGCTGTGGCACACCCGCCACACCCATGGCCCCTGCACCTTGATAAATAGGATCATGCACAGAGCCGATCAACGGGTCAGCAATACCACGCTCATCAAAACGAGCGGTAGTGGCGTCAATCTCTGTGAATTTGGCGTCACTTTTAAAAGGAGAAAGCACATTCTTTTTCGCCTCTTCCATGACAACACGTGCTGCCGCAGTCTTGCCGACTCCCGGCGGACCATAAATAATCACATGCTGCGGATTAGCGCTGCAAAGTGCGGCTTTGAGGGCGCGCAGCCCATCTTTTTGCCCGACAATATCTCCAATAGAAGCCGGACGTGTTTTCTCCGACAATGGTTTAGTTAATGTAATCATCCGCATTTTCCGTAACTTGTCCAGTTCCTTGCGCGACTCTCGTTCTACCGCTGTCTTATTTGTCTTCTGACCCCGCAGCAGATTCCAAAAGTATACGCCGATAACCAGCGCGAAAAAGAGCTGCACGATCATCACAACTATACTTAATTCCATAGGTCATCCTCCTGTTTCGTTCAGTCTACCTTTCCACCCTTGGCTACTATTAGGTAGTATAGCCGTTTCGGTAATTAGTAAACGCGAATTTAAGGATTTGTTGAATTGTTGCAGTAGGATAGACTCTGATAATTAACTATAAGGGCATTAATGAGTGTGGGAGTGTGAATGTAGCTTAGGTAATTTTTAAAAAAAAGGAGATTGTTGAGGAGGTTAGAGAGGAAGGAATGCGGAGGAGTGCGGAAGTAAAGGAGAGATGAAGAGATGAAGAGATGAAGAGGAATGAAGGAGAAATGCGGAGAAATGAGGGAGAGATTAGTGGAAAGGGAATTTGAGTAACTGTGGTGTTAAGGGGAATCGTCATACTTAGTAACTGAGGATCGTGATCGGTGCTACGTGGGGGTAAGGAACCTAGTTGTGCGTAGCGCAAAGGGTAAGGGCGTCTGGAGTTTCCTGTAGACGTTTATTTTGTTGAGTTCGAGGAGGTACTTTTAGAAGCTGAGTCAGTTGGACGCATTGGGTTACTTCTAAAAGCTGAGTTAACTGGGGATGGTGAGCTACTTCTAGAAGCTGAGTCAGCTGAACGCAGTGGGTTACTTCTAAAAGCTGAGTTAACTGGGGATGGTGAGCTACTTCTAGAAGCTGAGTTAGCTGAGGACGGTGAGCTACTTCTAGAGGCTAAGCCAGCTGGGCATGGTGAGCTACTTTTAGAAGTTGAGTTAGCTAGGGACGGTGGGTTACTTCTAGAAGTTACGTCAGTTTACCTCTAAGATGCAGAGTTAACTTAATTTGCTGAACATATCCCTTTGTATCTCCTATGCCCGTAGAAACATCCTATTTAGTACAAAAATCTAAGTATCATTGGTACCCTGCCAAATAATTAGGGAAATCCTCCCTATTTATCATTGATTCACGACCTCAAAGCTGCCAATTAGGGAAATCCTCCCTGATTATTGGACGAATCACACATAAATGGGAGAAATGCTCCTCTTATTAGGGAGTTTTTCCCTAATAAGCTTGATTTGAGCCATAATCGGCTTATTTCAGGGAGAATTTCCCTAATTGTTGCGTTTTACTTCATAACGGACTTCACATCAAGCTCCTTCACATACCTTCTTTTCAAATTTCCACCTTCAGCAAAAGCCATGGCCAACATTGTTACGCCTATATGATCAGCCCCATCAAACACTTCTGCTACACCTGCTCCATCAGCCATCAGCCATCAACCACCAGCCTTTACAAATATCAATCCCAGTAATAAAGAACATCACGAGCCAGCTTATACTCAACATTTTTGACGCCGATCCCCCTGTTCACAGGGGTAAGCCAGCCTTTTTCACAGAGATTCTTTAGCATCATGCGTACTGTTTTGGGATCTAGCGTGAAATAATCAGCGACTTCTTTAGGGCGTATCACCCCAGCTTGACGCACCACTAAACGCATGATTTCCTTCTCAGCGATTAGCAGTCTGCCACGCGGTGCATCTACAATTTGGTAGCGGCTTAGCGCCAAACGCAGCAGTGTAACACATAACTCAGGGCGCTGTTCAACATCATCATAGGCAAATGAAATTACTTGATAACCCATTCCGTACAGAAAAGTTTCACGATTTAGCTCATTACAATACTTCAGCCTATCCATGTCTCTTACATGAGCTGCATACCCTTTGATCTCAAACAAGAGCTTGATCGGCCCCGGCAAAAAAGCAAAATCAGCAAAATAAGCTCGTCTTTGTAAATCCAGCACCTCATACTCCGGATGAAGATTATTGAAATCACCACGAAGCGGCCACCAGACATTCTGCAAAAATAATTTCTCGGCGTGGCCATGACCTCTCTCCAGCCTTCCCCGCCGTTCGCCCGTTCTGCTTGCAAGATGATGCGCAATAAATTTTTCATGGGCTTGTTCATAGTTCATGTTTACTCATCCCTTCCTCCAAAATAGGAAATAAACGCAAAAAAAAACGCCCCATGAGCCCCGGATATACCGGAACTGCACAGGACGTTCTTCGCCACTTAGATCACTACTTACCTAACGTCGCCCAAAATTACTATACGATGCTAAGAAGTGTTTATAATATTATGAGATTGAAAATTTCTTTATAAATACCATTCAAACCAAGTTACTTCGATTGCACCGGAGGTGCAAGGTTAGCGTGGGCGCGGCCTGGGATTTCGCCCGTTGCCTCGTAAGCCACCACAATCGCATCAATTTCCTTCTTCAGCTCGTTCACTAGTTCAGCTTCAGGCACTTTACGGATCATTTGTCCGTAGCGGAAAAGCAAACCTTCCCCACGAGCGCCAGCAATACCGATATCTGCTTCACGTGCTTCACCAGGACCGTTAACAGCACAGCCAAGGACAGAAACTTTAATAGGCACCTTAAGCTTCGAAATATATTCTTCCACCTCATTAGCGATGGAGAAAAGATCGATATCCAGTCGGCCGCAAGTTGGACATGAGATCAGCGTCGCCGCGTTAGAGATCAGACCAAACGTCTTCAGCAGCTCACGCGCCACCTTAACCTCTTCAACTGGATCGGCACTAAGCGAGATACGCAGTGTGCTGCCGATGCCCATAGAGAGCAGTGCACCAATACCTGCGGAGCTCTTCACTGTACCAGCAAACAATGTGCCAGATTCTGTAATCCCCAAGTGCAGTGGATAAGGGATGACTTCCGCAGCCTGACGGTAAGCTTCGATGGCCATTGGCACATCGGATGCTTTTAGAGAAACGATAATGTCGTGGAAATCCAGTTCCTCCAGAATACCAATATGGTATAACGCACTTTCTACCATAGCTTCTGGGGTTGGGTATCCGTATTTTTCCAAAAGGTGATTCTCCAAAGAACCGGCGTTTACACCAATCCGAATCGGAATTCCTTTTTCTTTACATGCTTTAACTACCGCTTCTACCTTTTCGCGACGACCAATGTTCCCCGGATTAATCCGTACCTTATCGATGCCGTTCTCGATAGCCATCAACGCTAGCTTATAGTTGAAATGAATATCCGCTACGAGTGGGATATGAATCTGTTTCTTGATCTCCTTGATTGCGGCAGCCGCCTCTTCATTGTTGACAGTTACACGTACTAGCTGGCAGCCTGCTTCCTCAAGCCGCAAGATTTCAGCTACAGTAGCCTCTACATCAGCGGTTTTGGTTGTACACATGCTTTGAATCGCAACCTCGTTGTTTCCCCCAATAATGAGCCCGCCAACATTGACAGGACGGGTTTGGTGTCTCAAGAACATGATTTTTCTCCCCCATAACGCCAAAGCTCCACCCCTTCGCTCCCGCTAATGTGAAGCGGGATAAGCGGAAGAAAGGTGGAGACTGTGACATGTATTGTTAAGGAAAAGCGGCTTACGCGCTTTCCTCTTTCTTCTTGTCTTTCTTAAGGTTGAGCTCAGGCAAAGCTTTCTCCTGAACGACCTGTTCCGTGATCACACAATCCTTAATATCATCGCGTGAAGGAACTTCATACATCACATCGAGCATGATGCTCTCAATAATCGCGCGCAGTCCACGGGCTCCCGTATTACGTTTGATCGCTTCCTTGGCAATTGCTTCGAGTGCCAATGGTTCGAACTTCAACGCTACGTTGTCCATTTCCAGCAGCTTGATATATTGTTTAGTGAGTGCATTTTTAGGCTCGGAAAGGATACGTACAAGCGTATTCTCATCAAGCGGCTCCAAAGTCGAGATGACTGGCAGACGGCCTACAAATTCAGGAATAAGACCGAATTTGAGCAAATCTTCAGGCAATACCATCGACAAATATTCGCCAGGCTTAAGATCCTTTTGTCCTTCAACTGCTGCGTTGAAGCCAATGATTTTTTTACCGATACGGCGTTTAATCATTTGCTCCAGACCGTCAAAGGCACCGCCAACGATGAACAGGATGTTCGTCGTGTCGATCTGAATAAACTCCTGGTGAGGATGCTTACGTCCGCCCTGCGGAGGCACAGAAGCAACAGTTCCTTCCAGAATCTTCAGAAGCGCTTGCTGTACACCTTCGCCGGAAACGTCACGAGTAATGGACGGATTCTCGGATTTACGTGCTACTTTATCAATTTCATCAATATAGATAATGCCGCGTTCGGCTTTCTCCACATCGTAATCTGCAGCTTGAATGAGTTTGAGCAGAATGTTCTCAACATCCTCGCCAACATAACCAGCTTCCGTTAAGGAAGTAGCGTCTGCAATAGCAAAAGGAACGTTGATAATCTTCGCCATCGTTTGTGCTAACAAGGTTTTACCAGAACCTGTTGGACCGAGCAAAAGGATATTACTCTTCGTCAGCTCAACATCTTCGATCTTGCTTTGGCTGTTCACGCGCTTATAGTGGTTATAAACCGCTACAGAAAGAGATTTCTTCGCTTGCTCTTGACCGATTACATATTGATCCAAAATATCGCGAATTTCCTTTGGTTTTGGAATATCCTTCAGATCAAGCTCTTCCTCATGACCGAGCTCTTCTTCCACAATTTCCGTGCAAAGCTCGATACATTCGTCACATATATAAACGCCCGGTCCTGCTACAAGCTTACGAACCTGCTCTTGTGATTTACCGCAAAAAGAACATTTCAATTGCCCTTTTTCATCATTAAATTTAAACATCTAACCACCCCTTTAAGATTTCATCGGTGAAGAAAGAACCTGGTCAATAAGCCCATATTCCTTGGCTTCTTCCGCGCTCATGAAGTTATCGCGGTCTGTGTCCCGTTCGATTTTTTCAAGGGGCTGACCTGTGCGATCTACATAAATTTGATTCAGCTTCTGTCTCGTCTTGAGGATCCAGTCAGTGTGAATCCAAATATCAGACGCTTGACCTTGAACACCGCCGAGCGGTTGATGAATCATAACTTCGCTGTTGGTCAGCGCATATCTTTTGCCCGGCGCCCCAGCTGTTAGAAGGAGCGATCCCATGCTTGCTGCCATCCCTACACAAATGGTTGAAACATCCGGTTTGATATATTGCATCGTATCGTATATACCCATGCCGGCTGTTACTGAACCACCGGGTGAGTTGAGGTACAAGTGAATGTCCTTCTCGGGATCATCTGCTGCCAAAAACAGCAATTGAGCAATAACCAGATTGGCGACATCATCGTCAATCGCACTGCTTAAGAAAATGATGCGATCCTTGAGCAATCTGGAATAGATATCGTACGAACGTTCTCCACGACTTGTTGATTCCACAACCATTGGTACCAGACTCATGCCACCAACCTCTTTTCTCTGTACAGATTAGTCTTATCGTTTCAGAAATATTTTAACACGTTCACGGCGCGATGTCATTTTTTCACTACAGTGGACAGTCCGCTGCTTGTGAATTGTGACGTTACCGCCCCTATTACCTTATTGCCATACGTTCATACGGATACCTATGTAGTCACATATATTTGCGGCCGAGGATAAAAATAAGGCACGTAACGAAACTTACGTGCCTTATCATATCTGTATGGAGGCCGTGTAACTTGGCCGTTCTAGGTAGTGTCAAGCTAAAACGCCTTCGGCGTCCTTTTAAGGACGGTAAGCGTTTATGCGAGAATTATAAGAATAAAGTATAAAGTGAAACTTATACCTTCTTATAATTTTAAAATATCCTACTCAGCTTTAGTGTCTTCAGCAGCTGGTGCTTCTTCTACTGCTTCAACTTCTACACTATTGCTAACAAGGAAATCAATGGTTTTACGCAACGAAAGCTCTTCGCTCAAGCTGCCCAGTGAACCGTTAGCTGCCAAGATGCTGCGGATTTCTTCTGGAGTACGTTTGTAAGCTTCAGCCATAGTAGCCAACTCTTCGTTAACTTCTTCTTCGGAAACTTCAATGTTCTCTTGTTTTGCGATAACTTCCAATACCAGGTTGTTGCGAACGCGTTTTTCAGCATCGCCTTTCATTTGGTTCTGCAAGTCTTCACGAGTTTGGCCGGAGAAGCTAAGGAACATATCCATGTTCATACCTTGTTGACGAAGACGAGTGTCGAAGTCACGAACCATATTCTCAACTTCACTGTTGATCATAGCTTCAGGGATTTCAACTTCAGCGTTAGCTGCTGCTTTATCAACAACTGCATTCTCACGAAGGCCTTTCAGTTCTTCCTCTTTACGGGATTCGAGCTGAGCTTTCAGATCTGCTTTGTACTCATCCAAAGTTTCGAATTCACTTACATCTTTAGCGAATTCATCATCCAATGCAGGAAGTTGTTTGCGTTTGATTTCGTGCAGCTTCACTTTGAATACTGCTTTTTTACCCGCAAGGTTCTCTGCATGGTATTCATCAGGGAAAGTAACTTCAACATCTTTGAAATCTCCAGTAGCCATTCCTACCACTTGCTCTTCGAATCCTGGAATGAAGGAGTTGCTGCCAAGCTCAAGAGAGTGACGTTCAGCTTTTCCGCCTTCAAACGGTACATCATCAACATATCCGTCAAAATCGATTACAGCGATGTCGCCGTTAGCTGCTGCATCTTCTTCAACTACTACAAGCTCAGCATGACGTTCTTGCAGACGAGCAAGTTCAGCACTCAACTCTTCTTCAGTCACTTCAGCTTTTTGTACTGGAACTTCCAGACCTTTGTAATCGCCGAGCTTCACTTCAGGTTTAACCGTGATCTTCGCTTTGAAGATAAAGGATTGGCCTTTAGCAAATTGCTCAATATCAACTTCAGGACGGTCTACAGGGAAGATGTCAGTCTGTTCAACTGCTTCACCGTAAGCTTCAGGAAGAAGAATGTCGATTGCATCTTGGTACAAGCTTTCTACACCAAAACGGGATTCAAAGATCGGCCGAGGTACTTTACCTTTACGGAAGCCTGGTACGTTAGCTTTTTTAACGACTTTGTTAAAAGCTTTATCAAGTGCTGCTGTTACGCGTTCTGCGTCTACTTCTACTTCAAGAACTCCAAGGTTCTTCTCTATTTTTTCCCATGTTGCTTTCATATTATACTTTTCCCTCCAAAATATAGGTTCACAAGTTTACTTCAAATAATGATACAATCCACGCACAGAATAACCATTATATTATATACAACATTACTTTATTTATCAAGTAGAGAAGTCTTTACAAAACCCTTGAGAGCACGATAAGCTCCCTCAAATTGAAAGCGCATGCCGTCTGTGATGCCATACATTCCACGTGTCTCTTCCTCTTGTCGGGAGCCGTTTAAACTCTCAGAAACAAATTGGTGCAACGCTCCTGCCCAAATATCCAGCAAAACGTCTTCGCCTTCCAGCAATTTCCGATATTCATCCGACCCATAAATCGACATGATGAACTGACCCCAGAGCTCTTGTGCAAAATAATACAGCGTAGGCTCATGCACCTCAGCCTGCCCGGCTACCCGCTCCAGCACATGACTCACCTGCGGAGGAAAATCCTCCGTCTGCAGTGGCACGCTCTCGATCTCTACAAGTACCTTTTCATGTCCGCGAATCAGCTTCACTGTTCCCTGCATCCCACGCCGCTTAAGCGTCTGCAAGGTCCGAAATTGCAGCAGTGGATGAACATTATCCCCCTGTAGCCAAGTGGTCAGCTCCTCGTCAACGCCGCCACCTTCCAGATAGGATAGCTGCTCTAGTGCAAGTATTGTCGCCTCAGACAGTGGCTCATTCATCACCCGCTGCAGCAGCTTTTTGGGATACCCCGTATCCTCGTTCATTTTAGATTTAGCCAAAAAGCGGGCCATATCCTCTTCCCTTAAATCTTCGTCTTCGGGGTGAACAGCTCCCTCCGCATCTCCATTCTGGGACGCGTAAGGAAATGCCGTTTCGAGCCATTCCAGCAGGGACCGCCATTCCTCGTAATTTCGCTCTTCCTGTCCTTGACACTGCAGCAAAAAACGAAGCAGCTCCATCGCTTCCCCGTAGCGTTCACTTTCCAGCATCACCGTCAGCTGGATTTGATAATAGTCCAGTGTCTTGGGGAACAGGACGATATTCTCTTTGGTGGCGGGGGAATCCGAATGTTTAATGAGGGCACCTCCTTATGTCTACTTATGTGAATGGAATCCTAACCATTATAAAAGTTATTAATACCTTAAGCTTCTTCCGAAACTTAATAATTGTAGATTATAGCATACCCCGTACTCTTTTTAAAAAACAGCTTGAAAAAAAACACCCCATATGATATGATAATTCCTGCTTGCTTTTCTGCCAGCAACCATGTCCCGGTAGCTCAGCTGGATAGAGCATGCGCCTTCTAAGCGCACGGTCGGGGGTTCGAATCCCTTCCGGGACGTCATATAGAAACAGCCTTCCTTCGGGAAGGCTGTTTCTGTGTTCAGGGGAGGGGTTGGGCGGAGCTCAGGAGAAGGAATGGGCGGGGCTCAGGGAGTCACTGGGACGAATAGACGACTGAACGACTGAGCTTAAAGATTCGCGGCTCTAGATTAGCCGAGTCTCAGGGGTTCATGGAGCTTGGATTCCAAGCTCAGAACTTGATGAAAACTTTAGCCTTGTCGGAGCTCAGGATCCGATAGAGCTTAGCATTCGAAGCTTAGAATTCAGTGAAAACCCATGCCTCGTCGGGCTATGAGTCGATGGAGCTTAACTTTTGATGCTCGCTCGGACTTGGTCACACTTAGAACTCATTGGGGCTCAGGGTTATGTGAGCTTAGCAATCGTTGATCAGTTTTTATGAGTCAGTTCCACATCATCCCCCGCCGCATTAGAACATTACGGCTAATTTTCCGGAGAAACGCCGCTACATGCTATCTAATTGCATTTTCTGCAACTAAAAGTACCCTTTTACCTCCAAAACTCGCTTTAATTGCATTTCATACACTTATATTCTCAGATTTACGCCTAGAATGGCCTTTTCACCATTTTTAACTGCACAAAGTACAATTAAACCCAAACAAACCTATCCCCATCAAAAATAAATGCATAAAGTGCAATTAAAAACCACTCTTATCACCATTACTCACTACTCACTACTCACTACTCACCACTCACCACTCACCACTCACCACTCACCACTCATCACTCTCTACTCATTACTCACCACTCATCGCTCACTACTCATCGACTATTACTCTTCACATTCCCATTTCTGATTTTTAAATATGGAAACTTTTTTAGCTCTCTATAAGCGTGGCCAATCCAATTACTCAAAAGACACGCGCATTAGCAATTTTATCGAAGGATGTGAGTACCTTTGCTTATTTAATCGGGAATAAAAAAACTGTTCACGGCGATTTCTCGCCGAGAGACAGTTTTTTATGCATGTTCTTCCTATATAAGCGAATCAGCGCCCTTTTCGGCGATTTCCGAGCCAGAGCGGAAAACGGAAAGCAAAGTTAATAAACAGAACTACAAATACGAGTACGGCTGCTGATTTGTCAGCGATTTGCCGCGCATCTTCTACAATTGCTTCAGATTGTACATACCATAGATGCACTGCCAGGGTTTCTCCCGGCGAGAACAGATTAAAGTCCCACATTTCGCCCGAGGTACTGAGGCCAGCGGTAAGGATAATAACCGCAGACTCCCCGAAGGCGCGCCCAGCAACGAGACAAATCCCAGTAACAATGGCTGACATTGCAACGGGTAGAACTACTGTGCGGATCACATGGAATTTAGTCATGCCCAGTGCATATCCAGCTTCACGCATCTCCCCAGGAACAGCACGAATCGCTTCCTCCGTCACACGTGCAAGCATAGGCAGATTCAAAAGCGCCAAGCTTACCCCACCGCCAAGAATCGTCAGGCCGATTCCAAAATATTCAGCAAATATCGCAAGTCCAAGCATACCAAATACAATTGAAGGAACCGAAGAGAGAGCTTCTACACATATACGCAGGCCGCCTGTAAAAGCATTATCCGGAGCATACTCCGCCATATAAATCCCCGCACCTAAACCGATAGGGACGGAAATAAGCAGCGAGATGAACAAAATATAAAAAGAGTTGAAAAGTACAGGACCGATCCCGCCACCTATGTCAATCTCTTCAGGCTGTTTAATCAGGAAGTCAGGCCGCAGTGCTGGCAGACCTTTACTAAGAATCGTGAAGAGCAGCCAGAAGATTAGCAGCATAACTAAAGCCCCAAGCGTATAAAACCCAATAGTCGCGAGCTTATTGCGTCTCTGAGCACGCGCTGTATGCTTTGTACTTGCGAATCCGTTCACGCTGCATCCCTCCTTTTTCTACCCAGCACGCGGATGATCAGAATCAGTACAAATGAAATCACCAGCAGAAGAAAGGCCATCATATGTAGGGCATAATTCCAGGTTGATTCAAACTCTACATTCGAGATTTGCATAACGATGTTACTAGTCAAGACCGAGGCAGGTGTAAATAAGGTTTTTGCCAACTGTGGTGTGTTTCCGATAACCATAACTACAGCCATTGTCTCCCCCACAGCACGAGTCATCCCGAGGATGACTGCTGAGATAATCCCTCTGCTAGCCGCAGGCAAAACAACACGCATAATAACTTGCAGACGGGTAGATCCAAGAGCGTACGCAGCATCCCGATATTTGCGTGGAACAGCGACAATTGCATCATCACTGATTCGGCAAATTGTTGGCAGGACCATTAATGCGAGCACGAGGGCCGCAGCCAGTAATCCATCGCCCAAGCTCTCCCCACTAACTCTACGCAGAAAAGGAAGTAATACCGTTAAGCCTAAATAACCATATACTATAGAAGGAATACCAACGAGCAAATCGAGCACCGGGCGAATGAAGGTCTTCATCCACTTTGGAGCAATCTCCGCACAGAGCACGGCCATACCCACAGAAATAGGTACTGCGATCAGCAGGGTCAAAGCCGTCAGTGAAAGTGTATTTACAATGAAGGCAGCAGCCCCAAAGGAGTCCTCTTCAGGCGTCCAGTTAAAAGAAAAGAAAAAGTCCGCAGGCGAGAGATGACCAAACAGAAGCAGCGCCGTTTTGCCGATAAATAGAATTACAAGTCCAAGCACGAAGCAAAGTGCAAGAATGCTGAATAAGAAATAAAAGCGGAATAATCGGTTGCTAAACATATGTCTACTGTGACGTTTGGAGTTGGCGCTAACTTCTGTAACGCCCTCCTTAACCTTAGTTGCCAGGTTGTGGACTGGTGCCCCCATACTTTCCCTCCTGTAAGCGGCCAACCCCGTATCAAAATCGGGGCTGGCCGCTGTTACCGTTCAATATGATCTTCAGATGTTATTAACCCTTCATTGCTGCGATCGGAATGAATTTAAGCTTTTTCAGAGAACCTTGTTGGAACTTTTTGCTTTGTACGTATTCGATAAATTCTTTAGTTGCACCAGTAGGTTGGCCTTTAGTCATGTAGTAACCATAAGCCCAAATCTTATAAGAACCGTTAATTACGTTGTCTGTAGTAGCTGCGATACCGTTGTGTTTCACTGCTTTTACGTCGCCACTTACATAAACAAGGTCGATATAACCGATGGAGTTAGGAGTAGTTCCTACTGCTGTTTTCATGTCACCGGATGAACCTGTTTCTTTGTAGTTCTTAGCTTTTTTAACGATATCTCCGCCATCCAAGGCTTTAGCTTGATAGTTAACGCGGGTACCAGAACCGAAAGAGCGAGTGATGACAACGATATCTGCATCTGCGCCGCCTACTTCTTTCCAGTTGGTGATTTTGCCAGCGAAAATGCCTTTAAGTTGTTCTGTTGTAAGGTTATCTACACCCACATTTTTGTTTACAATCGTTGCAAAAGGAATGACAGCTACTTTGTTCGCTACCTGTCCGTCAAAAGCTTTGAAGCCTGGTACGTCGATGCTAGCATCCCAGTCGC
This sequence comes from Paenibacillus sp. FSL E2-0190, assembly GCF_037992965.1. Taxonomy (NCBI): domain Bacteria; kingdom Bacillati; phylum Bacillota; class Bacilli; order Caryophanales; family Paenibacillaceae; genus Paenibacillus; species Paenibacillus sp. FSL E2-0190. The sequence continues at coordinate 5,667,162 of NZ_CP150306.1, forward strand.
AAGCGCCGATATCAGCGATGCCTTTTTTCACAGCTTGTGGTCCAGTTACAGAACCTTTACCAGATGCTGCGATTTTTACTTTAGGGTGCAGCTTTTGGAATTCTTTTGCCGCTTGCAAGGTCAATGGAAGAAGTGCGGTTGAACCGTTAACGGTGATTTTGCCACTAAGTGAATCTGCTGCTGCTGCAATCCCTGCAAAAGATGCGGTTACCGCGATTACGGCTGTTAAAGCCGTTACTGTTAATTTCTTGAAGATTTTCATTGTACTATTTTCTCCTCTCGGCTCTAGGCCGTTAAAATATGTTTGGGATAATCATTATTTAGTCAGTTGCAGCCCTTTACCGCCTTGGATAACCCATACGCTGTCGCCGCTCACAATCGCAAGCTTGCTTCCGTCTTTAGATACAGATACTTCAGATACATCTTCAGTCGTACGGAACAGTTCGGTCTTTGCACCACTACCATCGATAGAATAGATCACTGTGCTTCCGTCTGCCGTAGTACCTGCCACTACCAAACCATTGCTAACGCCAGTGGACCAATTCACTTCGATATCAAGTGCAATATTAGTGCTGGTTGCGTCCGCTTTTACAAGCTTCAGGGTATTCTTCGCATTGCCGTCTGCATCTGCGCTCAGGTATGCCACATTTCCATCAGCCAAAATCTCTGGGTAAAGCTTGTTATCCGCTGTAGTTGTTAATGCAGCTGGTTTAGCATCTTTTGTAGCCAGATCAAGCTTGTAAAGCTGCTCTCCTGCCGAGCTGAAGTCTACCGTAAGAGAATCTTCTGTGCTGTCTGCATCATTTTTAGCAACACCCGTCAAATTAACGATATAAACGGTGCTTTTTTCGTCAGCAGAAATGCGCAGTTCGGATTTATTCTCAACCTTGTCAGCCAATACGGATTTAACATCACCAGTCTCTACTGAGATTTTAGCGATTTTTTCTTGCTTGTCTCCTTGGATGAAATAAATGCTTTTCCCATCTTTGGACCAAACCAGATCTGTCTTCACGCTATTGTCGGTGCCTAGTGTTTTAACAGCTCCGCTAGACAAGTTAATCAGATTCAGCAAACCTTTCTCATCATTAAAAGCTCCCCACTGTTGATCCGGCGATACTGCAAAGTCCACCGCACTGTCATTTGACGAAAACACTTCATAGTTACCTGGTTCTGTACTGAATTTGATAAGCTGAGTAGTTTCAGCATCACTTTTGTTCGCAATCAGGTTACCAGCTGCTGTCCAGTGCAAAGTATCAAACAATCCTTCCGGACGTGCAAAGCTCAAAATCGTGCTAGCATCAGCGTCCAGCTCTCCACCTAATGCAATAACTAACTTAGTCAGCTCTACATAGGTTTTACCGTTATAAAACACTGGAGCCACTGTGAACGATTCGGAATTACCATCTACTTGATAGCTCTTTGAGCCTGTTTTGAGTTGCACATTATGTAGTCCTTTGCTGTCGTTAAGTTCAAACCCGCTTGTTCCCAGTACTACCTTAGCCCCAATTTCACCAGCTACCTGAGTCAGCGAGTAAAGCTTGTAACCACTGCTGTTAATGGTGTTAAACACAATCGGCGTTCCGTTTACATTCCAAGTAGTTGTACCTTCTTTAACTGCTGTAACAGCAGCGACTTGATTGGTAGCTACAGATTTTACATTACTGCCGGTGCTAGCTGCAGATACACTTCCAACGCCTACTGTTGCAAGAAGTGCTGAAGCCAACGTTGCGCTAATCCATTTACTGTTTTTCAATTAGATTCACCCTTTTCGTATAGGTAACTGCTAATGTCATTTTCGTCTACAATTGTCAATTCTGTTGCAGAGGAATGTAATGGAAATATTAACTAGTATTCTTTTTTTAAAAAAATCAGGTATATTAGCTCATTTAACAATTTTCTTGCTCTAAACCAAATGAACTAAAGAGCAAAACAGCCTCTTTTCGTAAAAAGGTGCTTGGTGTGGTTACCTTATTGAGTTGGAGAATTGTTTGGGATTTGGTGTGACTTAGGGACTAATTTGAGATTGCAGGCGGGTGGGGGGAAGCTTGTTGCTGAGGTCGATGGGCACGGTGAGTATATGTGGAGTTCGCTTGGGCACGTGGGAAAGCTTGTTGAGGAGGTCGATGGGCACTTGGAGTATATTGCGGTGGTCGCTTGGGCGGGTGGGGAGCGTATTACGGAGATCACTTGGCGGGTGGGGGAAGCTTGTTACTGGCGAGAGTCTGCTATCAATTATGTGGCTGCTGCTTACGATTTAAAAACTAACTGGTCTGTTGGGGCGCTTTCTGCGTAAGGGGCATCGTAGGAGATTCGGCTGATTGTACGGGATTTATACCGTTCTTTTACTGAATTTAGTAGGATTGGGCTCGTTGTGCGGGATTTATACCGTTCTTTTGCTAACTTTAGCGGGATTGGGTACATTGTACGGGATTTATACCGTTCTTTTACTGACTTTAGTAGGATCGGGCTCATTGTGCGGGATTTATACCGTTCTTTTACTGACTTCAGTCGGATTGAGCTCTTTGTGAGGGATTTATACCGTTCTTTTGCTAACTTTAGCGGGATTGGTTACATTGTGCGGGATTTATACCGTTCTTTAGCTTGATTTATCTAAATCATGCCTATTTAGTGGCATTTATGCCCTTCTTTTGTCTGGTTTAGGTAAACCCGTGCTATTTTGAGGCAATTATGCCTTTCTTTTAGCTGATTTAAGTGGATCGACGCCATTTAAGGGCATTTATGCCTTTCTATTACCTAGTTTAGGCGGACTGACACTATTTAGTGGCACTTTTGCCTGTCATTCAAATCATCTCTATATACATAGTAAAAGGACAAGTTGAATTAACAAACCTCAATCGGGATTAAGCTTATACTGTGGGATACATTTGTATAAAATATATGGTTTACAATTCCTAACTTTTGATGCAGAGTAATGAGTGAGTACTCACTCATTATGTACTTAGAGTGTTTAACGCAATGCAGTTCAACACCATCACCATCACCATCACCATCACCATCACCATCACCATCACCATCACCATCACCATCACCATCACCATCACCATCACCATCACCATCACCACCATCTACACCTTCTACACCTTCTACACCTTCTACACCTTCTACACCAGCAACATCTTCAACTTAAGTAAGTATCCTAGAACATTCAGAATCGAGGAGATAAACATGGGTTCAGAGGTTCCAGTTATTTCAGTGAGCCATGTCGGGAAAGCGTTTGGAGAGAAACAGGTGCTCGAGGATATTTCGCTTCAAGTGGAACGTGCGGAAACCTTTGGCATATTAGGGCCATCGGGCTCAGGAAAAACAACATTAGTGAAGCTGCTTACAGGTATCGATGAGGTAACCTCCGGCGAGGTGAAAATACTTGGCGTGACGATGCCGAAGCTGACTATGCTGCAACAGATTGGGTATATGGCCCAGTCTGATGCCTTGTACACGGAGCTTAGCGCGAAGGAGAATCTGGAGTTTTTTGCAGCGCTATATGGACTAAAGGGGGAGCAACGCTCCAAACGCATCACAGCCGTAATGGAGATCGTTAATTTACAAGATCATTTAAGAAAAAGAGTAGACCAATACTCCGGCGGGATGAAACGCCGCTTATCATTGGCGATCGCGCTGCTGCATGAACCGCCGTTGCTTATTCTTGATGAGCCTACAGTTGGCATAGATCCGGTATTGCGGCTATCCATCTGGAAGGAACTAAAAGCGCTGAACCAGAAAGGCACCACTATTGTGCTGACCACGCATGTCATGGATGAGGCTGAAAAATGTGACCGGCTCGGAATGATCCGTGATGGCAAGCTGCTTGCTGCCGACACGCCTGCCGGACTGCTGCAAGCCACCGGTTCAGCTTCTATTGAAGAAGCCTTTTTATATTATGGAGGTGTGCGTTCATGAGAATCCGAGCGATCACCTTAAGGATTTTGCGACAATTCATTCATGATAAAAGAACAATGGCATTAATGTTCATTGCACCACTCCTCGTTCTAAGCTTAATGAGCTTGGTCTTCAACGGTGACGCCTATGAACCAAAAATCGGTGTGTCCGGTGTACCTCTAAATATGTCAGCTGCGTTAAAAGAACAAAATGCCACCATCAAAGAATATGCCAGCGCAGAGCTGGGAAAAGGCGCTTTAGTAGAAGGAAAAATTGACGCTTTGATCACTTTGAACGGAACCGCCGGAGATTCGCAAGTTACGCCTCAAGTGCTGCTAGAAGGTAGCAACCCTACAGCCAACAAGGCAGTAATCATGACGCTGCAACAAATCTCCCAGAAGCTTCTTCCAAGCACAAAGGAACAATTACAGCCGCAGATCAGCTATCTTTACGGTTCTGAGAATATGAAGACGATCGACCGTTTCGGTCCCATTATGATTGGCGTATTTGTTTTCTTTTTCGTATTCTTGATTGCAGGTGTATCCTTCTTAAGGGAACGAACCACAGGCACGCTTGAACGCCTACTTTCGACTCCATTAAAAAGATGGGAGATTGTGATCGGGTATGTATGTGGTTTCGGCATATTTACCGTTTTTCAGGCGCTATTGATCTCATGGTATTCCATACAGATTCTTGGCATTATGATGACAGGCAGCTTTGGTTACGTGTTGCTGATCACATTACTCCTATCGATGACAGCGCTGACGTTGGGCACACTGCTGTCGGCTTTTGCAGCCAATGAGTTGCAGATGATTCAGTTCATTCCGCTCATTATAGTGCCACAAATCTTCCTCAGTGGATTATTCCCGCTCGATACCCTCCCACTGTGGCTCCAGCGCGTTGGCCTCGCTACACCGATCTATTACGGATCAGAAGCTCTGATGGACATTATGGTCCGTGGCAAAGGATGGAGCGCAATTGCACTGGATGTCTATGTACTTATAGGATTTTCGCTGCTATTTATGCTGCTGAATGTATTGGCACTGCGCAAGCATCGCAAAATGTAACTTCACAAAAGCTATTATCATTGAAACAAAATGAATTAAGCATGGAGGATTATTGTAATGAAAGAGGAAGTTTCTACGGAACAAAATATAGAAGAGCAGTGGATAGAAGAGCTGCTGACCCTTAGCAAAGACGAGAAACTGACACCGAAGCAGATTTCTATTCTACAAGCGGCGATTGAGGTATTCTCCGAAAAAGGATACTCTCTGCGACTTCAACGAGTGAAATTTCTCAGAAGGCGGGCGTGGCCGAGGGAACGATTTTTCGCTATTACAAGACTAAAAATGATCTGCTGCTTGCCATAGTAGGTCCTACCATGAGTCGCATGCTTGCGCCTTTTGTGCTGCGGAATTTCAACGGCGTGCTCGATATGCCCTACGACAGCTTCGAGGAGTTCCTGCGGGCATTTATGATCAATCGGCTGGATTTCGCCCGCAAGAATTTTAAAATTCTTAAGATTCTTATTCAGGAGATTCCTTTTCAGCCAACAGTTAGAGCGCAGTTTGTAGAGAATATTCTTAGCAAAATACTGGAGCGCGTGATTGATATTGTTGAACATTTTAAGGAAAAGGGTGAAATCATAGAGGTGCCTACACCCACACTTATACGCTTCACACTCTCATCTGTCGTAGGTTATTTGATGAATCGCTTGCTGCTGCAGCCAGATAAGGACTGGAACGACGAGGAAGAAATCAACCTGACGATCGCTTTTATCATGCATGGAATAAGTAAAGCAACACCCCCTATTTGATGCGCACGCCCGTTCTGTTATCATAAGTACTATATTAAATTCGGACTTTTCGAGATCAAGTTATGAGGAAGGAATTATGTTATGGGCTTTAGTGTATCAGAACGGGTAATCAAACTGCTGTGCGGCAAGTCTATTTTTGAAAAAGGATTAGCTTATTACCAAACTGAAAGTGTCGATATAATTGAAGTTGAAGAATACAATGACTCCATTCCAGATTTACCCCGCTCTCGATATGAAGCCATTGTTCAGGGGGCGATCGACTATGAAGTTATGGTGGTCATTGATATTGATGGGGATGTCCAGGCAGAGTGTAATTGTCCAGCCTACTCCCATGGGGGGCCATTCTGTAAACATATCGCGGCTGTAATGATCAACGTTGACGCCCTTAAAACTGGCCGAGATCGTTCAGAGCTTACCGATACTTCGCACCTGTCTTCTATAGAAGATACTGAGATTCTAACCCCACGTATTTTTACAGATACTGCGCAAGACAAGGGGGAAAGTCCAAAGATCAACAGCTCGTGAGCAGCCTACTGGGGATGTTCAGCAACCATACACCGCGTCCTAGCGGTACGGGGGCTTTTGTAGATAACAGACTTCCTCTAAATATAGAGTTTACATGCAAGCCGTTCACTTATAGTTACAGCCACACCATGCTGGGTATAGAAATGAAAGTCGGTCCAAAACGTCTATATATTGTTCAGAAAATAAGGGGATTTCTAGAAAGTGTACACCGCGGAGAATCCTTTGAGTTCACGAAACATTTTATTTATGATCCTGCCATTTACAGCTTCCGGAAGGAAGATAATGTTGTTCTACAGAAGCTGATTGATATTGTATTAAATGAAAAAATGTACCGCGATAACGTCACTCCTTACTCACCTTATGGGGGGAGTATTGGGGGAGATCGGTTGCTGGCCGTCCCTCCTTTTTTCTGGGAGTCGCTTCAACCTGCGCTTTCAGAGGTCTCGTCGGTATTTTTGCAACAAGAAGAGGTGCTATACGAAGGCATCCACGTGTCCAATGAGGCGCCTCCACTCAGCTTTGAATTTGAACAGGCAGAAGAGGATGGATATCATCTGGATATTCAAGGACTTGAGCAGATTTCGGTCTTAGAAGATTACGGGATAGTACTGTCGGAAGGTAAGTTGCTGAAGCTATCCCCTCAAGAATGCATACGCCTTGCTGAAATGAAAAAAATGCTGGATTCCTCCCGCCGAAATGGTATCGATATTGCCCCCGAGCAAATGGAGTCTTTTATGGACAAGGTTATTCCTGGTCTGAAAAAGCTGGGCAACGTCCATATCGCCGACTCCATTGCGGATCGAATTGTTCAACATAGGCTTATCGCGAGGCTTTATCTGGACCGTGTGAGAGATCGGCTGCTCGCCGGACTAGAGTTCCAATATGGTGACATTGTGATCAACCCTTTAGATGAAAAAGCCCATGTTCGCGGGACGAATTTGATTCTTTTGCGAGACGGGGAGGGAGAAGCTCGCATTCTGGAGCTGATGGAACACGAATCCTTCGCTAAAACTGAGGGCGGATATATTATGACAGACGAAGAGGGCGAGTACGATTTTTTGTACCATACCATTCCGCTGCTGGAACCGCTGCTTTCGGTCTATGCGACCTCCGCAGTCAAAGCAAGACTGTTTACGAGCACTACACCCCTAAGGTGAGCATTAGTTGGAATGAAAAGACGGACTGGCTTGATTTTAAATTCGATATGGGGGGATTCCAGAAGCTGAGATTGTTATGGTTCTGAAATCCCTGCAGGAAAAACGCAGATACTACCGCTTGCCTGATGGGGCCCTGCTACCACTGGAGAGCGAGGAGCTTCAAGAAATCATTACCTTTATGAATGATATAGGCATCCGGGAAGGTGAGATCAAAGGGGTGGAATTTTCTCTGCCCGTTGTTCGCGGGCTACATTTGACCTCCACGGATGCTAAGAGTGACTCCATTAAGCTGGGCAGATCCTTTAAAAGGTTACTTGCGAACATGCGGAATCCTGAGAATCTTGATTTTCCTATACCTGACAGTCTGGTTCCTGTGCTAAGGGATTATCAACAGTATGGTTTTCAGTGGCTGAAGACGTTGGCCTATTACCGTTTTGGTGGTATTTTGGCGGATGATATGGGGTTAGGCAAAACGCTGCAAAGTATCGCTTTTCTCCTGTCAGAACTTCCAGAGATCCGTCAGAATGGACTTCCTGCCCTAATTGTCGCTCCTGCGTCTCTCACTTATAACTGGCTTAATGAGCTTAAAAAATTCACGCCAGAGATCAAAGCTGTCATTGCAGACGGTAGTCTAATTGAGCGCGGGCGGATTTTAAAAAATACAGCAAAAGCTGATGTAATCATCACTTCTTATCCGTTGCTTCGCAGAGATGTTCAGCTGTATGCTAAAAAGTCTTTTCATACCCTGATTCTCGATGAAGCACAAACTATAAAAAACCATACTACACAGACAGCCCAAGCTGTAATGGCGCTTCAAGCCCGGCACCGTTTTGCACTTACGGGTACTCCCGTGGAGAATGCGTTGGAAGATTTATGGTCCATTTTCGGCACCGTGTTCCTGGGTTGTTTCCAGGCAAAAAAGCTTTTCATGATTTACCAAGAGAAACGGTTGCGAAGCGGGCGCGTCCCTTTTTGCTGCGGCGCTTAAAGAGTGATGTGTTAAAGGAACTTCCGGACAAAATCGAATCCGTACAAGCATGTGAACTGCTGCCGGAGCAAAAAAAGTTATATGTAGCTTATCTCGCCCGTTTGAAAAAAGAGGCGCTTAAGCATTTGACCCAAGATAGCTTCGGCAATAATAATCGGATCAAAGTTCTGGCGGGACTAACTCGTCTGCGACAGTTGTGCTGCCACCCTGCTCTTTTTGTCGATGGATATGAAGGAAGCTCTGCTAAATTCGAGCAGCTGCTCGAAATTATAGAAGAATGTCGCAGTTCGGGTAAACGTATGTTAGTATTCTCACAATTCACAGAGATGCTCGGCCTGATTGGACGTGAACTAGGATATCAGGGCATTCCATACTTTTATTTAGATGGTCAAACGCCTGTTTCTCAACGAGTAGATTTATGTAATAAATTTAATGAAGGAGAGCGTGATATTTTCTTAATCTCCTTAAAGGCCGGCGGGACCGGGCTCAACCTAACTGGGGCAGACACTGTAATCCTTTACGATCTTTGGTGGAACCCTGCCGTCGAGCAGCAAGCTGCGGATCGGGCTCACCGTATCGGGCAGAAAAATGTAGTGCAAGTAATTCGTCTCGTCACCCAAGGCACCGTAGAGGACAAGATGTATGAGCTGCAGCAGAAGAAAAAGAACTTGATCGATGAGGTCATCCAGCCAGGTCAAGAAAGCCTGTCTACCCTTACAGAGCAAGACATCCGGGAGATTCTAATGATCTAAATAACAACGTTGGAGAAAAAATCAGGATATCCTGCAGCCCATAGGGCTATCTGGATATCCCTTTTTCTTCAGATTATGCGATTGTAACTCCTGCACTAGCATAGCCAGCAACAGTTGTTGCAACGTCAATGCCAGCCGTGACCGTCGAAGTGAAGACCAACAACAAGCGTTCTCCCACAGTTACAGGGATGCTCAAACCTGTGGTATTACCACTGCTAATAGTTCCAAGAGCAATTAATCCTGTAAGCGGAGGACTTAACGTAACTAAAGCCCCAGGTACTGCTGTGAAGGTATTGTTAGGTGTAGTAGATCTGTATAATTGAGCCGTGATTGTTACCGTAGTCCCCACTAAACTAACGGAAGCTGTCGCACTGAAATAGGCTGCCATAGAAGTAAGCGTTCCAGTTCTAGGAACCGAGAACGCAAAGTTCAGCAAGGTTCCAGCCGCTCCGGTGAGATCTATAGTACCGCCTGTAATACTGATATTGGTTGCACTGCTACCAAAACCAACTGCACTTGAAGTATTCAAAAGCCCCCTAATACAGTGGTCATTGCTACTGGAAGACCAGAAGAATATGGAATAATTGCACCTGAACCAGTAGCACCTGTTGCTCCAGTTACACCAGCACCTGTCGCTCCCGTTACTCCAGCACTTCCTGTCGCTCCCGTTGCTCCCGTTACTCCAGCACTTCCTGTCGCTCCCGTTGCTCCAGTGCTTCCTGTCGCTCCCGTTACACCAGCAGTTCCCGTTGCTCCCGTTACTCCAGCAGTTCCTGTCGCTCCCGTTACACCAGCAGTTCCCGTTGCTCCCGTTGCTCCCGTTACTCCAGCAGTTCCTGTTGCTCCGGTTACACCAGCTACTCCTGTTGCTCCCGTTACACCAGCTACTCCCGTTGCTCCCGTTGCTCCAGCAGTTCCTGTTGCTCCGGTTACGCCAGCACCAGTCGCTCCCGTTGCTCCAGTGCTTCCTGTTGCTCCCGTTGCTCCAGCAGTTCCTGTTGCTCCGGTTACGCCAGCACCTGTCGCTCCCGTTGCTCCAGCAGTTCCCGTTGCTCCCGTTACACCAGCACTTCCTGTCGCTCCCGTTGCTCCAGCAGTTCCCGTTGCTCCCGTTACACCAGCACTTCCTGTCGCTCCCGTTGCTCCAGTGCTTCCTGTCGCTCCCGTTACACCAGCAGTTCCTGTCGGTCCCGTTGCTCCAGCAGTTCCTGTTGCTCCGGTTACGCCAGCACCTGTCGCTCCCGTTGCTCCAGTGCTTCCTGTTGCTCCCGTTGCTCCGACGCTTCCTGTCGCTCCAGTAGCTCCAGCACCTGTGGCTCCGGTTACGCCAGCACCTGTCGCTCCCGTTGCACCAACGCTTCCTGTAGCTCCAGTAGCTCCAGTAGCACCTGTAATTCCTATATTTTCTCCATATAATTCAGAGTAGACAAGGCGGTGAGCAGTCACTAATTGACCTGTGCTGCTTTTCCCCCAAACTGAAATTTGAATGGGATCATCAATCATAATTGGTGTTGTGAATAAAAATTCAAATGAATCAAAGTTTGCATAATAATCATTAGTAATTACTTGATTAGGAGCTACATTAACCAGCTCACTTACATATAAAGTTCTTGTCCCATTCATATAATAACCTTCGACTTGAACTGTTGACGGAGTGTCATCGCTCTGATTGACAATTTTAAGAGTAACAAGCTGAGTAGGTCTTACACCCCCTACCAGATTATTTTCTATGGGACCAGTAGATAGTTGACTCAATTTTCAACACCTCATTTTGTATAGATTTTAAAATACTCGTATTATTTGAATTTCAAAAATCAAATCAATCGAACAAGATTCTCCTCAATAGCTTTGTATAAAATGTGTTTTTATCTATAATCATTCCTCCCACCTACTCTAAGTTGATAATCTATGAGCCTAGAAAATTAGTTCATATTTTTTGGCTCTTTATAGTATTATTCTTGTTTTGAATTAAGGTGTGGACATCCATTTAAAAACTACTATTACACATATTTGATTTATTAAAATAAGCTGAAAATCCGTACTGGTTTAATAGAATAAGAATCTAATAAGCAACATTCCAGTCGACTTATAACATATGCCAACAAAACAGGGGGTAACCCGAGAGCCACACTAACGGCTACCGAATTACCCCTGTTATAAACACTGAACTTGAAGATAAATAAGCTTAAGTTAATTCATGAACAGACCAGACGATACCTGCTGAGTTCGCTCCACCCAAATTCAAAGGAACCGTCAAACCATTTGCCACATAGAACAAGCCAATCACATCACCTGCGGTTAATGCAAATTCTCCAGCCAGCGTCACAGTACCACTTCCCAAAATTGCTCTCAAATCTAATATAAGTGCAACATTCACATCAAGTACTGGGAACAACCCACTTACCAGATTTGTTGCAGTAGGAGAAGTTCTCTGAACTACGAAAGCCGGATTAACTCCAGCACCAAGACTGATAGAAAGTGAGGCAGTTGTAGAATAATTGATAGTCGCTTCAATCGAATATCTACCAGTTGTCGGAATGGTATAATTTCCGCCAACTTCGTCGAAAGACGGGCTATCATAAAAAGGTGTTGTTACAGTCCAGCCAGTTAATTGTGTAGATGTGGAAATTGCCAATGAGGGCTTGAAAGCAGAAAACCCTTCTTGTTGAATATTCGGACCTGTAGCTCCAGTTACTCCGGTAGCTCCGGTAGCTCCGGTTACACCAGCTATTCCAGTTGCTCCGGTTACACCAGCTACTCCTGTTGCTCCGGTTGCCCCAGCTACTCCCGTTGCTCCAGTCGCTCCTGCTTCACCCGTTGCTCCGGTTGCCCCAGCTACTCCCGTTGCTCCGGTTACACCAGCTACTCCAGTCGCTCCCGTTGCTCCAGCTACTCCCGTTGCTCCGGTCACCCCTGTTTCACCCGTTGCTCCGGTTACACCAGCTACTCCTGTTGCTCCCGTTGCTCCTGCTACTCCAGTCGCTCCGGTTACTCCTGTTTCACCCGTTGCTCCGGTTACACCAGCTACTCCTGTTGCCCCCGTTGCTCCTGCTACTCCAGTCGCTCCGGTTACTCCTGTTTCACCCGTTGCTCCGGTTACACCAGCTACTCCTGTTGCCCCCGTTGCTCCTGCTACTCCAGTCGCTCCGGTTACTCCTGTTTCACCCGTTGCTCCGGTTACACCAGCTACTCCTGTTGCTCCGGTTGCCCCAGCTACTCCCGTTGCTCCAGTCGCTCCAGCTTCACCCGTTGCTCCGGTTGCCCCAGCTACTCCCGTTGCTCCGGTTGCTCCAGCTACTCCTGTCGCTCCGGTTGCTCCGGTCGCTCCAGTCGCCCGTTTGCTCCTGTAGCTCCAGTCTCTCCTGCTCCAGTCGCTCCCGTTGCTCCGTCTGCTCCCGTTGCTCCTGTTGCACCTGTAGCTCCATCTGCTCCTGTTGCCCCAGTCTCTCCTGCTCCGGTCGCCCCGGTTGCTCCGTCTGCTCCCGTTGCACCCGTTGCTCCATCCGCTCCGGTTGCACCAGTCACTCCATCTGCTCCTGTTGCACCTGTTGCCCCTGTCTCTCCTGCTCCGGTCGCTCCTGTAGCACCCGTTGCTCCGTCAGCTCCCGTTGCACCAGTCGCCCCAGTTACTCCGTCTGCTCCTGTTGCCCCAGTCTCTCCTGCTCCGGTCGCCCCGGTTGCTCCGTCTACTCCCGTTGCACCCGTTGCTCCATCCGCTCCGGTTGCACCAGTCGCCCCCGTTGCACCAGTTACTCCATCTGCTCCTGTTGCCCCAGTCTCTCCTGCTCCGGTCGCTCCCGTTGCTCCTGTTGCTCCATCCGCTCCGGTTGCACCAGTCGCCCCCGTTGCACCAGTTACTCCGTTTGCTCCTGTAGCTCCAGTCTCTCCTGCTCCAGTCGCTCCCGTTGCTCCGTCTGCTCCCGTTGCTCCTGTTGCACCTGTAGCTCCATCTGCTCCTGTTGCCCCAGTCTCTCCTGCTCCGGTCGCCCCGGTTGCTCCGTCTGCTCCCGTTGCACCCGTTGCTCCATCCGCTCCTGTTGCCCCAGTCTCTCCTGCTCCAGTCGCTCCCGTTGCTCCGTCTGCTCCCGTTGCTCCTGTTGCACCTGTAGCTCCATCTGCTCCTGTTGCCCCAGTCTCTCCTGCTCCGGTCGCCCCGGTTGCTCCGTCTGCTCCCGTTGCACCCGTTGCTCCATCCGCTCCCGTTGCACCAGTCACTCCATCTGCACCTGTTGCACCTGTCTCTCCTGCTCCGGTCGCTCCTGTTGCACCCGTTGCTCCATCGGCTCCTGTTGCACCTGTAGCTCCATCGGCTCCTGTCGCCCCAGTCTCTCCTGCTCCGGTCGCTCCTGTTGCACCCGTTGCTCCATCGGCTCCTGTTGCACCTGTAGCTCCATCGGCACCTGTTGCCCCAGTCTCTCCTGCTCCAGTCGCTCCAGTTGCTCCATCCGCTCCCGTTGCACCAGTCGCCCCAGTCACTCCATCTGCACCAGTAGCTCCAGTCTCTCCTGCGCCGGTCGCTCCCGTTGCTCCTGTTGCTCCATCCGCTCCCGTTGCACCAGTCGCCCCGGTCGCGCCAGTTATTCCTTGCGTTACACCAAGCAATTCTGCATGTACAAGTCGATGGGCAGTCACAATCTGGCCAACGCTATTTTTTCCCCATACTGAGATTTGAATCGGATCATCTACCAGACTTGTAGTTGTAAAAATAAATTCGAACGCATCAAAATCGCCATAATAATCACGTGTTATAACTTCATTAGGTGCTACATTTATCAGCTCGCTTACATATAAAGTTCTTGTCCCATCCATATAGTATCCTTGAACAAGAGCCATTGATGAATCAATGTCACTTCGGTTATCAATTTTGACAGTAACATGCTGAGTAGGTCTTACACCCCCTACCATACTATTGTCTATCGGTCCGGTAGATAAATAACTCAATTTCTCATCACTCCTTTAACGTTAACTGTGTCACAAAAATAATTATTAAATTAATACTGCCTGCTTCTCCCACGCAACTATGCGATGAGGATCTACCAATGCCCCCGAGTTCTGTTTTCCCCAGACTGAAATCCCAACCTCTGCTTCAACTGCTTCTACTGTTGTAAACACAAATTCAAATGCGTCCAAGTCGGCAAAATAGTTCTTAGTTAAAACTTGATTAGGTGCTAGATTTACTGTTTCATTCACATACATCGTTCTTGATCCGTTAAGAAGGAAACCTTGAATAACTAGATTATAAGGATTAAGAGAATCCCGATTAACTACTTTTACGGTTACCAGTTGCGACGGTCTGACCCCTAGGATCGGGCTGTTATCTATAGGTCCAGTAGAAAAAATAGCCATGTTTTATTCACTCCTCCCTTCCACTACAAATTGAAAGATTAGTGGCTCCGTATAGTAATATTCCTTGGCTTGAGTTAGCGTGTGGACTGTTGTGCAAAGGAACAGCTAGTCCTATAACAAGACAGCCTTCTTTTTCCAAATTTATAATCTACTAAACTGATAATCTAACAACAAAGAGCAACCAAGATTGTTAAGAAGCTAACCACTATTGCTTTTTATGAAATATTAGGTATACTGGTAAAAATTAATTAAGCATCGATGAGCGGGAGAGTAATTAACGAGATCTAGTCCTCAGCGAACCGGGAGAGTGTAAGCCGGTACAGATCCCTTTAATGAAGCGCACCCGTGAGATGGACTTCTGAACCTTAGTAGGAAGTCCCGGCTGAAGGCCGTTATCCCGTAAGGTGGCTGAACAACTTGTTCAGCAACGAGAGTGGTACCGCGAGCGCTAAAGCCCTCGTCTCTTTTGAGACGAGGGCTTTTTTGTATTTTCAAAGGAGGGTATACCATGTTAAATCAAATCATCAAAGACGGAATCGAGCACAGTGTACAACGTGTATTCAATACCTTAGGAGCTGACTATCCAGAGGACATTGCCATTCTGATCGAACAGCCAGCAAATCTAGAACATGGTGATTATTCATGCAATATCGCTATGCAGCTAGCCAAAACTTTACGAAAATCCCCAATGGTCATAGCAGAATTAGTGAAAGCAGAACTTCAATTCCAAGGGCGCTTCGCCGGTCTTTTACAAAAAGTTGAAGTCGCTGCTCCCGGATTTATCAATTTGTATATGAATTGGCAAAGCTGGGCTGAACATTCCTTTGAACTGCCTGCCAGCACTGGCGAAAAAGTCATCATCGAGCACACTTCTATCAACCCCAACAAAGCCGCTCACGTAGGTCATCTAAGAAACGCCTGTATCGGCGATACTCTAGTCAGAATTATGAAAAGAACTGGGTATAACGTAGAGGTCCATAACTACATTGATGATCTCGGCAATCAGCTGGCGGATACAGTTGTTGGATTATTAAATATACCTTTAGAAGGGGAACACCAACGTTTCGGTGATTTTTGCTGGGATCTTTATGCCAAAGTGAACAAAGAATATGCGCTGAACCCAGAGATGACACACAAGCGCACTGATATACTCCACTCACTTGAACTAGGGGGCGGTAACGAAGCCTGGCTGGGCAACCTTGTAGCTGAACGCATCGTTAGAGAGCATGTAGAGGAAATGAAACATTTTGGGATTTATTATGATTTGCTGGTATGGGAGAGCAGTATTTTAAAAGAGGGATTTTGGGCAGCCGCAGCTGAGCTACTGAAGCAGACAGCCGTTTTTGTACAAGAGACTGAAGGTAAACTCGCAGGCTGCTGGGTGCTGAAGCAAGGAACAGAGGCTAACATTGGAGCGGATTCAGAGGAGCATCAGCTCGATAAGGTGCTGGTGCGTTCGAATGGGATTTTAACGTATACAGCCAAAGATATTGCCTATCATCTCTGGAAATTTGGTCTTTTGACCAAAGATTTTTCCTATAGCGAATTCTCGTCCGGTTTATGGACAACTGGATTAACTGGAACCCAAGAATCTTATGGGCAGGCGGACAGAGTCATCAATGTGATCGATTACAGACAGGAATATCCACAACAGATGGTTAAGCAAGCCTTAGGGGCACTAGGTTATAACGAGCAAGCAGACAAACTCCATCATGTGAGCTATGGTGTTGTATCTCTTAGTCCCGCTTCGGCGGCCGAGCTGGGTATAGATATTTCAGAAGGCAAATCTTCTTATGCTATGTCCGGACGTCAGGGAATCGGGATTAAGTTAAGCGATCTGGTGGAGCTTATGGAACAGAACATTGAGCACTCACGTTCCGATAAAGACGGCCTCTCCAGCCGATTGATTGCCACTGCTGCGATTCGCTACTATCTGCTACGGTTTAATTTAGGAACGGAAATCGTGTTTGATTTCAAACAGGCTACCGAAATATCCGGCAATACCGGAGTTTATCTGATGTATACTTTTGCGCGTGCGACAAGCGTTTTGAGTAAAGCTACGATCCCAATCCTTACAGCTGCCGCACAGCTTCAGTTCCCTTCCGAATTGGAAAAAGCAGAGCTTGCGCTGCTAAGACAGCTAAGCCTCTGGCCCGAGATATTACATTCAGCAAGTATAGAGTTAACGCCAAATACGCTCTGCACTTACGCACATACCTTAGCTACACTGTTCAACAACTTCTATTCTGCATGTCCGATTCTAAAAGGCGATCCAGCTACGATCGAATTCCGCCTCTGGCTCACTTCAAGATTCAAGGACATCTTGGGAGATGTGCTCGAAGTGCTTGGGTTACCGACACCGAGCCGAATGTAAAAAACACAAAAAAGGCAATCTCCGCGCTTAACGCGGAGATTGCCCTTCTATATATATGTTACTTATAAATCTCTATCACATTTCCAGCTTCCGTGCTGAGACGATCAAAGTCCGCACGTTTGATGCGAACACCACCACTACGATAGCGGTTAGGTGTACCTTCTGTTTGCACTTCCGTACCGTTGATAGTAATTTGACTAATCTCACGACCTGTAAGGTGATAGATAAAGTCTACCTTAGTGCCTGCATATTCAAAACTAAAGTGCATTCCATCCAGCGATTCCGGCAGAATAGGGTCAACAATTAAGTCTCCACCTTCCGTACGGATCCCCAGTGCATTCGAGATTAACTGGTTCATATAGATCCCAGGACCGCTGGAATAGATTCTCCAGCCACCTTTAACAGCTACGTCACCATTGCGCAGTTTATCGAAATTCTCCTGTGCCTCATAACGGGTGTTAAATTTACCATCCGAGCTACTGAAATAGGAGTTAGCTTGACGTAGTTCAGCGTTTGGCACCACATCGCGGATTCCGATCGGATTAATCGCTGCCAGACCCTTCCAGACCTGATCGGTTTTACCGAGCTTAGCCATAGCCTCTACATAACGGATATGTGCATGCACATACTGAAGTCCAATTTCCCGGCCAAAGTTAGCCGCTTGCTCCGCACGTTTGAAATGAGTGCTGACCCCGCCAACATATTGAGCTGGACGATTCATCAGACGCACACCGTCAGGGCAGAATAGTTTATCCTGAATGACATCATAGTGTGCTTCGGCCTGTTCCGGAGTAAGCAGCTCACTGATCATACTGCGCGTCATAGGCAGCAGACGGTACTGAATACCTGTTTCTGTGTCACTTGGGTGCACCATAAGTTTAATTTGCTCAGGGTCTTCCATATACAGGAAGCCAGGAATCACTTCGGATTGAAGCATATGAGTATGGAAATCCTTACGGATCCCTTCCACCATCGCCTTCAGTTCCTCTGCCTCAGCTTGATCAACTGAACGAAGTACCTCTGAGAACTGATTAAGTGTCTGATAGGTAAGTGCCACTGTCCAACTGCTGACCATATACTGCTTCAGCTGTGGATTTGCAGGCTGGAGCGTATCATCCCAGTCTCCATCACCGTAAGAAGACAGATGTGTGTCATGCAGGAAATGATCCTTAATATAAGCAATTTCCTTCCGTGCGTGATCCAGCAACGTCGCCTTTTCTTCTGTAAAGTCAAAGCTGTGCTTACGGGTATACGGTACTGTTGCTCCCAAAATGCTGTAATCCTGAGTTACTGCCAAGTAGTCTCCAAGCACCTTAAGCGGCCATACAATAATATCTCCATGACTTTCTTCTTGTTGTATCTTCGTGTATTTATCAAACATGAACCACTGTGGCCAGTTGCCATCATCTTCATATTGATGACTATACAGCGTCAGCAAAATTTCCCGAACCTGTTCGTATTTTTGCGTAGCCATGAAATATTCCACAGGTCCCTGACATACATCCCGGGTTCCCCAAGCAGCGCCACCATATTGCTCTAAACCATGTGGAACCGAATAGTGAACCAGCATGTTATGTGTGTACCACCAAGTCAGAGCGTTAACCTTAAACAGTTCACCTTCTGTTCCGTCCCCAAGCGTCAGGCGGAAGCCATTCATCACACCAGCATAAAACGCGCGATAAGCAGAAATTTCTTCCTCAGCTGAACGATTTCTTGGAGCAAGTGACTTACCATCCAGAAGCCCTTGAATATTCAAGGTCCATTCACTGCTGGCAGACAGCTCCAGAACTGCTAACGGCGCTTCAGTTGGTTGAACAGGAGAGACAAGTCTACCTTCATCCTGCAGAGTTAACACCGCACCCTGTACCTGTAATTTATACTGTAAGTCAGGATATTCACCAGCACTTAGTGCGCTTCTGTCAGCGGAGAAGATTACTGCTCCACTTTCTTGCTTAGATTGATATGGAAGCTCGTATTCATTAACGTTCATGGTGATTTGATTAGTGACTAAATAACGATAAGCTCGTCCGCTTTCCGAACGCACATTCAGGAATATCTCTGGCGAATCTTCGGTGGTGTAGTTCGTAATAATGAAGCATTCACCATCTGTTCTGTAATACCAACGAGCATAGTTGAAACCAACCTCAAATAGAGAAGGCATGGTCAGCAAACGATATTCACCGTTCCACTCTACATAAATGCGTTGTCCTGAAGCTTTTGGAATGTTAAGCGCATTTCTTGGATTGGACATTAGCTTGTTGAAATTGGTATTTCCAATTACCACTTGGGAGTTAAAGATCCCGTACATATAAGAAGTTGTTGTGATGACCTTATCATTAAGTCGAGCGTTATCCCCACTCATCAGGATATGGCCGTGTGGCCGTTCTACGCGCATTTCTTTCTCTTTTAATACTACGTGCTCATAATTCTCAGTGAAAAAGGAAAGTAGTGTGTCTCCTTCTCTCTCCTCCTGATAACGAACCGGAAACAAGACCTCGATCTCTTTCTCTGTCAGCGAATCTGCAGCCAGCGGTGCTCCCAGCTCCTTCGAGAAGAAAGAACGTTCAAGTGCTGCTTCAGCTTCTAAAGGTAAATCTTTAACAGCATCCCAAGCCGCAGCAATATCATTAGCAAATTCTAGCGCAGTGATCGCTTCTGGATGATCTTGCTTAAACAATCCGTAGAACACAAACCGTGTTTCCCCGCTCAGCTTCACCCGTTCCGATTGCAGCGCAGTATATGCGAATTCATATTGATAGATTTCATTACTTAATTGCTCACGACCCAAGCTCTCTGGTTGGTTGGTTTCTTTATAGGACAGTCCAAAGAATTGAAAACCGTCTGTTGAGAAGCTTGTTGCCTTGGTAAGTGAACCCTGTTGCAGATATGGGAATTTCCCGCCCTGCGGCTGATTCTGTCTAGAGCAAACAACGTACCCGTTGGATTGATCCTCAAATACCGCATGATCGATATACTGTGACAGGTAAGCTTCATTACTGCGGACAGCAGCGATATCAGCAATCCCTACATCCTGTCCGTACACGAGATCTACCTCTGCATTTTGTCCAGTAAGCTTCACATCCCAGAACCAAGCTCCTCCTGCAGTAGGGGTGAAAATAACTTGATATTCAATATTTTCCGCAGTACCTTCCCAAACCAAACGGTTTCCAGCCTTACGTACAGTGCTTGAAGAATGAATGCCCAGCAAAGGAATGGCTTGAATGTTTCCATCATTGTGCACTCGCAAATATAGATTGGATAATGAACCATCCACAATGCTTGGCAGCAATTGATTGATCATTGTCCGTTCGTAGAGGACTTGGAACAAGTCCCCGCTGTTTGTAAAAGTGAAGGATAGATCCCCGGCGTTTAAACGGATGTTAGTATTCAAATTAGTAGTCATATTATACACTTCCTCCATTACGGCGTTACTGCCGCATATATTCTACTTATGCTAATGTTAAGCAAAAATCCCGTTCTTTAACCTCATTGCTGTTCGAACCGACGAATAATTTAAATCGTCCCGGATCGCTGCTAAAGCTTAGATCGCTATGATAGTAACGAAGCTGCTGTTCGGTAAGTGTAAAGGTCACTTCACGACTTTCCCCTGGTGAGAGGTTGATTTTGGCAAAATCCTTCAGTTCCTTCATCGGTCTGACGACCTCTCCGGAAATGTCTCGGATATACAGCTGCACTACCTCTTCCCCATCTACTTCTCCAGTATTGGTCACCGTAACTTTTATTTCAATAGGCTGATTTTCAGTCATAATTTCACCGGACAGAATTGGTTCACTATAGCTAAATGACGTATAGCTCAGTCCAAAACCAAATGGCAAAAGCGGCTCATTAGGAATATCCAGGTATTGCGAGACATAACGTTTGTCGGCACCCGGAGCATGAAGTGGGCGTCCAGTGTTGAAATGATTGTAATAGACTGGAATCTGCCCAACGGATACCGGGAAAGACATCGTTAATCTTCCTGAAGGATTCTCATCTCCATAAAGTAGACTGGCAATTGCCGCTCCGCCTTCACTGCCCGGGAACCAAGCTTCCAGAATAGCATCTGCATGCTCGTACACACCGGCCAAGTCTAGTGGACGTCCATTAAACAACACCACCACGATAGGCTTATTCAGCTGTTTCAGACGTTGTAAAAGCTCAAGCTGCGCTTCCGGCAAACGGATATCTGAACGGCTGCCCGCTTCTCCACTCATCTCTGAATGTTCACCAAGCGCCAGTACAATCACATCAGCTTGCTTAGCAGCCGCTTCCGCCTCCAGCCACTGTTCCTCTGTAAAGCTATCGACTCCAGAACCTTCTGCAACAGTAATCTTACCCGCACCTGCGCGAGCTTGAAGTGCTGGTGCAAGACGGCTTGCCTCTTCCGTTGAACCCAACCACGACCACGGTCCAAGAATATCTCCGCTTGTAGCAAACGGTCCAATTAGCGCAATCCGTTGCTCTGCAGCAAGCGGCAGAACCTGATCATTCTTGAGCAGTACGCAGGATTTAGCCGCCAACTCACGCGCCGCATTTCGATGATCTTCACAGAAGATTACCTCACGCTCTTTCTCGACGTCAGCTCCGCGGAACGGATGCTCGAACAAGCCCAATCTTTGCTTCAATTTCAAAATACGAAGCACAGCTTCATCAATAATCTTCTCATCTACTTGTCCATCTGCAACAAGTGCCGGAAGCTGATGAACGTAACAAGCCGTCATCATCTCGATGTCTACACCAGCTTTGATGGCTTTAAGTGCTGCCTCAGCCTCATCCTCAGCGACACCGTGTGGGATCAGTTCCTTCACTGCACCCCAATCCGAAATCAATACGCCATCAAATCCCCATTCTTCACGAAGCAGCTGGCGAAGCAGCTTGACGTTGCCGCTTATCGGAATCCCATCAATCGTATTAAATGAAGTCATGACCATCTCTGCACCTTCATCCAGTGCTGCACGATAGGCCGGCAGATAATATTCACGCAGCTGCCGTTCCGATAAATCCACCGTATTATAATCACGACCGCCTTCGGATAGACCATAGGCAGCAAAGTGCTTAATACAAGCCGCCAGACGATCTACATCACCAGTCAAGTCGCTTCCTTGAAATCCGCGCACAAACGCACGGGCAAACCTACCATTCAAATATGGATCTTCTCCTGTAGATTCCATTACTCTTCCCCAACGTGGGTCCCGTACAAGATCCGCCATTGGCGCATAAGTAACGTGCACACCGGAGACTGCCGCTTCTTTAGCCGCAATCTCGGCGCTCAGCTCTGCGCGATCCATATCCCAAGAGCAGCCAATTGCCAGCGGGACCGGAAAAATCGTCTTGAAGCCATGCACAATATCCGCCATCATCAGCAAGGGAATGCCCAATCTATTTTTGCGTAAATGGGCTTCCTGAACCGCAATGACTTGCGCTGCACCTGATAGACCAAGTACAGAGCCGCTGCTCTCGATCATGTGGTCCGTAATTCCCATGGATGCCATAGGGCCAGTGATTTGTCCTCCATCCTCTGCCCCTTCATAGAAATTAGCGGCTAGCTGCTGCAATTGTGCAATCTTTTCTTCAAGCGTCATCTGGTTCAACAAGGTAGTCAGTTGCTGCTCATTCATTTCAAATCCTCCATTGTTCAATTCTGCCGATGCCTATGAATGGAAAAACCCGTGTGCAAGAATTGCACGCGGGTCCTGTAGGTTCATTCCTACATGCATAGGGCGAAAGCTATTTTTTTAGATTGTTTAGTTCATCTAGAACCGGCTGAACGAGGGATTGTTTGCTCTTAACCCATTCTTTCCAGTTCGCCTCTAGATCGCCTGGTTTCAAAATCAGGTTAGTGTATTCTGTAGCATAGTCAAAGGAAGCCTGATTTTTAGCCTTGGAATCATACAACTGGTAGTCCCAGTCATATTCAGCCGTTGCTTTGTCTTTTAACGCAAGCTCAGCTTTTTCCTTGAACAGTTCTACAGAACGATCGCGATATTCTTTTTTGATCGCAGGGTTCACGACACTAAAGTCATCCGCCAAGACATACAGTCCTTCAAAACGGTTCGGATATTTCTTATCCAATGTTGTTCCTTCAGGGAGTAGGCTGATTAATTCGCCATTTTCGCCTTTTTTCCAGTCTGTTCCTTCAAAGCCCAAGTTAACGGTCAATTGACCTTCTTTACTTGTTGTATATTCCATGAAGTCCATAATCCGTTCAAATTTCTCTTTGCTAATATCTGGCGAGAAGATTACAGCAGACCAGAAGTTAACTTGATCGAGGTTACGATATTTACCGTCATCGCCAAGTACAATAGCTGTGTGTACTAGGTCATCACTATTTACACCTAGGTTATCTTTCATTTTAACGTCCATGTCTTTTCTGTAAGAAGCCAAACCACCTAGACTCGTAATACCGGAAACACCGTTAACTGTGAACTTTTGGCCAGATTCACCATTTTTCCAAGTATAAAACTCAGGGTGCAGTAATCCTTCTTTATAAGTAGTTTGAAGTTCTTTCAGTGCCGCTAACGTTTCATCGTTGGCTGGACCCCATTGGTATTTGCCATCTGCATCTTTATAGAATGCTGACTCTACTCTGGAATGCACGCTATTAGCCATTACAATATTAGTCAAAGCATCGTTGATGTCATAAGAAATAGGAATGAGTTTATCTCCTACCTTGCCAGGGTCTTTCTCTTTAAGCAATCTAGCAAATTCCATCAGTTCTGTAGTAGTGTAGGCATCCTTCAATTCAAAACCAACGGCTTTAGCCCAGTCAGAACGCAGAGCAATTACTCCGATTTGGTTAATGAGCGGATCTGCCGGCTTGTTCTCAAAGTATACCGGTCTTGGCAGAACATAAGTGCCACCTACCGCTTTCTCCAATTCATCGCCAAGTCCTGTCAGCTTATAAGCGGCTGCCACATTCGGCCAGCGTTCTTTCCAGTCATCTGGCAGCTTGTACAGCAGCCCTTGATCAATGTAATTAAGCGCATCACCGTGAACATAGTTCCAGCTTGCTACGTCAGGAAGATCACCAGAGTTAATCCATAGGCGAAGCTTCTCAGCCCATGAATCCCATTCAATATAGTTGTAATCCCATTTAATATTGAACTTATCCGTAAAATATTTATGATACACGTTATCAAAATCAGATTCTGTTGTCTTAATGGTACTGGCTAACGAAATCTTCAACTCATCTTTATATCCATCTGTTGGATTGCCTGAATTTCCGCTATTAGCATTGTTGTCTGAGCTTGAGCATGCTGCCAACATGATTGGAGTAAGACATAAAACACCGGCAAGGATTGACTTTACAGATTTTCTTTTTAAAATATTCATTTTGTCCTCCTTAAATTGTGTGACTGACCCTCTTTTATATGGATAAATCATAAACCACTAGGTCTTGATAGCCCCTGTAAGTACCCCTTTGGCAAAGTGCTTTTGGAGCATTGGGAAGAAACACATAATAGGAACCATGGTAACGAATACTGCCGCCATTTTCATACCCATGGAGAATGATTGTTTACCCACTGCGTCAACACTTGTGGCATTCGATGCATTCACTTGGGCTTCCATAATGATAGATCGCAACACGTTCTGCAGTGGCATCTGATCCGCTTTCCGCAGGAAGATCATGGCGTCATACCATCCATTCCAGAAGGCTACTCCGTAGAACAGTGTGATGGTAGCTACGATTGGAGCAGATAATGGCAGGACTACAGAGAATAGGATTCTCCATTCCCCAGCACCATCAAGTCGCGCAGATTCCATCAGGGACTCAGGCAGACTGCTAAAATAGTTCGACATCAGAATCAGGTTAAACGCACTGAAGCTTCCAGCCAGAATAACTGACCAAAGGTTGCCTGTCAGATGCAGATCCTTCATCACCAGGTACAAAGGTACAATCCCGCCATTAAAAATCATTGTGAACAGGACAAGCATAAAAATCAGCTTTTTACCCGGGAATTTATTGCGGCTAAGGCCGTAAGCCATACTTGTCGTCAAGAACAAGCTAAGCGGGAGTCCTAAGATTAAGATCTTAAAGGTATTCCAATACCCTGTCCCGATCCGCCCATCAGCAAAGAGTGCCCGATAGGATTCCAGTGTTGGGTTCTTCGGAAATAACATCATAGGGTTATCAGCGTATTCTTTTTGCGTAGAAAAAGAAATCATAATGACATTCCAGAATGGAATAAGAATGGCCAAAGCGCCTACACTCAGAATTACGAAAATCACATAATCCATAGCGGTCATTTTTTTATGGTCTTGCATAATTGTCAGCTTTTTTTTACTCATACATTTGCACTCCTTTCTTACCGGAATAAACCGTCTCCGCCCATAAGTTTGGCAGCTCTGTCTGCCAGAATCAGCAGAATCATATTAACAAGTGAACGGAACAAACTGACTGCAGTGGAGAATGAAAAGTCTGTTGAAGACTGGAACGTGATTCGGTAGATATACACATCTAGTACTTCCGAGACGTTTTTCGTTGCAGCGTTGCTCAAGTTAAAGATTTGGTCAAATCCAGATGACATCAGGCCACCGACAGAAAGGATAAACATAATCGTAATCGTCGGAAGAATGTTAGGCAGAGTAATGCGGAACATTTGCTGCAAGCGTGTAGCACCATCAATCTGTGCGGATTCATATTGGTCTGTATCAATACCAGAGATAGCGGCCATAAAGATAATGGCTCCCCAACCTGCTGATTTCCAGATATCCGTAAGATACAACATCGGAACGAACATTTTTTCAGAACCTAGGAAGTTAATGCCTGTCCCGCCAAACATTTGAATGAGGCTGTTAACCAGACCATCATAGGAAAGTACATTGATAACAACCCCGGATACTACGATCCATGACAGGAAGTTCGGAAATGTAAACACCGTCTGTAAAGCTTTTTTGTAACGATTCATGCGCAGTTCATTCAGCAGCAATGCCAATATGATTGGAAAAGGGAACTGAATAATCAGCTTACCGATGTTAATGGTTAACGTTCTCCATACGGCGTCAATAAAAGCTGGGTCACGGAACACATAGGTGAAATTCTCGAATCCGCTCCATGGGCTGCCCCAAATTCCTAAGTTCGCTTTAAAATCTTTAAAAGCCAGAGATAGACCACCCATCGGCAGATAAGCGAATAGGAAAAGCCACACTAGTCCAGGAAGCACCAGAGTATAGACCATTCTGTTCTTCCAGACTTCTCTTAGGAACAGTTGGAATCTGCTGTCGTTCATTTTTTTAGCCGGTATTGCAACTTCGGATTTCAATTTGCATCTCCTCACTCTGCTTATGTCTTTTAGTTGTACAAGAAATCAAAGGTTGTCTTCAGATGTTCCTCCCAGAATCGCCATTCATGAGTTCCAGAGGTCTCAACATACTGAAATTCATAAGGGGTCGTCTCCAGATAAGCTGCGAATTCCCGATTCATCTCCACAAACGGATCTTTCGAACCACAGCAAGTCAGAATCGAAGGCAGGTTACGTTTATCGTCGACCAATTTAGCGGCTAAAGCGTACAGATCCTGATCCGGCTTAATTTGTAAGCGTTTTCCAAAAGTACCCGCCATCTCCCTCGCCATGTCCTTGGACATTTGCGGATCGTTTAATCGTTTCTGGAGATCGGTAACTCCTGATAACGAAACCACTTTGCTGTAACGCTCGGGATAGGTAAGTGCACATTTCAGAGCGCCATACCCGCCCATCGATAAACCAGCGATATACGTCTTCTGCGGATTATCATCCAACCTCATCATTCGGCCACAAAGCTCGGGAAGCTCATGGGTCACATAGTGGAAGTAATCCAGTCCGTACTCCATGTCTGTATAATAGCTCCTGTTTACTTGGGGCATTATGACTGTACAACCATATTGACTTGCATACTGCTCAATAGTAGTCATCCTGTGCCATGTACTGGCGTTATCACCAGCACCATGCAGCAGGTAGAGCGTTCCTCCAGACATGTTGCCTGAATCGACGGGGGAGATAATACTGATGGTCGTTGTCATTCTCAAGGTAGGAGAGCCTGTCTCAACTGTTAATAATGCCATGAGTTATCTCCTTTTCGTTCTTATTCATTTGTTTATTTTCTTGCAAGATCCCCGCTTAACCAGTACAGATTCGAATACCATATGTTTGTTTTGCGAATCACCTGTGATCAGGTCAAACAAAATTTCAACACTGGCCTTCGCCATATCCACTCCGGGTTGGCTGATCGTATCCAGAGATGGATGATAATATTCTGCCATTTCAATCCCGTCGAATCCGATAATCGAAACATCATTTGGAATTGATAAGCCCAAGGACAATAACGCCTTAGCCGCCCCAATGGCAATCGTATCTGATGCAGCAAAAACAGCAGTGATATCTTTTTTCTTATTGAGCAGACGTTTGGTAGCTGTAAAGCCTGAGCTCGGACTATATTCACAGTCCTCTACCATTGAAGGGTCGTACTCAATTCCATGCTCCTCAAGCGCCTTGATATATCCCATAAGCCGCCGGTTACCTGTTGTATTTTGCACCAGAGGAAATCTGGCTAAAAAACAGATATTGCGATGTCCTAATGAGATTAAATAGCTGACAGCCTTATAAGATTCCTGAAGATCATCAATGATCACGCTTGAAAAAACAGCAGGATCGACTTCTTTTGTAGTCGTGATGGTAGTCAGAACAAATGGAATTTTTAATTGTTTGAATTTATCTTCGGAGTGATCATACGTTCCGCCCATAAAAACTACGCCATATAGATTTTTTTCTTTTACAAGCTGTAGAGCGATATCGATCTCGTCTACTCCATCTTCTACATGCTGGATCATTAGCGGACATCCCCGCAGGTTCACCTGGCGTTCAACTTCTTTGATCATGTCGGCAAAAAACGGGTTTGAGATCCCTTTTACCATTAGCGCTATGGTATTGGATCGCGTTTTTTTCAAGTTGCTCGCATTACCGTTTGGAATATAGTTATGTTCTCTAACAACCGCCATCACTTTAGCTCTAGTTGTATCGCTTACAACACCGCTATTATTGATTACTCTGGAGACTGTGGCGATACCCACGCCTGATAGCCTTGCAATATCTTTGATATTCATATTTACCTTGCTCCACTCCTATGATGAGTCCCCCCTTCACCCGATGAAAATCAGGTTGTGGAAACGCATGAAATGATGGGAAACGTTTCCCACGACATCATTTTGAGTCCTTAGCGCGTTTTTTCGCTTACTTCGTCCATTATGAACAGGTAATTTTTATAAGTCAACTAAAAAGGCAAAAAAAATTGTGATTCATCACTTTTTATTTGGTTAAAATTACAATAAGTCTATAGTTATTCAATCTATAAATTAGAAATAATTGGTATTTATATATCAAACAATAGTTTTCCTTGTTTTATTGACTTTAAAATAAGAATGGAATACCATCAATTTAGCGATTTTTATCGCAATAACAGAAAACGTTTCCACTCATTTTTCTAGTTTTTCTTTTTGTCACTTCGCTATCCTAGCTAGGAATATCAAGAGAAAGAAGGACTCTTTTTATGTTGAACATGGCTCCATTCGCAGCTAAGGCTCGTGAACGAAACCTGAATATTTTCAATGTTCGTGTGCTTCAAAACGGAAACCTTGTGGGAAAACTGGATCTCACGGAGGATATTCGGCGCTTGCAGCATTCCGTCAGCAAGTCTTTTACTTGTATGGCAGTAGGTCTTGCCATTGATGAAGGGAAGTTGACACTGGAAACAACGCTTAAAGATGTTTTTCCGGAGTATGCCTCTCCTCTTAAACCAACACCTCCATCCATGCAGCCCGGAGATATAACTTTGTTCGATTTGCTGCGAATGAGTACAGGGCACGACTCCCCTCCATTTTGGGCTGAAGAGAGATTAGCCTTGAAGGATAAAAATTGGGTGCAGCATTATTTGGCTCTGACTTTAGACAGAGCTCCCGGAGAGAAATTTACATACAGCAGCGGAGATACCATTATGATCTCTGCAATGGTGCAAGCCCGCGTCGGGCAAACCGTAAAGGATTATCTGGTACCTCGTTTGTTTGCACCTCTGGGCATAAACAATGTCGATTGGGAAACAACACCTCAAGGGGTAACCCTTGGCTGTGCCGGACTTCAGATTAACACGGAAGAGTTAAGCCGGTTTGGACAGCTGCTTTTACAGCAAGGAAAGTGGCAGGGCCAGCAACTAATTCCCGCAGCATGGATCGATTTTGTTACACAAAAACAGATCGATAATGATGGAAACGGCGACTGGGGAGAAGGATACGGCTGTCAATTCTGGCTCTGCTCCCACGACGCTTATCGTGCCGATGGCGCTCATGGACAATTCTGTCTTGTGGTGCCGGACGCTCAAGCAGTCATTGCAATTAACAGCATGGAAGATAACATGCAGGGAATCCTGGATACCGTCTGGGAGGAAATCCGGCCGCTTCTTTAGGAGCGGTCTTTTTTATGACTTGAGGTTAGCGTGCGCATAATGGGTAATTTACATTCTTCGGCGATTAGTACTTAACACCGCCAAGTAACCAGCGCTGTCTCAGGCTGAGGAGGCTTGCGGACCCAGGTGACGTTATTTACTCTTTTATCGCCTTTTGAGCAACGTTTCGGACTCCAGCGCAGCTATTCCTGAGAAAGTGGCTCATTTGGGGCACGTTTGGCACAAATAGCGACGATGAAGTCCGATAACATCGCAAATGTGGCACTTTTCAGCATTTAAGGTCCTCTGGGTCCGATAGCTGCTGCGTGTGTACAATTTAAGTAACTCATCACACCAAGTAACCATTACTTTCTGAGGCTGAGGAGGCTTGCGGACTCAGATGACGCTATTTACTCTTTTATCGCCTTTTGAGCAACGTTTCGGACTCCAGCGCAGCTATTCCTGAGAAAGTAGCTCTTTTGGGGCACGTTTGGCACCAATAGCGACGATGGACTCCGATGACATCGCAAATCCCGCACTTTTCAGCATTTAAGGTCCTCTGGGTCCGATAGCTGCTGCGTATGTGCAAAATAAGTAACTCATCACACCAAGTAATCAGCACTTTCTTTCTCAGATCGAGGAGGCTCGCGGTCTCAGGTGACGTTATTTACTCTTTTATCGCCTTACGAGCAACGTTTCGGACTCCAGCGCAGCTATTCCTGAGAAAGTGGCTCATTTGGGGCACGTTTGGCACCAATAGCGACGATGGAGTCCGATAAA
Source organism: Paenibacillus sp. FSL E2-0190 (assembly GCF_037992965.1). NCBI lineage: Bacteria > Bacillati > Bacillota > Bacilli > Caryophanales > Paenibacillaceae > Paenibacillus > Paenibacillus sp. FSL E2-0190. The sequence goes on from NZ_CP150306.1 coordinate 5,697,208, forward strand.
ATCGCAAATCCCGCACTTTTCAGCATTTAAGGTCCTCTGGGTCCGATAGCTGCTGCATATGTGCAAATGTGGGCTAGATGATGGAAGTTTGATGTTCAACGATGATAAGTAACTAAACACGCCCAAGCGTTCACACCAATAAATGCTCAAACCGTAAGTCCCCACCGCCTACAAATAGCTCAACCCACCAAGTAACCAGCAATACTTAGACTGAGGAGGCTTGCGGACTCAGATGACGTTATTTACTCTTTTATCGCCTTTTGAGCAACGTTTTGGACTCCAGCGCAGCTATTCCTGAGAAAGTGGCTCATTTGGGGCACGTTTGGCACCAATAGCGACGATGGAGTCCGATAACATCGCAAATGTGGCGCTTTTCAGCATTTAAGGTCATCTGGGTCCGATAGCTGCTGCGTATGTACAAAATAAGTAACTCATCACACCAAGTAACCAGCACTTTCTGAGACTGAGGAGGCACGCGGACTCAGGTGACGTTATTTACTGTTTTATCGCCTTACGAGCAACGTTTCGGACTCCAGTGCAGCTATTCCTGAGAAAGCGACTCATTTGGGGCACGTTTGGCACCAATAGCGACGATGGAGTCCGATAAAATCGCAAATCCCGCACTTTTCAGCATTTAAGGTCCTCTGGGTCCGATAGCTGCTGCGTATGTACAAAATAAGTAACTCATCACACCAAGTAACCAGCACTTTCTGAGACTGAGGAGGCACGCGGACTCAGATGACGTTATTTACTCTTTTATCGCCTTTTGAGCAACGTTTCGGACTCCAGTGCAGCTATTCCTGAGAAAGTAGCTCTTTTGGGGCACGTTTGGCATCAATAGCGACGATGGAGTCCGATAACATCGCAAATCCGCACTTTTCAGCATTTAAGGTCATCTGGGTCCGATAGCTGCTGCGTATGTGCAAAATAAGTAACTCATCACACCAAGTAACCAGTATTTCCTGAGACTGAGGAAGCTCGCGGACTCAGATGACGTTATTTACTCTTTTATCGCCTTTTGAACAACGTTTCGGACTCCAGTGCAGCTATTGCTGAGAAAGTAGCTCATTTGGGGCACGTTTGGCATCAATAGTGACGATGGAGTCCGATGACATCGCAAATGTGGCACTTTTCAGCATTTAAGGACATCTGGGTCCGATAGTTGCTGCGTATGTACAAATGTGGGCTAGATGCTGGAAGTTTGATGTTCAATGATGGTTAGCAGCTCAACACACCAAGTAACCAGCATTACTCAGACCGAGGAGGCTCGCGGACTCAGGTGACGTTATTTACTCATTTATCGCCTTTTGAGAAACGTTTCGGACTCCACAGCAGCTATTCTTGAGAAAGCGGCTCTTTTGGGGCACGTTTGGCACCAATAGCGACGATGGAGTCCGATGACATCGCAAATGTGGCACTTTTCAGCATTTAAGGTCATCTGGGTCCGATAGTTGCTGCGTATGTACAAATGTGGGCTAGATGCTGGAAGTTTGATGTTCAACGGTGAATCGAATTTCGACGTTTAGATCAAGAAGGAAGACAAAGCACCCCGTGTGTGACCTCGAACTAAAACTCGCGCACGCAAAAACAGCCTTCCCGAAGGAAGGCTGTTAATTGACGTCCCGGAAGGGATTCGAACCCCTGACCGTGCGCTTAGAAGGCGCATGCTCTATCCAGCTGAGCTACCGGGACATATAAGAAATAAATACTATGTATTGACGCAACGATATTTATTATACCTTATTCAGCGGATTTTTCAAGTCAAAACAACTTAGAAAAATAATAAAAGTGTTTCCGGTGCAGCTTTTTCACACATCAGCGTAACCACAGGAAATGAAAAAAACGGCATTTCTGCCGTCTTTTTCAGCCATTCCAGTGTGCGTTTTACAAACCTTCGATATTTACTCCAGCTTTCGAAAACGCTTCTCCAGCTGCTTTTTTAAATCCCCAAAAGTGAGTACTTCTCGTTGAAACTTGGAATGCTCATCTTCTGGCGACATGAAGTTACTGCCTGTAAATGCACTCGAGGTCACATCTTGAAAAGCGTCATGCATATTGTTATCAAACCAATCGGTGGAGGTATCAGCATCATTAGTCAGAATACGGACAATCTCATATCCTTCTTCACGCCGATCCTCAACGATATACACCAAAAGCGCAGGATCACTAACAGCACCCGGCAAAACACCCACTTCTGCACAAGGCGCACCATCGTACTCCATCATTCTGCGAATTTTGGCGTCTTTAATATAATACACCTGTCATCCTTCCCTCCTGGCAAATTCCCCTCTCCCCTAGTGTTCGGATAAGGACATACATTTTATGCCTTCCTTCGGCATATATCTGTATTACTTGGCAAAAAAGTAAGGACAACAATCGCACAAAAGAGAGGATGAACCATCATGTGCGGAATAACCGGATTTATCCAGTGGCGCGGAGATCTCACTCAGCACTCGCAGCTGCTGGTCAAAATGACTGAAACTTTAGCAAACCGCGGCCCCGATGCAGCCGGAACCTGGATCTCAGGCCCCTGTGCTTTCGGTCACCGCAGACTTAGCGTTATCGATCCGGAGAACGGTGCCCAGCCCATGATCACCCGCCATGAGGAACAGGTATACGCGATTGTTTACAACGGCGAATTATATAACGCCCTCGAACTCAAACAGGAACTTAAGCAGCGAGGGCATCAATTCCGCACCCAGTGCGATACAGAAGTGCTGCTGCATTCCTATATCGAATGGGGCCCGGATTGCGCAGAGAAGCTCAATGGAATCTTTGCTTTTGCAGTATGGGACGGTCTGCGGGACCAAGTCTTTTTTGCACGTGACCGTTTAGGTGTGAAACCCCTGTTCTACAGCAAGGTTGATGATGTCCTAGTTTTTGGCTCAGAGCCTAAGGCGTTGCTGCAGCATCCCAAGGTACAACCAATCGTGGGTCCTGAAGGTCTCGCAGAAATCTTCATCATCGGTCCAGCGCGTACACCGGGTCATGGTGTTTATAAGGATATGCAAGAGCTTCGTCCAGGTCATGCTATGATCTATAGCCGTGAAGGTCTGCGCAGTTATGCTTATTGGAAGCTGGAGAGCGCAAAGCATACTGACAATGAAGCAGAGACAGCCGCTAAGGTGCGTGAACTGCTCCAAGATACACTCGAACGCCAACTGGTCTCAGACGTCCCTGTTTGCTCTCTTTTGTCGGGAGGGCTGGATTCCAGTGCGCTGACGGCACTTGCAGTGGATTACTACAACCGGAATGGTCAGGGACAAGTGGATACTTATTCCGTAGACTATGTAGATAACGACAAACATTTCAAAAGTCATACTTTCCAGCCGGGAGCAGATGGGCCCTGGATTAAACGAATGGTCGATGAATTGAATACAAATCACCACTACATCTCATTCGATACTCCGGAGCTTGTAGAAGCGCTGGATAATGCTTTGTACACTAGGGATTTACCAGGGATGACCGATGTGGACTCTTCTTTGTACTTATTTTGCCGGGAGATTAAAAAGAACGCGACAGTAGCTATTTCCGGTGAAGCGGCGGATGAGATTTTTGGGGGATACCCTTGGTTCCACCGTGAGGAAATGCTCTCCTCAGGCACTTTTCCTTGGTCAGTTGCTCCGAAAATGCGTGCAAGTCTACTTTCCCCAGAAATTAACGAGTGGATTCGTCCACTGGAATATTTGGGTGACAGATATAGTGATGCGGTGGCTGAAGTTCCGAAGTTGGATGGAGAGACGGGAAAACAAGCACAAATGCGCGTCATGTCCTATCTGAATATCACCCGCTTCATGCCTACTCTGCTAGACCGTAAAGACCGAATGAGCATGGGCGCAGGGCTAGAGGTACGTGTTCCATATTGTGATCACCGACTCGTTCAATATGTATTTAATATTCCGTGGGAAATCAAGAATCTGGGGGGCCGTGAAAAAGGGATTTTACGTAAATCTCTTGAAGGCATTCTTCCAGACGATGTGCTCTACCGCAAAAAAAGCCCTTACCCCAAAACTCATAATCCTGCCTATTTAAATGCGGTACGAACTCAGGTATTAAACATTCTGGATGACTCCACTTCCCCCCTACTTCCGCTAATTGATGCTGCCAAAATCCGTGAGATCGCCGCTTCCCCGGAATCCTCAACCAATCTGCCTTGGTTCGGCCAGCTCATGTCCGGTCCTCAGCTGTTTGCTTACCTCGCCCAAGTGGATCTCTGGCTGCGTAAATATAACGTCTCCATCCAATAAGCACGTAGAGAACTGAGGTAACCGACAAGCCAAACAGCAAGTCCCCGTATCCGGTGGCTTGCTGTTTGGCTTGTATTTGCAATAATTACTCTACGATCTTTAAAAATTAAAGTTGTCCGGGTCCGGGCCAAATCGATGGTCTTTGTTCAAGCCCTCGATAGCTTTGACATCCTCATCACTAAGCGTAAAGTCAAAGAATCCCGCATTCTCCTTGATTCGATCCGCATGTACGGATTTAGGTATCGTAATGACACCTTGCTGCAAATCCCAGCGAAGTACAATTTGAGCAGGGGTCTTGCCATACTTCTCAGCCAACTCTTTTAAGAGCGGTAGATCAAGATTCCCCTGCATTAATGGACTCCATGCTTCAAGCTGAATGCCCTGTTCATTGGCATATTTCAGCAGCTCGCGCTGAGTCAACAGCGGATGGAATTCCACCTGATTCACCACAGGCACCACTCCGGTATCCTCGATGATATCTTTCAGATGATGAACCTGAAAATTGCTCACGCCGATAGATTTGATGAGGCCTTCTTTTTGCAGATGAATTAAGGCCTTCCATGTCTCACGATATTTTCCTGCCACCGGCCAGTGTATGAGATACAGATCTAGATAGTCCAGACCCAGCTTGCGCCGGCTATCCTCGAACGCTTTTAGCGTAGACTCATAACCTTGATCAGGATTTCGTACTTTAGTCGTAATAAACAACTCATCCCGGGCCACTCCACAATCACGAATAGCTTGTCCTACGCCTTCTTCGTTATTGTATCCGGCTGCCGTATCAATACTGCGATATCCTAATTCCACTGCGGTTTTGACCGCATGAATAACCTCTTCGCCATCTTTAGTCTTATACACGCCAAGACCCAGCCACGGCATGGTCACCCCGTCATTTAAAGTAGGACCACCCGAGAACGGTGCATTTAATTCACTCATCGCTTAACCCTCCAAGCTTATTGTTATTTCGTTAAACATACTTAACCTATTTATCCACTTAAGAAGCAAACGCTACCATAAAAAGTATAGCAGATGGCTTCATCATTCCCCAAATCCTTATAAAAAAACGGAGGCGTAAGCGCCCCCGCTCTTCTTTATTTCTCAATTAGTTTGAAATCATCAAAATGGAATTCAGGAGAAACAATACAGGATACCAGCGTCGGCTCTTTGCCTAACGAGCGCGCAGCTTGCCATACTCCCGCTGGAACAACCACTTGTGGCTGCTGGCCTGCAGCAATATCGAGGCCCAGAATAACTTCCTGCACATCCTCAGGCTTATCTCCATTACCTCCGAGACTTAGCACGATTGGACTACCGGAATGCCACAACCAAACTTCATCGGACAATACAGTATGCCAATCAGATTGTTCGCCTTCGTGAAGTAAAAAATAAATTGAAGATGCCGAATGACGTGATCCAGAATAGCTATCGCCTAACACTTCCTGCGAAATTTCAAATTCCGAATTCCAAAGTCTTTTGTACCAACCACCCTCAACGTGAGGCTGTAATCCAAGCAGTTCAACTAGCGGTGAAATTTCTTTTTGCGTCACAGTAGCTTCTCTCCTTCAAAGTTAGCATGAACAACAATAGCTTCGTATGCATAAGGTTGTTTTTGCTTTTTACTTTAACGGAATAAGCTCGAATTGTAAAATCTATTTACTGTCCTTGCTCGCTTTGAAGACTTCTGCAATCGCTCCAAGACTTCCCAGCGTTTCAACAGCGCTTGTTGGCAAGAACACTTTATTAGCAGGACCTTTGGCAATCTCAGCCAGAGCCTCGAAGGAACGATAAGCCAGAACATGCTCATCCAGACCTGCCGAACGAATCAGCTCAATGCGTGATTTTTCTGCTTCTGCCACGGCTTGAATCGCTTTAGCCTCACCGTGTGCTTCCAGTTCTTGCGCCTGGCGAGAACCCTCTGCTTGACGGATACGCGCTTCTTTATCGCCTTCTGCTTTTAGAATCTTACTTTGTTTATCCCCTTCAGCGCGTAGGATCATATCCTGCTTGGCAGCTTCCGCCTCCAAAACAATGGCACGTTTGCTCCGCTCTGCTTTCATCTGCTTATCCATCGCTTCCTGAATATCCAATGGCGGTTTGATATCGATAACTTCCACACGCTCGATCCGTACGCCCCACTTCTCAGTAGCTTCATCGAGAGCAAGACGGATGTCCGTCGAAATCTTTTCCCGTCCAGACAAGGTCTCATCCAATTCCAGCTTACCGATGATTTGCCGCATTGTTGCCGTCGAAATGTTTCTTACCCCATACACATAATCAGAAATACCATAAGTAGCTTCCTCTGGTCCAACCACCTGGTAGAAAATAATCGTATCAATCTGCACCTGCACGTTATCCTTTGTAATTACCGTTTGCGGAGGTACATTCGCTTGTTGAATCCGTAAATCATGGTACGTGCGCACCTGATCAATTACAGGAATCAGAATGTTCAACCCCGGTGTCAGCAGACGATTAAATTTACCGAGCCTTTCCACTACGCCTACCCGTTGCTGTGGTACGATTTTGACTGTTAATGCCACAAAAACTACGACCACTACAATAATAATTGCGATAATTGCCCATTGCATTAGTTCATTTCCCCCCATCGTTCTACTTCGATAATCGTCGTGCCTCTTTTCACTACTCTTACAACCTCATCCTTGCCCAGATTCTGATCAGAGCTCGCGCTCCACGTATCTCCGCCTACCTTCACTTGCCCGTAACGTCCCTGCTCTATCGGCTCAACAACTACTCCTTGCCTACCGATGATTTCTGTACCTGTATCCTTGAACCCACGTGAATGGCGAAATCTAGAAACCAGTGGTTTCGAGAATATAGTCAGACCAAGTGCGACCAGTGATCCAAGGACCACCTGAAACAAAATGGCTTCGGGAACAATCAGCGACACCAAACCTGCGGCCAAAGCACCAATACTAAGCCACAATAAATAAAAAGTAAGCGTCATCATCTCAACAACAAACAGGACACCGGCTGCGATCAGCCAAAACACCCACACAACCATCGGTGAGCCCACCACCTTCCGTATGATACTACTATAACGAAAAGAAACATCGATGCGTTGCATAGTTCCATAAAAAAATATCTCAGGCATGTATATGATTTATATTCATTACATCGGTGGTTATGTGTTTCTTCATGAGTTTCTTGATAAAAGCGAGTATACAAATCCAAAAGGGTTCACTTTTTGAAGAGTCACTATAAATTAGAAAATTGTCCCCCTATATCACCTGATTTTATCCCTAGCGCAATTGCAAGCTATGCTTGAGAATAAGAGTTACCATCACCCATTTATATCTAATTCATCCTAATTATCCAACTTCCAAACATCCTCCTCTATTCATTCAAACCATACACAGCATGTTACATCTTTAAAAATCCATGAAACAGCAGCACACAAAAAGCATAAAAGAAAGCGCTTACTGATTGGGTAAGGCTTGATTTGGACCGCTGCTTTTTTGCTGCTGAATCTACGAATTGATCTTCAATAGAATGATAGAAACGCCAAGGGTGATGGTGCACTACAACCGACGGGAGGTGAAGGTCAGGACATCTTGCCGAAAAGAATTTCGAACTACACTTTGAATCTAGGAGGTAGAAATTCAATGATCTTCACGAAAAAAGCTTCACGCAAAACCTTTGCAATTGCGATGATCGCCGCGCTTGTTCTGACACTCTTTTCCACCCTGGGCGGCAGTCCCAAAATAGCCAACGCCGCACAGGATTACAAACTGGTTGGTTATTACGCTTCATGGGCCGCTTACGGGCGTTCTTACAATGTAACTGATATCGATCCTACCAAAATGAATGTCATTAACTACGCTTTTGCGGATATTTGTTGGAATGGAATCCATGGCAATCCCGACCCCACCGGCCCTAATCCGGTGACCTGGTCTTGCCAGAATGAGCAAGGCCAAGCCATCAGCGTTCCGAACGGTACGATTGTTCTTGGTGACCCGTGGATTGACACTGGAAAAAGCTTCGGGGATGACAAATGGGATGATCCCATCAAAGGTAACCTGAAGCAGCTATGGAAGCTGAAGGAAAAGAACCCGAACCTGAAGACCCTAATCTCCGTTGGAGGCTGGACCTGGTCGAACCGTTTCTCGGATGTAGCTGCGACAGCTGCGACCCGTGAGGTTTTTGCCAATTCCGCGGTTGATTTTATTCGAAAATACAAGATGGACGGCGTGGATCTCGACTGGGAATATCCAGTAAGTGGTGGACTCGCAGGCAATAGCTACCGTCCTGAAGATAAAGAAAACTATGTACTGCTGCTGCAAAAAGTTCGCGAAAAGCTGAATACAGCCGGCGCGGCGGATGGAAAAACCTATCTGCTGACCATTGCTTCCGGGGCAGGCCCAACGTATATCAACAATAATAATCTGGCCGGCATTGCTTCCGTTGTCGACTGGATCAATATTATGACCTATGACTTTAATGGGAGCTGGAACACCACCACCGGACATAATGCTCCGTTGTACTATGATCCCGCAGCTTCCGCTTCGGGCTTAACCGAACCGCAAAATTTTAACATCGATAAAGCGGTAACCTCCTATCTTGCGAATGGTGTACCTGCGAACAAGCTTGTACTTGGCATGGCTTATTACGGTCGTGGTTGGGGCGGAGCTCCTGCTTCAGGAAACGGCCAATATCAGGTGTCCGCTGGCATCTCACCAACGGGTACATGGGAAAAAGGCAGCTATGATTTCTATGATCTCGAAGCCAATTATATCAACAAAAACGGTTATATCCGCTATTGGAATGATACATCCAAAGTGCCTTATCTCTATAATCCAACAAATCAAACCTTTATCAGCTATGACGACGTAGAATCCTTTGGCCACAAGATCAGCTACCTGAAGTCCAAGGGTCTTGCAGGTGCTATGTTCTGGGAAACAAGTGGTGACCGGAACAAAACACTAACCAATAAACTAAACGCCGATCTTGGTGGCGGAGTGGTGCAGCCGACACCGACACCATCCACATCACCAACACCTACACCAACTGCAACCGCTACACCTACTGCAACTCCAACTGCAACACCAACACCAACGCCAACTGCAACCGTGACGCCAACCCCAACGCCTACACCGGGACAATGTTCTGCAGCGACCTGGGGTGCAACAACCGTATACACTGGCGGACAGCGTGTCTCCTACAATGGCTCAGTCTATGAAGCCAAATGGTGGACGCAAGGGGATCGTCCTGATCTTAGCGGAACTGATGGGGTCTGGAAATTCATCAGCGTATGCGGAACAGCGACACCAACACCAACTGCAACTGTGGCCCCAACTTTAACACCTACGGTAGCACCAACGCCTACCGCAACCGTTGCACCTACGCCTACTTTAGCGCCAACGCCAACTGCAACCGTTGCACCTACACAAACTCCTTTACCTACCGCTACGCCTACTTCGGAAGGGTCTAGCTGGGGAACAGGCGTTGCGTACAAAACAGGTGATGTCGTCGCTTACAACGGAAAAACATATACCTGCTTGCAGCCCCACACTTCACTTCAGGGCTGGGAGCCAGCCACCACACCTGCGCTATGGAAGCTCAATTAAAGACTTGCAGGAAGCATCGTTCCTGAAATAACATTATCCCCCTTTGGAGGTATATTAAATATGATTGCAAAAGCACGTGCTAAGCGCAAAATATCCATAAGTTACCTTGCTGCGCTAATGAGCCTAATCGTTCTGGTTCCACTTTACACCGGGACAGGTGCATCCTTACCAGTGGCCCATGCCGCGGAAACAACACCTTCCGCTCCCGCTCCAGCAGCTGATCACCCTCGTAAAATCGTTGCTTACTTCCCAGAGTGGGGCGATCAGGAGAACAAAGGATTTTACACCGTAGACAAGATTCCGTGGGATAAAATTACCCATATTAACTACGCCTTCGCCAAGGTAAATCCTCAAACGAACAAGATTGATCTCATGGACCGTACAGCTGCAATCGAAAAAGACTATCCCGGTCAGCTGACCACCCTGCCTTTTAAGGGGCATTTTAACCAACTGGTTAAGTACAAACAGCTCTATCCTGATGTCCGCACCCTGATTTCTGTTGGCGGCTGGTCGGGTTCCGGAGGGTTCTTCAACATGGCGAATTCAGAAGCCGGGCGAGAAGCTTTTGCCAATAGTGTTGTGGATTTTCTGCGTACCTATCAGTTCAACGGAGTAGACATCGATTGGGAGTACCCTTCTGGCACTGGGCAGTCCGGTAATCCTAACGATTTTGCCGTGGCAGAACCGCTGCGTACCGTAAATTACAACAACTATGTTCTTCTTATGAAAAAACTTCGCGAAAAGCTCGATCTGGCAGGTTCACAAGACAATCAGAAATATGACCTGACCATTGCGGCCACCGCCTCTTCCTGGATTCTTGGGGGCATGAAGCTTGGGGAAGCCAATCAGTATTTAGACTGGGCGAACCTTATGACCTATGATTTCCATGGGGCTTGGAATGGATATGTTGGGCCGCATTCTGCACTGTACCCGGATTCCCGCGATACTGAAACTGCTGCGCTGGGTACTCCGGTTCTGAATACCGACTGGGCGGTCCGATACTATCTTGGAACGCTTCCTCCGGAAAAAATCGTGATCGGAGTTCCTTATTATTCACGAGGCTGGAAAAATGTGAATGGAGGCATCAACAATACCGGCCTTTACGGCACAGCTCCGACAACCGGTGGGGGAGCAGATGGCCAATACGGGATCTGGAATGATCCCGCACCAGAGCAGCCTGCTGGTGCAAATCCGATCTGGCATGTGCTAAATCTGCTCAAAGATCCAGCGAATAAGCGCTACTTCGATCCTGTTACCAAAACACCGTACTTGTTCAACGCAGACAAGAAGATTTTTCTTACGTATGAAGATAAGGAATCGCTTGGCTACAAGCTGGATTACATCAAGCAAAAAGGCTTGGGAGGTATGATGTTCTGGGAACTAACGGGCGATTACTCTGAGCAGAGCGATGGCACTTATACGTATGGCAATTCTCTGACCGATTTTGCCTATGATCAGCTGAAGACAGCCTCGCCGCCGGGCGGAGCTCCTAAGCCGCAGTTGCCTGAACCTAAAAACTTCAACCTCAGCTTCAGCGGCGCCTATGATCATCCGAACTATACCTATTCATTAAAAATAACGAACAATACCGGCACAGATATTTCCGGTGGCTGGAAGCTGGAGTTCGACCTGCCAACAACTACAACCCTAACCTCGGCATGGGGAGCCGGTAGCGTTGAGCAAATCTCCACGGCCTGGGATTTCAACCGCTACCGTATTACAGGTACAGCTACTCAAACTATTGCGAATGGAGCTTCACTTGAAATTCCGGGTATGATGAAGCTGAACTTTTCAGGCGGTCCACAGCGAATCACCCTGAACGGAAACTCGTCCCAACAGGAATACGATAAACTGTACGGAGGCATTACACCTACGCCAACACCAACACCGTCTGCATCACCGACACCGACTCCGACGGCAACCGTGACGCCAACGCCAACTGTAGCGCCAACACCTACTCCTACGCCGGGACAATGTTCGGCAGCGACCTGGAATGCGGCAACCGCATATACTGGCGGACAACGCGTTTCCTACAACGGCTCACTCTATGAAGCCAAGTGGTGGACACAAGGCGATCGTCCCGATCTTAGCGGACCGGACGGTGTCTGGAAATACATCAGCGTGTGTGGAACAGCAACTTCTACACCAACGGCAACTGTAGCTCCAACAGTAACACCGACTTTGACACCTACGGTGGCACCGACGCCTACTGCAACCGTTACTCCAGCGCCTACGGTGGCACCAACGCCCACCGCAACCGTAACACCCACGCAAACTCCATTACCGACTGCTACACCTACTTCGGGAGGGTCTAGCTGGGTAACAGGAGTTGCTTATAAAGTAGGTGATGTTGTTGCCTACAGTGGAAAAACGTATACCTGCTTGCAGCCTCACACTTCACTTCAGGGGTGGGAGCCAGCTTCCACACCTGCTCTTTGGAAGCTGATATAATCCGGTGCTCTCCTTGATTCCAACAAGGAGAACATCCCATTATTAGTGCAGAGTCATACTCATTCTCTGGGGCTTACGTTAAGGACCCAGTTGACGTTATTTACAAATTTCAAGCCTTTGGAGCTGTGTTTCGGACTCCAGTGCTGCTATTCCTTATGAAATGCTTCTATTGGGGTGTTTTTCGTGCCCATAGCGACTTTGGGGTCCAGTAGAATCTCAATTATCGGATATAGCTGCGTTTAAGGTCAGCTGTGTCCGGGTAGCCGCTTCATACGGGTGAATGTGCTAGAATCGAACGAAGTTTGATGCTTTGTTTAAGGGGAAGGAATAAAAAACGGGGGTGCCCAGCAGCCATTTCGCGGCTTTTGGACACCCCCACTTTTATATAAAAATCTATTCCTGCGATAGGCCGCCTTCGGCTGCCAGTTTTTTCTCCAGCTTCGCCGTCAGCAGTCGCAGTGCAGTTCCTCGATGGCTAATCTGCTGCTTCTCTTCCAGCGTAAGCTCGGCCATAGTTTTTTCATGTTCCGACAGATAAAATAGCGGGTCGTAACCGAAACCGCCAGCACCTGATGGTTCTGAAGTAATCCAACCTTCGACCGCACCTTCTGCGGTTAGCTCCTGCTTGGAAACTGGATCGTACAGCGATAAAGTACAGACGAACCTAGCTGTGCTCAGCAAAGGCTGATCTGTGTCTTCCCCCTGTTTCAATCTCTCTAGCTCGCTAAGCAGCTTCAGGTTATTTTCCCCATCCGTAGCGTCTTCACCGGCAAAACGTGCAGAGTACACACCCGGTCTGCCATCCAAAGCATCTACACAAAGACCCGAATCATCAGCGAGTACCGGAATTCCAAGTGCATCACCTACGGCTTTGGATTTTTTAAACGCATTCTCTGCAAAAGTAGCCCCGTCTTCCACCACATCGGGCAGATGCGGATAGTCATACATACTCTTAACTGTCAGGCCCAGCGGGGCAAAAGCGTGCTCGAACTCGCGCACCTTCCCCTTATTCTTCGTTGCGACAATGAGAATATTGCCCGTGGAATTCATGTTACACCTCTTGGCCCGGTTGGCCGGAAGGGATTTTCAGAGCAATCGCTCCGAGCGCTTCTTTTTGCGCCGCAATCAGTTCATAAATTCCCTTCTCACCTAGACCTAATAATAGGTCCAGCTCTTGACGCGAGAATGGTCTTTCTTCGCCAGTCCCTTGTACCTCAACAAAAGCACCGCCGCCGGTCATGACTACATTCATATCCACTTTGGCTTTGGAATCCTCTTCATAATTCAGATCGAGCAATGTTTTATCCCCTACAACACCTACACTAATTGCTCCCAAAAAGTCTGTTATAGGAAAAACAGCCAGCTTGTGCTGTAGTGCAATTTTATTAATAGCAAATGCCATGGCAACAAAAGCGCCTGTTATCGAAGCCGTCCGAGTTCCCCCATCCGCCTGAATCACATCACAATCCAGCGTAATACTGCGTTCACCTAACGCTTGTAAATTCACCACGGAGCGAAGCGCACGGCCGATCAGCCGCTGGATCTCCATTGTACGTCCGGTAAGTTTACCGCGTGCAGCTTCACGTTGATTACGGGACTGGGTGGCCCGAGGAAGCATCGAATATTCGGCAGTTACCCAGCCTTTTCCTTGTCCTTTAAGAAACGGAGGCACTTTTTCCTCTACAGTAGCCGTACAAATAACTTTGGTGTCTCCCATCTCAATGATCACGGAGCCCTCAGCATATTTATTCGTTTGGGTCGTTATTGTCAGCGGCCGTAATTGGTCGTCAGTTCGCCCGTTTGATCTCATCTTTTCTGCCTCCTACATCGTATAGCTAATAGTTTAGTGTGAGTCCCGTTTCCCTGTTGTTCATTGCGGCAGTTCACCGTTCGGGACGTTACGTCTTTTTGAGCAACTTTTATTCTACCAAAGAGGAGGCACAAAAGCATCTTTTAAACCTTAGAAGGTCATTCTATAACGGGAGCTCGTTCAAAAATTCAGGTGCAGAAACAGGTTTGCTATAATCCACATTGTCAGTGTCAGTAATCGATTGTTTGCCGTTCAAACGAATTTGAACCAGAGCATCTTCCGTATTTTGCGCAACAGTCAGAACAACCGATTCCAGCAATTCGGCAGGAACTTCCTTCCCATCTGCGAACATATCGTCAGTCAAGGATACAGTAACAACACCGTTTTGTCCGGCTTCAACCGAATCAAGTGATGTCCCCTGTGTCATAACCATTTCCAGACCGTCTCCGGATTCAGGTCCCGCAATCAGTTCATTGATAGCAGCAGTCAGCTGTTCTTGCCCTGCGGGTACAAAGCGCGTAACCGGAACATAATATTGGATACCGTCAGGAGATGTTGTGGAAAAATAAACAGTAACCGCACTAGAGTTCATCAAAGATGGACCTTGTTTTGGCAGGTTAATGCCCATTGTGCGGGACAGCGGGCGATCCAGCGGAGTGCCTTGAAGCGGCATTTCCGTAAGCTTTTTACCATCTACCCAGAACTGCACACCTTTAATGTCATCTTGACCGGTAAGTGTCCAAGTGATCGCTTCAAGGATTTTGCGTTCATCCGCAGCATCGTAGTTGTTAAATTCCGAATTGAACTCAACAACTGCCAGATTCGACTTGTCTACCGTAATGCTTTGCACCTCAGTTCCAGCTGGTAGAATGCCTTGGAAGCCTTCTGGCAATGAGGACGCATATTCTCCCTTATTCACTAATGCCATTAAAGAGTTCTTGAGCGTGCTGGAATCTTTGCTTTTTGGCAGATTTAGCGACACTGGAGCGAGTAAGCCATTTCCATCTTCCAAATATACGGTCGTCCGGTCACCGGAAGCCGTTGCTTTATCCGTTGCTTTAGCGGTTTTGGTGCTGTCCTTCACAACTGCTTGTGCATCATCCTGAGCCACTGGACCAAATACACCTGAATCCAAAGTATTATTTCCCTCTGTCTGTAACATCTGCGCTTCAACCTCAGGTGGCGGAGCATCAATCGATGCTGATTCCGAACCGAACAAGCCGCAACCGGACAGTGCCAGTGGAACTGCGAGTAGGCAGACTGCGGAAATCCCGCGGATTTGTTGCATTGTTTTCATCATTTATTACCCCTTTCAAGGTTAGATAGCATTTGTACTGCTATGTATACGAGACCTTTGTCCAAAAAATAACAACTGCTTATCCTAAATTGTTGGAAAAGCCTGTGCGCTTTATTTTCAGGTTAGGTTGGATCTAGATTTTAATTCACATAGACTCCGTTTTCTGGACAAATACTTTTTCTAAACGTACAATCTGAGATAACACCAGCGCTTAACATCATGCTAACGAACGTTGTAATGCAAAGACTTAACTTACGAGGTGACTAATCATGGCTGATGAACCAATCGCAAAAATACCTTACAGTCTGAACAGCAAGGCAGTCGCAGATGCGACCAAAATGTGGTTGAATAAGCGTGGAGTAAACCTGCAGGAAATCGCAGAGCTCGTTATGTTTCTGCAAAAAAAATATTATCCAAACTTAACGATGGAAGAATGTGTCCATAACGTTGAGATGGTACTCAGCAAACGAGAAGTGCAAAATGCGGTACTTACGGGCATTCAATTGGACATGCTCGCGGAGGAGGGGAAGTTGTTTCCACCGCTTCAGGATATGATCGAAAATGATGAGGGATTATACGGAGTGGATGAGATTCTGGCTTTCTCCATCGTAAATGTATATGGCAGCATTGGCTTCACCAACTATGGTTATGTGGACAAGCTTAAGCCAGGCGTTCTTGAACGGTTGAACGACAAAAACACCGTACAGATCCACACCTTCCTCGACGATATCGTCGGCGCGGTAGCCGCTGCAGCTAGTAGCCGAATCGCACACCGTAAGCAAGCTGAGCGTGAGATAGACCTCGAACTTCCGCATTCACCTGAGGATCGCGAAGAAACTGCAAGGAAACTTGCAGAACATGAAAAATAACCGGAGTAACCGGTGTTTTGGGTACACTCTGAGAATTAAAAAGCGATTGTTTCGTAACCCTTGCGGGTTATGAGACAATCGCTTTTTTTAAGGTTGGGTTGGGACCGCTTTAGGGAAAAACTCCCTAAAAAATACCGAAAATCGTTCAAAACCTAAGTTATTAGGGAATTCTCCCCTAATAACTCTACGAAAACCTTAATTTATAGCTACATTCGTAGATTATTAGGGAGAAATTCCCCAATATTCGCTCTACACTCCAACAAACCTCAAAAAACAGGGAGAAATTCCCCAATTAGTCAATACCAACACTTAGCTACTCGGCAAGATGTGTTTCTACCCACGAATAGCGGCATCTGAGTCCGAATGATCTGTGTGAAGCATGAGTAAAGTAATCAAATCTGAATCCGAATGCTCAGCGTAACGCATGAGTAAAGTAATCAAATGGTAGTTGGTAATGCGATCGGACTCAGGTGACACTATACTCACATATCCCCATTGATTTGGACACTTTCGGACTCCAGAGTCGCTATTCACTCAAAAATGACCAATAACAACCCATTACTCTAGCAATAACGCCTCTCCGGTCCGATACTAACCTCAAAAGTCTCAAAATCCACGAATAGCTGCATCTGAGTCCGAATGACCTGCATAACGCATAAGCAAAGTAATCAAATGTTAGTCCAAATGATCTGTGTGACGCATGAGAAAAGTAATCAAATGTTAGTTTGGTAATGCGATCGGACTCAGGTGACACTATTTCCATAAAACACCCTTGATTTAGTCACTTTCGGACTCCAGAGTCGCTATTCACTCAAAAATGACCAATAACTACCCTCTGCACTAGCAATAACGCCTCTCCGGTCCGATACTCACCTCAAAAGTCTCAAAATCCACGAATAGCGGCGTCTGAGTCCGAATAACCTGTGTGACGCATGAGTAAAGTAATCAAATGTTAGTTTGGTAATGCGATCGGACTCAGGTGACACTATACTCACATATCCCCTTTGATTTGGACACTTTCGGTCTCCAGAGTCGCTATTGACTCAAAAATGACCAATAACAACCCTCTGCACTATCAATAACGCCTCTCCGGTCCGATACTAACCTCAAAAGTCCCAAAATCCACGAATAGCGGCATCTGAGTCCGAATGATCTGTGTGACGCATGAGTTAAGTAATCAAATGTTAGTTTGGTAATGCGATCGGACTCAGGTGACACTATACTCACATATCCCCTTTGATTTGGACACTTTCGGACTCCAGAGTCGCTATTCATTCAAAAATGACCAATAACAACCCATTATTCTAGCAATAACGCCTCTCCGGTCCGATACTAACCTCAAAAGTCTCAAACTTCACGAATAGCTGCATCTGAGTCCGAATGATCTGTGTGACACATGAGTTAAGTAATCAAATGTTAGTTGGGTATTCGATCGGACTAAGGAGCTCAATATTCATATAAATAGCACCGAATTATACTCTCTACCTAGTCACTAAAACCAAAACCCAAAAAAGAGCAGTCCCAATAACACAAGACTGCTCTGTACCTCTACTAGATCATAACCTTCACATCTCAATTCATTTCATCATTCATCACTAATCATCATCGCTCATCATTCATTTCATCACTCTTCGATCGCGCTAGAAACTCTAACTAACATGGTCTCCAGCACTTTCAGATGCTGCAAACAAGATAGCACCGTCCGCCTCTATCATCACTGCCCGCTCCCGGCGCATCAGCTCCGCCAGATGCGCCAGTGTCTCACTCATTGCAAAGCGCATCTGGTGAACGGTGGTTACCCGGCTGCGAAACAGAATTTCGCAGACGGCGAAGCCGCTCAGCGGGCCGTTTGCGAGCAAGGCTGCCGTGGTATCCAGCCGCTCCTCATGATGAGCGAGCAGACTGCTGACCCGGTGCGCGAAGCCCGTGAACGGTTCCCGATGACCCGGGAACGCTATGCTGACCGGGTAGCTCCCCAGCTCCTGCAGCCCCTGAAGAAACGTCTGCAGCGGCTGTGGATCGCTGCCTGGAAGCAGGCTGACATTGGGCGAAATCTGCGGCAGCACAGCATCGCCGCAGATCATTTGCCCGCTGCCCGCATGATAGAAACTCACATGTCCCGGTGCATGTCCGCCAGTTACAATCAATTGCCATTCACGGCCACCCATCCCGAAAGGCTCTACCTCATTCAGATAAGTTACAACCGGCTGCGGCTCCACTTGCGCGTCAAAGCTCTCCAAATGCGCTTTTATTCCACTCGACCATTCTTCCGACATTCCGTGTCTGATGAAATATAACGGCAAAACTTCATTGATATCCGTGTCACCGCCCCACATCAACATCGCTTCGGCATGAGCACGTTCAGTCATCCATACTTTACATCCGGTCTGCGACTGCAACCATCCCGCCAATCCATAATGATCGGGATGATGATGCGTTACGACGATATCCCGCACGTCCTTCCACGACAATCCCAGCTCCTGCAGGATCGCATGCCAGCATTTTTCTGTCTCCGGGCTACGCGGACCCGGATCGATAATAGTAATTCTGCCATCCTCATCGGGAAGAATATAGCTGTTCACTTGACGAAGCGGCGAGTCCATGGGTACCGAGACCTGAAGAATGTTCTCGTCCCATGAAGTGATATCCGCCTTAGACATGGTGCGATCACCGCCTTTGAATCTTTTTCCTGATACCATTACGATCGAATTCCACTAAAAATCATCCGCGTGGAGCTTGCTGCATTATAAACCTCATCTTCATAGCTGCCATGCACAGCTTCGAGCTGTAAACCCGCTTCCTCGATCATTCCGCTGAATTTCTCCAAGGAATACAGCTTCACACGTTCATGATATTGACGAGGTGTAGAATCATTCTTAGAGGTTAAAATGATGTCCTTCTTCACATACCCATCCTCGATCCGCCGCGACTCATCAATCAGATTCTTTCCATCCTCACGGGTAGAATGCGGCACCAGATGACGAATCACATACGCAGGGTTCAGATAATCAATAACAAACTTGCCACCCGGCTTCAACATCCGATAGATTTCACGCAAAACCTTTACCTGCTCCTCATCCTCTTCAAAATAACCAAAGGAAGTGAACAGATTAACCACAGCATCGAAACCTCCTATTAACGGTAGGTCCCGCATGTCAGAACGCAGCCAAGTTACCTGCTCCGCTCCTTTTTGAGATCTTGCCTCACGCAGCAATACCTCTGATAAATCTACTCCAGTTACCTCGTACCCTGCTTCCGCAAGCGCCAGTGAATGACGTCCCATCCCACAACATAAATCCAGCACTTTGGAGCCTGGCGGTAGTCCCAGCCACGAGATCATTCGTTCAACTTCTTTACGAGCTCCACCAAAGTCTCGATGTTTGTATACGACCAGATAATCCTCTCCGAAGCTCTTTTCATACCATTCAGTCATGTTGTCTCTCCTCCCACAGGCGTCTTCCTGTAACTCCACTCTATGTATGTTAATGTATCGCCATTGTACAGTCTTTTACTCACAAACTCAAAGAAGAGTTGTCACAGTGGAGCGCTCAGCCCCTTCATGACAACTCATTCCTGTAGCTTCCCTTACACAAGCTGCTGCAAATATACTCGTGCTTCATAAGGACGAAGTTTAAGCGGTTGGATCTGCTCATCTTTTTCCACGGAATAATTAGAAATTAACAGCTCAATATTGTCTGGTTGGAACTCCGCTGGCCATTCGAATACAGGCTCTCCATCATAAAAATTCAGAATAACCAGCAGCCGCTGATCTTCTAATGTCCGAGTATACGCATATATCTCTGTATGCTCTGCGAGCAGCAGCCCGTAGGCTCCATAAACGATGACTTTGTGTTTTTTTCTCAGGGCAATCAGCTGTTTATAGTAGTTGTAGATGGAATCGGGATCTTTAATCGCATTGCCAGCGTTGATCTCCATATAGTTGGAATTTACTTCGATCCAAGGAGTCCCCGTCGTAAAACCACCTGCGTGACCATCGTCCCACTGCATCGGGGTGCGGGCATTATCCCGGCTTTTATGATGAATGGCAGACATAATCTGCTCTTCTGGAACGCCGTTTTTTCGCTTTTCTTCATAATAATTAAGCGTCTCTACATCCCGGTACTCATCAATGGATTCGAAACAGACATTCGTCATTCCAATTTCTTCGCCTTGATAAATATAAGGTGTGCCTTCCAGCATGTGAATGAAGGTCGCCAGCATTTTAGCCGAAGGAATCCGGTAAAAAAGGTCGTTCCCAAACCGGGACACTGCGCGCGGCTGGTCATGGTTGCAGAGATAATTCGCATTCCAGCCTTTGTCATGCAGAACCGTCTGCCAATTACTCATAATCTTTTTCAGCTCCAGTAAACTCCATGGGACGACATCCCATTTTCCACTACCTGCCGAAGCGGCATCCAGAAACATATGCTCAAATTGAAAAGTCATATTCAGCTCTCTACGCCCGTCCCCTACATAATCTAGCGCCTGCTCCGGTCCAAGTCCTGAGGTCTCTCCTACCGTCATAATATCGTAGAAATAAAGCACTTTATCATATAAATTCTGTAGCAGGGTATGCACATCTGCCAGATTGGAGAACATTCCATAAGCCCTTACGGTAGGTGTTCCACCTGGATTATCCGCATCCGGGTAACCTTTCGTCTTCACGATATGTGCAATGGCATCAAAGCGGAATCCGTCCACACCCTTCTTCAGCCACCATTCCACCATCTCATGCAGCTTATCAATGACCACCGGATTCTCCCAGTTCAGATCAGGCTGATATTTGGAATAGAGGTGAAGGTAATATTCATCGGTCCGCGGATCAAGCTCCCACACCGAGCCACTGAAATAAGACTCCCAGTTATTCGGGGGACCTCCATTTTTTCCTTTTCGCCAAATATAGTAGTCCCGTTTCGGATTATCCTTCGACGATCTGGATTCAACAAACCATGGGTGCTCATGTGACGTATGGTTCAGAACCAAATCCATCATCAGCTTCATCCCACGTGCGTGCATCTCCCTCAGCAAATGGTCAAAATCATCCATCGTGCCAAATTCCTTCATAATGTCACAGTAATCACTGATATCATAACCGTTATCATGGTTTGGTGATTTATAAATAGGGCAGACCCAAATCACGTCTACACCTAAATCCTGCAGATAATCCAGTCTGGATATGATTCCTTGCAAGTCTCCAATCCCATCTCCGTTACTATCCATGAAGCTAATCGGATAAATTTGGTACACGACACTCTCTTTCCACCATTTCGGGTTCATTTCTCGGTTACCTCCTATTTAGCTATATGTAGAGTTTAACCACACAAAGCCTAGTAGATAACAATTTACTCCTACTTCCCTAGTCCCTTTTGATATTGTGAGGGCGTAAGTCCGGTCCATTTCTTAAAAGTGGCACTGAAGTGGCGTTCTTCCCCATAGCCCACTAACTTTGCAACGGCGTACATTTTTAAGTTTTGGCGGAGCAGCTTTTTTGCCTCTTCTACCCGGTATTGATGCAAGTAATCGAGAAAATTCACACCCAGCTCCTGGCGGAACAGTGAACTTAAATAAGTATTAGATACATAAGCTTCCTTCGCAACATACTCCAGAGATAGATTGGTATTATATTTGTTACGGATGATCTCAAGCGCTGTAACTACTGTTCGATGCAGAGGGCGATGTTTAGAAAAAGCCTCCACCACATTCTGCATGATCTTATTCAGGATCGTAGATAATTCTTCCAGCGTCTCGATCTGTGGTGCCTGCTCCATCCAATTGACCAAATGCTGCTTCCATTCAAATCCAGCTACTTGTTTTTCCTGCGCAAGCCTCTTAAGGCGAACGACAAAAGCTGTTGCCCGAATATTCACCTCCTGCTTGAGGCATCCGGGGTTTCCGCGAAAACGTTCCAGCCATTGCTCCAGCAGATCGAGGGCAAGCTCATTACTTCCTGCACCGACTGCCACAAGCATCTCATCCTCCAGCACATTTAATTCAGGATCATCTAAAATCCCGATCTCCTGTGCGCCACCCCCAATAACTCCTGAGCCTTCTGTATAAAAATAAACGCCGCCTTTCCCATTCAGAAAGCGGGATTCCATGGCCTGAAGCGCTTCTTTATAAGACAGATGAGCTTCCGAAATATCCGCACGACAGGAGCCTACAGCAATACTGATTGACAGCTTGAGGTATTTCTCCAGATTGCTTTGCAGCATCCCAATCTGCTCTTTTAAATAGATGGGGGTTCGGTAAGACTTGCGGGAATCCGTTCCAGCTAAACCACTGCCGATCCAGAGCAGGAGATTGCCATCATGGAAGGTCTCGATTTTTCCTTTATAGATAGGAGACAAGGTCTCACTAATAATATTTAGGGCCGCGTAACGTAAAAGTACAAAATCCTGTCCAGACCCACCGGCAGAGGGAGGATCAAAATCAAAGCTGACCAGCCCAATCTGCGGACCTTCGTGACTAATAGCCATAGCTAACTCACCGATCAGCTCCTGCCGCCGCTCCAGCGGAACCGGAGGATGATGAATCCATTGGGACAGCACTTGGCTTTTGACAAGCGGTGCATTTTTATGCCAGGAACGATCTCTTTTTAGCTGCTCATTCTCCTGACAACGCTGCCTTTCAATTAGCTCCTTAGCCTTGAGTACCGTCTTCAGAATTTCCTCCGGCCGGCACGGCTTCAGCACATAATCGACAACCCCCAGCGCAATCGCTTGTTTCGCATAAGAGAACTCATTGTAGCCAGATAAAATAATCGAGCGAAAGTCGTAACCGCGACGCCGTCCAGCTTCGATTAGCTCCAGACCATTCATCTGCGGCATGCGGATATCCGTTAACAATAAATCCGGCTGTTCAGACTCCATCAGAGCCAGCGCTTCACTTCCGTTCCCCGCCTCGCCCATTACCTCAATCTGATGCGAATTCCAGTCAATCATATTGACGATACCCTCACGGATGGTGTCTTCGTCTTCAGCAATCAGCAGCTTCAGCTTCATCATTTAGGGACCCTCCACAGTGATATGAATGATAATACGTGTGCCTGCTCCTTCTACACTCTCTACTTGCAATGAGGCTCCGGCAAAAAACAAAGCTAAACGTTCCTGTACATTCGAGAGTGCAAACCCCGAACGTCCAGCATTCTCCTCTTCCTCCGTAATAGAGCTTCCTCTCGCTAAACGCTGATGTAGCTCCTGAAGTCTTTCCGGCGTGATTCCCACCCCGTTATCTTGAACTTCGAGCACAATAGTCCTATCTTTGCGGAAGGCGCGAATCGAGATTAGTCCGCTTCCAGCCAGTGGCTCGATCCCATGAATCACTGCATTTTCCGCCAGTGGCTGGAGCAGCAGCTTCGGAACTGTAAAATCCTTGATACTCTCATCCAAGGTAATTTCGAACTCAAAACGTTCTCTAAACCGATTTTTTTGCAGGAACAAATAATTCTTTACAAGCTCTACTTCCTGTTCCAATGTAAACGTATCCCGCCCATCATTTAAGCTCAGCCGGAATACTTGAGAAAGCGAATAGACCATATCCGCTATTTCTTTGTCGCCCTTCTTCTCAGCTTCCCAACAAATCGTATTCAGCGTGTTATATAAAAAGTGCGGCCTGATCTGTGCCTGAAGCGTTTTCAATTCTGCTTCCTGCTGCTTCAGTTTGGAGGCATATACATCATTGATGAGCGATTTGATCCGCTGAACCATTAGATTATAACCATGGCCCAAGAGACCAATCTCATCATTTCCTTCAAAAAATACGCGCTGCGTGAAATCCCCTGTCTGGAATCTGCGCATGGAGCGGGAAAGCTTTTTCAGCGGTTTCGTTATTGAGGCGGCGGCGAGCCAGGTAACCATTAAGCTAACTGCTAAGCACAGAAAAGCGATCGTCACCGTGACCTGTGAAATCTGCCCCAGCTCTTTGACAAGCTGCCGTTTGGAATGCACCACCACTACATACCAACCCGTCGTTTCTGACTGCAGATGCGAGACAATCCACTGTTTGTGATCCGCTGTAGACTCCAGTCTCTGCTCTAGGTTCAACTTAGGATCGCTGTCCGCAAAATACGGAAGATCAAGATCTCTTTTACCGATCCAGCTCCGGTTAGAAGCCGTAATGATGAGCCCGTCTCGATCAACCACAAACATATCTACATCATCTTCAGAGTTGTCTAGATATTGGCTTCCAATCTTACCAGCATCGACCCCGATCACCGCTAGCCCTGCCGGTTTTAAAGTATATACATTCTTGATAATTCTGGAAAGTACAATCTTATGATAATGATCACCAACAAATATGCCATCCGTGGGTCTGGACAATCCAAAGGTTGGACTGCCTGCGGCTTCAACGGCTTCCTTGTAGTACGAGGTTTGGACAAAGTTAGAGAACTTCATGCCAGTCGTCAATCCGGCTTGGTTCGCAGCAAAAGGCTCCGCCCCGTTATTCTGGTCTTCCAAAGAGTATAGAATCAGGGATTGAATCGAATTGCCAGCGACCATCAGGTTGGTGACCGTTTTAAATACGGAATTACGTTCTTTTTGTGCTTCTGACGACACTAAGAGCCGCTGCACACTTTCATCCAGAAAGAGTGTATTGGAAAAAGAAATCATTCCCCTCACCATCTCATCAATCTGCTCTGCTGTTTTCCGGGTCAGGTGATCCTGTGACTGTTTCATTTTCTCCACCACCTGCTGCGAAGAGATCTGATAGGAGTTCCACCCCATAGCAAATATAGTCACGAGAAGCAGCGGCACAAACCATAATAACAGCTTAAACTGGAGCGGAAGATGGCGATAACGGCTTAATAAGCGGATGTTTCGATTCATGAGAACCACCTTCATGTATAATCAATAAATGTGTAAACCAAGTATAACTGAAATCATTAAACCCTGAACCAGCTTTTTACAATCACTGAAAAATGCCTACATAGTTCTTAAATATGGACCATGTTTCTATCGGTCATAAACTCTTAAGATGGGGATGCAAGAAGAAACGACATTGTCGTCCTCGTTTGATGACAGCCGTTCTCGTGGAAATATATCTCATAAAAAAGGTGGGTTTTTGATGAAAGGTAAAGGAATAAAGCTAGCACTTATGAGTCTAATGCTACCAGCTCTGCTGGCAGGCTGCGGTGGCGGAAATAACAATGCGAAAGCTACCAATGCACCTACAAATGACAAGGCCGAAGCTACTGCCGAAGCAACAGCTAGTGCAGGGGAAAACACACCCGCCGAAAAAATCACACTGAAGTTCTTCACCGCGCTCGCGGATCGGGCCAATGGTTCAGGTAAGGTAGAGCAAGACATTATCGATGCTTACATGAAAGAGAACCCTAACGTCAAGATTGAAGTGGAAGCGCTTCAAGATGAGCCTTACAAATCAAAAATCAAAGTATATGCCTCCAGCAATCAGCTGCCTGATATCATTCAAGCCTGGGGTCAGCCCTCCTTCCTGAGTCCGCTGCTGGATAACGATCTACTGCTTGAACTGAACAGTGCTGACTTCGAAGGTAATCAGTTTGTGTCCGGATCCATGGACGGCTTCAGTAAAGACGGTAAGCTTTACGGCTTGCCGCGTGGTGCCGACTACATGGTGATGTACTATAACAAAAAAATATTTGCTGACAACGGCATCGAGGTTCCAAAAACAACAGATGATTTGCTTGCCGCCGTCAAAACACTTCGTGCCAAGAAAATTAACCCGATCGCTATGAATGGTATGGACGCTTGGACACTGCCTATCTGGTATGAATTTGTAGCCCAACGTCAGACTGGCGATTTCAATACAATGGATGAAGCTGTTGCACGTAAAATATCCTTTACAGATCCTAGTCTGGTTGCAGCTGCAACTGAAATGCAACAATTCGCCGATGCTAAAGGTTTTGCCGATGGCTGGCTGACTGCCGATTACGGTGCTGCACGCAACTTGTTCGGACAAGGGCAAGCTGCCATGTTCTTTATGGGCGCTTGGGAGTCGGGTCTGGCAACAGACGAGAACTTCTCTGAAGAATTCCGCAATAACGTAGGTGCTTTCGCATTCCCAGCTTCAGCTAAAGGTAAAGCAACCGATGATGCCGCTTGGTATGGTGGTGGATATGCAGTCAGCAAAAATTCCAAACATGCTGAAGCCGCTGTTGATTTCTTGAAATATTTCTTCGCTCCAGAGCATTGGTCTAAAATGCTATGGCAAGCTGGCGCGGGTACACCTGCGCAGCAATTCGATCAATTCCTAACGGGTAACGAAACCCAGCTGCAAAAAGAATTGATTGAAGTGTTCAGCTCCATGACCTCTTCCAGCGGTACTCCACTGCAGGATGTGGGTGACGATGAGTTCAAGCAAAAGGTAATGGAGGCGCATCAAAGCCTGCTATCTGATGCGATTACCCCTGAAGAATTCGCCAAAGCACTGGATGCTGCATCTGATAAATTCGCTGGTAAATAAACCAGAGAACTACAAAAAACATGAACCTTAGCGCTCCTGAAGTAACCTTATAGATGGCAGTGCGCAACCCCCGGCTTCCCCCAGAGGCCGGGGGTTTGTTTTCGAAAAAATGTATACACCGATCTGAAATTTACGGCATGTTCCGGTGCCTGGCTTCCCGTTACGATGGTAATAGATAGATTACTCTTTAAAAGGACGGAGATTTCCATGCACAGAGTGTTAAGCGACAAAAAAGCGATTTTCTTACTCATCGCACCTGGACTGTTCCTATTTGCTTTTATGATCTGCATCCCTATCTTCATGAGCGCTTATTACGGTTCTACGGATTGGGGCGGAATCGGCAAATACAATTTCATCGGCTTTGATAACTACCGCGAAATTCTATTTCATGACAAAGTGTTCTGGAGATCGCTGGTCAACGCCCTGCTCCTGACCGCCGCCACAGTATTTTTACAACATCCCTTTGCCATTCTCATGGGGATATTCCTAACCAACTCCGGCAAATACGAAAAAATATTCCGGACGATCTTTTTTATCCCCGCTGTAATTTCCGTCGTCGTTACAGCCAAGCTGTGGACCGGAATTTTCCATCCGAACTACGGACTGCTTAACAAGCTGCTAAGCGGAGTTGGATTGGACGCACTTACGCATGATTGGCTCGGTGATCCGAAGACAGCCATCTGGTGCATCATCATTGTTGTTATGTGGCAAGGCTTTGGGTATGCACTGCTGCTGTATTATTCAGGTCTGCAAGGCATTCCGGAAGATTTAAGCGAAGCCGCAAGAATCGATGGCGCCAACAACTTTACCCTCTACACGCGTATCATCATTCCGCTGCTTTCGCCGATGATGCGGGTTGCCATCATCATTGCCGTCACCACCTGTCTTAAGCAAATGGAAACCGTATTCTTAATGACCAACGGTGGCCCTGCAAATAGCACACAGTTCCTAGGGAACTATCTATACAAAACCGCCTTCTCATCATCGCTATACGGCTATGGTAATGCCATTTCCATTCTGTTTATTGTGTTCTGCCTGATCCTAACCGTTATCCTCAACAAGATTTTAAAGAAAGATATCGGAGAATTTTAAAGAAACCCTGTAACCGGAGGAAATCCTATGAATAATTCCTTATCGCCTGCCGCTTCACCCCCTAAGCTAAACCTTCACAAACAAGAACGCAGAAAGCCTACAACCGGCAAAATCCTAATGATGGTGTTCCTATGTATCATCGCGTTGATTCAGTTATTTCCGCTTATTTGGTTGATCGATTATTCCCTGCTCAAGAGCGGTGAGTTCTTTGGAAGCTCATTTCTGAAATGGCCCTCTCCACCCCAGTGGGAGAACTATCGAAACGCTTTTACCTACGGGCGTGTGCCACGTTATTTCGCCAACAGTCTTATCATTACAGTGATAACTGTTATGCTCTCTGCGCTGGTGTCCCTGATGATGGGATATGCGTTTACCCGGATGAAATGGAAGCTAAGTGGCATTGTCCTGTCTCTAATCATGTTAGGCATGATCATCCCGATTCACGCTACATTGCTGCCAAACTTCATTCTGTTTAACAAGCTTGGGATGCTGAACAATATGTACACATTGATTTTGCCTTACTCAGCCATTGTCATCCCCATGAGTGTCCTGATTATGACCGGGTTCCTGGAGACCATCCCACGGGCCATTGAAGAGTCCGCCGTTATTGATGGCAGTGGCATTTACGGGTTAATCTTCCGTATCATCCTGCCCATCACCAAACCGGCGCTGGCAACCATCTGTGTGCTCAACTTCATCAGCACTTGGAATGAATTCATTATGGCGAATACCTTCCTCACCTCGGAAGATCTTAAGACGATTCCCTTCTCCATTATGAAATTCACTGGTGAGTATTCATCCAACTATGGTGCACAGTTCGCGGTTATGACGATCATCGCTATCCCCACCATCCTGATCTACCTGCTCTTCACAGAACAGATGACCAAGGGTATTACCGCTGGAGCGGTTAAGGGCTAACACAATAAACTTAATCCTAACAACATTAAAAGGCTGACAAGACAGGTTTCGTACCCGTCTTGTCAGCCTTTATTCATTCTTACTAATATCTCTTACGGTCGTTGCCAATCCTCCCTCAGCCATTCAACCAAGAGGAGCTCTGGCACATTCACTTTATTAACTTCGGCATAGTCTCTCACCCGTTCAAGCAAACGTCCCGCGGTTCCAGCACTAACCTCTAAACCATGTGCGTTCAGAACATGCATGATTCCACCACTTCCGGAATGTTTACCTAACACAAAATGATGTGCTCTCCCCACCTCTGTGGGATCAAAGGTCTGGTAGGTGGCTGTTTCTTTCAACAAACCGTCAACATGTATCCCAGATTCATGTGTGAAGGCGAGTGATCCGACGATTGGTTTGGCATCGCCGACACTTCGGCCCGAGGCTGTGATCACCCTATCCGCCAGCCCTTTCAAACACTCCGGACGTACGCTGCTCTCTCCGCCATAAAGATAACGCCAAGCCATCACTACTTCTTCCATTGCTGCATTCCCGGTACGTTCACCAATCCCTGCTACCGTAGTGCTTGCCCAGACCGCACCCGCGGCAATACCGCTAAGTGTGTTTGCAGCCGCAAGACCAAAATCATTGTGGCAGTGTACCTCAAGCTCTACATCTACAGGAACAGCACTAAGTAATGTGCTTACCCGCTCTGCCATTTGACCCGGATGATGAGCAGATACCGTATCTGCATAACGGAACCAACGAATGCCTTCTTTATATAATGTATTTACCAGTTCAACCAGGTACTCCATACTTGCCCTTGAAGAGTCCTCCATCCCCACCGACACAGTCATTCCTAGCCGTTGACCATATTCCGTCGCATGCAGTAATCTTGTCAGACCTTTGGCAGGTGTTAAACCTAGCTTACCTTGTAATTGAATTTCCGAGACAGGGATCGATACATGACTCCAGTTCACACCCGTCGCCCAAGCTTTGTCGATATCACTTTCCAAAGCCCGATTCCAAGTCATCATCTTCATAGGTAGACCTAAATCAGCGATAGCCGCAATATCTTCTTGCTCTTGCTTGCCCATGGCAGGAATTCCTACCTCTGCTTGCTCCACTCCGCATTCCGACAGCAACCTTGCGATTTCCAGCTTTTCTTCCCTCGTGAATGAAACTCCAGCCGCCTGTTCACCATCCCTAAGTGTCGTGTCACATAGCCTGAGACTTTTCACGGTTTACCTTCCTCTCCGCAGCAAGTGCAATTCGGATTACGGGTAATATGGACGCTGTAACAGGCGAAGTCGAGTGAATTGAAGCGATGCATTACGCCCGCATAAGTCGTCCCTACCCTTGTAACCCATTTTACGGCTTCCAACGCAGCCAGACAACCCGCAATTCCGGAGGTTGCTCCCAATACTGGAAAGCCAAGCGGTTCCCATTCTGGATTCACATCCGGATAAAGACACTCTAAGCAAGGGGTTTCACCAGGTATAACCGTTGTTAGTGAAATCTCAAATCCATACATCGCCGCCTCTACCATTGGCGTGCCGGTTTCTACACATAGGCGGTTCAACGCATATCTTTCCGGAAAATCATACCGTGCATCAATCACTATATCGGCTTGTTCTACCCAAGGTTTTGCTATATTATATTCTATCTTCGAATTAAATCCTTCCATTTCAACATTTGGATTCAGACGTTTTAGCTGCTGAATGGCTGTGCTCATCCTTTCCATACCCAAATGATCACTGTCCATCAAAATCTGTCGATTTAAATCTGGAGGCACAATGTTTCCTTCATGCGCCAAGATCAGCTTGCCGATTCCGGCAGCAGCTAAATAAAGTGCGGCAGTGCCTCCAAGCCCTCCAATTCCAGCAATCATCACTGTAGCTTCTTTTAGCGCTTTCTGCCCGCCTTCTCCAAGCAGCTTCAATTGGCGAGCGTATCGTTCCAGTTCGGTGCCGCCTACAAGCTGCTCCATGTTGCTCCCTCCCTGTGGCTGAGCTGCATCATTGGAATCTAACCCTCCAGACCATCCGTTCCATAAAGAGCTGTCATTTCATTAAATTTATCCATAAAGGCTAACCCTTCTTCTACACAAGCAACGCCGTAGCGAATTACTTTCTCCTCAGAGGTAAAAGGACACGGAAAACCTGCTCTCAAGCTTTTTAACACAAGAATAATCCGATCACTATATAAAAGAGCACGCCCAAATCCTTCCCCGTTTATTTCAGATGAACTCTGAACCAGAACCCCACTCTTCTCCTCGATCACGCCCGCCACCGCCTGAAACAAGAGAGGAACCTGCAAACGGACTTTTGGAGAAACCGCGCAGTTAAAATCAGATTTGTTCTTATCTTCAGGGGAAGCGAGAAACAATCGTTCGATCTTCTTCTGTGGTGAAAGAGAAGCATGTCTTCCAAAAAAGTCTTCTGTATCAAGCAATTGACACAACCGCCGTATGAACATCTCTGCTATATCTTTATCCAGCTCTTTCTCCGTGGTTCGACTACGGTGTTTTAATGCTGATGCTTCCGGAGCAACCCGGACCTTTAATGCAGCACTCTCATTAGCTATGGGATCCATCTACACTCGCCCCTTCCGCTTCATTTTCAGCATGTAATACCTTGGCTAGCCACATTGGTGGTTTGCCCTGTAGCATTTCAACAATCCGCTTCACTTGCTCATCAATAGGACTGCCTGGTGGAACCTTTACCGGCATAATTTTACGACGTGTGACTCTTGCCGCTGCTGAGGCTCCAATCTGCATGATGAATATTAGCGTGCAATCCTCTACCACCTCCAGACGACTCTCTATTTTGCCTGCTTCATCCTGATTGAGAATCGTTGGCAGTTTACGAAGACCTATAAGCTCCCCGCCACTTTTGGTAACTTTATAAATTGCGAACATCGGACTCTGCCCAAAATGGGCATTCACTCTAATTCCATCCTCTGTAGCGAATGCTACTTTCACGATGTTCCTCCTCCCTTCGCATTAACAGATTCGCCGCTTTATTCGTCCACTCCATCGCTCCCCGATACCCTACAGAAGTGGCCATATAAGCACCAAGCTCATTCCAAACGGGAAATCCAGCCGCCATAAATGCTGCATCTAACCGCGCCGCTCCATTTATCCCATGTGAGTTACCGATCCATAAATCTGCACCTTTACCCAAAAACTCAACATCATCCAGATCACCGACCCATACCTCTCGTTCCATCTCAACCACCAAAGGAGTTTCATAGGAAGTGACCAGGGCCTTTTGCTCCACCCCCAGCTCTTCGAGCCAAGAAGATACGGTATACAAATGATCTGGCTCCAGCGCAACAAGTGCAGACATTCCCGCAAATTGAAAATGAGCATCCAGCATGCTATCCAATAAATTCTCTCGTTGCCAGCAATAACGAAGCTGTACCGGCTCCCCGCTAATTTGATGCAGAAATTGCAAAATATCATCCGTTGCTTTAAGCCCCATAGCACTCTCGAATACTTTGTAGGGAGTTCCCAGCGCATTATGCAGTCTTCTAGCTGGACGCTCCATACTTCCGCCGATGGCAAGGGTTAGACCCGAATGCAAGCTTTGCAGCATCGAATCTAGAGGCACCCCGCCTCTTGTTAGCGGTGAAAATCCTGTCAGCAGATGCCCAGACAAAGAGGTCGATATATCAGGTACAGCGATTACCTCAAAACCGAAGGAGGATATCATTTCTTTCAGCTCCATCACATCACCCGGCGTCAGAAACGATCCCGGCAAGAGGGTAATCTGACGTGAATTCACACTCCTTGAACCCCGATGGCCTACCTGCTGAATCATCTCATCAAGCATCGCCTCTACGGTAGAACTGAACCCCGATTCCAATGAACCACGAAAGTCTGGTAAGGTGACGGAAAAAGCAAGCCCACCCCGCATGTTCCGCTCCCTTTTATAGGTCTTGAGCATGGATTGATAATCCACTCCAGCCACATCCGTCAGCTCAGTCCCAATAATGCCTATAATGTCTGGTCGGTGTTTACTGAGTATGGTATTTAGAGCTTCCTCTAAATTACGATTCGCATCAAAGATTACATCCATCTCCTGTAAAGCAGAGGTCTGTACGGCTATAGGCTCGCGAAAATGCCGGGTAAGCAGCGCCTTCGGAAATGCGGAACAACCTTGCGCACCATGCACAATAGGCAATGCCTTGTAGCAGCCCTGAAATGCCAGTACGGAACCAAGGGATTGACCGATTTTGATTGGATTAACTGAAGTAGGTTTACTCCTTTTGTTAACGGTCATAGGAAGGTTCCTCCTTATCCCAGGGAGCGGCACTGGCAGCCAGCTTCCAGATTGGATTAGCAAGAGAATACGTCAGCTCCTTAGCCAGCCTTAGTAAACCTTCGTAACCAGCATAGGCTTTGTGTCTTTCTTGATTAATATCGATAAACGGAATCTGCTCTTTCATTGCCACATACATATTCCGTCCGCCAGCAATCATAATATCTGCCTTACGATCCCGGACGGTTTTGATAATTCGGCTTGCCCCGCCCTCCGGGATATATTCGGTGTCATCACCAACACGATCCGCTATACGCCGTATATCATCTTCCGTGCTTTTGTTCGTGCCTACACCTACCACCTGAACGCCTAACTCCTTCAGTGCGGAAATAATCGACCAGCTTTTTACTCCACCCGTATAGAGAACTGCTTTCTTTCCTTTAAGCAGCTTGCGGTAGGGCCGCAGCTCCTGAATCAGTCTGCTTTCCTCTCGTTCCGTCAACCGATCCACACGCCGCTCCATCTCACGGTCATTCAGCAAATAAGCCATTTGACGTAAGGAATAAGTTGTCTCCTTGGCCCCATAGAAGGAGCCTTCGAAATAAGGAATGTGGTATCTTGCCTCCATTTCTTTTGCCAGACCTAACAATGCACGGCTGCACACAACCATATTCACTTTTGCATGATGTGCCCATGTAATTTCCTTATATCTTGCATCCCCTGTAATTCTGGACATTAGCGTAATTCCAACACTCTTCATTAATTTCTCGATATCCCAGATTTCACCCGCGATATTGTACTCCCCAATCAAATTCACACCTAAAGGAGTCTCCATTTCTGGTTCACCTGTGCCAATGACATATTGTAGCAGCGCTTCTCCAGCCAGCCGATTTCCGAGATTCTTACTGCCTACGAATCCGGGGCTGTTCACGGGGATCACAGGAAGTCCCAATCTGCCTGCCGCTTCCTTGCATACCG
This sequence comes from Paenibacillus sp. FSL E2-0190, assembly GCF_037992965.1. Lineage (NCBI taxonomy): Bacteria > Bacillati > Bacillota > Bacilli > Caryophanales > Paenibacillaceae > Paenibacillus > Paenibacillus sp. FSL E2-0190. The sequence goes on from NZ_CP150306.1 coordinate 5,731,139, forward strand.
CATCCAAATCCTCGCCAATCAATGCTGTCACACAGGTCGCATATACAAATATTGCCGGAGGCATAAAGCGCCCGGCAATATAGTCAATGCTATCTTTGAGTTTCTTTTCTCCGCCAAAAATAATATCGTTATCGTTGAGATCTGTAGTGAAACCGTATTGTGAAAGTGATGGCCCGCTTGACAAAGCCCCTCTACTTTCCCAGCTATTCCCGGCACAAGCAGCCGGCCCATGGACAAGATGCGCAGCATCCATGATCGGCAGCAGCGTGATTTGGGCTCCGTCAAAGGAGCAGCCCCCAGCCGCTTCGCCCGGCTTGGGGCGTGGACATGGTTTCGATTTCGGAGTTAAGCTCCCGCAAGCTTGCGCGTCGGATACATCGTTTCTGATGGACTCCATCGTACCACCTCCCGTAACTGAATACTCCTTACGCTTAAAATGCTCAATTATTCAGTGTCACTACGATAAATATTGCACTTCCGGCCGCTCCCCAACGCTCGGCTCCGTATGAGGACGAGGGAATGAATCGGAAGTATACGATTCGGCTTAACGTTCTCCTACTAACGAACAAGATCGTGGTTGAAGCCAGATGAATCCTCATCCAACCCCTGCAGAATTGTATTTACTATAGTAGTTAACAGGTTCAAGGCACCTTGATAACCGATAATCGGATAACGATGCAGATGATGGCGGTCAAAGACAGGGAAGCCTACACGGATCAAAGGAACGTCGGCATCTTTGGCAGCAAATTTAAGATGAGAGCTTCCAATGGCCAGATCCACAGGATCATCAATCAGCAGAGAGCGCATATGCCACAAATCATTTCCGATATGAACCGTCGTTTCTGCCCCGTAGGGGCTGGCAGCAAGCAGAGCTTTCGCTTCTTCTTTAAATCCGTTTTCCCCATTGGAGCACACAATATGAATAGGCTCTATACCCACTTCCAGACAGAATTCAATCAGGCCGATCAGCAAATCCGGATCGCCAACTAAAGCCACTCGTTTGCCATGCAGATAAGGGTGGCTATCGAGCAAAGCATCCACTACCCGGCCACGTTCTTCCACAAGCTCAGGCGGAATGGGCAATCCCGTTAATTCACTGATAGACTCTATTAGCCGATCTGTCGCATGAATGCCCAGCGGAGTCGACATCGCAACGGTCTGTTGTTTCCATGTGCCGCTGATGTATTCCAACGTTTTTTTGACAGAATATTTCTGAAGTGAAAGAGTACCCAACGCATTAGCTGCCTTCGGCACATCCGCCAGCTTCGTTCCCCCATAATAATAGGAATATTCACCTGTAGCCGGGGAATCAAAATTGCCGCTGTGATCACCAAGGAAGGTGTAGCCTGTATCAAACGCGGCAAGGATTTTTCGAATTTCCGCAAAATTCCCCGTATAAGGCTCAAACCCTAAAATGACATTCAGCTTCTCTCCAGTTCCCTCTCCACTGCCAGGGGTAGCTTCAATCCCAGAGCGGATGAACAAGGTACTGAGGATAGACTTTAACATGGAGTCGTAACCTGTAATATGTGATCCGGAAAAGCTTGGCGTGTTGGCGTAGGGCACTGGAATTTCGTTCGAAATTGCACCCTTCTGGCGGGCATTGGATATAAACGCCTGCAGATCATCCCCTATAACCTCAGCCATACATGTAGTGGATACAGCTATCATCTCTGGCTTATAGAGCGCCACACTATTTTCAAGACCATCAATAAGATTGTTCATCCCTCCAAACACCGCACCATCTTCTGTCATAGAGGAAGAAACTGCGGGGGTCGGCTCCTTGAAATGACGGCTTAAATGACTACGAAAATACGCAGTGCAGCCTTGAGAGCCATGTATAAACGGCAGAGTTTTTTCGAATCCCAGCGCAGCCATCAAGGCTCCTAGGGGCTGGCATGCTTTATGAGGATTAACTACCAGTGAGGTGCGGGCAAAATTCTTATCTTTATATTCAGACGACTTCGAGTAGGCTAATGCTTCTGCTGTCTCTTGCTCACTGCAGGGTGCCTCGAATGCTTTTTTCCCTTCACGTTGCTTCACATAGGGTTCAGTTTGAAATAATGTATTGTAATCTGGGATCTCCAGTTTGTCCTTCATACACCCGCCTCCTTTTTAGGGAGTGATCCTGTTTTCCCTGAATTGATCAAGCTCCACACTGGGCTGTTAATGGTCATGTCCATGTCCTTAGCAAAAATCTTAAACCCATCATAGCCATGGTAAGGACCACTATAATCCCAAGAGTGCATTTGCCGGAAAGGAATACCCATCTTGTGATACACATATTTCTCCTTCACACCCGAGCCCATCAGATCAATATCAAGTCTTTGCGCAAGCTCTTCCAGCTCGTAAGCGGTTGGATCATCGTAAATAATAGTGCCTTCCGGAAGTTCAGGAAATGTCTTCTCGTAATCATCCTTGTGAGCGAACTCATAACCTGTGCCCACTACCTCCATCCCCAGATCCTCATAAGCCCCCAGTGTATGGCGGGCACGTAATCCGCCTACCAGCAGCATGACCTTTTTACCTTCCAGCCGGGGTTTAAATTTAGAGATTATCGCCTCCATTTGCGGCGTGTACTTAGCGATGACTTTCTCGCAGTTTTCCTGAATATATTCATCAAACCTTGCGGCGATGGCTCGAAGGCTTTCAGCGGTTTTGGTCGGCCCGAAAAAGTTGTATTCCAGCCAAGGAATCCCATATGCTTTCTCCATCGTCGTTACCATATAGTTCATGGAGCGATGACAGTGAATCAGATTAAGCTTCGCCTTATGCGCGATCGCCAATTCATTGATGGTTCCATCCCCAGACCACTGCGCAATTACACGCAGACCCATTTCCTCCAGTAAAATGCGTGAAGCCCAAGCGTCCCCACCGATGTTATAATCTCCGATAATATTAATATCGTAAGGACCACATTCCGCAAGCTCCTTCTTCCCCATCAGAAAATCACGGATCGCATCGTTAGCAATATGATGACCCAAGGATTGGCTAACCCCACGGAACCCTTCACAACGAACGGGAATGATCGGGATACCTAGCTCGATAGACATTTTTTTGGACACCGCTTCAATATCGTCTCCGATTAGCCCCACAGGACACTCTGATTGGATCGAAATTCCTTTAGCCAGTGGGAACATTTCTTTAATTTCACGGCAAATGACTTCAAGCTTCTTGTCACCGCCAAATACAATATCTGTCTCCTGAAAATCACTCGTCACCTGCATAGCCGTAAAGTTATCAATGCCCAGTGTTCCGTTGGCATAATTCCGTCTTGTTCCCCAGCTATATTGCCCACAACCTACAGGACCATGGCTGATATGCACCATATCCTTGATCGGGCCCCAGACCACGCCCTTCGAACCGGCATAAGCACATCCTCTTTGGGTCATAACCCCCGGACGGGACTTCATATTCGATTTGATGGCGCATTTGCCACAGTTTATTAACTCTTCATTATTGATTTCAAAATGCTTCTGACGATCCTTCCGTGCCTTTTCCGGGTAAGCCTCAAGAATCTCTTCGAGCATCTTTTGGTTATCTTCGATATTAAGCCCCATTCTGAACCCTCCTCATCCCTCAGAGTGATCCGGTGAACAGCCGTCTCTCCACTCCTGTTCACCGGACGAACCTAATTATTGGCCAGATGCCTTCAGCTTTTTCAGCGCCGTCTCTTCATCCTCAATCACACCAAATTCCATGAGTAAATCCTCCAGCTCTTCCATAGAAATCGGGGTCGGGATTGTCATCATATTGTTATTCAGGATCTTTTCTGCCAAAATCTCATATTCTCTCGCTTGCTGATGATGAGGATTATATTGGGCTACGGTCATTCTTCGCAGCTCTGCATGCTGAACCACATTATTCCGCGGGACAAAATGGATCATTTGTGTATTTAAACGGCGTGCCAGCTCCATAATGAGCTCATCCTCACGGTCCGTATTACGACTGTTGCAGATCAGACCGCCCAATCTTACGCCACCGCTGTTGGCATACTTTAGAATTCCGCGCGCAATGTTATTGGCCGCATACATAGCCATCATTTCCCCGGAGCATACGATATAAATTTCCTGTGCTTTATTCTCACGGATCGGCATTGCAAATCCACCACATACCACATCACCAAGTACGTCATAGGATACAAAATCCAATCCTTCATAAGCCCCTTGCTGCTCCAAAAAATTAATAGCTGTAATAATCCCGCGGCCGGCACAACCCACACCCGGTTCAGGTCCACCACACTCCACATTAAGAATGTCGCCATATCCCAACTGAACTACATCCTCGAGCTCCAAATCCTCAACCGTTCCTCTTTCTGCAGCCAATTGGAGCACTGAATTCTGAGCTTTAGTGTTCAAAATCAGCCGTGTGGAGTCCGCTTTAGGATCACAGCCTACGATCATTGTTTTTTGACCAAATTTAGTGGCGAGCTGCGCCAAAGTGTTCTGCGAAGTTGTGGATTTACCGATACCGCCCTTACCGTAAAAAGCTATTTGTCTCATCATTCATCATCCCTTCGAAATCGATATATTTTCAAAATAAGAGCTGATCTTCACACTTTCGAGAATCGCATCCTGTATTTCACCTTTACGCACCAGAGGCAATACTCCGGCTTTATTTAAGCTGGCGCGAGGGACATCGCCAATACCAGAACAGAGCAATATTTGACAGTCCTGTAATATAGAAATAATTTCTTGTAACGTGGCATTCTTATCCCCATTACAATCCGCTTTACCGTGGCAATAGGCCTGAATCTTTCTGATACCTAGCAGTTTCACGCTTATTCCATCCGTTTCATAAACCATGAACTCTGTCGCGTGGCCAAAATGTTGATTGACCTTATCCCCACCACGTGTAGCAACAGCGACTTTAGTGGTGTGCTGCCCTTGCTGGATAGAGTTCTGCCTTAGCTCTTTGGCTTTGACACGCTGACGGATTTTGGCATCGAGTTCACGTTGAAAGAGCGCTCTAGCTTGCTCATTAATAACTGGATTTGCATCCATCTTTTCTAATATAAAATCCTGATTACGATCCTGACCTAGCAGCCCAATGGCATCAGCACGGCATTGCCGACAATGGCGCATGACCTTCATCCCTTCGCGCCCAAGCACTTCCTGCAGGTTGTGCAGTTCTTTAGGACGCGGCGCCTTGCGCCCATCCCGTTCATACTGACTTCCCGGTGCGATAATTAAAGGCGTCACATTATGCAGAGTTGCCCCGAGCGCTTTAACTGTTCGCGATACTTCAGGGAGATGATGATCATTGACCCCTGGAATCATAACGGAATTAACTTTAACAAGAACGCCTTGCTGTGCCAGCAGCTCCAAACCTTGAAGCTGGCGGCTGATCAGCAGCTCCGCTGCTTCTTGTCCTTCGTACCGGATCCCTTCGTCAACAACCCATGGATAAATTTCACGGCCCACATTGGGATCAATGGCATTGATGGTGATCGTGACATGACGGATACCTAGCGCTAGTATGGCGTCTACATGCCTGTAAAGGGTCAATCCATTAGTACTCAGGCAAAGGGTAACATCAGGGACCTGCCGCTTGACTCGTTCGAACGTGTCAAAGGTTCGTTCTGGATTAGCCAGCGGATCACCCGGACCTGCAATCCCAACTACCGACAGTTGCATCAGCTGTGCGGCTACACCTTTCACTTTGCGTTCAGCTTGCTCTGGAGTTAGCACTTCACTAACTACACCAGGCCTGCTTTCATTCACACAATCGAATTTTCGGTTGCAGTAATTACATTGGATGTTACAGGCGGGAGCAACCGGGATGTGCATCCTAGCAAAAAAACGATGAGCTTCCTCACTGTAGCAGGGATGGCGGCTGAGCTCCTCCTCTGCTTCAATGGATAACCTCGATGACGTCTGCGGCATTTCCCCACCTCCTAAAAATTTTATGCAGCATGAACTACTAGTACTTCTTCGCAGTAAAACTCACTCTGATAGAACAACTGATGTAATTTTAGTTAACATAGTTCTCGCTTGATTGCTTTGATTAGTTTCATCATATTTCCATCAACCTACATCGTCAATCGAGTTTTCCCTTTTTAAGTCCTGTTTTTCCTTATGTTTGCAGTTTCGTCATATTAAATGTTAGTTTATATAACCTATATCTATCATGTTTCCGTTTCCATTTTATTCAATCTCTGTTGATTCTCTGTCATCATGTCATGTTTCTGGCCATTTTAAGGATTCTTAAAAGATAGAATCCATTTATTTCTGCAACTTTTATTGACAATGACTTTCATCTCGTATATGATCTCTTTAGGCAAGAACACATTGAATAATCTTAAAAATTTAATATATCCCGTAAAGGGGAGTAGCTGTTAAATAAAGTCGTCAATACGAGAATATGAGGATATTCTCCGGCTTTATTGGCAATTCACATTGTTAGCGAGACCTTTACCAATCAGGTTAGACCTTTATTCCAAAGGCTAATCTGTTTGGTAAAGGTCTTTTTTATATAAATTTGGTTAAAATGGTAGGGTAGATATCTTTTGGTAGATATTTGCATTCAAAAAGGGAGGACAACAGTAATGGATTGGGGATTATTATTAGAGTACGGTTGGGTATTGCTTGTTCTGGTAGCACTAGAGGGACTACTCGCCGCAGATAACGCATTGGTATTGGCAATTATGGTTAAGCACCTTCCTGATGAGGAAAGAAAAAAAGCGTTGTTTTACGGATTAGCGGGGGCCTTCGTGTTCCGATTCGGTTCGCTATTTGTCATCTCCTATCTGGTCGATATCTGGCAAGTACAAGCCATCGGCGCGATTTATTTATTATTTATCGCGGGTAATCATATTTTCCGAAAACTGTTGTTTAAGAAGCCCGTCACAGATGAAGCTGCTGAAAGCGGCACTGACGGTGCGGTCAATAAAAAGAAATCCAGCTTTTGGTTTACTGTTCTGAAGGTAGAAGTTGCTGACATCGCCTTCGCGGTCGATTCCATCCTAGCCGCAGTTGCACTCGCGGTTGCTCTTCCTGCAAGTGGTCTTCCAAAAATCGGAGGCCTTGATGGTGGACAATTCCTCGTCATCTTTGCCGGTGGATTTATCGGTCTGGTCATTATGCGTTTCGCAGCTTCCTTCTTCGTTAAGCTGTTGCATTCCCGTCCAGGACTTGAAATTGCAGCCTTCTTTATCGTAGGTTGGGTGGGTGTTAAGCTGTCAGTCATTACATTGGCGCACCCTTCACTTGGTGTTCTGTCCGAAGATTTCGCTCATAGTACCTGGTGGAAAGCCACCTTCTACGTTGTGCTCGTACTCATCGCTGTAATCGGCTGGTTTATGAGTAGCCACAAGGTTGAAGAGAATGTTGGCGAGAATCCGGTTCGAGAAGTAGACAAACAACTCGGTAAATAATCGTTAAAATACAGCCACAAACAATACCCCGTAAGATGCACCTTCTGAACAGGTGTCTGTCTTTCGGGGTATTGTTATTTATCCTCGTTTTTGCTCTCGATATTCCTGCGGCGTACAGCCAACGGTTTTTTTGAAGAATCGAAAAAAATAGTGCTGATCACTAAACCCGAGCTGGCCGGAGATCTCGTGCATTTTTAGAGCAGTTCCAAGCAGCAGCTCCTTACTCAGCTCCACTTTTTTCTCCAGAATATAATCAGAAATCCCCTTCCCTGTCGTTCTTTTATACCAGCGTGACAGATAGGACGGATTAAGTGAGACTTCCTGCGCAATCCGGGTTAAGGACAAATCATCGGCCAGATGGGATTTAATATATTGGTGGATCATGGACAGGATATTCGATTCATCATGTTTATAGGTAGCGCTTCTGTTCGAGATAATCCATTCAAAAAACGTGTGATAAAAAGAGATGACATCCGACCAGTGTGTATTGATATTAAAATATAACAAGCGTGATAAATTCATACCGCTATGTGCTTTTTCCGTTAAACCTAATTCTTGTAAAGTCTGCAGCAGGGTGTTGCTGATCCCAGACATTAATCTTAATCTCAAAAAAGGATCCTCCGGCCCACCTTCCCCCGAGAGCTCCACCCATTTGCGAAAAGATGTGCCCCAATCGAGATCACCTTCAAGCAGCCGTTGTTTTAAATAGTCGAGCAGTAATTCCGCTGTTGCATTTCGATTATGCATAGAACCTGGACTTGGGCCCACTTCCTTGGTATTTATCCTCAGCAGCTTTTCCATCCCAAGTCCGGGGCTATCAAAAATGGCTAATCGTAAACGGTTCAAGGCATAGTTCAGCTCATGCCAATGCACTTCCTGATCACTGGCGATGATAGACACAGATAGTTGCAGACATTTGCCACAGGCTTGCTGAACGGATTCCATTGTTCCGTGGACGAAGCGCAGCGTTTTTAACCAGAGCTCTTCTTCCTTGATTGAGGATACACTTTCACTTTTAGGCTGAACAAAACAAGCTATCGTCCCCGGATCCAGATCCACAGCCTTAACTTCAACCTTGTCGCTGAGCAGCTCCTCCGCAATATTGGCTACCGCATAACGAATTAAACTCCGGTCTGAAGCCGTTTCATAATTTCGCCAAGCCTCCATCCGCAGAATAATAGGCAGGACGGATCCATCCGCTTTGAACGGGAGCTGAATGGCATCGAATTCAACCTGCAAGCTCTGCCGGTCTATCCGTTCGGTGCGTCTTAGAATATCGTGTAATAACTGCTGCTGTAACTGGGGCAGCGCGCGCGGGAGCTTGTCGCGAAGCCACTGGCTTTTATAGAAATAATCCTCTTCTGAAGATATTTTCTCCAAAGTCAGCTCCACAGCGGCACGAATTTTATCCATCCCCTCTGTCTTCAATAAATAGTCAACTACACATGGATTTCGGATCGCCTGATGGGCAAAATCGAATTCATTATGTCCTGTCAGCAGAATTACTTTACAACGTGGCCAGCGGTCGACAATTTCCTGAATTAACGCCATCCCATCCATACCTGGCATACAGATGTCACTAAGCACAATATCTATTTTTACGGTATTAAGCCAGTCTATGGCATGATCCGCTGAATGAACCTTTATGATCTCCAAATCTTTAAAATCTGCCTTTACAAAAAATTCGTACAGCCCATCCAAAATATTAGGCTCATCATCAACTATCATCATTCGTTGCATCCTGCACGTCCCCTTTAAGCGGTAAATTGACTCTTACACAAAGTCCGCCCAAACTGCTTCTCTCTGCCTGCAAGCCATAAGGGGAACCAAATTTGATCCTCAATCTCTGATTTACATTTAATAAACCCGTGATCTCCCCCTGAATGGCATTCTGCTCGGAGAACTGGCGCTGCAAGAGATTTAACTTGTCCTCACTAAGTGAGTCACCGTTATCTTCTATTATAATAGTCAGCGTATGCTCAACTTTTTCATAACTCATTTTTAATAGGCCATTGCTGCTTTTTTGCTTAAGCCCATGCTCGAATACATTTTCAATGATGGGCTGCAGGAGAACCCGTGGGACTTTGATGTCCCGGCAATCCGCTGCAATCTCATCCACTTCAGCTCTAATTCTCGCTCCAAAACGAATCCGCTGTATAGCCAGATAGACCAAAGCATGCTCCTGCTCTTGCTGCAAAGTAACCTCCTGGGCGGAATCCCGGGTCATGTACCGAAAATATTGCCCTAAATAATCAGAGAACTCCTTGATCAGCTCTACATTTTCCACCTCAGCCATCTGTTTTATGCTAAATAGACTGTTGTAGAGAAAATGAGGGGTGATCTGCGATTGTAAATGTTTAAGCTCCGCTTCCCCTGTCCGGATACGCTGCACGTAGTTCTCATCGATTAACGTATTCAGATGCTTAAGCATCTCATTGAAACGAGAATATAGATACCCAAACTCATCCCTGCGGGAGTGAGTAATAAAGATCCCCGTCTGCCCCTGCTCCGCTTTCTTAAACCCTCTGATAAGAATAGACATCGGGCGATGAATCATCCTGTACGTCCATAAAGAGAACAAGATAATGATCACTATCGAGACAACGAACAACAGCCACAGCAGCAATGAGTAGACTTGAATCGGCTTCATGAGCACCGTGTTGGGAATATTTGCGGTCAGCCTAAAGTTATTGCTGTGATCGTAGAGCGAATAGTAAAAAGAATTATCAAAACGATACCGCTGCACACTTACAGTCTCTTCACTATTTAGAGGTTTCTCTATGGGAAACAACCTAGGCTTCTGGTCAGAAGTTGATATCACATAATCGTTATTGCCGAAGGCTAACGTAATATCGCTCCCCCCTGATACCGCAAATTCTTTCAAACGCAACTCAAGCTCAGGTGAGGAAAGCTTCACTCCCAGCAAAAAATTAGGTGAAAGATTGCGATCCAGGTTATAAGGATTACTACGCAGTAAATATAAGTCGTCTTCGTATTTAGATAAAGCACCCTTCAGATTACCCATAGTGGCCAGCAGACTTTGCCATTCCTCGTTGGTGACATCCCTAACCCCCACCGCAGCGCTAACCCGCTTATTAATTTCCGGGACATAATACACAACATCACTAATATAAGGACTGGTTTCTTTGATTTGTTTTAGCTTGGTGTATATATTGTTCAGATTAGAATCCACTTCGTACCGGCTCATAATTGGAATACGGGTACTGAAGGTAGCCAGCGTTTCATCCTGAGAGTACTCCGTGACTAAGCCCGTTATCCGTTGCAGCTCAAATTCAAGATGGCTGTAGTAAAAATGAACCTTCGATTCGTTCGCCCTCTCCACTTCAGCTTGCATTTGGTTGGAGCTATAGTAGGTAATAGATATACTCAGCGCGCAGAGTGGAAGCATGACCAATAGGAAAGCTCCGATCAGCTTGATCACAATGGAATCGGGGTTCCACCCGATGGAGAATGATTTCATTGGAATGTTCTCCCTCTTCTATCGAATAATAATAAAGAAGGAGCCATGTTCAGGCTCCTTCTTATATTTAGGTCCAGTCCAGTTTAACCCTTTACACTACCCACGACTAGTCCATGCACAAAATATCTTTGCAGGAACGGATAAATCGCCAGGATCGGAATGATAGACAAGAAGATCTGGGAGGCTTGCGTTGTACGGTCTGAGATTTGATTTAATAACGCAGCTTGTTCAAAAGTAATATTTTCAGTCTGGATCGATACCTGCTGAAGTATGGATTGTAAATAGGTGGCCAGCGGATAATGTTCCGGGCTTCTCATATAAATCATACCATCGAACCATGCATTCCAGTGACCCACCAAAGCGAACAACGTAATGGTCGCAATACTTGGCATAGATACCGGCAGATACACACTCCATAACGTGCGTAAGTGTCCCGCGCCATCCATCCATGCGGCTTCCTCCAATTCTTTGGGCAAACCTCTGAAGAAATTGAGCATAAGCAGAACATTAAAGATCGGCACCGCGCCCGGTATAACAAGCGCCCAGATGCTATCCAGCAGCCCCATTTCTTTTACAATTAAATAACCAGGAATCAGACCCCCACTAAAGAGCATCGTGAACACAAAAACCCAGGCATACACGGTCCGTGAGCGGAAGGACTTTGCCTCTTTAGACAGCGGATAAGCTACTAGAATCGTAAACAACAGGTTAACGGATACGCCAAGCACTACCCGGAGCAGGCTAGTTCCAAAGGAGTGAATGAACTGGTTGTTCTGAAGGATATATTTATAGGAAGAAAGAGTGAAATCCACAGGCCAGAAGGTTACGCTACCCGCGTTAACAGCTGCGCTGGAGCTGAAGGAGATCGCCAGAATATTCACGATTGGAAAAAGACAAAGCACCGCGAGCAAAGTCAGAAATACATAATTGCAACGGAGAAACCAACGATAAGCAGTTGAAGTATGGTGCATTTAGTCCACTCCTTTCTCTCTAAAAAATCCGATATTTAGCAAAACGATACGCCAGATAATAACCCAGCCCGATAAATACGAAGGAAACTACCGATTTTATCAATCCTAGTGCGGTCGATACAGAGTACTGAGCATCCTGTAGACCAATTCGGTAAATCATCGTGTCCAAAATATCACCTGATTCATACACTAGCGGATTGTACAGGTTGAACACTTGGTCAAATCCCCCATTCAGGACGTTGCCAAGGCTGAGTGTAAGCATCAGGATCATAATCGGGCGAATACCCGGAAGCGTAATATGCCAGGTCTGCTTCCATCTTCCGGCACCATCGATTACAGCAGCTTCATAAAGAGAGGAGTCAATGCTGGTTAAAGCCGCCAAATAAATAATCGTCCCGAATCCAAACTCCTTCCATTGATCTGTGATCACTAGTACGTATGGGAACCAGCTATTGTCCGCTAGAAATTGAATAGGCTGCATGCCTAGTGCTTTTAAAAGCATGTTGACAATCCCGCTGCTCGGAGACAGTACATCTACGATAATCCCGCCCAAGATAACCCATGAGAAAAAGTGCGGCATATAAATAATCGTCTGAATCGAACGTTTGAAGCCGTTTACACGAACCTCATTAAGCAATAAAGCCGCTATAACTGGCACGGTCAGCCCAGCAATAATTTTCATGACGGAGATAAATACAGTATTCCATACGACCTGACCAAAACCGGGAAGCTCAAACAAATAACGAAAGTTTTCGAGCCCTGTCCAGTTCATATTCTTAAACCCTGAAATCGGGGAAAAATTCTGGAAGGCAATTACAAGGCCAGCCATTGGAATATAACTAAAAATAATGATCACTATTAAGGCAGGTAAAATCATTAAATGGAGCGGAATATTACGTAGAAATTGCTTAGTATTAAAGTGCATATGCTTTCTCCTCCTTGTATCTCAATTATAGAGCAGCCCCAAATTGCCTTAATAGTGTAGCGTATTGACTTTAAGTATCTTTTGTTGACCTGGTTATCGAACCGAATAGCTGTTCAGCCAAAAAAAGAACTGCCCGTTTGTCATTATCATGACTAGGGGCAGTCCTCTTCTGCGTCGTTTTTACTAGTTTGCTTTTACGATATCATTTACTTCTTTCGTTATTTGATCTCCACCGAGCTTTTTCCAGTTGGCTACGAATTTGTCGAATTCATCGATAGGAAGACTTCCGTAAATGATTTTGACAAAGGTCTCTGCACGCAGTTTATCCAAGGTAGCCGCTTTGCTGTTCATCGTTTTAGTTGGGGCATAAATGAACTCATTCATCAACACCAAGTCATTGTCGCGGTAGTGTTTGATAACCGATTGTGAGCTAAGCGGCCCAAAGATCCGTTCCATATGCCATTTATCAAGATCTCCACCGCGGTAGCTTTGAATATCATCATAGAATAATTTAGCTTCAAGGCCCATGTTTGAGGTATCTCCCGATTCAAGGGCTTTTTCCACTTCATCCTGTGCCTTTACATTTTTGTTCGGTGGCAGGTTGGATACAACCGCGTTTTGGAAGCCCAGACCTGTGTCCCCGTTCAAATATTTTGCCCGTTCTGTTTTAGCGGACTCCCCAAACATTTTCTCTGCTTGGAAGTTAAGCAGCTTGATCAATGCCTCCGGATGTTCGTAGCCCTTACGGACCGCGAATACGCCACCAATTGTAAGATGGTTTTGGGTTTTGGCAGGTTGGTCATCAATAGATTGTACTGGATAAGGCACCCAGTTAACATTTTGATCCTTTTTAATCATGTCCTTTACTTGGAAAGGGGCCCATTGCGGCAAAAATAACATACCGGATTTACCAGCATTCACATCCTCCATCGCTTTGGCAAAGTCTTTTACCCCAAACTCTGGATCAATGACTCCTTCCTTATACAATCTTTGCAGCTCCGCAAGTCCAGCCTTTACCTCCGGTTGAATCGTACCATTCACAACCTCGCCATCGGCGTTTTTGATCCAAGTTTCCAGGTAAGCATGGTACCCGAGTAGAAACGCATTGATTGGCAAGTCCTTGTTCAACGAAATGCCGTAAGTATCCTGTTTGCCATTTCCGTCTGGATCTTTAAATGTAAAGTCTTCTGCAATCTTAATAATATCCTGCATGGATGTTGGCTCTGCCAGATTCAGCTTGTCCATCCAGTCTTTTCGAATCCATATCATATCAGAGGAATCCAGCGAACCCGGGAAGCTTACCATCGCCATCAGTTTTCCATCTTTCGTAACCGGCTTTAGCCCTGCTCCGTCCTCTTCTGCGTAATATTCTTTGACAAGATCCGAAGCATATTTATCAAATACCCCGGTCAAATCCTCCAACATGCCAGCTTCATAAAGCTGCTCGAATTGCACCGTGGACACCTTTAACAAATCAGGTAAATCCCCGCTCGCCAAGGTAACATTCATTTTATCATTATAGTTAGCATCAGCCACAATCCAGTCATAGGACACTTTAATCCCAAGCTCTTCCTCGTATCCTCTGGTCCAGATGTTATTGGAATGTGTATCGCCCTGCGCCAACGTCTCTTTGCCTGTTTCGTTCATCGTGGAGCGAAGTTTGATCGGCGGATCATATTTGGTTAAAGGGCCGCCTTCCATTTCCGTTTGCGCACTAGTGTTTCCCTCTGCGCTACTACTACTGTTTCCACTACTGTTTCCACTATTATTGCTGGAGCAACCACTGAAAACTAATGATAAAACAATGGCCGATGCCATTAAAGGCAAGCCTTTAATCTTTTTTTTCATCTATTGAACCTCCCTTATTTTCTATATCCTAATTGTAAGAAGAAAGCGTTAACACAGCGAGTGTGAACCGTTTACATTCGGTATCTTTTCTTTACCTATTCATGTTCGCCTAACAAAGCTCCGCTTTAGGGTCACTCTGATTATCATAATACTGTGAGTTTGTAAGTGTCTATGTATTGGTAATTAATCACACAAAAAAGAGGCTGATCCTTATGCTATCCCTTAAGAATCTTAGCCATCAAGATTACCTATATAGTGAGCCGGCGGTTGCATAGTGTAGGCGGAATGGACTGAGGACTGCGCGGAGGATTGTGCTGAGGATTGCGCGGAGGATTACGCTGAGGATTGCGCGGAGGATTACGCTGAGGATTAAATTAAGCGTTGAATTAAGCGTTGAATTAAGCGTTGAATTAAGCATTGAATTACGCGGTATTACGCGTTTAATTGTATTTAGTACACTTATAATGCATCAAATCACTCGGCCAAAGGATATAAGTGTATTTCGTACACTTATATTCTTGCTTTTCTCGCCAATAGGTGAATTCTCTAGTTTTTAGTTGCAGAGAATGCAATTAAAGATACACATGCACCTTTTGCATAAGAAATAGCTGTATAGAATGCAGTTATTTTGCGGATTCCAGCAAGAATCGGCGCACAAAAAATGCTGAGAGAATACTGGAAACTGCATCTGCCAGATAGAGATGCTTTATTCAATCCGCCGCGCTGCAAACTAAAAAACCAGGCAGCGATTCTCCAATCATCGGAGAATCGCTGCCTGGCTGTCTTATTAACACTTATTGACCTATGATCTGATCGGTCTTTCCTTGCAGCTCCACTAGCTTCATGATCACCGAAGCCGCCAGCGCTTTTGTTACATTCTGCTGCGGATTAAACTTGCCGTTGTCATCCTTTAAGAGTCCCAATTTCACAACAAGAGCCACGGCCCCCTTATTGTTTATAGCTGAGCTATCACTAAACTGACTTACAGTCACATCTTTATCAAGATAAGCTGTGAGTTTATTGTATTTCAAGAAATTAGCCAGATGAACAGCAAGCTGTTCCCGGGTTAACTTACTCTCTACTTGCAGGCTTTCATCCTTATTGATCCATTTACGATCTGCTGCAAAAATAACTGCATCATAATATGAATTCTCTGGCTTCACGCCTGCCACAGTTTTTCGTTCATTATTATTATAATAATTGGTGAAATTCGGACTAGAAGCTTTGGCAAGATAGGATAACCAATCACCGACAGTTATTTCTTGATCCGGGTTCACTTTGCCGTCGGCATCCGGTGTAATCACATGGTGGTTTACCAATTCTGATAATTCCCGCTCTGCTGCATGACCTTTGATGTCCGTTGCAGATAGTTGAGCATCCTGCTGACCGAGGTAATCATACACCGCAACCCATTTTCCAGTAGCTGCATCCAAAACCTGATTCAATCCATTAGATTCATCAAAGGTTGTATCATATACCAGCTTCACCTTCGGTGCGACATAGTTACTATAAGTATTGTATCCACCAACCTGAGTATATTTCAGCTTAATCTGATATTTAGGCTTATAACTTTCGAGCGCTTCTTTCTTGGAAATTGTTGCATCAGGCGATAATGTGATTCCATCGATACCGCTTATCCGATTCCCCATGTAAGAAGTCAGTCTGCCGTAAAGATCCAAACTTACCGTAATGGTGCTGTCACTCACAGGAATTCCTTGATGATATCTAATAAACTGGTATCCATATCCTGATCCGTCTGAAGTCAAACTCGAATTATCCCCGTATTCTACCAGCTTTAGCTTCTGGCTCGCCTGAGGATATAGACTATTAATTATACTAAGCGCTTTCACCTTCGCTTCAGCCTCACTAAGCTTCTTACCTCCAGCAGGTGCCGGCTCTTCCTTCTTCTTATCCTGAATAGCACCATAAGCTTGAACCTGGTACTGCAATACTTCACCGGTCTTTGCATCGATCTCGGCAGAGGATTGTTCTGGAAAGCCAGCACCAATGTAACGATCATTTCCATTACTGCCCCAGTATAGCTGCCAGATTTTCCGATCTGAATCCTGATAGTCATTTCTCAAGGTTTGCGAGATCAATTTACGATCTGCCGGGATATAAGCAACCTTCTCTACAAGCTGTGCTGCTTCTTTTGCAGAAAGCTCTGTACTAGAACTTCTTGCCTGAAAAACATCCTTGCTCTTCGCTACTTCTGAATACACGACTGAGGTGGATACGGATTCTTTTCCTTCATAATCTATCCGCTTACCCGTTAATGCATCGATAGGATATAGAGACTGATCTATTGGACGCCAGCCTAGGATCCAGTTGTTAGGTTTTCCGTTCTTATAAATAGGAATGTAAAATAGGCCCACATCAAACTGTTCCGCAAATTGCTTCTGTGCTTGCTCCAAGGTAATCTTGGGCTGTGCAGACGGGTACTCAAGCCCTTGAGAAGACTTAGAGAATTGCGTTACAGTTCCGTTACCATCCACAACTATGTTAATGCTGTCTGAACCAGAAGGAATACCATTTTTCAGAATACTGAAGTTATATCCATATTGAACAGGACCGAATAATGATTCCGAAAAATAACTATAACCAACATTCTCATTTAATTGCAGCTCACTGCTCTTAACCGATGAGGCTGCCTTAGCCACAAAAGTCTTAGCGATCTCCAATGCCTGAGTCTGAGATACTTTCGGTGGATAATAGGATTCGTTCTTCTCCTGGGAGAATGAGAGATAGGTGTTGATGATATCACCATTAATGGCGTCTACCTCACTGCTAAAACCATATCCCATATTCCCTTCTTGAACCTGCCACTGAATATGCCAGATCATTTGATTTGCTGGAGCTGGGTAGCTTTGGTTAGATCCCAGTTGAACATTGTTTACAGTTGCATCTTTTAGAGATGGGAATAGTTCTTTTAACTTTGCAATGGCTTGCTCCTGCGTGAATTTCACTTTTGCAGGATCAGCCTCAGATTTCGTAGTCGTAGCTGGAGCCGCTGATTGCGTACTAACCTGCGTTACGGAAGTGTTGCTGCTAACAGATATAGAATCGGCTGCGGCTAAGCCAGGGGGTAAGAGTAACGCGAGTGCAACGGAAGTGATTAATACCGTTTTAGCTGTTTGATGAACAAAAAGAGTACTATTGCTTTTCAAAAGAATTCATCCTCCTCTAACACGTGATTCATATTATTATACAGATATTTTCTTGTATTTTCCATAATTATTTAACGACAGGAAATTACGACATTTTTGTGATGTGAGCTATAATGGTAAACAGTTGCAGCTATAATTCATCTAGAAAGGGGGTCACCGACATTACTGACTGGAACCTTCAGCCGCTTATTGACGGTATTACTAACCTAGACATTCGCAGTTGTTTGATCATTCAACATGGAGAACCCGTACTGGAGCATTACCGCGATCCACAAATCGCTGAAGAGCTTGGCAAAATCAACTCGTGCACCAAAAGCGTACTCTCCGCCTTAGTTTGCATAGCCATAGATAAACAAATGATTCCACCTCCAGACACACCTATTTCTTTATTTTTTCCTTCATTAAAAGAAGATCGTGACCCACGTAAAAGAGAGATCACTATCGAACACTTATTAACGATGACCGGAGGCTTTAACTGGACAGAGTTCGGTGGGCAGAATTCTTTTCCGGCCATGACTAAAACCGCAGACTGGATAAAATTTGTGCTTGCACAGCCATTAGCTCATACACCAGGAACCGTGATGACTTATAACTCAGGCTCCTCTCAGCTCTTGTCCGCAATCCTGCGTGATTGTGCTGGACAGGCGGTTACAGAATTTGCCGAAGATCAGCTGTTTCAACCACTTGGCATTCAAAGCTATCACTGGGAGAGCGATCCGCAAGGCATACATACCGGTGGGTTCGGACTTCATCTGAAGCCGGAGGATATGCTGAAATTCGGCTTACTTTATTTGCAAGAGGGACGCTGGAAGGATCAGCAGATCCTTTTTTCAGATACAATTCAGCAATCTACTCGCCCTTACGTTGAAGCCAATCATCCGCAAAAAGGATTCTACGGCTGGCATTGGTGGGTATCCCAATTCAATGCAGGTTCAGAGCAACAGCCGAACGAGATCCCTTATTATTTTGCACTCGGCTTTAAAGGCCAGCATATCATTGTAGTTCCTGCTTACGAGCTGGTTGCCGTTATCACCGCGGATAAGTACAAAAAAGGCTCTCCTGCAAATGTTTTCGGCCGATTTATTGTGCCAGCTCTTCTAGGGCAGTAAGAACCAGGAATCACATGCAGTTCTATGTGTGGATACCACACAATCCATAAAGCAGCCGCAGCCATAGACTGATAAAGTCTTGGCTGTCACTGTTAGATTTGTACAAATGATCGCAATTAATTTTTCTTCAACTCGTTTGCTGCAAGCTTAAATGACACCAAATTTCTTTAATGCGTAGGCTATCCCGCCTTCACTTGCTTTTTTTGTAACAAAATCGGCTTTTTGTTTAAACTGTTCCGCACCGTTTCCCATCGCAATGCCCAATCCCACATACTCCAACATGTCGATATCATTCCCACCGTCACCAAACGCGATAGCCTCTGACTTGCAAATATTCAGATAATCCAGCACCTGTTTAATCGCCGTTGATTTAGAAACTTTTGTTTCTTCAAGCACATTCATAACGTATCCGTGAAAACGTTCGAACCGTAATTCAGGAAATCTTGGGATACTTCTATCAATTTCACTCACTAGAGTACCGTCCACATCAAAAAATACAATCTTATACATATTATGAAATAAGCCTCCCCGTTCGATCGTAACTAGATAGATTATATTTCATGGGATCTAAAACAAGAAGGAAGCCGATCACACGGATCAGCTTCCTTCTTATTTTCGTATTCAGCTTCGGCACAACAAGCTTACGTCGTTAATTTTGCATATACCACAAAAAATAACATCATTTCACCAATGATCAGGTAATTAGGTATAAGGAACAACAAATCTACTACGAAAAAAACACCAAGTAAACCTAATAATAACGTCAAATGGAATATCCCTAACCGTTGCTGTATACGTCTATATTTATGGAAGACCAGTGAGGTAGAGAAGAAGTAGAGCAGGACCGATCCAAAAATAAAACACACCATAAATATATAATTTAATTGATCTAAAAATAGCAGTTGGATCGAAGCTGCAATCATACTCAAGGATACATAAATAAATAAATGCCCGTAAATTATGGTTTGCCCGGCAGTCTCTATAGTCTTATCCACTTTCTTTTCAACATTATCAAAATATTGCCACCACATAGCTATAATTAATAGAAAAGTTAATAATGCAAATACAATAGATTGCCATGTCCAGTGGCTAGACTGTAAAACCGCAAGGATACTGACCACTGATTCCCCAAGCAGAATAAGCGTAAACAACGAGAAGCGTTCCAATAAATGATGAGTATTGATCGGACTTTTCACCAAGTATTTCCGGCCTACTAATGGAAGCAGAATGTCTACAGTAATTCCCGCATACAAAACTACATAACGCATCCAAGAGTCAAAGAAAAGTGATAAAGAAGAGATCATTAATCCAATCCAAAATCTGCTTCCCAAATACCGGGCAGTGCTCTTTCTATCAGCCGCTTCATTCTTATTTATCGTAAGATATTGAATGGCTGTCATAGCTCTTAAACCAACATAACCTATTAAGAATGGCATATAATATTGATCAAAGTTAACCGATAAGCTCGCCGTCATTATTAATACAAAAAATAATTGTAGAATCAAGAATATCCGATGTGAAAAGATATCTTGCCCAAACCGATTCACAAAAAGCGATTGCCCTACCCAAGCCCACCAGATCGGAATAAATATTAAGATAAATTTGGATAAGTATTCAAGTGGAATTGTACCCGCCTCTACATGCAATAGGACATGGCTCGCTTTTGAAACTGCTGCTACAAAAAGCAGATCATAAAATAGCTCCAGCCAAGTAACTTTCTTCTCAGCAATGGATACTGTACTGTGCTCAAATCCCGATGTGCGTTTATTCATCGTCTGACTCCCTTGGTTTGGATGTATATTTCTAATACAGTTTATCGAATACTTATCCATCTTAACCGAATTGATATACTAATTTGAAGACCCTTTACCTAAAAATAAAACCAGCAAGCCTCCACACAGAGAGCTTGCTGGTTTTTAGTAAATAAAGTTATTCCCCGGCAATACCGGAGCGTTCCACACTTTCTACAAAATGACGCTGTACGAACAAATACAGAATCAGAATTGGCAGAATGGTTAGAATACACGCCGCCATAACCTGATTCAGTCCAGTTGGGGCCATCCCAATAGAACCCGAAGTCATTTGCGACATCGTCTCCGCTGCCTGATTATTGGAACCATAAAACATCGCTAATCGCTGCGACAGATTATAGAAATCCGGTGTTGTTAAATACGTATTCGGTTCAAAGCTGTCATTCCAGTGCCATACCACAGAGAACAAGAATACGATCAGCATTGCCGGCTTGGCGATAGGAAACATGATTTTCCAGTACGTTCTGAATGCGCCTGCACCATCGATACGTGCTGCTTCCTCCAACACTTTAGGCATTCCGCGATAGAACTGAATAAAGATCAGTACGAATAATGCCCCCTTCAACCCGTGCCCAAACATAGAAGGAACCACAAACGGCAAATGTGTATTAATCCACCCCAAGTCACTAAAGAACAAATACAGTGGCACAACAATCGTCTGCGGTGGAACTAGAAAAGTAAACAGCAGCAGAACGAAACATACTGCGTAGCCTGGGAAACGGTATCTGGCAAAACCATAACCGATTAAGGAACAGCTTAAGATTTGCAGAACCGCACTCCCGAAAGAAATAATCGCACTATTTGCGAACCCGGCCCAGAATTTAAGCGAATCCCATGCCAGAAAATAGTTGCCAAAACTTATCTTTTTCGGAAGCCATTGCACTGTGGCATCAGCTACATCTGTTACTTGCATCATGGATTTGGATACCATGTATAACAAGGGATATAGGAATACGAACGTTAAGCTGAGAATAACCAAGTAATAAAAAGCGATATTCAGCACCTGAAGCGAACGTTTCACGACCCTGTCCAGCCTGCCGCTTGCTTTTAGACGAGTTGTCAGATGTTCCATGTTCGTTGTCCGAACCTGCTTTACGGATTCCTTCAACATCTTCTACTTCCTCCCTTCGGTGGCACCGAGCGACTTGCTGAATAACAGGAAGACCAAACCCAGAACCAAGAAAATAAACACAAAATAAATCCAGCCCATCGCTGAGCCATATCCAAAATCATTATTCTTAAAGACGACATTCAAAATATGACTCATGATTTGATTATCTGCCTTCGTGAATGAGCTGACGATACTAAACAACGTGTTTACAAGCATCATCGGCATAATCATCGGGAAGGTGATTTTCCAAAAGCTTTCCCACGCGGTTGCTCCATCACATTTGGCCGCTTCATACAGTGAAACAGAAATCGTCTGTAACCCCGCTAGAAAAATCAGAATTTGCACGCCAGAATCCCACATCACCAGCGTTAAAGATTCTGCATATTTCAGCAACGACTTCAAAATGTCGCCGGGGATAAAGTTATGGAGCTTATCATATAAATCCTGATTATAAAAAATCGGTAAATTTGCGGCACCCTGATCCATCAATTTGCCCAGGATCGCCCCTGAAGCAATGATGACCGGCAAAAAGAACACGCCACGAAAAAAGGTTTTTCCTACGAGTCCGCGATTTAGCAGAATCGCACAAAAGAGCGAAAAGATAAGAATTAACGGAACCTGAGTCACCGTCGACACCATCGTCGATTTGAGCAGAGGCAAGAAATTAACATCTGTAGTAAAAGCGGCGCGATAATGCTCCATCCCAACAAAAGTGGCCAGTAAGCCGCCTTTGCTCACTTGGAGATCCTGAAAGGAATAATACAAGGAACGGCCCAGCGGAACAGCCATAAACACCAGAAATCCGACCAGCCACAGGCCGATGAAGGAATATCCTTCAACGAAATAACGCGCTCGCATCGATAGCTTTGATTTTTTCACTTCATCATCCTCCTGTTACCGCATAGCCGAATGCCTCGACGGTCTGACCAGACACGTCAACAGACTGCTCATTATAGTTGACTA
Organism: Paenibacillus sp. FSL E2-0190; assembly: GCF_037992965.1. NCBI lineage: Bacteria > Bacillati > Bacillota > Bacilli > Caryophanales > Paenibacillaceae > Paenibacillus > Paenibacillus sp. FSL E2-0190. The sequence goes on from NZ_CP150306.1 coordinate 5,753,900, forward strand.
TAATGCTCACACCGTTTGCATAAGTCGTCCGAAAGACTTTACTTTGCAGCTGCTCATGATTCGTCATTTGCTGGTTGCTAATGCTGTCATAGACCTCTTTCAATGCGAGATAATTCTGCACAGAAGGTGCCAGCCAGTTCTCAAGACTAGAGCTGAACAGCCGGTCTGCCATGGTTCTCTGAAGATCGCTAGTCGGAGCATAAGTTAATTCATAACTTGGAAGGGCTCCATATTCCAGCGCCCGTAAGGTTTGGTTACGGGAATCATCGTACAAATTAACCGGGCTTGCTGTATAAGGCACTAAGCCGTGTAACACCAGTTGATAGAAAGGAATCGCCCGATCTGTATAGACAAATTGACTGGAGTCGAGCGGCACTTGATCAATCCGGTTCACATGTCCTAATGTATAGGCAAAACCATAATCTACTGCCGTGTTAAGCTCACCTTTACGGAAGTTATCCAATGCATTAACATAAGTATCTTCTGTAAGCTGGCGGTCCGTATTGGATTTATTATCCTCATCGGAGTATAGCAAGCTTCCAAAGTGTTCAAACTGTACACCCTTCACACCCAGATCCTGAAACTTGCTTAACTCAGCATTACTGCGTTTTGCGATAACACTAGGTTTCATTAAATAGAAATAATCATCCGTATTCCACCGGGTAGAGAGATAGTAGACGTACTGCTTCAAGACTTCACGATTAATACCGCGGACAGCATCTCTGCTTGCCTTCACGCCGTTGCTATCTTGGTAAGGTTTCACGTAGTTAGCTTTCAAATAAAGATTTACGCCCTTGCCTGCGGCATATTCCTGAAGCTCTTTAAGTCCCTTTTTGCCTCCCAGCTTCTTCTCAACAGGGAATTGTTCTGGCTGGTTTCCGTATAAACCATTTTTGGACCATCCCTCGATCGTAATCTCTAGCTGAGTAACACCCTCTGCCTGATATTGATCAATCATGTTCTTGATTTGTTTAAACGTAGCTGCTTCTATAAAAGTTGAACCGATGACTTCATCACGTGAAATCCCGCCGAGCACTTGAAGATACAATGGCGTGTTCTCAAGAACTACTTCCTTGACCTTTTTCTCTTCCATTAAGTAATTACGGTATTCCTTCGCCATCCCAACGTAGTTGGCTTCCTCGCCTTGGAGCAGAACATAACGTACGCTACGATCGGTTTTGATCATCTCACCCTGATAATAAGGAATTTGGCCGGAATTGCCGACAAAAATAACATCATCCTTGCGCAGAGTGAATTCACTTGATGCTCTATAAAGCGAAATAGCGCGAATGCCTGATGGAACACCGTTGATTTTAGCATCGGTATCTCCCTTAGTGACAATTGCTAAATATCCGGTGTCTCCCTGATAGATCCCAAACACTGGCAAAGCGATAGCTTTTTTAAGAGGTGCCGCCTTTTGCCAAGAGTTATCCGTAATTTCATGATTTTGTTTCACAAAGGTTTCGTCCCCGCCGTAAATGTATTCAGAATAACCTTTCAAATAAGCGGGATGATCTTTCCGAAACTCCAGCAATGCCCCTGAACCATCTGGAAGCATCATTGCCCCCTCTGCATCTTCTCTAGCCGCATGAAAAAATGGCAGAACCTCCAGACTCGTGAATTTCGCATTCCCCTCTTCCTTCAAGTACTCCTGTGGAATGGAAGCCTCAAATCCATTAGCAGTCAGTCTGTACTCCAGAGCAAAAGAAAGCTTCAGGCTAATAAAAGCAAACTCCGCGCGGACGACATCTTGCTCAATCGTTACGGTAACCGTGGAGTCTTCATCTTTAAGTGGGTAGACCTGTGTAATATCAGCCCCCTGTGTGTATCTGGCATAAATCGGCGCGGTCGTGTATTTCTTAATATTTGGCATGGCTGTTCGCTCCAGCTGTGGAGATCCAAGCCACTCCTTGTTTGTGATTTTGTCTGTGATGCGAAGATTTCCCGATTTCTCATCTACATATAAAATATAGCGTTCGTTCTCCAATGCTTTTGTTCCAGGCGTGACCGGCTGCAGCTCAACCTTCTGTACAGGTGCTGCTACAGCGGCTGGAGCCTGCTCTTCTACGGGAGCCGTGGTCTCCTTTTCTTGCACAGCAGTGGCCTGCCCTTCAGCTGGTTCAGTCACCACCGATGTTTGCTCTTGCCCAACCTCTTTGCTTTCTTCAGTCTGAACAGACTGCGCAGCGGTAGACGGATCGGCGGAACTGTGTAGGGGTTGAACATTTATCACTGCGAACAGCATCATCACAACAATACAGAGAATGCCCCGCACTTTAACTTTTTTTCTCATCGTGTTACCTTTCCCTCCTTACGCGCGCAATCTCAACTCTTTGAGCAGATCGACAATAAATGAAACAAATTGATTGGAAATACCAAACAGCAAAATGCCTACAAACCAGATAATGGCGATCCCTATTACACTGATTATGGTGATAAAAATAACCTTGCGAATCTCAAAATCATGCAGGATCTTCACCTTCATTAAAATCAACCAAGCCACCCAAAGAATCACAAACTTGTGCAGCAGATTGAAGGTTGAAGCCTCATCCAGCGAAAGGACCAACGTTAGCAGTGTGACTGGGATGATAAAGAGCATGTATGGAACAAGCGCAAAGGCACTGCCCACAAAAATCTCTTTAAATTTCCCCTCACCATCCATAATCGTACTGACACCCCAGTTCGAGACACACCAGGTCAACCAAGGAACGATAAGCCAAATAAACTCATGAAACATAGAGATTTCATGCGGCTCTCTAGTTTGAAAAGCATACCCTGTAATCAGAATCGAGATCATTCGTGCCACAAAGGTCAGTAGAACGATGGCAATCCCCTGTATCCAGCGGATACGCTGCTTTCCTTGAATATCGTTATAGAACTGATAAGGATGAACTACAACCTGATGAATCATTCGCAAAGTGTTCATCCAATCTCCCCCTTTGCCGGTTCCAAAACTGCCTTGTTTCCTCTATACAGCCAGGCATGGAATCTCCGGTATAATCTCGGCGCACTCCAGAACAGTACTAAGAACAGTCCAATTCCGCCGGCAAAGAAATAAGTAAAGTGCTCCCGGATATACAATTTACGATATTCGCGGAAAGCGGATGAATAGTCAGCTTTGGAATTTGAAAGCTTGAAATAGCTCATAGATTCCTTATATTGCTCTGCTTTATAAAGCGCTTTGCCGATAGCCTGATAAGCCATATCATAATTGGCGTTCAATCGCAGCACCTCTTGCCATAAGGATTGCGCTTCGTCATAGCTGCCATCTACATATAGCAAAGATGCCTGATGAACCAAATCCGCAAACGGCGTGGTCCGGAAGCGATCGATTCTGCCCCGTCCTTTATCCACTACATAGATCAAACCATCAGCGGTTTGATCTACGGCGGAAGGAGTCACGAAGAGTCCATTCTGATCCCCGATCCCGCCGAAGCTGAATAACAAATTCCCCAGCTTGTCATATTGGAAGACTTTACTGGACTGCAAATCCAGCGCGGTTATAAACCCGTTCTTATCAATACTGATGCCCATAAAAGAAGCCATACTGAATGGACCCTCGGAGTAATAATCGCCGTACCAGTGTTTACCAATGTTCAGCGTATCTACGCCTACCGGAGATAACCGTTTGATCTGGTTATACTCTTCGCCCAGGGTCGTGCTGTAGATAAATCCTTCTTCATCCAGATCCACGTTGGAGAACTCAGAAGGTTTAACGGTCGCCAGCTGGTTCTGCTGCTCTTTGGTGGCCACCAGCTTAATTAAGAGTCGTGTCCAGGAGAAGCCTACATGGTTCGCTCCATAGAACCCCTTGAACTTACCGCCCGAGTCAATTTGCAGCAACCCCTGCGTGTTACCATCGCTCACCACATACATATAATCACGCTTATCTACAACTAATTTAGAAGGAGAATAAGAGAAATTAGCACCCAGTAATGGGCTATCCGGTTTTAGAAACTCTTTTACGAACTTGCCATTTTTATCAAAAATAGCAATACGCGCGTTTTTTGTATCTGCTACATATACCGTTCCATCCTCTTTCACGAATACACCCTTCGGCTCCTGCAGCTTGCCGCTGCCCTCCGCATCACCGATCAGATTTAGCAGACGACCGTCCTTATCCATATGAACAATACGGCTATTGCCCGTGTCTACTACGTAGAGTGAATCGTCATCACTAATAAAGAGAGATTCCGGATTTTTGAAGGACCCCGTATCTGTTCCTGTTGGATCGATAGAAGAATCGTAGAGATAACCATTAATCGAGCGGACCTCATTGCCGGACTGATTCCACGTATACCCCTCATACGGGGCTTCGCCAGCTAGCGCCTGCCCTGGAAGCAGCAGCACTGGCAGTGTCAGCGTCACCAGTAGCCCTGTTAGCAGCATTTTTTTCATATTACGTCCTATCATCATGACTCCCCCTATTCCTTCAGCCCCGAATGGGCCATTGTCTGAAGCACCATCCGCTGCGTTAATATAAAGACAAGAATAGTCGGGAGAATCATCAAGAAGCTTGCTGCTGCCAAAGTGCCTACCCTAGCAACGACTCCGGCTCCACCACTGATGGTTTGGATGGCAAGCGGCAATGTCTTCATTTCCTGAACAGTCGTATAGACCATTGAAGGATACGGATCATTCCAAGCAGAAATGAAGCTAAATAAAGCAAAAGTCGAAATCGCCGGCTTAAGCATTGGCATCACAACCACCCAGAATACCTTCCATTCTGAAGCCCCGTCTATGCGGGCCGCCTCTAATAAAGCGTCTGGAAGCTGCCGCAGGAACTGGGTCATAAGAAACATTCCCATCGGTGCAGCCAGATAAGGTAAGATCATTGCAAAATACGAATTCATTAATCCGCTGCGGCTAATCAGCAGATATTGCGGTATTTGCAATACTAAAGGTGAAAACATCAGCGCCGCCACAATCATACTAAAGATAGCGCTTTTAAATGGCATATTGTGCTTGGCAAGCGGATAAGCCGCCATTGCTGAAATTAAGACACCCCCGACCACAATCCCCGATGTAACGACCACGCTATTGAAAATAAACCGTGAGAACGGCACCGCCGAAGTTCCGGTAATTAACAGCAAATCACGAAAGTTCACCAACGTCGGATTCACTACGAAAAACCGCGGTGGGAACAGGAATAGTTCGCTTGTTGGTTTTAAAGCAGTCACTGCCATATAGACAAGTGGCAGCAGCATAATTAGGCCAAACACCGTTAAGAACAGATATAAAAAGATGCCGCCATAGTCAATACGCCTTAAATTTATTTTGTGCATCCTAATCCCTCCCCAGCACTTTGAAGATGAGACGGTTGAGCCCAAGCATCAAAGCGAACAGTAATACAGCAATCGCTGACGCATATCCCATCTCAAAGCGGATAAATGCGTAGTCGAACAGATGCGCCATAATCGTATGGCCTGCATAAAGGGGACTCGGAAATCCAACAAGCCGCATACTGACGTCAAATACGGTAAGCGAACCGACCACCTGCATCACCGCACCGAATAATAGCTGCGGTTTGACGCATGGAATCGTAATGTACCAAAGCTCCTGCCAGCGGTACTTGACCCCATCAATTGAGCCAGCTTCATATAAATCTGTCGGTACATTTTGAAGTCCGGCCAGAAAAGCAAGGAAACCTACCCCCATACTCATCCATAAGGAAACTATGATGATCACCGGTACGATCGAATCTACATTTTGTAGAAATAAATAAGGTTCATTGATAATCCCCAGCTGAATGAGCCAGTGATTGAGCAACCCCTTGCGGTCTCCGGCGAACAAATACAACCAAACCACGGACATTGCTACTGCACTTGTAATCGATGGCACATAGTAGCATAGGGTATAGAAAAAGCGGAACTTCTGCGGAATCTGGCTAATCAGCCAGGCCAGCAAGAAGGCCATAATATAACCTATCGGACCTGTAATAATAGCAAATTTTAGCGTAATCCCAACAGCTTTAAGAAAGATATCATCGTCTACAAACAACAGCTTATAGTTAGAGAAGCCAATGAATCTCGGTGTCTCAATAATGTTGTAATAGCTGAAGCTTAGAACGACGGACATGATAATAGGAACAATAGTAAAAACGGTGAACAGAATCAGGAAAGGGGCCAAGAAATAATAGGAAACTTTATTTTTCTTGATATCCAACCAAAGCTGAGCCCATTTCCCGGGAGTTTTCGTCGGCTGCATCTGTACGGCTTCGTTCTGTGCCGGTGTAATTATTTCACTACTCATTTCTGACCTCCTTCCTCTTTAGCGCTTGAAGTCTGGGAAGTTTCAATTCCGAACTCTTCGCGTTTCTTACTAAGCTCTTTATTGATTTCACGCACACCTTGCTCCATCGCCTCCCTCGGGAATTTACCGTTGAGCACAATTTCATTCCAGATGTTGGCGATATGCCGGGTCGTGTAATATCCTCCAAGCACCACTTCGCGCTCTTTAAACCACTCCCACTGTTCCATAATGGCGTCGATATCATCCTGCTGCCACGGCAGACGTTTGAGCGCTTCAACATTGGCTGTATTCCAACGAGCTTCAACACCCAGCAAAGACTCAAGCTCTGAGCCGAAGTTCTCCTGTGCATCCGCACTGGTCCACCATTTCAGGAACTCCCAAGACTCTTCTTTCATATCCGTATCCTTAAAAATAATTCCTGTCTGTGCAAGCCCGCCTGTAGAACGGTTAATCTGTCCATCGGCTTGTTCAATACCCGGCATTGGTTTCATGCCCCACCAGCCTGTCAACTCAGGTGCGGCAGTAGATAACAGAATGTATGTGGAATAATCAGCAACGCCGATTGGCATCTCTCCAGAACGGAAACGGTTATAGAAATCCGCTTGTTTCTGCAGCTTGTAGTTCGTAAAGAGTCCCGTCCACATTTTCATAGCTGTCAGAGCTTCTGGTGAATCCAGATCAGACAACATCCCATTATTCTTATAGAAATCTCCACCATACTGGAATAAGAACGGCGCAAACTCATTAATGGCTAGACTCGGATTGTTCGGGGCATGTGGATAATAGAAGTCCATCCCGTTTTGTTGCAGCACAGGAATCAGTTCCATAACCTCTTGCCACGTATTCGGAATATCCTTCTCGCTAATGCCCAGCTGTGCCATAATATCTTTCCGGTAAAAGAGCATCGTGAAGTTCTGATTCTCCGGCAATGCGAAGTCTCCGTTATCATACTTATAAGGAATCAGTGCGCCCGCTCTGAAACGTTCAGCAACCTCTTGATAATCCGAGAATTCATTCAGATTCACGAGTGAATTCCGCACCGCGAAGTCAATCGGCACTTCACCCTCAACCCCCAGTGCCACATCGGGAGCAAGTCCGGCAGTATTGGCTAATAACAGAATCTGCTTCTGATCCGCTGCAAGCGTAGGAATAATATTGACGTTCACCTTGATGCCCGTGTTTGGTGTAAAGTCCTCATCCACCATTTGCTTAATGATCTCCGCCCAATCACGTCCACGAGAGATCCAGACATCCAGCACCTTTTCATTTTTGTACGTATTTCCTATGCCGCTGTAATCCTTTGTAAAAGAACTAAAGAAGTCATACGTCATCGTCCCTACACGGGTATACCAAGGAGCCGCGTCTTTAGGCCATGGCTGATCTTCCGACTTCACTTCAATATAGTCCATTACAATACTCTGCTTCATTAATCCGTTGACCCATAAGCCAAGCGATGACTGCAGATCCGTAAATTGCTGAAGACGACCTGGAATACTTGAGGTATCCTTCGCCATTTCCAGGAACCGATCACGTGCTTCATAAAGCGTACTCAGCTCAGAGCTTCCATCCGCAACGCCAAAAGCATACATATCCTGCACGGCATCATCCAACGTCCGCGCCATCAAATGTAAACGTGGCACAAGATTAGGAATGTTCTGCTCCAGCTGCCAATCCCCGTTTGGATCGGGGTTCGTTCCCGTTACCTGCGTGATTTCACGTCCCAAAAGAGACATTTTATGTGTAGTGTTCAGCACAGCTTCAATCATTCCGCCTACACCCGATACTTGAACTTCCATCCGCAACGTATGCTTGCCTTGTTCGAGATAAAAGAAGTATTCTCCGTCCTCATTCCCCAGCTTGTTTACTTGCCATTCCGCTTTGTAAGGGAATTTCAAGGCATTCAGCTCTTGGAACGGTACCTCGCCATCAATCATAATCCGGCGTTCCACCGGTATCCCGTTTAGGAACCACTGGCCGTAACGAATTGCGATATTGTAGAGCCCTGACTCAGGAATCTCGAAATTCCATTCCGCCCATTGTCCACCCGTACGCCACCCGACACCCCCAAAACTATTAAGCACAATAGCATCTTTGTTAAAAGGTTCGGTGAGTGGCTCCCGGTCCTCGATCCGCTTCAGCGTTGGATCTGAACGAAGGGAGGATTCTTCTGCCTGAATTTTGATCACTTGATTCTGAACAGGCTTGTAACCCTTATTCTCATACTCCTGCTTCACTTCCGCATAAGTCGGGAGCGGTTCTGGAGAAAATATTCTCAGTTCACTAAGTGCAGCCGGTTCCCGGATGGCTTCCAGCTTCACCGTATGCTCCCCTTTGGTCAGATAAAAGCGAAAGGGATCCGCAGTTCTGGCCTCGGCATCTCGAAACTCCCGATATTGCCAGCCTGTTACCTCTTCCCGCTTGGGATTAAATTCATTCCCTTGATTGTCCAGCCATGGCTCTGCACTTTCCTTCCACATCCGCTGGAATTCCATTTTTTTTACTTGAGAGAATAAATACTCCCCATCAATCTTTACGCTTCGAATGATCGAGGATCGTTTACCAGGAAGGGCATAATACTCCATCCCCATCTGATATAACCCATCTGCCGGAACCGTAAATGTATATTCCACCCAGCTATCCTCTGCTTTAAGCGCTAGTACCTTGCCGGGTTTTCCACCAAGATCCGTCATTACCTCTGTACCTTCAGCACTAATGGCCGTATAATCCGCCGAAGGAATAGCAAGCGTAAAATCCGATGAGTCCTTTGCTCCATCCTGCTGTTTTTCCTCGTAATAGCTTAAGTAAGAGGCTTCGAGTTTTGAATTCACACTATCGCTTTCTAAAATAGAGCTTTCATCAACATCCGCATAAACGGGGATGCCCTCCATCGCTGAATTATCAAACCCTCGTGATTGATTCCACCACACTAGGGAGACTCCTAAAAGTACCAGTAACAACAAACTAATCTTATATTTTCGCAGTATGCGTAACACGCATCGGTCTCCTCCCATCTTTACGGGCCTCTCGGACTTAAGTGAATACAAGCAGGGCAGCTCTGGCAATTGCAGGCTGCCCCTCCTGTTATTAGATTTCCTTACGGCTGCATTCCCATTGCCTTTTTAAAGGCAGCAATTTCTTTGGAAGCTTGCTTCAAGACATCATCACCAATTTTTTGAATAGCCGTCTTGGAATCTGTGTTCTTAGCCAGTGCATCACCGATCGCCGCTATAAAGATTTCCCAGCCCTTGTTATCTACTGGTGTAAGGTGTTTGACTGGAATATCGTTGCTTAATTGCTCATATAGTTTAAATTCCTCTTGCCCACCCAGATATTCATTTTTAGTGTTTGCGTACCAATCAAGACTGGAAATATCCTTGTAACCCGGCTGAATGGAATGTTTTGTCCAAATTTTCCAAGCATTTTCACTTCTCATGCTCCACTGAATGTAAGCCCATGCCGCTTCTTTATTTTTGCTTTGCGAAGGAATAACAAAGCTTGAGCCGCCCATTCCCACGTTAATTCCTATTGGCAAACGGGTTACCTTCCATTTTCCGGCAAGCTCAGGGAATGTTTCCTGAAGTCCGCGCGCTCCAAATGAACCCGATACGACACCAACTAAATCACCTTTCAGAACTAGCTGTTTACCTTCGTCTGAGCCATAACCGATATGAGGTGCCCAGCCCAGCTGTTGTCCACGTTTTGTAATATCAAGAACTTTCACCATTTTGTCCGTATTACGTGTCCAGTTCATATCCTTATCAAAGTAGCCGACTTCATCTCCTGCCCATACGATCGGGCCATCGCTCCACTCCATGAAATATTTACCGTTAGCTTTCAAAATTTGAGCCAGGTTCAAGAGATTCTCTTCATCTTGCATGTATTCACCAAGCTCAGCAGGATCACTTGGCAATCCAAGCTCTTCAAAAATGTCTGCACGGTAGTAATAAACCCCCGGTGTCATATCCCAAGGCATACCAAGCAGCTGTGAGCTGTCTGGTGTCATCCAACGTTCCCAGTTATATGGAGCAACCAGATCTTTATATTTTCCAGCGTTATAAGGCTCTTCCAAAAGATTCTCCAGCACATTGCCCGCCATATAACGGTTCAACTGGTACATTTCTACTTCAGCTACATCCGGCGCTCCACTACCTGCGGCGATTGTCGTTTGCAGCTTGTCATGCAGGTCGCCAAAGGGCATAACTACCGTCTTCAGCTTGATTCCAGGATATTCAGCCATAAATGCAGCGCCGACTTCCTCGAACACTTTTTCATTAAAGGCCCAAACGGTAACCTCACCTTGAATATCTTTGCTTGGCAGGTCGTTGGCAGGATCTGCTGCTTCCGTGCCCTCAGTAGCTGTTGCATTGGTTGGCTCACTAGCATTATTAGTTTTTTCAGTGTTCGTTTTACCGTTGTTAGCTGCATTTTGATTCGTCGTTGAGCTTCCAGCGCTGCTACAGGCTGACAGAATAAGCACAAAAACCATTACCATACATACGACTAAACTGCTCGTTTTTCTTTGCGAAATCATAACCTAACCTCCCTCTTAAATTGAACAAATAAATGCTTGTTTATAGTGAAGGAGTGAACCTCCCTCCGTGACCGGCTATTTCCCCCCTTCCTTTAGTCTTAACACGGTCACGGAATATTTCGGGAATTCAAACTCCAGACTACCTTTGTCTACACTTACCTTTTGAGTTACAGGTGCCACCTTGTCAGGTTCAGCGAAGCTATTCTCAGCATTTAAATCGTCCGACTGAAGTACGGTAGCTGTTCCTTCCAGACTTGATGTGGCAAGTCCGGCAAAAGAAACATCCGTGCGCTGAGCAGTGTCACCCGCATTAACGACTTTAACGATCAGCTCACCTGTGGCAAGATCACGGCTCGCAGTTTGGAACAGCGGCCCTGCTGGACTTTCATCGTTCACCTCTTGTATAAGCTCATCGTCGAGATAGAGCCGGATATTAGCACCTGATAATTCAATGCGGATATCGTACAATTTCCCAGTCTCAATCCTTACAGGAACCGTTCTTCCGATGACTGCTCTTGTTCCACCTACTGATTTTTCAATCGCGCTCTGCGTATTTCCCCAGCCGCCAAGATTCCACCAATAGAAGTTACCTTCATCTTTAGAGCCGAACATAATGAGCATGCCTTCTGCTCCGCCAGTCTTTTTCGCCTTAAGAGAAAGTGTATAATCACTCCATGAAGCCTCACCGGCAACTGCACGAATATCAATATCATTAGAAGTCTGCTTAAAAGTACCCTTGGATTGTTCCCAGTCCCCATTGTTTAGAGTCCAGGCTCCGGAATCCTTCTTGAAATGATCTTCAAAAAGAACGTTATCACCTTTCGCTACTCGTACATCGCTGTACTCTACCTGGGTGGCCCAAGTCCCCAAACCAATTCCACCTTGAATGGATTGCTTACCGGAGGTTTCTTCTTGACCTAGAGCCACAAGTGAGGTTGGAAGAACTACATCCCCCTTATTGCTTCCGAACATCTGCTGCACATGATAAGAAGGTGTTCCGTAGCTAGTCGATGAATCAAACACAATAGCGTCCGGGTTCCAAGTACGATCCTTCGTATTCACAAACAACGGGGCATAAGAGGACATTTTTACGATATCAGAATTCCGTTCCATGCCCATCATAAAAGCGGCCTCGCCGATTGCAGCGTTCAGATTGCCTTCTCCGGCACCCTTGGTTACCGCATACTCACCAACATAAATCTCAGGACCACTCCGGTCATAAGTATCGTATCTGTTCGAGTTGCTGAGGAACCATTCAGTGGTTTCATAGTAATGCTCATCAACCATCTCGATAGGCTCACCTTCAACTGCCGCATTGGCAATGAGATGAATCTCTGGATACTTCTCTTTAATTGCTTTATAAAACAAGCCATAACGCTTAATATATTCACTCATCTGGAAATTGTTTTCGTTACCAATCTCTACATATTTCATATTAAAAGGCTCCGGATGACCATTAGCGGCTCTTTGTGCCCCCCATTTGCTAGTAACCGGTCCGTTTGCATATTCAATGGCGTCCAGCGCATCTTGTATCCATGGCTGAATTTCACTGACTGGAACGGTATTCTGCTTGGCTATAGGATCTCCGTTATGTGAAATCCCGATATAAGCTACATATAATGGTTCCGCTTTCAGATCTTCGGCCCATTGCAGATATTCGTGGAAGCCCAGCCCATCTGAGGAGCGGTAATCCCAATATCCCTTATGACCGGGACGCGTTTCAATCGGACCAATGGTGTTCTTCCATTGATAAGCATCAGTTGGCGTTTTCCCTTCCACAAAACATCCCCCCGGAAAACGAACGAATGCGGGTTTCATCGCAGCTACCTTTTCAGCCAAATCGATGCGAAGCCCATTCTCCCTGTTGTTCCAAGTCTCAGGAAACAAAGACACCATATCGAGATAAACAGTCCCTACATTGGCAGCAGAGATTACAATTCGTGCGTTTGCTACAGTACCTGTAGAAGTCAGTGTGTATGTATATGGATTCCATCCTTCTTTTAACTTATCAACGGTCTGTTCAGCATATAGCTCTTTGCCATCTGGGCTCTCTAACGTTATACGCAGTGGCATATTGTCCCCTGGCTCTGGCCGCGCATAGAAAGACAACTTGTAACTGGCCTCCTTCGTCAAAGCAATCCCCCAGTAACCATTATTCACAGCAGATACCGAACCACCCTCGGCAGCTGATGATACTGTTAAAGCCATTGCCTGGGTCTGAGCATCGTTCAAAAGCTTAGTGCTGGTCAGAGCAAGCTTCCCTTTACTCCCTCCTTTTTCATCCATCCACCAATTGAACAGTGTGACCGAACTATCCTCAAAGGAACGATTGGAAATCAGCTCTGCATATAGTCCTCCATCTCCCGCATGATTAATCTCTTCGAAAAAGGCTCCGTACAACATCGGGCTGATCTTAGCTCCCGGATTCCCCGTATCCACAGTCAACGTATATGCGGTTCCACTACTTGTGTTAGCTGCTGTCGCCGTTGGAAGAGTTTCCTTTCCCGCTTCACCCGTTGCTTCTTTGGCAGACTCCTGAGACAGTGTTGCTGGGTTTTCGCCCTTAGAAGCCCAATAATACGTCAGCCCGCCAATCACAATCACGAAAATCAGCACCGTAAGCCATAGCTTCCGTCCATATTTATTCAAAGATAATTCCCTCCAACTTTTTATTAGCGTTTTCATTTTTATGAAGTGAACAGATCCTTCCATTCGTAATAACTTAAAATCATTTCACAAAACCTAAATGAATCCGTTTCCATTGATAAAATACCATACTAAAATCTGGTTGTAAATAAATTAAACTAAACCTTTTTATACTTTTATGAATATAATTTCCAATAGATTTGCAAGAAATTAAAAGATTTATTAGTTTTTTTAAAACAAATTCCCTCTTTTCATCTCACCATCTTTATATTTTTCTAAAATAAACGGGGGTTTACAGCCCTAAGTAAGTTTAATTTTCATTTTTTTCTTCATTTATTTTACTGTTTTATTTTTCCATTCAAATAATAATGAAACTAAAATTAATTGTATTGCCCCCAAAAAATCATATAAAAAAAGCTCCCCCTTGCCTAAACTCAGGCAAAGGAAAGCTATAGTTCAATCTCCAACTAAATTTAGTTCCGCCACTTCATAAACTTGTAATCAAGAAAATCAACAAGCAAGAAGAGAATAAAACCGACCAAGCTGAACAACATAATTCCAGCATACATCTCCGGATAATCTAATCTTAACCACGCATCCATGATGAAAAAGCCCATACCATGCTCTGTTCCATAGATCTCCGTAAAAAACAGTACAGATATCGCCGTTCCAAGCGAAATACGAATCGTACTCAGAATTACTGACAATGCACCCGGCAGTGTCACATGCCAGAACTTCTGCACAGCGCTGGCACCTATACTAGTTAAGACATCATAGGTATTGTCCGGAATAGCCTTAACCCCATCCCTTACCGAAATGATGATCTGAAACAATAAAATCAGCATGATCATTAGGATTTTGGACGTCTCCCCAAGCCCGAAGAACAGCATCACTACTGGAAGCAGGGCAATTTTGGGAACAGGATAGGTCAAATAAACCACAGGGTCCAGCAGTTTGTTCCAGGTCAATGAACGTCCCATTAGAAGACCTATAAGCAGTCCAATAATTAACGCCAGTACCACACCTGCAAAAATTCTGAACAAGCTATACCCTACATTTATAGCAATATCCTGCGCCCCTAACTGAAACATCGCCTTATATACAGCAAAGGGACTTGGCAGAATCGAATGGTTCATAAGTAAAAATGCGATATACCAGACTACATTCATACAGACAAATACAAATAGAAGCCTTACTAGATGATGAAGTCGACGTTTGTTTACCATATCTCCTGCATTACCTTTCTAATCCGCTTAGTCTGCTCAAAGAAATCCACACTGTCCCGCTTATCCTCATGCTTCATATGAAACACCAAATGATTATCAATAATTTCAGGTGTAGTTTCTTTGTTGGACGGCATGACGATAATCTTTTGCCCCAGCAGAATCGCTTCTTCCACATCGTGAGTGACAAATAACGTAGTCGTTGGGTTAGCCAGCCAGTTCTCTAAAAAGAGGACCTGCAGTGTTTCCCTTGTTATCGCATCGAGTGCAGAGAATGGCTCGTCCAGCAACAGAATAGTAGGCAAAATGGCAAAAGCTCTGGCAATCGCTACTCTTTGCTGCTGGCCTCCACTGAGGGATAAGGGATAACGTTCTGCTAAATCAGAGATCCCCATCGACGAAAGCCACTGCTTAATCTGCGTCTCCCGTTCTTGCTTGGATGAACTTGCCGTATGCGTAATCTTCATCGCTATCTGAATATTATCATGTACAGTCTTCCAAGGAAGAAGCCCGTAGTTCTGCGGCACCAGCCCGATTAACGTTTCTTTCTCATGTACAGATTTCTCATTAAAAAGAATTTGTCCCTGATAGCTAGGCAGCAAGCCCGCAATCGCCCGTAATAAGGTTGATTTCCCGCTGCCAGAGGGTCCGATAATGGTGTAGATCCCATGTTCCGGCAAAGATAAATCCACCTGACCTAAGGCTAATTGTCCGCTCTTATATTCTACTTTCAGATCCTTTATGGCGAGTCCTTTATTTCTTGAATTGGACATCAGAAATCACATCTTCAGCCGAGATATTTTTGCTGAGCAAACCTTTTTCCCGTGCCCAAGCAAATGCAGCCTCTACTTCCTTCACATCCACTTGATAAGCTGGTACATAATCCGGTACTTTGATCTCATCTTTTAATGTCTCTGGATATCCTACTTCTTTGATTACAAGATCGATATATTCAGATTGCTCATGGGATTTCATATAAGCTACTGCTTCATCATATGCAGCATACATACTGCGGATAGCTTCTGCTTTGGCATCAATTGCAGTTTGCGGGAAAGCTAATACGAACGGATTTACTCCCGCAGTTAGCGTTGAGCTCAGTACACGCAGGCCTGAGGTTTTGCCCATCGTTACAAAAGGTTCTGGCAAAATTGCCGCATCCGCCTTATTATTCTTAAGCAATTCTAAACGGGTCGGAATCTGTGGAACCTCTGTCACTGTAATATCAGCTTCGGTCAGACCTGCTTGTTTCAGCATCATGGCCACTGTATATTGTGTGGAGGTATTTTTGGACAAAATCACGGTTTTCCCCTTCAAACCCTTCACATCCTGGATCGATTCATTTCCAGTCAGCAAATCAAATTCCCCAAAAGTTGTACTGGTGATCTTCACATCCAGTCCAGCCTCATTGTAAATGGAGATCGCAACCAGGTCAGCACTTAGACCATCCAGCTTGCCTGCTTGAAAAGCTACATCCCGATCTTTGGCGCTTTTAAACGTCTGGATGTCCAGATCCACACCGTGGTTTTTATCGAAACCTTGTTCATGTGCGATGATAAAAGGAATAGCATCAATCGAGGGTAATAAACCGAGCGACAAGGAGGTAACTTCTTTTGCAGCCTCTGGAGCAGCTCCCTCTGACGATTCTGTATTTGTATTATTTTTCGAACCACAACCGACTGCAAGTGCAGCGATGACAACAACCATCATAGATAACAACAACATTCTCTTTAGACCTTTATTCTTCATTTAACTCTCCTGCCTCCATTATTCTTTCTATAGTGTAATTCTCTGTAATATTCTTTGCTCACTCATAAATGTGCATGCAAAAAAATCCTTAAGCTCTACAAAAAAAGCTTTAGGCATGTTAAGTTTACCACCAATCTTTATATTTTGTATATTTATAAATTTAGATATAAGTAAATAGAAGCGACGCAAAAAAAGCTGACAGCGGAATGGTTCCGCTACCAGCCTCAATCTCTATGTTATGGAGTTAGTAGATTTGTATGGATTTTAATGACAGCTTTTTTAATCTGCTGCCCCGGTTGACCCATACCCGGTCTGTGAACATCATGAGGGAAAAAGACCGCGAACATTCCAGGCTTCAAAGATAACAATATTTCATCTGCTGATGGGGGATAAAGCGCATATTCTCCTTCGGCATCGTAAGGCTTAATGGGCTCGATCCCTTCTTGCAGGGGTGCCCAGCCAATCGTTTCTTCACCTTCGATCAGATAATGCACATCAATATAAGTCTCATGCTTCTCTGCGGCTTGTTCCTCCAGCGATTTTGCCTCCAGAGCCATAATCGAAGCATACATTTCGTTCCCGCGGATTTCGATTCGCCCAAGATCAGGATCATGTTGTAAGATTACTTTCAATTCCTCAATAGCCTCAACAATGACAGGATTCTCATACTTGATATGCTCTTCCCAAGATGACAAAGAACCTAAGATCATAACTTCCCATTCCCCTCACATCTTAATGTACTAAACCAGTTTCTCACTGACTGCTGAAGCTGTAGTTTCTTTATTGATTATGGATTGCTCACTAGTCTTCTTGAAATATTCTACATATAAAATATCAAGCAGATAGAGCTGCGATATCTTTGCAGATAATGAACCCCCTTGCAGCGGTCCTTCATTAGCACCACATAGCAGGGTCAGATCGGAGTACGAGGTTAACGGTGACTTTTCAAACCTAGTAATGGATATTACTTTGGCTCCTCGTTCCTTTGCTTTTCTCGCAACCTCAATGCTATCCTTGGTCGAGCCGGAATAAGAAATCACAACAGCGACATCCCGGTTAGACATCAACGCTGCCGACATCATCTGCAGATGTGAATCCATTAAACATTCCGTTTTGTTCGTAATACGCATAAATTTAATCTTGGCTTCCATAGCTGTGACTAGAGAAGAGCCCACACCGAAAAACAATACACGTTCTGCATTAATCAAATACTCAATGGCCTCACTGATCTTCTGTATATCAATTAAATTATAGGTCTCGTTGAGTGCACTTACATTCGTGGTCAGCACTTTAGAAGCAACAGCTTCAATCGTATCATCCATCAGAATTTGATCGGTAAGCTGCGGGATCTCATTCTCCACAGTGATGCTATGTGCCAATGCGATCTTGAACTCTTGATACCCTTTATAACTTAAAGATTTGCAAAATCGAAATATACTTGATTCCCCAACATCACATGCATCTGCAAGATCAGTAATCGACATGTAGACTACACTTCTCGTATTCTCCAGTACGTAGTCCGCTACCTTCTTCTCCGTATTCGTCAAATTATTGTATTTAGAATGAATTGAAGAAAAAATACTGATTGTCCGCAAAAAAGCCCCTCCTTTTCAATAAATTAATGTACGAATAAGGAGGAAGCTCCCAGCAGACCTGCCTTATTCCCTAATGAGGCTTTAACAATTCTCACTCCCGCAAAGCTTTCCATAATCAAAGACTTCGTGCGTTCTTCTACCCTTCGAACCAAATCTTCTTGTTCCATTACGCCGCCACCAATAATAATGGCGGATGGATTGAAGATATGTGTGATAGAAGCTAAACCAACAGCCACTTCAGTAATCCATAGATCTAAAATACGTTCAAGCTGCTCATTTCCGCTCTGTATTTTATCAAATAAAGCTTTTCCGTCCGTGCATTCGGGATCTGCCAGCTGAGCCATCTTCACTAAAGCTGTAGTTGAAGCGTATTTCTCATAATACGGCAGTCCTTCTACTCCGGATGGGGCCGACAATGGGTGAGTAAAGATATGGCCAAATTCAGCCGCTACCCCATTAGCCCCTTTATAGATTTGACGATTAATGACGATCGCACCGCCAATGCCTGTGCCAAAGGTTAGACATAAGAAATTGTTAAAGCTCTGAGCAGCCCCAAAATAAGCCTCGCCTAATGCTGCTGAATTCACATCGTTCTCTACCATAACAGGTTTATGAAAATGATGGGTGACAATATCCTTAATTTTCATTCCAGTATATCTAGGTATATTTTCGTTAGCATAGACAATAAATCCTTCTTCTGCATTAACTTGGCCCGCGGTGCTTATGGCAATGGCATCAAAATGATCGTATTCTGCAATCTTTTCCAGCATTCTCGAGATTACATGGGGTCCCCCCAAGTAGCTTTCTGTTGCATACTCCTTGAAGTCATGTACATTCCCCTGTTTATCGCATATACACATCTTGGTATTGGTACCGCCAATATCTACGGCTACAATTCTCATTCCCATCTACCCTCTCTGGCGTTCTACTGAATAGCGTTCACAAACCGTTTCGTAATCTCCATCGGTCTCGTGATCGCAGAGCCAACCACTGCTGAATACACACCTAAATCAAACATGGTCTTTAATTCTTCAGGAGTGGAAACCCCACCTTCAGCTATAACGGGAACAGAGAAGTTGTTGACGATTTGTTGAACCAATTCAAAATCTGGCAAGTTGCGGCCTTTAGTAGCCTCGGTATAACCGCTCAAGGTAGTTCCTATCAGATCAAATCCCAGCTCAACAGCCTTCGCAGCTTCCGCAAATGTAGAACAATCCGCCATAAACAGTTGATCTTTATAGGTCTCTTTTAAAAGTGGAAAAAGTTCAGAAATAGTAGATCCGTCCGGGCGAATACGGTCTGTAGCATCCATAGCAATGATATCTACCCCTTCGCGGTACAGCTCATCGACTTCCTTTTGAGTGGGTGTAATAAAGACTTCAGAGCCTTCATACACCTTTTTGATTATCCCAATGATCGGCAGATTCACTTGCTTTTTGATTTCTTGAATATCCGCTACGCTGTTTGCCCGAATTCCAGAAGCCCCGCCTAAGTAAGCAGCATAAGCCATTCTCCCCATAATAAACGGGCTATGCATCGGTTCTTCTGGTAAGGCTTGACTGGAAACGACTAGTTTATGTTTTATTTTTTTAAGTACATTATTTTCAGTATTCATCAGTAACCCACTCCACATTTTTATTTATTCTTTAACTGCTCCTGCCGTAATCCCATTGGTGAAGAACCGTTGGAATAACATGAACACTAGCAACATCGGAATTGCAGCGATGGTAGCTCCGGCCATTTTATAAGCGAAATTAGGATTCAAATCCTGCATTAAGGTCGCAGTACCAACCATTAATGTTTTCATTTTGTTCTCTTGGCCTATAACCAGCTGCCACAAGTAATCATTCCAGACTTGCACGAAATTCAGAATAAATAAGGCTCCAATACCAGGTTTGACAATAGGCAACATGATGCGCGTGAAGATTCTCCATTCATTTGCACCATCTATTCTCCCGGCTTCTCTTAAGGCATTAGGGGTTAAATCGAAGAATCCCTTTAATAGGAACACTCCAAATGCACCCGCCACGTTCGGCCAAATCATACCGTTATAACTATTTACCATTCCAAATTGTTGGGTGATCCGGAATAAGGGCACAATCATAATTTCTTTAGGAATCATCAAGCTTGATATAAAGATAATGAAGATTATATTTTTACCTTTAAAATTAATCTTTGAGAACGCATAGGCGGCCATTGAGCCTACAACGATAACCAAAATAGTAGAAACACCTGATACATAAATACTATTAAAAGTCCATCTTAAAGCCGGCTGGTTCTGAAATACATCCACATAGTTGGAGAATGTAATCGATTTGGGCCACCAGTCTGGAGGCATCTTCACAACATCCGAGCTGTTTTTAAGTGAACTTGTGAATAACCAATATAGTGGAAAAAGATTAAGGAGTGCGAAGAGGATAATGATCACATTCGATATCACATCAAACTTCTCTCTCTTTTTCTTGTTTTTAATCTTCGACATGTTGTATTCCCCCTCACTTCACCTTAATCATGCTTCGTAGCTGTGGCACAGACAATATCAATGTAATCACGAACATGATAACCCCTACCGCAGAAGCTACACCGAGTTGGTTATATTTAAAGGCATTATTATAAAGGTAGTACATCAGCGTTACGGAGGAATTGTTCGGTCCGCCACCGGTCAATAACTGAATAACTACAAAGATTTTTAATACGGCAATAATATTGATAATCGTAATATAAGTTGTTGTAGGTCCTACCGAAGGAATCAGGATCTTTGTAATCACTTGCCATCTGCTAGCACCATCGATTTCTGCTGCTTCAAAAAGCTCTTTCGAGACACCAATCATCGCAGCTATATACAGAATAATTGCCTGGCCCACGTTAGTTGCGAAGGTTACAAATATCACGACTGGCAGAACCGTCTTTGGATTTCCCAGCAGATTAATCGTCCCTAGTCCCATGTCTTTATATAGATAAGAGATAAGTCCGTTAGCCGGATTCAGCAAAAAGCTCCAGACCATACTCATAACCACCATGGACACCATTACCGGGATATAATAACTTCCTCTAATAAAGGAAACGTACTTAGCATTCTTATCAAATACCGCAGAGGCTACGAACAATGCAAACCCCACTGTAAGTAGAACGATAAATATTACGAACACAACGGTGTTGATGGTAGCCTTAAAAAATACCGGATCATTAAACAATGTAGTGTAATTGGCAAAACCCACAAACTTCTCGCTGTCATAATTAATCTGGTATAGACTCAGCCGCATCCCTTCTAAGATCGGATAGACAAGAAAGGCTAAGAATACTATCATCTGAGGTAAAATAAACAGATAACCTGTAATATTCTCTTTTAGGTAATTACTACGTAGTTTCATATCGTTTACCTTTCTAATTAACAGCCCTAGAGTCTCTTCAGACCCTAAAGGCTGTCAATCGTGTATTGTTTATCTGGTCTTAGATTATTGGAAAATTACAGAGCCAGCTTTATTGGTCTCAATCACCTTGTTGCCACTTGCCTGATAATCTTGCACAAACTGTTCCGGTGTCTTAGCTCCCATGTAAAGTGCTTGTAGCTCTGGATATAAAACCTCTCTTAATTGGCTGTATCCTGGAACGTTGCCTGTGAAGTTGAACAAATATTTAGAGTTGGCATCGTAAGCTGCAAACAGTGGATTCTCCGCTTTAAGCGCTTCGGCTACAGAACTTCTTACAGGAATACCATTCTTAGAGGATTTAACTAACTCAGGATCGCTTGAGAAGAACTTCACGAAATCCTTAGCTACTTCAGTCTTCTTAGCATCTTTGGACTTGAATACACTAGCGCCTACTACATAAGTAAAGGATAGAGGATCTCCGCTTTCCGACGGAATATTAGCAAGTCTCATATCGAATTTCGCTGCCGTACCGTCCGCCATATTAGCTTTCGTACCATTAAACAGAATTGGGTTAGTGAAACTGATCGCTAATTGCTGATTTTGGAACATAGCATTGGCATCATTAGAAGAAACAGATTCTGCGCCTGGATTTGTATATCCGCCGTCATATAGGTTTTTCAGCCAAGTTGCAGCTTTAACTCCGTTCTCATCATTCAGGACAATGTTGCCTTGATCATCAAAGAACTTATTGCCGAACATTCTCATATAGGCAAGGTTCCATGTATCGCCCTGATTATTTACAGCGAATAATGCCATTGGATATGCATTGGAATACTTATCCTTCGGCAGATTGTTTTTCAGACCCTCAAGAATTTGTTGATATTCATCCAAGTTCCAAGTTTTGATTTCGGATTCTTCACCCACAAACTTTTCTAAGCCTGCTGCTTTAAACATGTCCGCGTTGTAAACCAAGGTGCCTGGGTTGTGCTGGAATGGATAGAAATAAATATCTTCTCCGAACGTTACAGCGTCCCAGTAGTTTTGAGCAATATCGCTTTTCGCGTCTTCATCAATGATGTCGGTCAAAGGAACCAATGCTCCCCGGTGAACGTAATCCCCCATCGGGAATACACTCTCAAAGAACACATCTGGAGGTGTTCCTCCGCTTAAGTTAACGTTAAGCAATTGATCGCGCTGATCTCCAGCAATGACCTCTATTTGAATATCTGCATCGTATTTATCATATTGTGCTTTGAATTTCTCAGCGGCGTGCTTTAGGAAGCTATCATAGTCCGCGCCTGCCTCCGTGGCATCCACAACACCCTTCCACTGTGGAGTCAGCCATACTCTGATCGCCACTTTTTCCTTCCCAGATGCAGAAGAATTATCGGATGTATTAGAACTCGCAGCATTGTTACCTGAGCAACCTGAAATTAAAGAAATAATCACCATTAGCGCAACCATTGTCGAGAGTAAACGTTTTTTCTTCATTTATAAACCTCCCTAAAAGTTTTGTGAGCATTACCTTCTCTGAATCGCTACGTACAAAACTCGCATCGAAAGCATACGCTTAAAGTTTTGTGAGCATTATCTTCTCTGAATCTCTTCGTACAAAACTCGCTTCGAAAGCATAGAACCTTTAATTTAAAATCCGTTTGGCATGGTATTGCACTAAATCGGCCATGTTGCGATGTCCTTGCGGATCAAGATGCATATAATCAATTTCATTCATCGATACATGGTCTCTGGAATCTACAAAGTGGATACCAGTTCCCGTTAGCAAAGCTGCAAGATGCTCAGCGAGCTCCATAGACTTCTCACTACATCCGCTACCCATTGGTTTGCCAATAGGGGTATGAATATACTCTGCTCCAATCGGAGGGGGCGCGATTACTAGAACCTCTGGAGCCTTCCCCTCAGGTCCTGCACCGCTACCTTTAGCTTTAAGAGCCAGCCTAACAATACCTTGTGCGATGTTATAAGAAGTTAATCCAAACCTTTCTTTGGTATCATTGGTCCCAAGCATGATCACAACCAAGTCTAATGGCGAATGTGACATCAGGCAGGGATAGATATAGGAAATTCCAGAAAGTCCTTCAAATAGAGGGTCCTCACTGACACTTGTTCTGCCCGGAAGCCCTTCTTCGATCATACGGTAGGCGTCACCCAATTCTGTATGAAGAATTCCCGTCCAACGAATATCATCCTTAAATCTGCGGTCTGTCTCTGCGTCGTAGCCCCAAGTATTAGAATCGCCAAAGCATACGATGGATTTCTTCATTTGTCTTAACCGCAATATCTTTCAATAGCTTGATCAATCAATTTCATAATGTCTGCGATCGGACCAGCATCTTCAGCGGCTACTGCCTCAAGCGGTGCTCTTACGCTACCAATGTTTACGCCTCTTAATTTTAGAATCTCTTTTATTCCGGCATACATGGCACCTTTCAGCGAACAAAGGGCGATGATAATATCGTTGATATCGCTTTGAATTTGTCCAGCTTCTTCGAACTTACCAGCCTTAACAAATTCATTAGCTTGCAGGAACAGCTCAGGCATAACCGCATAGGTTCCACCGATTCCCGCATCCGCTCCCATGATTCTTCCCGCAACATATTGTTCATCCGGTCCATTAAATACCACTACATCTTTTCCACCCACTCTTTTGAATCTTTCAATATCCATAGTCGGCATGGAGGAGTTCTTCACACCAATCACCTTTTTGTTCGCAAGCAGCTTCTCAAATAGGGACGGAGTCAGTGTATATCCAGTAGTCTGAGGAATGTTGTAGATGATGAAGCTTAGAGGGGTTGCCTCCATAATCTCGCTCCAATATTTATAGACTGCACTATCAGGTAACTTGAAATATATAGGCGGGATTGCGGATAATGCATCGTATCCTAAGGTTGCAGCATGTTTCGCTAACTCAATACTATCTCTAGTGGAAGGGGCACCCACGTGGGCAATCAGTGTCATTTTACCTTTCAGGTTACTAGCTACGTAGCTTAGTACCGCTTTGCGTTCGTCGAGACTCTGGTAAATACATTCTCCTGAGCTGCCTCCCACATATACACCTTGAACTCCTTTTTCAAATAAGTAATCACATAAAGCATGCGTCCGGGATTCCGAAATATTTCCTTGATCGTCATAGCAGGCATAAAAGGCAGGTATAATTCCGTGGAACTTTGTGAGTGTCATTGTTAATCCCCCTTAAGTTGTGAGCGGTTTCTTTTCTACATAAACAAAATATCATTATATTTTGCTTTTGTAAATTATTTTCTCTATTTTTATAAAAATAAAATTTATTTCCACCAATCTTATTTATGATTAGCAAAATAATGGTTTTCAGTGCAACTCGCAGCTAATAATCATTTATTTTTCCATATTCATTAGAAAATAATCCTGTAAATTCTCCACCCTAAATTTATTTCTTCAGGGCAGTATTTGTTGGATATACGGATGTAAAATAATTTAAAAAAGTGGTACTAATGAGTATCCTTTCAGCTTCACTAAAAGTGTCTCCTACAGGGAGACACTTCTCTCCAGATGAAGCACAAAACCTAAATAACACACAATGTTCACTGAATAATCTGTGTTTTTCAGACGGACACACCTTTTAAAAAATGGAGTTTAGGATTATAATGAAAGCGTAAACAAAGAACAACAAAATCTATTTTGTTTCTTCGCCAAAGGAGGCTGGAGGAAATGCTAGCAGGACTTAAGGAACTTAAAAATTGGGTGACAGAAAACTGGAATCCAACATTGAATACAGGTAATGAGGACTACCGGAAAATGGAGTACTCCGTGGAGCGCCATCTGCACACTCCGCAATCTCCGAAACCACTTAGCTATGAAGAAGAGGCTCGCATCAAGACCGTTAAATTTCATTAATTAACCCTTTCAGATAAAGATTGATTCATAACGAAGATATCAGACCGCCAGTTCTGGAAGTAATTTCAGTGGATGCGGTCTTTTATTATGCCTTGTAGTTGTATAACGAAAAAACCTCCTCCACCCTAAAGGGTGAAGAAGGCTAATAGGTTACTTTCGAGGACATGCAGTAGGTTATCAATCCAAACACCTTGTTTAGTTCATCCTTCGATAAACCTCAGCGCGCGTTCCGATTGATAATCAGCTAGGCCTTGGGCGAATTGTTGATCAGGAAATCCTCTATGCAGCAGCTTTAATCCACCTGAAGTTAAGGAGACATGATGGTGGAATTGATAAAATAACAGCCTATCATGATCCAGAGCATCGTTCTTTAAGTACCGGTAGAAATCCCCAAATCTCATCTGCAAAAAACTATGTTCATGCTCAATATCATAAAACATTGCTCCTTCGATATCGATCAAGAAAGGTTCCAGTTTATCGTTAACCATAACATGGTCAGGACCCAGTTCCCCGTGAATAAACCCATATTGCTGTCTGGGTTGAATTTTTGATTCAAGCTCGTACAACTTATCGAGCAGTTTGCTTTGATTAGACCTGATCTTCTCAATATGTTGGGAGGCATAGGCTAGCTGTACTTTCGCATTTTCCATTTGTAATAAATGACATTGCTCCATGCTGCTCTCGTTAGCATTTGCTTTCCCAAAAACATGCCTCTCGTGGGTATGCATAGCAGTAAGCATCTCCCCCACACGCTTAAAAACTTTATCTTGAACACGTAGCTCGGGATGATGAAAATAGGTTTCTGCCATTCTTCCATCTATATATTCAACCAGAGCATAATCGAAAGAGTAACGATCTCTTGCCTTATTCAGATCATAAAGAGCAGGGGTCTGAATTCCATGTTGTGTTAAGTACCTGTTATTTAATTCGAATAAATGACTTCCATAGGATTGTTCATTTATATCTTCATTGGCTTTTTCTTCTTTAAAATAATTCATGGAAAGATCCCACACATACAAAACGCAGGAAAATCCATTACTGCACTCAATCTTGTAGACCACCTTTTGTGCGCCGCCATGCATGCGCGAAACACGAGCAACGAAATAACTGCTGCCAAAAACCCTACTAATATAATCCTGTAAGTCAGCCTTATCGAGATGACAAGTAACGTCCATTAACAACACTCCATTTATTAGGTTTTGCCGGCTTCACAATAGTAAATAAAATCCAGCCGAAAGTATAGACTTATTCTTTCTGATCAATTATGATGTTGAATAAGGTCTTGAAAAAAACAAGCATACAAAAAGCCGTTGGAATTCATTTCAACGGCTTTTTTTTATGAAATATCTAAACAAATATAGAGGAGTACTTTCACAACATGTTCAAACGACTAACTGCACTATTTTCGATTCCCTCTTATGGCTTACTCTTTTTATGTATGTTACTGCAGGGGATGGGGATTTCACTCAGCGCACCCTTTTTATCCATTTATTTTACGGAACAGCTTGGAGTATCTGTCGGGTTGTTTGGTGTTTTTCTGGCCACCACGTTAATTGCCGGGATATGGATCAGTACACTAATCGGAAGACGCTCTGACCTCGGCTTAAATCGAAGAAACATTTACCTTGTCTCCACGCTCTGTAATGCTCTGGCTTATAGCGGATACTTGCTCATTGGGGATTTTACGATCTTATTCATCTACATGATTGTGTTCACCGCCCTCGGTGCACCAGGGATGCCTCAATTGTTCGCCATAGCTAGAGAAGCAGTGAATAAGAGCGATTTTACGGATACTGCGTTTGCAAATTCTACCTTGCGTTCTGCTTTCTCTCTCGGCTTTATTACAGGTCCTTTAATCGGTACTCTGCTAATTGCTGCTGTTGGGTTTAAGGGGATCTTCTCGGGCACCATCGGAGTATTCCTGCTGGTTGCCTTACTTATTTCGCTATTCCTGAAATCAAATACAGAAGTGAAAAGCAGTACTGCAGAAGTAAAAGTAAAAAGTTTCCGGTTGGGTCAGAACCGTAATGTTCTGCTTCCTTTTCTGATTATGATACTCATGTATGTAGCCCACTGGACGAGTAGCATCAATACTGCCCTCTTTATTACCAACAATCTAGGGGGAACAACAAGCGATGTCGGTTTAGTCAGCAGTATTTGTGCTGCGCTGGAAATTCCTTTTATGATCATGCTGGGACTACTTAGTGCAAAATACAGTAACCGAATCCTGATGATGTGCGGAGCCATTTTCGGAGGAGCTTATTATCTCGTCGTCATTACTTCAGGCGCGATGTGGCAAATGCTTGCAGCCCAAATTTTGCTTGCCTTTTTTGTTGCCGTTATTTCAGCGATTGGCATTAGCTACATTCAGGATCTGCTTCCAAACATGCCTGGGTATGCATCCACGCTCTACTCTAATTCATCCACGATCGGCAGACTGATTGGCAGTCTTGTTGGCGGGTTATTAGCTAGTGTTGTTGGGTACCGGTATTCATTTGTGCTCTGTTTCATACTCGTCATTATTTCTACAATCATGCTTGCGGTAAGCGGACGTTACTCTGTAGATGATCCACAAAAACTAGCGATTTAATCCGCTTTTTCGGGCTTCATTCAGCCCTTGAAACTTCTCCATATTTTCTCGCGACTAACTAACATATCCTTAAAAAGGTGGGGTTAGATGTTAAAAACTATTGCAAGAATGCTCATGTTGATGTCTTTAATCTTTCTGGCAGCATGTGCAGGGGATGTTAAACCCATCGAGGAGCCGAGCACAGGAGCAAATACGCCAACTCATAGTCCAGCGATGAATACGCAAAAGCCGCAAAACACAGAACCCAAGCAGCCAAATGAAACCAGCTTTAAAGCAGAATTGTCAATAAATCTGAAATCATATTCAGATCAATTGACAGAGTATGATCTCCCCGCGCTTGAAGTGCTGGAAAAAAACCTAACCGCTTTGGTTGAGCATGACCACACACTTTTCCAATCCGGGTTCGTAAACAAAAAACTAGCAGATGCTATGGAACCTTATTATGACGAACAATATCAGTACAAATTCACAGACATCGAAAGCATCGATTCCATATTACCCAACGAACATCAGGTAAATATAACGGTGACCGGACAACGCTTGGATATGGCCGCAAAGACCGTTGAAAATGTAAAAATGCTATACGCTATTCGGCCAAACGATCAAGGGGAATGGGTCATTTATATCATTGATTGATTGACTGATTGATTGACTAACTGACTGACTAGCTTTTGAAAATCGTCGTCCGATTCCTGACAGGGAATTTGAACGGCGATTTTTTTGTGGAAAAAAAACAATTTCTCCCCTTGCTAGCATTGCGAGCTGCGGAGAATGGAATCATGTTTGGGTAACCTTCTAGCTACCTACCCGATCTAATATTTAAGTAACGTTACGAACATCCTAAGACTTCTAGTCAAGAAAGCAGGTAAATCTTTGCATATAGATCCTATTGTCGTCAAAGCCAAAGCTGGAGACCCTGAAGCATTCGTGCAGTTGATGCAGGAGATAGAGTTACCTTTATACAGAACTGCAAGGTCCATCGTCAACAAAGAAGAAGATTGTGCAGATGCCCTGCAGGAGACGATGCTTAAAGCCTTTAAGAACATCCATACACTCAGAGAGCCCGCTTTTTTCAAAACGTGGATCTTCCGGATTCTGATTAATGAATGCAATAAAATGCTCAAAAACAACTCAAGAGCCCTCCCTTATGGAGAGCTTCCCGAAGTCCCTTCCACTTCCAATGATTATGAGAAAATCGAATTATGGGATGCCGTTCAACATCTTGAGGAGAACCTCCGGATTGTCATTCACCTTCATTACCTACAGGACATGCCGATCCGTCAAATTTCCGACATTCTCGAAATTTCTACGGTTGCCGTGAAGACCCGGCTGCATCGCGCCCGCAAAAAGCTAAAGCATTCATCTCAATTCAATCAAGAAATGGAGTTGCGACATGGTAAACACTAAGTTAGA
The DNA here is from genome assembly GCF_037992965.1 of Paenibacillus sp. FSL E2-0190. Taxonomy (NCBI): domain Bacteria; kingdom Bacillati; phylum Bacillota; class Bacilli; order Caryophanales; family Paenibacillaceae; genus Paenibacillus; species Paenibacillus sp. FSL E2-0190. The sequence goes on from NZ_CP150306.1 coordinate 5,783,158, forward strand.
AGAACAGTTAAAGAACTGCCAAAGCCTACTTCCCGCTCAGTTATCGGATATTGCCCGCTCCAAACTGAATGAGACTTACCAAATCATCAGGGAGACCGATAATTCCACTTCCCCCATTCAGAGAAAGATGGATACATCAAGAACTTTTAATAAGTGGTTGATTTCCACTGCAGCCGCTGCAATTCTTGGAGTTACAGTCCTTGCTTCCGGCTTTGTATCGCCCGCAATGGCTGGTGCACTCAAGCAAATTCCGGTTTTGGGACAAATCTATTCATTATGGGGCGAAAAAAACTTAGATCCCGGTGTTCAACAAGCCGGGGATTTCATCACAAACGTAAACCAAAGCGTGACCCATAGCGAGGTGACCATGAATATCCCAACGTTGTTATTTGACGGAACCCGAATTCTTATGAACCTAACCACTCCTGGAAACCGTTTGGCTTCGGAGCCCAATTCGCCGCCTTCAGATGCCAATAAAGGCGCGGTGGATAAGTTTGAGGTTCTCTATAAAGGTCAACCTCTGCTCTGGAGTTACGAACACATGGATGGTGAGACTGCTTCCAGCATAATGGTTCAGGTTTTGAACACTTATTATGATCCGAGCACAACAACACAGACTGTCCAGTTCCCTGATCAGTTTGACTTGACTGTAAATGTAACGTTAAAGGGTTACGATGTCCCGTTCGAATTCGTTCTGCCTGTTACCAAATCAACGCCTGTTACCGCACTAACTTCAGAGGAGACCAAGCATCACGATAACATTAACTTGCAGATCAGTAAGGTAGAAATCACCCCAATCACAACGCAGGTATCCATTGAGTACAAAACCAAACCGGGCCAGAGCGTAGAAGAAATGCTCGCTTCTATCCCTTCGAAATATAAGGGTGCTAACGGGGGCGTCATCGCTCTTCAATTTGACATTGTCGATGAACGTGGCGTTCAACTGAAGCCCATCGGTGCTCACCCCTTAAGCGAATCTTATAATGTTCGTTTTGAACCCTTCAAGACTATACCGAATACCGTAACCATCAAACCGTACTTAGTCGTTTCCGAAGGTCAAGCCCCAGCTGGGACTAAAGGACTGTGGGAAGACAACAATATGGTCAAGGAATATATCCCTGAGCTGGAGACTGTACTTTCGGTCCAATAGTTCATTTGTAAAAGGGTATGCAAAACTACAAAAGACGAAGCCATAATAGGCTTCGTCTTTATATTTAGATGGCTTCAGGTAGGTTCAATCCAATAAGGTTATTTTGATGAAGCCAGCTTCGTTAATTTGTCGGCAATATCTTCGGCTTGTAATAAGGAGGAGTATGAATCTGCTGCAAAATATTTTTCCATATCAATCTCAATCATTCGATTGTTTTTGACCGCATCCAACATCTTCCATGTTGCTGGCAACTTAGGCGGTTCTTTGTCCTTTACGGTAAGGACTATAACGTAGTCACCTACATAATCATTTACCGTTTCCCAAGAAACCTCAACCCGGCTCATTTCCTTATCAATGATTTCACTTTGAACTTTTGGAGCGGGATTCAGACCCAAAATATCGTAAGTAGCTCTGCCGCCTCTCTCACCCTGATTACCAATGACCATTAAAAATTTCTCTACGGTGATATAATCTACGATAGAAATAGTTGCATCTTTTGCAAGTACATTATTAATTTTTTCGCGGGCAGTTATTTTACGTTTTTCGAAATCTGCCACAAACTGTTTAGCCTCTTCTTCTCGATCCAGAATTTCTCCCATAGCTGTAATCTCTTCTTGAATCGTTGCGTATTTACTTGTATCAAATAATACGGTCGGTGCGATCTTAGAATAGTTACTATAAGCATCTTTATTCCAGGTTATGATGACGTCTGGCGCTAGCTCTAATACTTTTTCAAAAGAAATACTTCCTTCCGCCCCTATATCTTGTACCGTCTCATCTAAGAAAGGTTTGAGAAACTGAGAATACTCCAGTTGGGTATTTGATGCTCCAACCGGTACTACCCCAACTGCTAAGACTGGTCCCAAATCCCAATCAACTACAACACGTTGGGGATTGGCTGGAACATTAACATCCCCCATGACCGTTGTTATTTTCCGTAAACCCGTATTTTCAATGGCCTGATTGGAAGGTTTACTTTGTGTTGGTTCTGCTCCCGCATTGCTATTACGGCTAGTGTTCCCATTTCCGCAAGCTGTAAGTAACAGTGTAAGCACAAGCATTAGCATTAATCCTTTTTTCGTTTCGATCCCCTTTAACATCTGTTTATCCCCTTCAAGTTTTAGTTGATAATGATTATCATCATCAATATAACAAGCAGAAGAATATTTGCCCATGGAGGATAAGAACTCTTGCCATGGACTATCTGAAACGATCAAACCTGACTTCACCTTATTTTTGTATTGAACTGGCGTTTTCCCAACCTGCTTCTTAAACAGACGGGTAAAATAAAAGACATCACTATAACCTACGCTTACAGCAATCTCCTGTACGGTGGCATCGGTTTGAATCAGTAACTCCTTCGCTTTAGCCATCCTGGTCTGAATTACATATTCAATGGGACTTCTCCCTGTACGGCGTTTGAACTGCCTCGATAAGTATTGAATGCTATAATTCCATACTTCTGCCATAGATTCAAGTGAAATAGGTTCATAATAATGTTTGTGAATGTATTGAATGATCTGTTCCACTAAATCTATTTCTTTGGGGGCAACTCCTTGAAGCTGTAACTGCTGGACAAGTGTATATACAAACTGATAAAACTGGATTTTCGCCTGGAACCGTTCCATAGCCGGTCTGCGATTCCATTCCTCATACATCGATTCCGCATGACGGTATAAAACAACCGGAGAATTTGGTTTACATGCATATTGCAGATGAAAAGGGTTATTTATATGATAGGATTTCAATATTGTTTTACTAGCTTTAGTAGAAATACTACCTCTATATAAAATGTAATAGTATGTGACATCCTCATGTCCAACCTCGAACTTGATGTTACTTCCTTTTCCCGCATGTAAAACAAAGAATCGTTCTAAGGAATGCCGATTACCATCCAACCAGATCGCACCTTGCCCCCGCACGACAAATATAAAACAACTAGCTGGGAGTATATGTTGCTGTTTACTCTGTCTACGTATCACATGTTGGCGAATATCCACCAGTTGAATCCATGAAGCGTCCCATACCTGGATGTATTCTTCCCAATTCAATGTTAAACCTCCCAAGTCCAAAAGCATGCTAACCCATTGCAGCTGCAAATCCCTATACAAACCAAAATCGTAAACGATAACCATTATCATTGTCAAATGATAGGTGACTTGTCGAACACATTTGAATGAATCAAATCTGATGCCCCCGGAGAGTCTCCAACCAAGTCGATATAGCCAAGCCACCTCAGCTCTTTTCTACGGGATTTATACCGTACATTTTACCGTTCCAGCCACCTCAGCTCTTTTCTACGGGATTTATACCGTACATTTCACCGTTCCAGCTATTCATGCAAAATAATTATGAAGTACGCTCGCAACTCCAGTTTTCGTTGCTCTATATAACAAATTCGGCCTCTTGAATGAGAGTCCATTCCCATAGATAACCTACGCAAATTATCTATATCGGCAAGATTTAGGGCCATCCTTTTACAGGATGGCCCTCTCATTGATTAAGTTGCAATTTTGCTAACCTTAATACTCTCCTTTAATTACAAAAAACGAACCCCGAATTGTTCCGGCTAACTTGGACTTCTGCCTAGCAAACTTAAACTTCTCTTCAAGCTCCTTTGGGATCTCCATCCCCTCAGAAAGCTTAAAACCAACAGCCCGCTTCTTAGGGTCATCCACCGTATACATAACGTTGACTGCAAGACCATCCTCATAAAAGACATAAGCAAATTTAATGTTTTCCACTTGAAAACGCGACGTTTCTAAAGGCTTGGCCGCAAACTCAATATCACGTTCTTCTTTTAAAATTCGGTTCACATAATCAAGGGTCTCCTGACTTTCGCTGGCTTGTACAACCGTAAACTCATGTTTGTATTTGTTCATAAAGTAACGGGCCTCATTAGCACGCAGACCAGCAAGTGCATCTACTACAGGTGAAGATTCTAACCCAACCGTAGACACATTTTTAAAATCAACGATATAGGACATTTCCATCTCTCCTTTTCTCTCATTATTACCAAAAAAACTTATCGTTACTTAGGATACGGTTCGCGTGTTGTCTGTAACGGCAAGTTTCTGTGTTAACTGCTGTGCTCTTTTTCTATTAAAGTGACCATCTCACGCTTCCACTTTTCTCGCTCCTCTGGCGGGATCGGCTCCCCTTTGTCATACAGAAATCTAATCATATAGAACCCATCCTTCGTAAGCAGGCTGGTAACAAGTTCATGCTCTAATACATTATTGTTCATCAACTGCGTCTCCACTATAGAGCTATTATCAGTCTGATGCAGTACTTGAGCGGTCAACAAGGTCTCTTGGGAGATATAATCCGCTGTATGCTTCTCTACAGAAGATGCCTCTATCTTATCAAAATAATTAATCGTGAACGTATGCGAAGGTTCGTACCGATGGTATTCTCCCAGCGGATAATATCCGATAAATTGACTGTTACTGTAGACATGGAAGGTTGCAGGTACATAGCTATCAAGTTGAAAATACGGGATGAATCGCGCAATGCCTGAATTGATCTCTTCTCCAGGAGGAATGACCGCATCCACACCACTAAGGAAATCACCCTTCTTATCTACATAAATCGTGCTATAAGGGCTGTACCTCGTAATCCAAATTGAACCATTCTCCTTCACAGCCTCAACGTAATAACTGATTATTTGATTTCTTTTTTCCTCACGTTCATCGGCGGGGTTGATACAGGTATGAATGTGCTTCCGAGTGTATGTAAAGACTGCTTTAGTGGCATCCATTGACAGCAATTCAAATTCGAGAATTTCAGATTTTATATTATAGATTTGAAATGTCATCATTAATTGAAAATGATTTAAAAAGGACATTCCCCTCTTATCTGGATGAAATCTTTTGCTCAAACCTTCTTCATCCTTATCCATATAAGCCTGCTCCAAGCCTTCAACCAGGGCCTGCAGCTCCTCTTTGGTGATGCCTTTATTTTTCTTAAAGAAAAACATGTCTTCTCTCCCCTCATTATCAGTCTACTGCCAATTACTTACTCCTATTTATTATACGGGCACACCTGTGTACTTTTCTAGTTATGAAGAAACCATCCCTGACAAAGGAATGGTTTCTTTGAGTAGGTATACCTTTCGGTCATCCCTACATTTTAAAATGTTCACGAACTAACCTAAATTGTTCTTCTACGCTCATGTTTGGTGTTCTTTCTATGGTTTTGATGCCCAGCTTAGTGCATTCTCTCTTCCGGGATAAACGGTAATATAAATTCAGGCATTATTCCTAAATCTATTAGGATTGGTAGGTCATCAGGTAACTTCAGCAAGTCAATAATAAAGAAGTCCATCATCTCTTCGACCACTTGAAATAACCATTGGCTAGAGATCATCCTCTAATGTTTGAAAACCTAATTCCTCTACAAACTTCTTGGTTTAATTCTTCTTTCAAATAATTATTATTTATCTTCATCTAACACACCCCATTTATATTTCAAAAAGCTTACTCTGACACGTTGGTTGTAAGGGGTTGGCGGATTCTTATCTTTCTAGACAAAAAAACCTTCCCCACCCAAAAGGGTGAAGAAAGCTTAAATGTGTATCCCCAAATTATGGGCAGCTATATTAGGTTTTCGTACCCGAGGGTGCCTTAGTCAACTGCTCCTCCAGCCACCTTATCGCCTCAGCCTCTCCGGAGAAAGCGCCTCCGGGGCAGCCGTAGGTTCTTTTAGTGGACAACGCTGTAACTGGCTTGTAGACAGCAAGTAACTTAGCATTCTGCATTACGACCGCGATGCCTGAACAATATTGGGCGATTTCCCGCTTGTTCATCTTGCACCAGTTCATATACAGCTGTGTGACCGCACGCTCTGGACGTGTGTTTTTCTCAGCAGAATGCACCATCAGCAGGCCGAAGGCAGATCGGCGCGCGAGCAGCTCTTCCCAATAAGCGATATATTCTTCTACTGTCTCCTGATCAAACGCCTCCCCCAAACTAAGGCTTATGATCGGCCAAGCGGATTCATCCTTTGTTATAGCCATACGTGTCCCTCCTAAACTGTGCTGAGCATTGCCTAAGATGTGATGCGGAATCCGACGGATTGCTGTTGCAGCTTCCAGAGCCGGTCGTACAGTCCGCCGCGCAACAGTAGGGCTTCATGTCGTCCCTGCTCGACCAGCCGACCGTCTTCCAGTACGATAATGTTGTCCGCACCGCGTATGGTTTTCAGCCGGTGAGCGATAACAATGACGGTTCTGCCCGTAATCAACGCATCAATTCCTTTCTGGATTTCGGCCTCATTCTGCGGGTCAAGCGATGCAGTAGCTTCATCCAACAGCACAATTGGAGCATTCTTGAGAATCGCACGGGCAATGGAAATTCGCTGCTTCTCCCCTCCGGAGAGCGTACTGCCGCCTTCGCCTACCGGCGTATCATAACCAAGCGGTAATTTCATGATGAAATCATGGCAGTGAGCCATTTGCGCTGCCTGCTGAATATCCCGATGCGACGCCCCCGGCCGCCCAAAAGCAATGTTGTTCCCGATGGTATCTTGGAATAGGTACACATCCTGAAACACCACCGATACAGATCCTAGCAGATGTTCTGGATCAATATCCTTGATGTTGCGCCCACCTAGCAGAACGCTCCCTTCTTCAGGATCATAGAAACGTGAGATCAGGCGCAGCACTGTACTCTTGCCGCTGCCTGACGGGCCCACAATTGCAGTCAGTGAACCTTGCGGCATTTCCAGACTTAAATTTTTGAGAACAGGCTCTCCTCCATAGCTGAAGGTTACATTGTCAAACCGAATGGTGCTGCTTTTAGGAAGAGGACTCGTATTACCTGTCATTACCGGCTGGCGTAGCAGGTCTACTATACGTTCACCCGCTTGTTCGTTATAGCGGAATTCGGCATAATTGGCTAGCGCTGTGGTCAATGGATCATAGATACGTGTGCCGACAATAAGGAATACTGCCAACTGCAAAATACCGAGCTCCCCCCCTAATAATAGATGAACACCTACGTATACCATTAAGGTCAGTCCCGCACGAAGAAGAGCCATAGCGGTTAGAATAACCGGACCGAACATCCCTTCCAGCTTCACACTTTCCTTCATCAAAGTTTTAAAAGAGTTATCCAGACGGACAAATCGTTCTCCCGTCAGGTTATAGGCCTTCATCACCCGTATACCGTTCAAGTATTCTTGCAAGCGGTTCGCAGCGTTCAGCTTGGCCTTCATATGATCCGCTCCGAGTCTCCGCCGCAGCTTGCCCGATATATACATGATCAGGAGAGCAACCGGCAGCGCTACGAACATGGAAATCGCCATCCGCCAGTCCAAAAACAGTAAACCAGCAAGTGCAAATATCGGCAGGACAAAAGCCCCCGCAAGCTGTGGCAGCAGATGTGATATGCCCGTCTCAACGAGCGTGAAATCGCCCATCATCATATTGGCTAAATCACCTGGGTCCCGGCGAGTCAGGTAACCCAGCGGAAGCTTCCGCAGATGTTCTGCTAATTCCGCACGTCCCTGTGCAGCAACATTGTATGCCCCGCGGTAAGCGGTGCGATAGGCGGGAATCTCACTCAGGAACATCAGCACCATGACGGCGACAAGCCCTGCGCAGATCCACCAAAGGCGTTCTGTCTGAAGTTCTGCGCCTACAGTAATATAAGGAGCAAAAATCAACCGCACCGCCTCAATTACAAGCGCGAACGGAAGCACACTAACTAGATTAGCCAACAAGGAAAAAAGCACAGGCTTCAGCAACTGCTGCGGTTTACCGGCAGTAATATTATGCAATACCTTCATAGCTGATCCCCTCCTTTTTCCATATGCCAATCTCCGGCGTCAGTGTAGGCATGCCACATTTTTGCGTAAAGCCCGTCCGCCTCAATCAAACCTGCGTGCTCTCCACGTTCCACGATTTCTCCATCCCGCAGCACCAGAATTTGTGCAGCTTCACGTATAGAGGAGAGTCGGTGAGCAATGACAATAACCGTCTTGCCGCGCATAAGCTCCGTAAGTGCTAACTGCATATGAAACTCATTTTCCGGGTCGGCAAAAGCGGTCGCTTCGTCGAGCACGAGCACTGGTGCATTTTTGAGAATAGCCCGAGCTACCGCAATGCGCTGCTCCTCACCACCCGAGAGATAGACACCGCCCTCACCAATTAACGTATCGTATCCCTGCGGGAGCCGAGTAATGAACTCGTCGCATTGTGCCGCTCTGGCTGCAGCCTGGACTTCCTCCAAAGTCGCTCCCGGTTTGCCGACAGCAATATTCTCATACAAAGTGTCATAGAACAGGAAGGTTTCCTGAAATACAAAAGCAACTGTATTCATTAATTCATGGATTGCCATATGGCGAATATCGACTCCACCGATGCGGATCGCACCCACTTGCGGGTCCCAGAACCGCGGCACCAAGCTGGCCACCGTCGATTTTCCCGAACCTGACGGGCCTACCAGTGCTGTAACCTTCCCTTGTTCCGCACGGAATGAGACTTCGCTGAGCGCCGCTGCAGTCCCTGCATCTTCACTGTAGGAGAAGGTTACATCGACAAATTCAACGTCAAAAGTATGCGGAGATAGCGGTTCTGCTATTTCCGGTACAGGCTGCTGTGCCAAGAGACGGTCCATCCGCTCCACGCCTTCGCCAATATCCCGAGTGCTTGAAGCCAGCAGAAGTAGCTTGTAGAGCGGAGATGAAACGCCGGGTGCCATAATCAGAAAGAACAACAGCACAAGCGCAAAGGACATGGAATCCGGCCGACCGCTTAGCATGAAGACGCCCACCGGCAAAATAAAGGTAAACGGTGACGCAAGCAATGTTTTGAATAAGATATAACCTGTTTGATAACGGTCCGTATACTCCAGACAATAATCGCGGTAGCTGGTCATATCACTGTAAAACTTTCTGAAAGAATGCACCGTCTGCCCGAACACCTTAACCGCGGGCATCCCCCGTACATACTGCACCGCCGAAGTATTGATCTGCTCCAACGAATCATGATACTGCTTCACACTGGCCTTGCCACTGCTGCTCATCATAAGCGCTGACTGCACACCTAATCCTATAATTATCGGCAGCAGGCAAGCTACCGCCAACGGCGGACTAAGCCAAAACATCGCCACGATCATCAGCACTGTAGAAGCCAGCACGCTGACTAAATCGGGAAGCTGATGCGCTACGAAATTTTCCACCTTGTCGACATTCTGCTCTAGCGTCTTCTTGACCACGCCTGTTGAAGTCCCGTTCAGGAAACCGAGCGGCAATCTGCCCAAATGCTCGGTCATTCGCACACGCAAATTATATTGAATACGAAAAGCCGCAATATGCGAGCACATAATACCACAATACGAAGTCACCAGCCCTCCGATTAACCCTCCAAGTGCAATCCACCCCCAGCGGATCATATACGCACCGTCGACCTGTCCAGGCGATGAAGCATGGCGCAGCAGCTCTGCCAAAATGAAATAAACAGACAAAAACGGAATCAGCATTAATACGGCGCTGACAGATGACAATATTCCGGACAAGAGCAGCAAACCTCGCTTCTCTCCGGCGATCTCCAGCAGCCTTGGCATGCCGATTTTGGTTTTACTCACAGCCGTTCCCCCACTCTTGGTAATTACGCGCAAAAAAAGTGCACTGAGAATGATTCTCTGTGCACTAGTGTATAGGAACGTTGTTCACGATTGCTACCGTTTAAGGGATTATAATTAACCAAATCAGGAGCATCTGTGCAGGATACGGACTTACAACTTAATACCGAAGAGGCGCTGCCTGCCGCTGATCAGATATTCTCCTGGACGCACACCGAACTTTTTGCGGAAGGCTGCCGAGAAATGACTCACATTACCGTATCCAACTCTGGAGGCTGCTTCACTTACAGTCATACTCCCTTGTTCCAGCAGCTGCTGCGCTCTCTGCATCCGTTGTTCGATAACGTAGGCATGCACGGTATAACCAAACATTTCCTTAAAGCCCTTTTTCAGCTTGAACTCATTGAGGCATATAATGCGAGAAAGGCCTGCAAGCGTCGGCGGGTGCAAATAATCACGCTGTAAAATCTCCTTAGCGAGCCGCAGGCTCTCCATATCCTCTCTGGACAGCTTGACCGAGCGTGGAATCCGGTCTGCTTCATATAAAGATTCATTGAGATAGACCGCCATAAGCTCCAGCATTTTGCCCTCCAGATAAAGTTCACGCATGCCATGGCTATAGGAACAATCCGCAATCTGCGATAGAATGAAGCGGATGGATGGTGTGATGTTATTTTTTCCAAAAAACAAACCCGCACCAGCTCCGATGCGAAGCCGTGTATCCTCAGTCAGACCACTGGTCATCCGCTCAAATTGTGCAGGGCTCATATCTATGCTGATGAATCGGTACCCCGCTCCACTCAGGTATGTGCAGTTTTCACTTCTTACTCCGCCATGAAACAGCGCAATTTCTCCTGTATCTATAACAAAATAGTCCGATTTCAGCGAGGTCCCCCACTCAATGCCATGCCCCATGCAGAATGCCAGCTCTGTACGCGGAGTGCTAAAATTGCCCTTCGCTTCGATATCCCGATTAAAACAGAGATTAAAATCTGTCATCTGGATATACCCATGGCTAAGCAGGCTGCGGCAACTGCCTTCCCCTATTTCGACTGGAGGTTTAATCTCAAAATGAGCCCCATCAAAACGATAATTATAATCCACCCCTTCACATGTAAGCGTCTTATGGGCATCAATCGTTTCTGCTTCTTTCAGTCCATTGCTTCGCTCCATGCACATCCCTGCTTCCTCTTACTTTGGGTTAATTATATATGCAATGAGAATGATTATCAATTAAACATTACGATTTCCTCTTCGTTCAGACTGAGCAGTTGGGCAAATACACTGGATTATAATCAAAAAAACCTTTCCCACCCCGAAGGGTGAAAAAGGCTTATATGTCTCACTTCCGAAGCCGTATCTAGCCTTCATAGCTACTCTCGTTTCTTCCCAACTGCCCCAAGATAGATAACAAACTCTTCATCGCCGTCTAATTCTAAAATCTCATCTATCAACTTTTGATCATAGATTCCAATTGCGCAAGCACCTGCACCGATGGATTCGCTGGCTAAATAAAGGTTCTGGCAGACATGTCCAACATCGATGAGGATTTTTTTGTGAGCAGAAATATCATACTTCCATTCGGAGCGGTAGGGTGTGGTACTCCAGGCAAACAATACAGAAGCCTTTTTGGCAAAGTTAGGGACAAAGGGCTGATCCAAAGTAATAGCATCAATCTTTTGTTCAAGTTGATCTAATTCAAACATAAATAAGAGCTTATGTTCCACAGGCAGGTATCTATAGATCCCTTGCCCAATACCCTCTACACGCATAATCATTAAATAGGTTTCAAAGGTGTGCGTCGCCCCACTGCAGGGTACAGTCCGCAGCGTAAGTCCGTTCTTATTCATGCCGCTAATCCCTTGGGTAGCCCATAATAAATAGGATAACTCCTCCAGACTAACAGTATCCTCAGAATAGAACCGTGTACTTCTTCTTTGATCTATACAATCAAAAATATTATCTTTACTCACAACGTCTTTGCTGACCTTGGGCAAATCAATAATTAGTGAATCTGAATCAAATGGCTTAACAATTGGCGGTTGTGCAATTCCCTTGATCTTATCTGTTTTGATATGTTTGAATTCATGAAAATTGGATTTCAGAAAATTTCTTTGTTGTTCATATCTGGTCATAACAGATCCTCCTGAACTACCTTAATAGCTCTAATTTATCATGTCATAAAAATCATACGGTGATCTAACTCACTCTTCAGTTGTTTTTGTGAGTAAACAAAAAACCTCCCTTTGCCCCGAAGGGCAAAAGAAGGCTTAAACGCGTCACTTCCGAAGACATGGCCAGCTATATTTTCAGCTCCCCAAGCTTGATCAGCTCGACAACCGCTTGTGAACGGCCTTTAACGTTTAGTTTTTGCATTACATTGGAAATGTGGTTTCGAACTGTTTTTTCGCTGATAAATAATAAGCCAGCGATATCACGAGTCGTTTTGTCCTGCACGAGAAGCTCAAAAACTTCGCGCTCACGATGAGTCAACAGAAATTTGCTGTGGTGTTCGTTCCCCTTCAATGGTGTCACCCCTCCTTGCCCTGGGTTTGTTTGGTATAACAAGGTAAAGGGATACAGTCAAAACATATTATGTATTGTTGATGTTAATGGTGCTGTCACAATTATAAAATGGGCTTAGTTCATTCAAATGCAAAAGTCTGAAATTTTCATGAATAAGAACATCTTTTTTCAGGGCAAACTACGGTTTGTTGTTCCTTATTAAAGGAGGTGTATGTATGAGCCATTCAAAAAACAATCAACCTACCAAAGCAGAAGTACAAACAACGAAATTAAACAAATTACCACTCGTAGGTAAATTCGAACCTGAATTTTCTGCAGAGGAAGCTGCAGAAGTGTTCGAAAACCAACCCTCTGCAGATCATGAATCCCATAATGAACGATAAAAAGCGGATGACGCCTTGATCTTATTCTTAAGCAGATCAAACCTTTAAAGAATGGAGCTGTCACATTAACAGCTTAATTAACTATAAATGAGACGGTTCCCTTCATTTAAACATCGTAAACTACATAAAGCAGCGATTCGCCATTAATGGGAATCGCTGCTTTATGTTTGTAGGCCGTTGGCTGCCCGCTCCAATAGTGTATTCACCAGCCCCAACTGAGGCTTTCGGACCCAGATGGCGTTATTAACAAATTTATCGCCTTTTGAGCGAAGTTTCGGACTCCAGTGACGCTATTCCTTAGAAACAGGCTCATATAGGGTACTTTTCAAACCAATAGCGACTATGCGGTCCGATAGCGACTCAAATATCGCATAATACTGCATTTAGTGTCATCTGGGTCCTTTAGTTACTGCTTATGCGCAAAAGTTCGCTGGGGCCGTTACTACTGCGTACGCGCAAAGATTCGCTGGGGCTTTACTGCTGCATACACACACTGGTTCGCTAGGTCGGTTACTGCTGCGTGCGCACAATGGTTCGCCGGGTCGGCTGCCCACTTCAATAGTGTATTCACCGCCCCTACTGAGGCTTTCGGACCCAGATGGCTTTATTAACAAATTTATCGCCTTTTGAGCGAAGTTTCGGACTCCAGTGACGCTATTCCTTAGAAACAGGCTCATATTCGGTACTTTTCAAGCCAATAGCGACTATGCGGTCCGATAGCGACTCAAATATCGAATAATGCTGCATTTAGTGTCATCTGAGTCCTTTAGTTACTGCGTATGCGCAAAAGTTTGCTGGGGCGGTTACTACTGCGTGCACGCAATGGTTCGCCAGGTCGGCTACCCGCTTCAATAGTGTATTCACCGCCCCTACTGAGGCTTTCGGACCCAGATGGCGTTATTAACAAATTTATCGCCTTTTGAGCGAAGTTTCGGACTCCAGTGACGCTATTCCTTAGAAACAGGCTCATATTCGGTGCTTTTCAAACCAATAGCGACTATGCGGTCCGATAGCGACTCAAATATCAAATAATGCTGCATTTAGTGTCATCTGGGTCCTTTAGTTACTGCGTATGCGCAAAAGTTCGCGAGGGCGGTTACTATTCTGCTTTTTCAATTGTAATCGGATACATTGCTACAAACTATACTCCCAACCCTGGGAGTTTTTTGTCGTGCAATTATTACAATGAGATACATCACATTTTTATATTGACAGTAATTGTATACGGACTTATGATAAGTCCAGCATAATTGATAACGATTATCATTTAGATATAAAAAAAGGGGTGTTTTTTTAATGAAATTTACTTATGCTGTGCCTGCAAGTCTACTTGCGGCCTCCATACTGTTCACTGGATGTGCCAATAACAACAACTCTACAAATACTGCTGCCAACAGCACTACAGCCACCAACCCACCGACGACTGCAGCGGCTACCAACACACCGGAGACTGCCACCGCTGACTTCACGTCAGCTATAGATCAATATCGCACATACGTCATCCAGCAATGTGATGAATTTGTAAAGCAAACAGAGAGTTTCACCAACGCTATAAAAGAGGACAAGATTGATGAGGCTAAGGCGCTCTACGCTCCTGCCCGCATGTACTACGAACGGATTGAGCCTATTGCAGAAGCACTTGGTGACTTGGACCCAAACATCGATGCCCGGGAAAATGATGTAGATGCGGCAGATTGGCGCGGTTTCCACAAGCTTGAGAAAGCACTCTGGCAGGATAATACAACTAAAGACATGACAGAAGTTGCTGACCAATTGCTGAAGGATGCACAGCTGCTGCGTGCGAAAGTGGAGACCGTTGAGATCGACGCGAATCTGCTCGTAACTGGTGCTGTTGAGCTTTTAAACGAGGTCTCCTCCTCAAAAGTAACCGGAGAGGAAGAACGTTACTCGCACACAGACCTGTATGATTTCGTCGCAAACGTTGAGGGTGCGCAAAAGATATACGAGCTGTTAAAACCAGAATTAGCAAAAAAAGATGCCGATCTTGAAAAAACCATTGGTGAGCGATTCGCTGCCTTGCAAGCTGAGCTTGCCCCTTTCAAATCTGGAGATGGATATGTTTCCTATGAAGAGCTGAAAGAAGATGAAGTACGTAAACTGAGTCAGAATTTGGACGCCTTGGCTGAGCCATTGTCCAATATGGGAACTATTCTAGGAGTGTGACCCTCATGAATAAACATAACAAGTTCACTGGAGTAACAGGTAGTCCTGAAAGTCCCCCTCTTAATGATCAATCGAAGAATGAGCCTATATTTGGTAAAAAAGTAAGCCGCCGCGATATGCTGCGGCTTACTGGCGCCACTGGCCTTGGTCTTTTGTTAGGGGGCGGAGGTGTCGGTGGAATTATGGCTGCGCGTAATGCTGTAGCTGAGCCAACGAAATCCGCAGAAGGTGATTCCAGTTCCATTCCTTTTTATGGGAGCCATCAGGCGGGGATTTTGACACCTGCACAGAACTTTATTTATTTTGCTGCCTTTGATTTCACCACAACCAAACTGGCCGATGTGAAAAAAATAATGCAAGCATGGACCACTGCCGCTGCCGCTCTTACTACTGGCGAGCTTATTGGTGACGTAAATGACAACCCCAATCTTCCACCCTCAGACACCGGGGAAGCGGACGGGCTAAACCCTGCACGGTGTACGCTGACCTTTGGTGTTGGTCCTTCCTTTTTTGATGAAAGATTCGGCTTAGCTTCGAAACGCCCAGCCCTATTGACCGATCTTCCGGCATTTGCGGGTGACAATCTTGATCCGAAATGGTGTGGCGGGGATATTTGTGTGCAAGCCTGTGCGGATGATCTGCAGGTCGCATTCCATGCGATCCGTAATCTGGCGCGTATCGCCCGGGGGACTGCTGTACTGCGCTGGACACAGGAAGGTTTTCAACGCACTGGAGCAGCGGATCCCAAGGGGGCTACGCCACGCAATCTTTTGGGTTTCAAAGACGGCACGGGCAATCCCGATACAACCGATAACGCTGAAATGAACAAAGTGGTCTGGAACAGCAGCAGTGACGGTCCTTCTTGGATGAGCGGCGGCACTTATATGGCGGTACGCCGGGTACGTCTGCGTATTGAAGTCTGGGATCGGTCGTCGCTAAGTGATCAGGAGGCTACCTTCGGGCGTTATCGTCACACCGGAGCTCCACTCGGAGCTAAGGATGAATTCGATGATCTGGATCTTTCAGCTGCGGACGCTTCCGGGAAACCTGTCATTCCGGTGAATTCACATTCCGCATTGGCGCATGGTGACGGTACAGTCAAAATGCTGCGCCGCTCCTACTCTTTTTCCAGCGGTTTGGACGTCACCACGGGCCAGCTTGATGCAGGTTTGTTATTCATTAGCTTTCAACGTGATTTAATGAAACAATTCGTTGCCATTCAGCAGCGCCTCTCTAAGACTGATCTCCTGAACGAATATATGACTCACACCGGCAGCGCGGTATTTGCCTGCTTCACCGGTGTCCGCAGTGGCGGCTTTATCGGGGAATCACTACTAAGCTAAATTTATGGCTGTCCATTATTGAAGGGGGATTATCCCGATGTTATCTCTTACGCATCCTAAACGGCAAATGCCAAAGGTTGCCTTGCTGATTCTGTTTGGCTTTTTGTGTATGCTTTTGCTCTCCAACCCCGCGGGGGCGGAGGGCGATGGCACGGTCGACGAGCTCCTGCCGCCGGTCGGCAGCGCGCTCGTCGAAGCCGGCCAGAGCCGCTGGGACGCGGCCGCGGCCGATGTAGAAGTGTTCGCTGCGCTGTGGCGCACCGCGAACACAGGCACGCCGGACCCGGCACTCGCCGGTCCGGCTGCTGCCGTTGACGCCGCGCTTGCAGACGCGGCGAAAGCCCTTGCGGCGGGCGGCGGCGAGCCCGCCAAAACCGCACTGTCCACGCTCGCGAGAAGCGTGGACGCGTACGTCACCGCCGCCTCCGGCACGGTCGGCGGTGACACTGGAGCCGCCGGACGCGAGACGGCGGCGAAGCTTTTGCCCGCGGCGGAACGCACGCGGGATGCGGCGCGCAGCGCCGACTGGAGCGCGGCAGCGGCAGCGTACCGCGACATCGTCAGCGGATGGAAGCCGGCGGAGCGCAACATCCGGGCGGACGATTCCGCCGTCTACAGCCTGCTGGAGACGCGAATAAGCCTGCTGCGGATTGCGCTGCAGGCTGAACCGCTTCGCGAGGCATCGGCGAAATCGGAAGCAGAAGCTCTGTATCAACTGCTGGCTGATTACAGTGAAGGCAAAACCATTGACGCTGGGGATACTTCCAGTGAACCAGCTTCTATAGAGGGATTAATCAGCTACCTGAACAAAGCATCCTCCGCTGCCAAAGACAATAACAGCACAGAGGCCGCTAACATCATGGAGCAATTCATCATAGCCTGGCCTTCTGCCGAAGGGCAAGTCCAGATCGCCTCACCAACAGTCTACAACAATATCGAAAATGAGAGTGCGGCTGTCACAGGTTACCTGCTCTCAAATCCGCCTAAACTGGATCAAGCTTTAACCATCATGAACAATATGCTTAGCGAACTAACGCCTTTGGCTGGTGAAACCACTTATAATGCTTGGGATGCCGCTTTGATTCTCTTGCGCGAAGGGCTTGAGGCTATTCTCGTCTTGTCAGCTCTTCTTGCTTACCTGAAACGTGATGGGAACGCCAAAGCGCAAAAATGGATCTGGTCCGGTGCAGCTGTCGGCCTCATCGCAAGTATCGGATTGGCTGTTGTGCTCACTTATACCATTTCTCGGGCAGCTTCCGGGGGAGCACGGGAGATGATTGAAGGAATTACTGGTCTTGTCGCAGTAGTTATGATGCTCACAATCGGACGCTGGTTACATAGCAAATCAAACACTGCAAATTGGAACAACTACGTGGGTAGGCAAGTTGATGGCGCGCTGGCCAAAGGAAACCTTTGGTCACTGTCCTCCGTTGCAGCGCTTGCTATTTTACGTGAAGGTGCAGAAACTACAATTTTTTATGTGGGCATGGCTCCATCCATCAAGCTGTCTCAATTACTGCTTGGGATTGGATGTGCTCTGATTATTCTTGGTATTGTAGGTTATGCAATTATTGCCTTGAGTGCAAAATTACCGATTGCCGCCTTCTTCCGTACAGCTACAATTCTGATTTATTACCTAGTATTCCGCTTTCTTGGGGAGAGCATTCACTCGCTTCAGGTTGCCGGCAAACTTCCTGCACATGTACAAGAGGGCTTGCCTTCAATTAACTGGCTTGGCATGTATCCCACTTGGGAAACCTTGCTTCCACAGCTGCTTGTCCTGTTGTTTATTGTGTGGGAGCTGTTTCGGAACAGATCGCCAAAGGCTTCACGAACAGCTTAGTTTTATTAATACAATAGATATACCGGTCCGTCACGCCCTTGTGGTTACGCCGGTTTAGTCCGGTAATCTCTTGCATTTACAGTCTAATTTATGAAATGGATTCCATAGCAAGCTTTTTATTTGGGAGGTAATTTGCGGACAATATGATAAAATAAAATGACTATACACAAGCACCCAAGGGAGGCTGTTTGTACTCTAATGGCTAATATTAAAGAAATTGCCCGTATGGCTGGTGTTTCCGTGACAACAGTCTCGCGGGTGCTCAATAATCACCCTTATGTAAGTGAAGTCAAACGAACCGCAGTCCTAAATACTATTGAGAAATTAAACTACACGCGTAATATGAACGCCGTGCATCTGATCACTGGGCGGACTCAAGCTATAGCTGTTATTATTCCGTATACCAACTTATTTTATTTCTCAGTCATTATTGCAGGCTTGGCTCAAGAAGCACTGCTGGCTCAATACCGGCTCGTTCTCTGCCAAACCGATTATCGTACGGAAGAAGAAATTAAGGTGCTTGAGATGCTGCGGAACAAAGAAATTGACGGTGTAGTTATGGTCTCTTCAACAATGAGCTCAGAAGCTATTGAAGAATATACAGCTTATGGTCCTATTGTGGTATGTCAGGATAGGGGAGAACGCCAATTTTCTTCTGTATATATTGAGCATTATTCTGCTTTTCGCAGCGGCCTTCAATATTTGAATGATAAAGGTTACCGCCATATTGGCTACTGTGAAGGAAGACCACACGGCAGCAGCAGCTCTATCCGACAAATTGCCTTTAGAGACTTTCTAGAAGCTACAGATCAGCCTTACAATGATGAATGGATGATCTATAACTGTCTGACCGAAGAGGACGGTGCCCGCGTACTTCACCAACTGCTGCAGATGAAGAATCGTCCTGATGCCCTGATTATTT
The DNA here is from genome assembly GCF_037992965.1 of Paenibacillus sp. FSL E2-0190. Lineage (NCBI taxonomy): Bacteria > Bacillati > Bacillota > Bacilli > Caryophanales > Paenibacillaceae > Paenibacillus > Paenibacillus sp. FSL E2-0190. The sequence continues at coordinate 5,802,094 of NZ_CP150306.1, forward strand.
CAGCAGGCGATCATATAGCGGCTGGTTTAATCATCGAAGCTTGGAAAAAGGGCATCCGCATTCCTGAGGATCTGGCCGTCATCGGATTTGATGATCAGCCTATCGGCCGAACGTTAGGTCTGACCACAGTAGATAATCAGTTAACTGAAATGGGCATATCCGCTTTTCGGATTATCTATGATCAGATCCAGCGAAATGATGGACAACCCGTTCACCGCAAGCTTGAGTACCGTATTATAGAACGCAATACAGTATAGTATAGTATCCTTTTCATCTTATATCTCAGTAATTACATCATTTTAACGGTCCACTTTGCAGCCTTCTGCGAGTAGACCGTTTTTTATTTTTGCATATTCCCCTTTAGTATTCATTTTTATCCCTTGCTTCCGAATGGAATTTGTTTTATCCTAAATATGAAAATAATTTTCTGCATTTAGTTAATAATCATAAAAATAATTTCAATACCCCATTGAAACGAGGTGGATGAATGGATGTCCCCAATACTGCATGCACTCGAGCATGAGAAGGCCAAGCTCTCTCAAATGGAACGAAAGCTGGCTGAACGAATTCTCTCCTCACCAGGCGAAATCGTTCATATGGGCATTACAGAATTAGCAGAACAATGCGGAATAAGCCCGGCAACGATCACACGTTTCTGTAAGGTGCTTCATTTTAAAGGCTTTCCGGATTTCAAGGTGAAGCTGGCAGCAGAAATTGCTCATAGTGATGCCGCGCCGCAGGATGGTGGCTCTTCTTATCAAGATATTGTAGCCGGCAACCCACTCTCCGTGATTGTGGAAGCGATGCAGACGAACCATCTGACCTCCATCCGGGATACTACCTCACTGTTAGATCTGGAGCGATTGCAGGTAGCAGTTCATTTATTGTGCCAAGCACGCCGCGTTGATCTATACGGGATGGCGACCTCTTCCATTGTCGCTCAGGATTTCTATCAGAAGCTGATCCGCATAGGCGTAAATTGTACTGCTTTTGCTGATTCCCATATGCAGATTACCTCTGCTTCATCACTCACCAAAGGTGATGTCGTATTTGCAGTATCCTATTCGGGAGAGACTCCCGAGACCATTGATGCCTTGATGTGTGCGAAGGCTAGCGGAGCAAGCACTATCGCACTAACCTCTTATGGCAGCAGCACCTTGGCTACTCTGGCGGATATCCCCCTATTCTCCTCATCTTTGGAGAAAGGCATGCGCCGGGGAGACATGGCCTCACGCATAGCTCAGCTTCACATCATTGATATTTTGTTCACTGGAATGGTCAGCACCCGTTTTGGGGATTTTATTCCTAGACTGGAGCAATCTTATCTCAATGTCCAACAATACCGAAACAAACGAGGAGGACAATCCTAATGAATATTCTAAAGTTCCATAGTGATGAAGATTTCGTACAAACGGGTGCGAATCTTATTGCCAGCCTGCTGCAAAGCAATCCTAAAGCCGTGCTCGGTCTTGCGACCGGAAGCTCCCCAGTTGGGGTTTATGCCAAATTGGTTGAAATGCACCAAAAAGGACTTGTGAGTTTCTCTAAAGCAACTTCCTTTAATCTGGATGAGTATATCGGCTTGCCTGTCGACCATCCACAGAGCTATCGCAGTTTCATGAACGAGCAATTATTTAACCATATAGATATTGATCCAGGACAGACACATATCCCTAACGGAAACGCAGCGGATATGGAAGCAGAATGCCTTGCATACGATAAAATGCTGGAAGAAAACGGACCCGTTGACTTGCAGATTCTCGGTATTGGCAGCAACGGCCACATTGGATTCAACGAACCCGATGCTAACCTCAGCAGCAAAACCCATGTCGTCGACCTGCTTGAAGATACCCGGGAAGCAAATGCTAGATTCTTTGACAGTTTGGATGAGGTCCCTCGGCAAGCGATCACAATGGGCATTGGAGGCATCCTAAAAGCACGCCAAATCCTCTTATTAGTTCGTGGTGCCGGCAAAGCTGAAGCCATCCGCAATGCTGTTGAAGGCCCGATTACAACCCAATGCCCTGCATCTTTGCTGCAGAGCCATCCAAATGTAATCGTTCTCGTAGATGAAGGAGCAGGCAAATGGCTGAAATAAATAAAGAACTAGAACAGTTGCTGTTCGGTAAGGTACTGACTCCCCAAGGTTTAATTGAGCACGGTGTGATTGCCGTATCTGGAGAGCAGATCCACTATGCTGGCGATGCGGCTTGGCTTCCAGAGCGTTACGCGCATTGGCCTGCCAGTGGTCAAGCAACGGATCTTCTGATCCCCGGATTTGTAGATGTACATGTTCATGGTGGAGCTGGCCACGACTTTATGTACAGTGATACTGAATCGCTGAATGCCATCACTAAGTTCCATTGTTCCCAAGGAACAACAACAATGCTGGCTACAACCATGACCGCTTCCAAGTCTGCTATTGACCAAGTATTCTCCGAAGTCAGCGCTTATCGCGCTGCTGAAATGCCTTACACACAAATCGCAGGCATGCATTTGGAAGGACCCTTCATCAGCCCTAAATGGTCCGGCGCACAAAATCCAGAGCATATTGTTCCTGCCAATATTGAGTGGCTAGCACAATGGGAGAACGATTATCCAGGAATGATCCGGCAAGTCACGCTTGCTCCGGAACGTGAAGGTGCCCTCGAAGCTATTCTCTGGCTGCGCAAGCACGGTATAACTGCAGCGCTCGGGCATACGGATGCCTCCTTTGAAGAGGTTATTGCCGCAGCAGATGCTGGACTTAACCAAGCTGTGCATATGTTCAATGCGATGACACCCCTACATCACCGTAAGCCTGGAGCGGCTGGAGCTATTTTGTTCGATAAGCGCATTCGCGCAGAGATTATAGCCGACGGGATTCATGTTCATCCCGCAGCCATTTCTATATTGACCCGTCTCAAGAAAGAGAACAATTTATTACTGATTACTGATGCCATGTCTGCAACTGGACTTAGTGATGGTGAATATACAATCGGTGATTTACCTGTACTCGTTCAAGATGGCATCGCTACCCTTAAAGATAATCCCGCTGCTCTAGCTGGAAGCACACTAACGATGATTCGCGGCTTCCGTTATCTGATCCAAGAGGTAGGACTCACCTTGGAAGAGGCCTCCCGCGCTGCAAGCCTTACGCCAGCGGCGTCCATTGGAATGGAACGAAGCATTGGCTCCTTGGAGGCTGGAAAACGCGGCGATATCCTACGCCTTGATGCTGAATTTAATATTCGCGGCGTATGGATCGGCGGACGTCCAATCACCACTTAATAAAATTAGCTCCAAACAAAAAAGCAACAATTCTCTCCAGATGGTGAGATTGTTGCTTTTTTATTTAGATCACAAAATCATTAATAATTACGTGTTGGGAAAATTCGTTCAACCATGGTACGGAATTCATCCACAAATCCTTTTATCGGATGACCGGCACGAGCCTCTTCAGCATAAACATTGGCGCGTTCCACGAAGTCAGGATTTGCTGATACGTATACATCCTTAATTCTCGCATCATGTTTTTTAACTTCTGCAGCAATTTTATCTTTAATTGCTTTGGTAACTGTTTCTGTTTCTCTTGTATTTATGGTGTTATTTGTGTTATTCGTGCTATTGGTGTTGTACATATGCGTCGAATTACTTCTGTAATTCGTATCATGGGTACTAGGAGTGGTACTGCGCATGCCCATTCCCATTCCAGTTCCCATACCTTTTCCCATCCCCATATCTACATCATGTTTCGAGCCATTGCTGTTCAGAAGAGGACCATTATTATAAGTATGGTTTCTTGTCGTACCTGTTCCCATAGTACCTGTACCTGTTCCTGTTCCCAACATATCCGCTCCCAAATTCCCCATGCCATTGATTCCATTTCTGGTTGCCGGTCCAGTACTTGTTGTACCAGGAACTGTATTTACAGTACCTTTTAAGGCTCCGTTCATACCATTGGTTACGGCTCCAGTATCATTCATTCCATCACGGCCAATTTTCACTCTTCCTGTACCAGACATTACGCCAGTCGGGCCGTAATTGTGAGGAGTGGTTGAGGATTTTGCCCGATACGATGGAGTCCCTTTGGCACGCAGGCCAGCAGTTGCATCATTTAAAGTTACTGCTACATACGCGCTTTTTCCTGCAAGCATTACATTCGCTGAGCGGACTTCAGGCATTGCAGCAATCCGGTCTGCAAGCTCCTGACTAACTTCCATCTTAGTGATGTTATGCGTGCCACCGCGTACGGAATTCACACCAATACGCCCATCATTTACTCCCCGGACACTATTGGTTTGCACATTCGATTTTTCTGCCGTATTGGTTCCACACCCTGTAATACTCACCAAGCCGAGAAGCAATGCAGCTGAGACTGACATACTGATCTTGGATCGCAACATGAATTCATCCTCCATCTCTAATGTTGTATGTGTGCAGTGTACGATCGTTAGGATGACCTTCTGAAGAACAAGCTATCCTGAAAGGATTTGGAACTATGCCGCTTTGACCGTCACCCGCGAGTGCAGATCGGCGTATCTTATAAACAGTAAGCCATATCTCAACAAGTCGGTATTACTCCGCAAAAGTCAGGAGGCTTGTGCATGAAAGTTCTATTTACGTTTTATGTACCGAGTGGCGGGGTGGAGACATTAAATAAGCTGCGATGTGAAAGTCTCCAGCGAAGTGGAATCGAATGCCATGTTTTATATCTAATGCCGGGTTCAGGCCAGAATACGACCAATTTTCCGGTATTTGTCTCATCTTCAGATGAAGAAATTAAAAATTTGCTGGAGACCCATAATTACGATGCCATTATTGTTACATCTGATTATTTATTACTGAAACGTCTGCGTGAACTTGGTTACCGCGGTATTATGATATACGAATCTCAAGGCCTTGGAAAACGCAGTCATGCGGAAACTCTGATCAGAGATGCCGTCCCTTATTTACGTTCTTATTGTAATGCAGTACTAATCCCGCCAACCGATCATTTATTGGAGCTGTTTATTGAAATCTGTCCCTGGCTGCATCGTTATGTAATTCCGAATATTGTTGATGTCCAGTCCTTTCAGCATATCCCTGCTGAACCTCCCGCTAATCCGGTTATCGCTTGGGTAGGCCGGCTAGAGAGCAATAAAAATTGGCGGGAATATTTGAGAATCGCCCATGAAATTCGCCTTTATAAACCAGATATTCATTTGTGGATGTTCCATGATCCTAATTTAGCCGCAGAGGATCAGAAACAATCCTTTCAGGAGGAGCTACACGCCCTAGGGCTGAATGATCGTCTAAGTACTTTTACCAATATTCCTAATCATGTAATGCCCATTTATTATTCCTCGATCGCTAATTCGGGTGGATTCCTGTTAGCTACCTCCATTACAGAAGGATTTGGATATGCTGTTGCCGAAGCGATTTGCTGCACTTGTCCAGTACTTAGTACAGATTCCGATGGTGTCAGATCCTTTATTGTTCATAATGTCACGGGTAAATTTTACCCGCTTGGCAATATTCCAACTGCCGTCAACGAAGGACTGGAGCTTATGAACAATATTCCTCTGCGAGAGGGTCTCCGCCAGCAAGGAAGAGGATATATGGTCTCACGCTTCGGAACCGAGAAGTATGCGCAATCTTTTCGTGAAATGATGAATTCCTATGCCATCTTCTAACCGATATCATGCAAAAAAACCTTCAAGCCACTTCTCACGTGGTATTGAAGGTTTTTTATATTTTAAGGACATATTATTAAGAGTTCCTCGCTACGATCTCAAACAGTGCATTCTGAAACAATTGTGTGCTTTTTTCCCAAGTGAAATGCTGTGAATCCTGCTCCCCCTTACGAGCCAGCCGCTGGCGTAAATCCGGGTCTTTAATTAAGGTTATGATATCATCCGCGAGCCGATTCTCAAACCGGTAGGACATTAAGCAGTTATGGCCATGCTTGCCATATTCCATATTCCCACCGGAGTAAACAGTAACGAGTGCTGCTCCACAACGCATAGCCTCGATGCCTGGTAACGATCCCGTATCATACGTACTTGAGCTTACAAAAATATCGCTCTCACTATAATGGTAACAAAGCTCAGTATCATTTGCAGGAGTCCTTATATGATATCGTTCGTCCGCTAATAAAGTTTGCAGGGTAGTCGACTCAGCAAATTCACCAGGAGGAATGATCAAATAAAGTTCAACTTCTGGATGAAGTCTTCTGACCCGATTTAACTGTTCAAGCAAATAGTCTTGTTCACGATGGCCTGAGAATCCACCCTCTGGCTTTCGCATAACCGCGGAAACTACAAGCTTATTTTCAGGTTCACGAATGTTCAAATTTCTAAAAACAGGATTCACACCAATGGGCACGATTGTCCCCTTAATCCCATGATTCATCTGGACGATTTCTTGCTGCCAACGGGATAGTACAAGCAGATTGCTGGTTAAACTATAGGATGCAAAAGAACGGCTATTGTCAGGTAAAAAAGTGGGCTCGTAGCAAAGCGCTAAACGAATATGAATCCCTTTTCCCTCATTACTTGCCTGCTGCGATACCTCGACTGTGGTATAAAAGTTGGAGACAATCACGTCCCCCACTGGAAAATCGCTGGCCGACAAATCACCATCTGCCGCATAACGCAATTCACAATTTATCTCGTATTCAACGACACCATCGCTGGGCAAGAGGATCGTAATTTCATGACCGATCTCTGACAGACGATTAGCCAGTTCTGCCAGCATCCGTTGTGCTCCGCCCCTAGATAGAGTTAGAACAGGAAATATTAATTTCATTCCCCTCTCTCCTTTAGCAGCAGATGCGATAGAACCCCATGATGTTTTGCTTGTACCAGTTCTATCTCTCTTTTCTGCGCCTCACTATAAATCACTGAGCCCATCTCTTGATGCACTCGATAATCAAGCTGCGGATACTCAATATAAGACCAGCTAAAATGCGGTAAAATACGCAGCCATAAATCATAGTCTTGAGTATATAACAACATTTCATCGAACGTTCCTACAGCACGAAATATATCCATATGAAGAAGAACTGTACTCCCATTCACCGGACAACCCAACATCATAGTCTCAATAAAATGGGCTCTGCTGCTAAAAAGCATACTTACCGTATCTGAGATCCGTTCTCCCTGCTCATTTATATAATAATAAGCTGTATAGTTAAACAAAGTACCCGTACTTTTGAGCTTTTCTATTTGGTTTTTGATTTTATCCGGGTGAAATTGATCATCTGCACTGAGCCAGGCAAAATACGTTCCGGTAGCCACTTCTATCCCTTTGTTCAAAGCAGAAGCCGTCCCTCCATTACTCTTTTGTATATAAATGATTCTGTCACGGAAGGGGGCCAACTTCTCCAGCCATAGGGTAGAACCGTCATCGACTACAATAAGTTCTATATTCGGATAGCTTTGATCCAAGACACTTTGGATGGCGAGATCCACATACGAACAGTTATAAAATGGGATGATCACCGATACTTTAGGTTCTTCACTCATACGCGCTCACCTCCTTCACCCGGAGCTCAACTTTTATACTGTTTTACAAGCAAGCAGGGCATCTACTGGTGCATGGCCCTCCCCGAATGCTTCACGAAACGATGGGTTTTGGGCATGATGGAAACCTTTAAGTACCGTTACCTCATACCCAAGTGCAATAAAATCCTCCGGCTCCCATCCGCTCCGATGCTTTTGAAAATACTCTCCCTGCAAATGATAATGATCCATACCCTCCTGTGGAAAAAAGCCCCGAGGGGTAAATACAACTACTCGGTTATTGGCGATTCTTTCGGCCATCCCTAGCAGAGTCTTCGCTTCATTTTTATTAAAGTGCTCTATTGAATCAATAAAGGTAACCGCTGAAAATGTTTTGGGGAGGAATAATTTATCCATATGACTGGCATCTGCATGTACCGGAATAATATGAGGTGACTTATATTGACGATGCAGCAGGTACGGCCTGTGAATTTCTAATCCAAGCACTACTGCGGCTTCATATCGTTCAAGCAGGGTACCGGTGCCGCTGCCGATATCCAGAATACTCTGGCAGAATTTCAACTGTTCCAGTAAGACTGGCAGAAAGTCATTCACTTCAATTTCCCGGTACATTACCTTCAGCCCCCCATAGAAGAAATCAAGTGCTGCAGCGAATTCTTGTAGCGGGCATTGGTCGCAGCTGCCTCTGCCATAATTACATCAAAATATTTGATCGTTCCCATGCCCTCATGCGTCCGGTAAGCTGTGAGGGATTGATTCAACATCACCGGTGGATATCCGTTCAGAATGGCGCGGAACCATAAGTCATAATCATGGGTGTAAGGAAGTGATTCATCAAAAAGCCCGATGGCTCCAAATACCTCTCGTTTAAACATCACTGTACAGCCATTAATGGGATTACCGTGTAAAAAACAACGTAAGTAATCCAGGTGACTAGGAAACAATGGCGCAGCATTCAGCTGAACCAGCTGCGATTGAGCGTTAATATAATTAAAGTTGGTATAGGAGATTAACAAGTGGTTCTGCTCCATGAACAGAACCTGATTGTTGATCTTATCCCGATAAAATAAATCATCCGAGCTAAGCCAGACCACATAGTCACCCGTTGCATTCAATATGCCGTGATTCAGTGCGGAGGCGGTTCCCCCATTGCCTTTGCCCAAATAATGAATTCGGGAAAGATACGGTGTAATTAGATTGCTATGGGCATGCGAGCCGTCATCGACAACAATGATTTCGTAAGGTTCCCAAGACTGGGAGAACGCACTTTGCAGGGCGTGCTCAATATAAGGACAATTATAAAAAGGAATCACTACCGAAACCTTCGGTCTCATAACAACCTCCCCTCCCCGCTAACTCGGTAATAATTCAGAATATCCATTAACGATTGGTTAAGCCCAATTTCCGGAAGCCAGCCCAGTGAAGTCACATCAGCCTCAGGGGTTGATGCTTCTGAATGAACCTTCTTATCCGCTGTGGCTGCGATCTCTGAAATAGCCCGTTCAGCATCTGCAGGTCCCCAGTCCATTGGCACTGGACCTACAGAATGACTGAGCAACTGCTCCGCGATCTCCCCGAGTTCCCGCTGCTTCCCCGAATCGATGCGATAGATGGTTCCATTTGTACCTTTACGCAAAATGTAATCATAAGCTCTAACGGCATCTCTTACATCTAAAAAATCACGCAGCGCATAACGAGAAGAGAGCTTAAATGGAGGTATTTCCTCTTCTGGCTGGCCTTCACTTCGGACAATGTGCTGTGCTAATAAAGAGCAGAAGCCGGTGGAAGGACCGGGACCAATCAGATTACAGGGCTCAGCCAGCAGAACCGGCTGTTTAAATAAGGTGCCCCAAGCGAGGGACACCAGCTCTTCTATTGTTTTGCTAAGACTGTACGGGTGTGGTGGCCCAGCCACCATACCCGGTTTGAACTTAAGTCTGGAGCCAGCCACTAGAATCCGACTGCTCGGCAGGCTTCGCATGGCCTCCAGTAAATATAAGGTGGCCATCACATTGGTCTCCATATAAAGCAAGGGATTAAGCCATGACTCGGGTACGGAGTTCTTCCCAGCCAAATGAAGGACAGCGTCCGGTGTAGTTTGCTTGATCATCTCAGCTACTGCTTTCCGGTCACTTAAATCACAAATATATATCTTTACTCCTTCTGGAAAAAGAGTGGAGGCAGCTGTCGATTGCGGCCGCAATACAGCGATAACCTCAGCCCCTCCTGCCGAAAATAATCGAACGGCATGTTGCCCGGTAAATCCACCGGCTCCGGTAATCAGAAGTCTTTGACCTGTCATAAATACATCTCTGACTGTTTCATCCAGTCAGCCAGTTCCTGCAGCATTAAAGGATATGAAGGCAGCGGCAAGAGGACATCCGCTCTTGTATTCACTAGTGTACGATCCTGAATATGTTCATCCTCAGGGATGATCTCCACATTTTCTTTATGAAAAGCCGCCTGAATATGCTGAAGCAGCTCATATTTACTTACCGGCTCTGGATGCGCTAAATGGATTAGCCCCGATACGGGGGAATCCAGCATTACATCCACTGCTTTGGCTAATTGGAGCGTTGTGACCCCGTTCCACATCACCCGCCGGTATCCTGAAACTTTACCACTCTGCGCCAGGAACCAATCCATCAGACCAATACCGCCTGAGCGGATTTCGGGACCAATAATGGAAGTGCGAATCGTAAGATGCCCGGGTTTTTGCACCTCACCGAGACTTTTCGAAATTGCATATACAGAGGTTCCATCAGGAGCATCCTCTTCGGTGTACCCTCCGCGTGTTCCTTCGAACACGCAGTCGGTACTGATATGAATGAGCCTTGCCTGAACATCCTCCGCCTTTCGCCACAAGTGATGAGGGAGAAAGCCATTCACGTGGTAAGCCCCAATTTTGTCACGCTCCGCGAATTGATTGAGAACCCCCATTGCATTGATAATGCAATGAGGGGAAACGATATCGACCAGCTTCTCAACTCCGGCTATATCGTTCGCATCTACATACAGCCCGCCAAGATCGCTCTTATCCCGGGTTGTATGGAAGACGTGATGCTTGCCCTGGCGGCGAAAATAATCCGCCAGCATATGCCCCGCCATACCGTTTCCACCTAGGATAAGCAGCTTCATTGCAGGAACCCTCCCCGGATCAAGATGCTTTTGATCTCTTCCCGATCCATCAGATTCGTCTCTGAACTGAAGCTATTGAAAGAGACATGAGGATAAGCGCTATAATGTGCCTTTAATTCCGGCATGTTCAGCGTAGGGAGAATTACTAGATACTGTTCATCGTAGACAACGGTAGTTAAGCTTTCGAAATCGCTCATCAGAATCTCGTGGATTTTCTCCCCCGGACGAATCCCGGTCTCAACAATACTCACATTGGACTCTCCGGAAGCCTCAATCAGCACCTCAGCAAGATCGATAATTCGGCAGGTAGGCATAGTCATGACGAAGATTTCTCCACCCAAGCTAACCTCAGAAGCTTTAAATAATAACGTAATAGCATCGCGTAGGGTAAAAAAGAAGCGGGTCATTTTCATATCCGTAATGCGTACCTGACCCTTATCTTTAATCTGCTTCATGAACAAATGCACTACGCTGCCGTTCGTTCCGAGCACATTACCTCCGCGTACAGTAACGAACCGGGTGTTTGAGCCAATCAGATTGGCATAAACGAACAATTTCTCCCCGATCGCTTTGGTCATTCCATAGAAGTTGGATGGGTTCGCAGCCTTATCGGTAGAGATGTAAATTGCTTTCTCAACGCCATTTACAATGGCAGCTTCGATCACATTTTGAGTTCCCACTACATTGGTTTTGAGTGCTTCATAAGGCTGATCTTCACAGACTGGAACATGTTTGAGCGCCGCCAGATGAAAGATGTAATCAACGCCACGGCAGGCTGCAATCAGCGCATCCTTGTCACGGATATCGCCAATGATAAAGCTGAGACGTTGATCTTCAAACTCCCGGCTCATCGCCACTTGAGCGGATTCACTGCGGGAGAATACGATGATTTCCTTAGGATTTTGTGGCAGAAGTTGCCTAATCAGCTCATGCCCCCAGGAACCAGTTCCGCCTGTGACCACAATCCTTTTATTATTGAACATGCAGGTTCCCTCCAAGCAAGAATTTAACTACCTTGACCGAAACATCCGGAGTCATGTATCCTTCCGGTGCCTCCCAATCCCGATTGAGCGCCGTCATCAGCTTGACGCTGCGCAGAATACTTTTCTGATCTACACCTGAGACTACATTGCTGCCACAATCCACTGTTTCTGGACGTTCCGTCGTTCTGCGAATCGTAACTGTTGGCACTTTCATCAAGCAGCATTCCTCCTGTACAGTCCCGCTGTCGGTGATGGCACATAAGGCGTGCTGTTCCAAGTAGACAAAATCAAAAAATCCGAAAGGTTCATGAAATTCAACTAGTGGGTTCATTGGAAGGGAAAATTGCTCGGTAAGTTTGGAGCGAGTGCGAGGATGAATGCTGCATATTAAACGAATTCCAAAATGCTCAGCCACTGCGTTAAGACCCGACATAATTTGTACAAGGGACTCTGGATCATCTACATTCTCAGCACGGTGGGCCGTGACTAGGAAATACTGTCCTGCGGTAAGCTTCAGCTGCTCCAGAATGTCGCTGGTCTGGATTTTGTGCTCAAAGTGGGTCATGACCTCATGGATCGGATTTCCTGTTAACACGATACGCCTGCTAGGGAAACCTTCGCTGATTAGATGTCTTTTGCTCTGCTGCGTATAAGGCATATTAATGGTCGAAACGGCGTCGATGACACGGCGGTTTTTCTCTTCTGGTACTTGGAGGTCATAGCAGCGGTTGCCCGCTTCCATATGCACCACCGGAATTCCCATACGTTCAGCCAAAATCGCGCATAACGCGCTGTTCGTATCGCCCAGAAGCAAGACGCGATCTGGCTGTTCTTTTAGTAAAATGCTTTCTAGCCCTCCGAACATGGCGGCAAGCTGGCCGCCTAGTCCTGCTTGTTTATCCTGCAGCACATAATCCGGTGCCCGCAGTCCCAGCTCAGCAAAGAAAATGCCGCTGAGACTGGCGGTGAAGTTCTGGCCTGTATGCACCAGGATGTGCCGCTCAGCATGTTCGTCGAGAAGCGGAATGATTACACTGAGGCGAATGATTTCAGGCCTCGTGCCTAAAATCGTCATGATCTTCATGAGTTCACTCCCCTGCCTGTTTAATTATGGTCTGACTTGGCTCAGTCAGCGGACTGTGCTCTGGTTGCTGGATTGAGCTCATTGAGCGGGAAATGTACCGTTCATTTAGCTCAAGTTGCTGGAATGAGCTCATTTAGCGGGATTTATACCGCTCATTGGGCTCAGATTGCTGGAATGAGCTCTTTTTGCGGGAAATGTACCGTTCATTTGGCTCTGGTTGCTGGATTGAGCTCATTTAGCGGGATTTATACCGTTCATTTGGCTCTGGTTGCTGGAATGAGCTCTTTTTGCGGGAAATGTACCGTTCATTTGGCTCTGGTTGCTGGATTGAGATCAATGAAGGGCATTTTTGCCTCTCTTTGTGCTCAGTTAGCCGAATTCGACGCATTCGAGGGCATATATGCCTCTCTTTGCGCTCAGCTTGCCAATTTCGCTGCAATCTAGGGCAGATATGCCTCTCTTTGCGTTCAGCTTACCGAATTCGACGCATTCGAGGGCATATATGCCCCTCTTTGCACTCAGCTAGCTGAATTCGACGAAATCTAGGGCAAATATGCCTCTCTTTGCACTCGGCTAGCTGAATTCGACGAAATCTAGGGCAAATATGCCTCTCTTTGCGCTCAGCTTGCCGAATTCGACGCATTCGAGGGCAAATATGCCTCTCTTTGCGCTCAGCTTGCCGAATTCGACGCATTCGAGGGCATATATGCCTCTCTTTGCGCTTAGCTTGCCGCTTCGCTGCAATCGAGGCATTTACGCCGCGCGCCGCCGTCCACCGCGGCGGGCCCGGCGGCGCTTGCCCCCGGTGGTGCTGCGCCGCCGGGCAGAACCTTTACGCCGCTTGCGAGCAACGCGGCGCAAAACCAACGGACGCCCGCTTCGCCGGCGCGCCCGGGCTTTGCCGCGCCGCTTGCGGGCGACGCGGCTTGGCAGGCCCTTGCTTCGCGCCGGCAAAGCCGGCGACGCTGCGGGTAAATCAGGCTGGACAGCAGGTGGTTCCACCACCACCACGCTGTCAGCCTCGTGCACCGCAGGTGCGCTGCAATAGCGGAGGTTCCACATCTCCGCAAGACCCTGCAGGCGGCTCCGATAAGCCGCCGGACCATAGACGGCGTCGACGCGCTCCCGCGCTTGACTGCCTAGAGTCAACGCTAATCCCGGCTGCGCCAGCATGACGTTGACTCTTTCTGCCAGCGCGGAAATGTCCGATGCTGGCACGAGATTTTCGCCACAGCCCGCTGCGTGCAGAATTTCTCGCAAGCCCCCAGAGTCGTAAGCGACCACGGGCTTTCCAAAAGCCATTCCTTCCAAAGCAGTCATACCGAAGCCTTCGCGGATCAGACTAGGAACCACTAGCACATCCATGGCGCAATAGGCAGATGGAAGACATTCAGCATAACCAACAAATTTAAACCGGGTGTACAGTCCCTCAAGCTTCACCTTGCGGACACAGCGCTCATAGTAGCTTTTATCGCCAGCTGACCCAATGACAACAAATTTCGAGCTTGGATGAACCGCGTGCACAAGCACAGCCATTTTCACAAAATGTTCTAGACCTTTTTCTTTGTTGATAAAAGAAGAAATATAACCGATCAGCTGTTCATGCGGTTTAACCCGCAATTCCCGCCGCCGTTCGCTCCGAAGCTTGCTCCAAGCCTCAATCATCATCTCTTTATCATTCCAAGAGGGAGGCAGCTGGATCACTTTTTCCGCTCTCACGTCCTCTGGAAAGCAAGCTGCAGCTGTTTGTGAAATAGCTAGTATCTCATCACTATTCCGATGAATCAGCCCTACACTAATAGGTGTATATTCATTGTCTGTTATCGTCTCTGATATTTTCCATATCACCGGAATGCCCAGTGACTTTGCAGCCATTGCTGGCAGAGCATGCACACAGGTACTTGTAATAACAAACGCCGGGCGCAGGGAATTCAGCCAGTCTGTTAATTCGTGATACTCCCTGCTTTCCTGGAATTTCTGAGCATCTGCCTCCAACCCTGCATAAGGAGTGTACATTCCATATAAAAGAGGAATCGAAAGCAACTGTACACTTATTCCACAGCTTCGAGCCTGAGAAGTCAGCTTGCCGTCCTGAGGCGCAACGAGAATACAATTAAAGTACGGAGAAAGCTCCTGAGCGAAAAACAACAATAGCTTCTCCGCTCCCGTAATACTGCGTGTATTGGATACATGTGAAAAGAGGACGATTGTAGCTTTGTCAGCCATGGCGTTTCGGCGCTCCCTAACGAGGGGCCTGGAGCAGCCATTCACCTCCTTAAAAAATTTACAAACTTTGCGCTAATTTCTATCCTTCGCAGTAAAACTCTCTTTGAAAATGGTCGCTCCTGTGACTCGCAACATCGCTTCCGCTTCGCTCTAGAATCTCGTCAGTCAATTTCAATTCGCTCCCGAGCTTCCCCCTTCACTTCCACTCTGCTCTCGAATCTAGCCAGTCGCTTCCGCTCCGCTATACAAGCCCGCTCCAGACGTTGCTTCTTTTCATCAGGCCACAGGCATAAGCTGAGGTTCGGTTCTACAGTATATCGAGGAAAAACAGATGCCGGCACGACACCTGTCCCCTGGTAAGCGCACATTTCCGTTCCATTTCCGGGCATATGACCTAGCCATAAATTACTGTTAACAGCTGGTGTATACGTTTGGTGTAGGTGTGATCCTTAAGCGTCCGTTCAAAAGCGCGCAGGGCAATCGCACGGCGTTCTTCCTCATGAGTCAGGTAATAACGGATTTTATCCATCATTTCTTGAGGGCTTGCAAAAGTCTCAATTTCTTCCCCAGGTTTGTAGAAAGATCCCATATCATCTCTGGCATCCACTAATTGCAGCGTACCCGTAGCCGCGATTTCAAAAGTACGCGGATTAGGAGATACCGCCGGAATCGAAAGCGTATTGTTGTTCACTACTTCATCAATGTGCGAGCGGTGGAGGTTAATGACGATTTTGGATCCGCTGTAAGCTACCGCTGTTTCCTGTGGTGACATCCACTTGCCAATCTCAATTCGATCTCCATAGAGTGCCGCCTCAGGCAGACGGTCCCACCAGATGCCGTTAATCACCGTGTTATAGTTCATCAAATCCGGAAGAATCTCACGGAAGAAATTAACCCGGTTCCAATAGGCAGAGCCAATAAAACTAACTTCGCGATTCAATGGTGAACGTGTTGTAGTTGGACGGTAATGCTCGCGGTGAGCGGCAAAAGGAAGATAATGAACTTCAGGGCAGCCAAGTCCCTTATAAAAATCAATACAATTACGCTCAAGCGTGAACACAAAATCGTAATGCGCCACAATTTTAACTGTAAAATCAGTGTAATAAGGATCATCTGTAAGCCAAATGGCTGTCTTAATCCCGCTAGCCCGAAGAACGGAGATCTGCTCAAGCGGTAAATCCATACCATCCAGCACAAGTACCAGATCCGGTCTTTGAGCGGCGGCTAACTCCACTAAGTTTTGACGCACATCTGTTATCGTGACTTGTGTGGTTAATTTTTGCAGCGCGTAGAGGACTGCATCGTCTAATGGAGAGTAGGGATATCCTTTACCAGAAGCCACATACATTACATGAATATTCCGTACAGGAAATACTTCTTCTGGCCGACCATCTAAAATCGCAAGCCGTCCCCGTAAATATCCCTCATCATATCCGCCCTTAAAACCACTCAGACGACCACGAAGCTTTTCTTCCTCTGGAGGTGTCAGTGGTAGCGGTGGTGCAGGCATAATAAATTCATTGTTGTTTATCATCATCCTCGCTCCTTTATCCCGTTATAGATTTCATACACTTGAAGCAATCACATTCAGCAAATGAGGCAAACGCGCAGTGAATGTATGGTTCCGCATGGTTGTCTGTAGTCCCCGTAAAGCGTAAATTCG
Source organism: Paenibacillus sp. FSL E2-0190 (assembly GCF_037992965.1). NCBI lineage: Bacteria > Bacillati > Bacillota > Bacilli > Caryophanales > Paenibacillaceae > Paenibacillus > Paenibacillus sp. FSL E2-0190. The sequence continues at coordinate 5,818,672 of NZ_CP150306.1, forward strand.
GCGCTCTTTTTCATGCTTCAGATAGTACTCAATCTTCTCCTGCAATTCCTTAGCAGAGCCAAAAGTATCCAAGTCATAACCTGGCCGATAATAATTGCCCAGATCCTCACGAACATCCGTAAGCTGCATAGTACCGCAGGCACTGATCTCATAAGTACGTGGGTTGATAGAGCGTGATGGTAAACGGAAGCTATTCCGGTTATCCTGCCCCTCCTCCCACGGACGGTGAATATTAATGACTAGCTTTGCACCACTGTAATAGTTCGCAGTTTCCTCAGGCGGGATAAAGCCATTGCTAATAAAAGGGGCAAGCTGGTCATAAGTCGCAAGCCGTTCCCAGAAGCCGCCAGCGATCAGCACCTTCTTATCCTTTAGATAGGGGGCAAGTTCATCAAACAGCGCTGTCCGATTATGAAATGCATTGCCAATAAACACAATGTCGTACTTATACTGCGGTGCCGTACGGCGCGGATAGAACATCTTTGGATTGACGCAAAGCGGTAAATAATGAACGGATGGAACTCCAAAGGATTGATAAAACTCCACACAACCGAGCTCATGCGTAAAGACGTGATCATAATGCCGGCAGATCACTGAAGTATCCTCTGTAAAATAAGGATCATCCACAAACCAGATCGCAGTCCGAATGCCCAGCTTTCTGATTTCTGTAATCTGTTCTAAATGATTTTCCGGAAAAACATGCAGTCCATTCATAACCAGCACTGCCCCGGGCATCTCCCGAGCCGCGGTCTCCAGCATAGTTTCTGGAGTGCTTATCACAAGCTCACTTACAAGCTGCTGAAGCGCCTCAATTACCCCAGTATCGATTGCATGGAACCCTTGAGGAACATACATTAGCTTAAATGGCCGACAGGCTTCGACCTCTACAGTACTCCGACGCTGCACAGCCTCACACATGCCGAGACGATATCCTTCGTGATAACCGTCGCGATAATCTCGCGGACGCTTGTGTTTTCTCCTTTTTGCTTTCACGGCCTTCACCCTGCCCCGTTGTATTCTCAAGACAGTATAACTATATGCGGAGTCAGCACTCGCCTCATGGACATCTGTCATTACTAGAACTAAATTGGCAGATGTACCCTGTCTTTTGCCCGGCTTGCCCGAACCCCGTCAGATTTCATCCACTCGCTGGATGCTGTTATACTATAAAGGACTAGCTAGAGGCACTAAACTTGTCATCTCTGTCCAATCTGTCCGAAGATGATTACTTTTTGAAATTCACAAGGGGGGAACTATGAATAACACCACGTTGTATTTGCGACACGCGGAGCTGCTGCGTGATCTGGTGCCATCCTTTCAAACCTATCCATTTCATCTGCCTGCTGTTCGAACGCTGGATCGCCTGACTTTTCAAAAACCAGTGACCTTTCTTGTTGGAGAGAACGGCACAGGCAAATCAACCTTGTTAGAGGGAATTGCTGCTGCTTGGGGCTTTAACCCTGAGGGTGGAACGCTAAACTTTTCTTTTAACACTCGTTCCTCGCATTCGAATCTTTATGAGTATTTTAGAATTGCTAGAGGGGTTAGACGGCCGAAGGACGGCTTTTTTCTGCGTGCGGAGAGTTACTATAATGTGGCTTCTTATATTGATGAGTTGGATGAACAACCCGGTGGCCCACCGATCAAAGACTCCTACGGAGGCAAATCTCTGCATGAGCAATCCCACGGAGAGTCTTTTTTAGCTACATTCGTTCACCGTTTCGGCGGCCGCGGTCTTTATATCCTCGACGAGCCTGAAGCAGCGCTTTCCCCCTTACGTCAAATGTCTCTGCTGGTGCGTATGCATGAGCTGGTCGGGCAAGATTCACAATTCATTATCGCAACACATTCCCCCATTCTGATGTCCTATCCCGGCGCTGAAATTTTTCTCTTGGAGGGGGAGGGAATACGGTCCGTCGCCTTGGAGGAAACCGAACATTATACCGTGACCAAAGCGTTTATGAACGATCGTCAAGGGATGTTGCGTGAGTTATTTGAAGATGAATAAGCATACACGACTTCGACGTCCCTTTAAGGACGGTAAGCGTTTAAGCGAGAAATATAAGGATATTTACAACATGGAACATATAAATTCTTATATTTTTGGCTATGTTAAATTCTAATGTTGATATTTGACCATAAGAAAACCGCCTTCGTTGAAAAGGCGGTTTATTGCTAGCTATCGTGTCCCGTTAGCGCAACGACTTACTCTGTTGAATTTCGTGTTCCTCAACATAAAGCGGCATCAGAGAAGGCGGATCGTACCTTATCGCGGCCTTTAAACGACAAAATGGTGCCGATAGCCATAGCCCCATAGCCGCAACGAAATAATAAGCCTAATCCGACAGTGCCCGCATGATGTTGGATTTCGCCTCTGCCGCAATTGCTTCATTCCCGTCATCGACCGCTTGCATTAAGATCAGTATGGGGATGTATACCGCGATTAGCCGCGCCAGTAGCTTCGTTTCCTCGTCCGCTCCTCCGTACGTTTCGAAAAACACGCCGCGAGCGTAAGGTGGTAAAAAGCTATAAGCAACGCTCAAATCGCAAGCCGGATGGCCTACGCTCAGATCGCCCCAATCAATGATGCCGGAAACGATCCCGTTCTCATTCACAAGCATATTTTTGAAATGAAGATCGCCATGTAGCAGTGCATTCACCGCCTCGACACGGTCCTTTTGCAGCCTGCTAATATACGCTTCGATCACACCGGACTCCTCCGGCGACAAGTGTTCAACCACCTTCGATAGAAAGCCCTCCAATTTCACTTTGCGCGATGCTATGTCCGTCAAGTTTCGATGATCTTGCTGAACTCCGCACTCCAGCGCCGCCTGCACCGGAAACTCATGCAATCTCCGCAAAAATTTCGCCAGCGTCTCTGCCGATAAAGCCCGGCGTTCTTCCGTCAAACCGATTGGGAAATCTCCTAGCACGTAGTCATAGCCAAGAAATGGTGCCGGGTATTCGTCACTTGCTTCGCCATAAAACAACGGTTTCGGATAGGGGATGGTTATATATGTCTCCAGCTTTGGCAGCAGCTTCCCTTCCATACGAATCGAGCCAACTGCAATCGTTCTTCTTGGAAACCGGAACACGTACTCGTCACCGATGAGAAAAACCGTATTGTCCCAGCCCCAGCCCAATCGCTTCACTTGCTTCGATGACAGCTGAGGGAATTGTCTGCCGATCAGCGTCCGCGCCTGCTCTTCGTTAACCTCCCACTCCGCATCCCATACATTCGTTCCTCCCATGAATTGTCTGCCTCCTCGTTCCTTACGTTATTTAGATGTTTACATTCCCTAAAAGTGAAGCGATCCATCCATTTCTTCAAGCGGCTGTGGGTGCTGTTTACGTTTTGGATATGGTACACGCCTTTCACACGTTGTTTTCCGTCGGTCTTGAATCGGTAATGAGTCATGCCTTTTGAATTCGCATAGGAGCTAAATGCCCTCCATGAATCAGTGCATAACACGTTTGAGTCAGATAGATGACCACCAATCGCTTCGTCTAATTTTGTAATCCGAATACGTCCACGCCCAAGTACGCCAGAGTAAGTCATTTTCTGACGGTCACGGGCAACCAGCACGCACACTTGATCGTGGCTTATACCACGATATTTCGCTTTGCCGCCACGTTTACGTGGCTTGCGTTCGGTAATATTCCGCTTGCCCTTTTCCGAGTAAAGAAAGTAGGTCTCGTCCATTTCAACAATATCTTGAAATGCTTCGGTTGGAATCTGCTTCAGAGCGGAAAGAATCTTATGCCGCCAGTAAAACAAGGTGACATGCGTGACTTCATCGTTTAACTGCTCTGCACATTTTCTCAGAGAAAAGCCCTCAATCATGCATTCGATAAAACGAACCCACATATGAGGTCGCCTCATTCGTTGCAGAGGGGTGTTCGTAAGGTCATTGAATGTTTGGCGACAGGACTTACAACGGTAACGTTGACGTTTAACCTCTCCAGTGCGTGTTCTTACAGCCTACTTTCCAAATCGAACAACAGAATGGTTTTTGCAATGCGGGCAAACAAGTCCATCTTTATGCTTCTGCTCTTGAATTTCATCAATCGCTCGAACTGGAAGTGCCACTCCCTTGGTTCGGGACTGCAAAAAGTAGATAAGTTCTCGCTTACCATTATCGTCCAACGTATCAGCAAGCTTTTTCAGTTCCTTTAAATCCATAGGCAAATCATCTCCGAACAGTTATATCGCCCTTATTATAGAACACTTGTTCGTAATTATGAAATATCAACAACAAAGTTTAACATAGCCATATTTTAAAAAAAACAGCAGGTCTCCAAATCGGAAACTTGCTGTTTGCTTTGTGTTATTTTGTGTTTGATAGGTTCTTGAAATTAGCGTCTCGCAATCCCCGTCAGCTTGTGAACAATCCATCCAAACATGACTACAACCATCATATCGAAGCACACATTAAACAAGAATAAATGCTTACCGATGTCAGCCCTTCCGTCCCCAAGAATCGGAACCAAGAAGGAGAAAATCCCTATTAGCCCTAGCAGCATCAGCAGCTCGCCGGCAACTTTGCCACGAATATCCCTGCTGCGGAAATACTGGAACAAAGCTCCCGCAAAATACACCAGATAGAATATGGAGAGAAATCCGAGCGTGTGCGGAATATGTTTGTTTTTGAATTGGCTCCATGCACTGTAAGTATAGGATAATGCACCTGCTGGTTTATTCTCGCTTTTCTCATAGTTTCCTAGATAATACGGGCGAATCGCCATGCTGTTACTCGCAGCATATTTCATATTATCTATCAACCGGTCCGGATGCTTCAGATAGAAGAACAATACATCTTTATGAGATACACGGTCATAGAAGTCCGGAACCAGCGAAGGATCATCCTGCTTAATCACTGTATCGGTCTGAAAATAATTTGTACCCGCCAGTACCTCCAGCCGCTCCGGCAATCCGAGATCCTGCAAGTCTCCCTTCACATCCGGCGATTCGTTTAGAATCCCAAAAAACACCGTTTGATACAGATTAATATGCTTAAGATCTTTTGGCGCTGCCACATACAAAACGATGGATACAAGAAAGATGGCAATCGAAAAACGTAACGCCAACTTCCTCCATTTGCCCTCTCCGTCAAGCATCATAAACCGCAAGAAAATCAGTGCAAAGGCAATCCCAATCGGTGCATTCTGGATTTTGGAGGTGACCAGAAACAGAATCGCGATAAAAAATAAGGTTAATCCTTTAGTGGTTGGCTTCTCTTGGCTGGTTAATCTTAATCCTAATGCAAATGTCAGCAGCATAAACACCATCGACACTGGTTCTCCAAACAAGGAGTTGAAATAGGCCACATACCCGATATCGTAAAATACAAATAAGATAGCTGCTCCCAACAGCAGCCCTGTAACATAAGAGCCACGAGCATTATACTTCACCAGCAGCCAAGTTGCCGCCAGTAAAAGAAGCCCATAAACTGCACCCAGCAAACGAACATCAAAAAAGCTGCCATGGATGAGCCCGCCGATCAATCTCGGCACAAGTACTATAAAAATCTGTGAGGATGGATAAAAACCTCTAAATAAATTTTCATACGCAAAACTGGAATGACTAAAATTGAAAAACTGGTCGGCATACGATGCTCCAGTATCATAGTAGTTCAGACCGATGGTATTCATCATACGCAGAAAATCTCCGTTATCGGCAACACCAATAAATGGCCCTACGAATAGCAAATAAATAATGATACCGCAGCCGGCAAGGCCTACGAGATACTCCGGTTTCCAGAACTTTTTCATGATTCCCCCTATCTCTGTGGTAACAGCTTCACATATTCGTCGGACAAATTCATTAGCTTCAAAATATACTCATAATCAGTCTGATATTTTGTGAAATCCGATACTGGCTTAAGCGTATCCAACGACACAGCTTTACCATCAGCAAAATCTTTACCAGGCACATAGAGAATATCATCATTAAAGAAAGAACCAGAAGGCAAATAATACCGCATTCCTAACACATTACGATCAATGTTCAAGAGATCATGACCAAATGCTGTATAACCTTCTTCTTTTAAAGAAACCCCCAATAGGTTAGCTATTGTTGGAAGAATATCCAACTGTCCACCGGTTCTCTCTACTACCTTCCCTTGCTCCATTCCTGGTACATGTACAATCAATGGAATATTAAAGCGACTGATTCGGGAATCGTATGGAATCCCCAGTGCACTTTCCACTTGCTCCGGTGGCACATCCTGCGGCTGCAAGCCAAAATGATCGCCATACATCACCAGCACAGTGTTATCCCACATTCCATTTTTCTTCAAACCCTCTATTAAAGTTCCAATGGCATAATCAGTATAGTTAATAGCAGTCAAATAATCGCCAAGCATCGTGTTTTTTAACTCATCAGGCACTGATATCTTCTTAAAAGAGTCCGGAATTTGGAAGGGATGATGGCTGGACGCCGTCACCATTTGTGCGTAGAAAGGAGTTCCTTTCTTCTGCAGCTCTGCCAATTTCTCGACACCCGTAATATAAAGCTGTTCATCGGAAGCACCAAACGCATTAAAATGATCATTGGTAAAATAATCTTTATCATAATAGCCGTTAAATCCAAGTGCAGGATATAGCTCATTCCGATTCCAAAAGCCCACTTGATTCACGTGAAAGGTGTACGCCTCATATCCTTTATCTCTCAGCAGACGTGGTAGGCTCGGCAGTTCTCTGTCCCCGAATCCAGTGGACATTGCCAAGGTCCCGATTGGATAAATCGACGTGTTGCTCATAAATTCAGCGTCAGAAGTATTGCCCGGACCAATCTGCTGGTAGACATGGGGGAAGTAAAATCCCTCATCTGCCAACTTGTTCAACACTGGAGTCAGCTCTTGACCCTTCAGGGATTGATGCAGCGGGAAGTTTTGGAAAGCTTCCATTTGGATGACAATTACATTTTCGCCCTTTTGCGAGCCAAAATAATCAGGTGCTGTGCCCGCGGCCTTACTACTATAAGGATAGGAAGCTTGCAGTTCATCAATCTTCGCGATGGTATCCTTAATATCTCCGGTTCCAATGAGATTGTTATCTTCCTTGACCTTAATTGCGGCAACGACCTCATAATTCAGGAATCCGGCACTTTCTGCCTGCACAAGCTCATTTGTAATTCCCCGCGCAGAATTGACAGAATTGGCCGATAAGGCAAAACCTCCAAGAATAGCCACCAGAATCACCATCATATGTGCCAATCGTGTGTTCCGGGAGCTGAATCGCTCACGCTCACGCGGATAGGCTTTTCCATGCTTCCATCTGCGGATCAAGACATAGATTGCCATGATCACAAAATCAGCGAAAAATAAATAATCAATAGTCTGTATCGTTGATTCTACGCTTGCCTTCACTTGAAACACCTGATTCAGTTCATATAAAGCCAGATACGTAGGAACAGAACCAAAGTGATTGAAATATACACTGGCTGCGAACAGCAGCAGCGATAATATCCCGTTAAATGTCCAATAGACAGCTGTTCTCACCCGCGAAGGAGTAATGACTGTCAGTATCCCCATGATGAAGAGGACTGGAGCAACATCTGCTGCAATCCACTCCCAAGCAATTCTATCAAAGAACAGCACTCTCAGCAGGAGCAGCTTCAACCATAGCAGCAGGACAACAATATAGAACTGAGCTCGATTCGGCCCGTGCTTTTTCACGTTTTAATCCCCTCTTACCTTTTCATTTGTTCTGATTATGAACTCTATTCATCTTTTCTGTAAAATATCAGATTGTTCTAGTATAACAATACTTACTTTTTTTATCAAAAATGTGCACCTTTCGCTCCCACTACAAATAGGGAAATCCCACGCCTTTTCGGCTGTGGAACCTCCCTATTTAAGCCTATTATGTTATGCCTTTCAATCTAAGACTGGCTTGCTGGCAAATCCTCTTTTACCTTCCAGATCGTTAAATCACTATCATAATATACAGTGATCTCAGGACTGCCAAGCTTATGAAAGGTGAGATTCCCGGGCTCCTGATCTCTTTTAAGCAAGCTATATTCGCTCACATCAGCAACGCTAAATATCTTAGTCAGCAGAGGTGCTGCCTTCTCACGTAGGCGATCCCCATCAATTAGAGACAGCTCCCGGTCTAATACCGTTAGTTGTTTGGGATCTGTTTTATCACTAGCACGAGGATTTGTATCACTAATCTGCTCAATCCTTCTAGTAACAGTATCGAACGTAACCGAAACCTTTGATCCGTATTGCAGCGTAAGCGTATCCTGATCCTTGTCCATAGCCCGAAATACTAAACTAAGCTCTTCACCTCCGTTACCTCTCAACACCTTCAAGGCCTGTTCCCCAGCTTGACGCATCTCTTCTGATACCGCCGAGGCCTCAAGCGTGGCTGATGCGTAATCGAATTCACCATTTACAAATCCGATACGCCATTTCTCCGCCCTAAAGTTATTCTCAATTTTCACGCCAGAATGTTGTGTAACATCATATTCAGCGTATCTGAGCACTTCATAAGCTGAATCATTCGCATAACCCAGTTTGCCCTTGATCTCTTCCGCACGGGTATTCATTTCAGCGTCGATCTCCGCAGCTGTCAGAATCCTACTCATCTTCGTTTGCACCAGTTCTCCTGTCTCATAATTGATCCAGATATATGCGGAGTCCTCACCTTTCTGGTAAGAGTAAAATATCTGCTGTTGCTCCTTAAGCCATTCCCGGTGATCTAGCGGATAAGTCTTTCCAAGTAAACTCTGCATCACCTGATCTGCGTTCCGCTGTAGCTCAGCCTCCGTGAAATGCGACGAAACCTCAGTTTGCGCAGGGTTGCTTGAATCATTACCGAGGAACCTTCCGTTCAGAAAGAATACACCTAAGCCCAACAATACAATAAAACCCGCCACAGCCAACAATTGCACAGGCAGTCTTTTTCCTGAGTAAGATTTCGCTCCCTGTTGATCTTCTTGAATTCGGCGAATGACGTTGTCTGCATGCCTCATAGTAAACTTTTCATTTCCAAAAGGTCCTTTTCGGGCCTGAGCATACCATTCCGGTTTATGATCCTCCATCATTCTACCCCCTTTAATTTGTTCTGAATTTTTTGCCGCGCTCGGTGCAATCTTGATTTTACCGTTCCGTGACTCAAGTTCATCAGTTCAGCTATTTCTTTTATAGAGAGCTCATATTTCAAATCCAGGACCAATATTTCGCGCAGCTTTGGAGACAATGCCATAATTAGATCCCATATCTCACCAATGGACTGATTACCCAAATACTCCATCTCCGCAGATCGGGCTACGCCAAGAGGTTCGATAGTTTTTTCCCGCTGCTTCACATCAACCGTGGACAATGGCTGTACACCACCCCATAAGCCCGAACGAAAAAAGCGCGATTTCCGGTGCGAAAAAACAGTATTCCTGGCAATCGTAAGCAACCATGCTTTAAATGAAGAATTCCCCCGGTACGTTCCAATCCGGTAATAACATTTAATGAATACTTCTTGAGCCAGATCATCGGCTTGTTCAGAATTTTTGGTAAGATAATAGATATAATTCCATATATCCTCTCCGTAACGGCTCATGATTTCTCTTAGTTGCTGTTCATTCATCGTCTCGCTATGCTGAAGACCTTCCAGTTCCAATTAGCTTCACCTCACTTAATACGACCTCATAAAAGGCACTTTAGTTCCCTTATGTTCATATTTTCTCATAAAAAAACAGGGGGTCCAGTGATGATCCCCTGCGAATGATAAGATATCCGAATCCGAATCGACCTTTCCCCTCAAACGATCGAGGTATGCGTGAGTAATCTTTTAATAGAACGGTTAGCTTCATTTAGTACAATTTCTTTATCCACAGTCTTTAGCAAACCTCTTTCCATCACGATCTCCCCGTCGATTATCGTTGTCTCCACATCTGCCCGCGTAGCGGAATATACAATTCTAGAGATGGGATCTACGTCGTAAGAGGGGAAGGTATGAAAATTGTAGAGATTCAGGAGCACTAGATCTGCTTTTTTGCCTACCTCGATACTCCCGATCTTATCCTCCATCCCTACGGCCTTCGCCCCACCAATAGTAGCCATACGGAATACACTGCGGGCATCCATGGTTGTGGGTCCGTGATGAGGCTTTTGAATAATCGCCGCCAATCGCATCTCATTAAACATATCCAGATTGTTATTGCATGGAGCGCCATCCGCTCCCAGACTAAGAGAAACATGCTCATGAAGCATCCCTGGTGTGTCGGCAATTCCGGAGGCCAATTTCAGATTGGAACCCGGGCAATGACTTACATGCACCCCTCGATCCCGCAAAATCCGCCGCTCCTCAGCATCCAGCCACACGCAATGCGCCAATATAAGCCGTTCATTGGCTAATCCTAGATGGTCCAGATAGACGATGTTACGCATGCCAGTCATGGCCTGCACAATCTCAATTTCCCCTAAATTCTCAGACGCATGAGTATGCACCTTCACATGGTATCTTGCGGACAGATCCCGCACCTCGGTTAATAAAGGCTCTGTACAGGAAATCACAAAACGTGGAGAAAATGCATACTGAATCCGGCCGTTTCCATAACCATTCCATTTTTCCAGTAGATCGACACTTTCCTGCAAAGAAGATGCGGTATCCTCCTGCAGCGCCTCAGGCACATCTCCCCCTTTTTGATCCATCATCACCTTGCCGGACAAGGCCCGGATTCCACTTTTAGCTATAGCCTGAAACGCAAAATCCGTATGATGGACAGTCTCCATATCCACAATCGTCGTCGTGCCGCTGGTGATCAGTTCGCCGATGCCAAGCATAGCCGAATAATAAAGGGATTCTTCATCATGCGCGGCCTCTAATGGCCAGATTCGTTTGCGCAGCCAATCCATCAGCTCCAGATCGTCCCCTTTACCTCGGAATAACGTCTGGCATAAATGAATATGAGTCTGGATAAAACCCGGAATCAATGTACGGTTCGTAGCATCAATGATCTGCTCGTCGCCCTGCGGGATAAGGCCAGTGCCGATTTCAACAATGAGATCATCCTTAATCCGGACATCCCCGTGTATAATTCCCTCTTGCTTGTTCATCGTAATGATTTCGGCATTTTTGATCAAAATATTCCCCATAGCCCTTCTCCCCCTCATTGAGTTAATTCCAGCACAACTTCACGCTTGTAACACAAAAAGGCCACAAAAATATGCCTGAGCATATTTTCGTAGCCAGAAATTTACGGTTCCCGGTAGAGACCCTTAAACCAATTATTAAGGATATACGAAAAAAAGACTATTCAGTTGTAATTTGAATAGTCCAATAATAATCTAAAGACAGGTTATATGTCAATATACATGACATATAAAATTGATTTCGTTTTATTAATACTGTTTCATAAAAGTGATTTAGTATTTTATGTTATGTTAAATAACATAATTCGATTTATGATCACGATTATTCTGTTTGAAGAAAATTTCGATCACGATACCCTGTACTTTGCGTCAGATTTACTGTCAGAAAAACATAAAAAATAAGCTATCCAAGAGCTATTTCATGGCTTAAGAGACAGCCGTTTCGTTCGATTAGGTCGACCATTTCGGACAGTATCTCTGCTTACTCTAACGCGTTGTGCTAAACCGCTGCCTGCATATAGCGCGGTATGGTGGACTGGTCAGAGCCCGAAAGTGTACGTCTAGCTCTATTCATCTAACTGACCTATGCCGACCCTACTGCTACTCAACTGCTACTTCTGCACTGCTTCGGCTTCTTGTATTTCTCCCCTACGCCTACTCCACTGCTTCTGCACTCCTACATTCTCCTTGCGCCCACTCCACTGCTACGTCTACTGATACTGCTTCTACTACTGCCCCTACACTACTCTTATTTCTGCACTTCTACGTTCCCCTTGCGCCTATTACACTGCTACGTCTACTGCTTCTGCTACGTCTACTGCTACAACAACTACAACTACAGCTCCTACTATACTCCTACTTCTGCACCTTTACTTTCTCCCTGCGCCTACTCCACTGCTACTTCTACTGCTTCTGCTACTACTGTCCCTACACTACTTCTACTTCTGCACATCTATGTTCCCCTTGCGACTATTACACTGCTACATCTACTGCTTCTGCTACTACTACTGTCCCTACACTACTCTTATTTCTGCACTGCTACGTCTACATCTACATCTACATCTACTTCTGCTTCTGCTTCTACTGCTCTCGCTACGTCCACACCACTGGTGAGTCATAATCCTCCATGCTTTCGGACCCAGATGACACTATTTGCACATTTATCGCCTTTGGAGCAGGGTTTCGGACTCCAGTGACGCTATTCCCTCGTTACAGGCCCATATGCAGTGTGTTTTATAGCAATAGCTTCGCTGGAGTCCGATAGCATCCCAAATGTGGGAAAATTCCACGTTTAAGGTCATCTGGGTCCGATAGTGTCGAGTCATACTCTGCCACTGATGCTTTCGGACCCAGCTGACGCTATTTACACATTTTCGCTTATTGATCAGTATTTCGGACTCCAATGACGCTATTTGCACACTTATCGCCTTTTGAGCAGGGTTTCGGACTCCAATGACGCTTTTTTGCAAATTCATCGCCTTTTGAGCAGGGTTTCGGACTCCAATGACGCTTTTTTGCAAATTCATCGCCTTTTGAGCAGGGTTTCCGTAAGCGCAAATGCTACCTAATCAAACAAAGTTTTTGTTTAGAGAAAGGTGTTATTTTCACGAAAAAAGAGGATATCCCAGCAGCCATTTGATGGCTCTGAGATATCCTCTGGTTCTCTTGCTATGTTAAGCTTCCGAATTTCCGTGCTTTTCTAGAACCTTCTCGAACACCGGAAAATTAGCGGTGCGCCCCGGAAAAGTTACTTCACCCCTGCGATCATAACCTAACTTGGGATATAGGGCGAGTGCCCCAGTGTTCTTAGCATATGTATCCAGACGGATACTGGAATAACCATTCTGGCGAGCATATTCTTCTGCATAAGTGCTAAGACGGCGCGCAATTCCCTTCCCTTGCACTTCGGGATGCACAGCCAATCTATGCATAATTAAATGAGGCCCTTGCGTTTCTGTCCAGTCAATCTTCCCATACTGCTCGGATTGGTGCTCGTCCAACACTAGAATGCCGGCCACCGCATTGTTCTCCTCACATACCCATAGATTGCCACGTTCAATATCAAGGGAGATGATCTCCCGGTTCGGATAATGCTCGTCCCACTGATCGCTGCCACCTGCTTGCATCACCTGTACGCATTTGGCAATCAGCTCCATAATTTCATCAATCTCATCTTTGCGTGCTCTGCGAATCTCAGTACCCATGAATCATCCCTGCCTTCATCTTAACCTCATATTATTTTCACTTTCATTATGAAGTTTATCACATCGGCAGCGCAGCAAACCAGTCCGCACGAAAACCCCAAGACCCGCTCACGGACGGAGCGGATCTTGTCATCTGTGTCTCCTAGCTGAATTCCAGCTTATGCCCGTCCTCGAAGCCCTTGGCGAAACCGGCGTCGAACCCCACGTTGTATGCTTCGGTGTAGCCCTGTTGAAAGGCGTCTGCCGGAGGCGTTTCCGGCGAAACGCCCAGCTCCGGGGGGAGCGGAATTACCTGTGGAGCAGGCGGAGCCTCGCTCACGGGTACCACAATCACCGGTGGCTGCGCAACCCTTACTTTACGAACAAGCTTGCGACGAAGTCTTCTTTTCTTGCGTAGCAATAGGCCTTTCTTTGACTTCCCATAACGAGCAGTTTTCCGGGCAAGAACTCTGCGGGATTTACGGGCTAGCCCTTTACGAACTTTTGCTTTCCGCGAGAGCAGCAATGTGCGTCTACGGGTTCTGCCTGAACGTAGCGTTCTGCGGCTTTTTTTCTTCATGCTTCTACTCCTCCTGTGCTCCATGTTCTCTGGAGGTTCCTACGGCGTATGCCTTGCTCAGCCATGGCGCAGCAGGAATTCCCCGTTTAGGACGATGTAGTGAAATCCCGGACATCATCCGGCACATCGCACTCTGATACCCACTTAAAATCCTGATATTGTCGCTCAATTTGCGGGCCGTCAACTCAGATTGCTCCGTCAATTCGGCGATGCTCTCCAAGATGGCCGCCAAAGCAGCCTGACTGCGCGAAATGGAGCGAATCATCTCCAGCTTGACGGCATGTTCAGAGAGACGGTCCCCGCTCATTTGCTGTCTTCTCCAAAACTAAAGCCATCACCTGACATGTCTCCAAAACCTTCCCCGCCACCATCGTCTTCACCACTGCCCAGCACTGCTTTTAAATTGCTGTAGAGTCCGTTCTCCAGTTTGGTCAGCCCTTCGACCATCTCCACGATGACCTCGTGTATAGAGAGGGACTCCTTCAGTTGCTCACTGTGGGAATCAAAGGCTCTAGCGTGGATATGATGCTGTGCCCACTGCTTTACCTTTTCAGCTTCAACCGCCTTAGCTTCCAGAATCAACGCAACGTTCCACTGGATGGCGGCGGTGGACTCCAGCATTTGCAGATAAGCCTTTTCTCTGCTCATCTTCCGCCTCCTGCTCCTATAGCGTTACTCTTCTTCTTGACCGTTCAATTCCTTAATCACTCTGCCTACCCCATCAGCCATCGCTTCTTCCAGATCTGCAAGTGCATTCAAGTAAGCAATAATGTTCTTGTTTACCTGAGTTGAGCTTTCGATCATCCCGCTGATCCCATCAAAATCAGGCTCCGCATCTGGCAGATCGTGGACAATTTGCGACATACGGACAGCCACATGGCGCTCAGCGTCTAGAATCCGCGCCATCTGTTCGTGCGTATGGGCCATGTGCTGCAGGACTTTAGTTATTTTACTCTGCACCTTCATGTCTCCTTTGCTCAAACGCCCTGCTACAGCATATGCGGCAGGAGCCGGGACGGTGCCGGGATCCTCGACAAGTTAAGGCTCTATTCGTGACTGGAATGACATAAAAATTACGTTATTGCTAAGTACATTTAAAAGGATTAAAATGTGAAATGCACAATCCTGAGTTTACCAAAGGTTGGTGGGGAATATATGAAGCTTGAAAGCAAGCGTATCGATCTAATACCTTTAACTGCCCCAGAGCTCACGCTAGCAATAGATAACTATTCGGAGCTACAGCAGCAATTAGGCTTAGCTGCCATCAGTGCGGCGCTTGATGATGAAATGCAATATGCTATGCAGATCAGGCTAAAAAAGGTGCAGCAGGACCCCGACCATTACCTATGGTTAACGAACTGGGCCATCATCCATCGGGAAGATCAATGTATTATAGGATTCATTATCCTTAAAGGTTACCCGAATGAGAAAGGCGAGGTTATTCTAGGGTATGGGATTGATGAGAAATATAGAAGAAAAGGGTATGCAACAGAGGCACTACACACAATTAATGCATGGATCTTCTCCCATCCCCAAGCTGTCTATGTAATCGCTGACACTGAAAAAGATAATACAGCCTCCCACAAAGTATTGGAGCGTCTAGGCTCTGAGAGATACAAAGAAACTGAGGATTTAATCTGGTGGAGGATTTCTAACCCCCGAGCTCTCTGAGTAACGCGTGATTCCAAAGCCCTTGCGGCTATCTATAGCAGGATTACAACAAAAAAAGCACTGCCTTATGGCAGTGCATCCTTTAACTTTTCCCCCGCCTCGTGTAAAGACTGGAACGTCCCCGCATCACTCCACCAATCCTTAAGCACATCATAACTAAGTCTGCGATCAGCGGCGTATATATTATTTACATCGGTAATCTCCAGCTCCCCCCTCTTGGAAGGCGATACCCGCCGGATGATATCAAATACAGCTTCATCGTACATATAAATACCAGTTACACAATAATTGGTCTTCGGATGCTCAGGCTTTTCTTCGATATAAGCAATCCATGCCGCATCTTGACTATCAAACACAGGTACACCGTATCTGCGCGCGTCCTCCACCGGCTTCAGCAACACCTTTGCAGTGCCCGCCGGCTGACGAAGATAACTCTCCACATAAGGCTTCAGATCATCCATAAAAAGATTATCCCCGAGCAATACAACAAATCGTTCCCCTGGGAAAATGAACCCTTCTGCTAAATCAAGCGCCTCGGCAATGCCTCCGGCAGCTTCCTGAATTTTATAGGTCAGAGATACACCAAATGCAGCACCGCTGCCTAAAAAATCCGTGTATAATCCAGCAGACTGCTTGCTTATGACCAGAAGAATGTCGGTAATTCCTCCCCGGCGAAGCCGGTCTATGCCGTAACAGACCATAGGATATTTGCCGACCGGAAGCAAATGTTTGTTCATAAGCCGGGTCAGCGGTTGAAGTCTAGATCCTGTTCCGCCCGCCAGTATGACTCCTTTCACTTACTTTCCTCCTCTTTATCTACGTCCTTTGCCTTCGGATCTGCACTTCATATAAAATTAATAGGATCTACATTCCATTTATCTATAAAGATCTTGCGATTTCGTTCCACCAGTTCTTGCAGTCCGGTATTGTAAACTTGCTTGAAACTTGCACTTCCTTCATGGTGCACCAAGCAATCCCCGGCGATAAGCAGCCGATATCCCTTTATCCTGGCGCGATAACAATAATCATCATCTTCGTAATGTCCAGGTGAGAATCTCTCATCCAGTAGACCTACGGAAGTTAGCAGCTCTCTTTTGAATAAAAAACATAATCCTACCAGCCGTCTCGTCTCCAGCCATTTCTGGGGATTTGGAAGGTTCGCCCTCTCAGCAGCCTGATGAAAACCTATCAGACCTTCATAATCGGTCTTCACCTGTTGACGTCCACTGGCATAGTTTGTGACTGGTCCAACAATACCTACATCAGGAGCACTATATAGAGCCCTCTTCAGATTAGTTAACCATCCTTGAGACACCACTACATCGTTATTCAGCAGCAGGACTTCATCACCTGACGCTAGCTGTAGCCCCAAATTGCATGCAGTTGGAAAGCCGCGATTGTCTGGCAATGAAATAAACGTTATATGATTCGCACGGCAATAGGTGTCTGTTCCGTCCGTTGAAGCATTGTCCACTACGATAATCTCATAAGGCGGCGGAGTGTAGGCACGAATAGATTCCACACAGGCCCGCAGCAAGGGCAGCGCATTGTAGGTTGGAATAATAATACTCGTCAGCGTCATATCCGATTCCTCCAAGCGGCTACCTGTCTGCGGTACTCACGCTGTGTTTCACTACTTAGCAGACCGCCAGCTTTTCGCCGGGAAAGAACCTCATGTAGAGCCTCAGCATGATCTCCTATGATCAGTTTTTCCACAGCATTTCCAACCCCTGTATTTGCCTTGCGCAGCCGATTATGTTTAATAACATTTACCGTTCCTACCTTCTCCACCCGTAACTTTTCTAATACAGAGCGAGCTTGGGCTTTAGGTGGAACCATTAATTCACGGTAGCCTATGGTCTCAAGCGCATGCCGCGAAAGCGCATGAGGAACAGCTGTCATAGAGCTAACCCCGAGATCGTACCTATCCAGAGCATAATTCAGAAACAGTTTGCTGCGGGTGACATCATCACATAATCCAAAGGAAGGCATCAGTGAGTCTAAATCATTAAGAGCTACATCAATTCCGCGATCTACAGCCGCCGTGAATGAAACGAGCTGAGAGGCCGGAATGACCATATCTCCATCCAGAAAAAGCAATATATCCCCGCGACTCAGCTTTGCACCGATAGCCCGGCCCACATCATGTCCGACAGACTCTGGGCAGTGTACTACAATGGCTTGACGATGTTGTCTAGAAATAGGAAAAGAGTTATCACTGCAGCCATTAAGTACGACGATAATTTCTGCAGGTTCAAGCCGTGCAACCTGATGCAGCAGACGTGACAAGGTCTGCTCCTCATTACGCGCGGAGATAATGACTGACAAAGTCCCGCGTAACTTCGGTAATTTCAGAGTCTCCTTGCCTGCCTTCGATTGCCGAGACAGAAGCGGGCGAGCAGCAGCGTTGGCTTTTACAGAGCGATTGGCTGACCTGTGACGGATTGGGCGTTTCTTTGCCGTTCGAGCTGCTGTGCCTCGTAAAGTTGCAACCATCATCTCACCATCTCTCTGCGCCGGGCTCCGTCGCCAAAGCCCGCTCTGTTCCCCCGATGTTCCAGCAAGAGGGATACAGCCTCCATATGATCCGCTGTAATTAACTGCTGCAATGGATCTATGCCGTCTTCCTTGCGTCTCACCGCATTTAACTTCCCTACAGGTACTTTGTGAGCGGCTACCACTTGCAGTCCACTAAGAATTGCCTGGGCATGCGCCAGTGGAGGACGTGATAATGAATCGCACCCTAGAATATCAAGTGCTCTGCGGCTGATTGCGTGCGGAACTGCCGTCATCGAACATCCCTTCAGATCTGGACGGCCAAGCAGAATATTCAGTGCATGTTTAGACAGCACCACCGGATGGGGGGACAGCTTCCGGACCGGACCGGAATAATCATTAAGCGCTATGTCCACTCCACCACTAACAGCAGTGACGTAAGGACGCAGCCCCGAAGCAGGTATCACCAAATCTCCATCTGTAAACAATAGGATTTCTCCCTTGGCTGCCTCAGCTCCCACACTACGGCCAGCGTCGTGTCCAAGCGGCAACTCATAGGAAATAACACGCGCACCTAGCGATTGTGCAATCCCTGCCGTTTGATCAGTGGATCCATTCACGACCACAATTACCTCGCAGCGCGGATGGACCCCTCTGGCTCCAGATATCACTCCCGCAATGGTCTGAGCTTCATTCATGGCTGGAATAATAACCGAAACATAGGGATTAGGATGGTTAACTATAGGGACTACAGCGACTTGCCGCACTGGGCGTGAAGTCCGCCGCTTCATCCGAGAGACCCGCCGCCCTGTGCGGCGGGCAGAAGTTCGTTTGGGCTTCATGCTCATCCACCTTCCTTACAGAGCCAATTCTTCAGGCTGAGGGTTACATCACAGTTTATGTACTACAACGCACAGGGTAACGGCAATTGTCTCCTGTCGTTCTGAAAACAGGACAAATGTACTCCCCACCAAACTTCGGCTTAGATACATTGCGCATAGCCAGCTGCCGCGGACACAACCTGCGGCGGTAACGAACGCAGTAACGCAGCAGGGGGATTAGGTTAGGACGCTATCGGACACAGCCGAATCCGCATCAGGTAATTGTACTTTAGCGCTATCGGACACAACCGAATCCACAACGGATGATTATACTTTTGCGCTATCGGACACAACCGAATCCATAACGGATGATTATACTTTTGCACTATCGGACACAACCGAATCTGCAGCGGATGATTATACTTTGGCGCTATCGGACACAGTTGCTCCTATTCGCCGCATTATCACACTTTTAGATTATTAACGGACTCCATAGCAGCTATTGGCATCAAAAGAACCCAATAAGGCTCTATTTCTATACAATAGCGTCACTAGAGTCCGAAACCAGCCTCAAAAGACAACAAACCTGCAAATAACGCCATTTGGGTCCGTAAGTAGTAGCAGATGTTTAGAGTACCAGGCTATCGGACAGAACCGCAGCCACAGCGATTGATTAAACCCGGCGATGCTGACAAGTACCGTTCCCCACCAAAAAAACAGAGCAGCGATCTCCAATAAGGAGATTCGCTGCTCTGCTGTTTTTAAGAGGAATTGCTTAAGGTTCAATCAAATACACGATCATCTGCTGCCGGTTTAGCTAAGGGAGCACCTATAGCAATCCAAGAGATAACCCCATAGAAATGCGGAGTTTCGCGCAACCGCACCACTTGAATCACTGCTTCTCCATTGGCTCTGCTCTTTAAGGAAGCATAGAAGTAAGGCTGATTGGTCATGGCAACAAGCACATAACCCGTATGCCCAAAGCTCTCATCAAACGATACGGTCACCTCTACACTCTCTGCATCCCCATTGAACATAAATGCTGTCATTCCAAACTGCTGTAGTGCTTCTCGCTTCCCAGCTGTCTGAATCGGACTGAAGGACAGATGATCTGTATTTACAGAGTTCGGTGCCAGATGAGTCCCGTTTACTGCACCTGGGGAAATATGATATTCCTGAACACTTTCTTCTTCCAGATGGCGGGCTTGAATCGCAAACGAAGAGATTTTGGATGCTACTACTGCTTCATCCTGAAGCTCTGTTGTCCCTACTGCACCTTCTGTCAGATGAGCGGACTCGATGCTGCCTTCCTTCAGCTTAGCTCCGTTGATACTGCCATCCGGGAGCAGGGCTGAGCTGCGTGTTTCATCCGCAAGATGCTCTAATTTGATGATGCCAGGCTGCAAATGCCGATCTGCCACGATCTTGTCAGCAAGATGCTCTCCGTAAACACTCCATGGTTGTAAATGTGAAGAACTCACGGAGCCTTCAGCGAGTTTTTCTTCCGTAATGCTGCCATCCGGCAACAAATCCGCACTGCGTACCTCTTCTGCCAAATGCTTCAGGGTGATGCTGTCCGATCGAATATGGCGGCCATCCACCGCATCCCCGGCCAAATGACCTCCAGAGACGCTGCCTTGGGCTAAATGGAAAGACTGAATCGTCGCAACTTCAATCTTCTCGCCTGTAATACTGCCTTCCGGCAATAAATCAGCGCTGCGCACTTCTTCTGCCAAATGATTCAGAGTAATGCTTCCAGCACGGATATGGCGGCTATCTACCGCATTCCCCCCTAAGTGTCCCCCATAGACACTGCCAGGAGCCAAATGGTAGGCAGTAATAGATCCACCCTCCAACTTTTTACCGGTAATGCTGCCATCCGGCAGTAACTCGGAGCTGCGTACCTCATCCGCTAGATGTGCTAGCTTGATCTCACCTTTTCCAATATGGAGACCTTCTACTGCAGACGGACTCAAATGAGTTCTATCCACACTTCCAGGCACTAGATGAATTGCTTCTACGGAGGCTTCCGCCAGCTTCTCCCCAGTAATGCTTCCGTCTGGCAGCAGTTCGGAGCTGCGTACCTCATCCGCCAGATGCGCTAGCTTGATCTCACCTTTTCCAATATGGCGTCCTTCTATTGCAGACGGACTCAGATGAGTTCCCTCCACGCTTTCAGGTACAAGGTGATTTGAATTTATGGATGCTTCCGCCAGTTTCTCCCCAGTAATGCTACCGTCTGGCAGCAAATTGGAGCTGCGTGTTTCTTCGGCCAAATGAGCCAGCGTGATCTCACCATATCGGATATGACGTCCTTCTATTGTGTCCGGACTCAAATGACTGCCATCTACGCTTCCAGGCACCAGATGATTAGAATTTACGGATTCTTCCGCCAACTTCTCCCGAGTGATGCTACCGTCTGGCAGCAAGTCAGCGCTACGTGTTTCTTCGGCCAGATGAGCTAACGTAATCTCACCTTTTCCAATATGGCGTCCTTCGACAGAACCTGAGCTTAGATGAACGCCTTCCACACTGCCAGGTACTAGATGATTTGAATTTACGGAAGCATGTGCCAGCTTTACTCCAGAAATACTACCGTCTGGCAGCAATTTAGAGCTACGTGTTTCTTTTGCCAAATGAGCCAGCGTGATCTCACCGTATCGGATATGACGTCCTTCAACTGTGTCTGGGCCTAAATGGCTGCCATCCACACTGCCAGGCACTAGATGTATAGAACTTACGGATTCTTCCGCCAGCTTCTCTCTAGTAATGCTACCGTCTGGCAGCAGATCAGCGCTTCGGGTTTCATCGGCAAGATGAGCTAAGGTAATCTCACCTTTTCCAATATGACGTCCTTCGACGGAACCTGAACTTAGATGTCCGCCTTCCACACTTCCAAACACTAAATGAATAGAATCTACGGATGCTCCCGCCAGCTTCTTCCCGGTAATACTGCCTTCAGGCAGCAAGTCGGAGGTATATGCATCTGCAGCCAGATGAGCAAGCGTGACCTCACCCGGTAGGATATGTCGACCTTCTACAGAACCCGAGTTCAAATGGCTTCCGTTCACACTTCCAGGCAGGAGATGGTTGGAATCTACCGATCCTTCTGCCAGCTTCTCCCCAGTTATGCAGCCGTCTGGCAGCAATTCAGAGCTACGTACCTCTTCCGCCAGATGAGCCAGCGTGATCTCACCCGGTAGGATATGACGGCCTTCAATCGTATCGTTACACAGATGGCTGCCGTCTACACTACCAGGTGAAAGATGCTGAGAATCCACGGCACCTTTTACCAGCTTAGAGCTATTAATACTGCCCTCTTGGATTTGAACTGCAGAAATAGAATTCGGAAGGATATGACCATTCCCGATAGACAACGGCCGGATATGCGCCCCACTGACACTGCCAGGATTCAAATGTCTACTTTGAACAGCACTTTCGCTTATGGTTTTCGAACTTACAGCATTTACCGACAAATGCTCAGCTTGAACTGCTGACGCCGCCAGTTTACTGGATTCTATGCTGCCGTCTGCAAGCTTAGCCGAAGTGACTGCTAAATCACTGATTTTATCCGTTGAGACACTTTCCGGTGAAAGCTTCAACGAGGTTACTGCATGATCGGCCAGATGATGAGGCTGCACGGCTCCTGCTGCCAGGTGAATTTCTCTCACCGCAGCGGAAGCCAGCTTATCTCCTGAAACTGAGCCCGATTGAATCGCAGCGGAAGTCACACTATTTTCACCAAGATGTCTTCGTTCCACGGCTCCCGTGGCCAAATGATCCTTATTTACCACAGCATCCTGCAATACACGGCCGCTCACACTGGCATCCGCCAGATGTTTTTCCTCCACTGTACAAAAAGCGATATGTTCGCCACTGACTACTTCACGCGCAATCGTGCTGCCAATCACTGCACCTGCTGCCAGCTTAGCTGCATTTACACTTCCATCTGCCAACTTGGCTGAAGTAACGCTCTGTGCACGAAGATGCTCCCCACCCACAGATTCTGAAGCCAGCTGTTCTCCAGTCACAGCACCGGAAGATAAATGTTGAGTCTGAATAGCTTCTTCCTTGAGCTGCTCCGAGCCGACCGCTTCCGCAGCTATATGCGAATGATTCACTGCTTCGCGTTCCAGATGAATAGAAGTTATGGCTTGCATAGCAATTTGCGGTCCGCGGATGGCGGATTTAGCAATATGTCTTGTGGTCACTGCTTCGTCTGCCAGCTTATGTGGGAGAATGCTTTGGTCAGCAATTTTGGACGAGGTTACCGCTTGCTCCACTAACTGCGCAGTCCCTACTGCACCCTCAGCCAGCTTTAAAAAAGAGATGCTGCGGTCAGCCAAATGCCGACTCGATATTTCGCCATCACCGATATGATTACCATTCACACTTTCTGGGCTTAAATGGATGCTTCTCACGACATCTGCACCAAGTTGCTTGGAGCCTATGGCTCCATCAGCTAAATGTCCGCCTTCGATAATACCCGTCTGCAGCTGTTCCTTACCGATCAATTTGCTGGCAAGCTGATCAGAACCAATCGCTCCCGGGGCCAGATGTCTGGCGGTTATCAAAGCGTCGCTAAGATGGCGGCCTTCAATGACAGCATCCGCTAGCTTTGAGCTGCTGATTTCACCATCAGCTATTTTATCGCCAGATACCGCTGCATCGGCCAGCTTGGAACGGTCAACACTGCCGTTTGCTAGGTGGCGGCTTGTGATGCTGCTGCTTCCTATTTTGTCACTAGTAACGGCTCCATCTTCCAGTAAATCCGCAGTAATAATCAAATCGCTTAAATGGCGGCTCTCAATAGCTTTATCTGCAATTTGACCGCCGCCTATAATCCGATCAGCCAGCTTCTCTGGACTAATACTGCCATTTTTCAGCTTCTCACCACTGATCGAATGATCCAGCAGCTTACCGCCACTAACGCTTCCTTCTGCTAAATGCTCGCCCACTATCGATTCTGGTGCGATTTTTGCAGAAGTGACTGCCTTGTCCGCGATATTGATACTCTGTACAGCGTAATCTTGCAGCCAAGGTGTACCAATAATGCCGAACTTTAGCTTAGAACCGTCAATGGTACGTGGAGCGATTTTGGCTCCGGTCACCGCTGCATCCGAAAGATCATCTGTATAAACGGGCTGAAAACGTTCTTTCTCTGGAGGAGCGAACCATACGGTTTCAGGAAGATTATCCGCCTGTTTCTGAAGCTGTGCTTCCTCTATAAGCTCCGGCTCCAATTGTAGAACTGGAGCAGAAATTGGCTCCTCTAGAACGACTTCAGCTATTGCTCCCCCACTTACCTGAACTTCCGCGATCTCTGCTTCACTGACTCCGTCACTGTTATTCCCCGAGCTTCTAGAGCTGCTTTTGGTATCCAGCATACTCAGTTCCTCTTTATTGGGATTATCTACAAAATAGAGTCGTTTCTGTGGACTGCGCGGCTGCTTTTTTTTGGAACCCCTCACAAGCAGTCTCCTCCTTCCATCTAATGTTTCTCCTAGGCATCATATGCAGCGGTATGGGCTTATGACACCCTTTTGCGATGAGGCCTTCATAAGATTATGTATAAAAAAAGGCATCTGCCTTCGCGCATTCGTCCACCCTGACACGCGGGTACAAACATACTATGACAAGAGTAGAAAAAGCAGGGATCATGTAACCGATGAAACAGGAGGAACAAACATGGGGCATAAGCTCGTTGGAATATTACTAAATGCCGATATGCACCGGGGCGTTCCCCGGCTAAAAACAGGACAGGAGTCTCTATCCAACTATGAAGAGGCCGCGGCGGCATACGGTTTAGTCCCTTGCTTCCTGAAGCTCGCGGACATCGATACGGACACAGGCTTTAGTGCCGCCTATATAAAGGGAGCTAATGGATATAAAAGCGTAGTTGTTCCTACGCCTGCTGTTATCCATAACCGGGCAATATACAGCAAAAACAGCCCTGGGATGCAGCGTCTGCTGAAGCACTATCCCCTGATTTTCAATACATGTAATCGATACGGCAAAGATGAGATCCATCAGCTGCTTGAAAAAAATACGGAGCTTCGCGAATATTTACCCGTAACAACGAGAGTCTCAGGCCTAAAAGAAATGATGAATCTTTATCCCGATCTCATTCTTAAACCTTGCCGTGGAAGTATAGGGAATGGGGTCATGCGGCTGGTCCGCAAGGGAGCTCAGCGTTGGACCTTGAGCTACCTCTCCCCTTCGATGCAGCGTTGGAGAAGTATTCCCGTTAATCCGGCGGCGTTGCCACAAGCGCTCCGCGCACGCCTAACCTCCGTGCCTTATCTTGTACAAGAACGTATTCCCCTTGCTGAGATTGGAGGACGTCCCTTTGATCTACGCGTCACCGTTCAGCGCGGCTGGGGAGGAGATTGGCAGGTCACTGGGCTCTTCGCCAAACTGGCTGCCCCAGGGGGCTTTGTCTCCAATATAGCCCGCGGAGGAGAAGCGTTAAGCTCCTCCCTGGCGCTCGAAAAAGCCTTTTCAAGATCCACAGCGGCCCACATCCGTATGTCTGTCGAAATACTTAGCCTTGCAATCGCGCGGTGTCTGGAGCAACACCTTCCCGGACTGGCCGATATCGGACTGGATATAGGCATTACTAAGGACGGACGACTCTTCTTCATAGAATGTAACGGTCGCGACCAACGCTACGGATTTCATAAAGCCGGCCTTACGGAAATTTGGAAAGACAGCTATCGCAGACCTATGGGATATGCGCGTTTTTTAATAGAAACGAACAGTACGGTATATAACAGTTATTGATTTGTCTCCTATTCTATGTCAATATAATGCAGAGCAGAGACGACCCGTATACAACCGTACTGCTGCATTATGGAAGGGAGATGGGCATGGTAAAACAATTGCTACGGCTGATGACCGAGCTATCCTCACACCGGTGGCTTTCACGGTTAATGGGATCTTTTTCTCATAGTAGAATCAGCCGTTTTCTTATCCCGGCATTTATTAAGACTTATCAAATCCCCTCCGCTCAAGCGGAGAAAAATCCTGGAGAATATCTCACTCTTAATGAGTTTTTCAGCCGCCGGCTGAAGCCGGGCATGCGGCCTATTGCAACCGACGCTGACGCTTTGGTTAGTCCCGTAGACGCAACGATTACTGCTATGGGTGACATTAACGCCGGTACGATTATGAATGTAAAAGGGCAGGATTATAAGATCGAGGATCTCCTTAATCACTCCCCGCATCTGGAGCTGTACAAGAAGGGTTTTTTCTTCGTTCTTTATTTGAGTCCTACCGATTATCACCGGATTCACTCTCCCCTTACTGGACAAAAGGTGGAGAGCGATTATATTCGCGGACGGGCCTATCCTGTCAACGATTTCGGAATGCGACATATGAAGGGTGTCCTGAACCGCAACGAACGTCTCATTACGTATATTGCCGGGAGTCACGGAGAAACCGCGGTAGTAAAGGTAGGCGCAATGAACGTCAGCAGTATTCGTTATACGGATGATACCGCTGCCGAGTGGCAAATAGGCGATGATCTGGCTTATTTTGAGTTTGGCTCCACCGTAGTGCTGCTCACGGAAAGCGGTACCTTTACCCCGAGACCCAAGCTTGAGGTCAACTCAAAGGTAAAAATGGGCGAACTACTGGGAACGTTGCATCGACCTTTGTAGGGAGATTTAGGCGAATTTCAAAAAAAATTAGAGGGTGCCTCAAAAGCCATGAAATGGCTGCTGGGGTGCCCTCTAATTTTGGGGACTTCGTGTGGAGCACAGTTGCGGAGGCGAACGCTCTAGCTATCGTCCAACTATCACCTACCTATCGCTAGCCAACGTATACATATCGTCTAGCCATCGTACACCTATCGCTAGCTATCGGACCCAGCTGACCTTATACGCGGCTTTTTCGCACATTTGCGATTCTATCGGACTCCACCGCAGCTATTGGCATGAAAGACACCCTATTTGCGCTAGATCTTAGGCAATAGCGGCGCTGGAGTCCGAAAATCCGCTCAAATGGCGATAAATGGGCAAATAGCGGCGGCTGAGTCCGTAAGCATTTGCAGAGCGTTGGGGGAGGTTGCTCGAGCGTTAGTTGAGGGCTAGTCGAGTGTTAGTTGAGGGCTGGTTGAGGGCTGGTTGAGGGCTGGTTGAGAGCTGGTGGAAGGTGTGCGCTCGCCGCTATCGGACCCAGCTGACCTTATACGCGGCTTTTTCACACATTTGCGATTCTATCGGACTCCACCGCAGCTATTGGCATGAAAAACGCCATATTAGAGTCGATTCTCGGGCAATAGCGACGCTGGAGTCCGAAACTCCGCCCAAATGGCGATAAATGGGCAGATAGCGGCGGCTGAGTCCGTAAGCATTTGCAGAGCTTTGGTCGAGGCTGGTCGAGCGTTAGTGTAGACTAGTCGAGTGTTAGTTGAGGGCTGGTTGAGGGCTGGTTGAGGGCTGGTCGAGAGCTGGTGGAAGGTGTGTGCTCGCCGCTATCGGACCCAGCTGACCTTATACGCGGTTTTTTGACACATTTGCGATTCTATCGGACTCCACCGCAGCTATTGGCATGAAAAACACCCTATTTGCGCTAGATCTTAGGCAATAGCGGCGCTGGAGTCCGAAACTCCGCCCAAATGGCGATAAATGGGCAGATAGCGGCTGCTGAGTCCGTAAGCATTTGCAGAGCTTTGGTCGAGGCTGGTCGAGCGTTAGTGTAGACTAGTCGAGTGTTAGTTGAGGGCTGGTTGAGGGCTGGTCGAGAGCTGGTGGAAGGTGTGCGCTCGCCGCTATCGGACCCAGCTGACCTTATACGCGGATTTTTGACACATTTGCGATTCTATCGGACTCCACCGCAGCTATTGGTATGAAAAACACCCTATTTGCGCTAGATCTTAGGCAATAGCGGCGCTGGAGTCCGAAAATCCGCTCAAATGGCGATAAATGGGCAAATAGCGGCTGCTGAGTCCGTAAGCATTTGCAGAGCGTTGGTGGAGGTTGGTCGAAAGTTAGTTAAGGGCTAGTCGAGCGTTAGTCGAGCGTTAGTCGAGCGTTAGTCGAGCGTTAGTCGAGCGTTAGTCGAGCGTTAGTCGAGCGTTAGTCGAGCGTTAGTCGAGCGTTAGTCGAGCGTTAGTCGAGCGTTAGTCGAGCGTTAGTCGAGCGTTAGTCGAGCGTTAGTCGAGCGTTAGTCGAGCGTTAGTCGAGCGTTAGTCGAGCGTTAGTCGAGCGTTAGTCGAGCGTTAGTCGAGCGTTAGTCGAGCGTTAGTCGAGCGTTAGTCGAGCGTTAGTCGAGCGTTAGTCGAGCGTTAGTCGAGCGTTAGTCGAGCGTTAGTCGAGCGTTAGTCGAGCGTTAGTCGAGGGCTAGTCGAGCGTTAGTCGAGCGTTAGTGGAGGGCTAGTCGAGCGTTAGTTAAGGGCTGGCCGAGCGTTAGTTAAGGGCTGGCCGAGCGTTAGTGGAAGGCTGGTGGAGCATTGGTCAGGATCTACGGAGAGTTGGTGGAACGTTAGCATTCAACGCTATCGGACCCAGCTGACCTTAAACGCGCCATTTTCGCACATTTGATTGGTCACAAACACACTAATAACAAAAAGGACAGCCCCAAGGCTGTCCTTTTATCTTTTCATGTAACCCACCTATTACACCTGTTGCGCCTATTTAACCTACTACACCTGTTACGCTTATATAACCTATTACACCTGTTGCGCTTATTTAACCTATACGCCCCGTTTTGCTTATTACTGTACACCCGTTATGCTCAGCACCTGCTACGCCTATACGCTTATTACACGCCAATTACACATGTCCCTGCTTAGCAACATCAAGCGCCTTGGCCGCTACCTGTTCCGGATCGCCTAGATAAAAGCGACTGATAGGATTCATGTCCTCATCCAGTTTGTACACGAGCGGTACTCCGGTAGGGATATTGAGCTCCAGTAATGCCGCTTCATCAATATCCTCCATAAATTTAATCAATGCACGCAGCGTATTGCCGTGGGCTGAGATAAGCACCCGTTCTTTTTTACGCAAAAGAGGTACGATCCGGTTTCCCCAGAAATCGCCTACACGATGTACAGTGTCCTCCAGGCTCTCTCCACGCGGGATATCTCCCGGACGAACACTGCTGTAGCGAATATCGTTTCTGGCATACCTAGGATCATCAAGCTCCAGCAACGGGGGTCTTACCGATAAACTCCGCCGCCAAATATGCAGCTGCTCATCTCCATATTTTAGTGCTGTCTCGCTTTTACTTAATCCCTGCAATGCCCCGTAATGGCGTTCATTCAATTTCCAAGACTTTTGCACGGGAATCCACAGCAAATCCATCTCATCCAGTACATAGTTAAGAGTTTTAATCGAGCGTCTGAGTACCGAAGCAAAAGCCAGATCAAATGTATACCCAGCGTCCTTCAACAGCTTACCAGCAGTCTTTGCCTCTTGGATACCCTTCTCAGTTAAATCCGGGTCACTCCAGCCTGTGAACAAATTCTGTACATTGTACTGGCTCTCACCATGACGTATAAGTACGATTTCGTACATTTTCTCTCTCTCCTTCCAACTATGGACCTTATATATTCAACCGACGAACAACATTATGCGAAACGTATCGCAGAAAGCTCTCACCTTAGTAATAACCCAATCGTAGAAATAAATATCTACCGCTACCTCATAGTTAGGCCAATTAAACATCCTTAAAGGTACGTGAATGAGGCGTGCATGGAGCGTGAACGGTGTGTGGATATTGCGGTAAATGAGCGTACGCTTCATTGCAGAATGTGCAACAGAAAATCTTAACTTTCACTTGAAGATTACATTACATTGTACTTCGTGCAATAGATTATCGTGATAATCTCTAGAAAGGCTGTTTCTCCTGAATTTGAATGTAAGATGTGCTTCAGAATTCAAATTCGACTGCTATTAGAGTCAATCTATTGTACAAAATACAACGTGAGGCACGATGAAATGCCCATCAGTTACTCTAATCTTCGACTTAAGTTCATTATATATATCATTTTCTAACAACACAAAAAAACCGGATGCCTCACGGCCCCGGCTATTTATATTTTTAGTCATATCATGCGATTCTATGCTTGCTTGTTCAATTAGAACCAGCTATCCACGACAAAAGCATTCGCCTGCTTTAACCGTTTTAAGCGGTTTCTAAAAATACCTCCGCCTCCACTCTTACAATCCGTGTTGCAAATTCTGCGTCTGATGATCATGCCAAGAGTCTCCTTCCAAGAAGTTATGTAAATTCTCTGTAAACTAAACTGCAAAGTATTTACCCTTGGTTGAACAAACTGAAACAAAAAAAGTGAATCAGCGGATCTCAGATGGACTTTTTCCGGTATATTGCTTGAACTGGCGGCTGAAAAAGAAAATGTCACGATACCCAAGCGCATCTGCTACCTCAGTAACATTCATTCCCGCGTACAGCAGTAAATGCTGAGCACGCTCAATCCGGGCTCGGATGACATAAGACTGCACAGAAGAACCCGTAAGCTCCTTGAACTTAATTGAAAAATACCGCGGTGAAAGCCCCGCACGAGCAGCAAGATCCTCTACACGATGTGCAATCCCCGGATGCTGGCTCACATAGTTCGCTATTTCGTGAATGATTTCTGTCAAATGGTTGCTAACATAACGTTCTACTGGCTTCACACGGTCCTCCCTCAGCAGATGAATCATCAGCTGCTTCAGTACAAGCTGCCCTTCTTCCTCAGCGGCGTAAGTATCCACCAGAAATAGTCGAACGTACCGAGCAAGCAGATGTTCAAATTCAACGGTTTCTGTAAGCTCACGATAGGGCAGCGGAATATCCGTCACCTCTTCGGAGACATCAAAATGAATATATGTAAGTACAAGTGGCTTTTGCGGATTATGTGTAGCACTTGTATGGTCACCCGGACGAAAAAGGAAGCAGCTTCCCTTGCCTACTTGAAAGGGTTCATCGTTACGCACAACCGTCCCTTCCCCGCTCCATACATAAAATAAATCATAATTTTGCAGCGACTTCTCTCTTTTTTGCCATTTCCAGCCCGGCTCGCATACAATCTTAGCCAGAGCCGGCAAAATAACAAAAGAGGACGGCGATGCATGCAGCATAACGTTCCCTCCTAAAAGTTTTGTTAGCATAACCTACTTTAAACTTCTTCGCAAAACTTGCTTCGTAAGCATTTCACTTTGTTTTGTGAGCAAACCTACTTTAAACCTCTTCGCAAAACTTGCTTCGTAAGCATTCGCTTTGTTTTGTTAGCAAAACCCACCTCGTAAGCATCCGCTTTGTTTTGTTAGCAAATCTGCTCTTTCTGACTTCGCAGTGTCTATATAGTTTTGTTTAGCTTAATCTACTCCGAGTTTCTTCGTCAAAATTCGTAAGCATTCGCTTTGTTTTGCATTTCATCTTCTTTATCATACCTTGTCATGTTGCATTTTGTACATCTTCCCACGCCAGATGCAGGCTTGTTATCCCTTCCTCCAGCTCCGCGGCATTCAGATGGGCAAAAGAAAAACAAGCGGCCGGCGCTCCCGGTGATAGCTGATATAACGCGGCATCTCTAAAATCCGTGCCGCGCCTAAGCGCTGCCGCTCGGAAAGCTACAAACTCTTCGCTGCTGCGCAGCCAGCGGGCATATACATGCAAGCCTGCATCACCAGGCAGCAGCTCGAAGAGCTCCTTAAGCCGTTCCGACAGCAGCGTCCTGAGGATGCGTCCGCGTTCACCATAGATGCGTGTCATCCGGCGCAGATGACGGCCATAGCCGCCTGTATTCATGAACCTCGCCAAGGCTCGCTGCTCCAGCAGCCCTACCGGCAAGGGCTCATATAGCGCCTTGGCGGCGATAGTCGGCTTTACTAAAGAGGGCGGAAGCACTGCAAAGCCGAGCCGCAGGCCTGAAAACATCGTGTTTGAAAAGGAGCCCACATATACGACCCGCTCTTCACGATCCAGTGCTTTTAAGGGCTCGATAGGACGCCCAGCCCAACGGAACTCACTGTCATAATCATCTTCAATGATTACTGCATGATGCCGCTGCGCCCATTCCAACAAGGTTCGGCGTCGTTCCAAAGGCAGTACCACACCCGTAGGAAATTGACGGCTCGGCGTAACAAACAACAGCCGGGCATCCCAATCCTCCGGAATAAGACCGTTGCCATCCAGCTCCCCTGCCAGCAATCGGCCTCCGGTGATCTCTACGGCTCGGCGAATCCCGTGAAAGCCCGGGTTCTCAACGACCGCTGAGCCTCCTGCATCCAGCAGCAGCTGCGTCAAAATAACGATGCCTTGCATCGAGCCGCTGAACAATACGATATGCTCTGCATCCGCGCGAATCCCGCGGGTAATCCGCAGATGTGCAGCGATAGCTTTCCGAAGCCCTTCATCGCCTTGAGGTGGACAAGTGCTTTGCAGCAACCCACCTTCCTTCCCTCCAGCATAAGAGAGCGCACTGCGCCATTCGGAGTAAGGAAAATGTTCCATCCGCATACCACTACTCTGGAAGCTCACTACTTTCTTGTTACTCTTTTCATAAAAGGGTATCGGGCGCGCAAGCAGCCGCTTTCCCCACGCCGAGATCGGAATCGTAGTCTCGCTTGCACAATCTCCTCCAGCAGCATCTGCGGCTTCACCCAAAGCCCGGTTCTCACCGTCACTGCCACTGGTAGCTGAAGCAAAGCTATCTTCCGATACGAATGTCCCCCGCCCCGTTTCAGTCCTTACATAACCATCAGCGAGCAACATTTCATACACCTGCGAGACCGATCCGCGCGACAGCTCATAGTGCTTAGCAAGACTTCGTGTAGACGGCAGCGGAGTGCCTCCCGGAAGTGTTCCTTCCAGTATTCCTGCACGGAGCGCGTGATATAACGCTAAATATTTGTAACGGTGTATCGCCAGATATTGATCGTATGCCAGCGTGATATTCATCGTTATCCTCCTTGACCAGCAAGTGGTCCATTAAAAACTATCTTAATTGGTCCTTTTTAATTGTCAACCACTCTACTATTCTTTAAAGAACATTTACATTGGAGCAGACGCTCTAGACTAAAAAAGAAAGAGGACGTGATCCCTATGCGCAGAAAAGAATTCAAAGTAGATCGGGAGGAAGAATTGGTCTCTTTTCTTAACGGAATGAGTTTTGGTTTTCTCGGTACAAGCGATGAACAGGGGCAACCGCGGGTGACACCGCTGAATTTTGTATATACAGATGGTTGTTTCTATTTCCATGGCAGTCATGCTGGTGGCAAAATGAAGTCGATCCGCAATCAGCAGAAGGTCTGCTTTACGGTAGCGGATGAGTATGCCCTTATCCCGTCTTATTTTAGCGATCCCGAGCTGGCCTGCCCAGCAACCGCCTATTTTAAAAGTGTGACCGCCTACGGCACAGCCGAACCTGTTGAAGACATTAGTGAAAAAGCCAGTGTACTCTCCTTATTTATGAAAAAGCTCCAGCCCGAGGGGGGTTATGATTCCATCGATGCAGAGGACCCTAAATATCGTCCCCGTCTAAAGGGTGTTGCCGTTGTGCGCATTACCCCCGATGAGATCACTGCGAAGTTTAAGTTTGGGCAAAACCTAAAAGAAGAAGAGCGCTCCGGCATCATTTCCGGCCTGTCTGAAAGAAATAATCCGCGTGATGAAGAAACGATAGAAATGATGAAAAAATACTGCCCTTTCCACGCCGAATGATATTTTTTAAAAATCGTATCTTTCCAAGTGACGGTTGCAATTGGCGGTGATATAATGTTAGGCAATGTTAACAGTATGTTATCCCCAAAGAACCCTGGAAGGATGAAACTGATGAATCCACTAGCTGGACAATTAAACGAAAGTATCAAAGCAGGAAATGAACATGTGTATGATATGCTCTCTACGCTTGGCAAAGAGATTTACTTCCCAAAAGAGGGCATCCTGAGCCAATCCGCTGAAGCAGGAGCTCACGCCAAGAAATACAACGCAACCATCGGTATTGCTACTGAAGGTGGCGTACCTATGCACCTCGGCGTCATTCAGGATAAACTCTCCGCTTACAGTCCTAAGGATCTTTATAGTTACGCCCCTCCGGCAGGTAAACCAGAGCTGCGTACTGTATGGCGTGAAAAGATGCTGCGCGAAAATCCATCGCTAGAAGGTAAAACCATCAGCAATCCCGTTGTAACCAATGCCCTGACTCACGGGCTTAGCATTGTCGCTGACCTCTTCGCAGAGCCAGGTGACGCGATTATCTACCCGGACAAGAACTGGGAGAACTACGAATTAACCTTCGGAATCCGCCGCCATGGGGAGACCGTTAACTATCCGCTGTTCACAGAAGAAATGACTTTTAACAGTGCAGGTCTGGAAGACGCGCTGCTTGCTCAAAAAGAACGCGGTAAAGCAATTGTGCTGCTGAACTTCCCTAACAATCCTACCGGATATACTCCAGGGATTAAGGAAGGTGATGAGATCGTTGCAGCTATCCTCCGTGCGGCTGAGGAAGGCATCAACGTTGTTGTTGTAAGTGATGATGCATACTTCGGGCTATTCTTTGAGGATTCACTGAAAGAATCGCTGTTCGGCAAACTGGCTCATCTGCATCCTCGTGTGCTTCCAATCAAGATTGACGGTGCGACCAAAGAAGAATTTGTCTGGGGCTTCCGTGTGGGTTTCATCACTTATGCCTCGGAGGACAAAGACCTGCTGGCAGCATTGGAGCAAAAAACACTAGGCATCATCCGTGCCACCATTTCCAGCGGTGCGCATCCTTCGCAGACCTTCGTACTAGACGCCTTGAAATCTCCGGAATTCGAAGCACAGAAGGAAGAGAAGTTCCAGATCATGAAAGGCCGTGCGAATAAAGTAAAAGCACTGCTGGATAGCGGCAAATACGGCGAGGATGTGTGGACGTATTATCCTTTTAACTCCGGTTACTTTATGTGTCTGAAGCTGCACACAGTTGCGGCTGAAGATCTCCGGCTTCACCTGATTCATAATTACGGACTAGGCACTATTGCTTTGGGTGAAACTGACCTACGTATTGCTTTCTCATGTATCGAAGAGGAACAGCTCGAAGATCTTTTCGATCTTGTATACGCAGGTGTTCGCGATTTAGAAAAAGCCTAACTGAACTTTATATAGCTTACAATCAGCTCCGTTTTCATGGAGCTGATTTTTTTTGTACACGAATCCGACATTGGCCTATACACGCCCCTCTCTCCGCACATACAATACGATGTACTCAAGTACAACACACACACCGAAAGGGGAATGAACATGAGCGAAGAAGTTAGAGGCGGATATGGATGTTGTGGAGGTGGCCCATTCACTAGCACTGGCGCCATCCTGGTTCTCTTTATCTTGCTGGTTATCATCAGCCGTTCACTTTTTGTCTAACCATTAATGACAGTCTCGGGAGAGAGCTTTAAGCTCTTTCCTATTTTCAATCCCTTTTTTTTCACAATAGACGTGGGTGTCCAGTAGGTCATGATAATGGCTGCTGTGACGTCCGCGTCTTTTTTTAAAATTCCACCTTGGTCTAAGCACCAACCGCACCAACCTACGTTACCTCAGATCACATTTGCCGCACAAAAGCAGCTATCGGACACCGCAAACCCTAAAGGCAGTATAATCCCATATTTGGTTTCCTTACGGACCCCAAAGCCGTTATTGGCATGCCAAACCCCAAATATGAACCTCTTCATCAGAAATAACGCCACTGGGGTCTGAACTTCCCCGATAAAGGTTATATATTTGCAAATAACGTCAACTGGGTCCGTAAGCCTCAGGGGATAATTATGATCGGCGGCGGAGGTGCGGGCTTAATGTAGATCCAACAACCACACCTAAAAAAGGCTGTCGCAAACGTAGAAAATCTACGGCTGCGACAGCCCAAAAGCTTAAAGTATCTTTACAGCTGATGTATTACAGATTGTACAAGTTGTAGATCAAAACCGCTGCCTCTGCACGGGTGGTAACACCTTGTGGATGAATCCGCAAGCCGTCTCCCTTGATCAGACCAGCACGTATTAGTGCTGCCACACTGTCACGTGCAAACGCTGATACTTGCTGGCTATCCGTGAAACGGGTCATTGAAGCTCCGTTGCCGGCTGGAAGCTGTCTGTCGGCTGCTGCAATCGCTTTTGCAGCCAATGTCATCATTTCCTGCCGCGTAACAGAAGCGTTAAGATCAAAGCTTCCATCTGGACGACCAGTGGCGATCCCCAACTGCTTCGCTATAGCCAACGCTTCATATCTGTAATCGCCAGGCTGCACATCTGTGAAGCTTTCTGCACTAACGCCTTCCAAGCCAAGCGCTTTTATAAGCAGGAGCACAAAATCTCCCCGCTTCACTTCCGCTTGAGGCACAAATTGATCCTCTGTCATTCCGTTGATGATGCCTTTGGAGCCAAGCACCTCAATCGCATTGCGGGCCCACTCAAATTTACCGATATCCCGGAATGTCTTCTCCGTAAAGGTGATACTGTACGTACCAGAGAGAATTCCTGTAAAGGAAACCATCCCTGTAGCAGCGATATATCTGCCACTTGGAACAACCGTTAGAATCCCCAACGGATTCAGACTATGAATCGTTATATGTCCTTCTTTACCACGTTCTTCTGATCGTGGAATATACGGTAGGGACACCTTAACCCGCATGTCAGGACTGTTCCATACGGCTTCCTTGCCATTGATAGTTACGCTCAGTTTAAATTCTGGACGAGAATCTGAATCCACCTTGGTTATCGTAATTACCCAAGGGGTTCCTGCCTCTTTTGCCGCTTGTTTCAGCAGACTACCTGGCAGCTCCAGCACACCAAATTCAGTATGAACGACCAATGAAGTCTTATCATCTGCAAAGATTATACCGTTTGGCAATTGCAGCTCATAACCCTTAGCTGTAGCTACTGCCGGTATATCAACAGTAACCGCTGAAGTTGCTCCACTTAAGCCTGCTGTAGCAGCCTTTTTCAAGCTCTCCAGGTCTACACTTGCTCTCGCCGCACCGGTATTACTGTTCAGCACTGGTGTTGCTGTAAGGAGGGTGCTGCCGGTTACACTGCCTGCATTTCCGCTTGAATTCCCCCCTGTTGTTCCGCTGTTGCCACCACCTGTGGTACCCCCGCTTCCGGAAGTTGGTGCTGTCGTTGGCCGAGTAGTCGGTTCAATGGTTGGACTTGGGGTTGGTTCAGGCGTTGCTGTTGGTGTTGGTGTTGGTGTTGGATCAGGTTTATCCGCAGAAACAATATATTCAAAACTGGAAATATCACTTGGCTTCCAGCCCTCTTTTACAGCAATCGCCTTAATCGTCTTGCTCTTGCCTACATAAATCACTCCACTATACAGTTCGCTGGTTGCTGTAGGTACAGTGCCATCCAACGTGTAGTGAATAGACGCTCCAGCTGTAGCTGTAGTTAACTTCACGGCAACCTGCCCTGTATAAGTTCCCCCGGCAGGATCAGCCTGCGGTGCAGACACCGTTTTCATATCAACCACTCCGCTGATCACATACGTGAATGGAGCTACAAAACTGTTCTCCATGCCCTCTTTTACCGCTATCGTACGAAGAACTGTGACTCCTGCTGCGTCAATAGTTCCGGTATAAAGTGGACTGTCTGCTGTAGGCAATGACCCATCGGTTGTGTAATGAATCTCTGCTCCTGATGTCGCTGTAGTAAGGCTGATCGTTTGTAATCCGCTGTAAGCTCCCGGTTTCAAAGAAGAAACGGGTAAGGAAACCTTTGAATGAATCGGCTGCTCTCCTTCTTCCGTCCGTTCCAGCGTAAACCAATCTAGATTGGCACCGTCATTATTGAAGCTCATCCGTACTACCTGTTTTCCTTGCGCAAGTTGTACGACACCACTCGCCAGCGTGTAATTCGACCATCCACCTGTAGTAGGCATAGGCACTGTTGAGAGTTTTGTACCCTTTACAGATAACGTAGTGCTTACCCCGCCTTGTGCTGTAGCATACCGATATACGATTTTATAAAATCCGGCTTCAGTAATATCAAGGACATAATCCATGGAACCCCCTGCAACGGTAAACCCTACATTTCTAAAGTCCAGCACACCGCCAGTCATGGTACTCTGAATTCCATTGGGTGTAGCATCGTAATAATTCTCGGCTTCCACCTTTAAAGAACCAGCGCCATCCATGATTTCTTCAGTATAAGGTTCTATTTGAATACCACTTAGCTCGTATCCTGCTGATCCAGCTTGCAGGCGCAGCTTCTGTTCACCCGCCTTCAATTGAAGAACGGTGCGTATGCCAACGGTTTGCGAGTAAAGATTCGGCACATCAACGGTTCTTAATGTCTTCCCATCCTCCGTTTTATAAATAATGCCCTTAGGAGCACCATTCGCGGAAGTTACGGTAAGCGTAAAAGCATAGTTTCCATCCTGCGGCACGTTTACCCAGTAATCGATGCTGTCTCCAGCATCAATGCCGGTCAGCTTCGCTCCGCTGCCTTGACCGCTGACTGTGATCCCTTGCAGCTGGTAGAATTGATCCAGTGCGTTCAAGCTTGTGACTTCTATAGGTGCTGTAGCACTAGTTGTTCCTAAGAGCTTAACCTCCGCACGCAGCACGCCGCCACCACTTGAATCGGCATAAGCATTTGCTGGCACATTTACGGTAAGCTGCAAATCACTATAATACGGGGTATGATCATTCCATGCCAGCATCAGCTTCACATGGGTAGGGTCAAGTAAGGCAGCTGCCCCAATACTTACATGCCCCTGATCCTTACCTGGGCCCGAGACAGAAATGCTCTGAATGGCATCAGGATTAAATGTCCCTCCTGAAAGGCTGACTACCAATTCATTCCCGTTCACTTGATAAGGCAGAGTACTCGGAGAAAGACTGATGCTCTCTTCGTCGTTGATTGCTGTAACTATAAGAGGCAATTTCAGAACACGTACGCTGCCAAAAGACTGATTTGATTCTGTCTGATACACATCAGCGGTAACCGTAAGAATACGATCCGTGTCGAAATCAATAATTCGCGTACCCGCTAATACGACCTTCGCTGTATAATCATCCACCCGGTATACGCTATTGACAACTGTACCTTCGTAACCTTCAATAGACCAATAAGCGGTGTCCAGTTCAGGTGCATATTTGTCATTTACTAGCTTGACGATAACTTCTGCACCCTCCTCATTTCCTTCTACCAGAGCAGTCTCTGATTGAAGCGCGGGGCCGATCGTAAGCGACTGCAGATGAAATCCTGCTCCATTTACTTTCATGGTCAGCGTCTGCTCCCCGGCAGGCAAGGTTACCGTTCCATTAGCTATTTGCCAATTGGACCATCCCCCCGTCTTCGTCAAAGCATAAGTAGCTGCCGTTACCGTTACTCCATCCTCTCCCGTCAGCAGTTCCAGCTCTGCATCATCCTGATTAGTAGCATAGGAGATCAGGAGTGGGTAGGTACCGCTGGCAGGTACATTAATCTTGTACTTCACCCAATCGCCGGGGTCAGTATAACCCACTGCACCACCCGTTACTAATACACCTGAAGCTGTCGTGTAGTCTTGCCCTTGAAGCACAGCAGGAAGCTCATGTGATCCGGAAGGCGCTTGGCGTAAAGCTAATGAACGGATATTATAACCGTTCCCGTTCGTCTTCAAGGTGAGCTTGTGAATGCCCTTGTTCAGAGAGATCAAGGATTGATAATCTACAAAATCGGTCAGACTCTCCGTCTGCTGCACAATTGGAAGCGTAGCAATGACCTTACCATCTTCACTAATCTCCACCGATTTTCCGGCGCCATCGCTGAATTGAGCGGCATGCTTAAATTGAAGTGAATATTCACCGCTCTCTTTAACATCAATCACATAGTCGAAGGTGGACGATGCGTCTGGCGAGAACCCGCCAATATAACCCTGCTCATTCACAGTGTAAACCCCTTGCGCTTCTTCAAAATCAACAGCATTCACTACACCCGGCACCGCCTGTATACCATTCAGACGTTCCCAGCTATAAGTGCCCACTGATTTCGCCGGCAGCACAGCACTAATTTGCGCACCGTCCACTAGCAATTTAAACGGCTGTGGATCCGACGTCTGGTTGATTACTACCGTCACAATCTCTTTTCCATCTGGACTAGCAAAAGCTACGTTCGTTACAGTACTGCTTGAGCCGTAGTCACTATCAATCCGCACGTACCCCGGTTTAACGAATTTTGTATATTGGCCCATCAGATAATATTCTGGCAGCAGCCAGTAATGGTTACGGTCTCCCGAATCCTGCACAATCGGGGTTGGGTCTGGCGTTCCGGTCCACTGATGGGAGGCAATATCACTGTCCAGCATCGCTACCCAGGAGTTATAGCTGCGGGCCCAATTACGGAAATATTGAGCAATGCGGTCTGCGCCTGAGGTACCCCAGACTGCGCGTTCGGTCAAATATACATTTTTGTCAGGATAGAGATTATGGAGTTGGGTCATCAGACCAAGGTCACCGCCATAATCATGAAAAGCAGTTCCGTCCACCGCATCGTAGGCACCTAATTCAGGATTGCCTAGGATTTGTGCTGGATAGGCCATCGTGTCACCAGGATTATGATCAAATGTCCACAGCTTCACGTCTTTGAAACCATGTTCATCTAATTCCTTCCGCAGCAGTTTAGCCAGCTGGGCTTCTTGCTCCCACGGCATTTTGGTGCTTGGATATTCAATTTCCAGCAAAGGTTCATTCTGCAAGGTCAGACCTTCAAAGGTAATTCCCAGCTTCTCGTACTCCTGTACGAACTTAAGATAATATTTGGCCAGTACAGGCAGATATTCATCCTTCACTTGGCCTTTGATCATACTGTCTGTAGTCTTCATCCAACCGGGCGGGCTCCAAGGTGAGGCAAAAAACTTAATATCCGGATTGATGTTTTGAATTTTTTTAACCGTGCTGATGATATGGTAGTCAATATCCTTTTGGATGGAGAAATGCTCCAAATTAATGTCGGTTTGTCCTGGAGGCATATCATCGTAGGTATAAAATTGTTTATCTGTAAAGTCAGCCGTCCCAATCGTCAACCTGAGCATACTCATTCCGATCCCCGATACAGGATCAATCATTTTCCGCAGCAATTCCTCCTGCTTCGCCGCAGACATCTTCGCCAGATTATTAACCGTCGATTCCTCCATAGAGGTACCGATCCCTAGAATAGATTGATATTTCCGGTCAGGATCAATATGGAGCTCTGTACCTGCCTTCACGTCGGGAACCACAATATCCAGCTTCGCCTGCTCTTCCAGCTTCAAATCACCCTCTTGATAACGGTCAGCATAATACCACTTCCGATCGGAAGGATCTCGCTCACTCGATACCCAAGAGCTAACTACATCTGACTTAATAACATGTTTAGTGCTTTCCCCGCCATCTCCGGGATTCGATGGATCTACAGGCACATCACCTGTTCGAGTGAAGCTTACCCAGTTCAGGTTGATATCTCCACCGGTAAATTCCAGACGGATCTTTTGCAACCCTGCCTTCTTAAACACAACATTTTCTACAGCTTTCGTCTGCCAATTCTGCCAGCCACCTGTTGAGGTCACGCTTAATGTTCCTAGCTTAGTTCCCTCTGCTGATTTGATGTTGACGCCTGTAGTGCCACTATTA
Organism: Paenibacillus sp. FSL E2-0190; assembly: GCF_037992965.1. Classification (NCBI taxonomy): domain Bacteria; kingdom Bacillati; phylum Bacillota; class Bacilli; order Caryophanales; family Paenibacillaceae; genus Paenibacillus; species Paenibacillus sp. FSL E2-0190. The sequence continues at coordinate 5,860,095 of NZ_CP150306.1, forward strand.
ACGGAATAGCGGAAATCGGCTTGATACGTACCTGCTTGCGCCACATTCACGTTATATTCGAGCCACTGGCCAGCCGAGGTATAGCCGACATTGAGACCGCCACCTATATCCTGCGTATTTTCAGTTTGCAGTCCTGCGCTTTTGTTCAAAAAATCCTCTGCTTCAATTTTGCCGGGAATCGGCAGAGAAGGAATCTCTGGAGCTTCCGGATCGACAGGAGCGGTTGGAAGCTTTGGTGTTTTCTCATTTTTGGTCAAGCCATATCCCGTTTTGAATAACACATTTGTACTGTTATTGTCTGCCGGATAATTGTTCAAAGTGAATGGCCAACGAATCGGATTTTTGCCTACAAAATCCTTAGTACCAAATAACACATCAGCTACTCCAGCACCCTCTGTGCCTGGTAGCCAAGCTGCCACAAGCCCATCCCAATCTTCCAATTGGCTGGCTATCGTCATTGGACGTCCAGACACCAGTACAACGATAAGCGGAATATTAGGATCGGCAGCACGTATATTCGCAAGTGTCGCCAGATCCTGCTCATCCAGATTCAAGCTGGTCCGGTCGCCATCGGTCTCGGCGTAAGGTGTCTCACCGATAATAGCGATCGCCGCATCATAACCCGCAGCCCCACGCCCATTAAGGTTATATGTGACCGTTGTAGAAGCAGGAACAGCCTCCTTTATCCCTTCGAGGATCGTCGTGCCTTCAGTTATATTGCCCGACTTCCCTTGCCAAGTGATCGACCAACCACCGGCTTGGTTACCGATATTATTAGCGTTTTTACCCGCTACGAATATTTTATCCATCCCGCTTAATTGCGATAGAATTGGACTTCCATTTACCTCATCGTTCTTCAAAAGAACAAGCGACTCCGCCACAGCTTGGCGGGCTAATTTGCGGCTTTCTGCTGAGCCAAAAGCACTCAACAGCTCCGGTTCGCTTTTGGGATGCTCGAACAATCCTGAAGCGATTTTGACCTGCAGGATACGTTCTGCCGCATCATCTATGCGCTCAGTAGAGATTTTACCTTCGCCTACAAGTTCTGTGATGTACTTAATCGTATCCTTCCAAACGGTCGGCATCATGAACATATCGACTCCGGCGTTTACGGACACATTCAGCTGGTTCTTCAACCCGCTAACTGCTTTTCCTTCGCTATCCACTGTGATTTGCTGCACAGCGTTATAATCTGAGATAACGAAACCGGTAAAGCCAAGTCCGCCATTTTTCTTGTCACCCTTCAAAACATCGGTCAGCAAATGTTTATGGGCATGCATTTTAAGACCTTGGATGCTGTGATAGGAGGCCATAACCGTCTGCACCCCTGCGTCTACAGCTGCTTTATAAATTTTCAAATCCTTATCCATGATCTCTTGCTCGGTATATTTAGTGATGTTGCCTTGATTTACACCATTATCCGTATAACCTTCACCTAGATAATGTTTTGCAGTTGCCGTGATTGTATCTGTCCCTGCCAATGCAGCAGCAGTCCGTCCTTGCAGACCAAACACATAAGCCGCACCTAGTTCTGCTGAAATATCCTGATTATCACTAAAACCTTCATAGGTTCTACCCCATCTTGCATTATGAGGGGAGGCTATCGTTGGGGCAAACGTCCAGTTCGCTCCTGTTGCGGCTACTTCCTTAGCAGCAGCTGCACCAATAAGCTCAGTCAATGCGGGATCATTAGCAGCCCCTAGACCAATATTATGCGGAAAAAGCGTCGCGCCTTTGACATTGTTATGTCCATGCACCGCATCCACCCCATAGAGCAGCGGAATGCCTAATCTGGTAGACAATGCACCATCCTGATAACTATCAATCAAACTTCTCCAGTTATCGCGAGTGCTGTCACTTTCTTTTCCGTTAGGGAATGAGCCTCCCCCGCTGAGTACAGAGCCAAGAGCATATTTCTGTACCTCCTCAGGTGTGACGGCAGCTCTTTCTGCTTGAACCATCTGCCCAATCTTCTCTTCCAGCGTCATTCGGGATAATAGATCCGCAGTGCGCTCCTCCACACTTTTTGTGGGATCATAGTACACTGGAACTCCTGCGGCATCCGCTGCGGCCCGCGGTATACCCGCCTCAAGCACATTCAAGAATAAGGATGATAGTAAAAGCGCCACCATGAATATTGATAATCTTCTTTTCACGCCTGAATCCTCCCCCAATACTGTTTTGTTGGTACGGATGACTACGCCTATGAATGGAAGCGTATACATGATGTAAGATACAGGCTTATTATGCTGGAGCCATCTGGTAAAAGACATACAGCATTTTTTAAATACTCTGTTCCGTTTTTGCAAATTTAAGGACTTGCCCGCTCAAATTATGCTTCCAGCAAAAAAAGGCTCTCTCATTCGTAGAATTTCTCTACTGTGAGACAGCCTTTTTATTGTGAATATGAAATTGCCTTACAGATCGTCGTCATCCAATCGTGCCGCTTTGCGGGACAAGTATCCTCTAAACAGAAAGACTACCACAATACCTGCCGCTAAGGTAAAGATCACTGGCATCAGACGGTCACCTATGGAAGCTAAGAAAGGTAATCCAAGAACCAATGCCACAACCAGATGCGCACGGAATACAAATTGTGTTGTGTTGTCCGCCTTACTGCCTTCAGGAAAAGGATACACTGTCAGCCAAAAAGACTCGCTATGCAATTTGCGGAGTGCCGACAATTGAACACCAATGATAAACAGGAAGAACAAATAAATTCCGGTGCCAAAGTAACTATCACGGTTCCACCAATTCAGCAGCAGAGCCAGCACCGATATCCGCATAATGATTCCAAAGATATCGCCCCGGGCAAAGCTTTTGGTCAGCAGATACCGATAAGCAGTATCCTTGCGCCAAGGCAGCTTAGCGCCCCATTTGGAAAGATAACGGCGGGAATACACCCGTTGCTCACGGCCCGGCACATCCACGAACCAGCCCAGAACCATCAGCGCACGTGCACCTTGATTGTTTTCCATGGCGATCAGTCTTTCCCATGGCACAGCGTGACGTCCGGGCACAGACAGTGCAGCAAGATAGGCTGCTGCCAATAACACCATAAATATCAGGCTCGGGCCGGCAGGCTGCCACAACCAAGCGGCAATAATCAAACCTCCAACTGCCCAGCGCAAGAAAGCATACACACCTGCCATCGGACGTGACAGCATAGCTATCTCTTTCCATAATCCATAACTCGCGATCAGCTTCACAGCAATCAGGATCAACACTGTAAATAAAAGTCGCTTGGGAGAATCATCTGTACGTATGTACAACGGCCAAAGGGTGATCAGTACAAATAACAAGCGAATGATCTTCCACACGTTTCCACTGACCCAGGATGGTGCAAAATATTCCTTCATGCGGTGACCCTGAGGCAGCAGAAAGATCGTATCCGGGGTCTGCAAATAGGTTCGGAAGCCGCTATGCACTGTCGCAGGCAACAGTAATGCTAACATAATCCAGCGAATGGGAATGCCTTCAGGTACATTTTGTAGCAGCGATGTATACCAAGCAGAGAAGACAATCAACACGAACAGGAAGACCATGGCTACGCCGCTTTGAATGATATATCCCACATAAGGAAGCATACTTCCCATGAATCTACCGCGCCGCGTGCGCCGCAGCTCTTTCAAATCCATATTATTTCCCTCCCTGAACCAGCTCGTAGAACAGCTGCTCCAAAGTCAGCCCCTGATGCCCGGCAGTTGCCGCTATTTCCGCCAGCGTGCCCTGTGCAATCACCTTACCTTTATGCAATACAATAAAACGGTCGCAATAATTCTCTATTGTGGAAAGAATATGAGAGCTTAACAGAATCGACGATCCAGAGTTCTTCAGATCCATCATGAAATCAAGCAAGGAGCGGATCCCTAGCGGATCCAATCCTAAAAAGGGCTCGTCGATGACATATAAAGCAGGTCGTGCAACGAAAGCGCACATGATCATAACCTTCTGTTTCATCCCTTTGGATAGATGGGTCGACAGGGTGTCCATCTTATCCTCCATATGGAACAGCTTGGCAAGATGCGAGGTGCGGGATTCATAATCCTTTTGATCTACCCCATAAGCTCTGGCAGTAAATTCAACATGCTCACGAACCGTCATTTCGTCATACAGCAGCGGCGATTCCGGTACAAAAGACAACGCATTATTGTATCCAACGGGATCTTCAGCACGCGTCTTGCCCTGTACGGTGATATCGCCCTTATGGGGCGACATCAATCCTAGAATATGCTTCATCGTCGTACTTTTTCCTGCTCCGTTTAAACCAATCAATCCAACCATTTCGCCAGGCTGCACCTGAAGTGCAATATCATGCAGCACTGGCTTATTCAGGCTGTACCCACCACTGAGACCCGTAATTTGCAATACGGGAGCATTATTCATTGACCGTCACCTCTCGGAGTTTTGTCTTTCAACCACTTTGGAGCTCCTTTATTTTTACGGTTCTTCTCACGTTCCGCATTGCTGCTGCGTTTGCTCCGTGCAGGAGTCGCATCTCCGCGTGCTCCCGCAGAAGGATTCGCGCTGCGCTGTGAATCGCGTTGTTGTTCTCCGCTTGTTGTTTCACTTGTGTTAATCGTAGCCATTCTTTTGGCAGGCGGTGTACCTGCTCCAACGGATGGCGACTGAACATTGGAGGCTCCAGATGTGCTAACAGGCGGCTTGCCGCTGCGTGGAGCAGATCCATCACGGCGTTGCCCACTGCCTTCATTACTCCGTCCCCGTCCATTGTGCAAAGCGCTGCGTGCTTCATCTGCTGCAAGCACCTTACCACCGACCATCTCCCGCTCCTCAAGCGCAATATCCAATTCGCGGGCGAATTTCCGCATGATAAAGGTCTGTTGCTCTGTAACTATTGTTACAGATAAGCCGCGGCGTCCCATCCGTCCGGTACGGCCTGCACGGTGTACATAATGTTCAGAATCAAAAGCCGGATCGTAGCTAACTACCAAAGAAAGATTCTCAATATCCAGTCCTCTGGCAGCTACGTCACTGGCAACAAGCACACGAAATTTGCCTTCCCGGAAACCTTTTAATACATTGCTGCGCGTTACCTTATCGGCATCTCCGTAAAGTGCTGCCGCAGTAAGCCCAAGATGATTCAGCTTAGCCTCAACCTCGGCAATATCATCTGTAGCATTCACGAACACAATCGCTTTATCGGGATTGTAATGGCGAATCACCCGGCGTAGCATGTCCATTTTGTTACGCTCTTCAGCAACAACATAATGATGCTCCAAGCTTTCAGCAGTCATTACACCTGGAGCAATCCCAACCTCTGCCGGATTCTTCATTTCACGATTAGCCAGCGCTTTCGTCTCTGGTCCGATCGTTGCCGACAGCATAACAAGCTGGCGTGAACGCAGCGCACTGCTGACAATCTTTGTAACTTCGCCAGCTCCGCTAAGCTGGAACATTTGGTCCGCCTCATCCAGAACAATAGTACTGACTTCATGCATCTTCAATTTACGAAGTCCAATCAGCTCGCGGATCCGCCCAGGTGTTCCCACAACTAGCTGTGGATGCTCACGCAGCTTGTCAATCTGGCGTTTGATTGCGGCCCCGCCAATAAGACCCATAACTCGGATTCCGCGCTGTTCACCATAACGTTCCGCCTCGCGTAAGATTTGCATCGCCAGCTCCTGTGTAGGGGCGAGCACCAGCTTTTGGACCACCTTCTGCTCCGGATTAATCGTTTGAAGCAGCGGCAATAGATAGGCCAGCGTCTTACCCGTTCCAGTCTGGGAAGCTGCAATAACATCTCTTCCCTCTAGTAGAAGCGGTATTGTCTGCTCTTGTACCGGGGATGGAACGTTAATGCCGAATTCCGACAACCGGGCAATGAGGTCTTCCTGAATGCCGATAGCCGCAAAAGAAGCTTTATTCATAAGTGTAATTCATCCTTTTCGCTTGAGATAATATCTTCATTATATGCCAAAAAGGCCTCTCCACCAAATGGAAGGCCAATAAAGCTGGCAACAGGGTCTATTTTCTGTTCATCGCATTATAAGTAAGCTTGTCCGCCAGGCGAGGAAACAGCCCGTAAAGCCGTATGCCAAACCCTGCCAGACCCGGAAGATCGAGCTCTTCTTTGCCGGTCTCCATAACCTTAACGATCTTGGAAGATACATGCTCTGGGGTCATCATCATCCGGGCTACACTCTTCTCATAATTGCCAGACGGGTCAGCCGTTTTGAAAAAATCGGTGGCAATCGGCCCCGGGTTCACAGCCGAGACGATAATTCCACTCTTCCGCAGCTCCTGACGGAGCGCATTTGTGAATCCGAGTACAGCATGTTTGGTAGCCGTATAGGCTACGGACTTGGCTGTGCCTATCTTCCCTGCCATAGAAGCCACATTTACAATCTGGCCGCTTCCCCGCTCCAGCATATGTGGAATAACAGCCTTCGTGCACCGGACAATCCCCATGTAGTTAACATCCATCATATCGTCAAATTCATGAGGCTCCATCTCTGTAAAAGCAGCAAATTTGCCGTACCCTGCGTTATTTAGCAAAATATCAATTCTGCCATATGCCTCCAAAATTTGTGCGAACGTCTTCTGAACACCCTCAGCATCTGTTACATCACAGGTATACAGTCCAAAAACGCCCGGGATACCGGCCGCTGTTTCTTTCAGCTTCGCTTCGGAACGTGCTACCAGGACAGGGATTGCCCCCTTTTTACTAAGCATCTGTGCCGTTAATGCACCAATGCCCCTGGACGCTCCTGTAATCACAACAACCTTATCTTTGAGTACCATGAAAAGTATTTCAGCTCCTAACTCTTGCCTAAGAGATCATCACCTGAATATCCATCTCTCCAACCCCATCCATCAACAACGGAATACTAAGCGCTTTACGAGGCATAAAAGACATGCTTTCCATCTTCATAATCTGAGGAGGACTTATATCCACCGAAACACCTTGATTATATAGAATGGTACTGGCATTCCCACTGATCATATTGCTCAGCTCTGAAATCGCACTTTGACCCATCTCATCCATCTCGGTAATCACAAAGCCACCCATCATAATCGATACCATTCGCAAGGCTACCTGCTCCGCGATACCAAATATAATATTTCCGCTCAGTTGGCCTGTCATCCCTACTTGAATCCATATATGATTATCGATCAGTTCAATTTCTTTAATGCCTAAACTCCCCGTAGAAGGCGAGACCTGAATTACTTGTTCTATAACAGTCCGTGCAGACTCTAGAAACGGATTAATTACTTCTGCTTTCATGAATGTCTAGTCTCCCCCTTTATCGTGCTTTGGTCATATACCAAAAGTCCCAAGCAATATGGATATATTATACTTTATATATCGGCACAATTCAGCAAAAATTAATGCATATGTCGAATTCAAACCCAAGATAGTTTACGCAGCAACATTGCTCTGCCGGGTATTATCTCCTATAATTTAAACAAATGCCAACGTGGAACGTAAGATATTAACGCAATTACACATCCAATTCGATGGTCCAAAGGAGGTATTCCATGAACATCAGCCAGCTGGAGACACTAATAACAATTTCCAAAACGATGAGCTTTCGCAAGGCCGGAGAACTGCTTAATCTGACCCAACCAGCGGTTTCAGCACAGATTAAGAGCCTTGAAGAAGAGTTCAAGACTCAGCTGGTTGACCGAAACCAGCCTGTTACATTAACGGATAGAGGGACTGTCTTTCTGGAGCATGCGGAACAAATAGTGAGGATTGTCGAGGAACTTAAGGAACGGCTTGCAGATCTTGATGAAAATCCCCAAGGTCATATAGTTTTAGGCACAACTACCTCAATCGCTATTCAAATTTTACCGCGTATTCTATCTTATTTTAAAGACCAGTTCCCCCATATCAAAACATCAATTTCCTCTATGTCCTCATCACAAATTTATCAGCATGTCGAAAACGGCATTGTTGATGTCGGCATCGGTTATTTAATTGGACGTAGCCCGGGCATGTCTACTTCCATTTTGTATTATGATACCTTCGAACTGGTGGTCTCTCCCAGACACCCTCTCGCTCAAGTGAAGACCGCTGGGATAGAAGCCTTAAGCAAAACCCCGCTGATTCTGCTCTCACCAGACACAGTGGGCCGTAAATTTGCGGATGAGGTTCTGAACAAACATGGCATTCAACCTCAGGTCATTATGGAGCTGACCAGCAGCGAGGAAGTGAAACGGATGGTCGAGCTCGATTTGGGCGCCGCCATTATTTCCAAGCAGTCAGTTACCGCTGAGGTTCGAGCCGGCACTCTCAAAATTGTGCCAATTATTGAGTTGGAGGTCACGCATCCTGTTGGTGTGATCACGAAATCAGGAAAATACGTAAACTCTGCTATGAGGCAGTTCCTAAGCGATCTTAAAGGCATGCCAGAAACCCAATTTATCGGGTCTGAATAAATCCCACCCACAAAGTGGAACCGATTACTTCTGAGCTGATTGCATAACCTTGTTTAAAGGAGATGTTCTTGATGAAATTTGATTTACACACCCATCATTTCCGCTGTGGCCATGCTGATGGAACGATTAGAGATTATATCGAAGCTGGGATTGCCGCTGGATTGGGCGTTATAGGTATTTCCGATCATACTCCCTATTTCGGAGATCCATCCGATCAGGCTTTTCCCAAAATCGCAATGGCTAAATCCGAATTTGCTAATTATGTAGATGATGTTCTCTCCCTCAAAAAAGAGTACGAAGGCGTTATCGACGTCCTGTTAGGCATCGAATCAGATTACTTCCCCGAACATGCTGAGATATACCGCAAAACATTATCCGCCTACCCTTTTGATTATGTGATTGGATCGGTACATAGTGTTGGTGGAGTCAGCATTTTTAACAAAGGGCGCTGGAAAAACCTTAGCAAAAATGAGAAGATCCGCGTGAAGTCTGAATATTACCGGTTGATTGCTGATTCCGCACGCAGTGGTATGTTCCAAATACTCGGGCATATTGATGCGATGAAGGGGAATTATCCTGCTTTTTCCGAAATTCCTGCACCTCAGCCGATTGACGATTGTCTGCGTGTAATTAGTGAATGTGACGTGGCCATCGAAATCAATACCTCAGGCGGAACTAAGCTGGTCGGCGGCTGGTATCCCTCTGAAGATATTCTGGAGCGGGCACTACATTTTGGCGTAGAGGTTAGTTTCGGTTCGGATGCACATAAGCCGTCCCGGGTCGCTGAGGATCGTGATGCGGTAGCTGCACAGCTCAAAGCAATAGGCTTTACACACTGGGTTTATTACAAGCAGCGCCAAAAAGTCAAAGTTTCTCTGTAATCAAGCCTAAACGCCTTCAACGTCCCTATAAGGACGGTAAGCGTTAAAGCGAGAAATTAAATAATGCACCAAGCGTTATTGGTTTAGGGGCAGGGTTCACCCTCCGTTAAACCAATCTCAGCTTGGTGCATTTTTTTGTTTATTTACAGATTATCACAGCTAAAACCTTGTTGTTTCAGCGTACGTTTCGCATCTCCATATTCCGGGTTGATCTCATAAAAATGAGCAATCGTACTGGTCCAATCTCTCTCCGTCATCCCCTGCTGCTGCAAGTATTCACGGTGGGTTTGATTATATGCCTCCAGGAGGCCTTGTACATCCGGATTGTATTGCTCCTCATGAAATATAGCTTCCAGCGGCAGCCGCGGCTTCTGAGAAACCTCCTCCGCTGGGTATCCCACGCAGAGACCGACGACAGGGAATACGTACTCCGGCAGCTTCAGCAGTTCAATCACACCTGCTGTGTTGCGGCGTACACCTCCAATAGGAATGATGCCCAGTCCCATGGATTCCGCCGCTGCAATCGCGTTAGACAATGAGATTCCCACATCTGTAGCTCCAACCAAAAGCGCATCCACATCTTTTACGGCTTCAAAAGACTTGCCTTCCAGCTCACTAGCTACTTTAGCTCTATAAAAATCCATGCAAAACACCAAAAAAACCGGTGCTGCCGCTACATGTTTCTGATTTCCGCACAAAACTGAAAGCTGCTGCTTACGCGCAGGATCTTTGATGGCGATTATCGATACCTGCTGTCCATGAACCCATGACGGTGCGGCTTGAGCCGATTCAATCATTGTTTGTAGCTTCTCTGGCTCCACAGGCTGGTTTGAATATTGCCGGAAAGAACGATGATTTTTTAATGTTTGTACCACTTCATTCAAAATGTTAGGCCTCCTTGGTCATTCCAATCCATAGTATGTTAATCATAAACGATCGGATTCGGTACTGCCAATCACTTACGCTACTCTTTTCAAACAAAAAAAATGGACCCGAATCATCGGGTCCCAAAGCAGTATATTTTTAAAAGGGGGTCATGTACTTAGTTTAACCGCACACTGTTAGAGTTTGATAACGGCATTATTTCATTTGTGTAACAATGTGAATACTTTCATTACATCGTCCAAGGAGCCGACTTTGGGCATCACCCGCTCCAGCTTCATACCGTTCTTGAGCATCACACGTTCCGATCTAATATTATCTCCTGTGCAGCGTCCTTCGATCCTTGTTATCCCAAGGGTATGAACACTATAGTTCAAAAACAAACCCACGGCCTCCGTCGCCAGCCCGCATCCCCACCATGCCGGGTCCAGCATATATCCTAAGGTAGCTGTGCCCTCACGGCGGTTCCAATTCTGCAAAGCCACTATACCGATCAACCGCTGCTGCCCCTTTAAATAGATCCCGGCATGCAGCGCACAAGGATCGAAGGCAAATAACATCCGGTTTACCAGCTTCTCCACCTGGGCAGATACTGATCCAGGGCCGGAGCGTACTAGAATATGGCGCTGCACATCTGGATGGGAGAGCAGCTGCCGCAAAGCTAAAACATCCTCAGGCATGATCAGCCTCAGATCTACCGCTAAACCATGTTGTGTCTCTAACAACACTGCTCCATAGGTGCTCATCTTCTCTCCCCTTCCGTGCAGCTAAAATTCCAGCCTAATCAGCTCATGGACCGATGCAGCGTCAGAACCGTTAATTCTGGCCTACACAATAACCGAAAAGGCATGTATGTCTCTCCAAACCCTCTATTCACATACACAGGCATGGCTTTGTCTTCTGTATAATACAATCCATTTATGTATTTAAGTGATCCATAAGGTGTAAATGGCGCACCTATAAAGGGCAGACGAATTTGTCCGCCATGACTGTGCCCGGAAAGCTGTAGATCAAATGAATAGGCCTGTGCGGTATCCGCATAATCCGGCTCATGCATCAAAAGAACGTTAAAGGTTCCTTCAGGAACACCAGCAATTGCTTTCGCTGGGTCGGGTTTACCGTGTAACAGATCATCCAGACCCGTAACCGCCATAACTGCCCCGCCTCTTTTTAGAAGGTAGGATTTATTCCTTAGCACCCGGAAGCCCGCAGACTCCAGCAGCTCGGTAACAAGCTGGGTATTCTTGTAATCATGATTGCCTAATATCGCAAATTTACCCAATGGCGCACTTAACGCTGCCAGCACCGGTACGGCTTCAACAAGATCCTCAGGATTGCTGTCCACAATGTCACCCGTGAAGCAAATAAGATCCGGTTCAGCTTTACTTATATGTTTAGCGAGCCGGGCGAGATCCCTGGCATCCTTATTAAATCCGAGATGCGTATCACTGAAATGAACAAGCTTCATCCCTGAAAAAGCGGAAGGAAGCTCCTTAAAGCGCAAGTCCAGCTTAGTGACCTCAATCCAGTTCGGCTCCCCCTGCCATGCATATCCGCTTGTAAGCAATCCTGCGCCGATTACAGCAGCCGCACCCCGAGTCAGGAACTGCCGGCGGGTAATTGTTGACTCGCCACCAGAACGCCCCTTAGAGGTGTCCTTGTGGATCTTATCGCCATTCTTATTGGGAGAAGCCCCAGACGATTGTATCTTCATAGGGAGATTCTCCTTTCTTTACCTTTTCCCCGAAAAACAGATGGTCCAAATAATAACTTATATATTATTCCGGGCAGTTAGAACAATCCGGCATTCTTCTTCCGGAGTTTCGCTGTAAGCGCGTGCAATCCCTTTTTTTGCGATTTCTGATTTTTGAACTCGTCTCAGCATAAATGCTACTTCCAGCGTTTTTTCAAAAGGAAACGGTTCAAGCATTAACGTTGACTTATCCTGCCACTCCGCTGTGATGACACGACCTGACGTAAAACTGAAATCTTCAGTACCTGAGAACCCTTCACGCCACCATGGATGCTCCTCTGATTTCGGACACCCCGGCTCATTTAAGGCCAAATACAAGGACAGATCATCGCAGAATTCTAAAAGGCGGGCATCATAATACAGCTCATCTTCCCCAATAGGCTTAGAAGCTTCAAGTTCCCGATGGATACGTGCTCTGCGTTCCTCTTCATGTTCTTGATATAAAGTAAGTTCTGGATAATCGAGTCCCGCTATCTTAATAAGCCGTTCAAAATGCAAGCTGCACAGCAACGCTCCGTACGGTGTGTGTTCCTCGATCTCATCTAATCCACGCTTATAAAAGGTCAACTTAGGCACTACAGGAAAATCAATAAAGGTGTAGGGTGCTTGCTCCGCATCATTCCAGAAAGGGGTCTCATCGAGATCAATCCAACCCCTATCATGCTGGGCTACTGCCCACAGTACCTCTTCCCGGCGTCCTTCAGTTGGCACATGCTGCTCTTTGAACCCAATGGCCAGCTCTCCGGCAAGTTTCCCGTGATCATGCTGCTTAACCATTACAATTGCTCCATCTTGCTCCCGACAAATCACGATTATTCCTCCTTGTTCCACAGCTAACATTACGTTAACAATGGATATTATAGCATAAATTGGTCAATGTTCTGAACCTGCTCCAGCCCTGCAAGACTTTCCCGCCACAAGCAGATAAGAGAGTCATAACAACATAAAAAAAGCTACCCCCCAGCGAATGGAATCCACTTTGAGGATAGCTCAATAGATAAACATTTGGCGGTACTATTAATTACACACCTAACCAACGTTTGAACATATGCTTCGTTGTTTGCTTGTTAATTTCTGCAATGGATGTCGTAAGAGGTATTCCCTTTGGACAAGCGCGTACACAGTTCTGTGAGTTACCACAGCCATCGATCCCGCCATCCTCCATCAGAGCATCCAATCTTTCGTCAGCGTTCATTTCACCTGTAGGATGAGCATTGAACAGACGTACTTGAGAAATGGCTGCCGGTCCGATGAAATCCGTCTTTTCGTTGACATTCGGGCAAGCCTCCAAACATACGCCACAGGTCATACATTTGGATAATTCATAGGCCCACTGCCGTTTTTTCTCCGGCATCCGCGGTCCCGGTCCAAGATCGTACGTACCGTCAATCGGAATCCATGCTTTCACCCTTTTTAGTGCATTGAACATCCGGGTACGGTCAATGACTAAGTCACGCACCACCGGAAATGTCTTCATAGGCTCAATTCGTACAGGCTGCTCCAGATTGTCTATAAGTGCAGCGCAGGCTTGGCGGGGTTTGCCATTAATCACCATGGAGCAAGCTCCGCACACTTCTTCTAAACAGTTGGAATCCCAGCATACGGGAACTGTGCTGTCACCTTTGGCATTCACAGGGTTACGCTGAATTTCCATCAAAGCACTGATCACATTCATACCTGGACGATAAGGAAGTTCAAATTCCTCGACATACGATGAACTTTGTGGATCGTCCTGGCGGGTGATGATAAACTTTACGTTTTTGGGAGCTGCAGCTGTTTCCGCCATAATGGTTCCCTCCTAAAATTGCCTGATTTTATTTCATGAAGCTTGCCTCGCAAGCTATTCTGTTTCTGGAAAGCATTAATCCTTCGAATAATCGCGTACCCGTGGAGGAATCAGCGAGACATCCACTTCGTCGTAGGAGATTTGTGGACCCTCTGCAGTCCAGGCTGCTTTTGTGGTCTTCAAGAACTCCTCATCATTACGATTCGGGAATTCCGGTTTGTAATGTGCACCACGGCTCTCATTGCGCATAAGCGCTCCAAGTGTCATCGCTTCGGACAGCTCCAGCATATTCCAGAGCTGGCGAGTGAAGGCCACACCTTGGTTATTCCAGCGCGATGCATCATTCATATTGATCTTGCGATAACGCTCCTTAAGCTCTTTGATTTTACCAATAGTCGCTTCCAGCTTCGGATTGTGCCGCACCACGGTCATATTAGCGGTCATCCATTCGCCCAGTTCCTTGTGGATCACATAAGCATTCTCTGTCCCTGACATTGCCAATAGAGACTCATATTTGTCCGTTTGCTTTTTGTGGAAGCTATCGAATACGGAAGAAGAGATATCCTGCGATGATTTCTTCAGGCCTTTAATGTATTCAACAGCCTTTGGTCCTGCGACCATACCGCCGTAAATAGCAGATACCAGAGAGTTGGCGCCTAGACGGTTCGCTCCGTGATATTGATATTCACATTCTCCGGCTGCAAAAAGACCCGGAACGTTCGTCATTTGATTGTAATCAACCCACATGCCGCCCATAGAATAGTGCACAGCCGGGAAGATCTTCATTGGTATTTTACGGGGATCATCCCCCATGAATTTTTCGTAAATTTCAATAATCCCGCCAAGCTTCACGTCCAGCTCTTTCGGATCCTTGTGAGAGAGGTCCAAATACACCATGTTCTCACCATTAATGCCCAGCCCTTGATCCACACACACATTAAAAATTTCACGTGTAGCAATATCGCGCGGCACCAAGTTACCGTAGGACGGATATTTTTCTTCGAGGAAATACCACGGTTTCCCGTCTTTATAAGTCCAGATACGGCCGCCCTCGCCACGTGCCGATTCCGACATCAGGCGGAGCTTGTCATCTCCCGGAATAGCCGTTGGGTGAATCTGGATAAATTCTCCGTTGGCATAATGTACGCCCTGTTGGTATACCGCACTTGCGGCTGTCCCTGTATTAATTACGGAGTTCGTTGTTTTGCCAAAAATAATACCCGGCCCGCCGCTTGCCAAAATAACAGCATCCGCAGGAAAAGTCTCAATCTCCATCGTCTTAAGATTCTGGGCACTGATGCCGCGGCATACACCTTCGTCGTCGATGATAGCTGAAAGGAACTCCCAGTTCTCGCGTTTAGTTACGAGACCTTCAGCTTCCCAGCGGCGCACCTGCTCATCCAACGCGTACAGCAGCTGTTGGCCTGTAGTCGCGCCGGCAAAAGCTGTACGGTGCCGCTTCGTTCCGCCGAAACGACGGAAGTCGAGCAGACCTTCCGGTGTGCGGTTGAACATAACGCCCATCCGGTCCATAAGGTGAATGATACCTGGCGCAGCTTCACACATCGCCTTAACCGGCGGCTGATTCGCCAAAAAGTCACCGCCATAGACGGTGTCGTCAAAATGCTCCCAAGGGGAGTCGCCCTCACCTTTGGTATTTACAGCGCCATTGATGCCGCCTTGCGCACATACGGAGTGTGATCTTTTTACAGGAACTAATGAGAATAAATGGACATGCGCACCGGCTTCCGCTGCCTTGATGGTAGCCATCAGGCCGGCCAGGCCGCCGCCCACGATAATGATATCGGATGTTGCCATGATAGTTCACTCCTTTTATCGAAAATATCAGAAAGGATTCTTAAATTAAATGAAGGTCTTTATGGACTGGGCAATGGTTGCTGCAGTTTGAAATTCACTGTCACGGAAAGTAACCAGCGAAATCAGGAACATGAAAGTTACTAATACAAATATGCCAAGACAGAGGTAAGAAGATACCCGCTGTGCACGTGGACCTACGGTAATTCCCCAGCTGATCAAGAAAGACCAGAGACCGTTCGAGAAGTGGAAGCATGCAGCAACGATACCGATAATATACAGTGTCAGCAGAAGTGGCTGAGTCACGATATCATGCATCAGACCGCCTAATTCTTCGTGCTCCACATTACCCACCGCCACCTGAACCCGTGTTTGGAACAAGTGCCAGACGATAAAGATGAAGGTAACAATACCTGTAATCCGTTGCAGGGTATAACGCCAGTTTCTTTCAATGTTGAAACGGTTCAAGTTCGGCTTGGATTGATACGCAATATAAAGTCCGTATACCCCATGGTACAGCAGAGGAAGCCATATACCGAACAATTCCAGGAAGAAGACGAGCGGCAGGCTGTTCAGCCATAACACGCTGTCAGTGAAACCGGAAGCGCCACCCTCTACAGCCGCAAAATTCGTCATCATGTGCTCAATGAAGAAGGCTCCAAGTGGGATAACGCCTAGCAAGGAATGAATCTTTCTGGAATAAAATCCTTTCATACAAAGTAACCCCTTTCCGATTAAAACAGCGTTTTCATTAATGGGTATTCACCGCCGGAACTACATTTGACACAGGATAACGTTGACAATCCAATGACATAATTCCTTAATTTACCGTTATCCTAGAGTTTACCGGACTTAGTTTTATTTTTCACAAAATGTGAATATCTTGTGTCACTTTTCATGTTACTCTTTTTTCGCTTATAAGGGAATTGCAATCTAATTATTAAACGTTATACAATAAACGCATAAGAATAGATTTTATATGATAATAATTCTCATTTAGCAAAACAACATTTTCCGACATAACCTGATTTTCCTTATGTAATAAGAACAGTTACTCTTACGGCTATGAATTTCATCACTACTGATCGTACATCGCATTAGGAGAGGAACTCAATTATGTTTGACGATTTAGATGTTTTTGCAGCAGTTGTGGAACATTCCAGCTTAAACCGGGCCTCACGCCAGCTCAATCTATCCCAGCCCGCCTTGTCTCGCAAAATTTCTAAACTCGAGGAACGTCTGGGGGTCGCACTGTTTAATCGTTATGGCAAACGACTGGAGTTAACCGAGGTTGGGCGTCTCACTTATTCCTATGCGCTTGAACAACGGCAGCAGCGTTCCAAGTTTCTGGAGGCTCTTTCCAAATTCAAAGAGGGGGAGCCAAGGCTTGTCACCTTGGGGGCTAGTCTTACCTCCCTGCAGACCACGCTTCCGCCGCTGGTAAACGCTTATATGGACAAATATCCGACCGCAGAGCTGAAGCTGATCACAGGCCGAACGCATGAGATCGTATCCTCAGTTAGTGAGGGAAAATCAGATGTAGGTCTGATCGCTTCCTCTATTCAAGAACCCGGGTTGCGCTGCATTTCTCTATTTGAGGATCAACTGCGACTAGTCGTCTCAGAGCAGCATCCTTTAAATTTATCTTCCAAGCTAACCATGGATAATCTATCCCGGCTGCCTATGATTCTCTTCTCAAAGGGGACCTGGTACCGGCGTCTGACGGACGATCTATTCCAGCGCTGCGGGATTGATCCCGATGTGCGCATGGAGATTGACTCCTTCGAAGCCATCGTACGGCTGCTTCCGACCGTCAAAGCGGCTGCGTTACTGCCAAAGTCTTATCTGCGTCCAGAACTGCTGAACGGCGGCGGGCTGGTGTCCTTACATATCAAGGAGCTGGAGCAAACTCAACGGACCACCTGCCTGATCTACCGTGACGATGGAAGCATGAGCACGGCGGCTCGCAGTCTGGTGCAAGTTACCGAAGAGATGTTTCTGACAGAACGTGAGCAGTAAAGCCGGACCAAATGAATCAAGGGGCGCACCTAGTGATCTCCAAATGAGGCAATAAGTGAAGTACTTATAGCGTAATTAGGGAATTTCTCCCTGAAGTTCAGAGATTTCTGTTCAGCAGACTTAAAATTAGGGAAAACTTCCCTAATTTTCGGCCGATTCAGTAACTAATAAAGGAATCCCTCTGTTTATTAGGGAGGAATTCCCTAATGTCGTTCATTTAGAGCGAATAGTGGCTATTTTCAGGGAGTTTTTCCCCAACTAGTTTAAAACCCACTCTGTACATCGCACAAACAAAGAACACATATCGCTTTTCGCCACACATATTTCACCGTCACAGATACCACAAATCATCTAATTGCAAGCCGTACGATAACCATACCTAGCAAGTCGCGCACCGACCAAACCAACATTATAGAACACTACGCATGGTCCATAGTCATATGGCATATTAAAATCCAATACGTTTCCTACTCTTTACTCCATAAAAAAGAAGCTGCCCCCAAGTAGAATTCACTACTTTTGAGTCAGCTTCTTTTCCTATGATTCTTGGTTCACAACTTCACTCTCAAAACGGTCAATACTTTCATTAGGACCAATGAGTACCATAACATCGCCTTCACTTAAATAATCATGGGCAGTTGGAGCGACGATTATTCCACTTTCCCTATTTAGGGCAACAATACTGCAGCCATATTTAGCTCTTGTATTTAAATCAGACAAGCTTCTGCCGTTCATGCAGGACGGTACGGTCAGCTCGACAATTTTATAATCCTTGGACAGTTCAATATAATCCAGCAAATTGGGCGTCACCAGCTGATGTGCCACACGAATCCCCATATCCCGCTCCGGAAAAATAACCCGATCAACCCCCAGCCGCGACAGTGCGCGGCCATGAAGGATAGAGATTGCCTTAGCCACCACTTGCTTGACTCCAATCTCCTTCAACAAAATGGCCGCCAGAATGCTTCTCTCCATATTGTCACCAATCGCAACAATCCCACAATCAAAGTTCCGTACACCAAGCGAGCGCATAATTCCCTCATCTGTAGCATCTGCTACTACCGTATGCGTCAGCTGATCGCTCATTTCCTCCACGCGTTCTTCATGGTGGTCAATGCCGAGCACCTCGTAGCCCATTTCCATCAGCTCAAGCGCCAGGCTTGAACCGAAGCGACCTAAGCCGATTACTACAAATTGCTGTGCTTTCATTTCTAATTAACTCCTATCCAATAATTATTTTACCTTCCGGATACTTATACAGTGGTTTACCCTGTTTGGGACCGAGTGCATACGCTAAGGTTAGTGGACCTAGCCGACCTGCAAACATCGTCAGACAGAGTAGAATCTTACCGATCGCTGACAGTTCCGGAGTTAGCCCCATAGTCAGTCCTACCGTAGCAAAGGCGGAGGTCGTCTCAAACAAGATTGCCAAGAAATTACTGTCTTCAGTTGTGGAGAGTATCATCGACACAGAGGCGATTAACAACAAAGCCAGCAGCGTGATCGTTAATGCCTTGTAGATGCGCTCTTGAGCCAGCCGATAACGGAACAACACAACATCTTCCCGTCCACGCAGCATAGCAATTACAGCACCAATCATCATCGTAAAGGTTGTTGTCTTAATCCCCCCGCCCGTTGAGCCCGGAGAAGCACCAATAAACATAAGAATCACTATAAAAAATTGTGTAGCCTGCCGAAGTCCAGCAATATCTACTGTGTTCGCGCCAGCCGTACGGGGAGACACGGATTGAAAGAAGGCCGATAATATTTTACCGCCGAAATTCAGTGAACCCAGGGTACGAGTGTTAGTAAACTCAAATATAAAAATAACCAAAGCTCCGATCAGAATCAGCCCTGTACTGGTGGACAGGACAACTTTACTATGTAGAGACAGCCTGCGGGTTACCCGAAACTCCACCAGATCTGACATTACAATAAAACCAATCCCGCCGGAGACAATCAGAAACATCACAATAATATTCACAAGCGGATCATATACATAATCAGTTAAACTGCGAAAATCCCCAAAAATATCGAACCCCGCATTATTAAACATAGACACCGCATGAAATATGCCATAATAAATCGCTTTTCCCAACGGCATATCAAAAGCCCAGCGAATAGACAGCAGCACAGCGGCACAGCCTTCTATGACAAGAGAATATATGAGGACTCTCCGGATCAGTCGCACAATTCCTTCCATAGAGCCTTGATTCATGGCTTCCTGTAGGATTAGCCTGTCCCGCAAAGATATTTTACGCTTTAACACCAGTGAAAATAGAGTGGCCATGGTCATAAAACCTAAGCCGCCGATCTGGATCAGAATCATAATTACGGTTTTTCCAAAAATGGTGAACGAAGTTCCGGTATCCAGCACAACAAGCCCTGTAACACAGGTTGCCGACGTTGAAGTAAATAATGCATCAATAAATTCCACGGAATTCCCGCTTGTGCTTGAGATGGGCAGCATAAGCAGCAAGGCCCCTATCAGAATGATCGATGCAAAACCAAGCACCAGTATCTGCGGCGGCGAGAGCTTCAGAAACTTAAATTCAGAAATCCTGCGAAACTGTGAAGCCACTTTGCTCACCTTCTTATCAAAAATTCCAACAAAAAAAGCACTGGAAAACCAATGCTGACTTGGTTCCTGCAGTAAATTAGCCTACGAGGTTAGCTGTCGGATTCGGACTGTGCAGGCTGCCCTATTCGTTCCCAGAACGAAATTCACCCCTGATGAAAGTGCCATTTATCGTGTACACTCCACTTTTCATCACTTCTTATGGTTCCCCCGTTTTCACCAGAAATTCGGCTACTATACAATTGCATACAAATTATATACGTTATTTAGTGAATTCACAAAGACACAATTAATGCTCATTCACATGAAAAAATGCGGTTTAAAGAGACTGCATCAAAAGGAGTGCCTTTTCTCATCACTTTTCCGTGTTTTCCCTGCAATTACACCGATTCTCATCATTCGTGCAGAAATGAACACGATAAAATTCATGGTATAAATTCACATGACTATTCTATACTATCTCTATTACCCATAAAAAGAACATATAATGTTTTTTGTAACCAACCAGGCACTAATACTATAATGGAACATAACATTGTCAGTACATAACAAGGAGGCGTTACATGAATCCCGTCGGCCAGCCCTTACAGCAACGTGCCCTCTCCAAGAGGCTCATCATCTCGGGCATTATCGGTCTTATTCTATTTATTATGTTTCAGATTTCCCCTTCACTGCTTAGTAGCCCTACAGGTGAAGATACCACCGTCATTAGCAAGGCAGAAGCCCGTGACCAAGCCATATTATTCGCAGAACAAAAGCTCAACTACACCGAAGCACCAAACGATCAATGGAATGTACTTTACCAGACGGACTCTTCCTTTTATGGTTATATGTCTCGCGAGAAGCTTGTGGAGGACTACACCAAGAAAAAATTGGATCAAAACTATCCTTTTGATGTCTTTCGGGCAACGCTTACTCCTTCAGCGGAGCAAGAGCCGCAAATCATCGTTGACCTCAATATGTATACCGGTAAGATTGTCGCTTTCTCAAAGGCTGCAAAAGTTGTCTCCGATGAGGGGCCAGGCATTGCTTCCGTTGGTGCAAAAGAGGACAAGGGAGCTGACCTCACTCTAGCGCAGAAGGAGAATCTTGCTCGTCCTTGGCTTCAAGAATGGGAAGTAAATCCTGCCAAACTACAAATTGAATCGAATACAGGAAGCCATGGGCTAGTATATACGGATAGTACTGTTCAGGTCGGCGAATCCTTATTGCACTATTATTTTGATTTCAGTGGAGAGCAGGTATCCAGCTTTAATGCCGGATTCACTGCACCAGCTTGGCATACCTCCTACGTACAAGGACAGACCTCTTTAGCGGAAAAGCTAACATTATTCGGTTACGGTATACCCACACTGATTTTAGGAATTCTGGCACTCGTCTACAGTATTCTTAGAAGAGAGCATACTTCCTTTAAACGTGGAGTATTCCTAAGCTCAGCCTATTTTGTAATCATGATGATCAGCACCTATAATATGCTGCCTGAATCTACGGGTGAAGGGCTAGAAGCACAGATTACCTCTGTCATTATGTTTATCATTTATGCTTTGTACAGCCTGCTGATGTCCTCCTTGCTCTACTTCTCTTTAGTGGGCGGCAATGGCTTATGGCGAAAAGAGGAAGGCATGAACCCTTGGCCCCGCGCCAAAGAGCCCGGCTATGGACAATATGTGTTGGACAGTATCCGGGCTGGTTACATCTGGGCTTTCGTTCTGCTAGGGGTGCAGACGGTTATGTTCATCATATTATCGTTTACCTTGCACAATTGGTCTACTACAGACGCCACCCAATCTCCTTATAACATGAGATATGCTTGGCTTCTGCCTATCGTCGCATGGCTCGCTGGTTTATCTGAGGAAGCCATTTATCGCTTTTTCGGAATTCCTATGCTGAAAAAGGTGTTCCGGAACACTTTTATCGCTTGCTTGATCACCACGCTGGTTTGGGCGTTTGGCCATACGTTATATCCGATCTATCCCATCAGCTCCCGTCCCATTGAGCTGACTGTAATCGGGCTGCTGTTCAGCTATATTTTCCTTCGTTACGGGTTTATTGCTGTCATGTTCAGCCATGTCGTGTTTGACAGCATCCTGATGGGCGCTACGCTGATCTTTATGAAGGAGAGCGTAAATGTAGGCGCGGGTATCTTCGCGATTATTATGCCGTTCATAGTCGCTTACATCGTCTATCGATTTAATCCACCACAGAAGCCTAAGCCGGTGGAGCCTTCTTCTTTGATTTAAGAAAATAAAAGAGTGTACATCCTATAACAAAATTAAAAAAAGGGGATCATAGCAGCTTTTAATCGCTGCTGTGATCCCCTTTTTCTTTTGTTTCCGTTGCTATGAGGTTGGCTCTTCATCCTTGAGCGCATCAAGAATTTGTCTTGCCAGCTTTTCTCCAATAGAAAGTGTACGGAAATCATCCACCGAGGCTTCTTTAATTTTCTTAAGCGATCCGAAATGCTTAAGCAGCGCTTTACGGCGCTTCTCACCTATACCAGGTATAGAGTCCAGCTTGGAGGTAACCATGGACTTCCCGCGCTGTTCACGGTGGAAGGTGATCGCGAACCTATGGACCTCATCCTGAATCCGTTGCAAAAGGTAAAATTCCTGACTGTCCCGGGCTAGCGCGACAGGCTCTGGCGGATCTCCAACTAAAAGCTGAGCCGTCTTATGCTTATCATCCTTAACAAGGCCGCAGACCGGAATGAATAATCCCAGTTCATTCTCCAGAATATCAATAGCAGAGGAGATTTGCCCTTTCCCTCCATCGACCACGATAAGATCCGGTATCGGAAGATTCTCCTTCAATACCCGTTCATATCGCCGCCGAATGACCTCGCGCATCGTTCCATAATCATCCGCACCCACTACCGTACGAACCTTATATTTACGATACTCTTTTCGTGCAGGCTTGCCATCAATGAAGACAACCATCGCAGAGACCGGGTTAGTCCCCTGAATGTTCGAGTTATCGAACGCCTCAATACGGCTCAAGCGTTCAAGCCCCAAGCTCTCGCCTAAGCTGATCGCTGCTCCAGAGGTACGCTCTTCATCCCGTTCAATCAGCCGGAATTTCTCGTCGATAGCCACTCTTGCATTTTGGCAAGCCATGCCAACCATCTGCTTCTTAAGACCGCGTTGTGGTACAAGCACCTTAATGCCCAGCCACTCCTGCAGAATGGAGGCGCCGCCAGCGGCATCGACGATCCCAGCTTCCGCAGCTTCCTCCGCCGCCGTCGCACGTGCCTCAGCCTCTTCAGCAGATTCAGGAGTATCTTCACCCTGTTGTAAATCCGCTTCTGCTGGAGCAGCTATGGCGATCTCGGGTTTAGTCTCTTTATTAGCCAGAGACTCCTCATCTAGCACATCAGGCAGCAGGATCTCCTGCGGCAAAGCGGGATTATCACTATAATACTGTGTCACATAAGACATAAAGTCACTGTAGGCTTCACCATAGAACGGGAACACGGAGGAATGGCGCTGAATCATCTTCCCTTGTCTCATGTACAGAATCTGCACACACATCCATCCCTTGTCTACAGCATAACCAAATACGTCCCGGTCCTTAGTATCTGTAGTGTTGATCTTCTGCTTTTCCATCAATGCATCGATATGGATAATCTGATCCCGCAGTTCCTTCGCCCGCTCAAAATATAATTCCTCAGCAGCTTCCTGCATTTTTTGCTGTAAATCCTTTTTAACCGCCTCATGACCTCCGCCTAGAAAAGCAGCGATGTCCTGCGTAATCTGCTCATACTCGGATTTCTGAACCTCTTTCTCACACGGTGCCAGACACTGGCCCATGTGATAGTAAAGACAGACCTCCTTTGGCATCACGCCGCATTTACGAAGCGGGTACATACGATCTAGGAGCTTTTTTGTCTGCTGAGCAGCATAAGCATTAGGATAAGGGCCAAAATATTTTGCTTTATCTTTAATCACCCGGCGTGTAACCTCAAGGCGCGGGTGAGTTTCATTCGTTATTTTTATATAAGGAAACGTCTTGTCGTCTTTTAGAAGCACATTATAACGCGGCATATGTTTCTTAATCAGATTACACTCTAGAATGAGCGCTTCCATGTTACTGGACGTAACGATATATTCAAAATCAGCAATATTAGCGACAAGCCGCTGCGTTTTACCATTATGACTGCCTGTAAAATAAGACCGCACCCGATTCTTGAGTACCTTCGCTTTGCCCACATAAATAATAGTGCCTTCCTGATTCTTCATCAGATAGCAGCCAGGCAGATCGGGTAGTAGTGCCAGTTTATTGCGGATATTGTCCAAAATGATCCCCTCCAGCTAAATTGGACCCATGATTAGTTGGCATTCAGCACACAAAACGCCTCCGGAATGAACCGAAGGCGCTGAGTGGCAGGGCCGAGGCCCGAACAGTAGCATCTATCAATTATTGATGTTTTGCTACGATATTTTTCAGGGATTCTTTGGAGTTCAGTCCCACAACTTTATCTACCGGTTGACCATCTTTGAAGAAGATCAGAGTTGGGATACTCATAACACCAAAACGGGAAGCCGTTTCCGGATTCTCATCCACATTCAATTTTGCAATTTTCACGTCGTCTCCGAGCTCTGTGGACAATTCATCCAAGATTGGAGCGAGCATTTTACAAGGACCACACCAAGGAGCCCAGAAGTCTACTACTACAGTACCTTGACCTTCCACTTCGTTACTGAAGGATTGGTCAGACACGTTCACGATAGCCATGATATTGTTCCTCCTTTAAGTTTTGCGAAGCATTACGCACATCTTAAGCCAAAGCTTAGTTCATGGAAGCTGCTCCGAAATATGAGTTAATAAATTGTTTCATGTAATATGATAACCAAATTACCACTTACCGACACATTACAAGTATAACATATCTTTATGGGATATGTGAAATATCACTCGCAATTATATTGCCTTCAATGTATTTTTTTTGCGTACTCTTTTCTTTACAACCTCCCCAGCATTTCGGTATACTTAAAGAAAGCGCATTAATTGTCAATGACTTATTTCATAAACAAATGTCAATTTGCATCTAATAATACAGGGCTTGTCCCTGTAAGGAGGCAGAAACTATGGATGTTAACGCGCAAGTACGGGACCCACGAGAACATATCAACGAAGAACCCCGCAATGATCTTGGGGATTTAATGACCGGATTTTTCGGAATGACCACGTTTATGACGGTTGTCTTTTTCGGAATGGTCATCCTTAAATTCATTCTCTCGGAATAAAGGAATCATCGCACAATAAAAAGAAGCTGTCTCAAAAGTAGTGAATGCTACTTATGGGACGGCTTCTTTTTTTGAGAATAATGGGGGAAAACCTCCCTGATTATAGCCGATAATTGCTATAAATGAACGGAATCAGGGAATTCCTCCCTAATAATCGGGAGAATATCTGTTTTCGCTGACGAATCAGTTCATTTTTAGGGAGATATTCCCTAATTAGTAGTCTAATGAGCAGAAACCTCTGAATTTTAGGGAGACTTTCCCTAATTATCGATCAAATTCAGTATGCCTGCCAGATGTTGCAAACGGAAAGTGTGTTTGGACAAGTGAAAAACAATCAGGACTTAAGGCGATCCTGCTTCGTAGCAGAGAGAAAGCGGCGTTTGAGTTCGAATAACTAAAAAAACGAAGAGCAGCGATCCTCCAATAAAAGGGGAATCACTGCTCTTTTGAATTTTACATTATGAATATTCCAGGCTTATCTATTGGCCCCTCTTTGATTTTCCCCATGCAGTGGAAGAACATCCACAAAAGGAGCAATGCGATCCATTAGTCGTTGGCCTTTATAGACCTCTTCACCATCTTTGCTCGTAAAGCTAAGATGTTTCTCCAAGCCATCCAACGGATAATTCGAGGTGTAGAAGGTTGGTTTGCGGTTCATCCGATAATTCAAGATCGCCCCAAGTACATGATCACGAGCCCAAGGATTCAAATTTTCCGCACCAATGTCATCAAAAATAAGTAAATCGCAGTTTTTCATCGTATCAACAGTTTCCTTCATCTTCTGGCCATCCATCATGATCGATTTCAAGTCCTCTATAAAGTCTGGCATGTATACGATCACTCCGGTATATCCAGCAACAGCAAGCTCATGCAGCAAATAACACATCAAAAAAGTTTTGCCTGTTCCGAAAGAGCCATGTAAATAAATGCCGCGTGAAGTCAGGCCTTCCTCTTTAACATTCGTGATATAATCAAATATTTTATTCACAGCCGAGACCCGGCGCGGGTCTTTGCCCATAATATCTATCTCATCATAACCGCCGTTAAGTACACGCTCGTCCACATAAAAGCTACGAATACGTTTGCGGATGTTATCCTGATTATCTTGTGCCACTTTAAGCCGGCATGCCGTCTTGCGTTCATATAGATCCACTGAACCATTCACAGTTTCTACCGTTAGTTTACTATAATGGCCAGGAAAATCATTTGGACACTTCTCTAGTCCTGGGCAGTTCGCACAGTTTCGGCTTTCCTCTACATATTGATACAGGCGACTCATATGAAGCCGCAGTCGTGATTCGTCCAGTTCAGGATGTTCGGACTGTAATGCCTTCACAAGTGGATGATTGAATAACCCCTGTTCAAGATCGCGTTGACGCTGCCGTAGAGTTGGATTGTTGATCGAACGAAGTACATCGCCCATAGACTCCATTGTTCCACCTCTCTTTCATTAAGGCGTTTGCGATACGCCTTTTTTCTTACTAGCCTTAATTTCTGCCGCTTTCTTCATCATCGCCGCGAATTCCTCTTCCGATACTGTTCCAGCACTTCCATCATCCAGCACAATCGGAATTTCCGGTTTATTGGAGCGGCCTGTATTTTTGGCATAAGAACGTGATCGTGTTCCTCCAGCAGCATTAGCCGTTGTCCCCTTGCCCTTCACTTTGGACTGATCTCTAATATATCTTACAGCCTTCTCGTAGGTGTTCACTTGTTTCACCAGCATATTGGAGGCGATAGCCTCTACAAAATTGCGGTTCATCCGCTGTTCTCCACCCGAGGCTACCATAGTCATTAAATAATGAATGAGTACATTAATTACTTCACCGCTCAGCTTATAGTTCAGATCTATTTTCTCGAACATATCCATCAGATGGCTGGGCACTGCACCCGGGAAAAAGGTTTGTAGCAGTCTCGTATAAGGTTCGTTCCGCAGCATCATATTATATTGGTGAATGTCACATTTGGACAAAAATTGTGGCGGTACTTCTACATAATACTCCATCTCAACAGATTGCTCTGGTGGTGCTATAGAATCATCATTCTCTTCGGTTGCACTGGACCGGATAGAAACAACTTTTGCAGCTGCAATTTCACGTTTTTCCTGTCGTTTCATATCTTGCCTGAAATGTTGGCTCGCTTTATATTGCAACGCATCCAGCATGACCTCGCCCTCCGGTGAGAACACTCCATCCTCATCCAGCAAACGACATAAATCCTGCGGACTCAGTTCGTATTTATGAGCAACATAGTTAATTACACCCATTTGAGTATGGTCAAAGCGCAGTTTTTCTACATGAGCCCGATTCACAGACTCCCGTGGAAAACGCAAAATAATGTCACTGTATCCGATTGCCTGCTCTCCGGATTCAAGCGTGCCGGGCTGTCGAACAGAGGCTACCTCTGCCAAAGCTTGCTCCAGCTCATAATCAATGACATGTGTATTAAGTTGAAAAATATCATAAAAAGGCACGGAAATATTCTCTTTGCCTATAGATCTGCGACTCCACTCTTCCGGTTCGCGATTCCAGAACTGTTCCCGTAAGGACAGCACAGCAAATTTGCCAATCTTATCACGTAACAGCAAGGTTAAATGCTGAGTGGCAAAAAAGTCGGCTGGCGATAGCGGCGGCATTAGCTCATATTCATATAAATAATCATCTGTTTCCGGCACATAGATTCGACAGGTCTGCAACAGACCCACTGCTTCTAACCGGGAAGCCTGATCAATTAAATATTTGCGGCCTTTCTCATTGGGTTCAACACCCAAAGTCATAAATAGCCTGCGCTGTTGCTCCACTCCAGAATAGCCAATGCTATCTGCTGGCACATGTTCAACCAGCAAGCGATAGAAACTGATTGCAAAGGCTCCTACCATAGGTTGATATACAGAGCTAAGCATACGTCCATCTATAACACTAAGACCAAATTCGCGGGAAACGCAGTACCGATGATGTTCGGTGAAATGATGTAAGTTACTCATCCGCATCTACGGATACCCCCTTGTTTACACGAATTCATACAGGATTCTATTCTATCACAAATTAACATAGCGAAAATGTAAATAAAATCCCAATTTCGACTCTTTTCGCAATATAATCAACTTCTTCTTACGAATATCTACCTCTATTAAACAAGAAGAAACGGCTTCGCCGTCCTCTAAAGAGGAAGGTATCCCGTTTCTCGCAGAAATATAAGACTGATTCATAACATAGGCTCTTTCGAATCTTTAAAACATCTTGTAACCGCCAAAGCGCAGCTTTTGAATGGTCCATCCACTAAGTATAGCACCTGCAAGACCAGCGACACCTGTAAGATAATCAACAAAGTGGAAACTGGAGAGATGCTCCCAGAGCGACATCGCGTTTCTATCCCAAATAGAATAGATTACGACGGGTAGAATAATAAGTACGAATAGATAAGCGGGAAACCAGGTTGTCTTCATTAACATGTTAAGAATAAAGCCGATACCAAACATCATCACAAAGAATAAAACGGCTAGGATAAACACTGGAATAAATCCCATCTTACCGTCTCCACCCCTTTCTATAAAGAAGCGCACATCTTTTACAAGCTAGTAGTAAGTTTACTAGAAAAAATGTCACGAAGCAATGAACTTTATTCAAATTCACGCACTAATTCGCACACTTAGAGGATGCCTCCGTTTGCTCTTGGCGGCTTGATTGCGATACAATGCAAGTAGATTAATCAGATCATACATAGCCTATGAAGCAGATGCTTCGTAAGACTAAGTTTATGCTTCAATTGCGAGTTTTACGCGATGTTATTTCAGCGAGGCTTATGCTTCGTAAAACTAAGCGTATGCTTTCGAAGCAAGTTTTACGCGATGTTATTTCAGCGAGGCTTATGCTTCGTAAAACTTTTAAGGAGTGAGATCATGATCGAAGCCGCTTTGACACTGGAAGGCTGGTATGCACTGCATGACTTCCGCTCTCTGAACTGGACCGCTTGGACGGCAGCAGATGATGAAGAACGTGCCGTTGCCCTGGAAGAACTACATGCTTTTATGCAGGAATGGAGCCCTGTTGAGGAAGCTAAAGAAGGCAGCACCGCAGTATACTCCATAGTGGGCCAAAAGGCTGATTTTGTAATGATGTTTTTGCGCGAAAGCCTAGAAGCTTTGAACCAGCTTGAGACCGCCTTTAACAAAATCGCTTTTGCTCAATATACAACCAAAGCTTATTCATATGTAAGTATTGTTGAATTAAGCAACTACGCTGCTGGTGGCAGTGGCAGCGACGGCAGCGACCCTATGCAGAATCCGCATGTTGCCGCACGTTTAAAGCCTATTTTACCGCAAGCGAAACACATCTGTTTCTATCCTATGAACAAAAAACGCGAGCTTGCCGATAACTGGTACATGCTTGATATGGACAAACGCCGGGAGCTCATGGCTTCACACGGGTTAATTGGACGTTCATATGCAGGTAAAGTGAAGCAAATTATTACCGGCTCCGTCGGTTTTGATGACTGGGAATGGGGCGTGACTCTGTTCGCTGAAGATGCACTGCAATTCAAAAAGCTGGTATACGAAATGCGTTTTGACGAAGTAAGTGCTCGCTACGGCGAATTCGGACCTTTTTATGTCGGCAATCTGCTGACTGAAGAATCTTTTGAAGAAATGCTCAAGCTGTAACAACAAAAAAAGGGTGTGTCTCCAGTTCGCATGGAGACACACCCTTTTTAACTGCCATATGATTAGATTAAGACACCGAAGTTCCTGAATCCTCATCTTCGTTATCCTCATCATCTTCACGTAAACTTTCCAGATATTCAGCCGTGGCCCGATCCCGAGCGCGCCCTTTATCCTTCAGGCGTTCGATACCAGGGAGAATGAGCAGATCAATTTCCTTCTGAACGATATAAGCCAGATCATACTGGTTCTGATCCTCCAGATAAGATCCAACCTCTATCAGTCCGTTATAACGGTCCAATTCTTCACGAGTCAGCAGTCCGCGTACCTGTACGCTGCAATGGCGCATCTTATAAGAATCTTCCTTTTTTCAGAACCAGCGGAATTCCGCCGATAATGAACAAGTAGCGCATATCTACAACTTTTTTCAACTGAGCTGCAGTCCAGCCCTTGTAAGTTTTGCTGCCTACTACAGCGATTCCTTGGCCTTTGCCTAGGGAAGCTACGGTTCCTTTATTGCTGAATGCGAATTTCTTCGGCTGTTGATTGCGGATTGCCGCCACCAAATTATGCGCACAGCATTCACCCTGCTGCATAGCAATTTGAGCGGTTGGCGGGTAAGGGCGTCCTTCCGGATTAATCATAAGGGAGCCATCACCAATAATGAAGATATTCTCTTGGCCCGGTGCACGTAGATATTCATCTACCTTCACGCGCCCACGCATAGCTTCAAATCCGGCAGCCTCAATAAGACGATTGCCACGGATTCCGCCTGTCCAAATAATTGTGGAGGCTTTGATTTCTTCGCCTGATGCCAGAATTACCCCGTTTGGCAGACACTCCTTGATCGCAACACCCATCTTGAAGGTAACTCCCTTTTTGGTGAGCAAGTCCATCGCATACTCCACAAGCTCAGGAGCAAAACCAGGCAGTGCTGTCGGAGCAGCCTCTACGTTATATATATTAACCATACTTGGATCAACGTCATATTCTTTACACAGTCCAGGGATACGGTCAGCTAATTCAGCTACAAATTCGATACCGCTAAAGCCGGCACCACCGACAACAAAATTAATATGCTCCTGAGCATTGTTCTCGTTCTTGTACTTAGCGAATTGATATTCAATATGCTCGCGAATTAAACGAACGGAATTGATGCTCCGGATTGTCAGTGCGTATTTATCAAGTCCAGGAATACCAAATGTTTCAGGCTCTCCACCTAAAGCAATGACAAGATAATCGTACGATAGGGTACCATCCTCCAAAATAATCTTTTTCTGCTGAGTACGAATTTCCTGAACAGATGACTTCACGAGGTCAATCTTGAATTCATCGATTAGTTTCGAAATGGACACCCGAGTGTGTTCAATACTGTCCGTACCCGCCGCAGGCATATGTAGATGGGTAGTAAAATAGTGGTACTCGTGACGGTTTACAAGCGTGACATCCGCTTCATTATAATTCAAAGCCTTCTGCAAGCGCTGTGCGGTCAAAATACCCCCATAGCCCGCGCCTAAGATAACGATTTTGGGAATACTACTCATGTTCCGGCTCCTTCCAAGAGGTAAATCTGTCTTTGTATTTTTTATTGAAACAATGTACGGTCCTTTTTGTGAATTTATACACTTATATTTAGAAGAAATTCCAATCAAACTTGAAGCATTTCTAAATTGACCATATCCATTGTAAACCTTAGTGTAGCATTAATCAAACATTAAAATACTAAAAAACGTCACACTTTTATTGACTTCTAAAGTCTTTCTTTGCAGGTATGTGTCACAATGATTATAATAAGTAGGTACACAAGTATGGCAAAATGAATATATCAACTCGGAGGTGTAATATCCCGTGACCCAAGAGCAATCCAGCGTTCCTATGAGCGACCTTTTAATCATAGGTGGCGGGCCAGCTGGCATGTTTGCCGCATTTTACGGCGGAATGCGTCAGGCATCAGTAACCCTTATTGAAAGTATGCCCCAATTGGGGGGACAACTTGCTGCCCTTTATCCAGAAAAATACATTTATGATGTGGCAGGTTTTCCAAAAGTAACAGCACAAGAATTGGTCGACAACCTGTCTCGGCAAATGGATATGTTCCAATCCAATATCCGGCTGGAGGAGAAAGTGATTTCTGTTCAAAAACGGGACGAACGTCATTTTGTGGTTACAACCGATGTAGCCGAATACCACAGTAAGGCGATCATCATTACAGCTGGTGTAGGTGCATTTGAACCTCGTCGTTTGGAATTACCCAACGCTGGACGTTTTGAAAAAGCAAACCTCCATTATTTTGTAAATGATCTAAATGCCTTTAAAGATAAAAAAGTTCTGATCAGCGGTGGCGGTGACTCTGCAGTTGACTGGGCGCTCATGCTGGAACCCATCGCTGAACAGGTAACCCTGATTCACCGCCGGGATAAATTCCGTGCTCATGAACATAGCGTTGAGAACCTGATGGCTTCCAAGGTTAACGTAGTTACCCCTACTGAAATTACAGAGCTGCATGGTGATGAGTTCATTACCAAGGTTACATTGTCAAATATCAAGACCAAAGAAACTCAAGAAATTGAAGTGGACAGCGTTATTGTTAACTTCGGATTCATCTCTTCCCTAGGTCCTATTGCCGAATGGGGTATTGATATTGAGGGGAACTCCATTGTTGTTGACTCGCGTATGGAAACAAGCATTCCAGGCATTTTTGCTGCCGGCGATATCACAACTTATCCTGGTAAGCTGAAGCTGATTGCTGTAGGATTTGGCGAAGCTCCAACGGCTGTGAATAATGCTAAGGTGTACATTGATCCAGAAGCGAAGCTTTCACCGGGTCACAGCAGTAATATGAAACTCTAATCTATTAACACAATAAAAAAGGGTATTCTTACAGACCTGTTGATAACAGCCTGTGAGGATACCCTTTTATGTTTGTTTGTGCCTCGCGGTTTTATATATGTAGCCTGCTACAAAGTTATCCTTTGCGCTTTTTAATGAAGAACCGCATGTACTGGAGAGTGTAAGTTTCGTTTGCGAATTTCAACGAGTAGAAGAGCGATGAAATCATGCTCTAGTTGCAGCTCTATTGCTCTATGGTAAGAGTCAAGCAGCATCTCATCCGACAATTCAACCATAAACTTCATCTACCTTTCCTTTATTTGGATCTGAATCTATCATATCAAACTATCATTTTTCGAACAAGCGTTCGCGTTATCCACAAGTACATGTGGAAATCCTGTGTATAAAATGTGTGTAAGCGTTATAAAGGTACTAGCTACACAGTGGACTATGGGGATAATAGTTATACACAGGATTGAACCACTTGTATACAGCTAAAAATATATTTTTATTGTAAATAAATTACAATGTTATTTACCCCAAAAGAACGCAACTAAACGCAATTTTATCTTACTACTCTATTATCGTCAATTCTTAAAATAATTGTTAATTTATTGAGGTCTTGTATTAACCTCCAAAATCCATATTTTCCCCGAATAATCCACAGCATAATCAAAGCCCAGCTCACCTATTCCCGGAAAATGCCGTTCCATAATTCCGATACATACATGGGTTAGTCTCCGCATTTCTGCTTTCTTCGCTGAAGCTTTAATCCGCGGCAACGATCTACGAAGTCCTTCACGACATGATAGCATCGTTCCCCCTTTACAAAGATTGGTTACGAACAGACCTGGCCGAGCCAATCTCCCTACCATGGAGCGAAATTCCCAAACCTCACCATTCTTAACTACTTTGACCCGATAATCAATAGGCCGTCCACCGATTCTCGCCAGGGAAATCCCTTGTTGAATCAAATATCTGCGTCTTGCCTTCACAGTATTAAGCGCACGTCTCATGGATCCAAAATCCTTGTAAATTCGAGTTCTGTCCATATAGGTGAATCCATAACCGCGACTATCCCGAAAAACTTTGATTACACCGTAACCTCCGCCACCCACAATAGGTTTAATGACAACATTTCCATATCTACGAAGCATTGCCAGGAGCGTTTCTGCCCTGTACCCCCTCGTCATTGGGATATAGGGTGCAACCCGAGCGTCGGTCAGCAACGCCTCTGTCTTCAGCCACTTACTGGCCAATTGTCTTCCTGCCATCGTCCTTTCCCTCCCTTCACAATCCAGCCTACCCTATACATTACTCAGAGAAGGTCTCGCCCTCTTGTATGATTGTCCGTGTAAGATGCCGCTCTTAGCAAAAAGGGCTTAGTGTTTAGCACAGCATCAGTCGACAGCGACAGGGTACAACCGCGGATTTTGTAGATTCAGTTCTCAAGAAATTCGACATCATTATCTTAATGGATGAGTTCACTATAACTAGAATAATCTTCAAAATCGTTGTATTATTAATAGCGGTTACATTTTCAATTTCTACTATTATAGTGAGTACTAACAGAATCACTAAAAAGCACAGCGCGGGGAGGGCTCAGAATGGCACAGTTTTTTGAGGTTTTATATTGGGTGGCTATGCTTGGGATGTCCATTGTATTGGCTGGAACGACTATACTGATCTGCGCCATTGGCTTTAAATTTATTAAAGACAAACGCAGAGCACTGGGTACGGGCTGTATCGCCTTCTCCCTTGGAGCTGCAGCACTCATCGTATTTATGATTAATTACAAGTTTATTATTCCAGCCTAATGTACGCAGGGACTGCCTATAAACAGCTTATTTCTATGCACAGACGGTCCGACCATCGAAAAAAACAACAGAGCAGCGATTCTCCAGTTATGTGGAGAATCGCTGCTCTGTGTTTTTAAACAATAGCTATCTGCTTCAACAGTGTCGTTAACCCATGAGCATTTCGGACCCAGATGACGTTATTTGCAGATTTTCAACCTTTGAGGCGTGGTTTCGGACTCCAGTGACACTATCGCTTAGAAAGAGCTTCATATTTACTGATTTTCATAGCAATAGCGGCAATGCGGTCCGTTGGCACCACAAATATGGGAAAATGCGGCGTTTAGGGTCATCTGTGTCCGATACATGGCTTGCGATACATGGTTAGCGATATATCGTTCGTGATACATGGTTAGCGATATATCGTTTGTGATACATGGTTAGCGATATATCGTTTGCTTCCTATGTAAAAGAATAAAGAACTACCCCAGCGCCCATTAAATGACTTCTGAGAAATTCCCCTATTACTCATAAATCCAGCGACAGGCGTATCATATCTATGACTTGAATCCCATTTTCAAAGATTTCTTCACTGTAATGCCTAATAAAAAAATCTCTATCAATGCCGGTGATTCTGAATCCACATTTCTGATAAAGTGCCAATTGTCCAACACTCGAATTACCTGTGCCAATTTCAATGGTTTTTGCTCCAAGCAGCTTGGCATTCTGAATCGCATGGTTCAGCAGCTGCTTACCTATTCCTTGCCCGTGTTTATTTTCGTCGACGGCGATATTTACGATTTCTACAGTCTCCGGTCTTGTCTGCAGCACAACGTAGACTCCGATGATGCTGTTATCGACCTCAGCCACACAACATAACCCTCTTTGTAAATATCCGTTAACTAAGCTCTCCGAAGGATCTGCTAATAGAAGTAATTCTAATGGAGGCTGTTCACCAGCTTTTAATTTTCTGATTTCCATTTCCATTTCCGAACTCCTTGTGATGATTTTTGTCATTGAGAATAAAAAAAACTCCAAGCCTGTGTTGTTAGAATCCAACACGGGGCTTGGAGCCGTGATTGCTGTGATTAGCAAGGCTCTTCGTTAGGTTTCCCTGCATCCGTAGCTGTCCGGAAGCTTGAACCGCAGCCGCAAGTTGCAGTAGCGTTAGGGTTGTTGATGGTGAAACCACCCGTCATGCCGGATTCTTCAAAGTCGATTTCGAGACCATCCAGGTAACGAAGGTTCTCCTTCTCCACAACCACTTTCATGTCTTGAATGTCCATATATACGTCCTGATCGGTTTCATTATCATCAAAGCCCATAGCGTACGAGAATCCACTGCAACCGCCGGGCGTTACTCCAATACGGAGGAACATGTTCGGTACTTCTTGTTCAGCAAGCATCGCCTTTAATTGTTCTGCTGCCTTTTCACTAATATTAATCATGATCTCATCCTCCTACAAATTCGTCTCCCTTCATAAGCGGAAACTTATGTTTAAGGGACCTTCCGGCCAAAAGTTATTTCTTAAAAATATAAGAAAGTATAAGTGTTGCACCTATTCTTTATGTCTTATATTTCTCGCTTAAACGCTTATCAACTTTATAAGGATGCCAATGACGTTTATGCTTGATAAATTCAGTATAACCGACTATTCCGTTACCCTCAAGTCACAACTGCCTTCGGCATGACCCTTCACAGCAAAAAACACCATCAATATCAAGCTGTTGATACCCTTAGGAGAGTAGGTTTATAATAGGGAAGGCACTCTAAGTAAAAATTCGGAAATTTGTCACGGAGGCAAGCTCGCCTCTTTCTTTTTTAGAATGAACAGCTACCACTTGGGTACGTCTGGAATTTATCTTCGAGCAATCTGCTCGTAAACTTTCAGGAGGAAATCATAATATGTCTACTCTTTTTACCCCCCACACGGATGCCCGAATGGCGAACATTATTGATAAGGTTCGCAGCGGCGAAAGATTGAATTTGGAAGATGGCGTTTATTTATATCAAAGCAACGATTTACTTACCATTGGCCAGCTAGCGAATGAAGTCAATATCGCCAAGAATCACAATCGGGTATATTTTATCGAAAACATGAGTCTATATTTCACCAATGTTTGCGAATCGCACTGTGCATTCTGCAATTTCCGCAAAGATGATGGAGAAGAGGGAGCCTATACCCTTTCCGGTCAGGAAATGGTGCAATATGTCGAACAGCATATCCACCCAGGCGTACGCGAATTCCATATTGTTGGTGGCCATAACGACAAGGTTCCCTTCCAATATTATGTGGATTCTTTAAAAGCTTTGAACGAACGTTTCCCTGAGGTTACCTTAAAAGCCTACACTGCCGCTGAAATTGATTTTTTCACCCGTATTAGCGGTTTGAGTATTCGTGAGGTACTGGAACAATTGCGTGCTGCTGGACTGAAAACACTCACCGGTGGTGGTGCAGAAATATTATCCGACCAATATCGTAAAAAAATGCGTGTAGACAAAGCTAATGTGGAAGAATATCTGGAAGTCCATCGGACAGCACATCAGCTTGGGATGAAGACCCATACCACTATGCTGTACGGCTCCATTGAATCTCATGAAGACCGTATCCGCCATATGATGCAAATCCGTGATTTGCAGGACGAAACCAATGGCTTTATGGTATTCATTCCATTGTCCATGCAGCCTAAGAATAAAAACGCTGGCATCATGCGCCGCAACTCTGCTTATGAGGATCTGAAGACCATTGCGATCAGCAGATTGATGTTGGACAATTTCGATCACATCAAAGCGTACTTCATTAACATTGGCCCCCAGCTTACTCAAGTTGCGCTGAACTTCGGTGCATCAGATGTGCATGGCACAATTCTAAAAGAACGTATCAGCCACGCGGCTGGCGCCTTAACACCGGAAGGTCTGACTCGCGACGAATTGATCTGGCTAGTGAAAGGTGCTGGACGAATTCCTGTCGAACGTGACACTTTCTATAATGAAGTTAAGGTATACGAATAAGAAGACTACCTGAGATTTGTTATCCCATATTGGAAAGGAAGTTCGGTCAGCATGAGAACAATACTCGTTCTTGGCGGTGGCTACGGCGGCCTAGCCTTAATTCAAGAATTACTCAATAATCATCTTCCTCATGATGTTGAAATTATCTTAATTGACCGAATGCCTTATCAAGGAATCAAAACGGAATATTATGCGCTCGCCGCAGGTACCGTAACTGATTATCACCTGCGCATTCATTTTCCGGTTCACCCCCGGCTTACTGTCCGGTACGGTGAAGTGAGTTCCATTGATTTGGAGAGCAAAATAGTCAGTATGGAGTCCGGTGAGATTGTATCTTATGATCTCCTAGCCATTGCTCTTGGCTGTACCGACAATTACCACAACATCCCTGGTGCTGATCAATATACCTGCAGCATCCAGACCTTTGCTGGTACTCGGGAAACCTACCGCCGTTTAAATGATGTGAAGCCTTACGGAACGATAAACATCGTAGGTGGAGGATTGAGCGGTGTTGAATTAGCCGCAGAGCTTCGGGAAAGCCGTCCAGACCTTAACATCGCTATTCTGGATCGCGGTGAACGTGTTTTGTCTGCCTTTCCGGCAAAGCTGTCACAGTACGTAGAGGAATGGTTTCATCACCATCAGGTGCAAACGCTGGGACGAATCTCTGTATCTCATGTAGAGAAGGATTCGATTTTTAACGGTACCGAGGAAATCCTTTCAGATGTGACAGTATGGACCGCAGGGATTCAACCTGTAAAAGTAGTTCAAGATTTGAATGTGTCGAAGGACCGCGGTGGACGGATTATGCTGGATGAGTATTATCGTATACCGGATTATCCGGAGGTATATGTGATTGGTGACTGTGCCAGTCTGCCATTCGCACCAAGCGCACAAGCCGCTGGAGCACAGGGTGAGCAGGTAGCTCAGGTTATCCAAGCGACCTGGCGCGGTGAGACTCCTAAGCTTCATCCTATTCGCCTGAAGGGTACTTTAGGGTCACTAGGAAAAAAAGCAGGATTCGGACTTATGGGACAACGCTCCGTCAAAGGACGGGTTCCCCGCATCCTCAAGAGCGGAGTGCTCTGGATGTCGAAACGCACTTTAGGATAAGCCTATGATTGGTTCATAAGTATTAAAGGAAGCTACTCTCAGATAAACACGAGAGTAGCTTCCTTACGTTATTGGTGCGTATACCCTTCGGACTCAGATGACCTTATTTGCAAATTTTCAGCCTTTGAAGGAGAGTTTCGGACTCCAGTGAAGTTATTGCTTATAATGAGGTTCATTTATGCTGTTTTTCAGGTGAATAGTGACTATGGGGTCCGATAGCAATCCAAATGTAGGAAAACACTCAATATAAGGTCGCCTGAGTCCGGTGGCACCTTCACGGTAGCCCCTGCACTCTCCAATATGTTGCCTAATCGATCAAATTGGTGGATTTTGTTCAAGTAAGGTTCCAAAAAGAGGGAGCACTCCATAATTTAGATTATGGAGTGCTCCCTCTTTTTTTCTCGAGAAATTTAGTCAAGATCTATATTAAACCAAGCCTCAAGCTCTTTGATCTTGGCCTCAATTTTCTCTTCTAGCTCTGCAACAGTTTCTGCTGCAATAATGTCACCTTCAACCATGGCGAAAGGCATTAAATAACACTCTCCACAATTGTTCAGACATCCGTATTCAATGACATCATAATCTGGATTTTCCTCCAGCTTATGCATTAGCTTGTCTGTTCCGTGACCCATGTTGCTGGAACAAAATTCAATAATTGGTCTCATGATGATCTCCCTATTCCGCCTAACCATTTTATTTTTTAACTTTTTGTACTATAATGAACTTACGAAAGGAGTGATTGAGAAATGAGTGAGAATGCACAAAGCACCGAAATGTATGATGAAGTACTAGAAGTGCTGGATAAGCTTCGTCCGTTCCTGCAGCGCGATGGCGGTGACGTAGAACTGGTCGATGTGGAAGACGGCATCGTTAAGTTGAAACTTATGGGTGCCTGCGGCAGCTGCCCAAGCTCCACGATCACCTTGAAAGCCGGGATTGAACGCGCCCTCCTTGAAGAAGTAGAAGGCGTTGAAGAAGTAGTTCAAGTATTCTAAATCCCGTTCAATAACCCTCCCGATTCTCCTGTAAAGGAGATCGGGATTTTCTTATTATAGAGGATTTAACATTCTCTCACAACCTTAGAACATAAAACCCGCAAGCCAACTTGGCTGCGGGTTCTTGTTATGACTATAGACGAATTTAGCTTCATTCCTTAAAACGCTGGAATGATCGCACCTTCGTACTTTTCTTCAATGAAAGCTTTAGCTTCTGGAGAATTCAGGGCAGCAACCAGCTTTTTGATGGCTTCGGAATCTTTATTGTCTTGACGGGTTACCAAAATGTTAGCATAAGGGGAATCTACACCCTCGATGAACAATGCATCTTTAGTTGGCACAAGACCAGCGTCTAGTGCAAAGTTCGTGTTGATCAAAGCAAGGTCTACCTCATCCAGTTGACGTGGGAGCATAGCTGCTTCCAACTCAATGATGTCGAGATTTTTCTTGTTTTCAGTGATATCTGCTTTTGTTGCAGCAATGTTTGTATCATCTTTCAAGGTAATCAGACCATTTTTTGCAAGTAGGATTAGTGCACGGCCACCGTTAGTAGCATCGTTCGGAATGGCAACTTTTGCACCATCAGCCAACTCATCGATCGATTTGATTTTTTTGGAATAAGCTCCAAAAGGTTCAACGTGAACGGATGCAACAGAAACCAGGTCGGTTTTATTATTTTTGTTTTGGTCATCCAGATACGGTTGGTGTTGGAAAAAGTTAGCGTCTAACTCCTTCTCATCAAGCTGCACGTTAGGTTGAATATAGTCAGTGAATTCTTTGATTTCAAGTGTAATTCCATCTTTTTCAAGCAATGGAGCAATAGCCTTCAAAATTTCAGCATGAGGAACAGGTGAGGCACCAATCACCAATTTCACTGGATCTTTAGTAGGTTCACTTGTTGCTTCTGCGTTTGGTGCTGTTGTAGCAGCCGAGCTCCCAGCATTATTAGATGCATTGTTGTTACCGCAAGCCGCAAGCACCGCAACCAGTGTCAGGCTAAAAAATGTAAGTAGTACTTTTTTCATTGTAAATCCCCCTCTAATCTATATTTTGTATTGAATAAGGATATATATGGATGTACCTTATTTCCGTGTGTAATGTTTTACGAGTCGGTCACCGGCCATTTGTAGCAATTGCACCAGTACGACAATAAATATTATAGAAACAATCATAATCTCCGTCTCATAGCGGTGGTAGCCGTAACGAATCGCCAAGTCACCTAATCCGCCGCCCCCAACCATACCAGCCATTGCTGTATAGGAGACCAGTGTAACCAGTGTGATCGTAACTCCAGCTAGCAGACCTGGACGAGCTTCTGGCAAAAGAACACGCATAACGATTTGGTTCGTCGATGCTCCCATACCTTGTGCGGCTTCGATGACTCCGCGGTCTACCTCTCTTAACGACGTCTCTACCAAACGGGCAAAAAACGGAGCTGCACCAATCACCAGAGGTGGAATCGTACCGAGTACACCAATGGAGGTTCCAACAACGGCTTTGCTGAAAGGAATTAGAGCCACCATCAAAATGATAAAGGGTACGGAACGTAGGATATTTACAAGTAATGATAAGACCGAGTAAGTTACTCTGATTACTATACTATTCGATTTCCCCCATAAATACAATAGAATTCCGAGTGGTAAACCAAGAATAATTGTGAACAATCCGGAAAAAAATATCATTTTTATAGTAGCAACCGTAGCATCCATCATTTCTTGCCAATTTAGATCTGCAAAATTCATTACGAAATCACCTCCACATCAAGGCCTTGAGCAATTAGTCTGGAGATCGTTACAGCAATCGCCTCAGCTGGCCCTTCGAACCGCACAATCATCTGTCCATAAGGCACATCTTTAATCGTTGAGATGGTACCATGTAAGATTGCAAAGCTTACACCCGTATCACGCACGACATCGGATAGTGCCGAGCCGTAAGTTTTTTCTCCGAAAAAAGTAATTTTGACAGCTTGAGAGTTATCCCCTGCAGCAGCATCAAGCGCCACTCGAAGAGGTCCTTCATTCTGTGTCTCACTGCGGATGAAATCGCGTGTAACCTCATGCTGCGGCTTGAGAAATACCTCTGTAACTTTGCCTTGCTCAACAATCCCACCACCATGAATGACCGCGACACGGTCGCAGATGCTCTGGATTACATGCATTTCATGTGTGATCAGCACAATGGTCAAATGGAATCTTTTATTAATATCGAGTAGCAGCTTAAGAATGGAATCTGTTGTCTGGGGATCAAGCGCAGAAGTGGCCTCGTCACACAGCAGCACATCAGGGTCACTGGCTAGTGCCCGGGCGATGCCGACCCGCTGCTTTTGTCCTCCAGATAACTGAGAAGGAAACTTATCTTTATGTTCTTCAAGCCCAACTAGAGCGAGCAGGTCTTTGACTTTTGTATCAATAGCTGTTCTCGACGTACCTGCAAGGCGCAGTGGAAAGGCAATATTATCGTACACGGTCGCTGAAGACAGCAAATTGAAATGTTGAAAAATCATCCCAATCTTGCGCCGCTGTTCCTGCAGCTGACCTTGGTTAAGACTGGTTAGCTCAACACCGTCTACCCAGACCTCTCCTTCTGTCGGACGTTCCAACAGATTAATGCAACGGATCAATGTACTTTTCCCGGCTCCAGAGTGGCCGATGACTCCGAATATTTCACCTTTCTCGATGGACAGATTCAATCCAGAAAGTGCTGTTGCCGCATTACTCCCTTTTCCATAAACCTTTGTTATCCCTTTTAGATTAATCAACTCTCGTCGCCCCCCCTTTATACTTCACTTATTCTATACAAAAAAACCTCCAACGATCGATGCAGATCGCAAGAGGCTCTGTGGGTTTATTAAGACAATGCCTTCTCATCTGCCAACGACCGCAACCTGCGCCATTGTAGGAATTAGCACCATGACATTTGTACAACGCTTCCCGCGCTGGTTACAAATCGGTTGCCGGGCTTCATCGGGCCTATCCCTCCGCCGCTCTCGATAAGATAAAGTTATGAAATTATATTTTTTCTGAAATCGTACATACTTTAATGCAAGCATAAGTATAGTGAGTTTATCGATTTTTGTCAAAAGGAAATATATTGAACAATTACGATTTTATGCTCTTTACCTTGCTTATTTCCTTACGCAGCTGTTCATTGCTGTAGCTGAATGCCGCGATTAATGTCTTACAGTTCATTTCGAGCGATTGTTTTAAATCCTCAAGATGGCTATCCAGATCCTCGAGCTGAATTTTGTCATGCAGACCTTGGTGCCGCTGCCACAAATCATCCTGCATTTCGGAATTCATATAATGAATTTCAGCATTTCTGCGCTTGCGTAAATTCTCCAATGGATCGCGGTAGGAGTTCTTAATCTCTTCCAGTTGATCCGCTAATGCAGGATGCACATTCAATAATTGAAGCTGACGCAGCACTGTAAAGTAAGAAAAGTGCGTTTTTAATTTGGATGTTTTGAGATCATAAAAATGATTCAGTACCGTCCCAAGCTTGTCCAGAAGAGAGAAAACCCGGATAAAGCCATCTTTATAAAAATAAACATAACGTGCATAATCGCCCTGTTCCACCGGTGTCATATCATCCATATAACCCGCAATCACTAATTTCCGGTAAAAAGCGGCCGCGAACCAACTTTGCTCCAGTTCATCCAGAGAGGAAATCAGCCCACGTGTCCAAATCTCCAGCTTGCGGTATTCATGGTCATTATCCTCATGGGCACTCATTTCCTTGCGCAGCAATGCTGCAAAAGTGGCCATATTCTCCATCGCATCAGCCAACACACCGCTGTTCTTTCGAGGCGGCTCTCCAAGTAATACCCGCAGCATATCCCAGTCCTCCTAAAGTTTTGTTCAGCGTCTGCTTCCATGGACTGCTTCGTACAAAACTCGCGACGTAAGCATCGGCCAATCAGCTCCACGATATACCGATTTCCACTTTATTATTCCGCGGGTGAAGCACCTCTATCCACGGAGGGAATGTTCTACCAAGGCGGTGGAATCATTGGGCTCGTTACATTTTTTCCAGACACGACACTACTCGCGCGATTTAGCTGCCAGACTCTTACACTCATATAACATAAGACACCAAACAAACTGGCAATCAGTAAAATATGAGCCAAAGCGGCAAATATGTACAGCCTTTCATTATCTAGAGTGTAAACCACAGCCGCCCCACTAAATACCTGCATCAAGCATAACAGCACTGCAGCTACACCCAGCGCTCTAAGCTCTGGATAATCCTTATGTTTCCAAAATGCTAAATGCCCAAGCAGCGCAGTAAGCATGAATAAGATTAAAGCCGCAATCCGATGCGTAAAAACAACACCTACACCTCCGGAAAGCTCCGGAACCCATTCTCCATTACAAAGCGGCCAACCCGAACACCCGCCTTGTGAATCCGTATGACTTACAAAGGCTCCAATATACACGACAATATAAGAATAGATGGCAGTAAAACAGGTTAAATTGCGAAAAGCCTTACTTACGGGCTTCTTTTGAGCCTCCAGCTTATGATCATACTCGCGCGCTTCATGCCATCTCTTGGTTCCAAGAGCCAACATCATAGCGCTTGAAAAGGCGATCAAAGAAAAAC
Organism: Paenibacillus sp. FSL E2-0190; assembly: GCF_037992965.1. Classification (NCBI taxonomy): domain Bacteria; kingdom Bacillati; phylum Bacillota; class Bacilli; order Caryophanales; family Paenibacillaceae; genus Paenibacillus; species Paenibacillus sp. FSL E2-0190. The sequence goes on from NZ_CP150306.1 coordinate 5,904,457, forward strand.
CCATATGCAACGCCATTACAGCAGCGGATTGGGATTTAATTACTGCAAGCGCTCCCATACCACCTTGAACGATGACGAATACTAAGGTCATAAATGCATATCCCAGCAAATCGCGCCGCGTACGAGCATAACGCCAAAAAGCAAACATCGAGGCAAGTGAGAATAACCCTGCCAAACCGCTAAACAAGCGATGGGTGTATTCAATCATCGAGCCTATAGTATAAGCCGGAATTAATTTTCCATGACAGAGCGGCCATTCATTTCCGCATTCCAAGCCCGATCCAGTCTTCGTCACTACCGCTCCTCCGAGTACAGCGAGGAACATGATAAGGCAAGTAAGATAACTAAGCCATTTCAACTGATTTGTCGTCAAAAATATCACCCGCAGTTTTTAGTAATGAAGAAGCAGCCAGACTTATATTTCAAAAAACCACCGCTTTTGCACAAACAGGCGAAAGCGGTGGTTCCTTAGGAATTACTTTTGAAGGCTTTGATGCACTTGGACCGCTTTATCAAGGAAATTCTCAATCTCTTCACGGGATTTGCGCAATTTATTAACGAATCTAACCAATTCCCGTCCATCCGAATATGCGACGAAGCTTGGAATACCCATAATATTTTGTTCTTGACTAACATCGCCCACGGCATCAACATCTACCTCAACCAGTGTAAGGCGGTCTGCATAAGACTGCTCTACCTCTGGGATAAAAGGATCGATAAATTTGCAATCCGAGCACCAGTCAGCCTTGAAGATGGCCACTGTTAATCGAGGTGATTGAATGGCTACCTGAAATTCAGCAGGAGAACTAATTTTGTCCATGATTTACTCAGTCCCTTCTTCAATATCTGTCTATTTTCTACTCTTTAAGTGAAGCAAAATGCAGTGTAGAAGTCAAACCTATTCTCTCATACGAACACGTGCAGGCTGTAACTTCATCAGCGGATTCAATAATTTTTGCAGCGCCCGCGGATAACTGGAGATTTCCTGTTTAGTCAGCACGCCCAGCACAATAAGCAGTACTAGATAAATAACAACAACAGCGGCTCCTACAACAAGACAAGTGATCAGAAACGCCAAACGTGCAGGCATCAGATCTGTTAACAGAATCCCAGCCTCATTCAAGCCATAACCAATCCCGCCGGACACAAGTACCGCAATCACGAAACCGCCCCAACGTTTGCCCATAATTTCAAAAGACACAATCGATTTCAGCATACGTAAGTTAAGCAAAGTAATGACCACGAAACAAAGTGCTGTTGCACCGATGATTCCGTAGATGCCAAATACCTTACTAAGTAATAAGCTTGCCACTAATTTTACAATAATACCCGCTAACACATAATACATGGAAATTCGCGATTTGCCCATACCTAACAAAATAGAGTTCGTTGTCATCATCGTAATCTGAAAGATCGTTCCTAAAGTAAGCATGGCTACGATACCACTGCCATCTAAACTACTGAATAAGAGGCCATTAACTGAATATGCAGCAACTACGAGTGATAGAACAATCGGTGCTCCTGTTAAAATAGAGATACGAAGCGCTAACGTCACTTGCCCTTTTAGATGTTTCTCATCCCGACGGGCATATGCAGCTGAAATAATTGGTATTAGTGAAGTGCTCAGTGCTATAGAAAGAACCGGCGGAATCCCGGCGACACTCTGTGCCCGACTCCCGAAAATACCCAAAGCACGTGTGGCATCAGCTACACCAACTTGTCCACTCAGTAACGGTACAATTAAAGATGTATCAATAAAGTTCACTACTGGAACCGTAACTGAAGATAGCACGATAGGAATGGATAATTTAAATATATCCTTATAAATTCCAAATAGAGGAAGCTTCGCTTCATTCGTTTCGTATAACGCAGTTTGCCCCTCACTACGCCGTAATTTCATAGCGTAATAGAGCATTACACCAAAAGCACCAACACTACCAAATACACTACCGAATGATGCTCCAGCAGCCATCCAAGTGTTGTCGTACCCTTTTTGTAACAATACAAATGCCAGAAGAACAGCTGTAGATACCCTCGCGATCTGCTCCACAATTTGAGAGATGCCACCAGCCATCATATTATTCCGCCCTTGAAAGTACCCACGCATCATTGCTATAGAAGGGAAGAGTAGGAGTGCCGGAGCTATGGCCCGGATCGCCAAAGTACTTTCAGGAACTTTTGCATATTCTGCATAATAAGGAGCACCTATGTATAACAATGCGCTCATAATTACGCCAACTACAACACCAAACATTAATGCCGCCCGATACACCTGTTGAGCTTCATTTGGCCTATTCAGTGCATAACGCTCAGATACCATTTTACTTAATGTACTTGGAATCCCTGCTGTAGCCAGCGGTAATAACATCAAATAAACTGTGTTTGCCTGCGTAAATGAAGCATTACCAACATCATTAAATAAATGCTCCAGCGGCACCCGCTGGACAAGCCCGAGTACCCTTGCCACCAAAGCTGCAGCAGCAAGGATAAGCGTGCCTTTAACAAAAGACTCTTTCTTGGACAAACTCTTTCCCCTTCTTCACTGTTAAATTAAAACCGGGCGACCCATATAAAAAAGAGGACGACCATAATTACCTGCAACACGATTTTGACCAAGGTGCTGCTAAATAAGCCGAGTATGGAGCCAACACTTACCTTAGCAGCTTTAGACGGGGAAGATCCCACGATCAGTTCTCCAATAAAAGCCCCTAGAAATGGTCCAATGATAAGACCAAAAGCCGGAATAACAAAAGGTCCCAAGATCAGCCCTATCGTGCTCCCGATAATCGATGAACGTGAACCGCCAAATTTTTTGACACCCCACGCTCCTACAACATAATCAGCAACAAAAAGAACTACAACGATCAGTGTTTGAATAATCCAGAACCAAACCCCAAAGGGCTCAAAAGAAAAGAACCAGCCGTATACAAAAAAGGCAAGATAGATCGCTAACGCACCCGGCAGTATGGGATACACAGCCCCTGCCAATCCTACAGCAAACAAAACAATAATAAGAATCCAACCCAGGATCGTCAATTCCTTAACCTCCTACTAGCATAATGCTCCATGGATTCACTTCGCAGTACTGCTTTTATTATTTGCTGCCTACAGAGGCTGCAGCTTCGGTAAAGATATACTTTTGGATGACCTCGGCAATCCCGTCTTGATTATTGGTCGCCACCACAACATCAGCCTCTTGTTTAACCGTCTTTTGCGCATTGCCCATGGCAACCCCAAGCCCAGCCTGCTGGATCGCCGCCAGATCGTTAAGGCTGTCGCCCACAGCTACAACTTGCGACATTTCTATTCCCAGCAGCTTGCAGACTTCCTTTATTCCTGCTGCCTTATTCACGCCTAGAGGATTAATCTCCAGATTGTGCGGAGAAGAGTTCGTAATCTCCAGTCCACCCATATCTTGAAGACGAAGCAACAGCTTATGACGAAGCTCATCATCTTCAGTATGATAACCGAACTTAAGCCATTCTCTACCCGTTACATCCCCATCCCAGTTATCCTGTTTAAGAACTTCGTCCAGAGAATAAGCCCAGAACCAGATGTCATCTGCTTTTGCAAGATCATACATTTCTTGTACCAGCTTGGGATCCATTAGTGATCTCCGGTATATTTCATGTGGCGCTCTCCACACCTCACTGCCGTTCACAGTGATCATCGGTGTCTCTAAACCTAGCTGCTCTGCATAGGGTAAGGCACTTACAAATGCCCGGCCTGTCGACAGACAGACATGAACGCCTGCGTTGACCGCCTTTTGAATCCATTCCACCGTTGTGGGTGTAATTATCTGTTCATCATTCAGTAGGGTTCCATCCATATCCAATGCAAGCAGGCGGTATTTGGCAATCATTTGCCACCCCTCCATTCTTGTATGCTCTCATTTGAGAAGCTGTTTATTTTTTTACATCTTAGCCATAGGGTCAGAGTTACTCGGTACCTGTAGTCTCTCCCTCCTTCGCATTATCATTAGTATTATTGCCAGACTGGAGACTTTTCTTTGGAACTCCATCAAGGCCATATTCCCAATCATAGGCATCAAATATTTTACGTGCGACTGGTGCCGCACTTTGTGAACCAAAACCACCTTCAGGGATTACAACCGCCACAGCCAACTTAGGATTATTACGTGGAGCATATGCAATAAATACCCCATTATCGCGAATTTCACCCTTAGCTACTTGCTGAGAGGTTCCCGTCTTACGGGCAAAGTCATAAGGGAAATCAGAAAAAGCACTAACTTCACTTCGCATCCCCTGCTTAATTTCATTCCAGTAGGACTTATCGAAGTTTGTTACTTCATCAAGCACCTCACGTTTAAATTCTTTGATTATATTTCCATCTGCATCAGTAATCTTGCTAACCAGTTGAGGTTTAATCCGCTGTCCTTCATTAGCAAGTGTTGTAACATACTGCGCAAGCTGCATTACTGTATAACTTCCTTGTTGTCCGAAAGAGGCATAGACCAGTGCGGACTGCGCACTACCAGCAGCTTCTATATTGGTATAGTTTCTTTGACCCAAGAATTCATTTGGCAGGTCAATTCCCGTAGATACACCAAGGCCGAACTCTTTCATATAGACATCCCAGATGTCTATCCCCTTGCTTTTATATTTGTCATACAATCTTTTACCGACCATATCGACCATAAATGCATTCGAGGATTTCTCAATGGCTCTAGCAGGATCCAAAGAACCATATACGTGGTTAGAAGAGTTTCTTACCTTCGTTTCATGCCCAGACTTACCAAAAGTCGCAAAACCTTTATCCTGATAATACGATGAAGTTGAAAACAACCCTTCATTCAGGCCCACGAGTACACTCAAAGGTTTAATCGTTGAACCTAGAAGCAATACAGATCTTAGTCCGTTCCCTGAGGTTCCTGAAGAAATAGGAGTTATCGTGCCGTTCTGATAGTTATCCATAATACTGTTCCAGACATCTGCAGATAAAGAACCCGTTGTCCAAACATTCGTATCATAGTCAGGCATACTCGCCATAGCAACAATATTGCCAGTATCCACTTCCATCGCTACTGCATATCCCGTTAAAGCATTCGGATGCGTTCTGCCTTGTACGGTATTAGAGTGCAACCATTTGAGCTGATCTGTTATCGCCTGTTCTGTCTTCATCTGAACGTTCTTATTAATCGTTGTCCAGATGTCATTTCCTTTGACAGGCGGAACGACACGCTCAATTTTCTCCGCCATATTCTGCGGATTGACAGAAATTTCCTGATAGCCGTTTTGCCCGCGAAGCTCACGCTGATATTTCAGCTCCAGCCCATCGAATCCAACAAATTCATCATCCTTATACGTTAGCCCTGGCTCCGGATTGTTTTTCATAGCACTTAGAATGTTTTTATAAATATTAAGACTGTTCGCGGATTTGAAGGGTTTGATATAACCAATCGTCTGTACAGCAACCGTATCTTTATCGTAATGACGAATGCTCTCCTCGACAATCTCAAGCCCCGGATATTCTCCTTTATGTTCCATGAAATAAGCAACTTCTTCAGTAGTCAGATCAGCCTTAATTCGCCGTGCCATAAAGCCAAGTGATTTACGGAAATATAAATCCAACGCATCAATTACATCTTTCTCCGTCATCTTCTCTGCATTTGGATCCCCATATTTATTGAAATCAGCTACCAGCTTGGCTGCCAATGCATCAGACTTGGCCTTAGCCTCTGGGGTCAGCGTTGTTTTACCGGTGACTTTATCTGTTTCCTTAGCCGTATACTCTTTATTGAGTGTGATATACAGCGATTGAACAGGTGTGGAATAAGCTAGCTTCTCACCACCTGCAGCGTATATAACCCCTCTCATGGAAGCTAACGGTACATTTTTAGTATCTCTACTCGTCTCTACCTCAGTTAAAGTTGGACCTTCCACGAACTGCAGAACAGCTAGTCGGATGATGATTACGCAAAATATAACGAACGTGCTAAAGAAAAACACGTTGAGTCGCAGGCCAATGGAACTTTTGCTGCTGGTCTCGTCAGGAGGTGAGGCCTGCTTACGGAAAAAACTCACAGTTTTTCTCTCCTTTTTCTCTAATTTAAGCTTATTGTTCTTGAACGGGATCTGCCACAGGTGGAATATTCTTCTTCGGAACCCCATCCAGCCCATATTCCCAATCATAAGCATCAAAAATCTTACGGGCAACCGGAGCTGCACTATTGGAGCCAAAGCCGCCTTCCGGAATCACAACCGCTACAGCCAGCTTCGGATTCTCACGTGGAGCAAAGGCAATAAAGACCCCGTTATCACGGTTTATATTTTTTCTATCCGTTTTTTCAGAGGTTCCTGTCTTACGGGCAAAATCATAAGGAAAATCGTCAAAAGCACTAACTTTACTGCTCATTCCCTGTTTGATTTCTCTCCAGAACGATTTATCAAAGGTTACGCTATTAAGCACTTCTTTTTTAAATTCCTTAACCACCTTACCTTGCGCATCAGTAATCTTACTTACAAGCTGCGGTTTAATTCGAACACCTTCATTTGCAAGTGTAGTAGCATACTGGGCAAGCTGTAATGTAGTATAACTGCCTTGCTGGCCAAAAGATGCGTAGACGAGCGCGGCCTGTGAGCTCCCTGCAGCCTTGAAATCTGTATAGTTAATCTGACCTGGTGATTCACCGGGAAGACCACTTTGTGTTGACACACCCAGTCCGAACTTTTTCATATATTCGTCCCAGACCTCTACACCTTTATCCCCCTGGTATTTTTTGTATAGTTGCTTTCCGACCATATCTACCATAAATACGTTAGAGGATTGCTTGATAGCATCAGCCGGATACAATTTTCCATAGACGTGACCTGATGAATTTCTAACCGATGATTTATCATCCTTACCGAAATAGGTAATCCCCACATCGGGATAGGTGCTCGAGGTGTTAAAAAATCCTTCATTTAAACCAATTAATACACTTAACGGTTTAATGGTCGATCCCAAGAATACAAGTGAGCTAAAATCATGACCCGATCTCCCGGAAGAATTCGAGGTAATTGTACCATTCAGATGATTATTCATAATTTTATTCCAGACAGATGTAGGCAGTGAGTCCTTTGTCCATACATTCGAATCGTAATCAGGCATACTCGCCATAGCGACAATATTCCCAGTCTCTACTTCCATTGCTACTGCATAACCTGTTAAAGCATCAGGATGAGTTTCGCCTTGAACAGCATTGGTATGCAGCCATTTAATCTGATCCAATATGGCCTGTTCAGTCTTCATCTGAACATTCTTATTAATGGTCATCCAAATGTTATTGCCTTTTATAGGGGGAACGGTCTGTTCTACCTTCTCAGCCATATTTTGAGGAGTGACCGAAATGACCTGATAACCATTTTCTCCGCGCAGTTCGCGTTGATACTGCATTTCCAGACCATCAAATCCTACATATTCTTCCGTTTTATACATAAGTCCCGGTGAAGAATTGTCTTTCATTGCACTACGAATATTTTTGTACATCGCTATGTCTTCGGTTGATTTAAAAGGTTTACCAAAACCCACCGTCTGCACAGCTACCGTATCTTTATCGTAGTGGCGTACACTTTCTTCCACAATGGTAATACCTGGATATTCATCCTTGTGTTCCATGAAATAAGCTATTTCTTCTGAAGTTAGCCCTGCTTTTATACGACGCGGTACATAACCCAGATACTTTTTAAAGTCCAGATCAAGTAAATCCAGCACGTCCTGCTGCGTTAACTTAGGGGCATCTGCACTTCCATATTTCTCAAACTCCGCTACTAATCTTGCTGCAAGGTCATTAGACTTATTTTTCGCTTTTTCCGTTAGTGAGGTTTCACCCGTTACTTTATCGGTAGTTTTAGCTGTATATTCCTTATTTAGGGTAAGATAGAGCGACTCAACAGGTGTAGAATAGGCTATCTGCTCACCCCCGGCAGCAAAAATAATCCCTCGCATGGCTGCCAGCGGAACAAACTTCGTATCCCGTTTGATCTCTTCTTCTGTCAGCAAAGCTCCCTCAGTAAACTGCAAACCTGCAAGACGCACAATAATGATACAAAAAATAAAAAAAGTGCCAAAGAAAAACAGATTCAATCTCAGACCTACAGAATGTTTCGAAGATTTCCCGTCCGCAGGCGGGAGCTGCTTCCCAAAGCTCACCAGCTTTCTTCCCTTCTATATAAAAATAATGTCTGAATTGCCTTAGCCAGCGACATTGCTCTTATAATGAAGGTGATTTCTAAGAAGCTGATTGTGAGCATTGCACTCGCATTTGTGTTAGAGCGGTTGGTATGAGTTTATTGTACCACACGGAAGGAGTGCGGCGCCCTCACTCAGAGTGCGTTCTCCCTAATATGCGTATCGTCAAAATCCTTCGGATTAAACCAATCTCCACTGCTCGCCCAAGTGGGATCCAATGGAATCCAAGCTTGCCGGTCACTTATATAAACTTCATTCCAGGCATGTGCGCCATACCCGCCTCGACCATCATAGCCTTGACCCGTTACAACGCGCACCTGCAATCCTTGGGAGCGGGCCATTACAGCGTAAAGACGGGCATAATCAATACATACCCCTATGCGTGTGTCGAAGGTATCCTGCGGGGTCTGTTCATGCCAAATTCTATTTTTTTCATAATTTTCCGCTTTGGCGTAATCATAAGTTACTCGTGTTCCTACCCAATCATACAGTAGTTTGGCTTTCTTCTCGTCTCCTTGCGCTTGTCCAATAATATCTTCAGCCGCACCCACAATATCTTGTGGAATGTCATGATCAATAACTTCATATTTTCTGCGCAGGATATCATTCATCTCAGCTGCAACGGTCTTCGTCAGAATAGGCAGCTTTTTCTGCACGGTCTCCCCAACAAAGGGCTCAAATACAGCGGCAGCGCTTTGACTGTAGATCGGAGAAGATTCCACATAACGGCTAAATTGACTTTCTGGATTTAGGCCAACACAAATGAAGAGAGCAAGCACAATAATTAAACCACGAGTCAAGCCTATAATTAATCCTATGATAGCTCCGCCCATACGGCTTACTTGCGTAATCTTTCTGTCCTTAAATGTCTTGGTGCGCCGTAGCTGATGGAATGGGAGCAGCATAGACAACAATCCCAGAAGCATGCGAATTAAGATATAAGAGAGCAATAACAACAATAGAAACCGCACCAGCGGCGATTCCGCCAGCACAGACACAGCCGTATAATAAATTTGCTGCCACTGGGTCAGCTGTTTATCAGGCAGACTTATTCCTGCTGCCCAAGTCTGTACATGAGGATTGAGATAAGCCGCAGCAGGAATGGCCAGCACCAAAGAAGCTATTGTATACAGTCCTGTTCCCAGCAGACCGAATAATCTTCCGGTAGCACTTGAGAACCCTCTGCTCCAGCCTTGCAATAGTGAAAAGACTACTACCAGCAGGAGGGCGATGGAGATGATATTTGCATCACTCAGACTAGTCAACCAACCGTTTATCATATCCAATCTCCCCTTTCAGTCGCCCGCTTGCTTGTTTTTGATAATGATTTAAACTGAAGCCGTTTATTGATGTTTCCGAGCTTCCTCGATAAATGTTTGTGTGGTATCAGTAATACTCCACTTCCCAAGACTAACTCCGCGGAAAGTAACCTCTACCTTATCTTCGCCAGTAGTACCTTTCACTTCAATATTCGGAGTTGTGATCGTAAATGTTCCGTCACCATTTGAAGTGTACTTCGCATCCTGCGCCTCTTTAAGCATAACCTCTTGTGCTTCCTTCTTCACCGTACTTACCGTTCCATCTGCCACCTTATTCACAGCGTTACCAATTTGGTCCATTGTCACACCACTATAGATGAATAGACCTACAACGATAATAATGACAATCGCCCATTTCAACATCGTTTTGACCAAATTAACAACCGCGAACAACAGAATGAGCGCAATAACAATAACTAACCAATTCTCTCTAATAAACTGTGACCACACCTCTGGATCCATCAACCTCACAACACCCCTATCACCTAGTTTCGTCCTAAGGATTATCTCCTCTATAGACATGACGCCAATATTAATTATTATACATGAATGCCCATCATAATTCATGGTTCCACAGCCAGAGAAAGGTATACCTGCTTATAGGAATTAAAAAAGCGGTATAAGCCCTCTCTGTCCCACGTAAAGTACAAGTAGTTGCTTAAATTTGATCTTCTTAAAATCCGCCTTCCTGCATTAATCTTTATTGTAGGTGGCTCTCGGAGGTGTTTCCCTGTGAAAACTGCGCTGTGGCTGTACCTGTTTCTTTTTCTGGCGTTTTTTGATTTACATGCACAGTATCCTATTCTAACGCCCTTTGCCATCTCTCTTGGTGCGGGACCCGCCTTTATTGGCTGGATGATGGGTATGTATTCGTTAACCCATCTTCCTGGCAATTTGCTCGCAGGCGTACTCGTCGATCGTAATGGCAGCCGCCGCTACATCGTCTTTAGCCTTGTTACTGCGGGAGCCATTCTACTGCTGCAGGCTCATGCTCAGCTTCCGTGGCATTTGCTGATGCTACGAGCAGCAAGCGGGTTCGCGCTCGCCTTCCTCTCTCCAGCGTGCATGACCTTGCTGGCTTCATTATCATCTGATGCTACTGAGCAGGGGAAATATATGTCCGGACATGGTATCGTTCATACCTTAGCTTCAGTGGTATCCCCAGCAGCGGGGGCCTTTATCGTAGCTAAAGCTGGCTATTCCGGCACCTTCACCACATTGGGATGGCTGCTTATCGCTACAGGCATCATGGCTTTTTTCAGTGTACCGGCACCTGCCCGGCGTTTAGTACGCCCTGTAAACTCTGCAGCACCTCCTTTAAAAAAACAGGATCTTCCTTCGGTCCCTATATCCGATGCCAATCCAGTTTCCAAACGTTATTATCTGCTGCCTTTTTTCGTTTCTTGTTCACAAGGGGTTCTGTTCTTTGAACTTCCTCTATCTCAGACCGGAAGTAATAGCATTGTTTCCACAGGCATTCTTTTATCGCTCCTTAGCTTAGGGGCTTTGGTAACACTCAGTTTGTTCTTCCTGAACCGCTTTTCCCCAGGAGGAAGAATAGCCGTGGCCTTGCTAGGAATGGCCCTTTGTTTTTTTGCGCTCGCCTCACTTCACAGCATTCCCGCATCCGTTATTCTCTTTATGCTGGGTGCAGCCAAAGGAATATTATTTCCTGCAATGGCATCGCTCTTTATTAGTCTAGGTGGACCAGGACGTATGGGACGCACCTTCTCCATGCAGTCGATAGCCATGTCACTAGGCGCATTCGCAGGCCCTGTGGCCGCAGGACAATTAAGAGCCGTTGTTTCACCTTATTTCATTGCCTTTCTATTGCTGATGGTTGCACTATTACTGCTTCCGCCAAAAAATTCAACCAAACTGTCTACCTACTCTTCCAAATGGAATGGGAGGGCCGCATGATTTATTGTTTTTACGACATTTCCCGGGGAATGAAGATTTTCCTGTAGAAACAGTTGTTAAAACTGCTCCTCCTTCGGTAAACTATAATGAGTCTGTAAGTTCAGACTTCATTTCCGGAGGTGATTGTCAGCAAATGTCCATTACGATTATTGTCGAAGGCAAAAACGATCGCAGCAGATTACGACGCGTGCTGGTACCGGAAGTCGAAATCCTCTGTACCTTTGGTACATTAAATACGCTCAAACTCGAGTCCCTGCGACAAAAAGTAGGAGATGGAGAAGTATATCTTTATATGGATAACGACAGTTCAGGCAAAAAAATACGCGGGATTCTCCGCGATGCCTTTCCCGATGCTGGTCACATCTATACACGCCGGGGTTATGCCGGAGTGGAAGGCACTCCAGATGAATACAATATTAATCAGCTTGAAAAAGCGGGTCTGGAAGAGTTCATCATTTACCCTGAACCCATTCCTTTTTGATTCGCGATATATTGCCTAAGAAATTAAAAACGCCTTTTTCGTTATCCTTCAATAAATGGGATTCGAAAAAGGCGTTTCTGTTATGCGGTTATGTTCTATTCACGAGCCAATTCATTCAGCCTATCGGCAAGAAATTCAGGCGTTATGTTATCCGTATCCCCTGCGTCATACAATGCACGGAGACGATTGTCTCGATCAACCAATGCTATGCGATTGGCATGTACGAAATTTTCTTTACTATTCCCTGCAATTAGTACTTTAAAAGAATCAGTTGCCAGCTTACGAATGACTTCCTGATCCCCCCGTAAGAAGTACCAACCCTTATAATCTGCCTGAAAACGGTCCGCAAAGCTTTTAATGGCTTCACGCGTATCATTCTCTGGATCAAAAGAAATGGAGACGAACGCCGTATCTTTTCCAAAGCTGCCATCGTCGACCAGAATTTTCTGCGTCTGAGATAACAGAAACGTAGTTATAGGACATACATCCGGACATTGTGTGAAAAAAAAGTATACCAGCCGCGCCTTACCTTGTGTATCAGCCAGAGTAATCTGGTCTCCATCCACATTTTCAAGTGAAAAGTCCTGCACTTCTCCGATTACCGGCAGTTTTTCTTTTCCTAAATTCAAAGAATTAACTGCCAGATAACCAGCCATTACCAAAGCAAGCAATAGTAGAATCCAGGTCCATTTATAACGCTTAAAGGTCTGCACGGACAATAATACCCTCCCTCTTCTTAACCGTGAATCGTATTCAATACAAGTACGATCAAACTTACCGTTAGGTAGTTAATGGAGAAGAGGAAGTTCTTCTTCGCCCAGACTTCGTCATCTTTTGCTGCAAAGCCCATCAAGGTTATGATTAACCAAGCCAGGGACAGCGCTGTTGAAATCACCAGATAAAAAATGCCTGCATAATCGTAGGCGTACATTAACACTGGAATAGGCAGCAACAGTGCTACATAAGGAATCATTTGAAACTTCGTACGACGTGTTCCTTTGACTACAGGCAGCAGCGGAAATCCAGCGGCTCTATATTCTTCTTTACGTCTAATCCCGAGTGCCCAGAAATGGGGAGGTTGCCACAGAAACAACATCGCAAACATCAGCCAAGCCCCTAGATCAACTGTTCCCGTAACTGCAACGTAGCCAATTACCGGTGGCATAGCTCCAGAGATCGCACCTACTGAAGTGCTCCATGTTGATGTCCGTTTCAACCAAAGGGTGTATACTACAACGTAAACGAACATCCCTACAATCCCGAACAGACCGGCTAAAACTCCGGAAAAAGCAAACAGTACAATCAAGCCCGCAATCCCTAGCCCAATAGCATACAGCAATACGGTTTTGGGTTTCAGTCGTCCTGTAGGAAGCCCCCGATCGCGCGTTCTTTCCATCTTCATGTCCAGGTCACGGTCGAAATAGTTATTAAAAACACAGGCCGAAGCCATAACCAGCATTGTACCGAGCAGAGTCAGAACTAATCTGCCGTATTGAACATCCCAACCTGAAGCCAGCCAATATCCTGCAAAGGCAGCGATGAGGTTAGATCGGATAATACCGGGTTTTGTTACGGTAATGAAATCACGCCAACTTGCACCTTCCGGTGGAGATTTTGCAGACATAGCTGCAGAATCGGAAGAAGCTTGAAATGTTATATGATTATCCACACCAAATGATCCTCCTTCTAAACGAACTTCTAACGTTCTAGCCGAAGCACTAAATAGACTTCGCTGTTAACTTTATCATATCAAACCCGAGGAGACTTTGACAGTCATGGCACAGTATGTTCATGAATTTGACAATTACGTGACAATATTTATTTCCAGCCCGTTAATAACCTAAGCTGTATTTGGGTAATTATTAATAATGTACTTCCGAACAACAAAGGAGAACTGACCAATGGACACCGCTACACATTTAGTTATGGGCATAGGGTTAGCCGGACTTTCATTCGTAGATCCTGTCGTTGCTTCTGACCCTAAACTGGCCGGGGCCGTTATGCTGGCTACGATTTTAGGCTCACAAGCTCCTGATGCCGATACCGCATTAAGACTAAAGGACAATGCAATATATATTCGTAATCACCGGGGAATCACACACTCCTTGCCTTTTCTAATTTTGTGGCCCGCTCTGATTGCCCTAGTCTTAGGGCCTCTGTTTGGATTTACTGATTTGGCAGCTTTAAGCCATGTTGCACTCTGGGGTTTCATAGGCGTAGGCGTGCACGTCTTCTCTGATCTGTTTAACACCTATGGAACCCAGGCCGCCCGTCCATTTACTGAGAAATGGATTGCCTGGAATATCATCCACATTTTCGATCCATTTATTTTTGGCAGCCATATCGCAGCTATTCTACTCTGGATCACTGGGATTGTGCCGCCCAAACCTTTATTTATTACGCTTTATGCCTGTACCATTCTTTATTATATTTGGAGAACGGTTGTTCATGCCCGCCTTACACGAAACATCAAGCTTAAAGATATACACCATAATGCTGGTGAACGTTATATTGTAATCCCTACAATTTCACTTAAACGCTGGAACGTAGTTAAAGTGAAAAAAGACGGCAGCTATGACGTTGGACAGCTACTGAACAACCGCCTGGAATGGTTCAAACATGCGGTCTGCTCGAATCATCCCGCTGTGGAAATATCCAAGTCGCATCCAGATATTCAGTCCTTTCTATATTTCACCTCTTATGCGGTTGCCGAAGTGGAGGAGCTTCCTTCAGGATATATGGTGCGTTGGGGAGACGTTCGTTATTTACACCGCAAACAATACCCTTTTGTGGCTGTATTAGTTATGGATAACCAATATAAACCTTTAAATACTTATGTAGGCTGGCTTAGCAGTGATAAGCTCGACAAACGATTCTCCATCGACCCTGGTTCTTTACGATGAAACTGTAGACTTACTGAGAGATCTATTCTATAATCACAAAAAATCCCGGAGTATTTTATAATACTCCGGGATTCATTTTAGCAGACACGGAAAGGAAGGCTCTTAATGGGTAAAGGACTCTCACTTTGGTTCGCTTGTTCTTCTATTCTTATTCTCACTGCCGCTTCAATCGCGATCAGCTATAGCTTCTGGCTGGCACTTCTGCTTGGTTTTCTTTGCGTAATGAATATTGGCTGGGGATTTATCCTCAAAGCCAGAATTAGACGCAAACAGGAAAGCTTAAGCTCTGACTAAGATTAACGAGCTGGCAGAAAGCCCATCCGCTCTTTTACGCCATTCAACGTCTCAGCTGCAACAATACGTGCGCGTTCAGCACCTTCGGCAAGAATATCAGTGATCGCACCTGAACTGCGAATTTCATGATATCTTTGTTGCAAAGGCTCAAGTGTGGATACAACCACTTCCCCAAGATCCTTCTTAAAGCCACCATACATTTGTCCCTCATAACGATCGGCAATTTGCTGAAGGGACATTCCAGAACATTCCGAGTAAATACTCATCAAGTTACTGATCTCTGGCTTGTTAGCCGGATCAAAGATCACTTCACGTCCAGAATCAGTCGTTGCGCGGCTGATTTTTTTACGGATCACATCCGGCGAATCCAACAGGGCAATATAGCTGCCTGCATTCGGGCTGCTCTTGCTCATTTTTTTAGTGCCATCATCCAGAGACATAATGCGTGCGCCCACTTCAGGGATATACGGTTCAGGAATCGTAAAGAATTCGCCAAAACGGTTATTGAATCGGCCAGCTAAATCACGGGTCAACTCCAAGTGCTGCTTCTGATCTTCACCTACTGGCACAAGATCCGCATTATAAACAAGAATATCTGCTGCCATTAAAGAAGGATATACGAATAGGCCCGCGCCAACCGAATCCTTACCTGATGATTTATCTTTGAACTGTGTCATACGCTCAAGCTCGCCCATTGCCGTTAGCGTAGTCATGATCCAGCCCAATTCCGCATGCTGAGGCACATGAGACTGCATATATACATTCGAACGCACAGGATCAATTCCTGCCGCGATAAAGAGTGCAGCTACAGCTTCAGACTGCTCACGCAATGCCGCAGGATCTTGAGCAACGGTGATCGCATGCATATCGACAACCATAAAGAAACATTGATGATCGTCTTGCAGCTTCACAAAATTTTTCAGCGCTCCGATATAGTTACCCAAAGTTAGAGAACCGCTCGGTTGTATGCCTGACATTACTTTTTTCAACATAATATAGACCTCCGTTAGATGTGATTTCCAATTTCCGAGAACGCAAAAAAAGCCTCATCCGCAAGGGACGTGAGACCGTGGTGCCACCCTTATTCGCTGCTTAACCTTTGTATAGTCAAAAGGAAACAGCCTTAGTCTTCCGTTAACGGGGAAGATCCGGCCGGTCTACTAGGGCATCTTGCTCCCGTTCAAGCGCGGCGCTCAGGGGTCCATTCATCAGGAGTGTCCTACCGGTTCGCATCAACCACCGGCTTTCTGAAGGTGCATTTCCTGTCTACTTGTCCCCGTCATCACATTCTCATCATAATTTAATGCCTTCATCATAGAACCATAAAGAGAAGTTGTCAAATCACTTAACCACTTCCGCATAAATCTGTTATGATAAGGTTATCCATGTTCTATTCGATTACAGTTACGATAAAGGAGCATATCTCATGAAACAGGTGACCAAAGGGCAGTGGGGCGGTTATGATACTTATATTTTGCACAGCCGCGAACTGGAAGTCACGCTTTTGCCGCGACTAGGAAACAACGTGATTTCATTGTTTGATGTAAAGGAACAGCGGGAAATTCTGCGGCGGCCTGATGAAAGCGATCAAGCTTTCTTTATGCAAAAACCTTACCATTTTGGCATCCCGCTCTTAATTCCACCCGGAAGAATTCGTAAAGGAAAATTTCAATTCGAGGGTACAAGTTATCAATTTGACCAGAATACCGCAGGTGACAATCATATCCATGGCCTACACCGGACTCAATCCTGGTGTGTCAGCGATATTGAAGAAGACGAGGACGGTTGTGCAGTCACTACTGAATTCCTAACTGAAGATGATCCGCACTGGATGGAGCAATTTCCCATTCCACTCAAATTCGAAATGACATTCAGGCTTCAGGATGCCCGGCTCAGCCAGACTTTAAAGGTTACAAATCTCGGCGATCATCGTATTCCCTTTGGGATCGGCTATCACACCTGGTTTATGATCGATGGAGAACCTGAACGCTGGAATCTCAAGCTGCCCGTAAACAGCATTTATGAACTAAACGATGAATTGCTCCCTAGCGGCAATCTAATTCCACTTGGTGATCTAGATTCTCTAAATTCTGGAATCAACCTCCAGGGAACTAATTTTGATACTGCTCTACGTATTGGTGACAAGCAGCCCGTAGAAGCCTTGCTATTACGCGATGATGGTTATGGTCTTCGTTATACAGCTGACGAGAATCATTTCCGCCACTGGGTCCTGTATACCAAAGGACCAGCCGACCAATTTCTGTGCATCGAACCTTACACCTGGCTCCCGGATGCTCCTAACGTTTCCGATGACCCTTCCTTCACGGGCTTGCTGAAGGTAGAACCAGGTCAAAGTCTTGAGCTGTCCACTATGCTGGAAATGATCTATCCCGAGAATTAAAGCAGATATACATTATATCGGTCTTCCCTTGCGTTTACGTAAGAGAAGGCCGATTTTTTGTGCGAGCTTAGTTATTTGGGCTTTCTACCCTTACTTTTAATCGACTAATAATTACCATCCTTAAAACCTTTCGATAGCATGCATGAATTAGCCTCTTAGCGCTCATACTATCTTCACAACGGGCGAAGGAGGTGACACACATGGGTCAAGCAGGTCAAGGTCGTAGCAGCCGTTCCAATAACCTTGTAGTTCCTCAAGCAAATGCAGCGTTGCAACAATTGAAATATGAAGCAGCACAAGAGCTTGGAGTAACGATCCCAGCTGACGGTTATTACGGGAACTACACTTCCCGCGAAACTGGTTCTTTGGGAGGTTACATCACTAAACGTCTAGTACAACTGGCAGAACAACAACTGTCCGGTCGTCAGTAACATCGTTATCTTAAGTGTTTTATCCGGCAGAGGTCTTAAACAGCCTATTGCCGACTAGCTTTCAAACCTCTCACACTTCTTCTAGAAGCTGTGGGGGGTTTTTCTAATTTATAGCCTATAGTCCCAGCTGCAAACAATTTTTATGTAAAACGTTTAACTTAAAAATTGATCAGCACTCTCGGCGTAAGCATTACGGGGAGATCGAATCATCAGATTCGCCATATTATAATTAGACTCCAGCGTAGCATCTACGATTAGCTTGCCCTGTCTTATAGCGAATTCATAGCTGATCTCACCATGAGTCCAACGGCGTTTGTATTTCAGACTCTCCAGTGCCATTAGACGAAAAGAAGACTGCTGGCTCTCCGTTATTCCTTCCTTCACTTCTGTGAATCCACCCCCCCGACCGGCTAAAGGATGATGACGTATGCCGAATTTGCCAATGGTATTATTTCGTATTTGCACAAATACCGTACCGGAAGATAGTCCTGACAATTCCTCTTGCAGTTCCCTAAACACCAAATCCATCTGTCTTGCTAATGATAGCTGTTCTGTCTTAAGCATATCTTTCCTCCTAAAAGTTTTGTGAGCTTAGCTACTTCGAGTTTACTTCGTACAAATCGGCTTAGTAAGCGCTTACTTAAGCTTTTTGAGCTGAGCTCATTTGTCTTCCATGCAAGCCTTTTATAAGGCTCAAGGCTCATTATAGACCCCTTAAATACGTCAAACAACATTATTCTACAAAATTGGGTTATTATCCCTAGTAATGCGCAAAATTCATGGATCATTCGTATATTAATTTTTATAAACCGGGGGTTTTCGACATTTAAGCATTAAAAAAAGACCCCTTAACCGGGGTCTTTGCGTGTTC
This sequence comes from Paenibacillus sp. FSL E2-0190, assembly GCF_037992965.1. Classification (NCBI taxonomy): domain Bacteria; kingdom Bacillati; phylum Bacillota; class Bacilli; order Caryophanales; family Paenibacillaceae; genus Paenibacillus; species Paenibacillus sp. FSL E2-0190. The sequence goes on from NZ_CP150306.1 coordinate 5,923,267, forward strand.
ACACTGAAATTCCGTTATTTTTTGTGTCCTGAAATTTGTCTTATTTTAGACATTTCACGCTAAATGCTCTGTCATCTCCAAGAACTCGGTAATATCAGCCACGATCAGATCTGTAGCTCCTTGCCAGAAATCCGGTTTTGTCAGATCCACACCCAAATGTTTGAGCACCAAATCCTCCAATGTCATCACGCCGGTATCCTGCAACAAGCTATCGTATTTGTCTGCAAAGGAAGCTCCCTCTTGTAATGCCAGACGATATAAGCCTGTACTGAACATATAACCAACGGTGTACGGAAAATTATAGAAAGGTACATCTGTGATATAGAAATGCAGCTTCGACGCCCAGAAGTGAGGATGGTATTCAGAAAGCACACCACAGAAAGCTTCTTTCTGTGCTTCCACCATCAGAGCGGACAGTTCCTCAGCATTTACAAGACCTTCCTTACGTTTCTCATAAAAGCGAGTCTCGAACAAGAATCGAGCGTGAATGTTCATAAAGAATGCCACACTGTTCTGTATCTTCGTTTCAAGCAGAGCCAGCTTCTCCTCTGCATTGCCCGCAGCTTTAACCTGAGCATCAGATACAATCACTTCTGCAAAGGTTGAAGCGGTCTCTGCAACGTTCATTGCATAATTCTGATTAAATACAGGTTGATCATCAAGCAGGTAGGAATGATAAGCATGTCCCAGCTCATGGGCCAATGTTGAAACATTGGAAGGTGTGCCGCTGTAAGTCATGAATATCCGTGATTCTTTACTCTCAGGGAAGGAAGTACAGAATCCACCAGGGCGTTTGCCATTACGATCCTCAACCTCGATCCAGTTATTATCAAAGGCACGCTCTGCAAACTCAGCCATCTTAGGACTAAATTTACGGAACTGTGTGACGATATCCTTCGCAGCTTGATCATAAGGGATCTTGCCGGAGGATTTGCCTACAGGAGCTTCGACATCGACCCATGAGAGAGAATCCAGCCCCAGCAGCTTGGCTTTACGCTGAAGGTAGGACACAAGTACAGGTTTGCTATTCGTAATCACGTCCCACATTGTATTTAAGGTGTCCTGTGTCATACGATTGATGCTGAGCGGATCTTTCAGAACATCGTCCCAGCCTCTGCCCTTATAGAGCTTCAGGCGGAAGCCTGCTAAGTGATTTAAGGTATCCGCGCAATTATCTGCCGCTTCAGTCCAAGCCTCTTCCCATTTATGGAACATCGTTTGACGCACTTTTGGATCTGGATCATCCAGCTTATTAAAAGCTTGGCCAGCAGATAGCAGCTTTGTTCCTTCTTCATCCTCAAATGGGATCTTGATTGAGCTAACAATCGTATCATAGTGCCCGCTCCATCCATGATATCCGTCAACAGCTAATTCCAACGCTAAGCTTTCCAGCTCAGGGCTCATCTTCTCACGGGCCAAATCACGGCTCTCGCTCAGTACGAACGTTAAAGGAGCAATCTCTGGACGAGCCATCCACTCAGCCCATACCTTGTCCGTAGTCTGACGAAGGACATTGCTAAATTGCGAGCTGATCCCTTCGAATCCGGCGCGCATGCTTGTCACTTTGGCCGCCAGCCTTACCGCACCCTTGTCCATCTGATTCTGAGCGCCTAGACAGTCTGCGAAGGAAGTGACCTCCACAAGTCTTCCTGAACAGCTCTGAAGCAATGCTATAACCTCATCCAATGCTTTGGTAGACGCAACATCCGTTGGTGCCACAGCATCCTTCACAAAGCCTTGCAAGGATAAAATATCTTTTTCAAGCTTGCTCAAGAACCCTTCTAACTGTGCAGACGAAGAACCCCCCGGAAAAATAGTATCAAGTTCCCAAGTCAGTGATAACGGTTGTTTCATGTGTACTCACCATTCCTTTGCTTTCATTTGACTTTCTTTGTAATTGTCTTAACACCATGGTAAAGTGAATAACGATATCTGAACATTTATAGCCGATAAACTTTAGGAGGGCATCCATATGAAGCCACTACAAATTTCACCGGAAACAGCCATTACGTTATCCAAGCAACTAGGCGTTCCTTTGGAACACTTGATGCATATGCCCCAACATATTTTACTACAAAAAATAGCGGAGCTATCCAAAAAAGAAAATCCCCCACAAACTGAGGGCGAAAATGAAGAGACTCCTTCTGGGAAGGACTCACAATGATTCCATTTAGTCATACCTGGCCTTATGACATCATTCTAGGCGATATGTATGTGCAATACTGTCCATTCTGCAACTCAGAGAATGTGCTTCTGCCTATGAAGCCAAAAGAATTACAAATCGTTCGTGACGGCAAGAAAAAACTGCTCGTCTTCCCCTGCTGCAGCGCCAGTCCTACAGTTATAGATAATGACGGCGATTACCTTTTGTTCGATCGAGCTGTCAGATAAGCAAATCCTAACATTTTCTTTCTACAAAGCGCAGAGGAGAATTTAATTCTCTTCTGCGCTTTTTGTTGTTCGCAAACATTATGAACTTGAAGACAAGCCTTCGATATCAACTTCAACATCTAGAGCCTCAGCACGCATTTGCTCCCGTAAAATAACCCACTGCTCACGTGCCGCTCGAATCATCGCCGCATCCATGATCTTCTGATCATTGATCAGACGGGAGAACCACATTACAGCCACTGAGTATTCTCCGATCCGCCGATTAAGTTCGCCGATCAGGTACATGAGCCGGGCATCATTGCCGGCAATGCCATCTATTTCATAGACCTTAACATACTCGTCCAAAGAATAGCGTAAAAAACGCTTCTCCTGCTCAGTCTCCCCTTGATAGCGATAGAGCCAAGCAATATGATGCAGCAGACTTGCGATAATCCGATCTTTATCGTTAATACTTTGAGCACATAAAAGCGCCAGCTTATAGGTCTCGAGCGCAGTTTCCCAGTCTCGTTTCTCTCCAAAGTCCCGGCTCTTCCAGCGTTTCCCTACCTGTTCATTAAATGCCTTGCGCTGGCGTTCCGTCAGCTTGTCAGCCGAATTTTCTGTGGAGGCAAACCCGCAATTGGGGCAGACCCGTACAACATAATAATCCGGATTCTCATTTTTATAATACGCGCAGAAATCAGCATCACGCCGAATAGCCTTTTTTAGACTAGGGCGTACCCGCGAGGTTGAAAATTCATTTTCACAGTTGCAACACTTGACCTTAATAGAATATAGGGGTATTAACTCTGTCAAGTACTCTCATTCCTTTCAGGATCAACCTGTCCCTTATTATTCCTGGGGCATGTTAACAAAATGATGTGCAGGACCTGCAAGGCGGCTAAGCACGAATGAACGCAGTGGTTCTTCGACTCCAGTCTCCACCAGAGCCTCTTTCATACATTGTAGCCACTCCTCAGCACGTTCTGGAGTAATAGGAATATGCATATGCCTTGCTCTCATCATGGGATGTCCATGTAATTCCGAATAAAGTGGACCCCCGCCAAAAAACTGTGTCAGGAATTGATATTGCTTCTCCAGAACTGGAGTAATATCTTCAGGGAACAAGGGTCCCAGCTGCGGATGAAGCTGTACCTTGGCATAGAACACTTCCACCAACCGATGTAGTGCTTCAGCCCCCCCTAGATTGTCATATATACTCTCATTTGGATTCATTGAGGTTACCAGCCTTCTTCTATATTAATGAAACGTTACTTATTTTATTATACCAAAGATAAGCATAACACGGATATCCGTCGAAAGTGCTCTCTAAACTACAGAAAAAAGGCGCTAAACTATAGTTCAGCGCCTGAAGAGTAAGGTTAGTAGGTCCTAAATTCCTCATCACCAGGAGGGACGAGAGAGACCCGGATTACATATACAAAAGCACAAACGAGAACTCCGGCTATAACGCTCATCGCCATCACTCCATCCCATTTAATCGTGTAACAGAGGGTGCATTTATTTATTACATAATATCATAATTCCTGCGAAAAAGCACAGATAATTGTAACCGCTTTCTCCATTTTTTTGTGCTGTTTGTCCCTCTTTTTGCATACATCTAACCATAGACCAGGAGGCGTTAATTATGACTTTTAAAAAGATTGGCGGCCCGCTGCTGGGATTCATATTGGCAGGTTGTATGCTGCTTATGTTACTTCATCCTGAAGCATCTCTTGCCGCAGCCTTACGTGGCCTGGCCATCTGGTGGGACGTGCTCTTCCCTTCACTGTTTCCCTTCTTCGTCATTTCTGAAATCATGCTAGGCTTAGGCATTGTCCATCTCTTCGGCGCTTTACTTGATCCACTGATGCGTCCCCTCTTCGGTATACCAGGCAGCGGTGGTTTTGTCGCGGCCATGGGATATGTATCAGGATATCCCGTTGGAGCCAAATTAACCGCTAAGCTGCGGGAGCAGAAGCTGATCAGCAGAATCGAAGGTGAACGCCTTGTAGCATTTACAACCTCCTCCGATCCTATTTTTCTATTAGGGGCGGTATCCGTTGGGTTCTTTCGCGATGCTTCTTTGGGGCTAATATTGGCACTAGCCCACTACGGAAGTGGCTTAATGGTTGGTCTCCTAATGTCATTTCATGGACGTAAGGAACAAAAGACCCCCACCCAAGACCCAACAAAAAGTAGTTCTGACGTCCCCTCTGCTCCAGCAAAACAAGGATTCGGCAGAATACATGCCGCACTCCTTGCGATGTCCGAAGCCCGGCGCAAGGATGGACGTAGCTTCGGAGAGCTGTTAAAAGGAGCGATCCAATCCTCGCTACAGCTTATTATTGTCGTAGGGGGTCTGGTTGTATTCTTCAACGTGCTAATGGAGCTGCTTGCCCGTGCCGGAATCCTGCCCTCACTATTTAGCCTGGCCGGATCTCTCGTCTCCCTTGTTGGAGGGCCTCCCGAATTAGCTCAGGCCTTGATCAGCGGATTATTCGAGGTCACCATAGGTGCCCGTTCTGCTGGTGAAGCCGCTTCTTCCATCCCGCTTCAATTCAAGGTCGCAGCAGCTGCCTTTATTCTCTCTTGGGGCGGATTATCTGTACATGCCCAAGTCGCCAGTATTTTGAACGGTACCGGGCTGCGTTATCTGCCTTTCTTAACTGCGAGACTAATACATGCCGTACTCGCAGCAGGTCTCGTGGTGCTGCTATGGAAGCCTGTGATGGGATCAGGATTGTCTTCTGCCTGGGTCTCTCTGCCAGCCTCCACCGCCTTTACACCTTCAGCCTCTGGTGTCACTGCCAACCTAGCTCTACTGAGTCTTATACTGGCCGCTGCTCTTCTAGTGTCACTGCTTATTCCTGTCTTTATGGCAATGCTCCGATTGATGCGCCGAAGTTGATTACATATTGTGTTCCGGGGCAAGATTGATTATGATCGGTGTATGACGGAATTATATAAAGGAGCTTGTACATCTTGAGATATTATGTTCTGGACCGCGGTGATGAGCTGTCAATCAAACTTGCCGAGCAATTTCACAAGCTGGCGGCGGAGCGGGATTTGCAACTGGATGCCGAGTCTCCGGAAATCGTCATCTCGATAGGTGGAGACGGCACAATGCTGCACGCTTTTCATACCTTTATCGATCAGATTCCCAACTTAGCCTTTGTAGGTGTGCACACAGGACACCTCGGCTTCTATGCGGACTGGCAAGCAGAAGAGCTGCCCACCTTAATCGATTATATGTGCGGAACCGGTGATACTGAGCCGCAAATACCGCGCATTGTGAAATATCCATTAATAGAGCTGGAGATTCACAAAAAATCGGGATCTTCGTCTCACATTGCCCTCAACGAATTTACCCTTAAAGGGGTGGATGGAACTATAATGATCCAAATCGACATCAATGATGTCACCTTCGAAATGTTCCGGGGCGATGGACTTTGTATTTCAACTCCCTCTGGCAGCACCGCTTATAACAAAAGCCTTGGGGGCGCTATGGTTCACCCTTCAATAGAAGCGCTGCAGATTGCCGAAATCGCGTCTATTAACAACCGTGTATTCCGGACAATGGGCTCTCCGCTACTACTGCCGAAGCATCATCATTGTGACATTTTTTCATGTAAAGACCAGCGTTTGCTGCTCACCGTAGATCATAACAACATTCCTGTTGATGACCTGATTTCAGTACGCTGTCAAGTTTCAGACAAAAAAGTCAGCTTTGCAAGGTATCGTCCGTTTCCGTTCTGGAACCGTGTCCGTGAAGCTTTCTTAGTCTGAGATCAGGGGATCAAAAAGCTGGAGATTTCAATATCTCCGGCTATTTTTGGTGTGACAAAACTAACACCAATTGATAGACATAGAGAGAAATCAAATGGTATAATGAGGCTATTTTACAAAGAGTTACATAAAAGGAGAGAGTACTGTTGAAAAAATTATTATCCCTCTTGAGCATAAGTCTTCTGGCCCTGATACTGGCGGTCCCGGCTTTTGCTGCTTCAAAACCGATTGATGTTTATATCAACGGCAGTAAGGTTTCCTTTACCGCAGGAACCCCATACTTAGCGAACAATTCTGTACTTGTCCCTTTCCGGGTCATCTTCGAAAAGCTTGGACTTCAGGTGCTTTGGGATGCCAAGACTGGAACAGTAACAGGTAAAAGTTCAAATCTGGCGATCAGCCTGAAAATTGGCAGCAACCGCGCAACCGTTAACGGAACCGTGAAAAAACTGACCACCGCACCAGTCTCCTCAGCTGGCACTACATACATTCCTTTACGTTTTATCGCAGAGGCAACCGGAGGCACAGCCGTCTGGAATTCAACCAGCAGAAGCGTGCAAATCACCACCCCAGTATCCAAAGATAAGGACGAAGCAGCGATTACAGCATTAATCCGTTTGTCTAATAAATATTTCAATGAAGAAAAAGCAATTAGCTTCTATTCCCTTATGGATTCAGAATCCTCTAATGCGGACTCGGTGGCGGATCTTAATGCATCCTTTGAGATTTTTGACATAAAAAATACTATTGAGAGTTTGGAAATCATTGATATTTCAGGCAATGACGCTACTGTCTATACACTGGAAAGCTCTCGCCGGACAGGTGGGGCCTATACGCCAGATACAGAGGACGAATACATGTATACACTTATCCGCAAGAATGGAAGCTGGAAAATATCATCTGTGGAATCCCAAAGCTCCGTGATACTGCTGACTCGTGAACAAGCTCTAAAAACAGCAGCTAACATTCCTCAAAATGATGCGGATGCCATCAAAGGTAATATCACCAAATATTATCAAGCTATGAATGAACAAAATTCGGCCGCTGTTCTTTCCACCATGACTTCATACGGAGAAGAATATGATACTTCCCTTAAGGAAGATCTGGAAGATTTCTTTACTTCATATGACGTCATTTATACTCCAAGCGTTTCGAGTATCTACTATTTTAGCGCCAAAGAAGCAGCTATTTATGTAGAAAGCAAAGAGAAGGATGCCAGTGAAGAGGAAACTTTTGAGCAAGGCACGATCTTCATTTTATCCAAGTCGGATAACGGGGTATGGACTACTGATAACACCTACAGCGTTTACTATAAACTTGTGAAATCCTAACAACCATACGTCACAGAAAGTTAATTCGTGCAGTGTATACTTTCTTATCTTATAAATTATATAAAAAGGGCGTATGATTCCATGAAATCCAATAAAGTAATAAGTGCACTTCTAGGCAGCTGTCTGGCTTTATCCCTAACTTTTGCTCCAGTGGTGTCTGCTGCCGATGCCGCTCAGGCATCTACAGATAACCGTGATCTTATCAATGAAGTCATGAATATTCTGGAGAACTATAACCTCTCCGGTGTAGATAAGGATACCTTGATTCGTGGAGCCATTGACGGCATGGTGAACACCCTGGATGATCCCTATAGCCAATACTTCAATACCGAGGAAGCGGCACAATTTGAACATGATGTTGATCTGGAATACGTTGGTATTGGTGTTAGATTGCAATATACCGCAACAGAACTCTACATCGAAGACATAACACCCGGTTCGCCTGCAGAACAAGCAGGTCTGAAACGCGGCGATACGATAGTCAAAATTAACGGAATCCCCGTTGAAGAGACTGAAGGTGACGAGTTAAGCGGAGCCGCAGGCACCAAGGTCACTCTGCAGGTGCTCCGGAATGGAGTGTCTAAATCATTTCGTGTAACCCGGAATGAAATCAGCTCAACTTCCGTTACCGGAACCATTGTTGGACAGAAAATAGCCTACATCACACTGAGCGGTTTCACACAGAATTCCGATGAAGAATTCGCCGCCATGCTGAAAAAGATGCGCGCAGCAGGTATGAAATCGATGGTGCTTGATTTGCGTGACAACTTAGGCGGCTATATGGATTCGGCATACAACATTACCTCCAATTTTATGGATAAAGGCATCATGATGTATACCTCCGATCAAACCGGAGCACTTACTCCAGTAACGATTACCAGCGGCAGCAAAATAGGTGTACCCGTCGTTATTCTAACGAATGAGTACACTGCCAGCGCTTCTGAGGCGCTTACTGGCGCATTACGTGACAATAAGCTCGCTACCGTCGTAGGCACTCGTTCTTTCGGCAAAGCACGTATTCAGAGCCTGCTTCCAATGTCTAATGGAGACATGCTGAAGCTGACTACGCAGAAATACCTAACTCCAAATAAAGAAGACTTTAATCACATCGGCCTTGCACCGGATATTGAGGTTAAAGGCAAAACTGCACAGCTGATTACCGCTCTTCAGATTGCAGGAATGAAAAGCATTGAGGTTTCCGGTGATCATCATATCTTGAACGTCAACGGGGTTGCCTTTGCTGGTAATGTGGGTCTAATAAAGCAAGGAGATAAGACTTATGCTTCTTCGCTCGTATTAGGTGCACTGATCGAAGGCGACATCACATGGGATGCCAAGAACAAAAAAGTCATCGTAACGAACGGGGCAGGTAAAGCGACCGGCTTTACATTGTCCTCCAAAGAGGCGCTTTCTCAGAACGGCGAGACCTTCATTGAATTAAATGCCTTTAAGAAGAAGTTCCCTGCGCTTGTATGGAGTTACAATGCAACACAGAAACAATTGAAATTATCTGTAAAATAGATCCTTAATCTCACTAATCATTAAGCTGCTGAATCAAGCACCAATGAGTAAAAACAGGAGTTGTCACATAAGCCATGAAATGGCCGTTGAGACAACTTCTGTTCTTTGTTTAGTTTGATAATATTTGCACCTACGAAACATCTGTAGCACCTATCGGACATGGATGACCCTAAACGCAATATTAATCCATATTTGTTATGCTATCGGACCCCATAGTCGCTATTGGTATGAAAAACACCATAATTACGCCTCTTTCTAACGAATAGCATCATTGGAGTCCGAAACCCCGCTCAAAAGGCTGAAAATTCGCAAATAACGGCATCTGGGTCCTTAAGCCTTAGGGGATGATGAAACTGCTGGGTCAAGCAGCCAACGACTAACAGCAAAGAGCAGCAGAGCAACACACAGCAGCACAGCAACACCGAGCGGCACAGCAACACCGAGCGGCACAGCAACACCGAGCGGCACAGCAACACCGAGCGGCACAGCAACACCGAGCGGCACAGCAACAGCAGAGCAGCGATCTCCAAGTACCGGGAGAAACGCTGCTCTGCTATTTTTTATAAGAAAAAAAGCTGGCTCATTCGTAGAAGGACTCTACTTATGGTTCAGCTTTCATCATTAAGGTTGTGAATTTTCTATGTTTTGGTTGTTTTGGTTGTTTTGAGCGCTTTGAGGTTTTGGTGTGTTTTGGGGCTTCTGAGACTGACCTTGTGGCGGTCTGCCTTGGAAATCCTTTTTGGATTTCTTGCCCTGTGAATCCTTGCCCCGGTGATTTCGGCTCTGATGTTCTCTCACAGGTCTATCCTTCGCCATATTGTCCTTAGAAGAAGTCATCTCTTTAAATGCCAATGAGTGATTCGAGCCTTGCTTAGAGGATGTTTCTTTAACAGAGAACTCTTTATCTGCAGCCGCTTCATCACTAGCTTCCCCTTCTTGCTCCAAGGCCTCTTCATCACTCGGCTCTGGTATTTCTTTGATTAAAATATCCTTGAACATGCCTTCCTGTGGTACCTCTTTCAATTTATGCAGCACAAAATAAGCGCAGCCAAAATTGCAATATTCATTAATATAATCAACCATACCCGAAATCGCTGTATCCCGATTCACCTTAGGATGGTTGTCCCGGTAAAAACCTTTCAAACGCAACTGACTGTAACCCCAGTCACCGATAATATAGTCGTATCTTTCCAGCACCTCGCTATATCTCCCGCGAAACGCCTCCGGATTCCAACCATCCTTATGATCCAACATAAGTTCATAGCCTTTTCCGCCTATTACGATCAAACCTTTTGTCGCCTGCCTTTCTTTGGGTATCGTGGCGTTGATTATGCCGCCATCTATGTGGAATATTGGGCTTTCGGTCGCTGTTCTAGAACCGCTCCTACAGCACCAATATTCCCCTCCGATGACGCAAATCAACGATTTTTATGGGTAACCTAAGAGCAGAGATATCAGAACGCTGTCGCTTCTTCCTCCTCTTACTAACATTCTCCGTGAATTAAACCACAGAAAAGCAATAATTAGCTAGAAGAAACCGCACGCTCCTCGCGAGCTTGAGCTGCAGACTTCACCTGCTCATGCGCATGATAAGAGCTGCGAACTAGCGGGCCTGATTCCACGTGGCTGAAGCCACGCTTCATTCCCTCTTCCTTCAACAGTGCAAATTCCTCCGGTGGATAATATTTCTCCACATTTAAGTGTTTTGGAGTGGGTTGCAAATATTGTCCTAAAGTCAATATATCACAATTTACGGCTCGCAAATCATCCATTGCTTGTAAAATCTCATTCCACTCTTCACCGACACCAAGCATGATGCTCGATTTGGTTGGAATATTGGGTTTCATTTCCTTGGCTCTGCGCAGCAATTCCAAGGAACGAGGGTACTTCGCTTTAGCCCGTACACGATCTGACATCCGTTCCACGGTCTCAATATTATGATTAAGAATGTCTGGATTACTGTTCATGACAATCTCAAGACTATTCCGGTCTCCTAAAAAGTCTGGAATAAGCACTTCAACACTACATAACGGAAGGCGTTTACGAATCGCCGCTACCGTCTCAGCAAAAATCTGAGCGCCACCATCCGCAAGATCATCGCGGGCCACACTAGTCACCACACAGTGACGAAGATTCATTTTCTCTGCAGCTTCAGCTACACGTTCAGGCTCCTGCAGGTCCAGTTCTGTAGGCATCCCTGTATTCACTGCACAAAAACGGCATGCGCGTGTACAAATATCACCTAAAATCATGAAGGTAGCCGTACGGTTTGCCCAGCATTCATAAATATTCGGACACCTAGCTTCTTCACATACGGTATGTAAAGTTTTGGAACGCATCATGCTTTTGATTTCCTGATAGTTGTCACCGGTAGTTAGCTTAATCTTAATCCAATCCGGTTTAGGTTGCTTTGCTGTTTTATTAGACAAAATGATAAACCCCGCTTCCTCCTGAATGTGATGCTGCAGATGAAAGTTGCTGCCTCATATTATAACATGTGCGATTTACAATTGCCTGTTTTTGTGAAATATGCAGGGTGTATCATCTGGAGTTTCCAGCGAGATTTTTCTGGTACCTTTAGACAAGAACGGATAAAAAGTAGCATTTTGCACCAATCTATAAAAAAGCTTCATCCGAAGTGACTACATTCAATTTAATGCCCGGACAAAAGGAGGCTGTTATCTTGCTGGCCCTATTTAAGAATATTAAAGACCGGAGAACCCTGTTATGCCTGTCCGCGGCCGCTATCCTCTGGGGTGGTTTAAACCTTCCCGTTTCAGCAGCTGTAGCGCGGCCTACAATCCAACCGGTGATGAGCAGCGGGGATCCCGCTAGTGCTAGCAAAGAAGCGCAATGGTCTGGCCGTAGACAGATTTATGAGCAAATGAGCGCAGCTACTGGTATCCCGTGGTTTAGGTTCGCAGCCATTGATCAATATGAACGCACGCTCGCCAAAAAGGGAGCCTCAGGGCAGCCTGTCTCCACGCGCCTTACAGCCATAAAGATCCCGGCACCGGTATGGGCTGGTCCACTCAATCCGGATCAAGGGGATACTTCCCCGAACTCCATTAGCTTCTTTGATGGTTTTGGCAGTGATGGCTCAGGAGACGGCATTGCTGATCCAGAGAATGATGCGGACGTTCTCTATAGCATGGCTAGACACTTATTGAAGTATGGACAATCCGCTAGTGATTTCAGTATCGGGGTCTGGGAGTATTATCACAATGGCCGCGCCTCGCAGCGCATTACCCAGTTCGCGAAGTTATATGAACATTTTGGACGGCTGGACCTATCCGGCAATGCCTTCCCGCTTCCCTTAAGTAACCTTTATTCTTATCGTAGCACTTGGGGCACTGGAAGAAGCTGGGGTGGAGCACGTATCCATGAAGGAACAGATTTATTTGCACCTCAAGGAGTGCCCGTCCGAAGCACCTGCTTTGGCTTAGTGGAGACAAAAGGCTGGAACCGATACGGCGGCTGGAGAATCGGGATTCGCGATATTGAGAACCGTTACCATTATTACGCTCATCTATCTGGATATAACAAAACCATTTCTCGCGGAGATATAGTCACCCCCGGTGAGATTATTGGCTGGGTAGGCAGCTCGGGTTACGGCAATCCCGGAACTCAAGGGAAATTTCCTCCGCATCTACATTTTGGCATTTACCGCGATCGCGGAATTACCGAATGGGCTTTTGATCCGTTTCCGTTGCTGAAACAATGGGAGAATCAGGAATATAGAGACTTAAAGAACAAAAGAAGCAAAAAAAGTGCCGTAAATTAGAATAAGGTCCCTTTCCTTAGAGAGGGGCCTTTTCTTTTTTAATACAACATCAAACAGCCGAATGGTTCAATGCTGACCGTAAGCTTATTATTATTTTTAAAAATTACTCCAGACAATAAATCAGTTAATTCGTTCTTATCAGCTCGATATGGGCTAAGCTCTAGTTGGTAAGGGTTTGGAGAATTATTGATAATCAGCCCTATCTTTTCGTGCTCCACACCTCGTATGTAACCAAGCACATTACGAACTTCATCAGTAAACCAAGGACGGAAGGAGCCTTTGCGCAGAACCTCATGACTTTTTCTCAGAGAAATCAACTGTTGATACCACTTATGCAGCACTGCATTCTGAGCTTGTTCTTGCCATATCATAGCTTTTCTACAGTGGGGGTCCGTCGCCCCTTCCATCCCAACCTCATCCCCGTAATAGATCATTGGAATGCCGATATAGGTCATCTGGAAAAAAACAGCCAGCATCATACGTTCAACAGCGGTACCCAAGCGGTCCCAACCACGCCCACCTTCTTTACATGCCGTAAGAAACCGCAGGGTATCATGGCTGCCAAGCAACTGAAACATAGCCGAATTCGCCTGGTCATTATACAACGCCTCCTGATGGAGCAATTGCTCCATAAAGCGAACTGGCCCCGTCGATTGTTCCGCAAAAAATTCTAATACTGCATCACGAAGCACATAATTCATTCCTCCATCGAACTGATCCCCTCTAAGCCATGGCCCAGAAGCATGCATAATCTCACCGATCAGCAGGATTTCAGGATATTCAGATTTGAGTTCTTGCCGAAACCGGGACCAAAAACGCGGATTAACTTCATTGGCCACATCCAGACGCCAGCCGTCAATCCCTGTCTCGCGCACCCAATACTTCGCAACCTCAATCATGTAATTCGCCGTATCCGGATTATCCATGTTCAGCTTTGGCATATGCGCTTCAGCTTTGGCAAACGTTTCATAATTGGGTACAGGAGTCTGCGTAACCGGAAAGGAATGAATGAAGAACCAATCTTTATACGGAGATTGCTCTCCTTTTGCCAACACATCCTTAAACGCGAAAAAGCGATCTCCCGAATGATTAAACACAGCATCTAAAATCACTTTGATTCCATGCCTGTGCGCCTGGCTGACCAGTGCCTTCAATCCTTCCGTATCCCCAAATACTGGATCAACCTTATAGTAATCGGAGGTATTATATTTATGTTCTGAAGGAGACTCAAATACAGGCGTCATATAAACAACGTTTACTCCTAACTGTTGCAGGTAGGGCATTTTGTCAGAGATGCCTTGTAAGGTCCCTTCGTTATAACTGCTGGGATAGATTTGATAGGTTACTGCATCCATGCTCCATGAAGGTAACTTCAACGCCTCAGAATGATGGAGATATGCATATTGAAAAGAACCCGCGCGTTCCCGGTTCTCCGACGCCCCTCTCTCTCCATACCAGACATATTCACCAGCAGGATTAGTTACATGGAATAGATATCTGCATTTTTTAGTAGGGGTCTCAATGACCGCTTCATGTATCTCATAAACACCTGCCGACCCAATCCGCTCCATCTGCAAAGGAACTTCATGCCCCGGAGAATCATAACGGTCTGAGTAGATGACGGTACAGGATAATTGTTGTCCAGCTTGCGTGAACAGTCTGAGCTTCAAGATGCCCGTACCCATAGGATAGGCAAACGGATCTTCACTTGTATGATATAAAAACCATGTATGAGGCATAACTTCTAAACTCCTTTTTATACTTTTATCGTTAAATCTATGAGACTTATTGTGATTAGAGAGACTGCTAAATTTGTGTTATTATGGTTACAAATACCGTTCCGGATTATGAGGGGAAGACAATGAAAGTAACCATTTCTGATATTGCCAAAGCAGCCAATGTGGCTAAATCTACCGTATCCAAAGTATTAAACGATTCCCCAAAAATATCACAGGAAACGAAACACAAAGTTCGCGAAATTATGAAGCAAATGAACTATACACCAAGTAGTATCGCTACCGGATTAGCCAGACAAAGCAGCTGTAATATTGGTCTTCTGGTCGATATGTCCAAGGAAAGTGAATTTCTAAACCAGTTTTTCTACAACATCATCGGTGGAATAGAAAGTGTAATTGCACCTTTAAAATACGAGCTGACTATTTCCAATGTGCAGCATAGTAGTCCGGAAGGACATTTTCTAAATAGACTTGTATTCAGCAAACGTGTCGACGGAATCATAGCGAATAACTCCGTACTAACGGAAGAGCTTTGCGAAGAACTGAACCGCTTGGAGTTTCCCTACATCTCCATCGGCGAAATTATGACTCCCGGAAGCTGGGTTGATTTCGATAATGAAGCAGGCGGCAGCATGCTGACCTCACATTTAATAAAGCAGGGGTACTCCAAAATAGCCTTCATAGGCGGGCAGCAGCAGGAAAAGATTTATACTCATCGTCTGAGTGGATATTTGCAAGCATTGCAGCAAGCAGATCTTGCCGATCAGCAGCAATGGATTATCAATTGTAAGGCTGATGAACATGAGAGCTATCTTGCTGCACTTGAGCTTCTACAGAGCGAAGATCGACCAGACTCCGTAGTATGCATGAACAGCTATGTTGCCTTCGGGGTGCTTCAAGCTGCAAAATCACTGGATATTCATGTTCCCTCACAGCTCGGCATTGCCGCATTTGATGAATATCCTCTGTCCCGTTACACTACGCCTCCTCTAACCTCGCTAAATATCGACACCTTCCAGCTGGGGATATCTTCAGGCGAGCTGCTGATGCAACGCATTCGTAACAACAACATACCCTCTAGGCATTTGCTTCTCGAGCCAGAACTCATTCCTCGTGAGTCAACTATGAGATCCCAGTTCCCGGCGGGAACTTAGTGAAGAGGCAGGAAGCTTGGTTGCGCTGAGTGCTGTTTCGGTTTGATTATCTTGAGTAACTAACTGAGCTTGATTGAGCTTGTGTAGCTGACTGAACTTTATTGCGCTGCGTGCTGTTTCGGTTTGATTGTTTGAGTAACTAACTGAGCTTGATTGAGCTTGTGTAGCTGACTGAACTTTATTGCGCTGCGTGCTGATTCGGCTTGATTGTCTGGAGTAACTGCTTTAGCTTGATAGAATTTGAGTAGCCAAAATGGCTACATCGGATTTAATTGCATTTTGTGCAATAGATATCCTTATAGGATGGGTAACATTCGATTTAATTGCACTTTGTGCAGTCAAAACTCGTGAAATCGGCAAAAAACAGCCTTTTTCCTGAATTCTACTGCACAAAATACAGTTAAATCTTTCTACCAGCTTCAAACAGAAAGTTTAATTGTACTTTATGCAATTAAAAAGCTTCATACTGCTTACCAAGGAGCGGCCCCATACGGGAGCCGCTCCTTGGTGTGTTTAAGCTGTAGATATTATGAAGCTTATAGATCCTTCCAGCGCTGAACCGTCAGATTTACGGTTTGTGCACCGCCTGATGGCGTAAGGGTTCGATTGGAAAGATCCGATCCATTCGAATTCACCTCCACATTAGTCCAAGCACCTCGTGTAACTTTGTATTGAATTGCTGTTCCCGCCGGTAGACTTAGTGTGATGGAGTAAATACCATCACTACCCTTCGTCAGTTGGTAGTTCGGATCTGCCGCATTCCAGCTATTGAAGGAACCGGAGAGATAAACGGGATCACTCACAGGAGTAGACGCAGGAACAGTTGCTCGGAATGTAACACTATCCGCTTGTGGCTCTCCTGCGGTGATGTTACCATTCACCATACTCCAGGTGCCCGCAGCAAAATGATAGTTATTGCCTCCATTGTTATCCCATGTGCCACTGCCATTATTAAAGGCTGCGGTCAGCCCAGCTGCCGTGTCCAACTGAATCGTAACCGCCTTATATCCTGTAAAAGCAGAAGCTTGAAGCTGCTCGCCTGGAGACGTCGTCCAGACCGTTGAACCATCGAGCTTATAATGGATATAAGAGCTGCTATAAGCCGCATTCTTATAATAGATCGTTGCCGTGCTGCCGACAGGTGTTGCCGTTGGTGTTGGTGTTGGCGTTACGGTTGGTGTCGGTGTCGGCGTTACCGTTGGCGTCGGTGTTGGCGTTACGGTTGGTGTCGGTGTCGGCGTTACCGTCGGAGTTGGCGTTGGTGTTACCGTCGGTGTCGGTGTCGGCGTTACCGTTGGTGTCGGCGTCACGGGTCCACCCGATTGAATATTGCCAGTTGGTGTATAGGTCCAGGTGCCGGCACTAAATAAATAGTTGCTGCCCCCGTTACTGTCCCAAGTGCCGCTGCCATTGTTAAAGCAAGCTTCAAGCTGGCTGGCTGAGCCAATATTAATCGTTATTTTGTTGTAGCCTGCTACATCAGAGACAGGTATCGCCACACCCGGTGATGTCGTCCAAGTTCCTCCTGCAGGACGATAATGAATATAAGGCGAGGTATAGCCCTGCTTATAGTAAATAGTGACACTGTTCCCCGCTGGTGTTGTCACTGAAGCAATCGCGCTAAGGAGGGATAGATTGCCTGCTGCATCCATTGCTTTTACCGTATAGTCATACGTAGTACTGGCAGATAATCCGTTATCCGTATATGAAGTAGTTGCGGATGTACCCACTTTTACGCCGTTGCGATAAATTTCATATCCGGTCACACCTACATTGTCGGTGGAAGCGGTCCAGCTTACTAAAGCACTGGATGCATTTTGAACGGTTGCGGTCACGTTAGTGGGTACAGTTGGAGCAACTGTATCTGTAGGAAGCTGTTGTTTGGCATAGATTTTGGCTGCATTTGCACCCACGGTTACAGTGATCTGCTTGCCAGTTGCTCCACCCGATTGTACGGTTACCGTATCCGAAGTGTTCAACTGGTTATAAAGAACCGTCCCGACTGCCAAGCTGCTCTCTGCACGCAGTGGAATGGTAACGGTCTGCGAGCCGCTGGATTTATTACTGAATACGGAGATAACTTCCTGCCCCAGATTAGTTCCAGTGTCAATACGACGTGAAAAAGCATATAAGTTCTGTGCAGACCACATTTCACGTTGAGTGCCTGTACGGAGTGCCGGATTATTTTTCCGAATCTCATTAAGTTTGGCTACGTGCTTGTAGGTGCTGGCATTCTCATTAAAATAATTCTCTATTACATTGCCGTTTGCATCCCGTTTCACCATTGACCAGCGGTTCCAGGTATCGGCGATGCCTCCCGTCATAATCTGCCCATTACCATTGCCTTTGTTCTGTTCCGTACCTTGGAAGACAACGGGTGTTCCACGCACTGTAAAAATAAAACTCAAAGCGTTCTGCAGCTTATCTACGCTTCCTCCAGCTTCTGTGAGAAAACGATTGCGGTCATGATTGTCGATAAAGGTAACCATGTGATTGGCATTTCCGTTATAGTAGGAATCCTGTGCCAAGGTGCTTTTAATATTGGAGTCAAAAGACTGCCCATATGCGAAGCTATTTAGAACGGAGAAGAACATTGGGAAATCAAGCATGCCCCACTCCTTGTTGTTGCCGACCCAGCGCGAGACAAATTCAGCATTGCCGTCAAAATTCTCGCCAAAGGTATTAACCCCCAGATAATTTTGCAATTCACCAATATCAGTCGGCTTCATCAGCTTGGCTGCGTCTACACGCGCACCATCTGCCCCTGTATAGTCAAACCAGCCTTTAATCGAATCAAATATGGCCTTTTTAGCAGCAGGGACATCGAAGTCAATGTCATCCAGTCCGCCTAAATCATGATTTTCTAAGTAATCCTGTGCCCATTGATCGTATCTTCCGTCTGCCAAAGACCAGTTGATATCTCCGTTATGGTGATACCAAGCCGGGTTATTGAAAGGAGCTGCTGGCTGCAGACTAGGGATATCATAGTAGGCTTGGGTACCCAGCATATAATCCCCGATATGGTTTGGCACAACGTCTATAACCACCTTGATGCCAACCGCATGTGCGGAATCCACTAACTCCTTCAGCTTCTCCTTTGTACCGAAGTAGGGATTGGCTGCGTTAGGGTCCTTAACGTTGTACCCGTGATACGCCGTGTTTTTACCACTGCCATTGTTCTCCCGATTCGTCATTTGCGGCTCCGCCACTGGGGAAATCCAGATCGCGGTGTAGCCCATATTTTTAATATAAGACAGCTTGTCGATCACTCCTTGCCAATCTCCGCCTTTCATATAACGGAAATCTTCTTCAGAGTTCTCGCCATAGCGAATTGCCGCTCCCGTAGCATTGTTGGAAGAGTCCCCGTCATTAAACCGGTCAACCATAATCTGATAAATGGTATCATTCTCGTTAATCGTACCGATGCTGGCTGCATCTGCCTGTTGTGGCGCTAAGACGAATAAATTAATCACAGTAGAAAGAAGAATAGATGTAATCAGAACGGGCACGTACCATAACTTACGTTTCATCGCGCGCATCTCCCTCTCTTATTAAAGCGTATTCATAACACACTAAAACCTACTTCTTGGATTAAAAACGACCTTTCCAGCGATGTTTTTGGCATAGAAACAAACGAATTTTAGGGAAACCGGTTTCCCTACTAAAAATTACCATGACACAAGACGCATTGTCAAGCCTTAAAATTGAAATGCACAACAAAAAAAGAGCTCCTATTTAGGAAGCTCTTGGGGTTGAATATTTACTGTTTGAGTTCAGCGTCCCGCCGTCTGAATAAACTGCAAGACCTCATTCATAATTCGGTCCTTCTCTTCACAATGGCACACCATATGACCACTGTTGTCGACCATCAGCACCTGTTTTTGGGTCGCCTTGATCATATGATGTCGTAGGTAATCGGCGCTTCTAGTCTTCACTAGATGATCTCTTTTTCCTTGCACGATCAGGGTTGGAGTCTCAATATGCGGATAGACAGAAAAGCTCTCACGAACCAATCGCTGGAACTCTCGAGTTGCTTTTGGAGGCGTTGAACTGAATTTACTAATATAAGTTTTTAGCATGGAAAAGCTCCCAAGGGTCTTAATAATTTCTACAGGATTCAGCGGAAACACAGGGGTAGACAACAAAGTGAGAGATTTAATCCAAGGTTTATAGCGCACGGAAAGATGTGAAGCAATAAGAGCACCGGTTGAAAAACCGATCAGATGAACGCCGTCATTTGTCTTTAACAGCTCTGTTAATTCATCCTCAGCACTTTGCTGCCAATCATGTCGATCCGAATGCAGTAGATCATTCCTGCTGCCCCCGTGCCCCTTCAGGGTAAATGTTCTGGAACGATAATTATGCTGCTCCATAAACTGGGACAAGGGAGAGATTTCATGCTCACCTCCGGTAAAGCCATGAATAAATAAACAACTTTCCATAATTGTCCCTCTTTTCACATTCCATACTGAATTCCAACTTTATTGTATAATGCCAATCCCCTTTATTTTCTATTCATTCCAACCTTCTATGTAAAACCTTAACCAAATGATGTCAAGGTTTACCACCGTTATAGGTTCAAAAAAAAATATAAACTCTATTGCTCCCACCAAAGAAGACCAAGTGCAGAAGTAATCGTTAAGCCTACAGCCGAGCTAGATGAAGTTACGTTAGCACAAATAGCAGTCCCCGGCGGAACGATGATGCTGCCCGTAAAGTTCTGTGAGAAAGCGCCTGGAGCTAATTGATAATTGTAAAGCGTCGTCCCCCCGCTAATTGCCGCTGTTGAAGATTGAACGGTCATCGCACTTGTAGCCGCGCTTCCGAGATTATTATTGGTTGGTGTCAAGGTTGCAGGAGAGGTTAACGTCCCTCCTTTTACAATTGTAAAGCTTCCAGACATAGCCGATAGCAGAGAAGATCCGCCGATACTGCCGCTAATACGAGAGATATATACGGTTTTCCCGCTACCAGCAGCATTACTAATCCGAATAGAAGTAATTGCAGAAATAAGACTAAGTACGACCAAACTAGACGCGGATGTGTTGGTAGAATACAAGACCGCAGCCTTCGAAGCACTTATTTCAGGTGGCGCGCTGATATCCGGAGATTGGAAGGTATTGACCATATCCACAAAAAGAGGTTGATCATTGTCGTTAAACACATATTGATTAGGCATGATTATCCCCTCCCATTTCTAATATTCCCACCAACTAATAGATGTTGTCGCTGCTGAAGTTCCCGATGCAATCGTGATGGACGTGGTTATAGAATTTCCGGGAGGAACAACGATTTGTCCAGTAAAATCAACAATGACGGGCCCCGCTGCCAGTAATAAAGATACTAGAGTGGCCGGACCTCCCGTAGGGGCAGCAGTCGAGGTTCTGGCCGTCATCACACTGGTTAACGCACTTCCAAAATTAAAATTTATCGGTGTAACGGTAGTCCCGGTGACCGTAGCGTTCCGAAGCAGAGATAAAGTAACAGCAGCTGTTGCCGAGCTAGCTGCAACCCGGGATACATACAATGTACGTCCGCTGCCTGCCGGATTACTAATCTGAACAACTAACGGTGCAGCAGTCGTTACCGTAGAAGTAAAAGGGATTCCAAACAATAGCCCCGCCTTAGCCGCTCCTCCCTCCGGAGCTGAATCTATACCAGGTGCAACATACGTGTTGACTTGTTCTGTAAAGAGTGGCTGGCTACTCTGATTAAAGACTGAATCGTTTGGCATGCGCTATCCTCCCCGTACTTGAGCTTATCTTATTTTATGCCGCTCTAAGTAACAGGTTGTTTGGGAATGTGCGTATTTTTGCTTTTCCAGCCCAATCACCTCTTATTTTTCACCATATATTATTATCACCATTCGAATGGCTAAGGATTGTCCCTAACGGTTCGCGGCTTATTGAACTGCGGTTTATTGATGCTCAGGGCTCAAACGACGGTTAGGGTCCTTTTATGGATAGGGTTCCAGAAAACCCGTAGGAGGTGAATGAAATCCATAACGGTCTGGAACTAAAAAAGCGCAGCAAAATAAAACACTCAAAAAAACAGGGGAATTGTTCTAGAAATCCGCAATCATTTCCACCTCCAAAGGGTCGAAGAAACCGCCGTAAGGTGACGATCAGTCCTTTATTTTCCGAGCATCAATTTATCGGATTCCCCGTGTCCAGCTCCATTTCACCTCTGCCTTGGCAAAAAAGCGGAACCAAAACGATGATCTCTTACGCAGTTATGAACCAAGGAGACCACCCTGTTAGCGTCCGCTTGGAGATTAGTCCGAACAGTTTTGATTCTTTTATAGATTCAGAAGAGATCGTGGCTGCAAAAGAAATGAAGGTGCTAGTGCCAAGCAGATTTTTAAAGTGGACTCGGATATCCGCCTCCACGCAACAGTCAACGAGTTTAGGCAAAATTGATGTATACGTCCAAGCCCAGTCTATAGGTATGAGTTAACAATTTTATAAGAGAGGGACGAGGAACTTTGCCTAACTACAGCTCTTTTCAAGCTAATCCCGATAATCTACGAACGCTTATTTTTGGCCGGGATGCCTCGCTGATTGATCATCCGCTCACTACAGATCCAGGCGGAAATCTAACGACAATTATCCTAGATGGTACGATTTCCAATATACTCGGAGCTACCATCACTGCGGGTACTTTGTCATCAGCAGGAACAGTTACCAACATTCTTAACGGGACGATCACTAGCGTACTCGGAGCTACCATCACTGCGGGTACTTTGTCCTCCGCAGGTACGGTTACCAACATTCTTAACGGGACCATTACTAGCGTACTTGGAGCTACCATCACAGCTGGTACTTTGTCTTCCGCAGGTACCATTACTAACATTCTCGAAGGTACCATTACTAACGTGCTCGGGGCTACCATCACTGCGGGTACTTTGTCCTCCGCAGGTACGGTTACCAACATTCTTAACGGGACTATTACTAGCGTACTTGGAGCTACCATCACAGCTGGTACTTTGTCTTCCGCAGGTACCATTACTAACATTCTCGAAGGCACGATTACTAGCGTGCTCGGAGCTACGATTACGGCTGGTACCATTACTAGTGTACTAGGCGCAACTATTACCGCGGGGACTTTGTCCTCAGCAGGTACGGTCACCAATATCCTTAACGGGACCATTACTAGTGTGCTAGGAGCTACGATCACAGCTGGTACCCTATCCTCAGCAGGTACCATTACTAACATTCTCGAAGGCACGATTACTAACGTACTTGGAGCTACGATCACCGCGGGTACTTTGTCCTCAGCAGGAACGGTCACCAACCTCCTAAACGGGACCATTACCAGCGTACTTGGAGCTACGATCACAGCCGGTACTCTGTCTTCGGCTGGTACAGTAACCAATCTCTTAAACGGGACCATTACCAGCGTGCTCGGAGCTACGATCACTGCGGGTACTCTGTCCTCCGCAGGTACGGTCACCAACCTCTTAAACGGGACCATTACCAGCGTGCTTGGAGCCACCATTACGGCTGGTACGCTCAGTAGTGTGACCTCTATTTCACAACGCAGCTTTATCGAACAGACGACGACGGGTATTGCAACTGCTAATGCCTATACTCCACTGCCAGCAGTGACTACGAGCGTATTGGGGACCTATTCCTTTTTCATCAATAACACTGGAGCTAACCCAGTCAACACACGAGTAGAAATCAGTGCTGACGGAACGAACTATTTCGTCGATACCACAGGAGATAATCCTTTAGCAGCAGGTTCTATCGATGTCATAGTTCCAGCCAGATTCCTGAAATATACACGCTTATCCTATCAATCAACGAATGCAGGGGCCGCCTCAACAATCAATGTAAGTTTCAACGCACAGGGAACGTAATGCAGATGCCCATCATATGTTGTAACGAAAGAGTGCATGGATATCCATGCGCTTTTTCTTTTGATAGCAAAAGCTGATTTCTACTTCTACATATGTAACAAGGAGGAAACAACGTGAACAATATTACGCTTGGCGTCCACCTCATCGTTAACAATGAAGCTGATCTTCTGCCCCACTGTCTCACAAGCGTAGCAGGTGTTGACGAGATTGTGATCATAGATACAGGCTCTACTGACGAATCCATAGCTATTTCCCAAGCGCACGGGGCTAGAGTATTCCAACGGGAATGGACAGAAAACTTTGCTGCAGCACGTAACGAAGGTCTCGATCAGGCGGATACCGATTGGATTCTAGTCCTTGATGCCGATGAACGCCTGCAAACTCCACTTCCGGAACTCCGCAGCCTCCTGCAAAACACGCAAGCTCAGGCTTTTACAGTACACATTGATAATTGGCTTGGCGTTCGGCCTGAGGATAAGGTAAAGCACAGTGCGGTTCGTATATTCCGAAATGGACAGGGTTATCGATATAGCGGAAGAATTCATGAAGGAATTGACGCTGCAATTCTTAAATCACATAACATCTCGGCGATTGTGCATAGTGATATTGAGATTGAACACTTCGGATATTTGCCGGAAATCATGGCACGAAAAAATAAAATCAAACGCAATGAGCAGCTGCTGCGACTCGCTTTAGCCGAACAACCGGAAGATCCTTTTCACTCGTATAATTTAGCAGTCACCTGCTGTCAGGACGGTCGTCTTCAGGAAGCAGAGACATTACTTCGCCAGACCCTTCACCATGTGCCACTTGAAGCTTCTTACCGTCCTACGATGATTAGAGATCTCTGTAAAATTTATCTGACTCAAGGAAAAACCAATATCATAGATCCCTTGCTGTTGTCTGAATTGGAGCGTTATGAGGATTACCCTGACCTGCATTTTTTATTAGGCCAATCTTTGGAGAGTCAAGGCTTGTTAGAACGTGCTTTTCAAGCTTATCAGCGTGCAGCATCCATTTCTGGAGATCAGGTTAGTCAAAAATATGTATCTGAGCAAGGGATGAACACCTTCCGCCCACTTTATCGACTAGGCTTAATCTCAGAGCGGCTTGAGCTTCAGGAGGACGCTGCGAGATTCTACCACCGTGCGCTTCAACACCACTCTTTATATAGGCCTGCCTTGCAGGGAATAGCTTCTGCTTTTCAACGCTTAGCTGTACCCGACGAGGAGATTGCCAGCTTGCTGATACAACTCGTCCCCCCAACTAATGCTGCCCAACGAGCTGCAATCATTGACAGCTTATTTGCGATAAATGCTAATGAGACCATCACTAACTTATCCCGAGACACTTTTCCCTTGGAATTAGAGACGGCAAATTGGATGATCTCTTCACTCCTGATCACCGGCAAGCTAGAGGACGCCTATGCAACCATAAGACAAATGACCTCCTTAGCTACGCAAGATAACCATGATTTAGAATATCTGAAAAAGTGGGCTACCCTCTGGGCTATTTGCTCTTGGGCGCTTTTTGGAGAATTCCACAATGACCTGCTAACCTATGCACCAGACGAACTCCGTTTCGGACTGCAATACATTCAGAAGTGCCACCAGCAACAAAAGGTAGATCCCGCTGAAGCAGAGGTAGATTCATTAACATTACATTCCTCATTCATTTCAGATTTGATCGAACAATCAGTAAAACTACACCAGCCCGCGTTAAGCGAAGCTTTGATAAAGCTGTTCCCTACCTTTCGGTCTGAATTAGCCGCAGCATTATATAAAGAAGGGAATAGGAATGCAGCCGGTGAGCATTTTATCAGGTTAGTTAGCGATCAAGCGGCTGATGCGAAGGTTCTTTTTTATATAGGTGAGATGGTCTTTGACAAGGGGCATTACACGGAATCCAGTGAATGGTTTCAACAAGCGCTGGAGCAGATGCCTGAGCATGAGGCTGCCCGAGTGGGTTTAGCACTCTGTTACCTTCAACAAGCGAAGCTTAGCATGGAGGAGGCACTGAACAGCTTGGATGCAGCTAACGTTCATGGTCCACTGCAAACGGATATTGGTGCCATCCATAAATCCATCTTTTTACTAAATCGTACACCGTGGCATACACAGTGGAGCTTCCGCCAGAGTGAGGGGAGGACAGCCAAATGAGCATGCCCAGCCAAAAACCTCTGATTTCTCTATGCATGATCGTTAAGAACGAAGCAGATAACCTAAGCCAATGTTTAAAAAGTGTACGTGGTGTCGCCGATGAGATTATTGTAGTCGATACTGGCTCTACTGACTCCACGCTACAAATTGCTCTAAGCTTTGGAGCTAAAGTTGTTCACCATCCTTGGAATGGCGATTTTGCCGCTGCCCGCAACGCGGGTCTTCAGCAAGCCCACGGACAATGGATTCTCATTCTGGATGGAGACGAGGAACTGGATGCGAAAAGTAAGGGGGAGCTGTTGCTGTGTGCGGAGCATTTGGAGTATGAAGCTTTTTTTCTGCGCATTCATAATCATAAAGGTTTAACCGCAGCTTCCCAGACCATTACTGTTAATCCGATTATCCGGCTATTCCGTAACCGCCCGCAGTACCGTTTCAGCGGCATCATCCACGAACAGATTGCAGAAACGATCGTAAGAGCTACACCCAAAGCAGCTATGCATTTAAGCAACGTAGTCATCCATCATTACGGTTATGCAGACGGCGTAGTAGCAAAAAAAGATAAGATCAAACGAAATGTAGAGCTGCTCAAGGAACAGCTAAAGTTAAATCCCAATGACCCCTTCCACCATTTCAATATGGCTGTTGAATATATGCGGCTTAGTGAATATCAACCGGCTCTAGAGCATATCAAAAGATCACTTAACGAAGCTCCACCCGACACAAGTTATGTTCATCTGCTGCACAAATATCAAATCCGCTGCCTGGCAGAATTAAAAGATTTCAACGCGGCGCTGGAAGCTTGCGACTCAGGGATAACCTTACATCCAGATTATCCTGACTTGGCTCATATCAAAGGTGTGCTGCTGTTTCAAATGGGGGCCCTAGTTGAGGCCAAAACAGCATTGCTGCAAGCCTTAGTCATTGGAGAAGCTCCTTCCGGTTACCATACCGAGTCCGGATTCGGATCTTATTTGACATTTTATTTGCTGGGACAGTTATGCGAAGAAATAGGCGATGAGACCGAGGCCTGTGTCTGTTATACCAAAGCTGCTCAGCTTCATCCCGAGCCAACGCCCATTATAACCCGACTGATCCGAGCCTTAAAATGTGCTGAGCGCGAAAATGAAATTTTGGGCTGGCTTCACGCTCATCTACCCGAATACACAGCCGCTAAAAGCGGACTTCTCTTAGATTTATTGCGGATTGAGGGATGTGAAGAGGCAGCAAAACAGCTGATGAAGACCACAGGGCAGTCCTCATCTAATGACTCGTTATTCAACCCAGCCTATCACCCAGGGCGTTCGGAGCTTTTGTTGGCGGATCGTCTGCTTGCCTCCCTCACTTCTTCAACCCCCTATTCTCCAGCGGCTAAAAGAGTGCGACTCGCACTTCCACTGCCCAGAGTTTCAGATTAGGAAGGACGTATTCCTATGACCACACCGGATATCACACTTTGCATGATTATTAAGAACGAGGCAAACCATCTGGAGAAATGCTTATCCTCTGTGCGCGGGCTAGTGTCTGAGATTATCATTGCGGATACAGGCTCAGAGGATAACAGTAAAGAAATCGCTCAGAGGTTCGGTGCAAAGATTATCGACATTCCTTGGGAAAATGATTTTTCCAAAGCGCGGAATATAAGCCTAGAGTATGCAACTTCCGCTTGGGTTCTGGTACTGGATGCTGATGAGGCTGTGGATCATTGGAGTGAGGAGCTGCTCCAGCCCTTGCTTGGTGCCGAGTATATTCATGGGTATTGGCTGCCCATTATCCACTATGTCGGTGAAATACCTGAAGCGGATTTTGTTACAGATCATGTCTGTCGATTATTCAAAAATGATAAAAGAATTATTTTTCGTGGAAGTATTCATGAGGAGATTGCCAGCAGCATTTGGGAGCTTCCAGCTGGGGAGATCACTTATGCAGATTTGCGTATTTTCCACTACGGATATTTAGAAGATGAACTGATGCGTAAAAATAAATATAACCGCAATTTAGCACTCATCAACAGGGGTCTGCGGCTTCAACCGAACCATCTTTTTCTTCGTTACGCGTTAGGGGCAGAGTATTATCAGCAGGGTCAATATAAAGAAGCGGCAGAGATCCTCCTTCCGCTGCTCACCGATGCTCCAGCCCCTTCCGGTTATGTCTCAGATATTTACCTTAAGACGGCGTACGCCTTACAACTATGTGGCCGAAAGCAGGAAGCCGAGGAAGTTTTTCGTACGGGGAGCGGTCTTTTTCCCGATTTCACTGATTTATTAGAAAGCTATGCCCTCCTGTTACTGGAACAAGGGAAGCTCAGCTCAGCCAAGCATTTCTTGGAGAACGCACTTCAGAGCGGAAATACAGCACATAAATACCCTTCTTCCTCAGGCAGTGGAACGTATCGGACAGAACTACTAGCCGGAAGAGTCTGTGAGAAGTTATACCAATATCCGGATGCGTGGAGACATTACGAGGCTGCCATACAACATAAGCCTGATTATAACGAGGCGTGGAAAGAACTCATCCCACTAAGCCTTCTATCTGGAGAGAAGGCACAACTACGAGCATTGACCCACAACCATCTGCACTCTTTATCTCCTGATACTTTGACTTATCTTCTGCCCGCAGCGCTCAATGCCCGCGATCCGGAATGGCAAGCTGAGCTTTCTACAGCCAGCCAGTTACCCTCATCTGTTCAGACTGCATTGCAGGCGATTCTGGAAATAAACAATCAACCGGAACATCTTCAGACACTCGCACCGCTTGAACAGCTGCTTCATGATCCTTCCCATCTTTCCAACCGATCCTTTGTACTTGGCTATCTGTGGGCTTTCTCTTGCCGTATTGGAGATACAGAGTCTGCCATGCGCTGGCTTGTCTGTCTATTGCCTTACAGACCGGGGATTTTATCGATCCATCATATTTTAGCAGGGAATTATAGCCTTAAAGCTGATCTTTCGGATCTAAGCTATGCAGCACAATTGCTGCTTCAGACTGGTGCTTGGAATAGTTTATTAGCACTTTATCGCCATTCGGAAGGATCTTCCTTACACTGGTCCAGTCTGCCGCAGCCCTTACTCTACGGATTACTTGAAGCCCCCACCTCCATAAAAAAACAATGGTGCTCTATTTATGTCAGCAAGCACCCTCAATATCATACACCTGCGGACTGTACCGAGTGGCAATTATACGCTGCGATAGCCTACTCCTGTGGAGAGATGCCCATCCTTCATGTAGAGGATGAAGCCGCTTTGCGTAGAGTCGGGGGGGCTACCGCAGCCGTGAGCCTCGCTTATTACAAGCTGCAGCTCGCAGCAGAAGTATATCCGCAAGGGATACCATCAGCTCATATCCCTTCTGCGCTGCTTCTGAGATCTGCCAGCCGGACTTAGCCGGTTGGCAGATCAGATGCGGATTTCAAAGCTCCTCTTGCCATTCCACCAGATGGGGCTGCTCATCAAGGATAGATTCGTACTGCTCCAGACTACCCCAGCGCCCCTCTGGATCAAGCTCCAGGTAACGCGAGTATTTTCGCCGAAGCTCCTCAGGGGATATCGCCCAACCATAATGTTTCACACGCAGCTCGGTAAGAAACCCCGGCAATACCGAATAAGAGAGCGGAAGTCTTGGCACATGATGATCCATTTTCGGAAAAAAATAATGAAAGTTCGGCAAATAGCGGACTAGTGTACGGGTATGCTTCGTGTGGATATTCCAATGCTCATCTTCACGGTAATGTGTGGTGCCGCCCCAAAAATCAAATAATCGGAAGGATACCCAGTCATACACATCCTGATCGATGAGTCGCCTCATCTCCCGTTTAGCAGACTCTTCATAGAATTCATCGGCATCCACAGACAGCAGCCAATCCGGATTCGTAGATACCGCCAGCTCCCACAATGTTTGCCGTAGCTCCCATTCACGGTTAAACAAAGAGCTTTGCAGGGTTACGAGCTTCTTAACTTTGGCAAAAGAGAGACATAACTGAGCCGTATGATCTGTACTTCCATCATCCACGATCACAATATCATCCACGAACTCACTTAATTCCTCCAGCACCTGCTCTAAATATCTTCCGGCTTCGTTCCTAACCTGCATAATAGCGGTCAGACGGTTGCCTGATGTTTTGCGGAGTGGCCCTCTATGACTACTCATCCTCCACTCTCCTTCTCAATCGTCTTACAGCCTCTTCGAGATCTGCCATCTCTGACAAAAGTGGCCATGCCTGATTGTCTTGCCCTCCTGCATTTAAAAAGCTGCGAATGGCCTCGTGCCGCCTGCCATACAGCAAGTGTATGGTGCCTTCCATGGCTTCATCCACATTTTCTTCCTGCTCATGTTGCAGCACTATTGCCTTTTCCCATTGAAAAGTCCGCACATAATTTTGCACCAGCAACGCTTTTGCCTCGGAAGAAGTTAGCGGACTTAAAATTCTTACCGCCGCTGCCTCATCCTCATTCAGGTGGAACAACTCCGCGCGAACCAGTTCATCCTGCCCGGAATGGAGCCAGCCCTCCATCCTTTCTACTGCTTGCTTCTCCTCTGCGGTAAATGCTGTAATCGCAAATTGGCGGACCGCCGTTTCCAGATTCCCTGTCTTGGCTTCTATTGCAGAAAAAAACCGGAAGTGTGAAATAAGGCAATCCAAATATTCATACAGAACCATTAACTCAAAGGATTGCGCCAGATATCGATTCGCTGTGGAGTCCCCAAGCAAATACAAATAAGATGCTGCCAAATAATGTACAACAGGCTGGCTGGGCAGCTTGGCGCACATCGAAGTATAATAATCCGCCCTAAGCTGGAGTTGAATCCTAAACCAGTCCTTAGCAAGGAGGGGCTCCTCCTGCCATAAGCTCCCAATCGCCTTACTCCATAACACTTCATAATCTGTCAGAAAATAAATCCGCTCGCGCTGACATACAACTCCATACGATTCCTGCTGATCCCCGTCGAGATAAATAACATTCTCCCTGCACAAGCTCTGCTCCAAATAGATCCGTTCTGACCGGGTTCCTACTAGATCGGCCTTTGCTCCAAGCAAGCCGCTGTATTTATCCCATAAGACCTTATTTTCTTCTTCCGGACAGCGCTCTAACAAAGCCACTATATATCCCGCTTGCAAAGAAAGAACCTCTGGTAGCCAATAGGGAGAAGAGACCAGAAGTGTGTACTCCCTCGCCTTGAGAGTATGAATATCCGCGATCATTACCGGCTTGATCTGGCTGTTAGTCTGCTGCTCAAGAGTCATTCTTCCGGCAAAACAGACCTCTTCCCGCTCGGGCAGAAGATCCAACAGTCTTTTATATTCGTATTCCTCCCAGGAGCCTCTGCTCAGAATTAAATATTTCATGACTGCGCCTCCTTGCCCCTGCTCCTATCTGCCTTCTTCCCCTGCGGTTCGGACAAATCCCCCACATAACCTATAGTTAGTGAAGCTTCAGGGTGAAGCTGCAATTGGTGCGAAGTAGACGCCTTACAGGTAATCACTCCAGGCACATTCCCGCCTTTATGAGCAACTCGCTCTAATGGAAAAACAATTCCCGAAGGGTCCCCCCTAAGCAACCGCCCCACCTCTTCGTCCATATCCGTAGATAAACTAACGATCAGATCTGCGGAACCTTGGGTGATCGCCTTCACTACCCGTTCAACGTAATATTTCTCATATCTGATAGAGTCTGATAAATACACAGTTATCTCACTCTCAAATAATGCAGATGCATTCTTCAAAGCCCGCAGCCAAGCCTCTTGACCACGAACTGCAATCACTACATCCTGTTCATTTACTGGCAAGCCGGAAGCTATGTTCATCCAGCTGTCCTTGATCCAGATCCAGCGAATATTCTTGTAGCTCTGCTGCTCCTGTGTAGCTGCCCATTCCTGCGGAAGATGGTCCCCATTCCCATCCTCTTCACAATAAACAATCGCCGTCACTAATGGCGTTGCCAAGGATGCCTTACCGAGTGGAATAACAGGTTGTGTTGATTGTAAGAATCCATTCTGCGGTACAAGATGTTCTTCGGCTGCTAAGACATCTTCCAGCGCCCATTTTGTACTGTACGCCTGCCAGCCAGCCGCAAGTGTTGGTCCGTTCAGCCTTCTCTGGCCCCTATCAAGTGAGTGTATAGCATGAACATACACAGCATCACTTAGCGCCAGCTTGGCTCCAGACTGCCGGGCTCGAAGACACCAATCGGCAATCATAAGAGGCCGCGCTTGAAGCGAGGTGTCCAACCCTCCAATACGCTGAAGCAGCTCTTTAGAGAACAGGAGGCAAGAACCCGTTAGTACATCCATCTCTCGCCACTCTCCTTGATGCCGGCCAAGACTGTAGCTTATATGAGCAGCAAACTCATCATAGGTGCCGAAGTGAAGACGTTTCTTCCCTTCCCCTCTTTCGGTTGAAGAGCGAGGGGCCACCACCTTAACTGCAGCGTCATCAAAAGGAACCCACAATAGCTCACTTAGCCAGCCAGGTGATACCATGATCGAATCTTCAAGCAAAACCGCGAAACTGGTTTCGATCTGTGCCAAAGCCTGGTTAGGTATGTACTCCTCCTTTTCATAAGGAAAAAAGAGAATCGGCTGCTCCCGTGAGAACTGTCCCGCTAAAGTTTCCATAGGAAAATCAGGAGTCATCGCCACAGCAATAATGCGCACAGACTCTCCAGAATGGAGCAGCAGCAAGGGTAAGCAAGCTGCGGCACATTCCAGGCGGCTTAGCTCAACTACAAGGGTAAGTCCATCTTTACTCGGCAGTGGAAGTAGTCCCGTGCGCTCCAAGAACCCATACCTTCCCGCCAAGCGTTCCACATTCAGAGATTCTTGCGACATTAGGATTCACGCTCCATTTATTAAAGCTGTTCTACCTATAGTCTATGAGCGCTGAAGCGTGATATCCCCTTAATTTCCTCCGCCCACGCCTTTGTCTTCTTCCGTATGATCTGCCCCCGTACTCGCGGGATCGGTTGCCGCTGGAGACGAGCTGTTATCTTTCTGACTGTTACTGGAGGTATCCTTGCCCTGATCCACTACTCCACTCTTATCCCCGCCTACAGCTGGAGCAGGAATGGCAATTCCCGGAGCACTGCTGCCGTTCGCCCCCACAGGTTGACCTTGATTATCGTAATAATACATAGGTACATCTCCAACAACCATCAGATAAGACACAGGAATTTCTGTATCCACTACCTGCGGCTCCATATCAAAAGGAATGACGACTGCAACCTCTGTCACAATATGAATGTATACCTCGACCAGAATCATATTGATCCCAGCGTTTTGCTGGCGGGTGCTGAGTTCAACCTTAACCGCACCTTGTGGTTCAATCTTGATCGGAATATCGGGTCCATAAGAAGCAATAAGGGGACTGCCCAGCGCTTGCCCCAGCGGAATATATTCTGTTCGATTATGCAATTCCTGCAGCGTAGACTGAATGACCTGTGCCGCTTGCGAAGTAATACGCATATGCTCCGCGTAGTTGAGCATGAACCCTGATATTTTCCCGTTCTTATCCGTCTTCCAATCAATTAGCTCTTCCGCATTCCCTCCATTCGCAACCTGTGAGGTAATCGCCTTATTAATCGATTCCGTAGCGATTTGCTTCACACGTATTTGTGCTAAATGCAGGATGGGCGGTTTCATATGCAGCTCCACATAGCGCAAGGATTGCAGCACCAGCACAAGTATTACTAAGGAGGCTATCAGCCAAAATTTACGTCGGCTTCTTGGCTTATGTGTTCTTCCGCCTGCAACCGTTACCTTACTCTCTGGCCGGCTGGATAATCTAAAGCGGCCTTTGCTACGTTTGGCTTCAAAGCGCGTACGCTGCGGCCTAACCGCTGCCCGGCTGGGTTTTGACTTGAATGCGGAGCTTCTCGCTGAGAATCTCCGATTCGTGTCCCCATTTATTTTTGGCAGCCGAAAATGGCCTAGATCAGGTATTCTCAGCCTTCGGTTTCCCCATTTTTTCAATCTGCCCATTGCAATAGTCCCTCCCGCCTTACGCAGAGGTCAAGCCACCTCCACTTAATTTAAGGTATTCGCTAAGAGGACAAAAAAGAAGAACGTTCCCTCCGGCAAACTGCGCCTGAAGTAACGTTCTTCATCCTTTAGATCATGAACTGGGAAGATGATATTAGTGCATTCTGCTCCGCTTATCCTCCTGCAAATGGTCCCAATGACGCCGAATAAAGATGCCAATGAGAATAGCTATAAACACCGCATACCAGGTAAGATAACCATTCCATTCTTCACGCGGAACAATTAGGGTGGATCCGATCGTACCGAATAACCATATATAAGACAAATTACCAAGTACGGTTCCCCATATAAAAGATGAGGCTTTAATCGGTGAAACAGCAGACATGAAATTGATTACATTATTCGGAATAATCGGGATCGTACGCAATAGCACCAGTGTCCAAATCCCATATCGATCCAAGTAACGTTGCCATTTATCATAGCGCTTCAGTTTACTTCTCCATTTTCGGTCAAACCAGTTATACAGATATCGCCGAATGAGAAAATACATCAGTATTCCGCCCAGATTACAGGCCAGCCAACTGATCAGCATGCCTCCAATTACGTTAAAAACAGAGACATGCAGCACGATCAAAATTACGAATGGAAAAAATCCTAATATACTCTGCAAAAGTGCGAGCGGGATGGTCACGAATAAAATAGATGGCCCGCTAAGGCCCAGCGTTTGCAGCAGCCAATCAATCCAGGTATTTATGGTCTCTGTCATGAAGCAGTCTCCTCTCTTGACTCCTTGCAGCAGCTGCCTCCTGATTTACTTTGACAAAGCATAAGTCTAAGTGTGTAAACTAGGTATCCATTCTTATTGAAATATAAGCAGGTACACTAAGAGCTTGTAATACTTTGCTTATATTCCCAAGAAAAACACCCCTTACGGGGTGTTTTATTGAATGAGCTTGCTTATGAAGTGTAATGTGTAAAGAACAGTAGTAGCGTACAAGTTACATTTTTGTTTCCATTTATTCTTCACATCATAACACAGTTTTTAATCTACTTACAATTCTATACCTGCAACCCAAGCATTCACTTTATCCGGATTGCTCTCCACCCAAGTTTTAGCGGCTTCTTCTGGTGACTTCCCACCCTGAACCTCAATCATTACTTTGGCCATATCTTCTGCTGTCCATTCGAATTGATCCAGGAATTTGTAGACATTCGGCATGTCATCTTTCAGACCTTGGCGAACCATCGTGTGGATCTGTTCATCCGCACCGTAAACCCCTTTTGGATCTTCCAGATATTTCAGATCCATATTAGCGAACATCCAGTGCGGTGTCCAGCCTGTAACAACGATTGGCTCGTTGTTGTCATAAGCCTTTTGCAGTTCCTGAGCCATCGCTGCGGATGAGCTTTCAAGAAGTGTGTAATCGCTAAGATCATATTCAGCGATAGCTTTTTCTGTGGTTGTCATAATGCCGGCACCTGGCTCAATGCCGATAATGCGATTGTTCAGCTTTGCTGCCATATCACTGTTCTTCAAGTCTTCAATAGAGTTAATATCCATATAGGCCGGAACAGCCAAGCCAACCTTAGTTCCATTTAGATTTGCACCCAAATCTTCAATTTTTGCACCGTACTTCTCTAAATAAGCCGCATGGGTGCTTGGCAGCCAAGCTGCAACCATTCCATCCGCACTACCGTCTGCAACCCCAGCCCACATTGGACCAGCATCTACCTGCAGCATTTCAACGGTAGCTCCAAGCTTAGTTTCAAGTACTTCCTTTACTACATAAGTACTCGCAATTTCCGAATCCCATGCTACATATGCTAATTTTACCTTCTCTTTACTTGATGAAGAACATCCAGCAATAACAGCAATCATCATAATAACTAACAGGAATACCCCTATATTTTTCTTCTTCATTTATTTAAAACTCCTATCTTTGTTTTGGTTTTAGTGCGTTCTGTGTCAAACGGTCCAGCAGAATGGCGATAATAACGATCGCAATCCCTGCTTCGAATCCGTCTCCTGTCTTAGCCTGTGATACCGCACGGTATACATAGGCACCCACGCCCTGTGCACCAATCATCGATGAGATAACAACCATTGACAGTGACAACATAATGGTCTGGTTCACACCTGCCATAATTGTTGGTAAAGCGATCGGAAGCTGCAATTTAACTAATTTCTGAGTAGGTGTCGATCCGAAAGCATCTGCTGCCTCCACCAGTTCCTCCGAAACCTGACGAATTCCGAGATTGGTCAAGCGAATCGTTGGCGGAATTGCAAAAATAATCGAAGCAATAACCCCTGGAACTACGCCCAGTGAGAAAAAGGATACTGCTGGCAATAAATATACAAAAGCCGGCATCGTCTGCATAAAGTCCAAAATAGGCGTAACTATATTTCTAACGGTATTTCTCTGCGCACATAAAATACCAATCGGCACACCAATTACTACAGCCAATATCGAGGCGGTTAGAACAAGGGCCAAGGACTGCATAGAAGGTCCCCATAATCCAAGATTATCAATCAGAAGCAGCCCAATGACCGCAAATAGTGCCATGCGCCATTTACCGATCCAATAAGACAAAGCTGCAATAAGCACGATAAGTACTAATGCTGGCAGGAAGGTAAGTGCATTTTCAATGCCAGCCACCATACCACCGATAATCGAATGGATGAAGTCAAACAGGGGCCCACAATAAGTCGTCAGCCAATTTTCCAACCACTCGAGTGCCTTTCCCAAAGGCAGTTTAGGAATGTCCATTAT
This sequence comes from Paenibacillus sp. FSL E2-0190, assembly GCF_037992965.1. Classification (NCBI taxonomy): domain Bacteria; kingdom Bacillati; phylum Bacillota; class Bacilli; order Caryophanales; family Paenibacillaceae; genus Paenibacillus; species Paenibacillus sp. FSL E2-0190. The sequence continues at coordinate 5,959,717 of NZ_CP150306.1, forward strand.
AATCCTCCTTCCGGTACCGCGTTGCCGGCGAGTGCGGAAAGAACGGCTCCTTTAATCACAATACCCTTCAATTTATCCGCTTCATCTACGACGGCTACAGGCAAATGTGTCTCAGATATTAATTCAAAGAAATCATTGAGTAGCGTTTCCGGTTGTACACGTGGGATTTCTCTCCGCGTTACTTCCAGAATAGATTTATTATCATTCAGTGCCTTAAGGGCATCCTCAGCTGTAATAACACCCAGAAGCTTATTTTCCTTGTCCACTACATACAGACTGAATATACCACTGTCACGCATTAATTGAAGCGCTACCCGAGGCCCGCGTTCAGGTCTGACTGTTTCCGGCTGACGCATTACATGAGCTGCAGTCAACACCTTGGACAAGTCCACATCCTCCACGAATCGCTCTACATATTTATTGGCAGGTTGGATGAGGATTTCTTCCGGTGTACCAATTTGCACAATGACTCCGTCCTTCATCAGTGCGATCCGATCTCCAATCCGCAAAGCTTCGTCTAGATCATGAGTGATAAACACGATGGTCTTCTTCACTCTGGCCTGTAATTCCAGCAGCTCTTGCTGCATGTCTTTACGAATAAGCGGATCCAGTGCACTAAATGCCTCATCCATAAGCAGGATATCCGGGTCGTTAGCAAGGCCCCGTGCCAGTCCAACACGCTGCTGCATCCCTCCACTGAGTTGATCAGGACGATGATTCTCCCAACCTTTCAGACCTACCAGATGCAAGGCTTCTGTTGCCAGTTCAGTTCTTTTCTTTTTATCTACGCCCTGAACTTCAAGCCCGTATGCTGCATTCTCCAGTACGCTTCGATGTGGAAATAATGCGAACTTCTGAAACACCATGCCGATGTTCTTCCGTCTGAATTGGCGCAGCTGCTCCGGATTCATTTTCACAACATCTTTCCCTTTAAAAAGAACTTGCCCCCCTGTAGGCTCAATCAAGCGGTTCAACAAACGAACCAGCGTCGACTTACCGCTGCCGGACAAACCCATAATGACGAATATTTCTCCTTCTTCAATGCTGAATTCGGCTTTGTTGACTCCGACTGTCAACTTCAATTCCTGAGCAATTTTTTCCTTCGACATCCCTTGCTCTAATAAAGGAATCGCGCGTCCCGCATCATGACCGAATACTTTGGTTAGTTGTTTCACCTCTATAATAGCCATGCCGTCCTCCTTCTCCCGAAATGTTATCCGGGTTTAGTTCACTTATAGTAGTTTACCGGACTATTGAAAATTCATGCAAACACCATATACGGATAAAAATTAGTGTACAGTTTTAACTTTACGAACTTTATGTATGGAATACTCTGTTTTACGCCAAATTCCTTTATTCATGAATTCTTTACTTATGGAGGGGGATTTGATTACAATACATTGTATAAGGTTGCAGTCTATCGACCTATTCCTCAGGAGGGACATCATGAACGATTTAGAAGGGCTTACGCCCGAACAAATAGAGAAGATTAGTAAAGCCCGTGAACGTGTGATCGATTCTATCGGCAAAAACATGGATCTGTATGGCATTACCTTGTCTATTGGACATTTATACGGTTATATGTACTTCAATCAAGGTCCAGTGACACTGGATGAGCTCAGCAAAACAATGGGAATGAGTAAAACGTCCATGAGTACGGGAGTCCGTACCCTTCTAGATCTGAAAATGATCGACAAAGTATGGGGGAGAGGGACGCGCAAAGACTTGTTCACCACTGTGCCTGACTGGCATCAGAACTTCAGTGATTACTTCTCTATTAAATGGAGAAAAGCCGTCGAAGGTAATATGATCTCACTAGCGAAATCACTTGCAGAAATTAACGATATGAAAAAAGAGTATAGTGACGATAGTAAACTTATGCAGCTCTTAAATACAGATGAAGAAAAAATAACTGAATCCATTAACTACTACCGCTGGTTGCTGAAACTAATAGAATCTTTTGAGAGTGGCAAAATTTTTGAATTTATCCCTAAAGAAACTTAAATCAAACCCACAAAAAACACACAAAAAAACGACAGTGCTCCTGTAAAAGGAAAACACTGCCGTTTTTTTCGTTTACCCTTCGATCAAGCTTACATCATCCAAATAAATTGTACTGCCCGCGCTAATTTCACTATTCGTCTCCGTACTATTCCCATCTATAAGCCCTAGCAAAAACACCAGATGAACACCAGCGTCTGTAGCCCCATTCATTGTAAAAGTGTAGCTGTATTCGTCCATATTCTGGGTCAAGGCTACAAGCTCAGCTTCCATATATTTGGTGTAGTCCCCGCCTTTATGCTCCACAGCTACCTGAATATTGCGGTTTACTGTAGAACGAGCTTTAAACTTCAAGGTGTACGTTTTTCCCTGAACGAGCTTGAGATTTTCGTAATCCACCTGTGCGCTATAAGGGGCTTGCCCGGTACCTGTTAAGTTGATAGCAAATTCCCCCTCTTGAACAGAAGCAGATCCGATTCCGTCAAAATACTGGCTCCAGCCCGTTGCATCTACATCGAAGGTTCCATTATCCAGCGTACCGCTTGGCGGTATTACTGGTGGACCCCCTTGTACCTCCCTGACCACAATATCGTCAAAAGAAATCGTATGCGGCGTACTATTAGCCGCAGGATCAGCGCCCAGCGTTTTGCCGATCAGATAATTAAGCTTCAGCGGGTTGCTGTTCGACACCGTAAATTGTGCTGTATAAGTAGCCCAATCCGCATGAATATCAAACTTAGCTTGCGCGGAAGCAGCTGAAGTATTGGAGTATTCTAACACAATTTGGCGCGGAACCGTTGATTTCGCTTTGAAGCTCACCTCATACGTTTTTCCGCCCTCCAGTGGAATACCCTCTTGGAAAAATTGTGTATGCCACACCTCCCATCCGGCCGACGTAATCAGAATTTCAGCTACGCCATCCTTCACATTAAACGCGGAGACGCCACCTTCTCCGGACCATGTAGTCCAGCCCGTCTTATCGCTGCCAAACGAACCATTGATAACTAGATTGTTATCATTAGCTAGAATAGTCTGCGCGACAGTTGCAGTAACATAATGTTCAGCCTCAACAGTAATGGTATAACTTCCTTCTGCCGGAAATACTGCTGCTTCAATTGTGATTTTCCCCGGTTCAATAGTGTACTGCTCTGCATTAAGTGTTGTACCGTTAACCTTTACCGCCATGATTTGATTCCGCCAATTTTCATTATCGATAAAAGTAAGCTCAATCGGCTGCGAAACTCTGTTATTGCTGCTGTCGCTTAGCAGCTCCTGCGGTTTGGCCGGTGCATTTTTGATCTCAAATTTCACATTGTCAATGATAATATCATGGTTTTGGGGAATACTAATCCCCTCAACCTTCCCAAGCAGGAATTTAAGAGACAATGTATCCTTGCTGCCTTGCCGGAATTCGAATCTGTAATGATTCGTCTCCGGCATTACCTCCACAATATTGCTGAACGAGGCCTTATACGTACCATTTTCTACGTTCACCCCGATTTTGCGGATTACGGTTGAACTGGCATCAAATTCAACCACATAATCCATTCCAGCAGCAGCTTTCAAGTTGTTCTGAAACAACATTACAGAATACGCCTGACTGCCGGTATTCGTAATGCTAAATTTTGCTGCTCCATCTGCAACCGTAGCGCTGCTCTGACCACCCTGCTCTGTCAACAGGCGATCCCAGGCGCTAAACCCAAAGTTAAATTCACCATTCAGGAGCGGGTAATATATTAGCGATGGATCAAAATAGAAGCTAGTACGTATCATCTGGAAGTTATCCAGAACGACTGTATCCACAGCTCCGTTTAACAGTAATACGAATTGTCCTTCATGATCGGTTGCACCTCTAAGATTGATAAAGGTGGCTTTAATTTTTTGCTCACCTTCGCTTAAGCTAACCGGTTGTTCTGCCTGTACACTGCCGTCTTTTCCTAGTAGTTGGACCGTTCCTGTGCGTGCAGAGGAGACTGAAGCATTGAAGGTAACCTCGTAGTCCTGCCCTTGAATGAGCTGAATTCCCTTCTGAAGTAACCGAACCTCACCATTTTCACTGCCGCCAATCTGTAGCTTTAACTGGCCATTGTCATTAACGCTTGATTCTACCGTTGCACCACCAGCTGCTTCCGTATGCCAATAACTCATCCGATTGGGTTCCCCAATATCGAAAGTACCATTGTACAGATGATTACCGTTGGGCAGCGGTTCCTTCGCACTATCATGCGGGAATTGAATATTCTCAATCTCTTCTAATCTGACATTACCAAACCATACCGGTGAAGTATTGGTACCCACGTTGAACTCGACGCGTGCAGCAATATCTGAGTTCTCCTTCATTTGAAACATCGTTTCGTAATGCGTCATCGCTGAAGTTAGATCTACCTTAAGCGATGGAGAATACGCTGCAAATCCACGAGATTCTCCACCTGTTAACCGAACGCTCATACTGCGGGACATATCGGTTTTGGCATCGAAGCTGAGTTTATAGAACCTGCCTTTAGCTATAGATACGATAGCTTGGGGTTGAATCGAATAAAAATTGCCGCCGCCACTGCTGATATCTACCTTCACATAATTGCGCTCCCCAATAGGAACGGTAGAAACCGTAGCTTCAGCCCCTGCTTCTTTATAAAGTGCCCAATGTGCGGTATTCGGGATTCCCATACCGCCATCCCCCGGCACCTGCTCCGAATAATTGTTGTTATAAACCATGTTGCCGTCTGCCAGTGCAAGCTTGGAGCCTTCTGGATAGGCTGCCTTCTCCAGTGTAACTGGAATAGGCTCGCGGTACTCACGACCTGTCAGCTCGTAGACTCTAACGTAATCAATCTCCATCGATTTTGGAAATACGGTTTCGCTAGTCGGATCACCATCAAAGTTACCGCCTACGGCCAGATTCATCAGCAAATGGAACTTCTGATTAAACGGCGCTGGATACACATTATTGGCAGGCTGCCCATTGCTGATGCTGTACCAGTCATTTTTGGTCGAATATAATTCACCATCCACATACCAGCGAATTTCGCCCGGCTCCCACTCAATAGAGTACGTATGGAACTGCTCAATCGTAGCGTTGTCCGGAAATACATACTCTTTGCCGGAGTATACATTGTTCGGCGCCATACCGCCGTAATGAATCGTCCCCGCTACCGTGTCTGGACGACTGCCCCAGCCTTCCATAATATCAAGCTCACCGGAAGCAGCCCAAGTCCCGTACACATCGTTCTCCGGCAGCATCCAGATCGCCGGCCAGTACCCTTTTCCAGTAGGTGCTTTGGCCCGAATTTCAAATTTCCCATATTTCTTACTAAACAACCCTTTAGTCTTAATCCGTGTAGAAGTATATTGTTTGCCAGCTTTTTCTTCTTTGTGGGCCGTAATGATCAGGTTACCGTCCTGTTCCTTTACATTCTTCTCATCGTTGGTATACCACTGCTTCTCATTGTTTCCCCAACCTGGATTGTTGTATTGCGAACCATCTCCAAGGTCATAGGTCCACTTTGTAGCATCAATCTCTCCATCATCAAACTCATCCCCCCACACCAGTGTCCACGGATCAGTGGTTGGTGTTGGCGTGGCTGTTGGCGTGGCTGTGGGTGTTGGTGTTGGTGTTGGTGTTGGTGTTGGTGTTGGTGTTGGTGTTGGTGTTGGTGTTGGTGTCGGTGTCGGTGTCGGTGTGGCTGTTGGTGTTGGTGTTGGTGTTGGTGTTGGTGTTTCGATTGGCGTAACAGTTGCCGTAGGTGTCGCCGTTGCTTCAGGTGTGGAGTTTGGTGTCGATATTGGACCTACATTCCCCGAACTGCTTGGCGCTGAGCTTGCTATTGGCAATGTTGTTTTGCCAGTGTTTCCTTTTTTTAATGCTACACCGCCAATCGTTACTCCATCGGCTTTGTTATCTATTGTGGTTACGCTTCCGCTGCCTTGAATTGCTGTACCTCCAGCGCTCGTAGATAGGATTAGTGCCGCCACTTGTGAATTGTTCTCCAATGTTAATTGGGTCGGACTTCCCAGAGTAAGGCTGCCGACAGTTCCAAGGATTCTTAACAAAGAACCGCTGACTGCTGAGTCTGCCGAACGAACCGCTGCAAATGTTCCGCGAAGCGAAATATTGTGAGGAACGACATTCATCTCAACATCCCCAAACCCTGCCCCGGTAAGATCGCTGCTTTCTTCCAAGATTGCCCCAGATAGCAGCTGCACTGTACCCACAGCTGTCGACCCGCTGGCATAAATCCGAACCTTACCATTAGGCTTGGCTACTTGAAGCAGTCCAAGAGAAGTATGGTGTAAGCCGATACTTTGCTCGCCGCCTCCCCGTACAAAAGTAGTCCCAGTTACCTTTACACCTTCAAGCTTTGCATTCCCGTCAGCTATCCCCTCGGTTAGATAAAGATTACCTTGGATGACCGTGTCTTTAAGAATCACATCAGCCCGATTAATGACTACATTGCCCTTAACTGTTCCTAGTGAAGTCTCTCCTGATTTCAGGAGGAGTCCCGAAACCATTCGATCAGCCAACTGAGCTAACTCTGCACGGGTGATCCCACCATCTGGCTTAAACAAACCTCCAGGATATCCTTTTACAAAACCTGCACTCGATAGAACAGCTATTGCTTTTGCGGTTTCATCGCTGACTCCGTTCAGATCGGTGAATGCTGCTGTACTGCTTTTGTCTGCATTGAAACGAAACACTTTCTCCAATGCTAACGCCGCCTCAGCGCGCGAAAGTGCTTTTGAAGGATAAATATTGTTCTTCTGATCACTGCTTAAATATCCAGCTGCAATCCCTTTGGCTATATCATTTTTATACCAGTCTGTAGCCTGGACATCAGCGGGAACCTTATCCGATTGCTCCTGATAATTAAATATACGATTCATAATAGCTGCGAATTCTGCCTTCGTGACTTCCTTACCCGGACGAAACGACCCGTCGTCATATCCGCTTATGATCCCATTTGCGCTCCAACGCTGTAATGGGCCTGCGGCCCAATGACTTGGAGATACATCGGTAAACGCTTTCAATCCATTGATTGGTTCATTTTCCACTTTCATTGCCGCTGAATCAGGTGAGTTTTCCTTTAACCCCTCTGCCGCTGAAGCATTCATGCTCCCAACCGGTGATAGCAGCCCGGTGACAAGGAGCATAGCAGCAAGCGCTGCTGTGAAATTCCTTTTCATCCTAAACATCACTCCTCGAATTTCGTAATATTCGTAATTCAAGCGAAAAATCGAAATCGGTTTCGACAATGCTATTGTTGCTTAGTTTTCTATTTTTGTAAAGATGTAATTTTGAATTTTTTTACATAGATTGTTTTGGAATAAATCTGCATAGTGAAATATATATTTGACTTGTTTCGGCAATAATAATAGACTGAAAATAATTGAATTTTTATTCACCCTATTCATAATAACTCGCAAATAACCGCTCTAGAACAGTCTTTTTCTCAAATTTCAACTATTTAGCGGAGGGTGGCTTTATTAACTATGAATATCAAAATGATTGCCGAAATGGCCGGCGTTTCTGTCTCGACTGTTTCGAAAATTATGAACAATTACAGCGATGTTTCCGAAAAAACCAAGCAAAGAGTTTTGGAGATCATCGAACAAACCGGATATTCACCTTCCAACTCCGCCAAGACACTCGCAACTAAGAAGTCGAATCTGATCGGGGTTATTTTTGCTGGCGAGCTTAATGTCGAATTTACCCATCCCTTTTTCGTAGAAGTGCTAAATTCCTTTAAAAAGCAGATGGGCGTTCTGGGCTACGATCTCATTTTCTTTTCCAACGAGAAATTCATCAGCAGCGGCGATTATTTCGCTCGATCTGTTCATTTTAATGTGGATGGATGTGTCATTATTTCCGGGCAAAAGATGGAGCCTACCATCCGCGATCTGGATATGAGCAGTATTCCTTGTATCGGGGTCGACCTTGAGCTAAAGGGCAAAAAATCCGGCTTTGTGATGTCAGATAACTTTCAGGTTTCTTCCAAGGTCGTGGAGCATTTTTATCTACTTGGCTATAGAGAGCTTGGATTTATCGGAAGTGCAGCGGATTCAGATATTTCTAACCTGCGGGAATCCGGATATGTCAAAGCTATTGAAAGCTTCGGCCTCACTTTGAACCGTCAGTGGTTTGTTCATGGCGACGATTTCTTTGAGCCCAGCGGTTATACGGCTATGCAGCAATTAATTCAAGCCGGAAATTTACCAAAAGCCATTTTTGCGGCTTCTGATTTGCTGGCTCTGGGAGCCATCCGGGCTTTGAAAGAACACGGCCTCAGCGTTCCTGAAGATATTGCCATTATCGGTTGTGACGACATTGAAGCCTGTAAATATACCAGTCCAAAACTGTCGACCATCCGCCAGAACAAAGAACGACTTGGCATCCTCGCTGCTCATATGCTCTATGACTTGATTAACAATCAGTCTGGCGGTGGATCGTTTGTAGTGGAGCCTGTGCTTATTGTACGTGAATCCTGTGGCAGTCAATTAAATACTCAGTAATCAACAAAAAAAAAGACAACAGCCAATGTAAGCGGGTTTCCGCAAACGGCGTTGTCTTTTTATTGATTAACCGAAACGTTTCGTTATAAACATTCATTGGACATTAACTCGCCAAATTCCACCTCTTAATATGGAGTAGGTATCCCTACCTGATGATCCAAATTCAACTCAATCAATTGTCCAGCCTGGGTCAATCCGGCACCAAAACCATACATCAGGATCTTTTGTCCATTTTGTACTTTACCCTCGCGGATGCCCAAATCGAGTGCTAAAGGAATCGTGGCAGCAGAAGTATTGCCGAAATTCACAAGACTGTGCAGCACCTGCTCCAGCGGATAATTTAATCGCTCACAAATTGGCTCAATCATGCGCATATTAGCGCTGTGTGGAATAAACCAGTCTACTTCCTCCAGAGTTACCTCCGCTTTTTCAAGCAGTTGTTGCACACCTAAAGGAACCGTTCTGACCGCCCAGCGAAACACTTCACGTCCGTTCTGTACCAGCATTTGTGTATCTACCAGCTCAATATTGTTTACAGTATGGGCAAGCCCCGTACGGTACACATGATGTGCCCCACCGCCATCACTTGCCAGCTGGAAGCCCAAAAATCCCGTCGACTGCTCATCACTTTCCACAAGTACAGCTCCCGCTCCATCCCCAAAAAGAATACATGTACTGCGGTCAGTATAATCCGTAATCTTGGAGATCGTATCCGCACCAATAACCAGTACCTTGCGATGCATTCCTGAAGCCACATAACTGTGAGCAGTATGCAGTGCATAGACAAAACCCGCGCATGCTGCACTCAAATCCATAGCACCCGCAGTCTGTGGAATGTTAAAACGATTTTGAATCAAAGAAGCTACTGAGGGAAAGGAAAAGTCAGGTGTGCTCGTAGCTACCAGGACCATATCGACATCCTGAACGCTTTTTCCATAACGAGTCATAAGATCCTGCACAGCTGCTGCACATAAATCACTTGTATACTCATCCTGCCGACTAATTCGACGCTCACGGATTCCGGTCCGTTGCACAATCCATTCATTATTTGTATCTACGATCTGTTCCAGATCGGCATTAGTCAGTCTTTTAGCTGGGACATAGGTTCCGATAGCGGTAATTTTTGCACCTGTCATTCCAATCACCTCTTCAATTAGTATCTGATATTAGTACTTGGTACTAATTATAACTCTGTGCCTGCTAAAAAGTAAAGAAGGCCGGTAAAGCATCCTAGCTTCCCGGCACTTCCGAAACCTTACGAACCCACTTAGAACCGTTTTCTATTACGCTGCTTTCTTTTTCTGATAAACAATATAATCGCAGTTACAATAACCACCACTAAAATGATAAGCACAATCACGATATTCCATACATTAGGCACATAAACCTGCATTTGAATTGGCTCTGTATCCGCTAGTGTAACATTCCAAGTAAGGGTTCTGCCGTCCTCCACATTTGCATTATTGTCTCCATATAAATCCACAGGTAACGTTAATTTAAAGTCAAAAGCCATGTTTTGCAAAAACGCCCGAATAATCGGCTTCGATAAGCTGAGCGATCCCATATTATCCATTATGGTGTCTATGTAACTATTTAATTTAGGCTTCGCCTCAACATCATATTTGGTATAAACCCAATAATCTTTGGTATCTAATTTCAGGTCCACAATATCTAAGTCACCAGAGAGTGCTTTCATTTCCTCAAAAGAGGCATAAGATTTCATGAATTCATAGACTGTAGATTTTCCATCTTGGCTTTTCTCTAGCTCAATCCCCTGATCTTTAAGTTTGTTTACCAGAGCATCTTCCATTTTTCCGCTAATCAACGCTTCTGCCCGCGAATTCACTTTCATATTCACTGCAAAATCTACGCTTCCATTCTTATTCACTGTGACATGCGCTGTTCCTTTAGAACAGCCTGATAATAGTACAAGCATTAAGAGCAGCCCTAGTAACGAAAACCCTCTCCATTTTGACAACAACATTTCCCTCAAACCCTTCACTAACATGTATTTATATAACGGCTACCCATTCTATAAAGGCTACCTCATTTATATCATAGAATCAAACTCTATATGAATGAATAATCAAATTTGAGGACCGTCAAACTTAAACTTTATACGCGCATAAAAAAGAGGCCCTCACAGAAGTAACTATTTCTACTCATGAGGTAACCTCTTTCAAAAAAACATCAGCAAATTTAATGTTACTTGAAGTGCTCGTTGTCGCTTGGGTGCACGATGTTACTTGAAGTGCTCGACGTTACTCTGGATGCTTAATGTTACTCGAAGTGCTAGTTGTCGCTTGGGTGCACGGTGTTACTTGGGCTTTCAAAGTCGCTTTCGGACTCCAGAGCCGTTATTTCCGCACAAACGTCTCTTTTCATAAGCTATCGGACTCCAGAGTCACTATTGCCGCAAAATCACCCCATTATGAGCCATTTCACGAGGAATAGCGCCCCTCCAGTCCGAAACTAACCGGAAAAGGCTCTAAATTAGCAAATAGCGGCAGTTGAGTCCGAAAGCACAACGCCAGACCTCCCGCAACCGCCCTACTGCCCCTAAACTAATCAATTTTTAAGCCACAGAGTTGATCTATGTTACTTGAAGTGCTCGATGTTACTCGGGATGCTTAATGTTACTTGGAGTGCTCGACGTTACTCGGGATGCTTAGTGTTACTTGGAGTGCTCGACGTTACTCGGGATGATCAAAGTTACTTGAAGTGCTCGCCGTTACTCGGGATGATCAAAGTTACTTGAAGTGCTCGCCGTTACTCGGGATGATCAAAGTTACTTGAAGTGCTCGACGCTACTCGGGATGATCAAAGTTACTTGAAGTCCTCGACGCTACTCGGGATGATCAAAGTTACTTGAAGTGCTCGTTGTCGCTTGGGTGCACGGTGTTACTTGGACTTTCAAAGTCGCTTTCGGACTCCAGAGCCGTTATTTCCGCACAAACGTCTCTTTTCATAAGCTATCGGACTCCAGAGTCACTATTGCCGCAAAATCACCCCATTATGAGCCATTTTACGAGGAATAGCGCCTCTCCAGTCCGAAACTACCCGCAAAAGGCTCTAAATTAGCAAATAGCGGCAGCTGAGTCCGAAAGCACACTGACCCGCCCGCAACCGCCCCACTACCGCCCTCCCACAGCCTCCCTACTATCACACTACTGTCGCACTACTGTCGCACTACTGCAGCACTACTGCAGCACTACTACCACCCTACTGCCGAAACAAAAACACTACTCCACAAACAACATCTGACTCTAAAACCACTCCATTGCCCATCAAGCTGGGCTTATAGAGTCCCGCTTATGTGGTTAACGAGGCGCTTCTTTTCCCCGCTCCATGTAGTGAAGCATTCTCTTCACTCAAGCCGGTGTCTGCTTGTCGGAGAACCTTTCGCCCCCTCCAGCGCGCCAAAACAAGCAAACCTCTCACCAATTCGTCGGCTATCATACAACAATAGATTCCTATGAGTCCCCAGCCGAAGCTGATTCCTAACCAATAGGAGCAGCCCACGCCAATGAGGGACATAGACACGATGGAAGTATACATCGTATAACGCGTATCCCCGATGGCATTCAGCGCGTTGCCGAGGGCCATATTCAGCATTTTGGAGGGCTGTAGCAATAGATTTAGAGCTAACAAAGAAACCCCGATCGCAATAATTTTCGGATCAGATGTGAAATAAGCGAGCAGTTGTTTTCCGAACAGGAATAGTAACAGCATGTTAGCTGACACAATGCTCAAACCAATGAAGAGTGTACGATATGCACTGCGGTAAGCTTCTTTCAGTTTGCCTGCTCCGAATAAATGAGCAATCTGTATCTGCCCCGCCAGCGCAAAAGCATAACCAAGCGTGAAGCAAAAGGACTCCAGGGTGTTAAGATACGTGCGTGCTGCTAACGCTTCGGCTCCAAGTGCAGCCAGAAAGGAATACACAATAAGCTGGGAGAATACCCAACAGGAAGAATTGATCCCGAGAGGCCAGGCAATCTTCAGAATTTGCTTGAACAGCTTGCCATTGAATATACGGAAATCTCTAAGTCTAACCTTGATCTCGAAAGAACGCCGGAATAAGGAGTAGAGAATAATCACTCCGACCAGTCTACTGACAATACTGGAGATCGCGATGCCCGCAAGGCCTAGCTGTGGCAGACCGAATACACCAAATATAAAAATATAGTTCAGAATTATATGGATGACATTGATTATAATCCCTGTGTACATCGGCCCTTTGGTATTCCCTGTGTTCCGGATAGCGGTACCGAGGGAAGCGATCATCCCTACCATAAAAAGTCCACCGCCGACGTAGGAGATATAGACATTGGAAAGTGACAATAGCTCAGGTGCTATATTTAGAACCCCACCAATAGGGCCCGCATAGAAAAACAATACAATACTCACGACAATCCCCAACACGAGGCTAACCGTTACCCCCATAATAGCAATCGTGCGCGCTTCACCAAAACGTTTGGAGCCCATTCTCTGTGCGATCAGAATCCCCGCTCCACCCGCAAATGTTGTAAAAAGTGTGGTCAATGCACCGAACAATTGATTGGAAATGCCGACTACGGCGACTGCATCATCAGAGATACGGCTGACCATTAATGTATCTACCGTACCCAGCAGAGTCTGTAGAAATACCTCTATAAATATAGGCCAAGCCAATACCCAGAGCCCAAAACCCTGTCTTTCTTTTTTCACTATACAAACCCTCCTCGTAAACCATACCTACAGACTTAGCCTAAAAAATAACATCTTTATTCATTATGTCAGACTAAATTATAGATGATATACTTTGGATGATGGTACAGATTTCAAACCAATTATTACATTATTCCAACCTCACTAAAAGGAGCTTCTGACATGAACATCTTGAACTTCACCGTTCCTCCGTTGCTGTACTACATTGTAAGCGGATTCCATACTTTCTCCCCCGGCCATTATCATATGAGCCGCCATAATACCCGGGTGTTCGATTTGCTTGTAGTTAAACAAGGCTGTTTATATATGAGTGAAGGCGGTCTCCCTTTTCAAGTAAAAGCAGGTCAGGCGCTCTTACTTCGTCCAGACAGCCATCATTTCAGTACGGATAGCTGCAAGGAATCCACCTCTTATTATTGGCTGCATTTCCAAACGGTGGGCGACTGGAATATGACCGAGGATACGACTGCTAGGCTTGAGAAAGACAACGTCAAAATAGAGAACTCCCTGCAATCTGACGAATTTGATATCCGGCCGTTTAGCTTACGCTTGCCTCAATATACAACTCTGCTGCAGCCGTCCAAGATGGAAGAGCTGCTCTCGCAGCTGAATCAGCTTGTGCCTAATTCCCATTTAAGCGATACTCCATTTCAGCAGCAGCTGTTGTTTCAGGAGGTTATACAGCAGTTATCCGCCTCCCTCAGCCATGAGCGCCCCTCGCCCTCCAAAATATGTGCAGAGCAAGCGGCCTCCTATTTACGCAGCCATTTTCGTGAGCATATCACTGCGCAGCAGCTCGGGGAAAGTCTAAGCTTTCACCCTGTATATATCGCTCGTTGCATGAAGAAGGAATACGGCTGTGCGCCGATGGAATATCTGCTGCATTATCGGATTCAGCAAAGTAAACTTTTGCTGATGCAGACCAGCTACACAATTGCCCGTATAGCCGAGGAAGTTGGCTTCAATCAGGCGCCTTACTTCAGCTCCAGCTTTATTCGAATAGAAGGAACCACTCCACGGGAATTCCGTCAACGTTTCTCGTAAATCTGAGTACGTTAAAGAACACAAAAAAAGGGATGCTCCCTGCCATTAGGCTTAAGGAACATCCCTTGCTACTTTTATTATTTCAAACCTTTCTCCTGCACATAAGCATCCCATTGCTTGATATATTCGGTCTGGATTTTCTCAAGACCGGCTTGCTTAGCCTTTTCCATAAAGGTGGCTAAACCCGCATCAACATCCTCTACTAATCCAGCTTGCAATGGATACAGGTATTGCTTTTCCACCTGCTCTAGTGCTGCTTTTTCCGCCTGATAAGAGGTATAATCCTCAGCAAAACCGGTGAAAATATCCGGCTTCTGAATTTTGTCGAGCTCAGCGAAAATTTCCTTCACGCCATCATAGGATTTATCAAATAGCATGAACTCCGGATTCCGCCAGGCCCAGCCATTCATTCCCTCGCGTGTAAAACCGTTCGTTGAAGCATCTCCAATAAGTTCATAGTAGCCGTTCGCATCAATTTTATAGTTCTTTCCTTCCACACCGTATTGTGTCAGCTGATTATAACGTTTATCCATGACCATTTTTTCATAGAAGGCCAGTGCACGTTCAGGGTTCTTGCTGCTCTTCGGAATGGCGAAACCATTATGAATAGGATGAACTGGTGTTGCATAACCAATGGTATTGCCATAAGGATAGTAACCTAGATCCCAATCCGGATGTGCTGCTTTCACCTTCATCAACGTATCGTTGAAGCGAGTCGGATTATCTCCGAAGATGCTTGCTGCCTTGCCCGCGATAATCGGAGCCTGGATGGTATCCTTCAAGTTCAGGACGTTTTTGGAAATCAATCCGTTTTCCTGCCAGCGTCTCATCGTCAGCAGCTCTTCTTTATGTTCCTCCGAGCCCCAATACAGATAAGCTTTTGAAGGATCATCGTACTTAATACCAATACCATAAGGCAGGGGACTGCCGACCTGTGCGGTAAGTGTTGAATATACATCATGAATGTTACCTCTTACATCACTGTTAAAAGAAGCAGGTGACATCTGCGGTTCATTTTTCTTGATTCCTTCCATGTATGCTTCATAGCTAGCCAGATCTGTCGGCTGAGGCAGATTGTATTTCTTGCGCAGATCCTCACGCCATACGAAGCCGTTCGTTACATACTCCTTATAAGTCGCTGGAACGGTGTAAATCTTGCCATCAATCTTCACAGCATCCCACATTTCCTGTGGTACGAATTGCTGGAGTTCTGGGGCAGCTTTAGGCAGCAGATCATCAATAGCTAAAAAAGCTCCCTTTTTCGCATAAGCCTGATATTGTGTCCAGTCCGCAGTGAAGATCAGATCGATTGATTGACCCGACGACAGCAGCAGCTTATATTTCTGATCCCAATCTGTCCAGGTTGTATAGTTGAATTTAACGGTTGCATTCAGATCCTCTTCGGCCATTTTGTTAATTTCCGCTTCAATGCTTGAGAGGTCCTTCGGCGCATCGCCTAGCATATAGAATTGCAGCTCGACCTTTTTGGAAGTGTCCAGTCCGGTCTTCTCCTCCGTCCCTGCGTTCGTACTTTGTGCTGTGTTTCCTCCGCTATTACTCTCTTTTACCGCCGCATTGTCTCCGTTTGCAGAATTAGAATTCCCCCCGCAGCCTGCCAGCAGCGTCAAGCCCAGTACTGACGTAAGCAGAATAGACATGCGTTTGCCCCGTTGTTTATTCATCTGAATCCTCCCTTTTCACTATGCTTCTATGTTAGCCGACTGTACCTTAACCCGGTAGTGGGCAGGTTGCGGTTCTAACCTTTTACAGCGCCGATGGTCAGGCCTTTGACAAAATAACGCTGAACGAACGGGTACAGAAAAAGAATAGGTCCCGTCACGACAATTGCCATCGCCATTTTGGTAGACTCAGCAGGGACCTCCGTAGCCAGTGACACCCCGGTTCCCGCCCCCATCTGTGCGATAAACTGTGCTGAATTAATAACATTGTACAGATAGAATTGCAGCTGATATTTATGCGTATCATTGATGAACAGTGAAGAGGTGAACCAGTCATTCCAGTAATACAAAGCCAGAAACAAACCGACTGTAGCGATGCCCGGCATGGAAAGCTTGAGTACAATCTGCCAGTAAATCCGGAAATCACCGGCCCCGTCTATTTTGCCAGAATCGAACAATTCCTCAGGAACTGCTGATTTGATGAAGTTTTTCATTAAAATGATCAAAAATGGCGTCATCAGACCTGGAAGCACCAGTACCGCATAGGAATCCAGCAGACCGAGGTATTTCGTAATCATGATGTACCACGGGACAAGTCCTCCCCCAAACAAAGTCGTAAAGTATATATAGAAGGAAAAGCTATTTCGATATTTAAAATCTTTACGCGCCAGTACATAACCCGCCATAGTCATGAAAAAAAGTCCCATTACCGTTCCAATAGCAGTTGTGCTGACTGTGACCGCATATGCCCGCAGCACCTCATCCGGGAAGATGAATACCGTCTTGTAGCCCTCCAGTGAGAACTGTGCCGGAATCAGATGATAGCCATCGCGAATAATGGACTCATTGCTGGTCAAAGATGCAGAGATAATTAGCAAAAAGGGCAGCAGGCAAGCGATCGATAAGCCAATAATGACCACATAGGCAATCCAATGAAGCATTCGCGTATATTTATCCTTTTGAATTTTCATTTCTTATCCTCCTAGAACAGGGCGTAGTCATCGTTTATTTTGCGGATAATGTAGTTGACCGTCATAATGAGGACGAAGCCGAACAAGGATTGATAGACCCCGGCAGCCGTTGCCATGCCCACATCAAAGGTTACTTTAAGCGAACGGTATACATAGGTATCAAGGATATCCGTCGTATTGTAGAGCAGCCCGTTATTGCCTATTAATTGATAGAAAAGATCGAATTGGCCCTTCATAATACTCCCGAGCGCAAAGAGCAGCAGCACCACAAAGGTTGATTTCAGCATCGGCACCGTTATATACCAAATCCGTTGGAAAATATTAGCGCCATCAATTTTGGCCGCTTCATAATATTCGTCACTAATCCCCGTAATCGCCGCCAGATAAATCACCATGCTGTAGCCAAGATTTTTCCATAGATAAAAGATAATGATCAGAAAGATCCATGCCCAAGGTTTACTGTAAACGTCGACCGGATCAAGGCCAAATTGGGTAAGCATTGTATTTAAGAAACCGCTGTCATAATTAAACAAGTTGTAGACAATTACGCTGAGAATTACAAAGGATACAAAGTAAGGCAGAAACATTACCGATTGGCTAATCTTTTTAAACCATTTTCCATTGAGCTCACTCAGCAGGATCGCACAGACAATTGCCAGCACATTCCCTAGTACAATAAAAGCAATATTGTATCCTATCGTGTTCATCGTGAGCTTCACCAGCGTACCGGATCTCCAGAGGAACTCGAAATTCTGTAATCCCACAAACTTGGAGTTGAACATGCTGCTGTTGAAGTCGAATTGAGTGAACGCATAATAGATGCCTACCATTGGAAAATAGGAATTCACCAGAAAAAAGATCAAGGTGGGCAGCAGCATCAGAAACATTACCCGATTGTGCACCAGCTCATACAACAATCCTTTCTTCTTTCTTGTCGTTCGTAAGCGTGCTCTACCATCAGTCTGGATGCCAAGTTCGACGTTTGAAATTCCTTTGGATGAGGTTTGGCTCAAGATCTCTCACTCCCCTTAATATAGAAACTGCATAATTCCACTATAGGGGGATTCTTCTGAACACAGAAGTGAAGCTTACAAGCCTTACTGCACAAACTGGCGAAACAGGAACTGAACAATCAGGATGTTTATGTAAAAGTCTTCGGAGACCCACTGAGCTTCTCAAGCTTCGCTAACTCCTTATAATCCTTGTAGAAAAGACTGTTTTGTACACGAATATTTAATTTGTTCACTCCCTTCAGATTGGAAAAATGCAGGATTCTAAGGTTGCTCCACTGTTCTGTTCACTCTTGGGACTTATAATAAAGGAACTTCATAATATGAATTCATCCAGAGTCTTGTCCGAGTAAGTCATATGATGATCAGGGGGGACGGTATGAAGAATAATGATCTACGGAGAAAAAGACTACTGTATGGCAAGCTGCTCACCACCATAACCCTGTGCATATCGTTAACCCTTCTTATCTCTACTTTTGTTTACTATACGTACTACATCGGCGTCGAGAAGACGCAAACCTTTCGCTCCGATCTAAGGGATCTGACCCAGACTGGCAAAAAAGTGGTCAACATGGCTGAAGTCGCGCAAACGCTTTCATTTCAACTGTATCGAACCAGCACGATTTCTCATCTGTTGTTCTACAACAAGCCCTCTATTTATGAGGTAACCGCGGCGATGTCCGATCTCGGAAACTACTTAAATTCCATGCCTTATATTGAATCCATCTATGTATATAATCCGAATAATGACACGGTTTATATTTCGGCAGCACAGGGCCAGAATGGCGTATTCACCACCCGCGAACTGGTGGACACTGAAATTATTCAGATGCTGAATCATTATCAGGATTACAAAACATTTACGCCGATTCCGCGAACCTATTCCATAGATGAACCTGAGAAAAAAACCATCTCAGTCTATACTTACCTTTGCTATGATGCGATCAATTGGGACCGCTCTATTAACTCTGCGGTTATTGTTAACATATCCGCGGCTTGGATCAATAAAGAACTGGCTAACGGCAATACACCCGGTAGTGGCAGTACCTACATTTTGGATGACCAAGGCCGTTTTCTGTCGGGGAATAAGCTGACATTGGAGAAGCTCTCCGGGGATGAAAACAGTTGGCTGGAGCATCAAGTAAAAGCACGTTCTGCCGGCTATTT
The DNA here is from genome assembly GCF_037992965.1 of Paenibacillus sp. FSL E2-0190. Lineage (NCBI taxonomy): Bacteria > Bacillati > Bacillota > Bacilli > Caryophanales > Paenibacillaceae > Paenibacillus > Paenibacillus sp. FSL E2-0190. The sequence continues at coordinate 5,978,806 of NZ_CP150306.1, forward strand.
TACTGCCCCTTTTAGAGGGAATAAATCACTGGTGTCCTATACTTCGCCCGATTCGCTTGGCTGGCAATATGTGCGCATTACTCCTTATGAGGTAATTACTGAACAGACCAATCATATCCGCAATACTACGCTTCTGATTTCTTTAATTATTTTATTGTTCGGTCTTGTTATTTCTAGGGTACTGTCCAAACGGCTTTATCTGCCGATTGATTCGATCGTAAGCCGAATGAACACCCTTGAGGCAGATAAACGCAACAGCATGTTCACGATCAGGCAGAATTCATTACGCAATCTGGTGCTTGGCATTAAATCTCCTCATAACAGCCGGCAAAATGATGTTCAACAGCTGGGTATTTCTTTTAATTTAAACGAGGGCTACCGGCTAGTATTACTACGCATTGATGAGTACGAAGCTCTGCGAAAGGAACGAGGCTCTTATCTCCTTCCGTACAAGTTTGCCATCATGAATATTGCCTCAGAGATCTGTGGACAGACTTATCAGGTGGAAACTGTAGATATGAATGACGATAGCGTGGTAATGTTGCTTAGCAGCATGACCTCCACTGAACATCTGGATACCGAGCTAATTGAAGTGCTGCTGCGGCAGATCCGCGTGGCCTGTTGTGATTATCTAAAAATCGGACTGTCGTTAGTGTACAGCCCCATCAGTGATAATCCAGATGTACTAAACCGGCTGTACAGTCAGGCCAGAGAAGCTTCCAAACATAGACTGTTTTATGGTCATGGCAGCTTGATCAATGCTGAGCGCATTAGCGAGCTTCAGAACAATCTTTACTCCTACCCGGCTGACAGCGAAAAAAAGCTGGTCGATGCGCTCACAAGTGGCAGAACAGACGAAGCCCGCAGTCACTTCTCCGAAATGGTACGTGAAATGGAGCAATATCCCTATCATGTGCTGGAACTTACTGTTTCAAGGGTGACGCTAACGATTAAACGAATCGTCGATAACATCAAGAAGCTTAGTCCTACCTCCACCGAAGGGATGATGGTGATGCCTTCGCTTGAACATTATGAAACGATAGAAGAATTTGAAGCGGCTTTTTACCAGCTTTTCGAGCATATTCAGGAATTCCAAGCGGATAAGCGCAGCTCCAAGCAAAGCGATCTAATCCGGCAAATCAACCAAACCATTCAGCAATCTTACACGGACCCTTGCTTGAGTCTGAACCAAATTGCCGATGAACTTAATATGTCTCCAATCTATGTCAGCAGACTTTATAAGCAGCAGACCCTAACCACTATTGTGGATGTCATTATGGAGGTACGGATGAAGGAAGTATGCCGCCTGCTTGTAGAAAGTGATTTATCGGTATCGGATATTGCTGAAGTAACTGGCTTCACTAGCAGTTCTTATCTCCACCGGATGTTCAAACGCAACTTCAGCCTTACACCAATAGAATTCAGACGGACCAAAAACAGTTCATAACATGAATCACCTATACTCCAAAACGAAGGGTGCTCCAGCAGCCATTACATTGGCCTTTGGAACACCCTTCGATATCATGTGAAATATTAAAATACCTTCGCAATATTTGCTTCATTCTCACCTGCAAGAATGGTATATTCTTTGGTCAACAGATTAGCTTCAAGCTTCGCCACACTGTTTTCATTTTTCCAAGTGATGTTCAGCTCATTCTCACTACCTTGTACAATCTTGATCTCACCATTAAAAGCTGGACAGCTATTTCTGAATTTCAACAATGCGAACAGCTTTTGAACAACAGGACGTTGTACCTCAGCAGCAATTTCATCTTTAGAATAATAATGGCGGTTAATATTGCGTCCTTCTTTTGTGCTTTCGAGCAGTTCAATATCATTCTCGCCAGCGAAGAGACCTACATAATAAATCTGTGGAATACCAGGGGCGAAGCACTGAATAGCTCTGGCCAAAAGATACGCCTGATCATCATTGCCAAGTGCAGAATAATAAGTGCAGTTAATTTGATAAATATCCAGATTATTATAAGCGGCGGAGCTATATTTTTTCTTAACATTCGCTCCTTGGCTATATAGGCTTTCTCTGGTCATTTCAGCTTCTTCGTCGGTCATCAGATCCTTAACATCCACCACGCCAATGCCGTCATGTGTATCCAGGGTAGTGAATTGTTTTCTCGGACAGATTTCCAGCCAATGCGCAAGCCGATTTACTTTTCCACTGTATAGAGCATGTAATACCAACATTGGCAGGGCGAAATCATAGACATAATAATCCTTGTCTGCAATCTTCAATTGAATGCTGTAATGCTCATGGATTTCCGGAAGAACAATTACGCCATAAGGCTCCACTACTTCTTTAGACAAATTCAACATTTCCCAAATATCCGGTTCTACGAAAAAGCAGTTGGTACCCATCTTTTTGTTGGCATAGGCAAAAGCGTCCAGCCGGATAATCGATGCTCCTTTATCAGCAAGGAAGGTCAGATTGTCTTTCACGAATTTCTTCGTGGTTTCGGTAGTCACGTCCAGATCGATCTGCTGCTCATCAAACGTACACCAAACCTTTTCCTTCGTCCCATCTTTAAAAGTAACCTCTACGTATGGCGCCCGCGGTTTACGTTTATAAATTAAATCCACATCAACCTCAGTTGGTTCACCGTTAGGCCAGAAATCCTTGTAACGAATAAATAAATCCTTGTATTGCGATGCATCCTTCTTCTCAAGGAAATCTTGAAAGTATGGAGACTGCTGTGAAATGTGATTGATCATGAAATCATACATCATGTAGAACTTCTCGCTCATCTCTTCGATTTCCGCCCAGTCGCCAAAAGCCGAATCAACCTTGGTATAATCCATCGGAGCAAATCCCCGGTCGCCCGAAGAGGGGTAAAACGGCAATAAATGAACCCCACCCACGACTCCTTGCAAGTGTGTATCCAGTACTTCGTTTAGTTCTTTTAAACTGTTTCCCATGCTATCTGCGTAAGTGATAAGCATAGCTTCATTTTTAATCTGCATATTGAGGTTCTCCTTCTATTTCAATTTATACACTCTTGCTTCATAAGGTCTGAGAAATCATCAAACTAATGCAACTTATGAAAGCGTTCTCCTAACAATCTTGTTCCTCCCTAGATGAAGGTTTATTCAAAACCAATTTTATAGATGCGCAAATAATATGTCAAACGTTTTCATATAATTAAATCAATAAAATATGGGTATAATTATTGATTTTTAATATTATATCCATATATTTGTGGTAACGTATAACATACCTATTATAACTATCAAAAACTATCTATGCTTTTACAATTGTTAGTCTCGATTAGTGTCAACAATCCAAGAAAGTTGTAGAATATAGATTAGAGCATTTTATGAAACGGGGATGAGGGTATGGCAAGTATTAAAGATGTTGCCAAGGAGGCGGGCGTTGCTGTAGCTACCGTGTCCAGAGTAATGAACAACCGGGGATATATCAGCAAAGAGACGCGAAAAAAAGTTGAAAAAGCGATGGACGCCTTAGATTATCATCCTAATCAAATCGCCAGAGCCTTACAGAAGAATCAATCCTTTTTTATTGGGATTATTGTTCCAGATTCGAACCACCCTTTCTTTTCCGATCTCATCAAGTATGTTGAAATGAGTGCTAATGAAAAAAACTATAAATTGCTAATATGTAATTCTCTTGACGATCCTGAGAAGGAAGCCAACTATATTAGCATGCTTCGCCAGAATCAAGTAGATGGCATTATCATGTGCAGCCACACCATGAATATTGAAAGCTATAAAAAGGTCCCTTTCCCTATTGTCTCTTTTGACCGTTTTATTTCTTCCAATATCCCTTGTGTGGGATCGGATAATTACCGCGGTGGTGAGCTAGCTACCGAACATTTGATACAGCTGGGCTGTAAACGGTTGCTACATATCTCCGGCCCGCTAGATCTGGATATTCTAGCGAATCGCCGTCGGGATGCTTTTGTCATCACAAGTATGAAACATGGTGTAACTTACGATATTATCGAAGGCGCGCACAACAAGCTTACCTTTGATTATTTTTGGTCCTTTGTCACCGAAAATATCTCTCCGGCCCAACTTCGAGAATATGACGGAGTATTTTGCAGTAATGATATTGTGGCTTATGCTTTATACATTTATGCTGAACAGCAAGGCATTCGAGTGCCCGAGCAACTGAAAATCATCGGTTATGATTACCACAGCTTTACCCGCATGCTTCAGAGTCCTAAATTGACTACCATTATGCAACCTAGTGATCGGATCGGGGTCATGCTGACCAATACTCTCCTGCAAATGATCGAAAGTGCTGACGGAGAGCTAATCAACAACACTACTGTAGACGTAACTCTTATTAAGGGAGAGACTACTTAACGTATCTATTAAAAAGGTAGACTACCGTAATTAGCGGTGGCCTGCCTTTTTTGTATTACTTCATTAATAACGACTTTCAGGAATAACGGCTTTTAGGGCAATTTTTGTAACCACTTCCGCTTCTCAGAATATGCTGATTGGGCAGGTTCCCATTTTTTAAAGGAATGAACAGGAGAAGTTCAAGGAGGAGATATAGAAATATGCCTGATTACAGACCATTTAAAGGCGATGCTATCCTAAACAAGCATGGAAGGATCAGCAGTCCTATTAGAAAGAGGGAGTGTAACGCACTATTAAAAATAGTCACTGATCTCTCTGCAGTGGTGCCCCCCGTACTTACGAATCCCACAACACTTCATATTGCCAATCTCCAAAGAGTGTTAAGAGAACTATTGGAATTCTTGCATACCTCTAAGTTATGCAGCCCTTTTAGAACTGAGCTACTTTCTGTAGTAGAGATAACCATTGTATCGACCGAAGTCAGTCCCTTCTCTGTCGTAAGCGTGGGCACTAATCTTCAACTGTTGTTAACTGAGTTATTATCTTTTATTCTCGCCACGAAGATTGACTCTAATTGTAAAGATCAGCTGATTATTCAGATCAGACATATTCAAGCTTCTATTACACAAGCAATTGGATTACCGATTAAAGGTGTGACTGGACCTCAAGGGCCACAGGGTCCCCAGGGTCCGCAAGGAGCGCAAGGGGTTCCGGGCGCAAAGGGAACCACAGGGGTAGGGCTGCAAGGAATTGTTGCTTTTAATCCTGCACTAAGCCCTACTTATCCAGCAGGTCAAGTAGTAACCTTTAATGGCAGTACCTATATTGCTATTGTTGCTGGACCAACGGGAACACCTGGAAGTTCACCAGACTATTTATTAATTGCTGGTGGCTCCACAGGCCCCCAAGGACCGCAAGGACCACAAGGCCCTCAAGGCCCTCAAGGAACGCCTGGACTTCAAGGACCTCAGGGTCCGCAAGGGGTAGGGCTGCAAGGAATTGTAATCTTTAATCCTGCACAAAGTCCTACTTATCCAGCAGGTCAAGTAGTAACCTTCAATGGCAGCACCTATATTGCTACTGTTTCTGGACCTACTGGAATACCTGGCAGTTCACCAGATTACTTGTTAATCGCTGGTGGTGCGATGGGACCTCAAGGACCACAGGGTGTGCAAGGGATTCAAGGACCAACAGGTGCGCAAGGACCAGCGGGTCCAGGCGTAGGAGCAACTGGAGCGACGGGCTCGACGGGTGCTGCCGGCTTGGCGGGCCCTGCTGGTACAACGGGCGCGACGGGCGACCCGGGCGCGGTCGGCGTTGCCGGAGCTACGGGGGCAACGGGCGCGACGGGTGATCCGGGGGCGGTCGGCGTTGCCGGAGCTACGGGTGCCACAGGGGTGACGGGTGATCCGGGGGCGGTCGGCGTTGCCGGAGCTACCGGTGTAACGGGTGCCACGGGTGATCCAGGCGCGATCGGAGCTACTGGCATTACCGGAGTCACTGGTGCAACCGGTAACGGTGCAATTATTCCGCTGGCATCCGGAGGACCTATTATTATGACCACGGTTTTAGGTGGTTTGGTTGGAACAACAAGCCTTGTAGGCTTCGGAAGTTCAGCCACAGGCATTTCGCTTGTTGGCGGTAATATTGATTTGACAGGTACTCTCCTTGGACCGCTTATCAATTTTGCATTCTCAACTCCTCGAGCAGGAGTAATAACTTCCATTGCCGCTTACTTCAGTAATACCATAGCTTTATCGCTGCTTGGTACTACGATAAATGTAACAGCGCAATTGTACCAATCTGCCACACCAAATAACACATTTACTCCTATTCCAGGCGCAACAGTCCCACTTCCACCTATCACCGGTACTATTAATCTTGGAACTTTTGTCAGCGGAATTACGAATGGTATCAATTTTACTGTAACACCACAGACACGTTTGCTTATGGTATTCTCAGCCACCGCTACAGGTCTTACCCTTGTAAATACAGTCACTGGTTATGCAAGTGCTGGCTTTACGATTGTATAATCACTAAAAAAAAGTTAAAAAAGCATCTGCGATTCCTTTTGAAGGAGGTGGCAGATGCTTTTTTTGTAATATGCGTATTCAACGCTTGATCTTTCGGACTCAGATGCCGCTATTCGTTAATTTATCACTGTTTAGAGAGATTATCGGACCTGAGAGGCACTATTGGGCAGAAATGATACTGAGTAGTGTCTATTTTGTACTAATAACGCCTATGGAGTCCTATAGCAACTCAAAAATAGGAAAATATTGCAAATAAGAGCGCCTGAGTCCGATAGCTACTCCGTTCACTGAGAATCATAATCCGTTCACTGAGAATCATAGTCCATTCACTGGGAGCCATAATCCATTCACTGGGAGCCATAATCCGTTCACTGAGAATCATAGTCCGTTCACTAGAATTCACACTTTGCCACTGTTTGCAAAAACGAACCTCACAACTAATACGATTTCAGCTTATAACAAATACACCTTCAGCTTATCGATGACCTCATCGATTTCCGCTGTAGTCGTATATCGTCCCACACTAAAACGAACCGCTCCCCGTCCAATATTCTCCGACACATGCATAGCCTTTAAAACAGGCGAAATCAACGTTTCACCGGAATGGCACGCTGAGCCAGTTGAAGCCGCCACAGCTTCCAGGGAATCGATAATTTCATGACCCACTGCTCCAAGAAAACTAACGTTAAGGGTGTTAGGCAAGCGCTTGTGTTTATGACCATTCAAATGAATTTTTTCGCCAAAAGACTCCTGCAGTCTTCCATAGAAATACTCCGTAACTTGCTTAACTCTTTTTCTAGAATCAGAGTCAGCAGCAAGCTCACAGGCTTTTCCTAAGCCAATAATGTAGGGTGTATTTTCTGTCCCCGCTCTTCGCCCCTGTTCATGGCCCGCACCGTGTATCAAAGGCTCAATGTGAATGCCGTCCCGAATGTACAATGCTCCAATGCCTTTGGGCGCATATAATTTATGGCCTGCAAGCGTTAGAAAATCCACTCCCAAGTCCGCTACATCGAGGTCTACTTTTCCCGCAGATTGTGAAGCATCTGTATGAATAAGAATGCCCCGTTGGTGGCAGACCTCAGCTATTTCCTTGATCGGCTGGATCGTACCCGTTTCGTTATTAGAGTGCATGATGGAGACCAGAATGGTTTGGTCCGTGAGCTGCTTTTTCACATCGTCAACCTGCACCATTCCATACGAGTCAACAGGTACATAAGTCAGGTTGTATCCCATCTGCTCCAGGTACTGACAAGGTTTAATTACCGCTGGATGCTCAATAGCAGACAGGATAATGTGATTACCTTTATGGCGATACGTTTGGGCTACTCCTTTAATGACAGTATTATTAGACTCACTACCCCCACTGGTAAAAAGCACCTCACCCGGCGCACAATTCAGGAAATCAGCCACCTGTGTTCTTGCCTGCTCTATTCCGAGTTTAGCTTCCCGCCCCAAAGAATGACTGCTTGAAGGATTCCCAAAATGACCGTAAAGATAAGGGATCATAACCTCTGCTACTTCCTTATCTACTGGTGTTGTAGCGTTGTAATCTAAATAGATCATATTAAGTAAAGCCCCCTTTAACCATAACGCGAAACTTATACTTCTTGATGTTTAAAAAAAGAACGCACAGCAGTCTCAGCTTCATCCAGATTATTCACTTTAAAAGTAACTCTCTCAATGCCTTCATACTGAGTGGACGTATAATCGTATCTAGGGTCGTAGTAATACTCTAACAGCAGCGCCACAGCTTCGCCGAACAAATCTGCCTGCAAGCATCGCTCGATTTCTGCCGCAATAGGGATATGAATTCGGGATTTAATACTCCGAAATGCAGAAATACATTGCTCCTTGTATTCTTCTGGCCGATAATCCTCAAGGATTTGCTCCACTCTGGCATGCAAAGGCATCTCAATCCAGATCTGCGTTCCGCTCTCTTTTTGCTCGGCCATAAATGGGGGCATTACTACCTTACCAATCTTTTTGCTCTCCGCTTCAAATAGTACATAAGGAGAATCCCCGATCTTAATTAACTCCTCTAAAAGAAGACTATCGAACGTTTTTTGATTGTTCGCACGAAGGCCAATCTCACCAAAAATAGAACCACGATGACCTGCCATCCCTTCCAAATCCAGAACGGGGTAGCCTTGCGCTTTCAGGCGGTGTAACAGATTGGTTTTACCTGTGCCTGTATTTCCGTGAATCACATAAGACTTCGCCTTACATTCATAGGACTCCAATTCGTCGAGCACCCATTTACGATAAGCCTTATAGCCGCCTATCAGCCGGTAAGCATGAATATCCATTAAAGAGAGTACGGTCGCAGTTGTACGGCTGCGCATACCTCCCCTCCAGCAGAATACAGCTTTGTCTCCTTGAATCGCTGCAAATTCTTTGACAAAAGAAGGCAGTTTTGCCGCAGCAATCTCCAAACCACGTTCTTTCGCGGCCTGCACACTTGTCTGTTTATACAACGTCCCTACTTCAGCCCGTTCCTGATCATCAAAAAAAGGAATATTCAAACTATCCGGCAGCGTTGCATCTTTATATTCAGAAGGAGATCTAACATCAATAATGGTGATCTGCTTCTTGTTTTTTAACACTCTAAGTTCTTCCAGTGTAATGTCCTGAAACAATATGCTCTCTCCTCTGGTGGCTAACCTTCATAATTTGCTCTAAGCTGATATACAACAGTTATTCCACAGCAGCTATAACTGTAATCTGACCCGGATGCTCTTCCGTTACCTCTCCGATCAATGCCGCTTCTACCCCTGCATCTACTAACTCTTTTAGCAAATCTTCGCTTTGTTCAGGGGCCACAGAGATCAGCAGTCCGCCAGAAGTCACAGCGTCACATAGAATATAGCGGCTTAGTTGGTCCATCTCCTCCGGATAAAGAATGCTGCCTTCCAGATGGGCAAAGTTATTCTTAGTGCCTCCTGGAACAAATCCCTGCTCCGCAAGCTCTCTTACTCTTGGCAGCATCGGTACATCGCCTTGACGAATGATCAGGCCCGTGCCGCTCCCTTTAGCCATTTCCGAGGCATGTCCCAGTAGCCCAAATCCGGTAACATCTGTACAAGCATGTACATCATAAGGCTCCATGATTTCAGCCGCTTTTTTATTCAAAGTAGACATTACTGTCGTAAGGCGTGTGGTTTCTTCAGGAGATAGCTGATCCTTTTTAATGGAAGTTGTTAAGATCCCCACACCGATAGGCTTCGTTAGAATCAGCTTGTCTCCCACCTTGGCGCCCGCATTCGTTCTTACTTTGTCAGGATGCACAAGGCCCGTAACGGCCAATCCGAATTTGGGCTCTTTATCGTCGATGGAATGTCCGCCCACAAGAGTAGCTCCTGCTTCCTGTACTTTATCCGCTGCACCGCGCAAAATGTCACCGAGAATGCTTTTATCTAAAACAGAAATAGGAAAGGCCACAATATTAAGCACCGTAAGCGGCTTTCCACCCATCGCATAAATATCGCTTAATGCATTGGCTGCTGCAATTTGACCAAATGAATAGGGATCATCCACGATCGGCGTGAAAAAATCAACAGTTTGCACTAACGCTAATTCATCACTTAAACGATACACCCCTGCATCATCACTAGTATCAAGACCTACAAGTAGATCCGGGTTAGGAACAGTTGGTGGCAGACTACGAATAACCTGCATGAGATCGGCGGGACCGATTTTGCAGCCGCAGCCCCCTTTTGAAGATAATGAAGTCAGTTTTATAGTTTCAGCTTGAGACATCATGACTCAGCTCCTTTAGTATGAATTATCTTAATCTTACACGAGTAGATCGCATTGTACAAAATGCAAGAGTAGCAGATGCGTTGCTTACTACGCCTCCTTCTATACACTTACCATCACTACTTAGGGCCTACTGTTCTTTCCCACGTCTGGTGAGCTATATTTGGTGCTGTGGTAGGGTAGGGACATTAAGTAGCGTTAGTAAAATAACCAAAGGCTGGCTCATTCGTAGATTTCACTACGGATAAGCCAGCCTTTAATTGGATGTCCATTATATTAGGGAAATCCTCCCTAATGTTCATCGATAATCGCTTTAAAATGAGGTTTTTAGGGAATTCCTCCCTAAAAATTCATGCAAATACCCATTTATGGCTAAAAACATCCTATTATTAGGGAGGATTTCCCTAATCTACGTTCTAGGAGCCATAATCTCCTTCATTTTAGGGAGAATTCCCCTAAAGTTCTTCCCAGAAAGACGACCCATAGCCAGCTCATTCCGCCCTGGCTATGGGACGCCTATTTTCTCACTTAAACGCTCGCTTGTGAAGGTCTCCCTATAGATCAGCTAATCTGCTGACTGCCCTGCTGCTTCTCTAAGAAACGTTGAAGAATCGCATTGAATTGCTCCGGTTGGCACAGATTACTTGGATCTAATGCGTTCGGAATAATCGCCAACTGCGCCTGCGGCAGCTGAGACACCATTTCCTTCATACAATTCACTCCAAATTCATTAAAGTCCCCTACAATACACAAAGCGGGACGTTTAAAAGCCTTTAAACATCTGGTGTAATCAACATGGCTCGTAGCCAGCCTTTGCCGATATAACTCCCGGGGGCGTTTGTCCAGCAGTCCTCTTCTAATCTCATTGTAGGCCAGACTCCAGCGCTCTCGGTACATCATCCGAATCGAAGGCAACACCAGCTCGCTTGGGAGATAATACATTAGTAAACTGCAATATGCTGCCATAGTTTGTATTTTCCCTACTATTGTTGATCCGTGAGTCCTACAAAAGCTATCCGCGACCACAATTGCTTTTACACGCTCAGGATATTGTTTGGCAATATGCTGAACGACTAAGCCACCATAGGCGATTCCTACAAAAACTGCTTCACGGATACCTAGGTCATTCAACAGCATAATCAGATCCAGACATTGCGTCTCAATAATCTCATGTGGGGCCTCCAGCAGTTTACCAGACTTGCCATTCCCCCGTAAATCGCACAAAATCACTTTATATTTATCGGAAAAATACTCCAGCTGTGGTTTGAACATACTGTGTGTTAATCCATGTCCATGGATAAACACAACCGGAGTGCCAGTTCCATTGATTTCATAATAGAGCGAAGTTCCGTTCAGTTTAGCGATAGGCAAAGGTAACACCTCTTTCATAATAAATTCTACGACTATATCTGCTTAAAAACGCAGCAAAAAACCACAGAGGGATTCTCTGTGGCTATTCATCACTAAACACGCCATTCATCCTCTCTCCATACGCTTACGAGGTTAGCTGTCGGATTCGGGCAGTGAGAGTTGCCCTACCTGCAGGGATGCATATTATGCACCCGGAACAGGATTCACCCCATAACCAGTGCCGACTCTCACATCGGCTGCCAGTTGTTGGTTCCCCCGCTTTCCAGAAACGGAAATTAAGCGGATTGCTTATGTAATTGTAAATTTAAGATAATTCTCAGTTCTGAGATGAATCATACTCTTGTAAGGTTTTCTTGTAAAGGAGGGCTCTGGTCAAAATAATGTTGAAAGCAATGCTTTTCATTTCATATTAAGCATACTCTTCATTTTCTCTTTCTTTTGCTCTTGTTTACTCGTTTTCTTTAGAAAAACAGCTCTGAAGCAAGCGAAAAAGGGGGTGCTTCACCAGTACTTTCCTATTTAATAAGAAACGACAATCTTCAATACCACTATTGGGCCAGTTTCTGTACCTTGGGGTGTTCGTCGTTTCTATGTCCCCGATCCGTTTGGCAAGCTTGTTAATATTATTTCACATGAACAGCACGAATGATTTCATAAAAAAGAAAAAAGCTAAGCAGAATCAGAGATCTCCCCCTGTCCACTTAGCTTCCTTTTACAATACTATGGCTACAAAAGATCGGCGTTTTTCAATGCATGCTCCCAGCTTGGAAAAAAGAACAGCGCACTTCTCATAAGCTCTGGGTCGCTTTGCTTTACTTGTTTTTTACTGATTGAGCTTCCGTCGCTTTGCAGCTTTTTGATCCGACTTAATACTTCATCAGCCTCCAAAGGAATTTCCATTGAAACACTCCTTTCTCAGTGACCTGTTTCCCTTCATTTTCTCCATAATATGTTTATTTATTCCGCACTCTTAATTTCCCCAGATTAAACCATCTGATAGATGGGTTGTTCAGCAATGAACCGGGTAGGAAGCATGGGATATTTGTCTGCTAAGATTTCAGCTAAATATTTCATCCCCGGTGCTTCACTCTCCGCATGACCTAACATGATGAGCGCTTTAGATCTGCCTTGGTGCCCTGCATCCCGCACATATTCCGGAGTCTCCCACTCTGGTCCCTCTCCAGCGATAATTAAATCAAGATTGTGATCATTAAAAAGCGGAATAGCCATCATCCCGCCTCCCCTGTAACCTATTAATATCCCTACGCGTTTGCAGGACAGAGACAGGTCACCAGCAGCGCGTACATAAGAGATGCCTAGCTTACTTTTAATATACTGAGCAGCTTCCATTACAGTCATAGCAGGAATAGTGAGAATCGTAGCAGCCGCTTGCTGCTCTTCCACATAGTCTGACCAATCCAGCTCTCGCAGCAAACCCATCATAATCCCATCCGGCTCTTGCCGATGCCAATAATCATGATAACGAAAAATAGCTATTGGGGAATGTTCGATCAGACTTTTTTTCGCATGATAAACCGGATCACCTTCTAACCACTCGCTCGCTGCATGATGGCTATAAAATACACCTTCATGCGTGATCAGCAAATTGGCTCCTAACGCTATTGCTTGCTCCACAATATTTTGTGTGGCAGAGAAGGCCGTAATAATCCCTGTGACTTCAGTTTCCGGTTCCCCTGGGTTCAGAATATCCACAGTCCCTTCTATCTGTTCCACAGTTCCCATTAAATCTTTCAAAATCGCTCTAATCGTGAGGCTCACTATCATCATCCCTCGGTTCAAAATCTAATAAATCTTTCTGCCTTTAAGATCCTCAATTCCGCTCTTACGGTAAAAATACGTATTGATCCGATCTCTCCATTCCTGCGCATGCTCTGCTTGCTCTTCAAGACGTTGCTTCACTTGCACATACAATCCACTATCCATGCTGCCTTCAAGTGATTCCCATGTTGCTAGAAGCTGTGCAGCCTGCTCTGCCCCTTCGAAATGAGTATCGTAGATATGTTGTATAACCGTTTGCCCCGATTGCAGAACATGCGTGTATGGAACATGATGGAAGAACAGCAGCAGCTCTTCTGGACAAGACGCTAGATTCTCATAATTTGATGCATTAAGACCCATATACTGTCCGCTATACCCCGTTCCCGATTTGACTGAACGATCCACACCAATGCCCTTATGATCCGCATAATGGTACGTTCCCCACTTGGCGTATTCATATCCATCCACATTCGGCCCATAATGATGATCCGGATTAACCATCCAGCCCACACCTAATGGAGCTGTGTAAGATTCGTAAATCCTCCATGAGTCCATTAACATCCCGCGAATAGCAACCACTAGACCTTTATCAGTGCCAAAGGTAAGGCGAATCCATTCCTCAGCTATTTCTTTTGCCGTCAGCTCCGGATTCCAAATTAATCTCCCATATCCATACAGATTGGCTTGAGCTAACCCATGCCCCGTCCAGTTCATGTCATCCCCGACATTAGTTACAGCAGCCACACCATTATACTTATTTCCCCACACCGATCCGTCCACAATATGTTTCACAAGCGTAGTTTGCCCTTTGGCATAAGTATTGAAATCAAGGACTTCTTTCCACTGTGGAACGAGATAACAGAGATGCCGCTGCTGCCCTGTATATTCTTGAGCAATCTGAAACTCCATCAGATGATTGGTATGTTCCAGTGCGCCAAACAGCGGAGATACCGGTTCTCTAACTTGAAAATCCATCGGTCCGTTCTTGATTTGCAGCACTACATTATCATTAAATCGGCCATCCAATGGTTTGAAATGATCATACGCTGCTCTGGCCCGATCTGTCTTACGGTCACGCCAATCCTGCTTGCAGTTATATACGAAACAACGCCAAATCACGATTCCGCCAAACGGCTCCAGTGCTTCTCCCAGCATATTAGCGCCATCGGCATGGTCACGCCCGTAAGTGAATGGTCCAGGTCGATTTTCTGAATCCGCTTTGACCACAAACCCGCCAAAATCAGGGATCACTCGATAAACCTCACCAGCCTTATCTTTCCACCATTGCCGCACCGCTGGGTCCAGTGGATCAGCTGTCTCCAATGCTCCGATCTGTATCGGGCTGGCGAAGTTAGCACTGAGGAATAGCTTAATTCCGTATACGCGGAATATTCCTGCAATTAACGCGATATCAGGCAAATATTGCTCCGTTATAAATAGAGATTCAAGCTCATGAACATTCACATTGTTAATCGAAATCGCGTTGATCCCCACAGAGGACATCAATCTGGCATAATCACGCAGCCGCTTTGTATCGTTAAGAAATTGATTGGACTCGTAAAAAAAGGACCGTCCAGCATAGCCACGTTCAATACTGCCATCAAAATTATCCCAGTGATTAATCATTCGCAGGCCGTTCACCGGATTCATAGACAAATTCAGAGCGTCTATCTCGCTTTCTGTTCCTATCAGCCGTAACAGATGGAATACGCCATACAATATTCCAACAGGCGTTGAAGCACCGACAGCGATACATTGCTCAGTAGCATTTGTACGTATAAGGAAACCTTCAGGACCCAGTGAATCGGTTCGTTCTCCTGCGAATACTCTACTAATTAATGGATTCCCCCCTTGGAAGGTTCCTATAACGATACACGGTCCTTCAGGTTTCGCTGTGAGCAGTGGCGCTTTGCCCAGCATAGAGGTCATCCCCTGTATGAATTCCGCGGCTGCCGCCTGAATCGTCTCG
Source organism: Paenibacillus sp. FSL E2-0190 (assembly GCF_037992965.1). Lineage (NCBI taxonomy): Bacteria > Bacillati > Bacillota > Bacilli > Caryophanales > Paenibacillaceae > Paenibacillus > Paenibacillus sp. FSL E2-0190. Next base: position 5,994,058 of record NZ_CP150306.1, read on the forward strand.
TTGTCCTCCGTTACTACCAACTCAACACACCAATCTATATATTGATTGTATAGAGATCCTGATTTCAGCTGACCATAATTGAGCCAAGCCTCATAAGCGATATTTGTCATGTTTATTCCTCCCGTATAAATAACCCGCCCTGGATTGAAAAGGACGGGTTCATGATTCGCAAGCTTGAGCAGGTTACCCGCTCTATGATTTGGTGACAGCGTTAAGCAATTGGTGATACGCTCGCTTAGGATTATGCTGCTCATCGAATAGAAATGGCCAATTTTTCCGTCCCCGAACAGGGAAGCCGTCCAGCCATGTATAGTCATCCGCTGCTCCCCAGAAAGTGACTGAGCTAATCACGTCGCGGTATTCTTTCAACAGAGCAAACATCGCTTCATAGCGCTCTGCCTGCAGCTCGAGCAGTTCGGCAGGTGCGACCTTTAAATCCATTCGTTTGTCATCGAAACGGAACATGGACACATCCAGCTCTGTCAATTGGAGCTGAAGCCCTAAAGATGCATACTTCTCAATAGCAGCACGTATATCGTCTAAGCTCGGATCGTATAGATTCCAGTGGGCTTGCAATCCGACGCCATGGATCGGCACTCCTTGTTCCAGCAGCGACTTCACCATTTTATAGATTTTGTCACGCTTAAGAGGATTAGACTCGTTATAGTCGTTGTAGAATAATAAAGCCTTAGGATCGGCTTCATGAGCGAATTCAAACGCTTTGCCGATAAACTCCGGTCCGACAATATCCAGCCACTTTGACTGGCGAAGAAGTTCTTCTCCTTCATCTGCAATAACTTCATTTACAACATCCCAAGCATAGATATCTTCCTTGTAACGCCCAACCACGGTCTGAATATGTGATTTGAGCCGTGCAAGCAATGTCTCTTTGCTTACACACCCGCCCTTCTTATCCTCAAACAACCAGTCCGTAGTCTGGTTATGCCAGACTAAAGTATGCCCACGCATAGCCATATGATGTTTTCGGGCGAACGCAACCAACTGATCTGCTAGTTTAAAGTTATAAATGTCTTCAAGCGGATGCAGACTTTCAAACTTCATCTCATTCTCAGCGGTAATGCTATTGAAATGATAGGCGAGCAAGTGCTCCTGTGATTTTATCGTCATCAGGTTAACGGCTGCACCAATTTTGAAATCCTCAGCAAATATTGTTTTTAGTGCAGGTTCTGTGTAATCACTAGCTTGTCTCAACAAGTTCCCTCCTGACAAAAGCATTTATATCAGTATTCGAATAATTAAGACTGATAATCGAACCAATCGAAGTAGGCAGGCACCTCAGCCACCTTGCCATGACCTGTTGCATATAATCCGATAAGAACACCCGTAAATCCATTTCCTTTTACGGCTTGAGGAGATAATGGATACGCTGCTGCTGTTGATAGCTTATTCCACTCCTGCCCATCCAAAGAATAAAGGAAGCTGTATTCGGTAAGCTCAGCCTTAACTTTCAAATAAATTCGCTCGGCAGTAGTTGGAACCTCTGCCACTGTATGGGTTACTCCATCCATAGTCACATGAGCTGTAATCACTGTTTGCCCGTTTTTTTGAACAAGTCCAATTTCATAATGAGCATTCTCATCTAATCTGGCGCAAAGTCCAGCTTCCACATCAGCAATAGATGAAGGCATTTCAAGCAGCGTGCTCCATTCTGCCGAAGTATGCTGCTGTCTTCTGCCTACAAAAGCCACTTGGCCTACTTCACTGAGACCTGCAGATTGTCCTCGAAGAGATAACCATCCCTGTCTTTCGTTTAAGGACCAGCTTCCCTCAGCCGGATTCCGCAGAAAGGCTAATCCCAGCGGCAATACTTGATCATCAAAATCATGTCTTCCACTAGTCTTAGGTTTTGGCGATTGACCAGGTACACGTGAAACCTTCATTTCCAGTCCAACTGTGTCTTCATTATTATCGATCATCGGCCATCCGTCTTCAGTCCAGCTTACGGGAGCAAGGAAAGTCTCTCTTCCAAGCACAGTGAATTTTGTATCTACTAGTCTTACTCCAAGGAATACGGCCCACCAATCCCCGTTACGATCCTCAATCAAATCGGCATGCCCTAAATACTGAATGGGATTGTCAGTACCGCTGTGCGTCAATATCGGATGCGGCAATCGTTCAAACGGTCCATAAGGAGAGGAGCTGCGGCCAATGATCTCCCGATGTTCCTTAGCCGTTCCTCCTGAAGCCGTCATGATATAGTACATTCCATTTATTTTGTACAAATGAGGGCCTTCCGTCCAAGGTCCGCCATCCCCAGTCCAGATGACAACTGGTTCTGTTAATGCTGCTCCCGTAGCGATATCTATCTCATATTGGATGGCATGGGAGTCATAATCTGCCCCCTGCTGGGTGGTTACATATACTTTTCCATCCTCATCAAACATTAGAGAAGGATCAATTCCTCCATAAGGAATACTAATCGGATCTGACCACGGACCCGCAGGGTCCGTAGCCGTAACATAGAAATTCCCTTTCCCGTGTACTTCGGTCGTTATCATGTAAAACGTTCCTTCATGATAGCGGATCGTTGGGGCAAATATCCCTCCAGAGCTCTTGCTTTTACGAGTATCCAGCTGACTTACACGATTGAGCACATGACCTATTTGTGTCCAGTGAATCAAATCCTGACTATGAAAAATAGGTACGCCAGGGAAATACTCAAAGGAGCTGCAAACTAAATAGTAGTCATCCCCTGCCCGAGTGATACTTGGATCAGGATAGAAGCCTGGAAGTATCGGATTCGTGTATGTGATTGAAGATGGGGTCATAATTTAACAGACAACCTTCCTATTACTTAATAGTGATTGCAAGCTCCTTATTCCTTCACGCTTCCTACATTTAGACCGACCACAAAATATTTCTGCATGAATGGATAAACTAGCAAAATTGGAACCGAAGCAACGATCGTAACGGCTGCCCGTATGGAGATTGGTGTAACCATGGCATGTACCGACTCCTGAGTCATCCCTGTCCCGTTATTTACACTAGGGTTACTGTTCGAGTTCATAGTAGAGGATAGCAGCTTCATTAATTCATATTGCAATGTACTCAAGTTCTGGCGGGAAGAGGTGTAGATAAACGCATCAAACCATTGGTTCCACGCACCTACTGCAACAAAAAGGGCGATGGTAGCAAGAACAGGTTTACACAAAGGGAAGACTACTTTCATGAAGATCTTGAATTCCCCGGCACCGTCGATTCTTGCAGATTCCATAAGACTTTCATGTAAGGTACCAATATAAGTACGGATAACGATCATATTAAATGCACTTACCATGGACGGGATTACATATACCCAGAACGAATTGAGCAAATGAAGATCCTTCATAAGGAAATAGTTTGGAATCAGACCCGCACTAAAATACATGGTAAGGACGAATATAAAGGTAATATGTTTGCGGAAAACATATTCTTTCCGGCTTAACGTATACGCAAGCATCGTGGTTAAAAATAGATTCAGGATCGTAGATATCACTGTTCGTGCTACCGAAATCCAAAAAGCATTATAAATTGTACCTGAGGCAAAAACCGCTTTGTAGTTCTGTATGGTCCACTCTCTAGGCCATAAATAAATGCCGCCGCGGATGGTATCATTCCCCGCATTAAAGGAGACTGCTATAGTATTCAGGAATGGATACAAGGTAACAATAACTAGACAAACCATAAATATAGTATTGAAGGTGCTGAACACTACGGGTTCGAACCTCAGATTTTTCATCCGGTTTCCAGCATTACTTTTTGGAGATTTTTGAGGAATCAATTGAGTTTTTTCCATGATTATAACAGCCTCTCTTCCCCTAGCCGCTTCGCAGTCCAGTTAGCTAATAGCAGCAACGTTACACTTACGACTGTTTTGAAAATACCACCCGCGGTAGCTAAGGAATAATTCCCTTGCGCTATACCATATTTCAATACAAATATATCAATCGTTTCCGACCAATCTACGACAAGCCCGTTTCCTAACAAGTACTGAACCTCAAATCCAGCTTCCAGTACATGTCCTACGGACATTATTAACAGGATTACAATGGTTGCTTTCATGCCCGGCAAAGTTACATGACGCATTTTCTTATACCGGTTCGCTCCATCAATCTCAGCAGCTTCATATAAAGCCGGATCAATAGAGGCGATAGCCGCCAAGTAGATGATAGTACTCCATCCGACTTCTTTCCAGACGTGTGAAGCACCTACAATACCCCAGAAATACTTCCCTTCACTCAACCAAAGGATCGGTGAATCAATGAGATGCAATTTCATGAGCACGATGTTGATAATCCCGTCATTAACCGAAAGAGAAGTAGCTACAATGCCTGTTACAATAATCCAAGAGAGGAAGTGAGGCAAGTAGGATATGGTCTGAACGGTTCTTTTCCAAAATACATTTTTGATCTCATTAAGCAGCAATGCCAGTATTATCGCAGTCACAAATCCTAGAACTAGATTAATTAGGCCCATGGCCAACGTATTGCGCAGTACTCTCAAAAAGCTATCGTCCGTAAAAAGAAACTTGAAGTGTTTTAAACCCACCCATGTTTGTTCACTAAATGCTCTAGCTGGTTTATAATCTTGGAAAGCCATCGTCCATCCCCAGATGGGAACATAAGCAAATAGTATAATATAAAGCATTAATGGAACCGACATCCAAATCAGCTGTTTCTGATTCTTAATCAAGGTCATAGTAATCGGTTGCTTCTTTTTTCTTTTAGGATGCCGGTTAACTTTTTTCCCCGTTAATATCTCATCCATATATGTTTTCTCCCCACATCATCCATATATTTCAGAAAGTGGTTGGCCTAATAAGCCACCACTTTCTGATTTTTAAGCAAGCTCTAACTATTTAACACTCCAAGTATCAAATCTCCATTTAAGCTGTTCATTGATTTTGTCTTCATAGGCTTTGACATTCGCTTTACCAATTTCTCCAACAAAGTCATTCCAAACCTTATCGAATTCTGATGGACTGGCCAAGATTGCTTTTGGCAGGTATTTGGTTCGCAATTCATTCAGCTTCGTTTCGGCAATTTTGGCATCTGAGCCTTCAACAAGATCTATGGACCAAGCTGGATAAGCTACGGGGTTCGGCTCAGGCTCGCTGAAGAAATCCACATAACTGTTGTAGCCATAAGCATCAAGGATTTCCTTGTCATACGGCTTGAGTGCAGCCCGGTATTCTTCTGGTTGAGCCGCAGCATCTGTTGAGTTTCCATCCTCAAAGAATCCTTGCAATTTCGGAGCTGTAGCATACCAAGCATCTGCTTTGTTGCTGAGCTTCCATGTAGCATCAACTGCGTTCTTCCGTTGTTCTTCATTTCTTATAAAACGGCCATTTTCCACTTGATAATCTTCACCTTCAATACCCCAAGTGAAGATTTTTTGCCAATCTTCTTGAATCAATGTATCCATTAGTTTAATAATTCTTTCAGGGTTTTTGGCATTGATACTGATCCCGAAGCCATTATTCAAGTTCAGCGCTGGGCGATCCAGATAATAATCTTTAGTGCTGGTATCAAACACAAGTGGAAGTCCTACATAAGTTCTTTCATCTTTACCTTGTGTCCGGAGTGAATCTTCTGCTGAACCAAAGTTCCAGTGCTGATCAAACATTCCCAGAACGGCTCCACTAGACAGTTTCGCCAAATATTGATCGTAGTTTTGCACAAATGTTTCTTGGTCGATAACGCCCAATTGGTTCATTTCATTAAGCTTTTGATAGTACTGCTTAGCATAGTCTTTATCTGCGAAGATTTCTGCAACGTTATCATTAACTACTACCCCGCCATCATTAGGGTGTCCGATCAGATGCTGAGGAGCGTTAAACAACCCCCAGTTTCTCCAGTCGTTGTTAAGAATTTCGAATCCGATGGTTGGCGTTCCATCGATGGTTGGATTTTTTTCTTTATATTTCACAATGAGGTCAAAATACTCGTCCAAGGTCTTCACCTGTGGGTAACCAGCATCTTTCAGGATGTCCTTCTGAATCCAGAAAGCAGGACCTGCATAATAGGTTGTATTCACTTTACCGTTATACGCACCATAATTCGGAAGCGTATAAATATGTCCATCATTCGGGTCTTTCATCATGTTCCAGTAATCTGCGTAATGCGCTTTCAAATTTGGAGCATATTGTTCAATCAAATCTTCAAGCGGGATAAAAGCTTCCGCTCCTGTCAGCTTAGTATTGGCAGTCATCAAATCCGGATAATCCTGACCGGCAATCATTACGCCTAACTTCTGGTTAAGATCCCCAGCTAAGAATTCGAAATTGAAGGATGCGCCTGTTTTTTCTTTAATCATTTTATAAATTTTATTATCTGGTGTTGGTTGCTGGCCTGCTTCTCCAAGAAAGATACTAATTTCAAAAGGTTCAATCTTCTCAGAATCTGTTCCTGCAGCAGTTGAAGTGGCTGTTTCTGCTGGTTTGTCTTCCCCTTTAGCCGTCGTATTGTTGCTGTTATTTCCTCCGCACCCTGCTAAGGTAAAGCTTAGGGATAACACAGCAATCAGACTAAGTTTCCATTTGGATATTAACTTGCCCCCCATAAAGCACCTCCATATATTTGTTGGTGTAACAATGTTGTAAGCCCTTACAAGTTAAATTATAGAGGTGATAATCTTCTGAAAATACGCCAGAATTAAAGATGTACCCCCAAAAAGTTTAGGTATTAGTGTTTTTAAATTCGTTAGGGCTCATATGCAGCTTTTTTTCAAATTGCTTGAGGAACTGACTATAATTGCCATAGCCCACTTTTTCAGCGATTTCACTATTTTTTAATTTATTTTGTTGAAGTAAATGTACTGCCTCTTTTATTCGGAGGTTATGCAGCTGTTCATTGAAATTAATACCGTTCTTCTTGATCAATAATTGACCCAGATATACCGGGTGCAGGAAAAAAACCTCTGATAGTCTCTTAATGGTAAGACATTCGCGAAAATGCTCTTCAATATAATTGTTAATCTCCTGAACAATCCCCTGTGATTTTAGGTTTTGTTCCTTAAGAAGGATATCGATACTGGCCTCGCCGCAGAATAGCAAATTACGCATTAAGTCCGTCAAGGTGATCATTGAGTCTAACATCGCGGGGATTCTAATTTGATTAGATAAGGAGGACTCATGAACTTCACTGGCTTCCGAGGTAAACTCAATAATCTTATACATCATATGAATAACAATTTTCTTCACAACCTCTGGAGCGATGCGCTGTTCCCGGAAACTGCGGGCTGCCGAGTTCACAGCTTGGCTAAAGCCTGCGGAGTCCAGGGTGTTAATCGGTCTTATCAAGTCATCCATCAGTTGAATTTGATCATAATGATAACTAAAGGGACTATCCTTAATCTCCTGATAAGTCAGGATCTCTACATTTTCAGAAAAATAAAAATAATACATTAATGCTTCTTTCGCCATTCGGAAACTGTTCCCGATCTGAAGCAAGGAGCCTACACCAGCACCTGTTGCAATATATAAAGCTTGTTTGGGGTGTTCATTCAGCAAAGGAGTTGCAATCTGATCGATCACAGCTCCCTCAGTGGACAATGAATTGTATCCATATACGATTCCAAAACAATGACTCTCCAGATCCATCAGAAACATAGAATCTTTATCGGTTAGGAGGGCTGAGGCTTGCTCTCTGATCTCCGTATATAAAACCGGCTCTGTCTGTATCAAACAAATATTCCAATGGCTTTTACCTTTCGATAGTCGGTTAAGTACCTCCTGATTCGACTGCTCAGCTTTCTCATGCAGCATTCCTTTCAGGAGAGAAACAGCCTCCTCCGCGGAGGCTATTTGATTTAAACTGCGCTTCTGAGCTTCCTGCTCCAGCTCCTGATATATCTCCAGCAATTCTTCTGCCGCCTCTTCGGGAAACACTGGCTTCATCAGATAATGATTAATTCCATAATGTATAGCTGTCTTGGCATATTCAAACTCACTATAACCACTTAGTATGGCAAATTTGATCTCCTTAATCTCAGCTTGTTGCCAAGCTGCGACCATCTCCAGCCCATTCATTAGCGGCATATTAACATCCGTAATTACAAGATCTGGCTCTAGCTGTTTCATTAACTCCAGTCCCTCTTTGCCATTGCTGGAGGTCCCACATACCTCAAAGCCAAGCTCCTGCCAATCAATCCACAGTTGCATCGCTTCAAGCGCACTAGGCTCATCATCGATCAATAATACTTTGTATTTCATAGGAGGTCCCTCACTTTCTAGCTATTCTTCCGTTCCAGGAGTTTTAGTGGAATGTCAAAAGTGACAATGGTCCCTTCATCCGGAACGCTGCTGATATCAAAACGGACCTGATCTTCATAGTACAATTCTAATCGGCGGTACACATTGCGGATTCCGATGTTCGTTCCTGATGACGCTTCATTTTGAACATTACCTAATAATTCTTGCAGCTTCTCTGGCTCTATCCCTTTACCGTTATCAGAGACGGTAACTTTTAATCGTCCCTCCTCCACTAACGTCTTCACTTTTATCACACCTAGTCCCTCTATGGCCTGTAGACCATGTTTGCAGGAATTCTCAACGAGCGGCTGCATGCTTAGCTTGGGAATCTTATATTGAAGCGACTGCTCATCGATCTCAAATTGATAGTCGAATTTATCCCTGAACCGGAATTTTTCAATTTTCAAATACATCTCGATGAAAGTCATTTCTTCTTCCAAGGTAACGAGATCCTCTTTCCAGCTCAGCAGCCGTCTAAGTAATTTCGATAAACTCTTAATGATATCCGTAACATCCGAGTAATTATTTTTAGTACAGACCACCAAAATGGCATTTAACGTATTAAACAGAAAATGCGGATTCATCTGGCTTTGCAGGAAATTCAGTTCAGCTCTTACTCTTTCCATCTCCAGATTATTTTTTTGAATCTCCAGTTTATATACATCATTGATCAAGGAATTAATGGTAGTGGTCATCCTGTTAAAATTACGGATCAAGCCCCCGATCTCATCCTGACCTTCATCAATCCGAATCAGCTCAAATTTCTCATTGGATACTTTCTGCATATGTCTGGACAACCGTTTCACCCGATAATTATAGGATCTTAACATCACATATAAAAAAGCGGTTGTGATTAGCGTGACAATAGACGCCAGAATCCCTGCATAAATCCGAATCTCCATTATCGCTTGGGCAATACGCTCACCTTGTGTAATTCCTATTATCCGCCAGCCTTTTATATAACTAGCTCCGCCGACGGGTACAATATGCACATCCTCCTTGCGCTCATCATCCTGCAGCTTGAACACGGGATAAGGTTCCGTGGTGCCTCTTTGATACCCGCTTTGGGCAGACATAATAATCTCGTCCTGCTCGTTAACCAGATAAAGACTCAAGTAATCTTTTTCTCTGATAATCACGTCATATATTTTACTGAGATCCAAATCAATTCTAAGCAGCTTTTCAAATTTATTGTATGAGCTGTAAGCGTCCATTCGCTCAATAACACTCAAATAAGGCGCTGTAGAAATCACACTAGAGATGTCACTCATATGATAAGCGGCAAGAAACAGATGTTTATTCGCAGCCTTCGACTGCTTATACCATTCACTATTCATAACCTTTTCATTGATGACCTGATAGTTGCTGCCAGAAACAATGGAATCATTGTTCGTGAATACAGTAATCCGTTCAATCTGATTGTTCACCGGCATATAGCTATTCATGCGGCCTCTTAGCTGTTCATCAAAAGTGTCATAGAATTCAATAGAGTTCCCATACGTCCGCTCAAGCAATTCATACAGGTTCTTATCAGCAGAAAGCGTATAGCTGACAGCTACCCCACCTTCAATGAAGTCATGAATATCCTTTCGGGCTCTTTCTAAGGATATCTCTAGATTCTGCTGCTCTCTCGATTTGATCAGATCGGAAATCCGATCCAAAAAAACAAGGTTAATAATAATGATAGGGAGAAGAACACCTATGATATAAATAAGGGAAAATTTATAATTCAAGGGAATATCATTCACTACTTTTCTAAATCTGAATTTTTTTCTCTCCATATGAAACACCTTGCTTCCCCTAGAGCTGTTGGTTCTTATTCTCATTTTTATACACGGATGGTACTACCCCTACAAGCAGCTTAAACTTATCTATAAAATAATCAGTGTTAGAGAATCCCACCTGCACCGCTATATCCGATATCTTTAACTGTGTTCGCTTCAGCAGACTTTTTGCCTCTTCAATCCGTTTGGCATTTAGGTATTCACTAAAACCCTGACCCGTTTGCTTTCTGAACAGTTGTCCCAAATAGGTAGAATTAATATGAAATTGTTGTGCCAAATCCTGAAGCTTTAATTTATTCCGAAATTCCCGATCCACATACTGAATAACCTTGTAAATCGTATTTTGTTCATTCTGCTGCTCTAGTTCAGACAGATAGACGGCAGCCCGTTCACACAGACTTTGTACATAACGGCTTAATATAAAATAATCACTAAGCTCACCTAGATTTCCGTATTCTTGCTGAAGCTTAATCATAATCGTATCCGGGTCTCCATTCATTTGAGCTATAATTCTACAGATCGTAAGCTCTAAATGGGCCACTTTTGCTTTTACAACTTCAAGGGTCAACAGATTCTCAACGAAAGCAGTGAACGCTTCTTTTACACAAGGCTGGATCTGTTCCGTATCATTCGTTTGGACCTTATGCAGCAGCTGTCTGAAATGGTCCTCATGAGGTTCTTCCTTTTTCAGGTTCCTAAGCTCACTATAATAAAAGACCCCTCTTTTCTGCTGATGCGTTTTTCGTTTCCATACCTCAAGTGCCTGCCTATAAATCTCTCGAATCGAGCTCACCCCGACCATTCTGCTGCTAAGTGCTAAAAAGACCAGCTCCTGTGATTGTTCAGTGAGATCTGAATGCATCTGGTTGACGATAGTCTCCAGGCTCTCATTGCCGATAGAAGCAGACTGAAGAATGATCCCCGCTCTTCCCGATCCGTCTTGAAAGAAGCAGAAGTGTTCCTCGGAAAAATAATCACTTATCTGCGGTTGGAATGGATTCATAGAGGAGGCCGGTTCGATAAGAATACACATTAACTCTGCATCCGCTTGAAGCTTCAAGGTGTTTCGGGTTAGAAGCTCTAAATTTTCGTTATACTCCCCTTGGATCAGGCGGTTGATGATATTATTTACGATAAAAAATTGCTTTTTATCAAACTCCTCATTGGAAGCGATTTCATTTTGGATTATTGGAGTGATCCTGCTTAATAAAGCCTCTATTTCTTCATCATCAATGGGTTTTAATAAATATTCATTTACCCGCTGGCGCAATGCCGTACGTGCATACTTGAAGTCATCATATCCAGACAGAATCACAAATTTAGGAGGTTTCTCCATGACCTCATTCAACTTTGTAATAAGCTCAAGTCCGTTAATTACAGGCATATTAATATCCGTAAGAACCAGTTCCGGTTTATTCTCCTGGATAAGCCTCATCGCATCCGTGCCGTTTTGAGCTTCACCACAAACTTCATAACCGAATTTTTCCCAGTCGATCATCGTCCTTAGCCCCTCAAGAACCCAGGGTTCATCGTCCACGATCAGAACCTTAAGCATGATGTTCGCTCCAATCTTATTAAGTTAAGCCCGCGCTTTACACCAAAATATATAGATCATGCTATCATACTTGGATAATGATGTGAATTCATAAATTTTCCTTCTTTTGTTTAAAACAGTACTTTTTTTACTTGAAAAAACGTACAAAAAACGACGTATCCTAAATTTCAGATACACCTTTACAAGGGCCCATCATTCCATTATCATGGTTTACATCGAGTAAAGAATTACATAGTGTAAACCATATGGGAGGGCTAAGATATGAGCAGCTTATCTAAGACTGCTAGATTTCCACTTTTCATTCTGATGTTGAATCTATTTATCGCTTTATTGGGGCAAGGTATGGTTATTCCCATTCTACCTGAGTATCTGAAGCTGTTTAATGCGTCAGGGGCTGCTGCCGGATATCTTATTGCAGCTTTTGGAGCAGCACAGTTTATTTTTTCACCTATAGGGGGACAGCTTTCGGATAAATGGGGAAGAAAATCAATGATCATTTCCGGAATGTTTTTAACGGTACTTTCAGATCTGATATTTGCTGTCTCTACGACATTGCCCCTACTCTATGTCGCTAGATTTATTGGGGGTATAGGTATCGGAATCATGGTTCCTTCCAATATGGCCTACGTCGCTGATATCACTACCCATGAAACCCGCGCTAAAGGTATGGGGTACTTGGGGGCTTCCATGAATTTGGGTATGGTGCTTGGTCCAGGGTTAGGCGGCATTATCGCTGGGTTTGGCATACGCATGCCTTATTTTTTTGCGGGTGGACTTGGGCTTATCGCTACGATACTTTGTTTTTATATGCCAGAGACACTCCCAAAGGAAAAACGGAAATCTGTTAACAAACAGGCCCCTCGCGAATCCATTCGTAATCAAATCGTAAATTCATTCCGGACGTCCTATTTCCGCTATCTTCTGCTCATTCTGATCATGACATTTGGTCTGATGAATTATGAAACGGTGTACGCCCTTTTTGTGGAACAAAAATACGGTTTTGATGCAACGAAAATCTCAATCATTATTACGGTTGGTGCTATTATAGGCATTATTGTGCAGATCTGGCTGCTTGATCATCTGATTAAGAGACTTGGCGAGATAAAGCTTATACGTATATCATTGGTGATGACCGCTATAACCTTATTGTTGATGATATTCAAAATCAATTTAGGTTATTTATTAGTTGTATCCGGTTTATTTTTTGCTTTTAATGCTTTTTTACGACCCACAGTAAGTACATTGATTGCCAACTCAGCTGGTGATCGGCAAGGATATGCTGCCGGATTAAATACAACGTATACCAGCATTGGAAACATACTTGGACCCATTTTAGCGGGATTGATGTTTGACAAACACATGGATATTCCCTATATTTTTGGGGCAATTATCCTGGCATCTGCCTTTTTCATCACCTTACAAAAACCAAAAAAAGAACAAAAAAGGAGTGTAACCCATGACTGAGAACTGGCACCAGAATTTAAAAAACAGAAACCGGGAAGAATTGATTGCTGCGGCGAAGGATCTTTTTATGAAGCAAAGCTTTCTCAAAGTTAATATTAAGGATGTCTGCGACGTGGCTGGTGTAAGCCGGGTTACCTTTTATAAGCATTTCCAGTCCATGAACGAACTGATTTTTGAGGTCCAGATGGAAATCCTGGAGAGCATGACGCAATTTGTTAGAAGCGCACCTTCTTCAATTGAAATGAATGGTAAGCAAATGCTTGCTTCGATGCTTAATGCTTGGATTGATTATGCCCGGCAACACCCAGGTTACATCAAATTCATTCTTCTATTCGATTTGCATTTTGAAGCCTATGATTACAGTAAAGAACTCAAAGAAAATTACAGAAATTTTGTGATGCGGGGTAAAGAACGACATTTCTTAATGGATGCTCTGGAGGCCGGAGTTAAAGATGGATCATTAAAATTTGATACAGAACCCTTATCCACTGCTCATTTCATCTTCACGTCTATGATGGGTTTATTGCAGAAAATGAGCCTGATTTCCAAAGACGATTTCAACAACGAACTTCAGGATATTCAAATTGCTAACCGATTTGTGGACATGTTAGTTCAATATTTAAGTACAGAAAGTGATGAATCTCCTGCCTTGAAGTAAGGGGACCCATCACTTTCTCCGTAATAGAGAGAAGTAGTTAAATGAAATTATTCTCCTTTAAGGAGCGGTTAGACTCATGTTTGATTAACCATTCTTTTCTGGCAAGCCCGCCTCCATAGCCCCCCAATTCACCATTGCTATTTATCACTCGATGACATGGAACCAAGATTGAGAGTTGATTGGTGCCATTCGCCCTTGCTACAGCGCGGCAAGCAGAAGGATTGTTGATTTTCTCTGCAAGCTCCTTATAAGAAGCTGTCTGTCCCAGAGGTATTTTCCGGAGTTCATTCCACACCTTTTGCTGAAAGTCTGAGCCCAGATAACGAACCGGCGTTGTAAATTCCGTAAGTTCACCGGTGAAATACAGCTTCAATTCCTCCTCAATTTGGTGAAGGACGGCTACCTTTTCAGGTAATATAGTTGAATTTAAGCGAGTGCGTAATCTCTTGATTTCATTTTCAAGTCCCTTGCGATCCACAAATTCCAGCAGTAAAAGACTCTCTTCATCGGAGATGGCCAGCATAGAACCCAATATCGTTTCTATCCAAGTACAGTACAGCACTTTAATCTGCTTGGAATGATTCGGGACAGTCCCCATCGTTCGTGAAAAAGCATCCCTAAATCCATTGCTCGAATCGTACCCGCTTTCCAGTTGTGCGTTAATGATTGAATCCCCATTCCTAATATGTTTGAATGCCAGTCCTAAACGTCTAGAACGTGCATATTCGATAAAGGTCATTCCAAATTGTTTCTTAAATTGGCGGCGTGCCGTGTTTGCACTAATAGACAGCTCATCAAAATCTTTATCTGTCCATTTTCGTTCCGGATTGCTCTCAATAGCTTCTACTAGCAGCTTTACTTCAGGAGACATTTTTGTTGGATTGGATAGCGGCTGACACCTTTTACAAGGTCTATATGAAGCTAATAAGGCTTCCTTGGCTGTAGCAAAAAACTCACAATTTTCTTTTAATGGCTTTTTAGCGGGACAAGTTGGCCTACACATGATGCCCGTTGTTTTCACTCCTACAAAAAATACGCCCTCATAATTCGAATTTTTCTCGACCAGCATCTTATAATATTTATCGATATCCTGCTCATTAGTTATCATAGTGTGGTTAGCTCATTTCTAAATAAAGTCCTGAGGCATCAAGCGTTTGCCGGGCATTTTCTTGGAGGTTATGTTGTGCCTGAAAGAAACTACGCGGTCCATAGCTAATCCGTTTCACGCCAATATTTTGCAATTCATGATTTGAAAGCATACCGTCCATAACCATAATATTCACAGGCAGTGGCGATTTTTCAACAAATTGTTCAATCAAGCTTGGATCAGCGAGCCCCGGTATAAAAATCCCATCCGCTCCAGCGTCAGCATAAGCATAGGTACGTTCTATAGCTTGATTCACTAGATCCATCGAATGTTCCTTAGCCTTGAAAAAGATATCCGTTCTAGCGTTAATAAACACGCGCTTTTGCAGTTTGGAGGCTACTTGTTGTATGGTTTTGATCCTCCGGCTTTGTTCGCTGGTCTCCCATAGTTCATTGTTAGGATGATTTACGATCTGATCTTCAAAATTGATACCACAGATATCTAATTGAAATAACTGCTCCATGTTATGCGCTAAAATATCCTCATCTATAGCATATCCACCTTCGATGTCTACGGTCAATGGAACTGCTACTCGTTCGGCAATCTTTGATATCATCCAAAGCATAAGCTCAAATGTAAGCTGTTCACCGTCCGAATATCCCCACGCTTCCGCCATGGAATAGCTGCTGGTTGCTAGCGCCTTTGATCCAGCTTGCTCTATTGCTTTAGCCGAGGCTACATCCCAGCAGTTGTACAGGATCAGTGGATTTTTTTGATCATGCAGCGTTTTAAAATAGTCATAGTTTTTAGTGTTCATAAGTGGTCATCTCCATTTAGTTAAGAATAGAACCACTATATAATAGACATCCATTATCGATACCAGAAAAATTAACACCAATCTTTTTTTCCACAAAAAAAACACCGATAGATAATCTAATCCTCTCAGGATCAGATCATACCATCGATGCCAGTTTGCCGATTAAAGTTCTACCTTACGGAGTGATTGTTTTGGTGATGGTTTGGATGACTTTTTCCCTGTCCCCATCGGTAGGATTTGTGGAGCTGCGATCCCGATCAGAACTACGATAATCCCGATCCAGCGAAGTAATGATACCTCTTCTTGCAGAACTAACACGGAGGCTACTACAGCTGCCGGTAACTCCGCTGCCCCTAAAATCGCGCCTAGACCTGAACCCAGCTTCGGAACCCCGATCGAAAAGAACAGAACTGGAATTACGATGCCCAACAAACCTAGAGGTAGGCCGTATTTCCAAAGCCCATCGGTAATCGCACCGTCATATAAAAACGAAGGCGAAAAAACAGTCATAATAATAACCATTGCACTAGTGGTCATATACAAGCTTTTATTAACGGCAGGCACCTGCGTAGCTACTCTTCCACTCACAAAAATATAGAAAGCAAACGACACGGCTGACATTAAGCCAAAAATCACACCAGTGGTCGTAATTCCACCTATACTCGGCTCAAGGATGCCCCCCGCTAATACTGTACCAATTAGAAGGATAACCATCGAAATCACTTTTTCCCGACTAGGAAGTTTTCGATCTACAACTGCCTCCAGAATTACACCGATCCAAGTAAATTGGAATAACAGTACAATCGCAATCGAAGCAGGTAATTGTTCAACGGCGAAGCCATAAAATATGCCAGTTAAACTGATGGTGATCCCAGCGGCTAATAATTTCCCGCCTGTTTTTAACCCTAATTTCTTTCGAGAAAATAATAAGACCAGCAAGAGCAGCATACACCATCCAAAAAAGTATTGTGATCCTACCAATTGTTTCATTCTAAAACCATCGTTCATTCCAAGCTTGACGATCGTAGAGAGTGAGCCATAACTACAAGCGCCTAAAAAAACTAGTAAAGCATATTTGAATAACTTCATATTCATCGTAAACCTCTTCCCTTTCTCTTGAGCAAGCTCATTAACATAATAAAGCCCCTTGTCATCGAAATGACAAGGGGCGATTGAAACCAAAGAATACATCTTTGACAAAATTCCGCCACTCCATCCACTGGATAGAGTTTGGTTTATTTACTTATAACAACTCCAATCATAATATGATAAATCACACAGGGTGTCAACTTGAAATTTAAGGATTTAGCTGGAACAATCGATAGACAATAACAGCTGCCTGAGCACGAGTTGTATTGGCTTTAGGTGCAAAGTTATCTTTGCCCACACCTTGAATAATCTTTGCTCCGCTCATGAATTGTACAGCCTCACGAGCGTAGGCTGAAACGTCAGCGGCATCATTGAAATTCACTGGCTGGTCCACTCCCACGACCGTAAGCTTAGCGAGCTGTGCTGCACGATAAGCCATCAACGCCATTTCCTCACGGCTAATCGTTTCATTAGCACCGAAGGTTCCATCAGATCTGCCCTGAATAATTCCTAGCTGCTGAGCAGCAGCAACGGAGCTGTAGTACCAAGCATCCAGTGAAACATCCTTAAATGTACTTGCCGCATTACCTTCCTCTAGCTCTAATGCAAGCATCAGCATCTTCAAGAACTGTGCCCGAGTTACATTCAGCTGTGGCCCGAAATTATGATCTCCGGTGCCATTCAGGATGTCTCTGGCGGCGAGGGCTTGAATGCTATTTTGTGCCCAGCCTAGTCCAGCGATATCCTTAAAGGAATTTTCCGCATATGCTACTGCGAATCTGCTGGAATTGTCTGGTCTAAAGATGATCTTGCCAGTTGTCAGATTAAACTGAGAGTTTCTAACCACCTCCACAGTCCCGTCTTCACGGATTTGGTAGACTACTATTTGTTCTACACCTGAAGTTGTCTTTGGTTTGTAATCCCGTTCAACCTTCAGTCCACGCCCAAAGCTGTCAAACTGTTTGCCATCAACAAAGAACTTAAACTCATAAATATCCCCGACATCTGTCTGAAGCGACAGTGTCTTCGCGTCAACTTTGCCAACTACAAGCTTAACGCTTACGGCGTCAGATCCTGCCATCGCAAGAAGCAGGTCAGCATTTATTCGGAACGTAGACAATCCCATGTCTATTTCTAAAAGTTGAATTGCTTTTGCTCCCGCTCCAGCCAACTCACGAGCTGGCAAGGTCAGTTCAACCACCGAGCTGGCAGAGGCTGGCTTCACTGTGATTCTCAATACTCCATTCTGCATTGAGCCAATTGCTTGTTGCAGAATCGCTGAGGATACCTCTGCAATAGCTTTACCATTCACATCCGCTGTCACGGAAAGAGTAACTCCATCTGCGTTCACAGTTGGTTCCGGTTGTTTCACTGGTTTGACTGTCGTTGAAGATGAAGTACCGCCCGATTCTGAAACCTGCGATTTTGCCTTAATCTCAATGGACATCGTACCTACAACACCGGAGCCATCTTTAGCTGTCGCTCTCACGGTTACCGTGCCTGCTGCAATTGCAGTGAGCAAGCCGGTATCCGTAATAGTTGCTCGCTCAGTAGCTGATCCATCCTCATTCACTACTGACCAGCTCACTGCTGGATCGGATGCATGGTCCGGCAGGATTACAGCTGCCATTTGCAGGGTTTGCCCTGACTTGATTTCGCTCACATTATCTTTGGAGGAGACTTTTATCTCCATGACGGATATAGGCATGACATGAACAACCGACTGTGCCTCATGCAGGATGTCAAAATCAACATCTGTGTTGGATCCCCGGAAAGAAATAAATCCAAGCGGCACGGCGATTTCACGGGTTGTCTTCTTCGCTTTGAAGACCATTTCTAAGAATTCCGCATCATCGGTCAGGATATTTCCTGCCTCCGTTCCAGCTACACTAACTGTTATTAGACCTGGACTGTCCTCATTAATATGAGTGATGCTGAATCCGTCTGGCAAGGTCTGAGCAGATACAAATTCCACACCAGATACGTCATATGCCATGGTAAAGTCTACAGCATACACTTCCTTGTAGACGGAGGTAGTAACATTTGTAATCCCTACACGGTAAGTGAAATCCTGTCCTGCCACCACTGTGACCGGTCCGTTCAGCGTTGCAGCGGGCAGATTACGGGCAATCTCATCTTGTCCGCTGATGTTAATCTCTAGGCTTCCGGATACTCCACTTCCATCTATAGCTCGCGCAGTTACTTGTACGCTACCGTTCTTTCTAGCTGTCAGCAAGCCCTTCTCATTAATAACCGCTTTATCCGTAGAGGTTACCCCATCTGCTTCAGTTACCGTCCAGATAACTTTAGGATTCGTCGCATTCTCTGGAAGCACAGAGGCTTGCAGCTGCAAGGCACCGCCCTTCGACTCAATGCTGCTAATTCCATCTTTACCCGTTACAGTAATTGAAGAGACATGTGCCTCAGGTATCTGCTCTTGACCCACTAAGATCTTGGATTGCTGTGGATTCCAGCCATCACTTCCACCAAGCACAGCTTCAATCGTATAGGCAGCCGCCTCTTCTGCTGTTAATTGTTTGGACCAGCTGTAACGTGAAGCTGCATTAGCACCCTCTCCGTAACTTAAAAACTCAGAGAACCGTGCAGTTTTGGAACGACCTTCATACCATTCATGCCAGCCAGTAGCACGAATATGAGCTCCCAGCTCCGTGTCAATGAAGGTAGAGCTGCCATATTCTCTCCATGGCCGGCCCAAATCAACGGTTCCAGCAGCAACACCCTCACTGGCAGTTAGTCGATTATTGATGAACACATAACCAGGCTTACCCGTTGCCGTGGAAGGCGCAGTAACATAGCCAGCACCCGCACTTTGAATCACATTATTCTCGAATACGGCAGCGGAATTACCGAAGATAAAGTCCACTGTACCTTCAATATGGCTGTCGACGAAATAGGCTCTTCCCTTATCTGCGAACAGGGTATCCTGATATCCTAGAAGCTTAACATTTCTGTACACTCCCCGGTCTCCTTCAGCATATAAAGCGACTGCCTGACCGGCATCCCGCCCAGCACTGTTCTCAACCGTCATGTTCTCCAGTGTGAAATCAGTTGCAGCAGCCTTTAGTGTATAACTGCCGCTGGTGCCCATTTCTTTACCATCTGAGCCAATGGTTTTCGCGGAGTCACCGTTAATAAGTACGGTACCTTCCCGGCTCTCACCGATGATACTAATATTCATCTTACTAGAAGGTACAAGCACCTTCTCCTTATACGTGCCGTTCTTCACTTTAATAATCGTGGTTAGGGCACTATTATCAGGTGCTGCTTGAATAGCGTCATTAATCGTTTTATAATCTCCTGTCCCATTCTGAGCAACAATAATGACAGGAGCTGGAATTCCCTTGACCACCTCGGATGGAAGACTGGCACCCTTATCACCGATGGCGATTACCGCATATTGATAGGCAGTCCCGTTGCTCAAGCCTTTATCGGTATAATCGGTTGCTTCGATGCCGTCGGCCACGACCGCATAACTGCCACCGCTCTCCGAGCGTAGAATTTGATAGCTGCTAGCTCCATCAGCTACATTCCAAGTCAGATGGATATCAGTGTTGCCAGGCTCAGCACTAACTCCTTGTGGAGCCTGCGGCTGGCCGGAATTCTGGTATGGAACCGCTGAGGCAACAGCTGAATCTAGACTACTACGGGTACCATTTATTGCTTTGACTTTGTAATAATACGGTGTTCCGTTTACGAGCCCACTATCAGTAAAGCTTGTGTCTGATAAATCAGACCCGAGCACTTCATAAGGACCTTTCGCCGATGAGGCACGTTTGACAATATACTGGTTCGCCTCCTCAATCGCTGGCCAGCTTAGTTTCACTACACTGTCACCAGCTTCAATGGAAACCACAGGCGTTCCCAAAGGAGATTGCGGAGTAGCTTCAACAGGCGCTGATTCTTTTCCCTCTCCGGCCACATTTGTTGCAGATACGACGTAACGGTAGGTTTGCCCGTTGGCCAGACCTCCGACGCGGTAAGTTGTGCCGGCGATTTCTTTTGCCACGAGTTCATAGCTGCCTGAAGTCTCATTCCACTTCTTGATGCTGTAGCTGGCTGCATTCTCCACAGCATTCCAGCTGAGATCCAGCTGAGCATTCCGGCTTATAGCCGCGAACGATTCTGGCGCAGGCAATTTCACCGCCAAAGCGGATGGGGTAATACTAATTTCATTGGAATTTCCCGATTCACCAGTGGGCGCCATCGCCGAGATAACATAATAATAGGTAGTTTCGTTGGTAACTTCAGTATCAATATATGATGTCTCTGTAATAGCGTTGGCAATAGTCTCATAAGGCCCCCCGCTCTTAAGACTTCTCTTAATATTGTAGGAAGTTGCCCCTTCAAGAGCAGGCCAGGATAGCTGGGCTGCTTGGTTTCCTGGAAGTCCAGTCAGTCCAAGCGGTGTTTCAATCGGCTCAACATAGATCTTTAAATTATCTAAGTAATAATTTCCTGAGCCGCCGCCCGGTGTCTTGGACAAAATACGCCCAATGCCATAGCTGGCGAAATTCGTGGTTGTGAACGGAAAAGAGCCCGCAGGCTGATCATCGATATATACATCCACTTTATCGTTGTTCACATCCACCTTTAGCTTCAGGTTATACCATTGTTTTAGGGAATAAGAGTTCATCAGTTGATGATACTGACTGCTTCCCCTACTCATGGTTAGCGTATATTTACCTGTAGCTTCAGGAAGCGTTGGCTTTCTGCTCTCAATGGAGAATGCCGTTTTGCTTCCATCTGTACTCTGGGCCTGCAGGAACACCGAGGTTCCCGATTCTGTCGCAAACATAAAGTCAGTGTCAATAACGAGTGCACCCGTAATTGGCGCGAATTTGCGGATAAACTGCACGCTGCCGTTCGCACCATCGAACACATTCAACACTTGATCTGACGTATTCCCCTTACTGTCAGACGGTGTGGGAGATACAATAACCTTTTGAATTTCACTCTGTGGATTTGGAGTCACATCATAATACTCTGGTGTCACACCCACAGCAACCTGTTCAAAGTCTTCATCCACATAATACACATTACCTGCTTCACCTTCAGCCGTAGCGCTGGCCTCATCGGAATCAAAGCTTTCACCAAGCTCATTCACTGCACTGACCACGTAGTAATAAGTTTTTCCGGAGCTGAGTCCGGAATCAGTATATAGGCTATCTTTAATTTCAGTATTGATCGTCTTGTATGGACCGCCTGAAACCTCACTACGTTTAACACTATACGACTTGGCAGAACCAACATCCTCCCAGTTCAGCTTCACTTTTTCCTCACCTGCTGTCGCTGTAAGACCACGGGGCGCAGTAGGAAACTGATCACTAAGCGGTTTCAGCTCCACCTCACTGAAGACAGATGCATTATAACGATTAACCTCGTTATCTACCTTAGCGGCATCGGCTGCCAGACCAAAATAAACCGTATCATTCAGGTCAAGCTTCACCGTGCCTACCTTGCTCCATGTTACTTTATCCGGCGATACCAGGCCTGTCACTTCGTTACCAAGACGAACCAGCTTCACCCAATAAGGTGTATTGATGAAGCTGTCCGGTTCTGTTTTTACCACCTTGGCTCCTGTGGTGGAGCGGGTAATCATAACTCCCTTCTTGCCATATTTGACATAAGGGATTGCCAGCATTGTCATTTTAGAGTTCTCATTGAGATTATCACGAATCATGACACCTGCTTTGGCATAATCGTCAGTTCCCGTTACAGAATCGATTCTAGCAATAATTTCACCATTGCCTGTCAGGGTTTGATAAGCAAACTGAAAGTTATCAACAGCCGTTTCGCTCTCTGATGTTGCTCCGATAAGTCCAGCCGATTTGAGCGTAATCTTCCCGCTATCCGGATGAAGCGTAGTCACTCCCGCTATCCCTGGATGGCCAATATCCACCGAAGTCCAAGGAAGAACGGATCCAGACGTGTTGACATGAATAGCCACGTTATCAGATTGTGTCTTGAGACCCTTATTGTCTATAGCCTGAACAACGAGATAATAGGTACCATCCTGCACATTGTTCCAATCGAAACTATAAGGTGCTGTGGTAGCTTCGGCTTGCTTCACACCATTAACGATAAATTCCACCTTAGCAATACCATCGCTATCACTGGCAGAGGCTGTAACCTTCACATTGTTGCCCGACTCTATGATTTGGTTATTCACAGGATAATTGATAGCGGTTACAGGATTGTCTGTATGCTCATTCCCTGCTTTTCCCAAAACAATCAGATCATTCAGATACACTTCTAGATTCGTATAGCCCTCCGCAGATAACGTCGTCTTCTTACCATCCTCAGAATCGGTAGGGTCTAGTCCATTAGCAATCTCCCAGCTGTCATCCATACCGTCATGATCCATGTCGATTACATTGGAAGCTGTCTCTGTATAGTCTGGGTAACCGCCTATTTCAATAGGTGAATTAATATGCTGTCCAGTGCGATTCTTCACATCATTAATGACCCGCGCATCGTAAGCATCACGCCTTGGCAGAGTGGCACCAGCATCCGCCATTACATTTGCGTAGGCTTCTTCCGCCGACACTGCCGTATATGGGTTAGGCATCTTTGCCGGCTCCGTAAGCTTAGAGATATCCGAATACTTTTGTACACCCTTCCAGTTGTCTTCAGTAACCTTCGGATTACCATCCATGATGTTCCCATCTATAAACAACCGGGTTTCTGGTGACACTTCCCCAAACAATTGATTTTTTACACTGGTGTAGGTGTTTGGACCATTTTTATAATAATTGTTAGTGATATTATATCGATAATCTTCTGCTCCCCCACCATAGGTAGAAGCGAATCCCCAGTTATAGATAACGTTATTAGACATTTCCGTCAGGTCCACCAATTTGGTCACCGTCGGCAAACGGGGGTTGCGGCTGGTGCTATGAGCAATCAGATTGTGAAGGAAACTGGCATTTTTGCCACCCCAGATTCCTCCGTAGCCGTGACGTCCCTTCTGGTGTGTCGTCATCAGCATACTTTCAGCGGATATCGACCATTGCACAGTAGTATTCTCGTTATCATACAGACTGACCACTTCATCCACCGACCAGCTGAATGAGCTATGATCGATAATAAGATCCTTATGGTACCTTGATCCAAAAGCATCATCTTCACTAGCTACCCGGTCGCCTAACCGGAAACGCATATAGCGCATAATAATATTGTCAGCTTCAACAGAGGTTGTGTAATCGGCAATTGTAATTCCGTCACCTGGAGCCGTTTGCCCGGCAATCGTCAGATTTGAGCCGGTAATCTTGAGGGATTCCTTCAGATGGATGGTTCCCCCCACTCGAAAAACAATGGTCCGATTACTTTGGCTTACCGCATCGCGGAAGGAGCCGGGGATCGGAGTTTCCTTGATACCATAATCAGCCAACGTCGTTACTTCATACACAGGTTGAGCTCTTCCGCCGGTTACATATTTGCCGCCGCCTTCCGCGCCCGGAAAGGCAGGAAGCGCTTCCAAAGAAGCGGCCTCGACACCACCAAATGGCATACATGTTGCAAGAAGACTCGCAACCAGCGCCCCGGATAACCATTTTCTCTTCATACAAGACCTCCTAATATCTATTGGAATAAGAAGGGGGCCCTGTCCTCAGAGCAACCCCTTCCTTAGTAAAGCCGTGTGTATTATTCCTTGCCCTGATAACGGAAATATGCGAAATCAGCACTGCTCCCACCGAACTGCTGCATATCATGCGCCGCAATGCCAACAAAGTTCCCAGTGAAGCCTCCCGACAAAAAGCTGATATTCTGCGGATCGCCAAGTGGCTTCCACTCCGTATCGTCACCCTTAAGATAAACAAATTGCCCAGTCACTTCCTGCACCTCAACCGCGATCCGCACTGTCTCCCCTGCATTTAGTTCAATCATTACAGGCTCCGCAGTGAATTCATCGCGCTGACAGCGCATTAACCGCAGCACCTTGCCACGTCCTTCTTCCTGGCTGATATACGCATAAAGATAGTTATCCTCATTCAGGTATAACAGTAGTCCTGCCATCTGCAGATAAGTATTCGGTTCATATTCAAGCGCTGTTTCAGCGCGGAAGCTTATATCCGTCTGGCGAATAGCCAGAATATGATGCTCAAACAGACTCTGCACGGACTCCCCGGCCCTGATTCTTAACCAGCCCGGTCTTTCAGCAAGGGAACACCAGCTTTCATTCCTAGGAATCCGCAATGTATTCCAGTTCTTTTTCAATTCTGGGCCGTTAAAATCATCCTCAAATTCAAGCGTCCGCACTTGGTTCAGGAACTGTGTTCCTTTAGGTGCTGGTACCTTGAGCTGTGGTGTATTTCCGCCTGAGGTTAGTCTTAACCAGCCCTCCTCATTCCAGTGCACCTGCTGAACGGCAGTCTCTCTCCCCAGTATGGCGTATTCGCCTTCCAGGGGTCGCGTACATAAATGGGCCATATACCATTCACCTTCTGGTGTCTCTACCAGACTTCCATGGCCGGCACATTGAAGCGGCAGCTCGGGATTATCCCGAGAGGTCAACATCGGATTGAGCGGATCCACCTCATACGGACCAAGCAGCGCCTTGGAGCGCGCTACGGTTACGGCATGCCCCGATCCAGTGCCGCCTTCTGCAGTAATTAAGTAGTAATAACCTCCCCGCTTGTAAATATGCGGCGCTTCCGTCTTCTTCAGCGGCGTGCAATCAAAGATTTTCACAGGTTCACCTATTAATTGGCACTGCTCTGGATCGTACTCCTGAATTACAATCCCGCAGGACTTGTTGCCCTCCGTAATCCGGTAATCCCACAGCTCATTCAGCAGCCATTTGCGCCCATCCTCATCATGATACAGAGATGGATCGAACCCGCTGCTGTTTAGGTATACCGGTTCAGACCAAGGTCCCTCAATACCCTCCGCAGTGATCAGATAGTTATGACAGTCTTTAAAAGGCCGTTTGGTGCTCTTAACATCGGTATAAATCAGATAAAACAAACCGTCATAATAACTAAGCTGTGGAGCCCAGATACTGCAATTTTTCGGATTTCCCCGCAGATCCACCTGATGAGTCAGAATATCTGTGCAATGCTCCCAGTCTGCTAAGTCCGCTGATTGATACACCCTCACACCGGGCAGCCATTCAAAAGAAGAAACAGCAATATAGTACATCTCCCCTGCTCTTACAATACAAGGGTCAGGATTGAAGCCTTTTAATATGGGATTGTGAATAACTCCTGTCTGAATGTTATCTGTAATCATCTTCATACTCCTTCCTATTTCCATACATCCGCACCCTTCACCCAAAGCAAATCTGCAGTCTATCCTGTCAATTATCAGTCTGTCTGCTCACTTAGATCTTCCTGTGACGGGATAACGGTTACTTGCTGCACTAATTCTTCCACTTTACGGGTGTTTCTCGATTGGCAGCCGGTGATATCTACCGTTTCTCCATTTTCAATATAAAAAGCCGGTCCTTCATGATTCTCGATCGTCACTTGGCGGAAGCGAATATCTCTTACGTTGCCCAGATAGAACCCACGGTTGTTCATATCCTGGATTCCTGACATCATGGCTGGACGGCCAGGGATTGCATTCTCTGCCATGGAAATATCAATATCGGAAAAGGTAATTTCTGAAATGTATTGCTCCGCAAGGCCGTAAAGAAAACCTGCAGCCGCGTGAACATTCCGAGCAGTAATATTAGCAAAATGAATCCGTCGGAAGCAGGGGGTCTCCTCCGTCACCGGATAAGGATTCTTATCCCATACATATTTGTCCTTACCACGTGGTCCGCAGAAATAATAAAGATTAAGAATAAACGGACAGATCACGTCCTCCATCACGATATTGCTGACACGAATATCTTCGACAACACCTCCGCGCCCGCGTCTGGACTTCAGCCGAATGCCGCGGTCCGTCTGCTTGAACACGCAATTGCTGATCACGATATTACGGATATCTCCGCTCATTTCGCTTCCCAGCACCACACCGCCATGACCATGAATCATCGTGCAGTTAGTTATCGTGATATTCTCGCAGGCAACCCGCTCCTTCGTATCCTCCGTCCCTGCTTTAATGGCGATGCAGTCATCACCCACATCGATATTGCAGTTGCTGATGCGGACATTCACACAGGATTCTGGGTCAATACCGTCTGTATTAGGCGAATCCGCCGGATTATAGATCGACAGATTATCAATCGTAACATCATGGCAACAGATAGGATTCACAGTCCAGCTTGGGGAGTTCACGAGTGTCAGATCTCTGAGCGTGACTCTACGGCAGTTGTCGAAGCTGATAAGCTTCGGGCGGGGATACAGCAGTGAATCAGGAGAATTCCGATGTTTATCCCACCAAGGTGCGCCCCTTCCATCCAGCTTGCCTGCACCTGTAACCGATACATTCTCTAGATTTATTCCAAAAATACATGAAGCATGGACGTTCTGCTTCACACCCTCCCAACGGGAATCCACCACCGGATAATCGTTAGGATCAGAGCTGAAGCTAAGCACAGCTCCAGGACTGAGCTTCAGCTCAATATTGCTTTTCATGAAGATAGCACCCGTCTGATAGTGCCCGGAAGGAACATAAACTGTTCCTCCCCCTGCCTCGCTTGCCGCATGAATGGCACTGGCTATCGCTTCCGTTGAAGGCTCTGCACGATTAGGATGTGCTCCGTAGTCGTTTATATTGTAGATAGACATGTGCTTCACTCGCTTCCTTTCGTCACGGCGGGACGCTGCAAATATTCATATTCTCCACAAGCCAGGAGGAATGCGCCAAGCCCCTTCTGATCATTGGTTACGATCGGTTCACTGATATAATAGGCGTAAGTACCATCTCTCCGGTCTTCACCACCGAGTCCAGCGACCTGGCAGTTTTTATTCAGGTTAACCCAGCCATTTTTGGTTTCCAGCACAAATTCAGCAATAAGGCCTTGATAAGCACGGTCAAGTGTCTCGAACCAACTATCATCGAGTACACCAATCCGAATGCCCTTAGCCATTGCATAGGTGATCATGCTAGAGGCGGAAGCCTCCAAATAATTGCCTTTACGGCCGCCCATGTTTACAACCTGATACCATACTCCAGCATCCGCATCCTGAACCTGACGAAGCGCTGTCAGCGTATCTGTCAGTATACGTGCCACGATCTCGTAATCCGCGTGTTCCTTAGGGAGCATGCCGAGTACATCCACTAGCGCCATCACATACCACCCCAGCGAACGCCCCCAAAAGTTCGGAGACAACCCCGTTTCAGGATCGCACCACGGCTGTACCCGCTTTTCATCCCATGCGTGAAACAGGAGACCCGTCTCAGCATCCTTGGTATGACGCTCGCACAGAATAAATTGCCGGGTCACATCGTCCAAACCCTTGCCGCCTTCATACTCAAGTAAATACTCCAGATAGAAAGGAGAGCCCATATACAAGCCATCCAGCCAAATCTGATAAGGATATACATTCTTATGCCAAAACGCACCTTCTGAGGTTCGAGGATGCGTTGTTATCTGCTTTCTTAATAAATCTGCAGCCATTTTATATTTCGCTAACCCAGTTTCTTTATGGAGCACAAATAGGATCTTTCCGTTATTTAAGTGATCAATATTATGTTCGCTCAGGCGATATCCCTTCACAGAGCCGTCTTCCTCAATAAAATAATCCATATTATCTTTGATGAATTGATAATATTTAACCTGCCCGGTCTGTCTCCACAGCAGCTCAAAACCCTTCAAGATGACTCCATAATCATAAGACCATTTTCCATGATATCCGTTATCCTCATATAATCTTGGCGTTCGCTCCATAATCGAATCTGCCATTCGAACACCCCAGCCCATACTCCTAAGTGCATTGTTGTCTTTCATTTTTTCCTCCTGTTTGAATAGATATGGTCCTAAACGCAGCCACCCCATTTAGGACCCCTCTACTATTTTCTTAGAATATAGTCTGTAGTACTTCTTAAGGATTTACAGCTTTATAAGCAGCTTCATATTCAGTAATGATTTTGCTGCCGCCGGATTTCTTCCACTTTTCAACCTCAGCTTTAAATCCGTCCAAATCAATTTTACCTAGGATATATTTATAAGTGGCATCTGTCATAATCTTCTGCAACTCAGATCCTTGAGTAGAATAGGTCTCAGATTCCAGAGAGTAAGCAGGATTCAGTACAGCATATTTAGCATTCTCAACGATCAGCTTATCAGCTTCAACTTTGAGTGGATCAGCATCATGGATAATGAATCCATTCTCTAATGGACGAGATGCCGAAAATGGCTGAACTTCTTGCTTCCAGAGATCTGTATCCTTAATCGTAACCGCTTGTTCTCCATCGATTGTATAGTGGACATCCTTAATACCATAAGTCATCAAGCCATAGACATCTTCATTCATAAGATCATTAACAAATTTCAAGATCCGTCTTAATTCATTTTCATCCTTGACTTCGGATTTCGGGAAAGACAACAGTCCCCCAATTCCGTTATTACCAGCCCAAATGGCGCGATCCGCTTCATTACCGGTGGAAGTGATATCGTTAACCATAACCAAATCCATACCATCCTGTATGCCTTTAGACAGATTCAGCAGGTTCTTGCTGTCAAACAAGGCACCCACATAAATTCCAGCCTTTCCTTGCGCAAAATTCTGCTGCTGATCTGTTTTAGCCGTCACAGCAAAATCCTGATTGATATAACCACCATCATAAAGAGTCTTCATATAATCCATGGTCTTGACATAAGCCTCTGTATCGAACTCTGGTGTCATTTTACCCGCATCATCTACACTCCAATAGTTCGGTGTTCCAAAGTATGAGCCCAATGTCTTAAATGCTCCATATACAAGATCGCTGCGGTCCATGAAGCCTGTGGTATCCTTTTTGCCATTACCATCAGGGTCTTTTTCGGTAAACGCTTTCGCAACTTCCATCAACTCATCTGTTGTTTTTGGAACCTGCAGTCCAAGCTTATCCAGCCAATCTTTACGGAGAACAACGCCGTTTCTAGCCAAGGACTTCTGGAAAGGAACCCCGTACAGCTTACCTGCAATCGATGCCGATGTACGTGTATCCTGTGAAATTTTAGCCAAATTCGGGAACTCATCAAGATAAGGACTTACTTCCCAGAACATACCGGCCTTCAGTGCATTACGTACAGAAGAGTTATCAAGAATAGTCAGGGTAACGATGTCTGCTAGGGAATTCGATGCTAATGAAGTATTAATACGTTCTTCTTTGGAAGGATCCGGAATCCATGAGAATTCAATCTCTGTATTCGTCAATTCTTCAATTTTATCCAGAATAGGACCCGTTGGTGTTGTAGACGTTTGTAAAATGTTCAGCCAGCTAATCTTTGCTTTAGCATCTAGCACATCTGCAGGTGCGGCAGTAGTTTTAGCCGTTGAATTCGTTCCCTCATTTGAAGAATTTGACTCCTTCGCGTTATTGCCTCCTCCGCATGCAGTGAGTACTAACCCGCTACACAACATTAAGGCTGCAATTTTTTTGTAATTGCGATTCATCAACATTACCCCTTTTACTAATGTATTTGTGTTGTATCTTCCACCTCTGCCTTTAAGGCAGAGGTAAGAATTCAGCATACTATGAAGCCTAGTAAACACCATCTTCGCCGATTTTTTTGGCTAACTTGTTCGACAGCATAACGAGAATCAAGCCAACCACACCCTTGAACAGACCTACTGTGGTACTGAAACTCAATTGTCCGTTCTTTAAACCAGCTGTATAGATATAGGTATCGAAAATTTCTCCAACTTCGCGGTTCAAGGAATTGATCAGCAAGTACATATGCTCAAAGCCCAGATCCAGCGTGTGGCCAATCTTCAGAATAAGCAAGGTAATAATGATTGGGCGAATCGCCGGCAAGGTGATATGCCATGTTTTGCGTAATCTTGCCGCTCCATCCATCTCAGCTGCTTCATATAACTGCGTATCCACTACGGTAATGGCTGCCAAATAAATAATGGTTGACCAACCAATTTCTTTCCAAATGATCTGTCCGATATACACGGTACGCAACCACTCAGGAGAAGTCAAAAAGCTGATCTTCTGCATCCCAAGGGCCGCCAACATCTCATTCAGCACCCCTCCATCCACATTCATAAATACATAGGAAATGGAGACGATGATAACCCATGACATGAAATGGGGGATATAAATAATCGTTTGAATGGTGCTCTTAAATAACTTGTGCTGAACTTCGTTAAGCATCAGCGCCACTATAATAGGTAGCGGGAAGAAAATAAAAATGTTTAATGCAAACAGGATAAGTGTATTACTCAATAGCATAAAGAAGGTAGGTTCTGTAAACAATCGGACGAAATGCTTAAACCCTACCCACGGGCTATCCGCTATACCCAGAAACGGCTGATAGTCCTGAAATGCAATGATAAGACCGCCCATAGGCAGGTACTTAAAAATAACAAAATACAAAAATCCCGGGAGTATCATTAGATACAATAACTTGTTTCTTTTTAAACTCAGCCAGCTAGGCCCCGTTCGCTTTTTTCTTACTGGATTAACTTTCGTGTTCAGCATGGTGACGTTTGCCTCTTTCACCTGATCGGCCTCCTTGATCGCGTTTCTTTACGATTCCCAGATTACGATCATTCGTCCATTACGTATATAATCATCAGATACTGATACTCCGAGAACCCTACAGCTATAAGGTTTTCCAGGCCCGTGCATCTTATAGTGATTACTACAATACATAAAGATCATCTATGCCTTATCACGCTTTTTCCTCCCAAAACAAAGCCCAAGCTAATGATTATATACGGAATAACAGACCCCTGTTAAAGTTTCAATGAAACGATTACAAGGAGGATATCTGCATGTCGCAATCATCTTTTAAAAAAGAAAATATGGGTAGCCGGCTGTTTACTATTGTAAATACCACACTGCTTACACTCATTGCCCTAGCCTGTCTTTTACCCTTTGTCAATGTGTTTGCCAGTTCCTTTGCTTCAACACAGGAGGTAGTAGAAAAAAGCTTCATCCTGTTCCCGACGACATTCTCTTTGGATGCTTACCGTTATATACTGTCAACGCCTACTATTTTTAAAGGGCTTGGCGTATCCATCGGTGTAACCTTAGTGGGTACAGTTGTCAGTATGGTTCTTACCTCTTTAATGGCTTATGGATTATCTAGAAAATATCTATACGGAAGAGATTTCATCAATTTCGTAATCGTGTTCTCCATGCTCTTCAGCGGGGGAATGATCCCTACTTTCCTGGTAGTTAAATATTTCGGATTAATCGATTCCTACTGGTCCATGATCATGCCTGTTGCGATCAATGCTTTTAACCTGATCATTATGCGTAACTTCTTCCAGGCGCTGCCGGAAGGGCTAGAGGAATCAGCCAAGATTGACGGCTCTAATGATTTTGGTGTATTTTTCAAAATCATGCTTCCGCTGGCGATGCCATCTATCGCGACCCTCTCCTTGTTCTACGGGGTAGCTTACTGGAACACTTATATGAGTGCAATTTTATATATGACAGACTCCACTAAGTGGCCTATTCAAGTCCTGCTGCGCCAAATTGTTATCGTCGCCAGCGGGATGCAGGGAGATAATGCTTCTGTTGATATTATCCCACCTGCTCAAACCATCAAAATGGCGGTTATCGTAGTCGCAACCGTTCCAATGCTGCTCGCCTATCCTTTCGTACAAAAACACTTCACCAAAGGAGCCCTGCTGGGTTCTGTAAAAGGCTAAAACATTGCAGCTGCACAAACAGCCAGCCCCGGTCTCCCGGGGCTGGCTGTTTGTGTTCAGCGCCTTACTTCTCCTGTTTCTGGGTTCGGTATGCACCTGGTGTTACATGTTCTTTTTTACGGAAGGATCGAATAAAGTTCTGTGGATTATGGTACTGCAGCCTTTCAGCAATCTCTTTAATGGTCATATCCGTTTCCACCAGCCACTTCTTAGCCATTTCCAGACGATAGTTCATCAGATACTCGCTAAACGTCATCCCGTACTCTTTTTTGAAAATACTGCTTAAATAGTTCGGACTGTAATGGAGACGATCACCAATTAATTCTAGCGTTAAGTCCTGATCAAATTCCGAGCGGACAATCACCGCAATTTTATCGGATAAGAGGCGGAACTGACGGTCTGTCTTCTCCTTAACGCTGGTCACCATCGGATGGATAACTTCTTTGACCAAAATGCGTTCGATCTCTTCCGGATTACGGATGTCTAACAATCGGTGATACAACGTAGAATTGTCCTCTGTCAGCAGAACCTCTACACCCAGCAGCTGCTCCAACTGAATCAGATTGTTGACGAAACGTATTAATGTGACTTCGAAATTCAAAGGGTTCTTACTGTGCTTCATCATTTCCCCGAGTAATGGATACAGAGAACAGGAGACTTGTTCTTCATCTCCAATCCGAATCGCGTCAAATAACTGGGACTCAAACTCAGACGGATAATGCAGTAGAACTGGACCCGAGATCACCTTCGATATATCCTCATAGAAGATGATAGACTCTTTGCCCAGATTTAAACGATGATGCAGCGCCTGCTTACTCATCTCGCAAGCTTCCCTACTAAACAATAAATTATCATAAAAATTGCTGATTCCAACGCTAATGGATAGTTTCAGGATCTCTCTAGCTGTTCGAATAATTGTCTTGGCATAGTCCAGTGCTATTCTCCGGTTCTCCTGTTCATTCGCTCCCTCAAAGATCAGGATGGTTGCTTGTGTACGGTCATTTAATAGGATAGGAATCATCCGCTTCTCCTGCGGAATTAGCTCTTCCACCAGTTTGTTAACCGCTACAAGCAGAAGATCCTTATCGCTAGCCTGCCGTTCCCCATAGTTATCCAGCTGTATTAGCAGCGTTGCATACACCGAATTCTGTGACAGCTCATAACCGAAACGAGGCAAACCCAGATTAAGCTCTTCTTGGGATATCCGGCTACGAAACAGATTTAGAATAAACTGAGTTTCCAACTTAGGCATCTCAGACTCAATCAGACCCTCTAGGCTTTCTTTCTCCGATAAGATGGTATCAATCGAATTAATAATCCAGTCTACCTCATTCTTAGGCTCTAGCTCCGCATTGGCAGGCAATAATCGGCGCTGAATCTGCCGGAATGGCTTGGTGAAATACAAAGAGATCACATAAGCGACTACCGCAATCAACAACGTAATAAGCAGTACCATCATCACAATCCCAAATCGGGTTGTCTTTAGTGCATCAGAAATTTCTGATTTATCCAAAATAGTTACGTAAATCCAATTATTATAAGAAGATTTAGCATAAATAGCTTTTATCGATTGGTGATCAGCCCGCTCCATGGCAATCGTCCCCAATTGCCCCCCGCCTCCAGCAACATTAGTGATATGGCTAAGTTGATTATTAGTCAGCAGGGACTTTCCAGTTTCCGACTCATATAAAAGCTCACCCTCCCGGTTAAGAATAAACACCGGTGTGTTTCCTTCGGTCTGAAGGGTGCTCTGCAAGGTCTGAAGGGATATATCAGATAAGGCAATCGCCTGTTTGGTCTGTGAGAATACCGGCAGGGTATTTACAAAGCGGATACCCTTATCCGTCTTAACCCAAAACAACCCCCGGCTACGGTTATTAATATAGCTCTCATAAAGTGTCCTGCTCTCTTCTTCCGTTAAATGTGAAAGCTTACCATTGGAAATCTGCCATTTCTGCTCCAAACTGATTAGAGAATAATTAACAAAATCCATCCCCATGCTGGCAATGTAGTTAAGCTGGGAATTAATCTCGCGATACTTCTCAAAATCCTGCTCGGTGATCGGATTTTGCACGACCTCCCTGAAGGAACTGGTGGTACTGTAAGTATTAAAAGCGTATTCGATGGTCTGAATTTTCTGTTCCAAGGTGTTTTTAATTTGAGTAATTAAACTCTGTTTATCATCCGCTACTCTTTCATTTACCGAATTAATCGTCGTCAGATAAATATAGCCACCGAAGCTAATAACCAGGCCAATTCCCAGCACCAGAATAGGAACAAAAATCTTGTAGAATATCCTGCCTCTTTTCATGATAGACTCCTTAAGCATGTAATTATTTTCAATTATAGCGCTTCCAATAGGTTAAACCAAATGTTTTAAATGTGTATAATCGCAACCCTATTTTTATAAAAAATAGAAAACAAAAAAACAAGGCAAAAAGCGCTTCATCAAGCCCAGTGCTCAATGAAGGTTTTTTGCCTTATATTATAATGATTTTATTCCCTATCCTTATATTTCAATCTCTTCCGTTGAATCCGAAAGACCACCACTCTGCACGCCATTATTATTGGCTACCGCAAGAACATATACTTTATATTTAACACCCTTAACAATTAATGCACCATTAACATCTCTTCTCGAGGCTACAATTGTAGGATTCGTTCCGTTAGGCGTTATCGACGTATAATACGAGGATTTCACCTCAATTGCTTCCGCTGAACCAAAACCTTGTTTGGACGGAACCACCAGAATTCGATATTCCGAAATGTTAGACTCGTTAGAGGAACGGTTGAAACTTACTAGTATTTTACCCTCATCCACACTGTACGTTACATTGGTGACAGAGGTTACCGGCAGCTTAGTGGATAAAGTTATGGCATTCGACTCTGAGGACAACACATTAGTGCCTGAGTACTTGCCGCTGCCAATCGTCAACACATACACTCTGTAACTGATTCCACTCTTTATTAAATTTCCGTTTACATCTCTGGCTGAAGAATCCAAGACTTGACTGGTGTTATTTCCTGAAGTGCCTACCGCTGTGTAATTGGAGCTAGAAACCGCATTTGCCTGGGTTAAACTAAAGCTGCTGTAATAGGAAGTAGGTACAATCAGGATTCGATACTGGCTAATGTACGTTTCATCCGTGGCATGGTTAAAGGATACTTTTAAATCCCTGCCGTCTTCGTAATCATTAACGTCCCTTACATCCAAGCTCGAAATAGGAGCCAATTTGTAATCTACATTCAACGTAATTAAAGGTGAACCAGAAGAAAGAACATTGCTGCCCGAGTAATTCCCGCTTCCGACGGTTAATACATATACTCTGTAATTGATTCCACTCTTTATCAGGTTACCGCGCACGTCCCTTGATGACGAGGTTAACACTTGATTGGTGCTGGATCCTGTTGTGCTCACTGCTGTGTAGTTGGAACTGTACACATTATTGGCGTCAGATAAACTGAAGCTGCTGTAATAGGAAGTAGGTACAACCAGGATGCGATACTGGCTAATATACGTTTCATTCGTAGCGTGGTCAAAGGATACTCTTAAATCACGGCCATCATCATAATCATTTACGTCGCTTACATCCAAATTGTAGACAGCACTCACATTGTAGTCGACAACCAACGTAATTAATGTTGACTCCGTTGAGAGAATGTTGGTGCCCAAATTCTTCCCGCTTCCAATCGTTAACACATACACTCTGTAAGGTGTTCCATTCTTAATCAAATTACCACGCACGTCTCTTGCTGACGAGGCTAACACTTGACTGGTGCTAGATCCTGTTGTGCTCACCGTTGTGTAGTAAGAGCTGGAGACATTATTCGCCTCAGATAAACTAAAGTTGTTGGAATAAGCTGTAGGCACAACTAGAATTCGGTACTGGCTAATATACGTTTCATCTGTAGCGTGGTTAAAGGATACTTTTAAATCACGGCCATCTCCAAAGTCACTAACGTCGCTTACACTTAAATTAGAGACATTGACCGAGGACAGCGTAATCGCAGATGAAGCAGCAGACAATAAATTATTGGCTGTATTACTGCCACTATCTACACCCATAACAAACACACGGTAACCAACTCCCGTCTTAATGAGGGCTCCATCTACATCCCTCGCTCCTGACGATAGGATCTGAGTGATATTGGAGCCTGTTTTGTTGACCTGTGTGTAATTTGAACTGCTAACAGCATTTGCTGCCGCCAAATTAAAAGAAGAATAATTAGTAGCTTTGACTACAAATATCCGGTAAGAACTCACCTTGGATTCATCCGATACCTTATTAAAACTTACGGCTAAATCGCGGCCATCACTATAATCGCTCACATCACTTACTTGTACATTACTTGGAGCAACGACTACAGTATTAGTATTAAGCGATATAGTCGAAGAACTATACGAGAGAGCGCTGGTATTATTGCCTTTGCCCACTGCGAAAACATAAGCTACATAGGTTTGATTACCTTTAATGAGGTCACCATCCACATCCCTTGAATTTGCGGTCATTCTAATCGTAGGATTAGTGCCTGTAGCTAAAACAGTAGAATAATTGGCGGATGTAACCTTTTGTGCAGATGAGATATTAAAAGTGCTCCAAGCCTTTACAATCATTACCCGGTAATGATCCACAAGAGCTTCATTAGAAGATTGGGTGAAGCTGACCTGGAGATCACGGCCGTCACCGTTATCACTTACATCCTTTAACTGCACATTCGATGCCGGATTTACAGTTCCAGTTTTACCGCCGGAAGTCGTTATGGTCACTACTTTGGTGCTCGGATTCCAACCCACATCATGACCCAATGACTCACTTACAAACCGTGTAGGAACCATCGTTCTTCCTTTCAAATTCTGTCCCGGCACATCTAGAGTTACAGCTTTATTGTTAATCGTGGCTGTCTTTGAGCCAATCTTTAACATAATCGTTGTATCATCTTTAGTTGCAGTTACAGTTTGTGTTTTCTGATTCCACTTGATGGTAGCATTAAAGGCTTCAAAGATTGCCCGTAGGGGTACCATCGTCCGTCCATTTACCATCACCGGTGCTTGATCTGTGGACAATCGAACCCCGTCAATAAAAATGCTGATGGGCGCAGTAGCAGCTTTCACTGAAGATTGAAACATCATCGGCAAAACTAATAAGCCCACTAAAATAGAAATCCATAACTTCTTCACAGATTCACCCTCCTGGAATGACGAATACATTTTTTTCCTAACCTTTTGACGCTCCTACTAGGATAAAAGTTTCACGCTTTATGGTTACAATATTTTAATCTGGAACCCGTTCCTTCGATCCGCCACAAACCACTCTGTAAAAAGAAAAAGAAAGCGCAGTGTGCGCTCTCTCCTTTGTGTTATTCGCTGATACTTTTATCCACATTTTTCTTCGGAATTCCATCCAATCCGTACTCCCAATCATAAGCATCAAAAATTTTTCTCGCTACAGGTGCTGCACTGCTAGATCCAAATCCGCCTTCAGGAATAACTACAGCTACAGCAAGTTTTGGATTTTCACGTGGTGCAAAAGCTATAAACACTCCGTTATCACGGTTTATGTTTTTACTATCCGTCTGTTGTGAAGTTCCTGTTTTACGCGCAAAATCATAGGGGAAATCTCCGAAGGCACTTTTAACGTCACTGTTCATCCCTTTCTTTATCTCCCGCCAATAGGATTTATCGAAAGTAGTCACTTCATCAAGCACTTCCCGTTTGAATTCTTTGATAACTTTACCTTTGGAGTCCGTGATCTTGCTTACTAGCTGTGGTTTGATTCGTTGCCCTTCATTGGCTAGTGTAGCCGCATATTGCGCCAACTGAAGAACGGTATAACGTCCCTGCTGCCCAAAAGAAGCATAAACAAGTGCCGACTGAACTGAACCCGCTTTAGCTTCAGCTTTATAATTCAGATCACCCAAGTATTCCCTTGGTAAACCTATCCCTGTTGGAACACCTAGACCGAATTCTTTCATATATGTGTCCCATACCCCAATGCCCTTAGACTTGTATTTGTCATACAATTTTTTCCCGATCATATCAACCATATATACGTTTGAAGATTTTTCAATGGCTGTATAAGGATACAAAGAGCCGTATACATGATTGGATGAGTTCCTTACATTAGTCTCATGTCCTTCTCTACCAAATGAGGTGATCCCTTTATCTTGATAGGTAGAAGAAGTACTTATAAAGCCCTCTTTTAAGCCAATTAACACACTCAATGGTTTTATGGTCGAACCGAGCAGCACAGTAGATTCAAAATTATGCCCTGATCTTCCCGATGAGTATGGAGTTATTGTTCCATTTTGGTAATGCTTTTCAATTTTTTTATACACCTCTGGAGAGATCGAACCCGTAGCCCAGCTGTTGGTATCATAGTCAGGCATACTTGCCATAGCAATAACATTACCTGTATCCACTTCCATGGCTACAGCGTAACCTGTTAGAGCATCAGGATGTGTTTCTCCCTGAACGGTGTGTGAATGCAACCACTGAATCTGATCTTTAATGGCTTCTTCGGTCTTCAGCTGAATTTTTTTATTAAGGGTCGTCCAGATAGTGCTTCCTTTGACCGGGGGTTCAATACTCACAATTTTTTCTGCCATATTCTGCGGATCTACAGAAACTTCCTTATAACCATTCTGTCCCCGAAGCTCCTTCTGGTATTGCAGCTCCAAGCCATCAAAGCCTACTAGCTCATCCTCTTTATAGTTAAGTCCAGGGTGCTGATTATTTTTCATCGCCTGAAGTACATCCTTATAAAGATCTAAACTAGTAGAGGATTTGAAAAATTTCACGTAGCCAACAGCTTGTACAGCCACCGTATCGGTATCATAATGCCTGCTGCTTTCCTCTATCACTTCAAGGTTTGGATATTCGTTTTTGTGTTCTAAAAAATAAGCGATTTCTTTCTTAGTTAAACCTGATTTAATTCTTCTCGCTACATAACCAGAGAGTTTTTTTGAATATAAATCCATAGACTCAAGGATCTCTTCTGTGGTTAGTTTTTTCTCATTAGGATCACCATAAGTTTCGAAGGCTTCTGCTAACTTGCTGGCGAGCGCCTTTGATTTATTATTTGCCTCAGCAGTTAAGGTAACTTTTTTCGTAGTTTTATCTGTTTTTGTTGCGGTATATTCCTTATCCAAAGTAAGGTACAAAGATTGAACGGGCGTTGAGTATGCCAATTTCTCACCATCAGCAGCGAGGATATTCCCTCTCAATGCCGATAATGCCACTATTTTCGTATCCCGATTAGCCTCAGCTTCAGATAACGTAGGTCCTTCGACAAATTGCAAGACCGCAAGGCGTAGGATAATCACACAAAAAATAATAAAAGTGCTAAAGAAAAAAATGTTGATTCTTAATTCGCCAGAGTTGTTAATAGTTTTGCTGTCGT
The DNA here is from genome assembly GCF_037992965.1 of Paenibacillus sp. FSL E2-0190. Taxonomy (NCBI): domain Bacteria; kingdom Bacillati; phylum Bacillota; class Bacilli; order Caryophanales; family Paenibacillaceae; genus Paenibacillus; species Paenibacillus sp. FSL E2-0190. The sequence goes on from NZ_CP150306.1 coordinate 6,033,888, forward strand.
CTTGTACACCTTTTCTGTCGAAGAGCCTCACATAATCCCACTCCTTATTTCCAAAATTCTACAGCATAAGATTAAAGTATAAACTAGCAAATGGAAATATACAAAATTAAGAATAATAGTTAAATAATTGTTCACAAATCGATAATATCCAATTAAAAAAGCAGCTTTCCCCGGTATGGGAGAATCGCTGCTTTTTGTTTATGGGCGTTGGTGGCCTGCACCAATAAATTGTCATCATTCGTTGAGGCCTACGGAATCAGATGACGTTATATGCGCATTTTTAGCCTTTGGAGCTTGGTTTCGGACTCCAATGACGTTATTTCATAGGAAGAAGGGCAAATCGGGTGCTTTTCATGCCAATAGCGACTATGCGGTCCGTTGTCACTTCAAATGCGAAATAAAGCTGCGTTTAAGGTCATCTGTGTCCGATAGCTGTAGCGTAAGGAAGGGGAATTTTAAACAGATGAAACGATGTTTGAGGCGTTCTTGATGGAGCAAGCTCTAATTAATCAGGGGGTGCCCAGCAGCCATTTTACGGCTGATGGGGCACCCCCTGATTTTTTCTTATAACAAAATCTACACTTTTCTAACCTGTGACCGGTACATTAAAAACAAGAAATACGGAGCCCCAATCAGCATAATAATAAGGCCTGAAGGGATTTCTTTCGGCGCCATTATGGTTCTTCCGAGCGTATCGGCAATGACGAGCATCAAGCCGCCAAGTAATCCTGACAAAACAATCGAGCGTCTCGTATGATGACCAATCATCATCCGCACCGCATGCGGCGCCATGAGTCCGAGAAAGCCAATTGTTCCCACACTTGCAACGGCTCCCGCTGCAAGCAAAACGCCGATAATCATAGCCCAAAGCCGCGTTCCTCGAACCGGCAAGCCCAATCCTGTTGAACTCTCGTCACCAAATGCCAACAAATCGCATTTTCGGCCCAAATAGTATGCAATCGGAACAAGTACAAGCAGGAATGCAAATAGGATGTAAAATTGATTCCAGCTTCGTCCATAAGTCGAACCCGTTAACCAAATTAAGGAGCTACTGCTCCATAAACTTCCTTTGACGATCATGACCTGGATTCCGGCAGAGGCAATAGCAGAAACTGCAATTCCAAGCAAGATCAGAACCGATGGATTCAAGGACCTGCGCCAGGCCATAAAAAAGACAAAAGCTGCAGCCAGTGCCCCACCCACGATTGCGGCAAGCGGAACTGCAAATACCGTCAATGCTGGCCAAACGGTCATTACGGCCAAAGCACCAAAGCCAGCCCCTGAGGTCACACCAATAATAGAGGCATCTGCCAGTGGATTTCGAACAGCACTCTGAATCAGTACACCACTGATTGCAAGTGCGATCCCTCCTGCAGCCGCTACGAGTGTACGGGGAAGCCGTAAATTCAGCAGGACGGAATAGGATTGATCCCCCCTATGGAACAGACTGCTCAGCAATTCGCTGATCGGTATTTTTGTTCCCCCAAATGATAAGCTTACCAGGATAATAGCAATCAGCAGCACAGTCATAACTATAGCCGTCGGCACAAAGCGCAGACGCAGTCCCGCCCCACCGATACTCATCGATGATTGGCCAGCGCCTGAGCCCGATATATTTTTCATCTTGGTGAGTACCAGCCAAATGAGCCACGGGGCTCCAATAATCGCCATAACTGCACCAACAGGCATTTCACCCACACTGCTTCGCACTACACGCGCTAGCGTATCCGCTGCCGTGATGAGCAAGGCTCCCCACAACGCGCTTGCAGGAATGAGCAGGCGATGCTTGCGAATTCCACTAAGCCGGACAAGATGGGGAGCCACTAAGCCGACGAAGCCAATCGGTCCGACCACGCTGACTACAACCGCAGCCATTAATACCGATAGGCCAAGTCCTGTCGCCCGAATTAACCCTACTCGCTGTCCAAGTGAACGAGCGGTTGACTCATCGAGCTCCAGCGCATCAAATTGTCTGCCGGCAAATATCGCTGCCAATAGCAGCACTACGACAAAAGGCCAGGCATATATAACACCGTCCCAATCCAACTGGATTAGGGAACCTGAACCCCATAAAAACAGATTTTGTGTTTCTGTTCTTTTAAAAATATGTATGGCCGATGTAAACGCTCCGAGCACCATGGAGACGATCATACCTGACAAAGCCAGCCGAACAGGTGTGGCCGCCTTGCCTCCACTCAATAAATAAGCGGCTAAAGCAGCAAGCAGTCCCCCTGCAACTGCCAACAAAAATGGAAACTCATGCTGCAAAGCAGGAAAAGCTACCATACCAAGCACGACCATAAAGTATGCCCCGGCATTAATCCCAAGTGTATCTGAGGAAGCAAGCGGGTTCTTCGTTATAGTTTGCAATAATGCCCCAGCCACAGCCAGAGCAGCCCCGGCCAGCAGACCAATAACTGTACGTGGCATGCGGATATCCCAGAGCAGATTATGTTCCATTATATCTTGGCGATTCAGCAAGCCATCTATTACAGTAGCTGCAGGGATCTTGGCTTCCCCAAAGCCCAAACTTAAAACGAACAGAATGAAGAGGACGGCAAAGCCGCCCCCAAATATTCCAATGATCCGCCAGTTCATGCCGATAGAGGCTTCTTTGCTACTCTTTTCGTTCATAACCGCACTCATTTCGTTAATGTATTTACAACTTCATCCACGATAACTTTGGAGGAGATCGGACCGCCGAACACCCAAGTAGTACTGCTCAATCCGAAGGTGCGATTCTCTTTCACAAAGTTAAGGCCATTCCAAACGGAATTATCCTTCAGTTCTTTCGTGAAAATATTATCATCCTCTTGGACGATATAGATCAGATTTGTATCCTGAACCGCAGGCAATGCTTCAACTGTAGAGGTGCTGAATCCGTAAACTTCGAAATTTTCAGGTTTCCAGTCGTTTTTCAGACCGATCCGATCCAAAGTTTGTACCGCAAGTGAATTATCTGTAAAAAGACGCATCGTTGCTGCATTCTGGTAGCTGTATGCTTGTGTCAGTACATAGTTCAAGCCTTCTTTGCCTGCATCAGCCAGCTTTGCTTTTGCATCTGCATAATGTGCATCCAAATCAGCAAGAACCTTATCGGCTTCTGCTGTTTTACCTACTGCCGCTGCAATTGTTTTGAAAGTATCTTCCATCAGTGTGTACTGATTACCTTCTCCTTCATTCGGATACAAGCCGAAAATCAATGTTGGAGCGATACTTTTAAGTTGATCATAGATTCCTTCATGCCCACCCGTATTGGCAATAATCAGATCAGGCTTTAATGAAGCAATTGTCTCCAGATCTGGCTCGTCACGGGAACCAACATCAGTCACGTTTGCATCAAGTGGTGCTTCAGAAGTCACATACAGCTTATAGTTTTCGTTATCTGCGTTACCTACTGGCTGCACTCCCAGTGCAATAACATCCTCCGTAAAGGTCCATTCCAATACCACAACTCTTTGCGCAGGTTTGTCCAGCGTAATCTCACCTTTAGAATCCTTTAATACAATAGGACCGCTTGTAGATTCACTGCCCGCGTTTTCAGCAGCTGGTTTATCAGTTGCTCCCGCGTTCGATGTTGAATTGTTCTTTTGGTTAGTACCACAGCCTGATACGACCAATATAATAGCAATAACCATAAATAAACTAATTAACCTTTTGTGCATTTGCTTTATCCCCCTGGATTCAACGTTCGAAGTTGATTCCATGATAACCGTTATCAATCTATTGATAATGATTATCACAGAAAACATATTAGTAATCTTATACGCGATTCTCCCGAAAGTCAAAGTTAAAATTTAATGCTTAACCGTCCCTACTCCATGATCTGGTTTGTAATTCTTTCAATGTGTATGGTCAGATACAGCATTTCATCATTTGTTAACTCCCGATTATATGTTTTATCAATATAGATTTTAATTTTCTCGACGCTTGCGAAAGCTTCCTTATACTGCTGCTTTACCAAAATAAATAAGCCATTCTCATTATCAGGAGGTGGAGTACCGTTGATGAGACGTTGTGCAAAAAATTTCAAATGAGTGATAAAACGGTAATAAGCAAGGGACTCCTCGTCGTACTCTAGCCTGAAATGGCGCTTCACGATATTTAGGATGTCGTTCATGATCTTGGTGATATTCACCATGTTAGGCATCTCTTCATTTAGTTCTGCATTCACCAGATGGAGCGCAATATGTCCGGCCTCATCTTCGGGAAGTCTGACTCCGAGCTTGGAATGTATAATTTGAAGCGCAGCTTTCCCAACCTCATATTCTTCTTTATAGAATTTTTTGATTTCCCAAAGCATGGCGTTTTTAATCTTCATCCCTTTTGAGAATCTCTCCAGCGCAAAACTGATATGATCTGTCAGACTAACATAAATACTGTCATCCAGCATTTTACCGAGCTGCAGTTTGGCGAAGTTAATAATCTCTTCTGAGAGCTCCATGTGCTCGATTGGAATCTCGGAAAGCAGCGTTTTTAGCTTATCTGAAAGTTTTTGATTACTTAAAGTGAATATCTTTTCAATTTTATCTTCTTCTAAAAAGTCTCCACGTTTTTTCTTAAAGGCCAGTCCTCTTCCCATAACTACTAGTTCAAAATTTTGGTCATCTATGACAGTAACAACATTGTTGTTTAACACTTTTTCGATCCGCATATTACAGCTCCTTACCTTTTCATCTTACGAAGCTAGCACTTTTTTATAGTATTCTATAATAAAAAATCGATCTCTAAGTAGCAGTACTAAGAGATCGATTCCATTCATACCTTATGACTCTTCAATAGATCACACTACAACAGTCAGCAAATCTTCGCCCGGTGTAATAACTGTTTTATTGGTACCAATCACATCACTATAATTAGCCGTATTGGTAATAATTATCGGTGTTGTGCATTGATAACCTTCATTTTTTATTTGTTCAAAATCAAACTCAATCAATAGATCACCCTGTTTAACGGTTGCTCCTTCTTGCACCTTCACATCAAAGTATTTACCTTTTAGCTTCACGGTTTCTATACCGATATGAATCAAGACCTCAACACCCTCATCCGATACTACCGCAATACAATGACCTGTTCTGAAAATAGTGGATACAACTCCACTTACCGGTGAATAAAGCTTACCTTCTGTGGGTTCAATTGCAATCCCCTTGCCCATTGCTTCAGAAGCAAAGGCAGCATCATCTACTGAGGTTAACGGGATTACGTTACCAGCCAGAGGGCTTACAACGGTTGAACTTTTAACGGCGTGAGGGAGGATAACCTCGCTTTTTTCAGTATTCGTTTTTTCTTCTACAATATTCACTTTCTTTTTATCTTCATAACCAAATACCATGGTAATTACCATAGCCAATACAATGGTCACACCTGCTATAATCGCTTGAACGACCAGCGGAGAGAATGCGGGAAGACTTAATACGCTCACAAATGCGAAGACTTCCATCTTCACTTTGAAAAGACCACTAAGTGCTCCACCTACACCGCCGGCAATGGTTACATAAATGAAAGTCCGTTTGTAACGAGTCAGCAAACCGTAAATAATAGGTTCTGTTACACCTGAAAGCGCGCCTGGTATAAATGTACTGCCGGCCAATGTTTTCAACTGTTTGTCCTTTGTTTTCAGGAAGATACCCAACGCCACACCCAGCTGCGCGAAGATGGCCATGCCGGCCATTGCATATATCGGATCTCCACCCTTAGCAATGTTCTCAAGAATAATTGGCACAAGTCCCCAGTGCAATCCGAGTACAGTCAAATACGTCCAAGCTATTCCCACAATTGCCCCTGTAACAATACCGCTTTTCGTACTGAGGAACAAAATAGCGTCTCCAATTAAATTCCCTACATTCACGCCAAACGGTCCGAAAGCCAAAATAGTTAACGGAACAATCACAATCAAACATAGCATAGGGACCAAGAACATCTGCAAATCCTTGTGTATAAACTTTCTTAGCTGCTTATCCAATAAAGCGTATATACAGATGGCGATAAAAATCGGAAACACGCTTGATGAATAGTCCGAAATTACTAAAGGAATACCTAAAAAATGTGGAGATTCAACACTTGCTAATCCCGTAATATTAGGTTCAAGTAAAGCCGCACCGATACTACCACCCACATAAGCATTAACACCCAGCCTAATCGATAACGTAATTCCTAAGAAAATGGGTAGAAAATAAAACACAGCATTACTAGCGCCGGCTAATACTTTGTAAGTTTCACTATCCGCACTTAGAACATGTAACGATGCAAGTACGGTTAATAGCGCTTTCAACATACCCGCACCTGCTAAAGCACCAATCAGAGGCGAAAAGCTTCTAGAAATAACATCAAAAATCAGAGTCCCTATAGGTTTCTTTACCTTGTTCTCGCCAGAGTCACTGTTAGGGGATATGGATTTGGCAATTTCTTTATACACATCAGCAACATGGGTACCCACTATAACTTGAAACTGTCCCCCTTTGCTAACTACCCCAATAATCCCTTTCATTTTTTCCAAATTTTCTTTATCAGCTTTTTGCTCATCGTTAAGTGTGAATCTTAGTCGCGTGGCACAATGAATCACATTGTTAATATTTTTCTCCCCACCGACAGATTGGATAATGTCTTTACTTAGCTGTTCATAACTCATTTTTATACACCCCTTTGTAACAGATCAATTAATCACCGATATCAGGGAACACAAAAAAACCTAAATCACATCTATGTACGAGAGAGATTATCCCCGTAATCATAAATGAAACTTAGGTTTTGCCTGCTATGCAGTAGCAATCCTGATATCCGATTAATTTATTATTTACAAATTAACATGTTCAATTAATGATGTCAACAATAAACCAGAGCCTGTATAATATTGGATAACAAAAAAAGACCCTGATAAATCAAGAATAACTTGATTATCAGGACTTTTTTTTTAGAACAGGCTTTGTCCGTTGGATTCAATTACTTCTTTGTACCAGTGGAAGGACTTCTTACGGTATCTCTCCAGTGTACCTGAACCATCATCATGACGATCTACATAAATGAAACCATAACGTTTCTTCAGCTCGGCGCTTGTTGCGCTAACCAAGTCAATGCAGCCCCAGCTTGTGTATCCCATAACTTCTACGCCATCAGCAATAGCTTCCGCTACTTGAACCAAATGATCTTGCAAATAATTGATCCGGTAATCATCGTTTACGATCTTCTCACCGTTCCCGTCTACAACCAGCTGATCGACGGCGCCAAGGCCATTTTCCACGATAAACAGCGGTTTTTGGTATCGGTCATAGAACATATTCATCACATAACGCAAGCCCTGCGGATCGATCTGCCAACCCCATTCGCTCGCTTCCAGATACGGATTCGGTACCCCGCCCAGCAGGTTTCCTTCTCCTCTGATCTGTTTCTCCGGATCAGCCGTTTCACATGTGCTCATATAGTAACTGAACGATATGAAATCCACGGTATGCTTTAGAATTTCCTCGTCCCCTGGCTCGAAATGAATGTGAATTCCATTTTCCTTAAAGAACCGTTTCATATAGCCTGGATAATAACCTCTGCTATGAACATCCGCAAAAAACATATTTTTGTGATCACTTTGCATCGCCTTGATCAAGTCGTCCGGATGCGGAGTGAGCGGATAAATTGGCATGCTCAGCACCATGCAGCCTATTTTGAAATCAGGATTGATCTCATGACCGATTTTTACCGCCAAAGCACTTGCAATGAACTCATGGTGAATGGCCTGATACAGATCCTGCTTACTCAATTTTTCCAATGGAGTATTTATTCCGCCACTCATAAATGGGAACTCTAGGATAGAATTGATCTCATTAAAGGTCAGCCAGTATTTGACCTTGTTCTTGTAACGATTAAAGATCGTTCTCACATAACGCTCGTAAAATTCCACCATCTTACGGTTAACCCATCCATCATACTCTCGTGCCAAATGCAGCGGGGTCTCATAATGGGAGATCGTAACTAGCGGTTCGATGCCGTATTTATGACACTCGTCGAACAGGTCGTCGTAGAACTGCAAGCCCTGTTCATTCGGCTCCAGCTCGTCCCCTTTCGGGAAAATCCGGGACCAGGCAATAGACGTCCGGAATACTTTAAAGCCCATTTCCGCAAACAGCTTAATATCTTCTTTATATCGGTGATAGAAATCGATACCAATCAACTTCATGTTATCGTCGGTAGGAACTTCTGTAGGCGCAGACTTAATGCCATGCGGCATGACATCTTGGGTAGACCAGCCTTTGCCATCATCCTGATATGCCCCTTCAAGCTGGTTAGCGGCTACAGCCCCACCCCATAGGAATCCTTCTGGAAATTGTAAGTTCATATTTCTTCCCGCCTTTGCTATTGTGATAGTATAGGTTTACTGCTCTAATCCGAATCCTAAACCTTGGAACGCGTTACATGTCAAGGATTAATCTTGCAAAGGAGATAAGCCGATGTCCACACTTGACGAAATTGCTAACCTGTCGGGCTTTTCCAAAGCTACGGTATCCCGAGTCCTGAACGATTCTCCCCATGTCAGCAAGGAAACTAGGGAGAAAATTCTCGCCATTATGAAAGAGACGGACTATGTTCCCAATCGGAATGCCATATCTTTATCCAAAGGCCAAACCCAGCAAATCGGCATGATTACCTTAGACCTCAACGAGCTTATTTTGTGCTTCATGAACAGCTTCGTCGAAATTTCCGGCCGTTACGGGTATCAGACGATTATTTATACCACCGGCGGTGATAAACAAAAGGAACTTCAGGCCTTCGAGGATCTCAAACAAAAAAGAGTCGACGCTCTGCTTATTCTGACCGCTGTTAACGATAAAAATGTCATAACTTCCTACTGCAAATACGGCCCGATTGTGTCTTGGCAACGCATGGACCATCCTGAAATACCGTCAGTTGCCATGAACCAATATGATGGATATGCACTCGCTCTAGAGCATTTGATAGAGCGGGGTTATACGCGTATCGCTAATGCTTTTGGCCGCCCAAGCAGCATAAATACCCAGAGTAGACGACTAGCTTATGAGCAAATCATGACCAAATATAATCTTCCCATCGTTGAGAAATGGTATTACTCCACGATTTATGGAATCCGTGACGGAGAGCAATTGGTGCGAACCCTAATTGGACAACCCGATCAGCCGGATGCTATTCTGTGCTCCAATGATTTGGTGGCGGTGGGCGTTCTGAGCGAAGCACGTAGACAGCAGCTGGATGTGCCCCGTGATCTAGCCATCGTTGGTTTTGATAATTCGGAGCTGTCGCAGACGCTCGGAATTACCACTGTTCGGAATCCGATTGCGGGACAGGCGGAGAACGCCTTTCTTCTGCTGGCTCCAACCCTGCTTGGACTGGATATGGAGCTGCAGCCCCTATCGTTCCAACTGATCGAACGGGAGACAACATAGGTTGCCCATTCTCAGAAGATTCCGACTGTACATTCCATAAAAAAACAGTAAAATTGTATTGAAAATTTTGATGAAGATAGGTGTTTTTTATGACAAATAATGTATTGAATCCTAGGGTTGATAAATTCTTAAGTAAAGCGAAACAATGGCGGGAAGAATATGAGCAGTTGAGAACGATCGTGCTTGATTGCGGGCTGACCGAAGATTATAAGTGGATGCATCCATGTTACACATTTGATGATAAAAACATAGTATTAATTCATGGATTTAAAGAATATTGTGCGCTTCTCTTTCACAAAGGTGCCTTGTTACAGGATCCCAATGGGATTCTAATTCAACAAACAGAAAATGTGCAGGCAGCGCGCCAAATTCGGTTTACGAATGTGCAACAAATCGTTGAAATGGAAGCTGTTCTGAAAGCCTACATTCAAAATGCCATAGAAGTTGAAAAAGCGGGTTTGGAAGTCGAATTAAAAAAGAAAGAGGATTACCTCATTCCTGAAGAGCTTCAGACTAAATTCGCTGAACTTCCTGGCTTAAAAACTGCTTTTGAAGCCTTAACGCCTGGACGGCAAAACGCATATATTTATCATTTTTCTCAAGCGAAACAATCCAAAACCCGCGTATCCCGAATTGAAAAATTCATCCCGCAAATCCTTGAGGGTAAGGGATTAAATGATTAGCGTTGCTGACAATGAGTCAATTAAGCCTTAGGGTTAGTTGACTCATTTTTTAATTTCTCTTCTTCTAACTGCTTGTAATAATCCTCAACAAAGGCCTTGAACTTTTTAGCGACATTAGTCATGTACCGGTTGGTATACCATGAGATTTCAATGGTGCGGGTACTTATGGGTTCTTCAATGGGAAGAAGCACAACAGAGGATCCTTGAGAACCCCCCCAAGTTACAGCGGGGATAAAAGAAACCCCTAGTCCCGAACGGACTAGACTGCGTACCATCGAAGGCTCATCGCATTCATAAATGATACGCGGAGCAAATCCGGCGGCGTGACAGAGAGAATCCGTCGTTTCGCGCAGCTGCTTGCCTATTTTCAAACTGATAAAACCGTCTTCCGCGAGTTCATTCAGACGTACACTTTTACGGGTTGCGAGCCTGTGCTCATTAGGAACCGCCAGCAGGATTTCTTCCGTTAATACCGGTGTGGACACTGTTCCTGGAATCTTGAGCGGAGTAGAAGAAATACACAAATCAAAAGCCGGATAACGTGAGATCTCCTGATCCTGCTGCAATAGCTTGAATTGAGCTTCCGGGTACTTCTGACGAAATAATGTGATCATATCCGGAAGCAAATAGGAACCCGCTTGGATAAAAATCACTACAGTTCCTGTCGGTCGCTCAGACAAGTCCAATAGCTCTGTTTTCCCCTCCTCTAACGTTTGTAGGGCTAAATCAACTTTCACAAGAAACCGCTTTCCATATTCATTTAATCGAATGTATTTTCCTGTGCGATCAAACAATTTGACGTTTAATTCGCCCTCAAGATTTTTGATCATTTTACTAATAGCAGGCTGTGAGATTTGGAGTATTTCGGCTGCCAGGGTCATATTCTCAAGCTTTGCAACCGTTTGAAAGTACCGAAGCGAAAGTAAATCCAACGAAACCACCTCTTCTATAACCTTAGAGTTATGTATTTTATATATAATAATATATTTTTCATCATCATAGCAGAACACTATAATAAAGAGAATTAAAAATACATAAGAATCTGCAGGAGAAAGGGGAACTATAAATGAGCACACGAGAACCCATGGAAGAAATTATTACAGTCTCCAGTGGTCAGCTTAAGGGCATACGTCTGCCAGAACTTGGGGCGATCGCATGGTTAGGGATTCCTTATGCGGAACCTCCCATAGATAAGCTCAGATGGAAAGCACCGCGTGAGATAGAACCTTGGACAGGTGTATTGCCTGCATGCCATTTTAATAATAGCAGTGTCCAATTCATTCAAGGGGAACCTGGCGGCAGTGAAGATTGCCTCTTTTTGAATATTTGGCGACCGGATCATGCCGAGGCAGGCTTACCCGTATTCGTCTTCCTCCACGGCGGCGGAAATATTGGGGGTTCGGGACGGGATTTTCAAGGTGGAGAATTGGCGTGTAAGACAAATAGTATAGTGGTTACAGTGAATTACCGTTTAGGAGCAATGGGATTTTTCCGGCATCCCTCACTCCGAACCGGGGACCCCTTGGATGACTCAGGAAATTACGGTCTCCTCGATGTTCTTCATGCGCTAAAGTGGCTGCACAATAACATTGTTTGCTTTGGGGGAAATCCAGGGAACATAACATTAGGGGGCCAGTCTGCAGGTGCAAGAAATGCATTAGCTGCTTACCTTTCACCGCTGGGCAGAGGGCTCTTTCATAAGCTTTTTATTATGAGCGGAGGTTTAACAACGGCTGTTACGGAGCAAAGCGAAGAAAAAGCAGATGACATTTTAACAGAGTTATTAATAAAAACAGGAATGGTCAGCACTCAAGATGAGGCAAGAGAATGGATTTCCACACAATCTGCGGATAAGATTTCCGCCTTCCTATATCGTCAGAATGCCTTTCACTTTGTCGAAATCATTCGTGAGACGGGGCTTCAGATGGCTGCTTTTCCCCATTTGATCGAAGATGGCACGGTCATTCCTATTGGTGGCTTCGACAATCTAAATAACCGCGATCACCCTTCCCTGCCGATCATCCTTGGCAGCACTGCCAGCGAATTCTCCGAGTTCACTTTATGGGATACTCATTTCTTCTCCCTAGTGCAAAAGGAAGAGTTAGCTGGAAATCTGGAAGAAAAGAAGCTCTATGAAGCTGCAGTCCAATATGGGAGCGATCTGTATGCAGAATTTAATGTAGAGCAGACTACAGAGATATTATTAAGTGCGATTCCGGAGATGCCCATCTATGCTTACCGCTTCGCCTGGGGGTTAAGAGACGGAGTGATCGATCCTTATATCCGTTTTCTTATGGGTGCCCCGCATGGTGCAGACATCCCCTTCTATACAGGTGACTTTTCCAGTGTCCAGGAAAGATTTCCTGCGGATGTAATTTCCGAGCATAACGAGCCTGGGCGTAACATGCTCTCTTCCCTAATGAGGGACTATTTACGGCATTTCCTATATACCGGTAATCCTAATGCTGAGGGACAACCTGCTTGGCAACGATACACCCCTAATCCCCGGTCTGCGGAAATTCTCTGGTTAGATGCTAGCCAGGATCAAACTATTGTTCAATCCGTCTGCAAACTTGTAAAAAAAGATATCCTGTCCCAAATGGACAATGATCCCCGTTTAGCAGCAGAACAGCGCAATTGGCTAAAAAACAATTTATTTGCGGGACGTTTTTTCTGGTAAGATAAATGATTGTAAAATTCACGTAGAGGAAGGAACATGCTGTTGTGCTAACTTACTTACTGCTCTTAGTCATCGGGCTAGCAGCTGGCATTTCCGGTTCATTGGTCGGACTTGGCGGCGGGTTCATCGTTGTGCCTGCGTTGGCTTTCCTTTTTCCTGATATGGAGCCTTCACATCTGGCTGGAACATCAATGGCGATGCTGCTTTTCAACTCCATCTCAAGTACTTATGTGTACGCAAAGCAGAAGAGAATCGATTATCAAGCAGCGCTCACCTTCGCCGCCGTTTCGATTCCGGGTTCAGTAATAGGTGCACTCTTTACCAAGCAAATGGGCGGGAGAATGTTTTTCGTAAGCTTCGGTATTTTCTTAATCCTTGTCGCTTTATTGCTCTTGTTCAAGCCGAACAAACCCATCCATTGGCCTTTCAAACCAACCGTGAAGCGAAGCTTTTCCGATAATAGCGGGGCTCATTTCGAATATGCTTATCATATGCCTACCGGCATAATCATCAGTTTTCTCGTTGGCTTTGTAGCAAGCCTATTTGGGATTGGCGGCGGGAGTCTTATGGTTCCGACAATGACCTTACTTCTCGGCTTTGCCCCCCATATCGCTGTTGCAACTTCTATGCTTCAAATTTTCCTGTCAGCTATCGTAAGCACCACAACACATGCCTTTTTATTGAATGTTGAATGGTTTATGGTGTTAGCCCTAGCACCTGGCGCAATTATCGGCGGTCAAATTGGCGCACGCCTGGCAAAACGCCTTCCTGCCAAGCTGCTTTTAAAGCTATTAGCCGTTTTTCTCATCATCGTTTCGCTTCGTTTGATGATGAAAGGGTAGGTCATTATGTAAAAAGTCCTGATGGATCAAGAGTTTCTTGATCCTCAGGACTTTTTTATTGTGACTGTGGGACTAATTCCTTGATATCAACGACATTTCAAATTGCAGGGCAGAAACGGATCCCCTCTTCTATCATAATTTAGCCCCCTATGGATAAGAGACTTGGCCAATCCTATCGAATTTTAAGTCTCTTCAGGATTTCTTTAGAATTCCCCCACCTAATTCCTCAGTTTTTTTAGTTAAGATTTCTGTATTGAAGTAAGCGAAGGAGGTGGCATATTGGCCAGTAATACCGTCTTAGAGCTAATCAATCAGTATGGATATCTGATTTTTTATCTTGCTTTCACGTTAGGCCCTTTTGGAATTCCAATCCCTAATGAAATTACAATCCTCACTGGAGCTACCCTAAGCCACATGGGGATTATCAATTCCTGGATGACTTATTTCTGCATTTTATCAGGGCTATTAACGGCCTTTACGGTTGCCTACTTTGCAGGTAAATTCTTTGGGCAAAAGCTGAAGTGCAAATTTGAAGCTAACAGACATTTTAAAAAAGCAGAGCAGATTCTAAAAAAACGTGGGCGTACAGCTATGTATATCGGCATGTTTATTCCAGTTGTACGTTACATCATTCCCATGTTGATCGGGCTCAGCGGTACAAGCTATAAACGATTTGCCCTTATTTCATATCCCAGTGCTTTAAGTTGGACCTTACTGTTCTTTTTTGTAGGAACGTACTTTGGAGATCACATCCTATCAAAATTAATAAACATCTAAATCAATTCTAAAATTATGGAGGAATTCCGAATGAGCTTCAATGAAAAACTCTTATTTTTAAGAAGTTTTATTCATGATCCAAAACAGGTAGGCAGTGTTACCCCGAGTTCCCGGTTTCTGGCACACAGCATGGTTAACCAAGCCCCTTGGCATGAAGTTAAAGCAGTCGCTGAACTTGGATCAGGTACAGGTGCAATCACCCGTGTAATCAATACTAAGGTAACTAGTACAACGAAAGTGTTACTATTTGAGATGGATAAAACCATGAGGCATAACCTGAAGACAAGCTATCCGGACTTTTCCTGTTATCATAATGCTGCTAGTTTAGTAGAAACAATTAAAAGTTCACATATTCATCAGTTGGATTGTATTTTTAGTGGGCTGCCCTTTTTCAATTTTGAGCCCGAATTAAGAAATACATTGGTTGAACAGATCTACCAATCCCTTAAACCTGAGGGATTATTTATCGCCTTTCAGTATTCACTTCAAATGAAGAAGCAACTCTCCGAATATTTTAATATTGATACAATAAAATATGTGCCATTTAATTTCCCTCCCGCTTTCGTCTACGTCTGTCGTAAAAGGGAAACATAATAAAATAAATATAGAAGAGGGGCAGCGTCCATTGAATACAATTCTTGTTGCAGATGATGATTCTGAAATTCGAGATGTGATTCATGTTTATTTAAGAAATGAAGGTTACCAAGTGCTTGAAGCTGCAGATGGTCAAGAGGCATTGAGTACAATACAAACAACTTCCATTCAATTAGTTATCCTGGATGTCATGATGCCTCAAATGGACGGTATCACAGCCTGTCTCAAAATTAGGGAAATATCAAATATCCCACTTATTATGCTCTCAGCCAAGCAAGAGGACATTGATAAAATCACAGGTCTAACTACCGGGGCAGACGATTACATGATCAAACCGTTTAATCCACTGGAACTACTGGCCCGTGTAAAAGCTCAGTTACGGCGTCAGTCCTTAATTGGAAAGGAAGAATTCAACTCTCTGCTTATAATTAAAAACCTGATCATAGATAAAAATAAACATTCCGTAAAGTTAAATGGAATTGAAGTTTCATTAACTCCACTAGAGTTTGCGATTTTAACCCTGCTTGCAAGCCGGCCTGGGCAAGTTTATAGTTCGGAGCAAATTTACGAGAGTGTATGGAAAGAGCCTTACGGATATTCTGACAATACCGTAATGGTTCATATTCGTAACTTAAGAGAAAAATTAGAGGAAAATCCAAGAGAACCTCTGTATATTAAGACAGTCTGGGGAGTTGGTTACAAAGTTGATTAAAATCATACGAAATCTACAAATAAATAAACGCATTCAATCCAATATCTTAATCAGGATGGTGTTGAGTTTCATAATTACCATTGCGATAAATACCTCACTTAGCATCTTGTTCTTTCATTTTAGAAATGCAACAAAATTGGATTGGGTGTTCAATTTTCTTGCCTACCTTCTTACTCCGATGTTTTTCATTATATTCGTTATTACATTTTTTACATTGACCCGGCGAATCGTCAAAGATTTAATTGTGCTGGAACAAGGACTTCAGATTATATCCGAAGGTAATTTGAGTTATCGGGTAAATGTTGTGCGCCAAGATGAACTAGGACTGGTGGCTTTGAACATCAACCGGATGGCAGAGCGCTTAGAGCAACAGATCATCAAGGAACGCGAAATAGAAAAATCCAAGATGGAGATGATCACGGGGATTTCACACGACTTACGTACCCCTCTTACAAGTATTATCGGGTATATTGAGCTTTTACGTACAGAATCGTACCAAGATAAAAAAGAATACACACGTTTTATTCAAAACACCTATAACAAGGCGCTTCATTTGAAGAAACTCCTCGATGATTTGTTTGAATATACCCGACTTAATTCGGTGGATTCCCGTTTAAATCTGGAGAGAATCGATTTGTCGCAGCTTTTGAATCAATTGTTATTCGAATTCGAACCGATCGCTCAAGAAAACAATGTCCACCTTATAAAAGATATAGATAAGAGTCCAATCATCACCTTAATCGACAGTGAGAAAATAGCCAGAGCCATAGATAATCTACTTATGAACGCCTTAAAATATTCCATCAGCCCGGGAAGCATTAGCATACGAATTACAACCGATCCTGAACACTGTACCATTGAGATTGAAAATAAAGGAACTCCCCTCTCACAGGATCAAGAAAACCGTCTATTTGACCGATTTTATAAGGTTGACCACTCAAGAAAAAGTCAGGGAATTCAAACCGGAGCAGGACTTGGTCTTTCGATAGCTAGGAATATTGCTGAGTTGCACAAGGGTACTTTAACGCTTAAACACACTCATGACGTCTTCACATTCCAACTGAGATTGCCTTTCGGAGAGGATTGCTAATTGATTATGTCTGAATACTTACTTTTCTTACAAGGCTTCCTCAAAGATCCAAAGCGGGTAGGAAATATTCTACCCAGTTCGCAATTATTAGCCAATAAAATAGTCCAGTCTGTACTATGGCATAATGTAAATGCCGTTGCAGAGCTTGGAGCTGGTACAGGTGCTATTACACATCTCATGACATCACAATTAACGAATTCTACAAAAGTGCTTTTGTTTGAGCGGAATAAAAAAATGAGAGAACACTTAAAAGCAATTTATCCGGAATGCATTTTCCATTCCAACGCCAGCTACTTACTCAAGAAATTGAATCAGGAAGGCATCCGTGAGTTAGATTGCATAATTTGCGGATTACCATTTTTTAATTTTTCAACTGAAATGCGTGACAAAATCCTACATCAGATTGTTAAGTCACTTAAACCAGGCGGAATTTTAGTTGCATATCAGCACTCGCTGCACATGAAAAAAAAATGGGCTAAACAACTACTTATTGAGAAAATTGAATTTGTGCCTTACACTTTCCCTCCAACATTCGTATATATTTGTCGTAAAAAAGAATGACAGATGAATACTCGGAAAACAGTAATTTCTAAAGAATGTATAAGTATTGAGAATGGAAATGACCAGCCTAATATGCAGCCAATACTGTTGCAGGATTATAAAAAAGTCCTGATGATCAAGATTATCTTGATCATCAGGACTGGATTTAGTGTGAGAAAACTACGTTACAAACGGTGACAATTTATCCCTGTAAAAACATAATAATTCCTGTCCCAAATGTTTCCCTCATACAACATGCCTCAATCCCTTTCCCCACAAGGCTTCCCCTTCATTTTCGAGATAATAATTCGTGTCCCGTCATGTCAGGTTACAAGAGCAGAAAACTGGAAGAAAACTGGTTCAATTGTGAACGAAAACGAATAAAAATTAGTGTCTGAAAAGACTGGGAAAATGTCAGGGGAACACTGGGATCAGGTTCTCAAAAACCAGGGCAATGGCTTGAGTAAAAGCTTGAGTAAAGACCTCCCACAACCTCTGAACCCTTGAGCTGCTTGGGTTACTGATGGAGTAATTATTCGAGAAACAGGTTGAAAATCCTGCATTATGTTCTACAGCAACGACAAAAGACTGGGAAATGGATCGAGGAAAGAATCGATCTTCTCCAGTCTTTGGTCTTCTTGTGGATGCTAATTTTTATTCCTGGACAGTTTTATTGAAAATCGACAGGAATTATTTATTTGTTAAAAAGTAGATATTGGTTTTACTTACTTAAATATTATCATGAGCATTGTTCTCTACATATTGAATTAAAGCTTTTTTAAGATTTATTATTACACTATGACCTTGTATGTCTTCTAAATTCAAAACTTGACCAACATATATTACTACATCCTCATAACTATAATAAAGATCGGTTACCATTTTATCTATCAACTCTTTTAACAGTTGTACAAGATCACTTTCCGAAGAAATATAAATTGCTTTACGAACAAACTCTGTTAGCACTTCATCACGAAGACCACACTCTTCTTCAGTCTCTATTTCATGATTTTGTATAATTTCGTCTTTCCATTCCTCTACTTGAGCGAACAAATTTTCAAATTCACAATCTAAATCAGATTTTAATAAGCCTTCTTCGCTTAACTTATCTCTCAATAATTCAACTGAAGAGCGCCATGACGCAAAATGAGAATCAAGTGCTTCTTCTAAATCTCCACTCAAGTCAATATCATCGTTGAAAAGTCCATCCATTTCTGCTTCTGCTAAGGCTATACCTTCATGTTTATAGTATTGAAGAAGCTCAAATGCTTTTTCTTCTCCTATGAATTTTTGCATATCGTTTTCTTTTAAGAAAGTTACATCAAAAGTTCCTCTTGCAACTTCCTCAATATTTGCAATTACTTCATGTTTCACATCTAACGAAAGGAAGCCAAGTTCATCCAACCTGTAAGCTAATTTGTACGAACCTATGCTATGCAGTTGATTAAATATGCTTTTTGAAACAAGATCTTTCCATACTTGAGGGCTATCGCTATATTCATCATTAAACCATTCTAAAAAGTCATCATTTGTTTGCTCAGCAAAAAATCTTGCGAGATCTTCTTTTCTGAAAATATAGCTATCTTTGAAATAATCATAGTTGGCTTTTGTATTACCTATAGTTCCAAATAACCTTTTAGACATATTTCCCCAGAGTTCTTTGGAAATAAAAATTCTATTCTCATTAGAAGGATCAACTGTTATATTATCAATTAAAGTTCTAAAGTCTGCAACTTTCAAAAAAAGTTCGATTTGCTGATCGTTCTTCTTCACATTATTCACAAGCTTTTCAACTAAAGCTTCTTCGATACTTGGATGATGAAACTTCCAAACTGTCTGGCTTGATATAATTTCTCGTTTAATCAAACTGCTCGGTATATGAGTTAAGGCATTTTTTATTCTTGAAGAATCAACATTTTTCTGAATTATTTCTATTTTACCTTTCAAAAAATCATCATCTAAAAGTGTCGGCAATTGTCCTTCATTCAAAAGCATTAATAATAATGCTGTTTTTTTATCTTTTTCAAGATCGTTGAACAAAGTTATAATGTACGCAATCGGATTTTTAAAATAATATTCTATACCTGACCAACTAAATTCGATATTTTCGTTTAAATGATTATCTACAAGTCTTCGAATAAGTTCAGGAGTGAATTCTCCTAAATGAATAATTTTATTTAGATAGATTTTTAGTACAAGTTTTTTTTGTTCTTCCATATCGCTTGCGTTAACATGTTTTAGTAGAATATTTTTCTTTTCCATATGCGAGTAATCTTCTATATTTACAATATTTCGTTTATTGAATATTTGCGGAAATTTGTCGAAATAACCTATTAATATTTCACCATCTATAACTTCTTTAAATATGTAATCTCTACTTGTAAAAATAACTTTAGAACCCGCTCTAATAGCCTTGTTTAAATAAGAAATCATTTCTTCGTCTATTTCACTAAATCTTTCTTTCTTCACCTCTCTTTCACCGAATGCATTATCGAATAGATATATCCTCTTTATTCTGTACGAATCATAATAATCTTTAAACTTATTTAATGTTAGAGGTAACACTATGAGTTGCTCGTCTTCCTCTATTGTCGAGCAACATATGCTTCTCGCTATTGATGTCTTTCCTGATTGGGATTGCCCGCTTACAAATAAAATATTGTTTCGTTTAAACACATCATATGCTTTTAAATAAAAAGAGGTTTCTTCAAATAAGTTTCTTTCCTCTTTCCACTCAGCAATCATCTCTTCAGATCTTCTGCGTTCTTCAAGTTCATTCTCATTCAAAAAATATGAATCATATAAACGATTTTTCTTCAACAGATAAACTATCTTGTCTTCATCCCATATTATAAATTCAATATCTTTGTCTTTATGTTCTTGAGTAAATTCATCCCACCAAAGTCGTTCATTGTTAGTCAGTGTCTTTGGTATTACTAAAACCCATTGTTTGAAGTTATCGTTCTTATTTTTTTTATGAGCAGTCAAAAAGGAAGAAGAGATTTTTTCTTTATGAAAGGTATCAGTATAAAACTTGCATTGATATATAGACATTTTAGTGTCGGAACCTTTAACCAATACATCGATTCCATCATCCCCACCTGATCCATCAATTCTTATCACTGTATCATTGCTGTGCTCAACATGAAGAATTTCAGAACACATTTTTTCAAATGATTTGTGCCACTTTTCCGCCCCCTCAGAATGTTTCAGAAATTTAAAAGGTTCTTGAATCTTTATATTAGTCACAATGTAGCCTCCTGCTTGCGTATTCGCATTCTAATTTGGTATGTCATGATTGTATAAACATTCTGGAAAGACACGTTTTCGTAATACGTTAACCGAGATAGTACAGTATTGTCTAAAATCTTTTTTGTTGATTTATAAGCAATTTATTCAGATTTTCAAAAACGATTTCTTTTAAATTTTCAATTCCTAAAAAGAATTCAAAATCACGATAAATTGAAGGAATATCATCTGGTACAATCTGACGATTATTATATTTACTATACGGTCCATCAGTCTCAATCAAAATTTGTCGCAAAGGTATACTTTGAACTATCTCCTTTCCCTTTTTTGTCTTTAGCATTGATGGATTAAGAGATAAATAATAATTTGATTCAATAACTTCCTGTAGGTTTTTTATGCTCCCAGTATACCAATGAAAAACGGCATGCTTAATTCCAAACTCCTTTAAGTTTGCTAAAACATCCATTTCTGCATTTCGTGAATGAACAGACATTATTTTATTCGTATCAGCGGTTTTACGACAAATATGGCGAAAAATTTTAATTTGTTCATCCCGATTCTTAATATGGTCTTTGGAAAAGTCCAGTCCGACTTCACCTATATACTTAGTTTCATCGAGGTATTCATCAAAAGCCTTTTTTTTGAATGGCCGTATGTTGATCATTTCTGGATGATAACCTAATGCTATTTTGACGTACTTTGATTCTGGAAAAGTATCCATAGCCTTTTTAAAGACTTCTGGAAAGTTCGTAACAAACAGTGCATAGATCTTTTGATTAGTATAGAAATCATAAATTGTTTTGTAATTTGGGTAATAATCAATATGAACATGAAAATCAACTAAGTTCTTCATAGCTTTCCTTTAGATCCATATAGTTTTTTAATCCCCCACCGTTAGTTACTTCTTCATAATCAATCATTTGTAAAATTTCTTTTAAAGATTCTCTATAAACTCTCTCGTAGGAGTTTATTTCCTCGCTTGTTAAAGGGCCTTGTATACGTAGTAACCTTCTTATAAACGATTGATCATGTCTTTTATCTACATATCTTTTTAACGTAAACAAAACCGCCTTGAGGTCACTTGCCTTCCCATCAAGTTTATTATTTACTTCGATAAAACTTCTATTCAACTCATAATTCACATTATAATGATCATCAAAAAAATCATTGACGATTAGCGATGCCCTGCGAATGAGGCAAGGATAACAATAACCGCAATTTACAGGTGGACTAACTCCATCATATCTCCCCTGGCAAGGATGTGAACATGATAAGGTTTCCTTAAACCTCTCTCGAAAAACAACATTATTTTTATGTTCCTTAACAATTTCTCCTTTTGTCATTCCAGAATAAAAATTCTTTACTTGATGAGTAATTCCAATTTCATCAAGGACCTCATTTAGTAATTTCAGAAAAAATGGATGAGTTGTTCTGGTGCTACAACTTCCACTTCTACTCTGTGTTAAAGGAACATTGATACCGATAAATCCATTTTCAGGTATATATACTGGTGTGTTTTCTCCAATAATTGAAGCAACTGCGACTGCACCTGCAATGAACAGGAAAGATCTACTTCTACTTGTACTTTCACCAGCAACACTTTCATTTATATTAATAGGCTTACTTGGTGTAACGCTGAATTGAACAAAGTCAGAGCTTTGCTGTCCATAGGCTTGTTGTATTTCTTTGAAAAGTGATTGTTGCCTTTTTATAAGCAATGGATATTCTTTAAAACCTAAGAATAATGGATTCTTCTTTTCTTCCATTAACGTTAATGCACCACAGAACGAATCCAATCCCCCTGAAAACAGAGAGACACAATCAAAGGTGTCTCGATTCTTAACACTATAATCTTTATTAATCTTATCACCTCTGAATCTCTCTTCCGTAGAATAGAATGAAAGGCTCCAAGTATCCCCACTTAAAAAAGACAGTGTTTTCTCCAACTTAGTTTTAATGGTTAGCCATTTCTGTAATTCTAAAACTGGAATATGTACAATTATCCCCCTGCTCCACCCATCTGTTGAAAACTTTCTGGATACCTTTTTATCGACCGTGAAGATTGCCATTCCAATTATTAAAAAATCCTCAATAATTGGAGATACATTCTCCAAACTAAACATTCGCCACAAGTTCTCTATGTCTGACTTAATATTAGACTTATTATTTTTAGAGGACAGATTAAATGTTATGCCTTGAGCATCTACTTGCTGTTCATTTTTCACAATCCATATGTCATTCATTCGGAATCACCCCACCGTTCAAAAATTCCCCATACATCTTCACACTTTCGTTCTATATACTCTCTTCCTTCTCTCCCTCTCCAATCCATATTCTTCATACCATCTCGTGTATAATTATCTGCAATTTCAAGTCTAATAAACTCCTTGATTCTTTCCTGCATTTTCAAAGCTTGTCCAATATCTTTACAAAGAGCATTGATTTTTTCAGCAAAATTAGTAAAGAATGATACCTGAACGTATTTTGTTAAAAAATCTTGTATAAACAAATCAGTCTCCAATTTAGCAAAAGCATCATCAAGTTCTTCTTTGCTTCGTACACTCCCCATCATTTCTGCCATATATTCTTGCATAGCCTGATCAGCAATCGATTGTTGGAGAGAATCTGTACCTTCTGAAAAATAACTCAATAAACCCTCAAATACTGCCTGAGGATCTTGACCTATCAAATGTGTTAAACCCACTTGGTCGAGAGCATTATTTAGTCCGATGCTCCTAACAAGGTCGGCAAAATTCAAAGCTTTAGCTCCAGAAGCTCCTACTGCCGAATTTCCTTGTGATCTGGTTCCACTATTCGCTTTGGAGAAGCTTGAAACAGCTTTACCAATAGAACTACTACTATAGCTATTACGATTCATGCTGGAAACTGCTCTTTTTGTATCACTCCATAAGTGCCCAGTTGGTGGTAGGTATCCTTTCGAAGTTCCCATGCTTTCCCTCCATTTACCTTCTTCTATTAGCTACACTATCCCAAAGTTCTACATCTACAATTCCCTCTTCAGTGAAATATTTTTTCAATTCATCATAATGAGGAGTATTTACTTGTTTAACTAAATTGAAAAGCATGATATTTGTAGGAGACATCTCAACTTTTCTAAGTTTCTTAAATTCTTTCATCATTTCTTCTCTATGAATAGGAAACAATAGATAAATTCTAACTAATACCTTTAGGATAAATTCCTTGTTTAATTGATACTTTGCAACAATTCCTTTTATAATTTTCGAATGATCAACGTCTGCTTTATTAAACTCTTCTATTTTTTGTTGTCTTAACGATTCTTGAAGGCCGTCAACACATATGTCGTTGACCCATTTTCTTTCTTCAGCCGTTAGATTCAACATTGAAATATTCTTCTCTTTGATTGAATCCTTTGCTAAATAGAAATATTGTCTTAGATCCTCCTCAGACAACTGGGTCGGTTCTACTAATAGCCATTGTTGAATGATCGGCTTAAACCACGCATTACTATAGAGTTGTTTCATTTCTTGAATATTTCCAGTCTCTTGATCAATAGAGTATCTTTCTAACGGTGCAAGCTCTCTGGCAAATCCCTCATTTGCTATATGCCACGAATATATCTCTCTAAAGAGATCAATATTGGTATATTCCAGAACCATTAACTTAGCAAGTATTGCTAAATCAAGTTCAAGATCCTGTATCTCTGACAGCTTCTTTCTTAAATAGAAGGTATTCAAGAATCTTTTAGCTTGACGGGGGTTGCCTTTCAACGTAGATGAAATAACATCAGCTACTCTTCCAAAAACGTCCAACTGCAGTTCAAAATCTTCTTTAGTATGACCTGGTTTAAAATGCGCATCTGAAATTTCACCGTCGTGTTCTAATATTGAACGGATCTCTTCTTGACTTATAATCTCTCCTTTAACAAAAATTTTCCTTACTCTCAGTCCAGATAGTAACTTATCTAAATGTTCCTCATTCAAGAACATTTCACAAACTAATAGTAATAAGTAGTTCTTCACTTCAATGTCAGATAGCTCAGGTATTTTTATTGGCATTTGCACTATTTTTTCTATGTAATTCTTTGAAATATCCAATGAAGCATCATCAATCTTAGGATATTTTCGTTGTACCGCATAACTAACAACATCTTCATCTATTGCTATAATAAAAGTTGTTTTTTGTACAGACAAAAATAATTTAATTGCTTCCATAGTTTCAATAATTCGTTCAGGACTACATCTGTCTAAATCATCAATAATTATGATTAAATTTTCTAATCCTGAATCAACCATCATTTGTTCAAATTCTTCACGAAATTTCCTGATATTCTGAACCACATTATCTTCAGGAAGACCTTTTATAAATTCTTTCATTTCAGCTAATTGTGCAATCTTCTCTTCTACTTGACTTTTATCTTTAGGAATAAACGTATTTAATCCTTCCATTATAATTGGTATGGGATTTCCAAATGCCGCACTTAGAAGCAGAGGAGTTCCTTTTTTCAAGGCAAACCCTCCCAACCTAAACCAATCCACTCTATCTTTTAACTTTTTGAGTGCGCCTCCGACCTTTTCGTTGACATCCTTATTTTCTTCTAATGTTCTTAAAATCACTTCCATTAATGCTGTTTTCGCATCATCATATCCTTCAAACATCCACGCATTAACAAAGATAGATGCAACCTTTTTATTAGCTTCAGTTGTTATCTTCTTTTCAATCAGATTAAGAACTGTCGACTTTCCACTCCCCCAATTACCAAATAGGCCAATTGTTAATGGGTTTACCCTCTCACTTAATGCAATTTCGTGTAATAATTCAGCATAGGGTCCAAATGAAAGCATATCTATCTTAGAAGCGTTATCTGCCCACATAGAAAGTCCTCCTTATTTTTTATTAATAGACCTGTTAAAATTCATAGATAGAAACCCTTATTTTAGTTTTGCAAAATACTAAGTTATACAAAATTCCCTTATATTCTTATTAATTCGACAAATGGTAATATTGTCCTGCAATATATAGGAATAAAGACCGTATATATATTCCGAAAAGGTCTTTTTTCGGAATATATTCAACTCCAAAATTGAAGGCTTATGGAAGTTGCATTCCATAAGCCTTTGATCATTTTTTTATTTTTGGGCAATTGCAGTAAGCTCAATCAAGTATTCTTCTGGAATTTGACTAACCCCAGCTTTTAACTTAACCCTATTCAAAGTTAGTGCCTCATCGTTCGATTTCAATTCCCCTAATGCCCACAATACTCTACGTTTACGAAATGTTTCAGAATCCTCTATCATCCGTTCAAGGAACATTTTAGTTAGCGGCATCTTCTTCAAATGTTTAGGCATCAGGCATTGCGCTTCCATAATTTCTTGAATTCGTTTCAATGTTAAACGTCGAGGCTTTCCTTTCTCGTCCATCAACTGTTGAACAATATCAGTTACCCGATCAAGAATTTCCTGATCCCGCTTATCCCAATCGTGACGCATGGAACCAGCCTTCGGTGGCATCTTTTCGGGCATGTGTTCAATAAGAAATTCTCGGTCGTACAGGTAGAGCCAAGCGTAAACCTTTGGATCGAGTCTCCTTAGCTCTAATCTGCCATGGTGGGGATACTGGCTCCGTATTTGCAACCAAGCTTCTCGCCTTTCCTTTTTGGCACGTTCCCTATATTCTTCAGTCATTGTTTTCTTCATAATTTTTCTTTTAGCTTTACATATCGTGCTGCCATACTCAACTGATGTTCCTAATGTGTCTGCGTCAAAAACATCTTCAGGCGTCAACCCAAGGAATTGCATAACGAGTATGTGACGAATCGGATGAAATCCTTTACGATGCTTTTGAAAAATTAACTTTAGCCAAGTGCTTTCCCCGCTCACTGAAGATTGGAGGATGTTCAACAACTCACTCCCATAATGATCAACAAAATCTTTTTGGACTCGCTGATGATCCACTCTGCCCTTCTCAGAGGTATATCCTTTCCACATCAACTGATTTTTGTAGCGATAATAGAACCAATCCAACGGACGATTAGGGTATTTAAAATTGAACAATTTCTCAATATTGTTCACGATGCAACTGTATTGCCCTAACATTTCCTTGTCCGCAACCATTTGCACATGATAATCAGAGCAATTATCTTGAGTCGGAGCTGTAAAAACATACTTTGTGCTTCCTCTCGCTGAAACCGTACTTTCTGAAAGCCAAATGCCATGTTTTACACAGATATGAACACCTGGAACTTGAAATAACCGCCTCCAGTATAACTCACCATGTCTATTGATATCTTCCTGATTACACAGTATGCAAAATTGGAAGTGAGTAAGCGGCTTTATGGCTGATGACATAAGCCCAATTGCATTATGCAGATCTCGCCCATGTTCATCAAGTAAACTACTATATATCCTATGTGCCTGCTCTTCATCTCGAAAGGCTGTAAAGAAGGGGTACATCGTATTCTGAAAGATGAGTTGGTCTGCTGATATCGTTGAGCCAACAGGTAAGTTCGAGATAATGTTGCTAATACCTGGCTGTAATTCAACACTTGCTGTGAAACTGTCCATTCCAAATAAATCTATCAATATAGCTCTGTGACTTACATTTCCACTACGAAGACCAGCTCTGGCAAGCAAACTGTATAATAGCTCGCCCCCGTAAGGCATCGGAAACTGTAATATCATCCAATTTCACTTCCAATGTCCAATGAAAAATCAGATGCGATATATCCAGCTTCTTTAAGCACCTGATATGCAGTTGACCCTATTTCTTTACCTGCCTTGACCATTTTTCTCAAATCTTGATCTTCATTAAATTGGAACTGCGACTTACTGTCACTCTGCTTCTCTTCAATTAGACCAAGATAGAGCTTATAAGCTTCCTGAACAACTTCTTGGATGTTTTGAGCATGCGGCTTATCCGACAGAACCTTGCTGACATTTTGCTTCGCTTCTTTTTCAGGTATCCCCAAGAGAGTTAAGCGCATTATTGCGTCTTGTTTTAATCGTTCAGCACTTACCTGCTGCTCTTTCCTTGCTTGCTGGAACGTTTGAAGCATGTTGCCCAAATCCAGCTTGGATTGTTCAGCCGCGACAAATCCGTCAATTGGGGCAATATTGATATCACCATACTTCGCAATCTGGACGGCATTGCCTGTGCGAAGAGCATTCAGCATTGGCTCTACCAATTTCAAATTATCCTTCGCTACACTTCGAATGATTTCTGGACTTATCATCTCCGTTCCTGATGTAATTGCTCGAATTTGAGCCAAAATGAAAATTTTTACAGCAATATCCGTAATCCCACAACACACTTCATACATTGCGTCATCCAGCTCTTTTGTTAAAGTTATCGGACTTCTCACCCATTGGTAGTCCCATATTCCTTCAATGAACAGTCGCCAACTCGACTCGTTTTTTTTCATTGGAAGCCAAACTACGTCTCCCTGACCGCTCCCACGTCTTGCTATACGAAAATCTGAAAAAAGCGCTTGAGCTTTTGGCGTTCCGATCAAGATTGTTGGCAATGAAATTACGTTAGACAATAAGACGAAGAATGATAACATCTTCTCCGAGCCACCACTTTTCGCTACAGACAAGTTCTAGATTTCATCAACTACAAGAAGTCCTAAGTTACAGCTACGAGCAATTTGAGCAACAATAGGCATCAGAGATGCGGCAGATAACTTTCCGTTCTTACCAAAACGATCCATGTAATTCGTCCCAAGAAGTTGATCAATCTCCGCAAAAAAATTATTGATCAATCCTCTAATAGAGCCGTCTGGAGGGCATTCCAAACGCAGAAAAAGAGCTTGATAGGTACTTATCTGAATACCGTTGTACTCCGAATGACTGATGACTTGAGGCATTAAACTTAATATGCGATTGATTGCCGTACTCTTTCCGATCCCGCTAATGCCTACAATAGTCAAACCAGAAGAAAATGCTTGCACGGTTTGACTGATTTGACCACGTAGAATATCAGCATGCCCTTGAACCAATTGACTTGCATAATGCTGTTTCATGGGATTGCGGTTCACGTAGCCCTGTCGAATCAATCTTGAAATTCTGTTTTCGAGATCGATGTGTAGGGGCATAGGCTGAAAATAACTAAGCAATTGCTGAATCATGTGGAACCGAAAATGGCTGTCGGCATATCGTTCATCAGCATCAAAGTGCGGATAGCTGCTGGACAAGGCTTGTACAACCTCTCCCTTAGACATTATCGAGGGTTGCGCTTCAATAAGCGGGTTGCCTTTGTATTGACCCACTACTTGGGTAGAGTATTGGGCCACCTGTGCTAAAACCCCATCAGGAATCTGTACCCATTCAGCCATATTCCCCCTCCTCTCGTTTAGCCTTCCTCAGTAAATTAAAATCATTGAAATAGTCCTCCATGATATCGGAATTTGGCTTGTTCTTAGAAATGATTTGTTCCTCAGTTCCAAGCTGAGCATGTATGGAATCCTCATTCTGAATAAAGTGCTTTTCAAAGTTCCGATGCTCCTGAATCCCACGAACTTTTTCTGCTTTTGAAGTGGGGATTTGCTGTTCCTTCGTTTGCTTTTCCGCTTCCTGCACAATAGCTTCGATGTGCGTAATCAGATCAATTTGAGGCTGTAGTTCTTTTTCAGCATGTTGTGCCTTCTGCATTCGCTCAAACTCCTGCAAATACTCAATTTCCTCTTGGGTGCGACCATTGAATTGATTGTACTGACTTAACAGATAGCACGGTTCAAACCCTTTTTCGCCTATTCCACGCAAATATATCGTCCCCAAATTTCGCGGATCGTAGCTGACAGGAATCCTCCATGTTCCTATTCTTGCCTTCTCCATCCACCGCTCTTTGAGTGCGGTATGACTGCTATAAAACAAGCCTTTGAATTTTAAACCTTGGAAAGTGATCAGGCATTCAGCAGTTGGAAGTAAGTTTAATAAAACAACTTCCTTCGGCACTTCCCTCAATTTACCCGATCGAAACTTCACACCCCACTGCCAGATTTTTGATGGGATGCTTTCCACATCATCGCTAATCATCATTTCCTCGCGAGGATAATTTGGTAAGTAGTGATTATTGTGGTATAGCACACAACGGATAATAACTTGGGCGAATTGATATAAGTCTAATTTTGCGTCTAATCTGTAATCGTG
Organism: Paenibacillus sp. FSL E2-0190; assembly: GCF_037992965.1. Taxonomy (NCBI): domain Bacteria; kingdom Bacillati; phylum Bacillota; class Bacilli; order Caryophanales; family Paenibacillaceae; genus Paenibacillus; species Paenibacillus sp. FSL E2-0190. The sequence continues at coordinate 6,063,584 of NZ_CP150306.1, forward strand.
TGAGGAAGGACCTCTCTGCCTGAAGTCAGGATTAATGTTTCCAGGAAGCATCATTTTCGTCAAATCATTTGTTGTTCTAAAATGCCGTTCAAGAATTGCTTTTAAATCTCCTCTGTAGCTGGACGTATTCTCAATTTTGACGTGAAGACTGCTAATGAGCATCTCAGCATCTTTCGTAAATAGTTCTCCTCGATCCCCAAGAATGGTTTCAGGTAAATGCTTTGCCTCCCATTCTTCAGGGCGGATGTCGATTCCGTACTGTTTGCAAAACTCTACTTTATCTTCACAACAATTTGCAATAGCCATTGCCGCAGATAGCCAGCTTGTTTCTAAACCTACATATATGCCAGTGACCATACGACTAAATACATCCTGCACATAATACAGACAGGGACGGCCAATAATCCAATTGCGGTTTATGCGTGAAACCAAATACAGGTCGAAACTGTTTCCGTCAAGGAGATAGCGTGAACCTGGCCCAATTGCTTCTGCCGTTGCACTCCCCAATACTGGACGATGAAGCAACTCATACTTTTTTGAACTGTATCGAGTCGAAATCTCCTTCTTGATGTTGTTTTCCTTTCTAAAGAAGTATTTGAACTGAGCATATGTGGGCAATTCATTAGGATCATGAATAATAGGCATTTTTACGCCATTCTCTATTTTGCTATCCTGACTATAGAATTCTTGTATCATCTTTTGGTAGGCAAACTTTAGCGGTGCTTTTTTTGAAGTGTAGTAGTATTTCTTCAAGGACACTCGAAAAATGCGTTCAATTTCCATGCTAACATTGATTCCTTCATCTTGACTGTATTTCCTTGGTCTTCCACGCTTTGCTTGACCTGAAGCCTTTGTCTTCCCCCTTCCCCCTCTTTTATCAAACGAAGGAGCTAAAGCATACTTGACCTTCCCTTTGCCCCAAAAAGATTTCAGATAGCGTCCAATTGTTTTCGGGCTTAGTCCAGATAGTCTCGAAGCTTCTTGAATCAGCCTCTTACGGAGGTGCTGATCAAATATGGCTGGCTCATTATCCACTAATTCCTGAATAGCTCCCCATGCACCCTCCATTTGCACCCTTGCCTTTTCAGATAAAAACTCTTCACAGATAAGAGAAAACCATTGATCATCGACGACATGGATAACTTCCTCCTGCAATCCTCGTTCAATATCCTGGATCAACCGCAGTTCAGGAGAACGATCAGCAATGATATTTATGACATAGCAATGGACTCGTCCAGCATCTATCCATAAAATCCTTTCAATTTGCTTCGGATCTCCTCCGATTTGAAGTAACGTGTTAACTGCTAACGTTGGCAAATGTATCACTTCCCTTTTTACTACAATCAACGAACTCGATGCTTTCGACGACCTGATTCAGGTCAATGGGCTTATCCATATCGAGTTTGATTCGTTTCGTAGCAAGCAAATGCTTGAATAGTAGCAGCCCTTTTCCTTGTTCTTCTGGAATGCCGCTCTCGAAACGCTCAATTGCATTTTTTATCGTTCCTGCTCCGCCGCGCAACAGTTCCATTAATAAAAGGATCTCGTCTGCGACCTGATGTTCTGAATATCCCCAATCTTTGAGCCGCCTTGCCGCGTGTATCCACTCAATATTTCAGCTCATCATTTCTTTTTGCTACATAAGGCTCCTGGATCAATCCGTTCTTATGAAGTCCAATGGATATAAGTTCTCGCCACTTTTCATACATACCGACCTTGATGTTCAGATCTTCTCTATCGCGAGCTTTGACAATGACTGCATCAATTAGATATCGTCCAAGCATATCTTCGATTAACCGTCTGACAATCAAAAATGAGACATCTTTTTCCATATTTATCTACCTCTCTTTATTTATATTTGTAGTCCATCGACCGCCCGTTGTTTATCCTCCGCACTGCTACTAACATAAAATCGATATATCATGTCAATAGAGCTATGCCCCGAAAGTAGGGCTACCGTTTTAGCATCAACACCACTTTTGATCAATTGCGAACAGAATGTATGTCTGGCGGAGTGTGGATTTACCCTTTCTTCCAATTGTGCCTTTTTACTATATTTTTCCAATATCTTATTTATTGCCATCCTGGTAAGCGGTCCTCGTTGACCAATTAGTAGTCGGTTTGATTCTGAAGTCGGGCGGACATCCAAATAGTCCTTGATCGCACTAACGGTTTGAGCATTCAAGTTCACTTTTCGAGATTTACTTCCTTTACCGTTCCTAATAAGCACATGGCTGTAGTTGTTCTTTCCATTACGTTCTGTCAGATAAAAGTCATCCAGTTCAATAGCGACCAGTTCTGAGCATCTAATCCCAGTACCAAACAACAGGTAATAAATAACGATGTCCCGCTTGTTGTTTTCTGCCTCGATGGTTCGCTTAAACCGATATAACTCTTGCTTCTCCACCACTTTAACTTCGTGAACAAAGTCTATCGTATGTTTTAACAGTACCCGCTTTAACCTGATCTCTTCTTTGCAAATGCCCTGTTTAGACAAAAACCGCTGATACAGAAAATGCTCTTCAGTTTCCGATTGATAGTGGTTGCTTTAAGCTTCTTCTGTAAATTCAAATACTGTCGATATTCCCTGACATCTGTTTCCGTAATAGCATCAGTTTCATATCCAAGTGTACCTTGCAACCAACTCTGAAACTGTTCGATATCCGTTAGATACGCCTCAATCGTGAGATGGCTTTTTCCCTCCCGCTGTAATTCTTCCTTGAACTGATTCAACAATTCACACATCTCCTTTTCTTCATGTCAAGACTTTATTGAGATAATATAAGCTTCTGTTAATTTAGATTGTGCTCGACCAAATCGATAGTTCGTTAATATTACATCTTTGAGGAAATCACCATCGAAAAACTGACTAACACTTCTCACTCCCCACTTATTTAACACTTCGTCTTCTATCCACCCTCGAATATGACCATTTTTAAAAGAAACTACTACACCATTCAGATTATAAAATTCTATGGTAGCTTGACTGATAATTTCGCCATTATAAAAGTCAGAAAACTTGCCGACACTATTGTCGATATATTCAATGGATTTAATTGGTAGTAAGAAGGGCGAAACCAATAAACCCTTCACAAGAGCACTAAGCCTATTCACCTCAATGTCGAAATCAAAAATAACGACAGCATTATGTTTTAAGTCTTCACCTGGATCATACTTAACAATCTTGCAACTAAATTCTAATTCCATTGAGACCATCCTTTCGTTTTTAGGCAACAAAAAAAGCGCTTTGTCCTATATGCAATGAGTTTCCTTTTTTTTACAGGAAAGTAATTGCATTACATAAGACAAAACGCTTTAACTTTTGTTAGCTATAACCTAATTATAGTGACTAATCGGAAATCTGACAAGTATCTATTGTTCTAAACATATTCTGTCATCATAATTATATGTTATGCAGCAAGTTTGTTATGTTTTGATTCCAAAAATCACTCTTTTAGCGATTTAGTTTTAAAAAAACTGTCCACATAACTTTTTAAGCCCTATTTCTCGCTTGGAATACGTCTGCTATACGCTTTTCCCCCTACGTTTCTTCCCTATCATCCCCTAACCTGACTTGCCCTGTCTTTTCCATCTTCCCCCATTCTCCTGCTGTATTTGATTCAGGTTGCTCCTTCAATCTAAAGCCTTGTAGGATTCAATTAGAAACAAAATGTTTGTAGCCGCGAGATGTAGAGCATACGCAACCAAATGAGGAGGCAAATGGACAACATTCTCCCCTTGTCCATGTCCGCTATTTTTATTTCTAATAGTAGGCAACCCACTCTCCAAAGTATCCCTCAGAGAACTAAATTGTGTTTGTAGACTTGTTGATAGCAGCCCATTTTGAAAAAGCGTATTTATGAGGGGTTTTGCTGTTGCGTTTTCTCGGACTTCCCAGCCTTTACGTTTACAAATCGTTTTCATGACGCTTTCAAACGCCTTCAGAGCATCTGAAACAGCTTCTTTATACCGTTTCTTACGGAAATGCTCATGCGCTGACATGAACTCCTGGGATGCCCCTTCGAATCCTTCTTCAGATAACATAGTAATTGCTGGCTGGACAGCTTCGGTGTAAATATATTCCGAATCAACTCTAACAATTCGCCCTTCTATATACTGATAGCCAATGGCATGTTCGCGGAAACGCTGATTAAGTTCCTCAATTGCATCCTCAGCTCTTTGCGTTATTTTGGCTTTTTGCAAAGTTGATTGCTCCCAACTGCTTATCACCTTGTCTATCCACAAAAAGCTCATTTCAATGATATCTAATACTTGCTCCGTAGTGGTATTTTGAATGAAGTATTGACATTTGGCAAAGGGATTATCGCCCATCTCGCTAAGAGAAAAGATTCCGTATTCTTTGCACAATTGTTTATGGATTTGAAGCCAGATATTATTCGATGGACTGGTATAAACTTTGCCCAAATAATCGGTTTCATAATACCATTTTCCAATAGCATCAGACCAAATATGTATAACCTGAATTCGAAAATTCTTTGGGAGATCATCGTATATGAAAATCTCTTTATCAGGTTTCTTGCCCCTTTTGGAAAAAAGATCGAAAATCAAATTGGTTCACCTCCATTACTTTAATTATATCAAACCAACAAAACAATTTCTTCCTTATTACATACTTTCCATGGTTACTCATACAATGCAATAGAGTTTGAGTGTTACCTCTATCAACTGAACAAAAAATCGTATGAAAAAAGGAGCGAATCGCTCGCTCCTTTACTTCTCACTGTTCAATTGACCGCCTGTTTAAAATCATCAACCAGCTCCGAAAGCGCTGATACATCTCCTTCATTTTAGATTTCGGCGACCATTCGGCATGATCGATATGCTCAACAATGCGTATAAGCAACTGCTTTTTTTCTGCATTGAGCATTCCGCTCCCTAAAAAATAGCTGTTCTGGATTAACACCTCAGAAAGCGAAAATGGTTTCTCCTCTTCATCTAATTCATAAAGCAAGGTTGCGACCAATACGTTACTTGGAATTCGCAACGCTTTTCCCAGTGCAATAATTTTTTTAATGCTCGGGCTATTTCTTTCGCCGCTTTCGAGTCGATGAATATAGCCCGCGCTAACTGATCCACCACTGGCATTTTCAAGATCCTTCAGCGAGTAATTGCGTAACCTGCGGTAATGCCTGATCAGAAGTCCAAATTTATCAGAACCACCTGTTTCTCCTTCACTTAGTTCCCCTGTAATTTTCACGTCCATCTAAGCCCTCCATTATTCTCCCTGTTAGGAATCCTGATTTGTTGTTAACCCTACATCATAGTCGCTAACAGGTTTGAACATAATTTTTTGGAGAGACGAGTTAATGATTGCTGTTAAACCTTGCTGATTTTCCAGCTCTGTTTCTTATGATATTTCTATGTGGTTTCTTTTGTAACAATATCAAAAGGGCATCGAATCCAATATCAGTGAATTCGATGCCCTCATCTCATTTGTTAAAAACTGTAACCCAATTCCCAACCCCGTACTCAAAGCCGATATCATTAAACCCATTTTGCTTTAAGTAATTTAAAATGGCTTCTTCCCACTTCGCTCCATCGATTTCAAAGTTTACATCTTTGAGATTCAACGAACGGATTCACTTTCGTATTCCTCGGCTTCCACTGCTTCGTCACCCAAGAAATCTAACACTAATGAAAAAAATTTATTTTCTTCGTCCATAACCACTTCCCTCTCCATCTTAATGTCTCTTCTACTTTATTTTAAATCGACAATCTCAACTGGAATTTGAAAACGATACTGGATTGCATGTAATGCAAGTATGCTGTTGCGGTCGTCAAGCGTGTTGAACAGATAGCGAACCTCGCACTCTGCATCCGAACCGTACAGATTAAATGCCAAATCAACCAAGCTACGAATGCCGCCAGTCAGGAAAGCTTGATCGTAAGCCTCCAGCCTTATAGTGTGATCCTCAAAATTGTACAGCATCTCGATATTTTTGTATAACAAATCTGATTCTGAAAAAATGTAGAAGAGCGAATTTCGTTCAATGTCCTTAACATTCGTTTTGTCTCCTTAGCATAATCCAATGAATCGTCTTTCGTGCTCCACAGATTTAAAGTGCATGCATATGCCTCCTTGTTTATTGGTTTTTATGTTATATGCATGCAACCTATTAAAGACAAGTATCGCATCTATTAAATTAATTCAATGTTGTATTGCAGTTTCAAGTATTGTTTCCATATTCGCATCCTCTCACTTCGCTCCCTCTCCTGTTTCTATTAATACTACAAATAACTGACGGTTAATATTTGCAAACCCATATGTATCAAGGCTTTTCAGCATTAATAACCACACAAATAATTGACGGTTAATCCTTACAAAAAAAAGACCTGAATGCCAGGTCTTTAGAATTTCAAAATGTATTTGCTTTGTTTAATCTTGCCGTTGACTTCAGTTATTTTCCTTATAAATCCTTTCTTGTTGAGATTGTCCGTGAGTAATGATATGCCTTGCTGAGTTTTGCCGATCTTGTCAGCAATATATTCCTGACTCGCCCAAAAACTCACTTCTTGATTTCCTGACTTGCGGCGTAGATAGCAATAAAGCTTGATTTCGCCATCCGTAAGTTCTTTCAGCATTTTTTCTAACAAAGCATTGCCAAACGAAGTAAAGCCCTTCCCCGTACTAAAGAAAGGGGTCGGATAATAAACATAAGCCTCCCCCTTCCTCCGATTCGCTCTTCGCTTTGATATATATTTCTTTCCAACCAAAGCTTTAATATTGCGTTCGATCGTTCGCTCCGACATATTTGCAAAATGTTGAATATCCTTTTTGCTGAATTCCTTGACTTCGCCCAGTTCAGCCGCTAATTTCATTGAGAGAAAAATTCTAATGGATGCGTCAGCCATTTCAGCGAAATCATCGAAAAAGGAGTTTGTAATCTCAACCTCATCCCTGATCTTGTATTGATCAAAATCCAGATATCCGTATGCTCGAAACAACTCTTGCGTGTACACACCATGTTTCCCTTGAAAACCCAATCCGTAGATCCTGTTTACTTCTTTATAAATCTCATCGGCATCCAAAATTGGCGAGCACCGTTCTCCCCAACGAATCATGACTTCTCTTATCGTTTGAATGTCTAACCCCAATTTGTTCCTTAAAAATGGGATGATGAAAAACATGACTTTGTTGCGAAGCCCTTCCTGAGTTCCATCCAATATTTTCCGAACTGCGAACGGAAGCCGCTCAAAATCAAGCATGCTGTAAACAGACTTCAACTGTTCCTCATTAATTTGCTTCACCTCAAGAATTTCAATATCCTTTTTGGCATTTTTCTTTTCAGCTTTCCTTTCGGTGTCCGCTGTTTCTCAATTAGAAATTCTTCTGCCGTAATACTGTCAAAGTCCATGGGCAAAATGCTTGTAAACAGAGCATTATCGTTGTTGATTTTCCCTTTTTCGTATTTTTTCCCATCTTTCTTGAACACGTCCATGCTGTAGTCAAAAGCAAACGCGGAAAAGTATAGATCAACCCCCTTGCCATTAATCTGTTGAAGAAATTTACTCAATTCAGCAACATCCTTATCGCCAAAATGCCAAGTACCAAAACTTCTGAGGTAGTCCTTGAGCTTTGCATCACGCTTTATCGGTCGAAGCTCAACTCGACCTTCGTTCCAGTATTCATCCGTAAGCTGCGGATGTACTGCCTTCAAAAACCTAATATGCTTCTCTGCTTGCTTGTCGATCTGCCCGTCTTTTAGGACTGGCACTTGATTAAAAACCCTTATTGCTCTCATGATAAATAGCCTCCTTTTCCTGGAGGCTTACCATTACTCGCCTGTTCCTCTTTCATTCACTCGTTTCAAATATCGAACCATCTCAAACAATTCGATGATTATATTTTCTCGTTCATTGTAGTATAATGCTTCATAAGTGAATGAAGAGAGAGCTTGTATTGAACACAATCTTGGCAGGGGAGTGTTGGTAAGCCTCTCTTTTTCTTTTGTTGTTATAGTTTCTGGAGGCTGAATCTATAACTTTTTAAGGTTCTTAGCCCGTTGAATACATAAGGTAAAGGGCAGATCCCACTTGGTGAGCTGCCTTTTTTTAAATTTTCCACTCAAGAAGCTTGCTGTTCTTCGATTTTCACGAATCGATTTAGCTCTGCGATATAAAACCAACCGTGTTCAGCCAAATCTTCTCTTAGATCGCCTTCGTCGACCCTCAAATCATCCGCAAGATTCGAGGATCTGATAATCTTCCTTTTTCAATTCAGCGTTCAAGAACTTAACTTGTTCATCCGTCGGCAGCCTGTATAATTGATGCCCGTACATAAATGCACCTCCTCGTTTTTTGATCCGCTTATATGCTATGCAGGAGGGTGGGGATCTATCAGAGATGTAAGAAGAGGTTTAACATATATCTATAACGTTTGCTTTGTAACATTATCGAAGCCAAAAAAGAACAATAGATTCGAATTAACAGTTATTTTGTCGCATTCAAGTGCTTATCATATAGAAGAACAAAAATAACAGGTTGGCAAAAATGGCTTATCAAACATTTCAAAATAAAGGAGAATGCCTATTGTTGTGGATGTCCATCGATTGGATTTATGAATTTACTTAACAGGAGGGTTTAATATGACAAGGCTGATTTCGTACAAGAAAGAATACTTCTTTTTAACACCTGTCAATTTTGATAAGTTCGACATGGAGTTTAGTATCTATAGTTTGGGCGGTGAACGCATTGGCAGTACAATATTCGGAATCCAAAAAACGGCGAATCCATTTCCTTCAGAGGCGGAAGCAGATGAATTTATGGAATGGCTTCAAGTCGAGGCGCACAAAATTGAGGCTGAACTGAAGTTTGTACGTGAGTTCAATCGAACGATTGAACAGGCTGATGACCTCAATCTTTCGACAGTGGAAATCATGGATATCATGGAGTCAAAGTGGTCAATACCAGTGGAGGTTATGGACCCTCCCTATCCTGAATGTGTAATTAAGTTACCTTCATAACGGTATTAAAAAAGCCAGCCGAAAGGCTGACTCATGATTTGATATGTATTAATAGTTGTCAACCAAATTCGGGAAGATGTTACCATATAATCAGGATGGGATTGCTGAAAGCAACGAAGCAGCAGGTAGAATTCCTCCCTGTTTTCCGATGTCCATTTTTCTATCTTAACAAACCGATTAGTCACAGAACATTTTCTGTACTATTGGTAACAGCAATTCGTATGAACCAGAAATTATTTTTCGATTTAATCCCGAAAAGTCGCCATGATTAACCTTGTTTCGAATTACTTGAATACATTTTAACAGATAGAAGGCAACTTCCTCATCAATCAAACTGGTATTCCCTAAACGCTGTTTCGAATTCTTTAACAATGTTGAGTAGTTTTTATTAGCTCGAACATCTTCAAGATTGGCGTTGCAAAATTCATTTACAATGTCAATATACCTGCTAATAAATATTCCTTGATAGCGTACTGCAATTTCAGCGGCATAGCCCGCTTTCAATGCATGATAGTCAATGTGACCCTGTATGTTCTTCGGACTCAAACTATCAAAAGCAGAAAAAAGTGAACGAAAGCGATGAAGCATATCAATGCTATTATTGGACTCGACAAGATTATGATACAAAGCCGACTTATGAGGATCAAAATACTGAGATGCTACATTAGCCGTTTGAGCATTGATTTTACTACCGTCCACCGTTGCTTTGGGCGGACTTATTTCAATTTGCGCAGTCAAGTAATCCGTAGCCGTATCTATTTCAAACTTTTTGATACGACAACTCACTCCAAACAACGAAAATAACCTAAGAAAATACTCTTTTAAATCTTCCGCAATCAGAAAGTTTTCGTTTTTATCCTCACCGCTAATGGTTCCATTAATAACAACCGTGCCCCCCTCTCCAACGCTGCAAATCACATCACTGACCTGATTGCTGTGCATAGTATCGGTCATTTTAAATTCTGATGAAAGGTTAACACCTGAAATAACAATTTTAAAAAGAGTTTGAAGGCATCTTTTCATGAATTTTTTTCCTCCCGCTGAGCATATTTAGTGCTTACACTTTTGGATTTTAATACATTTGTAATTAATTCAGAGTTTTCGATTTTTTCAACCATTTTGGCATCTATTAAGTAATATGTATCAATTACTCTGGATTGCAACAGATCTTCCTCTTGCGGATATTTCGATCCGAAGAAGTAAGAATAGAAACCCCAAGCCGTTTGAACGTCCTCCATGGATACAGACAGCAGCTCTGCTTGTTGCTTGAGACTGTCGTATACTTCAGGCTCTTTCGCCATTAACAGCAGAACTTTCGGCAACAGTGACAGCGGTGTATCTTGAACCACTTTCTTCTCGGTTCGTGAAATCCCGCCATTGACCGATTCCAAAAGTCCATATTTCAAGAGAAATTTCAATTTTTTGCATGTTCCTGTATATGACAGCCCATATAGCGCAGATATTTCTTTTTTCATCAATTTACAGATATTATCTCCATCTGCATTTTTCTCTATGATTTCAAGCAGTCGCTCATAACTATTAATTGTATCACGGATCTTTTGTATGCCTTCCATTTCAGCTCCCCCAGTATAACCATTTTACTATTTCTCATTGAACATAACCATAATAGGGCCCCATCAGTACCACAATTCTAACGACATTAAAATTGCCCAGACAACCATGCCTGGGCGTTCAATTCGCTTTCCGAATTTGTATTGGCTGTTCTTCATTTAATGAGAGTCACATCTTCATATTGATTATTTGAGTCAGATATGTTCAGATTATATTTCAACTCGAAGTGTAAGTCAGAAGTCTCGGGAAATTAAGTGTATGAATGATTTGTTAGATCCCTGAATTTTATTTTTTCTCCAGAAAAATCATTCCTTTTTATCAATCTGCCAATTTCAAAAATAGCGGCTAATGAGAAGTTCCTGACTGGAGCATATAAGCTATTATCTTTACTTCTGAAATAGTTAACCCCGTCACAATAAATGTGAGGAAAGATCTTACTGATGTCATAAATGCTTGTGACATTAAGCGATCCTTCATTATTGAGTACTCCCGTTGTTATGGAATGATTACCATTGTTAACAAAGGTAATTCCAAATGGAAGCCACAGATCAGCATCATGATTACTGTCTTCAATCCATTCGCCACAGGGCTTCCCAGAACCAATATTAGAAATTGCTCTAACCAATTTATCTTCATTCCAAGGTCTTGTTAAAATTGGATCAAACCCCAACTTAATAGAAGCGGTTTTTCCTTCAATTTTAGATTCAATAAGTAACAAGTCGTAGGAAACATATCTGTCATGCTCATTTATGTATAAGTAGTCTTTTTCCCTCCTCTTAGAAGAAATCAAATTATAAACCTTATCTGATTTATAGTTATACGGAAGCAAGTAGAAATTATTAAAATCTTCAACCCTATTAGGCTCATGAGTTGAAATGGAATTGTAAATGTTTCTATGCAATTCCAGATCGACTAATTGCTTAATAAGCAAATAAATCGGATGAGTTTCTTTGTATGTGGTAGTCTGGCTTATTATCCTTTGAGCAGTCATTAGTATGTGTTTGAGATCTCTTCTCTGTTTATTTTCTTTTTCTATCTTTGCTTTATCGACTTTAGTTCTTTTAGTTTTCCACATGATTTTTTGACACTACTCCCTCACCTTATTTCTCGTATCTTTATCTTATAATAAAGAAAAAGTTCGCCATAAGCGAACCATTCTTTTCCCGTTATTTGCTTTCATCTTTCTCAGCTTCTACCACCAGCAATTAACGCCTTATTAGGTTCGCATGTTTGATTCCATCCAGAAACTCATTAGTGATATTATAGTCGATATAATACACTTCAATTTGTTCTTGCATCAATTGATCAACATGCCAGTTTCCCAATAGATAAGATAGCCTCGTACCTTTCCGCTCTTTAGAAACAAAATCGATGGCCGCTGATTTCGCCTGCGTCTCCAAATGCTTTGAAGCGAATTTATCAATTGATACGATGCCTACCGCTAATTTAAGCTCACTCTTGAAATATTTGCGGAACATATGATACATACATGCGATATGGGTTCCTATTTTATAAATGTTTGACTTGTTGTAGATATCGAAAATCAATACCGAAATCTTAATTTGACCTTCATCGAATCTGATCTGTGCAATGTATGCATTAAAAGCGAGCATCGTATCAATGGTATAGTTAGTGATCTTTTCTTTCTTGCTTGGATCCCCGAACTTTTTCTCGGTGACATTCTCAACATCATCAATGGGTGATGCTGAAGAAGATTGAATTCGACCTTTTCCTTTTCCATCGGATACCTCTGACCCCCTCCTTAAGCCTCCTTCCATTTTTCGCTTGATTGCTTCCATTCTTTCGATATCTTGATCAATTGACAACATATCCAGATGGTCCTGGAGCGTTATATCTACTCGCAGTTTAGATATGATGGATAGCCCCTGGTTTTTATTGTGAATAACGGAGCTATGTTGATGCTCTAATTTTTGATTGATCGTCTCAAGTGCGACTTCCTTAGAGATTCTTTGGATTAGCGGAACAATCTTATTGAGAATGTAGCAACTCTTAAAGATGCTGAGCAGAATCCGTTCGTTTCCCAGAGCCTTCGGAACTGACGCAACACTATAGCTATCATGTTTCCCCTCTAAATAACGAATAGCATATTTCCTCATCACAAGCATTTGGAGTTGGGACTTCTTACCGAAAGCGTTGAACGACTCTCTTCTTAGAATATCGGCATTAACAAGCTCCGTGATAGAACTATAAAAAGCCGAGAGACTCCTTACAATGCCCATCACTTGTGCATATTGGTACAACTGCTTCATCAGCATTACCTTGTTACCGAAAGTATAAATAATTTCAAGATAAGTTCTATATTTTTCACAAATCGCTTGTTTATTAGCGTTTGAGATTGTCATAATTTATCACCCCCATTTATTAAATTCTGATTGTTTCGTATTTGTAGTTCATGATTTGAACAAGAGCCTCTTTAGCCATTAACTCCTCAATTCCATAGGAATTGGTGATCACCTCAAATCCTGTAACCTGACTGCTCTCACTGGTGTAGGTGGCATCTGGCATTGAGATTAAGCCTTTATTAAACATATTCTCATACCGATTTGCCTCCCCTTCCTTCCCTTGCTCTCGAAGAAATTCCAATTGCTCAAAGAACTCGTTCCGAATTTGAATTTCCGTTTTCCAACTTTCTCGTAATTCCTGCGGCAAACTGAAATATTTTCCAGCTATTGATAAGTCATGAAGTGGGGATTGAGCATGATACGCATAACTCAATCCCCAAAGGCGAGCAGCAGTTTCACGCCCAGATTTAGTGAGCTTATAACATTCTTCGGCTTTCCCATTCTTTTTGTAAGCTACCTTTTCCATATGCCCGTCTCTTATCAAATTTGAAATACGAGAATCAGCCAAGCCGCATTGACGCAAATGTTCATGACTGACATGACCAACATTGTGCATTGCTGTGAATGCAAGCCGATCCCGATTGAAAAATTGCGTGACGAGTGGTTTGCTTCGTCTCGCCATAAGTGTAATCACCTCCTTTGTTGTTTGATCTATTCGCTCGCAGCGGCAATCTGTTTAAACGACCATCGCAGATGGTCGATGGGTATTTGCGTCACATAGAGACGCTTGCCGCATCATTTAGGCGGCAACATGCTTTTGCGGCTCAAACAGAGCCGCTTGACACATCGCCAGATGTGTCAACAATGCTTTTGCATTTCGCCAGAAATGCTTGCCCATGCAATGGGCAACGGGGTTTCCCTGGAGGGGCGAGTTTCTACGGCTCTGTTTTGCAGTAAGTGCCGTAGGCCGAGCGGTCGCCACAGGCGAGCACAACAGAGCGCGGTGAATCTTATTGAGTGGATTTCCGCAGGAAGACACGAAATTAGATGTCACCCGTAGAAACGAAGCCCCTCTTCCCGTGGATGATAGATTATAGACTTTTAGTTGCAGCATTATAACGTTCTTTAGAAGAGTGCAAAAAAAAGGCTCCACGCACAAGGCGTAGGAGCCTCTTCTCGCAAAGTGAGAAGCACAAGAAGTTATACTGTTGAATAATTGCTACTACCACTTAGTGCTTTGTAACAGCACAAGAAGTCATTCTAATCCATAGCTGATGCGCAGGTTTCCCTTTGTACAAGTTGGAACATTTGAATACAATTAGCATCTTTTATTATAACTGGATGCTAATTAATTCAAATCAAGGAGTGAACCAATGTCAGAAACACAGAATTATACCATCTCAATTATCTGTGTTTTTTAGTAACTCTTCAACCAAATCTCTCCATACTTTTAGATCAATACTATTGTCCATCTCATCAATCTCTTCATCGGACAAATGCCCATATATTATTTCAAATTCTCCCCCAAACTCATCTTCAAACTCAACAATTTGTTCTCGGATATCCTCAATACGCTCTTCTTTTGTTTGATTTTCAAGCTTCTCTCGCTGAAACTCAAATTGCATCTTGATGCAATAGGCGGGATCTCTCATGATTTCCACCGCATAGCGTGGGATTTTCCCATTATGCATGGTAAGTCCTCGCCGAATATATTTTCGAAGACTCTTTTCGGACAAGCCAAGCTCGACCATCGCTTCTTCAAGCGTCAAAGAGGTGCGTAATTCCTCGATCTCCGCAATGGGCCGAAAGGTAATTTGAGAAATGAAGGTATTATCCTCAATGCCTTTGTAAATCAATCTACACGCAATTTCACGCATTGTTCTTTGTTGGCTGTATTTGAGATATTCGAATGCCGAATTTCGATCATTGATGTCAATGAGGTGTTGGATATCATCAATCATCTTCTTTTTTACCTCCATTATTCCGCTTTAGACAACTGCTAAAGATGAAATTCTGATCAAGTCTCAATAAATGTAACGCTTCTTTTGATAGTTCTACTTCACGTCGCCCAATTTCAGGTATCTTCGTATCATATCTTGACTGGTTTTTGGGTTTATGATTTACTCGAACCATTTCTCACACCCCATTTTTGTTCATAAGGAGACGAAGTGAATAAGACATTTTCATATATATTAAGTAACATATTCATAACTCTATGACTACGCTTGTTCTTCATGGAAGCCTTAATCCATAGCACTTTAATTTTCAGTTTCATTCCAACACACCGATATTGCTTATAAACTTGTAGTTAATTGATCCAGGTAATTATTCAATCAAGATACATAGAATAAATATCCAAAATATTTTCTAAACCATCCATCAATTTTTGAGCTTCGGAACTCAACTTGACTGCGGGGGGCTTTGGTGTAGCAATTTCTTTTAAAAAATAATCATTTGGTAGGCTGAATCTGAGAACTATCCTTTCGATAAGTGCGTTGTACTCTGAAACATTGTTATTTATACCGCTCAAAAGTTGATCAACAGCAGTTCGAGGCACTCCTGTTACTTTTGAAAATGACAGTCTTGAATAGCCTTCCTCCCGTATGAACAACCTCAAATTTGTGGCAATGATTTCCTGATGATCAAAATGATTTACCATCCCGCTAACGCCCCCAACGTATTTTAATTCATCGCTATTCCCTGGCCTCCAAGTCTCCTCAAGAACCACAAATCTACCAACGTGCCAAAGATAGATTAGTGAAAATTGGTCGTTATTATCCTGGATGAGAAATTCATCGCCGTACCGATCATGAAAAATCCGATACAATTCATAGGGTGTCACATCGCATTGGCGATGATTGCAGAAAGCTGGTAACTAGTGGGTGGCATCTTCTACCTTTTCTACCGATCGACAAACAAAGCCTTTTGGGGTGATTCTGAATTTATTTAAATCAGCATTACTCAATTCATCGATTCCGTTTTCTTTCTTGTATCGAAACACCTCTCGGAAATTGTATTTTGGCAAACATTTTGGACTCGGAACCGCATAGATCCCATCATCAAAATCGTCGTCATGCTCACTATCAATTATCTCTTTTTCTTGTACTATTTCAGCGATGATCCTCCAACACTTTCTCAAGTCCTCATAAACTATAGGGTCGTACTCGTCATAATCCCGCTGTTCAAGCCGTTCCAACACGCTTGGTTGCAACTGAAACCTTATGGTAGTCGATGCATTTTTGACGTAGTAATACAATACCTTTAACAATATGCTTGCATGAGTTGACTCCAAATTATCAATGACCTGTTGGAAACTTTCAAGTTCTTCTTCAGTAAATTTCACATTTAGTCCTCCTGGATGAGAGAATGAGTGATCCACCAGAAAACCCTGGCAAGGTGATGGATCACTCTTTTGGGAGCAGAGTTTGAAACAACTCCAATCTCAATGTTACCCATTAGAAGTAAATTTGTAAACATTATACAGTTTCCTTTGTAACTGTATTGAAAATTTATTTTCCACGACTAAAAAAGAGGCAAGGCAAAAGAAAAAGGTGAGTGAAATCAGCGGGACGCAACTGAAATTATCGACTGACCGTTTTTGCTTTTTCAGAATTATCATAGACTATTATCGTAGACTTAAAAATTCAAAGTATTTATTGACTGAATGCATCAAGGATTGCGTTCCCTCATAAACAGATTTCAATCCTTTAGTTCCTTTTATGGGGATAGAGTGCTTCGGCTTCATGCATTTCTGAACATCTTCAAGTGTGTAGGTCAATTTGTCTAAAAGAAGCTGACCTCTATCATCTTGATAATGTCTCCAAAGATCTCCCTCAAATTTTTGCACTCTCCGACATCTGGATAAGCAATCGCTTACTACTCTGGGATTATCATAAGTCCACGATAAGTAACTTCTGAACTCTTCAGCAAACTCCATATCTGCTGCAATATCAGCCATTTTTATAAATCCTCCTTTGAAAAGATTATCGCATTCGAATCATATCGTATATTTTTGCAGTATGGATTAAGCATTCTTCTTGTTATACATGTCTAATCCTTGTTAATTATAGTTTGATTAGTTCTGCAATTAAACAGATGATCCACTTGGATTTTTCAGCATCATTTCTGAACTATCTGTGCCAAATAAAATTTAAAAAAACTGATGAAGGACTATATTATTCCCCTTGCTATTCCCGTATTCCGTTGGTGGTTTCCGCATCACTCTCTTTGATGTTGTCGTACTAAGAACTATCGAAGATTGCATGCAACCAAAATCTTTTCACAAATGTTTTTATTGTACCCTTAACGCTGGTTGCAGCGTTCCTTATCAAGTATGAATGCTTATCACCAATCAGATGAATGCCTTGAAAAAACACCTACAGTCGATTGCAATCATTCATAAAGCGAAGGCGAATAGTATAACCTTAACGCATGTTTTGCCAGTATCCTATAGATGATTGGCTCCTAACGGGGATTCTGCAACTTTCTGATGAAGATTGCATTCAAGAAACTACCGAAGAACTTTTTGCGCCTATATATAGGTTAATGTATTCCGAAAGTTGATTTGCCCCCTATTCCTTTCTCTCTGCTCTCTTCCAATCCGACATTATCGCATATCGTCAGACACGTAAATGCAAAAATATGCGAACTTGTGCGATTAGGTCACATATTTTTGCATAGAATCTATAAAACTATCAAATAAGGGGGCGACCAAAATGCACAATAATTTTCTCATTGCCGTAGACAGCGGCAAGAGCTACACGAAAGCAGTAATGAAAGAAGACAGCATACACAATATACAATTCCAGACCAAGGTCGAAGAAGTCAACAATAATGGAGCAGAATTAACGCCTGGCTCTTACACGGTCGAGTTTGGAGGGAAGAGCTATATTGTGGGGAACATGCTGGACGAGAGCAAGATGGATTTCGCTCTAAGCAAAAAATCGGATGCTCATCGAATCTGTATATACCTCGCTATTGCCCAGCTACTTCAAAAATCAAAGCTAAACACTGTATTAAGCAATATAGCATTGGCGGTTAATATTCCAGTTGGATTATATAAAAACGAGAAACAAAAGACGGAGGTCAACGATTTCATTCGAAACAATGGTGAAACAGTGAGCATAATCATTAACAAAAAGCCATTTCTCTTCCGTATCGAAACCCTTTATCTTCTACCCGAAGGTATTGGCGCCGTTTATAGCGACTTGAATTATTTTCGTCAGAGACGAGTATTGATCTTCGATATCGGTTCGCTTAATGTCAACATTCAGGAATTCAATAAACTAATTCCAAGCTACGACAAAATGATCACTGCTGATCTGGGAGTAAACATCCTACGTAGCAAAATTGCAGATAAGCTTTCAACCAGGTACGGCACAACTATATCCGATGCGGACGTAGAAGCAATCCATCGAGACAAATACTTGATTATGAATGGGGAGAAGATGGAGGATAGTAAAAAAATTATTGAACAATTGATGGAAAACCATGTTAAAGAGATTTTTAATTTCGCTCGCTCTCGTAAAGTCAGCTTCGCAAATACCGAGGTTCATCTTATTGGTGGAGGTGCTTTGTTACTGAAAGAACATCTAATCAAAGAATACCCAGCCGCCGCCCCTATATCCATTAACGCTCAAAATTCAAATGTACTGAGCTTTCTTACCATTCTGGAGGCGAAACACCATGGGCAATCGTAATCGCTTATCTATCTCTTTCAAAAAGGAGTACCAGCACGTATATGAGTATTTGATCGGGATCTCTAACAAAAGTGATTTCATTACAAAAGCTGTAGATGCATATATTAGTGGAGGCAAACATTCATCCATATCGCACGAAGAGGTCAGAATAATTGTTGCAGAGATTCTACAAAGCCAATGTAACACGGCTCAGACATTAATCCAGCCAGCACCCTCTCTTGAAAATCCGATTTCTGAGGAGGATGCGGAACTATTGTCACAACTCTTCTAATTCTGATATAAAATCAAGCCCTGCGTTTATACCCCTTTAGGGGCAATTCAGCAGGGCTTGTTCAGTTACATGAAATGATACTTATTAACTAACCTTTCGCTTAATCTAAAAAATACCATGACTTGATTTCAAAAGTACTATGGCACGTTTACTTGCCTCTACTGCATCGTTAATTGCCTTCTCACATTCCCGAACGTCTTGCTGAAGCATTAAATTTGGTGAAATCGGTTGCTTCAATTCAGTTGTCTCCGCTTCTGACACGTACAGAGGTTCGTTCCATGTTAAAGCTCGAATCCAATTGGAATGAGCTTTCCGCACGTAGAAAACGGCTTCTCTTATTGCCTGTATAGCCTGACGATAAGTTTGTATTTCATCAAACTCAAGAGAAGCGATGATACCTGATCTCATAATGGAATCCCAGGCTTCAAATATAAAGTGATTTGCTATTTCAGCGGCGGGAGACCACAACTCAGGGATGACAGGCCCTCCAGAAGCAAATCGCTCCATATGATGCAGTAGAGCTTTATTATTCTCAAACTCGTGTTTCAACAAATCAAGGTATGAATACTTGACATTCCTTTCCCGTTGCTTCTTAAATCGCTCTTCATAGATGATTTCCAAATCCGCTCGAATGACGCGTCCTTGTTGGGAACCCCTTCGAATATAACAAGCTCCTTGTTCAAGCTTTCCTTGAGTCTTCTTCATCACATAAGGGCGTTGCTCACATTCTGAGATTTCAAAAATGCCAAGAAGATGCTCTTCAAACTCAAAGGATTTATAAATGAATTTAATCTCTGGTTCAATATTTTGCCTGACGAGATCCTGGTAGTCTGCATCATCCTTAAATTCATCCCTTGGTATACTGAAAAATTCCCTACTACCATTTGGTGAATGCTTTACCCCGATAATGATGTATCTCTTACCAATATCAGTATTGGCATTCGCCATAGCCATAATATCCTTCAAGAAGCTCTCTTTGTTCTCATACTGACTCCGCTTAAAATCTACATATGTACTTTCGTTTTCATATCGTATGAGATCTAATAATTCCAATCAATTCCCCCCCTGAACAAAGTCCCATATATTCTACCCTTATATTGTTTCAGCCGATTGATCCAAAATGCAGTTCTCTGTGGCAATTTGGACAAACGGCAATTGCATTGTTAACAGTATCCTCCCCGCCATCTGCCAATCTTATTTTATGATGAACTTCAAGGTATAGAGATCCGTCTACAGCCTTTCTAAACGGGGCTGGCTTTTTACATTTTTCACAAACTCCATTTGCTCTAACGAGAGCCTCTGCAATTACATCAGGATTACGCTTGAACACTCTCGTTATTGTCTCATACGACTCAGGGATTAGTACATCTCTGCTTTCTAATCGTTTTTTTCTTTCTTTGCTCCCATCGGACAAAGATTTCCGCACTGCTTCATGAAGCTCCTCCTGATAATTTTCAAGAGCATTTAGTTCTTCGAGCATCTGTACAATCAATTCAAAATACTTGGATTCAAGATCCAACAAAGTTCCTCTATGGTTCCCAATGACTTGGCAATCACTCAAGGATTTCATTTTTCTCATTAAATCCAGGTCTAAGAACACATTAAAATCTCTCATTTTCTGAAAATTGACTATTATTTCATCATTCTCTTCATACTTATCAATCACTTGGCATATTGTCGTAATTGCCTTAGTATCGCCTGTTTCATATGCAACTACAAAATCTCCAATCTGAATACTTTTGAAACATTTTTCATTCTTTCGTCTGCTTCCATTAGGGTTAAGGTTAGAATAAGATTGACTCCTGCCTGCCATTAAATCGGAAAACGTCCAATCGTATATTGCTTTATCGATATTCAACCAGTAATACATCGGTTGTCGCCTATATTCAGGAAGTATTTTATATTTGCCTCTTCCAACACGCTCAAAGTATCTTTTATAAGTCGGGCTATGCGTATTCTCTGTGGCATTCGAAAGTATTACTCGCATATGATTTTGACTTGCCTGAATCCCTTTTTTATCACAAAACTCTTTCACTTTTTGGAAAGTAATTGGCTCAATAATCTCTCCGTTTATTACTGCTTTGACAATTTCAATTCCCAATCCATCGCCATGTTTCGCCATTCTGTCCTCTCCTTACTTTTTCTTGCCTAAAATCCTATTACTTTGTAAAAACATAATAATTCCTGTCCCAAATGTTTCCCTCATACAACATGCCTCAATCCCTTTCCCCACAAGGCTTCCCCTTCATTTTCGAGATAATAATTCGTGTCCCGTCATGTCAGGTTACAAGAGCAGAAAACTGGAAGAAAACTGGTTCAATTGTGAACGAAAACGAATAAAAATTAGTGTCTGAAAAGACTGGGAAAATGTCAGGGGAACACTGGGATCAGGTTCTCAAAAACCAGGGCAATGGCTTGAGTAAAAGCTTGAGTAAAGACCTCCCACAACCTCTGAACCCTTGAGCTGCTTGGGTTACTGATGGAGTAATTATTCGAGAAACAGGTTGAAAATCCTGCATTATGTTCTACAGCAACGACAAAAAGACTGGGAAATGGATCGAGGAAAGAATCGATCTTCTCCAGTCTTTGGTCTTCTTGTGGATGCTAATTTTTATTCCTGGACAGTTTTATTGAAAATCGACAGGAATTATTTATTTGTTAAAATCCCCGCTGTCTCATGCCCTCAAACAGCAAAATCGTCGCCGCCATTGCGGCGTTCAGCGATTCCGCGCGGCCTGCCATCGGGATGATGATACTCTTGTCCACGAGTCGCGCCGTTTCCGGCGAGATGCCTTTTCCTTCGCTGCCAATCAGCAGCCACTGGCTGCCCTGAAAATCGTGCTCATAGCACGATTCTTCGCCCTGCAGCGAAGTGCTCACCAGCAGCGCCCCATTTTCCCGGGCCTGTGGCAAAATCTCACTTAAATCTCCCTCCACCACCGGAAGATGGAACATCGAGCCCATCGTGGACCGGATGGTCTTCGGATTATAGAGGTCGGCACAGCCTTGTCCGAGGATCACTCCGTCTGCTCCCGCTGCATCCGCACTGCGAATGATGGTGCCGACATTGCCGGGATCCTGCACGCCGTCCAGCACAACCACAAGGCTATCCTTCTTCGCTAGGATAGCTTCTACAGCCTGCTGTTCCTTCCGCACGATGGCGAACACCGGCTGCGGCGTATTGGTGCTGCTGCATTTTGAGATGATCGCCGCCGAAACGCCAATCACTTCCATTCCCTGAACGGCCTGAAGCAGCCCCTTAAGTTCAGCAGGCATTCCTTTGTCGAGGTCATAAGCTAGGCATTCCACATCTGCTTCAGCCAGCAGTGCTTCTTGAACCAGATGAACGCCCTCTACGATATATTTACGAGCCTTGTCACGATGCTTTTTCTCCTGTAACCCGGCCCACTCTTTAACCCGCGTATTTTGCGGAGACATGATTTCCATAAAGTCTTCCTTTCTTCTGCCTTGCCATTTATTCTTTGTTCCTACTGATACGCCATCTCCAGCTTCGTCAAATTATCCTTATGCCCAACAATAACAAGGATATCGCCATCGATCAGGCGATCCTCTGCACGGGGAGAGATGTTCATTTCTTCACCTTGGCGGATGGCCATTACGTTGCAGCCAAATCTTGCGCGGATGTCGAGCTCCTGTAGATTTTTTCCGAGCATCGGTCCGGATACCTTCATATCCAGAATACTGTAGTCCGGCGACAGCTCAATATAATCCAATATATTAGGCGAAGCAAGATGATGCGCAACCCGCATTCCCATATCCCGTTCAGGATAAATCACCTTGTCCGCACCAATTTTGCTTAATACTTTGCCGTGCAGTTCACCTTTGGCTTTTGCCAGAATTGCAGGCACACCCAGGTCTTTTAGGATAAGTGTTGTCAGGATGCTAGCTTGTATGTCCTCGCCAATGGCTACAACCACCACATCAAAATTGCGAATACCAAGGGCACGCAGCGCCTCCTCATCCGTGGAATCTGCAGATACGGCATGAGTTACAATACTTGAAATTTCCTGTGTTCGCTGCTCGTCAGCATCAATCGCAAGTACATCAAACCCCATGCCGCTGAGCGCCTTAGCAACACTAGATCCGAAACGCCCCATACCGATGACGGCATATTGTTTTTTGGCCATGTCTATGTACCTCCCGTAGCATTCTATATCTCAAACAGTATAGCATAAGCCAAGAAGAAACGTCATTGCCGTCCTTATGGATGACAACCGTTTCTCGTAGGAATATAAGGATGATATATATGTGTCAAACTTATACTATCTTATATTTGGACAAAAACTTGAATTTCCAGCACCTTTGCAGGGCACATTATAACGAGGTCAATATCACTATATTTTCAAAAAAGGAGGTACATTATGCCCGTTACCATTGACTTGCGCCAGGCGATTATTCATAAAGTGCACGGTCAATCTGAAGAGGATTTACGTCATATGATTGAAGGCTCTGTGGATGGTCCGGAGGCAGCACTCCCGGGACTTGGCGCCGTGTTCGAAATGATCTGGAAGGATTTAGATCCCGCTAAGCAAGATAGGTTGGTTACCATGCTACATGATCACCTGGAGACTATTACCCCTGGGGATATCACATCGTAAACTGACCACAACTAGTCAAAAAACCTCCGCTCACCATGGTGTAACTTCACCTATGGAGGCGGAGGTTTTATTATTACATTCAGAAAGTTATAGCGTCCTAATTATAGTAATGCTTTTGGAGCCATTTCCAGGAATTTAGCTGTCGGGTTCTTATCCATCGCTGTCCGCATAGCATATTCGTTCTCGAACAACACGACAAAATTGCCCTTCTTATCCGTCACCAACGTTGAGTTGATTCTGAATTTGCTCGCATCCGGCTTAGTATCATCTACGATCCAACGTGCAAACTGGTATGGCATTCTCTGCAACTGAACATCCACACCATATTCACCCTTCATGCGGTACTCAAACACTTCAAACTGCAGTTGTCCAACTACACCAAGCAAAATATCGTCAAAGTTGACCGTGCGGAACACCTGGATCATGCCCTCTTCAGTCAGCTGATCGACACCCTTCTGGAACTGCTTTGATTTCAATGCATTTTTTATACTCACTTTAGCAAAAATCTCTGGTGAGAACGTTGGCAGCTCATCGAATTCCATATCTCCTGCTTGGCTCAAGGTATCACCAATTCTAAAAATACCTGGATCAAACAGACCGATGATATCTCCCGGATAAGCTTCCTCTACGATATCGCGGTCTTGCGCCAAAAATTGCTGTGGTTGCGCCAGCTTGATATCTTTACCGGCACGTACATGCTTCACGCTCATACCCCGTTCGAATTTCCCGGACACAATACGCAGGAAAGCAATCCGGTCACGGTGAGCCGGGTTCATGTTCGCTTGAATTTTGAACACATAACCAGTGAATTTCTCATTCGTTGGTTCTACTACCCCTATAGTACTGCGGCGTGGTTCAGGCTTCGGTGCCAGATCCAAGAAATTATCGAGGAAAGTCTGTACGCCAAAATTGTTGATCGCACTGCCAAAGAACACAGGTGTGAGTTCACCACTTAATACTTTTTCATAGTCAAAAGCATCGCCTGCTACATCCAGCAGCTCCAGATCCTGACACAGTTGATCATGCAGATACTCTCCAGCCATTTCACGAATGATTGGATCACGGTATCCGTCAACCTTTTGAACCTTGATTACGGAGTGATCATCACCTTGGAACAGCTCTACCTGATTTTTCATCCGGTCATATACGCCGCATAGCTCACGACCACTACCGATCGGCCAGTTCATTGGCACAGAACGAATACCAAGAACCTGCTCCAGCTCTTCCATCAGATCAAACGGGCTACGTCCTTCACGGTCCAGCTTGTTAATGAAGGTAAAGATCGGAATGCCCCGTTTAGCACATACCTGAAACAGTTTGGTGGTTTGGGCTTCCACACCTTTTGCCACGTCAATAAGCATGACCGCACTATCCGCTGCAGTTAGGGTACGGTAGGTGTCCTCACTGAAGTCTTGGTGACCCGGTGTATCCAAAATGTTCACGCGATGATTCAAATAATCAAACTGCATCACGGAAGACGTTACAGAAATCCCCCGCTGCTTCTCAATTTCCATCCAGTCACTCGTCGCATGTTTATTCGCTTTACGGGCCTTAACCGTTCCCGCCAGACGGATCGCGCCACCGAATAACAGCAGTTTCTCCGTTAAAGTTGTTTTACCCGCATCCGGGTGGGAAATGATCGCAAAGGTTCTGCGTCTATCCACTTCCTTTTGCAGCTTCTGATCTATTGCTTTGTTCATTACACATATCCCTTCATATATAAAATTCCTGCTTCTGCTTCAATTACACTGGGGTTCATCAAATCGGTGCTCTGCTCATTGTTCATACCCCTTCATTTCTGAATGAATAGCTCTTAGGTCTAGCTCCAGTCCGCTTCAAGTGAAAGCATCCTCTAAAGTATATCAAAATCCGGCAGACATTATCTACTAAAAAGCGCGTGCCGCAAAATATCTCCCAAATGGTTGGATTATGATCCCCACATATCATCGCTCAAGAAAATAGATGTATTTCCTACACTTACTTGAAGTATTAGCATTTTCATTAGCCTTTAGTTGCATTTGATGCAATTAAAAATAAGTTGTGCACGCTTTTCCGCCTTATCCGGTGATTATAGTTGCAGAAAATACATCTAAAAAACTAATCACAACGAGATAAGCGATTTTAATTGTACAAAGTGCAGTTATTAGAACAGTGCCCAGATCCCCTAAATACCGCCTGAAGTCCGATCTTTTAGATCTTAGCATTACAAAAAATCTCCCTGCATCCTCTGCAGGGAGATAGCATTAACTCAAGGTTTAGTTATTCTTCAGCCAAACCACATTATCTTCATCTTGGCCGTTTACAGGCCACCAATGGAAACCTTCTTTAGCAAGCAGTTCATCTGCTTCCACTGGACCCCAAGAGCCAGCAGGATAAGAAGATAAGTCGCTAGACTCTTCGCTCCATGCTTTCGCAATACGATCCACGAATGACCATGCCGAGGATACCTCATCCCAACGAGTGAAATAAGTGGAATCGCCGCGTGCGGCATCATGTAACAAGCGCTCATATGCTTCCGGAGAATTGATTCCAACCAGGCAGCTCTGACAGAAGTCCATAGCCAGCGGTTGAATCTCAGACTCTGAACCTGGTTTCTTGGCATTAATCTTTACATAAATGCCTTCCATTGGGTTCACACGGATTACAAGGAGGTTAGGCTCAAGTTTATGCTTTTGTCCCAAATAAACGTTGGTTGGCATACCTTTGAACTCAACTACCACTTCCGTCGTCTTCACTGGGAGACGTTTACCTGTACGGATGTAGAAAGGAACTCCAGCCCAGCGGAAGTTATCTACAAATACACGGGCAGCAAAATACGTCTCTGTATTCGACTCAGGGTCAACCTTATCTTCCTGACGGTAAGCAGGAAGGGTTTTGCCTTGGTGTAAGCCTTGAATATATTGTGCTCTTACGACATTCTCACGCACCTCATCAGATGTCGCATAAGGACGAAGGGAACGAAGTACCTTCACTTTCTCATCCCGAATATCTTCTGCGAGCAGACGGCTTGGTGGTTCCATAGCAATCATAGTCAGCAGTTGCAGTATATGATTCTGGCCCATGTCCCGTAAGGCTCCCGCATGGTCATAGTAACCACCGCGTTCTTCTACACCTACGGTTTCGCCAAGTGTAATTTGAATATTGGCAATATGTTTATTATTCCAGAGCGGTTCGAAAAAAGCATTAGCAAAACGAATCACTTCGATATTCTGTACCATTTCTTTACCAAGATAGTGGTCAATCCGGTAAATTTCCTCTTCTTTGAAGACCTGACGAATCTGTTCGTTCAGCTGTTCAGCCGACTCCAGATTATAACCAAAAGGCTTCTCAATTACGAGGCGATTCCAACCCGTACTATCCAGCATCCCGCCAGCTTTAAGATTGAAGGAGACACTGCCGAACAATTCAGGCGCCAGCGCAAGATAGAACATCCGATTGCCCGGAATACTGAATTTCTCTTCAAGAACTTCAGTTTGTGCTCTTAACTCGCGGAAACCATCAATATTGTTAATGTCCAGAGATTTGTATTCGAAATGCTGAACAAACTCATTCCATTCGCTTTCTTCTCCCGCTTTGTAACGGCAGAATTCAAGGATGGATTCCTTCACATCACTTCTAAATTCTTCCTGAGTACGCGGGCGCCGCGCCACGCCAATTACCGCAAAATCTTGTGCCAGCTTACCTTCACGGTACAAGCTGTAAATCGCCGGGAAAAGCTTACGCCGGGCTAAGTCTCCGGTTGCCCCAAAGATAAAAAAGACAGCACCGGGTGTGTGCAGTGCATCAAGGGTTTGATTTTCAGCCATGGCTCCTCATCTTTCTGTATGTAATATAGTTTATTGACATGCTCAGCGTCGGTACTAACATAAGGTGAATAACGACGTTATGTCATTTTAGCATATTCCTAAAAAGGATGCTATCACATTCCTGACAAATACTCTCGGGATTTCGCAAATTTCAATTAATATTTCTTATTATTAACTATATCTGCGCTTATATAAGAGAAAAATGTCAATATTCGATGGTTATTAAAGGAAAGCCTATAGTTACGCGGTTTGTCCCCTTCTGATCTTCATGATGCACTGCGATTTGGGCAGAAACTGACTGATTTCCACTCATCACGAAGCGATTCAAATTAGGAATCGAATACGTACGGCTAACCGTTGAGATATCCTTGTAGCTTTCTCCTCCGGTCACAGCTTCAAACCGGTCATGCATCAATGACTCCGTCTGTGCTAGAACTTTTTCAGGTGCTCCCTGTTCTTGCGCGCTTCCTTGAAGGGATACATTCCATTCCACCTTAATTTTATTCTGTTCAAGAATCATACTTACTTCACGAGCAGCCGCTTGAAAGCTGGCTTCATTTTGCAGATCAGCCGCTTCTAACGTTACAATCACATAACTGTTGCCTTCGCTAAGCTCACTCCAAAATAAGGAGAGCCGCGATTCATATGGTTTTACAGCTTCTGTACGATACGTCATATGTCCATCTTCCTCAGTACCTGACGGTACATTCAATCCGAGACTTGTGCTTAGCTTAGCAACTTCGGCAGACAGATCCGCGTAATTGCTGCTTTCTCCCTGCCACTTTAACACTAAACGCAGCGGTGAATCAGAAACGGTTGTTTCTTTTCCGAGATCAATTAAGCTCACAAGAGCATGATTCAGTTCGGCTCCTGTTGAAGCTTGGTTATCGCCCTCATCAAGAACGGGTGAATTCGCTTTAACACTTTGCAGATTAACTAGCAGAGCCGCAGCGCAGCACACGATTATCATTATAAAAAAAGTCCCTTTTTTTGTTCCGTTGTTCAGCTTCATCTTCCGCATATGTCATTCTCCCTTCGAACCTCTCTAGCAATCTACTAGACAGTATGTTCGAATTAGGAGATTCTATACCTGAAATATCCCCACCAAGTGAGGGTTTATACTTCGATGCGTACTCAAGTACTTTGCGGGAGCCCCAAAACACACTTTCTTGTACAATAAAAAGGACTGAAGCAGAGGCTTCAGTCCTTTATTGTTATTCAGCTAGTCCATTTTTATATGCATAAATTGCTGCTTGGGTCCGGTCTTCCACGCCCAGCTTCGCGAGAATATTCGTCACATGAAATTTCACAGTTTTGATTCCAATAATTAGTTGATCGGCAATATCCTGATTGGATTTACCTTGCGCCAACAGACGTAATACTTCCATCTCGCGCTCCGTAAGCTCTTTATAAGCAGGTGATTCTCCTTTTGCATTGTTTCTAAAACGGTTCATCATTTTAGAGGCCACCTGTGACTCAAGCACGGACTGTCCTCTTGCCGCAGCGCGGATCGCATCCGCCACTTCACTAGCCCGCGAAGTCTTCAGCAGGTAACTAAAGGCGCCCGCTTCAATAACAGGATACATCTTTTCATCGTCCAAATAGCTTGTAAGAACAATAACTTTGATCTCTGGGTACTGCTTCATCAGCTGTTTAGTCGTTTCTATGCCATCCATCCCATCCATTACGAGATCCATTAAGACCACATCGGGATTGTACTCCTGAGCCAGCCGAATGCCTTCTTCTCCACTTCCAGCTTCACCTACGACCTCAATTCCATCCTCGGTACCTAAAACAGCTGCTAGTCCGATCCGTACCATTTCATGATCATCTACGAGTAGTACTTTAATTGCTTCCTCCATCTCCATGGTTACTCTTTCCTCCTATTATTCATTGACTAACGGAACGGTAATTTCAATACGCATTCCTTTACCCGGAGCGGTGATGAACTGAATGGAGCCTCCGATTTCATTAATCCGCTCCTGCATGTTCGACAAACCATAGGAAGCTTGTTTGGTGTCGTCCATCTCAAAGCCGATCCCATCATCACGCAACGTCAAGCGAACTGTATCTCCCCGTCTATGCAGCCGGATTTCCATTTTTTCTGCCTTCGCATGACGAAGTGTATTAGAAATCGCCTCTTGGACGATACGGAACAAGTGATTCTCTACCCCTTTTAACAGCTGCACATCAGGGTCCATTTCAAATACAATTTCGATTGGAACCTTGATCTTAAGCTCCTTGATCAATTCCTGCAGACCTTGTTCGAGGCCCTTTCCTTCCAAATAAACAGGTCTTAAATGCAGCAGCAATGCCCTCATCTCCGATTGGGCAACGGCAGACATTTCTTCTATAAGCGCAATTTGCCGCTGGGCTTTATCGAAATCTTTCTCCAAGGTCCGGCCCACCGCCGTGGCAGTCATGGAGATTGCAAATAGCTGCTGGGAAACAGCGTCGTGCAGTTCACGCGCAAGCCGCTGCCGTTCCTCCATAATAGCAGATACCCGCGCCTGCTCCGCAAGCTTCGCGTTATTCGTGGACAACCGCTGCAGCGTCGTCACTTGATTCTCCCATTTGCCGCTAATCCGGCCAAGCTGTTCTCCGAGCCTTCCCAGCTCATCATCACCTAGATCCGGCATGGACAGCGTCAAATTCCCCTTTTCCCATAATACGAGGGTCTGCCTAAGACGTTCCAACTGCCGCTTCACACGAAAGCTCTGATAAAAGCCATAACCAATCCCAAAGCCCATAGGCAGAAGAATTAGAGTGACCGCTGTCCGCACGCCAAATTTCCAGCTTTCAAAAGGCTTCAAATAGCCATATGTATACATGACATACATTATCACAAGCAGCATGACCAAAGAGAACAGAGCCCCCTCACCCATGCTGCGTGATATCATGTTTTTGTTCTTTTTTTCCATGCGGGGGACTCTCCCTTCTCTATCAAGCTTTTCAGGATAATCGTACATCTAGATCTCCCATTAAATAAGAAACACTAAATTTCACTTTGTATTCACTGCTGTCATAATTAGCTGATTTCCAATTCAGACGGTTCAACATCCCTGTATCTCGCTGGTTGCCGAATTCAATGGACCCAAAGAGCACAAAAGCTTCAATTTCCACGCCGTAATCATCGGACAGGTTAATGTCCATATCGCCAAAAATCCCTTGAAACAGCATGACCGTTTCCTTATGATCCGCCATAGCTAATGAAAGATCCACATCGGCCTCACCCAGTACATGCCAAGAGCTAAGGCTGTGCATCACCCAAGGTGAGCGGTCCCAGTCAAATCTGGATGAAAAGTTCTGCTTCTGCATAAACCCTTCCTTACGCTGTACTCTTTTGGATTTGGTAAAAAACATCCCAAGTGAGATTAAACAAATCCCCAGCACGAGCACCAAATGGTCCAGCAAAAGCAATACAGCACCTATCCCGAGCAGTTTATAGCCCTGCTTTACTTTGCCTGATGTCGTACGGTAGACTCCCAGCAGCAGGAACAGAAGCGCGACAATGGAGAAAAAGCCGAGCCATCTACCAAAAATCATCATGCAGCCAACAGCAATCAGTCCGATGGCAATCAAACGGTTTCGTTTATCCATTTCGCACCTCCTAAAAGTTTTGCGAAGCAAAACTCATTTTATACTATCGGTTAGATATCCGTCACTATGATGAGGAATATTATCACCGTTAAATATTATAGCTAGCCGCTATAAAAGCCATATCGGTATGGAGATCCATACCGTATGGCTTCTTCTTGTCCAGCATATCATATCCGTCCAAGTTTTAGGAACAGGATTTATTGTTCTTTTTTGTTTAGAGAAGGAGCCGCGGGTGTATCATTCAGCTTGTTTTTCAGTAGTGCCAATTGCTCATCCACTTTCAGTTGCTTCTCAACATCAACGGGTTTGCTATAAGCAGCGGATGGGCTGTAAGGTGCACGCATTACATCTGCTTCAGCCTCAAGCTGCATAATTTTCTCTTCCATCCGGTGGAATCCGAGTGATGCACTGCCACTTTCAATGGAATGTACGCTGCTGATTTGCGACATTTGTTTTTTAGCTTTAGCCATTTGAGCACGGGATACAAGCTCGTTACGTTTGTTGCGCAGCTTGTAGAACTCATCCTTCATGTCATGCAGTTGTTGCACTAATTCCTTAGCGTGTACTTCAGCTTGTGCGTGAAGATCACTGTACTCCACTTGCTTTTGGTCAAAGTAGATTTTTTCTTCCAACAGCTTGCGAGTTACTTCTTCTTGGCCATTTTTCAGTGCCAGTTCAGCTTGTGATCCACGTTGTGCAGACATTTTTGCTGCTTCTTCCACACGTTGCTTCATACGGCGTTCGTTAGCCATTTGTTTAGCAACTGTTACTTCTGCTTCGTGAATTTCAGCCTCCATATCGCGCAGATATTGGTTAAGCATTACGATTGGGTCCTCTACCTTATCCAACAAGTCATTTACCGACGCTTTTGTCATATCTTTAATTCTTTGAAATACTCCCATGATTTACAATTCCCCTTTCTCATATTTAGACAGTTTTTGTTTGAGTTCTTCTACTTCTTTTTGCAAAGCCTTCTTCTCAATATCCTTCATCATCGCATCCAAACCGGAGTCCGGTGCGGAATAAGCGTTGTTCTTCTCAAAATTAGGATTGTAATTTGGCTGGCGTCCATAAGGTCCATATCCGCCAGTAGCTTGTGGTCCGTGTCCATGTTCCGGTCTGCCTGAGTAGGGTCCGCCGAATGGGCCACCCGGTGCCCCAGGCCCTGGTCCAAATGGATTATAATGCGTCGGTTCCTTAGGAATGACCATTGCTGCAATGAAGTATACCGGAATCACCGCACCACCTGTAAACGGAATGCTGACCAGTAATAGAATCCGGAATAACGTGGAATCAATACCGAGTGTCTCAGATAATCCACCTGCAAGACCCGTCATCACTTTATCTCTTGTTGAACGATACAATCGACTCATAGCGCTACTCCTTTCCACCATTGTTCAGTTTTTCCTTTAGGCGAGCCATTTCTCTTTCGAGTACGGTCGCTACGGTCTCACCCGCTTGCACCGCATATTCCTGTCCCATGCGCCGCAAATCACGCAAGCTCTTTGCTTCTAATTCCCAATCCGACATCTGATCTTCCAGACGTCCGAACATTTTGGGAACATCACCACCATTGCCATAAGCACTGGCTCTTTGATTCATCCGTTGCTGCAATCGCAGCGACTCCATTCGTGCCGAATAATACTGACGTTTGCTGTACACCGTTTGATACTCTATTTTCAGCTCATTCAGCTGTGCTTCAAGTTCAAACAAGGATTGCTTGCTCTGTTCTAGCAGCCCGCTATATTGCTCCAGTTTTTCCTCGTGAATGATCTTTTCTTGTAAAGCCAGCTTCGCGAGATGATCCTCGCCTGCTTTCAGTGCCAACAACGCCTGCTCTTCACGTTTGTTTCTCATGGCAGTTGCTTGGTTCACTTGCTGCTGCAATTGCTTCGTGTGGGAAGCATATTGCTGGTACAGCCTTTCAGCTTCACTGATTTCCTCACGGGTTGAATGTAGAAATTGATCAATTAGTTTCACGGGATCTTGGCTTTGCTCCAGACGTTCGTTTAGATTAGCTACAGTAATATCCCTCATGCGACGAAAAACACTCATGATCTCCTGCTCCCTCCCTGCTTCTTGTTTAAGTACATTGCTTCTTAATAAGTACCATTGTTACTTCTGCCCTTTAATGCTGATACGCCCCAGACGATCAACGCCACTCCTAGAAGTGGTCCAATGATCCAGGAAAGCTTCGCGATCAGGGACATCACACCAATGAACATCAGTACCCAACCAATAATCTTGCGTCCGCTCTTAATCCCGTAGTACCCGAGAACAACCAGCAATACCGGGAAAAGTAATCTGAACATTCCGTGGATCAGAGGAAGCGCAATGCCGAGCAGCATAACCGCACCAATCACAATCAGTACAACCGCTAATCCGTTTCCTTGTCTTCTTTGCATTTTTTCTCACCGCCTTTCGTTGTCCTTAACCTTATAGCCTTATTCTAGGGTAAATCGCAGACTTTCAAAACAGACCAACGACGGTTTTTCGTACTGGACCTTAGTCGAGGTAGCTGTACGACTACAGACCACTGTTGGGCTAGTTGTAGCTCATAACCAACCTTTGCACATATAAATGGGAATGCTACCCATCAAAAATTAAAAGGACACCACCCTATATAGGTGATGCCCTTTTGAACTTTCCTTTAGGGTTAACTATGCGGCTCTTTATCAAAAAACCTCGCTCCGTAATCTTTCAATAATAGTCTTCTTAGATATGCTATGGTAACACAAAACGGGTACTACAATAGAGATCAGCATAAAGGGGATTATACTAAGTAAAATAGGGGTTAATGTAAAAGTCCAAGTAAAATAATCAAGTTCTGCTCCCATTGCGGGTACTAGGGTAGTATTTGCCAAGCTTCCTAGCACAATCGAAAACATCAGCCCTAGGAAGGCATACCCGCCCCCCTCAAAGATAAGCATTTCTTTTACCTGCTTATCCGTCATGGCTATTGATTGCAGCATGGCAATTTCTCGTTTTCTGGTTAAAATAGAAGTTTGCATGGAATTTATGAAATTCAGAATCCCAATAACACCTAGCAGAATACAAAATGCACCTCCTACCACCTCATACATAAAGATTAAACTACGAAAGGTTTCTCTAGAAGTATTCTTCGAATAGAAATCCAATCCGGTATCCGTATGTAAGCAATAGTCCTCCAGCCATTTTTCTGTCTGAGTTAAATGTTCATCATCTACGTTAAAGATTGTATACATTGGCAGCATAGAATCTGCATGGGCAAGCAGTTCATCCGAAGGCAACAAATACTCTAATCCTATATCATAATATGCCACTGAGTGAATAGCTCCCGGAAAATCAACAATGGCAAGCACTTCATATTCCTTTTCCTTTCCGTTTCCAAAACTCACTTTAACTTTATCTCCCGGATGATAAATGCTGCTTGTACCATCTAGGAATTTCTTACAGTTAGTAACATAGATTCCCTCTCCGTTCTCCCAGCGTTTTTGATCCAAAGCTCCTTCCTTTACTTGAATCATCTGTGCCGGCCACTCACTGAAACCAAATGTATTCACTATTGATCTCCGTTTCACCATTTCCTGAGAACTCAGAAATTCCTCTTGGTCCTTTTCATTCATCAATCCGACTTCTCTTTTCAGCGCAGACATTGCCTGATCACTTAAATTTTGTGTTAAAGGGAGTACATAAACATTACCGCTATTTTCAAGCCCGTCCAATGACTCTACTTGTTTTATGAACTCATTGCTTACACCGGAAGTATCAAATGGAGGCGAATTATTTATGATAGAAGTATCAGCAACCGTAAAGTCCGAAACAGACTGAAACTCAATGAACTTATTAAAATCAAAAGAATGCACAAGACCATAAGTACTATTAAGAATAACCAAACTAAGTGTAAAAGAAAGCGTGACGATGATCACTTTTCGGGGGTTCCTCTTTAAATTAGCCATTGCTAGACGAACGGATGTTATTGGTTGAGCTTTTTTCTTTTTTCTTCTTAGTTCTCCCGCCTGTTTTCCTTCAACATAACTTAGAGCTTCTATTGGAGAAACCCTTGATGCAACCTTTGCTGGCCCTAAGCAACTTAATAACACTGTGCAGAGGCTGAATATAGCGGCAATAGCAAAAATAAGCGGGTGTACACTTGTTACGACGCGCATATCTTCACCAAAAATATCGATAATAGCCGGAACAAGAAAACGACCGATCGTCCAACCTATCACTAGTCCAAAAGGAATACCGATACAAGCAAGATATATTGCCTTATAACGAACCATTCTTTTGATTTGTTTTGAAGTTGTCCCAATGACTTTTAATAATCCATAAGATTTAATTTCTTGTGCAATTGAAATATAGAATATATTGTAGATTAACAAATATCCAGCTAAGAAAATCACTGTGATTACAAGGAAACCTAGAAGTATATTTTGAGGTTCAGATCCTAGAATATCATAAGAAGCGTTAACAGTTATTTGACCATCAAAATCACTTCTGCTGGCAAGTTGTTCAGATTTCGTTTCAATATCCCACGTATTCGAAAACCAAAATTGACTGTTGATATAGCCTGAGTACACATTGGGACGGTTGTTCCATGGTTCAGTTGCCACAGGAGCTATTAAATCTGCATATTCACGAGAAAGCCAAATATTTTGACGCCAAGAGAGCGGATTTCCATCCCAAATTCCACAAACGGTAAAGGTATCTGTTATTGTTTTTTCATCTGTTTTGAAGGTTAACGAAATAGATTGACCTAATGTATGGGGAAGACCCAGCGCATCCAATACCAAGGTGCTTACACTTATGTCTTTCTTTTGCTGTGGCATGTTTCCAAGCTGTGGTAAGCTATACGCCCATTTTGCATACTTTTCCTCACCATACCTCACTTCTGTAGGTAACTTAGAAAAGGCAGCCCCCTGTGCATCACCGATAAGAACCGAATAGGAGATGTCCTTAATCATTAAATCTGAAGAGACTCTTTTATACTCAGGCATAGACATTTGATGAAATCCACCATGAGCATTGCTCCCCGCGATTCTCATCTTGTTGTCTTTCATTGACTCTAACAAACTCCCTGCAATAGTAAATACACTGGTGAACATAATCGCAGCCAAGGCTATTGCCAGAATAGCAAAATAATTTTTGCTAGATTTAAGAGAGCGCTTTGCCAATTTTTTCATAGTTTTTCCACTATTGTGTTTCAAAGTTCCCACCTCCCTTACATTATTATTCCGCTTGTCTTAGCTGTTCAATAACACTTGAACGGGAAATAGATTTGTACAACAAACCAGGAATTATAGAACAGATCAACAAGACAACCCCCGAATATATGATTAAAGAGGTAACCGGATATCTAAACACTCCATAGCCTATATATTCATGCAATATATTAAAGACCAGATAACTAATGCCACTACCCACTATTAATGTAAGAACAAAAGCAATTAGAGCAAACCATATTCCTTCAAAGGTGATCAGCCATTTAATCTGCTTCTTCGTCGCGCCAATAGATGCTAGAACAGCAAACTCCTGTTTTCTGGATACAATGCTTACTAATATAGTGTTAATAAAATTCAAAACACCGATGCTGCTTAAAATGATAATGATAACAATAGAAAGATTGGAAAAAGACTGCTTTAAGTCAGCAAACGCTTTTGCCTGTTCAATTTTTGAGGTGCGTGAAATGCTGCTGTCTCCGCTTGTAAGGAGTTTGACCTCATTCAACACATCCTGTTCTTTTCCTTTTTGCGCATTAATCTTAATAGAGTAAATCACAGCATCAGAATGATATTTGTTGATAACATTATTTGACACAATTAGCCATGGAGCAGCACCACTATTCATAGCATCACGTTCAAACGTCATTTGACCGCCAATTTTCACCTTATAGCTCTTGTTGTTGTCAATTACCGTAAAGGGTATCTGTACACCTATTGGAATGCCATTCCCATTAATATCAGTTACCAATGCTATCTTCCCTTTGGAAAAGTCGCTTAAATTAATCGGGTTCTTAGCAGTACGGTTATACTCCTCCAGTTTTTTATCATCAATGCCGATCAATAAACCCCAAAAGTTAGTTTTAGGATCTTCCTCATAATGTTTTTTATCTCTGAGTTCCTCATTCACACCTGCACGAAATTCATTGTAATTTCGCAGCCACTCACCATGAGTACTATCTGAATAATGCTGGAAAATAGATACTACCGTCGTTCGTTCGAGTTCACGGATCCCGTTTACTGCGGAAATTTGCGACAACAACTCAGGAGTAAAGTGCTGCTCCTCTGTTGGATTAAAACTGGCTCTGGTCATTTGGTTATACATAGCAATGTCGTATTTAACCTCTGCATTGATGTATTCCTCCGCACTGAAGGATTTTAGAAATGTGGAAAGCACCACAAGTGCAGTGCTGCCTAAGAAGAGCGTTAACACAACAAAAAGCAATCTTTTTTTACTACGGAGTATATTTTTTAACGACATATACGGTATTTTCGCGCCATGTCTACCTCTTGAATTTTGTTTTCCGGATTGTGTATCAGTATGTTTCGACGCTTCAATCGGAGAAATTCTCCCTGCCTTCTTTGCAGGTGCTCTATAGCTTAAAAATAGAGTTAACGCTGAGAAAAATAGGGCCAAGAGCAACACCCATAAGTTGACTTGCCTATCTATGGATGAGAAACCCTCATACGAAGATAAGGCAAGCGGCACTACGTAAAATGAAAGCCCCCATCCCAACAGCATCCCCACAGGCAGGGCAAAAAAGGCTACTTTAGCAACACTGTAATAGACAATTTGCTTGATTTGCGCACTAGTCATTCCCAGCATTTTCAGCAGCCCATAAAATCGTACGTCTCGAGTAATAGAGATATACGCAACGTTGAAAATAATAAGGTATCCATCAAACATAAAAAACAAAACCATTATTACTGCAACCAGTGAATCCTTGACATTCATATTCAATTTACCGTCATATGAAGGAATCAACTGCTGATTTCCATCCAAATCAATGGAGGCTCGAATCTGCTCGATTTTATCGTGATAATGTCTGGTATCTTTAAATAATAACCCTACAAGATTCGGCACTTCCTGCGGATGTTCTCTTAAAAATGTTTCTGAAAAAAAGACAATTCGATTGTTTTCAGAATTGATATTTACCGTGTCCTCATAGAATCCAGACAGAGTAAAGGGAAGGCTCTGAACCTCTGCGTCGCCGTTTTTTGAAATATCACTGATAGCAACAGACAATGAAACCTCCATTCCAGTCTGCGGCTTTGAGTATCCCAACCTATTCAACAGCCATGTTGACATCATGATTTCATTGCCTTTAGCAGGATAGGTACCCTGCATATTATCTACAAGTGATCCGCTATATTCCTCCCAATTTGTAGAACTGATCATCTGTATATCAATCCCAGCCTGTCCCTTATTATTGACAAGTGATCCCATTTTGGTTTGAATATTCATTTCAGGCTTTAAAATATCAAATTTACTTAATAAATCTAATTGATTCTGTGTTGGACGACTCAAAATAACATTAGCACTTGTCCCGGTTTCTTTCATTTCTTGATGTTTAGATAATTTCAAGTAACTGTAAAATGTGCTGCAAGCTGCTGTAATCAGAATGGTCGTAAGAATGATGGCGCATGCCAATATAATATTTCTGGTTTTGTTTGCCTTATAGTATCTCTGAAATAATTTTCGGATGACGGATGAAGAATGATTTCTATACATTTTTTCCCTCTCTAATCCACGATTTTCCCATCCTCCATACGGAGAATCCGATCAGCACGCAAGGAAATTTCGTTGTTATGTGTAATCATAATGATTGTTTGATTTAGTTGGTGACTAGTCATTTCCAGCAGCTTGATTACCTCTTCACTTGTTTGACTATCCAAATTTCCAGTGGGCTCATCGGCAAGGATAATAGCGGGCTTCATCGCTAAAGCCCTTGCAATTGCTACACGCTGTTGTTGGCCCCCAGACAAATTGTTGGGTAAATTATTCAGCTTCTCCTTCAGTCCTAACATCCTTACAATGATGTTCACATACTCCTTATCCACCTTGTTTCCATCAAGTTCAATCGGCAGAACGATATTCTCGTAGACATTAAGTATCGGCATTAGATTATAATTTTGAAAAATGAACCCGATATTTTTACGTCTAAAAATCGTAAGCTGATCACTGTTCATCTTTGACAGTTCTTTCCCATTCACTTCTACGGTGCCAGAGGTAGGATTATCAAGGCCCCCGAGCATATGCAGTAGCGTAGACTTACCGCTGCCGGAAGTCCCAACGATAGCCACAAATTCACCTTGCTCCACACTCATTGTTATGCCATCCAACGCTTTGACAGGGTTTGGTTCACTACCGTAATACTTTCTCAAGTCGTTAGCTTTTAATATACTCATGCACAACCCCTCTATTTCTTTAGAATATCTGATTCTTCATGTGTCATACCGTCGTGAAATTTCTTGCAATACCAATAACTAGAATAAATAGTGTGTGCTTCGACATTTTTTTCCAAGATCCACTTTATTCCATTAATTTACTATTTTATATAAAAAAATTCGTTTACAATGTTTTTTTTGAGGACTATACTAACTATTTGTTCTAGAAAATTACATTTAATATACAATAAAACATTTTTAAAGATTATAAAGAAAAGTCCACTTTCAACTGTCTACTAAATAAAAATCTCGCTTTCGAATAAATCCCGAGAATGTATAATGATCAAATAAGAAACAAAGGAGAATTACTATGAACATACTGATCGTTGAGGACGACCGTAGTTTAAATAAAGGGATCGCTCTCACTCTTTCTCAAAACAATGTCATGATCCATCAAGCCTACGATATTGCCGCGGCGGAGCATATTTTCGCAGTTAACCCTATTGATCTCATCATTCTGGACATCAATCTGCCAGACGGCAGTGGACTGGATTATTGCGAGCAACTTCGCAAGACCTCACGCGTACCCATTATTTTCCTAACCGCCAATGATATGGAGTCCGACATTATCACCGGTTTTGCATTGGGGGGCGATGACTATATCACTAAACCATTCAGCCTAATGGTGCTTCGCGCCAGAGTAATGGCAGTGCTCAGAAGAACGGAATCACTAGGGACTGGAAAAATAACATTGGGTCCCTTAGAACTCGATTTTGAGAAACTGGAGTACAGCAAAAATAAACAATCGCTCCAGCTGAGCAAAACTGAGCAAAAACTGCTGCGGCTGCTGGTGACGAATACGGGCAATATTTTGACCCGAGAACAGCTGATAGACAAGATCTGGAGCAAGGATGCCGAATTTGTGGATGAAAACGCATTGACAGTAGCCATCAAACGGCTGCGTGCTAAACTTGAGGATGACCCGGCAGCACCCAAATATATCAAGACCATTTACGGACTTGGATACATGTGGACTGAAGGGCAAAAACCATGAAAACCAATAGCCCACCTGCTAATTTCAAGCAAATTCATAGGCTCTTTTTACTGATCATCCTTATACTAGTAGCCTGTTTTATCGGCAGTATAATGTTTCTGTACGGGTTCGACCCCACTCTGCTCCAACTGACTTCTCTATTTATCATCTGTATATTAGCGACAGGAGCCGTATGGGTCTGGTTATGGAACCGCCAGATCGCAATCTATATACAGACCTTGGACACTGCGATTGAACGGGCTATACATGACCTGCCGCCACTCACTAACTATGAAGAAACCGCTCTGTCTTCGATGGAACATAAACTAAAGCGGTATATAGGGATGGCTAAGGCGAATGAACGAAATATCCAAACAGAGAAAAACAAAATAAAAGAGCTGATCTCGGATATCTCCCATCAAACCAAGACCCCCCTCTCTAATATCATGGTATTCAGTCAGTTGCTCGAAGAGATGCCCGGACTAAATGAGAATGTCCGGCACTACATACAGCATATTAAAGCGCAGTCAGATAAGTTGGATTGGCTGATTCAGTCTCTAATCAAATTATCACGTTTGGAAACAGGAATGATCTCCCTACAGCAGATTGAGGCGAAACCGCTCATACAAACTCTGACGCAGGCTTTATCCCAGATTTATGCACAAGCGGAAAACAAACAAATTACGATCAATATTGACTGCGGGACACACATCTTAGCCTGCCACGATGTCAAATGGACAAGTGAAGCACTATTCAACCTGCTCGAGAATGCTGTGAAGTACACACCGCATAACGGACAAATTTCCGTTCTTGCTGAAAGCAACGAGATGTTCACCTGTCTCCACCTTACCGATACTGGACTTGGAATCCCCAGCGAAGAAATCCCTCACATCTTTAAGCGGTTTTACCGAGGAAAGCAAGCGCGTGAATTCGAGGGGGTCGGCATCGGGTTGTTTTTGTCCAGAGAGATTATCACGGCGCAAGGCGGCCATATCAACGTCATTTCTGAAACTGGAAAAGGTACAACTTTCTCTGTTTACCTGCCCCAGCGCTGAAATAGAATGTGTCATTATGGTCAGAATTCAGACACTCTCCTGTCAGATTGATTTGCTACCCTTAAATCATGGACAAACAGATCTCATTGGAGGGGAAGAGTTATGCCGATTCTACAGACTGAAAATTTAAAAAAACACTATGGAAAGGTTGGCTCAAGCGTTAAGGCTTTGGACGGTATATCACTGTCAGTGGATAAAGGGGAGTTTGTCGCCATTGTCGGCACTAGCGGCAGCGGCAAAAGCACTCTTCTTCATATGCTTGGCGGATTAGATCGGGCAACAGAGGGCAAGGTTTACGTGGACGGGAACGATATTTTTGCGATGAGTGATGAGAAGCTGACCATTTTTCGGCGCAGATCGGTGGGGTTTGTTTTTCAGAATTACAATTTGGTACCCATACTAAATGTGCGGGAGAATATTGTGCTGCCCATTGAACTGGACGGTGGCAAAATTGACGAAACTTATCTTGATCTAATCATCCGCACTTTAGGCTTGCAGGAAAAGATGAATACTCTACCTTCTAATCTGTCTGGCGGACAGCAGCAACGGGTGGCAATAGCCAGAGCATTGGCGACCAAACCTTCAATCATCTTAGCAGATGAACCTACAGGTAATCTGGACAGCAAAACAAGCCAAGAAGTGCTGATTTTACTTAAACAGATGAGTGAAAAATTCAACCAAACCATTGTGATGATCACACACAATGAACAAATTGCTCAAACTGCTGACCGTATTATCCGTATTGAAGATGGCGTCATTTTCACTGGCTCACTCCGTAGCTCCGGAGTGAGCCAGCCATGATCAGCACGAATAACCATAAGACCATTGCTACTTTAGCCAAAAAAAGCCTCAAAGCCAACCGTGCTCGCAATTTCACTATCATCTGTGCCATCGTACTGACTACGCTTTTGATCACCAGCGTGTTTACCTTGGCGCTCAGTATTAACAAATCGATGCAACGCGCACAAATGCAGACTACCGGCAGCGATTATCATGGAAGCTTCAAATATCTGAATCCTGCCGAGTTGGAGAAGCTGAAGAATCAACCATCCATCAAAGAGTATGGCGTCTTCCTTAAGGTTGGCGATATAAGCACCAGTCTGTTCAAGAATCACCGGGTAGAGGTCCTTCGAATTGACGAGAATTATGCCAAACACGGTTTTATCAACTTTATAGCCGGCGGACTGCCCTCCCAAGAGAATGAAATCGTCCTAAATACTTGGGCGCTTGACTTGCTAGGAGCAAAACATGAGTTAGGCCAGACTGTGAAGCTGGATATAGACATTGGTGAAAAAGTCATAAGCCAAGACTTTAAGCTCTCCGGATATTACGAAACCGATCAAAATTTGGCGATGTCAGGATTGGCTTTTGTATCCGAAGCATTTACACAGAAGAACATTTCCCATATTGACCCGGACATCTCTGAGGCAACGGGTTCTTATGTGAACACCGCAGGTCTAGGGGTGATGTTTAATAATTCTTATAATATTGAACAGAAGGTACAAAAGATTTTGACGGACACCGGCCTGGATGTACCTTATGGTGTCAATCCGGCTTATACAAGTGTTTCTCTCTCCGATAATCTACTGAATATCATTCCTTATGCAGTTGTCATTCTTATCACCATGCTGAGCGGCTATTTACTAATCTACAATATCTTTTTTATTTCCGTCGTGCGGGATGTCAAATTTTACGGGCTGCTAAAGACCATCGGTACCACACCCCGACAACTGAAAAAGATCATCTCCATTCAGGCCCGGTCACTTTATCTCGTCGCATTGCCTTTTGGATTGGGGTTCGGGTATCTGCTAGGTCTGCTGATTCTCCCTATGGCCTCCTCATTTTTAAACGGTTCTACTGATAATGTCTATTCTGCTAGCCCGTGGATATTTATTGGTGCAGCAGCATTCTCGTTTATGACAGTATGGATCGCCGCAAGCAAACCGGGCCGAATGGCTTCGCGAACCTCGCCGGTAGAGGCTGTAAAATTTGCCGGAGTCAGCAGCGGTGGAAAACGGAATGCCAAAAAATCAAAACATGGCGCAAAACTTCACAACATGGCGTTCTCCAACCTGTTCAGAAGCAAAAAGAAGCTGATCCTGATGCTCTCTTCACTCTCCTTGAGTATCATCTTGTTCAGTACCATTTTTACAGTAATTTCCTCACTGGATGTGAATAAATATCTGCGTGCCTTTATCTCCGGTGATTTTGTGGTTCAGAATGAAGTGCTAGTCAGTATTACAGGACCTCGAGACGGTGATCCATATAAGCTTTCAGAGGAATTCGCCAACAATCTAAGTAAAATTGACGGTGTAGAAACTGTTGATAAGGTTTACCACAGATATGTTCCATCTCCTGTCGATGATGCTGTCCGGGCTATTTTGGAGCCAATGGCAGCTGCTGACCCACATCCTTATCTTCTCTCCACTTTAGATAAGGGGGGGATGGTCTACAATCATTTATATGGATTAGATCCGGGCTGGTATGATCTTGTGGACAAGGATATTATTGAAGGGGAGTTTAACAGGCAGAAGTTTGCTTCAGGAAAATATGCGGTCATATCTGAGGCCATGTTTATAGAAGAAGATAGCTACCGCACCTATTATCATCCTGGAGATACAGTCACTTTCGAGAAGTCGGATAAATCTTATGAAGTGATGGCAGTAGTAAAACATGATGCAGTATATGCTGCCACAACAAAATCTTACTCTATGTTAGGTTACAACATCTTCCTCCCTGCTTCGGAGCTGCAGAAGGAAATGCCGAAGGGTACAGATCCAGCCAATATCGTTTCAGCCACACTACATGTCGATCCGACTAAGCTGGACCAGGTAGAACAAGTGGTCAAAGCTTTAACAGATTCAACTGATGAATTAACTTTAAAATCAAGGGAGGATTACAAGGATGAGCTCGGTGGATTCATTCGCATTTTTCAAACCGTCGGGTATGGGCTTAGCCTGGTCATTGCTCTAATCGGGGTGCTGAATTATATCAACACTGTACTCACCGGGGTAGTCTCCCGCCGGAATGAACTTGCCATGCTGGAGAGTATTGGCATGACCAAAAAGCAGCTAAAACGTATGCTGATCCTTGAAGGATTCTACACCGTTTTGCTAACCGTCCTCATAACCTCAACATTAGGTGTATTGCTGACCTATAACCTTTCCAAAAACATCACGGAAAATATGGCCTTTATGGTATTTCAGATGAGTTGGCTGCCGTTTATCCTCACCGTTCCTATTTTGTTAATTCTCGCTTACACAGTGACACTGAGAGCCTATAAAACGTTATCCCAAGCATCCATTGTGGAACGGCTGAGAGAAGCCGAGTAATGTAAGACACACCTAAATACTCCTATTACAAAAAGGGCAGCCCGGTAAATATCGCCGGGCTGCCCTTTTTTATAGATCCATATTCAGCTTATTTAAACGCAGGCAACGCAATATCCGCGTAATTATCCTCAAGGAACTTTTTCACTTCAGGACCGCTGATCCGTTTAGCCAGCTTTTGAATGGCGTCAGAGTCCTTGTTATCTTCACGTGCCACCAAAGTAATTGTGAATTCGGAATCTTCGCCTTCCGTAATCAGTGCATCTTTCTTCGGTGTCAATCCTAGTGGGCTCGCATAAGCCGGAGTCATGGCTACCAGATCGCCATCATCAAGCATACGGGCCAGCATTAGGAGA
Organism: Paenibacillus sp. FSL E2-0190; assembly: GCF_037992965.1. Classification (NCBI taxonomy): domain Bacteria; kingdom Bacillati; phylum Bacillota; class Bacilli; order Caryophanales; family Paenibacillaceae; genus Paenibacillus; species Paenibacillus sp. FSL E2-0190. The sequence continues at coordinate 6,108,580 of NZ_CP150306.1, forward strand.
TCGACTTCTTCAAACTTGAATTTTTTTGGATTTTCAGTAATGTCTGCTTGTGTGGCTTGAATGCCTACGCCTTCTTTTAGCTTAATAAGATCAGCTGCAGCGAACATTTGCAATGAACGGCCGATGTTAGATGGATCATTAGCCATTACAAGCGTAGCCCCTTCAGGAAGATCAGCTATAGTCTTATAACGTTTGGAGTATCCGCCATAAATAGCGTCATAAACAGGCTGTACCTCTACCAGATTAGAGCCTTTGCTTTCATTATATTGCTTCATATAAGGAACGTGTTGGAAAAAGTTAGCGTCTACTTCTTTATTAGCCAACGCCTCATTAGGCTGCACATTATCAGAGAGAACAACGATCTCCAGATCAATGCCATCTTCCTTCAGGAGCGGCTTCACAATATCCAGAATTTCTGTCATAGGTGGGATCAGTGTAGCGATCTTTAATTTGGTTAACTCATCATTACTACCTTTTGCAGTATTGTTCTCGGCTGCTTTATTAGAGCCACAACCCGCTACGACCAATACCATTAATGTAAGCACAAGTATCATTGATTTTTTCATTAGTACTACTAACCCCCAGTTTATATATTGAACTATTTTGTATTACCGCTTATCCAACAGCCTTGCGATAGTCCCCCCGGTGAACTGAACCAATTGGACTAATACAATCATCACTAGAATGGCATAGATCATCACTTCCGTCTCAAAACGCTGATAACCATAACGGATAGCGAAATCACCAACCCCTCCCCCACCAACAACTCCCATCACGGTCGAGAAGGAGATAAAGCTAATTGTAGAAGTAGTAAGTCCAAGGACTAGACCCGAACGAGCTTCCACATACAGAAATTTAAAGATCAAGCCCAGCTTCGAGGCTCCCATCGATAATGCTGCTTCAATGACCCCTTTAGGAACCTCCAGCAACGACTGCTCCACTAACCGAGCATAATAGGCAATAGCGATTATAGATAATGGAACCGCTGCTGCAATCGTACCAATGGCGGTCCCGACCAGGAAACGAGTGACTGGAATTAGCGCAACGACCAGCAGCAGGAACGGAAAAGAGCGGATAATATTAACGATACTGTTGAGCACCAGAGACAACGTTGTATTCTCATAAAGCTGCCCTTTTCGGAAAAAAAACAACAAGGTACCCAGTGGAAGCCCCAGCAGCACGGCCGCTCCAACAGAAATACCAACCATCACAAAGGTTTCACCAATCGAATCCCACATCTGTGCCTGATATTGAAGTACACTATCAAACATGATCTTCCCCCGCTTTACCAAGAATCTGATCGCGGTATGTCCCGGTAGTGGCTGCCGCTGGACGGAATTCACCGTCTTCACGAGAGAACGAATCTACAATGCGCCCTTTTTCCATCACCGATACATGAGTACATATGCTTTTGACAACATCCATCTCATGCGTAACAATGACAACCGTTACTCCAAGACTTGAATTCACATGCTTCAGCACGTTCAAGATATCTGTAGTGGTTCCAGGGTCCAGGGAGGACGTTGGCTCGTCACACAGTAATATTCCCGGACTGTTCGCTAGCGCGCGGGCAATCGCAACACGCTGACGTTGTCCTCCGCTGAGCTGTGCCGGATATTGTTTTGCCTTATCTGCCAGTCCAACAAAATCCAGACACTCCTTCACACGCTTCATTCGTTCATGCTTTGGGACATCTGCCAGCTCCAGCGGGATCGAAACATTCCGCTCTACAGTGACGTTATAAACAAGATTAAATTGTTGAAAGATCATTCCAATCTTTTGCCTTGCTTTACGCAGTGCTTTACTAGGCATTTCGGTCAGGTTGTGGCCATCTACGGTAACCGTTCCCTCATCCGGCTGTTCCAGAAGATTCATCAGTCGCAGCAGCGTAGATTTCCCCGCACCACTCTCACCAATGATCCCATGAATGGATCCCTGCTTTACCTCCAGCGATACCTCATCTACAGCCTGATAGATGCCTTCCTTCAGCTTGTACCCTTTACTTACCCGACTCAGCGACAGTATTAGAAGCTCCCCCTTCCTTTCCCTTATATAATGAACCTCCATCAAGTGAGACATTGTATTACAATTTTCTAAAATCTGTTTTATTAAAAATCTCCTTAAATAATAAGACATTTCTTCTGCTGTGTCATCATTTTTCTTTAAATGATATACCAGGAAGGTTGATGAAAACCTAAAACCCCTTTATACCGGGCTCTTTTTACACATTTATTAATAAAATAAAAAGGGTTAGCAAAGATAATCCTTCCCTCTTGAAATCATGATTCTCCTATTGCCCCACCACTAAACGCTCCACTGTTAATATAGCCATATTTGGTTTTTTTAAGTGTATGAAATGCAGTTAAAGCTACATTTGGTTCGTTGGAGTGTGATTAAAGACCTGCTGTTACACAAAAAAAGATGTCTAAGCCAATAGCTTAAGACATCCCATAATTCATATAGTAATCCCTGAATCCCTGATCTATCGAGTCCCATACTCGCTAAATCTTTTATGCCTTTTCGCCAAGCTCTCTGCGAATCTTCAAGAACACTTGGTAGCTGCGTTCCGCACATTCCGAAATCGCTATCGGATGAAATCCGGGCAGATCGGCATATAACGTATCGTGAAGCGGTTCGATCCATGAAGCCGGCAACTTACTTGCTCCAAGCTTCGCTCCCATAATTGAGCCCACAGTAGCCCCGTTACAGTCTGTATCCATTCCACCATATACGGAAGTGACAACTGTTTTTTCAAAGTCATTCCCGCCATAAACAAGCGACGCAGCTACAAGAGCAGCATTATTATTTGTATGGACTGCATCATAGTGGCTAAAAGTATCCCAAATGTTACGAACCAACTCCCGCTCACTTTTGGCCTTCTGCGCAATATCTATCCCCCGCAAAACATCACTGGCCAAACGACTGGTACGCGGAATCTCACTAAGGCCTATCTCTAGGATCCGTTCATTATCCTTCTCTGCAAAAGCTGCCGATATCATCGCCGCATTCAACATCTCACCGTAGATACCATTTTTCACATGTGAAAATGAAGCGTCGCGCCAGCCTAGTTCTGCCGCAAGCTCAGGATAACCTGCTGCGCCATAAGCCAGTCCATCTGCGCGTATAGCGGCACCAATCCACTCGCGGTAAGGGTTTAAGTGCATCCGCACTCTTTCCTGCCGCACCAGCCAATCCGCAGGCTTCTCGCCATGCAGATGAGAGGTCTCCTGCGCAAAATTCATATATGACTGTGTCTCCGCCGTGCACACCTGACTATATGTTAAATGTGTATGCCACAGCTTTCCGATATCCCAAGAATCCCAGTTCAGACCCTTCTGCTCCAGCAGCATAAGACCCAGGACAGTGTAGCGAATATCGTCATCGCTTTCCATATACTTGATCGTCTCGCGGGTACTCGCATATGTCCATTCACTTAAGCCAAGACCATATTCAGCCTCTGCCCGTGAATGCCCAGGCGTATAGCCAGTAATTGGCCAGGCGTCCGCACCCTGAAACCATAGCTCAATATTCTCCCAGCCCGAACGGCCATCTTTCCCATAGAGATAGTCCCAATACTCCAGCGGTTTCCCGAGTGCGCAGCCGACACTTCTACCGAGCCAGGCTCCATAGAACTTATCTCTCCATTCTGCCTCGCTCCAGTCCGCCTCAAGCTTACGTGGACCTTCTGGACGTAGTTGACGAATCTCCTCCAGAGAGGATGGCTCTTGATACGGAAAATCCTCACTAATCGTAAGCTCCATTAGCTCATTGTATACCTGCATCAGCTTGAGCTCATCGGCACCAGCAGCCGCTAGCTTATCCGCGAACCCATCAATCTCGCAACCTTCTTCTCCACGCTGAGCAATTTCAAACTGCACGGTCTCTTGAAGTCTCTCCCATCCTGCCATAGGCTACTTCCCTTCAGCCGCTAGCAGCAGCTCTTGATCAAGCTTTTCCAGTGAATCAAAGATCAGCTTCATAAATGCTTCCCGGTCAACGCCCACCAATACTTGTACATTCGCTGGACGATCCGTCTTTTTCCGTCTGTCTGCAACTGTCATTCCCCGCGTCAGCTTGCCTTCGGTCTCCACCGTTACATATAGATGCTCAGATTCAAATAGTTCCGGATGCAGCAGCCAGGCAACAGCACATGGATCATGCAGCGCACTGCCGACATAGCCCATTTTTTTACCGTAAATCGAATAGAAATCCAGCAATTCTCCGACCATTGTAGACACTGGTCCCCGCTCTTTCAATGCTAGGATCTCATCTTCAAAAATAGCAGCCTTATCGGTCACATCCAGACCACTCATTGTGATCGGAATCCCCGACTCAAACACAATACGGGCTGCTTCAGGATCTACATAGATATTAAACTCCGCAGTAGAGGTGACATTCCCATAAGAGATACCTCCCCCCATCAGTGAGATTTTTTCAATTCTGTCTTTAATCTCTGGATAAGCCGTGATTAGCAGTGCGATATTTGTTAAAGGAGCCATCGGCACGAGCGTAATCTTCTCCTCTGAAGAACGGATGATATTCAGCATAAACTCCACAGCACCCTGCTCTACAGGGCGGAATTTACTTGGAGGCAAAAGCGGCCCATCCATGCCCGATTCACCATGCGCTTCCTCACCTGTAACAAGCTTGCCGAACAGTGGGCCAGCAGCCCCTTTAGCTACAGGAATGTCAGCATTCACGAAGCTGATCACCTTCAGGGCGTTTTCCGTGATTTTATCTAAAATTTGGTTTCCACCAACCGTTGTAATCCCGCGCAGATCTAACTTCTCCGAATTTGCTATGGCAAGCAGTATCGCTATTGCGTCATCATGCCCTGGATCGCAGTCAATAATAATAGGTGTTGGCATAGTTACTCACTCCTTGTCTGTGTATCAATCATTTCAATCGCTATTTAACTAGCGGACTTTTAAGTTTTTTATTCTTTTTTCGTGTCTCAGATACTGCGTAGATCACAAGTCCAATTACTGTGGCTACATAAGGAAGAGTGGCGATTAGCTCCGCAGGAATCTTTAACACCTGTAGCGCATTCGACAATGCATCTGCAGTACCAAATAATAAAGAGGTCAGCGCCGTGCCTACGGTCGTACTTCTTCCCATCGACTCAGCGGCAATGGCAATCCAGCCCCGGCCAGCGATCATATCGCGGGTAAACAGTGACAAATACCCCATCGACATATAAGCACCGCCTAAACCGGCAAAAAATCCGCTAAGCAGCAAAGCCATATACTGTATTTTTACAACACTTACACCCACGGATTGAGCCGCATGTGGATTTTCACCCACTGAACGAATGCGCAGTCCAAGCGGTGTACGGTTTAATAGATAGTAGACAACAAACACAGCCAATATAGAAACATACGTCAGTATGTGATGCCCCGATAAAATAGGTCCAAGCACCGGGATATCCTTCAACAAAGGAATCTGGACACTAGGCAGAACTTTACTCGCCAGAGAAGTGGAAGAACCCTTGTCGCCACTAAGCAGATAGAGGATAAACACAGTGCCTCCCGAAGCGAACATATTAATGGCCACACCCCCGAGAATGATATGTGTTTTGAATTTCAGGGTGAAAAAAGCTAATATTCCAGCGATCAATGTTCCAGACAGCACCGCCCCAAGCAGACCTACCCACGCGCTATGCGTATAGCTGCTTATGATGACACCCGCTAAAGCGGCAACAAGCATAATGCCCTCCATCCCAATGTTAATGATCCCTGCACGATTGGAGATAAGTGCGCCGAGCGCAGCGAACAGAATCGGAGTCGTCACGCGAAGGACAGAGAACGCAAAGTCAGTTGTAAAAATCACATCAAACAAACTGTTCACGCTTCCTTCGCCTCCTTCAAGAGCATCCGATTTTTCCAGAACTTCAGAAATTGCTCAGCCGAAATCAGAAGAATGATAATTGCCTGTATAATTGAGATCATCTCTGAAGGTACATCAGACAGACGAGCCATCATGTCAGCCCCAATTCGAATGTACGCTAGGAATAATGCAGAGCCGATTACGGACAGCGGATTATTTTTGGCTAACATCGCTACAAGGGCACCATCCAAACCATAACCAGGCAGTGACGTCCATTGGAAACGGTTATACATCCCCAGCACTTCTACGGAGCCCCCCATACCTGCGATAAAACCTGCAATCAAGTGGACGAGAATAATAACCTTGGCTGTCTTCATACCGGAATAACGGGCAAAGTCCCGGTTGATGCCTGTCATGCGCAGCTCATATCCCCATTTCGTTTTGTATAGGAATAGATGAGCTGCAATAATAAGCACGATAACGATAATAAGACCGGTATGAATACGGGTGCCCGAGACCATTTTACTCAGCAGTGCCGTTTTCTCGAATTTGTAGGATACATTGGCAAAAGCTTTAGCATCACGCAGATGATAGTTCAGTAGGTATAGCCCTACTCCGAACAAAATATTATTGAACATTAAGGATGTAACCAACTCATTAGCATTCCATTTTGCCTTCAGAATACCAGGTATTGCCGAGAGCAACGCTCCTACAATTGAACCTGCAGCAATAGCTACCATCGGATGCAGCCAGCCGTCCAGCGTTAAATGAATAGCCAATACGGAAGTTACAACACCGGAGAAATAGAAAATCCCTTCAGCTCCCAGGTTGAACATATTGGCTCGAAACAACAAGGATACTGCCAACCCAGTGAACATGAGCGGAATCGCCATCTCAATCACATTACCAATATGACCTTTACTGGATAACGGCTCTAATAGGAATATACCAATCGTCTTCACAGGCTGATTACTGACCAAAGAGATGATCAGAAAGGCAATAGCGAGTGCAATAACGATTACCGCCGATGTCCGAATGTACTCAAAATATTTAACTTTAAACATGATTTACGGCCCTCCCGATGTGCTCCTCGTCCTGTCGATGAATCCCCAGCATATAAAGACCTAATTCTTCCTCACTAACCTTAGAGGGCTCCTCGAAAAAGGCAACAATCTTACCCTCGTACATTACTAACAGACTATCGCTGATCTCCAAGATCTCATTCAAATCTGCCGACACTAGCAAAATCGCGCAATCGTCTGAACGTAATTCCAACAACTTTTGATGTATGAACTGGGCTGCGCCTATATCCACACCCCGTGTCGGCTGTTCTGCAATAAGCAGCTGCGGTTCAGTCGAACACTCTCTAGCTACGACTACCTTCTGCATGTTACCACCTGACAACATTCCTATGGGCTGAGAAGGTCCTGAACAGCGGACTTTAAATTCCTCTACAAGGGATACTGCTAGCTTGGCAATTCGTGAGCCATTCAAAAAAAGACCTTTATTCATTGCTTTTGTACGATACTGAGTAGATAGCAGATTATCAGCTATGCTTGCTTCACTAGCGATCCCTTGCCGCATCCGATCCTCCGGTATATAGGAAACGCCTAGCTTACGAATATCCAAAATATCCGATTCACGGATATCCTTTCCCTTCACTAGTACAGAGCCCTGACTTGAGACACCTCTCAAGCTACCTGTAAGAGCTTCAATGAGCTGTGTCTGCCCGTTGCCTTCTACACCAGCAATCCCAACGATCTGCCCACCACGTACCGCAAAATTGATATCCGACAATAATGCTTTGCCATCTGCATCATTCACACTGAGTCCCTGCACCGTTAGTATTGGCTCACTAACAGCCAGAATCTCTTTGTCATATTTCAGCACGACGTCTCTGCCGACCATTAGTCGCGAGATTTCCTGTTCTGTCACATCCTGTGTTTGAAAAACACCTTCACTACGGCCGCTGCGCATAATCGTAATTCTGTCGCAAATCGCTTTGACTTCCTTTAATTTGTGCGAAATAAAAACTATCGTATGGCCCTGTTCCCTTAATTGCTTAAGCTCGCGGAACAATTCCTCTGTTTCCTGTGGAGTCAACACCGCAGTTGGCTCATCAAGCACCAGAATTTTAGCACCACGCAGCAGCGCCTTAAGAATCTCAACCTTTTGTTTCATCCCAACTGTAAGATCCTCTACTTTTGCCTTTGGATCCACTGCCAGATTGTATTTCCTTGCGGTCTCTTCCGTCATGCGCACAGCCTCGGCATAATTAATGCCAACTCCTCTGCGCGGCTCCATACCCAGCACCATATTCTCTGCCACCGTAAAAGAAGGTACCAACATGAAATGCTGGTGGACCATGCCGATGCCTCTATCAATGGCGTCCTGAGCGGATTGCAGCTTTACTTTTTCACCCTTGATATAGATCTCGCCTTCACTTGGCTCTTCCATGCCGAACATAATCTTCATTAAAGTCGATTTACCTGCACCGTTCTCACCTGCAATCGCATGTATTTCTCCCTCACGTAAAGAAAAATGCACGTCTTTATTTGCAACGACGCCATTGGGATATACCTTGGTAATTCCCCGCATTTCCAGCAGAGCTGTGTACATAGGTCTCAACGCCTTTCAACTTGGAGGTCTGCAAAAATATACAGCTGGAATTCCCCTGACTAGAAGAATCTCCAACTGTAGGTTTAACTCTATAGAACTGATCTTAAGATTTAAAGCTTAAGGCTTAACTGCGTTACGAATAGCTTCTACCTCTGCGGTTTCCATCCCCATCGCATTATCCACTTTAACTTCTTTATTGATCAGCTTTTGCTTCACTTCTTCAACCTTGGCCTGAAGATCAGCCGGGAATACATTTTTATAAATATCATTCTCAGCAATACCTACACCATCATCTACAAAGCTCAATACATCACGTTTGCCCATTTCTAGCGTACCCTCTTGCAATCTCTTCACTGCACCTAGAATAGCCGTATCAATCTTTTTAATAGATGAAGTAACGATTAGATTTGCTTTTTCACTATCCGTATCGTTAATCAACATTGCCTGATCGGAGTCTACACCAATTGCATATTTTTTCTTCTCTTTAGCTGCGTCAAAGATCCCAAGACCTGTACCCCCAGCCACGTTAAAAATAACATCCACACCGGAGTTATATTGAATTAGAGACAGCTCCTTACCTTTTGCAGGGTTAACAAAATCACCAGCGTACGACACAGCCACTTTTACATCAGGATCAACGTACTGAGCACCTTGAATGTAACCGACCAAGAAAGCATTAATCCCCGGAATATCCATACCGCCGACAAACCCAATCACATTCTCAGGGGTAGCATTCGGCATATCCGATTGTGTAGCTAATGCTGCTACGGCACCTGCCAAGAAAGATACTTCATTTGTCGCATAAGACATGTTGTACATGTTATCTGGTGCTTCATCGATGTCGGTATCATAATTAATGAATTTTTTGTCTGGATACAATTCTGCCGTTGCATTAAACATCTCTGTAATTTCAGAACCGCCAGAAATAATTACATCCCAATCCTCGGAAGCGATATCGTTAAATGTAGGCTCCCATTTCGTTTTATCAACGCCCATTTCAACAACCTTTGTTACTGCACCAAGTTCATCCTTAACCTTTTGCAAGCCGTTATTAGCGGAATCAAAAAATGATTTATCCCCAAGTGTCCCCGGAATCAGCAATACAACCTTGAGTTTATCCCCTGCACCTGTTTCTCCGCCTTCGTCCGCTTTGGATCCAGTATTCGTTGAAGAACCATTATTGGACGTGTTATTCCCACATGCTGTGACCAGAACCATCACCATTAATAACAACAAAGAAAGAACTTTTTTATTCATTACTCTATTCCACCCCTAATTTTAGTTGGTTAGTAATCCGCAGAATCCCATCTTCACCCATTGTATAATTCACGGTTCAAATGGAAATTCTCTTTTTTCCAAATAAAGTATCATTAAAAGTAATAAACTTAACGTTTAGGCTCAAAAATAGCAATAAAAATACCATTATTATTAATAATCCGCTTTATTTCCGAACGAGATGGCCAGTCAGGTTGCGAACTTTCGGATTTATTGATACGATCATAACAAATATTATTAAAAATAATTATATGATTTCGGTCATTGTTTTGTACGATTCGGCTAAAACATAAGTATTGGAGGATCATCATGGATCGTGTTCTATATATTGTAAGTGCCACACATGAGCTAAATACTTATATCCCTCCACACCAGCATGAATGCTACGAACTAGTCTATTATTTACAGGGGGTAGGGACAACCAATGTTGGCCCACGAAGTTACCATTTTCGCTCCTCTTCTTTCGCGCTTGTGCCACCCAATCATAAACATGACGAGCACCACCGTGAGGATGCAAATGTATTATTTGTAGGCTTCCACTCAGAACACCCCAATATGAGTAATCTGCTCGGCGTATATGAAGATGATAAAGATCAGACCGTTCTTCAAATCCTGCTGCGAATGAAAGCAGAGTTTACACGCAAGCAAGACGGATTCTCTGAGCTTCTAAACCTACAAATGAGCGAGATTACCGTCCATCTTATGAGGCTTCTTAGTGCCTCTGGATATCAATCCCCAACAGAAGATCGAGTACAATATGTCCTTAATTATATGAATGAGCATTATCGCCATAAATTGTCCGTCGAAACACTATCAGAAATGTCCGGATATAGTTACGATCGTTTTCGCCATCTATTTAAAGAACGTTTCGGGTCTTCACCCCTGCGGTATTTGCTGTTAAAACGCCTGGATTATGCAAAATCTCTATTACGTCATACTCAGATGCAAATCTCTGAAGTATCTGCTGCTGCAGGTTTTGTGAACGATGCCCAATTCTGCAATATGTTCAAACGAGAAATAGGTCTTACCCCGCGAGCATTCCGCATTAATAATCAATCAGGTTAATCACTAATCAGATTAAAAAAAGCCGTTGAAATAGAGAAACTCTCTATTCAACGGCTTACTGCTGTAAACCCAAGGACATAAAGAAAAAGGTTTGTAAGATTGCTTATAAAAGCATTCTTACAAACCTTTTTAAGATACCGGCGAGAGGACTCGAACCTCCACGGTTTCCCACTCGATTTTGAGTCGAGCGCGTCTGCCATTCCGCCACGCCGGCACATATGAACTAAATGGAGGCGCCACCCAGATTTGAACTGGGGATAAAGCTTTTGCAGAGCTTTGCCTTACCACTTGGCTATGGCGCCATGAAAACTTGGAGCGGACGACGGGAATCGAACCCGCGACCCTCGCCTTGGCAAGGCGATGCTCTACCGCTGAGCCACGTCCGCATAAAATGGCTGGGGATATAGGATTCGAACCTATGAGTGACGGAGTCAAAGTCCGTTGCCTTACCGCTTGGCTAATCCCCAATAACATTTTAAAGTAAAATGGGGCGACTGATGGGTCTCGAACCCACGAATGCCGGAACCACAATCCGGTGCGTTAACCCCTTCGCCACAGTCGCCATATTAAGTTGATATTGTTGCCATTATTCATTTTAAAGTAAATGGGGCGGCCGATGGGTCTCGAACCCACGAATGCCGGAACCACAATCCGGTGCGTTAACCCCTTCGCCACGGCCGCCATATTAAACTTTAGAAAGAACTTGGCAGGGGCAGCAGGAATTGAACCCACACCAACGGTTTTGGAGACCGTTGTTCTACCTTTAAACTATGCCCCTAAAAACTGGTGGAGGATGATGGATTCGAACCACCGAACACTCACGTGAGCAGATTTACAGTCTGATGCGTTTGGCCACTTCGCTAATCCTCCAAGGATGGTGCCGGCGAGAGGACTTGAACCCCCAACCTACTGATTACAAGTCAGTTGCTCTACCAATTGAGCTACACCGGCATGGCACTCATTCTTTTGTGATGATAAATGGTGGCTCGGGACGGAATCGAACCGCCGACACGAGGATTTTCAGTCCTCTGCTCTACCGACTGAGCTACCGAGCCATGATGAAAATGGCGGAACCGACGGGATTCGAACCCGCGATCTCCTGCGTGACAGGCAGGCATGTTAGGCCAACTACACCACGGTTCCAAAAGATATAATTGCTTAAGTTAATTGGTTGCGGGGGCAGGATTTGAACCTGCGGCCTTCGGGTTATGAGCCCGACGAGCTACCGGGCTGCTCCACCCCGCGTCAGTAAGAAAGTGTTATGGTGGAGGCTGAGGGGATCGAACCCCCGACCCTCTGCTTGTAAGGCAGATGCTCTCCCAGCTGAGCTAAGCCTCCATAAACAACAATTGTTATTGTACCAAAGTCCACTAGGATAAATCAAGTGAAAATTTGGTGACCCGTATGGGATTCGAACCCATGTTACCTCCGTGAAAGGGAGGTGTCTTAACCCCTTGACCAACGGGCCATACTAATTAAAAATTTGTGGCGGAGAGAGAGGGATTCGAACCCTCGAGACGCTTGTGGCGCCTACACGATTTCCAATCGTGCTCCTTCGGCCAAACTCGGACACCTCTCCATATGGCTCCCCGAACAGGACTCGAACCTGTGACAACTCGATTAACAGTCGAGTGCTCTACCAACTGAGCTATCAGGGAATATTCATACCAGGCTTGATGCCTGAAAACTGAATCCGAAACGAATCTGCATTCTACGTATAGGATAAGCCCTCGACCGATTAGTATTGGTCAGCTCCATGCATTACTGCACTTCCACCTCCAACCTATCTACCTCGTCGTCTTCAAGGGGTCTTACTAATTGGGAAATCTCATCTTGAGGGGGGCTTCACGCTTAGATGCTTTCAGCGCTTATCCCGTCCGTACGTAGCTACCCAGCCATGCTCCTGGCGGAACAACTGGTGCACCAGCGGTACGTCCATCCCGGTCCTCTCGTACTAAGGACAGCTCCTCTCAAATTTCCTGCGCCCACGACAGATAGGGACCGAACTGTCTCACGACGTTCTGAACCCAGCTCGCGTACCGCTTTAATGGGCGAACAGCCCAACCCTTGGGACCTACTTCAGCCCCAGGATGCGATGAGCCGACATCGAGGTGCCAAACCTCCCCGTCGATGTGGACTCTTGGGGGAGATAAGCCTGTTATCCCCAGGGTAGCTTTTATCCGTTGAGCGATGGCCCTTCCATGCGGTACCACCGGATCACTAAGTCCGACTTTCGTCCCTGCTCGACTTGTAGGTCTCGCAGTCAAGCTCCCTTATGCCTTTGCACTCTGCGAATGATTTCCAACCATTCTGAGGGAACCTTGGAACGCCTCCGTTACTCTTTAGGAGGCGACCGCCCCAGTCAAACTGCCCGCCTGACACGGTCCCCGTACCCGATAAGGGTACTAGGTTAGAACCTAGATACGATCAGGGTGGTATCCCAACGGCGCCTCCACCGAAGCTTGCGCTCCGATTTCTACGGCTCCCACCTATCCTGTACAGATCGTACCCAAATTCAATATCAAGCTGCAGTAAAGCTCCATGGGGTCTTTCCGTCTTGTCGCGGGTAACCTGCATCTTCACAGGTATTAAAATTTCACCGGATCTCTCGTTGAGACAGCGCCCAAGTCGTTACGCCATTCGTGCGGGTCAGAATTTACCTGACAAGGAATTTCGCTACCTTAGGACCGTTATAGTTACGGCCGCCGTTTACTGGGGCTTCGGTTCATAGCTTCGGGTTACCCCTAACCACTCCCCTTAACCTTCCAGCACCGGGCAGGCGTCAGCCCGTATACTTCGCCTTGCGGCTTCGCACAGACCTGTGTTTTTGCTAAACAGTCGCTTGGGCCTTTTCACTGCGGCCCCCTCGTGCTATTCACACTACCGGGGCACCCCTTCTCCCGAAGTTACGGGGTCATTTTGCCGAGTTCCTTAACGAGAGTTCTTCCGCGCGCCTTAGAATTCTCTTCTCGCCTACCTGTGTCGGTTTGCGGTACGGGCACCTTCTCCTGGCTAGAGGCTTTTCTTGGCAGTGTGAGATCATGACCTTCGCTACTATAATTTTCGCTCCCCATCACAGCCCAGCCTTAATGATGTGCGGATTTGCCTACACATCAGCCTCACTGCTTAGACGGACATCCATCAGTCCGCGTCACTACCCTCCTGCGTCACCCCATCGCTCATAGCGGATTACGGTGGTACAGTAATTTCAAACTGTTGTCCTTCGACTACGCCTTTCGGCCTCGCCTTAGGTCCCGACTTACCCTGAGCGGACGAGCCTTCCTCAGGAAACCTTGGGCTTTCGGCGGATCAGATTCTCACTGATCTTTTCGTTACTCATACCGGCATTCTCACTTGTGTAGTGTCCAGCGCTCTTTTCAGTACACCTTCAACCCCTACACAACGCTCCCCTACCCCAGATACATAGTATCTAGCCATAGCTTCGGTGGTGTGTTTAGCCCCGTTACATTTTCGGCGCAGAGTCACTCGACCAGTGAGCTATTACGCACTCTTTCAATGGTGGCTGCTTCTAAGCCAACATCCTGGTTGTCTGTGCAACTCCACATCCTTTCCCACTTAACACACACTTGGGGACCTTAGCTGATGGTCTGGGCTGTTTCCCTTTTGACAATGGATCTTAGCACTCACTGTCTGACTCCCGGCAATAAGTATATGGCATTCGGAGTTTGACTGAGCTTGGTAATCCTTGCGGACCCCGCACCCAATCAGTGCTCTACCTCCACTACTCTTATACCGAGGCTAGCCCTAAAGCTATTTCGGGGAGAACCAGCTATCTCCGAGTTCGATTGGAATTTCTCCGCTACCCCCACCTCATCCCCGCACTTTTCAACGTACGTGGGTTCGGGCCTCCAGTGCGTGTTACCGCACCTTCACCCTGGACAGGGGTAGATCACACGGTTTCGGGTCTACGTCCACATACTAAGTCGCCCTATTCAGACTCGCTTTCGCTGCGGCTCCACCTTCTCGGCTTAACCTTGCATGTTAAACGTAACTCGCCGGTTCATTCTACAAAAGGCACGCCATCACCCATAGATCGGGCTCTGACTTTTTGTAAGCACACGGTTTCAGGTTCTATTTCACTCCCCTTCCGGGGTGCTTTTCACCTTTCCCTCACGGTACTGTTTCACTATCGGTCGCCAGGTAGTATTTAGCCTTAGCAGATGGTCCTGCTGGATTCATACGGGGTTTCACGTGCCCCGCACTACTCGGGATCCGTCTCGGAGAGAACACAGTTTAGGTTACAGGGCTTTTACCTCTATCGCGGGCCTTTCCAGACCTCTTCACCTACCATATTCCTTTGTAACTCCATGTGAGACGTCCCACAACCCCTAAGAGCAAGCTCTTAGGTTTAGGCTGTTCCGCGTTCGCTCGCCGCTACTGACGGAATCACTATTGTTTTCTCTTCCTCAGGGTACTTAGATGTTTCAGTTCCCCTGGTCTGCCTCTACATTTCCTATGTATTCAGAAATGAGTAACTGCGAATTACCACAGCTGGGTTTCCCCATTCGGACACCCCCGGATCAAAGCTTGCTTACAGCTCCCCGAGGCAGTTTCGTTGTTCGCCACGTCCTTCGTCGGCTCCTGGCGCCTAGGCATCCTCCGTGTGCTCTTATTAGCTTAACCTTGATTTTTCCGCAGGAAAATATCATACGATGACATTCTCTTTGGAATCATCTCACTAATAACATTTACTTGTTTACACAAGTTGCTAAAAGATGTTCTAAAACGCAAATTCGTTTCGGTATCCAGTTTTCAAGGATCAAGTCTTACTTGAGAGCTTAAACTCTCAAAACTGAGCAACGAGTGAGTAACAGGCCTAAACCTGAGTTTTGGAAGTTAAACTTCCGATTTGAATGTCCTCATTGCAGAGAACGATTCTCCATAGAAAGGAGGTGATCCAGCCGCACCTTCCGATACGGCTACCTTGTTACGACTTCACCCCAATCATCTACCCCACCTTCGGCGGCTGGCTCCCTTGCGGGTTACCCCACCGACTTCGGGTGTTGTAAACTCTCGTGGTGTGACGGGCGGTGTGTACAAGACCCGGGAACGTATTCACCGCGGCATGCTGATCCGCGATTACTAGCAATTCCGACTTCATGCAGGCGAGTTGCAGCCTGCAATCCGAACTGAGACCGGCTTTGATGGGATTGGCTCCACCTCGCGGCTTCGCTTCCCGTTGTACCGGCCATTGTAGTACGTGTGTAGCCCAGGTCATAAGGGGCATGATGATTTGACGTCATCCCCACCTTCCTCCGGTTTGTCACCGGCAGTCACTCTAGAGTGCCCAGCATTACCTGCTGGCAACTAAAGTTAAGGGTTGCGCTCGTTGCGGGACTTAACCCAACATCTCACGACACGAGCTGACGACAACCATGCACCACCTGTCTCCTCTGTCCCGAAGGCCGCTGCTATCTCTAGCAGATTCAGAGGGATGTCAAGACCTGGTAAGGTTCTTCGCGTTGCTTCGAATTAAACCACATACTCCACTGCTTGTGCGGGTCCCCGTCAATTCCTTTGAGTTTCAGTCTTGCGACCGTACTCCCCAGGCGGAGTGCTTACTGTGTTAACTTCGGCACCAAGGGTATCGAAACCCCTAACACCTAGCACTCATCGTTTACGGCGTGGACTACCAGGGTATCTAATCCTGTTTGCTCCCCACGCTTTCGCGCCTCAGCGTCAGTTACAGCCCAGAAAGTCGCCTTCGCCACTGGTGTTCCTCCACATATCTACGCATTTCACCGCTACACGTGGAATTCCACTTTCCTCTTCTGTACTCAAGCCACCCAGTTTCCAGTGCGACCTCAGGTTGAGCCCAAGGTTTAAACACCAGACTTAAATAGCCGCCTGCGCGCGCTTTACGCCCAATAATTCCGGACAACGCTTGCCCCCTACGTATTACCGCGGCTGCTGGCACGTAGTTAGCCGGGGCTTTCTTCTCAGGTACCGTCACTCCGGTAGCAGTTACTCTACCGGACGTTCTTCCCTGGCAACAGAGCTTTACGATCCGAAAACCTTCATCACTCACGCGGCGTTGCTCCGTCAGGCTTTCGCCCATTGCGGAAGATTCCCTACTGCTGCCTCCCGTAGGAGTCTGGGCCGTGTCTCAGTCCCAGTGTGGCCGTTCACCCTCTCAGGTCGGCTACGCATCGTCGCCTTGGTGGGCCGTTACCCCACCAACTAGCTAATGCGCCGCAGGCCCATCCCTCAGTGACAGATTGCTCCGTCTTTCATTCTTCTCTCAGGAGAAAAAAGAAATTATCCGGTATTAGCTACCGTTTCCGGTAGTTATCCCAGTCTGAAGGGCAGGTTGCCTACGTGTTACTCACCCGTCCGCCGCTAAGTTGTTTTGAAAGCAAGCTTTCAAAACAACTCCGCTCGACTTGCATGTATTAGGCACGCCGCCAGCGTTCGTCCTGAGCCAGGATCAAACTCTCCAATTAGTATTGAAAAGAGCGATATGCTCATTTTGAAACATCTGACGAGAAAATTAATTCTCTAATTTTGGATTTCACTTACGTGATTTCCTACTCACTCGTTGTTCAGTTTTCAAAGATCAAGCTGTTTATTTCGTCGATGTGTTGTTCAGCAGCGACCTTTATAATATATCACAGCGTCCTCGTTTTAGTCAACCTTTTTTTTAATTTCTTTTTTTGGTTGTCTTTCGAAAGTTTTCGAAAGCACATCTCTGTGTCAGAGGGACGAGTTATAATTTAACACATGAACAAGGAAAGAGTCAACCATTAATTTTTCTGGATAAATATGAGCGTTTCATATTAGTAAACAAACAAAAAGAGAGTGCTCAGCCTCTCCCTATCCTTGCTCATCTCTCTATAATTAAACATCTTCTGCTGTATCTAATTCATCTCTATAATGTATAGCGGATCGCATGCCCTTCTCCCTCGTGAACATCAGCCCAAGATGTAATCTCTCGGATTAGCGAACGAGAAACCAGCTTTCGTAAAACAAGGGGTAGTTCAGACTCTAATTGACTCAGACCTGAATGCTGCAGTAATTCTTTAATGCTCCATGCTTCCTTACGGCTATTCAAAATATTAAAGAGCAATAGACAACAGTCCGTCATTTTGGACATAATCCCAAATTCACATGCAAGAAGCACAAGCTCCACACGTTGCTCTAAGGTCTCAGTACTGATCGTTAACTCCTCATAAAGTTTATGAACAGAGGTATTCATGCTTTTAACCTGCTCCCAAATAGCTGGCTCGGGGAAAGCACCCACTTCACTCACTTCTATTCTTGCCCAATGGTATAAGGCTATCAATACACAGTTGTAAGCATCCATAATAAAGCCAGCCTCTATATAGCGCTTGGATTTCACATACATATGCAAAAAGCGAGCAAACTCCATAAATGCGACCCGTTCCTTGATCGGTCCTTCAAATTGCAGTATCTCACGTCGCATTTCCTCTAGTATTCCCTTGGGGTCCCAGATCACTTCCCCCCTCATCAAACTGATAAGAAGTTCGTTATTATCCCCTGCCATAACAGCCTGCTCCAAAGCAAAAAGGCCAATATGGACTGACTGGGTCCGTTGGTCACCGGCAATGGTATGGCGAACAATATGCTCTCTATCCTGTTCTTCATGCAAAACTAACACTACCATATCAAAATCTTGAAGAAGTGCGCTTTGAAACGGAATATCCCCATTCTGCCGCAAAACGACCGCTCCTAAAACATTCTCATCAAACGTTTCTCCACTCAACAAAGTTACATTGGACAGTTCCATGCTTCCCTCCATTAAATTTGGCGATTTTGCGTCCAGTCAGTTATAATTCAGTTATAATTATTATTCTACATATGAAAGACAGTTCCTTCTGGACAACCCAACTATATTTAGTTAGGAGCAAACACTCATGAAGTTTAAAACGGCTAAGATCAACGCTTTTCGCACATGGGGATTACTGCTCACAATGCTCGGAATGGGACTTATGGTTTTGGGTACAGCGGGCATCGTGTTTTGGGGCTCAACTGGAAAAGTATTCGCTGGAATCGGTCTTGTAATCGGTTTAATCTCAATGATGGCAAGTCTTGCAATCTATTTCTGGGCTGGGATGCTGTCAACTAGCGCAGTCCAACTGGAATGCCCTGAATGTCACAAGCTGACCAAAATGCTGGGCAAAACAGACCGCTGTATGTTCTGCCATACCATCCTTACTATGGATCCAGCTGAGGCCAATATTACTGCGGAACAACTTAAGAGTCAGCAGCTTAATCAATAAAACACATCTTACAGAAGCTTATTACTAGCGATTTATAATGCGATCAAACATTTGCTTAATACAACAAAGGGGCCCCCGTATTGGGAGCCCCTTTGTTCATTATAAATGAAATAATAATTACTTATGAATCCCTTGTAATGCCTCCCACGCAGACGGATTACTAAAGCTGCGATTCCATGAACCAATGCCACCAAGCCCTAAAGACTTAGCAAGCTCAACTCTAGCTTCTAAAGAAACTTTGTCTTCGATCCATATTTTTTTAAGAGCGCCATCCTCCTTATACTCAACGTAATTCTGCCCTGCTGCCTTATCAAAGGTTGGGGTCAGCTTCTTCTCTTTAATAATTTTTTCAACGGCATTCATACTAACCGATTTAGAGCTTACTTTGGTCTTGCCATCCACCTGGGCCTCAGTCCAGATTCTAGTGTACAGTGGAATCCCTAGAATCAGCTTCTCAGGCGGCACATCGTCTTCCTCTATGATCCGGCTTAACGAGCTTTCTACCCACGGCAGAGACGCAACAGAGCCTGCTACAGGACTAGCAGCCCAATGCTCGTCATAAGCCATAACAATAAGATAATCAACTACTGAATTAAGAGCTCTACGATCAAGGAATGCTGACCACATCTCACTGTTAGATTTAGGGGTTACGTCTATGGAGACGATTAAGTTTTTGGCTTGAGCCATAGGTTTTAGCTCTCGCATAAATTGTGTAACATTCTCCCCGTCTTTCGTATATACATTCTCAAAGTCAATATTAATTCCATCCAGCTTGTATAAATCTGAATACTCGAGGATCTGTACGATCGCGTTCATCCGCTTCTCATAGCTCGACAATGCCTCAGTGGTTATGTCTGGTTCAAAGCTATTGCTGAGCAGCCCCCATACTTCCAAACCGCGCTCATGGGCCCACTGCACATACGCACTATCAGCCTGACTGCGCACATTCCCATCACCATCTATGATACTGAACCAAGTCGGGCTAGCCACGTTAACGCCCGGAAGCTCACCGAATGTACTTGGGTCAGGTTTGCGTTGATAAACAGCTTCCCAATATAAATTCACTGACTTCCCTTTCCAGCTTCGTTCTGCCCGTGAGGGAGTGGTGCTTTTGGGTTCCACTGTCTTTTGACCGTCTGAGATAATATCACTGACCTTGGCATAACCCGCATAACCGCTGCTTAACTGCACATACAGCCAGTCCTCATTTTCCTTATTCCAAATACTCACGATGGCACCTGGGGACATATCGGCCACGATGGGTGCGTGAATCGACGCTTCGCTGCGAAGAGCGACTGTCTTATCACCTGCTTCACCTTTCACTTTCCCCAGCGGTACACTCTCCCCTGCTGTCATTAACAGCACAGCCCCGGTAGTCGTATCCTCTTGAATCTCAAACCCATACAGGTCTTCTAAAACATCCGCAGGAAGATAAGTTATCTTTTCCTTAACTTCAGGTGCCAGCCGTAGCTGCAGCGGACGATTGTTCAGACTAGCATTGGTTTTATCCTCTTGCATATATAGAAGTTCACTTTCCGTTGATAAGATGACCGATTTAGTCTTTTCTTCATAACGAATAGATGAGTCCACATGTTCCTGCAGTAATGGTAGAGGTAAAAGCATGCTATCACCGGTCCCTGAGGCGAAATATCCTGTTAGCTCTCCTTTTACGAAGATAGGATGTTCTAGGCCTTTCCAGTCTGGATCGATGTGCTGGCGATTTGGCAATACAAAAAACACAACCCAATAAGCTGCTGCCGCAATGAGCAAAAGTCCAAAAAAGCGTCGGAAAAGACCTCCGCGCTTTTTGACGCGTTTCTGTCTATATCTTCTGTCCAAAATATATCCTCCAAATATTAGATGATTTTAAGTTAAGTCTAACAATACGATTATAACATCCACTTGGTTCCGGATAACCAGTATAAGTTAGTCATTTTCACTATATTTTGTTATTTTGAAAAAAATAAAAACGTGAGTCCTCCGCTTTCGGATTTCACACGTTTATTGTGTAGCTTGGCTATACGCCCTTAAGTACAGTAGTATTCTGTCTTATTGTTGCTTCTCTCTGCAACATTTGCAAACTCCATGCAATTCCATACGCAAACCCGTAATTTTGAAGCCCGTTTCCTGCTCTGCATGTATCTCTACATCATGAAGCGAAGGATAACTAAAATCTTCAATCTTACCGCATAGCTGACAGATGACATGATAATGATCAGATACATTGGCATCAAAACGACTGGAACTATCCCCGTAGGTCAACTCGCGAACCATGCCGGCTTCCATAAACATCTTGAGATTATTATATACAGTTGCTACGCTCATGCTCGGAAATTTCGGCTCTAGCGCCCGGTATATATCGTCAGCTGTAGGATGATTCATTGCTTCCATCAAATACGTAAGAATCGCATGACGCTGGGGCGTTATACGGACACCTGTTGTCTTTAATTGTTCCAGTGCATGTTGTACTCCACTCCCCATTACTGTCACCGCCTTTTGAATTTAAAAATAAAAGAAATACTTCTTAAGATTGTAAGACCGATTTTTCAATATTGTCAACGAAGTCTATACATTATATTTATTATTATATAAGAAAAATTACTTTTTTCAATATTTCCTAACATTTAGATTGCTATTTCCTTCAACATGAAGCTTGAACTCGCCGGTTCCCACTTCACCTGATACTTTTTTCTTATCAATTGTAAGTTCAGGCAAATCTGAAGTAATATCACCATATCCACTGGAACCATTCACTGTATAGTTGCTTAACATCGGTAAATACAATTGAATGTCACCAACTGCGCTATAAATGTCCCAATCTCCAGCGACATCAGAAGAGCGAACATCAATGGTACCATTTAGAGATTCGGCATGTAGCTTGGATCTGGCTCCATCCACCTCTAAATTACCGTTTTTGGTAGTAATATCGATATCATTGCTATTTCCGATCGCGCTAATATTGCCGACAGCCGTCGATAATTTCAAAGCACCGGTAACATCCCAAGCATTCATATTGCCTCCGCTCGTTGTTAAATCAACGCTGCCTTGAACAGATCTGGCACGGACAGCTCCATTCAGTGTTTTTCCCTTAACATTACCAAAGATACGATGAAGGATCAGCTCTCCATTCCCCGTTTCCAGAGAAATGTCTTCAATGGCTTCTACATTCTGCAACGTGATCCCGCCATTCATAGTGCGAACATCGAGGTTAAAGCGGCGATCCTCCGGCAAGTAAATGTCTAGATCCATGCGTGGCTGGCGTTTACCAGATTCTCCATAGGCCTTGCTATTCGAGGTGATTTTTATGTTGGGCCCTTCAACAACGTCCACAAAGGACTGTTCTGATATAGCTTCAGCCATCGGCCCATCTAACTGATCTACCCAAACTGTCGTCGTAATTTGAATATCATCCACCGGAGCACGGTGTAATAAAATATCACCATTAATACTATCAATAGATATTTTGGCTGTATTTAATTCCACCGGAACAATTAGCGGGGCTTTCTGATATTTGCTGCCTTTAGCCTCACCATAGTCCACTGCTGCTGCCGTCAGGTTTAGACTGACATTTTTCCATAGATATAAATAATGTTCTTGCTCTGCAACAATAAATACACTCGCAGCTAGTAATATAGCAGATAAAAGCCCACGTAAATCCAATCTGATTCTGGTTCCCTTGGCTGAACGGTTAGAGAAGATAAACATCAGTAGGAACTCAATCCCCCATAACACCGGGATGACTGGCCACCACTTCAAGAGCAGGAGCATATAGTCAGTTCCCTCTCTCCAATCCAAAAACAAAGGAACAGAAATAGCTATCAGTAATACAGAAGCTGTATATCTTCCCACGCGCCGCTTGCGAGGTTCATTGTCTTTACGCTGCACAACTGCTCTGGCAATTTCTCTAGCTCCTATAAATAAGCCACCGCATACTAAAATGACAGACACGGCCATTTCGGCATAATGTTCAATAAAGAACTGGAGCCATGTTGGTTTCTGCCGGAACAGAATAAGCAGGGCGCCCCCTAAGAGCAATAAGAGTCCAAAGGATATCCCAGGCTCGCTAACGATACTACGACGTTTAGGAGCCTCGTTTGCTTTGGTCACAGAAATAGCAAGATCATGATCCTCTGGGAAGCGAAGAAGCCTGTCCGCTGATTGCAATACGTCATACACGTTATAAAAATAGATCACTGGAATAATGAGCGCAAGTAAAATAAGCAGTGGAACATTGATCTGCATCCCGATGGATGAGAAATACAATAAAGCTGAGATATCCAAAAGAATTAGAAAGATGAAGGTGATCCCTTTTCGGAGAAGTCCAAAATACAAATGCCCCGTCCCAGGGATGAGTGCTGCCAGCAGTCCAGCAATAAATTTACGTTTGCGGTGGCGCCGCTTCGGACGCGGAGGAATAATCCTCTTCTGTATCTCATTTTCCTTAGTCTCTATATCAACAGAACCTTGCAGTTCTTCCTGCTCTGGGAGCATTGCAGAGTCATGTTTCATTTTGGACTCCTCCTTTCGTAAATAGTTGTCTATGAATATCTTTTTTCAAAGCGAACCACTCCGATGAAATTCAATCAATTCAACTCCTGGAGCGACTTCCTCCACACCGGTAGGCAGAAAACCATGTTTACTGTACAACGAAACGGCAGGTGTATTCTTTTTGCCTGTCGACACAATGAATTGCTCCATCCCTGCAAAATGCTCAAATACATATTCCAAAAGATGGCTAGCGATACCTCTACGAAAAAAGTCCGGCCCCACCATCATTCGTGTAATCGTCAATTTGCCAGGAGATTCTTCCTCTACAGCAACAGCACCCATTAGTTCCTCATCTTTATCGAAGCAGCCATAAAAATCCTCTTTAGAGCTGCTGAGCATTTCTCTCGTCTCCATCAGAGGTGGAATTTCACGAAAGCCTATTAGTTCAGCTTCCAGTCTATAGGCCTTATGCTGAAGACTCCATAATTCATTAACGGTGCTTTCATCCTGCAGATTTAGCTTGTTAATTGTATTCATCCTAACCAGTCCCCTTATATGCCGCTAAGGGCCTGCCGTTGCCGACAAGCCCTTAGCTTATTACATAAGTATATTACCCCAATTATAAACGCCTCTGGCGTCCTTTTACAGACGACAAGCGTTTAGCTGCTCAATACCTCGATGAGAAGTTTATTAGCAAGACCCGGATTCGCCTTACCTTTACTTTCTTTCATGACTTGTCCGACCAGGAAGCCGATTGCTTTCTGTTTACCCGCTTTATAATCTTCCACTGATTGCGGATTGGCGGCTACGACTGCTTCCACTATCCCTTTAATGGCACCTTCATCGCTGATCTGCACTAGACCTTTTTCCTCAACGATAACAGCTGGCAGTTTACCGCTCTCTAGCATTTCTTTAAATACTGTTTTAGCGATTTTGCTGCTGATGGTTCCGGCTGCAATCAGCCCGATCATCTCGCCTAGCCCTTGTGGTGTAATTTGTACCTGCGACAACTCCAGATTATTACCATTCAAATAGGCAAGCAAGTCACCCATAATCCAGTTAGCTACAGCCTTGGCATCCTGCGTATAGGCAAGACATCCTTCGAAAAAGTCCGCTAACAATTTAGAGGATGTAATGACGCCTGCATCATAAGCTGTCAGGCCCAGTTCCTCGCTATAACGTGCTTTCCGAGCATCCGGAAGTTCTGGAATCGTTGAACGAATGGATTCTTTCCAAGCATCATCAATATGCAGAACGATCAAGTCCGGGTCCGGGAAGTAACGATAATCATGCGCTTCTTCTTTCCCGCGCATCGATAATGTTTTCCCTTGTGCTTCATCCCAGCGGCGAGTCTCCTGCACAACAACTCCACCATCATCCAGGATCTCAGCCTGACGATATTGTTCATACTCCAGTCCACGCAATACACCGCGGAAGGAGTTCATGTTCTTAAGCTCTGCTCTAATGCCGAATTCCTCTTGTCCTTCTGGGCGTAGACTGATGTTCGCGTCACAGCGCATCGATCCTTCTTCCATCTTGACATCGGATACGTCACAATACTGCATAATCGCACGGATTTTCTCCAGATAAGCACGAGCTTCCTCAGGGGAGCGCAGATCAGGTTCGGATACGATTTCGATAAGCGGTGTTCCCACCCGGTTAAAATCGACAAGCGAGGCAAAACCGCCATCTACGTGCGTAAGCTTACCTGCATCCTCTTCCAAATGAAGACGAGTAATGCCGATCCGTTTGGTCTCTCCGTTAACTTCAATGTCGATCCAACCGTTCAGGCCGATAGGCTGATCAAATTGTGAAATCTGATAAGCTTTTGGTGAATCCGGGTAAAAATAGTTCTTGCGGTCGAATTTGCTAACATCACCAATGGTGCAATTCAGCGCCATCGCTGCTTTCATAGCGTATTCTACCGCTTGTTTGTTGAGCACTGGCAATACGCCGGGGTGACCCAAGCAGACAGGACAGGTATGAGTGTTAGGTGGGGCTCCAAATTCAGTGGAGCATCCGCAAAAGATTTTGGAGTTGGTATGAAGCTCTACGTGAACTTCCAAGCCGATGACCGTTTCGTATTTAGACATAAGTAATCCCATTCCCTCCTTTACTACAGCTGTGGACGCTGCTTGTGATGATCTGTATTTTGTTCAAAAGCATGAGCGACACGCAAAATCGTGCTCTCGTCAAATTCCTTACCGATAATTTGCAGACCTACAGGCATGCCTTCCGCAAAACCACAAGGAACACTCACGGCCGGAATACCCGCCAAGCTTACAGGAATCGTGAGAATATCGTTCAGATACATGGTCAGCGGATCTTCAGTCTGTGAACCCAATTTGAATGCTGTCGTTGGTGCTGTTGGGCCGATGACCACATCATATTTTTTAAAGATGTCATCAAAGTCCTGTTTAATCAAAGTACGCACCTTTTGTGCTTTTAAATAGTAAGCATCGTAATACCCGGAGCTGAGTGCATAAGTACCCAACATAATACGACGTTTAACCTCAGGGCCAAAGCCGCGGCTGCGGGAATTAAGATATAGATCAAGCAATCCTCCGCCTTCATCTACACGTGCGCCATAACGCACACCGTCAAAACGCGCGAGGTTAGATGAAGCTTCCGAAGAGGACAGCAAATAATAAGCTGCTACTGCGTATTCCGTATGTGGTAATGAAACTTCCTCCCAGACAGCACCCATTCCTTCCAGCACTTTAAGTGCAGACAAAACTGTCTCACGCACAGAAGCATCGACACCTGCTCCCAGGTATTCCTTAGGAACAGCAATGCGAAGTCCGGAAACATCACCAGTAAGTGAACTCAAATAATCAGGAATTTCTACTTTAGCCGAAGTAGAGTCTTGGGCATCATAACCAGCAATTGCTTGAAGCACATAGGCAGAATCCTCTACATTACGTGTTAATGGTCCAATCTGATCTAGTGAGGAGGCAAAGGCTACCAGCCCGTAACGTGATACAAGACCATAAGTAGGTTTGAGACCTACAACACCACAATAGGAAGCTGGCTGGCGGATGGAACCCCCAGTATCCGAACCTAGTGAGAAGAACACTTCGCCCGCAGCTACTGCTGCTGCAGATCCGCCACTGGAACCGCCGGGCACACGCTCTAAATCCCAAGGATTGCGTACAGGACCAAAGCTTGAGTTCTCATTAGATCCGCCCATTGCGAATTCATCCATATTTAATTTACCGATCGTTACGGCATCTGCTTGCTTCAGTTTAGAAGCTACAGTAGCGTTATAAATCGGCTGGAAGTCGCTCAAAAATTGGCTGGCACAAGTTGTGCGCAGGCCTTTAGTTACAATATTATCCTTGATTCCAGCAGGAAGACCAAACAGCAACCCACGTGCTGCTCCGGATGCCAGTTTGTCGTCCAAAGCGCGTGCAGTGCTACGAGCGCCCTCCTCATTCAAGGTCAAAAATGCATTTACGTTCTTATCCCGCTCAGCGATAATCGCCAGCGATTCTTCAGTCAGTTCACTGACCGATACCTCTTTAGCAGTTAACATGCGGTGTACTTCAGGCAATCGATTTTGAAACAGGCTCAAGATTCTTCCCCCTTTCTAATTATGTAGTTATTCCAAAACAGCTGGAACCTTGAAATGTCCGTCTTCATCATCTGGAGCGTTAAGAAGTGCTTCCTCTTGCGTAAGGCTATCCTTCACAACATCCTCCCGCATTACATTGCTGACTTGCAGCACATGCGTGGTCGGCTTTACATTCTCCGTATCTAGCTCATTTAATTTCTCGGCATATTGTAAAATAGCATTCATTTGTTCTGTAAAGGTTGCCTCTTCTTCCGGGCTCAGCTGCAGACGAGCCAGCTTGGCCACATGCTGCACATCTTTAACGGTAATGCTCATAAGAAAAATCCCTCCTGTTTAAAGGGCTAAAGCGCCCGGATAACGTTTTTAATTATATTGTAGAAGCTTGGACAATTCAATGATGGGCTGTAAAACAAACGCTCCTTTATCAAAGTGAAGGGGATTCCTACACATTTTAAAGGAGCGTATCGTTAGTATATTCATAGAGAAGGGTTTTGACAGTCAGTGATTTCACAGCATTTAGCAGCGGTATGACAAAACAAAAAAAGCCGGCTTGCGCCGGCCTTCCTTAAATCCAAGCTCGAAGATTCACTTGTTTGATGAAATCCGCTTGGGACATGCTTTCGCTTGACGTTGATTCCGTCTCTTCTATATCCATATCTTCACCGTTCATCAAATGATGGAACAGCTTCTCATTGTACGTGGACAAAGCATAATCAATCAACGCTTCATGCGTTGCTCTCTCAGCCTCAGCTACTAATAAATGTTCTTCCGCCTCAATGTCCTCAGCCGGAACATAAAAGTTCCTATTAGCCTCTGGTACACGAATAACATAGTCAAACGCATTATCGGGATTGCGGTCGTAAGCAATTAGGTAGCCGTATTCCCCGATAGGAAGACTCTGCTCGAAAGCGTCCGCAACAATGACAATCTTCTCTCCTAAACGCAGCATCGCCCTACCTCCTAACCCCAAAATCTTTCAAGATTTTGCTTGTTTCAACAGTCTACTAAAAAAAGATAGAACTGTCTAGTTGAAGGCTGGCCGATCCTACAAATTCTATGAAAATATACTATATTTAATAAAAATATAACTTATGGTTCAAGCGGGTAAGTTATTCTTCCTTGTCAAAAGTGCAGCACCCACTAAACAAATCAAGATCAAAATAGCTGCTGAAAGATAGGGTCCAACCCTGAAGCCTTCTTCAGCCATAAGAATTCCAGCCGATAACCCGGAAAGCCCCGCAGGTGCCCATTCAAACCATGAAGGTAATAAGCTTTGCCCTAATGATAATCCTGCCATTAGCGCCAATGCTAAAAAGGCGGCAACTGGAGATTTTAAAAATCCACTAAACAACAACGTAGCTGAGACAGCACATAACAGCCATAATCCATATACTCCAGAAGCTGCGATGACATCTCCCCAAGATAGTGAACCAATCAACTGCTCCGTGTAGTAAGCTGCGCCCGCTGCACCTAATCCTAGAGCAACGATCAACAGGGTCAGCTGCGCTGCCCATTTAGCGAACACTATTGCGGCTGGAGAAACCGGCCTTACCAGAATTAATTCCATAGTTCCGCTATAGCGCTCACCGGCTAAAACATTCATCGCGCCAAGTGCCAATACTAACATTCCGATCGTTCCGTACTGTCCCAGAGATTGCGCCATCACAGCTGCGGCACTCGGTATTTCATACCCCTCTAGCAGACCTGGGGGAACATCACCTGAAGCTTTTAATATTTCCGGCAAATAATAAGTAGTTAACGGCTGCATAATACCTAATAGGATAAAAACGACAGGTATCCAGATTAACTTATAACTGCGAGCCATTTCGAGCATTTCTTTGCGATAAAGGACCCAGGCGCTTCTCATACTCCCACCACCTTCATAAATAAATCCTCTAACGTGGAAGAACCCGCTTCAAATTGCAGTAATGGAATTTCGAGCTGCGCCGCTTCTTGCAGAATCGTCCATCGGGCCATGTCTACATCGTTCACATTAAAAATTGCCTGATCTCCGAACAACTGAGTCTCTAGTACAAACGGTTTGGCAGCAAGAGACTCCAGCCACTGAATAGCTTTTTCTTGCTTCTCTGTACGTAAACGAATAACAGGAAGGCTGTATTGTGTACGCAGCTGTGATAAAGACCCCTTCTCAGCAATCAAGCCCTGATTCATTAAAATAATATCATCGCAAATTTCTTCTGCATCATGCAGCACATGTGTAGAAAAAACTACAGTTGTCTCTTCACGTATCTCCCGCAGCAGTCCCATTACTTCTCTGCGGCCAATCGGATCAAGTGCAGATACAGGCTCATCAAGCAACAGCAGACGAGGCCGGTGCACAAGCGCCTGAGCCAGACCCAGCCGCTGCTTCATCCCACCGGAGTATCCACCAATCCGGCGACGAGCATCACCTTTAAGCCCTACACGCTCAAGCGATTCCAATGCCCTGCTGGTTGCGTCTTTAGTTCCCATTCCACTAAGCTTTGCAGCGAAAACAACATATTCATGTCCAGTCATCCACCCATAAAAAGCTGGGGACTGTGGCACATATCCTAATCCTCTGCGATATTCGGCTCCAGGACGGCTCCCCTCAAATGAAATCATTCCAGAGGTGGGTTCTAGCAGCCCTGCCAGCATACGAAGTGTGGTCGTTTTCCCAGCACCGTTAGGCCCCAGTAAAGCGACGCACCGTTCTTTCTCAATTTCAAAGCTTATATCATTTACGGAAATATGCGCCCCATAGCTTTTGCGCAAATTCTTAACTTGAAGGAGTGACATCAGACATCTTTCCTTCCTATTGTGAAATAAGCTACGCTGCCTAATATATTTCCGCAAATAATGATAATAATCCACATCCATTTTGGACCACGAACGTTATCCGCTTTGGCCAGAGATATCAGACCAATAATAGCAAGCAAAGCCTGCAGAATAATTAACGGCATGATTAAACCCCATTTTACCTCTTCCATGAAGTACCACTCCTTGTAATAGGATGAAAGGAACGAGCTTCTTACTAAAGCTTCACAACTGCTTATTCCGTCTACGTCGCTCAGGAAGAATAACAACAAGTAAGTAGACTAATGCGGGTGACGGAACTGTAGTAATCGCCCACAATCCCCAGAACCAAGCTTTTTTCCCGCGCCGTCTTGCATCCCGGAACAGTAAGGTCCCCTGCAGCATTAACGCTACTGCTATGCCAAACCACAACCAAAGAGGCACATCCTGCAGCTCATTCATTTTTGTACACCTTCTCTATTTCTTCTGATCCTGGCGATCCCTAAGCCACCCAGTCCTACAATAGGAATGATCGCCTGAATAATCCAATAGATCATGGGTGCAGAAGTGAGAATGGATAAAAATGCGCAGATCAGGATCAATGAGACCCCCCAGAATAACAGTAGTTCTTTGCGTTCCCTTCTCTTTCTCTGCACAGCTGCATCAGCCATTAACCACTCCAGTTCCTGTAACGAAGGTGGGGTGAGGTCATCATATTGCGCATCCAAACGTTCAAGCTCTTCAGTAAGCTTGTGCAAATACAGTTCTGGCTCCTTATCCTTCTCCATCCTCATTCAGCTCCTTTCGCAATTGGTTAAGACCAAGGGACACACGCGATTTGACCGTGCCAGAAGGAATTTGCATGATCACACCGATTTCTTCATAGCTATAGCCATAATAATGCTTCAGCAGCACAGCTACCCTCTGAGCAGAGGGTAGCTTGGAAATGGAATCAAGTACTTCACTCCATTCTTCCCCCCTGCTCTCAAACCGCCAACGAATCGAACGGGTGCCCTGCGCCTGCTGTTCCCGTTTCTTCCATTCTGCCTCACGTTTCCAGCGCCGCTTTCGATCGATAAATATTCTGGTGGCTATCGTAATTAACCAAGAGGAGAACGAAGAAGAACCGTTATAGGTATTGATTTTTTCCATACATCTGACCATCGTGTCCTGTACAAGATCCTCTGCCAGCAACGGATCCATAGTCACTTTGAGTAGATATTTGAACAGAAAAGTATAATGTTCTCGCAGCAGTGAAGACAGTGCTGAAGTATCTCCCTGCTGTGCCCGTCTGATTTTCTCCAGCGCCTGATCGCTCATCTGCCCCTCCATTCAGGATTTCGTTCTTATTTGTAATACGATTATGTATAGTGATTCGTTCAATGCGCTTTAATTTTATTTTTTGAACTCCCAGAGCTTACACCGCCATGGCTGAAGCAATCCTGCTTCAGCAGGGAAATGCCAAAAAAGAGGCGTTCTTCTAGGCTCGCCTCCTGAATTCACTGGTATTCTCCCATCCTTATTCTCAGATTGTATGTCCCTGCGTTCGATGGAAGTACAAAAACCGCCCTTTCCAGAACATTCTGAAAAACATCGGCATTTACTGCTGCAAAAACTAGTCCATTTCTCCTTGGAGTCATACCATCCGTAATCCAACGGGTAATATATATTCTTCTCCAATCTATTTCCCCCCATGCTTTTAAACCTATATGTAGACAAAAAAAGAACGCAAACCGGGATTAATTCCGCAGTCTGCGTGCTTCGCGAGGTTAATGTTACATTTAATTAACAATATTGTAGTCCTTTTGTATCCCTTTGTCTATCAAAAATTCCTCGATTCTTGTCAGTTCTACTAGAATGATTGTTTATTGAGGGATATAAGGGTTACGAACTTTTTCAAAACCGATGGTTGTTCGGGAGCCATGACCTGGATAAACCTTCACTTCATCATCCATTTTGTACAGCTTGCCACGAATAGAATCGAACAAATCACGTTCCCTGCCACCAGGCAAATCGGTGCGCCCAACTCCCATCTTAAACAGCACATCTCCAGAGAATAAATCATTCCCGCATAGGAAGCTGACACTGCCCGGAGAGTGCCCAGGTGTATGGTACACGCGGAAGGTATGTCCGATGAATTGCAGAACTTGTCCTTCTGCCAGATCATATTCTGCAGGATCTGTAGTTAAAGGAGATGAAACATCAGGCCACATCAATGAACCATTTAGCTTAGGGCTGCTGAGCCATTCACTCTCTAGTGGATGTAAATAAACAGGGCATTTCTTAGCTTTACGAATTTCGTCTACGCCGCCCATATGGTCAAAGTGCGCATGCGTCAGCAAAATAGCCTCGATCTCCATCCCTTCAATACTCCGCACTAATGCCGCAGGATTCATACCGGGATCAATAATGATACCCTTCGTTGGATCTGCACCTGTCAGCAAGTAGGCATTGGTCTGAAGAGGACCTAAATTAAACGAACGTATATTTAGCATTGGTCTAGAATCCGGAAATCAGACTACGCAGCTCTTTTGCGATAACTGCTTGTGATTCCGTTCCTTCCCCATAAGCTTGCCCCATAGCCTTACGTACTTCTGCGATTTTGCTGTCGTAATCAGCGGCCTCGCGATCAGGATTCTCACGTTTGAACTCTCTCATTAGGCTCTGCACATGCTCTGGACGAGGACCCCAATGTCCAAGCACATATCCGCCGGTATCTGCAAAGATCACAATCGGAACAGATCTTCCGCCCATGGTCAAGAATTCATCCATAAGCTCCTGGTTCTCCTCCAAAATGAATACCTCTGTCTTCATTCCGGCAGTCTCCAAAATACGGAATACCGCAGGGACATTACGAACTACATCTCCACACCAATCAGCGGCAAGGATAAGTACTCGCAAATCATCACGATGGTTCAGGCTTTCAAAAAATTCCTTGTCACTCTCATCTTCCCAAGAAAACTTCTCATACCAGGATTCAAAAGCCTGCTGGTTCTTCGTCATGCTTTCTACAAATTGGCGCGGTGTAAGACCTTTTCCAAATTTATGAGCTACATTCGGTTTCATTTTGCAGTCCCCCTCTTCTTGGATTTAAACCACTTATACACAAAATAAATGATGATTAGTGCTAACGCTACGAGAATAATTTCGTTGGTATACTTAGCTGCTACCTCGTCAATATCTTCCCACTTATTCCCCAATGTCATACCGAGATATACGAACAAAGCACTCCATGGAATAACAGCAAGTGTAGTCAATAAAGTGAACTTACCTAAAGGCATACGAGAAATCCCCGCTGGAACGGAAATGGCATGGCGAACAACGGGAATAAAGCGTGCCGTAAAGATTACGCCTGTCCCATATTTATTGAACCACTCTTCCGAATGATCAATATGCTTTTTTTGGATAAGAATATATTTCCCGTATTTCTCCAGTACAGGCCTGCCCCCATAACGGCCAATCCAATATACAAAGATCTGGGCAATCACTCCGCCTATCGTACCAAACAATACTGCGCCGAAAAAATTAATATCTCCACTCCATACCAAGAAACCACCGAAAGCCAATACAATTTCACTAGGAATAACTTCAATCATCAGTCCGATCATAATCCCAAAATAACCAAGACTCTGAATCCATTCAAATAATGTCGAGATCAGATCAGAAATAAAATGCAAACGTGCTCCTCCTCCCTTTTCCGCAGAATATGGCTACATGTATCAAGCTAATCGCCTTTGGCATCTTTATAAGACACTAAGCGTTTAAGCGAGTGAAATATAAGAACATAAAAGCATAGATACTAATCTTATACTTTCTTATATTTTTAAAAGCTTTGCCGCTCTGCTATATTTTCCAGTTTCTCTTAGCCTATTCTAGCACAAGCAACCTTATCACTTCTACTTACGCGGCAAGCAGCTTCCATCTTCCAATCCATACTTAAAAAGAGTTTGAGTAATAGGCATAAACAAAAAAGGTGAACAAATTCCACCAATAAAGGGAAAATGAACACCTTTTTATCTGCGCTCAATCAATAAGCCATCCAGCCGGCATCCGCCGTTATCACCGATCCATTCAAAAAGCTTGCAGCATCTGAAGCTAAAAATAAAGCTACTGAAGCAATCTCACTGCTCTCCCCTGTCCGTGGCATCGACGCCATACCTTCGCCCGTTTTTTGACTCCCAAAAGGACTTGGATCAGACAGATCAATATTTGTCTTTACCCCGCCCGGCGCTATGGCATTACAGCGAATTCCAAGCTTAGCGTATTGAAATCCTATATTTTTGGTCATCCCGATTACAGCATGCTTAGAGGAAGTATAAGCCACTCCCGCCCGCGAGCCCGCTAAGCCGCCAATAGAGGCTACATTGATGATACATCCGCTTTCCTGCGCCATAAAAATCGGCAAAACCTTACGAATGGCTCTCATCGGACCGGTTACGTTGACCGCAAGCACCTGTTCCCACAAGTCATCAGTGATCTCGTGCGCTGGCGTCATTTTATCCATAATTCCGGCATTATTAACAAGGATATGAAGGCCTCCGAACTGTGTGGTTGCGGCATCAATCATTCGCTGTGTGTCCTCTTCCTTCGAGACATCGGCCTTTACAGGGTAGACGACTCCGTGTCCCTCACCCTTTTCCGCCTTTTTGGCTACCGCTTCTACATTCGCCAGATGGATGTCCGCAGCAATCACTTTAGCACCCTGTCGGGCAAAAAGCAGAGCAATCGCTTCTCCAATCCCCGATCCTGCACCCGTAACAACTGCGACTTTATTGGTTAGTATCATATATCCGCTCCTCTGCATCGTATGTTCGGTGCATCAAGGAATGCATGCCCTTCGTTAGTATGAACAGGAGGAGGCTTTGGACGGTCCTTAATTTTAAAGATTCGGTGACACTTTTACACACGCTATTGCTAAGTGAATACTGCATTGACAGCTATTAAAACAAAGAGCTATTATATATTTAGATAATTATTTAAATATCGAAAGGCAGGGTGGAATATGAATGAATCCTTTAAAGCACTAGCTGACCCTACCCGTCGCCAAATCATTCGGTTACTAAGGGAGAAAGATCGAACCGCAGGTGAAATCGCAGATTTTTTCAACATGTCTAAGCCAAGCATTTCTCACCATCTGAATGCGCTAAAGCATGCCGATCTTGTACAGGATGAGCGAAAAGGACAATTTATTATGTACTCGCTAAACACAACAGTCCTTGAAGAGGTTCTCGGTTGGTTATTGGAGCTCACTGGGACAGGTAAGCAAACGGAGACGGAGAGTAAATCGCTGGACGGAAAGCAGCAACGTCAGGATATCGATTCCAAAAAGGAGGCGGATTAATGATGAAAGATTTCAAATGGAGATGGCAGGATACCCTCATCGTAATATTAGGTTTAGCTACATTAGCCTACGCTCTGATCAATTACAGCAAGCTTCCGCAGGAGTTACCGGCACAATTTGGAATTACGGGTAAGGTCAACAGATACTGGGACAAAAATATAGCTATTTTTGTGTTCGGAATCTTAGGCATTGTGCTCCCGCTGATCATGCAGTTTACACGCAGCATCGACCCTAAGCGGGATAATTACAAAAAATTTGAAAATGCCTATGCCATGAGCAGACTTGCTATTGGGGTGCTTTTTAATCTAATGCTGGTGCTGTCGATTGCTTACGGTCTAGGTAAAGATATAAACGTTGGGAAGATCGCCATAGGAGCTGTTGGAATAATGTTTATTGCTCTTGGCAACTACATGCCACAGGTAAAAGATAATTACTTGTTTGGGGTTCGTACAGCCTGGACGCTCGCCAACCCCGAGGTATGGCGAAAAACACATCGCCTATCCGGGATAATGTGGATGATCGGTGGCCTACTTATTTTTGCAGGAGCCTTTTTGAGCGGAGCCTTGTCTCAGCTTCTTATTATTACGGCACTCGTACTAGCAATTATCGTGCCCATTCTCTACTCCTGGATGATTTCACGTCCGCTAAAATCGTAAAGCCAACATACTAAGCCGTCGACTCAAGTCGTCGGCTTGTTCTGTCATTTGGAACTCACGGTCATTATGTTGCCCTCCTTTATTAGCCTCCTCTTCTGCCAACCTTCTATATTCCAGAAGAAGTTCATTCCCAGAGGCGACGCAGACTAAGCCTTCCTTTCGATTTCCTTCTGCAAGCTTTTTTTGCCCCATAAGAAACATCCCTTCAATCGCCTTCATCCACTTGGCATTGTTGTACTTATCCAGCCTAAGGCTCTGGCGCATCCAATATAACGACGCCCCCGGACGGCCACTGCTTATCCATCGTTCAGCCAGCTCCCAGCTTAAGCTGGCATTCTCGGGAGAATACAACAAACTCTGCCGAAGCAGACTCACGCTCTGTTCACCCGAGAGCAACCTAGATAATGCTATAACCGTTCGAGGTGACCGGGGATTCCAACCCAGCGATTGCTGTAGCAACTCTACCTTCACCGAAGGATCCACCGACATAATCGCTTGTCGATAGAACTTCTCTCCTTGAGCGGCGTGAAAAGATAGCACCCCCAGCAGAAGCGAAAAACAACATGCCGCAGTTCCGATTAGTCGGCGAAGGCGGATTTGGGGCTGTTTCTTGGGTGTAGAGTTAGCGATTAGCGGATTCGTAGATGTAGAAACATCAATGTGCGCGTTCGTAGATGTGGAGTGAGCGATTAGCGGATTCGCTAGTGTAGTGACATTGGGGAGCCGGTTCGTGGATGTGGAGTGAGCGATTAGCGGATTCGCTGGTGTAGAGACACCGGTGAGCGGATTCGTAGATGTGGATTGAGCGATTAGCGGATTCGCTGGTGTAGAGACATTGGTGAGTGGGTTCGTAGATGTGGAGTGAGCGATTAGCGGATTCGCTGGTGTAGAGACATTGGTGAGTGGGTTCGTAGATGTGGAGTGAGCAATTAGCGGATTCGCTGGTGTAGTGACATTGGTGAGTGGGTTCGTAGATGTGGATTGAATTGGCAGCTTGGTCTCAGACTGAGGGTGGGTTGGCGCAGATTGATGTTTCTGCTTACCCTCAGCTAGAGCAAGCGCTGGCAGCCAGAATAGCAGCAGCCAAAATAATCCGTAGCTCCAGTCAAAATCAACGACGCTGTGTAAGACGATGACCAGAAACGGCGGTAGCAACCGCGGCGATTTGGTAGCCAGCAGCCAGCCTGCTGCCAACAGCATAAGGAGTATGGCTGCAAGACCAACGAATCCTAAGTTCAACAGGATGTCGAGGTATCCATTATGCACCTGGCTGCCTACATAAGGGCGAGATTGGGCGGCAAGGTAGGCATGCCGCCAAGTCTCACCCCCACGTCCCAGCCAAGGTGCCTCTGCCGCTAGCCGCCAGGCGTCGCGGTAGAACAGCCCGCGCGCGGATACCGTCGATGACGGTCCGGTAATCCGCTCGCGCACGTGCAGGAGCACGGCGATCCCCGCCGCCGTCCAACCCGCCGCCGCCAATGCCAGCATGGCGGCTCGGGCAGTGCCCGCCGCGCTGCGCTGGCGGCGGCACAGCCACAGGCCGGCTAGCAGCGCGCCGGCCCAAAGCCCGGCCAGCAACAGCAGGCCGGGCACAGGCTCTACCGCCAACCCGGCACGGGCTAGTTGGCGGTAGAGTAGCGCCGCGACGGCCACGGGCGCGGCGCCAGCAGCAAGAAGCGGCGCGATTAGCTGCCGCTTCCAGAGCAAGACGGCGGCGCAGGCGCAAGCCGCCGTCAGCCATGCGCCGCGCGACTCGCTGAGGAGCAGCGCGGCGGTGTACGGAAACAGCGGCAGCAAGCGCAGCAGCGCGGCGGTCGTGCTTCCCGCTTTTCCCTGCTCCGCTTCCACGCCTCCTGCCCCTTTGCTCCTCCGTTCTGCTTCTGCGCACTCCATCCCCAGCCCAACACTTCTTGCTCCCAACATATTCACGCTCTTTTTTGGCTCCCCGTAATAAACAGCAACAGCAAATAGCCGTTCCAGCAGAAAAACAGCCATAACAGCACCAAAAGCATTCGGATATTCCATCAATCCTGCTAACCTAACCCCTGTGGCACTCACTTCCGATGAATTGCTGTAGGCCACAGCGAAAGGCAACTTTACCACTCCACAAACAGCCAACAAAGCGCTCATGCTCAAAAACATACCCGCCATAGACCAAGTTACATTTACAATCCGCCGCCCCACCCGGTTCACCGCACAAAAACAAACCAATAATGCAAAGCTAGCATACAAGCCCCACCGCAGCGTTTCATTCATAGTTCCCTGGGAGGAAAGCGGCCCGCGCAACCAATGAATCACATAAAGCGATAGAATAATTAAAGGGACGCTTAATAATATTCTTAACGCTTTATTTTCTCCGCTAACTTCACTACCTTCACTACCTTCACTAACTCCATTGACTCCCGTAATACCACTTACTGCACCTCCCCCACTTTTTCTCCATGCGCCAACCCCAACAAGATAATAAAGCGAGCACGTACAACACAACACAAACCATAAAGTTAGAAAGGGATACATCTCCTCAGTAAAAAACAATCCCCGCAACAAACAAGCACCCACCCCAGCCGTTATCACTAAGGCTCCACAAATATATGCGATTGATGATTCCAGACTCCGGTCTTTTTTAAAACGCCACATTTAGATACCCCTGTATTCGTTAATTTATCTCTATCCTTTCCACATTTCACTAATACAAGACTAGAACGCAAAAAGACGATACCTCTCCACAAAGGAGCCGCACCGCCCTAATTCCCATAAAAAGCTATATAATTGTAAAAAGTGCAGCTATTCCCGTGCTCTCGCTGCTTACTTCCACTTTAATTGTACTTTGTGCAACTGTTTTTCAAGAATCCCGCCATATGCGGGGTATTGTTCGTTTTTAAGTGTACAAAGTGCAACTAAATTACTAAAACGCAGCTTCTGAGCATATCCAGTTGCACAAAGTACAACTAAATCAACTCACCATTAGACCGCACTAGCCGTACCGTCCTAACCATTAGATCGCACTCACTGCAACATCCTAACCATTAGATCACACTTGCTGCACTATCCGAATTCTCATCAAAAAAGCTATATAGTTGTAAAAAGTGCAGCTATTCCCGTGCTTTCGCTGCTGACTTCCACTTTAATTGTACTTTGTGCAACTGTTTTTCGAGAATCCCGCCATATGCGGAGTATTGTTCGTTTTTAAGTGTACAAAGTGCAACTAAATTACTAAAACGCAGCTTCTGAGCATATCCAGTTGCACAAAGTACAACTAAACCAAGTCGCCATTAGATCGCACTAGCCGTACCGTCCTAACCATTAGATCGCACTCACTGCACCGTCCTAACCATTAGATCACACTAGCTGCACCATCCAATTTCCCATTAAAAAAGCTATATAGTTGTAAAAAGACAACTGATCGAATTAGGCTGCACCTATAAGTGCCCATTCTACAGTCACCGTTCTACCATGCTACAGTCCTACCGTCCTACGCTTTCTACCTTAATATCCTCTACCCTTCTACCGAACTCTCAGTAGGAAGCAGATCCGCGCATACGCGTTCGAGGTAGGGTTTTGCTCCCAGAAAATCGCGGAATGCGGTGTATTCGCGCCATTTGACGGAGTTGTCCCCGGCTGAGCTCTTAACGGCACGAATCAAAATGTTCTTCGGTGTATTCTCCAGATCGATGAATTCCAGCAGCTGGCTGCTATAGCCCATCATGTCGAGCAATTTGGCGCGAATGGCGTCTGTAGCCAAGGCGGAAAAACGCTCTTTCAATATGCCATGCGAAAGCATAGGGCTCATTACTTCATTTTCGATTTGTGCGAATAATTCATGCTGGCAGCAAGGCACGGACAAAATAACAGACGCTCCCCAACGTACTGCTTTTTCAAGGGCAGCATCGGTAGCTGTGTCGCAAGCATGAAGTGTGATCACCATGTCCACCTGCTCCAGCTCATTATACTCGGCAATGTCACCCACGAAGAACTTCAAGTGATCATAACCGATTTTGGCAGCAAGTTCGTTACAATGCTCAATCACATCTGCTTTTAAATCTAACCCAATGATATTAAGCTCCCGCTTCTTGCGAACGGTCAGATAGTGATACAGCGCAAAGGTCAAATATGATTTTCCACAGCCAAAATCCACAATCGTCAACGGTCGGCCTGTTGGCAGATCGGCAAGCACGTCCTCTACCATCTCCAGAAAACGATTGATCTGCCGAAACTTATCATATCTTTTGGCCAGCACTTTGCCTTCTTTATTCATGATTCCAAGCTCCACCAGAAATGGCACAGGCTCTCCATCCTCCAGCACATAACGTTTGCGACGGTTGTGAGCTAGATCCGGCTCTTCCTTTTTACTTGGAGACTTGGTTAGGATTGATACTTTGAATTTCTTACTAATAAGCACCTGATAATCGGCTTCTACTGTACACAACAAACCTTGCCGATAAGTTTCTCTAAATAAAAGAGATATTTCTTCCGCCGCTAACTCTGCGGGTACGTTGCGATGTTCTACCTTTGTACCAATATAGGACGCAAACTGATAATGCAGCTTCCCCTTTAGTTCAACAGGTTTAACCTGCACTTTGGTACAATTTTCGCCTTTATAACGTACTTGACTTAGGGTAGCCGTAATCAAAGTACGGTCATTAATTAGTTGTTCAATTAGAGCTGTTAAAGATTCCACAACGCACATCTCACTTTCGGGATTAAAAATGGAGAATCTATGTCTCCTAACCATCATCGTTCATTATATCACGTGTTAACAAGGGGCGTTCCTTGTTCTAGCAGGGCTTAACATGCAGCTCTCCACTAACTATAGTTAATGCTCGCCCAGACATCTTAATCTCGTCTTTACTTACCTCTAACTGAAGCAAACCTCCACGTTTCGAAGCTTGATAAGCGGTCAACTGCGTACGATTGAGTCTATCCGCCCAAAAAGGTGCCAATGCAGTATGCGCTGAGCCTGTTACCGGATCCTCATTCACTCCTACCTTCGGCGCAAAAAAACGTGATATACAATCAATACCTTCGATAGAGCTTTCTGCGGTAACCGCGAAACCTCTCCCTTCAAGCCCGGATAAAGCTCCGAAGTCAGGGCTGAGTTCGCGAACCCGGGCTTCCTGATCCAGTCGTACAAGTACATTGTCAGCATATCGCATAGTTTCCACCACATTGGCTTCTGCAATACCAAGTGCTGCTGCGAGACCTGAAATTACAGGAGAGGGTTGAAGCTGATAAGGCGGGAAGTACAGTGAGATCAAATCTCCTGAACGAGAAGCTCTGAGCAACCCACTGCGTGTATAGAACCTTGCTTCCATGTCAGGCGCTAGCAATCCGCTCTCCCATAGTACATGCGCACTTGCTAGAGTCCCATGCCCACATAGCTTGACCTCAACTTTAGGTGTAAACCATCGCAAGCGGTATCCATCTTCCTCTGGCCAGAGAAAAGCTGTCTCTGACAAGTTCATTTCCGCCGCTGTCTTCTGCATATAACCTTCATCGACAGGATGCTCCAGTAAACATACCGCCGCAGGATTGCCTGAATAAGCCTGTTCTGCAAAAGCATCGATAATATATAAAGGGATATTCATCGTATTCATCAGCTTCCTGCTTCCTTTCGTATCGCTGTTACCCTGCCCCACTCTTTTAACCCCTGCTCTACTTCCTCCAGAGGAAGGGCACCTTGTTCCAATTCTGCAGATGATTTGAGCAGCAGCCGATTGTACAGCTTATCCCCTTCTATTACAACATCTTCTCCTTGCTCCCACAGCCGGTAGAGGCTGTCCTCCGCTTTACTATATCGTCCTACCGACTCCATATACTCCAACAGTAGCCGCTCCGTTTTAGACGGGAGACGATAGGCCTGCACATCCTGCAAGAGTTCATCAATTTCCTGAGTCATATGCAGCAGCTCCCTGTCTGCTCCATGAAGATCCGCGTACAAATATAAATGTAAAGCTCTCATACTTCTAAATAATGCTGCATCCTTATCGCCATTTGCCGCATAAATGCTGCCTTCTTCCTTCAGCAGTTTGGCCAGACCTTGAAGCTTATCGGACTCAACCACACCGCCAAAACGAAACATATCTATGATATCTTCTACAGATAGTGAATTTAAAAGACGTGAATTCAGCGGAAAATGCCGGTTCAACAGCTCATCGATTTCCCATAAAGCTTCTGTCGTCTTCCGTTCCTGCTTCAGAGAAAATACCTTGGCAACCATCGCCGTCATATCTTCGATCATCCGGACAATATAGTCTCTTCGAAACATGCAATTCCTCCTTTTCCGTACTGTGGTAGCAAAAAATTCAGGACTCAGACCACTTAAGTTATTCTATTGATTTATCTTAAACCATTGCCGAATTCTATGCCAGTTAAGGAGAATACCAGATCATTAGATAGCCCTTAAAAAAAGAGGCAGCACACGCCATAATGGCGCCGTGCTGCCTCTTTGTAGATGATTTTTTATACGCGGCTATTGTCTAAAACGGAAGCCTGAACAAAATCCTTTATGATCTCGGCTAATCGTTCAGGAGCTTCAAAAAGACTCATGTGGCCTGCACCCGATATCGTTGCTTGCGTTATATTCGGTTTATCCGCAGTAAAGGTTCGTTCAGCAGGAATCAATCCATCCTGCTCGCCAGCAACAAGCAATACCGGCAACGTAGTGGCCGTAATTACATCCCGTCGATCTGGACGCTCACGCATCGCCAGTGCAGCTCCTGCCGCTCCTTGTGGAGGCGTTTTGTAGCCGATTTCTTTAGCGCGCTCCAGCAGCTGTGGAGATGCAGAAGCGGTTGCTTCAGCAAACAATCCTGGTACGAAGCTGTCTACGAAAGGAGTAATCCCTTCATTTTGAATCGCGCTGACACTCTTCAGTCGTTTTTCCTTAGCTTCTTCACTATCTGGATAAGCAGTAGAATGAATTAATCCAAAGCCTTTCAATCGAGAAGCATAACGCTGAGCAAACGATAGCGTAATATATCCGCCAAGCGAATGACCAAGCATGATGCATTCAGCAATCTCCAGCGAATCTAACAGACCCAGAACATCATCTGCCATTTGTTCAATACTATAAGGTCCTAATGGAGCTTCCGAAGCTCCGTGACCACGTAAATCGGGAGCAATCACTCGGTAGCCGCTGCTTAAGACAGGAATGACTTGTTCCCAATATTCAGCGCTTCCACAAAAGCCATGCAGCAATACAATAACTTCGCCTTTCCCCTGATCACTGTAGCATATATTGCTTCCGTCACAACGAACTCTTTCCATGGCTGCTTCCCTCTTTCTAGAATACTAAGATAATGTGTCTAATATCTATTATTAAGCAAAACAGCCCGCCTTGAAACGGACAACTTATTTTTAAGTGCCCAATGGGTACTACTGGAGTCCGAATCCTTTTGCTGCCGCTATAGCGATATGTTCTGCCATAACCATCACTCTATGCAGTGGAGTGGTCTGCAACGTTCTATAGGGTTTCGGGCCATTCATATCTACAACGGCCGCCAAACTATAGTGACCTACGGCTGGAAGATTTGCCCCCACCGATTGTGCAGGCTGTAGTGGCTCACTCGAAACGAAGTAATATCCAAGCGCGATCGGAGGACCCAGACAAGCATCTACCGCAACTACAATATGCCCGGAGGGAATCTCAGCCACTCTGGCCACCAAGTTATCTGCATCGCAAGGAGACGGCAACGTACCGATTACATGTCGGAAGCCATGTTCCACAAGTTTGCTGCCCGTCAGCGGACCGAGTGCATCTCCTGTAGACCGATCTGTTCCAATGCACAGGAACGTGACTTCCTCGGCGGAATGCAGAGCAGCTATTTCCATGAAAAAGGACACTAATCCAGCATCGTCCATTTTAATGCGTTTTCCGCTTCCCTGTTCTCTGATTGCCAATACATTTCCTCCCTTCGATGATATTTTTGATCTCATGCCTTTAATTTAACATGATTTCAGGGAACCCGACAAAAAAATGGTGGTCAAGCTGCCAAACATGGTAAAATACATGAATCAGTATACAGAGAGGATGTTTTAACCTAAT
Organism: Paenibacillus sp. FSL E2-0190; assembly: GCF_037992965.1. NCBI lineage: Bacteria > Bacillati > Bacillota > Bacilli > Caryophanales > Paenibacillaceae > Paenibacillus > Paenibacillus sp. FSL E2-0190. Next base: position 6,152,504 of record NZ_CP150306.1, read on the forward strand.
GGATTTAACAAAGCCTAGTCAGGAAAATGTTGAGTATATGATCGAGGCTATCAAAAACAAATTAAAAATGGCCAGTGCCGCGGCGATGCAAGCCTCCGCTTTTTCAGTAGATCATTATGAAGATATCTATGATGTATATGAGGTAGCCATGGGCAGCGACAGACTGAGTATTTCTCAGGTGGAAGCACTCGTCTCCGAACTCGGCCGTCTACGTCATAAATAATAGTTCTCCTTATTACAAGAAGAACCAATGTTGCCGTCCTTTAAAGATGACCACCGCTTCTCGTAGAAAAAAGCCCTTCGCTGCGTATCCAGAAGATGGATTCGTAGTCGAAGGGCTCTTTTTATATGATCCTACTTTATGAAATTAAGCTTGAACTCAGTATCCGCATGGCCTACTCGTGTACCCCCGTCATTGTAAATCACGCCTGAAAATGCATTGCGCAGCTTTTCCAAGGTATTTTTCTGACTATAACCAATTTGATTTAAAATTCCCTGTACAATAAGTCCCCACTCTTCTTCCGACCCATCCAGAATCTTGAAGGCAATCCCCAGTCGCTCACGGCGTAAGCCGAAGCAATACACACCCTTAAATCCACCCTTAGCAATAATATTATCATCTTCCAAAAGAATAGAATCAAGGCGACCAGATCCAGAAACCATCTCCGGATAAGCATTCATTGCCGTTGTAATAGTAGTAACCGCTTTGCGAGTAGCTTCATCTGCAATCAAATCCGGATTGGCTAATTTCAAATAGGCCGTCGCCAAGGCGGTCAGAGGCAGAGCAAATACCGGCAGCCCGCATCCGTCCGTACCTAAACCGATACTGTCTGGGGCCACACCGGCCATATAAGCAATGGTGTCGATAATCTCACGCTGCACCGTTTGCTCCGGCTGTGAGTATTCTTCAAGCGGCAAACCTTTGAGCTTACTGTAAGATAAGATACCCATGTGCTTGCCCGCACAGTTATGATAGAACTTTCTTTTGCCCGCACCACGAATGGCGTTCTCCCTGCTGGAATAATCCAGCGGGTAACTCGTTGCACAGATCATTTGTTGCTCATCGATGCCAATCTTGGAGGATATGCTCTCTAGCGCAGCTACATGGTAGCTCTCTCCCCGATGAGAGGCGGTCATCAGGGCAACCTCTGCGGGTGTAAAGCCGTAATGCTCCACAATCCCCCCACGTACGCCTGGAATAGCCTGAAGGGGTTTAGCAGCTGAACGGGTGAACGATACAAATTCCGGATCACCTGCATACCCCTTTAAATTTCCGTTCTCTCCTACGATGGCAATATGCCCACTATGGACACATTCCAGCAAATCCGCCCGATACTCTCGTACTAATACGGTTTCCATGATTTCTCTCCTCTTTTAACTAGATGCTCTATAACTCACAAGGACTTATTAGTATTCACATTTAATAAATGCTAGAAAATAACCCCGTGCTCCGGGGATTTTTGAGTACTCCACAAACTCCCTTAAGTGTTGGTTCCATGAGGAATTCTACTCCTATTTTCATTATTCTTCAATCCTGTCCACACCAAGAAGATTTTAGAAACCGGATAAAATATAAAAAACCGCTTCCTTCTCAGAACCTTGATCTCTGAGTAGAAAGCGGTTTTTATGGAATTCGGCGTAGCCTCACAAGGGTAGCACAGTTCGTCTTATCCTTTGCTTGCACCTGCGGTGAGGCCATCCACCAAGAAACGCTGTAGGAAAATGAACAGCAGCGTGACTGGGAGAGCGACCAATACCGCTCCGGCAGCGAACAACGTAAATTCGGTTGAGTTGCTTTGGTTCACCATCCGGTAAAGCCCAACGGCGAGCGTTCTTGTATCCTCCGTGCGCAATACAAGGTCGGCGAATATAAAATCCACAAAGCAGCCGTTGAAAATCATAAGGCTGGCATAGGTGAGCATCGGCTTAGATAACGGGATCATGATAGAAAGAAATACTTTCATATGGCTCGCCCCATCCATTCGCGCAGCATCTTCCAAGCTTTTAGGGATCGTATCAAAAAAACCTTTAGCCACAAAAACATTCGTGATAATAGCACCGCTGCTGTACACGAGCACAAGTGCCCAATGAGAATTCAGTAGCCCAAGTGTGTTCAGCAGCACGTATACTGCAATCATAGCCATAAATCCCGGAAACATCTGCAGAACTAGGAGCGTGGTTAGTGTAGTTTTTCTGCCCGTAAATCGATAACGAGAAATGGCGTACGAAGTCAGCAGCAGCAAAAAGGTGCCGAGCAGCGTAGACAACGCCGCAATCTTTAGCGTATTCATGAACCATAACAAATATTTAGTTTGCTCAAACAGTTCCTTGTAATGAACAAAGGTGAAATTCTTAGGAATCAATGAGTCACTGAACAAACTGTTTCCTGTTTTGAACGAAGACATAATAATCCAGAAGGCTGGGAAAAGACTAATAAAACTGAGCACAATCAGCAATAAATGGCTTCCAAACGTTTTTAACGCTTCCGTCAGTCTTAGCTTCATGCAATCATATCCTCCTCTTTAAAGGATCGCGTCCGCCGGTAGCTCCAGATGGAGAATGTCGCGACCATCAGGAAGATGACAATCCCGATGACAGAAGCAAAGCTGTACTGTGACTGGTTCAGCGCCAGTTTATAAAGCCAAGTCACCAGCAGGTCAGTGTGGCCCGCGTACTGGTAGTTAGGATTAACCGGTTCTCCGTTAGTCATTAGATAAATGACATTAAAGCTGTTAATGTTGCCGGCAAACTGCATAATCAGGATAGGTGCGGTTGCGAACAATACCATGGGCAGCGTAATCATGCGGAATTTATAAAATGACCCAGCACCGTCTACTTCTGCCGCTTCATACATATCCTTCGGAATTGTTGTCAGCACCCCGAAGGCCAGAATCATGGTCACCGGAATGCCGATCCACATATTAGCCAGAATTACAGTGACCTTAGCCCAGAAAGGATTGGTTAGCCAGGCCACACCCTCCAGTCCCAAGGCTCTTAAATAACTATTGATCGGTCCGAATTGATTATTGAACATATTGCGCATGACGAGCAGAGAAATCATATTGGGAATAGCGAAAGGAACGATCAGAAGTGTGCGCCAAAGCTTTTTGCAGCGGACACGGGGCTGGTGAATAAGTACTGCAATGAGCACACCTCCAATGTAAGTCGTCGCAGTAGCAATAACCGCCCAGATCAAGGTCCAAGTCAGCACTCCACCGAAGGTGGAACTCCAGACATCCAGACTAAGCATTTTATTAAAATTACCGAAACCCACCCAGTCTACCAGATGTGCTGGCGGTAAAATCGGGTCGGCATAGTTTGTAAACGCCAGTAGCACCGAAAAAACAAGTGGTAATATCGTCAGAAAAACCACGGCCACAAAGGGAATCGCGAGGACAAGATAGGCAAAATTCCTCCGCCCCATAGCTCTGAGCGATTCAGCGAATGAATGAATGGGCTCTTTCCGGTCCCGTGCAGCTCCAACTAGGAATGCATCTCTGATGTTCAGTAAATGAAAAGCTGTATAAAAGAGCAGCGCCAGCAATGCCATTAGACCATTGATCATCATAAAAATGGAGTGGTCGCCTTCCACCATCCGGGTTAATTTGCCTACCTTGACCATACGGCTTGGAAATTCACCAAGCGTAATTAAGCCATGCAAATGTCCCATCAGATCATGAGCAATATAGTAGATTCCAGCAGACCCCACCAGCAGGAATACCAATCCTTTCAGCCACTGCCGGTTGTAGAACTGGCCCAGTCCCGGAATAATAGCCGAGAGTAGCGCTGCGCCTGTTTTCTTCCTCATGGTTAAATCACCTGCCCTTTACTTCGACTCCAGATCGGCCTGAATCGTGGTTACAGTCTGATCCAGCGTCTGTTTAACATCAAGATTTGAGTCGTTCCACAGGGACACAAACGCTGCTTTTAGGGGTTCCCAGACCGATTTAATTTCTGAAACGGAAGGCATTGGAACGGAATTTTGGAATTGCTCGAAGAATCCGCCAATAATAGGGTCATCTTTGATTTCCGGCGCTTCTCCAGCCTCTATACTCGCAGGAATCGCTCCCGTCATCTCAAAATTCTTAAGCTGATTCTCCTTATTGCTTGCAAAATGTGCGAACAAACGGCCTGCGACCGGATATTCCGTATATGAGTTGACATAATACGATTTGACCCCGGAGAAAGAAAGACTGTCTTGACCGTCAGGTCCCTTTGGAAGAGGCGCCACACCCAGGTTAACATTTTCCTTAAACGCCGCTATGGACCACGGCCCGTCGATATTCATCGCCAGCTTACCTTCTTGGAACAACTGTGTTTTCACGTCATAAGTGATATCTCCTGCATTCAAAGGCAGAATTTTTTTGAGGCTCTGCAGAAACGTAAACCCTTTGATAGTGCCTTCATTGTTCAATCCAATATCCTTGAAATTCGTATTGTTGTCTCCGTAAATATATCCGCCGAAGCTGCCAATAAACGGATAGCTGTAATATCCGACGAATTCCCACATGATTGCAAATTTGTTTTCCTTCGGATTGTTATACGTATCTGCAAAAGCAATCACATCATCCCACGTTTTAGGAGCATCAGGAATCAGGTCCTTGTTGTAGAACAGCGCATAGGTTTCTACCGATTTAGGATAACCGTAAAGAATGCCATCATAAGACGATGCCTGAACGGCTGTTGCCACCATCGTTGATTTGGTTTCTTCCTCAAAAACATCATTTGGCAAAAGCAGCCCTGCTTTTACGGCTTGCCCGATCTGGTCATGGGGCAGAGTCAACACATCTGCAGCAAGTTTAGACGGACCATCCGTCGCCAGTCTTGCGCCTTGATCACCACCTGCCATTTCCTCAACTGTGACGGGAACATCATATTCTTTTTCGAAATCAGCAGCAATCTGCTTCATGTACTCAAGCTGCTCCTTGGCTTCCCAGACCATCAGTTTGGCCCCTGCTTCTGGTTTCATTTCCTCATCGGTGGTATTCTCTCCGGAAGTATTTGTCTCATTTGTGGTTCCCCCCGGCTCGTTCACTGCGGAATTCGGACTCGAATTCGGCTTTGATGCGGAGTTCCCATTGCCTGAACCGCATGCGGTGACCGTCAAAGTTAACAGCAGGCATAGGACTAAACTAAATGTTACCGCTTGCATTTTGGAACGTTTACTCTTCTTCATTTGCTCATCTCCCCTTCGTTCATGAGTGATTAAACCTAACCCGCATTGAAAAAAAGCATATAAAAAAGGTACAACCTCATTTGCACAAAGTGCCGAGGTTGTACCTTTCCAGGTAACAGTGCCTTTAATTTGAATGCGTGTTATGAAAAATCAAGTTCGTTCGCCCTCATTCTATAATATCCATAATTTTGATTGCAATCAGAGTATAAGTCCAAAAAAGACGGTTTAACAAAGTTTATCTTTTCTTTTCTTTTATTTTCTCTTTATCCCTACCACATACTAAAAATTCCATATTGTAAATTCTTGTGAAATAACCTCTTGCTTTGCTCTTGAGGGTTATGGTAAGATGCAGACAAATTTAAAGGCAATGAAACCGCCAAGGGTTCAACCTCTGAAAATCATGAGGTTGGCCCTTTTTTGCGTTTACATGCCCGAAGGGATGGAAAATGAGTATGATTCAACCGGAAGCCGTTTATCACCGTATGGGACAAAATTGGTCATATGCCTACGATGAGTCTACACTTCATATTCGCATAAGAACTAAGCGGGACAACGTATCACAGATCGATCTTTTCTGTGGAGATAAATTTGGCTGGGACAAAACGCATGAGGTCATTCCAATGCAGCGCCTCGCTTCTGACGGCTTGTTCGATTACTGGCAAGCCTCCGTCCGTCCCGTTTACCGCAGACTCGCGTATTACTTTGCGCTTTATGACAAAGACGAAGTTCTTTATTTTTTGGAAAAAGGTTTTTATCCAGAGCCACCTGCTGTGGTATATGAGGGCTTGTTCGACTTTCCATTTTTGAATCGTGAAGATGTGCACTCCCCTCCATCGTGGGTGAAAGATGCAGTATTTTATCAAATATTCCCGGAGCGTTTCGCGAATGGGGATCCCACCAATGATCCGACAGATGTATTGGAATGGGGCGGCACGCCGAGTCCTCGGAATTTCTTCGGAGGGGACTTACAGGGTGTACTAGATCATTTGGATTATCTCTGTGAATTGGGCATCAATGCTATATATTTTAATCCTTTATTTGCGGCAACCACCAATCATAAATACGATACAAAAGATTATTATTTGGTCGATCCTCATTTTGGCACCAATACATTGCTGAAAGAGCTTGTGGACTCCTGTCACTCCAAAGGCATCCGTGTCATCCTGGACGGTGTCTTTAATCATTGCGGTCATACCTTCCCGCCATTTGTTGATCTGCTCGCGAACGGGCAATCTTCACGTTATGCGGATTGGTTCCATGTACGCGAGTGGCCGCCACAGGTCATCGACGGAATTCCCACCTATGACACCTTTGCATTTGAGCCTATCATGCCTAAGTTCAACACTGAGAATCCTGAAGTCATAGAATATCTACTGAATGCAGGCCGCTATTGGATCGAGGAAATCGGTATAGACGGCTGGCGGCTTGATGTCGCAAATGAAGTCTCCCATTCGTTCTGGCGGCAATTCTGCAGTACGATCAAAAGCATTAATCCAGAAGCCTATCTCGTAGGAGAAATCATGCATGATTCCTTGCCGTGGCTGCTTGGCGATCAATTTGACGCCGTTATGAATTACCCGCTAACGAATATTCAAATTAATTTTTTCGCTCACGGACAGATCAATGCTGCACAATTCTCTCAGTCGGTTGCTACTATGCTAGCGAATTATCCGCAGCAAATTACGGAAGCCGCCTTTAATCTGCTAGACAGCCATGATACAGTTCGTTTCCTGACACTTTGTGGCGGTGACATCAGGAAGTTAAAGCTGGCCGTTTTGTTCCAGATGACCTTTCAAGGAGCACCCTGTGTTTATTATGGCGATGAAATCGGCATGGATGGCGGATACGATCCGGACAACCGAAAATGTATGGAGTGGGACTCCCAGAAACAGAATCAAGAATTGTTCGAATACTATCGCTGGACGATCAGCCTTCGTAAATCTCATCCCGCATTCCGGAGCAGTGGATTTAAAGCGCTGGAGATTCCGGGTTATCCAAAGCTGCTTGTATATGAGCGGTGGGACAAACAAAGCCGGTTCATAATCGTATTGAACAATGAAGATGTTATGGCCGAAGTCATCATTCCTGTAACCGGAGCAGACACGATATGGGTAAATCTAAAGACGCAGAAGCGGACTGAAACCTCCACATCCCAGCTGCATCTGAATCTGCCTGAATTCGGCTATGCGGTACTCCAAGCCGTTAATGATTAATCCGTAACATTATAAATTCAATCGTGGAAGGATGGAGACATATGCTGCATATCACAGCCTGTCTTCGCCTTCTTTTTGCGCATAAACAAATGTTGATAAAGCCTTAAAAACGCGGTTTATATGACCTAAAGCCCTCTAGGTTACCGTATCCTCCCTTAAACTCCCGTAATCTCTCCCTTGCTCTTCAACTGTTTCAGCCCATACGCCAAAGTTTATATACGAAGTAAGATAAATTATAAGGAGTGATTGGTGATGAGTAACGTAGAACATGAAGTAGAGAACGGAAGCAGCTTATTAAAAGGTATCTTTATTGGTAGCTTAATTGGTGCCGCAGCAGCCCTGCTATTTGCACCAAAGCCTGGTCGTGAAATGCGCAGTGATCTGTCAGATAAACTTTCTCAAGCTACAGACAAGACCAAAGAAGTTGCTGGTGCCGTAACTGACAAAACCAAAGCTATTGCGACAACAGTTGGCGAAAAAGCAACCGATTTGGCTAGTACGGTGTCAGATAAAGCTTCTGATATCTATACCACTGTCAGTGACAGCAAACAACAAATTGCCGCCACTCTTCAAGAGGCTGGAAGTAAAATTGGTGACACTGTAAGTGAAGCCTCAAGCAATGTAAGCTCGGATGTTAAAGACGCCTCTAAAGACGTAGCTGATGAAGCTAAAGCATCCTCTAAAGAGGTTGCCAATCAGGCTAAGGATGCGAAAGAGGATGTAAAATCCTCCTATAAATCCAATTACTAATCTGCGGCATCATACAGCTATCACTTTAACAAACAACAGCCAGCTGACCGCAGCTGGCTGTTGTTTAGTTACACCTTTATTCACATCAGCAGATACAACTAGACATTTAATTAATGCCCGTTCGGGCTATAGAAAGCAGGGATGGCGCATGGCAGATTCAAATAACCAAACAAAACCTTATGAAATTGATGAACATCCTTTCGAGTTGCGACATGAAGTGAAACGCTTAAACAGTCGTCTTGATAAGATCGCTCACTCACTGGAAAAATCAGAATTCAAAGACATTCTCGACAACTATTCAGATCCGAAAAAAAGAATCATCACAAACCTGATGGCCGGTATATCTCGGGGACTTGGACTATCTCTCGGAACATTTGTAGTCCTTGGTTTATTAGGCTACATTCTTAGTCTTTTTCTTAATGTTCCAGTAATCGGAGAGTATCTTGGCGAAATTAAAAAATACATTGATGCTAATAGCTAACCGCAAGACTATCAATCTATTCCCCAACTATCGACCGCTTCCCCCGCTTGTCCGTCTAATCCTCTAGGTTGGACGGACAAGCGGGGGAATAAGTCTACAACAGTATACAAATAAAGGACATGCGGGTCTCCAGTCAGCGGAGAGAGGCATGTCCTTATCGTCGAAAATGTATATTACCCATACAGGAACTCAATAGGAAGAGTTGGCCATAATCTGCTTTAACTTCTCAGTGGCCCGCTTCTGTATGCGTGAAACGCTCATCTGTGATACCCCCAGCTTCTGGGCGATCGCCCGCTGGGATTGTCCATCTTGGAACGCTAACAGCAGCACCTGCTGCTCCTGTTCCTTCAATTGACCTAGTGCTTGTTGCAAATCCATACGTTTCTCTACGGTCTCGTAATCATTTGCGTCAGAGCTGATCAGCTCGCCTAGTGTGGCTCCTGTCTCCTCTTGAGAAAGGGGCGAGTCTAGGGAGACGTAATGATAACATTCTCTGCCCGCCAGTACTTCTACAGTTTCTTCAACAGACAAATCAAGATAATGAGCAATCTCATCCACCGCAGGCGAACGTTCCAGCTTCACTGTTAGTTCGTCAATCGCGTGTTGAACAAGTGCTCCCTTTTCTTTAATCCGTCTAGGTACCTGTATGTACCAAGATTTATCACGTAGGAAATTCTTCATATGTCCAATCATGCTTTTCATCGCATAGGGCTCAAAAGGGATTCCAAGGCTAATATCATATTGCTGTAATAACCGGATGAGCGCCATTTGCCCGACCTGATATAAATCCTCATACAAGTCGGGGCGGTTGCGAGAAATTTTTCCAGCAGCCATTTTTACCATAGGCTCATATTTCTTAATCAGCACTGTTGCGCGTTCATTATCCTTAGTCTGCTGATATTCCCAAATTTGGGTGACTGCTTCATTCATGGACTCGGGGGGAGTCACCTTATCACTCATACCTTTTCCTCGCTAAAGTTAAGGTGCTTCTTCAAAGTTACTACCGTCCCTCTTCCGGCCTCACTTACGACGCTCACGTCATCCATCAACGCTTGCATTAAGTAGAACCCTAAACCGCCGACCTGAACGTCACTTAACTCTTTATCATGCAGTGTCATACGCTCACTGGACGAGTCTTCCAAACCGTCAAAGCTCTCCCCCTCGTCTTTGACTGTAATGGATAGGGCACTTTCACCCACCTCAAAGATTACATCAACCATTCCGTCTTGTTGTCCATAGGCGTACAATACTGAGTTGTTACACGCCTCTGATACAGCTACCTTCATATCTTCAATATCTTCGTAGGTGAAGCCCATTTTTGAAGCAATACCATATAAATTCAACCTAACAATATCCACATACTCTGCGCTAGCCGGCAGCTGAAGAATTACTTTTTGCACATCATCACTCATTCTTTGTTCTATCCTTTCCTAGTGGGAATTCTCTTGGGAGGCAAAAAACTTGGTAATACCAGTCATGTCAAACAGCTTCTGAATTTGGGGAGGAACATCCTCAACCATAAACTTAACGTCCATACCTTGTCTTGATTTCAGGATCGAAAGTAGAATACCAATACCCGTGCTATCGATGTATTTTAATTCTTTAAGATTTATTACTAAATCATGCTTCGTATCACCTACAAGCGGCTCCATTACCAAACGGAAATCGGAAGCGACGGATAGATCAAGTTCACCATTCAGGAAAACCGTACATACACTTTCTTTTGTCTCTGTCTTAGCGTGAAACTTATTACTTTTATGCGTGTTCATAGACGATCTCTCCTGATAAATATTTTCTATATTAATAACCTCATAGTCCTACCTTTGAAACAAATAACATTAAAATATAAACTAGTAAATCTTGGGTTACGCCTGAAAAATAGAGGTATCTGTTTCAACCATCCGATTATCGCTGCTAGAATACCGAGAGATAATCTGCTTAATACTACTCATCTTAAGTGGCTTGCTGATATAGTCATCCATTCCTGAGGCTTTACAGCGATTCTGGATGCCATCCATGACATTCGCAGTCATTGCAATAATAATAGTCTTCTCAGCCGCCGGACCGCCTTCTCGACGGATTTGAGCGGTTGCCTCCAGGCCATCCATTACTGGCATTTGGAGATCCATAAAGATAAAATCATAGGGCTGCTTAAGCGCCATTTGCACAGCCTGTTTCCCGTCCTCAGCCATATCAGCTTCATAGCCGAGCTTATCTAGCATGCTAACCATCAGACGCTGATTGATAGGATGGTCATCTACAACAAGGATTCGGCTTCTGCTCTCCTGATTAAGAAGAAGATGAGGCGATTCCTCTTCTTGATAACCTCCTGTCAAATCTTCTCCAGGTACGGATGCTTGTATCGTAAAAATAAAGGTAGCTCCTTTTTGCTCCATGGATTCTACCCGTATTTCTCCGCCCATCATGCCTACAAGGGATTTACATATGGCTAAACCAAGCCCTGTCCCCCCGTATTTCCGTGTCATTGAAGAATCCAGCTGTGAGAACGGTTGGAACAATCGGTCGCATTTCTCTGGAGAAATACCAATTCCAGTATCCATGATCGTGAACTCGACTTCTACCTTGTTCCCAGATGTTTCTTTGATGGAAGCGACTAAATAGACACCGCCTTGATTCGTAAATTTAACTGCGTTAGCAATCAGATTAATTAATACTTGGCGTAAACGGGCCATATCTCCATATAAAAGTCTAGGCAACTTCTGATCGATAAAATAAGCGAGCTCCAGGTTCTTTTTTCCCGCTTCCACCGAAAAGAGGCTGAACACCTCTTGAATACATGTGCGAAGTTCGAACAGCTGCTCTTCGATTTCCATTTTACCGGATTCCATTTTGGTGAAATCAAGAATATCGTTTATCACCGTAATCAACGTGTCTGCACTTTTCCGAATGATCTCTGAATACTCCTTCTGCTCAGGAGCAAGGTCAGTCTCCATTAATAAATCAATCATACCCACTACGCCATTCATTGGTGTACGAATCTCATGACTCATCATAGCCAGAAATTCCGACTTCGCTTTGGAGGCGATCTCCGCCTCTTCCTTAGCCTTTACGAGCTCACTATTTATGATTTCCAGTTCTTTCGTCTTTTGCTGCAGCAGCATGGTCTGAGTCTGATGCTTCTTGCTCGTAATATACATCTCGACAAAACCTTGTATCTTAGACTTCAGAATTTGTGGAATGAAGGGCTTGACCATATAATCAATAGCCCCTGCAGAATAGCCCGCGAATAAATGCTCCGCTTCCTTACTATTCGCAGAGATAAAGATAATCGGAATTTCCTTTGTTTTTTCTCTGGCTTTAATCAACTTTGCGGTCTCGATCCCATCCATACCTGGCATCTGCACGTCCAGTACGATGACAGCAAAATCATACCTTAACAAACACCGCAGCGCTTCTTCGCCGGAGGTGGCTTTGACTAGCTCATAATGCTGGCTTTCAAGTACCGCCTCCAGCGCCAGCAGATTTTCAGGACGGTCATCTACTAGTAGTATATGAATTGGTTCTTGAAACCCCATAGGACCACCCTCCTTCATGCGTTATTTTATGTTACGGTATATTTTTTCTACTCTGTCCAAAGACTCATAACAATCGCTGTACTTCGTAAAGTGAATGGATTCTTTAGAGCCTAGAACAAGTATTCCAAAACGACTTAAACTTTCATGAAACAAGCCGTGAACATGATCCCGCAGCTCATCATTGAAATAGATCATCACATTGCGGCAGAAAATAACATTAAACTCATTAAAAGAAGTATCTGTAGCCAAGTTATGCTCAGCGAATATAATGTTTTTGCGTAAATATGGCTGTAAAATAACCGAGTTATACTTCGCTGTATAGTATTCAGAGAATGCCCGGGTACCTCCCGCCTCCAAATAATTCTTAGTGTATTGCTTCATTCTGCTAATATCATAGACGCCTTCCTTAGCCTGCTGTAAAGAACGCTCATTCATATCTGTGGCATAAATCCGAGCCTTATCGTAAAGCCCTTCTTCATGAAGCAGGATGGCCATAGAGTATACTTCTTCACCAGTGGAGCATCCAGCATGCCAGATACGAATATAGGGATAAGTCCTCAACAACGGAACTACCTTCTGGCGAAACGTTAAAAATAACCCCGGGTCCCTAAACATTTCGGTAACCGGAATGGAGAGACTATAGACAAATCGTTCAAAACAGGCACGATCATGCAGCACCTTTTCTTGCAGCGCGGATATGCTGTGTACATTCTCCGCATGCACATGATGCCAGATACGTCGCTTCAAAGAAGGCAACGCATAATTCCGGAAATCATATCCATATAAACGGTGTACTCCATCAAGGAGCAGCTCGATCTCAATTTGCTCCAACTCGTCACTTCCTACCATAACGGGCTGCTCCTCATATCCGTGTTCTATCGCTTTCATTGTTATCCCGACTCCCTTATTAACACACCGTAATTCTAGTCATGTTAGTTCTTAAAAAGGTATTACCCCAAATTTGAGTTTACGAATACAACCAGACACGCATTAACGAAAGAAGTTGACCTGTTGCGATCGGTTTCTTCATATAATCAGAAGCTCCCGCTTCAATACATTTGGCGCGATCCTCTTTCATTGCTTTGGCGGTAAGCGCAATAATAGGCAGTTTCTGATATTGCGGCATTTCACGGATTCGGCGCATAGCTTCATATCCGTCCATTTCCGGCATCATCATATCCATAAGCACGAGATCAAAATCTTCTTGCTCTACCAGCATTTCCAGCGCTTCACGTCCATTCTCCGCAAACTTCACTTCCATGTGGTATTCTTCCAGTACACTAGAGAGTGCAAAAACATTACGAATATCATCATCGACGAGCAGTATTTTCTTCCCTTCGAATAACTCTTCTTTGTTATGCAGCTTCTGCAAAATTTTACGTTTATCTTCCGGAAGATTGGCTTCTACCCGGTGCAAGAACAACGTTGTCTCATCCAGTAGTCGTTCCGGAGAACGAACATCCTTAATAATTATGGATTCAGCATACTTGCGGAGCTGTGTCTCCTCTTTGCTATCTAAATCCTTACCTGTATAAATAATAATAGGAAGATCATTTAATTCTTCATCATCACGAATCTGATCCAGCAATTCAAAGCCGTTCATATCCCCAAGCATAAGATCCAGAACCATACAATCATATCTCTGCTTGCGCAGCTCCATCAGTGCCTCATTGCCGGTTGATACCGCGGTGATAGCTACATCATCGTGACCGATCAATTCCATAATGGAACGACGTTGAATCTCATCATCTTCAACAATCAGAAGGTACTTCACTGTGCTGGACGTATAGTTCTCAATTTGTGAGAAAGCCCGCTCCAATGCTTCTCTTGAAGATGGTTTTCTAAGATACGCCATAGCTCCCATCATTAATCCTTGCTTCACTTCATCGTTCACTGAGATAACATGAACAGGAATGTGACGGGTCTGAGATGCACTTTTCAGCTCTCTAAGGATGGTCCAGCCGTCCATTACAGGCAGCTGTATATCGAGAATGATCGCATCTGGCAAATAAGTTTTTGCCATCTGCAGTCCTATATCGCCTTGAAGCGCTACTAAACCTTTAAATCTGCGCCCACGAGCCATGTCTAGCAAGATTTTCGCAAAGCTTTCATCATCTTCAATAATAAGCAGGACTTTGTCATTCGCCGTCAAATTGTCACGGTCATCCTCAATCGTCAGTTGTGGAAGGGGTACATTAACGGCTGCTGGCACTAAGGTTGGAAGCATGTCTCCAATATATTCATCATATGTTGAATCCTCTTTGGACACAGCAGCTTCTATTTCTGCAGGTTGTTTACTGTAATTTGCCTTCACCGGCAAATACAAAGTGAAGGTACTGCCTTGTCCCTCACGGGATTCGAGCACAATAGCTCCACCCATTATACGAACCAATTCACGGCTGATCGACAATCCCAGGCCCGTGCCTCCATATTTACGGCTGGTAGTTCCATCTACTTGCTGGAAGGCTTCGAATACAATATCTGTTTTGTCAGCCGGAATACCAATGCCACTGTCCTTCACAGCAATAGCAATATATTCATTATCACTCGGCAGATTTAGTGGCAAGAGATTACTATCTGCCGGGCTAACTGAAAACTCGATAAAACCTTCGGTTGTAAATTTAAAGGCATTGGAAAGCAGGTTTCTTAAAACCTGCTTCAACCGATGACTATCGGCAATTACGCTATCTGGCAGCGGCTCGTTAAAGGCTATCCGTAAGGAGAGTCCTTTTTTGATCGCCTGCGGAGCAAAATTCTGCTTCACAAAGCTTTTCAGCTCAGTCAGTTTAATTTCTTCATGATTCAGTTCCATTTTTCCTGCATCAACCTTGGACAGGTCTAAAATTTCATCAATCATCTTAAGCAGGTCAGCACCTGACATATAAATCGTATGGGCAAATTCAACCTGCTTCTCCGTTAAATTACCATCCTTGTTCTCGGTAAGCAGCTGGGACAAGATCAGCAGACTGTTGAGCGGCGTCCGCAATTCATGGGACATGTTCGCCATAAATTCCGATTTATACTTACTAGTCACGGATAATTGCATAGCCTGTTTCTCTAGCTGAACCTTAGCATGCTCAATTTCATCTTTTTTCTCCTCGACCTCCTGCACTTGTTCCTCTAGTGCACGAGTCTTGGCGACGAGTTCCGTATTGTAATGTTCCAATTCCTCCTGTTGACGTTGCAGCAGTTCTTCTGAACGCTTAAGTGCGTCCGTCTGCTCTTCCAAGTTCTCATTGGAACGACGCAGTTCTTCTTGCTGAGTCTGCAGCTCCTCTGACTGACATTGCAGTTCTTCCGTAAGTGCTTGTGACTCACGCAGTAATTTCTCTACAATCAGACGACGACTAATATTATTGAAAATAATGCTTAAATTATTCGCAAGTTGTTGCAGCAAATCATTTTTCAGACTGCTAAATGGCTGGAATGAAGCGAATTCTACTACACCGAGCAGCTCGTCTTCAAAAATAAGCGGATGAATGGAAATATATCCTGGCTGTGAATCCACAAAGCCGGATTTCACGGAGATATAATCTTCAGGAGCCCGCTCCAATCTGATTGGGTGCATATCAAGCGCACTTTGTCCTACAAGCCCTTCTCCAATCAAAAAACCTTCCTTTGGTTTCTTATCGTTATCTACTGCATAATAACCACTGCTTCGTAAAAAATCGGGACGATTAGCATCCTTCAAATACACAGCTCCAAACTGGGCTCCGAGCACAGGGGTGAACTCGTTGATAAAGGTCTGTGAGACCTGATCCAATGAGCTAACCCCCCGGAGAAGTTCTGTCACCTGAGCAACATTTGCATTCAGCCAGGATTGATCATTCTGTGCCTGTGCATAAGCCTGTTCCATTTGCTGTTTCTCTTCAAGATCTAACGCCATTTTCTTAAAGACAAGGGCAACCTCACCAATCTCATCTTTCGAAGTAACCTTTATGCGCCTTATGGCCCGGATTCTGCCGTTGCCAAAGCTGGTAATCATCATCGAAACGACATTAAGTCCCCGCGTAATGCTTGGAATGATCCATAGAACAACTCCAAGTCCAAGTAATAGACCTACAATCATCATCAAGATGACCATCTGAGTAGAGCTTTGATAGGCATCTTTAGCTTTTGCGCTCTCTTCATTCATAATAAAGGCATTATAATCAGAGAGACTGTTCAGAGCATTTAACACGGCATTCTGAATCGCTTGTCCCTCTGTGTTAGAATACGTACTGGCATTCTGGAAATAACCAGCTGATAGCAGCTTCAATATTTTTTCCTGATAATTTAGATAGATCGTATAAGAATCATCAATTTGATTAACGATCTGCATCTCTTCAGCGCTAGTCATTGATTCTTTTATTTTGTCGTAGTGCTCATTCGCCTTAGCTATTTTTTTATCAATCTCTTTTTTTTGTGATTCTACCGTTGATGTATCCGCACTTAACATGGTCGTCGTTAATATGCGCGCCATATCATTCACTTCTCCACGCATACCTGAAGAAGAGCGCCCCTTCATATATCTATCCTGGTAACCCTCAAGCTGACCATTCATATAATCCAAACGATCGTATCCAATCATAGTAAGTGCCAGCATAATCGCCAGCATCGCACTAAAACCAATTAAGAGTTTAGCCTTTATTTTCATCCTCATTCTGTTCCCTTCTTCAGTGAGATCCACACTATACATTTGTCATCGTCACGCTCTTTAGGAACATCAGCATTGAAAAAAGCAGCCCGTATAGTTTCTTCCTTCCATTCATGCTCAACATTTAAATGCTTAATCATAAACTTCAGCTGCTCTTCCTGTTCACCCTCAACCAGCTCCAGCAGACCATCTGTATAGAGAACCAAATGCCCTTCATCTTCGTAGGTCAAGCTCTGAGGCTGAATATCAATCCGTTCAAACAGGCCTACAGGGTGACAATTACTTTCCAGCAAGACCGGAGTCATAGCTGCGCCCTCAAAAAATAGCGCAGGTGGATGCCCGGCGTTAACGTAGTCAATACGCTTTATACGAGTGTCGATCACAAGATAAATCGTCGTAAAATAATATTGAATCAGCTTTTTCTCAATATAAAGTTGGTTAAACCTTCGATTGAGTTCCTGAATTACCTTTTCCGGCTCTACATAGGTAGTTACCGTATCCTTTAATACTGACGCAAGGAACATGCAAAAAAGAGAGGACGATATACCGTGTCCCATAATGTCCAGGAGGATTACGCCATATCGGCCATCCCCTAGGGGATACCAAGCATATAAATCACCCGCCAATTCAGAGGAAGGCTGATAGATAGCATGCACCTCGAAATTCTCTTCCTGCAGGGGTAGGCTGAGTACAGCATTCTGCACGAGTGCAGCCAGTCTCAATTCCTCCTGAATCCGCTGATCCCGTTCCTTATGCCAATCTTTCTCACGTTTCAACCGCAGAGCAAGCCGAATCCGGGCCATTAGCTCCACTTTATTAATAGGTTTCGTAACATAATCTACTGCACCTGCATCCAGCGCTTCGGCCAATTTCTTAGAATCGCCTACAGCTGTAACCATTATTATTGGAATATCCTTAAGATGTTCGTATTGCTGCACAACACGACATGCTTCGATCCCATCCATTTCTGGCATCATCATATCCAGTAAAATCAGATCAATATCTGACATCCGGGGACGTCCATCTTCACTCCCCGAACCGATTCCAAGCCGTTCCAGCATCTCTTTGGCAGAGGATGCGGTTACGAAATTTCGGTAATCTTCTTTTTTCAGGATTTCACGGATAATGATAACATTAGTCGGATTGTCATCCACGATTAAGATTCTCATCATCTTCACCTCACACGAGTAGTATTACGACCGTAAAATTCTGCAAACCTATTAACTATATCATACGCTATTTTACAGTGTTATTTCTATTTTCATAATATGTAAATATAGTCATAGGATCAATTTACGTATTCAGCAAAGTAACCTCCAGCCCCACTATACCTAGTGGGGCTGGAGGTTACTCTATTCTAAAGACAGCCTATGTTTATTAACCAATTTGCTCAAATATGAAACACATTAGGAAGAAATACTATCAAATAAATCAATTCCTTCAAATTCACCCGCCAAATTTCGATATATTTTGAGTGCATTATTCCCTCTCAGGTATACATCCCCATCTTCGGCTATAAAATACGGTTTGCCCAAAGTATCTTGCAGATTATCTGTTAAAGGATCGATTTCTACGCCATCTACATGTAAACCGAACTGCTGTGCTTGCGGAGGTGCAACATGTACATAAAGTACAACACCCTCGCCCACACCCACTGTCACATCTGCGTAGTGGTACTCCACTGTCTCTAGCAATGGATCATTTGTCACCGCAAGCGGATTGCCTTTGGTCAGAAGCAGTTCTTCCTTTGTGGTGTATAAAGCAACACCTTGCAGAGAATCAAAGTGATTTATATATGGGCTGGATGCTGAAGCATGTTCAAATGCGAGAACCGACTTAGGTTGTTCAATAAAAGTAGAGATAGGCGCCAACTGTGGAGACGCATCAAAGTATGGGAAAAGAAGACCAAATAAAAGGATCATCATGTTCATGTTGTGTCCCACCTTTCTTATCTGCAGCCACCGATTACAGAAGCCTTACTATCTTATGCTTAATGACGAAATTTTTTCCAAAGAGTTGCAGCTACGTCTACACCTTTTAGCACTGTAGCTATTTTTCCCGGTGACTTCTCAGCATAAATGGCATCATAGGAGTTAACAGTACGTTCTTCAGCAGGAGTTAACGGAGCTTCTTTTATAGAGACTTCCTTACTCTTCTCCTTCAGCTCACGCGATTTACGATATTTCTCAATCACTGTGACTGACACTTGTTTGACCGTTAAGGTTAGCTCATTCATAACATCACCCAGATTCTTGACAGAATCGATGACTGGGTCAATCTTCTGAATCTTATGCTGTACATCGGCAGTGATTTCATTTGCGTGTCTGACCGTCGTTTTCACTTCATAAGTAAGCTCATCCATCGTCTTCTGTACTTCCACCAAGGTTTGGCTGACTTTGTCGAGTGAATCCTTTGCCGACTTTAAAGTTTTAATTAAAAAGAAAACAAGTACTGCGAATGCAATTGCGACGAGTGCTACACTAAGTTCAATGATCATATTCATAACCCCTTCCATATCTCATAAATATCGGCTAATCAGCCTTGTATACTGCATAGTTACCCCTGGTCCCATAAGCCGAAACATCTTGTCGAGCGTTGTCAAGAGTCCCTCTTCCCTTTTGTTTCAAAATCAAAGTCCCCGTTTATACAATGACTACATTAATCAAAAAAGGATAGGTGATATGTAATGTTAAAATGGTCCGCAATACTACTTGTAGTCGCAGTAATCGCCGGAATCTTTGGTTTCTTCAACCTAGTAGCTGCCGCTGCTGGTCTTGCTAAGATCCTGTTCTTCGTCTTCCTGGTTCTGTTTGTAATTTCTCTCTTCACGGGACGCAGAGGCAGATCTATGTAGCCCCTCTTATTAATGGTGTGACTGTTGTATCCCTCCCATATCTATCCATATATCTTATTCATCATGCAGAAAGTATAGGTCATTCCTGCACAGATGTCACTTGAGAAAATAAGAAATGTTGAATGGGTGGTTCATCACGCATCAATTACGTTTACTAGCTTATTAACAAACAGCGCTTTTGGAAAAAAATACATCCAACCCCCACAGGAGGAACCAAACATGAAAAAAATCGCCAGCCTTACAGTAGCCTTAGGACTTATGGCTTCCATTGCAGCTACAGCTTCAGCAGCTGAAGTAACAGGAACTACTACGGCTCCTGCAACCGTAACTGGAAGCACTTACAGCAATTCTTTTGAAACCATTATAACTCCAGCGGATATGAGTCCAGCTACACCGCAAATAGTGCTGACTGAGAAAACACCTTTCTACTTTTCAGTCGGAGGTATAATTCCAGCAGGCTGGCTTGGCGTTCAGACTCTTGATACAACAGGTGAAGTCATTTCGGATACTTGGGGTAATGAATGGAGAGAAATTTACACTTGGCTAGGAAAAGCATGGGTTAAGGTTCCTGTATCAGCCAATGTGATTTTGCCATAATTAATCAATAAGCGAAGAAGGGGTGTCCCAAGAGCCAAGAAAATGGCCGATGGTACTGCCCTTTTTTTATGTGGAGAGTACATATTCTGAACAGATAAACAGGAAGAGCTACCCCTTCAGTAGAGAATTCTACTAAAAGGATAGCCCTCTTGCGCGTACGCCCGCCATCGTTCACCCGTCACAAACATGCGATGCTGTCGCTTCCTGCATTTTCATATATTTAGCGAATGACCGAACCTCCGTAGAGAAAACGATTCATCCAAGAAGCGCTTAGTTTATCTACTCTTACCCCGCCTGAAGCTACGGAATAAGTTTGTAGAACTTGTCCATCTCCTAGATACATTGCAACATGCGATATTCTAGCTGTAGATTTGTCGATTCCCTCATAAGCAGAAGCAGAATTCCCCTTATAATCCATAAAGAACATTAAGTCGCCGCGCTTCAAATTGGAAATAGACGTAACCACCGTACTATTCGACTTCACCCAATCTCCCTGTTGACGGGAATCCGCCGGCAGTTTGAGATTGGCTGCATCCATAAAAATTTGCCGGATGAAGTCCGAGCAATCAAAGGTGCTTGTATCATTTCTGCTGGAGCCATACTCATAAGGCGTTCCTAGATATCCCATACCTGCAGCAATCACCCGTTCGATTTGGGCTGAAGCCCCCGGTGTTGTTACAGGTGGTTTGGGTGTAGGCGTTGGTGTAGGCGTTGGTGTTACCGTTCCAGATCCCCCACCGTTTCCTGAAAGTGTACTATATTGTTCACTTGAACTTATATATCCGATGCTACCATCCGCCGCTTTAACTTGATACCAGTAACTGTTAGGCTGCGCCAGAACTTCTACTTTTTCTCCCTTATTCAAAAGCTTCATTATTTTCCCGCTTGTTGAAGGTGAAACTCGAAGATTCACACCATACTTAATGGTGCCAGTTTGTGCCGATGGTGTCGTTACTGAAGCAGAGGATACACTGATATATTTATCTCCTGCACTTGTATAACCCACTGAACCATCAGCCGTTTTTACTTGATACCAATAGCTGTTAGGCTGCGAAAGGATCTGCACTTGATCTCCCTTTTGCAAGTACTTCACTATTTCTCCGTCAGTAGAAGGGGTGCTGCGAAGGCGAACACTAGCCTCGATCACACCTGTTTGAACGGCTGAAGCTGCTGTAACTGAATTAGATGAACTTGAGGCTGCCGCTGCTTGTCCAGGAGCAGATACTCCTAAACCTGCAACAATTGCAGCAGATACTAACAAAGATGCTGTAATTTGCTTATGTGATTTGATCATACGTTCCCCCAAATTCCATGATGAGATTTCAATAAAGGATTGTACTACATTATTCCTTTATGCCCTCATTATAGGCTTGCCCGGGATTTGGAACATGCTCCAAATTTCACATATAATCATGCCACTTTATGGTAACACACAGGTCTAAAGTCTCGATTTCTCCTTGAATATGTGTTATTTTTCCTTAATATAGCATTTCGCGATTTATTTTTTAGGTTCCACGTGCACCTGCACATTCATAATATTATGCATTTTGCTCATTCTTTCTTCGATGGAATCACTTATTTCATGACCTTCCGTCACAGAAATATTCGCATCCACTTCCACTACAACATCCACATGCACATGATTACCATGAACCCGTGCCTTCACATCTTTAATCTCTTCTACTCCCGGCGTTCGAGCAATCGTACTGCGTAGATCCATCAATTTATCTTGATCAAAGCCATCGGTAAGCCGATAGGTCGAATCACGAAAAATATCCCAAGCGGTCTTGGAGATAATGAGTCCGACAAGAACAGCTGCTGCGGAATCAATCCATGGCAAACCAAACTGTGCACCCACAATCCCAACTGCGGCTCCAACACTGACCATTGCATCAGAAAAATTATCCTTAGCCGCTGCCATAAGTGCCCCACTGTTAATTTGTTTGGCCAGTCTTTTGTTATATATGTATACCCCCATCATAGCTACTGCACATACAATAGCCACCCCTGCCGACCAGAGCTGTGGCGTTTCTTTTGTACGATCGAAAAAGGACCGCACCGCCTCCACAATCACTTGAAGGCCCACTACCGCCATGATAAAAGAAGCCAACAACGCCGCTACGGTCTCTGCGCGGAAATGCCCGTAAGCGTGGTCAGAGTCAGGTGGCTTCCGCGAAATCCGTAACCCCACCAGCACAGCTATGGATGCCACGATATCTGTTAAATTGTTGACCCCGTCCGCTACGAGTGCGCTAGATGCAAATAAATAACCACAAACCAGCTTAAATGATGATAGGATGAGGTAAGCCGCTATGCTTACCCAAGCTCCTCGTTCGCCTTTACGTATATCTTCGTAAATATCAGTCATTCTTGGCTCCCCCTCTTTTCCCCCGATTATTTAAAATACGGAAAAGAATTCTTTCAATTATTCTTGCCCTTGTGGCAGCATTTAAAAACAATTAGAATAAAGTGTAAGGACTTGCTTCGAAGGAGGTTATCATAATGAGCGAAAGCAACGATAAAGGTAAAATCAACTTAGCGGAAGCTATCCGTAAAAAACTGGAACAGAAGAAGCAACAATCTTCCTCCAAGCCTGGATCCACATTTCAGGCCGGTTCCGCCAAACCGCTAAAAAGCCAAAATAACAAAAAGCCTAACAACCAACGCCGTCGTACTGGCGGATCTTAGTATTTACTTATACTTAAACATAAACGGCTGCGAATCCCTCGGGGAAACGCAGCCGTTTATACGTTCGTCCTGCCTGATAGGATGGATTAGAACTCTTCAAATTCATAATTGCTTCTCTTTAATGTACGATTAGCCAGCTGAAAACATGCGCTTTGGGAACCCTCAAGGGCTAAAGACTCCTGTCTTGGAAGCCCCGCGTATACTCCCCGTAGAATTCTACTTGTTAATAACTTTTCAAAATCGAAATTATAAAGACAGCTACCCTGATCCTAAAAAGGATTAGAGTAGCTGCTTCATGGGGTTCCTTCCGCATAGCGGAATTTAAATATTATACTTCTACAGGATACATGCGCTGGCGCATTTCCTTAATTTCTGGATTCTCCAAATATTCATCGTAGCTCATGGAGCGATCAATTACACCTGTAGGTGTAATCTCGATGATGCGGTTAGCAATGGTTTGGATGAACTGATGGTCATGGGAAGTGAATAGAATCGTGCCATCGAAATCGATCAGCCCGTTATTCAGTGCTGTGATGGATTCCAGATCCAAGTGATTGGTTGGTTCATCGAACACAAGCACGTTCGCGCCGTTGAGCATCATTTTGGCCAGCATACAGCGAACCTTCTCGCCCCCGGACAGCACACTTGCTTTCTTCAGTGCTTCTTCTCCGGCGAACAACATACGGCCCAAGAATCCACGCAGGAAAGTTTCGTCCTGATCTTTAGAATACTGGCGTAGCCATTCTACAAGATTCATTTCCACACCATCGAAATAGCTGGAGTTGTCTTTCGGGAAATACGCTTGAGTTGTAGTTACTCCCCATGTATATTCTCCCGCATCCGCTTCTTGCTCTCCCATAATCACATCAAACAGAAGGGATTTAGGCTGGGAGTATGGGCCTACAAAAGCAATCTTATCCCCTTTGTTTACTACAAAACTGATTTCATCAAGAAGCTTTTCACCTTCCACCGCTTTGGACAAACCGCTGACTGTCAGCAATTGTTTACCCGCTTCACGTTCAGGTTTGAAGTTTAGGAACGGATATTTACGGTTGGACGGACGAATATCGTCCAGGGTAATTTTCTCAAGTTGCTTCTTACGTGATGTCGCTTGTTTAGACTTGGAAGCATTGGCCGAGAAACGCTGGATAAATGCCTGCAATTCCTTGATTTTATCTTCCTTCTTCTTGTTCGAATCACGCTGCAAAGCTTGCGCAAGCTGACTGGACTCATACCAGAAGTCGTAGTTGCCGACGTACATCTGGATTTTGCCAAAATCAATATCCGCAATATGCGTACATACTTTATTCAGGAAGTGACGGTCATGGGATACGACGATAACAGTACCTTCATAGTCCATGAGGAAATTCTCTAACCAGCCAATAGATTCGAGATCCAAGTGGTTGGTAGGCTCATCTAGCAGCAGGTTATTCGGACGGCCAAACAAGGCTTGCGCCAAGAGTACCCGTACCTTTTCATTGCCGCTCAGTTCGGCCATTTTTTTGTCATGCAGTTCACGCATAATTCCGAGACCAATCAGCATGGCAGCTGCATCTGGCTCAGCATCCCAGCCGTTAAGCTCAGCGAACTCACCTTCAAGCTCCCCTGCACGCAGGCCATCCGCTTCTGTGAAATCGGACTTCGCATAAAGCGCGTCCTTTTCTTTCATAATTTCATAAAGACGTGTATGACCCATAATTACGGTCTCAAGTACCGGGAATTCATCATACTCAAAATGGTTCTGTTTGAGTACTGCGAGACGTTCGCCCGGTGTAACATGTACCTCACCGGTATTTGCTTCGATCTCACCAGACAGAATTTTCAGAAAGGTTGATTTACCGGCACCATTGGCACCAATCAAACCGTAGCAGTTACCAGGGGTGAATTTTATGTTTACATCTTCAAAGAGAGCGCGTTTTCCGTAGCGGAGTGTTACGCCGCTTGTGCTAATCATTACGCATTACCATCCTTTTCACTTAGGGTTTCGGCTCATTATAGCATAAATAGAGAGCAAAAAGCCCGTAAAATAGCCTTTTCAGCTGTTCTCTCCAATACTAAAGTTATTCCAGCTGCTGTACAGAGGTCGCCAGTTAGGAGGAATTTTTTCAATTATTGTCCAGTTATGCGATTCTCGGGTTGTATAATAAGCGTTTCGCCATAGCTGAGCGTACGGATTCGTTCTTCAGAAATACCCTGTTTAAGCCGGGCACTTTCCATCCGATCCAGCGCTTCCCGGGCCGTATCATCAGCAAGTCTATAGGTGCCGTAATGCATCGGAATCATGGTCTCCGCTCCAACATCTACAAATGCTTGTATAGCCTCTTCAGGGGTTACATGCTGCGAGGTCATGAACCACTCCGGTTCATAAGCTCCAATCGGCATGAGTGCAACATGAAGCTTATAGCGGCTCCCAATCTCCTTAAAACCCGGAAAATAACCGCTATCTCCTGCGAAATACAGGTTAGGGGGCAGCTTGTCGCTATCCGATTCGATCGGCTGCAGAATGTATCCTCCCCAATGAGAAGTATTCGTGTCCCAAGGCGTTCTCCGCGTCCAGTGCTGAGTCGGCACGAAGGTAAGCTTAATTTTACCTAGCGTATTTTCCTGCCACCATTCCATTTCTATGCAGTTATGAAATCCTTTGCGGAGCATCTTTCGTTTCAAGCCTATAGGAACAACAAGGGTTGTCCCTGCTCTATATAATTTACGGATAGAAGCCATATGCAAGTGGTCATAATGAGAGTGCGAGATCAGAATCAGGTCAATGGGAGGCACTTCGCTGAGCGGAATCCCGGGTTGCCCCAATCTTTTCTCAAAGCCCAGTCTTCTCGCCCAGATTGGATCAGTAATGATATTCATCCCTTCATATTGAAGGAAAAACGTTGAATGCCCAATCCACGTAATGGTGGTCTCCAGGCGATTCTCCGCCAGATAAGCTAACCTCGGCGGCGTACTTGGCACTACATATGAATAATCTTTTTTCTTCCGTCGACGTTCCTCCCGCCACTTACGAAACTCTTTAAGTGTTTTATCGGTACTCACATTGTCGAGGTTATTGTAGCGAAATTTAGCCATAGAGCACCTCATCTTTAGAAGTTTGCAGAGCATGCTTTACTTTAGCGAATATAATACAACTATATTGAACGGCAGAGTATTTTGCAAAATATACAAGTTACTTGGTAATGGTGCGCCCTTTTTCTGCAAAATATCTAAGTACCCTTTTGTGTTTCACGCCAGAAATGAGATAATATGTGTATAAAGTATGGCGGTGCATATACCGTTCAAGGGGGAGCTACGTATGAAGATTACTTTTATTGAACCGACTCCAAGTCCAAATACGATGAAGCTTCATTTGGACGAAAGTCTGGAACCTGGAATTCGCAGAACCTATACACCAGAAAGTGAACGTTCCGCACCGGCCTGGGCACGCGAAATGTTAACGATACCGGGCGTTATTAGCATCTATCACGCTGCTGACTTTGCAGCGCTCGAACGCAAGGGCAATGCGGATTGGGCAGCGATTCTAAGAGAAGTTCAGAACCGCTTCGGCAACAGCGAAGGCTTAAATGACGATTGGAATCTTGCCGATGAGAACGCTGGCGCTCATTTCGGCGAAGCTCAAGTCTTCGTCCAGATGTTCCGCGGAATTCCGCTGCAAATCCGCGTTAAGACCGGCGCGAATGAAGAGCGCATCTCCTTAGCAAACCGCTTCACGAAGGCGGTTATGGATGTGGCTAGCGCCGTGATGATTAAAGAGCGTAAGCTCACTGATTACGGCGTGCGTTATGGCGAGCCCGCGGAGATTGCACGCGAGGTGGAGCAAGAGGTCGAAGCGGCGTATCCGCAGGAACGCCTCGACTCTCTCGTGCAGCAAGCCATTGCGCACGGCGCCGAAGGCGAGTTCGTCGAGCAGAGACGAACCCGCAGTCAGGATGAGCTGCTGCGAGACCTGAAGCATGAGGATTGGCGCGTGCGTTACGCCGCGCTGGAGGATCTTACGCCGACGGCGGAGCTCCTGCCGGAGCTTAAGGCGGCGCTGCACGATCCCAAGCTGCATATTCGCAGGCTTGCGGTCGTGTATCTAGGCGACCTTCGCACGCCTGAAGCGATGGAGCTGCTCTATGAGGCGATGGCAGACAGCGCGCCAGCCGTGAGACGTACGGCAGGCGATACGCTGTCCGACATCGGCGATCCTGCCGCCACGCCAGTGATGACGGCAGCACTGACAGATAAGAGCAAGCTTGTCCGCTGGCGCGCAGCTCGTTTCCTCTATGAGGTGGGCACATCCGATGCCCAAGAAGCGCTGTCAGTTGCGGCGGAAGATCCGGAATTCGAGGTTGGACTTCAGGCCAAAATGGCTTTGGAACGTATCGCTTCCGGTGAAGCAGCGGCGGGTACCGTTTGGCAGCAAATGTCAGAGCGTCGTCGCAGCTAACATTCCCTACCGGATTTTGTCATTGCTTGACTTGCGAACTTGCTTTATACTAATTCCTGTTGTTTATAAATGAATGAAGTAAAGATAGCCTCGTCATACTAAGATGAGGTAGAGGTCGCGGATATAAAGAGTACGCGCGTGGAGACGTTAGAGCCGTCTATGAATCGCGTCGAAAGGAATATCTGCCGAAGTCTGCACTGTCGCTCTTACAGCGGTGCAGGCTGGGGCCGTTGCCGAAAGGCACGGAACTGTCACATTGTATAACCTGCATAGCAGCAGGTCATAATGTGTTGCGCTATCTTCACAGGGAGTATGATGCGGAGCTGTATAGATGGAAACCGCAGATATAGTCTGCGGTTTCTTTGCGTTTACAGAATTTGTATATTTAGTGTTTGTCCATAACCTTATGGAGACCACCAAATACACTCTCCCGCTCTGCGGGAGGAAGCAGCTCAGCACTCCCCGTTCATGAATTGAAAGATTAGATCATAAGGAGTGTCAAATCATGCAGGGCAAGCAGCAAAATCTAGCACAAGGCAACGTAAGTAACCCGCCTGAGCTAAAAAAATCATTTAAAGCAAGGCATTTGACCATGATTGCGCTTGGAGGATCTATTGGTACTGGACTCTTCCTGGCCAGTGGTGGCGCTATCGCTTCAGCCGGACCCGGTGGAGCACTTCTAGCCTATACGGCTGTTGGTGTTATGGTTTATTTCCTCATGACCAGTCTGGGAGAGCTCGCTACCTATTTGCCGGATTCGGGCTCATTCAGCACTTATGGCACGCGTTTCGTCAGCCCCGCTTTTGGGTTCGCCATCGGCTGGAACTTCTGGTATAACTGGGCGGTTACGATTGCAGCAGAATTGTCTGCCGCCACCGTCATTATTAAATATTGGTTCCCGGACAGTCCCTCCTTTCTCTGGAGTCTCGTGTTCCTGCTGCTGATGTTCGGTCTTAATTTCCTATCTGCTCGTGGATACGGAGAATCAGAATATTGGTTTGCCATTATCAAAATTATTACTGTTATCGCCTTCCTTATTGTCGGAGTTTTGATGATTTTCGGAATCATGGGCGGAAAAGCCGTAGGCTTCAGCAATTTCCAGATCGGGGGCAGCTCGTTCCACGGTGGCTTCTTCGCTTTCGTCGGTGTCTTTATGGCTGCGGGATTCTCCTTCCAAGGCACCGAGCTAATCGGTGTTGCAGCAGGTGAGAGTGAGAACCCTCGCCGTAACGTACCTATTGCTATTCGCCAAGTCTTCTGGCGTATATTAATCTTTTATATCCTCGCTATACTAGTAATCGGAATGCTGATTCCTTACACGAATCCAGATCTGCTGCGCGGTGGTATTGATGATATCGGAGTCAGTCCGTTTACGATCGTATTTAATAAAGCAGGACTTGCTATTGCCGCATCCGTCATGAATGCTGTCATTCTCAGCTCCGTATTGTCAGCCGGGAACTCGGGAATGTACGCCTCCACCCGCGTCCTGTACGCTATGGCTAAGGATGGAATGGCTCCACGTGCTCTAGGCAAGCTTAATCGCCGCGGTGTTCCTGTTGGCGCTTTGCTCGTGACCACAGCCGTTGGTATGTTAGCCTTTTTAGCATCATTCTTTGGTGACGGTGCTGTATACAACTGGTTGCTTAATGCTTCCGGTATGTGTGGATTTATTAACTGGCTCGGCATCGCTGTCTGCCATTATCGTTTCAGACGCGCCTTTATAGCTCAAGGTCATTCCCTTGATGAGCTGCCTTACCGGGCTAGATGGTTCCCGTTTGGGCCTATATTTGCCTTAGTACTTTGTACGGTAGCCATCCTTGGCCAGAATATGGGTGCCTTCTCAGGTGGAAACATCGACTGGTACGGTATTGCCGTTTCCTATATCAGCCTGCCATTATTCGTCTTGATTTGGGCCGGCTATCGCTTCTTCCGCAAGAGTAATATTATTCCTTTGGATAAATGCGATCTTAGTACTCACCCAGAATAAATAGACTCCTCAAAAAGGGATATCCAGAAGCCTGAAAGGCTGCGGGATATCCCTTTTTATATAAATCAATCTAGTATATTCAACTCCTCATTTTACTTAGCCCTTTGCCTATTCCCAAGTCACATACACTTTTAGATCACCCGTATTATCAAAAGAAGTGCTAGAATAAGACACTTCCTCTAGTCCAAGTTTATATAACTCCTGTAGATCATTCTTCAGCTGGGTTCCACTACCGTCATAGCGGAATAATAAAGATCCCTCTCCTGAAGCGACAGCCTTATTCGCCAGCTGAATTAAATCTGCTGCTGAACGTACAATCCGTTCCTCGGCATACAGCTCATAATTAAGGTCCTTCTGAAGCTGCTTATACACCCCGGCGCTCTGTCCTCCACGCTCTACAAGTGCTGACAAGGTCTTATAATAGGCAACCGAAGCTGCCGGATAAGACTTCGTCCAGCTATGGTCCTGACGCATTTGTGCATCCGTCTTCAAGTAATACGCGGTGCTTACCACGCCGGCTTTATCAGGTGTCGGGTCATCCCAAGTTGTGTCGAGATGATACCATCTCCCTTCGAGCAGCACTAGATTCCAAGCATGAGACTGGCTGCGTCCTCCCGGCTGTTTTGCAGTGCCCTCGACGATTTTATTACTGAATCCCGCTTCCTTGAGCAGCTTATAGGTCAACAGCGAATACCCTTGGCAAACGGCACTGCCACTCTTCAGGCCTTCATAAGCCGTATATTTACGATAAGAGGTATCATACTTCAGACGCAGCACCACCCAGTCGTGGATAGCCTTAACCTTCTGATGATTATTCATGCCCGGTGTAATGATCTTCTTGAGCGTTGCCTTTACTTCTTTGTTCACAAAAGCGGTCTGCTCCAGCGTTTCCAAGTATTTCACTTCTACCGTAACCTTTACAGAACTTTTGCTCCCTCGATAAGTGTATCCGTAGCTGTCTATGATGTAATACAAATAGGGATCGCTATTCATCGCTTGATCTAGACCCGTTTGTATCTGTGTTTTTAAATTCGAGGTTTTCCCCTCATAAGTAAAAGTGATAGTCTCTCTACGATTATTCATCGCACCGGTTAGCTTCTGGGCAATTTCACTCACAGAACGAACGGTCGGTGAAGTCGTGGCCGCATAAGCATGCCCCCAGGTCCAATACAATGTCGGGGGAATGGCTGCGCAAATAATCACTCCTCCAAGAATGACTTTTGCCAACGTGAAGCGTTTTTTCCACATAATTATTCTGATCCTCCGGCTCCTACAGACTTATTCAAAACCCTCCATTTAATAGATAATGAAGACTTGGGCAAAAAAAGACTGTTCTCTGTAGAATAATTCTACTCTGAGAACAGCCTCTAAGCCAGATCAATATGAATTATTTCTTTAGGGGTGTAATGAGATAGGTCTCTCCTATTACTGTTTCAAATTCCAGCCCCGCTCCTTCAATCTGTGTACCATCCGGTTTTTGAATGAGCAAAGGCTGGTGTTGAACAATTCTGCAGGATCGGCCATGAGTCGAGGTAACCTCTGCCCTAGTTAAACAGCCCCCGCTCCATTCTATAGTCATGACAAAGCCACCACGTGCCACCAACCCTTTCACGCTGCCTTCAGACCATTCCTCTGGAAGAGCAGGTAATAGTTCCAGACCCTCCTGATGACTCTGCAAAAGCATTTCTGCTATTCCGGCTGTAGTGCCGAAGTTTCCATCAATCTGAAACGGAGGATGATTTCCGAACAGGTTCGGCAAACTGGAATCTTGCAAAATGCGACGTAGACAGCTAACCGCACTCTCGCCATCCTTCAGACGCGCATAAAGATTAAGCAACCATGCTGCGCTCCAGCCTGTATGGCCACCTCCATGTTCTATACGTTTCTTCAGTGTTAAGGCTGCCGCCTCCGCTAGCTCTGGTGTGGAGGAAGGGCTAATTACGTTCCCAGGGTACAGGTCATACAAATGAGAAACATGACGATGCCCAGGCTCTTGTTCAGCAAAATCCTCATTCCATTCGCGGACAGTTCCGTCCGGTGCGATCCCTTGGTGGACAAGCTGTTTCTGTTTCTGCATAAGCTCCTGACGCAGCTCTACATCGGTATTTAAAATATCAGCAGCCTGAATGCAGTGCTTGAACAACTCAGCGATAAGCGATAAATCCATAGCTGAGCCAGCCGAGACACTGCATGGTGTGCCGTCAGCAGTCAGAAATACATTCTCTGGCGAGGTAGACAAACCTGTCGTCCATCTTCCATCAGGCAGCTCTACTAGCCAATCCAGACAAAACAATGCGGCTCCCTTTAGTATGGGATAAGCTGTGCGCAAATAGTCCTCATCTGGACGAAAAGCGTAACGCTCCCATAGATGGCGAGAGAGCCATACCCCGCCCATCGGCCAAAAAGCCCACATCGCCTTACCGTCTGATGGAGAAGTCATCCGCCACAAATCGGTATTATGGTGTACTGTCCAGCCACGTGCGGCATAATGAATATTCGCTGTACGGCTGCCAGCCACGCTAAGCTCCGTGATAAAATCTATCAAAGGTTCATGGCATTCGCCCAATCCGCATAACTCGGCTGGCCAATAATTCATTTCGG
This sequence comes from Paenibacillus sp. FSL E2-0190, assembly GCF_037992965.1. Lineage (NCBI taxonomy): Bacteria > Bacillati > Bacillota > Bacilli > Caryophanales > Paenibacillaceae > Paenibacillus > Paenibacillus sp. FSL E2-0190. Next base: position 6,184,458 of record NZ_CP150306.1, read on the forward strand.
TGTTGATATTTGTCGTATAATTGCTGTTCCATGGTGGCTGAATATAGGGATTCCAAATGCCCTGCAGATTCAGGGCTTGCGTCCCCGGCCGTGAGCCAGCAATCATCAGGTAGCGGCCATACTGGAACAGCAACGCTTCCAGTTCAGGATCTGCCTGTCCTTCGCGGTATTGTGCCAGGCGCTCATCAGTAGGAAGCTCTCCTCGGGAAGCAGCAGATGCAAGCGTCAATTCCACACGGTGGAACAAGGATTGATGATCCTCTAAGTGGCGCTGCTTAAGCTCTGCGTATCCTTTAGAGGCTGAAGCTAACTGCACTAGGCACAACTCCGCTGGCAGCTTGCCACCGCTTCCCGGCATCCGGTCATACCCGGCATAATCGGTTGCCGCAGCCAGACGAAGGGTAATGGAGTGCGCGCCAGAAATCAACAGCGAGCCGTTCTCCGCTACACAAGTCCCACCTTCCGTCTGGATCTCCATAACCGCAGCAAAACTTATGCCAAGCCCCTCTTCATATAATACGGCACGCGGGTGATCCCCTACGTAGTTATCAGCCACATGCGACGGGGCACGGCCAGTCATAATCAGCATGCCATCCGGAGTAATCTCCGAGTTGAAAGGATGTGGTGATGCCAGATCCGCCCAGAAATCTGGCAGAGTAGCTTGGCCCTCCCCCCCCTCAGCACGGATATGAAGAGCTATAATGTCATCCGGTCTGCTGGCCAATACTTCACGTACGATCCTTACACCACCGGCAGTATAGGATACCGTAGCCAACGCCTGATCCAGATCAAGCTCTCTCCGGTAATCCTCTACAGGACCTGCAAAATTAAACTTCAATCGCAAATCTCCAAGCGGTTGATAGGATTCCGTCCGGCTGCCTAACATTTTGGCGTCCACCAGTGCTTCTGCTTCCTTGTATTTCCCCTCTGCAACTAGCTGTTTAGCTGGAGCCAAATGCCGCAGTGCCTCATAGTTGGCTTTATCCCGCGGGAAACCTGACCATAGAGTGTCTTCATTTAATTGAATCCGTTCTTCTTCGATTCCACCAAAGACCATGCCGCCCAGCCTGCCGTTACCTACGGGCAGCGCCTCTTCCCATACAGCCGCCGGCTGCTTGTACCATAACTCATGCCGTCCGGAGTTCTTGCTCTCTCCCATGTATATTCCTCCTGTCCTGTTATTACCGGTGAAAAGCAATCAGCGGGAGGCCCGGACTTTCGTTCGGACTTCCCGCCATCTTCATGCTTTTATTGGATTAGACGAAATTTAATAATTAATCATTCCAAAGTTTCACGCGTTGTTTAACCAGCTCTTCACGCAAATCTTCAGCTTTCGTTACACCAGCTTTATCAAGCTCAGCCATGTAAGCATCCCAAACTTTATCGAAATCAGCTGGTTTAGACAAGATTGCTTCTGGGATCCGTTTCCAACTGATATCCTTCAGCTTGTTGTCAAGAACGACAATTTCGCTATCCCCAGGAATCGTGATATTCCATGCCGCGCCCCAAGGTTTAACTTTGAACTCATCTTCACTTGGGAAGAGGTCTTTCCAAGTTGTTGCTTTGTAAGCAGCAAGTGTTTCTTTTTCAACCGCATTGTAACCTACAGTTACTTGCTCAGGGAAACGAGTTGTGTAGTAGTTACCAGATGGATCCAATACACCGTCGCCATAGTGAGCGCTCAGCAATGCATAGTTTGATCCGACATTACCCAAACCAGTTTCTTTTTGGAAGTTGGTAGTGTCATTATATTTACGGTCGTTCACATCTTCAGGAATGACACGTTTGCCATCAACAACATTGTAGTGTTTGCCTTCAATACCCCAGTTAACCAATACTTGACCTTCGTCGGAAGCTAGGTAGTCCAGGAATTTAATTGCACGAACTGGATCTTTAGCATCTACGCTGATCCCAATTCCGTTACCACCCATGAAGCCTGTAGGCCAGAAGGAAGTTTCTTTGTACTCCTCAGACAAGGTTACAGGATAGTGTCCATAGCCTTGATCCAGCTTGCCTTCAGCTTTCAATGCTCTTTCTCCATCGCCATAACCCCAGTCTTGGTCAATCAAACCAATAACGCGGCCGGTAGCAATTTTAGCTTTGTACTGATCATACTTTTGAACGAAACTTTCTGGATCAAGCAATCCGATATCGTTCATGTGGTTGAGCCAGCGGAAATATTCTTTTTCAGCCGGACGACGGAAGTGATAAGTTACTTCTTGGGTGTCGATATCAATCGCATATTCACCATCGTCAGGAGAACCAGTAGTAATAAATGCTGGGTTAGTTACTGTAATGTACATGTACCAATCGTCTGCATTCAGAGTCAGGCCGATGTTTTTGTTACCATTTTCATCGGTAGGATGTTTTTCCAGGTAAGCCTTGATTACGTTCTCATAATCTTGAACAGTTTTGATTGCAGGATATCCAGCTTCTTTAACAGCACGGTGCTGTAGTTCAAATCCCCCACCAGCATCAAAATATTTGTTGTCCACACCTGCATAGGTAGGGATGGCATAAATCGCGTGATCATCGTCACTGTAACGTGAACGTTTCATGCCTTCTTCGCCCAATACTTTTTTGATATTCGGAGCATATTTTTCAATCAGGTCTGTTAGATCAAGCATTGCGCCTGCATCCACCAGCTTACTGACATCAGTCTTAGCACTGATCAAATCCGGATATTCGCCGCTCGCTGCGATCAAGGCTACTTTTTGTTGAGGATCACCAACTGCATATTCAGCATTTAGGGTTACTCCCGTTTTTTCCGTAATCACTTTACCAACTTCATCTTGCATACCTGTCCAGTTCGGGTTAGGGTCTGCACTGAAGAAGGTCATCGTGAGCGGGGAAATATCCTCAGCCGCATTGGTCGCATTTCCAGCATTAGTTGCATTGCCGCCTGTATTTCCAGCTGCAGCATTACCATTGTTGCCATTGTTACCGCCGCAGCCTGCAAGCACACCGAGCAGCATAATAGAAGTGAGCGTTAATGCCGTAGCTTTGGCTTTTATCTTTCTATTACTTCCCATTAAATAAACCCTCCTTAAAATTGTTTATCTATCGTATCACAGGTGAAGACCTGTTAATACTTTACCCAGCTTGCCAAAAGAAAACGGATACACAATAGGTTTTAAGCATAGGGGAGACTAAGCTCCCCCGTTAAACTGTGATTAACTCTTCACAGCACCAAGTGTCATACCTTTAACAAAATACTTCTGAATGAACGGATAAACCAACAGGATCGGTACGGTTACGACAATCGTAATCGCCATTTTGAGCGACTCCGGCGAGACCTGATTGGAAGCCAGCGAAGCAATGTTGGAGCGGTAGTCGCCTCCGTTACCACTTGTTGTGGTCTGTAGAACCTTCATCAATTCATATTGCAATGTGGTCAAGTTAGGGCTTGAACCATTGTACAGATAAGTATCAAACCAAGCATTCCATTGACCTACTGCTAGGAACAGCGCGATCGTTGCTAGCGCTGGCTTCATCAATGGCAGAATAACGCGGAAGTAGATAGTAAAGTCATTGGCTCCATCCAGCTTCGCCGATTCCTGCAGCGCATACGGCAGGCCGTCGATGAAGGAGCGGATTACGAAGACGTTAAAGGCACTAACCAGTCCAGGCAATACATAGACTGCAAAGCTGTTCATCATATGCAGATCCTTGATCAGCATATAGATTGGAATCATTCCTCCTGAGATATACATGGTCATTGCCAAGAATGTGGAGACAAACTTGCGACCTGCAAAGTCAGGGCGGCTGATCGTAAACGCCAGCATCGAGGCACTGATCAGTCCGAACAAAGTACCGATAATTGTCCGCAAAGCGGATATTTTAAACCCGGTGATTAATCCGGAGAAAGTGAAGATCTTTAGGTAATTGTCCCAAGTAAAATCCCGGGGATAGATGGTCACTCCACCGCGCACACTGTCCACTGAATCATTCAGTGAGATGGCAAGCACGTTCAAAAACGGATAAATCGTGATTACAACCACGAACAGTACTACAAAATATACAAAGAAATCAAAGATCCGGTCTGACCATGACTTTCCGGTGATAGCTGAATTTCCCACTGTAACGCTCTCCTTTCATGAAAAGGGCAATTTACTGCCACGATTGGGTAGAAGGGCCTTCTGTGCTACAGAAGGCTCTCTTTTGTTGTACGTTTGAAGATTCCATTAATCGTAAACAGTAGAATTACACTGATCACTGAGTTGAATATATTGATCGCAGTACCGTAGGAATATCTCGCCATGCCCAGTCCGTATTTCAGTGAATACAAGTCTAGCACTTGAGAATAGTCGGTAACGAGGTTGTTTCCGAGCAAGAATTGCTTCTCAAAGCCGATATTGAGCAAATTACCCACCGACATAATGAGTAGTACAGTAATTGTTGGGCGAATACCCGGAAGTGTAATATGCCATACCTGACGAAGCCTGCTGGCACCGTCTACCCGGGCCGCTTCGTACAATTCAGGCCCAATACCTGCGATAGCTGCAAGGTAGATGATGGCGTTCCATCCGGTCTCTTTCCAGACATCCGATAAGGTAACGATTCCCCAGAAGAGATGGCCCTGGGCCATAAACTGGATAGGTGCGTCTATGAATCCTATTCCTAACAAGATATCGTTTACAAGACCATTTTCACCAGATAACATTTTAGTTACAATCCCCGCTGCAACCACCCATGATACAAAGTGGGGCAAATACGAGACTGTTTGAGCAAATCTTTTAAAGAAGCCAAGACGCACTTCATTGAGCAATATTGCAAACGTTATTGGAAAGATAAATCCTGCGACTAAGCCCATTCCACTCATCGCCAGCGTATTACGCAGCGCCAGAAGGAATTGCGAGTCACTGAACAGTGTCTTAAAGTGTTCAAAACCTACCCATTCTTGTTCAAAAAAGCCACGTGCGGGCTTGTACTTTTGAAAAGCCATCGTCCAGCCCCATAACGGGAGATAACTGAAGACGAATGCCCAGATCACAAAAGGTATCGACATCATCCATAAGTACTTTTGATTCTTAAAGCTTCTCCAAAACCGTCCTCCTGAAGCAGGCTTTTTGTTGCGTGTTCGGGTATCCGGCGGGATTTGAGAAGTTACTGTGTCCGCTTTCATAAAGCCCCTCCTCTCTATGTCTATATTCTAAATCTCTGTAAGCGATTGCAGTACCCTATAAATTCGACCTAAAATCAGGTGAAAATTAGAGATTTAGAGCCCAAATAAAGCGGATACATCGTTGAAAACACTGAAAACAAACATGAATTTACTGAAAATAAAATTAAGTGAAATTATTTGATTTCATAAATCAATACGATACTTAATCCCCTGTCTATTTCACACAATTAATACTTCACCCCATAATTAAAAAACGCCCCGAGCTAACGTTCTATAAGTGAACGTGGCCGGAAGCGAAGGCGCGGACTGAAATGACCCTATTTAAGCAAATTGCACATCTTATTGGGTTAGGCGGACTATAAAGACCTTATTCACTTAAAAAACCACCTTTTGGAGAACATTTGCAGCTAATAACGTACATGGAGTCCGATAAATCGAAATTGGACTCGAAATAGCCCAAATAACGACTCTGGAGTCCGTCATACCCGCGAATGAAAACTATAATGTGCTCTCAGATGAGGCGTAACAAGTATACCCGTAACCCCTGCCCTGCTCCTCAACGAAAACCTCCGTATGGTTCAATTAAAATTAATTACTTTAATATCATCTTAGCTAGAAAATATTACCTGATACATCAGTACTTCAACTATTTCAGATACATATTCCTTATACGCACATGCCGAGTCGACATTATCTGTTGTACCTGCAATTTCTTTTCCTAAAGGTGGGTAATAGGAGAGCAATGAAAAACAAAAACATCAAGACATTATTATTGATTATCGCCGCAGTATTATTGACACTAAATTTATTTCAATTCAATAACAACGTAAGCCATAACAGATTAATGAATAGGCTGGACCTGAATCTGACATCAGAACTCGACGGTCTAAGAGTGGAATTAGAAAGATCCTCAACACCAAGCATTCTTGCTGTAGAGCAAGCGAGTAAAATTGCTGCCCTTTCGACGTATTCAACATTAGGGTTCGATTATGGATATACCTTGGAAACCAGAATACATGACAAATATGTACAAAATGAACCTTTTAAAGAGATGGATCAAATTCAAGAGTTACTTCTGGCCCTTCTAAAGGACCCTGCAAATCAAGAATTGCAACAAAGATTAGATTTATTATTAGTGAAGTAGCTTTAATGTAAGAAAAAAAGCCACAGCTAAAGCTCAGGTTATACCTGAACTGCAACTGTGGCTTTTTGGGCTTCTATTTTAGATGTTTTTGCGAAAAGAACTTGGGGAGAGTCCTACATATTTACGGAACTTGGCGTTGAAGTAATCGGGGTTCATGTACCCAACTTTCTCGGCCACCTCATATACTTTCATGCCTTGCGCTAGGAATTGCTTCGCCTTCTCAATCCGCACTTTGTCCACATACGTATTGAAGTATTCCCCGGTAGTGTTCTTGAACATTTTACCTAGATATGCGCTGTTGTAATTAAATAACTCGGATAAGGTCTCAAGCTTAAGGTTCTCATTGTAACGGCGGTTGATTAGCTCCGTAATTTTTTTGATCTCATTCCCTTTGCTGCCACTGGACATTTGATCGGCGATCTCCGCCATGAAATTGACGGCCTGCTCTTGCAGGTCTGCCAGATAATGACTATGGTAGAGCTCACCGATCGGCGGGGAATGCTTAGCGGCATTGCTGCGAATCTCTGGATAGACCGGTTCGAGACGGGCCAACACCGTACTGAGAATCCGCACAAATGTATCTTTGATCTGCTGCTCCTCACTGCCCGCAGCCAGTAGCTCTGCACAGATCGTATCCACCAGCGGTTCAATGGCCGCGCGGCTTCCAGTTTCAACAGCAAGCATTAGGCGGCTCTCCGCATCCTGCCCTTCTTCAGTGTACGCCTCCGCCACTCCAGGAAACAACATACCGGAGAGATCGGCGCTGATCAGAATCCCTTTGCGGTAAAAGAATGCCCGGCGCAGCAGTTCACGCGCCACTTGAAAAGACTGTGCCGCCTCTTCTGGTCCAGCTACAGGGCCTCCCGTTGCTGCGCTGAAGTCGTATCCCTCGCGGCAAATTAAGGAAGCAAGCTCTTCCATCAGCCGCTCCTGTTCCTGCTTTCCTGGCAGCGGCTCTTGCAGCAGAAATCCAATATATGGCGGCATCGTGAAAAACATCCGCTCTTCACTGCTGCCAAAATACTGTTCTACCGCGGCCTTAACGGCCCGCTCCCCTTCCTCACTGCCGCCCGCAGGCGCGAGTAATTCGAGTAGGATCACTTCGACACGGTCTGATTTAAGACCCAGTGCTGCCGCCTGCTTAGCAGGATCATTCTCCCCCTCCTCCGCAGTTGAAGGCTGCAGCAATGTACGCAGCAGGCTTTCGCGATTACGGGCAGGCTCCTCTTCATTCCAGCGGCTAAAGCGATCTTCCTGAGCGATCGTGACTCTGAGTTCCTCCAAATAGTTGATTAGCTCTTCCTCATCCACCGGCTTCAGTAAATAGCCGTCAATGCGGTAAGAAATGGCTCGTTTGGCATACTCAAAATCCGCATGACCACTTAAAATTAGCACATGGCTGGTCGAGCCTTCCTCGCGCAGCTCACCGATTAACTCCAGCCCGTCCATACCAGGCATGCGGATATCCACCACAATCAGTTCCGGATAAAAAATATGATATTTCTCCTGAGCTTGCAAGCCGTTAGCGGCCGTAGCCACCACCGTATACCCTAGCTCTTCCCAAGGGATTAGAGCCCGAAGGCCTTCCCGCAGCTTTGGCTCATCATCAACAATCAATACTTTGATCATAGATTTATGTCCTCCATTGGAATACGAAACGTAATAGATGTTCCTTCATTCATCCGGCTTTCGATATTCAGTCCATATTCAACACCGTAGGATAACTTCAAACGGTCGTGTACATTGCGCAGCCCGATCCGTGCCTCTTCCTGCTCATCAAGAACCTCAAGGGTATAACGGATCTGCTCCAGCTTGTCCGGAGTGATCCCGGCTCCATTATCGGTAATGGTAAAGACCGCATGATTCTGCTCACGCTTGATATTCACCGTAACCATTGCTCCATCCATCGTGTTGTCTAACCCATGAATCACCGCATTTTCCACAAGCGGCTGCACAATCAGCGGCGGGATGTAGAGTGATTCGACGGCAGGGTCTACAATAAATTGATATTTCAAACGATCCTCATAACGGAATTGCTGAATATCCAAATAACAACGAACCACTTCAAGCTCCTGGCTAAGCAAAATTTTACTTCGGCCTACCTCCAGATTACTGCGCATCATTTTGCCAAGAAGACGCACTACCCGTGCAATCTCCACTTGCCCTTTCATATGGGCCTCCATACGAATAGATTCCAGCGCATTGAACAAGAAATGAGGATTGATCTGGCTTGCCAGCATTTTAAAACGGATATCATTCTGTTTCTGTTCCAGCAGGCTGTTCTGGTCATTAGATTCCTGTACCTCGTACATCAAATCGTTAATACTCCGTACCATAGAATTGAACTGACGAGCTAACAGGGCAATTTCATCTTTGCCATCAATTTTTAATGAAGTGTCAAAATCACCCGTACTAACGCGGTTAATATGTCTGCTTAACTGCAATAATCGACGTGAAAATAATGAAGAGAAACTATATATGATTAAAAAGGCCAATAAAACGCTTACGGCAATCACGGTAATCGAAAGCTTAATCACCCGATTAGGTTCTTTGACTATACTATCAATAGAAAAAACAGAAATAATTCGCAGGGCGTTACGGCTGGCTTGTGGTTTAAGTTCTTCTATCACTATTTTGGAGGCTTCACCATCTACTTCTGCCTCATAGCTCCCGCTTCCTTGCCCCAAAAGCTTTGTATCAAAAGAAACATCTGCCAGTTTCTTTCCTGTCCGATCGCTCCGGTTCGCAGCAATGATATTATCCTGATCATCCACGATCATGGTATCAAATGATTCCTGGCTCAGAATTGAGGTTAGCTGGTGACTGTTTACATTAATAACGAGCACGCCAATTTTACTGGAGCCCTCCAGCTCGATTTTGCGGACAAGACTTAAATAATTCCGCTGATCACGCTCATCCTCTATATATTCCCAACCGACGAGGCTATCGTACCGCTGTGCTCTCTGATACCACTGGCTCTCCTTAATGGCAGACGAAGGATTGATCAGCTCCCAGTTGTTAAGCAGCGTAGCATTATCAGTGTATAAACGTATGTTGGATATGTCTTTATATAATCTTAGGTATTCACGCATATCAGTGTAATCCCGATAAGCCTCAACCACATCATAAGTGCTTACATACTGGCGTATGGCGAGTTTTTTCAGCCGGGCATCATTGGACAATCGATACGCTATATCTTGCGATACACCGATGACTTCTTCTGTTCTTTTTTTTACCCGATCTACGTTAATTGAAGCTTGCTCCAGTGCGTTCTCAAACGCCATGGTCCTCATCTCAATCGTAAGATAACCACCTACCAGTAATACCGGTAAAAGTGTAGTCAGTAAAAAAGCAAGCAGCAGCTTATTGCGGATTTTGATGTCATTCAGCACCTTAACAAACCATTGAAACATGGCCTTTCGCCCCCCGAAACCTTCACTATCTCATGTACAGGCTGCCACTACCTTGGAGATATTCCATACTTTACAGAAGAAAAATGAAAACGGCAACATTTTTGAATATTGCCGTTCATCACCTCTATAAAGAAGATGGTCTTTAAAAAGGCCTTCCGCCAGATGCGAAAGACCTTTTTTATATCAGACAGATTGATAAATGGCATTTTATTGGCGATATGCAGCCAGCTTGTTATTCAATTCGCGGGTCTGGCCGTAAACTTCCTGATAGAGGTTGAATAGACCATCATAGATTGCCGTTTGTTTCGGATCTGGTTTATAAACATCAGCAGGACGGATAAACGCTTCTGCACATTCCGCAAGGGATGTGAACCATCCGCTTCCATAAGCCGCCAGCATAGCTGCTCCCATTGCCGGACCCTGTTCACTTTCCAGCTTCACGATGGATGCATTGAAAATATCAGCCTGCATTTGCAGCCAAGCCTCATTTTTAGCTCCACCACCAATTGCAATGATCTCTGTAATCTCTTTGCCTGACTCACGTACAATCTCAATGGATTCACGCAGTGAGAAGGTAATGCCTTCTAATACTGCACGTGTAAAATGCGTCAACGTATGCCCTGAATCCATACCAATAAAGCTTCCTCGAATATTCGCATCTGGATGTGGTGTACGTTCTCCTACAATATAAGGTGTGAATAACAGGCCTCCGCTGCCAGCTGGAATAGAGGAAACTCCGCTTAACAGCTCATCAAAGCTTTTGTCCGCCGCAAAGGTTTCTTTGAACCACGTAAGGCTATGACCAGCAGCTAGTGTAACCCCCATAATATAGTAGGCATCTTTTTCACCATGGTTAAAGAAATGGACTTTGCCTTCGAGATTCAAATCTTTATTGCTCTCATAAGAAAGAACTACACCAGATGTACCAATACTGCACATGGTCCGGCCTTCTCCCAATACACCCGCTCCGAGCGCGCCACAAGCATTATCTGCACCACCAGCAAATACCTTCGTTGAAGATAAAAGACCTGACGCTTCAGCAATGTCCGGCAATAAAGTTCCAGTCTGTTCAAAGGATTCTACCAATCTAGGACAAAGAGAAAGCGGAAGTTCAAAAGCCTCTGCGATTTCTGCACTCCATTCTTTAGAACCTACATCCAATAGCAACGTTCCGGCAGCATCGGAGTAATCCATTGCATAATCACCCGTCAACCGATAACGAACATAATCTTTTGGCAGCAGGAACTGATGCGCCTGTGATAATACTTCTGGTTCATTCTCTTGAACCCACAGAATCTTAGGCAGTGTAAAACCTTCCAATGCTTTGTTTCTGGCGATATCGATCAACTTCGTTCCAAGCGTCTTCTCAATCTTACGGCATTGTGCAGTAGTACGGGTATCATTCCAAAGAATAGCTGGACGCAGCACTTGCCCTTCTTTATCTACCAGTACCAATCCGTGCATTTGTCCGGAGAAACTTAGACCGTCTACTTGAGAAGGGTCTATGCCTGATACTTCAATCAGACGGCGCAGGCTGACCAGCGTGCCCTTTACCCAATCTTCAGGATTTTGCTCACTCCAGTTCGGTTGGGGTCTGCTTAGCGGGTAGGACTCGGAATGCTCAAAAGCCACCTTCCCCTGCGGGTCCACTAGAACAGTCTTGACTGAACTAGTCCCCAAATCAACACCTATAACGTATTTCATTTTTGACCTCCTAAAAGTTTTGTTAGCATAGACTTCATTGAATTACTTCGAGCAAAACTTACTTCGTAAGCATCTTGCTTAGTTTTTACTACAAAAAGGGGGCTGCCGAAGAATGCTCTCTTCAGCAACCCCCGTTGCATTTGTTCAAACTCGACTCAAAGCCTAAGCTTCAAGCTCCCTATAAGGACTACTCAGCCAAGATGTATTGGTTAAGGGTAGCTCTCAGGTATTCTTGACGTCCGGATTGGTTAGGACGTGGGTTCTCATTGTTCAAAGCATATTCAGCCAAAGAAGCCAATGTTGCTTTACCGGAAACGATGTCTGCACCAACGCCTTCTGTGAAGCTGCTGTAGCGTTTGTCAATGAAATCTTCGAATACGCGATCTTCGATCAATTTAGCAGCAACTTTCAAGCCTTTTGCGTAAGTATCCATACCAGCGATGTGTGCCAAGAACAGATCTTGTGGCTCGAAGGAAGGACGACGTACTTTAGCGTCGAAGTTAATTCCGCCTTTGCCAAGACCGTCATTCTTCAATACTTCATAAAGAGTAAGTGTTGCATCGTAGATGTTTACTGGGAATTCATCAGTATCCCAACCAAGCAGTGTATCCCCTTGGTTAGCGTCAAGTGATCCAAGCATGCCATTAATACGAGCTACACGAAGTTCATGTTCAAAAGTATGACCTGCAAGCGTAGCGTGGTTAGCTTCAAGGTTCAGCTTGAAGTGCTTGTCGAGGTTGTATTTTTGCAAGAACGAAATTGTTGTTGCTGCATCGAAATCATATTGATGTTTAGTAGGCTCTTTTGGTTTAGGTTCGATCAGGAATTGACCATCAAAGCCAATTTCCTTAGCGTAATCTACGGCCATGCTGAACAGACGTGCAATGTTATCTTGTTCAAGACCCATATCTGTATTCAGCAATTCTTCGTAACCTTCACGGCCGCCCCAGAATACATAGTTGCTTGCGCCCAGACGTTTACCAACTTCCAGACCTTTCTTCACTTGTGCTGCTGCATGTGCGAAAACATCAGCGTTAGGTGTAGAACCTGCACCGTGCATATAACGCGGGTTAGTGAACATATTAGCTGTATTCCACAGCAATTTCTTGCCGGAAGTCTTCATGCCTTGTTCAAGGATATCAACAATAGTGTCGATGTTGCTGTAGAACTCACGCAAAGATGCGCCTTCTGGTGCGATATCTACATCATGGAAGCAGAAGTAAGGCAGATCCATCTTGTCCATAAATTCGAATGCTGCTTCAGCGCGAGCTTTAGCTTTATCAAGACCACTCAATTTGTCCCAGCTGCGAATTGCAGTTTCAGCGCCAAACGGATCAGAACCGCCAGCAGTTAATGTATGCCAATAAGCCATTGCAAATTTCAGATGTTCCTCCATAGTTTTGCCGGCTACGACTTCTTTAGGATTGTAGAATTTAAATGCATAAGGGTTGGTGGAACGGCTTCCCTCGTAAGAGATTTTGTTCACTGTCTCAAAATAAGCCATTGTGTAATCCTCCTCATATTGTGCTACGCTAGCAAGCGTTTACAGCATCATCTTAACACATCTTTTTGACTTTGTATATTGGTTAAACAAAGTTTTTTTATAAAATTTCCGCCTCTTTAAGTCTCCCTTGCCTATCCGTTTAATATTCAAAAAATCCAACAAACATAGATTTCCTCTTTTCTGCCGATGTATTGCAATTTCCAGCACATCACTCTAGACTAAGTGGCATACAACAAAAGGGAACTATGCTAAAAAGGATGTGTGATTCGTGAAGGTTACCGGAGATCAGGCGCTGGTCAAAAAAATCAATAAATCGATCGTACTACATACTATTCGAAGGAACTCTCCGCTCTCGCGCGCCAAGGTTTCAGAGATGACCGGACTGAATAAAGCTACCGTATCCAATCTGGTGGCTGAGCTATGCGCTCAAGAATTAGTGACTGAAGTTGGACCAGGTCAATCCAGTGGCGGACGTAAGCCGCTAATGCTGCATTTTAACAGCATGGCCGGCAGTGTAATCGGTATAGAGCTACGGGTGAAGCAACTGACAGCCGTCTTATGTGATTTAAGTGGTGGCATTCTTTTCGAAAGCGATTTCTCCCTGGACAATCATGCTCTGCCTTATGTACTGGAACGGATGAAAAAAACAATTTCAGACTTGATTGATAAAGCACCTGAATCCCCATACGGTATCGTCGGCATCGGAGTAGGTGTCCCCGGGATGGTGGATGAGAACGGGGTTGTTCTTTTTGCTCCCAACCTTGGCTGGGAAATGGTCGACCTGCGGGGTATTTTGGAGGCGGAATTCGCGGTTCCAGTCACTATTGATAACGAAGCTAACGCAGGTGCACAAGGTGAACTGAACTTTGGGGCGGCAAAAGATGTTAGACATCTGCTCTATATCAGTGCGGGTTCAGGGATCGGATCCGGTATTATTATTGGCGGAGAGCTGTACAAAGGTGCAAGAGGATATGCCGGCGAGACCGGACATATGACGATTGAAGCACAAGGCAAGCCGTGCAGTTGTGGGAGCCGTGGCTGTTGGGAGCTATATGCCTCGGAGAAAACCTATGACCATTCCGAGTTCTCCCTCCCTGCTCATACCACACAAGAACTGGTCCGTTATGCAGCCGCTGGACAAGAAGACGCCTTGCACCACTTCTCATCTATAGGTGAATATCTCGGCATCGGAGTAACGAATCTAATCAATAGCTTTAATCCAGAGCTGATTGTCATCGGTGGAGCCTTATCCGAAGCAGAAGCCTGGTTAGGGGAGCCCCTTCGCCGGGTTGTAGCCGAGCGTACACTTCCTTATCATAAGCAGCAGCTCGAGATTACCTTCTCCAAGCTGGGCAGCCGAGGCACGATGATAGGCGCGGGGTTCTCTGCAGTTATGCATTTTCTAGGCGATATTCGGGTGACCGTTTAATGTAGTCTAATGGACAACGTTTTGCGGGACAGTTTCACGGGTGAAATTCAAGAGCGGATAGAATTGACGTAAAATTGCCGCATTTAGGTGGATCAAAAGTGCAGTAAAAGCAACTTAAATCCTATATAATAAAGGATAAGTTAGTGTGACATTTATCACTACAACCCCTTTTTTGAAATGGAGAGCGAGTCCATGACCTATGTTGATACGTCTGATATCTCGGCACAGATGTTCATCACTGTGTTGCTTTTTCTGCTCATTATTGCCCCTTTGATCAGTCTCGGTGTGCTCCGTTTTTTTCAAGCCAAAAAGAAATCAGGGTTCATTCTGATCGGCAGCGGTGTTGCTGTATACGTCCTATTTCAGATCATTACCTCTTTCACTCAAGCTTAAATTGAACTTTGCGATTTACATCATAAAAAATAGCCTGCGCATATTAGCGTCAGGCTATTTTTGTATACTTAGACCACAAAAAGATCACCTCCAAAATGGAAGCGACCTTTTGCAATTTCCTCACAGAAATATATTTAATTAAACAGTCGCCAATGCTTTGTCGAACTGAGTTTTATTCATCCCCACGATTTTGTGCTCACCAATTACAGTTACAGGAACAGCTCTCATTCCCATATCCCAAACCTGCTGCGCGTAATCATCATTCTGCTCAATATTACGCTCTTCATAGGCTACGCCTTTTTCACTCAAAAAGCTCTTCACCTGACGGCAATGTGGACAATTTGTTGATGTATATACAATTACATTTTCCATCATTAGACCTCCTATGGAAGATTACAGTTATGTTACAGAATAACCGCGCTATGTTCCAGACTTTCAATGTATTTCTCAGCATCCATAGCTGCCATACATCCACTGCCTGCTGCTGTAATTGCTTGTCTATAACGGGTATCCTGCACATCACCACAAGCGAATACGCCTGGGATATTAGTTTCAGAAGTACCTGGGTTAGTCATGATATAACCTTCAGTATTAGTTGTGATTTGTCCACCCAAAAATGCAGTGTTAGGATGGTGGCCAATCGCCACAAACACTCCGCTTGCTTCAATGATTTCTTCTTGTCCGGTCTCATTGTTCAGCACTTTTAGTCCACTCACGCCTTTGTCTCCAGAAGTTACTTCCAGAGGAGTACGATTCAGGCTCCAAGCTACTTTAACATTATCGCGAACGCGATCCTGCATGATCTTGGAAGCACGTAGCTCTTCACGACGGTGTACCAGCGTTACTTTGGAGGCAAAACGAGTCAAGAAACCCGCTTCCTCAAGCGCAGAATCTCCACCGCCAACAACCACGATCTCTTTATTACGGAAGAAGAATCCATCACAGGTAGCACAGGTGCTCACACCGCGTCCCACATTATCCTGCTCGCCTGGGATACCGAGGTATTTTGCCGTAGCGCCAGTCGAAATGATCAGGGTATCCGTCGTAAGAACACCCAATCCTTCAACATTAAGCTTAAAAGGACGCTCTCCAAGTTCTACACTGTTCACCCAACCCGTACGGAATTCCGCACCAAAACGTTCAGCTTGTTTACGCATATTATCCATTAAGTCTGGACCCATAATTCCATCAGGAAATCCCGGGAAATTCTCCACTTCTGTAGTGGTGGTCAATTGTCCGCCAGGCTGAGGCCCTTCGATTACTAGTGGGTTCAAATTGGCACGAGCCAAGTAGATAGCAGCAGTCAACCCCGCCGGTCCGGTTCCAACAATTATTGATTTATACATATCTATATCCTCCTTGAGTTAGACGGCAGTGACGTCGCTTCTTATTTAAAATAATTATAATGTAGTCTTAATTATGCTAACTGAAAGCAAAAATGTCAATAAGCCAGACTCCCTCAGGGAAAAATCATTTGTGAACAATTTAATTTTTGGCAATAAATAATACACAGTAACATCACTGACCTCTTACCGCAACAATCGCAGCCCATTAAGAATAACCAATATCGTACTGCCTTCATGACCGATCACGCCAAAAGGAAGGGCGATGCCCTGCACAAAGTTACTGATCATCAGAACCGCGATTACTGTTACAGCAAAAATCATATTTTGCTTCACAATACGCTGTGAGCGCCGTGCCAATGAAATGGTCGAGGCGATCTCTTCAATATTATCATTCATAAGCACTACATCGGCGATCTCAAGCGCTGCACCACTGCCTTTCATGCCCATACCCATGCCAACAGTCGCTGTAGCCAGAGCAGGCGCATCATTCACACCGTCACCCACCATCACAACATTACCGTGCTTTTCACGAAGCGCCTTAATATGCTTTACTTTATCCTCTGGTAAAAGGTCGGCAAATACTAAATCTACTCCGGTTGAAGCCGCAATAACTTTTGCTGTAGCTTCCCGGTCACCCGTAAGCATAGCCACTTTAATCCCCAGCTCCTGCAGCTTCCGCACTGCGGCTTCTGCTTGTGGGCGAACTGTATCCTGCAATGCAATCATACCTGCAATATGCTCACCGTCCAAAATAATGGAGACAGTCTTCCCCTCTTCCGCCAACTGCTGCCGTTTAGTTCTCCAGAATGCAAGCTCAGAGTTCATCGCAGATGAAATCAGCTCATCCAGTAAATTGGACTTTCCAATTTTCCAGAGATGCCCGTCAACTTGACCTTCAATTCCCCAGCCAGTGATGGTTTTACTTTCCTGCACTCCCCGCAGCTCCAGATATTCTTCCTCAGCTTTACGCACAATGGCTTCCGCCAATGGATGGCGTGACATATGCTCAATGGATGCGCTAATCGCCAGTAATTCTTCCCGGTTGTAGCCTTCAGCTGCAATAAAGTCTGTCACCTGCGGAGTTCCCTCTGTAAGGGTCCCTGTCTTATCAAAAGCTACAACAGAGGTCCGGGCCATATTTTCGAGGTGGACCCCTCCTTTAAATAAAATCCCTTTTCGCGCACTTTTGGAAATGGCCGACAGCATCGCAGGCATAATCGATGAGACCAACGCACAAGGCGAGGCTACTACAAGAAAAACCATCGCTTTATAAAAGGTTGCGCTCCAGCTCCAGTCCAGCAAAAAGGGTGGAAGGAAAATAAGAGCCACAGTCGAGGCAACGACTACCCGTGCATAGATGGCTTCCAGTCTTTTAATGAATCGCTGTGAGTTTGGAACATCCGTCTCTGCTTCTTCTACCATCTTAATGATCTTGGAAAAAAGTGTGTTCTCTGCTGATTTCGTTACTTCAATATAAAGTGGACCTTCTCCATTGACCGTACCTGCGAATACTTCGCTGCCGGCACATTTTTCAACAGGCACTGACTCTCCTGTAATGGAAGCCTGATCTACTGCCGATTCTCCTCTGTACACCTTACCATCTGCAGGAATAAGATCCCCTGGACGTACAAGCAACAGATCTCCAATTACTAACTGATCGATAGCTACCTCGTTCATGCTTCCTTTCTCAATCCGCATGGCTGTGGCAGGTTTCAAGGCCATAAGTGAGGAAATATCCTTCTTACTCCGTTCCATCGTATAGCTCTCTAAAGCTCCACTAAGCGCAAAAATAAAGATGAGCATAGCACCTTCATTCCAGTACCCAATGGTAGCTGCGCCTAGTGCAGCCGCAATCATCAGCAGGTTCACATCGAGATCACGTTCTTTGACGAGCGTCTCAACGCCTTCTTTGGCTTTGTTCCAGCCACCAATGGTATACGAAATAACATAAAGTACTATAGAGAAAACTTCTGACCAGCTGCCCATAACCCAAGCAAAAAGCATAAGCACTCCGCTGCCAAGCGCAGCCTGCATCTCGGAGTTGCTGAGCATGGCTCTCAGATCGAACCGGCGTTTTGGAGCGCCTGGTTTCTTCATGCTGCCGGAGATTGAGGTTTGCTGGGGTAAATGTTTTGATGTTGCTTGCATAATAATCACCATCCTGAAAGTTTTGTGTAGGATTACTTCATTGACTTCTCTTTGCAACAAAACTTGCTTCGGGAGCATACGTTTTGTTTTGTCTAAATGATAATGAGAGCCATTCTTAAGACCCCTAAAATGACACATGCTGCCCCGGCTTAGCCGGGACAGCATGAATGATAACTATGAGTAGTGAGAATGATAATCATTGTTGCAACAGTACAACTATATTTCCTTAGTGCAACTTATATTTTAATAATACCACCTTGAATGAAAAAGTAAACCCTACCTTCTGGGCTATTCGTCATAAATTTAGAATAACTTTTTCCTATCTTAGCTGCGTATTTTATTTAAAAGCTCGGATAGGACTTGCTCTTCGACTGGCGTCGAATAAGCTCCACCTTCAAAAGACTTCATCGCTCCAATTCCAGCTTGGAACACAAACCGTATACGCCCTTTGCGAACCTTTTTATCCGTATACATCTTATCAATCAGCATTCTATTTGTAATGGTTGCTGGTATTTCAGTCGGAAGTCCCGCCTTCTTCAACAAAGCAATCACACGCTGAGTTTGGTCAGCCGTTACATACCCCAACTGCTCTGCCAGCTGCACCTGAACCGCGAGTCCAATCGCAATAGCCTCACCATGTAATAATTCATAACCACTTAATGCCTCTAACGCCCGGCCAGCAGTATGCCCCAGATTTAGAATTTGGCGCAGGTTGCTCTCCAGTTCATCCTTTTCCACCACGCTATACTTGATCTCACAATTATGAAAAGCAATCCGTTCGCAAACCTCTCGATCTAATACAAGATCGCCTTCTGAGGAAACCACTCGCTCCATATTCTGTTCAAGAAACTCAAAAAAATCAGCATCCGCGATGCAGGCATGTTTGATTGTTTCAGCCAACCCACTACGAAGCTCACGTACCGGAAGCGTTCTCCAAGTGGCTAGGTCAATGTAGACCTTTTTAGGCTGATGAAAAACACCAATTAGATTGGTTGCAACCGGTGTATTCACGCCCGTTTTACCACCAATAGAAGCATCCGCTGCTGCTAAAAGGGTAGTTGCATAGTTCAAACTTGGCACTCCCCGACCAAATGTTCCAGCCAAAAAACCTGCCAAATCCGTTACCGCTCCACCTCCTATGGCAAGGATACAGCAATCTCGTCCGTAAGAACGGCTTAATAGCCGGTCCTCCAGCTGTGCCTTCGTTTCTCGGGTTTTAGACTTCTCTCCAGCAGGGAAAGAAAATAACTCCGCTTGAAAATCATTCTGATGCAGTTGTTCCAGCAAGGCTTGTCCATACAGGGCTTCAACTTTTGAATCTGTAATAATCGCGAATTTGCTTACATTCTCGACAATTCCATGTTTCAAATCCTCGATCAGAGCGCCAAAAAGACCTTCCCCAATCTCAATATCGTAAGAATGATCTACGACCTTTCGCAGGCCAACTCTAAAATTTGTAGACATCTACAGCACCCCTATTCAGCAAGATGCTAATAAAATTCGAGCCTTCACTGTCATTATCCTGTTTATGTAAAATGTAAGGAGAAGCTGGAAACGTATGTGGATGTCCTAAAACTAATGTTGTCTGTAGCTACTGGTGATAGTAGAAAGGATCGGTGCAGATTAGTTTGAGTGCGGGGTTGAGTACGGAGATTGAGCGCAAAGTATGAATACGACACGAGTGATGAACGTATGATGCAAGTTGCTCGCGAATGTAGCTACTATCGGACTCAGCTGACCCTAATCGCTGATTTTAAACACATTTGGTATTCTAACGGACTCCATTGCAGCTATTGACCTGAAAAGCACCAAATATGTACCTCTTCCTAACGAATAGTGTCTCTGGTGTCCGAAACCATGCTTAAAAAGCTAAAATCAGGCAAATAGCGTCATCTGGGTCCTTAAGCATCAGGGGGCGGAGGTTAAGTGCAGACTTTGAGTGTTGATTAGTTTAAGTGCAGAGGTGCACGATTAGTTTAAGTGCGGTGGTTGGGCACAGGGTGGGAGTGCGGAGGTTGCATCCAAAAGCATGAGTGCCAGATTAGTTTAAGAACGGAGGTTGGGCACAGGGTGGGAGTACGGAGGTTGGTGCAGAGGTTGAGTACGGAGGTTGAGTTCAAAGTATGAGTACGACACGATTGATGAGCGTATGATGCAAGTTGCTCGCGTATGTTGCTATTATCGGACTCAGCTGACCCTAATCGCTGATTTTAAACACATTTGGTATTCTAACGGACTCCATTGCAGCTATTGACCTGAAAAGCACCAAATATGTACCTCTTCCTAACGAATAGTGTCTCTGGTGTCCGAAACCATGCTTAAAAAGCTAAAATCAGGCAAATAGCGTCATCTGGGTCCTTAAGCATCAGGGGGCGGAGGTTAAGTGCAGACTTTGAGTGTTGATTAGTTTAAGTGCAGAGGTGCACGATTAGTTTAAGTGCGGTGGTTGAGTACAGTATTGAGCACGGAGGTTGAGTACAGTATTGAGCACGGAGGTTGAGTACAGTATTGAGCACGGAGGTTGAGCACAGTATTGAGCACGGAGGTTGAGTATAGTGATTGAGTAAAGGGATATATGTACGCTGTTGAAGCAGGCAGCTAACGACCAAAAAAACAAAGCAACGATTCCCCGATAACCGGATAATCGCTGCTCTGAAGTCTTTTTTCGATTCTTATATGAACTGCACCGTATCGTTCATCAGAAAAAGCTTACTGCCTTCCCCCGGCGGCAGTATCCAGCGTTTCTCGCTGCCTGGCGATCCAGATCAGGCAGGCCGCTCTCAGCAGCGCTTCGGTCCGCTGACCGGCGCTGCAAAAGATCCCGCTGAGCCCGATCTGATACAGATCGGCCAAAGCCGACGCCGCCGGTGTCCCCGCGGCGAGCACCACCGCCGCCGGCTTCACGCTCGTCACGGCGGCAAAGATCTTCCCTGCCGCCAGGGCGAATTCCTCCGCGGCGGTCTCTTCCGGCGCGTGTTCGCCCGCCGCGCCGTCCAGCACTAGGAAATCGGCGATACGCGCGATTTCCGCAGCGGCGGCAGGCTCCACATCGGGCGCGATCAGCGCCCCGATGCGGCATGCCGCCGCATAAGCGTGGCCGAGTGTCTGATCGGCCACGTCTTCGATGAATTCGCGCTTTGCAGCGAATTCGGCTGCGCTTGCGGTGTAGGCGACCAGCAGGTCAAGGCGGCAATCGCCGCCTTGCCGCTGGCTCTCCGCCACCGCAGCGAACAGCGCTTCGAGCTGCGCGTCCTGAAGCGCGGCAAGCTTGGCGGGCTGCGCCACCGCAAGTGACTCTGGATGCAGCAGGGTGACTGCCGCCCATTCGCCATCCGGCGATTCGAGCAGCTCGGCAACAGCTGCGCGCAGACGATAAGAGATTCGCTGTAGAAAGCGCGATGTTTGCAGTTCATCCTCACTAGATAACCAGTTCTCATAAAGACAGAACAGCTCTGGTTCCAACAGCCATTCCTCACTCCGTATCAAACAAGGTCCCGCTTGAACAGTCCTTGTTCCTTCCCGTCCAGCAAGACGTTCTTCTCTTCCTTCACGCAGCACTAGGAATGTCGATGGTTCCCCCGGCCGCTTAAAATAAGACCGCTTCAAAGGCTCAATGACATCCCTCTGCTCTACTCCAGCGATAAATTCTGCGGCAGCGGAGGCTACGGATCCAGCTTGGCTCATTTCCATTCCCACAGTCCGATCACCAGCCTTATACATGAACTTGAACGGGCGCTCTTCACTACTCCGCAAACCATCCTGCTGACGTTCACCCTTCATCCTCGCACCCACCCTTTATCTTTGGATTGCTGCCGGTATGCCAAGCTATATAACATAAGCGACCGACATTTCATTACCTACCTCACTTATAAATACGGGAGCCACACCTGAAATATGCAAGCGTTGCCAAATCCGATGAATATTCCAACTTTTTTAGGCAACAAAAAAAAGCATTACCGCAGAGCGGTAATGCTTTTCGAAATATAAACTTCTATTGTTGACTGGCAGCAATAGCTTGCTCCAGATCATAGATAATATCATCAATGGACTCCGTCCCGATCGACAAACGCAGCAATTCCGGCGTTACTCCGGCTGTGATTTGCTCCTCATCCGACAGCTGTGCATGAGTTGTGCTCGCTGGGTGGATGATCAATGACTTGGAATCCCCAACATTCGCTAAATGAGAGAACAGCTTCACATTCTCAATCAGCTTACGTCCCGCAGCACTTCCACCTTTAATACCAAAAGTAAGGATCGCACCTTGGCCTTTAGGCAAATACTTTTGCGCTAATTCATGAGATGGATGCGTAGGAAGTCCCGAATAACTTACCCATTCCACATCTGAATGTGCCTCCAAATATTGCGCTACCTTCAGCGCATTCTGGCTATGACGTTCCATCCGCAAATGAAGAGTCTCCAGACCTTGCAGCAGCATCCAAGAGTTGAACGGTGAAATCGCCGCCCCTAAATCGCGAAGCAATTGAACGCGGGCTTTAATAATATAAGCAATCGGGCCCACCGCTTCCGTATAAACCACTCCATGATAGCTTGGATCTGGCTCCGTAAGACCTGGGAATTTACCGCTTGCCTTCCAATCAAATTTACCGCCGTCAACAATAATCCCGCCAATGGATGTACCATGTCCACCGATGAATTTGGTTGCCGAATGGACAACAATGTCCGCGCCATGCTCAATCGGACGCAATAAATATGGACTTGGGAACGTATTGTCTACGATGAGAGGAATCCCATGTTCATGGGCGATCGCTGCAACTGCCGCAATATCCAGAACATTCCCCTGTGGGTTGCCGATTGTTTCTGCATACAAGGCTTTGGTCTTATCTGTAATCGCAGCACGGAAGTTCTCAGGATTATCCGAATCTACGAAATGTACCTTAATACCAAGCTTAGGCAGTGTTGTCGAAAATAGATTATAAGTCCCGCCATATAGGCTTGCTGCAGATACAATTTCATCCCCAGCGCCCGCAATATTTAGAATGGAAAAGGAAATAGCCGCTGCCCCGGAAGCTGTAGCAAGCGCACCTGCCCCGCCCTCAAGTGCTGCCACACGCTGTTCAAATACATCCGTAGTTGGGTTCATCAGCCGAGTATAAATATTACCGAATTCTTTAAGCGCGAACAGATCCGCTGCATGATCAGCATCACGGAACCCGTAAGAAGTGGTCTGATAAAGCGGTACAGCACGTGAGAAAGTAGTTGGATCAATTTCCTGGCCTGCATGGACAGCCAAAGTTTCAAACGACAGCTTGCGATCTTCTGACATAGGTATTTCCTCCCCTATAATTAAGTATAGAAATGATTAACAATTTTGAATTGTACCCATTCTCTCACAAACCACGTCATTTGAAAAGAAAAAAATCTCATTATTCCGGTGTGAATTATTGTACTTTGGTCAAATGCTTCTGCTAGTGTCCTCTACCTACTGGATAACGCTTTCAATATAAATTAATAAAAACCTCAACCTTATGTATAAAACACAATCGCTAATCAAACTGATCGGTTAATAGTTTGAATCAGGACAGCGGCGAATGAGCTTGTCCTCCTCACTCGCCGCTTCCGATTCAGCCCTTCGGCTTAGTAATTGCTTTGGCTTGTTTCGCCTTTAGCAATCGCTACACCACCACTAGTTCCAATACGGCTTGCACCTGCTTGTACCATTACATGTGCATCTTCTGCACTACGTACACCACCGGAAGCTTTTACACCGATATTAGGTCCAACTGTAGCACGCATAAGCGCGATATCTTCTTTCGTTGCCCCGCCTGTAGAGAATCCAGTGGATGTTTTTACGTAATCTGCTCCGGCCTCAACAGATAGCTTGCAGGCACGAACTTTTTCTTCTTCCGTTAACAGACAAGCCTCAATGATGACTTTTGTCAGGGCTTTGCCGCGCGCTGCATCTACAACAGCTGCAATATCACGTTTAACCAGCTCATCGTTGCCATCTTTTAATGCTCCGATATTGATGACCATATCCACCTCGCCTGCACCTTTAGCGATAGCATCGGTAGTCTCGAATGCTTTGCTCTCTGTTGTCGATGACCCCAGCGGAAAGCCGATTACTGTACATACTTTAACCTCAGGCGTATCTTTCAGCACTTCATGGGCAGTAGCTACCCAAGCAGGGTTTACGCAAACAGAAGCAAACTTATAAGTTTTAGCTTCCTCCGCCAATTTAATAATGTCTTCTTTCCGTGCATCTGCTTTAAGCAGTGTATGATCAATGATCCCCGATAGTGTAATTTCGCTCATTTTTATTATTCCTCCATGATTTGGATAGTAGTTTTTTTCATCTCTGTAATCATACCAATAGAACTGTGCTTTGCAAAGCAAACAGGGTGGGCATGCCTACCTCAAACCTTAATTTGTGCAGATTTTATGGATTTTAAGTAGTCTATCATTCCCTAAATTATCTTTTTAAAAAAATAAAGGTTTAATCCCCTAAACTTTCCCAATTAAAAATACGATAATAGTCTTAGATAAATAGGTTTTTTTATCCTATTCATCAAAATTTTTCTTAGATAAAACTTAGGAGGAGATTAATCAAAAATGGGAAACTTCAATTTCGCCACAAATGCTGCCGATCAAAAACTGAATGTACAAGTGGAAGGAACTATGTCGCCAGAAGATGCAGGACGTTTCATTAATGAGTACAACCAAATCATAAGTGCATTCGACCCGAAACAATATGAGATCATCCTAGATTGCAAGACATTGAATGTATCCTCAAAGGACACACTTCCCATGCTTGAGCAATGCTACATACTGTACAAACAATCCGGATTTAAAAAAGTAACCTTTATTATTGCCAAAAGCCCTGTCCTAAAAATGCAGTTAAGCCGAGTGGCACGGGCAACGAAATTAGAAAATTACGAAATTATTGAAGCATAGGAGGCGCCACTTGGGACATATAGCGATTCGCCAAGCTGCTTATTACCACCCAGAGCATATCGTAGATAACGAATATTATCTGAAGCATTTTCAGAGTATGGGCAAGGACATCAAACGATTCCTAGAAGTCATGGGTCGCGACCGGAGATACATCGTAAAAGAACAGGGTGAAAATGCTCTGACGATGGGATTAAAGGCTGCCCAAAAAGTGCTTAGCGAAGCGAATTTGCAAGGTGAGGATATGGACATGATCATGTTCGCTTCACAGACGCCAGAGTACACCTATCCTACCAATGCACTTCTCCTACACCGTATGCTTCAAGGTAAACACCGGACCATTACGCAGGATTCCAATGCTAACTGCGCAGGAATGGTCTCCGCCGTGGAGCAGACAAGTCGTTATATGCAAGCCAATCCCAGCATCAGGTACGCACTCGTTGTAGGAAGCGACTACAGCTCAGTAAACTGCAATACAGATGATGAAATTACTTACCCTAACTTTGGGGACGCCGCAGCAGCAGTGATTCTAGAGCGCAGCAGTGAGCATGCAGGCTTCATAGATTCCCTTTATTACACCGATTCTGAAGGCTCCGAAAATATTATGTTCCCGGCCTGCGGCCTGTCGAATATTTATCAAGAGGGTATGACCCCAGAGCAGATTCGGATACGGTGGACCCCTTTTGACGGTACAGTGTGTGTGGATGCGGCTATAGCGGATATGAAGGAGCTTCTCTCACGCAACGGTCTGACTACGGATGATATCTCTGCATTCTGCCTTTCACAATTCTCACTGAAAAATATCGAGCTCATCCAAATCGGACTTGGGCTAACCGCAGAAAAGTTCATTTATGTAGGCGACGAGTTCGGCTACACAGCCACAAGCAGTCCTTTTATCGCCTTTCAACGCGGAGTCGAGGACGGACGAATCAAACGTGGCGATTATGTCTTCTTTTGGTCAGTTGGCGCTGGCTGGCAAATTCCTACGATGCTTTATCAATATTAATAGCATAAAAAGCCCTACTTCTATAGAAGTAGGGCTTTTTCATCAGAGGAAATAAATCAGAAACCCAATAATGAATTATTTAGTCAGAGATTGAACATCCACAAAAGGTGTGGCTCCCCCTGTTACAGATGGCAACACGCCGTTCCATTTTTCCAGCGCTTTCTCCTGAACCTCAATTTGCTTCAGCTGCACCAGCTCAGGTGTAACCTCTTGCTTCTTAAGTCTTAAAGATTCAGCCTCTGCTTGCGCCTGGGCGATTTTTTGCTTCGCTTCAATTTCAATCCGCCGGAGATCATTTTCGGCCTTCAATGCCTGCTGCTGGGCGACCTGCTTTGCTTCAATCGACTGGTTAAACGCCTCCGAGAATTTAAAGTTAACGATGTTAATATCGTTGACGATCAGGTCATATTTTGCCAGCCTAGCGGTTAAGTGCTCACTAATCTCACTCGACACTACATCACGACGCGTAATCAAATCCTCTGCTGGATATTTGGCTGTCACTTCTTTAACGATTTCTTGAATGGCCGGATTGATAATTACACTATCAAAATTACCTCCGATATTGTTCATCAGATTAAAGGCGGAAGCCTTATTTACGGAATAGTTCACCGCCACATGTGTGGACACGGGCTGAAGATCTTTTGAAGAGGCTGAAGTATCGGTCTCCGCCTTCGTTACCTGTGTATTGACCTGAATCACCGTCTGAATAAATGGAATTTTAAAATGAATGCCGGGTGACAATGTATTGTCATTTAATTTACCAAAGGTTTTGTATAAACCTACATGCCCATATTCCACTGATACAAAAGAGTTCGCGCCGATCAACAATACAATAAGCACCGCTGCAATACCGGTGACTATTTTTCCCGGACGCAGCTGTTTCAATTTCGGATTCATTTGCATATTCATCCAATACCCCTCCTAGATTATGGATAATCATTCAAGCTTAACCGTCTATACGGAGGTTTAGGGTAAATGGTCGCAGGAAATATTTCAACAGCAGTGGTCATGGCGTTACCGCTCTGGGATCAGTCCTTCTACGGTCAACCGGAATTTCTTGCTCTGCTTGTCCCCGATATTAGAAGCTTCATATATTCCTTCATCCGTTAGCACCACGGAGTCCGCCTTTAAAGCATCATTAACGAAAGTTATCTCAGCGTGATCAACATTCCAGCGGTAAATATAGGCACTCATCGGATTTCCATGTGCGGCTACACCCTCAAAAGATCCATCCTGATCAACATCCAGCTCTTTGGAATGTCCGGTATCAATTTGCAGCAAACCCGAGGGGTTACCGCTCTCGTCGATTAAATAATAGTTACTGAGCGAGTTATTTGCTCCTAGTCCCCCGGTGATTTTCAACACCTTTTCGCTAAACAGCCGCACTACTTCTACCTTAATATCCTCCGGTTGACGATAATTATAAGTTCCTATCGCCCCTAGACTGTATTGTCCTTTGGAAGTAGAAGTTCTGGCATACACATAGTCTTCGTCACTAGCCATCGTATACACACTCACTTTGACTCCTCCAAAATCCTCCAGCTTCTTCTCTGTAATCAAAGTAGCGCCTGTGGGTGGAGCACTTAGTTGAGAGACTATGGGCATTGTATCCACCAGGTTCCACTCCAGCTTAATGAGGTTAGAAGCGGTGTTTGTTGGCTTCGGTCTTGAGGTGTGGTAGTCGTTAGCCGATTGAGCGGGGGATGGGTCCACCTGATGTTGGCAACCTGCCAGTAGATTCATTAGAAGCAAGGCTGTCAGCGTAACGGATTTATGTAAAGGAAACATCCTTGATCACTTCCTAACCTCTTTTTAAAAATAAATCTTTCATTAATCATAGATGAAGTTAGGCATTCAAATGTTACTTTTAGGAGGCGGGAGGGTTAATTTATTGTCTTTTGAGGGTATGCGCCGATCAAAAAGCTAAATTGGCATACAAAAAACCCGCATCAAATGCGGGTTAAGGTTAGCTATCCAGAATCAAGAGCCTAGCAGTTCACGCGCCAGTAGTCGGTAAACCTCTAGCCGTTTCTCCTGCGAATGTGGGATGCTGCATATCATTGCTTCTTGGAATCCATATTGTGCTTGTTCTTCTTGCAAACGTACGGCGATGTCTTTAACCGCACCAACTAAATGAATCTTGCGCCCTTCCTTGATTGACATCCGGTCAATTTCCGATAGCGAAATGTTCTGAGCTTCTTCTGGTGTCAGCACCTGAGTAATCCGGCCCTTACTCATCATCAACCGAAAAATATCCTGCGGTAATGCTTCATACTCAGCTTCTTCCTTCGTTTCTGCTGTGGTCACCATATAGGATACACTGATCTCTGGTTTGTCCATAAAGATAGAAGGCTGGTAGTTATTCCGGTAATGGTCCAAGATTTCATTACTCATCGCACCATTAAAAAATTGTGCGAAGGAGTATCCGACTCCCATTTGTGCAGCTTTTCGCGCGCTATTGCCGCTCGAGCCTAACAACCATACTTCTGGGAGCGCCACCTTCGTTGGAGCAGCGAGATTTTTGGCATATAGCTCATCTTCCGGAATCTGATCACTAAGCAGCTGCATGGTAATGCCAAGCTTGTCATACATATTATGCAGCATTAACTCACGGCCTTCAGATAAAGCGTACATGGCGCTTGTATCGCCACCAGGAGCTCGTCCCACACCAAAATCAATTCTCCCCGGGGAAAAAGCACTTAACGTTTTAAATACTTCAGCCAGCTTAAGCGGAGAATAATGCATCATCATTACACCGCCGGTGCCGATTCGAATACGGTTGGTCTTGGCGGCTAAACGGGCAGCCGTTACTTCCGGAGCTGAGCTAGCAAATGTATTTCCGCCATGGTGCTCTGCCATCCACATTCTGCTATATCCCAGCTCATCTGCTAAAATAGCGAGTTCTTCTGCTTTATTCAGGGCACCTTCCGCAGTGTTGCCGCTTGTCACGGGTGCCTGATCCAATATGCTTAATCTCATGCGAATACATCCCTTCTTTGGTTAGATGACCATTTTATTACTGACCCATTCCTCTAGGGCTGCAATCTTATCTTTAAAGCGTTCACCACGCATTTCCTCCGACAACGAAGCAATAGTCTCCCGCTTTAATACGGCTTTCCAAGAGGATTCAGCTTCTTCCATCAGATTCGATAACAGGCAGCAGCTGTCTTCTTTTTCTAAATCCAACATATCTACCAGAATACCATTCGATGAATACAGCGACTGCTGGCCTTCCACCGCGAGGTAAACGTCATATACACGAATATCTTCAGGGCTTTTCTTTAATTTAAAACCGCCTTTAATGCCGGGAACAGACGTGATGATGTCTGCGGTTACCAGCTTTCTTAACAGTTTCTGAAAATAGGTCGCCGATGCTCCGAGCTGCTGGCTAATCGCTTCCCCAGACAACACCGCCTTATCCGGCAGCATGTTGAGTAGAACCAGTGCATATACCGACTGTTCTACCCCTGTTTTCATATGCATGTACAGCACCTCGATTTACGTAAATAGCTTGATTCAAACTGTAGATAATACCATCCGCGTATAAAGCGGATAAACATTATCCACTTTATACTTTATATCAGTTTGCACCAAAAGTAAAACCTTGCTGGCCTTTCTTTCAGTTAATATCTGCTATAAAAAAAAGATCGCGCATATAGCGCAATCTTTTTTCATATGGATAATCCCACCCGCTGAACCAGCTGTGAGCTCTGGTCATTAAGTCCGGTAATGGTGACTTTTTTACCATGCTCGGCGTATTTGCTCATCGTCTTCGCTATGGCATGGACAGCGGATTGGTCCCACACATGGGAGTGTGAAAAATCGATAATAATATGATCCGGATCGCTATCGTAGGCGAATTCATGAATGAAGTGGCTGGTCGTGCCGAAGAACAACTGGCCGGATACCGCATATGTTTTGGAAGAGGTTGCTTCCTGAACAGTTAGGCGGATCGAAGCTATTTTCCAAGCAAACGTTAAAGCACTTAGCAGAACTCCAAACAAAACCCCAATAGAAAGGTTGTCCGTAACCACCACAGTGACCACCGTCACAATCATAACCAGCGCATCGCTTAGCGGAACACGGGTTAAAGTTTTGAGTGAGCCCCATTCAAAGGTGCTGATACAGACCATTATCATTACGCCGACGAGCGCGCCCATCGGGATCTGCTTCACCACATCGCCAAGTACGATAATTAAGAATAATAAAAAGATCCCTGATACAAACGTGGACAGACGCGTGCGTCCTCCTGACTTCATGTTAACCATCGATTGGCCAATCATCGCACAGCCTGCCATCCCTCCGAAAAAACCAGTGACTACATTCGCAAGCCCCTGTCCCTTCGCCTCTCTGTTCTTATCACTACCTGTGCCCGTAATATCATCTATTAAGGTGGCAGTCATCAGGGATTCCAATAGCCCAACTACGGCCAGCGAAAGTGAATATGGCAAAATAATAAGCAGCGTATCCAGCGTGAACGGGATTTGCGGGAGATGGAATAGTGGCAAAGTTGCTGTAATATTCCCCATATCGCCTACGGTTCTTACGTCCAGATGAAGAGCGATGCTAAGAACAGAAACAATAACAATCGCTACAAGTGCTGAAGGTACGGCTTTGGTAAACCGAGGAACCGTGTAGATAATAAGCAAGGTCAGAGCTACCAGTCCGTACATCACCCAGCCTTGTCCTTTAAAATGGGTAAGCTGTGCCATAAAAATCAATATCGCCAGCGCGTTGACAAAACCCGTCATGACCGGCTGTGGCAAAAACGTGATAAACCGCCCCAGCTTTAGCATCCCCATCAATATCTGAAACACGCCAGCCAATACAGTTGCCGCGAACAGATACTCTATTCCGTGTTCCAGTACGAGACTTCCGACTAACAGAGCCATAGCTCCCGTAGCCGCCGAGATCATTCCGGGTCTGCCTCCGGCAAGTGCCGTTACAATCGCAATGCAAAAAGAGGCATATAAACCAACCATCGGACTTACTCCCGCCAGGATCGAAAAAGCGATCGCTTCAGGAATCAGCGCAACGGCTACGGTCATCCCCGATAAAATATCGGTTCGAGTGTTAGAAAACCACCCATTATTTAAGGTAAGCTGCTTCAAAATCTATTTTCCTCCTGTGACTATTAAAATGTGTGGATCTTTTGTCAGAAAAGACCCGGGGCCGGTGCAACGCTAATGTTGCTTATTGTACTCGACCCACCTTCACCTTCACAAAAAGATTAGTTAGACTTGTAAGCGCTTATACACCTCATTTTCTAGCGAATCCTTAAAATATCAAGCAAATTCTATATTTCTAGATTACCGGTACAATCCGGAAGCCTTCACTTCATTAAAGAAGGTGTTGAATTCATCAATGTTCAGCTGCTGAGCGGCATCAGACAATGCCGTTGCAGGATCAGGATGCACTTCCACCATAATACCGTCAGCTCCAGCTGCGAGTGCGGCTTTCGCACATGGAATAAGGATGTCTTTGCGGCCTGTCGAGTGAGTTACATCAACCAATACTGGCAAATGACATTCCTGTTTGAGAATTGGCACTGCTGAGATATCAAGCGTGTTGCGGGTCGCTTTTTCATAGGTACGAATTCCACGTTCAATCAGCATGATCTGTGTGTTTCCACGAGACATGATATATTCCGCTGCATGGATGAATTCATCGAGTGTGGCAGCCAATCCACGTTTCAGCAGTACCGGCTTGTCGACTTCTCCGACCGCTTTTAGCAGCTCGAAATTATGCATATTACGTGCACCGATCTGGATGATATCCACATAATCAAGTGACTCTTCAATATGTCTTGGATCTACAATTTCGCTGATGGTCAGCAGTCCATATTCATTTGCTGCTTCTCGTAATATTCTTAAACCGTCCATTCCCAGCCCTTGGAAATCATAAGGTGAAGTCCGAGGCTTGAAGGCACCACCACGCATTACACGTACTCCGGCTTTTTGCAGGGCGGCAGCTACGGTGCGAGTCTGCAGTTCACTTTCCACAGAGCAAGGTCCGGCTACCATCAGTGAAGAAGGACCGCCAACCGTTACATCTCCCGGCAGAACAATCACTGTATCCTCTTTGTGGCTCTTGCGGGCTACCAGTAAAGTTTTTTTATGATCATCTGTTTGTAAGTCCAGAGAAGCTGAGAAAATTTGTTTGAAGAGGCTACGGATCGTCCCGTTAGTGAAAGGGCCATTGTTGCTCGCTACGAGCTTATCCAGCATCTGTTTTTCCCGTTCTGGATCAAATTTAGGGACACCTTGTTTTTCTTTTACTCCTCCAATCTCCTGAACAATCTTAGCCCGCTCGGAGATCAGCTCCAGCAATTGCCCATTAATTTCATCCAGACGACCTCTAAGAACATCCAATTCCACGTTACTCATTACCCTTCCACTCCCTCTTTTTGTTATAATTTGGAACACAAAAAGACCCCCCGTCGCAAGGGACGAGGAGCCGTGGTACCACCCTTATTTAGAATTAACCCGAATACTAGCACAAAAGGAATAGAATCTCATGTTCCCCTGACTAAGAATTAATTCTGTCTTTCACCCGGTAACGCGGGGCGCGGGCCTCCCTACTCATACCTGCCACAACCTGTGACAAACTACTTCAGGGGCCGACTCGGAAGTGAACTTCGGCATTAATCGTCTCATGAGGGTGCTCTCAGTCTCCGGCACGCCTTCCCTGTTAAGATCCGCTATAATGCTTACTCTCTTCGTCATAGTCCTTATCTATGTCAGCGCGGCTTTTGCGCTGGTTTCTGCTATCTTAATCAAAAAACGTCCCCGATGCAAGATAATAATGGAACGCAGAGTAGCTTTAACGCAATAAATTTTTTTGACTGATCCATACCCATTATCTATCCTATTCCAACCTGGCAATTACGGTTCCAATTCCTTCAAGCTGTATTGTTTGACAGCGATAATTGAATTGTTTACAATTTAATTATTATAAATATTTCCTGTTCTTTTTCAAAAAGCATAGATAACTGAAGGGATGTAGCAGCCATGAGCATTTATCAATATTCAGCACGCAGTATTCGGGGAAAAGATATCGAGCTAGAGCAATACAAAGGTAAAGTGCTACTGATAGTGAATACAGCAAGTAAGTGCGGATTTACCCACCAATATTCAGATCTGCAAAAGCTTTATGATCGGTACGAGGAACGCGGCCTCCAAATTCTCGGCTTTCCTTCCAATCAATTTGGAGAGCAAGAACCCGGCAGCAATGAAGAGGTTAATGTATTTTGCCAAATCAATTACGGGGTAACCTTCCCACTCTTTGAAAAGGTTGACGTAAAAGGCGAAGCTAAACACCCTCTTTTCACCTACCTAACAGAACAGGCTGGATTTGAAGGGTTCGACATCAACCATTCTTCAGGAAAGCTGCTGCAAAGCATGCTTGAAGACAAAGATCCAGAGGCTCTGAACAATGACGAAATCAAGTGGAACTTCACTAAATTCCTGATTGATCGCGAAGGCAATGTGGTCACTAGATTCGAATCTACGGTGGACCCGCTGGATATTGAACCAGCTATCGAAGCCCTGCTATAAGTTTCTAATATATGAAATATCCGCCCAGCTTTCGGGCGGATTTTTTGGGTTTAAGCATCTGCTTAATCATGTTCGGTACTGCTCGGTAAACACTTCAAAATAAGGAGTCGTGTCCCTCTCCGCCATCGAACCATTCGCACCAGGTCCCCAGCCGATTTCAGCACGCCAGCTTCCCAACACACCTGACTGAATCAGCACCTCCTCATTTACACCGATCAGCTGATCCGCCTGTGGTGCCACGTATAAAGCATCTACAGGACAATAAGCTTCACACATGAAACAGGTCTGGCAATCTTCCTGACGGGCAATGACCGGAATCTTCCCCTGCATTTCGAATACGTTCGTCGGACATACTTTCGTACACAGCTTACAACCAACACAACGCTCCAAGCTGATTAATTCGATCATATCGCTTGCCCCTCCTTCAGCGCATTCAGTTCATGAGCATGGGGCACAGCCTCTGTACTGACGCTTATATGTTGAATACCGGATAAGATCAGCCGGTGAGTCTGGCGCGGATCAAGCTCCGGATATTCCGCTAGCTTTTGCAGTCCGCGGGTCTCTTTCCGGGCGAGTGCCGCGGTGTACATCCACCTGCCGACCGCGAGCATAGCCGCGGCTTCACGTGATTGCACGATGCCCTGAACGCTGGCAGGAGC
The DNA here is from genome assembly GCF_037992965.1 of Paenibacillus sp. FSL E2-0190. NCBI lineage: Bacteria > Bacillati > Bacillota > Bacilli > Caryophanales > Paenibacillaceae > Paenibacillus > Paenibacillus sp. FSL E2-0190. The sequence continues at coordinate 6,218,794 of NZ_CP150306.1, forward strand.
CTGCCCGTTCAAATAGGGCATCAAGGCATTCAGCCGCTTCAAGGCTGAAGAAATGCCCGGCTCGCTGCGGAAATAATTGATCTGCAGCGGCAAGATTTCACGCTGGATTGCCGCGATTAGCGGCTTCACCTCCAGCGTTTCCGAGGCATCGGCGCCAGCCGCCAGCCCGTAGCGTCCCGCTGCGGTCAGCTTGCGGCTGTTCGCCTGTCCTCGGCAGGACAGCGCATGCTGCGCGGCTCCCTGTCCAGCCCAGCTTCCGCTGCACATGGCCCAGGAAGCGTTATAAGCCCCGCCGCCGGAGATGGCGCCGGTCACTTTCTCGCGAGATGCGGCATCACCGGCCGCATAGAGTCCGGGCACGGTCGTCTGGCAATCCGTACCGCTCAAGCGCAGACCCCCAGTCCCGCGCATCGTGCCCTCATAGCGCAGGGTGAGCGGGAATTTCTGCTTAAACGCATCAATTCCCGCCCGCTCCAGCGGCATAAAGAAAATCGGATGCGCTTTGCGCAGGAAATCCTGTTTCTCCGCGGTGTCTGCCAGATCCAGCGAAGCGTAAACCGGACCCTTCAGCATCAGCTCAGGAATGCTGCCAAAGGTCCGATCCCCTCTATGCAACGGATGACCGTCCGCGTCATAGAGAGTGGCCCAAGCCAGCATACGGCCACGTGTTACGGTTCCGTCCGCAAAGCTTGGCGCATATTGGCGGCTGAATTCCATGCCCGAGAGATCAGCTCCCACCTCTGCGGACATCAACAATCCTTCCCCTGTCAGCACGTTGCAACCAAGACCTTTGCTGAGAAAAGCACAGCCGCCGGTAGCCATCACAACGGCATTTGCCTTCACTTCCCAGGACTCTCCTGTCAGGCGGTTGATCCCACGCGCTCCACCAACACCGTGTTCATCGTGAAGAAGTTCCAGCGCTGGTGACTGATCGAGGATTGTGACCCCTGCTTTGCGCACAACTTTTCGCATAATCCGCATATATTCTGGTCCATGGAGGTGAGTGCGCAGTGAGTTTCCTTCTCCATCCTTCGGAAAGGGATACCCCCACTGCTCCACTTGAGCCAGGTTCTGTTCGACCTGATCCAACACCCGGTGAATCCAAGCATTCTCCGACAAATATCCGCCGGCCTTAAGTCTGGCCTGCACTGCCTGCTCCCGCAGCTCGGCAATGGGAGGGATAACGAGCAACGTTGTTCCTCCAGGTGCAGTTGCGCCACTAGTGCCCAAGTAGCCCTTATCCGCCAGGACTACCTTTGCACCTTGCGAGGCTGCACTCCATGCCGACCACGCCCCAGCAGGACCTCCGCCAAGCACGAGGACATCCACTGTCATTTCCTTCTTAAGCTGCGACATATTTTTTCCTCCTACACCATTAGCTGAGTTAGTTGAACTTAAAAATCACTAAAGGGAGGAGTGGCGGAGAGGCGGCCGAAAGTCCAAACATTCACCGCAGTCACTCAATTACCTTTACAGAAGAATCTTAAGTTCAATTAAAGCAGCTTTTAAGCAACTTTATTTCAGCTGCCAATCGCTAATATTGAAGTCTTTTTTCGCTAACTTCTCTTCTACGAGGAAGTTTTTGGTACCGTCCAGCAGCTTTGTTCCTTCATCAGTGAACGCAGTATCCTTGATATCACTAATCGGATTCACTTGCTTCGCCAGCTCAGGCGTTGTATCTCCGATTTCAGCCAGAAATTGATAATACTCATCTTCATGCTGCTTCAAGTCTGCCAAGGCTTTCTCTCTAGCTTCGTTCCATACCTTCGGAAAATCAGGGAATTTCGCCAGATAATCCTCAGACACAACTGTTGCGCTAGAACCAAGCAGGTTCGGGTGCTTCGAAGCATCATCCAAGTGAGTGTAACCTTGGTCAATCAGCTTCAGCGCAGGAACACCTAGATTTGTTGTAGCATCTACATCTCCACGGGCTAAAGCTGCAGTAGCATCAGGAATGAGCATATGCACGAGTTTGTAGTCGGTCACGCCTTCTTCCTGTAGTAATCCAACTACATAACGGTGCATGAAGGAGCCTTTTTGAATCGCGATAGTTTTACCTTGCAGATCTTTCACCGTCTTGGGCCCATCCTTCTTGCCGATCAAATAACCAATCGTGTTCGCGGAAGATTGTGAAATCAGACGGGTCTTGGCTCCAGAAGCGTAGGCAATAATAGCAGGTGTATCTCCAAGGCTGCCGATATCCAGCCGACCACTAATCAAGGATTCTGTCTGATCCGGACCGTTTGGAAAGCCAGTAAGCTTCACTTCAGTAATGCCGTATTTCTTCAACTCTTCTTGAATAATCCCTTTATAAAAGCCCCAACCCTCTGCACCGCCGGGCACATTCAATTTGTTGGAACCGATAAACCCAAAGTTCAATACCGCTGGAACATTGCTCGTGCTCGTGGCCCCTTCTCCCGCCTTCTCCGTATTTGATCCCCCGGAGGCAGATGCTCCATTGCCGCCCGTATTATTTCCGCAAGCCTGAAGCACCAGCATGGCCATCATAATTGTAGTTAAAAGTGCAAACCGAATCTTCCTAGAACGTTTCCCTTGAATCTCTCTGTACGCTTGTTTCATTGTTTCTCCCCCTAGGTTTATGCTATTTATTTAAATCTTGATCCAGCTCAGAACCCTGCCCTCGACGCCAATTTATACATAAAGTCATGGCTTGCTACAGGCTGCCTGCCCTTACCCCAGCCTACTTTTTCACGATAACCGCCAAGTAGTCCCTGCTCCTGAAGTTCCGCTTCTGTCACACCGATAATATTCTCAGAGTCTGGTGCAACGTAGAGAGCATCGACAGGACAATACAGCTCACACATAAAGCAAGTCTGGCAATCACTCTGCCGGGCAATAACAGGAATGCCATCCTCTACCCGTTCGAAAACATTAGTCGGGCAGACAGATACACATTGGTTGCACTCTACACATCTGGCAGCGCTGATCACCTCAATCACGATAGAACACCCTCCTTAGCCACGGCTTCCGTCTTCACCCATACCTGATCTAATCCGCCACTGATCAAGCGGTGATGCTGGCCATGATCTGTAGCTTTGAAATCCTCACGCTTATGCATGCCTCTCGTCTCTGTACGAGCAAGTGCAGAATTGTACATCCAGCGGGCTGTTGCGGTCATGGCTTCGGCTTCCCGTGCCTTGACCCCTTCTGGCGTACGCTGAATTTCGCGGCTTCGTTGCTCTTTCCACAATCCATCCAGACGATCTAGTGCAGACGTCAGCCCTTGTTCTGTCCGGAACAAATTGATGTCATACGGCTTCACCTCAGCCTGTACAGCAGACACATACTCTGCTGTTTGGGCTGCCACTCCCGGCTTCACTTCCTGATGCACCAGTGGTGATGACGATAAGCCGACTGGACTACGCTGCGCAGCGTGCGACCCCAGACTCTGTGCATAGACAGCAGCTCCTTCACCAGCAAAAGAACCTGAAGACATCGCCCACGCCGCATTATGGCTGCCACCGCCAGTAAAACCTCCGCAAATCAGCTCGCGGGTAGCCGCATCTCCTGCCGCGTAAAGTCCGGGAACACCTGTGCCGCAGCTTTCATCTGTAATATGGATGCCACCCGTCCCCCGAACCGTGCCTTCGAGCCGCAAAGTAACCGGAAACGCATCCTTGAACGGATCAATTCCCTGGCGGTCAAAAGGAAGGAAAAAGTTCGTCTGCGCCACCCGCAGCAGCGGTCTCAAATCCTCTGGTGCCCCATCCAGCTTGGCGTACACCTGATTACCTGCCAACAGATTCCGGGCAATTACAGAACGGCCCTTCTTGGAACCGGCTCCCTCCACAACGCTTCCATCCTCATAATAAAAGCTGGCATAGCTGTAATACGCCGTCTTGGTCACCGAAGAGAACGTAGGGCAGATCGCATAGGCATTGGAGAATTCCATGCCGGACAGATTCGCCCCAGCCTCAGCAGCGAAGAGATAGCCATCTCCGGTCAACACGTTGCAGCCAAGTGCCTTGCTTAGGAAGGCGCAGCCTCCGGTAGCAATGACGACTGCTCCTGCCTGAACAGTCCAGGTTTCTCCACTCTGGGTATGAACTCCAGCCGCTCCAGCTACGCCATGCTCATCTGCCAGGAGTTCCAAGGCTGGGCTGTGATCTAGAATTTTAACGCCTGCCTTTTTCACCAGCCTACGCATTAATTTCATATATTCCGGTCCTTGCAGACTTCTTCGGAATTGATTGCCCTGCTCATCTACAGGGAATGGATAACCGGAAACACCCAGCTTGTTCATATTGGCATAGGTTTGATCCAGCACCCGGTCCATCCAGCGAGATTCAGCCAGCTGCCCGCCAAGCGCATAACGACTTGCTTTTGCCTCTTTCCGGAGCTTCTCATCCGGCTTCACATACCAGACTCCCGTTCCCGACGGTGCCGTTGCCCCACTTGAACCGCAGTACCCTTTATCTGCAAGGATTACTTTGGCTCCCTTCGCTGATGCAGTAAGGGCTGCCCACGTTCCTGCCGGACCTCCTCCGATAACGAGCACGTCTGCCACCAAATTCACCGATCCTTTTTTCACCGATCCACTCATATGTTTAAGACCTCCTCAGTTTGTTTAGCCTTCGTAACTATCTCGCCAGAACAGGAACTTTCGTTCAATAATCCGGAACAAGGAATCGATCAGCTTACCGACAATTGCGAAAATAATAATGCCTACGAATACAACCTCTGTATTAGAGTTCTGCTTCGCTTCATTGATAAGAAACCCAATACCTGACTGTGATCCAATAAGCTCTGCTACAACCAAACCAATCCAAGCTACAGCCAGCGACAACCTTAGCCCTAACAAAATTCCAGGCAGCGCCGCCGGGAGTATAAGCCTGCGCAGCTTCTGATATGGACTGAATCCCAATACACGAGCTACTTCGAACAATTTATTGTCCACATTGCGGATGCCCATAAACGTATTAATATAGAGCGGAAAAAATGAGCCTGTCATAATGATCACAACTTTTGACATCTCTCCAAACCCGAACCAGAGAATAATGAGCGGCGCTATAGCTAAATGGGGAACAAGCCTAAGCACTTGTACGCTAGGATCGAGCACATATTCTACACTGCGAAACAAGCCAGTCAGTACGCCGAATAGAAGACCCAACACACCTCCAATAAGAAATCCGATGCCCGCCCTACCCATGCTGACACCCAGATGATGAGTTAACTCTCCAGTAACCAACAAGTCGGTAAAAGCTCTTGCAATCGAAAGCGGAGTCGGCAAAAAGGTTGCGGAGACCAGCCCCGTACTCCCTGCCAGCTGCCAAAGGACTAACGTCACCACCGGGATAATTGCACCCATTCCCCAATCAGAGAGCAGGGGTTTCCATGCAACTTGTATTGCAGGTTTCTTCGGTGTCTTCTTGGATAAAGGAGCTGTGCCGCTGCTATCCAGCGTTTCTCTGGCTCTTTTAGTATTTTTGATAATAGCTTCTACTCCATCGCTCATGGTGCATCCCCCTTTTGTTTAATGAGCGTTCAAGGTTATCCGCGATAACTGTCTTGCCATCTCAACAACCGTCGTTCAATGTAACGAACAATGGAATCACTCAACAATCCAGCTACGGCAAAAATAATAATTCCCACGAACACCACTGGTGTGTCCGCGAATTGACGCGCGTCGGACATCATGTATCCAATGCCTGAGGTAGATGCAATAAGCTCTGCCACTACTAACCCCAGCCAAGAAAGCCCTAGAGAGAGACGCACTCCAAGAATAATGTTCGGCAGCGCTGCTGGAAGTACTAACCTGCCAATCTGCTTCAATCGGCTGAAGCCAAGTACCCGGGAAACTTCGAACAGCTTGTTATCCACGCCGCGAATTCCCATGAACGTATTGATATAAAGTGGGAAAAAAGCTCCCTTAGCAATCAATAGCACCTTCGACTCCTCACCGATCCCGAACCATAAAATGAACAGCGGTACTACCGCCAGACTGGGAATCATGCGGATCATTTGCAGGGAAGGATCTAACAGCTTCTCCGATCTGCGGAACAGGCCTACGAGAAGTCCTAACAGCAGACCCAGTCCACCACCTAGCAGGAATCCAGAAAAGGCTCTGACCAAGCTGATTCTAAAGTTCGGCCACAGATCGCCTGAAGCCGCTAAAGTTACAAAAGATTCCGCAATCGTATACGGCGTAGGGAACAGCATCTCCGAGATCATTCCATAATGCCCGAGCGTCTGCCACAGAATTAGCACACTGCCCGGCAGCAAAAGACCAAGTCCTAGTGTTGCCACCTTTCCGGGTCTTCCGGAAGTTCTTATGACTACAGCCCGATTTGTCATACTTTGAACCCACCTTTTTTCAGCTTTACAATCACTTTAAATAAACAGAAAGAGACCCTCGAATGTTAATGCCTTCGAAAGTCTCCATGGGTATGGTCGACCTATTTTATATTCCGGCTCCGTCTGTAAGCTCTAACTCATCTACCTTTTCAAAATAATTCAACACCTTCAAACGCAGCTCTTGAAAGGATGTCGTTGTTTTTTTCCGTGGATACGGTAAATCTATCGGTACAATTTTACGTATTTTCCCGGGACGCGGCTCTAGAATCACTACCCGATTCCCCAAGAACACAGCCTCATCAATATCATGTGTCACAAAAATCATGGTTGTTTGGTTAGCCCGCCAAATGTCCAGCAATACCGTCTGCATATGAGCCCGAGTGAATGCATCCAGTGCACCAAACGGTTCGTCCAGCAGCAGTATTTTCGGATTGCGCAGAAGTGCACGAGCTATTGCCACCCGCTGGGCCATCCCTCCCGACAACTCGCGGGGATAAGATTTCTCAAATCCATTTAACTTCACCAGATCAATCAATTCATCGACCTTCCGCCTAACCTCCTTGTTCCCTAGCGGTAAATCAGAGGCAATATTCTTCTCAACGGTAAGCCAGGGAAAGAGGCGATGCTCCTGAAAAATAAAACCCTTATCGATCCCAGGACCCCCAATCTCCGCCCCTTCCAGGGTGACACTGCCAGTGTACCCGCTATCCAGACCGGCTACGATGCGTAATAGTGTACTTTTTCCACAGCCGCTGGGGCCGATGACTGTAATAAATTCGCCCTCCTGTACATGGAGATCTACATTATGGAGTGCTTGAACATGACCACCGGCAGACTCAAAACGTTTATTTAGGTTCGAAATAGACAGCAACGCTTCTCCCACCTTGACCCCTCCTTTAATCTGTATGGACAAAAAAACAGAGGCATTGCGTTTTTACATTCGCAATACCTCTGTAGGAACAGTCGGCAATCATTATTCAAAGTAAATCAATTGGAATTATAATATTTAAAATATCATCGATTTTATAAGCTGTCAACAAAAAACAAGCCCTTTTATGGAACAGAAGTGGAGTTATTTCTAGTTCATAAGTTAGAAAAGCAATGAATTTAATCACTTTTAGTAGGATGAAAGTATTAAAAAACTTTGCTTTTGCGTCGATATAATGAAGTAAGCTTATGACAAATTGGTTCTAAGGAAGGGGCTTTTGCTTGAAAAGCATATCATTAAAATGGGGAGCAACACTTGTTGCCCTTAACACCTTGTTCGGTGGTACTCTCTATGCATCTGCAGCTGAAATCACTCCACCGTTCTCCGATTTAACCGAAATACAACAGACGAAAAGTGCCGCAATCCTCGAGGCTGCTCGTCTAGGATTGCTTAAAGGCGATCCCAATGGACAATTCAGACCCACTGCGACTATGACTCGCCAAGAGCTGGCAGCCATTTTAGCGAAGACCTTAAAGCTAGATTCCTCAGTGAATTCCGCTTCTTCCTTTAGAGACGTATCTGATTCCAGTTGGAGTGTCTCCGCTATTGAGGCTGTTAAAAAGGCAGGATTTATGGAGGGTGATCTTACAGGTAATTTTAATCCATCCAGACCTGTAACTAGAGAAGAGCTTGCAGTTATATTTGTACGTGCCATCCGCGGAACTGGAGCACAAGGCGGACAAGCCAACAAGGTTAATGACGAATCCACAATCAGCAATTGGGCAAAAGAGTATACTGATGTCGCACTACGTCTTAAACTTATAGACTCTCCTGAAGATATGTTCAGCCCCAAAGGTACTGTTCAGCGGCAGGATATGGCTTCTTTTCTGCTGAATATTTTTAAAGAAGAACAACAAACTGCAACGATCGACAATATAGATGGAGATTTCGTAACGATCAATGGCACGCCTTACCTCATTGAAGGTACACTCAAAGAATTAATGGGTGATAGCAACCATGATGCTTTAAGAGGAGCTGTCCTTAAGTTCAATTCCTTGAATCGTCATGTAGATGGTTTGCAAGAGCTTGAAATTGTACAAAAAGGGGTTCAACTAAATACCTCCGGCTTACCCTCCGGTTCTTTGCTCAATATTTCTGGAAATGATGTTGTTATTAAAGGCAATGTTACCGGTGATTTGAAGATTAAAAATGGCGTTTCGAGTATAACTTTTCAGGGCCAAGTTGGGCAGATCATTGTGGATTCTATAACTCCAGTTACTATTCATGGCAGCGGTTCCCTGCAAACCTTAAAAATAGTTGAAGGTGGCGCTAGGATCACCATCGATCCCTCCTTGTCTATTCAAAATCTGCAGTTGCCTGGCATGAGTCTGCCTTCACATTTCATAACAAATTACACAGCCATTCAAAATAATATCCAAACGGTTCAAAATGCATCTGGAGCCGTTGCTCCTGCATATACTTCGTCCACGTCTGCTAACGCCGTGAGCGATCCGACTCCTGAGCCTACTCCGATAGCGACTCCTAGTCCTACTCCAGTGGCGACTCCTGAGCCTACTCCCGTAGCGACTCCTAGTCCTACTCCGGTCGCGACTCCTGAGCCTACTCCGGTGACGACTCCTAGTCCTACTCCGGTGACGACTCCTAGCCCTACTCCGGTGACGACTCCTAGCCCTACTCCCGTAGCGACTCCTAGTCCTACTCCAGTGGCGACTCCTAGTCCTACTCCGGTCGCGACTCCTAGTCCTACTCCGGTGACGACTCCTGAGCCTACTCCAGTCGCGACTCCTAGTCCTACTCCGGCGCCGACTCCTAGTCCTACTCCGGTGACGACTCCTGAGCCTACTCCCGTAGCGACTCCTAGTCCTACTCCGGTGACGACTCCTAGTCCTACTCCGGTCGCGACTCCTAGCCCTACTCCGGTGACGACTCCTAGCCCTACTCCGGTGACGACTCCTGAGCCTACTCCAGTCGCGACTCCTAGTCCTACTCCGGTGGCGACTCCTGAGCCTACTCCGGCGCCTACTCCTGAACCTACTCCCGTAGCGACTCCTAGCCCTACTCCGGTGCTGACTCCTGAGCCTACTCCCGTAGCGACTCCTAGTCCTACTCCGGTGAACCATGCACCAGTCGTGCAAAATAATATTGATCCAATATCTGCTCTGATCACAAGTGGTGTCCAAAACGTCGACATCAGTAATGTGTTCATTGATCCGGACGGCGACCCGCTTACATTCGCAGCTGCATCCTCTGACGCTAGCGTTGCCACTGTATCTGTAAATGGGAATCATCTCAACCTTGTGCCGGTCGATTCAGGCACAGCCATGATTACAATAACAGCAATGGACGGCCAAGGTGGCGTTAACACTGCTACTTTTGCATTCACTGTAACGTCTAATCAGCCACCAATTGCGATATCTGGAATCACTACTCAACTCTTAACACCAGGTATCACTGCACCACGTACATTTGATCTGGCCCAGCTTTTTCAAGATCCCGACAATGACATGCTTACTTATTCAGCTTCTATAGATAACGTAAATGCTGGTACACTTAGCCTTAATGGCAACACTCTGACGATAACTCCGGCAGCTAATAGTTCAGCTAGTGGTTTAGTGACCCTCACAGCAACGGATGATAAAGGAGGTTCAGCTACCTCAACTTTCACCTTGATTACAGCCCAGCTTGTAAACAACGGCTTTGTGCCAATAACCACCAAGCAAGGTGTATCCAATATTTCCTTCGATATTTCCAAGCTGATTCCTAATCAGAGTCAATTTAAAGTGTATACAGAAAGCAGCACAGGTTCATTGAGCGGACCTGCAACTCTGAATGGAGCTATATGGAATGGTCCTACAAGTCCAGGAACGGTATGGATAGTAGGTTCTGATGGCAAAGCGGTTGTATTATCTATAAGCGTGGCTTCACAGGGTACCTCTGAGCTATTCTTCTCAGAGTATCTGGACGGCGGTGACGGCAGAATCGCAGTTGAGCTGTACTATAAAGGAAATGGTAATCCCGCAGGAAAAGCAGAAGGTTACACCCTTGAAGTTCACCAATTTATGAAAGCCACCCAAACCAAACAGGTTTATTCCCGGCCATTATTTCCTGTACCTGTAGCAATGCCGTATATGTTTATAGATTCTACTTTTGGGGACGCATTTGATTTAATGAATATCTCCTATTACAATGATGAACTGAGTCTATATAATCCAAAAACATATAATATTACAGCATTAGTACTGAAGAAAAACGGCCAAATCGTGGATGTTCTCGGTGACCCTACCTCTACTCAGCAATTCCTCTCCACAGGTGGAACTATTGTCCGTAAATCTGGTATATACACTGGATCACAGCAGTATTCACTTGAGGGCGAGTGGAATCAATATCCCAAAGGAACTTACCAGTATTTTGGAAGCCATACTCCTTAAACAGCCCTTTCTAATGTAAAAAACAAGCAGGCAGTGAGCCTCCAGATATTGGAGAAACACTGCCTGCTTGTTTATCTGCATTGCGTAGGGTTAAGTCGACTTTGGGTAAACCTCGGAATAACTCCTCCGCATCCCCTCCCGTATATTTTAATTACCGAATCTAAACCCAATCTTTGATTTAGTTGCATTCTGTACACTTATTTCGTATAAAAAAGGGGTTGTCCTGAATATAACTGTATTCTATACAATTAAAATCCAGAAAAATCACCTTTAGCTGAGGAAATCATGAAAATAAGTGTACTGAATACAGCTATTTTTTGGGGACAATTTATTCGATGAGTTATAACTGTACAAAATACACTTATATGCTCCCACCGTCACTCCAACCTATGTCTACCGCTTCAAAATCTGCATTTTGCCTCCACTTGTTACTTATACTTCTGCATCTACTTCCACTACTTCCTCAACTTCCGCTACTTCCTCTACTCCCACTACTTCCTCTACCCCCTCTACTCCCACTACTTCCTCTACTTCCACTACTCCCACTACTCCCTCTACTTCCTCTACTTCCTCTACTTCCTCTACTTCCTCTACTTCCTCTACTTCCACTACTTCCACTACTTCCACTACTTCCACTACTCCTACTCCTTCTACTTCCTCCACAACTTCTACCGTTTCAAAATATCACTTCAAGCATATCGCTCCCCCGGCTCTTAGTAACGCTGCTTACATCAGATATCTTAAATATAAATACACGCTGGAGATCACAATGGACAACAGCATTAAAGGAAATCCGACCTTCAAATACTTCATGAATGTAATCGGGTACCCCTCTTTTCCTGCCAAACCCGCCACGATCAAATTAGCACTCGCACCAATCAATGTGCCATTCCCACCCAGACAAGCGCCTAAAGCCAAACTCCACCATAACGGCTCCAAATTGCTGATCCCCATATTGCCCATCTCCTGAATCAGCGGGATCATAGTTGCTACAAAAGGGATGTTATCCAGAAATGCCGAGGTAATGGCGCTGACCCATAAAATCATCATTGAGCTCATCAGCACATCACCATTCGTTATTTCAATCGCTTTTGCTGCCAGCTCTGCAATCACACCTGTCTCTACAAGCCCTGACACCAACACGAACAGTCCGATAAAAAAGAAGATCGTAATCCATTCCACGCTGTGAAAAGCTTTTTCCAGCATATGTTCCCCTCCGGTCAGCAGCAGCAGTAAAAATGCACCAGCCAGCGCAACCGTAGCGGACTCCAAATGTAACGCCTGATGTAAAAAGAACCCGGCAATCGTAATTGCCAGTACGATCAAACATTTTCGCAGCAGCTTATGATCCGTAATCATAACCTTCTCATCCATGTCCATGATGCTCTGCTGCAGTTCAGGTGTAGTTTTAATTTGTTTACCGAACATCAATAACAGCAGCGGGATATACGCCAAAACAATGATGATAATCACGGGTGTCAGATTGCTAATAAAAGCCATGAAGGTCAGCTCCTTAACCGCACTGCCAATCATGATATTAGGCGGGTCTCCGATCAAGGTTGCCGTTCCCCCTACATTAGATGCGATAATTTGTGACATCAAAAAAGGCAGCGGGTGTATGCGCAGTTGTCTTGTAATACTGAAGGTGACTGGCACCATAAGCAGCACTGTCGTCACATTATCCAAAAAGGCCGAAGCCACTGCGGTAATCACAAACAAAGCAATCAGTATTCTCTTCGGCTTCCCCTTCGCCAACTTAGCTGATTTCACAGCTGCGTATTTAAAGAGACCCGTCTCAGCGGTAATCCCTACAATCATCATCATCCCTACAAGCAATCCTATAGTATTAAAATCGATGTGCTGTAGTGCCGTCTCCTGATCCACAATGCCCATCGCTATCATGACGATAGCTCCTAACATCGCCAGAATGGTACGGTGAATCTTTTCGGAAATAATAAGTCCATAAATCAGCAGAAAAATACCTATCGCCCAAACCGCTTGCTGTTCCATAATATCCCTCGGTCCTTCTATGTAATTTCGTTAACTTACAGTCTACTCATCCTATAACCTTATTATCATAAAATAGATTTGTATTTTTCGCACTGGGATTGTGGAATCATTCCACTAAAAAACGACTCTGCCGGATGTTTATCGGAGAGCCGTTGTGGATTCGATTATTTCATTTTCAGAGCCTGAGGCTCCTTGAAAGCAGTTAACTTCCCTTTACTCTGCACAATAATCATCCCATCCTCCAGCAAGGTTGGGCCGAATACTCTACCAGATGTTTTGAGCTGCACGATCGGTTTGGCGGTAATTAGATCAATAGCAACCAATTTCCCATCGGTCTGGGCAACATACATGCCATGTCCGAGCAGATCGAAGCGGGCAATCGGATTGCTGATTCCTCCGTACTGGAACACAGATTTATTAGACATTTTAACACCATAGATGCTCTGTTCGTTACTAAAAAGAATTCTTCCATCATAAGGACCCGCCGCGTAGGATAACTTAGCTCCGATGGATTCATACGAATAATTATCTCGTGTTACGGCAGCTGGATCAACATTTACTGGGTAGCCATAGACTCCTTTTTGTCCCCCAATATATATCCTGTCCCCAATGATCCAGGCTCTGCCTCCGCTAGTCATATATTCTTCTTCTGGTTTCGGATGATTAGGATCTATATGAGCGGGGTTATACTCTACAGCCTTTACAAGCTTACCTGTCTTCATATCCAAATGATCGAGTGTCGTCAAAGGAAGAGGGTCTACCAATGTAGCTTCCCGTTGTGAGATAAGCGTAGTCCCATCTGCTGCAATCGGAAGACTATGATTATCACTACTCCAAAGCTCTTTACCTGTTGTTCGATCAAACGCATGTAAAATGTCATACGTATATGCTCCGGATTCTGAGTTTTGAGCTAGCACCAGATTCCCCTCAACCATAAATGGTTCAAACAGCATTTCGCTGAAATTATCGCGCCACTGCAACTTGCCATCTTTCAGATTGTAGGCTTGAATATCGCCATTAGCAGCAAATAGCTGCTCTTTATCAATTACCAATTTACTAACACCTTTACTGGTCGCCGATGAGCTCCATTTATTTTTGCCCGTAGCCGCGTTAACTGCATAGATCGTACCTGCCTCCGAAGTGACGTAAGCCACGCCATCCTGATAGAGCAGCGGCGTTTTTAATTTGGAGCCGTATTTCCACATTACTTTTCCAGTCTGGACGTTAATCGCTAAAAGCTGACCCTTTTGAAGGATAAAAGCTTTGCCCGCGCCAACTGCAACAACACCCTTACCCATGATATAATCCGACGGTACATCTTTCAAAGCTGGCAAATCCATTGTTGTTGACCATTCAACCTTCGCAGCAGGCAGGTTTGCATAGTAATCATCACCATTCGAGCCTATAAAAGAGGTGTGTGGATCAACCGCAGCTGCTTGTACCGGATTTACCATAAGCAATACCCCTAAACCAATAACTGCAGTACGAAGATAAGATTTCAATATTGTTCCTCTCACCACCAAACTCCTCCTCGTATAAGTAACTGCCTCATTTGGATAGCTTCTTAAAATCAAATATAATAATATTGGACGAGCAGGACATAATCCTTATGGATTATTATTCCATTTTGTCAAAAACAATAGAAGAAATCAAAACATTTACTCACAAACTTACATTTTGTAAGTCATTGTGTTATAATAATCACATTCCTCCATACACGGACAGGCTTTAGCAAATATATGAATAACAAGGGGTTTGTGAGCATGAGTAACGAAGCAACCGCAGCACCAGCATCCGATTTTGAATTTGGTATCTATACCTTAGGAGACATCGTAGCGGATTGTCATACAGGGAAAAAGATCAGTCCAAAACAACGTCTCGACGAAGTTGTAGCTGCAGCTAAGCTGGCAGATGAGGCGGGACTTGATGTATTTGGTGTAGGTGAGCATCACCGTCTTGATTTTGTAATTTCTTCGGTGCCAGTGGTGCTGGCTGCCATTTCTCAGGTTACTAACAGAATTAAACTAACGAGCGCAACAACCGTATTAAGTACCATTGATCCTGTACGGGTGTTCGAGGATTTCGCCACACTTGATTTGCTGTCGAATGGACGTGCAGAGATTATTGCGGGGCGTGGTGCTTTTGTGGAGTCTTTTCCGCTCTTCGGGTATGAGCTTGAAGATTATCACCGTCTATTCTCCGAGAACATCAATTTACTCTTGGAGCTTAACAAACATGAAGTTATGAACTGGGAGGGCTCCTTCCGTTCATCTCTGAAGGATTCGGAGATTGCTCCACGTCCATTGCAAGAGAATCTTCCGCTCTGGATTGGTGTAGGCGGTTCTCCAGAAAGCGCGGAGAAGGCCGGGATGCTCGGGACCGGAATGGCTATCGCCATCCTAAGCGGCAGTCCAGAGCCTTTTCAAGAGCTTGCCGCAACCTATCGGCGTGCCGGAATTCAAGCAGGACATCCACCTGAGGATCTAAAGATTGCGATCACTAGCCACGGCTACATTGCTGAAACCTCACAGCAGGCTTTGGATGAATATTACTCTTACTACTATAGTTACCGTAACTCTATCAGTCCAAAACCGGGTCAAGAGTACAAGGTGTCTCGTGAGGACTTTGGGCAATATGTATCTGCTGATAACACGATGGCTGTGGGCAGCCCGCAGCAAATTATCGAAAAAATTCTCTATCAGCATGAGCTGTTCGGTCATAGCCGCTTTATGACTCAGCTCGATATCGGCGGCCTTCCTTACGCTAAGGTAGCCAAAGCCATTGAACTTTTGGCAACAGAGGTTGCACCTGTCGTACGGCGTGAGATCGCCAAGAAGAACAGCCGTTAGAATGGAATACCAAAAAGGGGCCCTCAAGCCAACGGCTGAGGCCCCCTTTTTATAAAAAAAATCACGCAAAGGATGGTTTATTATTATCTACTTTTCCGCTGATAAGCTTCTTATATTCGTCGTCTCCGCCGTCCAAAGAAGGTGCAGTATAAATCTGAGCTGAAGCTGGCTGCTGAGCAGAATGACTCGAGCCTGCTTTTCTTTTGGTGCTTTTGTCATCGCCGCCTGCACTCCTGCTCCCACCACTCGCAGATCGGAGAACAGCATCGGATAAGCTGTTAATACCTTTTATTCTCTTCATGCTGAATCCTCTCCTACTAAATGATTGATGGTACGGAATAAATCCTGATTATTCCCAACTACCGCCTTAAGATCATCTGCAGATAATCCATCACTTCCTGAGAAATGAACGGAAAGAACATACTTCTTACCTAGAGGATAGCATAGGATATATACCTCTGCAACTTCCGTGCGTTGAAAAAAAGTCCATTTACTCGATAAAAATGCATCTACCACACTAGGCTGCTTCTCATTCCCTTTCGTTACAGACAAGGGATAGGAGTGACCGCGTCCGACATTCCCCCCCACCTGAACAAGTTGTTCCTTCTCTTGTGCCTGCCAGATGGCTGCACCGATTACACGACAATGCTTCGGAGGTAAAAAGGAATTGCGTATCGCCTCACTAAGTGCGTGATACTTCTCTCCATTCTCGGAGATGGTCACATTACTATTATATTGCCAAAAAAAATGAAGGATACTTTCCTTGCGCCTTAAATCCATCCTTAGCTGCTCTAAATCTTTAAGCGGGTCACGGAATCTTCCACGCTCTTGAATACTATCAATAATCTTACCACAGCTCACATCCACAGCAGCCGTAGGATTATCGTGATGTACTTCATACTCTAAAGATGTAATTCCCGCTAAATCAGATAGCAGATGATATTCTTCTACATTTTCTCCAGGGATGAGATCATCACGCGCAGTTACCTGATCAGGCACTAGACAAAAAACACGGCTGCGCCGTAATCTAGCCCAAAACAAACCCATTTCAAACCCCGTATTATCGCGGGTCACATAATAATATTTACCACGGATTTTGGCGACATCATCTGGCGAGAACACAAATACGGCAAAATCGCTCTCATCCAAATTTCGCTCCAACGCCTCCATAGTGTATTCATTCGCCCGAAAAGCGTTGGCATACCAAGGATGCACTTCAGCATCCCTCTTCAGCTGCTCATGAATCGCTCTTGCATAACGTATAGACTCCCTGGAAGATCCAATGAATAGCTTTGGTTTAGTCACGGCAATGCTCCTTCATCCTCTTTCCCGATATGTAATAATTATACAAGTCTTTAGACCACCAGAAAAGAGGCCATATTCTCAAAAAATATTATTCTAAACCTCGTAAATTGGGTAAGGAATTACGACTACTCTCAAAAAGCGAGGATACTATGAACAAAATGATAGGTGTCACCCTGCTCACAGCTTGCCTTTTGGGTATAGCAGCGCCACAGTCTGCTGAAGCAAAGACAGCAGCGGGAAGTTATACCGCACAGGTATATGCGAGTTCTTTAAATGTACGCGATGAACCGGCTAAGAATGCAACTGTTGTAGGATCAATTAAGAATGGGGCTCGGGTTACTGTGACTGATGAGCAGCATGGATGGTTAGAGGTTAAAGCGGGGAGCACCTCTGGCTGGGTAGCGGGTTATTACCTAAAAAAGGTGAACAGCAACTCCCTGCAATCCAGCGCTTCTGGAACGTCTATTGCTACTAAAACCAATACTGCCTCGTCAACATCAGCCAATACTTCTAGTAGAACTTCAAAGGCTACAGTCACGGCTGATTCTCTGCGCATCCGAAGTGGCCCAGGAACTCACTATAAGGTGCTCGGTTCTTTAAAAGCCAAGGATACAGTCACTCTCCTTCTTCATCAGAACGGCTGGGCTCGAATTCGCACAGTCAGCGGTGAAACCGGTTGGGTGGCAGAGCAGTATATCCGAAGTGGAAGCACATCAAGCAGTACAAGCAGCATAAGCACCGTCCAGCATAAAGGCGGACTACGAGGAAAGCTGATCGTCATCGATCCTGGTCATGGCGGCAGTGATCCGGGCATGCTTGGCACTACATATAACACCATGGAAAAAGATTTGAATCTGCATACTGCACTTTATGTCCGCGATGCTCTTGTTGCTAAAGGAGCACGGGTAGAGATGACGCGCACCCGAGACGATCAGAAGCCGACGTTAGCTCGTCGTGTTCAGATGAGCCAAGCCCTGCGTGCTGATGCTTTTGTAAGCGTTCATTATAATTCTTCACCTAAAAATGTGTCCGGAACGTTGACCTTCTTTTATTCAGAAGCGGATGATTTGAAGCTGGCGCGGGCGATTGAAACCCGACTGGGGCAAGGCATCGGTCTGAAAAGCAACGGGTTGTCCTTTGGCGATTATCACATCCTAAGGGAGAATCGGATTCCAGCTACCTTGGTTGAGCTTGGATTCCTTACCAATCCTACAGACGAGTCCATTGTCCGCAAGGCCTCCTATCAGAAAAAAGCGGCTAAAGCCATCGCTGAAGGCGTTGCGGATTATTTTAAATAACTGGCTGGAACAACACTCCAAAAAAAGCCCGACCCATGTATCTCTCAGGTATGATCTGAGGAGATCTGTGGGTTGGGCTCTTTTGACTGCTTCCTTATACGAGCATTTGATAGACCAAGAACAAGTTCAACGATACAACCAGACCGGAGATAATCCAGCCCAGAGTGGCTGTCACTTTGCGATTCACTAACCCGCCCATAATCTGGCGATTGCTTGTAAACACAACCAGCGGAATCAACGCGAACGCAATCCCAAAGGACAGGATCACCTGACTGATCACGAGTGCTTTGGTTGGATTCACACCAAAACCAATGATCGCTAGTGGCGGAATGATGGTAATCGCACGGCGCAAGTACAGGTTAATTCTTTTGTTGATGAAGCCTTGCATAACCACATCGCCAGCCATAGTCCCTACGGAGGAACTCGACAGTCCCGCAATGAGTAGTCCCAACCCAAACGAGATCGCCGTTACTGGCCCAGCTAAGTGACCAAATTGTTGAAACGCGACATCCAGATCCTCAACCACGAGACCATTTTTGAAAAACAATGCCGCGGAGACAATAACCATAGCCAGATTTACTGCACCTGCGATAATCATCGCAATAATAATATCTATAAATTCCAATTTGAAAATCTGTTTTTTCTCCGATTCATTCACCCCGACGATACGGTTCTGTGTAAGTGATGAATGCAGGTAAATCGCATGTGGCATCACGGTTGCACCTAGAATTCCTGCGGCCAATAGGATGCTGTCCACCCCTTCAAACTTAGGTGTAAACATGCCTACGGCAACTGCTCCCATATCCGGTTTAGCTACAATAACTTGAAAAGCGAAGGCTAATACGACTATAAGGATCATCGCAGCAATCCCTGCCTCTAGGGAGCGGTATCCCCGGCGTTGCAGCTCTAAGATAGCAAATGAGCCCACCGCAGTAATCAGTGCTGCTGGCAGCATGGGAATATCAAATAAGAGATATAGTCCTAATGCCGCCCCGATAAACTCTGCCAGATCCGTAGCTATAATCACTAGCTCACTTTGAATCCATAAGAAGATAGATACACTCTTCGGAAAACGATCATGAGCGATCTCAGGCAAGTTCTTGCCTGTCGCAATCCCCAGCTTGGCGGATAACGCTTGGATTAGCACAGCCATTAGATTAGAGGCCACGATCACCCACAATAAGAGATATCCATATTTGGAGCCCGCCGTAATATTGGTGGCAAAATTACCTGGATCCAGATAAGCAACAGCAGCGATAAAAGCTGGGCCTAGAAAAGGAAGTAATCGTTTAATCCCTTTGATCTCCCCGTTAAGTACGGCTTGTGCTGAAACCGAGTTCTTATGTTGTTTTATATGTGGTTGTTCTACTAAAGTTTGTTCGAGCATTTCAATTCCTCCTCTTGCCCTGAAAAAGTTGTCTATATACACGAAAGTTTCCCCTGTGCAACTTATATTTAAAGTATATGCTTATTTCTGAAAAATGTAAACATGTTTCATATGGAATTTTCATTTGCTTGTTCACCAACGACTAGGCACAAAAAAAGCTGGACGATGATCAGGAATTACCCGATCTTCGCCCAGCTTAAGCTGCTTATGAATTTTTCTTCCATGTGTCCTTGAGCGGTACTATCCGGTTCAGCACCAGCTTATCTGCCGTGGTATACTTCTTATCCACACAGAAAAATCCGTGCCGGATCAATTGAAATTTATCTTCTGGCCTTGCGTTGCCCATTGATGGCTCCAGCAAACAATCCTTCAGGACCGTTAAGGAATCCGGATTAAGATACTCGTCCCAGCGCTCACCGTCTTCTTTAGGACCGTCGTTATCTTTCAGCAGACGCTCATATAGATGAACATCAGCCTTGATAGCATGGTCTGCCGATACCCAGTGAATGGTTGCCTTAACCTTCCGTTCATTAAACCCGCTTCCGCTCTTCGTTCTCGGATCATAGGTGCAGCGAAGTTCTAGGATTTCTCCTGTAACTTCATCCTTGATTACTTCATTGCACTTTATGAAATAAGCACCCTTTAGCCTTACTTCGTTCCCCATAGTCAGCCTGTGGTAACCTTTTGGCGGCTCCTCCATGAAATCTTCTTGTTCAATATAAAGGATCCGTGAAAAAGGAACCTCTCTTTCTCCAAGTGACTTATCTTCACTGTTATTCTCAATCGTCAGCCATTCATTATGATCTTCAGGATAATTAGTAATGACCACTTTTAAAGGCTTAAGAACAGCCATCACACTTGGAACCTTTGCCTTCAAATCTTGTCTAAGCGCATGCTCTAACATGGCAATATCCACGATGGTGCTATTTCTGACAAAGCCAATTTCCTTCACAAAATTCCGGATACTCTCCGGCGTAAAACCTCTTCTGCGTAAACCGCGAAGCGTAGGAAGTCTCGGGTCATCCCAGCCATCCACATAATGGCCTGTAACCAGTTGTCTGATATACCGTTTACTCGTCACAACTCCGGTGATGTTCACCCGTCCAAACTCTCTTTGCTTAGGAGCCTCAGGGATATCCAGCTCATTCAATACCCACTCATAGAGCGGCCGATGATCCTTAAATTCAATCGAGCATAAGGAATACGTAATCCCTTCGATAGCATCTTGTATAGGATGGGCAAAATCATACATCGGATAGATACACCATTCGTTACCCGTTCTATAATGCTCCGCATGAATGATTCTGTAAAGCACCGGATCACGTAAGTTGATATTAGGTGAGCTCATATCTATTTTAGCCCGCAACACTCTGGCTCCCGTTGGATAATCTCCAGCTTTCATCTCCGTAAATAACCGCAAATTCTCTTCCACAGAACGCTCCCGGAACGGGCTGTTTTTTCCCGGCTCCGTAAGCGTCCCTCTATAGGCTGTCACCTCTTCAGGTGATAAATCACAGACATACGCCTTTCCTTTTCGGATTAACGTAACTGCGCTATTGTATATTTTCTCAGAATAGTCTGATCCATAAAAAATATGGTCCGGTGGATAGCCCATCCATTGAATATCTTCGATGATGGCATTTACATACTCCAGATCCTCTTTTAAAGGATTGGTGTCATCAAAGCGCAAATGGAACTTCCCGCCATACTTTTTCGCAGTCGTATAGTTCGTATGAATAGCATACGCACTGCCAATATGCAGATACCCGTTAGGCTCCGGTGGAAATCTCGTGCATATATCTCTACTGTAAGTCCCTGCTTCCAGCTCTTCTTGAATCCATCTGTCGATGTAACTCACTGATAATACTTCCGGTTCCTCGTTCATTGGTGTTACCTCCTGTTTATAAGTGATATCCGCCTGCTTAATCTGCAAAATAAAAAGAACCTCACCTCCAAGACTTATGGTCTTGGGGACGAAATTCTCGCGGTACCACCCCAGGTTCATTAATATGTCGCCATATTAATCTCATCAAGTACGGCAAAACATCTTGCGCAGTGCTTATACTCTAGCTCTATAACAGGAGCTCCCGTCATACCATCCCCTTAGTCCGGTTCCGATATGCCGCTCAGAGGCTTGTTTCGATAAAATCCCCCTTACCCTGTTCTCATCATCCAGGGCTCTCTGTGAAGGAATGATTTCATGTACTCTTCTCGTCATCGCGTTTGATTATTTTGTATAGGATACCAAAAAGATAACCCTATGTAAATGTGCTTATTCCCCGCTAAGCGCCGTTAGGAGCTCCAATACTACTTCATTGTCAGGCTCTGCAGCCAAAGCTCTCCGCGCGTATTCCAATGCAGCAGCTTCAGCTCCTAGCTCGTAGTTACAAATTGCCATGCTATACAGCACTGATGCCAATGGTTCTTCCGTGCTCGCATGCATGGAGCGTTCTAAGTAACCCAATGCTTCCGCAAATTTATCCATTTCATACAGCAGCAACCCCGCATCTAGCGACAGATCATAACTCTGTTCCATCGGATAATAGCCCGTCCACATCAACTGTATACCTCGCTGTAGATCCAGCATTTCTTCATCACTGGCACCCGGCAGCAGCTCCGAAATTTGTTCAGCGCTATGGATAAACCATTCAGCATCATACCCACCCAAACGCCAAAAGGCCAAAATTTGCTGCAGCCCCATCGTACCTAATTGCTGATCCATCCATTCCTTCATACTAAAGAAATCATCCGGGCCAAAACGTTCTATAAACCGCTTGTAACCCAGCCGAGTGTTTGTATAGCTCAGCGGTGTTGGTAGCATAAGAATACAGCCGATGTTCAGGTTTTTATAGTGATGACTGGTGAATATTGAATGCGCCCCTTTTTGTTTCAGCACATGCTCTATCGCATGATAATTCGCGGTCAAAGAGAAGCTTCCGTGATGAATCAGCAATGGAGGTTCTGCAAATTCCCAGTTCTCTAAGCGATGGTCTCCCTTATCCGCTGTAAGCAGCACGAATCCCTCTGTAGAGAGCCGCGCAAGCCGCTCCAGACAAGTAAGCCCCACCACCGGAAAGAGTATATGTGAATCCTCCAGCTTCTGCTGATAAAGCGTTATAACGTCATGATAGGGATAAGTCTCCTCTTCATAACTAGCCGCACGCCGATAATGGTACTGCGGGATGATTTTGCCGAGCGCATCGGAGGGGTTATCCGGATCAACTTCCGCCGAATACTGGATCGAAACCTCACATTCATATATTTTTCCTTCATCCACATAAATTAATTCTTGCGGAATGCTGTCAAAAAAGTAATTTGCCACAATCACCAATGGCTGCTGTAAATCACCCGGCCGAATGCTGAGCTTAGCGTGTACTAAATGTAGTTCTACATCCTGCACAGCATCAAAACGAGCGAAGTCCAAAATACCCTGCTCTACGTAAGGAAGTAGGCTCGGGTGCTGCTGCCAGCTGGATATATTTTTGGAAGGCAAATCACTCATCACATAACGAAAAGGAGGAAGAGGAATATCTGCGTAGTCTACGATTTCACATAACTTTTTAAGCACATGGAAGGCTAACCGGCCTGCTCCCGCTCCAAGTTCTAGAATCGTAACGGTCTCTGAGAGATTCCCTTGTCCAGCCCGGTCTTGCAGAAATCCAAAGATCATCTCTGCGTATGCTGTCGCAATCATAGGGTTACTCGTGATGTACTGCGGGACCTGATCATTATTCCAAGCCTTTAATCCCTGCTCTTCATAATATGTTCGTTGCAATTCCCAAATCGGTGCTTCGCTGAAGCGATATTGCTGTTCTTTGTTACCTGTCATCTGTTTCTTTACCCGCTCTCTGTCTAGCTTGTTGGAATAATCTATAGCAATTGCCTTATTGCGCTCTCAAGGTGCGTGACCTGAAAATGACGTATTCAGCCTCTGTTGGAATGGTAACGGAAAATGATAATAATGCCGCCTTGGAGGTTGAGGAATCAGGTCCTTTCAACGTTTGATAAAAAGAATTCCCTTTACTGTCCACACTCACCAGCTCTAATTCCGCGTTTCCTTTAGGGATGATGAATCCGGAGGTATTTTGCACGCCTAAGGTCAATCTATATTCTTTCCCGGATTGAGCCTGCGTTAGCATAGTAGGATATAACGGATACGGATGTGTTGTCGTTTCGAGTGGATAAGGAGCAAGCGCACGATCTGCCTCAGGCTTCACCCATTCCTCCCCTTTTCTGGCTCCAATACCAAGGGTTAATTTATTCACATTATTAAATTGCACTTCCCAGCGAAAAGACTTAAGCCCTTCTAAAATGGGGGACGCCGGAACAAACAGAGTGCCATCCTTTATCTCTGGAGCAACGCCTAATGAATCTACGGTCTCCCCATTAAAATCTGCCTCTAGCTGCCCTGCTTTAATATTTCCTACCGATCGGTCCAGCAGTGAAACAGTAATACTCTTGCTCAGAGCGTCATAGAGCAAATCTGCGCCAATCGCATTGGAGAAGGCTCGAATCGGCACCATTAATTTACCTGCTTTGAAATAAGGGGCGAGTTTACCTGGAAAAAGCACGTAATATCCCCCGTATGACAGTGGCATTACCTGTGTCCCTAACTGGACAGCTGCCGACACCGATGTAGGTGTAACCGCAGATCCCGCGGCGAACATAATCACTAATAGACCTATTACGTAAGCTTTTATTTTCCCTAATCGTTGTAAGGACTCCTTGATGTGAATCATCACAAACCCCTCTCCAGTTCATCTAGAACCTTAGCCTCTATTAGTAATAATCAATGATGACCCTACACATGTCAACTTGTACCACTTCTGCTATCCATCATAAAAGACAGCATTCCGCATATATTTTCATTGAACTCTTAAGGAACAAGAAAGGAGAACATCTTATGACTTCTGCTGGACAGGATTCGGCAAACAAAACAAACATCCCCCAGCCCATCCGAAGCGATGGCACAGGGGGATTAGATAAAGGACCCCGCGATGTTATGCGGGATCTTGAGAATCCGGATATGTTCGTTCCTCCGGTGACTGATGCGGGCCTGGTTCCCAATTTGAAATTTTCTTTCTCTGATGCGCATATGCAGCTTAATCATGGTGGCTGGTCCAGAGAAGTAACCGTCAGAGAACTCCCTATCGCAACTACACTGGCAGGTGTGAATATGAGCCTGACCCCCGGTGGAGTACGAGAGCTTCACTGGCATCAGCAAGCGGAATGGTCTTATATGCTGTTAGGCCGCGCCCGGATTACTGCTGTGGATCAGAATGGACGGAACTTTATAGCAGATGTAGGACCTGGTGATCTATGGTATTTTCCGCCGGGTATTCCTCACTCTATACAAGGTCTTGAAGAAGGCTGTGAATTTCTCCTTGTCTTCGACGACGGAAGCTTCTCTGATCTGAATACCTTGTCTATTTCCGATTGGTTCGCCCATACGCCTAAAGAGGTACTTTCAGCTAACTTTGGAATACCTGCCGAGGCCTTTGACTCCATCCCCACTGAACAAGTCTATATTTATCAGGATCAAGTTCCCGGCTCATTACAAAGCCAAAAGGTGCAATCGCCATATGGAGAAATTCCACAGAGCTTCAAACATTCGCTGTTGGCACAGCCTCCATTAAAGACTCCTGGCGGGAGCGTCAGAATCGTTGACTCCAGCAACTTTCCGGTCTCCAAGACCGTGGCTGCTGCACTGGTAGAGATTGAACCTGGAGGAATGAGAGAGCTCCACTGGCACCCCAACAACGATGAGTGGCAATATTATCTTACCGGAAAAGGACGGATGACTGTGTTTGCCGGAAACGGTGCAGCACGTACCTTTAATTACAGGGCTGGCGATGTTGGGTATGTTCCTTTTGCATTTGGACATTATATTCAGAATACAGGAGAAGAATCGTTGTGGTTCCTCGAGTTGTTCAAAAGTGACCGTTTTGCCGACGTCTCTCTGAACCAATGGATGGCTCTCACTCCCCATGAATTAGTTCAAAGTAATTTGAACGTTGGGCCCGAAGTGATCAATGCCTTACGGAAAGTGAAATGGCCAGTGGTGAAATACCCTAAGTTAAAAGAATAGGTTACTTCCTCCCTTTTGCTTATTCACCCGTCTCCGCAAATTGTTTGATTCTTTCACCAATCTGGTCACGCACATGCTGGAACACTGCCCACTTCTCTTCATCACTCCCTTGCGCTTTTGCCGGATCATCGAAGCCCCAGTGTTCCCGTTTGACCTTCGGAGGGGTCATTGGACATTTATCCGCAGCATCTCCGCATAAGGTAATGACCAGATCGGCATTATTCAGCAGATTAGCATCAATAATATCCGAAGTCTGGCCGGAAATATCTATGCCTACTTCGCTCATCGCTTGTACAGCTTTTGGATTTAGACCGTGAGCTTCAATACCTGCACTGTACACGCTCCATTCTTTTCCTAGATATTGCTTAGCCCAGCCTTCAGCCATCTGACTTCTGCAGGAATTCCCTGTACATAAAAAATAAATCGTTCTCTTGTTCATCTTGATCTTCCCCTGTCCAAATTAGTTAATCAACAACCACATATAAAGACCTAAAAGCGTAATAAATAACGTTGGAATGGTTAAAATAATACCTGTCTTAAAATACGTTCCCCAAGAAATCTTCACGCCTTTAGCCGAAAGTACATGTAGCCACAGCAGTGTGGCGAGTGAGCCAATTGGAGTGATCTTCGGTCCTAAGTCCGAACCTATAACATTCGCATATATTAAAGCCTCTCTAATGATTCCAGTGGTATGCGTCGCATCAATGGCAAGCGCGTCAATCAGAACGGTAGGCAGATTATTCATCAGCGATGAGATCAATGCAGCTATGAAGCCCATACCCATCGTTGCGGCAAATAAGCCCTGATCAGCAATAGACCCAATCATCTTAGCAAGTAAATCCGTCAGCCCAACATTTCGAAGTCCATATACTACGACATACATTCCGATAGAAAAGAACACAATCGCCCAAGGCGCTCCGGTAATCACTTCTTTCACCTTGACGTAAGGGCTTCTTCTCGCGAGAAGAAGGAACAAAATAGCTATGATCCCCGCAACCACAGATACCGGAATACCCAAAAATTCGCTGACAAAATATCCTACCAAAAGAACAGCCAATACAATCCATGACAGCCGGAACATTTTTTTGTCTTTAATCGCCTCATGCGGATCTTTTAGCTGTGAATCGTTAAAGTGCTTGGGAATACTTTTGCGAAAAAAGAAATAGAGCACCACGATGCTCGCCACAAGTGAGAACAGCGTAGGTATGATCATCTTGCCTGCATACTCCATAAACGTAATCCCGAAAAAATCCGCTGATACGATATTGACCAGATTGCTGACCACGAGCGGCAATGAGGTGGTATCGGCAATAAAACCGCTGGCGATAATAAACGGAAATACTTTTTTCTCATCAAAATGCAGCGCCCTTACCATCGCAAGCACAATAGGCGTAAGAATCAGAGCCGCTCCATCATTCGCAAAAAATGCAGACACTAACGCACCAAGAACGATGACATACACAAACATTCGTCTGCCATTCCCGCGAGCAGCCCGCGCCATATGTAAAGCAGCCCATTCAAAAAATCCGATTCGATCCAGAATTAAAGAAATCAGAATAATAGCCACAAACGCTAAAGTAGCATTCCACACGATCTGCGTTACATCCAGAACATCATTAAAGCTGACTACCCCAGCTAGCAAAGCTATAATCGCGCCACCGCAGGCTGACCATCCAATCGATAAATTACGGGGCTGCCAGATTACAAGGATTAAAGTTACTAAAAATATAAGGATAGCTACAATAGCCAAAGTGCCATCCCCCTTTTACTGCCAATCCACATCTTTTTCAACACTCCTATATAAGCATGTGACTTCAATCCAACATCATTATATAACTATATAGTTATATATAAGTCATAAAAATTCTTACCTGAAATTTAGTCGCAGCATGGCTCTTTAGCCTCTTTATTCAGTTCAGCCAATATCGATTTGGAACTAGGCATCTGTTGAAGAACAGCTTTAAGATGTGGTTTATCCTCGACATTTAACGAATAATGTACCCACTGTCCCCGCTTGCTTTCCCGAACGATTCCTCTACTTTTCAATTTCCGTAAATGCTGGCTAATCGCCGGCTGGGAAATGTCAAAGATATCAACGAATTCACACACGCACCATTCCCGCTCTTTCAGAAGAGAAAGCATTGCCAATCGTGTCTTATCTCCGAACAGCTTCAAGTCTTCAGCAATTTCCGTTAGTGTCTGCATTCCTTCTCTCCTCCTCTTGAAAGTATATAAGCTAATACTTATATTCTAGTGAATCTACCAGTCGGAAGCAAGAGTTGATTTTTAGCGGGCTATCGTCCACTCATGCTCCAACATACTGAACATCAAAGAATCCAGGCATCAGGATGGACAATATAGCCGATTTCGCCGCTTCTGTCCGTATGGCTTCTAATATTTAATTCAATCATGCCGATCAAATGTTCAGTTCCTACTGCAACTATGGCTTGCGCGAACCGAGTTCTGGGAACTTTTTGAGAGTCTTCTATTGCTTGGTTCACAAATGAAAGGGTCTGCGTTTGCCTTAAGCTTCAGCCCGTTAACTATTCATAGGGTTGAGAGACAGGGATCGAGACAATAAACTGAGTTCCTTCCCCAACCTTGCTCTCCACTTCTATTTTACAATCATGCATTTTTAGAATTTTTAAAACAATGGATAATCCAAGTCCATTCCCTTTATGAACGCTGCTCCGCGCTTTATCCACCATATAAAAACGATCAAAAATGCGGGGCAATGCTGCCTCTGGTATGCCTTGACCAGAATCTTTAATAGAAACCTTCACAAACGCTATAGAACGCTCGATTTCGACATGAATGATACCCTCTTGGCTTGTATATTTTATAGCATTATTGATAAGGTTTTGCCAGACTTGATCAAACAAATCTTTATCCACCGTAATTTCGCAGGGCAATAAATCTAATTCTATCTGAATGTTTTTCTGTGCCCATTGTGGCTCCGCCAGAACGATCGCTCTTCTTAACTGTTCATCCAGCTGAAAAGTGGTGAGATTAACCGGATGATGTTCTGAATCAAGCGACGCTAATCTAAGCAGATTGTCACTTAGGCGGGATAAGCGCAGCGTTTCCTGATAAATAATATCCAGATGCTCTTTTTGCTCTTCTACTGGAACCACACCATCTTGCAGCGCTCTAGTAAACCCTCTAATGGACGTAAGCGGAGACTGCATTTCATGAGAGACATTGCTGACAAAATCATCACGAACAGAGTCTATCTTTTGCAGCTCACTAGCCATATGATTAAAGCTTTCCATCAGTTCCCCAAACTCATCTTGATTTTTATGCGTCAAGCGCACAGATAAATCGCCTGATGCCATTTTTTTAGCTGCTTCCGTCAGACGTTTGATTGGCCTAACAATGAATCCAGACATCAAGAGAATCAGTAAACTTCCAATGACTAAAACCGTTAGAAGTGTAAAAAACACGTTGCGTCTGAATGTGATCAAGCTCGACGAAAAATCAATCTTAATGATGAGCGCAGCTTTCTCCTTATCTACGATGGGAATGCCAACAATAGCAACACCAGACTTATCATTAAGCATCACTGCGTCTGTGGAAACTGGCTTAAATAGAGCGGCAACCTTCTCCTTATCCACTGAAAAAACAGCATCACTCCACTCATTCACTCTCACTTTCGCAATATCGACACCATATTTATTGAGCAGTTTAGTAAATGCCTGTGCTTTTTCCGGATCATCGATTAGGGTAAGCACTTTGGCTACGTCTCCAGCTACTCTAATGAAGATATGGTTTGGGGTCACATTATTTTCGGAAAACCGTACATTTAGCAAAAAAGAGATCATTAAGCTGACGATCACAATCCCAATGAACGTAATGACAATACGCAGACGCAGGCTTTTTTTCAACATTTAGGCCAACTCCAGACGGTATCCAAGTCCTCTTACCGTAGAAATAATTAGCTCGGGAATCGATTCAAGTCTTTCTCTCAGACGTTTGATATGCACATCTACCGTACGCTCGTCGCCTTCATAATCGACACCCCAAATATTTTCTATGAGCTGAGAACGCGTGAATATTTGCCCTGGCGAACCCGCCAGAGCAAATAACAACTCACATTCCTTTTTCTTCAACTCCACCGTTCTCTGAGCCGTAACAACGTTCAAATTCCCCAGATCAATCATCACTGCGCCTAGTTGAATCACACTCGAGGAGGTTAAATGATATCTTTTTAATAGTGATTTTACCCTCAGGACCAATTCAATGGGATCAAACGGTTTGACTAAATAATCATCTGATCCGGCATTAAATCCTCTGACTTTGTCCTTAGATTCTCCTCTAGCTGTAACCATCAGAATTGGAATATCGATATAAGATCGGATATCTTCGGTCAATTCAATACCATCTACATTTGGCATCATCACATCTACAATCACCAAATCGATCTTTGTATGCGCTAGAATGTCTAATGCCTCTTGACCGTCTGCTGCTTCCACTACGGAAAATTGGTTTTTTTCAAGATATAATCGTATTAATCTACGGATATGAGAATCATCATCCGCCACTAGAATCGTGTTCATCTCTCAATTTTCCTCTCCGCTAACCTATTTATTCATATCGTAGAGATTCCATTGGATCCAGTTTGGCAGCCTTAGAGGATGGCATCAAACCGGCGATAATACTAATCAGGGTACTCACAACGATCCCAAATAACACATAATAACCGGATAGATTAATAAGTTTCACTCCAAAAGCATTGTCCAAGAGAATATTTAACACATAACTAATGACAATGGCAAAGAGTACCGCAAAGATACCGCTGAATACACCTAATAAAGCTGATTCAGAAAAGAATATACGTTTGATATCTTTTTTCCTTGCGCCAATTGCCCGAAGAATCCCAATTTCCTTAGTCCGTTCCACTACACTGATATATAGCACAACCAATATCATGATCCCTGATACGAGAAGTGAAATCCCGGCAATACCAGAGAGAACTATAGTAGCCATATTCACATAAGTTGTGATTCGCTCCATGATTTTTGCCGATTGAGAACCTGAGAATCCAGCATCAACAGCGGCTGCATTAATATCATTCACATATTTCATATCGGTTGCAAAAGCATTAACTTGAATTGGACCTATTGTAATCCCCTTGTCAACATACATTTGCTCCAAAGTCTGCGCTGGAAGATAACCCGTGGGTTGCATTTGCGCTCTTGGATCAGTGCTTTCATAAATACCAGAGATAGTGACTTCTTGTTCCAATGTGATCGGTTTATGCTTAGCATCCATTTCATTAATATATAGATAAATCGATTTCCCTACTAAAGACTCTGGACTGTCATTTCCGCTTAATTTACTTGCCGTTTTCACGGGTAATAATATCTCTTTGCCCTCTGGAAAAGCCCCTGCGGTGATCGTCTCTTTAGCAAAAGCATCCGTTAAGGTTGTTAATTGTGTAAGACTAACCGTCTGATCTGCATAAACCATAGTAGATTTGCCCGAAATGGAAGTGATGGTTTCTACATAATCAACATTTGGAATATTTCGGATGGTTTCAATATCGGCAGCCGTAAACGTTTCGCCGGGCAACATCATTGCCTCTGGACCTTGCATGCCTTTAGCTTCTTCACTGGGTTTAGTTATATCCACGAGTAAAGGATCCATACTTGAATTAATTTCGTCATTCATATAGTTCGTAATTCCATTCCCTAAGGAAAGCATCAACAGTACGCTTAAAATACCAATAGACCCACCCAAAGCTACCAATACATTACGTTTGGCGTTGAGTTTCATGTTCTGCAGAGCCATTTTAAAAGATGCAAATAAACTGAGATTCCGGGATGACCCCTCTCCTCCATCGTAACTAATCAAAGAGCGGTCCTTTAACTGAATATCATCTTTAATCCGTCCTTCTTCCACCTTTACGATACGGGTACCAGAGTCGGCTACTTTCTGTGAGTGGGTCACGGTAATGACCAATATCCCTCTTTTGGCTATACTGTCCAATAAGGCTAAAATTTGATCGCCGGTATCCTTGTCCAAGGCCCCTGTAGGTTCATCTGCCAAAATAATATCAGGATTATTCGCTAGCGCGCGGGCGATGGACACTCTTTGCTTCTGTCCACCGGACAGCTGATTGGGACGTTTTTTCAGGTGCTCTTTCAAGCCTACCTCAGTCAAAATATCTATAGCACGTTTATTACGGTCCTTCTCACTGGTATCCGTCATCTGCATCGCCACTGTAACATTCTCCAAAACTGACAGATGCGGGATCAGATTGAAATTTTGAAAAACGAAACCAATATTGTTCTTACGATAATCATCCATTTCCTTTTCGGTCATCGTGCTTAAATTCTTTCCGCGGACAAGGACCTCGCCTTCATAATCGGAGTCCATTCCCCCAATGATGTTCATCAGTGTGGACTTTCCGCAGCCAGACTCACCTAGAATAGAGACGAATTCACCTGTCTCAAAGCTTAGATTCACATCATGGAGTACTGGCACCTTTTCTTTACCGTACAAAGTATATGATTTCTTTACATGTTTAACTTCTAATATTTTCATTTGTTTCTCTTCCTCTCCTGGTCATGCTCTATATCTCTTTTGATGTTTCATATCCTAACAAATTTGTGTGAACTGATAATGAACTGGATAGCCACATGGAAGAGTCAGAGCTACAGCAGATATTTAGGTTAAGCAATATAAAAAGGCGAATTCACACTCAAAATGAGTGGAACTCGCCTTTTCTATTCGGCTTATTTTCAAAGAAATTAGTGCATGAGATAATAAGCTAATCCTCCAACTTGTTTTCCGGCGTAATAAACGATGTCTATAATCACCACTGTTAATACAAATTTCGAGAGCAGCGGATATTTCTTAAATAAAGGCATTATATTTTTCTCTATGTACTCCATTCGCGCGCGCCTCCTTTCTTAAGCTAGTGCTCTTTTTCGGATCAGCCTAATCTGGCCTCTATGATTGATTTCATCCTCAAAAACGTGAAACCACATAAAATAGTAGTTCGCAGGTTTGTTATGCCAGAATTCCTCTTCAGTATATAACCAATTATCATCGACGGTTGCGAATAATTCATAAGTCTTTTGTCTAACTTCATTTAGGCGATCTAAATAATAGCTCAGGTCATTCCCCTTAATATTGGCTCGTCCTTCGTCTCCTAAATTTAATGCTGGCCCCCATCTCGTTAGCTCTTCTTCAGACAAATCTCTTTGCTCAAACGTTGCCACTTGATATGCATATTCTACAGCAGCGTAGTGCAATAATAACGCTCCAATAGAGTTACTCTGAGCATCCAATAAATAATCCAGTTGTTCCACAGTTAGACCCTTAACGGCTTCTAATGTTGTATATCTTGCATAGTTCATCATGGATAAAAGTCGGCTGATTTGCGGGGAGTAACCTGGGATATCTGTAATCAAAAATATTTGGTTCATGTCAATCATATGGATGTTCCTCCTTGATTTCTTCAGAATAATACTCTAAATACCTGAATGGTTCAGAATTATGAATTACAGGTAATGACGATCAAGATGCAAAAGTGAGGTACTTAACACCATGAATAAAACTAACAAAACTATGTATTGGGTTGTATGGGCTTCAACTTAGAAAGTCTCCATCCTAACAAGACCTAGTCGCTTCCCTTCCACTATAGCTTCGGATCTGGAATGTACACTAAGCTTCTCAAAGATTCTCGTCAGGTTATACTCTACAGTCCTTTGTGACATTAAAAGCTTGCTGGCTATGTCTTTATTGCTTTTTCCACTTGCTACTTCTTGGAGTATTTCCTGTTCTCTTTGATTAATGGACACTTCTTCAAGCAGCCGATTATCCCGGTGATTAGAAATCTTGATATCATTTCTTCGTAGCTGTTTAAGTAAAGACACCGGAATGACCGCCTCATTCCTCAGTGCACAACGAATAGTATTTAACAACTGTTCCCGGGAAGCTGTTTTAGAGATAAATCCTATGACCCCTGACTCCATCAAAAGATTATAATGAGCACTGATCTCATATCCGGTATAAATCACCACTTTAGATTCAGGATCACGTTGAACGGCTCTTTTGGCGAATTCAAGTCCGCTGATCGTAGGCATGTTGAGGTCGCATAAGATCACATCAAATTCTTGTTGCTCCAGCCTATCCAAAGCTTCCATCGCTGACAAAACAAAAGTAACCTCCATATCTGCGTCCTGCTCAATCATAGTTTTGGTTCCTTCTCCGACTGAAGGATGATCATCAACCAACAAGATACGTATCATCGTCATCGCCTCCTCTGTGCTTTTCTTCTACAAAAGCCATTGTCGGTAAATAAATAATAACCTCCAGTCCCTTCCCTTTCTCCGAGGTAAAAGTGCACTCCCCCTCTAAGCTAGCAACACGTTCTTTGATTCCAGACAGGCCCATATGCTGAAAAGATTCCCTGATATCAACTATATTCATGCCAATCCCATCATCCTTATATCGAAAATAGAGATGCTCTTGCTGGTCCAGCTCAATTTCAATCTGATTCGCCTTGGCATGTTTCCCGGCATTCCGCAGGAGCTCCTGTACTATTCGATACAACGCAATCACCAGGTCATCACTTAGCTCACCAATCGGACTGGATGTAAAAGTGATAATGTAGTTGGACTGCAGCTGGGCATACTCAAACAATAGTTCCAGTGCCTTCACAATTCCGGTCTCTCTTAGCAGCGGTGGACGCAGTTCATTGCAGGTCTCCCTAATCTGATATATCACATCCAGAAGTCCCTCTTTAATCTGAAGCAGCTCTGGCAAAATATCCGCCTCAATATCATGATCGGAGATCAGTGTTTCCAGCCTGCGAAGCCAAATAAGCTGATCCTGAAGAGCAGAATCATGTAAATCCGCCGCCAGCTTTCTGCGTTCTTTCTCTGATAAGTTAAAGATCAGGCGTAGAACCCATGGTGCTGCATGTAGCTCTTTTTTCATCTCTGCTTCAAGGTCTTCAATCAAGCCTTCAATAAGATATAAATTCTCATAGACAATACTCGCATAATTTGCGAGGGTATTTAACCAGTTAAGCTCATCCGAATTAAGCTTTGTATGGTTCTTCTTATGATCAATCCAGAGGAGATGAAATTTTTTTTGGTGACGTCCGATTACGAGTAAGATCCCCTGTTTGAGTTGAACTACTTCTCCTACCTTAAAAACTGGAGATTTCGATACAAATTCTATGTTGATCTCTTGGCCCGAATTGTCGACTATTTGTTCGAGGTTACTCATATCCTCATCTCTCTCAAAAAAAGCAGACCGACTAACCGGTAAAATCTCATTGATTTCCTTGTGAATTGCAGCCTCCAAATCAGCCCGCTTCATAACCTTGGAGATTTGCTTCGAGAATCGCTCCAGACTACCTTGATAATGATAAAGCTCACGGAACAGTTTAGGCCGGAAATAATAATCTATTTTCTCCTTAAAGAATAAAAAGATTGTAATAGAAAAATATACAACCAAAAACATCTGAATCCATTTGATCCAATCATACTCTTGCCTGCTCTGAATGATCGCAAGTACGGCTACAATCATTAACGCCGGAAAAAAAGCAATTAATAAATAATATTTAAACCGATTAAAAGCGAAATCAATATCAAATAGTTGCCTAGCCGTCAGCAGATAAAAATAAGTAACTGGCATCAAAAACAAAAAGATCGTAGTAATTTCGTAAGGAATCAGGTTGACCCCAACAGCAATGGGTGCAGCTGAGAAGAGAACAAACGGTGTAAACGCAAGGATTTGTCCGGTAAGCATAATTTTAAACATCGATTTAAGCGCTGTGCTTCGATAAGTACTGTATAAATATAGCAGCTTAAATATGCTGTAAAAAATCCCAAAAACAAAGAACCCAATAATAATTAACCTTACAAAGGAATACAAGGATCTATCCCAGGAGTAAACCATTAGACTGGAGGTGGAAAATAGGCTTAGTAAAATGACCAGGCCATAGTATATTTTGATTACAGTAGTAGATAGAACTAATACATCAAATCGTTTCAGATATACTTGGAGAAAGTGAATAAAAACCAGTGGAATTAAAGGCAACACGCAACCCATCGCGATTCTACCTATAAGATCAGATCTACTTGAGGCATATCCCGCAAAGTAAGTTATTCCGACTAATAAAAAGAATAAAATCAGCAGCTCTGCTGAGCGATCCCCGCTTCTCCTGCGGTATAATAGAAGGCTTAACACTGCCAAAAAAACAAATGTCGCTCCAGGGACTACAAGCTGGGTAAACGTATGATAGATGGAGGACTTATTCTCAATATCATAATGCAAAGCAAGTGGAGCCCCCCCTTTGGAATTACGAAGAAGGTCAACGGATTGAACCTGAGTTAAGCTTCCATATCTCACAGCTTCATCCACTTTATCAATCGGTTTCCCATTAACCCGTAATAAGATATCCCCTTCCCTTAAATTCTGTTTATACCCTTCGCTTGAAACGTCTGCCTCAGCAATATAATATTGCCCTTCTTCATTCTGCTCCAGACCAACGCCAAGCAAGATGTTAGAGTGAATGACCCACACAAAATGAATAATAAGAAAAACAAAAATGCAAAGTAACCCTGATATGAATAACTGGCGGAGTTTTACTGTCATTTCAAATCCCCCGAACGAACAAAATTATACATATCTCTATTCTTATTTGGTATTCCCCTACCATTTTATATGAATCACACAGGAAATTATATACTTTTATGCATGATATTCCTTATCCTCTAAATATCCGCATTGAATTATAGCTCTATCCTGGCTTTTTGCTGCTTCACTCTGTGGTTTCGATTCAGAATCCATATAGCTGCGCAACCATATAAAATCACCGGAACCCAACCACTCTCCCCGGCTACATACTCCAACATAGGTGAAGAACTGACAGTAATATTGTGCAAAACACTATCTACAGCATTATTAGTTCCGTGTAAAAGCACTGCCGGCCAAATACTACCGGAGGTCAGACGCAGTTCATTTATAATGATGCCCGCAAACATAACAGATAAGGTAAAGAGCACCACCACGAGCCAGCGGCTTCCAGAGGAATGATAAGCACGCGGCCCAAGAATCGCCGGATAATGCCATATAGCCCAGATTAAGCCCATTGTTACACTAGAACTTACTCTTCCCATCCATTGAAAACGCGGGAGCAGCCAACCCCTCCAACCGATCTCTTCCCCCAAAGCAGATAATGAACCAAGAACAATGTAAACGAGCAAATATATAGCAGTCTTGATCCATGAATCTGGAGAAATTAAGCTTGAGTTCCATCCCATCCAATAGACAGCATATCCCGCTCCCAGTGAACCTAAGGGAATAACTAAAGCCAATATGTATTCTTTGCCTCCCCTAAATTTGAAGCCCAACCTTCTCCATCCCTCAGCACTGTATCCATCTCTCACAATCAGAAACATCATGATACATACTGTGAAAAAAGGAGTAAATCCATACAGACCTTGCGCCGATTCCGGAAGCAGCAACATCCCTAACGCCATTGCCCATACGATAATAATAAATATAAGAGATTGTTTCTTGTCTGAGAGCAATATTATCACCTACCCTTTTTAGATATAAGGAACTATATCTTCCTATTTAATCCAATTGTATATAACCAGGCAGGACGTTTCACCGAAAACAACGTTCGTTAAAACCACAATTCTTTTGCGGTACTACTTATCTGTATGCCGCAAAGTCTTCAGTAAGGTTGTCCTAAAAATAGTGAAATGGTGAGCGATGTGCGATGTGCGATGTGCGATGTGCGATGTGCGATGTGCGATGTGCAGCGTAAGTGTAAACTAATTAGGGAAATACTCCCTGAAA
The DNA here is from genome assembly GCF_037992965.1 of Paenibacillus sp. FSL E2-0190. NCBI lineage: Bacteria > Bacillati > Bacillota > Bacilli > Caryophanales > Paenibacillaceae > Paenibacillus > Paenibacillus sp. FSL E2-0190. The sequence goes on from NZ_CP150306.1 coordinate 6,256,252, forward strand.
ATAGCCGATTTTGGCTCTAAAAGGACGGAATCAGGGAATTCCTCCCTAATAATCAGGGGGATTTCTTTATTAGTTACTGAATCGGCCAAAATTCAGGGAAGTTTTCCCTAATTATAAGTCTGATGAACAGAAATCTCTGAATTTTAGGGAGAAATTCCCAAATTGCTGTATAAATGCTTCACTTATTGCATCATTTGGAGCATCATTAGGTACGCTCCATGATTCAATTGGTTATCAAATAAAGGATGCTCCGCCGTAACATTAGAGATCAGGTGGCTTTACTTTTGCCCCTAATCTACTGAAGCAAACAGTAGTTGACCAAAAATGCAGAACAGCGATTCCCCGATATTAGGAGAATCGCTGTTCTGTTTGACTTTTATGGTTTTGGGCATGAACGTTTTGGGGACAGCCTTTTTCTAACTATACGTTATCTTAATAGGTCCACCAGTTACCAGACATAACGATCATCGAAAACAGCTTGATGCTGTCTTCATAGTAATCTTCTGCAGCACTGCTTGCTGTGTGGCTCCAGAGAGAATTCAACCAGCTTTGGTAAGTTGATGAGGTCATCGCACTGACTCCAAATGGAGCATAGAAGGCACCGCTATTGTAACTTCCAAATACGGTTCCGTTTAGCTTATACCCATCTTTTATACTACCAGGTGTACTGCTTACTTTAGTCTTAATCCAGCTATTCATCTTATTGAGCTGCGTAAGCGCCCTGCTGTCTCCAGTAATCAAATAATCTGTTGCGATCCGCCATGGGGTACGACAAGAATTGTAATTGTAATTCCCGTCATTGGCATCCTCAAGGAAATTCGCCGCAGCAGGTTTATACACACCCCCAGAGTAAACTACGAAATCAGGCAAGAGCCCAGTGCTAGAGCTATAACCCGTATAAAGGCTATTTATAATCGTGTACGTTTTATCGATAACATTCGTCCAGCGGGTATCTCCTGTAGCCTGTTGGAATGCTTTTAAATGATTTAGCATGAAATCAGAAGGTCTAGTTGCCGTATTATACGAGCCGCTATTCGCCCAGTCACCTAGACGGATCGTCCACTGTGTCTGGTTAATCTCATTGTCCATAATCGCATTAATGATATCTTTTGCAGCTTGTAAATAATTGATCGTACCACTACTTCCCCACTGCTTGTCCGCAAGCAGCAATGAGAACGCTATATCCATATCTCCATCTGTAGCAGAGTCCTCGCCTTCAATATTTTGAAAGCTGCTGTTTTGCTTCCAGGACATCAAATAAGGGTTAATTGCACTTGGGTGAGCCTTGTAATAATTATATAAGCCGTCAAAATAAGTCTGAGCATTGCTGTCATAACCAGCCATCAAAACTGTGAACAACATCCCGTAACCATGTGCTTCAGATACCGTTTCTCCATCTGAATTATACTTAACGTAATATTTGCCAGTGCCAGCTGGTTTGAGATAGGCCGTTTTCCACGCATCCCATTTGGTCTTCACTGAATTATCCATACTGGTCTGGGTTACATTGTTTGGCTTGATAGATCCACTCGTGTAGGTGGTATGTTGCGGAAAAGGTTTGTTCACTGCTGCAAACGCGGAACCGGCAGGAAGAATACTAATTACCAAGCATACGACAATAAGGCTTTTCCAACTCAACCTAAGCTTTGCATCCTTCTTCATCATTCATTGCCTCCTCTTCAATTGTGGTAATAAATTTGAAAGAAAACAGCAAGCTAATTCGTATTCGCTATCATTGTAATACAGAATATGGAATTAATATATAAGCAATTCCATTAATAGATCATTAGTACTATATATCTGTGACTTAGATTTGTTCTCACTCCTCAACTAAAAAAAGGATGGTTCCACAACCAACTTCATTCATGGCTGTGCAAACATCCTTTAGATAAAAATCCATTCGCTATTCTCGTAATTTATTCAATTTGAATCGATACGCAATGTATGGAAGACCCGGAAAGACCAACATACAAAGTGTGACCACTACTAACACCAGGCTGATATTCCTCACGATCTCAGGTAACCATCCATTAACGCCCAAGATCGCTAGGAAGATAAAAGCAATCAAAGCTATAAGCAATGGCAAGGCTACTTTGCCCATCGTTTTCTTTTCACGTTCATATTTGTCAATGAGGGTCCCTGTGTCCGAGTAGATAGGCGCCGTACCTGCAGCTGCCCGAAAGATATGAAACCCATTTCCGGCAGAACAGACATAAGTCCATCCGGCATCTTCAAAAATCAAATAATACTCCTCATCGACATTCGTGTGATAATCTACACTGTACTCAAGATTCTGGGGATCTCCCTTTCTTAACTTATAACCAAAAGGTGCAAAGCTCTCCAGGAGCCAGCCCCTTTTGGCATACTTACTCAATTTCTGCATATCTCCTTTTTCAGTAAAAGCTAAGCCCCCGCTGGTCACATATTTTGTATTCTTCATGCCTATTCCCCACCTTTTATTTGAGAATTTGTTCTGCATGTCTAATCATTTCTTTTCGGCGCTCTACTTCTTTTCTTAGCAATCCAATCCCTTTTTCCGTTGCAATATACGTTTTTCGTTTGTCGTCCTCTTCTTCTTTATACAGCTCAATAAATTCAGCCGCTAACAGCTTCTTAATGGTTGTATACATGGAAGCAGGCCCAATTGAAAATTGATTGTTCGTCATCGTTTCGATTGATTTCATAATCAGATATCCGTGTTTGGCTTCGACTAAAGACAAGAGAATATAAAATGCAGTGTCTGTGAGCTCTCCCATTTCCAATGAGTCCGTTCTTGACACTTAATCACCTCCTCATATGTATCATTAAAAGATATATCATTAAATGAACTATATCTTTTAATGATACACTTGTCAACTGCTGGCATAAAATTCAAACTACCTTCTCATACTAGGTGAAGAATATGGAGGTGAATGTCATGCCCAAAAATAGTGCCAATCCCAAAGAAGCTCCAGGAAAACATCAACCAAGTAAGAAAAACAATGCGGAGAATAACAACAATTTCAATGAAGCCGCTCAGATGGTGAACATCGATAAGGCTGCTGATTATGTGCCCAGCTTAAACGGTGTCTCCAAAACTGATGTTTAAGCTATACCGCTAATAACTTCTTCAAACAAAAAACACTCCTCAGAATTTTCTGAAGGAGTGTTTCAATCCGTGGCAGCTTCATTTCAAGTTCTCTAACTCAGCAGTCACTTTTTCAATTAAGTTCACGAAGGAAGCCAGCTCTTGAGAGCTTTTGACCTGATCCTTGGAATACATGGAGTTGTGTTCCGATTCTTTTTTCACCTTGGAAAGGGTGGCATTGATATTGTCGAGTTTCTGGTCAATGGTTACCAGTGAATCCTTTGAGCGACGGGCTAGCTTACGAACTTCATTAGCCACAACTTCAAAACCTCTTCCAAACTCCCCAGCTCTGGCTGCTTCAATAGCCGCATTTAGGCCTAAAAGATGCGTATGATCAGCCACTTCTCTAATCATCGTACCCACTTGATGAATAGACTCCACCTCTTTGTCCAAATATAATACCGTTTGATGCGTTTTCTCTTGATAATCAGCATTTTTACTAGCTAAACTTTCTATCGATTCACTGCTATCCTTTAATTGAACCATCAAAGATACCAGCTCCTGAACGGCTGAACTCACTCCTGTAAGCAGGTGATTTTGCTTCTCCAGCAAGTTTTCTATTTTTGCTTTTTCATCCACTTCATAGGCTTCAAGAACGAGCTGTGAATCGAGATTAAACATCTTGGTTAAGGCATGAATAACAGGCTTCCATTCGTTTGGTAATATCCGTTCAAAATAAGCAGTAGCCAGATCCAGATATAATATGTACGTCCCCAAATACCAATTCGTTGTTAATCCAATACGGGAATGGATTTTCCCGATAAGCAAACGTCTTTCAATAAATGCTTCATCGATCACACCAGCGGCCATGGATAAAAAATACCACTGCTGTGTCTCTTTCAATCGATCCAGTGTACTGTGTTGCTCAATGATGAGGAGCAGCTCTGGCTCCATCGTCATCTGTTTATACAGCTCCTCAACCAATGAGCTAACGATTAAGTTGAATTCTTTCTCCTTGCTTTTTAATAATTCTAAATCAGCCTCAGTAATCCCTATATAGCTAACTTGCTGGAGTCGTTCTGGACTAAGATTGATCATACCGTCGTTAACATCCCTCTCATAACTGTTTATTTTTCTCAGCCATCCCCTATGGCATCTATATCTCTTGATTATAAAGGTATTATTTCAATAAATTTTAACACTATATTTACCTATATTGCTTAATAATTTTACAAAACCTCACTAGTTGCCCTTAGATTTGGCTTCCTATTCATGAATAAAGGGCTGCCGCAGCAGCCCTTTCAGTTTCAAGCTTTAAATTACGCCGCCATTTCACGGCAAACTTTTGCACAAGCTAAGCAAGCTTCTGCACATTGCTGGCAATGTTCATGATCATGCTTTTGGCATTCGTTGCCGCAGGCTTCACAAGCTTCTGCACAAGCTAAACAAATCTCTTTTGCATATTTACTGTTCATCGACATGGCATGAGCTGCAAACTCGCATATATCCGCACATTCACGATCCAGGCGAATGCACACCTTCATCATCCCCACATGATCCTCATCCAAACAAGCTGAGTAACAGTGATTGCAAGCTATCATACATTTTAAACACTCATCGATACACTCTTTGTAGTTTTGATGTGCCATAACACATTCTCCTCTCAATTCATTAATTAGGATAGTCCCCTACTCTATATATACCCAATTTGAGCAAATAAAAAAGGATTCCGGGGAATCCTTCCGATTGATCAATTATCTAATTAATTTATTGATGGTAACTAATAGTTCATCCAGTACCTCGTTCTCACCTTCCTGGATACGTTCCACTACACAACTTTTCATATGATGCTCCAGCAAAAGCTTGCCCACGCCGTTCAATGCAGATTGGACCGAGGAGATTTGATGCAGCACATCATCACAATAGGTGTCTTTTTCAATTAACCCTTTTAGCCCTCTAACCTGACCTTCAATTCTATTGAGCCGGCTAATCAAATTCTTTTTAGTTTTATCTGAGTGATGACTTTTCCGCTCATCCGTACTGCATGATTCATGCTCGTGAGTCAGATTATCCATGCACCGATCACCCCTTTCCTCGTATTTTTATTATACTATAGCCCCCCTATTCTATTCAAAAAATAAATCATTGATTAGATTTTCAATTCTTCATGAACTATAGCTGAAGTTTCAACCTGAATGGTTGTATGTTGAATTTTGAAATGATCGGCAATTAACCGAATCGCTTGCTGCAAAATGCGTTGGTCATCTGCTTCCTCTTCAATTAAGATATGACAGCTGAGTGAATCTAATCCCGAAGTTATGGTCCATATATGCAGGTCATGGACATTTTTAACCCCCTCAATGCTTTCGAGGATTTCCTTTACTTCAGCTGGATTAATTGTAATCGGGGTGCCTTCCATAAGGACGTGAACGGTATGTTTGATAATTCCCCATGCCCCTCTAAGAATCAATAGAGCAACCAGTACGCTTATGATTGGATCAGCAACATACCAGCCAAAAATCATCATGATTAAACCGGCAATAATTGCCCCTACTGAACCTAAAGCATCACCAAGCACATGGAGATAAGCACTACGGAGATTAATGTTATTTTTCACATCCCCTTTTCTCATAAGCGACCATGCACTAGCCACATTGGCTAAAAGACCAATACTTGCGATCAGCATCATAGATCCGCTGGCAACTGTCGGCGGCTCAAAAAACCGCCCATAAGCTTCTACAATGATAAATCCAGCAACTACAAATAAAGTAACTCCGTTTAAGAGTGCCGCCAAAATTTCAAATCGATGAAAACCATACGTTTTGTTCGGAGAAGCAGGTTTAGTTGCAAACCAGACCGCTACTAGGCTTAATGCTAGAGAGCTTGCATCGTTTAGCATATGCCCACTGTCCGATAACAGGGCTAAGCTGTTAGTAATCAACCCACCAAAAAACTCCAAAAACATAATTCCAACCGTAATGATCAACGCAATCAAAAGCCCTTTTTTATTTCCACTAGGATCAAAATGTTGATGCCCGTGAGAACCATGGGAGTGACTGTGTCCTTCATGAGCGTGACTGTGTCCTTCATGAGCGTGGTCGTGGTTACTGTGATCGTGATTGGACTGTTGCCCGTGTACATTCTCGACCTGATGATTGCGTTTGTTCTTCTTGTTCATCATGCTTAACCTCCTATTACCTTCAGCTAGATAGTATTCGTAGCCCTGCGCAGTTACATTCAAAAGCTCCAGTTAATAATAACATATGAGCATGTGTTCATGTGTTATTATTAACTGGATTTTTCTTCTTGTCAATAAAAAAGCAACAAATGATTGTCTCTGACCTAATAAAATAAAGAGGACCCTCCGCAGCTCTTCCTGCATGAAGGATCCTCTCGAATCAGAACCGTGTATTAAATCAAATCTGATTGTTGCAGCAATCTTTGGATGATAGCCGCAACTTCTGCTCTCGTAATGAAGGCTTGTGGGGCAAGTACATTTCCGCTTCTGCCCGTGATGATTCCTGCTTGCAGGCTGTCTGCGATGCCACTCTTCGCCCAGTCTGATGCTTCATTCGCATCCGTGTAAATGCTCAGCAGCTCGCTTGCTTCTTTGGCCGGAAGATTTGTCTTCAAATCGGTAATCACCATAGCTTTAGCAATAATACTCATCGCCTGTTCCCGAGTAATCTTGTCTGTTGGATGGAACGTTCCATCTTCAAAACCGTTGATTAGCTTATAGGAGTAAGCTGTCTGCACAGCATCATTATACCAATCTGAGACCTTTACATCCGTAAAGGATGTTGTCCCGCTTTCCAACTTCAATCCCAATCCACGTACGATAATCGCCGCAAATTCTGCACGTGTAATCTCCAGATTAGGGTTAAACAAATCGTCGCCGACTCCATTAATAACCTTACGGGAAGCCATCTCATTGACAATGTCCTTAGCCCAGTGGGTAGCGACATCCTTGAAGTTCTGTGGATCTTGAACTACAAAATACGTACTGTTCGTTAAACTGTGTATTTTCGCAAAGTGTTTGCCATCAATGGCAACAATCTGTGTGGGTACATGGCGGAACGTCCCCCCCGCTTCAAGCACTAGCCCAGTCGTGATCTTCTTAAGGTCTACACCATCCGCTAGAGGAATAGTTCTTTCCACATAGGTATTAAACTTAGTGAGTTCAACAGTTTTCCCAGCGTAAGTAACCTTCACCGTGAAATCTAATGGCTGAGCTACCAACGTTAGCTTTTCATTGGCTGCCAACATTTCTATTCTTTTCAGTGCATCCGCAGTCGGAACAGAAATTGAAATTTGCACCTTCACATCTTGTAGAGCAATGTCTGTGCCAAACTGTTTTGAAATTGCACTGATATCAATCTGTGCTGCTGATATTGTATAAGTACCTTTTGGAGTACGAATGATTAGCAGCGCCTGCTTCTGCTCCATATCTTTGATGATTTGGCCATTAAGCTCGCCAATAATCACATCTGAAGTCGCAGTCACAGGGATAGTTATAATTGCATTCTGGTCTTCCTTTTCGATACGTTGCTCTATTTTTGCCTGATCTACAACAATCGTGGTAACCGTCTGCCCGTTATACTCAGATATCGTTGCTGTTCCGGCATTTTCAACCTTACCGTTCACCAATACCTCAACCAAGCTGCTAGATGGTCTAGCTGTAGCTGTAGCTGTAGCAGTGGATCCTGCTGTTGCAGTTGGTGCAGTTGTTGAAGGTGGTGCAGTCGGTGTTGATGTCGGTGTTGATGTCGGTGATTCTGTTGGCGTTGGCGTTGGTGTTGGTGTTGGCGGTGTAGGTGTAACCTCAACCTCCGTTGATGACTTCGGTGTCACGGAGTTCGAAACTTCAGAAGCTACACTACTACCAGCGCTATTAATCGCTTTAACTGTAAACGAATAAGTGATTCCATTCGCTAGACCTGTTACCGTTATTGGACTTGTTGCCCCAACTGTTACGATATTACCCGGAGAAGCAGTAACCTCATAATTCGTAATTGGAGTTCCCCCGTTCGAATCAGGAACTGCAAATGTCACAGTCGCCTCGCCATCTCCCGCCACCGCTATTAAGTCCGTAGGTGCAGATGGTGATGTTCTTGGTTTCGTGCTGACTTCGTTAGAAGCTGCACTCTCCCCGCCCGGATTAGATGCCTTAACTACGAAATAATAAGATTGGCCATTAGTTAACCCTGTCACATCATAGTTGTAGACAGATTCGCTTACTGTAGCCACTTGGGTCTCATAGATTCCAGAAGTGATACCTTGATATATAGTGTATCCAATCGCACCCTTCACCGGATCCCATGTTAAGCCGATGAGGCCATTACTTGCCACAGGTGAATGAAGTATTGGCGCGCCCGGCGCTGGAACCTGAGGCGTTCTAGTTACTTCATTGGAAGCCGCACTGATACCATCAGGATTAACAGCTTTAACAATAAAATAATAAGCAGTTCCATTAATTAATCCTACAGCATCGTAACTGTTCTCAGAGCCACTTATAGTAGCTACCTCAGCTCCATAAACACCTGAAGCTGTAGACTGATATACAGCGTAACTATCGGTACCATATACGGGACTCCAAGTAATACGAATATGTCCGTTTCCTGCTGTTACAGACTCAATACTTGGCGCAGCAAGTTCAGGCCAGGTAAGGTCAATAACTGCACTAGTGATCTCTGTAAGTCCTGTCGCATCAAATGCCAGTTGCGCTCCGGTAACTCCAGCTGCATTCGTAGCTCCCAGATCCGTAAAGGAAATGAGGCCCGCTACTGCTGTCAATGTCGTATTCCCCGTCAACGTCCAGCTTCCAGTGTCCTTCTTCGACACAGTAACAACCGTACTGTTGTCGCCAAGGTTTACATTCCCAAACTGATCCAGCAGCGTTATCACTGGCTGCTGCGCGAAGCTACCGCCATTGGTCTGCGGGGCACTTACGCCTGTGGTCAGCTTCATTGTCGCCGTGCTACCTGCGACAGGTGTAATGTTCAGCGCTGTTGCCGCTGGCGTGGCTACGCCTGCTTGGCTGAACACAACAGCCTGTGCTCCCGCTTTATTCAGCTTCAGGTTCACCTGAGCTACACCCTCAACGAAATCAACGTTGATCTTGCTCGGTGAAGCTGCCAAAGCGGTACTTCCTAAGCTTCCGTACGTTCCGTCCGGCGCAACATCATAACCCGTTACCGTCACTTCTTTTGTTCCGGTAAACGTTGTATCCGTATTGCCCAGCGAGTTCTTCACAGTCAGCGTAATGCCATTATCTACACCTACGACAGGCGTTAACGTCGCCGCTGAGGCAGTGATGCTTTGCGCTCCCTGTGGCTCTGGAAGATTCAACGCTACACTAGTGATCTGTGGAAGTCCTGTCGCATCAAATGCCAGTTGCGCTCCGGTGATTCCAGCTGCATTCGTAGCTCCTAGATCCGTAAAGGAAATGACACCTGCTACTGCCGTCAACGTCGTATTCCCCGTCAACGTCCAGCTTCCTGTGTCCTTCTTCGACACAGTAACAACCGTACTGTTGTCGCCAAGGTTTACATTCCCAAACTGATCCAGCAGCGTTATCACTGGCTGCTGCGCGAAGCTACCGCCATTGGCTTGCGGCGCACTTACGCCTGTGGTCAGCTTCATTGTCGCTGTGCTACCTGCGACAGGTGTAATGTTCAGCGCTGTTGCTGCTGGCGTGGCTACGCCTGCTTGGCTGAACACAACCGCTTGCGCGCCAGCTTTGTTCAGCTTCAGATCCACCTGTGCTACACCCGCAACGAAATCAACGTTGATCTTGCTCGGTGAAGCTACCAAAGCGGTACTTCCTAAGCTTCCGTACGTTCCGTCCGGCGCAACATCATAACCCGCTACCGTCACTTCTTTCGTTCCGGTGAACGTTGCATCCGTATCGCCCAGCGAATTTTTCACGGTCAGCGTAATGCCATTATCTACACCTACGACAGGTGTCAACGTCGCCGCTGAGGCGGTGATGCTTTGCGCTCCCTGTGGCTCTGGAAGATTCAACGCTACACTAGTGATCTGTGGAAGTCCTGTCGCATCAAATGCCAGTTGGGCTCCGGTGATTCCAGCTGCATTCGTAGCTCCCAGATCCGTAAAGGAAATGACACCCGCTACTGCCGTCAACGTCGTATTCCCCGTCAACATCCAGCTTCCTGCATCCTTCTTCGAAACAGTAACAATCGTACTGTTGTCGCCAATGTTTACATTCCCAAACTGATCCAGCAGCGTTATCACTGGCTGCTGCGCGAAGCTACCGCCATTGGCTTGCGGGGCACTTACGCCCGTGGTCAGCTTCATTATCGCTGTGCTACCTGCGACAGGTGCAATGTTCAGCGCTGTTGCCGCTGGCGTGGCTACGCCTGCTTGGCTGAACACAACCGCTTGCGCGCCAGCTGTGTTCAGCTTCAGGTTCACCTGTGCTACACCCTCAACGAAATCAACGTTGATCTTGCTCGGTGAAGCTGCCAAAGCGTTGATTCCTAAGCTTCCGTACGTTCCGTCCGGCGCAACATCATAACCCGCTACCGTCACTTCTTTTGTTCCGGTAAACGTTGTATCCATATTGCCCAGCGAGTTCTTCACAGTCAGCGTAATGCCATTATCTACACCTACGACAGGCGTTAACGTCGCCGCTGAGGCAGTGATGCTTTGCGCTCCCTGTGGCTCTGGAAGATTCAACGCTACACTAGTGATCTGTGGAAGTCCTGTCGCATCAAATGCCAGTTGGGCTCCGGTGATTCCAGTGGCATTCGTAGCTCCCAGATCCGTAAAGGAAATGACACCCGCTACTGCCCTCAACGTCGTATTCCCCGTCAACATCCAGCTTCCTGCATCCTTCTTCGAAACAGTAACAATCGTACTGTTGTCGCCAATATTCACATTCCCAAACTGATCCAGCAAAGTAATTACTGGTTGCTGCGCGAAGCTGCCGCCGTTAGCCTGCGGCGCACTTACGCCCGTGGTCAGCTTCATTATCGCTGTGCTACCTGCGACAGGTGCAATGTTCAGCGCTGTTGCTGCTGGCGTGGCTACGCCTGCTTGGCTGAACACAACCGCTTGCGCGCCAGCTTTGTTCAGCTTCAGGTTCACCTGTGCTACACCCTCAACGAAATTAACGTTGATCTTGCTCGGTGAAGCCGCTAAAGCGGTGCTTCCTAAGCTTCCGTACGTTCCGTCCGGCGCAACATCATAACCGGTTACCGTCACTTCTTTCGTTCCGGTGAACGTTGTATCCGTATCGCCCAGCGAATTTTTCACGGTCAGCGTAATCCCATTATCTACACCTACGACAGGTGTTAAAGTCGCCGCTGAGGCGGTGATGCTATATGCAAGAGTAGGTCCTAGGTTCAGGGTCATTTTAGTGAAATAATCCCCCACGACCTTAAAATTAGTACCATCGTAAATAATGCCATTAAGATTAGAGGTAAGATCAGATGTTTCCTGAGTCCACGTGGATCCGTCTGCCGAAGAGAATAACTCCCCCTTCAATCCAACAGCCAGAAAACTCCCATTACCAAAGCTGATATTATTTAGTGCGCTAGCTGACATTGTAACCTTCGTAAAAGTTACCAAATCTTCTGTGGTTAGAATTACTGCCTGCTGGCTAAGTGTATCTTCTCCAACCAGAATATAAGCTCTACCATCATAGGCAATTCCCTTTAAAGAAGTATTGGGGAACCCAATCTCTAAGGGCACATTCCACTGTATTCCATCTGATGATTTTGCGATAACAACGCTCTCTTGCTCATAAGTAGTACTATTGTATTTCATCCCAAGAGCTACAAATTGATTATTCAAGTAAGCTACTGTATTAAATGCAAAATCCCCATTTTTAAATCTCTCTGTCCATGAGGTTCCGTTAACTGAAGAATAAATTCCGCCATAATCGGAAACAGCAACGTACTGATTTGTGCCAAAAGCAACGCCAGTCAGATTGTCCTGCACTCCGGTATCTGTCATAGTCCAAGTATCACCGTTGGTCGAGGTCACCACTTTGGCGTTAAGATTGTAGTTTTCTTTATCTGTAACCGCAATAAACTTCCCTGCTCCATAAGTGACCGCATTCATTCCCGGCAGCTTGGAGGGTGTGACATCGTTCCATACTGCGGAGCTATTAGATTTGTAAATAGAGCCATATTCCCCGGATGAGACGGCAACATAATTGCCATTACCATCCTTAGCAATACTTTTCAGATTACCGCTGACATTACTCCACGCCGATAGGTCAGAAGAAACCAGTAAGCCGTTGCCCCCTGAAGCAACATATTTTCCATTTCCGTAAACCATATTGTTCATCATCATTGTTGTATGGGTATCCGAAGATGTCCACTGGGTGCTGTCCAGCGGAGCCGCAGAAGATTTATAAATTACACCCTGCCCAAACAACAAATAGCTCCCATTTAAAGAACCTCCCCCATAAAATTGCTTGTTATCCCATGAGGCATCAACGGTCCAATTAGCACCGTCTGTAGAGGTGAATACTTTTTTAGCATACGGAGTCACGATATAACTAAAGAAACGATTATTTAAATAGATTACATTCGTAACATAAGGCCAACTAGAGTTATAGTGGTTGATCACAAGATCGGTTAAGGTGACCGTTGTCCAATTGATCAGATTCGTTGAGGTATAATAGACAGCATTGTTAGCAGAGACCACATATTTGTTGTTGCCATAAGCAATATCCGTTAAGCTTTGCATTCCGAATATTGCATTGGTAGAAGTGATTCCTGTGTCTGTCCAGTTAATGCCATCCGAGGATTGTAGTAGAGTTACATCATAAGAAGGTGGATTGGTGCCAGGTTTATATACTGACTGCCATACAAAGAACTTTTCATTGACCGCTTTCAACCTTTCCGGTGTGATAGCTAACGTTTTTTTTGTCCAATTTTCACCATCGAGTGAATTGTAAACTGCCTTTTCGCTACCATCAATAGCTAAGAACAGCCCATTAGCGAACACAATAGAAGTTAGTTTGGGGTTCCCCGCCTTTTTTGAGATAGACCAATCTACGCCATTTGATGATGTAGATATCCCTCCTTGGCCCACCGCTACAAAAACATTGTTACCAAAAGCAACACTGCTCAAATTTCCAGCTGATGTGGAGCTTTGATCTATGATATTGCTATTGCTATTGCTGGGTGCTGCATAAATTACTGCAGGCATAAACAGAGAACTGACGATAGAGAATACTAAACTTATTGCTAATAAAAGATTGCCACTCCGCTTAATCACAATTTTCCCCCTTTGGCATTACACCAAAATATAAATACTTCCACCATATGGAGATTAGATGTCTTTTCTAAGATTTGTAGCCATTTGGTTTGATTTTTATATCGGTATAATCCGAGAGAATTATTACGAATTTAACATTAAATTTTGATTAAAAACAACAATAATTTACACGCTTCACCTATCCATTTCCACAACCTTACAAATGAGAAAAAAACCTATTAAATATCAGGACTTAATCCTGAATTTAATAGGCTTTCAAGCTTTTTCTCGTAGAACTTTTTAAGCTGCTTAATCTTTTTTATTAAATAGAAATCGCTGCTTCTAAAGCTACTTCCATCATGCCGTTGAAAGAATTTTGTCTTTCTTCTGCCGTGGTTACAGCATGAGTAACTAACGAATCGGAAATGGTAAGAATACATGCAGCTTGTTTACCTAACACTTTCGCATTATGGAACAACGCATAACTCTCCATTTCTACACAAACACAGCCATGTTCATTGTAAAATTCATTAACTCCAGGCACATTGTCTTCATGATAGAATACATCGCTGGAATGAATTCTCGCCGTCAGAACTGGCTTGTTAATACGTGTAGCCGCTGCTTCAATGACTTCGTTCAATTCTTTACTTGGCAGCTGGATATCTCCTTCTACACCGCTTTGCACATAGGCATATGTAGATTCACTCCACGCGCTATCCGCCAACACCACGTCAAATAAATTCAATTTATCAGTATATGCTCCAGCACTACCGATACGAATGATGTTTTCCACACCATAGTTTTTGTATAGTTCATAAGAATAAATACCGATACTTGGCATTCCCATTCCCGAACCCATTACCGAAACCTCTTTGCCTTTATAAGTTCCTGTATATCCAAACATATTACGTACCGTATTAAATTGGGTTGGGTTCTCCAAATAGGTTTCTGCAATATACTTCGCTCTCAAAGGATCTCCTGGCATTAATACTGTTTTGGCGATTTCACCATTTTGTGCTGCATTGTGCGGCGTTGACATAATTTATTCCTCCTATGTTGATTACTCATTACTATCTTACTATACCATTCATGATTTTAAATATACGTTTAAAATTTTCTTTTATTGCGACAAAAATACTGCTACTGAATCTCTTTTTATAATTTATTAGCAAACTCGTTAAGTTTTTGGGACATTATCTTTATTTCCTCAATAAATGTAGAAGTATGCTGAACAGATGCCGCCTGTTCTTGGCCGATAGCTGCTATCTTCTCTATCGAATTAGCCATTTGATTCGTAATTCCCTTAATCTGTAACATGGTTTTATTTATGTTTTGCGTCGAGGCGACGGTTTCCCTTGAAAATTTCCGGATTTCCTTGGCTACGACTTCAAAACTTCTACCTTTCTCACCTGCATGCGCTGCTTCTATTGCAGCATTCAGCCCAAGTAAATTCGTTTGATCAGCAACCCTGTTTATAATGGATAGGACTTCTGTTGTATTCTCCACATCTTTTCCAGCCTGCTGAGATTGAATGAGTAGTTCCTGAGAGTGATCGGAAAGTGAACTTACGCCATAGGAAATATTATTAATTTGCTCATTGGCTTGGGATAATGATTCCGAGATTTGTTCTACAATGGCTTTTAATTCACTTTGTCTTCGAATCTGAACTGCAATCCCGCCAATGACTTGTCCCGTTTGATCGTGAAGAGGTGTTGCTGTACCTGTAAACTCAAATCCATAAAAGTGGGCTGGAACATCGGACTTCAAGGTACGATTCTCTTGTATCGCTAAGTAAAGTGGTTCTTCTTTGTGTAAAGGTTGTCCTTCGTTAATGTTTAAATTTATGGTGTCGCCAGGAAAATAAGCAACGAACCGTTCCAAATCACATATCGCTATTGATAAATCAGCGGGGATAGATAATTTTATAATTGGTATAAGTGAGATAAATTTGTCTAACGATTCAATGTTGTTAATCACAGAAATATAGTCTCCATTCCAGCAAAACGTTATTTATAGCGCACCAAGTCTAACCAGATCATGCCTTACATACATGCATTTAATCTAAACCCTTAATTTTGCTTAATTCATATTTTAGATATGTATTCGCGAAAATCTTCATAAAATCCTCCAAAAAAGTTTACAAACACCCATTTCTCTCTCACAAAAGATAAAAAAAGCCCCCACTTTGTGAAAAGTGAGGGCTTTCGTTCTCTTGCTGTTACTAACAATATCGATTAGTTACGGATCAGATAATCAAATGCTCCTAGCGCTGCAGTTGCACCGGATCCCATCGAGATAATGATTTGTTTATAAGCACTATTAGTGCAGTCACCAGCAGCAAATACTCCTGGTAAGCTAGTAGCACCATGGCTATCTACAACAATCTCACCTACGCGAGTACGTTCAACTGTGTCACCTAGCCATTCTGTATTTGGAACCAGACCAATCTGTACAAATACACCCTGCAATTCAACATGGTGAGTTTCTTCTGTCGCACGATCAACATAAGAAATACCATTTACCTTATCAGTTCCGGTAATCTCTTTAGTTTGCACGTTTTTAAGAACAGTAACGTTAGGAAGGCTATAGAGACGATCTTGCAGTACAGCATCAGCTTTGAGCTCTGGAGCAAATTCCAGAACCGTTACATGCTTCACTATACCTGCAAGGTCAATAGCTGCCTCAATACCTGAGTTACCGCCGCCAACAACTGCAACATCTTTGCCTGCAAACAAAGGACCATCACAGTGTGGGCAGTAGGCTACACCTTTGTTCTTGAATTCAGCTTCACCAGGCACGCCCATATTCCGCCAACGAGCACCTGTAGACAGAATGACCGTCTTACTCTTTAGAACAGCACCGTTCTCAAGTTCAACTTCAATTAAGTCATTTTTGTCTAGACGTCTGACACGCTGCAATTTCATCACATCAATGCCATACTCTTTTACTTGCTCTTCAAGTTTAGCTACGAGTTGAGGACCTTCAGTGTACTTCACACTAATAAAGTTCTCGATACCAAGCGTGTCGTTAACCTGTCCGCCAAAGCGTTCAGCAACAATACCTGTACGAATACCTTTACGTGCCGCATAAATGGCTGCACTTGCACCAGCTGGGCCGCTGCCGACAACAAGCACATCATATGGAGCTTTATTGTCAAACTCAGATGCGTCCACACTGCTGCCCATTTTAGCTAAAATTTCTTCAACCGTCATACGACCACTTTCGAAAAATTCACCATTAAGGTAGACGCTTGGAACAGACATAATTTCTTTGCTTTCTACCTCTTCTTTGAATACTCCACCGTCAATCATCGTATGGGTAATGCCCGGATTAAAGATACTCATAAGATTCAGTGCTTGTACAACATCAGGGCAATTATGACAGCTCAGGCTAACATAAGTTTCAAACTTATATTCACCACTAATGCCTTTGATCTGATCAATTACACTTTGCTCAACCTTAGGAGCTCTTCCGCTAACCTGCAACAGAGCCAATACTAATGAAGTAAATTCGTGTCCAAGCGGAGTTCCGGCAAAGGTTACGCCTGTATCTTCACCCACACGATTTACACTAAAGCTTGGGGTTCTAGACAGTTCGGTTCTTTCCACCGTAATCCTAGGTGACATTTTGGCAATTTCATCAACTAGTTCGGTCATCTCTTGTGATGCCTCGTCAGCGCCTGCACTGAGTTTCAGTACTACATCGCCTTCCAAGAGTTCTAGGTATTGCGCTAGTTGAGCTTTTATTTCTTGATCTAGTTTCATTTAGCTTTCGCTCCTTAAATCTTACCTACAAGATCGAGACTTGGTTTAAGAGTTTCTGCACCTTCCGACCATTTCGCTGGGCAAACTTCACCTGGATGATTGCGTACATATTGCGCTGCTTTAATTTTGTTAACAAGAGCGCTAGCATCACGGCCGATACCACCAGCATTAATCTCAACAGTTTGAATAACACCGTCTGGATCAATGATGAATGTACCACGATCAGCAAGACCGTCAGCTTCGATCAATACATCAAAGTTGCGGGAAACCACATGGGAAGGATCGCCGATCATAATGTATTTCACCTTGCCAATTGCTGCGGAGCTTTCATGCCATGCTTTATGTGTAAAGTGTGTGTCAGTAGAAACGGAATATACTTCAACACCTAGTTGTTTGAGGGTTTCATATTGGTTCTGCAAATCTTCTAGTTCAGTTGGGCATACGAATGTGAAGTCAGCTGGGTAAAAGCAAACTACACTCCATTTACCTTTGAAGTTTTCTTCTGTAACATCGATAAATTTCCCATCTTGAAATGCGCTTGCTTTGAATGGTAGTACTTCTGTTCCGATTAATGACATATTGTTTAATCTCCTTTGGGTTTAATTTATGAATAGAGTGGATACTATTTATAATTATTATAATTAACCAAATTAAGGCCTGTCAAGTTATTTATAATAATTCTAATATGATAATCGTTGTCAGTCGCTAAATGTTCATACAAATTCCTTTCTTTCGGATTTAAATACAACACTTTATCATCTGACTGATGCTCATTCGTGCTTATTGACTATTATGGTTTAGTTTACATGTTTTATGTAGTTCAATTTCTACAATTCGATGTCTTCTACTATTAGATTGATAATATTCAAGGATTCTTCCGCTACTGTTGGGTTAGAATAATATCGATTTCCATTATAGGTGATCAGTGCTTTCCATAAAGCCCACCCTCTTGCTCTATTCCACGTTTGTGCATCCATGTTTAATACCTTTTTAAAGATCCTTCTACTAGCCTGATCAAAAAAAGTCCACGCCATTGCAGCATCACAAGCAGGATCACCCACCCCTAATATGCCAAAATCAATGACTGCACAAAGCTGTCCGTCTTTGACTAATATATTTCCAGGTGCGACATCACCATGAACCCAAACTGGTTCTGACTCCCATTCAGAGTCTAATGCCAGTTCCCAGATCTTTTTCAATAGACCTTCATTAAAAATATCTTTATTATGCTCAATCGCATTTCTAGATTCCTCATCATATACAGCTAAGGACCCACCTCTATAAAAATTATGCTCTCCGGCTAAAGGTCCCCCACTAGCATCAATAGACTGTAATTCAATTAAAAAGCTTCCCAAGTCTCTCGCAAATTGATTGAGATCATTAATGTTCTCATGGGATAAAGTCTCTCCCTTTAGCCAATTATTAATAGACCAAGGCCAGGGATATTCTTTGGTAGGTGTCCCTTTCGCTAATGGTGTTGAAATAGGTAACGTCAGTCCTTTCTTTAAAAAAGGTAACCATTGTTGTTCTTTCTCCACTTGAGGAACATAAGCGACTGCACTTGGTAATCGCACACTCATCTGTTCACCTAAATGAAAAGTCCGATTATCATGCCCACTGAATTTCACAGGTCTGATCTCTAAATCGGACCATTCAGGAAATTGTTCATTTATTAATCTTGCTACTAAATCGACGTCTATAGTATTCATAAATATCTCCAATCATGATTTACAAGCATTATTTGGTTGTCTTAAATATTTTCTAGTGACATATGGTATGTGTAAGCTTTATATATTAGTTATAAAGTACAAAGAGAATATACTTTTTTTATAGCTCGATATATATCAGAAGGAGATCTTTGTATATGGAATATGATAGCCTTATCAATGAAATTAAACACTCCTATCAAATAAATATAGAGAATATCAGCCTTCATCGTGAGATGATCGGTAGGGTGTATTTTTTGCAGAACCAAGAGAAAAAGTATATGTTCAAAATATTTCGTAGCTTTAAAACGGATGATGCTCTGCAGACGGTTCGCATCCTCGATTATTTAAAAGCTAACTCATATCCAGCAGTTTCTGTGATTAGAACTGTACAGAATGATAGCCACATTATACTCAGTAGTCAGGCTAGCAGCTGCGTTGGAATACTATACGATTATGTCGAGGGAGCAACACCCGATGGTAAAATCGAGGCGAAGAGCATCGGGACACAGATCGGGAAACTCCATAACTTAATGGAGCGATACCCCGAGAAGCTTATCCGTAGAACAAAATTCGATTACATCGATGGTTATATCTCCAATATGCAAGATCTCCAATTTGACCCAGGAAAAATCCTTGAACTAAATCATTACGGCAATGAATTATGGGAACGTATCACAAGGCTTCCCAAAAGCTTTTGTCACGGTGACCTTCACACAGGAAATATGCTCAGAAATGAGTGCGGTGAATATATTCTTTTGGACTTCGATGATGCTTCGGGTGATTATCCGAGTATGGATGTTGCATACATGTGTGATGCTACCGATTTTAATCACTCAAATGAATCGATGTATGATCAAACCATGCGTTTGTACGAACGTTTCTATTCGGGTTATAGTACAACACGTACAATAAGTAGTAATGAGTTTAAGGCTCTTTTCGATTTTATTGCGATCAGACATTTTCAAATCATCTCAAGAATAGTGCAGTGTCAAGGATTGCAAAGTATATCCAAAGAATTCTGCGATGAACAATATAGTTGGCTTATGAAATGGCAAGAACTTTGCATTAAACACGGGTAAAAATACTGACGTTTCAATCTGTACTATATAAAAACAACCTCAGTACGGGTTCATCCCGAACTGAGGCTATTTCTGTTAACTTATATAGGTCCTACTTCAAATAGGTTCCTGACTCTCCGATTCCACCACTACCGTTCAATACATACACCCGTGCATTTCCTTTACCGGAGCAGTTGATTGTGATCACACCGTTGGTAACGGTTTTGGTATCACCAGTCACTGCATCCACATAAGTTCCGTTAGGAATTCCAGTGAATGTTGCATTTCCTGAGATTGTAACCAAAGCAAAGCTATCGATTCCTTGGCTACTATCAGTGTATCTTCTTTTAAATGCCAAATCACCTGATACATTTTCTGTAGAATATTGGCCTTTTTGCAAAGCAGGAACAGCTCTTCTAATTAAATTAAGTTGTCTGATATGTTTCGCCAGAGGATAATTTAACGAGTCTGCAAGTGTGCCAGTAGCATTGGTATATTTACCGTAATCTTGAACAGTAACACTACCCTCAATATGATCGCCAAAGTAAGCACGGCCTGTTGTACTTAACGGCGCATTTGGACCTACATCAATGACTGATCCTTTTTTGAACTCAATTTCAGAACCATAATAGATCGCAGGTATTCCTCGGAAGGTGAACATCAGCGCGAGATTCTCAGCCCAAGTGTCCTGTGTGCCGGCAAATCTTTGATTTTCTGGTGCTTGGTCAGGTGCATAGTCATGAGAGTCAATATAAGTTACATTCCAGGTAGCATCATTATAGAATTGATCACCGCTTCTCATACTAAATGCTTCCTGAGCAGTCTTGAAGGCCCAGTGCATTGGAAAATCAATAACATCCATACCCGATTTCTTCGAATAATCAGGCGTATGATAAGTATTTCCTGTTAAAAAAGCATTGTTCGAGGTAGGTTGTCCTGCTGTAGTAGAGTTATCTGCCCACTCTTGTTCCACCGATAGCTTATTGGAAGCGTAGTCATTTTGACCGTCACCTGGATAGGGTTTTGAGCTTTTCCAAGTATAAAATGGTGTTGATATCGCCGGAATTCCACTGTTCCACACATCTCTGTACCGAGTAGCCACTTCCCCAAAGACAAAGAAGTCTGAGCCCCCTCTTGTTTTCCATGCCGGCACAAAATATTTGTTAAAAATATACCGGCTTACATGCTTTACAGTATCGACCCGGAAAGCATCCACACCCATATCAATATATTGATTATAGCTGTCGATTAGATACTGATTCACTAGAGGATTCTCTGTGTTTAAGTCCACACAGTCTCCCGCAATCTGTCCTGTCTGGACGGTGTAAGACTCCCAAGAAAGACTTTTTTCCGTATGGTAAATATTATTGTTAGTCTCCGCAGTCTTCATTAAGGCAAGTCTTGCCTGATATTGCTGATCCGGGGTCATGGAATCATAGTTAGCTGGCAGCTTATCCGTAATTTTGAGCATGTTACTCACGGTGTCCGCCGCCGTTGGATCTTTTTTGAACATCGGGAACAGATTTTCTTCTCCAAAATTACCGGTATGATTGACGACAATATCTTGAATAACCTTTATCCCTCTAGCGTGTGCTGCATTGATCAAATCCTGATAAGATGCCCCTGCGGATTCATATCTTGGATCTACTTTTGCAAAATTTATTGCATGGTAGCCATGATAATCATAACCGCTGGCATTCTGCACCACAGGTGTAATCCAGATGGCACTGAAGCCTAGTGCTTTAATGTAATCGAGCTTTTGAATCAGTCCTTTAAAATCCCCTCGCCAAGCTGGATCAGAGTCCGGATTTCCTGCCTTGGCATCCTCCCATGCATGCTCATTGTTACTCGAATCACCATCATAAAACCGGGAAGTGATTACAAAATAAATCGTATCTTCACGAAAATCGCCCTTATTACCAATGTTATAAACAAAACTCTGTTTAGTTTCATTTCCGGCACCATCGATCACAAGGAATTTTAAGGTTGTCGTCTTATTAATCAAGATAGACGGTCCGGTAAGAGATGTCAGTGCATTGCCTGAAATATAGACTTTTGAACTCGTTGTTGGTTCCGTACCATTATCTGTGTAATATGCTGTGGTTGTTGCCGCCTTGTTGTCTTTTATATTAAAAGATACGGAAACCGCTGAGCTCGAATTCCCAACAGGCAGATTCGCAGTGATAATCGGAGCTTGCAAATCGGCATTCAGATCAATCACATAAGCAAAAGAGCCTACATTACCCGCTTGCCCTATAGAGTTAACGCCGAATGCTTTGATAGTCAAAGAAGAAGGTACTTGGATTGGAGTCGTATACAACGTTGAGGTTGTCGTAGGTGTTGATCCGTCGGTCGTATAATAAATTTTATCGCCGCTATTTGTACTGGATAGGGTCACCGTTTGGGCAGAATCATAGGTTTTGGGCACAGGAGAGACGGTTATCACCGGAACCTTAGGAACGTCTGGATTGGCGTCATACCATACGTTATCTGAGTTATACCAGCCCTCTTTTACGCTGCGAGATAAGTCAGCCGTCTGTTTGCCATTGCCGTCATTAAAGATCAGGCTTGCCCCTGTAGCATTTGGAACAGTATAGCTATACCAATCGTTCCCGTCCGATTTCATCAGTATCCCCGGCCATGCTCCACTAGTCGGAACGGTTGCCGGATTCAGATTCCAGTAATGGATGCGGATCGCTGCATTCCAGCTTGCTGGTTTCTTAAAGTGAACGGTTAGCCCCGCTGAAGTAGGTGTAGGTGTTGGCGTCACTGTTGGCGTTGGTGTGGGTGTTATGGTAGGTGTTGGCGTCACTGTTGGTGTAGGAGTTACCGTAGGTGTAGGAGTTACCGTAGGTGTTGGCGTCACTGTTGGGGTAGGAGTTACCGTAGGTGTTGGTGTCACTGTTGAGGTAGGAGTTATCGTTGGTGTTGGTGTAGCTCCGGCCGAAAGGGTCACATAGTCGATATTAATATTCCCGCTATCATCCGAGTCATATTTATAAGCAAGCGTGTTATTTCCTGCCTGTAAAGAGAGTGTTTCTGTTTGGTCTGCCCATGTATCCCAGTTGGTCAGGTTGGCTAATGTTGTCTGTGTAACCTTTATTCCATTGACATAAATGGACACTTTTTTAGCACTGCCGGATGCATTAGCATAGTGAAGCGTGGCATTATAGGACCCTGCTGCGGAAGCCTGGACGTTAAAAGTGGTGGCTGCTCCTGTAGTTGTATATCCATCAACAAAACCAGTGCCCGAATATCCGGTGTGATTCGTATTTACTTTTGCACCACCAGACAGGGATGCACTCTCTGCTTCGTATTTCCCGGCGACCGGAATAACAACCGTCCAGTTCTTCCCGCCGTTATTGTCCCAACTATCCGTTGGAGCCGTGATGTGATAACAATAAATTAGGGTGGCGCCTTCCTGAACATTGAGGTTGGCGATGAACGTGGTTCCATTTTTGGTCATCACCGTGTCCGTAGTATTAGCCCAGTTATTCGTAGTCCAATGTAAGGTCACAGCTGCCGCTGTAGGATTGGTATAGGTGACTGTATGATCCGTATTGCTGGCCGATGCTCCACCCGATAAACCAAATAAACTAAAAATGAGTGAAAAAATAATTAACCACGAAATATAACGCCTGGATTGTTTGGATACCAAGTAAATAACCTCCTCATAATTTTAAGTGCAGCTTACGATTTTAAGCCCATCGTGATGTGCAAACGTTTGCAAAAATGAGAAAAAAAGAAATACTTAATAGTTTTAATCTCCTCCTTCAATGAATAATAAGGAAAAAACTCATTGTATGCGTTTACAAACGGTTCAATATCTGATGAATTTTCCTTGTTAAGATTATAGGCGCCAAACTTTTGCTGGTCAATGCATCTTTTAGGCTATAATTCAATCGTTTTCACTATAAGTTCCCTAAGATAGCAGGTAAATTGTTCAGGTTCTTAGCCAGCCAATTCATTTCTTTTGCAAAACGTTTTGGAGGTACACTATGTTTGTCCATCGCGGCATTAATCCACCACGGGCTTTCCATATACCACAACAACTGCAATGATTTTGTTAAATACCCCTGCTCCACCGTTCGTTCCTCACGATATCCGTCAATAAATGCTGAAGCTAGTGCTCCATCTAAATCTTCATCTAAAGCACATGACATCACTGCTCGCGCTACATCAAGCTGCGGATAATCATATTTGAACCGATCAAAATCTAGAATTGCAGACAATTGGCTATCTTGAAATAAAAGATTATCAACCCATAAATCACGATGTGCCCATCCAGCTACAAGTCCTTCGAATATTTCCGGATCTATTTCTTCAGTCGCTCTCAGTTGTATCTCTAGGTCAGTGATGAGTGAAGTTTTGCCCATTTCCTTTGATTGTTGTAGGAGTACATTCCAATGTTCTAAACGTTCCTCAGGGCTTTGGGGAATAAATTGTGGGGTTCTTTTCAAACTAAGGGTCCCATCATTTAATAAACGATGCATTTTACCTGTGGCACGACCCAAATCAAACATTTGAAGGATGTTAATTTTGCCCGGCTCTATGACACGCCCTTCACAATATTCCATAACCATAAACGTCTCTCCCATATCTGATTCCAGTAAAACTTTATGGTTATAAGCCAACAATTCGGGACATGGGAGTCCCTGTAGATACAATCTTTTCTGTTGAGAAAAGGCGAAGCTCAGTTCTTCTGGGTTATACAATTTATATCTTTTTTTGTTGTATTGTTTAAGTAGAAATGGTCCTGATTCCGTTGTGATTTTCCACTTAAGATTTAACCAGCCACGTTTTATTGGGGTAGCATGAAGGACTTTCAATCCAAAAAAATGATAGAAACTATTACTTAAATCCTCTAAAATGGCTTCCTCTGAACGAATCGCTTCCATTTCATCAACTCCTATCTATTCAAAGTATAAAAGAAGAAGCCGCCAATGACGACTTCTTTTAGATATTTCTTTTTAGCAGAAAAAGTTATCTATAAATGAGGCTCCCGCCTTGGAGAAACTCTTGCGCCTTCTCTTGCATTCCTGATTCAATTCTCGTCGTATTCCGGATATTATGAGAGATCTTCATACTGCAAAATTTCGGCCCGCACATGGAACAAAAATGAGCTGTTTTAGCGCCTTCCGCAGGCAATGTCTCATCATGATATTCTAGCGCTCGCTCAGGATCTAACGATAAATGAAATTGATCACGCCAACGAAATTCAAAACGGGCTTTCGAAAGAGCATTATCCCGATCTTGTGCTCCTTTATGCCCTTTCGCCAAATCTGCGGCATGAGCCGCTATTTTATAAGTAATGACCCCTACACGTACATCTTCCTTATTAGGCAGGCCAAGATGCTCCTTCGGAGTTACGTAACACAACATTGCTGTACCGAACCAACCAATCATCGCTGCACCTATAGCAGAGGTAATATGATCATAACCAGGCGCAATATCTGTAGTCAGTGGACCTAATGTATAAAAAGGGGCTTCGTTACAAGTTTCAAGTTGCTTATCCATATTCTCTTTAATCAAGTGCATCGGCACATGTCCTGGACCCTCTACCATCACCTGTACATCATGACTCCAAGCTATAGCTGTTAATTCACCTAACGTCTCTAACTCGGCAAATTGTGCTTCATCATTCGCATCAGCAATCGAACCCGGACGTAATCCATCGCCTAGGGAAAAAGAAACATCGTACAGCTTCATGATTTCACATATCTCTTCAAAATGTGTATATAAAAAGTTCTCTTGATGATGCGCAAGACACCATGCCGCCATGATGGAGCCACCTCTTGAAACAATGCCTGTCATACGTTGTGCAGTCAACGGGATATAACGAAGCAGAACCCCCGCATGAATGGTAAAATAATCAACCCCTTGCTCCGCTTGCTCAATGAGCGTATCACGGTATACTTCCCACGTTAAATCTTCCGCTTTCCCATTCACTTTTTCCAACGCTTGATAGATAGGCACCGTTCCAATAGGAACAGGAGAATTACGGATGATCCACTCGCGTGTCGTATGAATGTTTTTACCTGTTGAGAGATCCATTATATTATCTGCACCCCAGCGGGTGGCCCATCTCATCTTCTCTACCTCTTCCTCTATGGATGAGGATACTGCGGAATTTCCTATATTGGCATTGATCTTCACTAAAAAATTGCGTCCAATAATCATTGGTTCACTCTCTGGATGATTGATATTCGCTGGGATGATGGCGCGGCCGCGGGCTACTTCATCTCTTACAAATTCCGGTGCCACATTCTCACGAATCGCAACGTATTCCATTTCCGAAGTAATAATCCCTTTGCGTGCATAATGCATTTGAGAGACATTACGCCCCTTTTTCGCTCGCAAAGGTTTTCTATGGAGCGCTGGAAACACTTCCGCCACAGCTTTTCCTGTTGCATTCCCGTTATCTTCAGGCTTCACGGTTCTTCCTTCGTACGCTTCTGCATCCCCTCGTTCCTCAATCCAGCTTAGACGATTGGGCTCTAACCCCTGACGAATATCAGTATGAATATTAGCATCCGTGTAAGCCCCGCTTGTGTCATAAACATGAATTGGGGCATTCTCCTCTTCGCCGTCTATGCCCGCAGTTGGACTAAGTGAGATCTCCCGCATAGGCACCTGAATATCAGACCGTGAACCCTTTACATACACTTTTTGACTTGCTGGAAAAGCTGATAGATTGATTGGATCGTTGTTCAATTCGCTTGTCATCTCAATTCCTCCTATAAGGTGATTTGATCAAGCGGAGACGGTCTACTCCCCACACATA
The DNA here is from genome assembly GCF_037992965.1 of Paenibacillus sp. FSL E2-0190. NCBI lineage: Bacteria > Bacillati > Bacillota > Bacilli > Caryophanales > Paenibacillaceae > Paenibacillus > Paenibacillus sp. FSL E2-0190. The sequence continues at coordinate 6,282,867 of NZ_CP150306.1, forward strand.
GAAAAGGCCACATCTGTATAAGATGCGGCCTTAGAGTAGACAAATAGAAATAGAGCTCCATTTCCTCCGCTGGCATTATCCAGATCAGGTTTGACGGTCGATAGTTATAACTATCCTCTCAGCCTGGTCCCACCAAGCTCCCGTGACTATATAATTGCTACTTCAAAGTATAACCGAAAAGAGAGAATTATCCAAATCTACTCAAATGTGAGATCAATGTATACGTTAGTTTAACACCAATACCCCAAATCCTTCCAGAAGCACCTCGCCCGACAATGTTGTGCCGCTCAGTAAATCTGTTTTGGTCTCACGAAGATGGATCGTGACAGGAGTCTCACTATAATTAAGCAAAAAAGCATAACTGGAAGAAGCTCCGGTACGGACTTGCAGCTCTACCTCTTCTGGGAGCTCCAGCCAATCTGCTGGCGATTGTAGATCAATTAAATTTATGATCTCAGCCGCTGCCTGTTCATTAAATACGGCTCCGTAATACCAAACCTCACCCTTGCCGCGACGATTTTTAGTTACCGCCGGTTTTCCCGCATAATAATCAGAGGCGTAAACCGCCATCACTTCAACCGAAGCTTCCTCTATTTTGAGAATATCATTAAAGTCATCTGCTCCTGTAACGACTTCGGTCACGCCCGACCAGCTAATTGTTGTTGGCTGACGACTGCCCTTAACCATTGTGAATTCTTCAACTGTGATCCCGCATAGATCCTTAGCAGCACCTGGGAAAGGACGCATATAACATTGACCGCGCTCATCCTTATAGCCAGTTCTACAGCCGAAGATCAGTTTGCCGCCTTGCTGAACATATTCATCCAGCAGTGCTGCTGTCTCATCTGTCATAATCGCTGGGTGAGGATAGATAAGCACGTCGTACCTTGCAAGCTCCTCCAGCGTTGTTTTTTTGCGTAAATAGAGTACGTCATTCGGGATATGCTTCCGCTGAAGCGCCTTGTACCACTCCTTATTGCTCTTCCACATAAACGGGCCATGCCAAACATCGTATTCTCCATCCCACTCATTGTCATAATCACGTACAATAGCAATGTTAGCCTGATTACGAGTACCGACAAACGCATGACCTGCTGCTGCCAGCTCCTGACCGATCTGCCCCGCTTCCCGCACTCTCCGGTTAGGCTGATTATGATAGTCATTGATTCCATGCCAATAAATTTCATTGCCCATCGTAGCTGTCCGCCAGCGGAAATATAACACCATATCTGCTCCATGAGCGATCGACTGATAAGTCCATAACCGCATCTGCCCGGGCTTTGGAGAAGGCATATCCATCCGGTTCACCCAGCCACCCGGGCCTGACTGCTGCTCCATAATGCAGAAATTCGGGGATATCGAACGAACAACAGATAACGACAGTCCCCAGCCTCTATCATTCAGCGGATTCCGCTCATTCGGGTCATAAAAAATAGTAGAGAACTGAGGATAGGAATCATAGCTGAAGAAATCCAACAGTTCATCCGTCATTTCATGGCTATCGAGATGCCCGAACAGACCGTTCGTGGTTACCCACTGCTTAGGGGCAAGTTTACGGATGATATCCGCTTGGTTTTTGGCAAAAGAAATTGTATTGTCCGAAATAAACCGTTTTTCATCCAATGCCTGATGAGGATTGGGTTGCTTAGGTACTGGAGTCGGACGTGGAAGATAGACCTGAGACCAGTCACTATAGCTTTGATTCCAAAAAACAGCTCCCCAGGCCTCGTTCAAATGCTCAAGTGTAACATATTTCTGCTGTAGCCATTCCCGGAAAGCCTTATGGTCACTCTCCGAATAAAATTCACTGATCTCACAGTTGAGCTCATTATCAATTTGCCAGCCAACTACACCCGGATGATTGCCGTAATGTTCAGCCATTTGTTCTGCAATACGTGCACACAGTTCCCGGTATTTAGGACTGCTGTAATTATAATGACGGCGCATGCCATGCTGAAGTGTAACACCTTCGTAGGTTACATTTAAAACTTCGGGATACTTATCAGTCAACCAAGCTGGAGGCGTCGCCGTCGGAGTACCAAGTACAACCTGAAGACCATATTTATGTGCTAGATCAATCGCCCGATCAAAGAGCCCGAACTGAAACTGCCCTTCTGCCGGTTCAAAAATAGACCAAGCAAACTCCCCCATCCGAATGATCGTAAAGCCGAGTTCACGCATCCGGCGATAATCGTCCTCCCACATGTTTTCTGGCCAGTGCTCCGGATAATAACAAACGCCAAGCTCGAATTTTTCAGTTGCGACAGGTTTCTTCATCATTACCTCCAAAGTATTAAAAATATGCTTTCAATATTTTATAATTCTATTGTAGTATCAATAATAAGAGGTCTTATATAACAAAATATTGCTATCATATAATAATCTTGCGTTCATTGCCTTAATCCAACTTGCGCTCTGTTGCGCTACAGAAATGGGTGCTGCCAAACATGAAGAAACAATGGTATTTGCCGACACCGGCTTTTTCGAAATATGTCTGTTATCCTGAATTTTTGGGACATTACACTCACTTTCCACAACATACAGAGAGAAGAAGCGAAGGGTTTCTGGGGAGCTATAACCTGCATTTGATCTTTGGTGGGGAGGGTTATGTATTCCATGAGGGCGAACGTATTCCGATGAGTAGAGGACGAGGTTTTCTGTACCCTAAAGGGGCTTATCAGCAATACGGCTCTGACCCAGGCGAGCCTTGGGATGTCCGCTGGGTTCATTTTAACACTGAAATTGTCCTTCCCTTATTAGAAGAAGTGGACCAGTCTCGTGCATACCTGTTCACTTTTGATTTGGATGCTAAGCTGGACGAACTATTCGAGGAAATGTATATACTAAGCGCTTCCTACGTGACCCGTAGCGAGCCAAGACTATCTGCTCTGCTGTATGAGCTTCTAGTAAAATTGCTGCAGAACTCCGAGCCGCTTCACGGCTCAGTACCGCACGAGGTTAGGCAGTCCATCCGCAGTGCTGCAGATATCATTCATGTCGAATGTGCCAGCCCTTGGTCTCTGGAATCGATGGCAAGATTGACCGGGTACAGCAGCTATCATTTTCTAAGGCTGTTCCGGGTGGTTATGGGTAAAACACCTAACCGTTATTTAACCGATTGTCGGCTGGCTAAAGCCAAGCTTTTACTAGTTTCCACAGGACTCTCCATTGCTCAGGTTGCTACTCAGTCCGGTTTTGCCCAGTCCAGCTATTTCATTAAAGTGTTCAGAAGGTTTGAAGGCATGTCTCCTGTGAAGTACCGGCAGGCTTTTGGGGCGTAGAGGATCTTCCTTCAGTCCGTAGAGATTCAATCTTAGTCTCTTGGATTTATCACCCTTAAAGATCATCCTTAAGAGAAATTTCACTCTCAATATCTAGACTTATTGTTTCGGAATGAAGCTCCCCTTCATTATCATTCCATGTAATAGATAAAGTGGTATTTTCATAATTTTGTCTATTTTTATTTAATTCGTCATATAAATATGGACCAGTTATAGACCCGATATCAGTGTTACTTAATATTGAAACGGGTCCATCCGTTGACCTAGCTTCATTTACAAGAACTGTTTCATCCTTATTATTATTGTTTTTTTCATTGACTTCATACTTATAATAGCTACTATTCACTAAAGCGCTTGGGTCTCCCTTGAACACTAACTTCCCGTGTCCTCGTAAAATTTTGTTAGATGAAATTATTACTTTGTAATCTAAAACATCCCATGTATCCCCTGTACCCTTAAGCGTATATACTTGAACACCAGTGTTTAAATTTGTTTCGACCTCTTTATTGAAATATAAATAACTCCATATCGCATTCGAAATAATAACCACAGCTACAAGTACTAGGATTAGTTTTTTCATATCTGCTCCTTTATAAATACTCCCCAGCCATTATTTATATCTTAAATTCCACTCCTTAGACCATTTCGGGAAAGCTTCTCCGGTCAATTCTTCGAGTGTATTCCCATCAATGGTATAAACCCAGCCCATATGTAATTCAGCGAAATCAGGAAAACTATAGCCTCCTATCACTTCATCGTCTGCTTCTAGCAGAAAAATCAGGGTTTGTTTTTTTGTATTATCCTTCTCATTATCTAAGGGGTGGTTTTTAACGATGAACTTACTTGTAGTTATTTCCTTGCCTATATAATTGATTGGATCAACACTTTGAACACTCCAATATTGTATGTATGGCATTTCCGTCAGCAGTTTTTTATCTAATAAATATTCAGAAACAATTCCTTCATTACTAATGATCAGATAGCCCATATCGGTAATAAATTGTTCAGCTTTGCTATATTCTTTTTTTGAATTATCGCTAATTTGCTCCTTACTACATCCCAATAAAAAGATTAAGAATAACGGAACTATGATTGCCCTTAATTTGTTCATAGGTTCCTCTCCTTGGAGTGTTTATTACCTCCTTAATAGTCTCATAGATTAATCTTATTGTATGAATTTAGTATCATCAAACTCTTTAGCGTCTTATAGGCTCTCCATTCCAACCTCGCTGTTTCACCGGGAGGCTCCCATGTTATCTGCCATCCTCCATCATCCTCCTGTTGGTGTTCTAATACTTTTAAGTGATCAAGAATGGTTTCATCAGAAAATATGCTGCTACAGTAAGAAGTGGGTGATGGCGAAAATTCTAGAGGAGAGAGTCCATAACTGTGGGATGCGGCATCCATACAAAAGAAGTTGGCAGTAATAAGCTCCTTAGATAATTTTTGAAATAATCCTTTGATATAATCCGATTGAGGTAGGCTTTCCAATAAATAAAATGCAGTCAAAATTGTATGCGCATCGTCATATGCTTGTGCGTGAATATCTTCCAAACAAATTTCTGTCGCTTTATCAAGCCAGGAATGTTCTATCCCTTGCCACTTAAGAAGCCCGACAAGACCAGTAAGTCTGCTAAATGATGGCTCTGTAGAAAGAGGGTTACTCCAATGTTCTGCTCTTGGATAGTTTGCTGATGAAGGAAATATTGTTGGAATACCTTTTTTTAAATCAGCATGCTTTGAAATATAATCACATGCTTTTTGAGAAAGTTCTTCGTCTTTTATGTTACAGTCATATAAAAAACGTAGTGCAAATTCCATGAAAAGTGGCTGACTACCGGGTACCCGTAAATCCGGCTCTATTGCATTTCCAAACCCACCATCTTCGTTTTGGTAGGCTGTTAGTGAAGTCATAATATTGCTCATTGATCCACCGTGGAAAATATATTCAAAAACCCTTCTTTCTAATAATCTGCCATGTGTCCAAATGAAATGGGCTGCTTTCTCAAAATCCATCTGTTCCCCTCCTCAAAATTTAGGCTAAGTATTTAAGTATTCAATGACACTTTTAATATAGGATTCAATCGGTTCCTTTGTATTAACAATATGTATTCTGACATTAGATGGCTTTTTAGCATTTTCAATAGTTTTTAGCAATGTCTCTTCAGAAGGCACTCTTTCAATCTGGCTAATCATTCTTTTTCTATTTCGCAGTCTATTATTGAGCTCATCATAGTCATTTAATAGACATTCTACATATTTATATTCCACATTATATTTCCGGGTCAGATTCAATCCTCTCTCTATCATTTCAGAGTATAAACAAGGGCTATCGAGTATAACATTATGACCTTGAGATAAGTGGAAATCTATCAAAGCCCATTCAATGTCATACGAAATTTTTCCAACTTCCTTGAACCCAATGTTTGCTCCAAGTGATTCCATAAGAGAAGACTTTACAATGTCGTGATCAAGAATAACAGCAGAAGTATGCTGCGCTATTACTCTGGCTAATGAAGACTTCCCTGATCCGGGGTATCCAGACATCTGAAGAAAAAACAACGAGGGCCACTTCCTTTCAGAATAGATTCTTATAAGCATATATCGATTTCCATATAAGCTCCTCATCCTTAATTCCTTCATGGACAAATAACTTTATTGGAAAAAAGATTCCTTCCATAATCGATAATCTAACGTCCTCCACAAATTGTGTGTACGTGTATGCGCTCCTGATTTTATTGTTAATTGAATGAAAATACAGATCAAAAATACGTGTAGTCTCCTCACTGCCATGAAACAAATCGTGGATAAATAACATAACGAGATCCTCGGTACAAAGCCCAACCTTCACTGCTTCAAGATCAATGATGCACGGCCTTGAACTGCTGAACATCGGATATAATAAATTGCCAACATTTAGATCACCATGGATGCATGTTGTATTTTGATATCTGGAGATACGACTAATATGTTTCTGGGCATTTTCACGCAAGCTAAGTAAACACTTCTCGTAAATACTAAACTGTTCTTCCCCAAGGTTATAAGTCTGGTGCTTTCTAAAAGCCAGATAATCTCTCTCCAAATACGAAATATGCTTTAAATAATGCTCTATACTTTTCAAATGCTCGGGATGAGCTAACTCGCTTGTCTCCCAAGAAGCAGAATGAAACTGTGCGATCACATCAATAATGTTTGCTAATTTATCAGATTCAATAGGTACTTCCCAGTCAGCTAAATTGTTATGTGTCGGGGTCAGATCTTCCATCAACAATATCCCTTCTTGTCCAACTGTATCATATTTATTAAAAAAGACTCTCGGAACGGATACATCCTTGGTAGAGTAATGATTGTAAATAGTATTTTCAAATGGGATATGATCTGACTTCGTAATTTTCTCTAATAACGACAAAACCTTATTGTCTTTCGTATACACTTCTATTTTATTGAGTGCTGCTCGATTGCGTATTTCTTGTTTTGTTCTTTTAATCTCAAGAATCTCAGGAATACCCTGACCTCTTAATAGCTCTAATAGTTGATCATCGTTTAGTGGCATTTTCATCCTCCAATCTGAATTAGCTCTCGCCTACAGCAGCCATTTGTCTCACTTCCATTTTTCATCATTCATCAGGTTGAACTAACGTGTATAAATTCGCTTCCAACATTCCATCCACCTTCCAAAATATTGAATATTTCGTGCTGAGAATTCAAATAAAAAGACAAATCACATATAAAAAGTGACTTGTCTTCCGGTGCTTCCACATATAAATTTGCTTAAAATGAATTAAACGCTAAATAATACGTTTTATTTCCGCCAAAAAGTTGAACAGTCTGCCTTATCCAAAATATTAAACTCGATCATTTTTTCAAGTAATGAGAAATCAACTGGACTTTCCCACCGGATGCGTAACAACTGCTTGGTGTGATCATAACCTGCCTGCACAATTTCATCAGAAAAACGATTAATTCCTGCAATTTCAGGGGCAACCGCCAAATGATGTTTGGATACACTAAAACCAATAATAAAAGTCTCGTGATCGGTAAACATAGGCTGATTCCACGCAACTTTTGGCTTTAAATCAGTAAATTTTCCAGCTACCCAAGCTAAAACCTCTTCCATTCTTTCCCTATGTTGCGGGTTATCAATCTGCGCTAAATATTCTGCAAATACTTCCATGTCATTCTCTCCTAACAAAATATTTTCGAATATTCTAATTGATGTTACGTCATTCCAATTACATTCTCTTAGCATAATAATTAAACAGGAAGATTCCTAAGGAGATTTGAAAAACAAAAACACCACATAACACAGTGACTACAGTTTGATCTACTCCCATTAAACTAAATACAACAGTTAGAGCCATTAGGATGTAAAAGTTAACAATATTAGTTTTCCAACCCGCTTTTTCTCTTATTCTTATTTTCCGTTCATCATTAGCCTCAATTTTACTCATTCTAACTTTCTCATCATTCTTTATTTTGTTCTGGGGCTTATTAAGCCATAACGAATACACCATATTTCCTACTCCAAGCACTGCAAGGACTGAACCCACACCAATGAGCAAACCGGAAATTCCTTTTAGCTTCTCGTCAGTTAAAATAAATCCACCCATATAAACCATAATAGCACCTGCAATTGTTAAGAGCACCCATTTACTTGCCGTTTTCATTACCCAGCTCCTCCTCGTAAATGAAAATATCTTCAATACTCATTTCAAAAAATCGCGCAATCTTAAATGCAAGAATGATGGATGGGTTATACCGGCCATTTTCAAGTGAACCAATCGTTTGCCTGGATACTTCCAATTTATCCGCTAGTTCTTCTTGTTTAATGCCCTTTTCTTTTCTAATCTCTTCAAGCCTGTTTTTCAATATCTTACCTCCTGAAGCAATTATGGAAAGTTAACTTTCCGTAAGAATAACATATTGGATTATACATGTAAAGCTAACTTTCCATCAGCTGAAGTTGATTGCAATTTAACCCGTGATCTTTATAGGTGTAATGATTTAGGGCACGCCTTGTTGATACTACATCTGTAGAATCGGGCATGAAAAAACGCCACTCGTTAACTCCCTAATAGGAGTACGGGTGACGTTGAGTGTTTCACGGGCGACAACTTATAAAAAAACACTTCAGTTAGCTTAGTCTGCCTCAAGAATATACCCTCCGAAAGTTTGCCTTTTGGATAAAAAAGTGTCATTGTCAGCAGAAAATAAAATATTAAGACTGTCTCTGTTTCATTGAACAAAAGTCTCCTGTTAGCTTAAACGACATTACGCACCGAGTTTAGCCTTGCAGGGGTGTCTGTTGGCGTAGATATGATTTAATAAGCTGTCGGCAGCTTCTTCGACTATAGATTCAAATTTTTCTCTTACTTACTATGGTTTATTAAATGAGCAATTTCTTTAACTCTCTCCATTGTAATTCCTTCTCTTTGTTCAACTGCAAGTGGATGATTCGTTTGTTCTAATTCTATTAACGGAACAGCACCAACCTCTTGTGTATGCACCATTGTCTTTAACGATAATGTAGTTATTGGATATATTGAAAGTTCAGTCGATAACCAACCAAAATAAGGTTCTTCCGTCTCCCTTCCTTCTACGTGCAATAATTCATTAGACTTCAGAAAGTTTTCTTCACTAAGAGAAACCCACACACTCCATATAAATTTCTCTTTGCTATCGATTATTGGTATTTCAATATGGCCTCTAATAAAGAAATGCTGTTCATCAATTACACAAAAATCTCTAATTAATTCTGTTCTTTTCTCTTCTGGTACAGTGTAAAAATAATATGGTGCTTCACTTCCGTAACATAAAGGAAGTTCACTTAATTCGTTGTTACAGTGAGGGCATTTCATGTTTTCTGCTCCTTATAGTTTCTCGCCGATTTCTTATAACGTCTTATTCGGGAGCTTTGTGATAATTCCATCTTTTGAGTATTCGCGAAATTACTGAGTTATCCTGCCCCTTTACTTCAATAAAAACGGCAGCTGATCCTCGGATCGGCTGCCTTCTTGTTGCGATTAAACTATCGTGATCCGTTATTTTAATCATATCAACTCTGAGATAAACATTGGTGTAGCTCCATCCTCTGTATTAAAGCCAAACTTATTATAAAAATCCACTGCATGCGGATAAGAAATTAATACCTTTGTTTTACACCCTTTATATCTATCAAGCATTATATTCATCATTTCCTTACCTATACCTATACTCTGATAACTCGGATTAATAAGCATATAATGAAAATATACCGTTAAAACACCATCTGACAAAGCATTTATTAAACCGACAAGCTTTCCTCCTTCCCAAGCGGTAACAATTGAATGAGACCCTCCGATTGCTTGTAAAAGCTCGTTTGGATACTTGCCAGACTCCCATTCTACCGAAAGAAATAACTCTTGGAGTGCATCCTTAGTGATATCCTCTTTGCTTGAAGCGTAATAAATACTCACCCCTACACCTTCCTTTCATAAAACTAACTACGGCACACATCTGTTTTAAACTCCCATATTTCGATGGTTTTGCAATCCTTACGAAGCCATAAAATAATACCGACAAAGCAATTTCGGATTTATCAAAGTGAATAATCACTTTATTTACCTCAATATACTATAAAAATATGTATAGAAAATGGATTAACTGCAGTGGAATTTGTATTTATTCACATTAGAGAATTCATGAGAATACTTTTTTCACTTAAGCATACTATTCCTAAGACTTATAGCGTTAATCTGCCAGTTAGCTAAATAGATAACATTGAACTATAGTTAAATATTTAGCTAATCGGCGAAGTATAACATTCTTGTCCTCAGCCTGGGGCAAGAAACGTGCTTCCTTAATCAAAAAAAGCCGCTAAATTAGCGACTTTTAATCAAACAATTTTCTTTTCCTAAACCCTTTCCTTTGTATTTAATCTAACATGTGCGTTTTTTAATGAACAGTTGTATCTGATAATCCCACTGCAATATTCCAGTCACAATAATGTTATGAAGAACAAAATCTGGACACACATCGTATTCCGTCTTTGCCCTTTCAAGTAAATTTTGTAATACAGCATTCTTATTCTCTTCGGTACAGTTTGCACACAGATAGTCCCCTTCTGGTAGCACAGTTAACCCCTCTAAAGACGGATATTTCAAGCAAACAGCAAATAACCGTGTTATTCCTTCAGTCGTGAACATTCCCGCCATATCTTCAAACAGAAATTGTGAATGCACAGAAGTCTCAATTTGTTGATAGAAATGTCTGTGATAGTCCCATAAATTCTTAAGTGTGGGGCTTTCCATTTTATTCGAAAGCATAATTACCCTTTCCTCTATGTTTCTGACAAAGTAATTTTCACTTTGACTATAACCGTTGTGGAACTTATTTTCATAATGTAGATAGGCACGTTTAATTTTCGATTTTGCATACTGCAGACGAGCAATTTTATCGTCTGCTCTTTTTTCTGCCTGTTTTAGAAATTCAATTACTTTAGAGAGATCATTCTGCTGCAATATATCTTTAATATCCATTAAAGTAAGATCCATTGCTTTGAGCAGTTCAATGGTTTGCAGCTTTACGAGCTCCTGCTCGGAATAGTATCGATATCCCGACAATTCATCTTTATGGCATGGCTTGACTAATCCAATACGATCATAGTGCCGCAAGGTCTCACTGGTCGTCTCTACGATTTCTGCTGCTTGCTTAATTGTAAAATAGTTGTTCATATCTACCCTCTTGACCTTTTTGTAACACAAAAGTTTATGATGATTAAAACATATGCGACTGATAAACGCAACGAAATACAAAAATGGATTTATTACTTTTTCAAGATGATTATGTTCAACTCTAATACTTTGTTGCATATCGCAATTTTTTTGCAGAGCAGCTTAGGTTTGGTATTCGTAGGACTGGCTATATTAAAAAGAAAAATGATTTAACGAAGGAGCATTTTATAATGAAAAGTACTGCAAAAAAATTACTAACTACTATAGGCATATTGGTGACACTATTGATAGCATTGGCAGGATGCTCCTCCCACTCCACTTCCATGGAGAAAAAAAATTACATCATCCCTGCCCAAAAGATTGATACCTTAACAATTGATGCAAAGGACAAAAAAATAACTATCCTCCAATCTAAAGATGAACAAATTCATATTGTTTACTATGAAAGTGAGAAAGATTTTTACAAGATTGATCTATCTGACGATAAAGAACTGTCAATGGTAAGTGACAGTAATAAGGAATGGAACGACTATATCGGAGGAAAAGACTCGCAAGTAACCAGAACTATTCAGGTATGGATACCTGATGCAACTTTAAAAAATTTGACATTAAAAACATCAAATGAAAATATTGTATTACCAACAATCGCGTTTTTAGGGACAGTGGAAGTAAACATAAATAACGGAAATATCCAACTGGACAAATTGAATGTAGGGACGGCTATAACCCTTGAAACAAAAAACGGAAATATTAGCGGTTCTATTCTAGGGCCATATGATGATTTCGCGATCTTAAGCAAGGTAAAGAAAGGAGATAGCAATTTGCCTGCCAATAAAGAGAATGGTTCAAAAAAATTATCTGCTTATACAAATAACGGCGATATTACCTTACAATTTTCTGAGTAGCCAGTAGTTAAATATTAGCTCGTATGAAGTCAGATACAATATTGAAAGGGATAACCCCTGTTTCACTTTTGAAACTTCTGGTCCTACCTCTTCGACTATTCCACCGGCCTATAACCGATAAAATATCCGTCTTGTAATGGAAAATCACCTTGATAAAGTTGTTGATCCGACCCGTAAATCGATTATCTTATGATGTACCCGAAGGCCAAAATATATAAGCTTGATAGTGAATTCCATCAAAATAAGGTATAAGCCGCATTACAGCGGCTTATACCTTCATGATTTTGTTTGACTGTTTTGAACCATCCTTTGGAACTCAATGTATCCGATGCATATAAAAAGTACTACTATCGATATAATTAATATAATACCGTATATTGGATATTCAAACTATCCTGCCAGTTAGCTTAATGAAGCATCGTCAGTCTAATCGGGTTTTCATCTGTTTCATTTAAGGTTTCATTTAAGATCAACGAATTGGGATACGATTTAAGAAATGTTGATTCATCTACTTTTAAAAAAAACTCGCCTTCAAAAATTAGTTGATTCGTATTAGGCCCGATTTGATCTAAATTTCTTGCTATCTCCGATTCCTTAAAGATACTTTGTTTATCTGCTCGCAAGAACATGCCATGAGGTGTATATAGTTGACTATAATACCCTTTTGCGATTTTTGATTCTACGGATTCTACGTTTTTTACTGATTCTACGGATTTTACGTTATTTGTTGAAAAATTAGTGTTAACAGGATTTTCAACTGCCTTATTTACGGTTTCCATTTCTGGATAGGTGTCTGCTTTTGAATTTGATATTAATGCCACTCCTGAAATAATAGTCACTGCAAAGGCTATTAAATATATTTTTTTAAACATATTATCCCGCCCTTTCTATACCAATAAATTATTTCCTACTTCAAAACATTATATTCACTTAAATGTTGAACGAATGGATAAGGTCCGTAAAGGAAAAGATCAAACTAAAAAATGTATTATTTTCCTTATTTTATTATACTACCTTTTAAAGTGCATGTGAACATCAGTTTACTATAATATTAATTTCCTTACGCAATAATCTCCAATTCTCCTCTATGTAATATTATGTTCTAATAAGTCTTTTAATGTGTAGTCTACATGGACACAGATCAATCCACTTACAAAGAGTAGCCGAAGTATGGTGAAATTATTGAAGAGCAGGTGCTTCGGTATCCTGTCCTTTGTTAAACTATTCTCCCTCTATGAGGAATCACTTTTCTCTTGAATGCTCGTAATATCTTAGGTTTCTGATTTTATTCGTTCAGTGCAGACGACTTCATGGTGGAATCAAGTTGAAATCGAAGAAAATGTTGGGACGAGGAAAAGCGCAAAAGAACATCTCCTTAACCACAGTCTGAAGAAAGTGGTTACCTAGGAAAAGTATGGTTGCACTTATGTATCTCCACATTCCTCATGGAGGTCAACCCTCCCAAGTCTCACAGTCCACGCTCTCACATTCCTTCATTCAACCTGTCCATGAGGTGGAGGTCAGATATGCTGCCCGACAGGATCTTCGTCCGTATGATAGTTTCGTTCCGACTCATCCGTGCTTCAGTTGTCTGTATCTCACTGTTTTGGTTCGAACGCTAATGAACTACTATTTCGTTATGCTGCCGTACTTAAAACATTGAATTGAGGGATATCCTCCCGTTAGTTTAATAAAAAGAACGCTCCCGCGCCTTCGCTTGGGCTGCGTCCTCCTCATTATATTCCATTTCCAATTACCTATTAAAGAACGTACGCGGGTAGCACACCATCAACATATTAACAAAATTAAATATCCTCGTCGAATAACCAGTTTAAATCAACATTAATTTCTTTCCTTAATTCTTTTAGAGTTTCGGCAGAGGGTTTAGTCTTTCCCTGCTCAATTTCACTAAGTCGGCCTTGTGAGATCATCTTCCCCCATATAAAAAAAAGATAAAGCCGCCCTGTATTTTCAGGACGGCTCTAGATGTCAGTGTTGCTGTTCCACACTCATTTTTTTCTTAAGCTTTTCAAAACACAACTTTATTGCAATTTTGTTACTCAAAACAATACTTTAATGTTCAGAACGACACATTAATGTAATTAGTCAATGTTCAGTGACATTATAGTTGGTGTCTGAAAAAACCAGTAAAATTAAGTGATTTTCTTATTTTACCTCTAATTAATTTCACAATATAGTTAGTGTCTAAGAAAAACACATAAAATACTTGATGACATTAAAGTTTGTGTCTGATTTTTACATTAGAGTTGGTTCCTAATACTTATTTGCAACTACCAATTTTACTTTTCCGTGGTTGCATAATGTTTTGAAATATTGCAAACTCTTGTTGGCAGTAGGTGTTTCCTTTTTACATCATAAGATACTTTCTCTTAATAAATATCCATGTATAGAACCTCGTTCAATCATGAAATCAAGAATCGGAATAATCTTGTTTTTCAATCTTATTTCTTCTTTAATTTTTTGTCTATTAATGAAAATATATTTTCTCAAAAACATTTCCAAATAGTATAAGGTATTTGATTCTAAATCATCAAGGTTTAAAAACTTGTTATTCGATACAATTGTATGAAGCCACTCAATACCTTCATCTTTAAAATTGCTTCCGATTGAATTCGAAATTTTGACAATAGAATACAATACAGATGGAATATTTCCAATTTCTTTAGAAGCGCTAGTATAGAGAGTCAAATTTTCCTTCTTTAAGCTATGCCACTCTTCAATTCCTTCACGCCACCAACGCCATGCGAATTAGTAATTTATTATGATTTCTGTTAAATGATAGCCACGTGGATTTGAACATAGTTCTTTTATTTTAGGATACAGGTTATCCCAAATATGCCAAAATTGTTCATGACGGTTTAGGTTATCTTCCGCCAATACTAATTCTTCAATAATTGAAGCCGTTTCTTCTGTTGAAGAAAACGAATCAACAAATGGTTTTAGAAACACATCAATTTCACTTTTTTCTCTTTGTAAAATGAAATAAGCAAATTTTTTGAAAATATGATTGCGTAACAAGTATATGTTAGAGTTGTCCCCCGAATCATCTTTGTAACTTCTTCTGTCTTTTAATAACTGTGAAGCTAATGAAGGCAACGATTTCGTATAAATGTCTAAGTGTATTTTATCTTTCGTCTCCGAAGGAATTAATTGAAGAACTATTTCCAAGTCATGAATATCAAGTGAGGCAATATCATTTATATCAAATGATATATTTTCAAAAGTGAAATCGTCATCTATCTTGCCTAACCTTTCAAAAATTGAACTTTTAGAAATTTGTCCCCAACCTTTTTCTTTCCTTATTTCAGCAATGATATTTTTATAAATAGGTTTGAATTTTATATAACCAAACAAAATTGATTGTGCAACTTTTGAATCCCGTTCCCATAAATTTGATTTGTGAATTGATTCAATAACGTAGTCACATATTCTCTTGTAATGCCCAATTGGTGTTTCATCTAAAAGTGCCAAAACCATTATCGAAACATAATCTTCTGTTTCTTCTGGATTTTCAATTACTAATGCTGGAATTGCATGGACAGCTGCTTCAACTCCGTCACTTATTTGATAACCGTAATCATCTGCAAAAAGATTAGATATTGTTGCAAGAACTATTTCTTTGCAAAAAGCCTTATCTTCTTTTGATAGTTTGTCACTGTGCTCACGTAATAATTTAG
The DNA here is from genome assembly GCF_037992965.1 of Paenibacillus sp. FSL E2-0190. Taxonomy (NCBI): domain Bacteria; kingdom Bacillati; phylum Bacillota; class Bacilli; order Caryophanales; family Paenibacillaceae; genus Paenibacillus; species Paenibacillus sp. FSL E2-0190. Next base: position 6,298,463 of record NZ_CP150306.1, read on the forward strand.
AACACGAAAACGCAGGTATGGAATATTCAAACATACCCATTCCGTCTCGTCCCTCTTTCAATTCTTCAACAAGTTGTTTTGTCTCGGATAATGCTAAAAGAGGATTGTTGTCATATTCCTCTTGTTTTGTGGTTTTAGTTTGATTTCTTGCACCAGCCAAAAAATCTGCCCACACTCTTAGCGAAGAATATTTAAAAACATCTTGGTATTGATTTAAGGCTTCTTCACTTTCCTTTTTAAGTTCATCAGAAAGCTCTATGGGACTAAATTCTATTTGTAAATGGTCGTCGTCATGTTGTGATACTTTTGGTTCTAAATTTCGTCTGTCCATTCTTGCCATCAAAATTCCGTAAGATTTACTTGCTAAGGTGTTTGATTTGTGTTGGTCAATTATCCCATACAATTTTTTGATGAATTCAGTATTTTGTTCCTCTGTAAAACCTTTTACGCCAAAAAGCTGATAATTTAAAAACAGTGATTCTAAATTTGAGTTTCTATGTTTATCCTCGCAAGTTTTCAATCTTTCATCTGTGTATAAAATATCTTTAATTTTATCCATTCCATATCCTATTGAATATAGCGATTTTGCTTGAAATTCATTTGTGCACCTGAAAGTGTCCAAATGAAAGAATTCTATTGTTTTGAATAAAATTAAAGCGACATCATAAAACTTATCAGGATTTGCAAGCACAACGCTACATACTAGCGTGGGTTATTGCAGATATTAATCCCCAAACTTTACTATCAGTTGCACGTGTTTCACGCATATTTTGTTTCCTGGTTACTATCAAAATAAAACATGAACTGCTTATTTTTTGCGTGATAATACATCTATTGTTTTTTCAACTTCTTTCACGCCTTCTTCATCCATACAACATTTTAAGACTATCGTTCCATCATTATTCCAACGTAAAGGTATTACATCGGTATCTATATTTACCTCGCCGTCCATATCATAGGAATTATATATTTCTTTAAGTGGAATTTTTGTCGGTTGGGAAAAGTCGAAAAAGAATGTACTTGAAGGGCAAGCCCAATAGCATCCATCAACTGCCAGAATATTATTTTGAGCACAGTATAAAACACTCGTCCAAATAAATGTTTCTTTATGTTCCTTAAAACTCTCGGCTGGGATGAAATGATGTGTACTTAAATCAGACAAATCTAAAACACTATAGCCATATAGCTCAGTCGAAAACAACAGATAATTCTTACCGTTGGAATGTTCAACCATTGAAAAAAAATCAACATGGTAGTCTATATTCTTTAACTCTGTTATTATATTTCCCCTTAGGTCCAACACGTCAGTTTTTGAAGCTCTTACATTGTATTCTGATACTTGGTGGCTATCATCATAGTAATAATATGTCTTAAGTATATGCTTCCCATCCGGCAACAGTCTTTCATTGATATCTTTGGACATAAACTTTTTATTAAAAATATATTCGAACTTTTTCTTATGCTCCTGATATTCATTTGTATAAGCAACATTAATTTCTGACATAATTTTCAACTCCAAATTTATTGTGTGTATTTATGTTCAGCGTATTTCAAAGAACTAATAATTATACGAACAGTTAGACCCCTAATTAATTTTCACAGGTATTCCGAGGTTCCCCGCATAACGTATTATTTACGAATTTCGTGAATATTCTACAATTAAATTATTCGCGAAGTGATTGAACTATCCTGCCCGTTAGCTTAATGAAGTGTCGTCAGTCCAATACTTTATTTTCTCAGTCTACAACTTTGTTTGCTGCTTCAACATAGAACTTTATTTTCATTTGACGGTTTATACATAAGTGAATTTTGAAATAGGATAAAGTTTCATTAATTAACCTATCATAAAAAAGCCCGATGATGTAAGACATCATCGGGACTTTTTTATGATATTTAATGGGCCTATTCAACTTCTAAGACCAACTATTTTGTAAAGGTACTGACATTATTGTCTGAACACTTTCATTAATGTCTGTTCACCAACTTTAATGTCACCAGACAAACAACTGTACTTTTACATCACCAAACCTACTCCACAGTAACACTCTTCGCCAAGTTACGTGGTTTATCCACATCATGACCCAGCGCAAGAGAAGCATAATAGGACAATAATTGCAGAGGCACTACGGACAAAGCTGCTGTCAGCATTGGAAGTGTTTTAGGAATCACGAACACTTGATCAACTGATCTAAGCAGGTCAGTTAAATGCTCTTGGTGCGTGATTGCCAGCACATCTGCGCCCCGAGCTTTCACTTCTTTGATGTTGCTGACGGTCTTCTCAAGTACAGCTTCCTGAGTTGCCAGGGCAATAACTGGAACGCCTTCTTCGATCAGAGCCAATGTACCGTGTTTCAATTCACCTGCAGCATAAGCTTCGGAGTGAATATAAGAAATTTCTTTCAGCTTCAAGGATCCTTCTTGAGCAACAGCGTAGTCTACGCCACGGCCGATGAAGAACAAGTTTTTGTGCTCAGAAATTTGTTCAGCATAACCTTTGATCGCTTCTTTTTGAGCTAGGATCTCTTCTACTTGCTCTGGTAGAGATTGCATAGCTGCAAGAATCTTAGTAACTTGTGCTTCGGTTTGTGTACCACGAACTTCAGCCAAGTAAAGAGCAAACAATCCAAATGCGATCAATTGTGAAGTGTAAGCTTTGGTCGAAGCTACTGCAATTTCTGGACCTGCCAAGGTTACAAACACATCATTTGCTTCGCGAGCGATAGAACTGCCCACAACGTTAGTGATCGCCAATACATGTGCCCCGTTAGCTTGTGCTTCACGCAGAGCTGCCAAAGTATCTGCAGTCTCACCGGATTGGCTGACTACGATAACCAAAGTTTCTGGAGTCACGATTGGTGAACGGTAACGATATTCCGAAGCGATATCATTCTCAACCGGAATACGAACCAAAGATTCGATCATAGTACGTCCTACCACACCAGCGTTGTATGCCGTTCCGCAAGCAACGACTTGAATGTTACGAATGTTCTTGATTTGTTCTTCAGTCATGTTCAGTTCAGGCAATACAACCTTGTTACCTTCGGCATTGATACGACCACGCATGGTGTCGCGGTAAGCCTTAGGTTGCTCGTGTATTTCTTTCAGCATGAAATGCTCGTAGCCGCCTTTTTCTGCGGTAACTGCATCCCAATCGACAGTAATCATTTCCCGAGAAATAAAATTGCCTTCAATCGTCATCAATTCGACAGCATCTCTTGTCAGCACAGCCATTTCGCCGTCGTTCAAAATATATACGTTACGGGTATATTCAAGCAGTGCCGGAATATCTGACCCGATAAAGTTTTCTCCTTCGCCAAGACCGATAATGAGCGGGCTAGCTTGACGCACAGCCACCAGTTTATCTGGTTCATATTCAGTCAGGACGCCTAATGCAAACGCACCGCGCATGAACGTAATCGCTTTTTGTACAGCCTTCACGATATCTCCGTCATATTCGCGAGCAATCAGATGTGAAATAACTTCTGTATCGGTTTCAGAGACAAAGTGGCATCCGCCAGCGATCAGCTCTTCTTTCAGATCCAGATAGTTTTCGACAATACCGTTGTGAACTACCGAGAACTTCATGCTGTTATCCGTATGTGGATGTGAATTCTCATCGGATGGTTTACCGTGAGTCGCCCAGCGTGTGTGTCCGATACCTGCGCTACCTGCCAGCGGGCTGTCTTCGAGCTTCGACTGCAGATTCGCCAAACGGCCTTGAGCTTTCACTACTTGCAGTCCTTCTTGGGTGAATACAGCAATACCAGCGGAATCATATCCACGATATTCCAATTTCTTCAAACCCTCAACCAAGATCCCCTGCGAATTCTGATTACCAATATATCCTACAATACCACACATTATAATTTCCCCCGTCCGAGTTATCGTAATGTGGCGGCATAAGGAAAGAAACGTGCCGTGCGGCATGTTTTTGAGAAAAAGCAAATATTCTGTTGTATTTTAGGATCAACAAAATAAACTGTCACTTACATTCTAATGTTCATGAAATGCACAGCCTTCTCCTCTGCCGTGGCAGAAATAACGTGTTTCCTTCTGATGCGCGCACACATGAATAATATAATTTGTTGCACCCATGAAAACGTTGTGTGAAAGGTCGCCCTTTCATTTTCCGTATCCATTTACGGCTCTGGTGCATCACCGGGAGGTCCCCGCCGAACATTTCGAACACCTCCACCTCGTCAGCTTACGTCTGCCGTGATCCGTTCAAGCCATAGCCTACATAACAAGTAAGCAGCTTTCCCTTCTCCCCCGCGCTAGACCAAGCTCTGGCGCTTGCTATTGCTAACCTCACAATCCCCGCTTTCCTTCTAGAATGACACTTAATCTATTATATGCACCTTGTTGTACTTTGGCAATGGCGCATCAACCTAAATTTTACAAAAGCAGTTCAAACGATCCAATCCTAAAATAAAATAACACTGGTGCAACGAGTCCGAATCGCTCTCGCTCACTGCACCAGCCTTATAGTTAAGGTAATGGATTATACCAATTCGCGTTGAACTACTTCCACAATTTGATTCACATAAAGATCTAAATCTGCCTTATCCGGTCCCTCTGCCATAACGCGGATTAGAGATTCCGTACCTGACGGACGTACAAGCACACGGCCATTGTCACCTAGCTTACCTTCAACTTCAGCGATAGCCGCTTCTATAGCCGGGTTATTAGGGTAATTAGTCTTATCCTGTACACGAACATTAACCAGCACCTGCGGGTATTTAGTCATCATACTCTTAACTTCGCTAAGCTGTTTGCCTGTAGCCTTAAGCGTATCTACCAGCTGAATAGCTGTAAGAATACCATCACCAGTTGTATTGTAATCCAGGAAAATAACATGTCCAGACTGTTCTCCGCCTAGATTAAAGCCCCCACGACGCATTTCTTCCATAACATAACGATCCCCTACAGCTGTCTTAGCAGTATTCAGGGATAATTTCTCGGTAGCTTTATAGAATCCGATGTTACTCATAACAGTTGATACAATCGTGCTATCCTTCAGCTTACCTGCACGGTTCATGGCATCACCACAAATACAAAGGATAAAGTCGCCATCGACTTCATCACCGTTATTATCAATAGCGATCAGGCGGTCAGCATCTCCGTCAAAAGCAAGTCCCAAATCGGCTCCATGACGCAAGACTTCTTCACGCAAAGTCTCTGGATGTGTCGAACCAAATCCATCATTAATATTCAATCCATCTGGCTCAGCCCCGATAGAAATAACCTCAGCGCCAAGCTCTCTGAACAGTCTTGGAGCAAGCTCATACGCTGCGCCATGCGCACAGTCCAGTACAACCTTGATTCCCTTAAAGTCCTGAGAAATGGTAGTTTTCAAATACTCCAGATAAAGATACTTAGCATCATTATCTACGGTAACCATACCTAAACCCGAACCGATAGGACGTGGCAATTCATCTACCTCAGCATCCATAAGCTCTTCAATGCGCAGTTCAGTTTCATCTGTAAGCTTGAAGCCATCCCCACCAAAGAACTTAATGCCGTTATCCTCTACAGGATTGTGAGAAGCTGAAATCATGACGCCTGCGTCTGCTTTTAACAATCTCGTAATATAAGCAACAGCAGGGGTACTCACTACGCCTATACGGATTACATCGGCTCCAATAGACAATAAGCCCGCTATCAGCGCGGATTCCAATAAAGGACCGGAAATACGTGTATCCATTCCGATAACAACCTTCGGTTTATCCAAGTTACCCGCTAGTACATATCCTCCACAACGGCCAATACTATAAGCCATTTCTGCAGTCAATTCACGGTTTGCTACTCCCCGCACACCGTCAGTTCCAAAATACTTCCCCATTATTTTTCTCCTTTGAATACGCTACGTTAGCTTAATGTACTATCATATGAATTGCATACTATTTTGGTGTACCTCTGGGCTCAAAAGATTACGTCCCGCCTGTACCTACAGGATTCTCGGAATTCGTACTTGTGTTAGCTGTGCCGTTATTCTCCGGATTGCTATCCGTCGGGACAGGCGTTGGTGTTGCTCCACCAGCCTCTCCACTATGCGTGGGCTTCTCCGTAGGTTCCACATCGCCTATAACAGGTTCAGAACTCGGCTCAGGAGTAGTCACACCCCCCGTATCTGGATGAGGCGTAGGGACTGGTGCTGCAGGCGATAGCAGCTGCACGGTCACAGTAAGTGGCACCCCTGCATTGGCTAGTGCGATGAACTTGGGTAATGATACCCGCAAAGAAACCTCGTGAGTTCCAGCTGAAAGTCCGCTAACATCAGCCACAACCCCTATATTTTTCTTATCTAGTTGATCAAGTAAAGCAGGTGCACCCTTTAAGGTAAGCGCAATTTCCTTGCTTGAAGGATCAACAATACTTCCTTCCAAATCATCCCCCACGCCTTGGAGCTTGATGGGTACCGCCTCAATGGTCCGCTCAGCAATTTCTGAGATGGTTAATGAAACATTCACAGCTTCTGGCATAACTTTCTCCGTTCCAGCCGGTGCCTTCAGATCCACCTTTACTTGTTTCGTCCCCGCAGAATCTATTGCACTAAGGTCGACTGTAGCTTCATAAGCAGATAAAGCTTTTAAAGCCTCTGCTTGTCCATACACTACGACCGTTTCTTGCTCAGGGGTCACTTTGGATAATACGAGTGAATCTGGAAGTTGCCCAGTAAAGCCAATCTCCAGCGGCACACTCTTAAAAGGTAAAGTAATCGGCAATTCCACAGATACAGTAGAAGGCTCAATTACAGCATTTTTAATTTCATTTCCATTATTATCATAAGCGTGTAGCTTCAGCTTTTTTTCTACAAAGGTTTCGTTCTCACCGTTAAGCTCAATAGTCCCTTGTATCTTGGCTACCTTGCTTAGTTCATTATCCGCAAGTGTCACTTTTACAGTATCTGTAGGCTGCAAGACAGGCGTGCCTATTTGATAGCCCGCTGCAGGTTTTCCCTTTGTAACCAATGTTATGGGAAAAGACTTCGTGTTTCGCGGTTCTACATGTACAGTAACCTCTTTAGGATTCATTCTTACCAGAGATACACCTTTGGGTAATTTATAGTAAAGTGGCAACGTGGTATCCCCAGGTTCAACCTTACTCAGATCAAGCATCACTTTATAGTCATCCGAGAACTGAAAGGAGATATCGGAATTTTTACCCGCTACCTCCAGACTGACACTATCGACAGCCAAGGGTTCAAGGACATATTTGTCCTCGTCAAGGCCGGTCACTTCAATCTTCACATTCTCAATAGTTTTTGTTTTAATATCCACTGTTGTCTGTCCAGAAGGCGCAGTATCGACATGAACCATCGTAAACAAAATGATCCCAAACACAAGGGCCAGAATCTTATTGAAATTGTTATTATTCATCCACTTATCCATGATTCTTGTCCCCCTTCCGTTTCCAGAAAGTTGAACCCTTCTCCTTCAGCGATGAACTTACACTAAGCTCTTGATGGAGCTTCGATATCATGGATTCTTCCTTAATGTCTCTAACGATCTGGCCATTGATGGCAAGGGAAATCTGCCCTGTCTCCTCCGAGACAATGACAGACACCGAGTCTGCAACCTCACTTATTCCTATAGCAGCCCGATGCCGGGTTCCCAGTTCTTTGCTGATAAAAGGATTCTCGGACAAAGGCAAGTAACAAGCAGCCGCAGCAATCTGATTTCCCTGCATAATAAGGGCTCCGTCATGCAAAGGTGTATTGGGAATGAAGATGTTAATAAGCAATTCGGAGCTGACCAGGGAACGCATGGGTATACCTGACTCTGTATATTCGTTTAGCCCCGTCTCCCGCTCAAAAACGATTAACGCCCCTATTTTTCTGCGAGATAAATAATTCACGGCTTTAATCACTTCGCCGATTAACTTACTGATCTCTTCGTCACTTTCTCCAGCTCGTCCGAAAAATCTGCCCCGTCCAAGCTGCTCCAGTCCCCTTCGTAGTTCCGGCTGAAAAATGATAAAGACAGCTAGGACCCCGAAAGTAAACATTTGATTCATTAGCCATTTAAGTGTATACAAGTCCAAGATTGTGCTTACCGCCCAAATCAAGACCAGAACCAGTATCCCTTTTAAAAGCTGAATCGCCCGCGTCCCGCGTACCATATTAAGCACTTTATAAATAATGTAACTGACGATTAGGATATCAATTATATCTTTAATGGAATCTTTCCATGTTAGCTCAGTAAAATAACTCATTGCCTAAAACCCCCGTCATTTCAAATTAGCTGGGTTTATGTAAAATGTCTGTTAGCTCTGTATCATATCTAGGTTATAACGTTCGGGCTTCAGTTGCAAGTTTAGTCCCTCAATCCTTTCCGAAACCACCCAATTTAAGGAAACAAAAAAGCGCCATCTTTCCGGAAAAAGAGGCGCTAATTAATATTCCTGCTCAAGGTAACCACTGCCCGCATTAACGGTAGGCAACTTCAGAGAACATGTTCGTCACTTTATACCAGAACCAGCTTACTGCCTGGTCTATGCTTTTGACTTGCCCAGAAATATGAGCTGTTGAAGCCTGATATAGAGATCCGTCAATGACTGTCACGTTGCCGTTCACTTCTCCATATACCTGTGCTTTACCGTTCTCTATGGTAAGGTCCCCGGTAATTATTTTGCCGGAAGGTACAATTACAGTATCCCCTTTGATGACCACTTGATCCAAATCAACACCTCTAACTACAAGTTGTCTGTCTGGACTCCAAAAAGTTACGGTGCTCATCAGCATAACGACAAGGAATAGAGATGCCGCTGTAAGTGCAGGGTGCCTCTTGATCCAGGTAATAAAGGCTTTTTCTTTCTTAGTCTTTGGCAATGAACTCATTATCCGGCTCACAAGATCATCTGAAGCTACAGGATTCTGATGCATTAGGGAGAACATCAACATATCTGTCTGTTCCAATTCTTTAAACTTTGCACGGCAATCTGGACAGGATAGAAGATGCTCCTTCAATTCCCTCTGCTGCTGTTCGGGCAAGTCGTCATCCAAGTAGTCATGCATCATAGAGACGGCCAGTTTGCATTCCATAGGAGCCAATCCTTTCATGAGTGCTATTTAATTATCCTAAGACAAAGGGTCAGGACACATAAGACTTGCTTAACTTACATACGTCGCTCTCGAAAAGATGTTTCATAAATAAAATCTATTTTTACATTTTTGGGCCTAATTTTTTACGCAAAAATTCACGGCCTCGGTGTACACGCGTCTTAATCGTGGTCACGGGCATATCCAGGACATCACTAATCTCCTGAAGGGACAGATCCTGCAGGTATCTCAGAATCATCACCGACCTGTATTTCACAGGCAAACTGTCAATCGCTTCATAGATTAGCCCCTGCGTCTCAGAGAGCAATAGTTCGGTCTCAGGTGTCACATTGTCGCTCGGAATCAACGAATAGCCATCAAGGCCCTCCTGATCGTTCATTTCAGCATCCAGCGAATAGGTTGGTTTTCGTTTACGCAATCTATCAATACAGAGGTTCGTTCCAATCCGGTAAATCCATGTGGAGAACTTCTGTTTATCATCATAACGATCCAAATTCCTATACACACGCAAAAAGGTCTCCTGAACAATATCCTCCGCCTCATGGCGATTGTTCAACATCCTGTAAGCTAAATGATATATTTTGTCTTTATATAGTTCCACAAGCTCGGCAAATGCCCTTTGGTCGCCCTTCAAGGCGAGCTTTGTCAATCTGCCTTCCAAATTCTCCACCTGTTAACTCCCCCAGACTTGCCGCCCTTGGTATTTCTTCGCAAATATCCACGGTACAAGCAATTAAATCGTAATTCAAGTTTGTGTAAAAATCAAGGATTGTATTGTAACCTTCTATGTAAACTGAGTTAAAAACTGGACAAGTTGGTATAGGCGATTAAGTGCAGCTCCGAGAAATATTTGGACTTCCGGTCGCTGTTATCCTCACATTTCCTGATTATAAACCGCATATAGCGGTCGAAATCTGAGGATAAAGGCGAACGCTGGCGCTCCTACAGTTCCAAATATCCTCTACGCTGCTCCATCACCGAAGTAATAAGTGCCACGTTAATTACCTCCGATTACATCTCGGTTACTTGGGTAGGGTAATAAAGAAATATCGGGTATGACTCTCCAATATTTAGGAACAAATAAAGTTCACAGCAGCAATATACAGTTTATGATCACAACAACTTGTATTAGGCAAAAAAAGTCCGCCCCAAATAGGGCGGACTTTTTGTTGTTAAGACTATATCAGCCGGTATTCCGAAGACCGGCGGCAATGCCGTTGATGGTAAGCAATACTTCGCGAAGCAGCTCGCTATCATCTCCATCAATTTCACGGAGCGCTCTAAGCTCAGATAGCAATTGAACCTGCAGGTAGCTAAGCGGATCAACGTATGGATTGCGGAGTCTGATCGACTCTTGAATCACAGGAACGTTATCCAGAATATCCTGCTGGCCTGTAATCTTCAGGATTAGCTCAGAGGTCAAATTAAACTCATCTTCAATCTGGCCAAAGATCCGTTGACGTGCTTCCTCGTTCTTGCCCATGCTGGCGTATTCCTTAGCAATGATCAAGTCCGCTTTTGAAATAGCCATTTGCAGCGTATCTATCAGTGTAGTAAAGAATGAGAAGTTCTCATACATATGTTGCATTATCTTCAGATTCTCTTCCTTACCCTCATAGAAACTCTGCAGTCCGGTTCCAGCAGCGTACCAGGCTGGGAGCAAATAACGGCTTTGTGTCCATGCAAATACCCAAGGAATTGCGCGCAGATCTTCAAAACGATCGCTGTTCTTCCGTTTGGAAGGACGGGAACCGATATTAAGCTCTCCTACCTCAGGCAGAGGTGTTGATTCTTTGAAATAAGTCAGGAAATCCGGATCACGGAAGATCAAATCCTGATATTTGTTCAGCGAGACCTCAGAAATACGGGCAACAATCTCTTCCCATTTCTCTTCATAAAGATCGGCTTGTGGCACTCTCGCACTAATTGCTGCTGTTACAAGCGCAGATGTCGCTTGCTCCAGACTGCGGTAAGCAATTCCTTGCATGGAGTAACGGGAGGAGATTACTTCTCCCTGCTCGGTAATCTTAATCCCGCCGCCAATTGTCGAAGCAGGCTGAGCAAGAATACTGCGGTTAAGTGGCATACCCCCGCGGCCGAGCGCTCCACCACGACCATGGAAGAACTTCAGCTTGATTCCGAACTTATCCGCTGTCGCTGTAATTTCTTTTAGGGCAACACGCAGTTCCCAGTTAGCAGTAACCACGCCGCCATCTTTATTACTATCTGAATATCCAAGCATGATTTCCTGCAAATCATTCATTGCTCTTACCGCATCACGGTAGATCGGCATATTGAGCAGTGTGTTCATAATTTGCGGTGCTTCATGCAAGTCATCAATCGTTTCAAAAAGTGGCACAGCTTGCAGGGTACATACAACTGTACCGTCGTTATCCTTGCGGAATAGTCCTACCTCTTTGGCGAAGACCATAACCTCCAGAATGTCACTCGCAGCTTCAGCCATACTGATCAGATAACTGGTGATACATTGTTTGCCGTACTCTTCCTGCGATGCGAAGATCGTCCGGTAAACAGCCAGACACTCCTCTGTACTTTCAGTATACGTCTGGTAAGAAGAGGTCAACGGACGTGGATCATTCAGCAATTTCTCCAGCAGATCAATCTTCTCAATCTCCGTCAATTTAGAGTAATCCGGCGAAATGTTCATCTTCGCCAAAATTTCTGTCATGGCATTCTCATGTTCTTGACTGTGTTGACGCACGTCAAGAGTTGCCGTATGGAATCCGAACAGCTCCACTTGGCGGATTAGCTTTTTAATATAAGTATCGGCCACATAGTCGGCGTAGTGATGCCGTAGACTGCGGTCAATGACATTCAAATCATCTATGAACTCCTCAGGTGTAGCATAACGCTCAGGAGTATCTTTTTTCTCATCATCCAAAACATTTTGTGTCTTAGAGATCATGTAGCTAAGTTTAATACGGTAAGGTTCATTGTCATTGCGCCATTCTTCCATCTTGCCTAGGTTAATGATCTGACGATCAGCTTCGATGGATTCTACGAGCTCAGGCGTCACTTTAACAATACTTGTGCTAAAGCTTAGATATTTCATGAGTTCACGCATAATACGCTGATATTCACGAATGGCCAGCTTGCGCTGCATGCGTAAAGTCTGCGCAGTGACTGTTGAGGTTACCGATGGATTACCATCACGGTCTCCGCCAATCCATGATCCAAAACGCAAGTAGGTTGGCACATGCCAATTCTGTCCTGGATAATATTTGCTCAGACAGCGTTCAAGCTCTTGATACACGTCGGGCAATACATGGAAAATCGTCTCATGGAAATAATACATTCCATTACGCACTTCATCGAGTACTGTAGGCTTGCGGTCACGCAGCTCATCCGTTTGCCAAAGCGTAATCACTTCATTCAATAACTTCTCGCGAAGCTGTTCACGTTCACGGAAAGTTAAGGTAGGGTTATCAAGACCCATAACATCATCGGATATCCGTTTATGAATATCGAGAATCGCACGGCGCATAGCTTCCGTTGGATGTGCCGTCATTACAAGTTCCAGAGACAATCCTTCAATAATCTCGTTGACTTCCTCATGAGAGAAATCACGTTCACGAAGCTCTTGAATAGCGCTTTCTATAGAACCGGGTTGTACTGTCTCCCCAGCTGAACGTTCATAGTCACGTTTACGGCGAATCCGGTGGTTCTGTTCGGCAATATTCACCAATTGAAAATAAATGGCGAACGCTCTTATTACCTGATGACGGTTCTCCGGATCCAAAGAATTGATTAACTCCTTAAATTCACTATGCAGTTCAGGTAAAAATAGTGAGCGTAGCGATTTACTGGTCTCGCGGATCTTCTCCACGATCTCTAGCAGTTCGTTACCGCCTTGGTGAACCAAGACCTCTCCTAAAATGTTCCCCAAGAACCGTACGTCCCGTCGCAGCAGATTGTTAGAGTTGCTTTTGCTGACGGTAGTCGTAAGTTCGGTCATGCTGCTCCCCCCATTCTCTTCCGGATCAATGTGTTAAGTTTGTCTGTCTAAATATCGTCTATTAAAGCTTCCTCATATCATACAATAAAACCGTTTGAAAATCTGCAACTTTTTTGTGCTGTAAAGCGACACAGCACCTAAGATTATACACCAATTTCTGAATTTATACAGTCCTTATATTTTATGTATTCTTTCATATATATAATGGCTCTATCGTATATTCTCTATGTATGCTTATATTCGGATTGTACGGAGCTGATCTATGAACAGTCCAATTAAAGGAGAATAATGGCGATCACGGTTATACGAATAATAAATATGTCTTTCAAAATTATAATCCGGAATGGCTCGCATTAGCAATCTTCCTCTGGCTACCTCGTCCTCCACAGCAAGTCGTGAAATAAATGAAACATGTTGTCCACTCATGAGCGATTGCTTAATTGCCTCCAGTGAATCGAGTAAAATATGCGGTTTTGATTCTTTTCCCTCTCGTTCAAACCATTTATCCGTCAACTGGCGTGTGCTTGATTCCTTGTCATGTAAAATAAAGCTGGCTGAAGCAATCATCGCCGAGTTTAAATTAGAAAATCCGGCAAAATCATGTGTAGGTGCAAAAACAAGGACAAGCTCATCCTCACATAAGGCTTGAGTATGCAGATCAGGCAGATAAAAAGATTCCGTAGACAAGATACCAAGATCAATCTCATGGCTGGCAAGCATTTCTTTGATCACCGGTGAAGGCTTAACCGATAAAGAAATGGTAATCCCCGGATGCTGTTCGCCAAACTGCCCCAATATTTGTGGAAGAATATAAGTAGCTGGAACATAACTGGCGCCAATTTTCAGCGTCCCCCGACCTGCCTGACTGAACTCTTTTACCACCCGCTCCGCTTCCGCAGCAAGCGCATTGATTTTGATCGCATAATGAAGAAAAGCTTTGCCACTCTCCGTAAGAATCATTTTATCCATTCTGGATTCAAATAACTTCTCCCCCAATTGCTGCTCTAAATTCTTCAAATGATACGTAACGGTGGGCTGCTTTAGTCCGAGTTTATCTGCTACCGTGGTAATTTTTTTATGTTTATTCAGCAGTTCTACAATTTCCAGCTTCATTAGATTAAGGTTCATTCTCTTCCACTCCCTCGCCTTTTCCTAAACGGTAACATAGAAGAATTCTATGAATGTTAAAATAAATCGGCAAAAAAGTTAATATCACAGTTACATTCAGCAAATATAGCGGGAATTCTTTACCTTTACACTAAGAACAAGCTTAAGAACAGGCAGGTAGATAGAATGAAGGAAATTACAATCCACAGATTGGAAAAGAAATTCGGAGATGTGCATGCCTTGAAGGCTGCAGATCTGAAGATTCCCGCTGGAAGCTTTACGACATTACTCGGTCCTTCAGGTTGTGGAAAGACGACACTACTCCGTCTGATTGCTGGGCTGGAAACACCGGATGCAGGAGAAATTCTGATCGATGATGAGTTTATTTTTTCAGGCAACAAAAGAATTAGCCACCCCATTCATCGCCGTAACTTTGGCATGGTTTTTCAAGATTTCGCCCTCTGGCCGCATCTGACTGTGTTCGAGAATGTAGCCTTCGGCCTTCGAGCTTCCAAACAAAAAAAGAATTTACGGGTTCGGGTGCAGGAGGCGCTTCGATCGGTCAAGCTGGAGGGGCTGGAGCTGCGTTTTCCACATCAGTTGTCTGGTGGACAACAGCAGCGGGTTGCTTTTGCCAGAGCCGTAGTCATGCGCCCTCAGCTTGTATTATTCGATGAGCCCTTAAGTGCGCTGGATGCGGTCTTGCGAGATGAAATGAGGCTGGAGTTAATCTCCTTGGTAAAAAACATGGGCATTACAGCCCTGTATGTGACGCATGATCAAACCGAAGCGATGTCTATGTCAGATGAAGTAGTTGTAATGCAAGGTGGTACTATTTTACAAAGTGGATCTCCTGAGGACATTTATCGTAAACCGAGTCATCCTTTTGTAGCCCACTTTATTGGTAAATCCAACTGGATCGTTCCGGATAAACAGATGCTGCGTCCAGAACATTTACGCTGGTCTCAGGAGAATGCTTCCTCTCTTCTTTTTACAGGGACTATTCAGCATGTGAGTTATATGGGGGATCGCTATGAGATCATTCTGGACATGGAGCACAATGGGACTTGGACCGCTTATCATGAGCGGCGCCTACCTGTAGGGGAAAAGATTCAGCTGTACGCTTCAGAGCACCAAATCCATCATCTGAATTAAGCGTCCACTGCATGGAATGGCTCTATATGATGCTGTTCCATGCAGCAAGATGCACACAACAATATTAGGGAGGCAATAACATTGAATCAAATGAAAAAGACAAAAGGGTTAAGTTCACTTCTTCTAACAACTGCACTTGGTATTACTTTAGTGGGCTGCGGCTCCTCGAACACCCCTGCGGCTAACGCAAGCAACAACCAAACCGATACTGCGGCGGCGACGCAAACTGAAGCCCCACAACCAACAGAAAAGACACTAAGCGGCAATCTTGTCGTTTACAGTGCAGGCCCTGAAGGCTTAGCTAATAAAATCAAAGACGGCTTTGAAGCCAAAACTGGCGTTAAGGTTGAAATGTTCCAAGGCACTACAGGAAAAATACTTGCCCGCATGGAAGCAGAAAAATCCAATCCGGTCGTTGATGTTGTTGTCCTCGCCTCTCTTCCGTCCATGCAAGGAATGAAAAACGACGGATTATTACTTCCATATAAAGAAGCGATTAACGCAGACAAGCTGGTTAGCGATTGGTCAGATATAGATGAAGGTAACTATTTCAGTTACAGTGCATCCGCACTCGGTATTGTCTACAATACTAAAAAAGTAAGCTCACCGCCGACCTCCTGGGATGACCTCAGCAAAGCGGAATGGAAGGGTGCAGTCAATATCCCTGATCCTTCACTTTCCGGCTCGGCTCTTGATTTCATGACTGGGTATTTAAGTGCTAAGGGGGACAGTGGCTGGGAACTTTTTAAACAATATAAAAGCAATGAAGTAGCTATGGCAGGCGCCAATCAAGAGGCACTTGATCCGGTGATTACCGGTGCTAAATCCGTCGTTGCTGCTGGCGTAGATTACATGGCTTATAAAGCAAAAGCTGACGGAGAACCTGTGGATATCGTCTATCCTGCTGAAGGAACTGTAATCAGCCCTCGTCCGGCTGCGATCATTAAGACAAGCCCAAATGTAGATAACGCTAAGGCTTTTATCGACTACCTGCTCTCCGATGAAGCACAAGCCCTTGTTGCCAAAGCCTATTTGCTGCCAGGCAGAACTGACGTGAAGGCAGAAAATCGTGCCAATCTTGAAGAAATCAAAACATTTGATGTGAATTGGGAATGGATGAATGAGCACAGCGATGAAGTTTCCTCGACCTTCACACAAATTTTTAAATAAGCGTAATGAATACTAACTCTTTGCGCTCATTTAAATGGGTGAGCGGTGGACTGGCTTTATTTATACTAACCGTGATCGTGCTGCTGCCACTCCTGCTCATTTTCTGGACCAGTATTTATCCAGAGGAGCATCTCGACATAGCCGCACCACTACGAACCATTATGGGGAGCAATGACCTAGTAGAGGTGCTGCTGAATTCTATCGGGCTTGGGGTAAGCGTCATTCTGCTAACTACTTTGTTTGCGCTACCTCTAGCCTGGATTATGGCAAAAACCGACTTAGGGCGCCACAACTGGCTGGATGTCGTGCTGTTAATTCCATTTATGACGCCGCCTTACATTGGTTCTATGGGCTGGATGTTGTTTATGCAGACGGGTGGGTATATGGAGCAGTTTCTGCCCTCCTCCTCCGTGTTGACACCATATTTCTTTAGCTATGGGGGTATGGTGCTGATCATGAGCCTTCACCTGTTTCCCTTCCTGTACCTGCTGCTGCGCAATGCGCTTTTGCAGATCGGGGGCAATCTGGAGGAAGCAGCCTCTGTTCACGGCGCCCCCTTCTTTTACAGATTTAAAAGAGTGATTATTCCTTTACTGCTCTCTAGCTATGGGCTTGGAGCACTGCTCATCTTCGTCAAAACCATTGCTGAATTCGGTACCCCTGCGACCTTTGGCCGCAGGATCGGCTTTTACGTGCTGACCTCTGAGATCCATAAATATATCTCCAGTTGGCCGATTGATTTTGGTAAGGCTACTTCACTAGCCTCCTTGCTGCTCGGAGTTTGTCTTGTCATGTGGTACATCCAAACTATAATTAGCAGCCGCTACTCTTACCGTCTGATCGGTGGAAAAGGAACTCGTACTAAACGTTATAAGAGTACAGGAATCGTAGGGTTTCTTAGCTGGGGTTATGTTCTTCTATTGCTTCTGGCATCCATCGGCATTCCTTATTTCTCTATCATAACAGCCTCATTATTGAAGCTTCGGGGAGAAGGTGTATCCTGGAGCAATCTAACCTTAAAACATTATGCAGAGCTGTTATCCCCGGGTTCGCAAGGACTAGAGGCCTTATTAAATAGCTTTACATTAGCTATCGTTGCTTCCAGTATCGCTGTTATTCTCGGGACTTGGTTTGCCTTAACGGTAGGAAAAGGGGCTACATTCAAGCAGAAAATTACAGATTTATTCAGCTTGCTTCCAAATACAGTCCCTGGAATTGTAATTGTAGTAGGGCTAATTCTGCTGTGGAATGCCCGCTGGATGCCTATCCCGCTCTATAATACCTACTGGATGGTTGTACTGACTTATGTCGTACTTTTCCTTCCTTATACTGTTCAGTATGTAAAAGCAAGCTATGGGCAAATCGATTCCTCTCTGATGCAAGCGGGACAAGTATTCGGAGGTAGTAAGCTGTATGTGTTCCGCCGTATCCTGCTTCCCCTCATCCTTCCGGGGATGGTGGCTGGCTGGATGATGACTTTCACCATTTCTAATCGGGAACTGGTAGCCTCATTACTCATTCTGCCACCTTCAATGCAGACCTCGGCAACCTATATTTTTGCCCAGTTTGAACAAGGTGCGGTAGCCATGGGGATGGCCATGGCTGTAATCTCTGTAGGCATCACTACCTTATTACTATTAGTCTTAGAATATTTAAGCCCAGATAGAAAGCGGAGACAACAATGAGCACACTAACGATTTGGGGAGGGGCCGGAGAGCATGGCCGTTCCTCCTATCTTTTGCAGGGCAAGGATTCACGAAATGGCATCCTGCTCGATTGTGGCGTAAAAAAAGAAGGCCCCGGTGAATACCCCCTACTTGATACGGATATTATTCCACATTTGCAGGCAGTATTTCTGTCTCATGCGCATGAGGATCATTCCATAGCGCTGCCCTTACTTTATAAACACGGATACAGAGGGAAGGTATGGACTACTAGATCTACCTCATTACAGCTTCCTGATTATTTCGAGGCCTGGGATAAATATGTGGCGGCTCAATCCGCCCCGCTCCCCTATGAGGAAACGGATAAAAAAGCTATTCAATTCATGTATTTAGAGGAGTATGTCTCCCCTCACACTTGGCTGACGCTTGCGCCTAACCTTCGAGTTCAATGGGGACGTAGCGGGCATTTAGCAGGTTCGGTTTGGTTGGCCCTAGAATGGGAGGGCAAGACTGTATTTTTCTCGGGGGATTATTCGGAGGAATCGCAGCTGCTCACGGCAGACACACCAGCAATTATGGAAGCCGAAGCTAAAAATGTGGCTGATCTGTCCATTATCGATGCCGCTTATGGGGCAGATCCTGATGAGCAGCTTGTAAAATTACAGCAATTAGAGATAGCCATCCACAACACCTTGCAAAAAGGGGGTTCTGTTCTCCTTCCCGTGCCTATCCATGGCAGAAGCCAGGAATTGATCGTATGGGCAAATGAATGTTTTCCAGATCATCAATTGATCGTTGAAGAAGCACTCGTCGCTCCTTTACGAGCATTAAGCGACAAGGTGGAATGGCTGAAAGAGGACGCTATTCAGCGCGTAAATGCACTTTTTAACAGAAAAAACTTGTGTGTTGTATCTAATTCGGACGAACGCGCGAAGGCAATGCTGAATCTTAAGGGCGCTATCGTATTTACCAATGACGGGATGATGCAGTCAGCAAAAGCACAAGAATACTTTCAGCAACTCTCTGTTTCTCCTGACAACCATGTGATTTTTACGGGACATTTAGCGGCGGGAAGCTTTGGACATCGTCTTGTTGAGCAAGCTATGATCGGAGAATCTAGCAGCGTACGCTGTACAGTCTCACTTATCCGCTATAAAGTCCATCAAGGCTTGCCGGACATTCGCAAAATGCTCCAAACGATTCCCAGCCACCGGACAGTGCTTGTCCATGCTCCCAAACCACATATCGACCAAGTAGCTTCTATATTAAAAGGAGAAGGTTTCACAGGACTATATTCTTTACAACCCGGCAGCACGCTTTCGTTCTGAAACTTATTTATGTAATATCATGAGAAAAACAATGGGGCTCTTCCTTAGGTCTTTTTCAGACTTTTTGGAACAGCCCTTTTTATAATTCGTACCTATTATCCACTTACCCTTTCGTCGTGCCCGGGCGATCCTTAAAAGCTAGCTCAAACAACCCCGTCGCAGATAAACCTGCAAGGCCCCCAGCCCAAAGGCGAAGCACTAAATCTAGTTCGGTAAAAGGATACGCTACTACGCCGATGAACAAACCTATCAATAGTCCGATAATCGGTACTGCATTACGCGGGATGTTGATACTATTTTTGACCAACTGAACCAGTGCCAGTACGAATACTGCTAATATAGAGGCGAATGCCACAACATTATCTAAAATTGTTCCAGTTTCCATCCTTTTCCCTCCTTAGCGGGTACTTATAATCTCAACCGTTCGAGTCGCAGAATCATAACCTACCTGAGCACCCAGCGCTTCTGCAATAACACGTACAGGGACGTAGGTGATGCCTTTTTCAAGCACTCCATCTGCAACCTTAACCCCGTTAACCTTTACGACAGCAATAACATCACTCTTCAATTCTTCCTCCTCCTTCCGATTGATGACCTTATACGCTGACTCCACCGCAGATGTTGAGGGCTTTGTCCCTGCTCGTAACTGTGTGAGTGTTAACCCAAACGCCATTTGAAAATGGGGGTAATCCTTGAAGCTTGTCCAGTCGCCACCCCACTCGAAGCCCAGCCCTTTTGCCTCCTTCACAACCTCCTGCCAATCTGCGATCTGGTTGTTATTGCCGTCCCGGCACATATCCCATGACACACTCGATCCATTCGGCAGCAAAAGAGCAAAATCTACGGCCAATCCAAAATTGTGATAGCTATACCCGCCTCGCGCATTGGTTACAATCGCTCCGGGCTTGGTGCGGCCTTGTGCATAAAGAGCATCCTGCTCGGCAATTGTGCGAAGTCCCTGCGTAATGAGAATGGGGATGTTGAGTTTGTAACACCGCTCGATAAGCGCAGTAGCAGCGGAACGAACTACGGGATGTAGGCCTGTTAGGCGTTGGGCTGATTTATTTTTCACCTGAGTTAATGTCAGCATGATGTTCCTCTTTTCTGTCTATCTTTTTCAGATAAATAAATTGGTCGTATTTCCCGGAACGTGTCAGTATCGCTAATATGATAATTCCACCAGTTGTACCGAATTGGGCAATAGCCCAGCTATAATGAAGCCAAGTCAGCCATGTTGTCATGTCCACTCCTAGTAATTCTGCCAAACGGAATAGTAGAACGATAAGCATATTGAATGTATAAGCCAATAAGAAAAAAAGCATAGCCAGCATAAACACGCTGACCACACCTTTATGAAATCTTTCGTAAAAATATTGCCTGTGGCAATGAATAATGTATATTCCGCAGGCCGTAGTAGTGCCATATAGCACCAATAATAAAAAATCAATCATGTGCATCATGATCCCCTCGATCATAAACTAAATATTTGGCGAACCGGTTGCGATCAATCTCCTCCTGAATTTCCTGCGAGACATTTTTATAATGACTTATGGTCAGTGTGACGCTGGTAGAGGCTCTGCGGAGCTCCATCTCTTTATCAACATGCCGGGGGAGAAGCAGCCGCCGAATCCATTGTGACAGCATTCCTAACTCCCCCTGTCTTCCGTATGGTCAATCTTCAGTTTCTTTAAGACGTCCAGTGTGGGCTGCATAAACTCCGAGCGCTCCTTATCCAAAATCGCTTGCAGACGATCCCGATCCTCCTCTGCCCGATCCAGCATTTCTCGCGGTACAAGGTTCCCTTTGACAATCGCACGCAATAACACCATCAGCACGATCATCAAAATGAAAGCAACAATATAAGCCAGCCCATACTTATCTGCCAGCGGCAGCAGCTTCTCCAATTGCGCAATATCCCCTTCGCCCATTCGTCCGCTCCTTTCTATAATGATGTTGATGCGTAATAGCCCCCGGCACCACCGAGGGCACAAAAAAACACGCTCCTGTGTGGATGCGTGCTAATTATTTGGCTGATGAAGCTTGCTCAGTCGAATCGTTTTCAGCAAAATGAATATCTGATCGTTTCTCGATAATCTGATCCTTAACCAAAGTCTCATTATCCGGCTGCATGTTATAGGAAGAAATGATATTCTCTATCGGACCCTCCTCACGATCAAAACGAGTGATGCAGGCATTAGCCATCAACCGAATTTTGGCGGCTGTTAATGAATTCATTGTCATGATTACAACTCACCTCCTTTTGGGTTTATATGCTGAGTAATTCAGCCATAATGACTTCGACATCTTGAAGCCTGTCTTGCAAAGCAGTATTTTCAGCACGGAGTTGCTCAACTTCGCTTAATTCTGGTGGTTTGTTAGCTTCTGCTTCTAGATATGCTTCCCACGCGGCTTCGAGTTCTTCTTCCGTTGGTTGTGGGACATCTAGGTTCCAAGCTGCGATGTATGGGCCACGTTCAATAATGTCGTAGTCTACGCCCTTTTTCAATCGGTTAAAATCCACGGCATAGTAATAGTGTACTCCCTCTCTATATTCGGTCTCATCTTCGTCTAATGGGCGGATCTCGTGCCGTGTCCGTCCATCTATGCCCTCGCGTAATACTGGCTCGGGTCCGTTATCTTGCACCATAAAGTCCTTCATTGGATTAGCATTTGGGTACAGATACATAATTGCTTGTGCGATATTCATCATTTATCCCCTTTCTTAATTTTATGCTACCTGTACAATATCAACATACTTCCATGAGCTCCCGGCCGCCGCTGTCACATTCATATTAGTGTGAGCGTATATTTCAACAAACATTCCTGCATCCAATTTCAACATAACACTTCCTTGGTAAGATGTGTTGTTAGTGCCTGCGGTTTGAGAATATCCAAAATCCTTGCCTCTTGCACCATTAACATATGCGCACATAGTACATGTTGAGTTAGCACCGGGAGTAATCAAACTGATTGCGGCTGATACTAAATACACCCCAGCTTTTAAGGCTGTGAACCTGTGAGTACTAGTTGAAAACTCGTTCAAGTGATCGAAAACTTCATTCCCAAACGTTATCTTTGTCCATGTATTAGCTACTATTGTATCGTTAACATTCCCCCATGCAGATATAAAACTTCTAGAACTCATTGTGTTATCTCCCCATGGATTAAGTACACCCCAAGTTATGATACCTGCGTCAATCTGTTCATTTATTGCGCCCGCGGGCTGACCGTCTTTTTTTGTTATTGTGCCACCGTCGTATGCTGAAAGCCCAATAGTATTTGAGGTCCCAAAACTATTTCTGGATATTACCGTTGACCCTTGGTTACTGACAATGCCTTCATTACGATTAGCAGCTTCACAGCCGTAAAGTCGCAATCCAGAATGGTTACTGGCCTCGAATCCTCCAACGGAATTTGCCTTACCATCTGCAGATATACGGCAAAATAACATTTGAATAAATATCGAGTTATTAATAAAAAATCCGACTCTCGTTGTAGAAGTTGCTGTGAATCCAGTTACAACTACTTGATTACTAACACCATAAAAGGTCATACTTTTAACCTTGAAGTTTGCGGCCGTCTCGTAGCTTGTCCCGCCGTTAAGCCATACTTCGGTGCCACCACTCACATCTGCGAAAGAGATATCTTCGGCGTACGTACCGGCAGCGACATTGATAGTAGCAATATGAAGAATATGTTTAGGAATACTGTTAATCGCCTTTTGTATAGTCCTAAACGCCCCACCCGCCGTATTCACCAATCCCGTATTATTATCATTCCCATCCGTCCGCACATAGTAAGTAATATCCGCTGTCGTCTGCTGAGGCGTAGTAACCAACGGCGCCTTACCATTCAGCTGCCCCTGAATCCCACTAGTCACCCCATCCAAGTACCCAAACTCTGCATTAGAGACCACTCCCGTTCCAATCTTCGAAGCCTCAATTCCGGCTGAAGCATTAACATCGGCGTTTACAATCACCCCAGCCGCAATTGCGGTCCCCCCGTCACCAGTACTTATAACATCCCCCGTGTGATTAGGATGCACATAATTATTCGCTCCCGTCGCAATCCCCGCCAGCTTTGTTTTCTCAGCTGCGGTGTAGTCATTCGAAGATAGCTGTTTGCCTGTTACTTTATCGACCTTGCCATTCACTGCATTGTCCAAAATGTCCATATTCCCGTTCAAATCGGCAATATCAACGATATCTGTTCCCTCTGGCTTCTTTAAGCCCAAATTTCCTGTGGTTTGCATATGTCACTCTCCTATCTATAAGTTCTTAATTCGTTCCATGTTTTACTGTGAGCACTCTCCCAAGTCAAAGCCTTAACAGATTCCCACCAGGTATAGCTGAACACAAATTCATAAGCTAAATGCGCAGGTTTAATCTCTTCGATGATTTGAATCAACCCTGCCATATTTGGAGGAATCCCCAGTGTACTCACAAAATGAATCTCAAAACGGTACTCCTCAGGCACTTCCTTTACTTCAACCACTCCACCTGAAAAAGCTGACGCCGTCCGCTGAATCATCTCCGGTGTGGTCGTCCCATTTCCACGCAGCTTTGCCTTAATCATCTCTCGGCGTGTGGCATATGACTTGGATGAATCAATATTTAGTCCAAGCTCAGCTTCCCATCGTCCAAGGCTCACCGTTGCCGTTTCAACAAAAGCCTGATCCAGTACGTCTATAGTGCCCAGCTTCAGTCCACCAATTTCTAGCCCGATGGTCTCCTGAAGCTTCTCCATTTCGCGGACATCCTTATAATAGTCCGGCAAATACTGCATTAGATCAGGCGCCTCGACTTCACCCGGATGGCTCGAATCTTTATCTGCGGAATATTGCAATTCGCTGTATAAAGAGCTGCCGTAACTCATCCTCTACACCCCCTTCAGTTGATTCCAGGTTAGGGGGCCTTTGGGCAAATAATCATGTGTATGCGCCGCCGGAGGAAATACCACTGGTTTACCTGCTACCCCCGCCCAAGCTACACTATCCGCTTGTTGCGCAAAATCCACCTTGCCATTGTTATTCGTATCGTAAATGCTTTTCAGCATATCCCCGGTACTCTGCGCGGCTACCAGCAAGACATTACCAGCGGCAGAACCAATGTACAGCTTGCCACTGTCTGTACAATACCCAAGCTCACCAATAGCCAGCGCTCCAATGGTGCTTTCCAAGCCGCGGCGTATTTGAATCAATGTTTTTAGAGCCATTGTCCCGCCCCCTAGAATGTTCCGCCATCAATACTGGCTACGGTAAGTCTATTGCCATTCGCTGCATCATAAATGATGCTGCTTCCATCCACACTTACAACTACACCGGATCCATCTACGGTGATCCCTTTTCCTGCCGTAACCGCAATCGCGTCTGCAGTAACCGTGATTCCATTGCCTGCACCAATATTGAGTGTCACAGCATCGGCCTGCCCCCCACCAATTAACCCGTTCCCAGCTGTAATGGTCTGTAGTGCACCACCCGTGCGTACCCATGCGCTGCCATTCCAGCTATAGATCTTCTGCTCATCATCGACGTAAGCGGTCCAACCGACGGCAGGAACATAAAATACCCAAGTGGCAGATTGGTATTCAACAATTTGATTCGTTTTGCCCGCCCATGCCCCGGTTGCCCCTGCTGGAATAATATATCGATCCCCCTCAACCGGACTGGCAGGTGGAGCCAGCAGGTTCTGGTCTTTTACCGACGCTTGCGGTTCGATGTTATGCTTAGCCAGCTCAATTTCATTTTTAATCTTTTGTGCAGACCACAAGTCTGTAATCGTAGTCCCTGTATCATTGATTGTCCGGTGCTTGGCCACATCATCAATGTGAGTCTTGATCTCAGCGGCAGTCTTTACGTTTGTGCCATCCGATACTTTATTGATATGTCCCGCACTAATATCCGCTTTAAGCACCTTCGCATAGGTAGCTCCATCAGCGATATCGTCAATTGTACCTGTCAGATCGGTAAGCTTCTGCACATTCACCCGCCGCCAAGCTGCCCCATCATCAAAATATAAATATCCGCTATTCGAACCCGTAGTCACGTAATACAAACGACCAACGGATCCTGCAACCGGACGCGAAGCTTCTGGCCCTGACAGCGCCCTGCCGACCATGGAATTGGACGTGCCGTCACCAATATAAACTTCCTTAGTATCACTGCAAAAACCAAGCTCGCCTGCCTTCAACACGCCATAACTCGTTAGCTCAGCCTTTGTACCTCGCTTTATTTGTATGGTCTGTGCCATTTTACACCTCTCTTCTAAATGATCCTCCGTCAATCTGGCCCTTGTTCTTATAACGCTCTATTTCAGTCTGGACAGCAGTAAGACTCACCTGCAAACCGTTAATATCCTCTGCTTCAACCGTATCGCCGGGAGTTTCGTAAGTCACATATACCTCAGGCACATCGGCAAAAATCTTAATCAACCGCCGCCAGGGCGCCTCATCCGGAAAAGACACAGTGAAATTGCGTAGCTCGATCCCGGAATACTGTGACCCTGTGTACACCGCAATGGTCTGATTATTAATATTGTCATGCGCTAGAAGACCACTGTAAACGCCATTTACAAGCGGTAATCTCTCTTCGATAACATAGCTGCTACCGTTTGCTTTTTTATTAAGTTTTTCTTGAAAAATATCAATTTGCTCTGGATAACCCATGCTACACCTCCAGTAGAACGTTGCCGAACAACGGTACTTCTTCTTCGTTCAACATCACATTGCCCGCTCCACTGTTCAACTTCAGCTCTGTGTAATCCGCAACTCCTTCAGTAGCAAGCAATAATGCCCCGATGACAGACTGACTGATATAGGTTGCTGAAAAAGCCTTCTCCTTGCGATATTTCTCAAGCATCACCTGAAAGCCTTGGTTTACAGCTTGCAGAGCATAGCCAGAAGCAAGGGTTACCTTGGCGCTTATACTGATGTTTTTGCCCGCAGCCGGTGCCACGGTCACAACAGCCCCTACCGGTGCTTGTCCCTCACCCGCTCCTGAGACCGGATCAATGTATTGCTGCACCTGAGCCGCCAACAGCTCGGATGCTGGTTTTTTTTCGGCGTCCACAATAATCACCTTCACAGTTTTAGGACCTTTCCATAATGGAAAAACACGTGCGCCTCCCACACCCGGAACTTGCAGTGCCCACTCCATATAGTGATATTTATTTCCGCTAGTAGCTGGGCGTCTGGCTGAATCCAAATAACGCTGGCGTAGTGCATCATCCGTTTCAATGTCCTCCCCAGGGATCAGAAGAGAAGCTATTTCTCCGCGCGCTAGGTCTGAGATATAATCCACTGGCAGTAAAGAGCCAAAATATCGATTTCCTTCTTCTCCAGCGGTTTCACTTTCCAAGCGATACACTCCAGGAGATAACTTCTCCACAGCCGTATAATTCAGCATTTCGAGTGAGAAGCGGCTGCCGAGTGGAACATCTAACAATCCTCCATCCGCCTTATAAAAAATCCCTTTCAGCTGCGCCTTGCTGGCTTCACGCCTTACAATGCCTGACCAGGAGATACTTCGCTCTAAGTACTCTCCGGTAGCCGTATCTGCAAAATACAGATTATTATTCACATCCAGCTCAATATACATCTGTGCCAACTCAGCGGCTGCTGGAGCCAACGCGTCATAAATGATGCTGCCCTCGCGTTTATCCAATCCTGATGGAATCCGGTCCAGCATCCGCTCCAAAAGAGCCTCATACGTCTGATCCTCATACATCCTCATTCCACTCCTTTCTCAGCTGAAAATTTCCGTAACGTGTGACGACCTTACAGTCAAAAGTTAGATTATCTCCGGTAAACGAAACAACAATATTCTCTAAACTAAGGATTCGTTCATCCTGAAGTAGTGCCTCACTAACGATACGTCTGATTTCAGCTCTAACCAGCAGCCGGTCCCTACCAAGCACCAACCGCCACTCTGTTCCGTAATCAGAACTGTAAATCAGATGTTCAAACCGATCGGTTCGCAATATTTTAGCCGCCGCCTGTTGAACAGCTTCTAGTCCATCCGTTTGGCCTGTAATCCTTTTTCTCTCCCAATCCATCCGGTACGTAAGACTAGGACTTTCCCCACGCTCAAGGTTGACTTCCCCCTCAAGCAGGGCCGTTATCGGTCCAGCTTTTCCAATCGCAGGGATCATATCGGGCTCACCAGCCGATCCAGAACAATGTAGCTTTGTCCGCCCTGCATTCGAACCATTAATACGCGGTCCCCACTCGCTAGTCCTCGCCGAAGTATTACTTCTTTGCCCTCGATGTCGATCTTGCTTTCCATTACCGATTCAGGCAGCACTAACGCATTCCCCGATAAAATAAACCGCTGATCCACCTGGATCTGCAAAGGAGCTGCCTCCGTTACCGTTCCATAAGAAAAAGCCACGGGATTTGTACTTCCCACGGCTCCTAGACTTGCTTTTTTAATAATATCTAACATCATTTCTACACCACCTTAATATCGAGGGACATGGTATGCTCCCCTCCAGAAATCTTATGGCTGCATTGGTCCACCAGAAACAATTGAGTCTCGAATTCATCCAATAGGACATAAATGAAATTGCCTGCTCTTACGCGCATATCACCAATCGCCTGTACGGAGAGACTGAGCTTTTCACGGTTGTGCATTTTCAGTAAATTGTTTGCCTTCTCCTGAATTTGGGCAGCATTCGCTTTGTCATCAGCCTTCTGATACAAGTGCAGGATACCCCAGCGTTTCACATTGTCCTTGTCACTAACCGGATAGAAATCGCGTTTGCCCGATGCCTCGTTATCCTTGTACAGAAAAATCGTGTTGTACGTATCGTCATCAATACTTTTTTTGAGCGAATAATCGTACAGATAATGACCCGCTCCGAGCACCAGGTTAAGCAGCATAGAACCCGGTTTACGCAGCGTCAGCTTCCCAAAATCATCGTAAAAAGCCATCAACCGCCCCTTATACTGAAGCTCACTGCCGATGGCTCCCATAATGATGTCCAACAGCTTTTTGTCATCTTCAATTAAAGAAGGAATCCGGTACTCTGTCTCCTCCAGCACACCTGTCTTTAATCCGTAGTCCGTTGTTATTTTCTTGATCACATCACTAGCCGTAACATCCTGCAAAACATAACTACCATTGCCCAGCAAATAACGAATCTGATCATAGGCAGTCAGCTTAATCTCCTGATCCGAGCCCGTATCAATGCTGAACACAAATCCGTAAAATACATCCACATTATCTTTACTGAACTGAATAATATCACCATTGCTGATCCCGAACTTGGGGAGCTGATAGATTCCGCTATCCACAAGCGTTAACTCTAGCGTTGACGGTTTACCTGACCGTGCGGTTTTCCAAGAAATATCTGAGACGATGCCAGAAATATCCCATAGGTTCCCTTCCTTATTCTTCACTAGCAGTTCCATAACATCCTCCTACGGCAGCTTGATGACTTTACCGATGGGCAGCTTTTTCAGCTCACTATCCGGAATGCCATTAAGCTTCTGAATGACTTTGTACTTCGAGCCATCTCCTAGGTTTTTTTGAGCGATGCTCCATAGACTGTCTCCAGCTTTTAAGGTATAGGTAGTAGGCTTTGCTTTTTCATTAGCCCGCTTCTGTTCCGCCTTCACTTCACCTTTGACAACCTTCACAGCTACCGCCTGATAGAATACGTATTTTTTGAGAGATAACGAATATTCAATATCCCCTGACGTACCCGCACTAAGCTTCCAAGTGAAACCTTCAATGCTCATAGCCATATTCACAGCAAAATCAATTTCTAAAGATCTATCCTCACTAATTGAAGATTCCTCTAGCCATTTCTGCGGTTTGTTTAACTTCTTTTCATCTTTTTTTGTATCATCGGGATACCTCACACCGGAGAACACAAACCGAATAGGCCGACGACTCTTCATCCATTTCTTAATAAGCTCCACATATTCAAAAGGCCTTTTCAATCCATCCTCTTGCACCAATACGAACGGATACCTTTGTGCCGGGAAAATACTTTCAATTGTGATCTCCGTAAGCTTCGGATAAGCAATCGTATTAATCTCACCCAGATCGATAATGGTATAACTTTTTCCATCTCCACTCTCCTTGATTTCCAAGGTCTCTGGATTGACTGGCAGCCGAATTGCATCCTCCTGATTATTAAAACCCAAAAAAATCCCGTACTCTTCCACGTTACGTATACACCCCCTGCGCCGTAGAGACAAACTCCTCGTTCAGCTTTTGCCCGATCTTGTTGATAATCGTATCAATGTCTCCGGCATTGTTAATATTCCCGGTCGTCACCTGCACCGTCGGCGTAAGCTCCACAAAATTCTGGATCGCCTGAATCTCGGCCAGCTCGCGCAGCATTTTCAGATCATCACTGGAGATGTCTACGGTGTCGTTGATGGAGCCGAGCTCGTTCACACGGTTGACGGTGTTCAGATTATTGCCCTGAGTAGCTAGTAGACCTGTTGAATCCAGTGCTTTTGTACTGCTGATCGGATTCAACATATCCTTCACTTTTTCAGTAGCATCGCGCCCTTTGTCCATCAACTTGTTCGTGGCATTCTTTCCTTTTTGACTGGCGCTATTAAAACTATCTTCAAGATTAACGTACTCGATCTTAGCAGTCTTTTGCTCTGGAAAATTATCAGCGGTAGGAGCAAACGCCTTAAAATTTTGCCGGTATTTATCGATCATATCGCTTGCTGCATGAGGAATTTCCGGCTCCTTCCTCTCAACTTTTAGTTCACTTATCCCCAATTCGTCGAAGAATGGAATATGACTTAAAGCCTCAATCATGGAATTGAATTTGTCTAGTACCCAATTGATTGCTTTTGCCATTACCTTCATGAATCCCCCGGCAAAGCCCTCTGCTCCAACTGTCATATTGTAAAGAACATTAAGGGCACCCATACCCAAATCATATAGCAGCTGCTTCATAAAATTGACCGCTTCATGAAATTTATTCACTATATAATCCCATGCAGAGATAGCTGCATTCTGTATAAAAATCCAAATGTTATCCATCACTGCGCTTAACCATCCAAATGCTCCCACTATAGCTCCAACGACATCCCCCGCAGAAATACCTAACATTTGAAAAATATAAATAAGAACAGCTATAACAGCGATAACCACTAAAATAGGCCAGTTTACTACCAACCATGCTGCTGCAAGCTGATAAGCGGCTGCTACAAGTAGAGCCACTTGTACGATCATAGCTACGAGATAGACAATGGCTATCGCTTCAAGAATCGGTTTAATCCAAGACCAGTTCTCCTGCACCACTCCAACCAACCATAATAAGCCATCCACTACCATGCCAATCACATTAGCAATGATCAGAAAGCCGTTAGCCATAGCATCTATAATCGGCATAAATTGGTTTGAAGTCAGCGCCTCGTTCAAAGTATCCATCACTGGCCTCAAGGCTCCCATTGCTTTCTCACCGATTTTCCCAAGTGCAGCATCTGTATTGTCATTCAGCTTATTCCAGTCAGCGATATCTCCTGGTTGTGCCGCAGCTTTTACAGCTTTCTCCCCAAAAGACTTCACGGCATTAAATGGCTTTACCACATCAACTGTCTTGAGAAACTTCATAATTCTCGAGTCAGGAGTTGGTGGGGATGGTGGAACCGGAGGTTCCTTTTTCAGATTAATTTTGGGCTTGGGGACCGGATCAGCCTTAACCTCCGGCTTTTTCTCCTCTTCTTTCTTTTTCTCCTTCGCTTTTAGCCCTTTCCACCACTCTACCTTTTTCGCCTCTTCTTCTTCAGCCTTACCTTTTTGCACACTTGGGGAGCTATTTAATGTTCGAAGCGCTAACTGTTGTGATTGCCCTGCTTGTTGGCTTTGCTCGATAACTATATCTCTAGAAACTATGACCTTAGGAGGAAGTCTCTTAAAGCCTTCAAGCAGCGTATCATTGATATCCTGCAAAGATTGGTTCACTAGATTCAGAGAACGGCTCATCTCATCGCTTGACCGCTTAACAACTACCTGCACTCCCTTGACCAATCGATTAACGATATCCAGATTGCTGTTCACACGAACACATTGTTTATTAACACTCTTCCAAATTCCCAG
The DNA here is from genome assembly GCF_037992965.1 of Paenibacillus sp. FSL E2-0190. Classification (NCBI taxonomy): domain Bacteria; kingdom Bacillati; phylum Bacillota; class Bacilli; order Caryophanales; family Paenibacillaceae; genus Paenibacillus; species Paenibacillus sp. FSL E2-0190. The sequence goes on from NZ_CP150306.1 coordinate 6,329,994, forward strand.
AGATTTCATCGGTAACATTACGGCTTTAGATGCGTCTATCTTCATTCTCTCACCCCCTAACTATCTCTTCCTCGCCTTACTCCGTGCCTGATCCCGCTTCTCCTTCTCCACACGAACAGCAATCATCGCATATATTGCGGCGCGTTCGCGTGAAGACAGCTTCATCAGCTCATGGGGTAAAATGTGCAGCTCATGGAGGGCGTAATAAGCAAAATTGGCTTCACTATCGCCCTCGTTGATTAGTTTTTTACTTCATCCACCAGCTCGTTCATGTCCGTGCCAAAACCATTTAAGGCCTGCACCCGCTCACCCAACGCCGCGAATTCACCTGGTAGCAGCATTTTACGCAGCAGTGTCTCAGCGCCAAGTACGCCATAAGAACGCTGCAATTCAGCATTTTTCAGATCCGGATGCACTACACTTGAGGTCATCAGCTTCGCCATATAATCGTTAGGCTCAATTTCGGAGGTATACACTCCGTTTTTACCTTTGACTTTACGGGTTGCGGCCTTGCGGCATTCCTGATTCTCATCCTCAGTCATACTGCGCAGCTTCCAAGCTACCGCATTTCCTTCCTTATCCTTAAAACGCTGGGATACTACAAACTCCTCGGTCGTGTCACATGCTACATTTTGGGCAAAAAACAAACTTAATTCGCTCATTGTCTTCCTCCTAGAATTATTTATTAGATACTTCTCCTGCTACTAGCTGCCAATAGACAGAGAAGAGACCCGCCGCTCATTCTACGTTCGGGTCTTGCTTGCTCCAATCTATCTAGTTGTCTTAATTAAAGCCCGGAACCTGCCGGAGCACCAAAAGCTTGCACAATCTGCACATCTTCAAAGGTAAAGCTAACTTCTTCTTCCAGAGCATCTGACTCTGTATCAAGTGAGGCCATGATGACACTATCAAGGTTCACGCCTTTTAAAATAATACGTTGTGCTCCCACGCTGGACGATGGATCTTCGTTCGTAACCTCAATATCGAAGTACTGATCAACACCCGTATTCATATAATCGAGCATCATCTGGCGGAAACGACTAGTCATATAAAAAATCGTCATCGAACCGCTGCCCGACCATCCAGTCGCTTTATGCTGAACACCCCGGCGGCCCAGTGTTTTCACCTCTGCCTTTGTTTTTTCTACTGTAGCTTCAAGAGTTTTCACATAGAACATCTCTTCGGTTTGCGTACCAATCACAGCATAAGCACGGCCCTCCTGGCCGGAAATCGTATCACTAGCTTTTAAAAATGCCATCTTAAACCACCTTCACTTTCATATATACTTTTTCTACGGAATCTACCGGTTTCACAGCCACATCCAGCACGATACTATCACTATCTGCACCAGCCACAACTACAACATCTGTCTGCGCGTTAAAGCCCTCAATCGCACCCATATCCTGCAAATCATTCATATAAGTCGCACACTGTGACCAGAAAAGAGCACGGCCATCTTCATTATTCGCGACCTTACCGATATAGTAGTTCTCAAAAATACGCTTCATATCATTTGCAATTCCATCCAGCACGCGCAGTACACGATTTTTGGAGAATGCTTTGCCTTTGTCCGGTGAAAACGCGGTAAATGTATTGATATCCTGTTCCACCACAGCCCGTCCGCCACTGTAAGTAAAGATAAGCTCTCCTTTTAGCAACGCAGCTGTAGTCTCAGAATGGCTAAGTCTTACATCAGCATCCACCGAATCATCATAACCCTGATAAGTCAGCGATTCATTAACAGCAGCTGCTGCTGTAGCACCAGCTACCCAAGCAACGGCATTGACGTTATCAATCGTAGTTCCGTCGCTCAGTACTACCCCATTATTCACGCTAATCACACCTTCATGACCTGCAGCCGCATAATCGGATAGTACAGCCTGTACCTTTTTCCCTTCTGTATCCCGAAGCCGTCTCACAAAAGAACTGTAGAGTGCCTTCAGAGCACTATCCTGCGATACTAGACCCACTGTTTGGAATTCCTGCACCTCAAGAGCAGACAGGAAGTCACTATGTGCTCCATTCGTCACGGTTCCGTTAGCCCCCCCTGTAAGCGGCATGCCTGCAATTAGCTTCAAGCCTTCTGCACCATTTTTCTGGAATTGAACATAATCGTTCGCGACCAACTCTTCAGCCGTTCCGACCGTTTGCTTGTTCAGTTCGGTTCCATTAAGCAACGTCTTTACATCAAAAAGAGCAGCATTCTCTATATTTTTCTCAATCACAATCAAAAGATCATTTCCGCGTACACCGCCATATTTAGCTGTTACCTGAAGGCCGTTATTTGTGACTGCCGCTTTAACACCTTCATTCAATCGATAGAGCAGCAAGGTTCCCGCCCGTTTCAGCGCTTCACGCACTGGCAGTAGAGTTGGATGTTCCAAATCCACTCCTAGCAGCTTATTCACATCATCCTGCGGGGTAATCCTCATGATTACTCCCGGCTCTCCCCAAGATAGGGCAAGCGCCAATGCCGTAATCCCGCGTTCTCCCATTTTGCCGATGGCACCTTGATTTGATGCTACATTTACGTACACCCCAGGGCGCACCTTATTTTGCGTTGTCCATGTTCCGCCTGCCATTAGTTCATTACCTCCTTATTTTTGAACAATCCCATAGATTGCTTTGCTTCTTCGAGCGTATAGTTCTTGCCATCCTGCAAAATAACGTTCAATATATCCTTTTCCCTCGGCGTAAAAAGTGGGGAATTCACAATCTGTTCCTTACTGAACCCATTCCCGTTACTCCCTTTAGTACTCATTTTAATCGTTCTCCTCCAATCATTTGTCCCATCTTAATGCTGTCAGGCTTGTCGTTTTGCAAATACAACATATAGTCAACTGTAAACAGCGGCCCATGCCCTTCAGTTCCAGCTTCCCAAGCTTGCCTAACTACACGAAAAGCTCCACCATCCTGCTCCATTCCTGCCATCACCTCACTTAGCTTATCTGCCATTCTCTCAGCCTCCAGCATATTGCCTTGCTCATAACGGATGCCAAAACGGTAGACCGCTAAATACCTGCCCTCCCGCTGCCGATCCAGTGTTGCTGAGATCAATCCGGGATGAAAATAAGCGGTTTGAGGTTTTTCTCCTTCTACATATACAGGCACATCAGGAAAATACCGTTCAAGTGTACTTGTAATATGTTCTCGCAATTGTTGTACCGACATCACTCCATTCCTTTCTGATCTGCGACCGTTCGTCGATCCTTGATGGTGTTAACCTTCAACTGCATGAACATTAAGCAGACACCCCCTCAACTAGATTTAAGAAAAAAGGATACTATCCGAGGTTGGATAATATCCCTTCTTCATTAGGTAAATGCGAGAAGAATCTTTCACCGCTAGGTTTGTTCTCATGACCCTTAGGGCGGAACTATTAGCAGAGCATTCATGCTCTTGCGGTGTTCTTTTGCTTCATTTGCCATGTTATAATCATACCCCCATATTATCCTTGCGGAGAGGGTAAACGGACGAGGTTTTGGCTAGCTTTGGGATGGTATAGAGCGTTTTTTTGGAGGTACACAATTGAAGACAAGCTAAAGAGCTTTCGACCCTCCTTTTATGGACGGCAAGCATTTGTGCGAGGATTATAAGGATAAAGTACACCCTGAAACTTATACTTTCTTATAATTCAAAAAAAGACCGCATCATCCGCTCGGACGATACAGTCTTCTTTACTAATCAAACTATTCTACTTCTATTAAGTAATACTCATTTTCTCTTTCTTTACCCTAGGCGCTGTTGTTACTAAAGTTTGCAGAGACAGTAAGCCGAGATCCGTTAACGCTAATGCCATCTTGTAAAAAGCCTTCGAGCGTATCTTCACGTAAGTGTCCTTACTTACCGGTGGATCAAACACATGATTGTAAATCGTATAATCGTACATCTCGTCTCTTCTCATATACCTTTCCCGTACCAGCTGCTGTTCTCTCGTATCGAGTCTCTCTACCACAGAGTCTATTGCGGAACAATAAGCTCTCCTTGCGGCGGGGATGTCCACATTATAAGAAGCTATCGCAGCAGTCTGATCAGTTACAGTGTTAGTAGGACCATGAAATCTTTCTGTGTATGAATAAGTTGTGCTTGCTTCCTTAGCTTCAAATGTAACGGTCTTAAAAATACGGTATTTCTCCAACATGCTCTCTATAGCGACCTGGGTTCGGCGACGGTCCAACTCTGGTAAAGTTGATATGTTCATCATTTATGCACTCCTTTTGGGTTTAACTGAATGAGATTTAATTTGCGGAATTTTCCAGCCCAATGTGATAAAATAAATCTTGTTCGTATTCTGTTCGTATTTTTCTATAATATACCACTTCTTTACCAATCTCGTAAAACCCCGTTTTAGGCTGTTTTTATCGAAAAAGAGCGTATATCCCTCCATTATCTTGCCTTTTGGCAATTATATACGCTTTGTTGTTTACCTATTGGCAAAAATGGCTTATATTATTATCATAAGGTTACAGCCAATAAGGAGTGAGTTGAGATGAAACAGGAATTCGGGGATTATATGAAGCATCTTCGGGAAACAAAGGGACTCACCATTAATCAATTAGCAGTAGCTGCCGGAATCAGCGGTTCGCAAATTTCCCGGATTGAGAATGGATTAAGAGGGGTTCCTAAACCAACCACGTTACGCAAAATTGCTGAGGCCACTGGCGTCCCCTACGAGGAGCTAATGGATCAAGCAGGGTATTTGCAGGACCAGACTCTTTCAAGCGATGAGGCTGTCCCAGATTGGGCCACAAGCAAAGATAAAAGAGACTTTCGAAAAATGCTAGAGGATGATGGAGAGCTGATGTTTGACGGAATTCCATTAGACAAAGAAGATAAACAGAGGATAAAAGATGTACTAACCGGATTGTTCTGGGAAGCCAAACAGATGAATAAGAGAAAAAAATCCAAAGACACTAAATAACTATACTAACATGCTGCAGGTGAAGAACATGGATGAACTGATCAATAGTCTGATTAAAAAATATAAAACCAACTGCCCGTTCGAGCTTGCCGCAGCACTAGGCATTCAAATTCGTTTCATGAATCTGGGGACTGGCACAAAGGGATTATATTATCGAAAATTAAGAAGAAGGTTTATCGTCATTCATAATGAGTTGCCTGTAGAATGGCAGCGCTTCGTTTGTGCGCATGAATTAGGACATGATCGGCTTCACAAGGGGATCAATCGCTTTTTTCTGGAGGAAAGCTCCTATTTCTCTCCTGGGAAGCTTGAACGTCAAGCTAATGTATTTGCTGTAAAATTATTATCTTCAGGCAGAAGCCCCGAACAAGAGGAATCATGGAGAAACTATTATCTACGGATTGGAATTCCACCGGAAGTCCGATTTTTTTTGGAGGAATAATAGAACATACGTTCTTAGAATGTATTTATATGTATATTCAATTCATAACAAAAAAGCCCTTACCGAAGTAAGAGCATTTGAGCAGCGATTAAGCTGAGTATCGGGATGACACGATTTGAACATGCGACCCCCTGGTCCCAAACCAGGTGCTCTACCAAGCTGAGCTACATCCCGTTACTATAAAATTATGGAGCGGGTGATGGGAATCGAACCCACGCTATCAGCTTGGAAGGCTGAAGTTCTACCATTGAACTACACCCGCAAAGGTGAAAATCGGGATGACACGATTTGAACATGCGACCCCCTGGTCCCAAACCAGGTGCTCTACCAAGCTGAGCTACATCCCGTTATAAATACTATAATTGCTTAATAATAAAATGGCGCGCCCTGAGAGATTCGAACTCCCGGCCTTTTGATTCGTAGTCAAACGCTCTATCCAGCTGAGCTAAGGGCGCAAAATTATGGAGCGGACGACGGGAATCGAACCCGCGACCCTCGCCTTGGCAAGGCGATGCTCTACCGCTGAGCCACGTCCGCAATAAGTGGTGCGCGTGAAGGGACTTGAACCCCCACGTCGTGAAACGCCAGATCCTAAGTCTGGTGCGTCTGCCATTCCGCCACACGCGCATGATAATAATAAAAGTGAGCCATGAAGGACTCGAACCTTCGACACCCTGATTAAAAGTCAGGTGCTCTACCAACTGAGCTAATGGCTCGCACTTGGCTGGGGATATAGGATTCGAACCTATGAGTGACGGAGTCAAAGTCCGTTGCCTTACCGCTTGGCTAATCCCCATTGATGGTACCTCTATGTTGCCCATAATCTCTTAGGAAGATTATGGTGGAGGCTGAGGGGATCGAACCCCCGACCCTCTGCTTGTAAGGCAGATGCTCTCCCAGCTGAGCTAAGCCTCCATATCTATGGGACCCTCTAAGGGTAAGAACAAGTAAAAGTTGGTGACCCGTATGGGATTCGAACCCATGTTACCTCCGTGAAAGGGAGGTGTCTTAACCCCTTGACCAACGGGCCTTGCAAATCTGTGGAGCTCTCAACCGGATTCGAACCGGTGACCTCTTCCTTACCATGGAAGCACTCTACCTGCTGAGCTATGAGAGCATGGCTCCCCGAACAGGACTCGAACCTGTGACAACTCGATTAACAGTCGAGTGCTCTACCAACTGAGCTATCAGGGAATATCCGCTTGGCAACGTCCTACTCTCCCAGGACCCTTCGGTCCAAGTACCATCGGCGCTGGAGGGCTTAACGGTCGTGTTCGGGATGGGTACGTGTGGAACCCCTCCGCTATCGCCACCAAACGGGCATTTACAGCGTAAATGCTCAGGCTTAATCGCCTGAAAACTGAATCCGAAACGAATCTGCATTCTAACTATAGGATAAGCCCTCGACCGATTAGTATTGGTCAGCTCCATGCATTGCTGCACTTCCACCTCCAACCTATCTACCTCGTCGTCTTCAAGGGGTCTTACTAATTGGGAAATCTCATCTTGAGGGGGGCTTCACGCTTAGATGCTTTCAGCGCTTATCCCGTCCGTACGTAGCTACCCAGCCATGCTCCTGGCGGAACAACTGGTGCACCAGCGGTACGTCCATCCCGGTCCTCTCGTACTAAGGACAGCTCCTCTCAAATTTCCTGCGCCCACGACAGATAGGGACCGAACTGTCTCACGACGTTCTGAACCCAGCTCGCGTACCGCTTTAATGGGCGAACAGCCCAACCCTTGGGACCTACTTCAGCCCCAGGATGCGATGAGCCGACATCGAGGTGCCAAACCTCCCCGTCGATGTGGACTCTTGGGGGAGATAAGCCTGTTATCCCCAGGGTAGCTTTTATCCGTTGAGCGATGGCCCTTCCATGCGGTACCACCGGATCACTAAGTCCGACTTTCGTCCCTGCTCGACTTGTAGGTCTCGCAGTCAAGCTCCCTTATGCCTTTGCACTCTGCGAATGATTTCCAACCATTCTGAGGGAACCTTGGAACGCCTCCGTTACTCTTTAGGAGGCGACCGCCCCAGTCAAACTGCCCGCCTGACACGGTCCCCGTACCCGGTAAGGGTACTAGGTTAGAACCTAGATACGATCAGGGTGGTATCCCAACGGCGCCTCCACCGAAGCTTGCGCTCCGATTTCTACGGCTCCCACCTATCCTGTACAGATCGTACCCAAATTCAATATCAAGCTGCAGTAAAGCTCCATGGGGTCTTTCCGTCTTGTCGCGGGTAACCTGCATCTTCACAGGTATTAAAATTTCACCGGATCTCTCGTTGAGACAGCGCCCAAGTCGTTACGCCATTCGTGCGGGTCAGAATTTACCTGACAAGGAATTTCGCTACCTTAGGACCGTTATAGTTACGGCCGCCGTTTACTGGGGCTTCGGTTCATAGCTTCGGGTTACCCCTAACCACTCCCCTTAACCTTCCAGCACCGGGCAGGCGTCAGCCCGTATACTTCGCCTTGCGGCTTCGCACAGACCTGTGTTTTTGCTAAACAGTCGCTTGGGCCTTTTCACTGCGGCCCCCTCGTGCTATTCACACTACCGGGGCACCCCTTCTCCCGAAGTTACGGGGTCATTTTGCCGAGTTCCTTAACGAGAGTTCTTCCGCGCGCCTTAGAATTCTCTTCTCGCCTACCTGTGTCGGTTTGCGGTACGGGCACCTTCTCCTGGCTAGAGGCTTTTCTTGGCAGTGTGAGATCATGACCTTCGCTACTACAATTTTCGCTCCCCATCACAGCCCAGCCTTAATGATGTGCGGATTTGCCTACACATCAGCCTCACTGCTTAGACGGACATCCATCAGTCCGCGTCACTACCCTCCTGCGTCACCCCATCGCTCATAGCGGATTACGGTGGTACAGTAATTTCAAACTGTTGTCCTTCGACTACGCCTTTCGGCCTCGCCTTAGGTCCCGACTTACCCTGAGCGGACGAGCCTTCCTCAGGAAACCTTGGGCTTTCGGCGGATCAGATTCTCACTGATCTTTTCGTTACTCATACCGGCATTCTCACTTGTGTAGTGTCCAGCGCTCTTTTCAGTACACCTTCAACCCCTACACAACGCTCCCCTACCCCAGATACATAGTATCTAGCCATAGCTTCGGTGGTGTGTTTAGCCCCGTTACATTTTCGGCGCAGAGTCACTCGACCAGTGAGCTATTACGCACTCTTTCAATGGTGGCTGCTTCTAAGCCAACATCCTGGTTGTCTGTGCAACTCCACATCCTTTCCCACTTAACACACACTTGGGGACCTTAGCTGATGGTCTGGGCTGTTTCCCTTTTGACAATGGATCTTAGCACTCACTGTCTGACTCCCGGCAATAAGTATATGGCATTCGGAGTTTGACTGAGCTTGGTAATCCTTGCGGACCCCGCACCCAATCAGTGCTCTACCTCCACTACTCTTATACCGAGGCTAGCCCTAAAGCTATTTCGGGGAGAACCAGCTATCTCCGAGTTCGATTGGAATTTCTCCGCTACCCCCACCTCATCCCCGCACTTTTCAACGTACGTGGGTTCGGGCCTCCAGTGCGTGTTACCGCACCTTCACCCTGGACAGGGGTAGATCACACGGTTTCGGGTCTACGTCCACATACTAATTCGCCCTATTCAGACTCGCTTTCGCTGCGGCTCCACCTTCTCGGCTTAACCTTGCATGTTAAACGTAACTCGCCGGTTCATTCTACAAAAGGCACGCCATCACCCATTAATAGGGCTCTGACTTTTTGTAAGCACACGGTTTCAGGTTCTATTTCACTCCCCTTCCGGGGTGCTTTTCACCTTTCCCTCACGGTACTGTTTCACTATCGGTCGCCAGGTAGTATTTAGCCTTAGCAGATGGTCCTGCTGGATTCATACGGGGTTTCACGTGCCCCGCACTACTCGGGATCCGTCTCGGAGAGAACACAGTTTAGGTTACAGGGCTTTTACCTCTATCGCGGGCCTTTCCAGACCTCTTCACCTACCATATTCCTTTGTAACTCCATGTGAGACGTCCCACAACCCCTAAGAGCAAGCTCTTAGGTTTAGGCTGTTCCGCGTTCGCTCGCCGCTACTGACGGAATCACTATTGTTTTCTCTTCCTCAGGGTACTTAGATGTTTCAGTTCCCCTGGTCTGCCTCTACATTTCCTATGTATTCAGAAATGAGTAACTGCGAATTACCACAGCTGGGTTTCCCCATTCGGACACCCCCGGATCAAAGCTTGCTTACAGCTCCCCGAGGCAGTTTCGTTGTTCGCCACGTCCTTCGTCGGCTCCTGGCGCCTAGGCATCCTCCGTGTGCTCTTATTAGCTTAACCTTGATTTTTCCGCAGGAAAATATCATACGATGACATTCTCTTTGGAATCATCTCACTAATAACATTTACTTGTTTACACAAGTTGCTAAAAGATGTTCTAAAACGCAAATTCGTTTCGGTATCCAGTTTTCAAGGATCAAGTTAAAAAAGTTATTCATTTAAAAATTTATGGTGGAGCCAAGCGGGATCGAACCGCTGACCTCCTGCTTGCAAGGCAGGCGCTCTCCCAGCTGAGCTATGGCCCCATAAAATTACTCTATAATGTTATATGGTGGGCCTTGGTGGACTCGAACCACCGACCTCACCCTTATCAGAGGTGCGCTCTAACCAACTGAGCTAAAAGCCCATATAACATATATAACATTGTGAATCAACCAATGAATTGGTTGTCCGCTTGGCAACGTCCTACTCTCCCAGGACCCTTCGGTCCAAGTACCATCGGCGCTGGAGGGCTTAACGGTCGTGTTCGGGATGGGTACGTGTGGAACCCCTCCGCTATCGCCACCAAACGCATACGAAAGAGACTTGCTCTTTCAAAACTGAACACGAGTGAGTGTTCGAACCCGAAGGTTCTATTGTGGAAGCTAAGCTTCCGATTTGAATGTTCTCATTGCAGAGAACGATTCTCCATAGAAAGGAGGTGATCCAGCCGCACCTTCCGATACGGCTACCTTGTTACGACTTCACCCCAATCATCTACCCCACCTTCGGCGGCTGGCTCCCTTGCGGGTTACCCCACCGACTTCGGGTGTTGTAAACTCTCGTGGTGTGACGGGCGGTGTGTACAAGACCCGGGAACGTATTCACCGCGGCATGCTGATCCGCGATTACTAGCAATTCCGACTTCATGCAGGCGAGTTGCAGCCTGCAATCCGAACTGAGACCGGCTTTGATGGGATTGGCTCCACCTCGCGGCTTCGCTTCCCGTTGTACCGGCCATTGTAGTACGTGTGTAGCCCAGGTCATAAGGGGCATGATGATTTGACGTCATCCCCACCTTCCTCCGGTTTGTCACCGGCAGTCACTCTAGAGTGCCCAGCATTACCTGCTGGCAACTAAAGTTAAGGGTTGCGCTCGTTGCGGGACTTAACCCAACATCTCACGACACGAGCTGACGACAACCATGCACCACCTGTCTCCTCTGTCCCGAAGGCCGCTGCTATCTCTAGCAGATTCAGAGGGATGTCAAGACCTGGTAAGGTTCTTCGCGTTGCTTCGAATTAAACCACATACTCCACTGCTTGTGCGGGTCCCCGTCAATTCCTTTGAGTTTCAGTCTTGCGACCGTACTCCCCAGGCGGAGTGCTTACTGTGTTAACTTCGGCACCAAGGGTATCGAAACCCCTAACACCTAGCACTCATCGTTTACGGCGTGGACTACCAGGGTATCTAATCCTGTTTGCTCCCCACGCTTTCGCGCCTCAGCGTCAGTTACAGCCCAGAAAGTCGCCTTCGCCACTGGTGTTCCTCCACATATCTACGCATTTCACCGCTACACGTGGAATTCCACTTTCCTCTTCTGTACTCAAGCCACCCAGTTTCCAGTGCGACCTCAGGTTGAGCCCAAGGTTTAAACACCAGACTTAAATAGCCGCCTGCGCGCGCTTTACGCCCAATAATTCCGGACAACGCTTGCCCCCTACGTATTACCGCGGCTGCTGGCACGTAGTTAGCCGGGGCTTTCTTCTCAGGTACCGTCACTCCGGTAGCAGTTACTCTACCGGACGTTCTTCCCTGGCAACAGAGCTTTACGATCCGAAAACCTTCATCACTCACGCGGCGTTGCTCCGTCAGGCTTTCGCCCATTGCGGAAGATTCCCTACTGCTGCCTCCCGTAGGAGTCTGGGCCGTGTCTCAGTCCCAGTGTGGCCGTTCACCCTCTCAGGTCGGCTACGCATCGTCGCCTTGGTGGGCCGTTACCCCACCAACTAGCTAATGCGCCGCAGGCCCATCCCTCAGTGACAGATTGCTCCGTCTTTCATTCTTCTCTCAGGAGAAAAAAGAAATTATCCGGTATTAGCTACCGTTTCCGGTAGTTATCCCAGTCTGAAGGGCAGGTTGCCTACGTGTTACTCACCCGTCCGCCGCTAAGTTATTTTGAAAGCAAGCTTTCAAAATAACTCCGCTCGACTTGCATGTATTAGGCACGCCGCCAGCGTTCGTCCTGAGCCAGGATCAAACTCTCCAATTAGTATTGAAAAGAGCGATATGCTCATTTTGAAACATCTGACGAGAAAATTAATTCTCTAATTTTGGATTTCACTTGCGTGATTTCCCACTCACTCGTTGTTCAGTTTTCAAAGATCAATGTCTCTCATTTCGTCGTCGTTGTTTATCAGCGGCGACCTTTATAATATATCACAGTGTTAAGCTGTTTGGCAAGTCTTTTTTTTTGAAAAATCTTTTTTTCAATTTTTCTTGCCTTCCGCTTCCCTTTTACACAAGCAAAAGGAGCGCGAGATATAATTTATCATGAGCACTCCTTTTTAGTCAAGCTATTTTATTAAATAATCTGAAAACTTTATAAAACTGTAGCAATTCTCGTATATCTTCAGTGTTTATACTGAGAAGAACGTCCACCCCATGCATACTTGGAAAGCTCTTTCTGAGGAGCGAAGCGAGCATACATCCGGAATACAGTCTTATATCTATTAGCGATGGCGTGCCTGATATTTTGGTCCAAGCGCTGATCACTCAAATCTAACAGCATCTCATCTAGTTCTTTTCTCAAAACATAATCCAGTTCCTTGCATTCCTTTTCATTAAACAACATTCCCAACATATGCTTGGCCTCCTTCATGAAGTTGCAATTAACACCTTCTCTAAACCCCCAAAACCTTTTTTTGCATAATCAGTAAGTACATCTCATGGAGAAAGCTGCCTTAAGATCCTCTTACACTAGATTAACCGGAGTCCTCTTTTTATAACCATAATTATTAAAAATTCCCTTTATGGTTTCGTCTCGATTATATACTCCTTACCTTTAGGCAATCCTTGGATGAACGCCCTTAATGTTATGCTCTATTCCCGGAAGTTTTATGATAAAAGTGAAAAAGTAATTGTACTTTCAATAATGGCTGCAACAAATAACAGGATTACAGTCCATATGGAAGCCGTAAGTGTTTGACGCATGAATGCAGACCAGTCTGCGCTTTTCTCCTCTTTTCTATCTGTAGATCGAAATAAACTTGAAATCACTTTCCCGCCAAAATGCAGTCCAAAGGCACAAGCGATAATGATTGCCGGAATCTCTATAATCCCGTGTGGCAGCAATCCTTTTACGATTAAATCGAACAAATCCTGCCCTTGCAGTGCGGATAAATGTATCAAGTAGCCAATTACCGCTCCGTTTATAAATAAGAATATAGCTGGCAATATGCCGAACAACGCTCCCAGGAAAATAATAACCACGCCCTTGATGGCGTTATTCAGAAATATAAATACAAAGAAGTTCCATTGCGGATTAGAGGTATCTCTTAAGTTCCCACTGATCTCACTAAGCCCTTCCAATTGCTGAACCAATAGTTTTTCCAGACTACTTGTCGCTACCCAGCCAACAACCGCTCCTATTACGAAGAGCAGACAGGACAGCAGCAAAGCCTTGCGGATCGATTTAATATCTTTAACAAACGTGAAGAACGACAACATAAATACCTCCTGAAATTGTGATCTCTGTTTCTTAGGTCATAACCGTGCGGTACGAGCATACATTTAGAACAAACAAGCATTTCGCATGGGAGAGGAGCGCTGTCATTAATGAATTCTTTTTATGTATTCAGCGGCAAAAAGATCAAAAGGTTCATCTATATCTTCGCCGCTGTGCTTCTTGCTGCTGGAGTTGTCTATGTCGAGAGGGGTAATATCACCGTTTTTTCTGAGGCTGGACCTTCTGCCATTTACAGTGTGCCAACAGAGAAGAAGCTGATTGCCCTAACCTTCGATATTAGCTGGGGGGAAAAGAGACCCGAACCAATTTTGAAGGTACTTGAAGACAAGAAAGTGGACAAAGCCACCTTCTTCCTATCGTCACCATGGAGTAAGACTCACCCGGATATTGTAACAAGCATTAAAAACGCAGGATTCGAAATTGGCAGTCATGGCCATAAACACGTCAATTACAGCACTCTAAGTAACGAAGAGATTCGCACTCAGATCACAACGGCTCACACTGTGCTTACAGAATTAACCGGTAAAGAACCAAATTTAATTCGTATGCCTAATGGTGATTTTGACAAAAGAGTTCTGCAAGTGGCCAATGATCTTGGTTACAAAGTCATCCAGTGGGACACAGACTCTCTAGACTGGAAGAACATAGGTGTAGACAATATCGTGAAGCGTGTAACGACTAAAGCACATCCTGGTGATATCGTTCTACTACATGCCAGTGATTCCTGCAAACAAACTCACGAAGCTCTTCCGCAAATTATCGATGAGCTCCGCAGACAAGGTTATGAATTCGTTACTGTCTCTGAGCTGATCAGCCAAAGCAATGCAGAGGGTAAAGAGGTTCGCGACTCGGCCTCACTAAATAGTGCCTTAGAGGATGCTGCCGGGCTGTAACGCTCCTCCCAATCTTAGGTACCGCAATAGATGTTGGTCTTATCCAAATATTAATGACGCGGGGAAATGAGCTCCGATATGTCGGGTGTGGGGGTATTCAGCTTCGGATAGCTCAGATCCAGACTCTCCAGTGTCTTTACAACGATGGATAAGGCCAAATAGTTGCGGTACCATTGATGATTGGCTGGTATCCAGTACCAGGGTGCTTTATCAATACTTGACTCCTTAAAAACATCTACATATGCCTCTTGGTAATCATCCCAAAATTCCCGCTCCTGTAGATCACTTGCGTCGAATTTCCAGTGTTTTTCGGGATCTTCAAGCCGTTCTTTTATTTTCTTAAGCTGCTTTTCTTTTGAAATATGCAGAAAAAACTTGATAATTGTCGTTCCCTCTTCCACCAGCATCTCCTCAAACTGCCGTATGTAACGAAAGCGGCGCTTCAAGTCATCCTTTTTCAGTCCCCCATGTACCCGCGGTACCAATACATCTTCGTAGTGTGAGCGGTTAAATGCAGAGATGTAGCCTTTAGGGGGTGTCTTTTGATGCACTCTCCATAAGAAATCGTGAGCCTCTTCCTCCAGAGAAGGTTTCTTGAAGCTGGTCACTATAAAGCCTTGTGGATTAATCCCTGAAAAAATATGTTTAACTGTTCCATCTTTACCGCTGGAATCCATCCCTTGCAGAATTACGAGCAGTGAATGCTTTTTCTGTGCAAAAAGAATATCTTGAAGCTCTGCCAACCGTTCCTTTAACTGCTCTGTTTTGGCTTCTGCTTCTTTTTTTGATTTAAAGTTACCTGTATCGTCCGGGTCCAGCTTGTTAAGCTGGATTTCATTTGTGTCTTTTATCATATAACGCTTGATGTCCATATATTCCCCTCCTAAAAGTTTTGTGAGCGTTGCTACGCTTGTATTACTTCGTACAAAACTCACTTCGGAAGCATCTACTTAGTTTTGTGAGCGGTGCTACGCTTGTATTACTTCGTACAAAACTCACTTCGGAAGCATCTACTTAGTTTTGTGAGCGGTGCTACGCTTGTATTACTACGTACAAAACTGCTTCGGAAGCATACGCTTAGTTTTGTGAAGCATATGCATCATTGAAAAACTTCGTACAAAACTCACTTAGGAAGCATCTGCTTAGTTTTGTGAGCGTTGCTACACACAAAGAATCCGCTCTATTGTTCTTTAAGATTAACCTCCTCCAGCGGATTTTAATCGTTAGGATACATTCTAGAGCAAAAAACCCCGTTTTCTGAAGGCCAGAGCACGGGGTTCATGATTTGCTGAATTCGCCCCAGCCTTTATCCGGCTGCCGGCTTGAGAATACGGTGAAGCATCAAAATTTGGAATGCATTACAGGCGATGAGCGGAACAACAATAAACACTGTCGCACTATCAACACCTATACGGAGCACGCCGATAATTTCCACAATTGAAATAGCTGTCATAAAAAAGAGGGTTGGAATCCAAGCTGAGATGTTTGTACTTTTCACTTTGAAATAAGACACAATAATGGCAGCTAACAAAATAAAGATTCCTAATATTAGATCAGACAAGACACTTCTTTCCCCGCCAACGACGGTACGCAAAAAAATCAGTTCAAGCAATGCGAGCACAGAAAGCACCAGTTGTATGTATTTCCAAATTTTTGGCGGGAAAACACCATTGCCCATGTAATTTAAAATTAGATAAGCAAAAAAACCAAGTTGCGCATAAACACTGACAAGCATACCGTAGCCGAATAGTATCAGCGGGTATAAAAAGAAATCAGCGACACTTTTGAAATCAATTCGACCGTTCACGAATTGCAGTGCCAGACCTGCGATTACTGCTCCGCCCGCTCCTATTAGAAGGGTTGTCCAAAATAAATAAAACCATTTTTTTATACTCAGCCACTTCACCTCCCCCTATGTCAGATTTATTTTACCAAGGATACCGACAAAACACCATTACATCAGCAACATAAATGTGTGTTAATGCGGCATAATACAACTGGAGAATCCTAATAAAGGAGGGCAGCGCCAATGAAATGGAGATTTATCGGATCTGTGGGTTTGGCTTTAAGCTTTGTTATGGCCTTAACGGCTTGCGGAAGTGAGCAGAGCAGTTCTTCTTCTGGTCAGGGCAGTTATAAAGAAATGAAGACCATGGTTATTGATATATTAAAAAGTGAAGATGGAAAAAAAGCAGTTGAGGAATCATTATCAAATTCCAGTTCTGGAGGCACCAGCGGAATGAGTATGAAAATGATGCCACTTCAAACAACAGAGGATATAAAAACCGCTGTTAAAGATACCCTCACTGCACCGGAATATCAAAAGGAAATCGAGAAAATTATGACTGATCCCAAGTTCGCAGGCGATTTTGCTAAAGCCATTCAATCACAAAGCAAAGAATTGCACCTGCAACTAATTAAAGATCCCACCTATCAAAAATCCGTCGAGGAAATCATGAAGTCTCCAGAAATGATGACCATGTTTCTTAATCTCACCAAAACACCTGACTACCGAAAGCAATCCATGAAGACCATCCAGGAATCTATGCAGACTCCATTATTCCGGATGGAGGTATTGAATTTACTTAAAAAGGTCGTTCAGGACGAGCTCGAACCGAAGGAACAGAAAAAGGGCGGCGAAAGCGGCGATAAACAGGAAGGCAGCGGCAGCGGTGGTGAAAGTGGCAGCGGTAGCGGCGATGATTCAAGCACATAACCAAAAAGAGGCCTTATCCCACCTAACAAAGTGGGACGGCCTCTTTTTATGCATAATAATTAGTGCTCATATTTCGCAATCAGCTTATCGGCGATATCAGCAAACAACAACGCAGTTGCTGTGTCTTCCTTGTATACGGAAGGTGAGAAATCCGGTTCAGAAATATGGTTGTCCGGTGCGCCCAATGGAACTTGTGCAAGCAGCTCCGTATGGAGTGTCTCCGCAAGCCGAGCGCCTCCGCCTCTGCCAAAAATATAATCTTTTTTACCGCAGTCTTTACACTCATAATAAGCCATGTTCTCAATGACCCCAATAATCTCATGTTCTGTCTGCAGAGCCATAGAGCCCGCTCTAGCCGCCACAAACGCTGCGGTAGCATGAGGGGTAGTAACAATAATCTCTTTGCTGTGAGGAAGCATCTGATGTACGTCAAGCGCCACATCACCTGTACCTGGAGGAAGATCAAGCAGCATATAATCAAGTTCTCCCCAGCCCACATCACCGAAGAATTGGCGCAGCATTTTGCCAAGCATAGGTCCCCGCCAAATTACCGGACTATTCTCACGGATAAAGAAGCCCATAGACATGACCTTCACTCCGAAACGTTCCACAGGAATAATGATTCCCTCTTCTACAACGGGTCCCTCTTCGATTCCCATCATATCAGGGATGCTAAACCCATAAATGTCCGCATCAATCAATCCAACCTTTTTACCTTTTCTAGCCAAAGCTACTGCCAAATTCACAGTAACCGTAGACTTTCCAACACCGCCTTTACCACTGGCAATGGCGATAAAGTTAACACCAGAGTTCTCATTGATTAATTCATGATCGTCAAGGCCTGCTGCATGTCCCTTAAGTTTCCCCGGTTCATCAACCAACGGCTCTTCCCCGGCACTCTCTCCTCGAAGCAGAGCACGTTCATAATCGGTTGCATCACGCAGCCGGATATGCACATTAGTGACTCCACCTGCTTCAAGCAACTCACGAACCCGTTGTTCTAGATCCATGCGACTTTGCTCTTCAGGATCCAGACACACGATTGATAAAGATATACGATCTTCTTTAATCATAATGTCACGGATCAGCTGTAGTTCCACAAGGCTTTTTCCGGTTTCCGGGTCTATTATTGACTGCAGTATTTCCTGGATATGTTCCCTAGTCAGCATGGAAAGCACCTCTGTTTCCCTTCCGGAGGAGAATTCTTCCGGAGTTTTTGTCTATTATAGCATTACCCATCTCCTGATGAGTAGTCCCGGCTACTCGGAAGCATAACGAAGAATGCCACGATATATGCTAGTCGCTACCTTGCGTTGATAAACATCATCTCCGAGTAGAACTGATTCCTGAGGGTGCGACAAAAAACCGACCTCTACAAGGATCGCAGGTATTTTTAATGCTTTTAGTAGATAAACAGTATTTACAGTCTTAGCTACACGATCAGTATTCTCCAGTGTAGTCTTCAGCTCACTCTGTACAAACTCTGCGATAGCTTTATTATCCTTGTGATTGGGATAGTAAAAGGTCTGCGCCCCGCTCCATCGGTTTGAAGGCACGCTGTTCATGTGAACGCTTATAAAAAGATCTGCGCCCTTCTCTTCAATACTTCTTACTCTTTGCTTAAGATCTTCAGTCTTGCGCTTAGAATAGCCCTTAGTGCCCTCCTGAGCCAAATCATAATCCCCTTCACGGGTCATTACAACAATAGCCCCTGCCTGTTGCAGGTAATCACGTAAATAAAGAGAGACTGCAAGATTAATGTCTTTCTCAATTAGCCCTTCCCGGCTAACTGCCCCTCCATCTGCTCCCCCATGTCCAGCGTCGATAGCGATCACTTTACCAGACAAAGGCAGACTCCAATAATTTAACGTTTTGGCAGTAGGCATGTCATACGCTATAATACCGATCATTATAGCCAGCAGTGCCGCGCCCAGCATACATTTTTTGATACTGCTCCATGAGATCCAGACCGAGACTTTACTGTGTTTTCGGCCAGACATAACAAAGACCCCCTCGTCCCGATAGATAATACTCATCTATATGGGACAAGAAGGCCAAATAGTACTAGCTAACGATGATTAAGCTGTTACTTCTTGAGTCATGCCTTCAATTAGAATCTGCGCAACCTCAGGTCGCGTAAATTCAGGAGGCGGACATTGACCCTCCCGAAGCAAAGCCCGTACCTTTGTACCCGACAAAGTCATATGATCATCGCCAGGATGTGGGCAGGTTTTACTGGAAGCCATATTTCCGCATTTTTTACAGAAGAAGCTGTGTTCAAAAAATAATGGAGTAATATCAAGTTCCTCAGCGGTGAAATTCGCGAAAATTTCTTGCGCTTCATAAGTTCCGTAGTAATCACCTACGCCCGCATGGTCACGTCCGACAATAAAATGGGTGCAGCCATAATTTTTGCGAACCATAGCATGAAAAATCGCTTCTCTCGGACCAGCATAACGCATGGCCGCCGGGAAAACACCTAGAAAGGTACGATCCTCAGGATAATAATTCTCCAAAAGCGCCAGGTAGCTCTTCATTCGTACATTTGCCGGTACATCATCAGACTTCGTCTCACCCACTAGCGGGTTTAAGAACAGAGCGTCTACAACCTCCATAGCGCACTTCTGAATATATTCATGTGCACGATGAACAGGGTTACGCGTCTGGAAGCCTACAACTGTTCTCCAGCCCTTGTCTGCAAATATCTTACGTGTAGCTGAAGGGTCAAAATAAAATTCTCCGAACTTTTCTGGCTGTGGTCTATTCAGCACTGTAATTGGTCCTCCTACATAGATAGCCGGGCGGGCCAACAGCTTACTTACTCCTGGATGTTCAGGGTCTGTTGTTTTGAATACATTTTGCGCTTCAAGGTTTTGATCAACCGTATAAATACTCTCAATATCCAATAAACCGTAGATCTCGCCATCCTCTTCACCGATTAGAGATACCTTGTCTCCAATAGCTAAACCAGAGGCCACATCCTCTTCTACAGCAAGTGTTATTGGAATGCTCCACACTGTGCCATCTGCTAAACGCATGTTTTTGACTACGGAGTGATAATCTTGTTCATTCAAAAATCCAGTCAGTGGAGAAAATGCACCTACCGCAATTAGATCCAAATCAGATAAAGTCCAGGTGTTCACGGCAATCGCCTTATAATCACGTGCAAGCTGCAGTAATTCTTCTCTTTCTGTACCCTCTACTACACAGTTAACTAATGTTCCGCCATGCGGACGTATTGAAGTCATTATCGTCTCTCCTTCTGTGTTCTCACGGGGATAGGTCCTACTTGTGTAATCCGCACTCAGTCTTCTCTGATCCAGCCCAACGTCCAGCACGCGGATCTTCACCAGGCATAACCTGACGTGTACATTGCTCACAGCCGATACTTGGATAGTTACGGTCATGTAGAGGGTTATAAATTACATCATTTTCACGAATATAGTTCCATACATCTTCGGTTGTCCAATCCGCAATTGGATTAAACTTAACCAAACCAAATTTATAATCATACTCAACCTTTTTGGCATTAGCACGGGTAGGCGCTTGGTCACGACGAATGCCTGTAATCCAAGCTTCATATTGAGATAGGATGCGAGTCAGCGGCTCTACTTTACGAATCCCACAGCATTGGTTAGGATCTACTGTCCATAACGCATCACCGTGTTGAAGTGCTTGCTCCTGCGGAGTGATTTGTGGAGACACTCGTACGAACTCCAGCCCGTATTTATCTGCCATCAAATCTCTGGTTTCATAGGTTTCCTTAAAATGATAATCTGTATCGAGATAAAAGACGTCTGTAGACGGACTAACTTTGTGAAGCATATCAACTAGCACTACATCTTCGGCACCAAAACTGCAGGCAAAAGTAATGTTAGGAAATGTTTCTACAGCCCAGCGGATAATTTCCTCGGGTGAAGCAGTTTCTAATTCTTCGGCCTTAACTTTGATTAAATCCTCTTTCTCGAGCAGGTTCATTAAGGTATTCCTCCATCCAAAATATTAATCGTATGAATAAATGAGGTAAAAGAAGTAATAAAACCAACTAATTCTATATGAAATAGTATATAACTTTTACTGAGGAAGTCAATGCGTTTCATCCGTTAGAATTAGTAAATAGATGCAAAAAAAGCCCATTTCTTGTGGAAAGGGGCAACAAAAATAAAACCCTTGGCCATATGGCCAAGGGTTGAATTCTGTAGATATTAACGTTTCGAGAACTGAGGCGCACGACGTGCAGCCTTCAAGCCGTATTTCTTACGTTCCTTCATACGTGGGTCACGAGTCAGGAAGCCGGCTTTCTTCAATGCACCGCGATATTCAGGGTCAACTTTAAGCAATGCACGGGAGATACCGTGACGAATTGCTCCAGCTTGACCGGAAATGCCGCCACCATGTGCAAGAACGATTACATCGTAGTTGCCCAGTGTTTCAGTCAGGTTCAAAGGTTGTTTTACGATCATTTTCAGTGTTTCCACACCGAAATATTCGTCCATCTCACGTTTGTTAATGACAATGCGTCCTTCACCCGGTACAAGGCGAACACGTGCTACCGAATGTTTACGACGACCTGTCCCATAGTATTGTACTTGTGCCATGAAACTGTCCTCCTCTATTCTTATCCGCGAAGTTCGTAAACTTCAGGTTTTTGTGCTGCATGTGGATGCTCGGCGCCTGCATATACTTTCAATCTCAGCTTCATGTGGTCCCCTTGACGAGTCTTAGGAATCATACCATGAACCGCGAATTCAATTACGCGTTCTGGTTTAGTATTCAGCAGAGTTTCAGCATTAGTAACTTTCAAACCACCTGGGTGCATCGAGTGACGGTAGTATTTTTTGTTTTGCAATTTCTTACCGGTCAAGTGAATTTTCTCAGCGTTGATAACGATAACGAAATCTCCTGTATCAACGTGTGGAGTGAATTGCGGTTTGTGTTTGCCACGGATCAAAGCAGCGGCTTCGCTGGCCAAACGACCGAGTGTTTTGCCTTCGGCATCAATAATGTGCCAATTGCGTTCAACTTCGTTCGGCTTCGCCATATAGGTGGTACGCATGAATGTTTCCTCCTTGTTCTCGTACGAAAATCTTCTGTTTCGTATATCTTGTTTCTCATTGAATTACGATTATGTGAGTTAAGCAAAGCATTTTTTTGGCATTTTCTCGATCGGGGCTGTGGGATAGCCATCAAGAAAACACAACTTTTATATTACAGTATAAACATAACAAGTGCAAGTGATTTTTAAACATTTAGCCTATTAATCAGGAAGAAATTTATAGAAAAAACTATTCACTTTCAATCTCGTCATATTCAACACTCCACAAAGCTAACCCCATGGCCACAGCTGTTGGACCAGCATGTGATCGATCACATGCTGCCAATATTTCAGCAACCTTATCAGCAGGTATTTTACCTTCCCCCACATGGATCAAAGTCCCCATAATAATGCGAACCATGTGCTGAAGAAATCCACTACCCGTTATATAAGTATGGATAACTCCTTGATCTGATGAAGAGGGTCGGCACATACTGCGGTCTACTTCCATATGAGCTTCAAAGATCGTTCGTACATGAGAAGTCTTCGTAGACCGTCGTGATGCAAACGAAGTGAAGTCATGTGTCCCTATAATTTGCGTTAAGCCTTGCTGCATCGCAGGAATATCCAACTTCACTGGATGGTGAAGCTGCCAGCGCCGCTGAAACGGATCTGGAAACCTGTTGCCATTGATCGTGTATCGGTAAGTTTTACGCTTAGCCCCTCTACGAGAGTGAAACGTTAGCGGAACTTCCCTAGCCTCTGTAACCACGATGTCTTGTGGCAGCCGGGCATTAAGCGCTAGACACCAACGTTCAGTTGGGATTCGAGAGGAGGTTGTAAAGTTAAAAGGCTGGCCATAGGCATGTACTCCGGCATCTGTGCGGCCTGAAGCAGTAATCTTAAGCTTCTCACCTGTCAGATGGAGTATGGCTTGCTCCAGCCGATCCTGAATCGTATTGCCCTGAGGCTGGGTCTGAAAGCCATCATAATTCGTTCCGTCATAATTGACCTTCATCAATAGATTACGCATTCCGTTCTCCTTTTTAAACCGGTCAGCAGAACGTCGATCGAAGCACTGTCTGATCTTCTATTTGAAGAAATGGCTTCGCCGTCCCTAGAAGGACGGCATCCATTTTTCATATATAGAACTACAAGTCCTATAGGATCCTTAATTTCAAAAAAAAGAGCCCCTGCGGGAGCTCCTTCAATTGAACCAAGGTGATTCCCACGGTTATTAGTACAGCAGAGTCTTGCGCCTCTGCAGCACAATAACGCTGATATTTCCCCCATCTTTACTCCAAAGAGGGCTGGATGAAAGGGAAGCATCGGAAATCAATACTTGTGATACTACGCGCGGTCTACCAATTCAAGATAAACCATAGGCGCAGCGTCGCCACGACGAGGTCCTAGTTTAAGGATACGAGTGTATCCACCTGGACGCTCAGTGTAACGAGGAGCGATGTCAGAGAACAATTTTTGAATTGCATCTTGTTCACCATCAACAGTCTCGCGGCGAACAAATGCAGCTACTTGACGACGAGCATGAAGATCACCTTTTTTAGCTTTAGTGATCAGCTTTTCAGCGATAGAACGAACTTCTTTCGCTTTAGCTTCCGTTGTTTGGATGCGCTCGTATAAAAACAGATCCGTTACCATGTCGCGAAATAACGCTTTACGCGCACTGGAATCACGGCCCAATTTTTGGTATGCCATTGTGTTTTCCCTCCTTTACTAAAGCAATCTGCAGCTATTCTTCTGTGCGGAGACCCAAACCAAGTTCCTCAAGCTTTTCCTGAACTTCTTCCAAAGATTTGCGACCAAGGTTACGCACCTTCATCATATCTTCTTCAGTCTTCGTGGTAAGCTCTTGTACGGTATTAATACCAGCACGTTTGAGGCAGTTGTAGGAACGAACAGAAAGATCAAGCTCTTCGATTGTCATCTCAAGTACTTTTTCTTTTTTGTCTTCTTCTTTTTCAACCATAATTTCGGCGTCTTTTGCTTCGTCCGTAAGACCTACGAACAGAACGAGGTGCTCGTTCAAAATTTTGGCTCCGAGGCTTACAGCCTCTTCCGGTCTGATACTTCCATCCGTCCAAATTTCAAGCGTCAATTTGTCATAGTTAGTCACTTGACCAACACGTGTATTGTCTATGCCGTAGTTAACGCGTGAAATTGGAGTGTAGATGGAGTCAACTGGAATAACACCAATTGGCTGATCGTCACGTTTGTTCCGGTCCGCTTGGACATAGCCGCGACCACGGCCTGCAAAAATACGCATATGAAGTCTCGCACCAGGTCCCAGCGTTGCAATGTGAAGATCCGGATTGAGGATCTCAACATCGCTGTCCGCACGGATATCACCTGCGGTAACGATGCCTTCCCCTTCAGCATCAATCTCGAACACTTTTTCCTCGTCTGAATGAATCTTCAGAGACAAGGCTTTAAGGTTCAGAATGATTTCCGTCACATCTTCCATTACGCCTGGAACGGTCGAGAACTCATGCAGAACGCCGTCAATTTGGACCGAAGTCACTGCGGCTCCTGGAAGCGAAGAAAGCAATATCCGGCGAAGCGAGTTCCCCAGAGTCGTGCCATACCCACGTTCCAGCGGTTCAACTACGAATTTCCCATAGGTACCTTCATCATTAGCTTCTACGGTCTCAATCTTCGGCTTTTCGATTTCTATCACGAGTTTACCCCTCCTTCAACGTCGCTCCTATATGAAACTGTCACCCCATCAGGTGCATCATGTAGTATGCCTAAACACCTATTATTAGCAGATGCGTCAGAATTATACCACATTCACAATACTGATTTCACTATACGCGACGACGCTTAGGCGGACGGCATCCATTGTGAGGAACCGGAGTTACGTCTTTAATAAGGTTAACTTCAAGCCCTGCAGCTTGAAGGGAACGGATGGCTGCTTCGCGGCCCGCGCCCGGTCCTTTAACCATAACCTCAACCGACTTCATGCCGTGCTCCATAGCTGCTTTAGCTGCTGATTCAGCTGCCATTTGCGCTGCGAATGGAGTGGACTTACGGGAACCTTTAAATCCTTGGCCGCCGGAGCTTGCCCAGGAAATTGCATTTCCGTGAGGATCCGTGATGGTAACGATGGTGTTGTTGAACGTGGAACGAATATGTGCCACGCCGGATTCGATATTTTTACGGTCGCGACGTTTGGTACGTACGACTTTTTTCGGTTTAGCCATTGTCTCTTATCCCCCCTTATTATTTCTTTTTGTTTGCTACCGTACGACGCGGGCCTTTCCGGGTACGGGCATTCGTTTTAGTACGTTGACCGCGAACAGGCAATCCACGACGGTGGCGAACACCGCGGTAACAGCCGATCTCAGTAAGACGTTTAATATTTAAGGAAATTTCACGACGCAGGTCACCTTCAACCTTAACCGTTTTGTCGATCGTTTCACGCAGTTTGCTGACTTCATCTTCCGTCAAATCACGGACACGTGTATTAGCGCTAATGCCTGTTTCATTAAGAATTTTCTGAGAAGTCGTTTTACCGATTCCGAAAATATAAGTCAAGGCGATCTCAACGCGTTTGTCACGTGGCAAATCCACTCCAGCTATACGAGCCATTTTACGCTACACCCCCTTCTTAACCTTGTTTTTGTTTGTGTTTCGGATTTTCGCAAATCACCATAACAGTCCCTTTGCGGCGGATTACTTTACATTTCTCGCAAATGGGCTTTACAGAAGGTCTTACCTTCATGTTAATTACCTCCTCAAAGTTTTGCGAAGCAAAACTTTTTTCGTAGTTCCCATCTATTTACGGTAAGTTATACGACCTTTTGATAAATCATAAGGCGATAACTGCACGACCACTTTGTCTCCGGTCAAAATACGGATAAAGTGCATCCGCAATTTACCGGATACATGGGCAAGTATTTGATGACCGTTCTCAAGCTCAACCTTAAACGTTGCATTTGGCAACGGTTCAAGGACAGTACCTTCTACTTCAATGACATCTTCCTTAGCCACAGTTAGTCTCCTTTCTCATCAGCACTTATTCCGGTGGGTCCAGCATACTTCATGACTGCGAATCGCAGCTTTCCGTTTGTTACCCGCCCAGTTTCCTTCAAACTGTCCACAACCTCACTGCTGATGAAGGGTATGAGCTCAAGATGAAGAATATTCTTCTTCTTTGGCCCATCAAACTTACGTTTGTCTCCATCTGCAATGTATACAAATCTGCTATCAACAACTGCGATAACAACGGCTGCCTCTCCGGCATCTTTGCCTTTGAGAATTCTCACTAATTGACCAACCTGCGGGCTGCTCACAGTATTCAAGTGGAGATCACCTACGCATTCAGTTTTGTGAAAATTTCCATGCCGTCCGGAGTAACTGCTACTGTATGCTCGAAGTGAGCACATAGTGAGCCATCAACCGTAACGACAGTCCAGTTATCTTCCAGTGTTCTGACATGTCTCTTTCCTGCGTTTACCATCGGCTCAATCGCGAGCACCATACCCGGTTTCAGACGTGGTCCGCGGTCCGCTATGCCATAATTCGGAATTTGCGGTTCTTCATGCAGTTTTGCCCCAATACCATGACCAACATACTCACGTACGACTGAGAAACCAGCCTCTTCGATGTATTGCTGAATAGCATGGGAGATTGTAAACAAGCGCACATCCGGCTTAACTAACGCCAGTCCCGCGTACAAGGAGCCTTCCGTAACGTCCAGCAAACGCTGAGCCTCTTCGGAAATGCTGCCCACACCGTAGGTCCAGGCGGAATCACCGTGATAACCGCGGTACTCTGCACCGATATCCAGCGTAACAATATCGCCTTCGATCAGTTTACGTTTACCTGGAAATCCATGCACCAATTGTTCGTTGACTGAAGCGCAAATGCTGGCAGGAAAACCGTTGTAGCCTTTGAAAGACGGCACAGCATCTTGACTGCGAATGTATTGATCGGCGATTCTGTCGAGCTCGCCCGTAGTAATGCCAGGCTCAATGGCCTGAGCAATAAGACGGTGACTCTCGGCAACAATTCGACCAGCTTCCCTCATAAAGGCAAGTTCCTGTTCGGATTTACAAATGATCATTACATTAACCCCGCATTAAAGACACGATTTCAGAAGTAACGACATTAATTTCGTTTTCCCCGTTTACCTGACGCAAAAGACCTTTATTATCATAAAACGCAAGCAGCGGCGCTGTTTTATTATCATACTCATCCAGGCGCTTGCCTACACTTTCTTCGTTGTCATCCGGACGTTGATATAATTCACCGCCATCAATGTCGCAAATGCCATCTTGCTTCGGCGGGTTGAAGATTAAATGGTAGGATGCTCCGCAAACGCTGCAGATACGACGTCCAGTAAGACGCGCCATTAGCAATCCACGGTCAACATTCAAGTTGATGACATGATCCAAAGAAGTGTTCAAACGGCTAAGAATATCATCCAGCGCTTCCGCTTGCGAAAGAGTTCTTGGAAAACCATCCAATAGAAATCCTTTTTCGCAATCGGACTGCTGCAGCCGTTCTTCGACTATCCCAATGGTCACATCATCTGGTACAAGCAAACCTTGATCTATAAATGATTTGGCCTTCAATCCAACCGGAGTTTCCTGTTTGATTGCCAAACGGAAAGCATCTCCTGTCGAAATATGAGGAATACCAAATTCTTTAACGATTTCTGCCGCTTGTGTTCCCTTGCCTGCCCCAGGAGGGCCCATGAATAAAATGTTCACGATTTCTCTCTCCCCCCAAAAGTTCGCCACCAAGCAAGAAACAGCATAATAGGTGCCGGGAAGAATAAAAACTTAAGCTTCACCGGAACCTATCACCTATTTATTGATGAAGCCTTTGTAATGGCGTTTGATCAAATGGCTCTCGATCTGCTTCATAGTATCCAATGCCACGCCGATTACGATAAGGAGCGCAGTACCACCAATTCGAACTTCTTTGGGCAATCCGGATAAAGCACCGAAGAACATCGGTAGTACAGAGATCAAAGCTAGGAACAACGCGCCTGACATAGTCAAACGAGACATTACTCTAGTCAGATATTTCTCTGTAGCTTTACCAGGACGGATACCTGGGATGTAACCACCATTCTTCTTCATGTTATCGGCCATCTGCTGAGGATTCATCTGCACGAACGTATAGAAGAACGTAAACCCGATGATCATCACTACATACAGAAGCATACCAAGCGGAGCATCGGTTGCCAAATATTTGGTAATCCATTGTGCCCAGGCATGTGTTGACCAGAAACTGGAGAGAACAACTGGGAACTGAAGCAATGATACGGCGAAAATTACCGGAATTACACCAGCCGCATTAATTTTCAGCGGAATATGTGTATTCTGTCCACCGTACATTTTGTTGCCAACTACGCGTTTAGCATATTGAACAGGAATCTTCCGAATACCTTGCTGCACGAAGATAACTGCTGTAATAATCGCTACAATCACAATCAGCACAATAACGACTTTAAGAATATTCAGGAACACCTGATCCGGCTGAATAAAACTTGAGTTAGCCGTACTTGTGATATATCCCGGTATGGCGGCGACGATTCCCGCAAAAATCAGGATCGAAATCCCGTTCCCGATTCCCTTTTCGGTAATCTGTTCACCAAGCCACATCAAGAAAGAAGTACCTGCCGTCAAGATAATGGCAACCAGCAAGTAATCAGCAAATGTCGCATTCGGCATCATTTGAGTATTGTATATCCGGTTAAACCCTATCGACGTAGCAAAACCTTGGATCAGGGCTAATATCACTGTACCGTAACGAGTGATTTGCGCCAATTGTTTTTTTCCGTGCTCCCCTTGTTTAGCCCATTCAGCAAACTTAGGAACAACATCCATCGACAGCAATTGCACGATGATGGATGCTGTAATGTACGGATAAATACTGATCGCAAATATCGAGAAGTTTTTGAGCGCTCCGCCCGAGAAGGTGTTCAATAGTCCCATCAAAGCGTCACCGCTCTGATTTGCTGTTGCCAGTACATCTTTGTTTACACCAGGAACCGGAACAAACGAACCGATACGGTAGATAAACAGAATGAACAAGGTAAACAGGATCTTTTTGCGCAAATCTTCAACATGCCAGATATTCTTAAGCGTCTTGAACATTAGATCACCTCGGTTTTACCGCCGGCAGCCTCGATTTTCTCTACCGCAGATTGAGAGAACTTATTTGCTTGTACAGTCAATTTTACGGTCAACTCACCGTTGCCGAGAATCTTGATGCCGCTTTTGGAATTCTTGACAACACCAGTTTCAAGCAACAACTGCGGAGTCACTTCAGTTCCTTCTGCAAAGCTATTCAGATCTTCCAGGTTCACAATCGCATACTCTTTACGGGTAGGATTGACGAAACCACGTTTAGGCAGACGACGATAGAGCGGATTTTGTCCACCCTCGAAGCCCGGACGAACACCACCGCCAGAACGTGAGTTTTGACCTTTGTGACCGCGACCGGAAGTTTTACCATTTCCGCTACTAGGACCACGACCAACGCGATTGCGTTCTTTGCGGGAACCAGGAGCTGGAGCAAGTTCATGTAACTTCATCGTTTGCACCTCCTTATGTTTGTTAATTTATGCGAGGCGTTTAGCCTTCAATTTCAGTTACAGATAGCAAGTGACTCACTTTATTGATCATTCCGCGAATTGCAGGACTGTCATTGTGAACCACTGTCGTGTTGAGTTTACGCAGGCCGAGCGTCTTAACAGTAACACGTTGTGTTTCTGGACGTCCGATTACACTACGTACGAGGGTAATTTGCAATTTTGCCATTGACGTTCCCCTCCTTAACCGCGCAATTCTTCGACAGATTTGCCGCGAAGTTTCGCGACCTCTTCAATGCGTTTCAGACGGGAAAGTCCCTCCAAAGTTGCATTGACCATGTTCATGGAATTCGAAGAACCCAGTGATTTTGTCAAAATGTCGCCAACGCCTGCCAATTCCAATACCGCACGAACTGGACCGCCAGCGATAACGCCAGTACCCTCTGATGCTGGTTTCAGCAACACGCGTCCTGCGCCGAAGTGTCCAGTAACGAGATGGGGAATCGAAGTTCCTACGATTGGGATGTGAATCAGGTTTTTCTTGGCGTCTTCAATGCCTTTACGGATGGCATCCGGAACTTCGCCGGCTTTACCGATACCAGCACCGACGTAGCCGTTGCCGTCGCCCACAACAACAAGTGCACTAAAGCTGAAACGGCGTCCGCCTTTTACAACTTTTGCAACACGGTTAATGTGTACAACTCTTTCTGTCAGTTCTAAACTGTTCGGATCTACACGCAAGTCGTTAACCTCCTTTTAAGAATTATTCTAGAATTCAAGACCAGCTTCACGAGCTGCATCAGCCAATGCTTGAATCCGTCCATGGTACAAGTAACCTCCGCGGTCGAATACGACCACTGCATATCCTTTTTCTTTGGCACGCTCAGCGACCAATTGGCCAACTTTCGCTGCAGCTTCAACGCTACCGCCATTACCGATATTAGCGCTCAGATCTTTATCAAGTGTAGAAGCGGATACGATAGTAACCCCTTTAACATCATCGATCAGTTGAGCGTAGATGTGTTTCGAAGAACGGAATACGTTCAAACGTGGACGCTCAGTAGTTCCCTGGATCTTCTTACGAACACGCAGGTGTCTTTTGAGACGAGCCTTGTTTTTATCTTCTTTTGTAATCATGACTTCCCTTTCACTCCCTTCAGTTTGCCGTAAACAGCTTCACTTTAAGATGCACGGGGTATCTTACAATTAAGTTTAAACTGGTTATTTCTTCTTACCAGCTTTACCTTCTTTGCGGATGATACGCTCGCCTTCATATTTGATACCTTTACCTTTATACGGTTCTGGTTCACGAACGGAACGGATTTTAGCAGCGTATGCGCCAACGCGTTCTTTATCGATACCTTTAACGATGATCTTCGTGTTCGCAGGAACTTCGAACTCGATACCAGCTTCCGGTGTAATTTCAACCGGGTGGGAATAACCAACGTTCAGAACGATTTTATCTCCGGATTTGCTTGCACGATATCCGACCCCAACCAGTTCCAGAGATTTCGAGAAACCTTCAGTCACACCTGCTACCATGTTGTTGACAACGGAGCGGGTTGTGCCG
Organism: Paenibacillus sp. FSL E2-0190; assembly: GCF_037992965.1. NCBI lineage: Bacteria > Bacillati > Bacillota > Bacilli > Caryophanales > Paenibacillaceae > Paenibacillus > Paenibacillus sp. FSL E2-0190. Next base: position 6,361,122 of record NZ_CP150306.1, read on the forward strand.
TGAAGTGAACGATGCAATTTGTTATCCGACGGGCGAACAACGGTAATTTCGTTATTTTCAACTGTAACCTTCATGTCTTTATGAAGCTCACGAGTCAAAGAACCTTTTGGACCTTTTACTGTAATAACGGCGTTGTCCAAAGTGACATCTACACCGCTAGGTACTGCGATTGGTTTGCGACCAATACGAGACATGTGTTGCACCTCCTTATCTTGTGACGTTTATTACCAAATGTAGCAGACAACTTCTCCGCCAGATTTTGATTGACGAGCTTCTTTGTCGGTCATAACTCCCTTAGATGTGGAGATAATCGCGATTCCTAGACCACCGAGTACACGAGGCACTTCATTGCTCTTCGTGTATACGCGAAGGCCTGGTTTACTGATTCTTTTCAAACCAGAAATAACACGCTCTTGGTTAGGGCCGTATTTCAAGAAGATACGGATAATCCCTTGTTTGCTATCTTCAACGAATTCCGCATCGCGGATGAAACCTTCACGCTTCAAAATGTCAGCGATTTGTTTCTTCATAGTAGAAGCAGGCATTTCTACCGTCTCGTGACGCACAATGTTAGCGTTACGAATACGAGTAAGCATATCTGCAATAGGATCAGACATAGTCATGTGTGTAAACCTCCTTCCCGTTTATAAACTTCTTACCAACTTGCTTTTTTCACGCCAGGGATCTGGCCTTTATAAGCTAATTCACGGAAACAAATTCTGCAAATTTTGAACTTTTGCAGTACCGAATGTGGACGACCACAACGTTCGCAACGTGTATATGCACGTACTTTAAACTTAGGCGTACGTTGTTGTTTAACTTTCATCGAAGTTTTTGCCACTTAGCCTGACACCTCCTAAACATTTTCGGAGAAAATGGATTAACCGACTTTATTTTGCGAAAGGCATTCCCAGCTGACCCAGCAGCTCGCGGGATTCCTCGTCCGTCTTAGCAGTCGTTACAATAACGATGTCCATACCGCGGACTTTATCCACTTTGTCATATTCGATCTCGGGGAAGATCAATTGTTCTTTAAGACCAAGTGTGTAGTTACCACGGCCGTCAAAGGCTTTAGTGGAAACACCACGGAAGTCACGTACACGTGGAAGTGTTACGTTGAACAATTTGTCCAAGAAGTAATACATACGCTCTCCGCGCAGTGTTACTTTAACCCCAATCGGCATATTTTCGCGTAGTTTGAAACCAGCGATGGATTTTTTAGCTTTAGTGATTACTGGTTTTTGACCAGCGATCAACTGCATGTCATTAACTGCAGCATCAAGTACTTTGGAGTTTTGAACAGCGTCACCCACACCCATGTTGATGACAACCTTCTCGATCTTAGGCACTTGCATAACAGTTGTATAGTTAAACTTCTGCATCAAAGCAGGTGTAATTTCGTTAAGAAAACGTTCTTTCATTCTTGCTGCCATGAAGATTTAACCTCCTTTCTTAAGGGCTAGATTAGTCGATAATCTCTCCGGATCTTTTAGCAATCCGAACTTTTTTACCATTGTCCAAAACTTTGTAACCGATACGGGTTACTTTGCCGGTCTTCGGATCGATGTGCATTACGTTGGACACATGAATCGAAGCTTCCTGCTCAATAATTCCACCCTGTGGATTCAGCTGGTTCGGCTTTTGGTGTTTTTTCACCATATTGACGCCTTCTACCAGAACGCGGTTTTCACGAGGATAAGCAGCGATGACACGGCCTTTTTTGCCTTTGTCTTTACCACTGATCACAAGCACCACGTCATCTTTCTTCACGTGCAGTTTATTGTTATGGGATTCCAGAACTTTTTTCACTCTAGGCATTTATTACACCTCCTATAACTAACCTTCAACTTATTGGTGCCGTGTTTATTAGATAACTTCCGGTGCCAAGGAAACGATCTTCATGTAGTCTTTATCGCGAAGTTCGCGAGCAACTGGTCCAAAGATACGTGTTCCACGAGGGCTTCTGTCGTCTTTAACAACAACAGCTGCATTTTCGTCGAATGCGATGTAAGATCCATCTTTACGACGAACGGAACGTTTCGTACGAACAACTACCGCTCTAACAACATCACCTTTTTTGACAACGCCGCCTGGTGTTGCTTGTTTAACGGAACAAACGATCAAATCACCGATTGCTGCTGTACGGCGTCCAGTACCACCCAGTACGCGGATACACATCAGTTCCTTCGCACCAGAGTTGTCAGCCACATGCAAACGTGTAAATGGTTGAATCATTATAATTTCCTCCTTCCGGAAAAACTCTCTTGATTATCTTAGATGATAACCGCTGCTTCTACCACTTCAACTAGTCTCCAACGTTTGTCCTTAGACAACGGACGAGTTTCCATGAGTTTTACGGTATCGCCAATCTTTGCAACATTTCCCTCATCATGTGCTTTGAATTTCTTCGTAGACTTGATGCGTTTGTGGTACAAATTGTGTTTCTTATAGGTTTCAACAGCAACTACGATGGTTTTATCCATTTTATCACTGACCACTTTACCGATTAGCACTTTACGTGCATTACGTTCTTCACTCATTAGTTAGCCTCCTTCCTGAATACGGATCTGCGATCCGTCTCACTTAACTAATCCCAAGCACTCTTTGATGGATCACGGTTTTAGCACGAGCTATTTCCTTACGCACGTCACGAATCCGAGTTGGGTTATCCAATTGGCCAGTTGCCAATTGAAAACGGAGATTAAAAAGTTCCTCTTTGAATCCAGCGATCTTTTGTTCAATCTCAGCAGTGGTTAAGTTGCGAAGTTCATTAGCTTTCATTTGCTTCACCACCCAATTCTTCACGTTTCACAAACTTAGTCTTTACAGGCAGCTTGTGAGCGGCAAGACGCATCGCTTCACGAGCGATTTCTTCCGACACGCCTCCGAGTTCGAACATAATCTTGCCCGGTTTAACTACGGCTACCCATTTCTCAACGTTACCTTTACCACTACCCATACGAACCTCGAGAGGCTTTTGAGTAATAGGTTTATCTGGGAAAATCTTGATCCAAACTTGACCGCCACGTTTGATATAACGTGTCATCGCGATACGAGCAGCTTCGATCTGACGGTTAGTGATCCAAGACGGTTCAAGTGCAACCAGGCCGAATTCGCCGAAGTTCAATTCAGTACCGCCTTTTGCCATACCCTTCATGTGTCCGCGTTGTTGCTTGCGGTGTTTTACGCGTTTTGGTACCAACATGATTAGTTGCCTCCTTCCTGAGCAGCTTGTTTCTTAGCTGGGGGAAGAACTTCTCCACGGTAAATCCATACTTTTACGCCGATAAGACCGTAAGTTGTATGTGCTTCAGCCGTTCCGTAATCGATATCGGCACGAAGCGTATGAAGTGGAACTGTTCCTTCGCTATAACCTTCTGAACGAGCAATCTCAGCTCCGCCAAGACGTCCGCCCACTTGAGTTTTAATCCCTTTTGCGCCAGAACGCATAGTTCTTTGAATCGCTTGTTTGAGGGCACGACGGAACGATACACGACGTTCCAATTGTTGAGCAATGCTCTCAGCTACAAGAATTGCATCCAATTCAGGGTGCTTGATTTCATTGATGTTGATGTGTACTTTTTTGCCACCAGCGATTGCTGTAACTGCGCTGCGAAGTACTTCTACTTCTGCTCCGCCTTTACCAATAACCATACCTGGTTTAGCTGTATGAATTGTAACGTTCACGCGGCTAGCCGCTCTTTCGATCTCGATATGGGAAACAGCGGAATCCTTCAATTTGCCTTTAAGGTATTCCCGGATTTTGACGTCTTCCATCAGAAGAGTACCGAAATCTTTTCCTGCATACCATTTAGATTCCCAATCGCGAATAATACCGATTCGGAGTCCGATTGGATTTACCTTTTGACCCACGTGTTATCCCTCCTTATTTCTCAGATACCACCAGTGTAATGTGGCTCGTGCGTTTATTGATCCGACTTGCGCGGCCCATGGCGCGCGGACGGAAACGTTTCATAGTAGGTCCTTGGTTAACGAAAACCTCGCTAACGAACAAACTGTTCACGTCCAAAGAATAGTTATGCTCAGCATTCGCAATTGCCGAATTAAGCAACTTTTCAACGACCGGAGAAGCGGATTTCGGAGTGTGGCGAAGAATAGCAATTGCTTCCCCCACTTGCTTACCGCGAATCAAGTCAACAACCAGTTTCGCTTTACGAGCGGAAATTCGCACCGATCTTGCATGTGCTTTTGCTTCCATTGTTTAACCTCCTTTCAAACAGAGACCTTATTATTATCTTCTTGTTTTCTTATCGTCACCCGCGTGGCCTTTGTAAGTACGTGTTGGCGCGAACTCGCCCAACTTGTGACCTACCATATCTTCTGTTACGTATACAGGCACGTGTTTACGGCCGTCATATACACCAAACGTATGTCCGATAAACTGAGGGAAAATGGTTGAGCGACGGGACCAAGTTTTAACTACAACCTTTTTCTCAGCCTCGTTCAGTTCCTCAACTTTTTTAAGCAGGTAGCCATCGATAAACGGCCCCTTCTTTAAACTGCGACCCATGTGTGAATCCTCCCTTCATCCGGTTCTTCAAACCGCGAATCGACGCTTCGCGCTTTATTAACTTGCCAGAAGCGTCTTATTTAGTGCGGCGGCGAACGATATATTTATCAGATGCCTTGTTTTTCTTACGCGTTTTGTAACCAAGGGTTGGTTTGCCCCATGGAGACATTGGCGATTTACGTCCGATTGGAGCGCGACCTTCACCACCACCGTGTGGGTGATCGTTAGGGTTCATTACTACCCCGCGAACTTCAGGACGACGGCCGAGCCAGCGACTACGTCCAGCTTTACCGATTTTGATCAATTCGTGATCTTCGTTACCTACGGAACCGATAGTAGCACGGCATACGCTAAGGATCTTACGAACCTCACCGGATGACAAACGAACGGAACAGTATTTTTCTTCTTTACCAAGCAATTGAGCTTCTGTACCAGCTGCACGAACCAATTGTCCGCCTTTACCTGGTTTCAACTCAATGTTGTGGATAACTGTACCTACTGGAATGTTCTCCAGTGGAAGACTGTTACCAATTTTGATGTCGGCCGCAGGACCGGACTCTACTTTATCCCCAACTCTTAGTCCTTTAGGAGCGATGATATAACGTTTCTCTCCATCAGCATAGTGGATCAAAGCAATATTAGATGTGCGGTTCGGGTCATACTCGATTGTAGCAACGCTACCTGGTATGCCGTCTTTAGTCCGCTTGAAGTCGATAATACGGTATTTACGTTTATGTCCGCCGCCATGGTGACGAACCGTAATTTTACCTTGGTTGTTGCGTCCCGCATGTTTGAACAGCGGAGAAAGCAACGATTTCTCTGGCTGGTTTGTTGTAATTTCTTCAAACGTAGACACGGACATAGCGCGTCTTGCCGGAGAGGTCGGTTTGTACTTTTTGATTGGCACTGTAGTTCCCTCCTTACTTCAACAGAGTATTATTCTACCGCTTCAAAAAATTCAAGCGGTTTGCTGTCCGGGCTAAGCTTAACGATGGCTTTTTTCCACTCTGGAGTGTAACCAGAATATTTACCATAACGTTTCAGTTTACCAGGTACGCGCATTGTGTTCACATTAGTTACTTTTACTTTGAAAATAGCCTCGACAGCTTTTTTGATTTCGGTTTTGTTAGCACGGATATCCACTTCAAAAGCGTATTTCATTTCGCTCATGTAGTCGGAAGTACGTTCCGTAATCACCGGACGTTTGATAATATCACGAGGATCTTTCATTACGCGAACACCTCCTCTACCTTCAGAACTGCTTCTTTAGTGATGATCAGTTTGTCGTACGTCAGTACGTCAAGAACATTAATGCCGTCAGCCGCTACGAATTTCACCCCAGGGATGTTACGAGCGGAAAGTGCTACGTTATCATCATAGCTAGTAGCTACGATCAACGCTTTACGATCTACTTTCAGGTTGTTCAAGATTGCTGCGAATTCTTTCGTCTTCGGAGCATTCATTGTCAAGCTATCCAATACGATAATGTCATTCTCGAGTACTTTCGAGGACAAAGCGGATTTGATCGCCAAACGACGAACCTTCTTAGGCAGTTTCCAGGAATAGCTACGTGGTGTTGGTCCGAAGACAACGCCGCCGCCTTTCCATTGTGGAGAACGAATGGAGCCTTGACGAGCGCGACCTGTACCTTTTTGTTTCCAAGGTTTACGTCCACCGCCACGAACTTCAGAACGTCCTTTTACTTTGTGCGTACCACGACGTAGGGAAGCTCTTTGCATAAGCGCAGCTTCATGTAGAACGTGCTCATTCGGTTCAATACCGAATACTGTATCGCTCAGTTCCACTTCACCAACTTCGTTGCCACTAATATTAAAAAGTGTTACTTTTGGCATTTCATGTTCCTCCTTTCTTCAATAATTATTTCTTAACGGTTTGTTTAACTTTCACGAAGCTGTTTTTAGGACCTGGGATAGCGCCTTTAACCAGCAATACGTTACGTTCAACATCAACCTTGATAATTTCAAGCTTTTGAACCGTAATAGTCGTGTGACCCATATGTCCTGGAAGGCGTTTGCCCTTAGGAACACGGTTAGCTTGGATAGAACCCATGGAACCCGGTCTTCTGTGGTAACGCGATCCGTGTGCCATTGGTCCGCGACTTTGTCCCCAACGTTTGATGTTACCTTGGAAACCTTTACCTTTAGATGTACCAGTTACGTCAACAAATTCGCCCTCAGCAAAGATATCAGCCTTCAGCTCTTGTCCAACCTCGAGAGACCCGAGATCAACACCGCGAATTTCACGAACGTAGCGCTTAGGTGTTGCATTTGCCTTTTTGGCGTGACCCTGTTCAGGCTTATTGGAGCGTTTTTCTTTTTTATCAGAAAAGCCCAATTGCACTGCTTCATATCCGTCGATATTCAGGTCTTTCTTTTGCAGTACTACACAAGGGCCTGCTTCGATAACAGTAACAGGAATTACGTTACCTTCTGGAGTAAACACTTGAGTCATACCGAGTTTTTTTCCTAAGATACCTTTCAATGTTGACACCTCTTTTCTTTTCCTAAATTACTTAAAATAGAATTACAATTTGATTTCGATATCTACACCGGACGGTAGATCCAAGCGCATCAAGGCATCCACAGTTTGTGGTGTTGGGTTCACAATATCGATCAAACGTTTGTGAGTCCGTTGTTCAAACTGTTCACGGGAATCCTTGTACTTGTGTACCGCACGGAGAATAGTAATGATTTGCTTCTCAGTTGGTAACGGAATCGGCCCGGACACACCTGCACCCGAACGTTTTGCTGTTTCAACAATCTTCTCAGCGGATTGATCAAGAATTCTGTGGTCGTATGCTTTCAAGCGAATACGAATTTTTTGCTTTGCCATTTTAGTCCCTCCTTCTATCGCCCAATTTGGTATCGGACATACTCCGTGAAAATTTTCTGACCTCGTCCCCATGGCAAAGGGGCCGGGTGTGTCAGTAACCTCTCACATCATCGCAACGTCTCAGAACAACATTTATTATTATATATAATAGGCAGCAGTATTGCAAGCGAAAATAGAAAAACAACGCATATTTTTTTCATGCGCTGTTCTTCTACTATATATATGTTAAAGATTCTCTGTGGCAGACTTAAAAAACTCTGCGGAGGAAGCAGTCTGAGCCGTTGCTGTTCCGATCCCCTCAATGGTTTGGATTAAGGTTCTTATTTCTTCTTCCACTATTACAATCTCCTGTGTACTGCTACGCATAGCGTCTACAATATCAGAGAACAAAAGACTAGTCTCGACCGATTGGTGCTTCCCATTCTTAGTTAACTCCTGCACCTTACGAATCTCTTCTACAACCTGCTGAGTGAGTAGACCTGATTTATTTGTTAGCTCTACGATCTGAATTACAGTACTCTTAGTATCCTCTGCAAGCCGGCTAACTTCTTGAGCAACCACACTAAAACCTCTACCATGCTCACCGGCTCTAGCGGCTTCAATCGTTGCATTAAGTGAGAGGATTTTAGTCTGATCGGCAATTTCCCTTACTGAGTTCACAATTTTTTGAATTTGCTTTGAGGAATCGCTTAACTCAATGATCGAGTCTTCCATCTCACTGGTGGTCTGATATATAAGATTAATTTGCTCAGTCAAATCACCCAAGTGTTCATGCCCATCTGTAGCTAATCCCTGTGACTCCAGGGCGGATGCAGCCGTACGTTGGAATGTTCTACTTACTTCATTGCTGCTTGCCACTAGCTGCTTTACAGCAGCATTAGTATCGATGCTATAATCTATCAATTCAACGCTAAACTCTGAAATTTTTTGTTTTAATTCATTTTTCACCAATAGATATTGCTCTTCCTTCTCTTTTATGTTCTCCTTCTCATATTCTTCTAGAACCAGCTGCTGCTCAAGGTTAAGGAGTTTGGTCACGGTCTGAACCACTCGAAGGCGTGTATTATCATCGTTTGTTTCATTATATATAACGCGTATAAATACGTTCTGAAGATTCTGAAAAGCAGATAAGTACCATTTGGGCTCAAGCCCTACTTTTTTATGAATATTAGCGATCATTAGACGCTTTGCTATGTACTCATCATCAACCTTTCCATTAAAAATCTCTAGAATATGCCCACGAAGAGTAGTTTTTAACCTGTCTATACTGCTATGCTCTAAAATAATAGCTTCAAGTTTATTTACGCCTAATACCGAATTGTAAAATTGATCAATGATATAGTCTATATTTTGCTCAACAACAGGTTTCACCCTGCGTAGTAAGTTCAAATCTGCTTCAGTTAGATCAATCATTCTCATCTGCTCGTTAAGCTCACCATGTCCATCCAGCTTATGAAAAGACTCTGCCACAGAATGATTCTGATCCTTGAAGTCTAAGGAATGAGAGGCAGGAGAATCCACATTATTATTACGTGCAGTTAACGCATGCATGAAGGAAAAAGGACATTTCCCCATATTACCACTCTCCCACAATTCCTATTATTTTACATTATTATTCCTCCTTCATTTTACTCTATCATTAGTATAATTGTAAACAATTGATTGTTGTAATTTGACGAATTATGTAGAAAAAGATCATATTGTTATGCTTTATTATCAATTGGTGTCGAATAATACATTATTCTCAGAAAAAAAAACAAAAAAGCCCCTGATTCTCCGCAAGAAGAATCAGGGGTGTTTGTAATTCGGAATCTACCCGCAGATAGAAGTCGAATTATTATTTTTGGATAGAAGCTACGCTACCAGCACCAACTGTACGGCCACCTTCGCGAATGGAGAATTTAGTACCTTCTTCAATAGCGATTGGGGAGATCAGTTGTACGGTTACGGAGATGTTATCACCAGGCATAACCATTTCAGTACCTTCTGGCAAGTTGATGATACCAGTTACGTCAGTTGTACGGAAGTAGAACTGTGGACGGTATCCAGTGAAGAAAGGCTTGTGACGGCCACCTTCTTCTTTTGTCAGAACGTAAATTTGAGCAGTGAACTCAGTGTGTGGTTTAACGGAGTTCGGCTTAGCCAATACTTGACCACGCTCGATCATGTTACGGTCAACACCACGAAGCAATGCTCCGATGTTGTCCCCAGCTTGAGCGGAATCCAGCAATTTACGGAACATTTCTACGCCCGTAACTACGGATTTCTTAGTATCTTCGTGAATACCAACGATTTCGATTTCTTCTCCGACTTTAACTGTTCCGCGTTCTACGCGACCAGTTGCCACAGTACCACGGCCAGTGATGGAGAATACGTCTTCGACAGGCATCAAGAAAGGCTTGTCAGTTTGACGCTCAGGAAGTGGAATGTACTCATCGATTGTTTCAAACATTTCGATGATTTTTTTAGCGTAATCGCCATCTGGGTTTTGCAGAGCTTCACGAGCAGAACCACGGATGATTGGAGTATCGTCGCCTGGGAAGTCATACTCGCTAAGCAAGTCGCGAACTTCCATTTCAACCAATTCCAACAACTCTTCGTCTTCAACCATGTCGCATTTGTTCAAGAAGACAACGATGTAAGGAACGCCTACTTGACGGGACAACAGGATGTGCTCGCGAGTTTGTGGCATTGGGCCATCAGCTGCGGATACAACCAGGATAGCTCCGTCCATTTGCGCTGCGCCAGTGATCATGTTTTTAACATAGTCGGCGTGACCAGGGCAGTCTACGTGAGCGTAGTGACGGTTAGGAGTTTCATATTCAACGTGGGAAGTGGAGATTGTGATACCACGTTCGCGCTCTTCAGGAGCTTTGTCGATTTGATCGAATGCGATAGCTGCGCCACCGTAAGTTTTGGACAATACAGTAGTGATTGCAGCAGTCAGAGTCGTTTTACCATGGTCGACGTGACCAATAGTACCGATGTTAACGTGCGGTTTGTTACGTTCAAACTTTGCCTTTGCCATTTGAACAGTTCCTCCTTAATGTGGGGTTCCTTATATTTGAGCCGCCCGCATACCTGTAATCTTAGATGACTGAGTGTTTATACCCGGGACGGCAAGTTAAAACTGGTAATTATTCAGCGCCTTTGTTCTTTGCAGCGATCTCTTCCGCAATGGATTTAGGAACTTCTTCATAGTGAGAAAGCTCCATTGAGAATACGCCACGTCCTTGTGTACCAGAACGAAGTGTTGTAGAGTATCCGAACATTTCGGAAAGAGGCACCTTAGCACGGATAATTTGCGCTCCACCACGGGAATCCATACCTTCGATACGGCCACGGCGGGAGTTCAGCATACCCATTACATCACCCATATATTCCTCAGGAACAGTTACTTCTACTTTCATGATTGGCTCAAGCAGGACAGGCTTACACTTGTCTTTAGCTGCTTTGAGTGCCATCGAACCGGCAATTTTAAATGCCATTTCGTTGGAATCGACATCATGATAAGAACCATCTACGATGGTAGCTTTAACGTCTACTAGCGGGAAGCCAGCAAGTACGCCGTTTTTCATTTGTTCTTCAATACCCGCAAGTGCAGGAGCGATGTACTCTCTAGGAACCGAGCCACCAACAACTTTACTTTCGAATTTGCTACCAGTACCTGGTTCGAGGGGTTCAAATTCAACCCATACGTGACCGTATTGACCACGACCACCAGATTGGCGTACAAATTTACCTTCGACGCGAGCAGGTGCCTTGAACGTTTCGCGGTAAGCTACCTGTGGTTTACCCACATTAGTTTCTACTTTGAACTCACGACGCATACGGTCGATGATGATGTCCAAGTGAAGTTCACCCATACCAGCCAGGATTGTTTGGCCTGTTTCTTCATCAGTGTGAGCACGAAGAGTTGGATCCTCTTCAGTCAACTTTCCGAGAGCAACGCCCATTTTATCTTGGTCAGCTTTAGTTTTTGGTTCAACAGCGATCTCGATAACTGGATCAGGGAAGTTCATTGATTCCAGAATTACTGGATTCTTCTCATCACACAGTGTATCACCTGTACTGGTATCTTTCAAACCAACAGCAGCTGCGATGTCGCCAGAATACACGATGGAAATTTCTTGACGGCTGTTCGCATGCATTTGAAGGATACGACCAATACGTTCACGCTTGTTCTTAGTTGCATTAACTACGTATGATCCGGACTCAAGTACGCCTGAGTAAACACGGAAGAACGTAAGTTTACCAACATAAGGGTCTGTCATGATTTTAAATGCCAAAGCTGCAAACGGCTCTTCATCCGAAGAGTGACGAACAGCTTCTGTACCGTCATCAAGATGTCCAGTGATAGCTGGAACGTCAAGAGGAGATGGCAAGTAATCAACAACAGCATCCAGCATAAGCTGAATCCCTTTGTTTCGGTAGGAAGATCCAGCAATTACAGGGAACAATTTAACTTCAACTACGCCTTTGCGAATTGCAGCTTTAATTTCCGGAATTGTAATTTCTTCGCCTTCCAAATACTTCATAGTCAGATCCTCATCAAGTTCAGCAACTTTCTCGATCAACTCGAGACGCAGCTCCTCAACTTTGGCCAAATATTCTTCCGGAATATCCGTTACTTCGATGTTTTGGCCCAGATCATCTCTGAACATGTGTGCTTTTTGCTCAACTAAGTCGATAATACCAGTGAAATCACTTTCTGCACCAATTGGCAATTGAATAGCAACTGCATTGGCTTGAAGGCGATCACGCATAGTTTCGATTACGTTAAGGAAATCCGCACCGATAATGTCCATTTTGTTTACATATGCAATCCGGGGAACGTTATAACGGTCAGCCTGTCTCCATACGGTTTCAGACTGAGGCTCAACGCCCTCTTTTGCACTAAATACACCAACTGCCCCATCCAATACACGCAGGGAACGTTCAACTTCAACAGTGAAGTCAACGTGTCCTGGGGTATCAATGATATTGATGCGGTGACCTTTCCACGCAGCAGTCGTAGCAGCGGACGTAATCGTGATTCCGCGCTCTTGTTCTTGCTCCATCCAGTCCATTGTAGCAGCACCCTCGTGAACTTCACCGATTTTGTGCGTACGGCCTGTATAGAAAAGAATCCGCTCTGTGGTAGTTGTTTTACCAGCATCAATATGCGCCATGATCCCGATGTTACGTGTATTTTTTAAGGAGAACTCTCTAGCCATGAAATGGATCTCCCTTCAAAATATAAGTTATTTGAATGACCTTTATCCTACCAACGGTAGTGAGCGAACGCTTTGTTTGCTTCAGCCATTTTGTGTGTATCTTCACGTTTCTTAACAGAAGCGCCTGTGTTGTTGGAAGCGTCGATGATCTCAGCCGCCAAGCGCTCTTCCATAGTCTTCTCACCGCGGTTGCGAGAGTAGTTTACGAGCCAACGTAATCCCAGAGCAGTACGTCTCTCTGGTTTAACCTCGATAGGTACTTGATAGTTAGCACCACCGACACGACGAGCTTTGACTTCCAAAACCGGCATGATATTCTTGATGGCAGCTTCGAAAACTTCCATCGGATCTTTACCCGTACGTTCTTCAATCAATTTGAATGAATTGTACAGAATGCTTTGAGCGACACCTCTTTTACCACCCAGCATAATGCGGTTAATCAAACGAGTAACCAACTTGCTATTATACAACGGATCTGGCAATACGTCTCTCTTTGTAACTGGACCTTTGCGTGGCATGGATATCCCCCTTTCTTAAATGTTTATTATTCAGATATTGTTATCTTACTTCTTAGCTTTAGGACGTTTTGCACCGTATTTAGAACGAGCTTGCATCCGGTTAGCTACACCTGCTGTATCCAAAGCACCACGAACGATATGGTAACGAACCCCTGCAAGGTCCTTTACTTTACCTCCGCGAAGTAATACAACACTGTGCTCTTGTAAGTTATGTCCGATACCCGGGATATAAGCTGTTACCTCGAGACGGTTCGTCAAACGAACACGGGCATATTTACGAAGCGCTGAGTTTGGTTTACGTGGAGTCATTGTGCCTACACGAGTGCACACACCGCGTTTTTGCGGAGCGCTCAAATTTGTAGCCTCACGCTTGAGGGCGTTATACCCTTTTTGAAGAGCGGGAGATTTAGATTTTTCGATTTTGGCTTGACGGCCTTTACGAACCAATTGGTTAATTGTTGGCATGTTGTTGCCACCCCCTTCCTGAAATGATAGTCGATTTAAGAACTCTAAGCCCACAGACCCAGGCGGTTCATAAAAAGACAAATGAAAAGTTCTTGCCGCTGGTGTTCACCCCAGTACAAAAACATTTCTGTAGCTATTGTTTTAAGACGGCTGCCATCGCAGCGCCAACTTCTATTCCGCAGGCCTTGCCCAAATTCAGCATCGTATCCACATATGTGATCTTAACACCTTGTTTGTTACAAAGCAAAACTATCCTGGAAGTAAGCCTTTGATCTCCGTCCTCTGCCACATAGACTTCTGCGGCTAGGCCCAACTCTACCGCCTTGACGGTTTGTTTGGTACCGATCTTGACCTGAGCATCCTGTAGTCCTCTATCATCAGACATTCTCTTTACCTCCAATGAACAAGGATAACATGGCTACTCACGCACCTTAGACATTTTAGCATTATCAATAGATGGTGTCAAGAAATTCAGCAACAATTTTTATAGAAATTATACACAGCAGAACACTCATGCCACACCTATGAGTAGGTATGACATGAGCACACTACCATGATTGCTAATTTATTCAGCAGGAACCGTCTCTAAAGATTCAAGTTCGCTTTCTGCATTTGGATCACTTAGCTTAACGTTACGGTAACGGTTCATCCCAGTACCTGCAGGAATCAACTTACCGATAATAACATTTTCTTTAAGTCCAAGCAACTTATCTACTTTACCTTTGATAGCGGCGTCTGTTAGGACACGAGTAGTTTCTTGGAATGATGCAGCTGACAAGAAGGAATCCGTTTCAAGAGACGCCTTGGTAATACCGAGCAAGACTGGTTTAGCAACAGCAGGCTCTTTACCAGACAAGATAGCTTCCTTGTTAGCACCTTCGTACTCATGAATATCCGCAAATGCACCTGGCAACAGACTTGTGTCACCTGCGTCAATGATACGGATCTTCCGAAGCATTTGCTTGATCATAACTTCAATGTGCTTATCATTGATCTCAACGCCTTGGTTACGGTATACACGCTGTACTTCTTGCAGAATGTAGTTTTGTACCCCACGGATCCCTTTGATACGCAGCATTTCTTTAGGGTCAATCGAACCGTCTGTCAGCTCATCGCCGGCTTCGATTTCTTGGCCTTCGCTAACACGTAGACGTGAACCATAAGTAATGGAATAAGTCTTGGATTCCGCTTCACCTTGAACCTCGATTTCGCGACGGTCTTTGGTTTCACGGATTTCCTTGATTACGCCATCGATCTCACTGATTGTAGCTTGACCTTTAGGGTTACGAGCTTCAAACAACTCCTGAATACGCGGCAAACCTTGAGTGATGTCATCACCGGCAACACCGCCGGTATGGAACGTACGCATTGTAAGCTGGGTTCCTGGTTCACCGATAGATTGTGCGGCAATAATACCAACTGCTTCACCAATCTCAACGTGTTTACCAGTTGCCAAGTTACGTCCGTAACATTTCTTACAAACACCATGACGGGCACGGCAGCTCAGTACAGAACGAATTTGCAGCTTAGTTACACCTGCGTTTACAATTGCCTCCGCTTTATCGGAGTCAATCAAATCATTGCGGTGAACAATGATTTCGCCTGTTTCTGGGTGACGAACAGTTTCGAAGCAGTAACGACCTTCAATACGGTCATACAGATCTTCGATAACTTCTTTACCATCCTGAATACGACTAACTGTGAAGCCTTTATCGGTTCCACAATCTTCTTCACGGACAATAACGTCCTGGGCAACGTCAACAAGACGACGAGTCAGATACCCTGAGTCAGCGGTACGAAGTGCGGTATCAGCAAGACCTTTACGCGCTCCGTGAGTGGAGATAAAGTACTCCAAGACGGTAAGACCTTCACGGAAGTTCGCCTTGATTGGCAATTCGAAAATCCGACCTGAAGGTGTTGCCATCAGACCACGCATACCACCCAGCTGAGTGATCTGCGATTTGTTACCACGCGCTTTAGAGTCAACCATGAGCATGATAGAGTTGAAACGGTCCATCGACTTAAGCAGGATGTTCGTAAGATCATCCTTAGTCTTCGACCAGATCTCAATAACACGGTCATACCGTTCGTCATTGGTGATCAAACCACGGCGATATTGGTTAGCAACCACATCAACCTTAGCTTCAGATTCTTTCAGGATGGTAACTTTCTCCTCAGGGACAATAACGTCCGACACGGCAACTGTAACACCAGAACGTGTGGAGTAAGTGAATCCGAGTTGTTTAATTTTATCCAAAATCATAGAAGTTTTGGTTGTGTGATAAGTTTCAAAACAACGAGCAATAATCAGACCCAGATATTCTTTACCTACAGCACTGGCTTCTGGAGCGGATTCAATCAGCTCGCGAATGTTCGCGCCTTTTTCGTAGATAAAGTATTTCTCTGGTGTGCCGTGCAGCAAGTTAGTTTTGGTTGCTTCGTTGATATAAGGGAAACTACTTGGGTAGATTTCATTAAAAATGATCTTACCAACCGTAGTAATCAACATTGCATTTTGTTGTTCTTCCGTAAAGCATGTTTTGCCAAGTGCTTTAGCCGGAATAGCAACACGAGCATGAAGCCCTGCAGTTCCGCGTTGATAAGCTGATACAGCTTCGTTAACGGTACGCAGAATCATACCACTACCCTTTTCTTCCTTGTTATCCATGGTCAAGTAGAAAGTACCAAGGACCATATCCTGGGAAGGTGTTACAACTGGCTTACCGTCTTTAGGGTTCAAGATATTACCAGATGCAAGCATGAGAATGCGTGCTTCCGCTTGAGCTTCTGCAGACAGAGGAACGTGCACCGCCATTTGGTCACCGTCAAAGTCGGCATTGTACGCCGTACATACGAGTGGGTGAAGACGAATAGCGTGACCTTCCACCAAAATCGGTTCAAATGCTTGAATACCGAGACGGTGAAGTGTTGGTGCGCGGTTTAGAAGTACTGGGTGTTCTCTAATTACTTCTTCGAGTACATCCCAAACTTCAGGACTTACACGTTCAACTTTACGTTTCGCGCTCTTTATGTTGTGGGCAAGGCCCTTATTGACCAATTCTTTCATAACAAAAGGCTTGAACAATTCTAACGCCATTTTCTTAGGAAGTCCGCACTGATACATCTTGAGGTACGGTCCTACAACGATAACGGAACGTCCAGAGTAGTCAACCCGTTTACCGAGCAAGTTCTGGCGGAAACGTCCTTGTTTACCTTTCAGCATATGACTGAGCGATTTAAGCGGACGGTTACCAGGACCGGTTACCGGACGTCCCCGACGGCCGTTATCGATGAGAGCATCGACAGCTTCCTGGAGCATCCGTTTTTCGTTCTGCACGATAATGTCAGGAGCACCGAGATCAAGCAGTCTTTTCAGACGGTTGTTCCGGTTAATAACACGGCGATAGAGATCATTCAAATCAGACGTAGCAAAACGGCCACCATCCAACTGAACCATCGGACGAAGCTCCGGAGGAATAACCGGAAGAACATCCATGATCATCCAATCAGGCTTGTTGCCGGAGTTACGGAATGCTTCAATGACTTCCAGACGTTTGATCGCCCGGTTACGGCGTTGGCCTTGGGCCGTACGCAGTTCTTCTTTGAGGAATTCCAGCTCTTTATCGATGTCGATATCTTGAAGAAGCTTTTTAACAGCTTCAGCACCCATGCCGGCTTGGAAACCGTAACCGTATTTTTCACGGTAGCTACGATATTCTTTCTCGGACAGAAGTTGTTTCTTTTCCAGTGGAGTTTCACCTGGATCCGTTACAACATAAGATGCGAAATAGATAATTTCTTCAAGTGATCTTGGAGACATATCTAGTGCAAGCCCCATGCGGCTTGGGATACCTTTGAAATACCAGATATGAGATACCGGAGCGGCCAATTCAATGTGACCCATACGTTCACGACGAACTTTAGCACGGGTAACCTCAACACCACAACGGTCGCAGACTACGCCCTTATAACGGACACGTTTGTATTTACCGCAATGACATTCCCAGTCTTTTTGGGGTCCAAAGATACGCTCACAGAAAAGACCCTCTTTTTCCGGTTTCAATGTACGATAGTTAATGGTTTCCGGTTTCTTAACTTCTCCGCGGGACCATGAACGAATCTTCTCCGGAGAAGCGAGTCCGATTTTCATAAATTCAAAATTGTTAACGTCCAACAAGGAGCAACCCTCCTTAACCTAATCCTGATTTAGTACCGCTTTGCCCTCTTCTGACTGTTACATCAAAAGAGGGCGTGCGGTCCTTTATAAAATGGAACTTTTAAGCTCCAGCTTGATTATTCTACTCCGACTTCTGAACCTTCTAAATTGAGGCTTAGTTTGTCACCTGACGTCTCGTCCTCATCGTCCAATTCTCTCATTTCAATTTCCTGCTCGTCACCGCTAAGAATCTTAACATCCATACCCAGGGACTGCAGTTCTTTGATCAATACCTTGAACGACTCAGGAACACCTGGTTCCGGTACATTTTCACCTTTGACAATGGATTCGTACGTCTTCACGCGACCAACCACGTCATCGGATTTCACGGTCAAAATTTCTTGCAATGTATATGCAGCACCGTAAGCTTCAAGCGCCCACACTTCCATCTCCCCGAAACGCTGTCCACCAAATTGAGCTTTACCACCCAATGGTTGTTGCGTAACTAGCGAGTAAGGTCCTGTTGAACGGGCGTGAATCTTATCATCAACCATGTGCGCCAGTTTGATCATGTGCATGACACCAACAGTAACTTCACGTTCGAAGCGTTCACCTGTACGGCCATCATACAGTACAGTTTTACCATTACGCTGCATACCTGCTTCTTCCATCGTATCAAACACGTCGTACTCACGCGCTCCGTCAAATACCGGCGTTGCAATGTGAATTCCCAGACGCAATGCGGCCATACCAATATGGACCTCAAGCACCTGTCCGATGTTCATACGAGAAGGAACGCCCAGAGGGTTAAGAACAACCTGTACTGGCGTACCGTCCGGAAGGAACGGCATATCTTCTTCTGGCAGGATACGGGCAACGACACCCTTGTTACCGTGACGTCCGGCCATCTTGTCTCCCTCAGAGATCTTACGTTTCTGAGCGATGTAGACACGAACCAATTGATTTACACCAGGAGGCAGCTCATCGCCGTTCTCACGTGTAAAGACTTTAACGTCCACGATAATACCATCACTACCATGAGGAACGCGTAAAGAGGTATCCCGTACTTCACGAGCTTTCTCACCAAAGATAGCGTGCAGGAGACGTTCTTCTGCTGTCAGTTCAGTTACACCCTTAGGAGTAACCTTACCCACCAGAATGTCACCAGCGCTGATTTCCGCACCGATGCGGATGATTCCGCGCTCATCAAGATTGCGCAAAGCTTCTTCGCCGACGTTCGGAATATCGCGCGTAATTTCTTCAGGTCCCAATTTAGTGTCGCGAGCTTCAGATTCGTATTCTTCGATATGAATCGAAGTATATACATCTTCCTTAACCAGCTTTTCACTTAACAGGATCGCATCCTCGTAGTTGTAACCTTCCCAAGTCATGAACGCAACGACTACGTTACGGCCAAGAGCAAGTTCGCCCATTTCTGTGGAAGGACCGTCTGCCAGGATATCACCCTTCTTAACAATGTCCCCTCTTTTAGCTAGAGGACGTTGGTTAATACAGGTACCTTGGTTAGAACGCATAAATTTGTGTAATTTATATTTAACGATATCGCCTTTAACTTCCTTGCCTTCGACAGTCTCAACGCGACGCAGCCAAATTTCATTAGCTGAAGAACGTTCGATAATACCGTCATACTTGGAAACGATACATACGCCAGAATCCTTAGCGGATTTATGTTCCATCCCTGTTCCGACCAGCGGAGCTTTTGGAATTAGAAGCGGAACAGCTTGACGTTGCATGTTAGATCCCATCAGTGCGCGGTTGGAGTCATCGTTCTCAAGGAACGGAATGAGCGCCGTAGCGACAGATACAACCTGTTTAGGCGAAACGTCCATGTAATCGACACGATTACTTGGCATCGTTGTAATGTTGTCTGAGTCTTTGTTGTAACGAACGATTACCATGTCTTCTTTAAAGGTGCCATCTTCTTCGATCAACACGTTAGCCTGAGCAACTACATAATTATCTTCCTCATCAGCAGTCAGATAGTCAATTTGCTCAGTCACCTTGCCAGTCTTCGGATCCACCCAACGATACGGAGCTTCAATAAAGCCGTATTCATTGATGCGGGCAAAGGTAGACAAGGAGTTGATCAACCCGATGTTTGGACCTTCCGGCGTTTCAATTGGACACATCCGACCGTAGTGACTGTGATGGACGTCACGAACTTCAAAGCCCGCGCGTTCACGTGTCAAACCACCAGGTCCGAGGGCGGACAGACGACGTTTATGCGTAAGTTCCGCAAGCGGGTTCGTCTGATCCATAAATTGAGATAGCTGGGAGCTACCGAAGAACTCTTTAATAGACGCGATGACCGGACGAATATTGATCAGAGCCTGAGGCGTAATCGCATTAGCATCCTGAATCGACATTCTTTCACGTACAACACGTTCCATCCGGGACAAACCGATACGGAACTGATTCTGCAAGAGTTCACCTACAGAACGCAGACGACGGTTACCCAAGTGGTCAATATCATCGGTATTGCCAATTCCGTGAAGCAAATTAATAAAGTAGCTGATTGAGGATATAATATCAGCTTGAGTAATATGCTTAACAGATTTGTCGATATTGCCGTTAGCGATCAGCTTAATAACCCGGCCTTCTTCAATTGGCGAGAATACGTCAATTGTTTGAAGAGGAATATCTTCGCTGTCCATAACTCCACCAGTAACACGGTAGTTTTTAAAGGCAACATTCTTTTCGAAATATGGAATCAATTCATCAAGCAGTCTACGATCGACCATTTGGCCGGATTCTGCCAGGATTTCTCCAGTAGAGTCGTCAACCAAAGGCTGAGCAAGACGTTGATTGAAAAGACGGTTCTTAATGTGTAGCTTTTTATTAATTTTGTAACGGCCTACATTAGCTAGGTCGTAGCGTTTTGGATCAAAGAAACGCGCAACCAGCAAACTTTTGGCATTGTCTAGTGTCGGCGGTTCGCCCGGACGCAAACGCTCATAAATTTCAATAAGCGCCTTCTCCGTGGAGTCCGTGTTGTCTTTATCCAGCGTATTGCGAATATATTCATCATTGCCAAGCAATTCCAGAATTTCGGCATCACTACCGAAACCGAGAGCACGCAAAAGTACGGTAACAGGAATTTTACGAGTCCGATCGATACGAACATACATAATGTCCTTAGCATCGGTTTCAAGTTCCAACCAGGCTCCGCGGTTCGGGATTACTGTGGCGGTGTAGGTTTTTTTGCCGTTCTTATCCACTTTTGTGCTGAAATAGACGCTTGGAGAGCGAACCAACTGGCTGACAATAACCCGTTCCGCACCATTAATAATAAAAGTGCCGGTCTCCGTCATCAGCGGGAAATCTCCCATGAACACTTCCTGCTCTTTAACCTCACCGGTCTCTTTATTAATGAGCCGCACCTTTACACGCAGAGGAGCCGCATACGTTACGTCCCGCTCTTTAGCGTCGTCAACCGTATATTTCGGTTCACCCAGGCTGTAATCAATGAACTCTAGTACCAAATTACCTGTGAAATCCTGGATCGGCGAGATGTCCTGAAACATTTCCCGCAATCCTTCCTCCAAAAACCAATCATACGATTTTTGTTGGATCTCGATCAGGTTCGGGACCTCGAGTACCTCGTTAATTCTCGCATAGCTCCGCCGAGTGCGTCGACCATACTGAACAAGATGTCCTGCCAACTTTACTCACCCCTCATGTCTACTCACTTAAAAATTGATTGCGAACCCTTGTTTGGAACCGTATAATGGAACCATGCTACAAGGATTCAGTCATAAATAAAAGAAAAGCCCTTATCGAAATCTTCGAAAAAAGAGCGCATTTATCCATGACCAAAATACTCCTTATCAAGTAGATTTGCCCAAAACGTACATATTATACGTCACCAAGCAATAGTTTATGCGCTATTATCTATTACCACGTAGCATTCGCTGCGTTAGAGCATAGACAACCAACTCGCAAAAACTTGCCGTGCGGCATGCGCTAGCCGGGCGACAATATATTGCTTGACATTTCAGCAAACTAAAGACATGGAGCCTATCTTAATACTGACATTTTATAATAATACCATTATCACTATCACATGTCAATAACCTATTGTATTTTATTTTTGTGCTTTAATAATACGATAGCCTTTGTCTTTCCCCACTTCTTCCACCATTGAGAACAAGCTTTCTAGTTTTGCCACTGCGGATGGAGCGCCCTGCTTCTTCTGAATTACAATCCACAGATAGCCACCCTCATTTAAATGTTCATACGCATCTTCAAAAATCTTATGCACTACAGCTTTTCCTGCACGAATCGGAGGATTAGTTAGAATCACATCGAACTTCTGCTGCTCATTCAATGCGCCGAGCACATCGCTTTCCATTATCGTAACATTCCGGATTCCATTGTGCTGAGCATTCTCACGCGCCAGTTCTACCGCACGACTGTTAATATCAATCATGGTTACATGTCCTTTGGGAGCTAGGTATGCTGCACTTAATCCAATCGGCCCATAACCACAACCTACATCAAGCACCGCTGAACCGTCCGGAATTATCATAGCTTCAATAAGAACTCGGCTACCGTAATCGATGTCCCCTTTAGAGAATACACCGGCATCGCTCGTAAAACGAAAGCTTTTGCCTCTTAGTACGGTATCAATGCTACGCCTGTCATGACGTACTTCCGGCTGCTGCGAATAATAATGTTGCGACATCTCTTTCCTCCCTTTCCTATTATGTTAGCAGTTGGTATATACGCCCTACTAACTCTATTTATAAAACAAACCCCTTGAACAAGTTCAAGGGGTTTTCAGTAATAGAAGGAATTACTTCACTTCTACAGCTGCGCCTGCTTCTTCCAATTTTGCTTTAGTAGCTTCGGCTTCGTCTTTGCTTACTTTTTCTTTGATTGCTTTTGGTGCGTTGTCTACAAGATCTTTAGCTTCTTTCAAGCCAAGACCAGTGATTTCGCGAACGATTTTGATAACGTTGATTTTGGAAGCGCCAGCGCCTGTCAAAATTACGTCAAATTCGGATTGCTCTTCAGCTACTGCTGCTACTGCACCGCCAGCTGCTACTGGAGCTGCTGCAGTTACGCCGAATTCTTCTTCAATTGCTTTAACCAGGTCGTTCAGTTCCAATACGCTCATGCCTTTAATTGCTTCCAAGATTGCTTCTTTACTCATGATTGAACCTCCATTTTATATTTAAATTTATTTGTGGTATTGATTATGCTGCAAGAGTCAAAGGCTTACGCGCTTTGTTCTTCTTTTTCAGCAACAGCTTTAACTGCAAGCGCGAAGTTGCGCATTGGAGCTTGAAGTACGCTAAGCAGCATGGACAGCAAACCATCGCGGGATGGAAGCTCAGCCAGTGCTTTCAGTTGTTCCGCGTCAATGACACGACCTTCAACTACGCCGCCTTTCAATTTCAAAGCGTCGTTTTTCTTGGCGAAATCGTTCAAAATTTTAGCTGGTGCTACTGCATCAGTTGTGCTGAATGCGATAGCTGTTGGACCAGTCAAAACTTCATCCAATTCACTCAACTCAGCCGCAGCAGTTGCGCGACGCAGCAATGTGTTCTTCAGGACTTGAAACTCAACGCCAGCTTCACGAAGTTGCTTACGCAGTTCAGTCACTTGGGAAACGTTCAATCCACGGTAGTCAGCTACAACAGTCGAAAGACTGTTTTGCAGTTTTGCAGTAACGACGTCAACCGCGTCTTGTTTTGCTTGAATTACTTTTGCATTTGCCAATGTATACACCTCCTGAAAATTTATGTGTCGGCGTTCTTTCCAAGGAAAGCTTCACCGCTCCTACGCAGGCAGTAGAAAAGCCTCCGCAGAATCACGAAGGCTTGATAAAACGAAAGTTATACGAGCGAGCTCGTTACTTCTTGTTTCTATCACAACACCTCGGTAGGAAATTAAGCACTAAGGCACCTACTGTCTACGGTAAGCATATTCAAGGTTAAGATTGATACCTTAAGTTTCACAACTGTTATAGATTATCAAAATTGACTCAAAGAGTCAACCCTTAATTATCTGAAGACGGTTGTGTTCACACGAGCGCTAGGTCCCATTGTGGAAGAAATCGAGATGCCTTTAAGGTATACACCTTTAGCAGCAGCTGGTTTCGCACGGTTCAAAGCGTCGATAAGAGCTTTAAGGTTATCGTTCAATTGTGCAGCATCAAAGGACACTTTGCCGATTGGCGCGTGAATTTGACCTGCTTTGTCGAGACGGTATTCGATTTTACCGGCTTTGATTTCTTGCACAGCCTTGGAAACATCGAATGTAACTGTGCCAGCTTTAGGGTTAGGCATAAGACCTTTACCACCAAGCAGACGACCCAGTTTACCGACTTCACTCATCATATCAGGTGTAGCTACGCAGACATCAAATTCAAACCAGCCTTGTTGAATTTTGTTGATCATGTCTTGATCACCAACAAAATCAGCGCCAGCAGCTTCAGCCTCTTTCGCTTTTTCACCTTTTGCAAATACAAGCACGCGTTGTGTTTTACCAGTGCCGTGAGGCAGGACAACAACACCACGAACTGCTTGGTCTTGTTTACGCGGGTCTACACCCAGACGAACTGCTGCTTCAACGGTTTCGTCGAACTTAGCAGTCGCTGCCTTTTTCACAAGCTCTACAGCTTCTGAAGGCTCGTAAGTTGCTTCGCTGTTGATCAGCTTAGCAGCTTCTTGGTATTTCTTACCATGTTTAGCCATGAAAATGTTCCTCCTTTGTGGTGTTAGCGGAAATTCCTCCCACATACTTGCGGGTCACGAATGACCGATTCTTCGAAAACTACTAGTCTTCGATTGTGATACCCATACTGCGGGCAGTACCTTCAACCATACGCATTGCAGCTTCAACAGTTGCAGCGTTAAGGTCAGGCATTTTTGTTTCAGCAATTTCACGTACCGCAGCGCGGCCGATTTTTGCTACTTTTTTCTTGTTTGGTTCGCCGGATCCTTTTTCTACTTTAGCAGCGATGCGAAGCAGAACAGCAGCCGGAGGAGTTTTAGTGATGAAAGTAAAGGAACGGTCTTCAAATACTGTAATTTCAACCGGAATGATCAAGCCAGCCTGGTCGGCAGTACGAGCATTAAATTCCTTACAGAATGCCATGATGTTGACACCTGCTTGACCTAACGCCGGACCTACTGGAGGCGCTGGATTCGCTTTCCCTGCAGGAATCTGCAGTTTCACCATTTTAATAACTTTTTTAGCCATGAGTGACACCTCCTTGCAAAAATAGTGGTCTTCGAACGCCAATAGCGCTCTCCCACAAGAAACCCTAGCTTATGTTATATTTTCTCCACTTGAGTGAAATCCAACTCTAGCGGGGTTTCCCGTCCAAACATGTTAACATGCACTTTGATCTTGCTCTTGTCAGCCAAAATTTCTTCCACGGAGCCCACAAAATTCGCAAACGGACCAACCATAATACGTACGGATTCCTTGATTTCGAAATCAATCTTCGCTTTAGGTTCAACCATGCCCATATGCTTCAGAATTTGTTCTACCTCTTCCGGAAGCAAAGCTGTTGGTTTAGACCCTGAGCCTGTCGAACCAACAAATCCAGTAACGCCCGGAGTATTGCGGACAACATACCAGGAATCATCAGTCTGAACCATTTCCACCAAAACATATCCGGGGTAAACTTTACGCATAACGGTTTTTTTCTTACCGTCTTTGTTTACGATTTCTTCTTCCATAGGAACAAGAACGCGGAATATTTTGTCTTCCATGCCCATGGACTCAACGCGCTTTTCCAAATTGGCTTTGACCTTATTCTCATACCCAGAATAGGTATGAACGACATACCATCTTTTTTCCATATCAAGCCACCTGGGACCTCTCTAAATAATCGCTTCAATCACAGCGGAAATACCGATGTCCAGAACCCAGAAGTAAATAGCGACAACTACAATCGTACCGAGAACGATCAATGTATAGTTGGTCAATTCTTTACGACTTGGCCAGCGAACCTTTTTGAGTTCACTCCAGCTCTCAGTGAAAAAGGAAAACATAGACTTGAAACTACGTTTCATGCCGACTACACCTCCACAGACTATCTGGTTTCGCGATGAGGAGTTTGCGAGTTACAATACTTGCAAAATTTCTTCATCTCCATGCGGTCGGGGTGATTTCGCTTGTTTTTGGTAGTCGCATAGTTTCTTTGTTTGCAACTTGTACAAGCCAAAGTGATAATTACCCGCATGATGTGCACCTCCCGAGACGTCCTTCTAATTCACATTAGAAGACGCAAATATTGATCCTAAAAAAAAGCCGCGAATTTAGGCCTACCTAAAACACTTTAGCATAATGTCAAGGTCTGTGTCAACGAAAGAATTCCGTTCTGCACTGGGTAATTCCGGGTTTAGTAGTCATATGGCCGTACCCTGTCTTTGGGTCTATCTCTTCCTCACACTTCGCTGTCTTCCTTACCATTATGGGGTATTCCGTCTGTGTATAAACCTACCTTCAACGGCAACGACTAAAATCGGCTCAAATAGTAATTTATGGTGCAAGCACCTAATTCTATCCGAGTGATTTCAAAAAGACTAAAAAAAAGAACTCGATGTCCGAGCCCTCTCTTGTTCATTATATCATCAATTGTCACGTACTTCTAGATATCTTTCTAATTTCCTTTTTACTCGTTGTAGAGCGTTATCAATAGACTTTACATGCCGCTTAAGATCTTCAGCAATCTCTTGATAGGATCTTCCGTCTAAATACAACATCAGAACCTTGCGCTCCAAGTCACTTAGAATCTCCGCCATCTTATCTTCAAGACCAATGAATTCTTCTTGATTAATAATTAGCTCTTCTGGATCTAGAACCTGTGTTCCACAAATGACATCCATAAGTGTTCTATCAGAATCTTCGTCATAAATGGGCTTGTCCAAGGAAACATAAGAGTTCAGCGGAATATGTTTCTGACGAGTGGCCGTCTTAATAGCCGTTATAATCTGTCGTGTAATGCAGAGCTCAGCAAAAGCCTTGAATGAAGAGAGCTTGTCACCTTTAAAGTCACGAATAGCCTTGTATAGACCAATCATTCCTTCTTGTACAATATCTTCACGGTCTGCCCCGATCAAGAAATAAGAGCGGGCTTTAGCACGTACAAAGTTACGGTATTTATTAATCAAGTGTTCTAATGCGCCACTGTCGCCACCACGGAAAGCCTCGACAATATCTTCATCACTTATGAAATCATACTCAGACAGCATTATTTCCTTGAGGTCGACACTCACCAAGAATCCCCCCGGCTGCAACGCAAGACACATCGTTACTTCGCGAAATATAGGATCAGTATATATTATGTTACCTTCCACCGTCAACCGAAGTTTGTCCAAAATCAATCTAGAATAGCATAAATTGGAATAAAATATTTCCTGATTCTTCCTCGATCTCACTGTCTGCGCCATTTTTCCAACTTACTGCGCACATCGGGAGGCAGTTTGTCTTCCAAAGAATGACGAGTAGAACTGACACCGCCAGGTTCAATAGCTTTTTTTACTTGTTTCTGATTCTCTTCAATTTCCAGATGCAATTCCCTTGCCGAAATTCGCAATGCACCTTGTGCAAAAATAATATGCTGCTCTATAAAATCACTCGTAGCCACATAGATCTGCCGGCGCCGATTGCTATATTCCCCAACCAGTCGCTCAATGCATTCATCTGCGGTTTCTTTTTCCTTGGTGAAGTATACCTGGACCTTACCCTGGACAAAAGACCTTCCCAACCCCGGAACACGGTATGCATCAAAAACAGCAATAACTCTTCGTCCAGAGAAAGCCTGGTAATCTGCCAGCAAATCCATCAAGCGGTCGCGTGCTTCCTGCATACCAATCTGGGACAGTGCCACAAGTTCCGGCCAGCCACCGATCATGTTATATCCATCCACAAGCAGCACATCGCGCCAGTCGGCCATAGCTATCCCTGCTGTTGCCGGCGGCGTATCACTTCATACATAATGACTCCTGCGGCGACAGAGGCATTTAATGAATTGATCTTTCCGGCCATCGGCAGCTTAAGAAGTACATCACATTTTTCACGAATCAGGCGTCCCATTCCTTTATTCTCATTGCCAATTACAACAGCTACCGGACCCGTGAAAATATCGGATTGGTATAGATTCTGATCGGTATCCACGTCTGTTCCTACTACCCAGACTCCCTGCTCTTTTAGACGGTCAATGGTCTGACCCAGGTTTGTAACCCGGGCAACCGGAACATACTCCACAGCACCCGCGGATGTTTTGGACACGGTCGCAGTTATCTGAGCCGAACGGCGTTTAGGTACGATTACCCCATGTACTCCAGTACAATCCGCCGTCCGCAGAATCGAGCCCAGGTTATGAGGATCTTCAATTTCATCAAGCAAAATAAGGAATGCCGGTTCTCCTTTGGCTTCTGCTATAGCTAACAGATCATCCACTTCAACATAGGCAAATGGTGCTGCTTGTGCAACCACCCCTTGATGCTGCACGCCTGGTGCCAATTGATCCAGCTTACGCTTGTCCACATGCTGAATGACAATTCCCGCTTTCCGGGCTTCGGCAACGATGGGTGCTGTCAGATGCTTCTGGGCTGTCTCTGCAATCCAAATTTTATTTAATGTACGACCAGCACGAAGCGCTTCAAGCACAGAATGCTTCCCTGCCAATATTTCCTCTTCAGTCTTCAATTCTTCTTCCATGTTCACTTCTCCTATTTTCTATTTCGCCAAAGCCTATCACGGCTGTTTCAACATAAACTGTATACCCTTGTGCACAATTTCTTCTATTCTCTCCTGTTGTCCTGTGTAGTACAAGTGACCAATCAAGCACTCAAAAGCTGTAGCATGACGGTATTCAAGCACATCCGCATTCTTAGGAACACTTCCCGATTTCGCATTTCTTCCCTGACGGGCGACATCCTTCTCTTCTTCCGTGAGACTAGGCTCCAAAAAGTTCAGAATTGCACACTGTGCTTTAGCGGATACCAGCCCTGTAGCAGAACGATGCAAATGGTTCGGACGCAAATTAGGAAGAGATACTAAATACTGGCGAACAGCCACCTCATAGATAGCATCTCCTACATAAGCTAGAACAATAGGCGAAAGTAGTCGCGCAGGTTTGGAAGGCTCATAAGGAAACCATCCGTTATTAAACTTGCGTTCCTCACTCATTTACGACGCCACCGCATTCCTTGTGGAGTATCCTCAAGCAATATGCCCAAGCGGCCTAATTCATCACGGATCTCGTCAGACCGGCTCCAATTCTTATTCTTACGAGCTTCAACCCGCTCGGCGATCAACCGTTCAACTTCTTCACTTGCAATTTCCTCTTCCAGTTCAGGCGTCAAACGCAGCACAGCATTCATTTCGCCAAAAGCTTGCAGTAATGCAGCAAAATCAGCAGGAGCAGCCTCGTTATTCGCAAGCGTATGGTTTGCCAGGCTCACCCAATCGAACATAGCCGTGATCGCATCAGGCGTATTAAAGTCATCCTGCATTCTAGCATGGAAATTGGCCACTATAGCCGACAGCTTATCATTAATCTCTGAGTTGACCTCACCTTGAGCACCATCAGCAGCGAGTTCAAGCCGATGTTTAACGTTACTCTCTGCAAGCGTGATCCGTTCAACGCTCTTTTCGGCGGAAGTCATAGATTCCTCTGAGAAATTCAGCGGGTTACGGTAATGGGTCGATAGCATGAAATAGCGGATAGCTCCTGCTTTAAAACGCTCACGGATGTCTTTTACAAGCCAGCCATTACCGAGCGATTTCGACATTTTCTCGTCTCCGATGTTGATGAATCCATTATGCATCCAGTAATTAGAGAGTGGTTTACCAGTCAGAGCTTCGGTCTGAGCGCATTCACATTCATGATGCGGGAACTGCAAATCTTGTCCACCACCATGGATATCAATCGTATCTCCCAAGAACTCTCGCGCCATAGCCGAGCATTCAATATGCCAGCCGGGACGTCCGTCTCCCCAAGGGCTACTCCAGTGCACTTCACCAGGTTTGGCTGCTTTCCAAAGCACAAAATCCTCCGGTTTTTCCTTACGTGAGTCTACCTCAACACGGATACCAAACTGCAGCTCATCCAGATTCTGACGAGATAATTTACCGTAGTCTTCAAATTTTGAAGTGCGGTAATATACATCGCCGCCGCTTTCGTATGCGTATCCTTTTTCCTCAAGCTCTTTAATAAATCCAATGATCAGCTCCATGCTTTCCGTTACACGGGGATTCAAGGTTGCCGGTTTAACACCAAGCCCTTCCAGATCCTCACGGTAAGCAGCAATGAAAGTTTCCGCTACCTCTGCTACAGTAGTGTTCATTTCTTCGGCTTTGCGAATCAGTTTATCATCAACATCCGTGAAATTCGTAACATAACGCACCTCATTACCTAACTGCTCCAAGTAATTCCGGACCATATCAAAAACAATTATAGGTCTAGCATTTCCGATATGCATATATCCATAAACGGTTGGACCACACACATACATCTTAACTTTGCCCGGCTCCTGGGGCACAAACTGCTCCTTGCTGCGTGTCATTGTGTTATATATTTGTAAAGCCATCCTTATTCCAGCCCTTTCTGTTCTTCCGGATTCCTTCATACCGGGATGCTTAAATTTCGTAGTCACCAATATACTGCTGAGCTTCTGCTATCCGCTGTGCGGTTTTTTGTTTATCTTCTGCGCCAAGCTTTTCCCTAATTTCTTCGATTTCTTTCTGCAAAAACCGCAATGAATCGACAAGCGGGTCAGGCATCTTCGTATGATCGAGCCGATCGGATACCCGTTCTCCATTACGTTTTACCACACGACCTGGATTCCCTACTACTGTACTGTTGTTAGGCACTTCACGCAACACAACTGCATTCGAACCTATATTTGAATTGTCACCAATACGAAAAGATCCTAAAACCTTCGCACCGGAACCAATAACTACATTGTTGCCGACCGTGGGATGTCGCTTACCTTTTTCTTTTCCTGTTCCTCCAAGCGTAACCCCTTGATAGATTATAACATCATCACCGATTTCGCAGGTTTCTCCAATAACAATCCCCATACCATGGTCGATAAACAGCCTATTTCCGATGACAGCTCCAGGATGGATCTCAACACCAGTCATAAATCTGCTAAACTGCGAAACCATACGAGCCATTGTATACCAGCGGCGTTTGAAAAAAGAGTGGGCGATCCGGTGACCCCAAATGGCGTGCAAGCCGGCATATGTGAAGACAACCTCGAACCAGCTGCGGGCAGCAGGATCGTTATCAAATACCGCCCGAATGTCCGACTTAATATGCTTAAACATCACGGTTCCTCTCTTCTTAACTTCCTTATCTCCTGTTTACAGGTACATAAGAAAGGTATTGTCTCCAGGCCCATCATCCTTATCATACATATGCGGTGAGTGTTCGCTTGGTTTGTTATCTCGTAGAAATATAAGACAAAGAGTATTGTATGAAAATTATTTTTGCTTATATTTAGACAAAAAACGCCCCTGCAGCATAATGCTGCAGAGACGTTTAACCGCGGTTCCACTCTGCTTGAACGAATCAAATGAGCCGCTATTGTAACAAACGGCAGAATTTCTTCGTTCCACTTGGCATCATTAACGGCGACGTTCCCGGCGCGATCTAATGAGCCTTAAAAAGGTCATTCAACCGTGCAGCTCACAGGCGCATGTTCTGCCCCGGACAAATGAATAACTCCCAGCCCGAAAGGGTGTCCCTTTCTCGGTTATTCTCTCTGGCAATTGTCTTCAATGGACGTACTTCTCCTGATCACAGCTATTATCATATAATTCTATCTTAGCGCAAAAGACAAGATACTGACAAGGGGGTTTAGTCGTATGAAATACGACCTTAAGCGCCCTTAATTTGTGATTTCAAACGTTCGATGACCCGGTTTTTGCCGAGCAAAGCAATGGTTATATTAAGATCACGTCCGTGCGTTTGTCCGGTCAGAGCCACACGAATTGGCATAAAGAGTGCTTTGCCCTTATGACCTGTTTCTTTCTGTACTTCCTTAATCAGAACAGCCATGTTGCTTGCACT
Organism: Paenibacillus sp. FSL E2-0190; assembly: GCF_037992965.1. Taxonomy (NCBI): domain Bacteria; kingdom Bacillati; phylum Bacillota; class Bacilli; order Caryophanales; family Paenibacillaceae; genus Paenibacillus; species Paenibacillus sp. FSL E2-0190. The sequence continues at coordinate 6,392,926 of NZ_CP150306.1, forward strand.
GAAATCCTGACAGGCTTCAACCTTAGCCAGAAAAGCAGACAATACCTCAGGAACTTGGCTTTCAGCCAGAACCTGCGCTGCTTCCGTCTCTAACTCTAGGTGACTGCGGAAGAACAGTTCCGATAGCGCCACGATGTCAGAAGCTGCAGTCATCTGCTCTTGATACAACGCGACAAGGCTTTCCGCCCATGCTTGTTGCTCTTCGTTCAGCTCAGCAGGTATTTTACCCGCTTTTTGCAGATGTGGAATAGCTAGCGCAGAGATCCGTTTAGGATCAGCATGCTTAATATAATGATTATTCAGATGCGCCAGCTTGTTTTTATCGAATACAGCCGGGCTTTTGGACAAACGGTCCGCATCAAAAATAGAAATAAGTTCTTCTTTACTGAAGATCTCTTCTTCTCCCTCTGGAGACCAGCCAAGCAGAGAAATGAAGTTAACCAGAGCCTCAGGTAAGTAACCCAATTCATCATATTGCTCGATAAACTGAATAACGGATTCATCCCGTTTGCTGAGCTTCTTGTGGTTGTCGCCAACAATAAGCGTCATGTGACCAAATAAAGGTGGCTCCCAGCCAAGCGCTTCATAGATCATAAGCTGGCGGGGTGTGTTGGAAATATGGTCTTCTCCACGCAATACGTGAGTAATAGCCATCAGATGATCGTCAACAGCTACCGCGAAGTTATAGGTCGGAATTCCGTCCTTCTTCACAATAACAAAGTCACCCATTTCTTTTGTGTCAAAAGAAATACTGCCTTTTACGAGATCATCAAACGCATACGTACGATCTTCTGGCACACGGAAGCGAATGCTAGCCACTCGTCCCTCAGCTTCAAAAGCTAAACGTTGCTCTTCAGTCAGATCACGGTGTTTGCCAGAATAACGAGGCGTTTCTCCGCGGGCAGTCTGTTCTTCACGTTCCGCTTCCAGCTCTTCCTCTGTGCAATAGCAGCGGTAAGCCAAACCTCTGTCCAGCAAATCCTGCCAATGTACACGATATAAGTCAAGACGTTCTGTCTGACGGTAGGGTCCGTACTCTCCGCCAACATCAACGCTCTCATCCCAATCCATACCCAGCCATTTCAAATACTTAAGCTGGCTCTCTTCACCACCAGCGACATTGCGCTTTACGTCTGTATCTTCAATTCTGATAATGAATTTACCGCCTTTATTACGGGCGAACAGATAGTTAAACAGCGCCGTTCTGGCGTTACCTATATGTAAATGTCCCGTAGGGCTCGGTGCGTAACGCACCCGGACTTCATCCGTCATTGTATTCCCTCCGCTTCATATGGTTGAACTTAATTTACTACTTAGACCATCTCAAGATGATATCACATCTTGGAGTAGACAGACAATAGATTGTGCGGCAATTCCTTCGCCGCGTCCGGCAAAACCAAGCTGCTCAGTTGTAGTAGCTTTAACATTCACCTTGGACGGGTCGGCATTAAGTGCACGTGCAATAATCTCGGTCATTTGTGGAATGTACGGAGCCATCTTAGGCTTTTGGGCGATAATCGTTGAATCGATATTTCCCAGCTTATATCCTCGCTCACGAGCAAGTGCCCATACCTCTTCTAATAACTTCAAGCTATCTGCGTCCTTAAAGGCTGGATCTGTATCCGGAAAATGTCTGCCAATATCACCAAGTCCAAGTGCGCCTAGAATCGCGTCACTAACTGCATGCAGCAGCACATCTGCATCGGAATGCCCAAGCAATCCTTTTTCGTAAGGAATCGTAACTCCCCCAATAATACAAGGCCTGCCCTCTACCAGCTGATGCACATCAAATCCTTGTCCTACAGCGATCATGATTGTCCCTCTCCCCTGTTTCTTTCTGTGAATTCTGCATAATCCAAATCATCAGGTGTCGTAATCTTAATATTTCTGTAGCTTCCCTCTACCACAGAAACCGGAATCCCCGCACGCTCCGCCAAGCTGGAGTCATCGGTGCCCAGAAAGCCATCCCGCTCTGCCGCTGCATAAGCCTCCAGCAAATCAGAAAGACGAAAAGTCTGCGGGGTTTGAATCGCCCACAGACTTCGCCGATCCGGCGTAGACAGTACTTGTCCTTCATTATCCACCTGTTTGATCGTATCCTTAACGGGTACAGCAAGAACCGAAGCACCCATCTGCTTCGCTCGTTCGTAGCAAGCCTCAATTTCATTCGGCTGTACAAACGGACGAACACCATCATGTACCATTACCCACTGTGTCGTAAGTTTCAACAACCCTTTATGTACGGAATGCTGACGCTCAGATCCACCAGTTACTATAGCCTTAACCTTGTCCAGCTTATAGAGCTGTATCCATTCCCGGCAGCGTTCAATATCCTCTTCACCGGTTACGAGCACGATTTCAGAGATCAATTCGTGCTGCTGGAATACCTCCAGCGTATGAACGATAATCGGCTTCCCCTGCAGTAACAAATATTGCTTGCTCTCCGGAGTTCCCATTCGCGTTCCTCTGCCTGCCGCCACAATGACGACGCCCACACTGTTTGACATTAATCTGGCTCCTGTCTTTCACGTATAATCCCATCATAACGTGTTTGGCGGGCATTTCCAACCCATAGGACAGTCCCCATACACTTTATCTTCACTTATTGCGCTTTTTCCAAAAGTTTTGGCTTAGCAAATATCATTCGGCCAGCCGAAGTTTGCAGCACGCTAGTGACCAGAACCTCCATCGTAGTCCCGATATATTCACGTCCGCCTTCTACAACAATCATCGTTCCATCGTCTAAGTAGGCTACCCCTTGCCCATGTTCTTTGCCATCCTTAATGACCTGAACTACGATTTCCTCACCAGGCAGCACTACAGGCTTCACAGCATTCGCCAGATCGTTAATATTCAGAACGGAAACACCCTGCAATTCGCAAACCTTATTTAAGTTGAAATCATTAGTGACTACTTTACCTTGGAGTACCTTCGCTAACTTCACTAACTTACTGTCAACCTCAGAGATTTCTTCAAAATCTCCCTCATAGATCAATACCTTCACATCAAGCTCTTTTTGAATTTTATTGAGAATATCAAGCCCACGCCGTCCCCGGTTCCGCTTCAACAGATCCGAAGAATCAGCAATATGCTGGAGCTCTTCAAGCACGAATTCAGGTATGACAATGGTTCCCTCAATAAATCCCGTCTTACAAATGTCAGCGATTCTTCCATCGATAATAACACTTGTGTCGAGAATTTTATGTTCCTCAAGCCCGCGGCCTTCCGGCTCAGCCGCTTGACCCCAGCGTCCAGATGTCCACAGTGCAGCTAGCTCCTCTTTTTTCTCCAAACCGATCCGCAGCCCCAGATATCCAAAAGCTAACGTAGCTGGCACTTGCAGCAGCTGCCCAGCTTTCCCAAGCCAGATCATTGCAGGGTATAACAGGAGAGATAACAGAAGCCCCCCTGTTAACCCAGCTGCACTTGCAGCTAATTCATTCATTGGAATACGCGAACAGTAGTGAACCGCCTCCCGCAGTTTTGAACCTCCCCATTCCGCGCATAAAGACCCCGCAAACAAAAAAATAATGGCACCCAGCACTGTAAATAAAATGCTTCCTTCTACAGGTAAGCTTTCACCCAGCTTTTCCATCCCCTTGGGGAATCCTCTTTCGAGCGCATGGTATAGCGAAAAACCTGACCAAGCACCACATATTAAGGCAAAAGACAAAATCACTTTTTTCCACATAACCTAACGCACCTCCTTTTTATTCATCCTAAATGGATCTATTCCTCACCAGTATGTTCCAATTTTCAAGACGATAAACTTAGGGTAGCGCTGGAAATGCAAAAAGGCTTTGCCATCCCCCAGGGAAGACAAAACCTTTGGTCATAATTTATTCAGTTACCTTACCTTTTGGACCGATTAACCGTTCTTGGAATGGTACACTTTATCCTCTGAACGACTACGACGACGATGACGGCGTCTGGCTGTCAACCGATCAATATTTTGCTTAAAGCCGTATAATGCATAAATTCCAAGTAAGACAAAGATCAGCTTAGCGATTTGCTCTGGGAACACAACAGCTACAGCCACTGCAACAACAATAACCACTGGCGCTCCAACCACCGCTTTTTTCGGCAATCCAATCTTTTTAAAATTAGGATATTTAACAGTGCTGACCATCAAATAGGATAAGAGCAGTGTAGCAACGATCATAAACGGAGCCGAAACATCTTTATTAAAAAGAGCTAATGTGGCCAGTACACCACCTGCAGCAGGAATTGGCAAACCGATAAAATAACCCGGAACCCCCGGACGAACATTAAAACGGGCTAAGCGCAAAGCACCAAACACCGGAAAAATCGCAGTTACTGTCCAGCCTAATGCAGAGTTCAAATCCTGCAGGCTTGAGACGTACAAAATAACGGCCGGTGCGACTCCGAAAGAAACGACATCAGATAAGGAGTCCAACTCCTTGCCAAATTCGCTTTCGCATTTTAGAGCGCGAGCTACTCGACCATCTAAGCCGTCTAACAGCATAGCAATAATAACCATGATAGCGGCCATGCTAATCTTACCGTCAAACGCCATCATGATACCAAACATTCCGAGCATCAAATTACCTATCGTAAAAAGACTCGGAATTGATTTTTGTATCATTTCTTCACCTCAATTTTCTAACTTTGGCCTTTAACGTCCCCAATATTACGTGATTGTATGTTATTTACATTTGCCTGTCAATAAGAACTTGCTTCTGTAAACGTTTGAGCCCATCCTGAATATTACGGGCCCGCACCTCCCCAATTCCGTCCACTTCATCCAATTCAGCTATGCTTGCGGACATCAAATTAGGCAGCATTTCAAACCGCTCCACCAGATTGTGAATGATCACATTCGGAAGCCGCGGAATTTTGTTAAGCAGGCGATAACCACGTGGAGTCACCACTTCTTCAGAGGTAATTGCCGTAGAAGAATAACCCAGTATACGGGCAATATGGTTGTCATCCATCAGATCATCATCGCTTATCCGTTTGAGACCGGCGATAATTTCACGGATTTTATCTTCCTGCTCTTCCTTAGCATAGTCTCTGTATAGAAGCCATGCTTCTTCCTCTGTATTTCCAACCAGTTCTTCCATCTGCATGCTGATCAGGCGTCCTTCGTTGCCCAATTCGTTGATATAGCGTTTGATCTCCATTTTTATGCGCAAAACCATCTCTACACGCTGGATAACACCCACTACTTCAGCAACGGTAACAATGCCCTCATATTCTGAAGCTGACAAATTCGTCAGTCCTTGCGTGAGCACTGCTTTATACTTCTCGAGTGTCTGAATCGCTTGGTTAGCCTTTGCCAAAATAGCCCCGATCTCTTTGAGTGCATAACGTATCGAGCCTTGATAAAGCGTGATGATATTGCGGCGTTGTGAAATGGAAACCACCAGCTTACCCGTTTGCTTCGCTACCCGCTCCGCGGTCCGGTGACGGATCCCCGTCTCGATGGATGAGATAGAAGAATCCGGTATAAGTTGTGTATTAGCATACAATATACGCTTTAAATCCTCACTTAGAATAATAGCTCCGTCCATTTTAGCTAGCTCATATAAATAATTGGGCGAAAAATCGCAGTTAATGGAGAATCCGCCATCCACTACGTCCATCACCTCAGGACTGTACCCTACGACAATAAGTGCCCCTGTCTTAGCGCGCAGCACATTCTCCAAACCTTCCCGAAAAGGTGTACCCGGTGCCGCCAGTCTGAGCAGATCATTCATATTCTCTAATTGGTTATATTCTTTCATATCCCTGTGCCCCCTAATCTAACGCGACCGATAGTGCATCTGCTACGGTACTGACGCCAATAATCTGGATATCTTGCGGGTGCTTCCATCCCTTCATGCTCTTTTCAGGCATAATCACCCGCCGGAAGCCAAGTTTTGCGGCCTCCTTAACGCGCATTTCCGCGCGCGAAACGCCTCTTACCTCACCGGTAAGTCCTACTTCTCCGAAGAAAACGTCGTAAGGTTTTGTTGAAATATCACGAAAACTGGAGGCGATACTAATTGCTACAGCTAGATCAATCGCCGGTTCATCCAGCTTTACTCCCCCGGCAACATTAAGGTATGCATCCTGATTCTGCAGGAACATGCCCATCCGTTTCTCGAGTACAGCGATAATAAGTGCCATCCGCTGGTGATCCATGCCTGTGCACATTCGCCGTGGGGAAGGGAAGTGGGTGGCAGCAACAAGTGCCTGAAGTTCTACAAGCACAGGTCTAGTTCCCTCCATACTAGCCACCACAGTAGAACCAGCCACGCCAAGCGGACGTTCCGATAAAAAGAGCTCCGATGGATTCTCTACTTCGGTAAGCCCCGCTTCACCCATTTCGAAAATGCCGATTTCATTCGTAGAGCCAAAGCGGTTTTTTACAGCCCGCAAAAGTCTATACGTATGATGCCGCTCACCCTCAAAATACAGCACGCAGTCCACCATATGTTCAAGCATCCGTGGTCCAGCAATAGCCCCTTCCTTGGTAACATGACCAACGAGAACTGTTGCAATTCCACGAATCTTAGCGATACGCATAAATCTTGTCGTACACTCCCGAACCTGGGTCACGCTGCCTGGCGCACTCGTTACTTCTGGCATAAATACGGTCTGAATAGAATCGATGACAAGAAATTGTGGCTGGATTTGTTCGATCGCTTCTTCTATGCTTTCCATATTTGTCTCACAAAGTACATAAAGCTCCGTTGACAACGCATCGAGGCGATCCGCGCGCAGTTTAGTTTGCCTTACCGATTCTTCGCCCGAGATATACAGTACTCGCAATCCCTGTGTTGTAAGGGCGTGCGAGGTCTGTAATAAGAGCGTAGATTTACCGATTCCTGGGTCTCCCCCTACTAGTACCAGCGATCCTGGTACGATCCCCCCACCGAGAACACGGTTAAGCTCACCTATACCTGTCAGTATGCGCGGTTCCTTGTCACTTTCTATACTTATGATCGACTGTGCCTTTTCTTTACTATGAAAAATAGGGGCATTCATTCCCTGTGTTTTGACTACGCTTTCCGTTTCCTCCACCATGGAGTTCCAAGCCTGGCACCCTGGGCATTTCCCGAACCATTTTGGCGATTCGTATCCACAGTCGGTGCAAAAAAATTTTGTTTTTGCTTTAGCCATTTGTTCTCCTTACGGTCCGAACTGTTTACAATTCGGATCATTTTCTTCTAATGAAAGTTTACCATTTCTACCCCTTTAACGAAAGGTCATTCGGTATTTGCATTAAATGTATATTTTAAATTGATCTATTTCCAATAAAAAAAGCTTCCGCTCCTCTATAAATAAGGAGCGAAAGCCTTGTTTATTTTATTCGGATTCTACTTCTTTTTCAAGCGCTGGCGCTACTGGAGCGTCCACTTTAGTCACCACAAGTTCTCCGCCGACCTCATCAATATTGAGGGAATCACCCTTTTGGATATTTCCTCTCAACAATTCCTCAGAAAGACGGTCCTCAATATGCTTCTGAATTGCCCGGCGCAATGGACGTGCACCAAAGGCTGGGTCATAACCTTCTTTAGCCAAGAAGGCCTTCGCTGCATCCGTGAGTACGAAATCAACATCATATTCACGCAGGCGCTTGCGCAGCTCATCAGACATCAACGTAACGATCTCAGCGATATGTTTCTCATCGAGTGAGTGGAAGACGATGATTTCGTCGATCCGGTTCAAGAACTCTGGACGGAAGCTCTTCTTGAGCTCTTCCATAACCTTGCCCTTCATATTGCCGTATTCTGCTCCTGCATCTTGCACAGCCGTGAATCCAAGCGTTGAATTCTTCTTGATTGCCTGTGCGCCTACGTTAGAGGTCAGAATGATAAGTGTATTGCGGAAGTCAACTACCCGGCCTTTGGAGTCGGTAAGGCGACCATCTTCAAGCACTTGCAGTAAAATGTTGAATACTTCCGGATGTGCTTTTTCAATTTCATCAAGCAGTACTACAGAGTATGGTTTACGACGTACCTTCTCTGTTAATTGGCCGCCTTCTTCATAGCCGACATATCCAGGAGGGGCACCAACTAAACGGGACGTGGAGTGCTTCTCCATGTATTCCGACATATCAATACGGATGACCGCATTCTCATCGCCGAACATGGCTTCAGCAAGCGCACGTGCCAACTCAGTTTTACCTACACCCGTAGGACCGAGGAAGATAAAGGAGCCCATTGGACGTTTCGGATCTTTAAGACCCGCACGCGCCCGGCGCAATGCCCGGCTGACAGCCTTAACAGCTTCGTCCTGACCAATCACTCGTTCATGCAGCAGAGCTTCCATGTTAAGCAGACGGTCGGTCTCTTCTTCCTTCAGCTTGCTTACAGGGATTCCCGTCCAGCTTGCAACAACCTGTGCGATATCTTCAGGTGTAACTTCAGAATCGGTGCGTCCTTGTTTTTCTTTCCACTGGTTCTTAGTCGTATCAAGCTCTTCACGGATTTTTTGCTCCGTATCACGCAGGGCAGCCGCTTTCTCAAACTCTTGGCTCTGAACAGCAGAATCCTTCTCCTTGCGGATATCATCCAAGCGCATTTCTAGTTCCTTCAGATTTGGCGGGATAGTGTAAGAGTGAAGCCTTACTTTAGACCCTGCTTCATCGATAAGGTCAATGGCTTTATCCGGCAGGAAACGATCCGGAATGTAACGATCAGACAGCTTTACAGCTTCCACGATAGCTTCATCCGTAATTTTCACACGGTGATGTGCTTCATAACGATCGCGAAGTCCAAATAAAATTTGTACCGCTTCTTCTGGAGATGGCTGATCCACCGTAATCGGTTGGAAACGGCGCTCCAAAGCTGCATCTTTTTCAATATATTTACGATATTCATCCAGCGTAGTCGCACCGATGCACTGAAGTTCTCCGCGGGCTAAAGCCGGCTTAAGAATGTTGGAAGCATCAATAGCACCTTCTGCGCCACCAGCACCGATCAGCGTATGAAGCTCATCGATAAAGAGTACGATATTCCCCGCTTGGCGAATCTCATCCATGATTTTCTTGAGGCGGTCTTCAAACTCACCGCGATATTTAGTACCAGCCACTACAGAGCCCATATCGAGCGTCATTACGCGTTTGTCGCGCAGTGTTTCTGGAATTTCATTATTAATGATTTTTTGGGCCAAGCCTTCAGCAATAGCTGTTTTACCAACCCCAGGTTCACCTATCAACACCGGGTTGTTCTTCGTCCGGCGGCTCAGTACCTGAATAACACGTTCAATTTCCTTGCTACGACCGATAACTGGATCCAGGTTGCCATCCTTGGCATAAGCCGTCAAATCGCGTGCTAGGCCGTCTAGAGTAGGTGTGCTGACATTAGCAGGTGTTCCGCTATGACTGGATGCAGCCTCGCTGCTTCCCAGAAGCTGAAGCACTTGCTGACGAGCTTTGTTCAAGCTGATGCCTAGGTTATTAAGCACACGAGCCGCGACACCTTCTCCTTCACGAATAAGTCCTAGCAGAATATGCTCAGTGCCGACATACGTATGTCCCAGCTTGCGGGCTTCGTCCATCGACAACTCGATTACTTTTTTGGCGCGAGGAGTATAAGCAATGTTCGTAGGTTGTTCTTGGCCTCTGCCAATCAGTGTCTCCACTTCGTCCTGGATTTTCTCAAGACCCAGACCCAAAGCGATTAATGCTTTAGCAGCAATGCCGTCTCCTTCACGAATAAGTCCTAGCAAAATATGTTCTGTGCCAATATTGTTGTGTCCTAAACGAACAGCTTCTTCCTGCGCTAGCGCTAGCACTTTTTGTGCGCGTTCCGTAAATCTTCCAAACATCATATCTCCTGCACCTCCATGAATAATAAATATCTATATTAATGTTGTGTTCCCAGTGTTTCTCGGAGCAGTTTCGCCCGATACATATCCCGTTCAGTGGCGTTCATCTCGTCACCGAACATTTTTTGCAGAAATCCTGGCTGTGTCTTAACGTTAAGCTCATTAAGCACGGAAATCGAAGGGCCTTCCAGTATACCAAGGTCAACCCCAAGTCTCACATCAGACAGCCGTTGTGCGGATTCTTTAAGCTCCATTAGAGCAGCGTAACACAAAATCCCATAAGATCTTTTCACTCGGTCTGTAATTCTTAAAGCGGAATCTACAAGCAGCCTTTCACGGGCATTTCGTTCATGCTCTATAATCTGGGTGACTACACTGTGAAGGTTCTCGATGATTTCACTTTCTGTTTGACCGAGAGTAATCTGATTGGAAATTTGAAAGATGTTCCCTACTGCTTCGCTGCCCTCACCATAAATTCCTCTTACAGTCAATCCCACTTGGTTCACTGCTGACAATATGCGATTGATCTGTTGGGTCATTACTAGTGCTGGCAAATGCAGCATTACTGAGGCACGCAGCCCTGTACCCACATTGGTGGGACAACTGGTCAAGTATCCTCTTTTATCATCAAAAGCGTAATTCACAGCCGATTCGAAGATATCATCGATGGCTGTCGCACGTTCCCATGCTTCTCTTACCTGAAGACCCGGGAACAGACATTGGATCCGCAGATGGTCTTCTTCGTTAATCATGATGCTGACCGACTCATCTTCATTTAATATCACAGCTGCGCCACGTGAATCATTAGCCAGATTAGGACTGATGAGATGTTTCTCGACCAATACCTTTTTATCCAGTTCATTCACTTCAGCAAGCTTTATCAGTTGAAAAGATCCGAATACGGCAGCAGTTTCCCCATGAAACACAGGGGCCAGCAGCTCTAATACTTCTTCCGATTGCTCTAAGGAAGCAAGCATAGGGAATGGAAGATGCTCTAAATTACGTGCAATACGCATACGGCTGCTAATTACAATCTCGGAGTGACTGCCTCCCGAGCGCATCCAATCACTAAGCGCTTGTTCAGTAAATCGGAGACTTGACATGTCATATCCCCCCTATATATCAAAGACTTTACTCTTGTGCCATTTCTTTTTCAAGTTGTCGAATTTGATCCCGCAGCTCTGCCGCAGTTTCGAATTCCTCCTGTGCGATACTTTGCTGTAATTCCAGCTTCAATTCATCAATTTGCCGTTTGAACACAATCTGTGCTCCAGCACGTTTGGGAATCTTGCCTACATGCGAAGTGCTGCCATGCACCCGTTTAAAGAGCGGGTCCAGTGCACTGTTAAAATATTTATAACAGGAGCTGCAGCCAAAACGACCCAATTTGCTAAACTGCGAGTACGTCATTCCACAATTCTCACATTGCAGACTCTGCGTAGTCTTCGTAGCAGCCGTCTTTTCCTTACCGGCCCCTTCAAGATCAAGCAGACCGGACAGCAAGCTGTGAATGGAGAATCCTCCAGCAGTTCCCGGGATCAGTTCACCCTTCTCCCGCGCACAGCTCTCGCAGATATGAAATTCTGTCTTCTCTCCATTCACGATCTTGGTGAAATGGAGTGTTGCTGGCTTGACGCCACATTCCTGACATTGCATAAGCGAAAGCCCCTCCCTTATGATTGACAATTATTTGCCTAACAAAGAGATTAACATCGCCTTCATAATCTTGGCCCGAATCTCATCCCGATATGGAATCTTAACCGTTAGGCAATCCCGAGAAACAGCAGCGCGCATAAGACACGCCTCACGCTTGCTTAGAAAACCAGCTTCCTCCAGTTGATAAATCAACCCTTCGGCAGCGTTCTGATCTATCCCGCCACCTATAGTATGGTTTAAATGGGCATGCAGTGCCACGTTTGGCGGCAATTCAAAACGTTGAATACGAATATATCCCCCGCCACCACGCTTACTTTCCACCACATAGCCTTTTTCCAGTGTAAAGCGTGTACTAATAACATAATTGATCTGTGACGGTACGCATGAGAACTGGTCCGCCAGGTCATTTCGCTGGATTTCCACCGTACCTTCGGGACTTTCATGCAAAATATTCTTCAGATATTGTTCAATAATATCAGAGATATTGCGCATCACTCATCCTCCAGTGCTCTTTAAAGCTTCATAATATCGCTTACGGCCCGCATCCTTAATGACATTCATTAGTGAACTTCATTCATATAAGTCTGAAGAAAACTTCACGAATTCAGAGGATCGCACTGTATGTCATCAGGTGCGTTGACTTTGACTTTCTTTGACTTTTTAATATTATAACATATTCTGTGCTAATTCCAAGAGGATTCTCTTATTTTTCACTTTTTTCAGCGAATGTATTCGGAAATAAAGAACTCTCCCAGCATCTTTCGAAGGGGAGAGCCTAATTATTTTCTAAAAATGATCAAAAAGTGCCGTTTCAGCTTGCGGTATGATTTCTTCGAGCCATTCCAGAGCCGTCGGATTACCAGTCACACGTCCATAACGAGCCAGCTCTGCTGGGCGTTTATATCCAAACATTAGAATCGTCAGCGTACCAATCTCACAGCTTAAGTCAGCTGCATCCCGTTCACCCTCTATACGCAAGAAAGCTGCTGCTCCCTTTTCGGAGACAGTCCATTCCCACAACCCGTCATTCCATGGGGCATATTTATCTTCAATATAGATAACCTGTTTCTTCTGACTGTTGTAACGCTTAAAAGAATAACTCTCCACGAATGCTTTAGCATTAACAATACGCGCCATAAAATAAGGATAATTCTCCTGCTCTATACGCGGATCAGGCAGCAAAAAAGGTAACATATCATCGGATGGCACCAGTTTTAGCGATGCACCGGTCACCATCGAATCGTGATTCGCAAGAAATGTCCACAGCCCCTGCCGGGCCTGTTCGTTCAAAAACACAAATTCATCAATGACCAGCTCTCTATTTTCTATCTTATATAGTACGTATCCTTCAGGTTCCCCAAGTTGTGAATAAAATACCGCAGTCTGACCTTCATCATCCAGAACAGAGCTCTCCCACCAGTCCAAATCACGCTTAAGTGTTCCGTTATATCTAACTGCAAAACGATTGTATAAGTTGTCCAATACTTCGATATCTTTAACACCACGTCTTACCTTGCCCTCAACTTCAACCTTCTTGGGAAACCTGGCAACAGGAATGGAGTATTTCTTATATTCACAATAAACTTCCCAACCAAATTTGCGATAAAAGGGGATCAGGAACGGATGCAGAAAAGATAATGTCTGCCCCGCCTCATTCATCGTTTGTAGCGTATGCGCTAGGAGCTTTGCCACATGTCCCTGTCTGCGATTCTCTGGCCATGTCGCTACCCCTGCGAGCCCTCCCATAGGTACTAATCTACCTTGTATGTACACTTCGAATGGAAGAAGAGTAAGTTTGGCTTCCAAAGTACCTTCTTCAAAAGCACCCCATACGCGTTCTGCTTTAAATCTTTCCTTAGCATTCGCCCTTTTCTCACTGGGCAGCTTGTATTGAAAAGCATATTCAGATAAATCCATGCTTAGATCAAACTCTTCTGAGTGCAACTGTCTGATATCCACAAAACTCACCTCATCATTTATGAATTTACTTTTATGGTTAGTATAACAAGAGAGCGTATTGTGTGCGAATTATAAGGATATTTTTCGAACTTTTTTTAGTTATCCACAGCCTTAGGCAGTTTTAAAAATAGTCTTGTAATCTTGTCCTATTCAAGTTAAAATAATTATCCACTTATCAATCCCTCTATCCACATAAATATGACTATATCCACAGCAACCCGTGTATTACTTAGGTTTTCTGTTGACAGATCTACATAAATATGTACTTAATCCACACCATCCGGTGATTTTTTGCCTTTTAATCATCTATCCACATGTGCGTAAGTTTTCTGCAAATTCCAATGAATTATCCACAAGTTTTCCACAATCTATAATAGACGCAAAAAAGCCACTGTCGAGTTATCAACAGTGGTCTATTTGTGCTTGGCAACGTCCTACTCTCCCAGGACCCTTCGGTCCAAGTACCATCGGCGCTGGAGGGCTTAACGGTCGTGTTCGGGATGGGTACGCGTGGAACCCCTCCGCTATCGCCACCAAACATGCGTCTGTGAAACAGACGCTGCCGCGTGAAATTCGGTTCTTCACCAGAAGTGAGAATGAATTTCTAAGCGTGTTACAGGCTTGATGCCTGAAAACTGAATCCGAAACGAATCTGCATTCTAAGTATAGGATAAGCCCTCGACCGATTAGTATTGGTCAGCTCCATGCATTGCTGCACTTCCACCTCCAACCTATCTACCTCGTCGTCTTCAAGGGGTCTTACTAATTGGGAAATCTCATCTTGAGGGGGGCTTCACGCTTAGATGCTTTCAGCGCTTATCCCGTCCGTACGTAGCTACCCAGCCATGCTCCTGGCGGAACAACTGGTGCACCAGCGGTACGTCCATCCCGGTCCTCTCGTACTAAGGACAGCTCCTCTCAAATTTCCTGCGCCCACGACAGATAGGGACCGAACTGTCTCACGACGTTCTGAACCCAGCTCGCGTACCGCTTTAATGGGCGAACAGCCCAACCCTTGGGACCTACTTCAGCCCCAGGATGCGATGAGCCGACATCGAGGTGCCAAACCTCCCCGTCGATGTGGACTCTTGGGGGAGATAAGCCTGTTATCCCCAGGGTAGCTTTTATCCGTTGAGCGATGGCCCTTCCATGCGGTACCACCGGATCACTAAGTCCGACTTTCGTCCCTGCTCGACTTGTAGGTCTCGCAGTCAAGCTCCCTTATGCCTTTGCACTCTGCGAATGATTTCCAACCATTCTGAGGGAACCTTGGAACGCCTCCGTTACTCTTTAGGAGGCGACCGCCCCAGTCAAACTGCCCGCCTGACACGGTCCCCGTACCCGATTAGGGCACTAGGTTAGAACCTAGATACGATCAGGGTGGTATCCCAACGGCGCCTCCACCGAAGCTTGCGCTCCGATTTCTACGGCTCCCACCTATCCTGTACAGATCGTACCCAAATTCAATATCAAGCTGCAGTAAAGCTCCATGGGGTCTTTCCGTCTTGTCGCGGGTAACCTGCATCTTCACAGGTATTAAAATTTCACCGGATCTCTCGTTGAGACAGCGCCCAAGTCGTTACGCCATTCGTGCGGGTCAGAATTTACCTGACAAGGAATTTCGCTACCTTAGGACCGTTATAGTTACGGCCGCCGTTTACTGGGGCTTCGGTTCATAGCTTCGGGTTACCCCTAACCACTCCCCTTAACCTTCCAGCACCGGGCAGGCGTCAGCCCGTATACTTCGCCTTGCGGCTTCGCACAGACCTGTGTTTTTGCTAAACAGTCGCTTGGGCCTTTTCACTGCGGCCCCCTCGTGCTATTCACACTACCGGGGCACCCCTTCTCCCGAAGTTACGGGGTCATTTTGCCGAGTTCCTTAACGAGAGTTCTTCCGCGCGCCTTAGAATTCTCTTCTCGCCTACCTGTGTCGGTTTGCGGTACGGGCACCTTCTCCTGGCTAGAGGCTTTTCTTGGCAGTGTGAGATCATGACCTTCGCTACTATAATTTTCGCTCCCCATCACAGCCCAGCCTTAATGATGTGCGGATTTGCCTACACATCAGCCTCACTGCTTAGACGGACATCCATCAGTCCGCGTCACTACCCTCCTGCGTCACCCCATCGCTCATAGCGGATTACGGTGGTACAGTAATTTCAAACTGTTGTCCTTCGACTACGCCTTTCGGCCTCGCCTTAGGTCCCGACTTACCCTGAGCGGACGAGCCTTCCTCAGGAAACCTTGGGCTTTCGGCGGATCAGATTCTCACTGATCTTTTCGTTACTCATACCGGCATTCTCACTTGTGTAGTGTCCAGCGCTCTTTTCAGTACACCTTCAACCCCTACACAACGCTCCCCTACCCCAGATACATAGTATCTAGCCATAGCTTCGGTGGTGTGTTTAGCCCCGTTACATTTTCGGCGCAGAGTCACTCGACCAGTGAGCTATTACGCACTCTTTCAATGGTGGCTGCTTCTAAGCCAACATCCTGGTTGTCTGTGCAACTCCACATCCTTTCCCACTTAACACACACTTGGGGACCTTAGCTGATGGTCTGGGCTGTTTCCCTTTTGACAATGGATCTTAGCACTCACTGTCTGACTCCCGGCAATAAGTATATGGCATTCGGAGTTTGACTGAGCTTGGTAATCCTTGCGGACCCCGCACCCAATCAGTGCTCTACCTCCACTACTCTTATACCGAGGCTAGCCCTAAAGCTATTTCGGGGAGAACCAGCTATCTCCGAGTTCGATTGGAATTTCTCCGCTACCCCCACCTCATCCCCGCACTTTTCAACGTACGTGGGTTCGGGCCTCCAGTGCGTGTTACCGCACCTTCACCCTGACAGGGGTAGATCACACGGTTTCGGGTCTACGTCCACATACTAATCCGCCCTATTCAGACTCGCTTTCGCTGCGGCTCCACCTTCTCGGCTTAACCTTGCATGTTAAACGTAACTCGCCGGTTCATTCTACAAAAGGCACGCCATCACCCATTAATAGGGCTCTGACTTTTTGTAAGCACACGGTTTCAGGTTCTATTTCACTCCCCTTCCGGGGTGCTTTTCACCTTTCCCTCACGGTACTGTTTCACTATCGGTCGCCAGGTAGTATTTAGCCTTAGCAGATGGTCCTGCTGGATTCATACGGGGTTTCACGTGCCCCGCACTACTCGGGATCCGTCTCGGAGAGAACACAGTTTAGGTTACAGGGCTTTTACCTCTATCGCGGGCCTTTCCAGACCTCTTCACCTACCATATTCCTTTGTAACTCCATGTGAGACGTCCCACAACCCCTAAGAGCAAGCTCTTAGGTTTAGGCTGTTCCGCGTTCGCTCGCCGCTACTGACGGAATCACTATTGTTTTCTCTTCCTCAGGGTACTTAGATGTTTCAGTTCCCCTGGTCTGCCTCTACATTTCCTATGTATTCAGAAATGAGTAACTGCGAATTACCACAGCTGGGTTTCCCCATTCGGACACCCCCGGATCAAAGCTTGCTTACAGCTCCCCGAGGCAGTTTCGTTGTTCGCCACGTCCTTCGTCGGCTCCTGGCGCCTAGGCATCCTCCGTGTGCTCTTATTAGCTTAACCTTGATTTTTCCGAAGAAAAATCTCACTAATAACATTTACTTGTTTGCACAAGTTGCTAAAAGATGTTCTAAAACGCAAATTCGTTTCGGTATCCAGTTTTCAAGGATCAAGTGTATAGACATAACAAATAGATGAAGTTTGTTGGTGGAGCCAAGCGGGATCGAACCGCTGACCTCCTGCTTGCAAGGCAGGCGCTCTCCCAGCTGAGCTATGGCCCCGCAAATTCCATCAAAACCGAACAAATGGATACACGTTAATTGGTTATGGAAGTTAAACTTCCGATTTGAATGTCCTCATTGCAGAGAACGATTCTCCATAGAAAGGAGGTGATCCAGCCGCACCTTCCGATACGGCTACCTTGTTACGACTTCACCCCAATCATCTACCCCACCTTCGGCGGCTGGCTCCCTTGCGGGTTACCCCACCGACTTCGGGTGTTGTAAACTCTCGTGGTGTGACGGGCGGTGTGTACAAGACCCGGGAACGTATTCACCGCGGCATGCTGATCCGCGATTACTAGCAATTCCGACTTCATGCAGGCGAGTTGCAGCCTGCAATCCGAACTGAGACCGGCTTTGATGGGATTGGCTCCACCTCGCGGCTTCGCTTCCCGTTGTACCGGCCATTGTAGTACGTGTGTAGCCCAGGTCATAAGGGGCATGATGATTTGACGTCATCCCCACCTTCCTCCGGTTTGTCACCGGCAGTCACTCTAGAGTGCCCAGCATTACCTGCTGGCAACTAAAGTTAAGGGTTGCGCTCGTTGCGGGACTTAACCCAACATCTCACGACACGAGCTGACGACAACCATGCACCACCTGTCTCCTCTGTCCCGAAGGCCGCTGCTATCTCTAGCAGATTCAGAGGGATGTCAAGACCTGGTAAGGTTCTTCGCGTTGCTTCGAATTAAACCACATACTCCACTGCTTGTGCGGGTCCCCGTCAATTCCTTTGAGTTTCAGTCTTGCGACCGTACTCCCCAGGCGGAGTGCTTACTGTGTTAACTTCGGCACCAAGGGTATCGAAACCCCTAACACCTAGCACTCATCGTTTACGGCGTGGACTACCAGGGTATCTAATCCTGTTTGCTCCCCACGCTTTCGCGCCTCAGCGTCAGTTACAGCCCAGAAAGTCGCCTTCGCCACTGGTGTTCCTCCACATATCTACGCATTTCACCGCTACACGTGGAATTCCACTTTCCTCTTCTGTACTCAAGCCACCCAGTTTCCAGTGCGACCTCAGGTTGAGCCCAAGGTTTAAACACCAGACTTAAATAGCCGCCTGCGCGCGCTTTACGCCCAATAATTCCGGACAACGCTTGCCCCCTACGTATTACCGCGGCTGCTGGCACGTAGTTAGCCGGGGCTTTCTTCTCAGGTACCGTCACTCCGGTAGCAGTTACTCTACCGGACGTTCTTCCCTGGCAACAGAGCTTTACGATCCGAAAACCTTCATCACTCACGCGGCGTTGCTCCGTCAGGCTTTCGCCCATTGCGGAAGATTCCCTACTGCTGCCTCCCGTAGGAGTCTGGGCCGTGTCTCAGTCCCAGTGTGGCCGTTCACCCTCTCAGGTCGGCTACGCATCGTCGCCTTGGTGGGCCGTTACCCCACCAACTAGCTAATGCGCCGCAGGCCCATCCCTCAGTGACAGATTGCTCCGTCTTTCATTCTTCTCTCAGGAGAAAAAAGAAATTATCCGGTATTAGCTACCGTTTCCGGTAGTTATCCCAGTCTGAAGGGCAGGTTGCCTACGTGTTACTCACCCGTCCGCCGCTAAGTTATTTTGAAAGCAAGCTTTCAAAATAACTCCGCTCGACTTGCATGTATTAGGCACGCCGCCAGCGTTCGTCCTGAGCCAGGATCAAACTCTCCAATTAGTATTGAAAAGAGCGATATGCTCATTTTGAAACTGACGATTCATTAATTGAATCTTTTTAAAAATTAACGTGTTCCATTTGTTCAGTTTTCAAAGAACTTGCTCCTAGCATTTCGACATTCAATGTCTCTTGCACAGGAATTAGATTATATCATGTTTGTTTCTATCTTGTCAACTTATTTCTTCATCGCTTGTGTTTCGTATGTGCGATGCGTCGTAAGCACAAGAGATAATATACCATGCTGTCATTGAGTTTGCAAGCTTTTTTTGAAATAAAAAAATCATTCGTATAAATAACTTCGATACAACACAAATTGATACCATTCATCCATTATTTGTGGCTAAATAGAATTTATCGTATTCGCCAATCTTACCTTTTAACTATCAGTACAGAGAGGAGTCAAAATGGAGACCAAACCTACAGACGCTGCATCCAAGGTAGACAGCAAGGACAAGGAGCAGCGTAATCTGCAGCAGGCAACGATTTATAAAATTTTGTTAGCTGTCAGTTTTGTTCATTTATTTAATGATTCTATACAGGCAGTCATTCCAGCAATCTTCCCTATTCTCAAAGATAATCTACTGCTCTCTTTCGCCCAGATTGGATGGATCTCATTCGCTTTAAATATGACGTCATCAGTAATCCAACCCGTCATTGGATATGCTGCAGACCGTAAACCCCGTCCTATATTATTACCACTGGGTATGTGCAGCACATTTTTAGGTGTACTTCTATTGGCTTATGCCAATAGCTATTTTCTGGTCTTATTCTCGGTTATCCTGATCGGATTCGGTTCAGCCACCTTCCACCCAGAAGGTATGCGTGTTGCTCATATGGCCGCAGGTCAGCGAAAGGGATTGTCGCAATCTATTTTTCAAGTGGGCGGCAATGCTGGCCAGTCCCTGGGTCCAATGCTTACGAAATGGGTATTCATCCCCTTTGGCCAGATTGGTGCCCTAGGCTTCACGATCGTCGCGGCTGCCGGAATCGCTGTTCAGACCTATGTAGCTCGCTGGTATAGAGAAATGCTAGATGCCGGTTATACCTTTCATAAAAAATCAACAGCACGGGCAATCGACCCCGCCCGCCGAAAAAGTATACGAACAGCAACGATTATTCTTGTATTCCTAGTCTTTGTTAGGTCTTGGTATGGCGCTTCTATCGGCAGTTACTACGCCTTCTATCTAATGGACAAATATCAAATGACGCTGGATAAAGCCCAAATCTATATTTTTATGTATTTGGCTGCTGGCGCAGTGGGTACATTTTTTGGAGGTCCGCTGGCTGACCGTTTTGGACGGCGTAATCTCATCTTACTATCAATGGTAGGAACCGTTCCCTTTGCACTTGCTCTACCCTTTGTAGGTCCATTATGGGCGGCTGTATTGCTGCTGATTGGCGGTTTCATCCTTCTGTCCAGCTTCTCTGTTACCGTCATTTATGCTCAAATGCTATATCCGGGCAACATTGGCACAGTTTCAGGTCTGATCACGGGACTTGCTTTTGGACTCGGCGGGATCGGCTCATTAGTCCTCGGCAACCTCATTGATAGTATCGGGATTGCTAAAGTGTTCATCGCTTGCGGCTTCCTCCCGCTGCTTGGGTTTCTTGCCTTGCTGCTTCCTAGAGATGAGAAATTAGAAGAATGGGCGGCGCAATAACTTCTCAATGATCACTTAAGGCTTTACTCATTACTGTAGAAAATAGAGCGGCAGCCTTCCCGCTGCCTTCAGTCATGTAATTATCCTGATTCGTACGATCAAATCCCATCCATACCGCAGCTGTCCACTCCGAAGTATAGCCTACAAACCAAAGATCCCGATTAGCTTTCTTGCTCACGCCAGCCAAGTCCAATTGGGTCGTACCGGTCTTTCCCGCTACTGGTCTGTTCATCTGCGCTTTTTTCCCTGTTCCTTCATTAACAACATTGCGTAACATAGCCGTCATCGCTTCTGCGGTACGCGGCGAGATTACCTGACGTGATTCAGAGGGATGAGTATACAAGACCTTCCCTTTTGAATCCGTTATGGAGCGCACCATATGAGCCGCATTAAATTTCCCTCCACTAGCAAAGACACTGTAGGCCTGGGCCATTTTTAGTGGAGAAACCCCATTATGAAGCCCCCCCAAAGCTATTGATAAATGATTGTCCTCCTCCGTCAGTACAATTCCTAATTTGGCGGCAAATTGCCGCGCAGAAGAGATTCCAACCTGCTTCAATACCCATACGGCTGGTGCATTGATGGATTTTTGCAAAGCTGTGTTCATTGTGACCTGACCTTGGTATATACCGTTCAAGTTCTCAGGCTTGTAGCTGCCATAAGCAACTTTACGGTCGGACAGCATACTATTCGGGTTGAATTTCCCGCTCTCCAGTGCAGGTCCATAATCAATGATCGGCTTAAAGCTGGAACCCGGCTGACGTGCATCAATAATAGCTCTGTTCAAATTGCCCTCGTTTTGATCTCGCCCACCAATCAATGCCACTACTTCTCCTGTACGATGATCCATTATGGTCATAGCTGCTTCTACCTGCTGATCTTTTCCGTCAGGTGGAAATGAAGCCTCTTTGAGAACGGCCTGCTCAAGTGCCTGCTGTGCTTTGATGTTCAAACCTGTAACTATAGTGTAGCCGCCTGTACGAAGCTCCTCTACGGATTTCCCTGTGATCTGAGCCGCTTCCTTAAGGGCGGCATCCACATAATACACTCCGGCAACCCCATTTTCGACCGCAGCTGGAGGCTGATATTGTTTATTCATAGCTTCCTGCATTTGCTCATACGTGATTAGTCGCTGATTGAACATCATCTTTAGCACTAGATTTCTTCTCGTTTTGGATAATGCACTATTGTCTACTGGGTTATAAATAGAGGGTCCTTTAGGGATTCCCGCCAGAGTGGCTATTTGCCAGATCTCCAATTTTTTCAGATCAGACACGCCGAAGTAACGCTTCGCTGCTGCTTTTACTCCATATTGTCCCCGCCCCATATAAATCTGATTGAGGTACAGCTGCAAAATCTCACGTTTCGTCAGTCGCTGCTCCAAGGCAAAAGCAATAGAGGTTTCATTTAACTTACGCAGCATATTCTTATCTCTGTTCAAATAAAGATTGCGAGCAAGCTGTTGAGTAATACTACTGCCACCTTCTGATAAACTCATGTCCAAGATATTTTTTAAGAACGCGCGTGATATCCCTTTATAATCGACCCCTTGATGGCTATAAAAACGGCGGTCTTCTACTGTTAAAAAGGTATCTATTAATAAAGCCGGCATCTCCTCAAGCTCTGCTGTAAGCCTATAACCCGAGCTCGGTAGCGGAGTCATTCGTATAACTGTTCCATCTGAAGCTGTGATGAGGCTTGATTCTGGCAATTGCAGCCTATCCTCATGCCGGTTAAGTACAATACCCCCATACTGGTATACATAAAACAAAATCAAAAGCACCAATACCGTACTAATAACACTCACATCAAATAATAGGTACCCTACTCGCAATATCCGGGTGCGTGCATTCCATCTGCTCATGATTCGATAATCAGGTTCTCCAGGAACCGCTCCATACTGCGTACTTCATCATTCGCTGCTGCAAGAAGTGTATGTACTTCCGCCCCATCCTCTTCAACCTCACGGAGAGTGCGAAGTATCGCCCTAGTTCTTATTAATAAAGCTACTGCTGGTGTGTCCTCTATCCGCTTTGAGCTTGCACCTCTATCTGGAACTTCTATTCTTTGCATTCGATTGAGGTTAGCAGCAATTTCACCTATTTCTCCTCCAGAGAGAACCTTGATGTTCTGGGCGACTCCTTTATCTGCCAGCTCCGTGGTTCCCACCACTAGCGAGCGCAAATCATCAGCCATTTTCTGTGAACGAAGAACATACAGCCCACCGAAGACTAGAATAAATAGAAGGATGGCACTAGGGGTTTGACCCATATGATTAATAACCCAATGAATAAGCCGGACAAAAAAGGCTCCTGGTTGACCCGAATAATGAGAATACAGCAAAGCGACAGCCCGCTGGACAACAAAAAGAAAGGCAGCACTCAAAAGAGCACAACCCATAAAAATATATAAATAGCTGATACGAACCGTCCGAAGTTTTGGCATGGTAGTTCCCTCCTTGTGCCACAAGGATAACTTCCAAATCTTAAGAACCCGCCATAGTTTTCTTAAGATTCTATGAAGAATGGGAAACGGGTAATAAAATCCGTGTGAAGAGATGTACTTTCTACATAAATAACGCCATTGTGGCGTTCGATGATACTTTTGGCAATCGCAAGTCCAAGCCCTGAGCCGCCTGTATGCTGTGAACGCGACTTTTCTGCCCGATAGAATCGCTCAAAAATAAAAGGGATATCACTTTCCGCAATCCTCTCTCCGAAGTTGCTAATACGGACCACAGCATCATTTTCCTTTTTACTGAAACCTATCTCCAATTTCCCGCCGCTTCTGCCGTAACGGATCGCGTTAGTAATCAAATTTTCATAAGCACGTACTAATTCTTTAGGCGAAGCCTCTATCCATAACTCATCAGCAACGTCCTCGATTTCATAGATCATATCCGCCTTTGTTAGTTCAGGAACTGACTCCTCCGCCAGCTGCCGTATGAAGGCCTTCAAATCCAATCTCTGCATAACCAAAGGGTACTCTCCACTATTTACACGTGTGTATTCAAAAAGATCATCGATCAGTTTACGCAGCACCAGGGATTTGTTGTAGGCTATATCCACGTAATACCGGATTTCCGCTTCTTCCTGACATCGATCTTGTTCGATGTATTCCAGAAAGCCCAAGACAGAGGTAAGCGGGGTGCGTAAATCATGGGAAACACCTGTGATCAAGTCATTTTTCGCATTTACAGCTTTACGTTCCTCCTCTATGGAGTGCTGCAAACGCTCAGCCATTTCATTAATATTCTCAGCCAGCACGCCCAGCTCATCCGTGGTTCTGACTTCAATTCTATGGGACATCCCGGAGCTTGTAATTTCTCGAATCCCTTTTGTGATCTCTTCCAGATACAGCACAACTTTACGAGTGTAGATAAAAAAGAATAATAAAAAGCTGATAATACCCGCTGCTGTCATTAGTGGCATAGAGCCAATATGATTAATAATCCAGCGCAGTATGCGTGAATAGGGAGCCGACTCTGAAGCCGGATTTAGATAGATCATAAAGTTGACGAGTTGGTACCCTGCCATGAGCAGCAAAGCGCCCGAAAGCACACTCAGCAAAAAAGCAAACATAAACTTCCAGCGAATCGTCGTTATATATTTAGAATTCAAGAAGCCTCACCTAATCCTTTCAGGAAGGTCCGTCCAATTTATAGCCAACTCCCCAGACGGTTTGTATGTAACGTGGGCGTTTCGAATCGATTTCGATTTTGTCTCGGAGATTACGAATATGTACCATCACTGTGTTACCGCCATCTAGAAAAGGTTCATTCCATACCTTATTGTAAATTTGCTCCAAGCTAAGCACTTGACCTTGGTGTCTCGCCAAAAGCTCTAGAATAGAGAATTCCCGCGGAGTCAGTTTAATCTTCTGCTGGTCTACATACACCTCATGCTTAGACGTATCTATAGTCAGATCCTCAAAGCTTAGTTTGCTGTCGTTTCCCAAGGTATTACTATCCTTATTGAATCCGTGATAACGGCGCAACTGTGATTTTACTCGTGCCACAATCTCCAAAGGATTAAACGGCTTGCCCACGTAGTCATCTGCCCCGAGGCTCAGGCCGGAGATCTTGTCCATATCTGTATTTTTGGCTGATAGTATGATAATTGGCATTTTCCGCTCTTCACGGATCTTCATACATGCAGCTAGCCCGTCCATTTTAGGCATCATGACATCAAGAATAATTAGATCAACTTCCTCTTTCTGCAGACATTCCAGCGCTTCCATTCCATCATAAGCCTTTAGCAGTCTATAGCCTTCATTACAGAGATAAATCGTTAACAGTTCTACAATTTCCTTCTCATCGTCTACTAACAATATCGTTTCTCTCTTCACAGGAAGGGTTTCCTTTCAAATATAGTAATAAATATCTATAGCTATATATTAGCAGATCATCCGAATTTTTTTCTAAAAATGAAACGTTTAGTTGTAATCCACGCAAAAAAGGCCCCTGCTCCTCTCGTACTTAAACGAAATGGAACCGGGAACCTTTTGGAATCGAATATAGTTTGTTACTTACATATCCAACAAGCGAATTAGCTCATCTTCATCCTCAATGACCTGAATGCCTAACTGCTGCGCTTTAGCCAGCTTACTGCCAGCTTTTTCACCAGCAATAACTAAATCCGTCTTCTTCGACACACTTCCCGACACCTTTGCTCCGAGTGCTTCCAGACGTTCAGCTGCTTCATCTCGGGTAAGCTTTTGCAAGGAACCGGTCAATACGACCGTTTTGCCACTAAAGAAGGAATCGGTACTAACAGGACGTGGCGCCTCAGGAGCCTTTGCTTCCACACCCAACGTCCGCAAGCGGGAAACATTAGCTACTACAACTGGGTCTGCGAAGAAGCTGACAATGCTCTCGGCGACAATCCCACCAATGTCTGGTAACTCAGCGAGCTCCTCGGCTTTGGCCTGCATCACAGCATCCAGATCGCGGAAATGATCAGCCAACATCTTCGTCGTTGCTTTACCTGTGTTAGGGATCCCTAACGCGAAGAGAAATGAAGCAAGATCTCTACCTTTGCTATCTTCTAAAGCTTGCAGCAAATTCTGTGCTTTTTTCTCACCAAAACGGTTCAGCTGTACAAGCTGCTCAAAGTTCAGTTCATACAGATCCGCAGAGTCATGTACATTAAGCTCATCATAGAGCTGACCCGCCGTCTTCTCACTGAACGTCTCGATATCCATCGCATCACGCGAAGCAAAGTGGGTGATCCGACTGATAATCTGCGGCCTACAATTCAGTTTATTGTTACAGAAAAGATGTGCTCCGCGCATTTCTAACGGATATCCACAAGCTGGACAATCCTCAGGGAAAATAATCTCTCCACCGTCATTCTCCTCTGTTACCTTGCCGAGAATTTCTGGGATAACATCATTGGAACGGCGAATAAAGACCCGCGAACCTAAGGCAAATTTCAAGTTTTTGCGCTCAATATCACCCACATTATTCAGGGTGCAGTTCTGAACGGTAACTCCGGCAAGCTCTACAGCCTCAACCCGAGCCAGCGGAGTCACTTTACCTGTACGACCTACATTCCAGCTAACAGACTCCAGCACGGTCGTCGTTTCTTCGGCTTCAAATTTATAAGCTACTGCCCAACGCGGGAACTTGTCAGTGTAGCCAAGCACCTCACGGATCCGGAAATCCGTGACCTTAATTACAGCCCCATCAATGAGGTAATCAAGACTCGAACGACTCTCCTCGATTCCAGCGAGCTGCTCAGTTACATCATCAAAATCATTGCAGTAGGTCAGGTATGGGTTCACTTTAAATTTGTTATTCCGCAGAAAATCCATCATTTCCTGATGGTCAGCGAACTCCGCGCCTTCTGCAAAGCCTACATTATAGAAAAAAGCGTTCAAACGGCGGTCCGCAGTAGTCTTCGGATTAAGATTACGCAGTGCACCTGCTGCTGCATTACGCGCATTCTTCAGCGGCTCTGCAGCCCTTGTATTATAATCAGCCAGCACAGACAGATTCATAATCCCTTCACCCTGAACCTCAATGACCCCATCCTTGAAGGGAATCGTCAATGGAACGGATTTGATGGTCTTCACCTGTGCAAGTATTCCTTCGCCAACTACACCATTGCCACGCGTTGATGCCTGTTCGAGAACACCATTACGATAGGTTAAATTCAGCGTCAAGCCATCGAACTTCAGTTCTACTGCATAACAAGGATCAGGAAGAGGGGTATCTGGATTCTTAAGATTGTATTCATTCACTAACCGGAGCACCCGGGTATTCCAGCTGCGCAGCTGTTCAATATTCTGTGCTTTATCCAGACTCCAAAGCGGTGCCAGATGCCGATGCGGCGTGAAGCCCTTAAGCAGCTCTCCACCTACACGTTGTGTAGGCGAATCCGGTAGTACGAAGCCACTCTCAGCCTCCAGTGCTACAAGCTTGTCGTATAAAACATCGTATTCCTTATCGCTGACTAGCGGTGCATCCAGCGTGTAGTAGTGGTAATTATAGTTATTTAATTCCGCAACAAGCTCTTCCATCACATGCATAGCATCCATGCAGGTACATCCCTCCGTCAATAAGTTTCCTAAAGTTAGCGTGGTCTAAATATCCGTTCGTTAATCGTTGTCTGTTATTATTCCACTTTGGTAATCGGCGCAAACCCCGCAAGCAGGCGTTTCACACCCACGGGAGCCGGAAAAGCAATCTGTAGCTCCGTGTCATTCCCGCTGCCTTTAACAGATACAACGGTGCCCGTGCCCCATTTGCCGTGGGAGACCTTGTCACCGGCTTTGTAATCGCCAGCTGCAGCAGCCCCTGCTCCGGTAGCACGCTGTGCGCCTCCGGAGGTCACGGTCACGCTGCTCTTGCTTGCCGCCGCTGACGCCGTGCTTCCGCCGCCTGCCGGCGTAGCTCCGATGGCGCCACCCCGGCCGCCAAAGTTCCCACGGCCACCGCTGCCGAAGCCGCGTCCGCCGTAAGCACCGCCTGCCTCCGCGCCTCCGCGCTGGAAGCGGTCTTGAGTCTTAACGGTATCTTCCTTCAGTTCCTCCGGAATCTCCTCTAAGAAGCGGGACGGTTGGTTCGCCGTCGTCCGGCCAAAGAGCGTACGCATCCGCGCACAAGAGAGAAACAGTTGTTTCTCCGCGCGGGTGATCCCCACATACGCAAGCCGGCGTTCCTCTTCCAGCTCGTCGTTGTCCTGGAAGGCACGGCTGTGTGGGAACACGCCTTCTTCCATTCCGACGATAAATACCGTCGGGAACTCCAGACCTTTGGCGCTGTGCATCGTCATTAACACAACCGCATCACTACGATCCTCTTCATCATCGTTCACACTATCGATATCTGCGATAAGTGCAAGATCCGTGAGGAAGGAGACCAGCGACTTGTCTTCGTTGTTCTTTTCAAACTCCATCGTCACCGATAAGAACTCATCGATATTCTCTAGCCGCGAGCGTGATTCGAGTGTGTTTTCATTTTGCAGCTCCAAACGGTACTGGGACATCTCCAGTATTTTTTCCGTCAATTCGGTTACAGACAAGAACTCCACCATACGGTGTAGAGCTTCAATCATATCGTAGAACTCTACTAGCATATTCCGCGTCCGTCCAGCAAAGCCCAAATCATCGACCGTTTGCAGTACTCGGAAAATAGAAACACCACGTTCACCAGCAGCAGCTGCCAGCTTGCCAACCGTTGTATCTCCTAATCCACGCTTAGGAACATTAATAATACGCGTCAGGCTGATATCATCATCAGGGTTAGACAGTAAACGTAGATACGCCAGCAGATCCTTGATTTCTTTACGATCATAGAACTTGATCCCGCCAACGATTTGATATGGAATATCTGATTTGATCAAAATTTCCTCTATTACCCGTGACTGAGCATTCGTCCGATACAGAATCGCGTGATTCTGGTAAGCTTGACCTTGCTTCACATTTTTGCTGATTTCTCCGGTTACAAAATACCCTTCGTCATGCTCAGAATCCGCCCGGTACACCTTAATCTTGGCGCCTTCCTCGGAATCGGTCCACAGCTTTTTCGGTTTACGGCCACTATTAAGCGCGATTACCCCATTGGCTGCATTCAGGATATTAGCGGTTGAACGGTAATTCTGTTCTAGCAGAATCGTCTTCGCTTCCGGATAATCCTCTTCAAAATTAAGAATATTCGTAATATCCGCACCACGCCAGCGATAGATCGACTGGTCACTATCCCCTACCACGCAAATGCGGTGGTGGCTGTCTGCCAGCATGCGGCACAACATGTATTGTGCTCTGTTCGTATCCTGATACTCATCCACATGGATGTATTTGAACTTCTTTTGGTAAAAATCCAGAACCTCGGGAACTTCCTTAAATAATTCGATAGTCTTCATAATCAAATCATCAAAATCAAGCGAGTTATTGCTTCTCAAACGCCGTTGGTACATTTTATAAACCTTGGCAACTAAACCTTCGAAATAATCACCGACTTTTTGCTCATACTGCGCCGGAGTAATCAGTTCATTCTTAGATGCGCTAATTATGGCTTGTACAGCTTTCGGTTCGAATTTTTTCGTATCAATATTCAGTTCCTTCATGCAATTACGAATTACTGATAACTGGTCTGTAGAGTCCAGAATCGAGAAGTTGGAAGTAAATCCAATGCGCTCAATATCCTTCCGCAAGATCCGAACACACATGGAGTGAAAGGTGGATACCCAAATATCTCTTCCCTCAGGTCCAACGAGCTTAGATACACGTTCCTGCATTTCCCTCGCAGCTTTATTCGTAAATGTAATCGCCAAAATCGCCCAAGGCGGCGCCTTTCGATTAGCAATCAGCCAGGCAATTCTGTGAGTCAGCACTCTCGTCTTCCCACTGCCCGCACCAGCCATAATCAAAAGGGGTCCTTCAGTAGTTTCGACAGCCTGCCTTTGTGGAGGATTCAATCGGCTGACCGCGTCTTGTATGTTAATAAGTTGCATGTGTAACATGCTCCTTTCTAAAAATGAAATTACAAATCATAAGTAGTCCATAAGCTAACCGCTAGTCGAACTGCTCTTGCACCGTCTTTTTAACAGCAAATACCGTACGAATTGCCTGCTCTACATCCCGATAAATAATATTGCCGACAACTACTGTATCACATAGAGCTGCTGCCTGCTCGGCCTCTGCCTCACAAGTAATGCCGCCTCCATAAAATAGTTGGGCTTGCTCCACCATCTCACGCACTATACGTACTGTCTCCATATCCCCAAATCTACCGCTATATTCAAGATATACTATTGGCAGAGACATCAGCTTGTCCGCAACCTGGGCATACGCAGCCGCCTCTTCAGCATTAATGGTTGTCTCGGCCCCTGTAATCCGCGCAACTGAAGAATCACTGTTCAAAACGACGTAACCTTCCGTTAGCAGCTGATCCCATGGGATCATAAATCCATAACGCTCTATAGCTCGACGATGATGGCCTACAATCCAAGCTGGATCAGGTGTATTTAGCACCATAGGAATCATATAAAGATCAAATCCGGGTACAGCAGCTTCAAGTTCGGATACCTCGAGTGCACAGGGCAGCTCAAAACGTCTTACTCTTGATAAGAGATCTACTGTATTCTCATAAGTAACTCCTGTAGAGCCTCCTATCAATATGGCATCCGTGCCGGACAAGCAAACGGCCTCCAAATCCTCATCTGAAATCATACGATCTGGGTCCAACTTAAACACATGCCGCCAAGGTTTGATCATTTGCTGTACTGATTTCATGGGAATCATCCTTAATTGTCATTTGGGCAAGACAAAACACTCCTGCCGCCGCAAAAGATATAGATCTAGTCTATGCCAGCACAGGAGGTGTGTCAATTTAAAGCGAACAAAAATACGAACATTTTTTCGCATATAAATTTGGGGTCCCCGCAAAGTACCTGAATACGCATCTGAGGAAAGCAGCACTTTGCAGGGATATATTAGTTGTAATGAGTGGATATAGATTTCAACGTATACCTCTGAGGTTATTCAAATCATTTTCAGGCACAAAATCACTATAAAATCCGTCTACTCCCATACGAGATAGCTCTCTAATCTCATCCTCTTCATCCACTGTATGAACGTATACACGAGCTCCGATATTTTTTAACTGTTTGACAAAACTCTTGGTGGCCCGGCTAACTGGCATCGTAATATCCACACCTGTTTTTTTAACAAACTCAATAACTTGTTCATCCGTATCCTTAGATTGGTACAGGGTGTAAAGCACTTCTGGAAAAGAATACACCTTATTGATCTCATCAAGCATCGGCTGATTGTAGATCTGTGGAACTATCCGCTCCAACAACGCTGGATCCCGACGCTGCGCCGCTTCGGTCAGCAATGTAAATTGCTTCTCTATAAGTTCCGGTTGGATTTCTTTGGTATCCGTAACGATATAAGCATCTGGATAATTCTGCATTAGATCAAGCACCTTCTCAATATCAAGCGGAGAGTATATATTCAGGATGGGGCTGTCCATAAATTCCTCGTAATCTAGTGCCACACCCTGTTTATTAGCAGGGAGAACCTCCAACTGACCTAAAAGCTTGCTCATATTGCCTGTCCATTCATGCCGAGCAACCAACTGATCATCCTTCGATAACAAAAAATCAACTTCAAATACGCGAGTTCCCCGTTCATAGTTAGCGACAAAGGCCTCCCAAGCATTGGTATACGTATATCCGTTAATTCCCCCCATGGCATGTGCAACGATTCTGTGCGCTTCAAAACCGCTCGTGGGTTGCTCTTCCTCTTTGTTCAACGTTATTACAAGAATCATTATTAGTGCGACAATCATTACTACGGTTGCAATAATCTTTTTCTTATTCATAGTTGTGAGTTTCCTTTGCAAAGTTTAGATTAGAAAATTAATACCCCGCTCTGCCAGTGGCAAAACGGGGTATTATTAAAATTTCACAAATCTAAATAAGTGCAGGTCTCAATATGCGTTTTTGTTAACGAAGCCGTTGCGAATCGTTTTGAAAATAATTCGAATATCGAACAGTAAGGACCAGTTTTCGATATAGAAAATATCGTGCTTAATCCGTTCCTCAATTGAAGTGTCCCCGCGCAGCCCATTGCTCTGTGCCCAGCCCGTAATTCCTGGACGCACATGGTGCTTCACCATATACTTCGGAATTTCATCACGGAATTGTTCTACATAAAATGGTCGTTCTGGCCGTGGGCCAACTACACTCATATGACCGAGTAATACATTAAAAAATTGCGGAAGCTCATCCAGACTTGTCTTACGGATAAAGGTTCCAAATCGAGTTCTACGAGGATCTTCCCGCGTACTCCAACCTGTATCCTCTTCCCCGTCCTGCTGCAGCTTCATTGAACGAAACTTATACATCATAAAATTACGCCGATTAAGTCCCACCCGTTCCTGCCGGAATATGATCGGTCCCGGTGAGGTAAGACGTACGCCGAGAGCTACGATCAGCATCACGGGAGATATCATAATAATAGCGAATAGAGAGAACACGATATCAAACAAACGTTTTGCCATCTTATTCCCCGTCATATCCAGTGGAATATCACGAACATTAATCATTGGCATACCTGCAAAGTTATCAAAGTAAGGACGCGCCGGTAAATAATCAAAGAAATCCGGAATAATCAATGTGCGTACCCCTGCTTTTTCACAGGCCGCAATAATCGAAGGATATTTAGAATGCGCATCGAGCGGCAAAGCAAGAATAACCTCGTCCACAGGCAGCATCTCCAGCATTCCGGATAACTGATCAACCGTACCTAGAATCGGTTTATAGCGCTGTTCTTCAATTCCATCCCAAGTATGATAGTCGTCTAAGAAACCAATAGCTTCATATCCGAGCTCTGGATATTGCTCCAAATTGTTGTAGAATCTTTTGCCGAGTGTACCAGCGCCGATGATAAGTACGAACTGGCGGTTCAATCCTTTTTCGCGCAAAGATTTAAGCATCTTCTTCAACACATAACGGTAAAGCATAATGGAAAGAACGTTAAATCCCATATAAATAGCAAGGTAGACACGGGAGATATCAATTTCTTTCACAAAAAACATCAAACCCAGCAGAATAAAAATACCAATTATATGCACTTGAAAAATCTTCAGAAATTCATCGACGAAACGTTTCTTACGCTTAGGCAAATAAAGCGATAAAAGGATACCAATTAAGACAGCTACTACGCCATAAATCATACTCCAATAAGCGTAAGACTCTACAGGCAGCGTGTTATAGGATTCCATCCATCCGCTCTTGAACTTGATCCACCAAGCCGCTAAAAAGGACAGTTGGATGACAAGAAAGTCAGCAACCATATAGAGCTGTGTCAAAAATTTCTGATTCCGCCGAATCATAATCTCACCTCAGTATTCTTATCGTTACGAGCGCCTGTTTCCGTAGCAGAGCTAAGACTCTGTGCAGGTGATGGAACTGCTTTAGGAAAGATTAGGACATTCCGCAAAAGGGACAGAGCAAACTTCATACCAACACCAGCATATACTGTTCCATTTATAATACTGTTGTACTTCCTACTATAATGCTTACGATGAAATAAAATCATTGCCCTGTGAAATTCATAGACGATCTTGAACGGTCTACGTCTGGCACTGCCGCCTTTGAGATGGACGATGGAGGTCTTCGGATAATAATAAATCTCCCAACCAGCCTCTTTAATACGATAGCACCAGTCTAAATCCTCACCGTACATAAAAAACTCTTCATCTAATCCGCCGACCTGATCAATCGTCTCCCGCCGCAGCAGCATAAACGCACCCACCAGACAATCTATCGGGTAATCAAGATCAGGGTCCAGATAACCTAACTGGTAACCGTTAAACTTCGGTCGATCCGGAAACAACTTACTGAAACCAAAAGCATAATAGAAGGAAGCTGACGGTGTAGGAAATCCTCGCTTACACGCTTTATCCAGCGACCCATCTGGCAATATAATCTTACATCCTGACGCCCCAACATCGGGACGACCATCCATAAAGGAGATCATCGTCTCCAGCGTATCCCTGCGCACCACCGTATCTGAATTGAGCAATAGTACATACCGTCCGGACGAAGCTTCCATCCCCTGATTATTTGCACGGGCAAAACCGACATTGTCGTTATTTGCGATCAACATGACACTTGGAAACTCTCTACCAATCATCTCTACCGAATCATCATGGGAATTGTTGTCTATCAAAATAATCTCATAGGAATAGTTCGTTTCTGAGTCATATACCGACCTGATACAGTCCATCGTCAGGCGACACGTGTTGTAATTGACAATAAGTATGCTTACATCTACATTCACTGCGTAACGCTCCTGACAAATATAGTAATCTACCGACAATTATTATAACATAAAACCTCCCTGAGAGGAGGTGACCTTTCAGGGAGGTTTTTCCAGATACTGTTTGATTTACGTGCTCTTTCGCTCTTTTACGATGGTCTGTATATATTTTCGTTTCTTTTTTAACGCTGGGAGCTGAGTAAAAAAGGATTTCCACGCTACGATTAACTTCGGCTCTCTCAGAAGCATATAACCATGAGCGGCAATTTCATAGGGAAGGGAAATCAAGATTGTCTTCAGCATAGTTCGAGCCGATTCATTCTTGTAGATCATTTTGTAGCGATTAATGTAAGATATTCGCCGGATGAACATTGGTTTGGTACTACGGCCAGACGTTTTCCACCCACGTTCATGATACCCAATTGCCTCAGCATCATAATACCCCTGCCAGCCAAATAGCTGGGCTCTCCAAGCCACATCCACATCTTCCTTATATGCAAAAAAATCTGCATCAAAAAACTCCCCATCAACACTAACGTCTTCAATCATCCGTCGAGAATACATCGCCGCCGCCCCAGATACACCAAATACTGTACCCGACTGTTTCCATAGTTCTGCTGGCTCCCCCGCACCACGGTCAAACGCACGACGTGCCTTGTTCATCTGAAGACCAGTGCTATCCACTGATCCGTGATCAGCCTTTAGCAAAAGCATACCTGTGGCGCTGCCGATCTGTGGATTATTCTCCATCTGTGTGATTAGTCTGGAGATATAGTCTGGAGCCAGCGTCAAATCCGGATTAAGGACTAGTATGTAATCTGTTTCTGTAGCAGCTATAGCTTGGTTATGAGCTGGGGCGAAGCCTGTGTTTTTTTGATTTTGGATAAGTAGAAGGCTCGTGGGCGCTTCCTTGTTAGCTTGTGAATTGAACAGATCTAATTCCTCTAGTGAATTACTAGAAAAAGCCCCTTTATCGACCGCGTTAAAGAATATATTCACTTTCTCTGCACAATCGTCCGAAGACGCATTGTCCACAACAACAATTTTCTCAATAGGATAATCCTGTGCCATTACTGCCTCTAAGCAATCTATAATGTCATCCGCACTGTTGTAGGTGACGATATGTACACTAACTGTTTTGTTATTCATGAGTATCCTCGACTTTGTAATTTCTAATTAACTACCTGCTTCCTTCTTATTATAACGAAAGAACACAAAAAACTCCCGCATCGTTTTATACGATTTAGGAGTTCGGTGAAATAGTTATTCTTTTAACTCCAAGAGGAAAGCTCTGAGGCCTTCGCGCCAATGACGTATATCCTGAAAACCATTCGTACGAATTGACAAATGCTCCATCACCGAATTACGAGGACGTGGTGCAGGCCGTGGAAACTGTTCCGTAGCACATGGTTCAACCTTGGCAGTAAATTGCAAACCTAATACGTCCTCCGCCTCTACAAAAATAGCCTCTGTAAATTCAAACCAAGTACAAGAATCGCTATTTGACGCATGATACACGCCATACTTCTCAGTTTGAATAAGCTCAAGCAAAAATCGAGCTAAATCAACTGTGTAGGTAGGTGAACCCTTTTGGTCGTCCACAACCTGAAGCAACGGCTTTTCTTGACCAAGCTTTAGCATTGTTTTGACAAAGTTATTCCCATATTTACCGTACACCCATGATGTGCGTACGATGAAGAATTTAGAGGAAAGGGATTGAATGAGAACTTCGCCCGCACGTTTCGATTTGCCATAAATACTCTTAGGATCTGTATTATCGTATTCATGGTAAGGCTGTATTCCAAGACCATCAAAAACATAATCGGTACTGATATATACCAGTTTAGCTCTAGATTTTTCAGAAGCTAGCGCTACGTTTCGGCTTCCAGTAGCATTAATAGTATATGCTCCGTCGATGTCTTTTTCTGCTACATCAACAGCAGTGTGTGCAGCACAATGTATAACAACGTCCGGGCCAAAACCACCTATCACTTCGTTACATTGATCAATATCAGTAATATCCATTTCATGCCGATCGCAGCCCATTACTTCGTGACCTTGATGCTGGAGCAGTAAAACTACATCTTGACCTAGTTGTCCCGCCGCGCCTGTAACAAGTATCTTCATAGGGATCATAATAGAGAGTCTCCTAAACGATTACCATACTGTAACGCAGCATACTTTTGATATTCTCCTGATTGAATACGGGTCCACCACTCCCGATTCTTTATATACCATTGAATGGTTTCTTTGATTCCTGTCTCAAATGAATATTTTGGCTTCCAGCCTAGCTCATTCATAATCTTAGTCGGATCAATACCATACCGGCGATCATGACCTGGACGGTCTTTAACGTAATTAATCAGAGAATCTGGTTTGCCTAGTTCTTGCAATACCGTGTTTACAATCTGCATATTCGTACGCTCATTATTACCACCGATATTGTACACCTCACCATTCACACCCTCATGAATAACCAAATCAATAGCACTACAGTGATCCTCAACATACAACCAATCGCGAATATTCATTCCATCGCCATAAACAGGCAACGCTTGATCAGCAAGTGCGCGGGAGATCATCAACGGAATAAGCTTTTCAGGGAATTGGTAGGGACCATAATTATTGGAGCAACGTGTGATATTTATTGGAAGCCCATAGGTTTCATGATAAGCACGAACAAGGAAATCTGCACCTGCCTTACTAGCTGAATAAGGACTATTAGGATTTAAAGGGGTCTCTTCCGTGAAGAAACTGGTTGCTCCGAGGGATCCGTACACCTCATCCGTAGATACTTGAACAAATTTAGTTACCCCGTATTTTTTTGCTGCTTCCAAAAGCACTTGAGTTCCAAATACATTCGTTTTCACAAATACTTCTGGCTCTAAAATACTCCGATCAACATGCGACTCAGCTGCAAAATTCACCACAATATCTATGCCTTTGCTAAACAAGCTATTTATTTCATCTACTTCTCTAATATCCGACTTAAAAAATGAATATTTTTGATTTCCTTCTAATGATTTTAAGTTATCCAGATTACCGGAATAAGTCAATAAGTCTGCATTTAAAAAGTTATAATCAGGATATTTCTGAATCATACTTTTCAAAAAATTACTACCAATAAATCCAGCTCCGCCAGTGACAAGGATTTTCATACACGGTCATCTCCTAGATCCAGTATCATAGCAATCCATTTATTGTATGTTAATCTTAATTATTAGTGAAAGTTGTTTCCCTCTAAATCAAAAAGAGCACATTAACAGGTATAGGATTCCTGTTAATGCGCTCTTTTAAATTTTGGAGACACCTCACAATTAAACTTGCAAATTGATAAACTCAAGTCGATATGCAAATGTCTGATTTATCAAAATCAGTTCACTTTTCAACAATTTTTATCTTTATTGGTTTATACTGGTGTTCTTTATCTTTAGATATTATTATGAATTCTATTTCGCCAGCATCAATTAATTCTTCTGTATTGATATTAATCGAGAATCCAGAGTTATACAGATTGGAATTCTTAAAATATTCCGATACACTTGGTCTAGGCAAACCATACTCTCCGGAATAGTATTTATTTCCGACTTTTAAGAAAACGTTAGTCGCTGTACTCATTTCTTGAGAATCTAGAGCCCATCCAACAAAATTGGTTAATTTCTTTGAAGTGTCCACTTCAACTTCATTTTGAGACTTAACGAATTCTCCATTTGAGTAGTCTAGCCAAAAAGATGGATTGCTACTTACCGGTAAATTCACATAAGAGTTATAACTTTTGAAACTTTCGGATGATTCTACGATTGAAGGCAAAGTACCATCCAGCATTCGCTCGACATTTTCATAAATAACAATATCTGGCTTATATAGTTCTATAAAACTTTTTAATCGATTAATGTTATCAGTGTATATAAAGTTCATTTCTGAAAAACTCTCAGAAATATATGGAGTTAAAAAATTATACAAATAACTATCACCTAAGATTAACACTTTAGGCAGGTTCGGATCCTTATTAGTATAAGACACACTTAAATCACTATGAATCAAGTTTAAATCTTTAAACTTATCTTTAATCTGTACTGCATTACTTTCCTTTTTAAGTTTAAAGGCATAATCTGTTTCCTTGAAACGAACTACATCATATAAATTAAATTCCCGCTCATATGGTGTTATTTCAAAATCATCCCATGATAATATTTTTATATTTGGATAATATTTTTTAACCCTCTCCATCAATTCTAAATACCCAATAAAGGCTCCATAATTATTCCAATGTGCATTATCGTATCTAGGAGAATATAAAGTTTGTAGTTTTTTCGCCTCAAAAAGGGCCTTTTTAGGTGTAAATATATCTAACTTTTCCTTGCTAGATAAATAGTCCACTAGGATATCTGTTCTTGATACTTCTCCAATTTTGTAAATAGAGCTAGGATAATTTTCTGGATAAATAGTTTTTTTATCTAGATTTATCATGGTGATAAATGGAATATCCTTCTCATCTAAGTACTCATTTATCAGTTTGAAAGAATCCCCCCAAAGTTCTAACTGCTGACTAGTAGGGAGATTTAAATGCTGATAATCTTTAATGATTTCTGGTGTCACATAGTACAGCCAATCATTTTTCCCAACAATTGTATCAGTCCTAGTTAGATTCCCAAATAATTTATATTGAAGAGAAGTATTAAGTTTTAAAAACTCATCCCTGAATCCTAAATTATCATTAAACCACGCTTCATACTCTTTAATTATTTGAGTATTAAAAGTACCTTCGACTGTTTTAAGTGAAGGGAAACTGGCAAGTGCTCTATTTTCAGCAACTGATATTTGCCCTGCTGTTCTATTAACAGTTATCAAAGGTATAGAAATCATAGTAATAAAGATTACCCCTAAAGAAACATTAAAGAGCTTGGATGCTTTCATGCAAAGAACCCCTTCAGAATCGGAAATAGATAAATGGATTATATGTCGATGTTGCCAAAAACATCATACAAAGAATTAGAAGTATCACAATATAAATGTTCTGGATCAACATGCTAAAGACAGTATGTTCCTCATACTCCCCTATATTTTCCCTAATATATTTTGAGACAGGTATTGAAGCAATGCATGCAAGGAATAAGACTGTAATAACCAAAGGATTCAAATAATAACCTACACTAAAACCCACATCAAAAGATCGTCCAATCCCAAACATTACCTTCAAATAATCCAGAGCCTCTGTTAAATTAGTAGCTCTAAATAAAACCCAACCGATAAGAACTACTAATGAAGTATAAAACCAAGAAATGATTTTAGGGATGGTTATTTTATAATTTCTTTTCTTAATAACCCGCTCTATAATCAAGAATAATCCATGCCATAATCCCCAAATTATAAAATTCCAGGCTGCTCCGTGCCATAATCCGGTCACCATAAAGACAACGAGTAAATTAATATATACGTTTCCTCTTCGATTTCCACCAAGTGGAATGTAAAGATAGTCTTTAAACCATGATGAAAGGGATATATGCCATCTTCTCCAGAATTCTGTTACAGACTTAGAGATATAGGGGAAATTAAAATTCTCTTTGAATTTAAAGCCAAACATCCTCGCTAGACCAATTGCCATATCTGAATAGCCTGAAAAGTCAAAATAAATTTGGAAAGCATAACAAATGGCCCCTATCCAAGCAGTAGCCAATGTATTTTGGTGAGGA
This sequence comes from Paenibacillus sp. FSL E2-0190, assembly GCF_037992965.1. Taxonomy (NCBI): domain Bacteria; kingdom Bacillati; phylum Bacillota; class Bacilli; order Caryophanales; family Paenibacillaceae; genus Paenibacillus; species Paenibacillus sp. FSL E2-0190. Next base: position 6,432,418 of record NZ_CP150306.1, read on the forward strand.
GACAAAGCGAATATATCATCTGCCACTTGTCCCAATGTGTTTGCAATGATCACCTTTTTCCCAAGCCCCATAACAAAGCGTCTGATACCATATGCGAAGTCATCGACTGTAGTAACCCTATTATCGATTTGATCGTGCACATCTACATATCTAACTATAGGTCCAGCAATCAATTGAGGGAAAAATGCTTTAAACAAAGCAAATTTCAGAAAATTCCTTTGAACATCAACTTTATTCCAATAAACATCTATTACGTATGAAAGGCCTTGAAATGTGAAAAATGAAATGCCAATAGGCAAAACAATATGCTTAAGTGGCAAATCTAATCCTAGTATATTATTAGTGCTCGAGATAAAAAAATCAAAGTATTTATAATAAAATAGCAAAGCACAGTTTACTACTACTCCTAATAGCATAATAACTTTGCTAATTGAAGCATTGAATTTGTTCTGAGAAATATCAATAAGAAAACCAAACACATAATTAATAATTATTGATAATATAATTACAAATACAAATTTAGGCTCTCCCCAAGCATAAAAAAACAAACTAGCCAACAACAATAGAAAATTTCGATATTCTATTTTTACTAAGTAATAAACTAATAATAATAAAGGTAAAAAGCAAAATAAAAAAACAGAAGAACTAAATACCATTCTTGTTAACCTCATTTCAAGAGATGAGAATACAAAAGCTATCCTCTTGTTACATTCGTATTTTCTGTTTTGTTTTCCTTAATATATTCCACAAAAAAGTAGGTGTGTATTTTTTAGCCTTTGCCTTAATTTTCTTTTTCACTAAACTTTTAAGTGATATATTTCCCCATATGCTATTAACAAGATGTACATGACCATAATGATGTCCTAATTGTCCAAATAATGCGGTATTCAGTTCTCTCAACATATAATGAAGGTTAGTAACTTCAATTTTAGCAAAAGAATTAGTCATCACCCAAGCTGGATAATATCCTTCATGTTGAACAACAAAGCTATAAATTCTTTCAATACCGTGTAAGATCGTACCATCATTAGCATTTGGTTCTTTAGGGAAATCCTCATATTTCCAATCATAGTCAATTAGTGTTTTCAAAGCTTTTGGTCTAAACCAAAACATTGTGCCTAAAGGTGAAATAGGTTCTTTAAAATTGTCCATATTCACTTTAAGCTTCATATCTTCAGCTAATTTTTTCGTTATTTCATAGTTAGCCCCCCATTCAGTTCCTAATACACCGTAAAATGCAGCATGATTTGGAGGTGGAGGTGTTAGAAGGCCTAAACGAGGATTTTTATGAAATGTATCTATTACATTCTCAACAAATATTTTATTAGATAGAACATTTTCAAAACACTTATAAGAGAAGGACTCTCCTATACTGTAAGGTTCAAATTGTTTTGTTTTTTTGTCATGAGCAAAGCAAACAAAATCATAATCTAAAAGAAAATCTTTAGCCCCTACAAGTAAAGAGCTGACATCTCTTCCTCTATTCTCAATCAATATAACCTCAAGTTTATTACAATTAAGCTTTGAAAATTGAATTTGAATTAATTCTTTCATTTTTGGTGAACTAGTTGTTACATATATATCGGCGGTATCCGGCATAGACTTCGCATATTCAAAACAATAGTCAATTAAATCTTCATAATAAATATGAATAATCAAAGCAATCTTATCGTCTCTGTATTTAACCGTTTCAGTGGGATAATTATCATCTGATAAAATGTAATTAAAATGCATTCTATTTTTAATATCCGCCATATTTTCGGACCGCAGCAAATTATCCCATATTAAATTAACATCATAATCCAAGTGTTCTTTTATGTAGTTATAAACTTCAACAGCTGGTTCTCCCGTAGTACTACCTAAGAACTCATTGTATTCGTTATAAAAACCTTTTCTCTTTATTACTGGGCATTTTCTATTTTTCACAAGTTCAAGTGGCATTAACATTAATGGATAGTAAGTGTGTTTTCTCAAATCTTCGGTATCTACATAAACAGCCCATTTAAATCCGCGTTCACTAAACTCTTTGGTAAATATCGCTTCATGGAATCCAACTGCCTCACCATAAGAAGTAACTGGGGGCATATTATCCCAATATCGTTTGAACTCTATACTATTTAGCATTTCTTTTCTTACACAAATAAAGCTTGACTGAACATGTTCAGGGATATATCCATACTTAATAGTTCCAAATGGATCAAAATCATATCCGTGGTGCACCGTGATTCCCCAAAAATCCAAGTCCTTTTTATTCATATCTTCAAACATATTTTTAAAAGGATACAATGGCCCATACATAGTAAAGTTTAAAAGGACTACTTCATCATAATTGGAAAGAGCGTCCCATCCAAAGTACTCCATTCCTTCCTTATAAGCCCATACATCGAATCCCTTATTTTCACGCACTAAAATTTTATCGGTAATCTTTTTAAATTTCTCCCTACCCTCAGGGGTTAAAACTCCATTACAAACTACTAACAAGTCATCTAAAGATAGCTTAAGGTCATTTAAAAAATAACTAACGTAATCATCTACAATTCCATCCTTATCATAAAAAAAGAATATTCCAAGTCTCTTTGGCCTCTGAAGCTGATCCAATCTCATGCTACCTATTCCTACCTTCTACTTTAATATGAAATTTATCAAAACAAGCCCTTTATTTCTTTAATCTTGTCGCTATTCCCCCAAATACCTGGTGAATCATAAGGACGTTCAGGGAAAGCTCCATAGTCAAGCTTTATGGAAAAGTTATTAGTTTCTAAAAAATCTTCTACCTTTTCCTTCAAACTAATTGGGTTACCAGAGCAACAATTTATAATACCAGTAACTTTTGTTTGCATAACACTTAATGAAATTTGTTTCGCCAATTCATCGACAGTAATGAAATCATATTTATTTTCTCCCGTAGTAAATGGAAAAATCTCTTTACCCTCTTTTTCTGCTTGAATTATCTTTGAAAACACTGACTTACTTTTAGCGTCATCTCCATAAATATAAAAGGCTCTTAACCATTGAAATACAACATCATCCTTATTTTGAAGAAGAATACTAAGGGATTGTCGCAAACTGTTTTTAGCAATGCCATATAAGGAATGGGGATTTGTAGGTGTACTTTCATTAATTTCACCTTCGAAATAACCAACTTCATGCATTGTTCCCATTACTGCAACATGCTTTAAACCACCTTCAACCATAGATCTTATAAATTTATAGTGAGAATATAAATGTAACATATGTGATTCAGCATTATGAACAAATCCATCCCTCCATGCCATGTGTAAGCAAACATCTGGACTTCCTAATTCTTCATAGATATTGTCATATTCAGCAAATATATTAAACTCAAGTTTTTTCGCTCGATCATCAATAAACTCGGTGTTAAAATCAACGGCAGAAACCTGTATTCCAAGATCCAACAATGTCTTTACTACAAAACGACCAATATATCCCCCTGCTCCGGTTACCAAAACAGTACTAATCTTTGACATCTAACACACTCCCATATCTATTATTAATCTTGAAATTCATTAGCCACGTTCATAAGCATCACAAACTTCATCAACTGTACCTATAGCTTTAACTTCTCCTTTATTAATCCAGATTGCATTTTTACAAACTTTTTTAACTTGATCAATAGAATGAGATACTAAAATAAGAGTCGCTCCAGCTGATGTCATATCGCTCATTCTTTGTTCACATTTTGCCTGAAAGGCAGCATCTCCAACTGCTAATATCTCATCCACAATTAACACATCTGGATTAACGATAGTTGCGATAGAGAAACCCAATCTAGCAATCATACCAGATGAGTAATTTTTAAGTGGGACATCTACAAACTCATGTAATTCAGAAAAATCAATAATATCGTCATACCGTTCATGTAAGAATTTTTTGGAGTACCCTAGTAGAGCACCATTAAGATACACATTTTCTCTTGCAGTCAGTTCCATATCAAAGCCCGCGCCTAACTCTATTAAAGGCGCCACAGATCCATTTATTATCGTTTTTCCAGTAGTGGGGCTAAATATTCCTGAAATAATCTTTAACATTGTACTTTTTCCAGAACCATTGCCTCCAACTATGGCAAAAGAATCACCTTTTTCAACTTTAAAAGAGATATTCCTCAGAGCAAAGAACTCATCACGATCAATGTCACGTTTGAGTAATTTTATAATATATTCCTTCAAACTATTTATTTTTTCTTTTTCTAAATTGAATCTCATAGATACATCTAGAACTTCAATTGCATACTCCATGATATTCCAAACCCTTCCATCCATCTATATATGAAGAACAAAATTCTTCTGATTTTTATAAAAAATCACAAGACCTAATAATAAAGAAATGACTGAGAACATTACACACATTAGATTAGTTTGAGCATCTGGAACCCTACCATATAACACCACATCACGAAATGCTTCTACATAATAATATAACGGATTACTAAAGATAATGGATCTTACATAATCAGGGACTATACTTACCGGGTAGAATATAGGGGTAAGATACGTCCAAGCTGATAATAATATAGTATATAGATGTAGCATATCACGAAAGTAAACAGCTAGAACTGACATAATAAGTCCCATACCTATTGAAAAACACAATATATATATTAGTGGGATAGGGAAAAAGAGAATTGCTGGAGTTATCTTCACACCTGTAAACAAAATAACTATAAAAATTGCAAGCAGAGAGAATACAAGAGTAACAAATGAAGATAAGACTCTTGAGATAGGAAAAATATATTTGGGAACATATACCTTTTTTATAAGGGAACCACCACTTAAAATTGATGTCATAGACATAGTGGTAGACTCAGAAAAAAAGCTGAAAATTATCTGACCTGATAATAAATATACTGGAAAATTTGGGATATCAAATCTGAAGACGCTTGAAAAAACAGCTGTCAAAACAATCATCATTAACAAAGGACTAAGAAGACTCCAAAGATATCCTAGAAAGGAGCGTCTATATTTCACCTTTAGATCTCGGATAACAAACTCGCGCAATAAGCCCTTGTATTTCCAGAAATTCTTAAAGTATCTCAATTTCATATCATTCCTTATTTTTATCTGTTATAAGACTTCACCTAATGGGGCAAAACACGAATTTTATTAAGATATCTTTTTAAAGCTAGTTTCCAATGAGGTAGACGGCTGAATCCCTGTTGATCAAGTTTATCCTTAGACATAGTAGAATTTTTTGGTCGTATAGCTTTTACCGGATATAAATCTGAGGTTATAAAATTAACTTCAGTTGAATAATCAGCCAAACGGAAAATTTCAACTGCAAATTCTGCCCAGCTACATTGACCCTCGTTTGTAGCATGATAAATACCATAATTATTGGTTTTTATCATTTCAAATATCAAATTCGCCAGATCTTCCGTGTGTGTTGGTGAACCGATTTGGTCAGAAACCACATTCACAACATTTTGCCTCTTACCAATTTTCAACATTGTATCCACAAAATTATGTCCATTGATTCCAAAGGCCCATGAGGTTCTGATAATAAAGTATTTATCAGTCTCATTAATAACCCTTCTTTCACCCTCCAACTTTGATTGACCATATACTGATAAAGGTCCTGTTGGTGAATCAACATCATATGCATTAGGATTATCACCTGAGAAAACATAGTCAGTACTAATATAAACAAGTTTTGCATTAATTTGATTACATAGTATTGCAATATTCTCTGTAACATCAACATTCACAAGTTTACATTGATCAATTTGTATTTCAGCCTTCTCTACATCAGTGAAGGCTGCGGAATGGATTACTACATCAGGCATATACTCTAAAAATAAACGTTCTGTGGCCTTGAAATCAGTCAAGTCCAATGAATTCACATCTAATCCTACATTACTAACTCCATGACTATTTAAACATTCTACAACATCAAAACCCAGTTGTCCTTTTGCTCCAGTTACTATAACTCTCATTTGGTCGTACTCCTATAGCACATCGGCAGATTCTATATCCTTTAATAAACTCAATCCTATTCTTCCTGTGAATTGTAAAAGTTTTGTTCCTGATATTCGCCATTATTAACTCTATCTAACCAATCCTTGTTATCTAAATACCAACGAATAGTCATTCGTATTCCTTTTTCAAACATAATTGTTGGTTCCCATCCTAAATCATCCTTCATTTTCGTAGGATCGATCGCATATCTTTTATCATGCCCTAGTCTATCCTCAACATGTTTAATTAGAGATTCAGGTTTTCCAATCTCCTCAAGAATCAGCTTAACTATATCAATATTAGCTTTTTCATTATGCCCACCTACGTTATATACTTCTCCCGGCAAGCCTGAATGAAGCACGCTATCAATTGCAATACAATGATCTTCCACATACAACCAATCTCTTACATTCAATCCATCTCCATAAACAGGTAATTCTTTGTCTTCCAGCGCGTTAGAAATCATTAAAGGTATCAGTTTTTCAGGAAATTGGAACGGTCCATAATTATTAGAACATCTTGTAATGGATGTATTTAAACCAAAAGTTTCATGATAAGCTCTGACAAACATATCAGCCGATGCCTTACTTGCTGAATACGGACTATTAGGAGCCAAAGGAGTTGTCTCTTCAAAATATCCAGTTTCACCCAGCGAACCATATACCTCATCAGTAGAAACTTGAACATATTTGGTGCCAGATTTAGAAGACCAGAATTTTTTACACACATCCAACAATGTCTGTGTACCTAAAATATTCGTTTTCAGGAAAACTTGTGGGTCAAGGATACTACGATCCACATGAGACTCAGCTGCAAAATTCACAACAGAATCAGGCTGATAATCCTCAAATATTTTATTTAGCAACTCACTATCACATATATCGCCCTTAATAAATACATGATTTTTATTTCCTTCTATACTCTTTAGATTATCTAAATTCCCTGCATAAGTTAAAACATCAAGATTAATAATTTTATAGTGAGGATACTTTGCAACCATGTGAAGAACAAAATTACTCCCAATAAAACCTGCTCCACCAGTCACCAGTATCACTGAAGGTTTATGTGTAGCCGCTTTTTTAATTTCGTTAGTCGTAGACAATATATTCTTCCCCTTATTAGTTATTTGGTAAACAATCATCTATTCTAAGTTATTACAATCCCAACTCTACCAAAGTTTTAAGTTTTTTATCCTTATCAGATAACAAAACATTTTCAATTCCTTCAAGATGCCAATCAATGTTTAGCTCAGGATCATTCCAAAGTATACCGCTCTCATACTCAGGATGGTAGTAGTCAGTACATTTATATACAAACTCCGCTTCATCAGACAACACTACAAAACCATGAGCAAAGCCTTCTGGTACATAAAACTGTTTTTTATTTTCTCCTGAAAGTAAAACTCCGTGCCATTGTTTATATGTTGGAGAATTTTTTCGTAAATCGACAGCAACATCAAACACCTCTCCTGAAAGAACACGAACTAGCTTTCCTTGGGGATACTTAGTTTGAAAATGAAGACCTCTAAGTACGCCTTTTTTAGACTTTGATTGATTATCTTGCACAAAAACAATATCGAGTCCTGCATTTTTATAATCATTTAAATTGTATGTTTCCATGAAATACCCACGATCGTCACCAAAAACTTTGGGTTCGATGATTACCAGATCTTTAATATTAGTATCGTGAAAAATAAACTGTCCCATATGTTCCTCCTCAAAAATCGTCTTTTATTATAGTTATCTTATGTTTAAATAAAGTCTTCGGCAACATTCACCAAATATTTACCGTATTCTGTTTTCAAAAGCGGCTTAGCTAGGATTAGAAGTTGTTCTTTTGTGATGTATTTCTTTTTAAAAGCAATTTCTTCTAGACAGGCAACATATAATCCTTGCCGCTTTTGAATAGCCTCAACAAAGTTACTTGCTTCCAACATAGCATCATGGGTTCCAGTATCCATCCAAGCCATACCTCTTCCAAGAAGCTTAACGTTCAACATGCCTCTCCGCAGATATTCGTTATTTATTTCAGTAATCTCAAGTTCTCCTCTAGCAGATGGTTTAATACTTTTCGCAATTTCAATTACTTGATTATCATAAAAATAAAGTCCTGGTACTGCATAGTTAGATTTCGGATTTTTAGGTTTTTCCTCGATCGATATAACCTTCCCATTATCATCCGATTCAATTACACCATAAGCTTCCGGATTCTTTACAAAATACCCGAAGATAGTACCACCCGTTTTAATTTCAGATGCTTCTTTCAAAAACCGCCCAAAGCTTTGTCCATAGAAAATATTATCTCCTAGTATTAAGGATACATTATCTTCGCCTATAAAATCTTCACCTATAATAAAAGCTTCAGCCAATCCTCTCGGCTCATCTTGTACTGCATATGAAATGTTCAATCCTAGATTTGAACCGTCACCAAATAGTTCTTTGAAACCTTTGATATCTCTAGGGGTTGAAATAATCAATATTTCTTGTATTCCAGCTAACATTAGTACTGACATCGGATAATAAATCATTGGTTTATCATACACAGGAATAATCTGCTTAGATATTGCAATTGTTAGAGGATACAATCTTGTACCCGATCCTCCGGCTAATATAATACCCTTCATAATAAATAGAAACCCCTCTCTACTTAATAAGTATAAATAAATTTTTATGTACCTTTTGTTTGGCTCATAATATGAATCCAATTAATACTGACTCTCAGCATAAGAATATGCTAAAATATTGTCGTACCTACAGGAAAAGGAGATTATAACGTGTCGAAACCAGTATACGGTAAAAACGCCGCTCAGTCGAGAAATGTTGAAAAGATAGCAAGTCCGATTTGGGCATTAGTTGTTGGTTTTATTCTATTTTTGTGTTGGACCCCATTTCAAGTGGGATTGTTTAATGGATCGCTAGTAGATTACGAGAAGCCAATATATGTATCCGCACTATTAAGCGCACTGATGCTGCTAGTCTGTGTTGGCTTGAACTACAAACAATTCAAGCTTGAAGAGCAGAGTGATTTAGTAGCTTGGGCAGCATTATTGCTCCCTGTGACCTATGCTCTGTCACTGTTTGTCGCAGTTTCGCATTATACGGCGATGAATATGCTGTTCATTCAGTGTACATATGCCGCAGTTTTCATTATAGCCTTTTATCTCATGAAGCAAAAGCAAGTAAATGTTGTCATTCAAAATGCTATATTAGCGATTGCGTATTTTATAGTGGGTTTTGGACTTTTAAATTGGCTAGGCAGTGGTAAATTAGCAGGAGATCTTATAGGTTGGTTCTCAAACACCGTCCGAAATGATGTCTATTTAGATGCTGTTATGACTGACTCTAACGGACTTCGTCTGACTTCGATCTTTCAGTACGCAAATACGTACGCTGCCTTCTTGATGGCCTTTCTATTTGTAGCAATATTCGCGCTTATTCGCTCTAAAAATTGGTATGGAACGTTAACACACAGCTTTATGTTGGTACCTATCATTGTTTCTATCTTACTGACGTTATCTCGTGGCGGCTTAGTCCTGCTACCTGTAGTATTCATACTCCTACTTCTATTCCTAAAACCTGCACAGCAAATCCTTTGGATTCTGCATCTAGGAGTTGCTGGTATTGCTTCGCTACTAATTACAACTCCAGTGACCAATCTGGGCTTAGAGTTAAATACAAATTTCACTTCATCCGCTGCCTTAAAGGGTTGGGGATACCTGCTGGGTGCTTCAATAGTTGTTGCCATTATCGGCTGGATGATCCAACGTTTCGTATCTCCATGGTTACATATGAAATTGGAGAAAGTGTCGTCCCGTAAACTGACAGGTTTATGGATACCACTCGGATCAGTTGTGCTGGTAGCCATTGTAGCATTCTTGCTCATTGGTACAAGTGCAAAAAGCATCTTACCCGACAATATGGAGACTCGCCTCGAGAACATCAATTTCCAACAACATAGTGTACTCGAACGGATTACTTTTTATAAGGATGCCTTGAAGGTAGTTAAGGATTATCCGATCCTCGGTGCTGGTGGAGGAGGCTGGGCCTCGCTGTATGAGCATTATCAGAACAACCCTTATACAAGCCGGCAGGTGCATAACTTCTTCTTACAATTTCTCATTGAAGTAGGTATTGTTGGATTTCTCATATTTATGAGTTTCATTCTGTATATCTTCTATAAATATATTCGTGGGTATGTAAAAAGGGATAAGAATGAATTCGAGAATGGTTTCTTCTATTTAATTATTGCTCTATCTATTCTTGTGCACAGTCTACTTGATTTCAACATGAGTTATGCCTTTATGGGAATACTAGTTTTTATTGGCCTTGCCGGAATGGCAGTAGTTATGGATAGCAAGCCACTGCGGAAAAATTGGAATAAAGCGGGCATCCGTTTCGGATACCTCGCTGTGCTTTCTTTAGGAACCTTGTTCCTAGTGTTCTTGTCAATCAGCTATATTGGCTCCAGTAACTCTGCTTTGAAAGCTAAACAATTGAGAAGTTATAGCACTTCCTACGAAGAGCTTAGAGCCCCATTGATTGAGACTTTGAACAAACGTCCAAGTCATCCAGAATCGACAATTTATCTATCGGCCTTGGATCAGCAGGTATTTAGTCAAACACAACAGGAACAGTTCCTTGACGAGGCATACAGTGTATTAACTCGCTCACTCAAAGATGAGCCATACAACAAAAATCTTCTGCTCCAATTAGTGAGCTACTACGATCTGAAAGGTCAAAGCGACGTCGCCTTGGGTATTTACCGTGACAACGCAGATAAGTTCAACTGGGATATCGATTGGTATGATGCAATAATCAGCCGTTCCTTTGCCTTAGGTCAGCAGGCACTTAATCAAAAAGATGAGACAAAGAAACAAGAGTATTTCAATGAAGCGCAAGAAGCATATAATCATGTTCTTGCTGGAATAGAACATCTGAAGACTCTTCCACCAGAACAACTGCAAGGGCGTCCTTTCTCAGTAACGCCAACTATCGCTTTGAACGTTGGCAAAATGCAACTTTTATCCGGACAAGAGGATGCAGCGAAGTCCACCCTCAAGCTTAATTCAGATGCTAATTACACGGATATTATGAACAGTGAAGCTCCGTGGGATATAAATTGGTACAGTTCACTCATCAGCCGTTCATTTGATTTGGGGCAGGCAGCTTATGCACAACAAGATAATCCAGATAGAATAGACAACATGAAAGCTGGTTTTGTCATTGGGCTTTTGGCCTACGATCATGTACTTGCGGATAATGATCCTTCGAAGACGTTTAATCCGGATGTAACACTGAAGGTAGGAAAGATGCAGTATATGTCTGGAAAGATACAAATTGCAGCCTCCATCTTAAAAACAGCCTTAAGCCAAGATTTCGCTGATGCAACCAATCGTGAGATTGCTCGTTGGTACCTTGCTGCACTGGCGAAAACTGGTGGTGAAGATCAGGTACTATACGATTCGCTGATCGCAGCTGATCCTGCGGAAGCAGCACAAGTTGAGGCCATTACAAATTCACAATTTTAAAAAAAGAAAGAAACCATAAAGGCGCGCCACTGTAATTACAGTGGCGCGCCTTTTTTCGATATATGAGATTTACTTATAGCCCGACCTTAGCTGCTTCGCTCTCGACAAGCTCTTTCATATAACGAAGCAAGTCATCTTTAAGCTCCTCGTGTTGAAGTGCATAATGAATGGTAGTCTGGATAAAGCCCATTTTCTCACCCACATCATGACGTTTACCTTCAAAGTCATAGGCAATAATTCGTTCAACCTCGCTTAGACGTGCTATCGCGTCAGTAAGTTGGATCTCTCCGCCTACACCCACCTGCTGTTCTCCAAGCATATCGAAGATACGTGGAGTTAAAATATATCGTCCAAGAATAGCTAAGTTCGAAGGAGCCTCTTCTCTCTTCGGCTTTTCCACTAGACGATTTGCCTTGTAGACACGTTCCGCCAAAGGCGAACCATCTACCACACCATACCGTGATACTTCCTCCCACGGAACAGGCTGAACACCTACAATAGAAGATTTATACTCGTCATATATGTCAATCATCTGTTTGAGGCACGGTTTGTCCGCTTCAACAATATCATCGCCGAGTAGGACAGCAAACGGTTCGTTTCCTATGAATTTACGTGCACACCAAATCGCATGTCCGAGACCTCTTGGCTCTTTTTGGCGGATATAATGGATATCAGCCATTTCAGAAGATTTGCGAACGGATTCAAGCAGCTCCCACTTCTGCTTCTCAGCCAAGTTAAATTCCAGTTCAAATGAGTTATCAAAGTGGTCCTCAATCGCACGTTTTCCTTTCCCCGTTACAATAATAATATCCTCGATCCCGGAAGCGACTGCTTCTTCAACAATATATTGGATCGTTGGTTTATCTACAATCGGTAGCATTTCTTTAGGCATTGCTTTAGTTGCAGGTAAAAAACGAGTGCCGAGACCTGCGGCGGGAATAATCGCTTTACGGATCTTCATCACATTAACTCCTTCTATCGTATACTCTTTTCAATTACATATCTGTAAGTACCCTAAAATGGCATATTTCTTTCAATTATAGCAGTTACAGCACATTTATGTCAGAGTGTTTGTTATATTTGTATATCTATTCCAATGAAATAAGAGGGCAGGAATTATAATCAATTATTGCTATTTTAAATACTTTGCTGACCCTATAATATACTACTATTTAGTATATGCAAATTAGGGTGAGGACGAGATCAATTCCGAAAAAAGGGCTAAGCAATACCAGCATCTACCTGGTAGTTACTTAGCCCTTATCTTTAACTCTTAACTCTTATTACTTCGCGTTCACCAATTGCCCACGCGTTACACCAAGTTGGTTAGTAGCCTTTAGGCTCTTCCATACCTGTGTACCAGAGATTTCACCACGCAGAGCGCGGCTGTAGAGGCTAATTACCTCAGCCACTTGCTCTGGTGTCTCTTCCAAGAACTCCACACGGTATGAAGATACTCCTAGGTCACGGAAATTATTCAGATACTCCGCACCAGACTGCTCAACAGCGTTATAGACGGTATTACGGCAGCCTTCATCCACACGAACTGGATGTGACATTCCAATACGGTCTTGCAAAGAAGCACGGTGCTCTTCACAAGGACGACCACAGTTCGTATAGTCTGTGCCTTCACTCATAAAGGTACAGTACACGCAGTGTTCAGTATGGAACATCGGCAAATGCTGATGAATAACAACCTCCATCCGGGACGTATCACTGTGTTCAAGCAGATCAACCATCTGTTGAATGTTCAAGTCATAGGATGGCGTTACTATGTCACAGCCAGCCTCAAGGAACAAATCCACTGCTTTATGATTGGCGATATTCAGTGAGAAATCACCGATCAGGCGTGGATGCACAGCATCCGGCTGCTCCTGGCGGCGGCGCAGATAATAATATAACGCGCCTGTATTACGCACGAGCACAGCATCCGGCTGCAAGCGAAGAATATTCGCGTGGTAGCCGTTCTCGCCCGGCATATGAATGCGCGGCGTGGCCAGCGCTATGCTGGCCCCTGCAGCCCGTACCGCATCTACCGCTGCCGGGAACTGCTTGATAAACTCGAAGTCGGCGTAGATGTTTCTCACGCCGGCCTCGAGCGCAGCCTGTACCTGCGGCAGGCTGCGGCACAGCGCGGTGAGCTCCGCTTCACCAGCGCGCTGCGGAGCGACGCCCCTACGGGTGGCGTCGCCGTAAACCTCGATCGCCCGTTTCACGTAGACGGGCGGTTTCGGGCGCTCGCCCGCAAGCAGCTCCACCGCTTGGCGGCGGATGCTGTTCAGCTCGCGCATAGGGACGATGACGTCGCCTTGCAGATGCGACTCCAACGCGTCAAGCTGGAACACGGTCCCGCCCAGGCGGCCGAATTGTTCTTCCAGCAGCGCGGTATCCATCGGACGCTTTTGTGCGGCTTCCAGCGCGAGCTCCGAATCCACACGGACGGTAACGTTCTTCTGAACGTCCGTCCACCAAGTCGTCAGCTTCTCGCCGACGCAGCCCTGCACTCTAACATGTACCGGAAATACCCGGTACGGCTTTTCAGTTTCATAAGTCTGGCGCAGCGCCTTATCTAACGCAGGGTCATTTGTCTTCCAAATGCGGTCACCGACATTTAGACGACGAAGATCCACATCATTACGACCGGCTACGATGTCAATGATCCAGCCTTCTCCGGCTTCGCCTTCCAGCTTCACACCTTTACGACGAAGGTCGTAGACACGACCGCCTTCTTCTTTTTTCGTCGGATCCCCAGCGTCAAAAACAATTCCGTCCCCACGCTTAAGCGGTGCATGAATACGGCAGACCACTCCGTCACGCAGAATTTGCTCAACCGTCCCCAAATATACGCCACGGCTTTTTGGAAAAGTCCCGTCTACCAGTTTCTTATTGTTCGTTCCATCCAGGAAACCATGTGTAAACCCGCGGGAGAAGCTTTGTTGCAGCTCGCGCACCTCCTCCTTCGAAGGTTTGGACAGATCGCCTTCAAAATACCGATCAATCGCTTTACGATACTTACTAACTACATTCGCTACATATTCCGGGCTTTTGAGGCGACCTTCGATTTTAAAAGAAGTCACACCCGCCTCGATCAGCTCAGGCATTAGATCAATTGCTGCCAGGTCCTTAGGAGAAAGCAAATAAGTTACGTCTCCCATAGGTTTTACCTCACCATCCACCATCAGATCATAAGGCAGGCGGCAAGCCTGAGCACATTCACCGCGGTTGGCAGAACGTCCGCCCCACATTTCAGAAGTCAGACATTGACCTGAGTAGGAAACACACAAAGCACCGTGTACGAATACTTCCATCGGTAAGCGGGCTTGCTCTCCGATCGTACGAATTTGTTTCAGATTGTTCTCACGACCTAATACCACACGTTCCAAACTGAAAGGTTTAGTAAACTCGACCGCTTCCGGCGAAGTAATGGTCATCTGTGTCGATCCGTGAATCGGGAAATCCGGTGAGATTTCGCGGATCATTTTGACCAAACCTAAATCTTGTACAATTACTGCGTCCACGCCAGCATCCACGCACGCATCAATCAGTTCTTTTGCATCAGACAATTCATTTTCAAAAACCAGTATATTAAAGGTCAAAAAGCCCTTCACACCATAGCTATGCAAAAACGCCATAATTTCCGACAGCTCGTCCATGCGAAAGTTGTTCGCTCTGGCCCGTGCATTAAACTTCTCTACGCCAAAAAAGATAGCATCCGCTCCGTTTGCTACCGCTGCACGCATGCAGTCCCAATCACCTGCGGGTGCCAATAGCTCCACGTCTTCTCTGCGTATTTGTTGCTCTTTCATTTATATCCTCCCAAACCGCCAATTTGACGGGTCATTTCTAGTTGATTAACTTGATAATTGTATCAAATATCACACTTGAGCGCTATGCGTTTACCAACATTTATATAGAATAAAAGTCATAATGCTGTCAGGAAGCTGACTTCTTGCCTATTGCACTTTACTCCATGAATGTTGTAGAACATGCAACTTTATTGCCTAATCCAGCGCTTCGACAACTAAATGTTGTACATAAAGCATCATTCTCACACTCTAGTATCGACAACCGGCACAAAAAGTTGCAACATTTACAACAATTCACTAGGAATTCCGTGACATACGGGACATACGATAGAATGTTGTATCAAATACATCAATCCACCCTTTAGCTATTCACATTATGCCCAACTTGGATAACATTGGCTCCGAACCTCTAAAACAACCCTTCCGACAACCCTTCTATCGGTTTATAGTAACAAATATATGTATTTTTAATAATAGGCCGCAGGTATCCCTTATCCACTAAACTTTGCAACCATTTACGAGCAAAACGAAAGTTAACGCCATAATCGTTCATAACATCCTTAGGTCGAATCCCTTTTCCCCCTTTATCCAAAAAAAGAACGCCCCAAGCCAAATCGGCAACTGGGACGTTCTTCGTCTGATTAAATTATACGCCTCTATTCGTGTGTCAGCTACGATTTTCGTACTTTTTTAACTACTTACTGTTTGTAAACCGAAACGATTGTAGTGTCTTGTCTAACAGAGCCTGCTGTTCTGCAGTGGCATTGGCATCATTCAGCGTAACGGTAATCGTGTAGACCACATCATTTTTACCAAACACAACCTGCTTACTGCGAAGAGGGATGCCATTTTTGATTTGATGTGCAGTTATGATCGTAGCAGGGACATCCGCAATGGTAGACTCCACTACACTTTCTATACGAGGGCCTTTGGGATCATTATTTTTATTTTGATAAGCATCTTTGAGCACATTAACTGTATAATCCACTGAACCCTCGGGTTTTGAGTTGATCTGTAGACGTCCTCCGCTGAACCGATATTCAATCGACTGCGTCTCAAAAATATCCTGATAAGGTGTCCATAAACTTGGAATATCAATGGCATAACCGTAGGTTTTGGATACTTTGGTTAGTGTCTTATTTTTGAGCGTCTTATAATCATCACTAGCGAGTCGCCCGAAGTTCTCCTTCAGCAGAGCAAAATCAATATCAATAGAGGATATGATGGGTTTGAATTTTGCCTTATCGTCATCTTGCCCAGCAGCTGTTACATATTCAAAATAATAACGATACCCATTTTTGAGTATGAGAGCTTGATATTCTGTAGTAACACCGTTGCCGTAATTTAGCTGTAGCTCATTAATTTGTGCGGATACGCCCGAGATCTCCGACTTGTTGCTGTCTTTCAGAATATAAGCATCCGCTACAAAGTTTTCTTTAGTTTTCATTTTCAGATCTTCAGCCCAGCTCTCTAGTGTAGAACCAGCAGGTGCCGAGGTAACTGCCACACTCAGATGACTTCCCTGCTTACTCTCGTAATAGAGATGCTGGTCGTCCTTACTCCAATCTGCGGGAACCTGTAGTGAAATCCCATAGTCCTCATTGTACGCGTCTCGCAATCCACTTTTCACCGTAGAAAGATCACGGATTTTTTTGCTTTTAGTATCAAAAGAAGGCTGGAAAGAGTTAAGTAATCCTGTATATTTAGCAAAATCTTTATAATTAACTGCTTTGTTATCCGTCAAATAAATCTCGTAGAGTCGACCTTCAGCATATAACAGTCTGCTTTCCCAGAGCGCTCCACTGGAATCTTTACTGATCAATCTAGCATAAGGTACCGCGGCTTTGGGGAACGACTCCCGATCCAATATCAACTCCCCACCTGCCTCGACCTCCCGAACCATCTGTTCCAGCAGCCCATCCGCATCCACCGCAACCGCCTGGTCACTTACATGAATCTCCACATAATATAGATTGTCCGCACTTGAAAAGGTAGCCACACTTTCATCTCCACCGCTATTTCCAGCAATCAGCCCAGAGGGATAATTCAGTGTCCATTGAAAATAGCTGTTCCCAATTTGAGTCTTACCAACATCGCTGTCAATCCCAGTCTCCTCTGGCGTTTCTTCTTCGTTGTCTATAGGAACTAGGGTAACCATTAGCTCACCCCCACTCCCTTGAGAGAGAGTCGCACCTAACACATCAGCTACAAAACGTAGCGGTACCATCAGCACGTCTGAAACCATCCGGGGCGCTGAGCCCAGTTTAACTTTGATCCCATCCTTCCAAGCGATATCACTCCCAATCGTCATCACCCCTGAATGAGTACCGTAGGTTACTTTTACAACATTGTTCTGCTCTAAGGAAACAGTGCTGCCAAACGTCTTTTTAAAAACCCCAAGCGGGACCATAACCGTTCCATTCTCCGTATAAGGCCGCTCGATAGCCACCTTCTTACCATTCACCGTAGCTGAAGTACTACCAACTTTTAGACTCAGCTGTAGCTTATCTCCTTGTGAAGCTAATGCTGTTTGTATGGGTAATATAGAAAATAGCAGTAATAAGGCCAGCATCGCACAAAATCCTTGTTTTAAAATTTTAAAGCCCATTTACCGTCCCCCTCTCCAGTTTGCTAATCACTCTTCCGCGTGCTCGTCCCCATCCGTTTCATAATCATCTCCGCTTAACAACGGATCACCTTGAGTGAGCACGAGTTTACGGACGACGATATCCCCATCGCTTTGCATAACCAGCCGCACAGTTGCTCCCGGCAGGTAGCTTTTGAACAATTCATTAATATCAACTAGTGAGACCACACGATGCCCGTCGATGCTATACAAGACGTCCCCTTCAGCAACCCCTGACTTGAGCGCTTCTGAAGATACCACCTTAGTGACGGACAGCGGGTCCAGCGTTGGCAATCCCACAATCGTAGACCAGCTCGCCTCCAGCTCTAGCCCTAGACTCGGATGCTGTACCTCACCATATTTTAAAAGCTGGTTCATAATATACTGCACAGTATTCGCTGGAATCGAAAACCCCATATTTTCCACACCCACCGCTGAGTATTTCAGGCTGTTGATTCCCAGCACCTCACCTTTCATATTTACAAGAGGCCCTCCGCTGTTTCCGGGATTAATCGCAGTGTCACTCTGGATAAGACGATAAGCCGCATCTACCTCACGGTTAAGACCACTTATAACGCCTACAGTCGCTGAGTTTCGTAGAGAAAAGCTAATCGGTGTTCCGATAGCAATAACCTTCTCCCCAACCACTGTTTTGCTATTCGCTGGAATAAACTTGGCGGGCTTTAAATGGGTGGCATTAATTTTGATCAGCGCCAGATCACTAACTTCATCCAGATAGGTTTCTTTAACGCTGTAGGTTTTGGAGTCCGAAGTGACCACTATGGCATTTTGCAGATCCTTGATTACATGAGCATTGGTTACAATCCATCCGTTCGATTTCACAATGATGCCGGAGCCATGCGTCAGATTGTACCGATCATCCGGGCCACTATTACCGCCACTCTCGTCTTTACCGATAATGCCCACAACAGAAGGAGTGATACTTTTAATAATTCCAGGTATCGGATCTTCTGCCCCTGCTTTACTAACTACCTTACTAGTACTATCAAAAGCAAACACCGACTGACTCCATACTCCCGACAGCACTACGCCGCACAGTAATAGACCTAATCCTTTCTTCACCAGCTTCTCCCCAACACTCCTCATTCCTCACCAGACCCTCTCTTTGCTCGTGGATAAATTTTACATTATATTATTTGAAAAAAGACGCCTTCAATGCGCCCATGGCGTTAAAGGAGTCTTTTGGTGCAAAGCTGTTCAATTTAGTTCTTTCATTAACTTAACCAATGCATCACCATGGCATAGTCAGAGATCACAAAAACCAGCAAGCTGACGGCTCCAAAACCAATGGCAAATTTGTTCTTCTGGGGAGCTTTCAATAGTCGAACAACCCCGACCAAAATCAAGATGGTAAATAAAATCATAAACACATCAAAGGTATGAAATTTAGACGGTCCTTGCGCGGCAACTTCTGCAAGCAGCATAACCTTACCTCCTCAAAAATGTTGTCAAGCAAGATCCAGTAATCCCCATATCACCTTCTATGTTATCGCTACCATTTGGGCGATGCAATAGGTTTTGTAGAAAAATTATGTATTTGTCGTAAAAAATATATTTTATCCCTGCAAAATCCGTAATAACGATGAGATTGATCACTGACAATTGGGTGTGCTTAGGGAAACGTTGTGAGCCCAATCAACTCTTTCGTCGTGAAGGTTACAATAGAAAGTCCGTTAACTGCTTTAGAGATGAGATAAATTGAGCAGTGAATTGGAATTGGAATTCAGAACTTAGAACTTAGAACTCTGGGCTCGAAATTTAGGGTTTTAATGAATTAGGGAAAATTTCCCTAAAATTGACCGATTATCAGCTCATTTTGTGATTATCAGGGAGGTTTTCCCTAATCTAATAAACAGTTATTTGATAGAGTGATATGAATGATTAATTATTCGGTTTTCAAGGAACTTTTGACCCTAACGTAGTCAATTACCCGTTAACCCTATCAACAGAATACTCCTCATTGAATCTTACTACGAACATGTCCTACATATGCCTACCTTGCCTATTATTAAATCCATTTTTTCTATAGAATTCGTATAACTTTTGCTAGAAAAATCACATCATATATCTATGAGCCATCTTTCGTATAATTACCGGATAATCCTACAACAAAAGCCCCGGCAAGATACCGAGGCCTTATATACATAGGTTATATTACTTACTGTTTATTT
Organism: Paenibacillus sp. FSL E2-0190; assembly: GCF_037992965.1. Classification (NCBI taxonomy): domain Bacteria; kingdom Bacillati; phylum Bacillota; class Bacilli; order Caryophanales; family Paenibacillaceae; genus Paenibacillus; species Paenibacillus sp. FSL E2-0190. Next base: position 6,452,541 of record NZ_CP150306.1, read on the forward strand.
AGAGGGTTTCCGCCGTCTCAAGCATAAGCGCTTCGGTCCGCTCTGTATCACGAATCAGAACCGGCTTCAGATACTTACCTGTGTAAGACTCTGTGACTGTAATGATCTTCTCCGGTGTCCCTGTTGCCAGGACGGTACCACCGCCGCTACCACCTTCCGGTCCCATATCGATGATATAATCCGCTGTCTTGATTACATCCAGATTATGTTCAATAACAAGAACCGATTCTCCGGAATCCACCAAACGATGCAATACCTCAAGCAGACGACCAATGTCATCTACATGCAGGCCTGTTGTAGGCTCATCCAAAATATAAAGTGTTTTACCCGTGCTGCGACGGTAGAGCTCAGAAGCCAATTTTACCCGCTGTGCTTCACCACCGGATAAAGTGGTTCCCGGTTGACCAATCTTAATATACCCAAGTCCTACATCCATCAATGTTTGCATTTTACGAAGGATACGCGGGATATTCACAAAAAACTCTGTTGCGTCCTCTACCGTCATCTCTAACACATCTGAAATGTTTTTGCCTTTATATTTCACTTCTAGTGTTTCCCGGTTATACCGTTTGCCCTTACATACTTCGCAAGGGACATACACATCCGGCAAGAAGTGCATCTCAATCTTAATGATCCCGTCTCCACGGCAAGCTTCACAACGTCCGCCTTTTACGTTAAAGCTGAAGCGTCCCTTTTGGAAACCACGTACCTTAGCCTCATTTGTCTTGGAGAACAGGTCACGGATGTCATCAAATACACCTGTATAGGTTGCTGGGTTGGAACGCGGTGTCCGCCCGATTGGCGACTGATCGATTTCAATAACCTTATCGAGATTTTCTAGTCCACGAATTTCTTTATGCTGACCAGGACGCACCTTCACAGCCTTATTCAACTGCCGTGCCAAACTCTTGTAAAGAATCTCGTTGATAAGCGAGGATTTACCGGAACCCGATACACCTGTCACCGCTGTAAATACACCTAATGGAATCTTCACATTCACATTTTTCAAGTTATTCTCTTTAGCACCACGTATTTCTACCCAGCGATCATCGGTAGGACGGCGTTTAGCAGTAACCGGAATAAATTTACGTCCGCTTAAATATTCACCCGTTAATGAATTCGGATCTTTCATAATCTCTTCTGGCGTCCCTTGAGCCATAACTTGTCCACCATGAATACCTGCGCCCGGACCAATATCAATAATGTAATCCGCTGCCATCATCGTGTCTTCGTCATGCTCTACAACAATCAGCGTATTGCCTAAATCACGCATATGCGCAAGCGTAGAGATCAGGCGATCATTATCTCGTTGATGCAAACCAATACTTGGCTCATCCAGAATGTACAATACACCCATGAGACTTGAACCGATCTGAGTAGCCAACCGAATACGCTGCGCCTCACCACCGGAAAGCGAACCCGCTGCACGGCTAAGCGTCAAATAATCCAAGCCTACATTCACAAGGAATCCAAGCCGATTGCAGATCTCTTTTAAAATGAGATTGGCGATGGCTGTTTCTTTTTCGCTCAATTTTATCTCTTCAAACCAATGCTGACAGTCTCCTATTGAAAGGTCCGTAACATCAGAAATATTATGATCATTGATAGTCACAGCTAATATTTCTTTTTTCAGACGTTTACCTTTACATACATGACATGGCTTAGCACTCATAAATCCTTCGATAAATTCACGAATACCATCCGAAGCAGTTTCACGGTAACGCCGCTCGAGGTTAGGTATAATCCCTTCAAAAGCAACCATCGCATCTTTCTTTTGACCGAAATCATTTTCATAACGGAAGCGAACCTTCTCACTGCCTGTACCATTCAGTAATTTATTCATATGATCAGGTGTCAGACTGCTTACCGGAACGTTCTGAGGAATTTTAAAGTGTTCACAAACCGACTTCAGAAATTGCGGATAGTAATTAGAAGTACTTCCAGTCCAAGCTAAAAAAGCACCTTCTTCAATGGATTTCTCAGCATCAGGAATAAGCAGGTCTGGATCGACCACCATCTTCATGCCAAGTCCATCGCACTCTGTACAAGCTCCAAACGGACTGTTGAAAGAGAACATCCGTGGTGCCAACTCTTCAATACTAAAACCACAAATTGGACAAGCAAAGTTAGAGCTGAAAAGCAGCTCTTCCTGGCCGATGATATCAACAAGGATTTTACCGCCCGAAAGCTTAAGCGCCGTCTCCAGTGAATCCGTCAGCCGGGTCTCCACATCGTCTTTAACAACGATCCGGTCTACCACAACTTCTATTGTATGTTTTTTATTCTTTTCTAGTTCAATATCCTCTGACAGATCTCTTAGCTCCCCGTCCACACGCACACGTACGAAGCCTTGCTTAGAGATATCTGTGAAAAGTCCTTTATGCTCACCTTTACGTCCTGAAATGATTGGCGCCAGGATCTGTAACCGAGTTTTCTCTGGATACTGCATAATCCGGTCTACCATCTGTTCAACGGTCTGGGAGGTAATCTCAATGCCATGCTCTGGGCAATGGGGATGACCAATACGTGCAAAGAGCAGCCGCAAATAGTCATAAATCTCCGTAACTGTACCTACCGTGGAGCGTGGGTTCCGGCTTGTTGTCTTCTGATCTATAGATATCGCCGGGGACAAACCATCAATCGAATCCACATCTGGTTTCTCCATTTGTCCCAAAAACTGACGTGCATAAGCCGACAAAGATTCAACATAACGCCGTTGTCCTTCAGCATAAATCGTATCAAATGCAAGCGATGATTTACCTGAGCCGCTAAGTCCCGTCAGCACGACGAAACGGTCACGTGGAATCGTCACATCGATGTTTTTGAGATTGTGCGCCCTCGCGCCTTTAATTACAATATTTTCGTTCGCCAACGGAACCTCTCCTTTAAAAAAAAATATTTCAACTTTATTTCAAAATATTCTCAAAGCCTCTTCAAAGCCCTTTCAAAGCCTTTCGATCCCTCCCAAACCCTCCCTTCCAAGGGAGGGCCCCAAGGGTTGCACCCTCTGGACACCCGCATTTTCTGGAGAAGGAGTATGGTGGGAGGTAACTTAGTGACTACGACGCTCGGAGCGCTTATCCCTGCGGGACCGCTTGGACATTCTCGCACTACCTAAAAGCAGGTACAAGCAACTGTCATAGACGTTGCATGGTGCTGTCCCTGCGGGATACGCATAAGTGCCAAGTTCATTGCATGGTGCTGTCCCTGCGGGATACGCATAAGTCCAAGTTCATTGCATGGTGCTGTCCCTGTGGGATACGCATAAGTGCCAAGTTCATTGCATGGTGCTGTCCCTGTGGGATACGCATAAGTGCCAAGTTCATTTCGGGCACTGTCCCTGCGGATACGCATAAGTGCGATAAACATCGCGGGATACGCGACCCTCTATTGATTCAAAAAGAACGGTCTAGGACAGCACCGTTCAATACCTATTTTAAATATCGGTGATGCATTAATGGTTTGTTACTCAGCCCGAAGCTCCAGCAATGCGTCGCGTAGTTCTGCCGCGCGTTCGAATTGCAGGTTCTTGGCAGCGTCCTTCATTTCAGCTTCCAGACGCTGGATCAGACTTTGTTTTTCTTTCTTATTCATCTTGCCACCAACACCTGTGAGATAATCAGCTTTAGACTCAGCAACCTTCGTTGCCTCGATGATGTCACGCACTTTTTTATTAATAGTGGTTGGGGTGATGCCATGTTTCTCATTATGGGCAATCTGAATGGCGCGACGGCGCGATGTTTCGCTCATCGCCTTCTCCATCGAATCAGTGATCCGATCACCATACATGATTACACGACCCTCAGAGTTACGAGCCGCACGGCCAATCGTCTGAATTAGTGAACGTTCGGAACGAAGGAACCCTTCTTTGTCGGCATCGAGAATTGCAACTAAAGATACCTCCGGTAAGTCGAGACCCTCTCTCAGGAGGTTAATCCCTACCAGCACATGGAACGTACCGAGACGAAGATCCCGCAAGATCGCCATCCGTTCCAGCGTCTTGATGTCAGAGTGCATATAACGAACCTTAATCCCGATTTCCTTAAAGTAGTCTGTCAGATCCTCCGACATCTTCTTCGTCAAAGTGGTAACGAGTACACGTTCATCGCGTTCAACCCGGTCACGGATTTCGCTAATCAGATCATCAATCTGACCTTCTGTAGGACGGACCTCGATGATTGGATCCAATAGACCAGTCGGACGGATAATCTGCTGCACCATAGTTTCGCAGTGTTCCATTTCATAAGGTCCAGGTGTCGCGGAAACGTAAATGATCTGGTTTACTTTATCTTCGAACTCTTCGAACTGAAGCGGACGGTTATCCAGTGCAGAAGGCAGACGGAAACCATGCTCTACCAACACTGTTTTACGCGCCCGGTCACCGTTATACATCGCCCGAATTTGCGGAAGGGTAACATGGGATTCATCTACGACGATTAACATATCATCAGGAAAATAATCCATTAACGTATATGGAGTTGCTCCCGGTTCCCTGAAGGTTAGCGGCCCGGAATAGTTCTCGATCCCCGAACAGAAACCCACTTCCTTCATCATTTCAATGTCGTAACGTGTCCGTTGTTCCAAACGTTGCGCTTCCAGAAGCTTGCCTGCGTCACGAAGCACGGTCAGCCGCTCTTCCAGCTCCCGTTCAATATTGACTATTGCTACACGCATCGTTTCTTCCTTGGTAACAAAGTGAGAAGCCGGAAAAATGGCGACATGATCGCGTTCACCGATCAATTCGCCCGTTAAAACATCTATTTCAGTGATCCGCTCAATCTCATCCCCAAACAATTCAACACGAATCGCATGTTCACCCTGAGAGGCCGGGAAGATCTCAACCACATCACCACGTACACGGAATGTTCCGCGTACAAAATTGATATCATTGCGCTGGTATTGAATATCCACCAGTCTGCTCAGAATCTCATTGCGCGGTTTCTCCATCCCAACCCGCAAGGACAACAGCAAGCTTCCGTATTCCATTGGTGAACCGAGACCGTAAATACAAGACACACTCGCTACAATAATAACGTCACGCCGTTCGAACAAGGAGCTTGTCGCGGAGTGGCGAAGTTTATCAATCTCTTCGTTAATACTGGAATCTTTCTCAATATAAGTATCGGAGGAGGGAATATACGCCTCTGGTTGGTAATAGTCGTAGTAGCTGACGAAATAGTCTACCGAATTATTCGGGAAAAACTCCTTAAACTCACTTGCCAGCTGGGCAGCGAGTGTCTTGTTATGCGCAATAACCAGCGTGGGGCGATTTAATTTGGAAATAACTTGCGCGACAGTAAAGGTCTTCCCTGTACCTGTCGCTCCCAGCAGCGTCTGGTGCTTCTTACCCTGCCGGATGCCTTGTAGTAATTCATCTATGGCATGAGGCTGATCGCCCTGGGGTGTATACTCGGACTCCAATTCAAAAGTCTTCGTACTGACGACAATATCACTCATTTGCCCGTCTCCCCTCTATCGTCTAAACTAGATTAATATATTATAATTGTTGTCTGAATCTTCTCTCTCCATACGATAGTAAAAAATATGGAAGATAAGAATATGTGTTCCCGTTCATTATACAGTGTTGCTTAGATCGATGCAAACCATAATACACAGAAATGTTAGGAGCTTGAAGCATGGATATTACCGCAATAATCGGCCTAGTGGCCGGACTGGCTGCGCTAATCGGCGGCTACCTCTGGGAAGGCGGAAGCCTTTCCGGACTGCTGCAGCTTAATGCAGCTTTGATTGTATTTGGAGGTACGATTGCTGCCGTAATGATCAGCTTCCCGGCAGCTAAGCTACGCTCCATTCCCGCCGCTCTGCGCATGGCTTTTGGCCGCAATCCTGAACGTGATGAAGAGAAAGCAGAAGAGCTTATCGCAATGGCCACAGTGGCCCGCCGCGGCGGCGTTTTAATGCTCGAAAAACAAGCGGAACTGCATCCTGATCCTTTTACACGCGAAGGACTGTTGCTTATCGTCGATGGCACTGACCCTGAGCAGGTAAGACAGATTTTGGAATTGGAAATGGATGCGAAAGAATTGAAGTATGAAAGCTACGCCAAGATTTTTGAAGCCGCTGGCGGATATGCTCCAACGATGGGGATCATCGGTACAGTTATGGGACTTATTAGGGTACTGGGCAACCTTACGGACCCATCAAATCTAGGTACCTCTATCGCAGTAGCGTTCACTGCAACACTGTACGGAGTAGCCATCGCTAATCTAATATTTTTACCCATTGCTTCCAAAATCAAATCCCGCAGCCAAAGTGAGCTGCATAGCATGGAGATGCTGCTAGTAGGCATTCTTTCTCTACAGAACGGGGATCATCCGCTGCTGGTGCGTAAAAAACTGAACTCCTTCATTTCAGACACCACCACAGATGACCGTGCAGAAGCAAGAGGTTTTATATGAGACAAAGAGACCGGCGCAAACGGCGGGTAGAGAATCGAGAAAGCCGTGATCGTTGGATGATTACTTACGCTGATCTAATTACACTTTTACTTATATTTTTCGTTATATTGTATGCGATGAGCAGCCTGGACACTGACAAATATAATATCGTTACCGGCTCTTTATCCCAGACTTTCAAGTCGAGCAGCACTGTTCTTGAAGGCGGGGATGGTATTTTAGATGCTGGAAAGACCCCTGACAACAAACCAGAGAGTACAGATGGGAATGCGAACGCAACTGCAAAACCAAATGACGGTTCTGATGAACAAACGGAGAATGAAACACCTTCAGCACGGGAGTTGGCTTTTCGAGAACAAGAGGCGAAGCTTGCTGAGTTAATGGGTGTGATCACCCACTATGTGGAGGAGAATAATCTCGGTGAACAAATATTTGTAGCCGACAAACCGCAGGGCATAGAAATCACGCTCAGCGACCGTTTTCTTTTTGATGTGGGTAAAGCAGATGTGAAGTCACCAGCCCTTCCTGCTCTTCAGCAGTTGTCTGGCTTATTCAAAGATATCGGAGCAACGATCAGCATTGAAGGACATACGGATAATACACCAGTGTCATCAGCTTCACGTTATAACGACAATTGGGAGCTATCGGGTGCTCGTGCGCTTTCTGTGCTGCGCTTTTTCTTAGATAATGAAGGACTGAACCCGGACACTTTTCAATATGCAGGTTATGCCGATACCCGACCAACAGCAGATAATACTACGGTAGCAGGCAAACAGAAAAATCGACGCGTAGAGATCATTGTACTTCGACAGCTTCAAGAGGTGGAATAAAATATAGTTGCTTGCGCTCAGAGCTAAGTTCGGCGGCAGGGGCCTTTGCAATTACCACATTGAGCTTACAAGGGGCTTCATCCAATTTAATTAGGGAAAACCTCCCTGATTATTCACCTATTATCGTATCCAATCGCGGAATGAGGGAATTTCCCCCTGATTATTACTCTTTTTAGTCTGAAATAGTGGTTTTACCGAGATGATTAGGGAGGAATTTCCTAAAACCCTAACTCTCACGCTATAATCGTCTAAAATGAGGGAGGTTTTCCCTAATTCCATACTCCACTAGACCCTCAAACCACTCGATTGGGTTTACGAATACTCGCACAATCCACATAAGAAACACAAACAGAAAGTCCCCGAATCACAGAAACTTGCTGCTAAAAATATCACACTTGATCAGACTATTTTCCGTCCCCGATTTCCAATTATTCAGCAACTAACGCGCTATAACCAGCTGCATCTAACAGACCTTTTACAGCATCAGCATACTCTCCATCAACTTCAATCTCAAAAATCCAACCCCCGCCATACGGCTGATCATTGATAAGCTCCGGACTAGCTTCTAATCCATCATTCACCTTGGTAACCGTCCCAGAGACGGGCGAATACAACTCCGATACCGTCTTAACGGATTCGATACTGCCTACGCTGTCACCGGCCGAAATGGTCGATCCTACCTCAGGAAACTCAACAAATACGATGTCGCCTAATAAATGCTGAGCATGGTCCGTAATCCCAACACGTACTACTCGCCCTTCTACTTGCTGTGCCCATTCATGCTCTTCGCTGTAAAGAAGGTTGTCTAATACTTCACTCATTTCAAGCCGCCTCATTTCCAATTTGGAGTTCTAAATTTAGTTATAGCCTAAGTTATCCCGGCTCACAATGTCAATATTACTAACAGGAAATTTAAATTTGTCATTTTTTCGACGTTTTCTTGTTGACAGCGCCCGACTATACCCGTTTAATGGAGACATACAAGAAGAAATGACGTTGTCGTCTTTTTATAGACAATAACCGTTTCTCGAAGAAATATAATTGCGGATGATGGCATAGGGAGAGACTGTCTCACTTGAAGACGGCGCCGAAGGAGTAAGCCCTAACAGGGGTGAATCTCTCAGGCAAAAGGACCTTTGTCGGACGTATCTCTGGAGAGCATCAGACGCAAGGCTAGATGCGTCAGATCACCAACGGGGAAACCTGCAAGCTAGTTACGGCAGGGTAACTCTCAGGTACAAAGGACAGAGCAGAAAGCGATTTGTGCATTTATGCATGATTGCTTCTGCCTGTCCTTTTTTCGTTTGTAATCAGATCAAGGGGAGTGACTACATGGATGCTTTGAGAAGAACACCTTTTTATGATCTCTATTCCGCTTTTGCGGAGTCCAGGTGCATTGACTTCGGTGGCTGGGAGCTGCCAGTACAGTTTACAGGTATCGTGAAAGAGCACGAAGCCGTTCGCCAGCAGGCTGGGCTGTTCGATGTCTCGCATATGGGTGAATTCATGGTGATTGGGAGCGGTGCAGAAGACTTTTTGCAAAAAATGACAACCAATGATGTCAGCCGCCTTACAGATGGTGCGGCGCAATATACGCTGCTCTGTTATCCAAATGGCGGAGTTGTCGACGACCTACTCGTGTATCGCCTAAGCGAAGGGCGTTATATGCTCGTCGTTAATGCCTCCAACATCGACAAAGACTTCCAGTGGCTGCAAGAGCATTTGACCTCTGAATTCGGCGAAGTCACGCTCACTAATGTCTCTGACGAGACGCTTTTGCTCGCCTTGCAGGGTCCTCTGGCAGAGACCATTCTCGCGGAAGTTACTGATGCTCCTATTTCAGCACTCAAGCCTTTCCATTTCATCGAACGCGCCACCGTTTGCGGTGTAGAGGTACTTATCTCCCGTACGGGTTATACCGGTGAAGATGGCTTCGAGATTTACGCTCCGCTGGAAGGTGCAGAAACGTTATGGAACGGACTGCTTGCAGCAGGCGCGCCCCACGGATTAACACCTGCTGGACTGGGTGCACGGGATACCCTGCGTTTTGAGGCGAAATTACCACTGTACGGTCAGGAGCTATCTGCTGACATCACCCCGCTGGAAGCAGGAGTACAGTTCTTCGTGAAGCTGGACAAAATAGACTTTATCGGACGCGATGCACTAATACAGCAAAAAGAAGCTGGCATTCCCCGTCGCCTTGTCGGCTTAGAAATGATTGATCGAGGCATTCCACGCTCCCATTATCCTGTCTGGGCAGATGGCGTTAAGATTGGTGAGGTCACAACCGGAACACAGTCTCCTACGCTGAAACGTAACCTGGGGTTGGCATTGCTTGATGCTGCTTACAGTGAAATAGGCACAGAGGTTTACGTGGAGATACGCGGTAAGCAGCTTAAGGCTGTAGTGATTAAGGCCCCTTTTTACAAGTATAAACGCCTTTAGCGTCCATATAAGGATGGTGAGCTTTTAAGCGAGAAATAGAAGGATAAAGTATAGCGTGAAAATTGTACTTTCTTATATTCTAAAAAAGCCAAGGAGTGAAACCTTAATGAAGCACCGTTATCTGCCCATGACAGAACTGGACCGCGTAGAGATGATGGAGGCCGTCGGGATTCAGTCTATAGATGAGCTGTTCTCCGATATTCCTGAAGCGGTACGTTACCAAGGCACTATGCCGATGTCTGAACCACTCGATGAATACGCCCTGCTGCGCCACATGAAAGGTTTGGCTGACCAAAATGCCGACTTTGATTCTCACGCCAGCTTCCTCGGCGCCGGATTATACGATCACCACATCCCTGTGGTCATCAACCATGTCATTTCCCGTTCTGAATTCTACACTGCCTACACTCCTTACCAACCGGAGATCAGCCAAGGTGAGCTGCAAGCGATCTTCGAATTCCAATCCTACATTTGCGAACTAACCGGTATGAAAGTTGCCAATGCCAGTATGTATGATGGCGCTACAGCTTTATCCGAAGCAGCGGTTCTCGCGGCTGGTGCTACCAAACGCAAAAAATTAATCGTCTCCCGTACCGTTCATCCTGAGGCTCGCCAAGTGCTACGTACTTCGGCTAATGCTTGGGGTCTGGAGGTGGTGGAGATTGACTATAAAGACGGTGTTACCGATCAAGCTAAGCTTACTGAAGCTATCGATGGTGATACTGCCGCAGTACTGATGCAATCGCCTAACTTCTTCGGTAGCATTGAGGATCTTCGCTCGGTTGAGCCGCTGATTCACGCGGTTAAAGGTCTTCTTGTAGTCAGCGCCAACCCAATAGCTCTTGGTGTACTTGAAACTCCGGGCAAACTTGGAGCCGACATCGTAGTCGGTGATGCTCAGCCACTCGGTATTCCAGCTTCTCTCGGGGGTCCAACTTGCGGATTCTTTGCCGTAGCTGATCACCTGATGCGCCGCATGCCAGGCCGGATCGTTGGCCAAACGGTAGACCGTAACGGTAAACGTGGCTTCGTTCTTACACTTCAAGCGCGTGAACAGCATATTCGTCGTGAAAAAGCGACATCGAATATCTGCTCCAATCAGGCACTGCTGGCTCTCTGCGCATCCGTCTACTTGTCCGTTATGGGCAAAGAAGGCATGCGTGAAGTAGGCGAACTAAATATTCGCAAAAGCCATTACGCTGCTAATAAACTTAGCGGACTAACAGGTGCTGAACTTGCCTTCTCCTCCCCATTCTTTAACGAATTTGTTGTGAAGCTTCCTGAAGGCAGCAGCGTGACCGCTATTAATTCTAAGCTGCTGAAGGACGGTTATCTCGGCGGTTATGATCTGGGTCGTGATTATCCTGAACTTGCTGGACATATGCTGGTTGCCGTAACGGAAAAAAGAAGCAAAACCGAAATCGACCAATTCGCTAGCGCACTGGAGGGCTGTTTATGAAACCGGAGCAAAGTCTAATTTTTGAATTAAGCCGTCCGGGCCGCTCGGCCTACTCCTTGCCACTATGCGATGTACCACAGGAAGAAACCTTGGAGTCCCTGATTCCATCAGGTTTACTCCGTAGCGAACCCGTCGTACTTCCAGAAGTATCGGAAGTGGATGTCATTCGCCACTACACTTCTCTTTCACGTCGTAACTTTGGTGTAGACAATGGCTTCTATCCACTCGGTTCATGCACGATGAAATACAATCCGAAGATTAACGAAGATGTTGCCCGCTTCTCCGGCTTCGCCAAAATTCATCCCTACCAACCGGAAGAAAGTATTCAAGGCGCACTGGAATTAATGTATACCCTGCAAAATGATCTGTCCGCGCTGACGGGCATGGATGCAGTATCCTTACAGCCTGCCGCAGGTGCGCATGGTGAATGGACCGGCCTCATGATGATCCGCGCCTACCATGAAAGTCGCGGCGAGACGCGTACTAAGGTTATCGTGCCGGATTCCTCGCACGGAACCAATCCTGCTAGTGCCTCAGCAGCAGGACTTGAAACGATCACGATCGCTTCCACAGATAAAGGAATGGTCGATCTTGAAGCACTGAAGGCAGCCGTCGGTAGCGACACAGCCGCACTGATGCTGACTAACCCAAGCACACTCGGCTTGTTCGAGACCCAAATCGTCGAGATTGCTGAGATCGTGCATGAAGCAGGCGGCCTACTCTATTACGATGGAGCCAACTCCAATGCCATTATGGGCATTACCCGACCTGGCGACATGGGCTTTGACGTTGTGCATCTGAACTTGCATAAGACAATGAGCACCCCACATGGCGGTGGCGGCCCTGGAGCCGGACCAGTCGGCGTAAAATCCATCTTGATTCCATTCCTACCACAACCTACTGTGGTGAAGAGTGAAGATAGCAGCTTCTCACTTCACTTCGGTGGTCCTGAATCTATTGGACGCGTGAAAGCTTTTTATGGAAACTTTGGTATTCTGGTTCGTGCCTATGCCTATATCCGCACCTATGGTCCAGACGGACTGCGTGAGGTATCCGAAAATGCTGTGCTGAATGCGAACTATATGATGCACCGTCTGGCGCCGTATTTTGAAATCCCATATCCGGGCGTATGTAAACATGAATTCGTAATGTCCGGCAAAAGCCTCAAGCAGTATGGTGTGCGCACCTTAGACGTTGCTAAACGATTACTCGACTTCGGCTACCACCCGCCAACCGTGTACTTCCCTCTGACCGTTGAGGAATGCATGATGATCGAGCCGACGGAAACCGAAAGTAAAGAAACGCTAGACGGCTTCATCGATACGATGATTCAGATCGTTAAAGAAGCGCAGGAGACACCGGAAATCGTAATCAACGCACCGCATACCACAGAGATTAGCCGTTTGGATGAGACACAGGCTGCGCGTAAGCCGGTTTTGAATTGTTCTTGCGGTTAATATTTCAATAATAAATCGAGTAGGAGGGGGCGGCGAGCCCCCGGCCTCTCACACCACCGTACGTACCGTTCGGTATACGGCGGTATTCCGTAAGGAGTTGTATCTGTCCAATACACTCTTTAATCCATTGGATTCCCAATATTGGTTATTCAAAGCACGTTGCAGAATTGGACTCCCTGCAATTCGCCAATACCCTTTCCGAGTATTTCCCCACTCAAAAGGCTTATATCCTTAGGCACGCCTAAGGATATAAGCCTTTTGACTTTGGTTCTCGGGTTCTTCCATTGCTTCCAGAGACACATTCGCAATCTCCTTCGAATCCACATATCCATCGCTTTAAAGGCACTTGGCGTATCCGCCAGCGAGAAATATCCGTGCCATCCCATCAAGTATCGATTGAGCTCCTGGATTCGCTCTTCCGTTCGCATCGCTTTCTTCCGGGACGTTATCTCCCGAATTCGAGCCTTCGCTTTCTGCAAGGACTGTTTTGCTATCCTCACCTTGGGCTCTTTATCGCTACTAAAGCAAAACCCAAGAAATTTCCGTCTCCATGGGCGGTCCACCGCACTCTTCGCTTGGTTCACCTTTAGTTTTAGTCTTGTCTCAATGAATCTGGTGACGGATGCCTTCACTCGCTCTCCTGCTCTTAGTGTTTTCACATAGATGTTACAGTCGTCCGCATAACGGACGAAGCGGTGTCCACTTTTCTCGAGTTCCTTGTCGAGCTCGTCCAAAACGATGTTAGATAACAACGGACTGAGTGGACCACCTTGCGGTGTCCCTTCTGTTGTCGTATTTACTAGCCCGTTCTCCATCACACCTGACTGAGGATATTTACGAATCAGCAGGAGAACTTTCTTGTCCTTCACTTTAGCCGAAATCTTCATCATCAGTCGGTCATGGTTGACGCGATCAAAGAATTTCTCCAAGTCTAGATCGACTACGAATCGATATCCCTCTTTCATGAATGCTCTGGCTTTCCTTACCGCATCATGCCCTTGTCTTTTCGGACGAAATCCATAACTATCGGCTGGGCGCACTAAATAAAGGAGACCACTTAACACGTGGTCTCCTTTTCTCATATTAAAAAATGCTATTTTACATACAGAAGTTCTGGATTATGTACGGGATTAAATGAAAGTTTCTTAGTGAACTGCCAACGGTCAGTTACATTCATTTTGTTATATATGCTCTTCACTACATTTCTAACTGTACCTTCACTAATTCCCAACTCGTTAGAAATACGCAATGCACTTTTTTCACATAACCACATTTGAGCCACCTCTTTTTCTCGGGCAGTCAAGTTGAATTGTTCAAAACTAAACTCTAGTCTAAGTAACTGCATCTCAGGGTTACTCCACATCCATTTCTCGGTAACGTTTTCAGCTATCTGTTGCATAAATGGAATAGCAAATTCGATTTGCAGTCCTTTGTAGAAAGAAATATCTACATAGCCTCTTATAACACCATCTGAGTAGAGAGGAGAACATACACAGTTCCAATTAGAAAATATAGAATTCGTATGTTCGCTCCCTTTAACTACTCCAATAGAATTCATTTCCATAGAAAGTGAAACACCATTTAGCCCGAAATCCTGTTTGGCAAAACTCTTCCCAACTCTTATTCCTGCCTTATCAAATTCTTCTTTTATATGTACTGAAGAGAAATACAGATCGAGAATTCCCCCCATATCATCTGTTAGAAAAGCCGCAAAATCTACCGATATATACTTACTAATTTTAATCATCTCGTTATGTAGGGAAAGAATCATTGCCTCGTGATAAATAGATTCCTGGCCAATCTCCTCAAAAGAGTGCGCACTCGTTCTTTGTGGGGCCTTTGAACTTTTGACTTTACCCAATGAAGAGATAGAATCCATTTGTTCCTTTTTTAGATCTTCAGCTGAACACCAAAGTTTTGTCTGATCGTATGTTACTGTCAATTCCAACTCCTCCTGATTTCCATCATTTATAATGTAAAATGATACCATTATATATTTAAATATTGAAGATTCAACCAACTATTAACATATTTATTCATATTAGTAAATATCCAATGGGGGATATTTTCAAACTTTGTTATAAAGACCATAATTACATTTGTAGAACTTAAATAACCGCTAGATGCCCCATTTATTATTAATAATTATCCTTACACTCTCTTCTATTCAATGTGCCTTAAGTCATAGAAAAAAGAAACCTCTAAGGAGATAACACAGTGGAATTGTATAAAATTAATGAAAAACAAACATTCCAGTATTTTAATTTAGTCTCATATCGCAACACTATTCCTTCCAGTTGTTTACATCATAAACTAAACGAATTTATCCTTTCACTAAACAACTATAACCTCCAAAAGAATGGTCCTTTAATCACTTCTACTCATTCTGTATCCCGAAATAATGGCATAGAGATGGTGGATTTTGAGATTATGGTACCAGTAAAAGGAGAAATTAAAAAAAATCCCCCTTTTATATATAAGCAAGAATTCAAGTTAATAAATGCAATTTGCTTGATGTATGAAGGTAAAATGAATGGCATCAATTCTGCTTATGAATTTTTAGTCAAATATATCTCTCAAAACAATCTACATCAAATAACATCCGCATATAATATAAACTTATCTGAAGGTACTAGTGAAAATATAAAAATAGATATTTGTATTGGCATCAATCCTAGTCTTCTTTAACTAGTCAAAACTCGTCTATCTCGAAAGGAGGTGAATAGAATGGAACTGAGTCTTAACAGTCAATTTTCAACATTGTCCAACATTGAAACGATGGAGATTTCCGGAGGTATAAATTGGGATAATGTTGCTTATGGAGTCTTGGGAATGGTAACCGTGGTAGCCGCTGTTACCACAGCACCAGTAACGATTCCTACTGCGATTATGGCAGTGGGTGGATCAATAGTATCTGGATATCTTACTGGTAGCGGACTAAAACATTAAATATCTGTTATAAGGAGTGAGGAATTAAATGCTTTCATATGCCCCTAGTTTTTCAGAACTTACACTTGAAGATAGTATCAATATTGATGGTGGCGTTGATTGGGCCAAGGTAGGTGCAGGAGTGTTAGGTATGGTTACAATCATGTCTGCTGTTGCTGCCGCACCAGTAACAGCCACAGCCGCAGTTGTCTACATAAGTGGTACAGTGGCTGCCGGATATTTAGTGGGTACTTCATTCTAAATTTTGATGGAGACATTCATCTTCAGATGGATATGTCTCCATCTTTTCTTCTATAAAAGAAGAGAATAATCATAAATAGATTGCGAGTGATTTTTTTGAAAATAGATAAATTAATATCGTATCTAATTAGAATAGACATTACTTTAGGGCTAGTAATATCATTCTTATTAATTGTAAGACCTAATATAATCCTCCCATCCCAATGGTTTATAATGAATTTCTTAATTTTTCTAACAGGTATATATATATATAAGAAAAATAAAAACAAGACATTTATAGCAGTTTTTATTTATGCTTTCATCTATTTTTCTTTAGTCATATTAGATATGTTAACTTCAAAAGGTATTATTCGAAGTGACAATAGATCTGGAGATATTTTATTAAGCGTAGGATTAGTGGCGTTAGGCCTGATCGGATTTTTCATTGCATTTTACATGAGCAACAAAGATAAATGATTCATTGTATAGCACAGGTCACAATATAAAATCATCATTTAATAATTGCTTTTCGGAGGATTATATGGCATTCACTAAATACCAATGTGTCAAACAACAAGATATTAAAGACTGCGGGGCTGCCTGTCTCGCCACTATAAGTAAAAACTATGGTCTCAACTATCCTATAACTAAAATTCGCGAGATGTCGGGAACCGATAAAATGGGTACCAGCGCCTATGGCCTTGTTAAAGCTGCTGAAAAATTAGGATTCACTGCCAAGGCTGTAAAAGGGACTCACGAGGCATTCTTCGAAGATTTCCCCCTTCCGGCTATTGCTCATGTGGTCATAGACCAAACTTTATTGCATTACGTTGTTATTCATAAAATCACAAAAAAAACAGTTGTCGTTTCGGATCCTGCGAAGGGCATTGTTAAATATACACCAGAAGACTTCTTTAAAATCTGGACCGGTGTTCTCATATTAATGGTTCCTACCCCTCAGTTCAAAAAGGGCGGTGAGTCCAAGGGTTTATTCACTCGTTTTTTTGGTTTACTTATTCCTCAGAGAAGAATGCTACTAGGAATTTTTTTGACATCCATGCTCTATACAATATTAGGTATATTATCAGCCTTTTATTTTCAATTTCTGCTAGATGAGATTCTTCCTTTTGGCTTAAAGAAGACTCTGAATATAGTATCCATTGGAGTAATCATTCTATATCTATTCAAAGTTTTATTGAACGCTTTTCGTAGTCACATTCTACTAACATTGAGCCAAAAGCTTGATATTTCGCTAATTCTCGGCTATTACCATCATGTGTTGAAGCTACCCATGAACTTTTTTGGTACTCGCAAGACGGGGGAAATCATCTCAAGACTTATGGATGCCTCTAAGGTACGGGATGCCATCTCCAGCGCAACCCTAACCATCATGATCGATATTATCATGGTTATTGCGGGGGGAATCATTCTTTATTCGCAGAGTGCCCTTTTATTTGGTGTAACTGTGCTGCTGGTTCCTTTATATCTAGCATTAGTGTGGGGATTCCACAAGCCATTCGACCGGTTAAACCGTGAACAAATGGAGAAAAACGCCCAACTTACCTCCTACATCGTTGAATCCATAGACGGTATCGAGACGGTCAAAGCCTACCATGCGGAGTCTAAAGTTGGCTTTGAGACGGAACAGAAATTCATCACGTTTCTGAAATCCGTGTTCAGCTTTGGTATTTTCAATAATATACAAGGCTCGCTAAAAGGTGTGGTTCAGTTGCTTGGAGGTGTAGCAATCCTCTGGGTAGGTGGTAATCAAGTAATAAAAGGAAATATGACCATGGGTCAACTTATCACTTATAACTCATTACTTGCTTACTTCCTTGAACCTATTCAAAATCTCATCAATCTCCAGCCTACCCTGCAAACAGCTGTTGTAGCGGCGGACCGATTGGGGGAAATACTCGACTTAGAAGCGGAGAAGCTTGAGGATGAGGACAAGAAGATTCAACCTGCTTCATTAAAAGGTGATATTAGATTTGATCGTGTCAGCTTCAGATATGGTACACGTTCCCTTGTACTTCATGATATTGATTTGAGACTTAGACAGGGCGAGAAAGTCGCCTTTGTCGGTGAGAGCGGCTCGGGTAAAACCACCCTGATCAAATTAATTATGCAATTTTACCAACACGAAAAAGGCGATATCTTAATTAACAACTACAACATTAAAGATATTCATTTAGATAGCTTAAGACAGCGGATCGCATATATCTCACAGGATACTTTCTTTTTTAGCGGAACAATTCGGGAAAATCTATGTCTGGGTGTCGATCAGGATCTGGATCTGGAACAGATTGTTACCGCCTGCCAAACCGCACAGGCTCACGAATTCATCAATCAGCTTCCACTCCGTTACAACACTTTGTTAGAAGAGAATGCGACCAATATTTCCGGAGGACAGAAGCAGCGACTGGCTATCGCCAGAGCGGTGCTGAAACGACCGGATATCCTTATTATGGATGAAGCTACCAGTAACCTGGATTCAACAACGGAGAAGGCTGTATCGGAGACGATCAATGCTTTCGAAGACATGACTACGATTATTATCGCTCACCGGCTGAGTACAATCATGCGCTGTGACCGAATTTATGTCATGGACCAAGGGCGGATCATTGAGCATGGAACACATCAGGAGCTTCTGGATTACCGTGGAAAATACTATGGCTTGTGGAAAGATCAACTCCCCGGGATTGAGCAAAAGCAAGATCACACCATTCAACATGCTGCTGCAGGCGTAGGCGAGGTGTCTCTCGTATGAGTGTACAAATTCATAACTTATCAGAAATGACAGATAGCAGAGAAATCATGGAATCCAAGACCAGTCCTGTGATTTCCATTTTCATACTTATCTTATTCATTCTATTGGGGGCTGCGTTAGTCTGGTCATATTTTGGCCAGATCGATGAAGTCGCTAAAGCCTCTGCTGTAGTTAGACCCAATGAAAAAGTCAGTACCATTCAGACTTCATCTGTGGGAAAAGTGGAACAGGTATATGTCCATGAAGGGATGCAAATTAAAGAGGGCGAGCAGTTAATTTCCTTTGAGCATAAAGAACTTGATATAGAATTATCCAATCGTAATTCAGAAATCAATAAGCTCACTAAGAAACTGCACTATCTCGGGCTTTATAAACAAAGCATTAGCAATTTAGATAATCAATTTTCTTCTGAACGTACAGACGAGGGTTACTATTATGACATGGTAGAACAATTTCTCCTTGAATACAGCCAGCAGCAGCAGACCTTTCAAGGAACCCAGGATCAGCTTACAGCTGCCATTCACGAGAATATAGGCTTGCAAGATTCTGCTACCTTTAGTGCCGAATCTAGTTCGGATAAATCTCTTCAGAATAAAATTGAATTGGAACGAAAAAAGAAACTGCTAAATGTTGAAATTGCAAACGAGAAATTGCTTGTGCAATCCATCAAAGAGAATCAAAATCTTCTTCCAATTGAAGATACCAAACGGACGGAACAATATAATACATACCAAATTAAATATGTCCAACTGTCTAAACAATCTGCTGAGAAAAAAGAAATCTACAATCGTTCGCTCAGCTTGGGGGACCGCCTTGTGCCTCAATCCCAGATTACAGATGAACAGCATCAATATGAAAGTTCATATTTGCAAATCAACCAATTCCAAACCGAAGCCGTGCTCAGCTCAGAAAGCAATATCACCAATTACAATCAGCAATTGGTTGAGATAGAGGTCAGCCTCGATTTGCTAAAAAATGGGCACGATCCATCAGTTTCAGAACGAAAAACTTTAGAAATGCAAAAGAAACAGCTGGCTGAGCAGCAAAATGATCTACTGAATCAAGAGAAACTTAACCGTTCATCTGAAGCAACCTCATTGAAAAAACTGAAACTTGACCGTATTGTACAGATTCATTCAGCAATAGAAGAAAATAAAAGAACCTTAATTACGCTGCAAGAGGCTGTTAAGGGACTTGAGCTTGAACGAGACAAAAGACTGCTCATAGCACCAATTTCCGGGACCATTAATATTTTAAAAGAAACCAGCATCGGGGACATGGTACAATCCGGCGAAGCCTTGATCTCCATTATACCTAGCAACGAGTCAAAATATAAAATGAGCATCGCTGTACCTAATGCTGAAGCAGGAAAAATAGCGATTGGCAATAAAGTTGATTTCAGCTTTTCAGCCTTTCCTAAACAAAATTTTGGTTCCCAAAAAGGTACGATTACATCTATCAGCACAGATTCAATTATTCAGCAAGACGGTCTAAGCTACTATCTGGTGGAGGCAACGATATCCAATGACCCACTTGTTAATCGCAGAGGTGAACGTGGAGAGCTTCGTGTAGGGATGATAGCGCAAGCCTCTGTTATTACCGACTCCAAGAAGATCATTGATTTTGTTCTTGAAAAAATCAACTTAAAGGAATAGTGAGGTTGCCAGCTAAATGTTAAAGAAATCAGCTCTCTTGATACTCTCCTTCTTATTACTCCTATTGCCGCATTCCATTACAGTTTATGCTGATACGCAGGTATCCAGCGCAATAAAATCGCTTTCCATGGAAGAAGCAATCCAGCTAGCATTAACTAACTATGTAGATATCAAGCTCTCACAATGGAATATTGCAGAAACGGATTCCAAATTTTCATATGTATCATCTGAAGAGAAAAAGTTGGAGCAAAAAAATGTAGTCACAACCAGCGGGCTGCTGCCAGTAAATCCTGATATTTTTATCAATAGTATTCCTGGTTACGCTGATTTAAGTGAAGAAGAACAGGCAGGGGTCAATCAATCCATTCTCATTCAAATTATGATTAACACATCTCTGAATCAATGGGTTAGCGCTCAGAATGAAAGCCAAAACAGTTACAATCAAGAGACTAAAACTGCGCAGCTTAAGGAATTTCGTGACCAGTTACGCACATTAGAAACAGATAAAGTAATTAATCAGTTACGACTTCAAAAAACAGAAGCCCTCATCCGCTACTATGCTGTGCAGAAATATTATCAACTCTCTTCTCTAAAAAAAACGATTGAATATGACAAACAAGAAAGCCAATATTGGTTTCAACAGTCTGAGGATACCTTGCGGTCCTATGAGCATGGTCTTCTGTCTAAGAGAAGTTTGGACGATTTTAATCGTAAAAACATAGTACAAAAATCTATTTTTGAACGTAACCTTCGAAGTTATGAAGCTCAGTTAGAACAATTTAAGCTTGAGTTAGGATTATCATCCTATTCAGAAGTCCTTCTAGATGATGTCATTTCCAGTACACCAGAGCCTGTGAATTGTAATACAGTAATTAGCCTCTCTAGTAATTATGATTTACGCGAAGAAGATGCACGTATCACACTCGCCAAAGATAATCTTGACGCAGCTAAAGCTTCCGATGCTGAACTCATCACTTATTATTCAGTCCTATGGTCTAGCCAGATTGCACACAAAAATATAGTACAACAACAACTCGAAGAAAAACTGGCTAGTTATAAGCCGGAAGCAAATGAAATTGATTTTGAATATTCAGAACTAAAAGAGCAGCAATTGGAACTCGTACGCGTCTCCCAGGATAATGATACTCTCCTAAATAGCGGGTTAATCTCAGCAGCTCAGGCAGATCAGGACAAGCTGGATTTACTAAACTTAAATCGGCAATTCGATAAGCAAAAAGTAAAGTACGGTTTATTCCAAGCAAAAGTTACTTTGGCTCTTAGTGGAGTTATCCTCTAATAACCATTAATTTATCATTCATAACCCAAAGGAGATATCACAAGATGAAAACCATATCTAGCCTAATCGCAGCAACTCTTCTTTCTACCGCTATCGCCTGGCCTGTCCATGCCGCAGAGAAGCCAATCTCCATTCAGATCAATCAGCAACAGCTCGCACTGAAGGGACAGGCTCCCTTCAATGATAATGGTACAATTGTCGTTCCTTTTCGCCCGGTTTTTGAAAAACTAGGACTTTCAATCGATTGGAATCAAACCACAGGTACCATAACGGGTACTAAGGAAGGGCTTACGATTACACTGCAACTAGGCAGCAAGCAGGCCAGCGTCAATGGTGTAATAACCCAACTTTCTGTTGCCCCTAAGCTCATCAATAATTCCACTTACATTCCGCTGCGCTTCGTTGGGGAGGCTACAGGTAATGAAGTCTCCTGGAATGCACACTCGAAGACAGTAACCATTACAGGCAAGACTAACCAGGTAAACCCGCAGGAAATCAATGCTTTTTTTGAAAAATACGTAACCTATACCAACAATGAGAATTATGAAGGGTTCATGAGCCTAATCGATAGCAAGTCTCCTCTTGTGATCATCGGGCCACAGATTAAGAGCCAAATGGAACAATACGATCTGACCACTTCACTTGATCAATTAGAGGTTATCAGCCTTCAACCCACAGAGGCTACGGTTCACACCGTTGAAACGACTACACACCTCAGCGGTCCATTCACCTTAGACAATACCTCTGAATATATTTATAGCTTAACGCGTACTGCCAGCACTGAAGACTGGAAAATCAACAACCTGCAGATTAAAGGCGTACAATATATACTCCCAGATAAACTGCTGAACGCTAAGCCAGCTGTGACGAAGTCGGATGAAACGGATATATTAGCTGTGCTTAAGAGCAACTTGGACTATACCAATGCAGAGAATATTCAAGGTGTGCTATCTACTATTGATCCTGAGTCCCCTGCTCTCGAACAAACCAAACATCTCTTCAGCCAAATTTTCACAGTCTATGATCTAAAGTTCACTCTGGAATCTGCCAAAATCATTCATTATACCCAGGATACCGCAGCCGTATATATGGTTCAGACGAGCATCAAGCTTAAGGGTCCTGAGTTTCAGGATAACCGCTCCACCTCTGTCACAACGCTGAAGAAATCCAAAGCAGGCAAATGGATGCTGGATCAGACCTATCCGATTAGTGTAGACAAGTTAACTCCATAATTATAAGGATTTGTAACAAAACAAAAAAACGGCAAGCCCCATTAACCCGGAGGCTTGCCGTTTGCTTATCTAAAGCGCCGGAGCTCAATCTTACCCGCTTCCCCTACGTTCTCTGGCTGATACGGATATAGAACAGTTCCTAAATAGTTGGGACCACAATGGCCAATCTTTCAATCAATTCCCATCTCTCGCTGATATTCATCTTACTGTAAATACTCTTAACGATATTCCGCACAGTTCCCTCTTTCACATTAAGGTCGTTGGAAATTTGCAGCGCCCCTTTTCTTAGTGCCCAGTGATACGCTACCTCTCTCTCTCTAGGGGATAATCGATACAAATCACACTTCTCCTGAAATATGTACTCAATTAACTTCGGGCTTCGTTCCTTCAACTTCAACACAATCTTTTCGGATAATTGTTTAATAAAGAGAATCGAAAAACCAAGTTGCCTCTCGGCTTCAAATGAGATGTCTATATATCCACATATACAATCATTTATCATTATAGGAGCGCATACACAATTCCACGCTTTAAACATTGGCATACTATGCTCTTCTCCACGCACTACTGCAATTGACTCAACCTCCATCGCTAAAGAAACTGCATTCACTCCAGAGATTTGCTTCGAAAGATTAGTTCCACTCCTAATTCCATAATGATCTACTTTCTCCTGAAACGTTTCGAATGGACTGACAATATTAATAATATTGCCGGCTCGATCTGTTAAGAAAAAGACAAAGGGCAATAAGAGAAATTCCATTACTTTCGCCAATTCTGAATGTAATACTTCAACTAAAATCTCGTAGGGAACCAGCTCTTCTATAGAAAAGGATTTTTCTGTTTTGAGGTTACTCCAGGGTTGGCAAAATTCACACACGGAATTATTAGATTCTTTATCTACATCATCTACCGTAAACCAGGCACGTTCGCATTCAACAATATTCAAACAATCCATTCTCCCAACTTATGGTATTAATGAAACAGAGCATATCATATCACTCCCTTCAAAGGAAAACAATGACATAATTAGTTAGGGTTGTGGGAGATTAGTAAGAATTGAAATAACATTGTTTGGGTTATTTTTCTATGGCCGATTATTTGATAAGAAATTTTCACCTGTCCTGTATTCTTGGAATTTCGTCAAAAAAGAATAGAGCATAACAATTACCACTTGTCTATATCCTACCTAGAATATATACGAAATCCATTTTTTCTATGAAAATAGGGATATTCGTTGATTAGAAAAAAATTTCACAATGGAGTCTGAGACTAGCGAGAAATCATGCTCAACATATTTATATCTGCTACCCTGAAAGGAATGAATTCCATCAAGAGTTTAGTAGGGATTTTCAGTAGAAAGTATACAAAGTCTATTCCATTTTTACTTTTGTTTTCATTATTTATATTGGCATTTTCTGCGGTAAATAGAATATTTCCAATAATATCTTTCTTAATAATTATGTTAAATGCTCTGTACATTGTTGTGAAAATAGCAATATTTAAAATTAAAAAATAAATATTTATTTCAGGGGGGGATATTGCAATCTGGCAAAGCGCCTTTCAGCCTTTCCTAAACAAAGTTTTGGCTATTAGTTTAGACAAGTTAACTCCATAATTATAAGAATTTGTAACAAAACAAAAAAACGGCAAGCCCCATTAACCCGGAGGCTTGCCGTTTGCTTATTTAAAGCGCCGGAGCATTAGTCTTTTCTGCTCCTTTACGCTCTTTTGCCGATTTACGGAAGTAGAACAACTCGTAAATCGCCGGCACTACAATCAGCGTAAGCAGTGTTGCTGCGGTTAAACCGCCAATGACTACAATCGCCAAGCTTTGCGAGACGATGCTGCCCATCTCGGCATGGCCGAACAGCAGCGGTGTCATGGCGCAGATGGTGGCGATCGCCGTCATGAGAATCGGACGCATCCGTGTTCCGGCAGCTTCTAGAATAGCCTCGTGGATACTCATATTGGCTTCATTTTGCTTAATCCGGTCAATGAGCACAATGGCATTCGTAACAACAATACCTATTAACATCAACGCCCCGAACAGAGCTGTGAAGTCAGGCGTTACACCGGACACGATAAGTCCAACAATCGCACCAATCGCCGCGAGCGGTAAGGAGAACATAATCGCCAGTGGAGCCCGAAGGGTTTTAAAGGTGAGTACCATAATCAGATAGACCAACCCGATGGAGATCAATGCCGTCATGCCCAAGTCGTTGAAATCCTCTGACTGATCAACTGACGCTCCGCCTGCAAATAAGGTCACGCCTTTCGGAAGTGTAAGACTATCGGTTTCTTTTTTAATATTCGCACCGATCTCAGATACCTTCTTCGGATCAACCTCTGCTGTAATTCGTACATACGGCTTCCCATCTTTATGGAACAACATTGCTGGTTCATTCCGAACCTCGTAAGTTGCGAGCTGAGACAGTGGCTTTGGCCCCTCAGCCGTTATGAGCGTCAGCGCTTTTAAATCCTGCTCCGTTTGCGGCTGAACCATAGGATCTAACACTACACCTGCTGCGTCACCATCGAGCTCAATTTGCCCCATTGGAATCGGATTAAGCATCGCTGACAGCTGCATTGAAATCTCTTGCGCATTACTTTGCGCCGGATCTACCTTAAAGGAAAATACAGGTTTCGTGTCCTCCATATTGCTGCTGACTTTTTGAATTCCCTCTACGGTCTTCAGCTTAGCGGTGACTTCTGTTGCTACAGTAGTAATATCCGCAAGATTATCTCCGACAATATCAATATATTCGCTGGTAGAGCTGGATCCCATCATACTCATTTGGTTAGCAACAAGTGTTGCTCCAGTGTATGAATCTTTTACCTCACGAACATGATCAATAAAATCCTGAGCATCTGCACCTTTTTTCATAACAACGGTATAGTCCACTAAGGTTTCAGAGGTAACACTCCCCCACTTAGCGGCGTCCGCACTATTCCCTGATTGCATGATTACCGTTTCTGCTTGTGGCTGCTTCATCAAATCTTGTTCTAACTGCTTTCCCTTTTCTAAAATATCTTTGACAGGAACATCCTTCGGATAATTCATCTGAACAGAAACATAGCTGGCATCCGAAGCATCGAGCGCCCCTTTGGGCATAGTCACATAAGCAGCAATGGAGCCAATCAGAAGCAGGAGACCCAACGATAAGCTAACCCATTTACGGCGAAGATTCCAGTCCAGAAAGCGGATAAACCATTTAGAAGGTTCGTGTTCTTTCATTGATGTTCTTCTCAGCAGCCATGAGCTTAAAAGAGGAACAACCGTCAAAGCTACTACTAGTGAAGTAAGCAATGAATAGGTCACTGTTAAAGCAAACGGCAGTAGGAAAGCTTGCAAACTACCACGCAAGAGACCCATCGGCAAAAATACTGCTACGGTAGCAATGGTTGATGAGGTAATCGCTCTAGCCACTTCCCCAGTTGCACTAATAATCATTTCACGGGAAAAGGGTTCTTTTTGCAGCCTACGGTAAATGTTCTCAATCACCACGATACTATCATCGACCAAACGGCCTACCGCAACCGCGACTCCCCCGAGTGTAATGATATTCAAGCTTATGCCGGAAATATTCAGCAGATATAAGGTGACTGCTAACGAAAGTGGGATGGATACTGCCGTAATCAGAGTAGCCCGCAGGTTACGCAGGAACAACAGAATCACAATCGTCGCAAATAATGCACCTAGCAATACCTCACGCATCATACTGTTCACCGAGCTAACTACCATATCCGATGTACTGAATACCACTGCTGCTTCTGCATTAGGAATGGTTGTATTAATATGATTTACGGCAGCCTGAATGTTATCTCCGACACTGACTGCATTCGCATTAGCCTCTTTGGTCACTATGGCGAATAGAACGTCTTTCCCGTTCGAACGACTGACACTTTCCTGATCCTGCTTCAATTCGACAGCAGCGATATCCTGTAGCTTAACGCCCGCAGATACAGGAAGCTTTTTCAAAGTATCCATACTATCTATCGTAGAAACTACGTTAACATTGCCGGTCTGCCCACCAATCGTTTGCTCCCCAAGGGATGCCGATACATTACGTCCTTGAAGTAAACCTAATACTTGTGGAGTCGTGACTCCCTTCTCAGCCATTAATTTCGGGTCCAGCTTAACGCTGACCTGCGGAGTTACCTTACCATATAAAGCAACGTTCGCTACCCCTTCAGCTTTTTGCATCTCTGGAATGATAGTTTCTTCCGCAAGCTTAAGATTCTCTTTAGTCAGGCCTTCGTCAAAAGCAAGAGTAACCTGTGATACAGGAATCATGGAGGTATTCAACTGAAGTACAAAAGGAGCCATTACCCCTTCCGGGAACTTCAATGAATCGACGACCTTCTGAACCTCCTGCGCAGCATCCTTCATATTCGTTTTCGAATCATAAAAAATATTTACCTGCGCATATCCGTCTCCGGAAGTGGACAGTATTTCCTTCTTCCCTTTCACAAAAGCTGCTCCAGCTTCTATCGGCTTCGTTACATTAGTCTCCATAGCATGTGTATCCTGGCCAGGACCCAGCACAGTTACAGTCACTTGAGGATTATCCGCCTCTGGCATAAATTCCATCGGTAGCGAAGTGTAGCTCATCCCTCCCACCACAAGAGCCATGACTACTAAAAGCCCCACCGCAGCCTTGTTACCGAACGACCATTTTGTTAACCATTTCATTTTCTTTTTCCCCTTCCACTCCACATGATTTCTGGCACTCCCCTTATGTCTGTTTGATTATGTATTAATTTCCATCCCGAGATTTAGTTTAGTCATTTTTGGCTGAACTCAAAACAGCCCTACGGCTGGTTTCGTACTCAGTCTTAAGACGGGGAACTTTCCCCTTCTGTAGACAGATCCCCGTCCTTTTTCTTGATGATGGCAACTGGAACGTGAGCATAAAAAAAGAGCCCCGTTAGCCATATAAATGACCAACAGGACTCCCTTTTGTAATGGTTTATTTCCCTTCCGCACGTACTGGATCACGGAACATAAATTTCAATAGTGGCGGCGTTACAAGTGTAGTTACAATGACAACAATAATGACCGAAGTAAAATACTGTTGCTGTAACAAGCCGCTTTGCAGCCCTGTGGCGGCAATGATCAACGCAACTTCCCCCCGTGAAATCATCCCAGACCCAATAATGGCAGACGAGTGGTTATCAAAGCCTGTAAGACGCGCACCCAGACCGCCACCAAACAGCTTGGTCAGAATGGCAACAACCGTAAGCAAGATCACGAAGCCTATTTGACTGCCTACTCCTTCAAAGGAAACACTAAGTCCGATACTTACAAAAAAGACCGGCACAAAAATCGAATAAGCAATCGGCTCGAGCTTGGATTCTACCGTGTGCTTAAAGGAAGTTTGCGAGATAGCAATCCCAGCCGCAAAGGCACCAATGATTCCTGCCATCCCCATGATTTCAGCAAAATAGGCGAATGCGAAACAAATCATTAACGCTGCTGAAATAATCGCCTCTGTCACCTTCAACGGAGCCATCCATTTCATGACCCGAGGAACAATGAACCAGCCGGCAATAATCGCTACGGCAAAGAACAACACCTTTTTCCCAATTAAAAGACCAATAGAAACGTCTGTACCTGTACCAAAAAAGCTCATCAGAACAGCGAGCAAAATAACAACTAGAATATCATCTACTACGGCAGCCCCCAGAATTGTAGAGCCTTCACGTGTGTTCAGCTTATTCATATCTTTTAACACCTGCACCGATATGCTGACCGATGTTGCACTAAGAATAACGCCCATAAACAAAGCATTATGATAAGCAAAACCAAACATTTCTCCTAAGGCGAACCCACCCAAAAAGGGTAATATAATTCCACCGACGGCTACTGCAAAAGCTGATTTCCAGTTCTTGCGCAATTGATCCAGATCCGTCTCAAGCCCCGCTATGAACATTAACAGTAGAACACCGATCTCAGAGATATAATGAATAAACTCTCCATCCTGAACCCAGCCCAGTACCGCAGGCCCCAGTATGATTCCCACAATAAGTTTACCTAGCACAGCTGGTTGCCCAAGCCGCACAGATAGATCACCAGCTACTTTGGTGAACAATATGATCAGCATAAGATATAAAACAAACTCCATCTTTCAATCCACTCCCTTGTTGTATATAAGAACTGCCAACCAGGAGCTTCTCCAAGCCAAAAAAAGACAAAGAGGAGCCCTTGTTGACAGGCTCCTCCAAAAAACAAATAATTATTCAATTTAACTTTATAAATTATATTATACCTATATTTAAAATAACTGTAAACCAGATGCGCCGATAATATAAATTATGCACATTTGATTTGTTCTAGAATTGAATTGCTTATTTCAGATAGAACACTTCACGTAAGGGCTGCATAGGCACCTCATCATTGAAATCAAATGACCCTTCAACCATCTTAGAGGTAATCGCATTCCAGCGGTTGCAGGCATCACTTTTGGCAATGTAATCAAAAGCCGCCTTACTATCCTCACACTCATAACAGTAAAAAAATTGATTGCCATTCTGAAAGATGGAATAGTTAGAAATACCAGCCTTACTGTGCTCCTCCAAAATTTCTGGCCAAGGATTTAAATGCATAGCTACATACTCCTCTAAACATTCTTCCTTCACCCGCCATGTCCAAGCCAATTTATTGCTGCTCATCTGCTCATCCTCCTAGAAATCCCCTCTTTTACACATATTAAGAACTAGGGACATTTGATACCTATTATTGTACCTGAATAGAGTAGTCCAAGCTATGCATATCTATATGATCTGTAAATTTTTTAAGCGTTAATTCCGGCTTCACTCGGACGTAGAATAGCAGAACCAATCGCCAGCAGCACCGCGGCCATAAGACCCAAGATGGCAAAGGGCAGCAATAATTCATTCCAGCCTCCACCTGTAGCAGCGATATCGATCGCTTGGATCGCCCATTTTTGCGGTACAAAATTAGCTGCCTTCTGCATATAATCCGGCATAATGGATAACGGCCAGAAACAGCCTCCAAGCATACATGTCGGGGTCAGGATCAGCGAATTAAGCATGCCAGTATTATTGGGATTACGAATCAGACCTGCTACCGTACTGGCTAAGCCCATGGAAACGAGCATAAATGCTGCAAGAACCAAAAAATACAAGTAGAGCGGTAATCCAAAGTCAAACTGCAGTACATAACGGCCCAAAGCAAGTACTACAACAATTTGAATTAACCCAACAATGAAGCTTCCCAGAAAATTACCGAGGGCAATCTCATACGAACGAACCGGGGCACTGAACATACGTTTCATTGTTCGTTCTCTTCGATCATCCATAATAAGCGATACTGAACTTGTAACCAGCCCCATTAAGAACATTAAAGTAAATCCTGTGACGATGCTTAAGCCCTCTTTGGGATATAAATCATAATCTGTTCTTATACTGCCTACACTATGTTGCTCAGCTCTTTGCATTACGGCAGCAAACTGTGAGTCCGAGTCCGTAGCCTCAGTCCGAGCTGCTCCAATTAGTCCAGCAGTGTTTCGCATTTCATCAGCAATTACACTGGTTTTCATTTTTACCATAATGGATGTTTCAGTAGCCTTAAGCTCATACACACTAATTTGTGGCTCTTCTCCAGCAAGCAGTGCGGAGGTGAAGTTTTGCGGTATCAAAATACCGGCTTCTCCGTTCTGATCGATAATACTCTCCCTCAAATCAGCCTCATCTGTCTTCTCTACCAGCTTATAATCACCGGTATTCTCCAGCTCGGTAAGCAAATGTTTGCCCGCTGCACCATCGTCCATATTCGAATATAAAATAGTAGCCGGTCTCTCACCCATACTTCCACTAATTGCTACTACCCCGGCCACGACAAGACATGGCAGAAGAATATACGAAAGCAGCCCATTCCGAGAACCAATCGTTCTTTTCACCATATTCCAAGCAATCGTTAAGATCTTATCCATGGTAACCTACCTTCCGGTACGAGATAACCGCTGCACTGAATAGAACCAGACAGATGATCGACAAGACCAGCAGATTCGGCAAAATCTCTGAGACCTCTGCATGCAGCATCATTTTTAGAACAGCTTGTAGTACCCAGTGATTCAGGGTAAATGCCCCGACCGAGTTCACCCATGATTCCGGAAGTGGAGCCATCCCTCCACTAATGAAGGTCATGACCACAGTGATAACATTAACAATACTTCCTGCACTTGCTTTAGTTTTGCTAAACATTGAAATAACAATCGATAACGTCATGGAAGCTATGATCATTAAGAGACAGAAGAGCAGCAGCAAGCCCGGACGATTGCCCCAATTTACGCCAAACAACAAGTGAGTCAGGATAATAATCGCTGCGCACTGCACTACACTTACAACCCCTACGCCTAGCATTTTACCAATAAACAGCTCAGAACCTTTTACCGGCATTGAGGTTATTCGGAAGAGGGTGTGATTTTCTTTTTCATTAAAAAGAGAGCTGCTGACGGTCAAACCGCTATATAGCAGAAACATCAGCATCATGGATACCGCATAGAATTGGGAGGCTGTATAGGATCGGCCACCTTCACTGAGCGCCCCAACCTTAACAGATGGCTGCTCTCCCAAACTTGGTGCAGTAGCGGTCAAAGCTTCTGGACCCAGCGTCATAGCTACGGATTGCTTATAGTTAATATTGTTCAAAAAGTTATCGAATACCGTCCCCGCAACCATGTTATCTGTCCGATCTTTGCCCAGAACAAACTCTAGCTTTGCAGTTTCGCCGCTTTGTACTTTCTTATCGAAGCCTAGGGGAACAATAACCGCATAAGCATATTTCCCGGCGCGCAGGCCACTTTCCGCTGTCTCTCGGCTCCCTACTTTGACCGGAATAATGATATCCTTAAGCTCCGGCGTCTTCAAAAAGCTGTCTATCATCGCCGAGCTTTCATACCCTTCTCCAGAAAGATTAACTACACCAACACGTACAGGGTCAATCTTAGACGCTGCCTTATCACCGATTACACTGGAGAGGGAAGCACCCAGCAGAAAGATCAAAAGCAGCGGTAGCAGAAACATATTAATGATGATTGAGCGTGAAATAAACAGCCTGCGAAGCTCATAAATCATAATTGTCCAAATATTTCTCAAAGCGTTCTCGCCCTCCTTTAATCGCGCAATGTCCGTCCTGTCAAACTAAGGAATAATGTCTCCAGATCCGGCTCCTCAATATTTAAAGAACCAATAACGCCTTCATGTTTAGCAAAAATAAATAAGATATCCTGCAGCTCATCCTGTGAGGAGGGGAGATACATTTCTACCGTTCCCTCTTTACTTTCCACTCTCGTGATCCGCGGGTGTAGACTAAGCTCATTGATTAGCTCCGGGGTGATGTTCGTTGCTTTGACCACTATTTTTTCTTCTTGAGAAACCCGTTCCCGCAGCTCCTTTTCCGTGCCACAAGCAATGATATGTCCCTTATCCATAATCGCTACCCGATCACAAATGGCTGCAACCTCTTCCATATAATGACTAGTGTAGATGACGGTTGAGCCAAGCCGATTCAGCTCTTTGACCGACTCAAGGATATGATTACGAGACTGCGGATCAATTCCTACGGTCGGCTCATCCATAATAATCAGCTTTGGATGATGCATGATGGCACAAGCGATATTCAAACGTCTTTTCATCCCTCCGGAGAAGGTGGCTGGTTTTTCTTTGGCCCGGTCACTAAGTCCTGTGAAAGCAAGAGCTTCCGCCACCCGCTCTTTCAGCAATTTTCCCCGCAAGCCATACAATCTTCCGAAAAAAGTTACATTTTCAGCTGCTGTCATTGTATTGTACAAAGCCAAATCCTGCGGAACTAAGCCGATCTTTTTCTTAACCTCCAGTGCATTCGAAGAGACTGATAACCCATCAATAACAATGTCTCCACTATCAATCTTTAGCAGGCCGCAAATCATACTTATAGTTGTACTTTTACCTGCCCCGTTCGGGCCTAGCAGGCCAAAGATCTCTCCTGCTTGAATCGTAACATTCACATGATCTACCGTTAATTTGTTCTCATACCGTTTCACCACATCGGTCAACACCGCGATTGCCATCTCTTATCTCCCCTGTCGTGTGTGCTTCTATATTTTCAATTTTATTCTAGGTTGAATTTTTGCGGATGTACGAAAGGTCATTTTTTGAAGGTGACTAAAGTCATCTCCTGAAGTAGTGGGATAATATGCTAAGATTATTAAAAAACATAAAGGATGACTAAGGCGTGCCCAGAGAGCTAAACTTATTGCGTTACGGACTCATCTTAATCCCTGCGTTTATTACCATTTATGTCTATCAATATAACGATTATGGAATCTTCACGCTGCATATCCTGATGCTTCTATTCCTTGTGGTCATGGTGCCAAAGCTCCCTCGATCCATTCATGCTTTGATTAGTATCATTGAAATCTTGTTCACGGCCTGGTTATGTTATCAATATGGCAGCATGATGATTTTCCCCGCTATATCAGCACTGCTTTATTATTCCAGACTCCAGCCTAAAGCAGTGCCTTACGTGTTCACAGGTGTACATCTGATAGCTTTGAACGTTGCACTCCAGAATTCTCCATCGCTCGTAGTGACTTACATTAACCTTTCATTTCTGCTCACTGCCTACCTAAATAAGCTATTATTGAAAGCTGGCCAGCGGCGCGAAGACACTCTTCTTCTATATGATGAGTTGCGCAAAAAGCATTTCGAGCTTGATGAAGCTCGCAACCGCCTGCTGGAGTTCAGCGCGCAAGTAGAAGAGTCTGCCCAGTCCAAAGAGCGCGTCCGAATCTCACGCCAGCTCCATGACGATATCGGCCACCGGCTAATCCGGATTAAAATGATGATGGAGGCCGCCCTCCAGACCTTGCCCACCTCTCCCGAGAGCGGAATGCAAATGATGGAACTGATTCGTGACCAGCTGTCGGCTAGCATGGACGATATGCGGTCCGCAGTTAAACGTATCAACTATACCCCGAAGCTTGAGGGAGCTTATGCGTTAGACCGGCTGCTCGAAGAGATTGGGCGTGAGACGGGGACCGAGACCTCATACCAAGTTCAGGGCATACCTTATCCGCTCTATCCTAGTATCCAAGTGATCCTGTACAAAAACGCCCGTGAGGCTATAACCAACGCCTTGCGGCATGGAAAAGCAACGTCCATCCGGATCAAAATTGACTACGCGCAAGCAGGAATCACTATGGAGGTTAGCAACAATGGATCACTTCCAGAAGAAGAGAAGCTCCGCAAATTATTGGGGAGTGGTGGGGACGGGATGAAAGGCATGTACGAGCGCACTCATCTGATCGGCGGAACACTCGAACTAAGGCAGGAGCCACATTTTACAGTCATTACGCGGCTGCCCATTTATAAGCAAGATGAGATTGTATAACGAAAGGAGCCATGCTAATGATTAAAGTGTTAATTGTTGATGACGACCCCTTTATTCGCCAAAGTCTGCAAGTATTGCTAGGGATGGACCCAGATATTGAAGTTGTTGGAGCAGCTTGTGAAGGTAACGAAGCCTTGGAATTACTTCAAGAAGGATTAATGGCCGATGTGGCTCTGATGGATATCCGCATGCCCGGCTGCGGTGGCGTTGAAGGAACGGAGAAGATTAAGCAGGCTTTTCCGCAAATTGCGATATTGATGCTGACCACCTTCGACGACGATGAATATATCATTGAGGCACTACGTAACGGAGCTAGTGGATATTTGCTCAAAAACATACCGCCAGACCGGATCATCCAGGGCATTAAAACGGTTTTTGAAGGGAACATGCTTATCCACCCTGATATCGCCCGCAAGCTTGCAACCTTTCTGCAGCCTACGGCACGGCAAGAATTGCCACAGGTACAGCCACTGGAATCCTTCGGATTGACCA
The DNA here is from genome assembly GCF_037992965.1 of Paenibacillus sp. FSL E2-0190. Lineage (NCBI taxonomy): Bacteria > Bacillati > Bacillota > Bacilli > Caryophanales > Paenibacillaceae > Paenibacillus > Paenibacillus sp. FSL E2-0190. Next base: position 6,487,157 of record NZ_CP150306.1, read on the forward strand.
AAACAGAGCTGGCTGTAGTCGCTTCTATCGCTGAGGGGCATAGCAACAAAGAAATCGCCGGACAGCTTTTTTTAAGCGAGGGCACCGTCAAAAATTACATAACGGATATATTAAGCAAATTAGAGCTCCGCGATCGTACGCAAATCGCAATTTTTTATTTGAAGAATAGGCAAGGTTGAACTAGTAACATATAGCATATGAATAGTCCACTGCCAAAGTTAGTTTTTCTTACGGACTCCAGTGACGCGCTGCTCCTTGGACGCGGGTTCGGACTCCAGCGACGCTATTTACAATTTTATCGGCGTTTGAGCAGAGTTTCGGACCCCAGCGACGTTATTCCTCAGAAAGAGGCTCATTTGGGGTATTTTTGATGCCAATAGCGGCTTTGGGGTCCGTTACCATTCTAAAAAAGCCAAAATGCTGCGATTAGGGTCAACTGGGTCCGATAGCAACTTCTCGCACGCGAAATTACCATCTAATCAAAAACAAAGATACCCCATTCACCATTTCATGGCTTATGGGGCATCTTCTAGTTATCCTTCCGCTGATTCCTGCTTGGCTTCAGTGGTTTTTTTTCGTTTAAGTTGGCCGTCCGGAAAGTTCCGACTGCGTATGCCTGTCTTCATCCCGATGATGCTGTAGATGCTGGAAGGCTTCGCCTCAGCGGTAATCATCCCATCTGTCTCCGGCACCAAAATAATACCGAGCTGATGGTGATCCCCATCATAGATCGGGCTTTGAAGGTATTTGCTCTCCCCTTCACGGTTCAGCACCTCCAGCTTGCAGAACGCTGGATTCATGCGCAGCGCCTCATGTAGCTGCGCCGCATCGGTCAACAGGACCCCGTTGACCTTCAGTAAGATCTCGCCGGGCAGGATGCCCAGCTCTTGACCGGGACTGCCCGGCAGCACGGCCAGCACTTTGCGGCCGCGCGGTGGATGCACGAAGATGGGGCTGATGCTGCGCTCTTCCAGAGCGCTGTACCAGCTTAACCCTTCGTGCAGCACAATAGCTGCGAGCGCCGCGACCAGAGTCAGCGGGCTCCACCAAGCGGCAAGCAGGCTTAAGCCGAGCAGGACGATGCTGTAGATCAGCAGCCGTCCTGCAGTGCGGGCCGCCTTGCGCCCGGGCAGCATGCCCTGCGTCATCTCGCTGAAGCCGATGATGACGGGCAAAGAGACGATGCCAAGGCTGCCGCCGAGCAGCGAGTGCCATGGCAAATCCGTTCCTGCTCCCGATGGGAGCAGCAGGAACAGCGGCAGCGGCCAGAAGGCCTGCAGCTGATAGCCGCCGACGACCATGCCGCGCTTTCCCTTCAGGAAGAGCGGCGTTGCAAGCTTGGCCCCTTGTCTGCGGGCCAGCAGTGCCTCCGCCATGTGCAGCAGCGCAGCTAACACTAGCAAAGCAGGAATATCCATCTCCCGTATGGCGGTGGTAATATTCCCTACCGTTCCACTATCTAAAGCATCTGGAAAGAAAGAAATTACAAACTGAATGATACCTAACAAGCCTATAGAATACGCAAAGCACAAATACCGTACACGCAATAGCGACAACACGAGACTAACTACCCAAATGCAGGCTACAGCGGTACCTGATAATGATATTCCTAGCAGAACGGCTGCTATAGAGACGACCAAACCCATGACTAGACCACTCCATACCGTCCGCCACGTTTCCTGACCCCAGCTATGTAATTTCACATGTATCAGCTTTCGTTCTAATGCCACCTGCCTACGGTAATATAACGCAATAAATATAATAGCAATGTAGTAATACGGCTGGATCAATAAGTGTAAGAACGCAGTGCCCAAGCTTCCTAACAGTTCCTGAATCACATTCAAACTGTTCGTCACACTCCTTTTCGTCCGATGACTGATTTGTATATATTCTAATTCCTCTACGTCGGTTGGCATTTTCTTATCTAAAAGAAAAAAAGAAGGCTGAATTCAGCCTTCTTACTTTTTCGACGCTGCCGCCTTAATTTCCTTCTGAATCTCAGCAATCCCTTTATTCCGTTGGTTGTCGTGAACAGGGTCTTGAATGACCTTGATCAGCGCCGCTTCCAGCGCCTCGGCTGTCTTGGCGTCAATTATGCCTGTGACTTGAAGCTTTGCTGTACTTTGGAACTTCTTCACTGCGTCCTTAGTGCCAGCATCGAAATAGCCATCTTTACGTCCAGGCTTATAACCCAAACCGTCCAGCATCGTCTGTGCACTCTTCACATCAGCGTTGTTCATATTATATTGCAGCGCCACGCTCTTGTTAATTGGAGCCACCGAGAAGTAATCCGGCTGCGCTACCGCGATATCCGGTTTAATGCCCTTACCGTGAATCCATGTGCCGTCTGGCGTAAGCCATTTGGCAATGGTAACTTTCAGCAAGCTGCCGTCTCCAAGCTGTTTGTCAAAGCTCGTCTGCACGGTACCTTTACCGAAAGAATTGTCACCGATCAGCTTAGCTCCTGCCGACTGCTGCAAAGCACCCGCCAATATTTCCGAAGCACTTGCGCTACCTTTATTCATCAGCACGACCACTGGATAAGCTTTACTCGATCCTTTTGAGGTACTAACTTCGCGTTTTTTGTCTTTATATTCTATTTGCACTATAGATTTGCCAGCTGGAACGAATTGCTCTGCCATTTCAATAACAATCGGAAGAACACCACCTGGATCATTACGGACGTCAATAACAAGTCCCTTCATGCCTTGCTTCTCCAGCTTCTCCAGCTCTTCCTTGAATCGTTCTGCGGTATTCAGGGAGAACTGCGTAACCTCGATTACACCCACATTGTCCTTTTCCATGGTAGCGTAGACTGTTTCAAGCTTCACATCATCCCGGGTAAGAACAAATTCGAGTGGCTCTACAGAGCCGGAACGTTGTATTTTCAAAGTGGCCTCACTGCCCTTAGGACCGCGAATCTTGGCAACAGCTGCATTCAGCTCCATGCCTTCCAGCGATTCACCGTTAACGGACAGAATAACATCTTTGGCCTGAATCCCAGCTTTCTCAGCAGGTGAGCCCTTGATCGGAGAGACCACGACTACCTTGCCATTATCCGAAGAGACCTCCGCACCGATACCTGAAAAGGAACCCTCAATGCTTTCTTCGAATTTCTCAGCTGTTTCTTTGCCCATATAGTTGGAATAAGGATCGCCCAGCGCTTCCATCATACCGTTGACAGCACCGTCTATCAGCTTCTCCCGATCTACTGTCTCGTAGTAATTGCTCTCAATCAGACTGAGAGCCGTTCCAAGCTTCTGGGATTCCTTCTGCTGAAGGCCAGTAACCTGCAATGCCGAGGCCAGTCCTTCTCCTGCAGCTTGTCCAATAACATGACTATAACCCGTCACGCCCAAGGTCACCAGACTACCGCATAGCAGGGCGGCGATAATCATAAACGCCGCTGTGCTTTTTTTTAACATGATGTTCCCACCGTCCCTTCTTGTCCATCTCGCAAACAACTCCATAAGTCCGTCCTGAAAGGTACGGTATCTCTTCCAGTATATGCCGTACGCTCAAATAATATGAGTTATAAGTTCTTAAAAATTAGAGATAAGGCATCGGATTTACTGTCTTGCCGTCGATCCGAACTTCAAAATGGAGATGGGGGCCCGTCGAATTACCTGTAGAACCGGATTCAGCAATCACATCCCCACGATTGACTCTATCCCCAGGACTAACCTTGATACCACCTTTACGGATATGTCCGTAGAGGGTCCAAACTCCGCCGCCATGATCAATAATTACACAATATCCATAACCGCTATACCATTCAGCTACGATTACCGTTCCCGAATCAGCCGCATGAATATTGGTTCCTTGTGGAACTGCAAAGTCTACCCCGGTGTGTACTTTCCCCTTCTCCCCCGTAATAGGGTGTGTCCGTGGTCCGTAAGAGGAAGAGATTCTTGCCGAGCCTACAGGGAGCAGGAAGGGTCCATCTCCACCAGCATACGCAGTTGAGGAGCTGGAGCTTGAACTGCTGCTTGCCTTGCTGGCTGCGGCTTTCTTGGCAGCTGCTGCTGCCCGGCGTGCCGCTTCTGCTTTGGCGGCTGCTGCTTTGCGCGCTGCTTCCTCAGCTTTAATCTTATCCTTTTGGGTTTCCAAAGCAGAACGTTCGCTTGCCAGCTTAACCAGCTTCTCATTCTGCTCTTCACTTAGATCATCGCTTTCTTGAATCTGCTTATCATAAAATGCGATAAGCTCCTGCTTCTCCGCTTCCTTCTCTTTCAGCAGGCTTCTCTGATTTTCCAAGGAGGTGTATAACTGCTTGGCTTGAGCATATTGCCCCTCAAGCTCCTGCTTTTTCTCTACAACTGTCTGCTTGTCCAGCTTGTGTTGGACTAACAGCTCCTGATCCTGATCCACAATCATCTTAAGCGAATCGGTGCGGCCCAGAAAATCAGAGAAGCTTGTCGATGAGAGCAAAACATCTAGGTAAGATACCGCTCCATCCGTGTACATCAACCGGACACGGGATCCTAAGAGTTCTTCTCTTGAGGCCACTCGTGCCTCTGCTTCATCCAATTCCGTTGCTGTAACATTAAGAGATTCTTCTGTATCGGAAATTTTGTTAGAGATTTCGGTCATTTTGCCTTTAACTTGATCCACTTGCTGCAATACATATTGTAAATTGATATTTGTCTTATTCTTATAGTGCTGCGCTTCCTGCGTTTGGGACTCCGCTTTCTCTTGCTGCGCCTTAGCTTCCTGCACCTCTTGTTGCAGCTGCTTTAATTGCTTATCGATTTCGGCAACACTTGTTTTTTTGGCATATCCATCAGAGGGTTGGAATATAGTGACAGCTAGTAACATTACGGCTAGTCCGGCGGCAATCTTCTTCAACTCGCACTCCCCATCCTTCACTCTTAAATTAAACTTTCAAAAACTTACGAATAGAAACCGTACTTCCCCAGACGCCGATCAACACACCTAGTCCAACTAACAGACCTACGAGCAGCAGCCAAATATCACTGAAAGGGATCAGCTGCAATCCGAGCATTGGATCTCCCTGTATCGAAGATTCCAAACCCTTGTAGCCGGCATATAAAACACCCGAAGTAATCAATGATCCAATGAGTCCAATTAATGCCCCTTCTATAAAGAAAGGCCAACGAATAAAATAATTTGTCGCGCCTACCAGCTTCATAATCCCAATCTCTTTACGCCGGGCAAGAATCGTTACCCGAATAGTATTGGAGATGAGGAACATAGACATAAGTGCCAGCCCCGCTACAAAAATAAAGCCAATGTTGCGTACGGCACGCGTGATTTTAAACAATGTTTCTATCGAGCCTTTGCCATATTTCACTTTGTAGATAGGCTGTTCGGTATGTGTCTTGTTAAGGGCTTGAATCTTCTCAGCCACAAAAGCAACGGTAGTAGGTTCAATAACTTCTACCTGAAGGGTATCTGGAAGCGGGTTATTGTCTTCATCGAACCCTTCCAGAAGCTCTGCTGCCTCCTCGCCCATATCTGCGCGGAGATCTTTAAGTCCCTGTTCCTTGGAGATGAACGTAATCTTGCTGATCTCCGGCATATTGCCAATTTCAGTCTGCAGGGTCTCACGCATCTTCTGATCTGTATTCAAAGCTAGATGCACTTTGATCTGTACCTGACTGTCTGCCTCATCAGCTACAGAATTTACGTTAAGAACAAGAAGAATAAATACACCTAGAACAAAAAGAGAAACAACAATCGAAGTGATTGAGGCGATCGACATCCAGCCATTACGGAATACGCTTTTGAAGCCTTCCCGCACATGTCGCAAGAAGGTTTTAAAACTCATAACCATATTCCCCTCTCGCTTGGTCTCTGACAATGTTTCCATTCTCAATCGCAAGCACCCTTTTGCGCATTTTGTTCACAATATCTCTGTTATGGGTAGCCATTACAATCGTTGTTCCACGAAAATTAATCTCGTCAAGCAGCTGCATAATGCCCCATGAAGTCTCGGGGTCTAAGTTACCTGTAGGCTCGTCCGCAATAATAACAGAAGGATTGTTGACGATAGCCCGTGCAATAGCGATCCGTTGCTGCTCACCACCAGAAAGCTGTGAGGGCTCACGATTCGCTTTACTTCTCAGCCCAACCAAATCAAGAACCTCATTCACACGTTTCTTGATGACTTTTTTCGGCGCTTCAATAACTTCCATAGCAAAAGCTACATTCTCGTATGCCGTCATTCTGGGCAAAAGCCGAAAATCTTGAAATACAACGCCGATATTACGGCGGACATAAGGGATTTTGCGTGGTTTTAGCTTTCCTATATTGAAACCTCCCACCGAAATCTGTCCTTTGGTAGGCACTTCTTCTCTATAAATCAATTTCATAAAAGTAGATTTACCCGCGCCGGAAGGGCCGACAACGTACACGAATTCATTGCGGTCGATTTTCACTGAAACTCCTTGCAGTGCGTGAGTTCCGTTAGGGTACGTTTTCCATACATCTTGCATTTCAATCATTTTCTCACTTCCCAATTATGACATTTTCCACTTGTGCGAATCGACATTGTCCACCTCAAGTTTCCATAAACTTCAATATTTCCGCAATGTATCTATTGTAACAAATCTGTAACTGATTGAGTACCCCGTAACTGCACGACTATTCGAAAGTTTTGTAGTGACTGGACATATACATATAAAAAAGCACCTAGCGGTGCCTGTTATCAGATGTCCTAACTCCCTTTATTAGAGACTACTTATTTCTTACTAATTTATTATCGGTATCCCACGAAGTGTTCTTTAAGTTCTGTTACAGGGCCGCGCCTGCTTAGCGCAATCCAAATCCCCAAAAGGAGATTAATCATGAAAAAAATCCATGCTGCCCTCATAGTGGTCATCGCACTCGTCCTTATCGGCTCCTGTATTTACGGAGGGCTTCATCTATATGGCAGCAAAACCACGCTTCCAAAGGGTACAACCCTTGCCGGCTGGCAGGTCGGAGGCATGACTCTCACCGAGGTCCGCTCCCAGCTGGATAAACGGCTGCATGCCCTCGAAACCGTCCCTCTAGTGCTAAAAGTGGAAGGCAATGCAGATCTCTCCCTAACCCTTAATAAGACTGGGTTGAGCTATGAAGCCTTTGCTTTTCAGCAGGGCTTAAAAGAGCTTGCCGAAGGAACGCTTTGGGAGCGGGTAAAGGCACGCTATAACTTCCCTAAGTTGTGGAAGCTTGAAACCCATCTGGAAATCGCACAATTTCAAAAGATTCTAAGTCCCAGTTGGGAGAAGGAGTCCTTTGGTGAACCAGTGGACGCTACGCGACGAATTACAGGCGATGACCGAATCGTATATACTTCTGAGAAAACTTCCCTGGAGGTTGATTGGACAGCTCTGGAGACTTCCTTAGGAGCAGCTGCCCCCACCAGCTTTAATCATCTGAATGCCCTGCTGGAGAAGGGAATCACGATGGAGGTCCCTTTGTTAATCCTGCAGCCTGACATAACTTTAAAGAAATTAAAGGAACAAGGTATCGAGCGAAAAGTAATGCAGTTCAGCACCTCTCTAGGTGCAAGTGGACCTGGACGAAGCTACAACGTGGAAGCCGCTGCCAAAGCTGTGGATGGAACCATTCTCCCGCCTGGAGCCGTCTTTGATTATGGAAAAGCTATAGAAAAAGCAAAGGTGAATTACGGCTTCCGTGAAGCGCCGGTGATTGTGAACGGCAAGCTGCAAGCAGGTGTTGGTGGAGGGATCTGCCAAGTGTCGAGCACTCTTTACAATGCCGCACTGCGTATAGGGCTAGAAATTGTGGAACGCCGTAATCATTCCTTGCCCGTCAACTACTTGCCCAAAGGTCAGGACGCAACATTCGCTGAAGGTTATATCAACTTTCGTTTTCGCAATACGACTGGCAAATATCTCATAATTAAAGCAGCTGTGCAGGGTAAATCACTGACCATAAAGCTGTTCGGCACGTTTCCGCAAAATGTCACTTACAAAGTTCATTCAAAAACAGTAGAGGTGCTCCCTCCAGTCGATAAATACGTAAACGATTCTTCACTGCCTCGTGGCAGCTCACGCGTTATTCAAAATGGGAAAACCGGATATATTGTTGAAACCTACATTACAAAGTATGTTGACGGTAAATCCACTGAGGTGAATAAACTGTCCCGCGACGTATATTACGCACAAAAACGATTAATCGCCATTAATCGTGGAGGCGTGAGCAAATCCATAATCCCGGATGTCCCCCGAAAGCAGCTGGTGGAGGACGGCGTCCGCAGTGAATAGCTAACAACAAATAACCGGTCAGAGCCCTAAGGTCTGATCGGTTATTTTTTCCAGCCATCTATTTTACCTGTAGCTTACGTTACCCGGCTTTGAAATTTACGATTCAGGGGTACATTAGAAGTAGACCCATAATCAGAAAGGATGAACATCCTATGACAACAGCTCTTGTAAATGATCTTACTGGTATTGTCCGCAGTGCTCCTGCTATTTTTGCCTCACGCACTTGCAGAGAAGCCCTTCGCGTCATGTTTCAGCATCCAGAATCCAAATGTATCGTCGTCTGCAATGCTATGAATGAACCCCTAGGAATGTTGATGAGCGAACGTTTCTTTTTGAAAGCTACAGGAAGATCCGGAGTAGATCTATTCTACAGAGAACCTGCCATGAAGCTTATGAACAAAACCCCGCTCATTCTTGACATTTCCACTCCACTCGATATGGTATTGAGCCTCGCTATGAACCGCCCAGATCCTATGAAAAATGATTGTGTCATTATCACTCGCAAAGGTAAATTCGCTGGTGTTGCATATACCTCTGACCTTATCCGCGCCCAAGCGTAGAACCTCTTTACCTTTCCTCTTCTACCCTAAACCTTCCTCAAAAAAGAATATCCGGTGACGTATCAATTCTCCAGTATCCATTCACCTTTTTCAGCTTCACATACACCGACTCACTGCCTTCCTGCCCGCTCGAATAAGGAACTGTTAAGTCAAATTCAGCGGTTGTTGCAGTTTTGGAGAGCATTCGGGCGGTGGCTTTTTCAAACATCAATGAGTTTCCAAGATCCGCATTCACCTGTGACATTCTACCTTCATGCTCCAAAAATTGAGTCTGCACATAATAAGCTGCTGCATTATGCGTGTAGGCTTTTTTTATGTAATTCATCAGCTTCGCCTTTGTCCCAATATCATTGGAAAGGTAACGGTACTCTTGCGCTTTATACATGAAGGTTTCCATCGGGAAAAAGTTGCCCCCGCGGCTAGTATAGAAATAGATTGCTCTGGCATGTACAACAAGCGGTACAACACTTTTTACCGTCAAATTGTTTATGGTAGCTGGACCTTCTTTTCCTGTGCCAATCACAGCCACATTTTTTATTGCCGAGCTTCCCACTGATGATGAAGCTGCCATAACTCCACTACCTGCTGATAAAAGGCCTAAGGAAAGGGCCAACGAACCAAGCATCCATTTTTTGTTCATCTGAAGTTCCTCCTCTTTCATCTAAAAAATACAGGCGATCGCCACTGTTTCAGCTTATGCACCCCGCAAGCTAAAATACCCAATAAACAGAGGAATGAACACGTATTACAACTCTTTTGAAAATATAAAAAACTCCACCCTCCTGATTCACAGGAAAAGCGGAGTAATATAATTAAATAAAGTAGTACTAGAACCCTAATTGGATGCTGCTGCGGTGGCCTCATAATACGCTGTAAAAGCTACGTTAGCAGTCAAAATACTCTCCGTATTGTTCTTAGTACGATCCTCGTAGGACTGCTGAAAATTGAAAGAGTCCACATTCACAATACGAGGTAAGGCTTGTATTTCATCCATCCATTGCCGTATCCCCGAATATGTCCCCTCCACCACTGCAGTCATTTTGATCTGTTTGACCGTCGGGAATGACACCTCAGCTGAACCTGTCATTTGCTGAATCGGATTAGCCTCATCCAAAACAAAACTAAGATCCTTTAGCCGCGCTTGTGAGGACGTGCTAACCTCCCGCAAATCAACAATCAGACCTTCGCTGTCATCGCCCTTTGGGAGTTCCCCCAGTAATTCCTTCTGTTCTAGATCTCCCTCAGTGCCGCTGCCCTTCAGCTCATTGATTTTGGTTTGGAGCATTTCTGCTTCCTTTTCCAACTGACTGATCTCGCTGCTCTGTGCGGAAATTTCCTTATTAGTCGGCTGAACACCCAGCATATAGAATGCAAACAATATCAGGAATAGAATTAACACCCCTAGTACGATGGGAGAGCGATATTTATTGATCTGTTCCATCGCTTCTCACCTCCCCTTGGCTGGCATCCGTATCACTTTTTTGCTGCTTAGCCGCTGCTAAGTTCACTTTATAAATAGCCGTATACGTATTGTATGAAATGGCATCGGCGGCTCCTTCAGTAAGCTTTTGAATAGAGGCATCGGCCGTAAAAGACATTTGGCGAAGTTGTCTTAAATAGTTAGAAGCATCCTCCATAGTGGATACATTTACAGTCAGATCTATAGATGTCCGGTAGGTATAGTTAATATCACGGATTAGTGCCTCCTTAGGCAATCCTTCCACTAATTCGTCCAAGATAGGGACTGCAATCACCTTATTGTCCTGAAGCACTGTGATGGCTGCTTTCCGATCCAGTTGTCCAGGTCCGCTGTTCTTAAGCTTCGCGAGCTCTACTTGGAGCATTAAACTGCGATCCTGCAGGCCTTGCAGCTCTTCTTTACCATTAGAAATTTGACCCTTATTGGCCGAAAAATATATCCCCGTTCCGATCATCCCCAGCAGCCAGATCGCTACAAGCCCCATCGTGACATAAGGAAATAGCAACGTCTCCCGATCTTCTCTCGGCAATAGATCAATCGTATCCGTGTTGATGCTATTTTTTAGAGCGGTCCCGGCAGCTACACGGTAATCATTTAGATCAGGGTCAGAAACAGCAGCACTAGCCATCTGTTCCAGACTTATTGGTGTTATTTCAAGTTCAGCTAGGGACTGCTGGAGTTCCAGGTCCAGTTGTTTACGAATCGAGGGAGTGCCCGTAATCACTAAATTGTTGATACGAGTGGAACCGTCATGCAAGCTGTATTGATAAAAGCTGAGCATACGGGAGATTTCCGCAGTGATTTCCACCATTTGCTCGGGTGATAAATGTTCTTCCACAGCGACAGCTGTTTCTGCCAAGGTTTCACTGTCTGTCAAAAGATCCATTCCCGCTAAATTTCTTCCTTTATGTAGATCAAGTAAGTTTATCGTACGAATGAAGACCGGATTCCCGTTTCTGAACATATAAATGTCCATTACCGATGGCTCCATATTAATCAGCATCGTCTCCGCAAAGCTCTCCCCGTGCCCAGTGGTTATAGCACGCGCTAAGGCGGTTGCCGAAATTTCGACACTACTTATCCGAAGACCCGCCCGCTCCAGAATTTCTACGTAATCCTGAATCGATTTTCGCGGAGCAGCAAATACGAGCAGGTGACTTTGCTCCTCATCCACTTCGAGCGTTACATAGTCGTAGACAGGATTTTCAAAAGGTAAATGCAATCCCGTCTCCACTTCCAGCTTCACGAGTTGTTCTACCTGTTTGTCATTGGTACTAGGAATACTCATTTTACGGATAATGATCTGCGAAGGTGGAATGGACAAAGAAACCTTACTTCCCCTTAACCCTTCCTTCTTCACCCACTGCCTTACCCGATCATAAAGCGCCTCGCTATCCGCCACCTGATTCTCAATGATCATGCCTGGAAGGAGCGGGAGAAACCGTTTTTTACGGACTTCCCATGACTGTTTATTCTTAAAACTAATATAACGGATTCCGGCAGCTTCAATTGAAAGTCCGGCCACTTTGGGGCCTAATCCAAGCATGTGATCGATGTCCTCCTATCCGATGAGCGAGAGATACGCGCCGATGATGTGTGAACCATATCCAAAACTAATTAAAGCTCCTATAGCTAACCATGGGCCGAAGGGTACCGGCTGTTTACGTTTGATTACACCGAGCAGCATCAGCAGTCCGCCCACCACGCTCCCAAGCAGACAAGCCACAAAAAAGGCCAAAATCACATTCGGAAAGCCAATCACCAAGCCCAGCAGCGCAAATAACTTCACATCTCCAGCCCCCATGCCACCTAATAGAACAAAAGGGATAAGGCCCCCTCCCCCAAGCACAGCTCCTAGCAGATGATGCCATATCGGTCCTTCTGGAAATAGCAGTACAAAAATCAGCAGCAGCGGTAAAAAAAACAACAATACCTTGTTGGGAATCAGCATGTACTTCAAATCCGCAACCGTCACGATAACCGCTAAACTCACAAGAATGAACCCGATGATTCCCTTACCCGTCAGACCAAATTGCAAATACACCCATAAAAAAAGCAAACCCGTTGCCGCTTCTCCAAGCGGGTATAATGGCGATACCCTTGTGCCGCAGTATCGGCACTTGCCTCCTGACAGCAGGTAGCTTACCACCGGAAGCAAATCCCGCGCTTTCAGCCGCGTATTGCAGTTCGGGCAATGTGACGGCGGATTAAGCAAGGATTCCTTGGCCGGCACCCGCAGCGCTACTACGTTATAGAAGGAGCCTAGAACCAGGCCCAGTAATGTGATGTAACTTGCGATAAATATCGTCATGGCTGTCCTCTGTTAGCTTCTGGATTTTAAAAAAGGAATCGGGAAGTCCGATTCCTTAGGATAGATTGTAAGTTTGAATTTATAGAGATTAATTAGATACTCCTGTTAGCCACCAGGCACTGGTGTTGGCGTTGGTGACGCTGCTGGCTCTGCACTAAGCACCTTATCAGCTGAATATTCACCACTAACACTTCCCTCAGGAGCAGGATCTATTGTTACTTTTTGAAGTGCTCCATCAGCGCCGTAATTAATTATTGTAGAAGCTTCAACAATCGTTTTCTTGGTACTAGGTAAAACTAGTGTCTTATCAATGTAATTTTTTAACTTAAGTTCTTGAAGTGTCACTGATGCATTTTTAAATTCTCCATTTTTTTCACCCATAATGTACATCCTGGAAGCATCATAAAGCTGTCGAGCAGTTGCTAAATCTGCATCTGTTTTTGATTTATTAATAATTCCACCAATCATCGGTATTGCAATAACCGCAATAATCCCCAAAATAACAATAACCGCCAGCAACTCAATCAGCGTAAACCCCTTTTGATTTTCCTCTTTGCTCAATCTTTTCTTAATCGCTTGTGCTAACATTTAATTTCCCCCTCTAAGTGGTGTGTGAGTGATAAAGCCTATATCCTTCATTTCAGTGAATCCACCATCAGCTTTCTTGTGCTTACGGAAACAGCTCGTCCATCGTCGTCTAATCGCCAGCGTAAGTTCGTGGATCTTGCCCCGCCTCCCCGGCGTCACCCCTCTCAATATATATAAGGAACCAAGAGGTTCACATATTACCGTACAGACTAAACATTGGCAGCATAATGGCGGCCACAATAACACCTACAACAGCGGCTAGAAAAGCAATCAATAATGGTTCAAGCAGCGACTTCAAACGGTCGACGGTATTCTCCACGTCCATCTCATAAAAATCAGCTACCTTAGACAACATCGTGTCGAGCGCCCCTGTCTCTTCGCCAATCGCTATCATCTGAGTAACTAGTGGCGGAAAGACCCAAGCTTTTTTTAGCGGCTCAGATAGTGGATTTCCTTGTCTTAGCGAATCGCCTGCACTACGGATGAATTTCCCGATGACCTTATTTCCTGCTACCTCCTCAACAATCACCAAGGACTGTAGAATCGGTACAGAGCTGGCATAAAGAGAAGAAAATGTGCGCGTAAACTGAGCAATCGAGCCTTTTTGATTCAGCTTACCGAACACAGGTATCTTAAGCTTGGCATAATCCAGAGCGTAAGCACCCTTTTCCGTACGTTTTGTAATCTGAAAAGCTATCACTAGGAGAAGTACTCCGAGTATCCAGAAATACCATTGACCTTGAATGCTTTTGCTAAGTGCCAAGACCATCTGTGTAATTGCCGGAAGCTCGGCATCCATCGATTCAAACATCGTTACAAACTGCGGCACAATCGCCCAAAGTAGATAGATAACCGCGGCAATCGCCATAACCCCTACGGTAATGGGGTACGTAAGCGCTGATTTTATCTTCTCTGTCGTGGTGTGCTGTTTCTCAAAAAACATAGCCAACCTGTCCAACGTCCCCTCAATATCACCGGATTCCTCACCGGCACGGATCATACTGACAAATAGCTGCGGGAAGATTTTTTTATGATCCTGAACGGCTTGTGAGAACGATATCCCGCGCATCAGGCTGGAATTAACATCTACTAACGCTTTGCGCAGTGGCTTACTCTCGGTCTGCTCTGCCAAAATACGCGTTGCATCCACAATCGATACCCCCGCCCGCATAAGCGTGGCAAACTGCCTGCAATAAATGATGAAATGAAGCGGCTTAACGGGATTACCAATATAAATGTCCATCGATAAAATTGTGGTTTTGCGTTCAATCAGTGAAAATACCGTAAGTCCCCGCTTGCGTAGCTCCTCCATCGCCGTAGGTTTATCGGTTGCCGTTAGTTTCCCTTTGATAGATTTGCCTGCGGATGTCTTCACCTGATATTCAAAAAGAGGCATCAGCTGCTCACCTCCGCCATAAACGCCTTAGCTGCTGTTGGATCAATAAGCCCCTGCGATAAATAGTCACGGATGCTCATGTCCAAGGTGTGCATGCCTTGTGAGCGTCCCGTTTGCATCACATTTTTGATCTGATGTGTTTTTTCGGTACGAATAAGATTGGCTACGGCTGGTGTATTGATCAAAATTTCCGTAGCGCATAAACGCCCCCGACCTCCAGCCCTTGGGAACAACCGCTGACTGACTACTGCCAGCAGCACTGATGCTAGTTGTGAACGAATCTGTCCCTGCTGATGGCCCGGAAAAGCGTCGATAATTCGGTCAATCGTCTGTGGTGCGTCTGTTGTGTGTAAAGTTGCCATCACAAGATGACCTGTCTCTGCGGCCGTAACCGCTGCTGAAATGGTCTCCAAATCCCGCATCTCACCAACGAGAATGACATCCGGATCCTGACGTAAGGCAGCACGCAATCCATTAGCAAAACTAGCCGTATCACTTCCCACTTCACGTTGATCTACTAGACAGGTTCCATGGTTATGTAGAAATTCTATCGGATCTTCCAACGTCACTATATGCTTGCTCTCCGTCTGGTTAATATAATTCAGCATAGCTGCAAGCGTAGAAGACTTGCCGCTGCCTGTGGGTCCTGTAACCAAAATTAGACCTTGTGGCTTAAGCGACAAAGTAGTTAAAATCGAAGGCATCGACAGCTGTTCCAGACTCGGAATCTCTGCAGGAATGGCCCGGGCGGCGATACTAACCTCGCCCCGCTGACGATAAACGTTCACCCGGAATCTTACCCCACCATCAAGCGGATATGAAAAATCCAACTCGCCCGCATTCCGAAATGCTTCAATTCGTTCATTACCAAGTAGCGTTTTGGCCATATCTGCCGCTTCTTCAGCAACCACGGATTCACCCTCAAGCGAGTGCAGCTTTCCATCCATCCGAATAACCGGCGGTGATCCTACAGAAATATGTAAGTCAGAAGCTTTGGAGGAGTAAGCCGTTTGTAATAGTTGTCTAATATCCCGCGTATACGTTGGCATTAGCCGCTCCCCCTAAGTTAGAATGCTAAATCCCTGTTAACCTCTAATGTGAGACCGTCTCGCGCATGACTTCTTGAAGCGTTGTAATTCCTTGACTGACCTTGAGTAGTCCGTCATCCATCAGTTGAACAAGCCCTCGCGCTTTACCTGCTGCACGCAGTTCTTCTACTGAGGCAGTATTTGTAATGAGCTGCCGTAAGTGATCATCAATACTGAGTACTTCATGAATCGCTATTCGTCCACGGTAGCCAGAATTGTTACAGCTACCACAGCCGCGTCCACGCTGTAATGCTTCCGCAGGTAGTCCTAAGCTACGTAGCATAATTGCTTCCTGTTCAGATGGTTTGTAGGTTTCTTTGCAGTCAGTGCAGATTTTGCGCACCAGCCGCTGTGCTACCACACCAATCAGCGAAGAAGCGATCAAATAAGGTTCTACCCCCATATCCCGCAATCGGGAGACGGAGCTAATCGCATCGTTTGTATGTAAAGTAGACAACACTAGATGACCCGTTAATGAGGCGCGAACAGCAATTTCAGCAGTTTCCGCATCCCGTATCTCACCGACCATTACGATATTCGGATCTTGTCGAAGAATCGAACGCAGCCCAGCTGCAAAGGTTAGTCCAATAGCCGAGTTTACGTGTACTTGATTTACTCCTTCAAGCTGGTATTCCACTGGATCTTCGACTGTGATAATATTTGCGCTTTCTACATTAAGTTGATTTAACGCTGAATATAAAGTTGTTGTTTTTCCGCTGCCTGTAGGTCCCGTGATCAGCAAAATCCCATAAGGACGAGCTATCATCTCCTTAAAAACTTCTGCATTCCCCTCACTGAATCCCAAAGCATCTACGGATTTGACCCCTGTGCTTAAATCTAGCAGCCGCAGCACAATCTTCTCTCCGTGCATCGTTGGTAATGAAGACACACGAATATCTACCATTTTGTAATCGAACTGCATTTTGATCCGCCCGTCCTGCGGCAAACGCCGTTCTGCGATATTCAGGCGGGCCATTATTTTCAGACGGGCGGTGATAAAGCCCTGCATCTGCTTAGGAATAATCCGCTCTGTCCGTAAGGTTCCGTCAATGCGGTAGCGGATGGTTAAATTATTTTCACCTGGATCCATATGTATATCAGACGCCCGCAGGGCAACTGCCTGCTGAATCATCTGGTTGACCAAACGTACGATTGGAGAGTCCTCATCTGTAATCTCGGTCTCCTCTATTTCTTCCTGTGTCGGAAGTTCTACCAGCATCTGATTCATAGAATCGCGCATGCCATAGTGACGCGCAATCGCCCGCTGCAGCTCATCTCTCGTAGAAATAGCGGGTTCGATCCGAAAACCAGTACTCATTCGTAAATCTTCTATCGCAAAATAATCCAGCGGGTCCGCCATCGCAACCATCAGCTTACCACCCTCTTTTAAGAAGGGAAGCACCTGATATCGCTTAGCCATACTTTCAGGGATAATCTGCGTGATTGCGGGATCTATCTGGTATTTAAATAAACTGACATGCGGGATGCCGAGTTGAAATTCAAGCACTTCAATCAGCTGCTGCTCCGTGATATAGCCTTGAGAGATTAGCAGATCGCCGAGCTTACGTTTACTCTTACGCTGTTCCGCGAGAGCCTCAAGCAACTGGTCCTGCGAAATAATATTATTTTCTACCAGCAAGTCTCCCAGTCTCTTTTTCGCGATAGCCAAGTCTATTCATCTCCGTATGCCGTTATTTATGCCGGCTGAAATAATGGATATTTTTTATAGAAATAGAAATCAAACTCCCAGCAAAATTCACTCAAAAACGAAAGATATAATTACCATAAATAGACCTTCCATAAATTTGTCAATTTTGAGTATTTTTCAATCTAACTAGGACTTTAGTTATAATTTAATAGGTATATTTCAATAGATTTATGTTGTCTATCAATGCTGAATGTCCTAGAATGTATATAACATAGATTGGATAATTTTACAACGACACGGAATGAAAAAGGCTGTCGGAATCTAGCATATACGAGACGGAATACGACCATATCTGCCAATAGTTAACAATCAGGGAGAGATGACAATGAAACTTGCCAGTAACAAAAAAGTTTTTATTTTTACAGTAACTACCCTACTTCTCCTTCTGCTTGTTCTGCCAATCAAAAATCACTTTATGAATGTCGATGCCAGTTCTAATGAATACCAAATTCGTATGCTGGAGGTTACAGAGAGTGGGGTTAGTGAGCTTGCGTCTCTAAAAACGGGAATATCTAACCTTACCATCGACACGATGAGTATGAAGCGCTTTGTGGCGCTGCGGGATGATCTGGACGGGAGATATGATGCGGTATATATCGGGAAGGGGACTTACAATCCTGCACAGGTAAGTAATCAACAACCCGCCTCGGAGGAAAATAGAGCTAAGGCCCTTAATACCAAAAGTATGAAGAATGACATTACTCATCTGAAGGCTGATCAAATTACGAAGGAATTTATCAACAAGGGATTATATGTTTTTTTTCATAGCCAGCCCTTTAAAGACAAAGATGCAAAACCTCAAACTGAGCAAGGTATACTGTACAGCTCTTTTAACAGTTATCGTCTTTCCACCTCCAACCCAAATGTTAAGTTTGTAGATGACAGTGAACTGGCGGATATTTTTGCCGATTTAAAAAAACAAGACTCCAAATACATAAGCGACTTGAAGAAACGCCCTCGTCTACAAATTACGAATAGAATTCCCAACTATGACCCTAATGCAACTAACAGCAAAATCTATGTTCCTGGGGAGAAGCTTTCTTTTAATTTCAATGTCACCACACCCTCTACACAAAATAGTGCTCCACTCTCAGTCAAACTGTACGTTGGTCTTGATAAATCCATCAAAATGGGAGAAGAACAGGTCGTTGCTGAAACTGAGATTAGTACGTCCAGCGGAACTATTGAATACACTCTGCCAAAAACATACTCTGGGTTGCTCTACTGGAAGCTAGAAGTTAATGATTATCACAGTAGACAATTAAAAGACTTCGACAGCGGTGTAATTCGTTACCGTGGCGAGAAAACCATAGTAAATATTCTTCAGATTATGCCTGACACTCTAACGGAAAGCAGCCTCCTAGACACTAGTAATATGAATCCAAATTTTCTCGATACATCTGACTATAAGCTCGATATAAAAATCAAAACGATGACTGAATTTAAAAAATATGTTGATGACAGCTATGCTGCAACACATAGTTACGGATTAAATGGCACCTATGACATGCTCATCTTTGGATTTGTAGACGAATACTACAAAAAATCTAATTTAAACACTAATGCGATTAACGCTATTACACAATTTACTGGTACTTTCAAGCAAAGCGCCTTGTTCACTCACGATACCATCATTAATTTAGATGCAAATAAAAAGAACTGGATCAATAATTTCATGGGGATTACTGGTCAGGTGAATCCTGAGACCAACTTAGGCCATAATGCCATCAATCTTTCCACCAAGGTTAAGCCGGTGAATGACGGGCTTTTGATGCAATATCCTTTTTATCTAAGCAAGAGGGACGACAGCAACCAGCAAATCGATATTTCCACACCACAAATTGCACCAACACATAACCAGTACTTCACACTTAATCTGGAAGATCCTGAAGTAGTATCTTGGTATAACATTCAAAGTGAAGCATCAGGTACGAGGATAAAACCAAATGGAGAATATAATCAATACCAACGTGATACCGAGGATAGCTGGAATCAATATTACACATATTCCAAAGGAAATATTACCTACTCAGGTACAGGTCACTTTTTTGGAGTAAGTGATATTCCAGCCAATCTAAAGAAATTCCCTGTCTGGGAACAACAATTGTTCGTTAATACTATGTATCGTGCTTTTATTGGTGCCAATCATGCTCCAGAGATTACCGTGCATACGCCGGCTAATGATTCATCGATTCCGTCTTATCAAAAAACTCTCCTTGTCGACTATACAGTAACTGATCTGGACTTTAACGATCGTGATCTAACAACTGAAGTCCGTTTCAAATCAGGGAACACATACTTTCCTATGAATGAAATAAGCAAGATGGACATCAAGTCCGGTCAAAATATATATAGAACAGTTGACAATCCGCTTCCTAACGGAGGTCTACTCGACATCGAAATTAAAGCTTGGGATCAAAATGGGGCGCTCTCAATTAAAACGCTCAGAGTAAATGTCCTGCCGTCGAACACCAATTTGAGTGTAACACGATCTCTCTCTCAGAATGTTGTGAACGGCAAAATAGAAAAGGGAGAACCGGTCACTCTTAGTTATTCCATCACCCCAAAATCTGTACCGTTTGATAAAGTCGGCACGGTCAACCAGACCTCTAACACACAATTAATATCGGATATTGTATTTACCGAGAATCTCCCACCTAACCTGGAGATTTCAGGAGAATTACCAGCCGGTACGATAGTCACTGGAAATGCAACCAGTGGGTTTAGATTGACACGCAATCTAAATAACATAACCTATTCATTGAAAACGGTGAACGGCGCCCAAATCTATAAACCAGACTCTGAACAGCCTATAACGTTCCAAATCACAGTTAAACCGACCGAGACCCAAACCTATATTTTAAATGATTCCAAACTTAGTTATGTCGATATTCATGCCACATTGCCACCTCTGGGAATCTTAGGTAAATACAACGCATTTATCCTTCATGCCACTTCACTTCGTGGAGGCACTATCAAGGGACCACTGGCTTCCGGGGGAACAGTCAACTTCAACAACGCGGGTATTACAGTAAATGAACAATTTAAAGACCAAGTGCCATATGGTATTGTCACGGGCGGAGATGTTTCCCTTCCTGAAGGAACAGTTTACGGAAACCTAATGGTTAAAGGCACCGTTAAAGACCAACGTCCTGGTTCTATCCAAAATGGTACCATCAATTACGGAGAACTTCTCGATTTCAACAAGCAAGAGAGTTATCTCCTTGGACTCTCTGATGCTATTGCCAAGTTGCCTTCCAATGCCACGGCGACTCATGAATACGGAAAACTTACGGTCACAGGTAACTCAGATATCAATATTGTTAATATTTCTAGTTCAGCGTTAAATACGCTTAACAGTTCCGAGCTTAAGGTTCCGCAAGGATCAACGGTAATTGTTAATGTACAACAAGACAGTAACAGTGAACCATTTTTACATTTCCCACTGGGGAGCGACGGTAGCCGTGTGCTATACAACTTCCCTAACGCCAAGCCTTTGCTAATTTCCCAAGCCAACGTATACGGAACCATTCTGGCACCACGATCTACTATAAACTTTGATGGAGGACAGGTGTATGGAACAATCATTGGAGCTTCAATGAATATGAGTAGTGCCACTTTATACCATTTCCCTTTTACCGGTAGCCTACCAGCGGAAATCTATCCGCTACCTGTTCCAATCCCAACAGATCCTTCATCGACTAATTTAGCGCGGACTACGGTTTCGTTTGAGACTTTAACTTTTACAGCCGAATATAAAATTAAAACCCTGCAATTGGATGACAAAGCTATTTATGTAGGAGATAAGATTCGACTAATTCCAATAGTTACGCCTTCTGATTTAAGTAATTCTGCATTCCTCTGGACAACTAGTAATGCTTCAGTTGTACAAATAGACTCCAGCAGTGGCGATATTATCGGGTTGGCCAAAGGAACAGCACAAGTCACTGTTAAGGCTCTTGATGGTAGCGAAGTTACTGGTACTGCATTCATAACTGTAGAAGAACGTAATTCTCGTTCTCTATCAATTAAAGGATATGAAACAGCGAGAATCTATGAATCCATTACGTTAAGTGCCTCGTACGTCCAAGACAGTAAAGAACCTGAGACCAACATAACCTATATCTGGTCCGTTAAAAACATTACCTCTGGGGCAAGCACTGCTGTAATTAATACCAATCCAGAGTATCCCGGTGATGATACCGAAAAGATTTTCAGTGCGACGCAGTCAGGAACTTACCTAGTAAGTCTTACTGTAAATTCAAGTAACCCGGTTCCAATTACCCAAGATAAAACCATAACAGTTACTAACCCACTAACCTCATTGTCGATTACAGGTCCAACAACGGTATTGATAGGAGGACAAATCGACCTAAGCGCAAGTAGAAATCCTACGGATGCTGATCCAGCAACGCTAAGATGGAGATTCGTGAAATCAACGGATAAAAATATTACGGATGACACTATTACGAATGATCATATTGCTACTCTTACGCCTTCTAGTGATGGCTCGACCGCTAAATTGACGGCTGGTGATACCGCTAAAGAAGGACTGCTGATTGAGGTTTCATTCAAAGATATGACTTCAACACACGAGGTTAACATCGTTGATGCTTTGAAAGGGTTACGATTTAAAGAACAGTCCATTACTATTGAAGTGGGCCATACTTTCCCGTTAACCAATATTTTATGGGCATTCCCTACCTCCATCTCGATCGAGCAAATCAAAGGTAACTTAAGTTGGGTAAGCGACAATTCTGGAATCGCCAGTGTCGATAATGGAACCAATATTGATAGCAGAGGAATTGTTACAGGTGTCAAAAAGGGATCAACCACCATTACAGTTACTTATACCGGAAGCACAGGCACAACAGCAGAAGCAGATATTACAGTTAAGGTTGTAGCACCCCAGAATGACGATCGTTACTAATCTTTACATTTAAAAATAAGAAACTTCCAACGAAAAAAAGGGTATCCCTAAGCACTCGCTTAAGGATACCCTTTTCAATTGGTCTCAATGACTCACAAGCTCCAGAGGGCCTACAGTTACATTCACCTGCTGCACACGCGGGAGGCTAGACTGCTGATGAGTAAAAACATCCTGATTATATTGAATCTGAAAACGGTGACCCAAATTATATCGATCCGCATCCTGATTTTCAAAATTAAAGCCGAGAGCCGGATCTAAGGGCTCAGTTACTCCTCCTAGTACTGCGTTTACTGTAAGATTCCCTTTGGCAAAGAAGCCACCATTTAACCAAAAGATTGACCCCACTCCGTACAAATCAGCGTCACTATCCGTGTAAAAAAAAGCTTTCATATAAAATGAATCCTGCTCAACTTTTTTCTTAGGTGGATTAGTAAAAGTATCAATTCGGTTAATGAGCACATCTCCTTGAGATATGAGGACTAACTCCTTACTACTTAAACCTTGGATCACGGCGTCCTCGACTTTCGTTTCTCCTAAAACAAACATAGTAGAGTTGAATTTCACCTGTCCTTTAATAGTAACATTACCTGTAACTAGAATATTAGCTTGAATCTCCAAAAATTTAGTTATATCTGGACTATAGTTATTTACCTCCAGATCACCATTAACAATAAACCATTTGGGCTTATTAGAAGGATTACCTGTTTTGGCTTCATCACTAAACTTTAACTGTTTGTAATCAATTCCATCAATAAGCAGATTACTGTTATAAACAGTAGAATTATTCAAATCCTTATCCAACAAGGAATTCTGATATATGCTCAATTGTTCTAAGTATTGGTTGTACTCTAGTTCGTACTTATCCTTTTCTTCTTTTGTCGGATTATCTTCAAGTACTGGCTCAGTGTAGGGTGGATTCTCATCGGGTAGTCTATCTAATGTTGTTGTGCTTAAATAATTCCCCAGTTGATTATCCTTAATAGCTTGTTCAAGTTCAGACCTTTTCCCGGTCACCCCTGTCGCT
Organism: Paenibacillus sp. FSL E2-0190; assembly: GCF_037992965.1. NCBI lineage: Bacteria > Bacillati > Bacillota > Bacilli > Caryophanales > Paenibacillaceae > Paenibacillus > Paenibacillus sp. FSL E2-0190. The sequence goes on from NZ_CP150306.1 coordinate 6,510,479, forward strand.
TCCTCCACTTTATCAAGAAACGATTCCAGCACATTAATCTGCACGAACTTTTTTTTCGGTTTGATAAACACCTGCTCTTTATTAACTCCCAGTATGTTAGGAAGAATAATTAAGGCGTTGTTTTTATTTACTACTGCATTAATAATTCCATTTCCGGAATATTTAATACTTTCAAGTGATTGCACATGCACCTCAGGAAGAGGTTCCGTAGATGCTAGACTGGCAGGATCTTTTAGTAATTCTACTTTAGGATATTGAGTCTTTTCTTTAAGATCTTTCACTTTCTTATACGTATAAACAGCCGTATCGCTGATGTTTAGTTCTTCACCCGCATATATATTGCCATGGAGACCAGGTGCTCCGTTTAATGTTAATACTTTTTCCGATCCAAAAGCATATTTAAGAAAATCAGGATAGGTATCAATGACAATCTTTTGTCTCAGCTGTCTGATGACGCCATTAACTGTGGCTTGTGCTTCAATATCTACATAATATTTTTGCTTATCCTGCTTCTCATAAGTGATACTTTTGATCGTACCGCCAGCTCCAGATAATCCCGTACTTACGCCATTGTTAACGCCGACAACTTTGGTGGTCACCTCATTAACAATACTTTTAATCTCATCTTCCATATGATCAGGATCAATATCCGTACGCCCGTCCAACTTGGTCTGTATGTATGCCGCTGCTTCATCGAGCCCCTTTTGAGCCAGATGCAGGCTCTGCACGTCGTTTTCCCTTGTCTCCGTTCGTTGTGCGCCACCCATCGTTGCCCCGAGTACAGCTACTCCGAGTATAGTAAGTAGAAGAGCAACAAACATAACTAATACTAGAGCTGAGCCTCTTTCATTATTCTTCATCCCTCCTGCTCCTCCTAGAATCCGAATTTACTTTTCAACTCCAATGGGTAATCCCTTCCGTCGTAGCTCTGAACTAGCGATAAATCTATAGATATCAAGCCGCTACCACAAGGGATGCTATTCTGACACTCTAAAGTTATAGCAGAACCCTGTTCTAATTTAGATATCGTCTCAGTTCTTGCATCTACTGGTGGATCGACTACATCAGGATTTGCTATTGTAAGAGCACCATTAACAATACGAATCTGAGACTTAGTTCCATCCTGACGTTCTAACGTAATGTAGCTATCAATAATAGTCCCTGCATCATTTTTGAGAATAGTTGGAGTGACATTCTCAGGAGCAAATGTATACAACTCCGTTATAATCGCCGACATTAACAAATCACCTTCGTCTCGTAATGAGTTTTCAATCGATATTTTATGATAGCTTCGTAAGCCCAGCATTGTTATCCCCGAAATAATTCCCGCTGCAACTGTAAACAACGATAGTGCCACAATTAGCTCCACTAAGGTAAAGCCGCCTTCTCTGCGAAGAAGATTAACGAATTTTCTCATCGGTAATATATCCCTCCACAACAGGCTCACTTTCAGGTCCGCCAGAAGAATCCGCTCTGCTGACTTTGACCAACACAGGTAACAAATATACTGCCATATTTTGTTTCTCCGGATCACTAGATTCCAAGCTTTGGTTATGTAGATCACGCTGATATTTAATATCTATTTGATAGTTCACACCATTTATTGCAGGATTCAAAACCTGGTTTAAGATTTCTGTATCCTGAACAAGCCCCTTGTAATCCTCACATTTCAGAGAATCATCCGTATCCTTTTGGCATTTCGCCGCCTCTATCGCATCATGATTCTGCTTTATAAAAAATTCCTTCATCACCTCAAAATCCTGCTTCTCCACATAAAACAGCGCGTTTCGCGCCAGATTGACCATAATCGTTTTGTTCTGGTTCGATTTAGAGTAACTCATGGCGTTAGTAAAGTAAGACGTAAGCACCAGAGAAACTATCGATAAAATTACAATAGCGGCCAGAACTTCGATTAACGTAAATCCTTTTTCCTGCTTTAGGCCCGGTTTCATCCTACTTTCCGCCTCTCGCCTATGAAAATACTTTTCGTATTTGCACGTTTTTCCTAAATTTTCTACTTCCATTATATTCTCTCATATCCAGCTACAGCAATCCTCAAAACCCTTATAATTCAGATATTTCTACAATATCTCTCACTTTAGGTCTATGCTATGATTTGGAAAGAGAGGAGATGAATGAAATGGCTTTAATAGAGTGCAAATTTTATTCTGAAGTACTAGGTTTGAATACCTCAATGACTGTAATTTTGCCGCAAAAAACAACTACACAAATCGGGATGAGTAATGTAACAAGAGGTGATCTTCACCCTACTTTGTATTTACTGCATGGCTTGTCTGACGATGATTCGATCTGGCTGCGCCGGACTTCTATAGAACGGTATGTAGCGGAGATGGGGATAGCTGTGGTAATGCCAAATGTGCACCGCAGTTTCTACACAGATATGGCGATGGGAGGCCGTTATTGGACCTTCATTAGTGAGGAGCTGCCAATGTTGGCACGCTCATTTTTCCCGCTATCCGATAAACGCGAGGAGAACTTTGTAGCCGGGTTGTCGATGGGTGGTTATGGAGCAATTAAGCTGGGACTGCGTAGACCCGAGTCTTTTGCAGCGGCAGCGAGTTTGTCTGGAGCACTTGATATGGCGCATAATTTCTTGAACGGGGAAGGTGCTACCACTAAAAGCAAAGAATACGAAATGATCTTCGGAAAAGAAGATACCGCCGGAACGCCGGAAGACCTTCTTTGGCTGCTTGAGGAAGTGAACCGCTCCACGGGACCAAAACCAGCGTTGTATCAATGCTGTGGCACAGAAGATTTCCTATACACCGATAACTTGAGATTCCGCGATGCCTGCCAGGCAACCTCACTTTCTTTAACCTATGAAGAAGGTCCGGGGACACATGAATGGGGATACTGGGATGCCAAAATCCGCGATGTGCTGGCATGGCTACCTTTAAAAAGTAACTAGCTGTACTTAATAGACAACAAAAAGATGCAGCCATAAGCTGCATCTTAATATCTGTTCTACTCAGATTGCCCTCTTCGGAGGATTCTTTTTAATTATAAGGACGCCGAAGGCAATTATGCTTGTTTGGTGATATTTTTAAATAATCCAGTCTGTTCTGTGATTCCTTTTTCAGCAGCAAATCTTTCAATACTCGATGCACCAAAGAATCCGTCTATGCCTTCTGTCCGTTCAATTACGTACGCCGCATCTTCCGGCTCTGCAATCGGTCCACCGTGACAAATCACCATAATATCTGGATTTACTGCTTTCCCTGCTTTAATAATCGCTTCGATTCTTTCTACACAATCATCCAATGTCAGAGCGGTCTTAGCTCCAATTGTACCTTTGGTAGTCAAGCCCATATGTGCCACCAAAATATCTGCGCCTGCTTCTGCCATGGCTTTTGCTTGCTCAGGATCAAATACATAAGGAGTGGTGAGCATATCCAATTCATGCGCAGCTCTAATCATATCTACTTCTAAACCATATCCCATGCCGGTCTCTTCTAGATTCTGTCTGAACACGCCATCGATCAAACCTACGGTTGGGAAGTTTTGCACGCCGCTAAAACCTTGTTCCTTAAGTTGTTTTAAATAAACTTCCATTACTCTAAAAGGGTCCGTTCCGCATACGCCTGCCAATACAGGGGTGTTTTTTACAACAGGCAATACCTCCGAGCCCATTTCGACCACAATTTGGTTGGCATCCCCATAAGATAATAACCCTGCCAGTGATCCACGGCCTGCCATTCTGTATCTTCCTGAATTATAAACAATCAGCATATCTGCTCCGCCAGCTTCACTGCTTTTTGCAGTAATCCCTGTGCCGGCTCCCACGCCTAAAAGAATCTTTCCATTTGCCACTTCTTCTCTAAACTTCGCCATGATTTCAGTTCTTGTATTTTTGTTCATGTGTAACGCCTCCATTTAAATATTTATTTATCTTATAAAAGCCTTATTTGCTCATGAGATCTATTAGCTTCTGCGCTGCTGCTTCTGCAAACTCCACATCATTGATGGCACAATCCATTTCGATAACCTCGACAACATTTCTGTTTACACCATTTCTTAAGGTATCAAATAACATTTGATCTTCCTCTACCCCATAAAAAGCTTCCCCTGCAACATCAATGCCGGATATCCCTTTAAGCGGCAGCATTAACACCGTTTTCTCTTTGGCCATATTTAATTTCTCGACAAGCTTTTTGCCGATGGCTTCATTTTCTTCTACCGTTGTTCTCATCAGAGTAACTGTTGGATTGTGTTTATAAAACTTATGTCCAGCAAATTTCGCTGGTACCGTATCATAAGGGCCAAAGTTGCACATATCAAGCGCGCCTACCGAGACAACCTGTGGAATATGATGTTTACCAGCAGCTTCTAACCGATGAGGTCCTGCATTTAGCACACCACCAATAATTTCGTCCGCCCATTCTGTTGTAGTCAGATCCAATACACCTTCAATAAAACCAGCCTCGATTAACGCTTCCATGGACTGGCCGCCTACACCTGTTGCATGGAATACAAGCACTTCATATCCTCTAGCCTCAAGATAGTTACGGGCTGCCGTCACACAGGGGGTTGTTACCCCAAACATTGTTGTAGCTATTAATGGTTTTTTCTCTATCACTTGTTTATTCTCAAATTTAAGCATACCGGCGATGGCGAAAGCTGCATTGGTAAAAATCTTTGTTGAAATGGAGTTCAGACCAGCAACATCCACTACGGATGGCATCATGACAATATCACTAGTGCCTACATATGGAGCAGTATTCCCTGAAGCTACGGTCGAAACCATCACTTTAGGTACACCAATAGGTAATGCCCGCATACCCGGTGTTACAAGTGAAGTGCCTCCAGTGCCCCCAAAGGAGATAATTCCATCAAATTTGCCTTGCTTATATAATTCAGGTACTAATTTTTCCATACCTTTGGCTAATAATTCTGTTGCTAGTGCTCTATCTTTTTTGGCAACGAGCTCATCTATACTTACACCCGCGGCTGCTGCTACTTCTCTATTAGAGATATCCGGTGTAAAAGTGGGCTCAAACACACCCGTATGAATCGTAAACGTGCCTAACTCCAAGCTTTCCAGTAAATTTTTAATGTAGAGATATTCTTCACCCTTGGTGTCAAAAGTTCCGGCAATAGCAATCGTCTTCATTTCTTCAACCTCCTCTTCAAATATCTACAACAAGAAATATAAGGATAATGTATAATGTGAAACTTATACTTTCTTATATTAAAAAAAGCATGATCAACTTATGAGTTAATCATACTTCTTTGATTTATGGATGAAAACGCTTTTATGTCTTATGTTTTTGTGTTTATGTTAGATTTATATTGTTTTGGAGAGAACCCTTTATACTTCTTGAACATTTTGCTAAACTGCGCATAATCCTGGTATCCAACTAATGGCGCTAGCTCAGATAACTGGATAGGGTCTCTATGTAATATTTCCGCCGCCTTATCCATCCGAAATTGCACGAGATACGTTTGGAAGCTGCAGCCTACTTTTTTGGTGAACAAACTACTCAAGTAACTTCGGGATACATGTGCCACCTTAGCTAAATCTGCAAACAAGATCTCATTCCTATAATTTTGAGCTACGTATTCTTTTACAAATTCAACATAATCATAGTGCTTTGTGATGCCGTCTAACATTTTGACCATAAAATCATCTTCATCCAGCGTCCCCGACACTTTAAAAGCTTTGGTTATATTCGTAATGGACTTCTCCGAGGGAATTCTTTCAAAAGCAGAGCCCCCGATATACCCCATCAAGTTTTGATTATTGCTGTACATATATTGCACATCAATTGGCGTTTTCACCGGACCACCGTAAACCAGCTTAATTAAATCTGGCTTTAGCTCATTGCATGTATTAAATATCTTGTCCGCTTTAGCCTTGGCAGCTTCCAGAGAGAATACTTTTTTAGCGCCTAATAACCCGCCTTCTGTTAGACCTAGATGTGCACAAATAATATCCGCTCCAGCCTCGATCATCTGTGCTGCCTGGATTTCGTCAAATACAAAAGCAATGGTAAACAAATCCTTCTCATGGGCTATTCTTATGGCTTCTACTTCAAGTAGATAACCATTCCCCTCTTCTTCGAGCGCTTCTCCAAATTGACCATCTATTAAACCCACCGTGGGGTAATTATTAATGCCGGCAAAGCCTCTATTCTTTATTTCACTTATATAGGATTCCATATCTTTGGTCGGATCAGTTGCATTGAGGCCAAAAATAATAGGGATATCTCTGACCAACGGTATGATCTCTCTAGATGCAAAGTCCATCACCATATCATTGCTATTACAAAATGGTAAAATACCAGCGAGAGAGCTCCTCCCCATCTGGCGAAATTTACCCGAGTTTAACATCAGAATGAAATCAGCTCCACCCTGCTTCGCATACTTTGCCGTTATACCAGCACCGGTGGCTACTCCAATAATATGATTGCCTACTTTTAATTCCGATCTAAGCTCGTCTAGGATTTGCTCTCTGTTCATACCTACGAACCCTCCTATCTCTAACCTAAGGATAACCGTAAAGAACACTGCTAATCCAGTCATAGTTCGTTTAGATAATAAAAAAATCCCGCCTGATACCTATAAAGGTCTGAGGCGAGATTTGATATTGATACGGTTTACAATATAGCGTCTCCGTGTTGTACAACCCATTCATTAGCTTCGTGCAATGTCAGCTCTGCCCGTTCAATTGCAGCCTTCACCTGAACGGTGGCTGTGCCGCCATAAACGTTACGAGCGTTAACTACAGCTTCCGGTTGAAGAACAGCATAGATATTCTCGTCGAACAGCGGTGAGAATTGCTTGAACTCTTCCAGCGTCAAATCCAACAAGAATTTGCCTTCCTTGATGCAGTAGAGTACCGTTTTCCCAATTACCTCATGCGCTTGGCGGAAAGGAAGCCCCTTACCTACCAAGAAGTCGGCTATATCCGTTGCATTCGAGAAATCCGTGTTCACAGCTTCACGCATACGACCTTTGTTCACCTTCATAGTGGAGATCATCGGCGCGAACAATTGCAGTGCACCAGTCAGCGTAGTAACCGTATCGAACATGCCTTCTTTGTCTTCCTGCATATCCTTGTTGTAAGCCAGTGGCAATGATTTCAGCACCGTCAGCAAGCCAATCAGGTTGCCGTAAACGCGGCCTGTTTTGCCCCGTACCAGTTCTGGTACGTCAGGGTTCTTCTTCTGCGGCATAATGCTGCTGCCTGTGCAGAAAGCATCATCCAGTTCTACAAAGCTGAACTCTGTGCTGCTCCACAGGACCAGTTCCTCACTGAGTCTGGATAGATGTGTCATGATAAGGGAAGCATTCGCCAAGAACTCCACGATGAAATCGCGGTCGCTGACAGCATCCAGACTGTTCTCATACACACTGTCAAAACCCAGTTGTTCCGCTACAAAATGACGGTCAATCGGGAAGGTCGTTCCCGCAAGCGCTCCTGCTCCGAGTGGCAGCACGTTGATCCGTTTGTAGCTGTCCGTCAGACGTTCTGCATCGCGGCGGAACATCGATACGTAAGCCAGCAAGTGATGAGCAAACAGAATCGGTTGTGCCCGTTGCAAATGCGTATAACCAGGGATGATGGTCTCCACATTGTCTTTTGCTTGTTCGATCAAAGCTTCCTGCAGCTCATGCAGCAAACTAACTAGCTCAACTACACGGCCACGTAAATAAAGGTGCATGTCCGTCGCCACTTGATCGTTACGGCTACGTCCTGTGTGCAGCTTACCACCAACTGGACCGATTTCCTCGATCAGATGTTTTTCAATATTCATATGGATGTCTTCATCCGATACTGAGAAAACGACCTCTCCAGCATTAACCTTGTCCAGCACTTTGTTCAGACCTTGTTTGATTGTTTCCACGTCTTCTTGTGGAAGGATTCCGCATTTGCCCAGCATCGTGACATGTGCCAGACTGCCTTGCACATCCTCTTTGGCCAAAGCCTTATCAAAGCCAATGGAAGCCGTATATTCCTCAACCAGCTTGTTCGTTCCTTTAGTAAACCGTCCGCCCCAAAGCTTGCTCACCTATTGTTCCTCCTCTTGGACGCCAGAGGGCCGCTCCTATCCTGACGGGAGGAACGGCCTTCGGGGTTGCCCGTTTAAGTATATGTTATCGTACTATTTAGAAGCTCCATTTACACCTGTAGAAACTTTAAGGCGCAATGCGTTCAAGTGAATAAAACCAGTGGCATCCCCTTGATCATAAGCTTGTGTAGGATCAGCTTCCATCGTTGCAATCTCAGGATTGTACAGGCTGACTGGGCTCTTCACTCCAGCGCCGATGATGTTGCCTTTGTACAGTTTAAGACGAACAGTACCCGTTACATTTTGTTGGCTCTGTGTTACAAGAGCTTGCAGTGCGATACGCTCTGGAGCGAACCAGAAACCGTTATACACCAAAGTGCTGTAACGAGTGATCAGGCTGTCACGCAGGTTCATCACTTCACGGTCCATCGTGATGGATTCCATTTTGCGATGAGCGACGAACAGGATTGTTCCACCTGGAGTCTCATACACGCCGCGGCTCTTCATGCCGACAAAGCGGTTCTCAACCATATCCACACGCCCGATACCGTGTTTACCACCTAGCTCATTGAGTTTCTCCATCACTTGAAGTGGGTTTAAGGATTCACCATTCAGGGCTACGCAGTCTCCCTTAACGAATTCGAGCTCCAAATATTCCGCTTCATCCGGAGCATCCTCAGGAGCGTTGCTCAGCAGGAACATTCCTTTGTTCTCTGGTGCACTTGGATCGAACCAAGGATCTTCCAGTACGCCGCTCTCATAGCTGATGTGCAGCAGGTTACGGTCCATCGAATACGGCTTCGCCGCAGAGGCTTGTACCGGAATATCATTAGCTTCCGCATAAGCGATCATTTCCGCACGACCTGGGAATTGATTGCGGAACTCTTCTAGACGCCAAGGTGCAATCACCTTAATGTTCGGAGCCAATGCAGCTACACCAAGCTCGAAACGGACTTGGTCGTTCCCTTTGCCTGTCGCGCCGTGCGCGATAGCCGTTGCGCCTTCAGCGATGGCGATATCTACCATGCGCTTGGCGATCAATGGACGAGCAATACTAGTTCCGAGCAAGTATTGGCCTTCATAAAGGGCACCAGATTGGAACATCGGGTAGATGAAATCGCTAGCGAACTCATCGCGCAGGTCGTCAATGTATACTTTCGATGCGCCAGTAGCGAGTGCTTTTTCCTCCAAACCGTCGAGCTCTTCCTTTTGGCCGATATCAGCAGTGAAGGCAATGATCTCCGCGTCATAAGTTTCTTTAAGCCATTTTAAAATAACAGATGTATCCAATCCGCCGGAATAGGCGAGTACAATTTTTTCTTTAGCCATGGTGTGGCAACTTCCTTTCGTGTGGGCTATATAAATTAAAATAAACGTGCCTTTGCCAGCACTCTGACGATAAATCGCAATTACACTGAATATTTGGACTTCCGGTCGCTGTTATCATCAGATTTTTTTATTTCAAACCGCATTGTGCGGATAAAATCTGATGATAAAGGCGAACGCTACGCTCCTACAGTTCCAAAAATTCCGCTCCATTACTCCATCGTCCAAAGTCTAACTTCGCCCAACATTAATTCAATTTATATAGTGATTTATATTTTATATTTTTTAAATTCCTTAACTCATCAACGCAGCCATTAAAGCTTTTTGCGCATGCAGGCGGTTCTCAGCCTGATCAAAGATCACCGAGTTAGGGCCGTCAATCACGCCTGTGCTGACTTCTTCCTCACGGTGGGCTGGCAGGCAGTGCAGGAAGAGATAATCGCTCTTCGCGCCTTTTACAAGCTCCTCATTAACCTGATAGTCCTTGAATGCCGCTTCACGTGCCTTTTGCTCCTCCTCGAAGCCCATACTCGCCCATACGTCTGTATAGATGACGTCAGCGTCTTGTACAGCTTCTTGCGGGCTGCGAGTGACCACAATCTTCGCTCCGGTTTCTTTAGCGATCTCACGAGCTTCTGCGACAACCGCTGCATCTGGCTCATAACCTTCCGGTCCGGCGATAGATACGTCCACGCCCAGCTTAGCTCCGCCAATCATTAAGGAATGCGCCATATTGTTGCCATCGCCGATGTAAGCCAGCTTCAGGCCCTTGAGCTTTCCTTTGTGCTCATAAATCGTTTGATAATCGGCCAGCACTTGGCAAGGATGTGCCAGGTCACTAAGACCGTTGATTACGGGAATAGAGGCATAACGAGCGAGATCCTCAACCTTGTCATGACCGAAGGTACGGATCATAATCCCGTCGAGATAACGCGACATTACTTGCGCTGTATCACCAACAGTTTCTCCGCGTCCCAGCTGGATATCATTTTTGCTCAAGAAAAGGGCATGCCCTCCCAGCTGATACATTCCAACTTCAAACGACACACGTGTACGTGTAGAGGATTTTTCAAAAATAAGACCAATGGTTTTACCCTTCAGCGGCTGAAATTCTTCGCCATTTTTCTGCTTCTTCTTCAGCTCAATCGCCGAATCAATCAGATACGTAATTTCCTCCGGGCTGTAGTCGTTCAGCTCCAGTAAATCACGGCCTTTCAGTTGCTGCGCAATGTTGTGCTTGTTACTCTGTACGCCCTGACTCATGAGCTTACCTCCCCGTTTGCTTGTTTAGCATAAGTATGAATGAGTTCGCATAGGATGTCCACCGCTTGGTCGATCTCCTCTTTGCTTACATATAGATTAGGCAGCAGACGAAGGACATTAGGACCGGCTGTCACGAACAACAGGCCTTTCTTTTGTCCAGCCAGTACAATATCGCCCACTGGGGATTGACATTCAATCCCGATCAACAGCCCTTTACCACGGATATCCTTCACAAAAGAACAGTCCGCCAGCTTCTCTTTCAAAAGACCTGTCAGGTATTTACCCATATCTTCGGCGCGCTGTGGAAGCTCATCTTCCAGCATCGTCTCAATCGTCGCTGCCATAACAGCTGTTGCTAGCGGTGTTCCCCCGAAGGTGGACGCATGGCTGCCCGCTGAGAAGGCTTCACGCAAATACCCTTTGCCAAGCATTAAACCTGCCGGGAACCCGCTAGCAATCCCCTTAGCCAAGGTGAAAATATCCGGTTCAATTCCATAATGCTGATGAGCGAACAGCTTGCCTGTACGTCCCATACCTGTCTGTACCTCATCTACAATCAGAAGCAATCCGTGGTTCTTACACAAGGTCACTACAGCGTTCAAGAACTCAGGCTCTACCTCAAGTACGCCACCCTCTGCAAGCACCATCTCCAGCATGATAGCAGCTGTATGATCTCCGATAGCAGCTTCTAACGCTGGGAGATCATGCAAAGGTACGGTCTTGAAACCTGCTGGAAGCGGCAGGAACCCTTCTTTCACCTTTTGCTGGCCTGTAGCTGTTAGTGTGGCCAGTGTACGTCCATGGAAGGATTGTTCGAATGTGATAACCTCATAACGGTCGACACCCTTAATCTTCTGATGGTAACGGCGGGCCAGCTTAATAGCAGCCTCATTCGCTTCTGCCCCGCTATTGCAGAAAAACACTTGATCAGCGCAGCTATTCTCTGTCAGAAGGTTGGCAACTTTATCTTGTCCCGGAATATGGAACAGATTCGAGACATGCCAGAGCGTATCAATCTGATCCTTCAGCTTAGCGCCGACTTTTTCAGGAGCATGACCTAGACTGGTCACAGCCAATCCACTGGTGAAATCCAGATACTTATTGCCTTTATCATCCCATACCCAGGTGCCCTTGCCTTTAACTAAGCTGAGATCATATCTGGCGTAAGAAGGGAACACTGCACTCAGCTTGCTTGTTGCAACATCCGGTGTACCTGATCCTACTGTATCGGTCTGCTGTGCCCCTGCTTGCGAATCCAACTCCGCTTGTGTAAGCTTGCTCATTCTAAGTCACTCTCCCATCGGCTGCTCCTGTGAACAGGCTGCGCCTCTAATTTGTATTCATCTATGATTCTACGAACGAATAATACGTGTACCTATCGCTTCACCTTGCAGTACTCGACTAAGCACCCGTGGTTCTTTTCCATCCACAATGATAACCTCTGATACGCTGCCCTGAATGCAATCGATAGCTGCCCGCACTTTAGGGATCATGCCACCGTAGATTTCCCCACTTTCGATCAAGGCTTCGATTTCCTGTACAGTAACGGAGGGAAGCACAACCTTTTCACCTTCCACTGTACTCATGATGCCTGGAACATCTGTGACGACGATCATTTTGGGAGACTCCACATAGGAAGCAACTGCCCCTGCTGCCGTATCTGCGTTAATATTGTAGCGCTGACCTGCTGCATCTACTCCGATAGGTGCAATGACAGGAATATAACCCATCCCAACAATACCAGTTATGATCTCAGCCTTAACTTCCGTTACTTCTCCTACCAAACCTACTTCGGCGCTGTTCGCCACTGGTTTAGCAATAATCATATTGCCATCGATGCCCGAAAGCCCCAGAGCTAGACCGCCACTCCCTTGAATTCGCCGGACAATCGCCTTGTTTATACTCCCTGCCAGCGTCATCTCTACAACATCTAGTACTTCCTCGGTGGTTACTCGCAGGCCATTCACAAAGCTGCTTTCAATGCCCAGTTTCGCTAGATTCTCGGAAATGGCTGGCCCTCCACCATGAACAATTACTGGCTGAATGCCCTCCTCCTGCAAATCTCGCAAATCCTCAAAAAAAGAATCAGGTAGAGCCGCAAGCGTACTGCCGCCGCATTTCATTACAAACAATCCACTACCATCTAAAGCATCTATAAGTTCAAGCTCGCTATTTAGCGTCATATGATCGGTATCCCTCCCTTATGGCCTTAACACGCCATAAATTAAGTGCGATATGCGGCGTTAATACGCACATAATCGTAAGTTAGGTCACAGCCCCAAGCCGTTGCTTTCCCGCTTCCATCATGCAGATCTACAGTGATCAGCACAGTTTCACTTTTTTGCAAATAGGCCAAAGCCTTTTCCTCGTCAAAAGCAACTGGCTTCGAGTGCAAAAGCACCTCAATATCCCCTAACGAGATGTTCACATGCTCCGGCGATACCGGAACACCCGCGCGTCCAACCGCAGCAATAATCCGCCCCCAGTTCGCATCCGCTCCAAAAATAGCAGATTTCACTAGACTAGAACCAACCACTGTTTTGGCAATCGCTGCCGCCGCCTCATCATGAACAGCACCATTCACTTGAACCTCAATCAGGTGAGTTGCACCTTCGCCATCACGAGCAATCGCTTTGGCAAGCGTCTGGCAGACATACGTGAATCCAGCAGCAAAAGCGTCCCAATCCGGATGCAGTCGTGTCAGCTTCTCATTACCGGCAAGCCCACTCGCCATCGACACTAACATATCATTGGTACTAGTATCTCCATCGACTGTAATCATATTAAAAGTAACATTCGTAGCTGAACGCAGAAGACTAAGTAAATCCTCCGCTGCAATATCAGCATCCGTGGTCATAAAGCCAAGCATGGTAGCCATGTTAGGATGGATCATCCCTGAGCCCTTTGCAGCTCCGGCAATTGTAACTTCTACACCGCCAACGAGCACCTTCACGGCGATCTCTTTTTTAACTAAATCAGTGGTAAGTATAGCTTGGCAGAATTCCTCCGCGCCAATAGCTCCTCCATCCAGCTTCTCTGGTATTGCAGTGATCCCGCTACGTACGCAGTCCATCTTCAACAGTTCACCGATAACTCCAGTCGAAGCAACAGCCACATCATTAACGGCCACACCTAAATGCTGAGCCGCAGCAGCGCGCATCTCATAAGCATCTGCTTCACCTTGTTCGCCTGTGCAGGCATTGGCATTCCCGCTGTTCACGATAACCGCCTGCAATACTCCGTTCGAAAGGCTTTCCCGAGTCACTTTCAGCGGAGCCGCCTGAAAAACATTCGTCGTATACACGGCCGCAGCCGTTGCCGGAACTTCACACAGAATCACTCCGAGATCGTTGCGATCTGTTTTTTTCAATCCACAATGCAATCCTCCGGACCTAAAACCCTTAGGTGAAGTGATGCTTCCACCCTCCAAGGTGGTAAATAACTCAATCTCGCTCATATTATTTGTACCGCTGATCCTTATGGATACACAGGTGTGTAGCCGAGGCCAAGGGTTTCCTCCCATCCCATCATCAAATTAAGGTTCTGTATTGCCTGCCCTGCCGCACCTTTTACAACATTATCAATGACGGAGACTATGGTCACCCGCCCTGTACGAGCATCTGTTGCAAATCCGATATCACAATAATTAGAGCCGCTAACTTCTTTTGTCGCCGGAATCACACCTACATCACGCACCCGCACATATGGCCGGCCCGCATAATATTCACGGTATAAATTCACAAAATCCTGTTCCGTATAATTGTCCGTCATCCCTGCATACATCGTACTCATAATTCCCCGGCTCATCGGCACGAGATGTGTGGTGAACGTTACCGTTACCTTTTCTCCAGCAATCTCTGTGAGCGTCTGCTCAATTTCCGGTATATGTTGATGCTTATTGATTTTATAAGCTTTAAAGTTCTCATTAATCTCTGCATAATGTACCATCAGGCTTGTTCCGCGTCCTGCTCCAGTAACTCCTGATTTCGCATCAATAATAATACTGTCGTGCTTAATCCAACCTGCCTGAATTGCAGGAATTAGTCCAAGAAGTGTAGCTGTAGGATAACAGCCTGGATTAGATATAAAATCAACCCCTGCCGCACGCTCTCCAAACACCTCGCAAAGTCCGTATACAGCCTGCTCTAGATATTCATCAGCCGGAGCGGGATGTTTATACCAGTGCTCATACTCTGCACCATCCTTCAATCGGAAATCACCGGACAGATCCACGACCTTAAGTCCAGCTTCCAGCAGCTGCGGCACCAGCTTTGCGCTCACACCCGACGGCGTTGCCGTAAATACCACATCCGCCCGCTCAGCCATTTGAGCCGGGTCAACGCCATCCAGCCTTCGATCAATGATGCCCGTCAAATGCGGAAAACCTTCCTCTATAGCATCCCCTGCGCTTGATGAGGAAATTACCGAAGTAATCTCTACCTTAGGATGACTTTGTAGCAGCCGAATCAGCTCTACGCCCCCATAACCCGTTGATCCAACAATCGCCGCTCTCAGCTTGCCCTCCACTGTCATCCCCACTTCCTGCTTATCATGAATTATAATAAATAATATAATGCATACCGTCTTAGAAATATGTATTATTATACGACTCAATTAATATAAATACAACACATAGTGTTAACTTTCTTTATTCCTAAATATAATTCTATTTACAAAAAAAGAGAAGCGTAGCTTCTCCTTTCGGAGAAATTACACTTCTCTTTTAAAGCCTTCACCCAGCACCTCATGCGCCTCAGTTATAATCACAAAAGCACTAGTATCTACCGATTGAACAATCGCTTTTAATCTGGAAACCTCATTCTGACCTACTACAACCATTAGCACCGTACGCTCATCACCAGTATAACCGCCATGTGCATCCAGCTTCGTCAGACCCCGATCCAGATCATTCAAAATCGCCTCAGATATTTCTTCCGTCTTGTCCGAGATTATGTAAGCCACCTTTGTATAACGGAAGCCTACCTCTATCGCATTAATGGCCTTACCTGTAACAAACAGACCGATCAGTGCATACAGTGCTTGTTCCATACCGAGTATAAAAGCAGCCAGCACAATGACCGTCCCGTCCAGCAGCACTACAGAAATCGAGAAGCTGAGACCGGATATCTTTTGAATAATCTGCGCCAAAATAGTAAGTCCACCTGTCGAGCCCCGTCCGCGGAACACAAGACCTAACCCCACCCCCACACAGATACCGCCATAAATGGAGGCTAAGAGTGGATTGGTGGTAGGTGCAGGCAAATCTTTTGTTAACAAGATAAAGAGCGGCAACACAAAGCTCCCAAGGAGCGAGCGAACTCCGTATTGTTTACCCAAGAAGATTACCCCGAGTACAAACAACGGAATATTAAGCGCCCATTGCGTAAATGCCGGCTCAGCCCCAAACCAAGCTTCAGCCAATACCGACAGACCGGATACACCACCAGAAGCAATATGATTAGGCAGAAAAAAAAGATTAAACCCCAGTGCTGTAACTAGCGATCCGAGCAAAATTAACATCGTATCCACCACATGTCGGATTGGCCCATTCAGAGGAATCAGTGGGGGTTTATTACGTGAATTGACTTTTTGCATTTCAAAGGCTCTCCTTAAAGTGTCATCTTGCTCTACGAAAGAAGAAACGGCCATCCCATCCTAATCCATGAATGGTATCCGTTTCCCCCGAAACTTTCTCTTTTATTCTGCCTCAATCTTGATCTGGCTACGCAGGTAACCATCAATGAATACATCAATATCTCCGTCCATCACAGAACCCACATTCCCCGTTTCCACGGAAGTACGGTGATCCTTAACCATGTTATACGGATGGAATACATAGGAACGGATCTGACTGCCCCAAGCAATATCGGATTGCTCGCCGCGAATCTCATCCAAATGCTGTTGCTGTTCTTGCAGTTTACGCTCATACAACTTGGAACGCAGCATCTTCATTGCTTGCTCGCGGTTTTTGATCTGTGAACGTTCGTTCTGACAGGTTACCACCACACCCGTAGGTAAGTGGGTAATCCGCACCGCAGAGTCTGTGGTATTAATATGCTGTCCACCCGCGCCGCTCGCCCGATACGTATCGATCTTCAAATCCTCAGTACGAATTTCAACTTCTACATCATCGGCAATTTCCGGAACGACATCACAGGATACAAAAGAGGTATGCCGTCTGCCCGAAGAGTCAAACGGAGAAATCCGTACTAGCCGATGTACACCTTTTTCAGCTTTCAGATATCCGTAGGCGTTGAAGCCTTTAATAAGTAGTGTAACACTCTTAATTCCCGCTTCATCACCTGGTAAGTAGTCCAGCACCTCAACCTTGAATCCACGTTTTTCAGCCCAACGGGTATACATCCGCAGCAGCATCTGGCCCCAGTCTTGGGATTCCGTACCGCCCGCACCCGGATGGAGCTCAAGAATAGCATTCAGCTTGTCATACGGCTGGTTAAGTAGCAATTGCAGCTCGAATTCATCCACTTTGCTGCCTAAACTGCTGATCGTCTCCCCAATCTCTGCCGCAAGATCTTCATCGCCCTCTTCATCCGCAAGCTCTGCCATCATCGCAGCATCGTCGTATTCTTGTTGCAGCTTCTCGTATTGATCCACGGACGATTTCACGGCATTCATCTCGCCGATCACGCTCTGTGCCTGCTCTGGATTATCCCAGAAGCCTGGAGCAGCCATTTTTTCTTCAAAGTTCGAGATCATCTCTTGCTTAAGATCTAAGTCAAAGAGACCCCCTAAGGTCAGTTAGTTTCTTGCCTATTTCACGCAGATCCTGCTTTACATTAGCTTCAATCATATGGTCACTTCACCTTTCAAAATAGGTTGTTACGGTCTTCGCTATTGGAAAGTTAGTAATGAGTGAATGTTCAGCCATTCCGAGAAGGATTGGACTTCCGATCGCTGTTGTTTCCAGATTCCTTGAATTGATAACCGCATAGTGGTTGGAATCCCGAAACAAAGGCGAACACTCCGTTTCTCCAGTTCCAAACCTTCTCTCCATTCCACATTCACTCAAGTGCTAAATATCCAAAAAAGCGACTGGGCCGTAAACGGGGGATACCCCCGGGCCCAGCCGCTCTTTATGGTTAGTATACCCATAGAGATCAGGGCTAAAGACTTACATCTTCAACACCTGAATATGAGCGCTACTAAACGTTTGTCTTATGCGTTTTGACCGTGGCAGTTCTTGTACTTCTTGCCGCTTCCGCAAGGGCAAAGATCATTACGACCAGCTGCCGCCTCAACATGTACCGGACGTTTCTCAGCAGGTTCGCTGTTAGTGGAAATTTTATTTTCCTCTACAACGGATTGACGCTCCTGATTTGTCTCGATGTGAGCCTTCATAATATAAGTAGCTACTTCTTCTTGAATCGTAGCCGTCATAGTATTAAACATTTCGAATCCTTCGAATTGATACTCGCGAAGTGGATCTGTACCACCGTAAGCACGCAGGTGAATCCCTTGACGCAATTGATCCATCGCATCGATATGATCCATCCACTTGCTGTCAACGGAGCGCAGCACAATTACCTTCTCGAATTCACGTACCAATTCTGAACCCAGGCGTTCTTCACGAGCAGCATATTTCTCAAGTACACGTTCGAAGATGTACTCAATGATCTCTTCTGCTTCCTTGCCCCACAGAATATCACGAGTCAAAGCCCCTTCTTCAAGCAGCTTGCTGTTTACGTAATCAGCAACTTCTTGCAGCTCCCAGTTCTCAGGAATATCGTCACTGCAGTGTGCGTGAACAATACGTTCAATAACCGGCTTGATCATTTCAAGTACGATATCTTTGATATTTTCAGACTCCAGAATCTCACGGCGTTGTTTATAAATAATTTCACGCTGTTGATTCATCACGTCATCATATTGCAATACGACTTTACGAATATCAAAGTTATTACCTTCAACACGTTTCTGAGCAGATTCCACAGCACGCGTAATCATGCGGCTCTCAATCGGCTGATCTTCCTCAAACCCAAGGCGATCCATCATACTCAAAACGTTGTCAGCGCCGAAACGCTTCATCAACTCATCCCCAAGGGACAAGTAGAATTGTGTAGAACCTGGGTCTCCTTGACGACCCGCACGACCACGCAGCTGGTTATCAATCCGGCGCGATTCATGACGCTCTGTACCAATGATATGCAGACCACCAAGATCTGTCACACCTTCGCCCAGAACGATGTCCGTACCACGACCAGCCATGTTGGTAGCAATCGTAACTGTACCTGGCTGACCTGCATGTGTAATGATTTCAGCTTCCGCAGCGTGATGTTTCGCGTTAAGCACTTGGTGTCTAACGCCTTTGCGCTTCAGCATTTCAGATACGAGCTCTGAATTCTCAATCGACACTGTACCCACAAGTACAGGTTGGTTCTTTTTGTGACGCTCTACAATTTCTGCCACAACAGCGTTGAACTTACCGTTCTCACTCTTGTAGACAACATCCGGCATATCTATGCGCTGATTCGGTTTATTCGTAGGGACTTGAAGAACTTCAAGACCATAAATCTTCTTGAACTCTTCTTCCTCAGTTTTAGCTGTACCTGTCATACCGCCCAATTTGCGATACATACGGAAATAGTTCTGGAAAGTAATCGTAGCAAGCGTCATGCTCTCATTCTGTACTTCGATTTCTTCCTTCGCTTCAATCGCTTGGTGCAAACCGTCACTATAACGACGGCCTGACATTAAACGTCCTGTAAATTCATCAACAATAACGACCTCACCCTCGTTAACAACGTAGTCTACGTCACGACGCATAATTACGTTTGCTTTCAGGGCTTGGACGATATGGTGATTCAAGGTTACATGACTGTGATCATACAAGTTCTCAATACCAAAAGCGCGTTCAGCAGTAGCTACACCTTTTTCAGTCAAGGCTACGGACTTCACTTTGATATCAACTGTGTAGTCTTCTTCAGCTTTAAGCTTTTTCACAAAACGGTCTGCTGCAAAGTACAATTCAGTAGACTTCTCAGCTTGTCCGGAAATGATAAGAGGTGTACGTGCTTCATCAATAAGAATGGAGTCCACTTCATCAATAATACAGAAATAAAGAGGGCGCTGAACCATTTGTTCTTTATAAAGCACCATGTTGTCACGCAAATAATCGAAACCAAATTCGTTGTTCGTGCCATACGTAATATCGCAGGCGTAAGCATCTTGTTTATCAGCATGGTCCATACCGCTTAGGTTAACCCCAACCGTCATGCCCAGGAAGTTATAGATTTGTGCCATTTGTGCGCTGTCGCGCTGAGCCAAATAGTCATTGACCGTTACTACGTGTACGCCTTTACCAAGCAAAGCATTTAAGTACACTGGCAATGTTCCTACTAGAGTCTTACCTTCACCAGTCTTCATCTCGGAGATTCGGCCTTCATGCAGGGCCATACCACCAATTAACTGTACATCAAAATGCCGCATGCCAAGCGTCCGTTTGGAAGCTTCACGTACGGTTGCAAATGCCTCAGGAAGAATTTCTTCCAAGGTTTCGCCTTTCTCAATACGGGCGCGGAACTCTTCCGTCTTAGCTTTTAAAGCTTCATCGGATAGTGCTACAAATTCCGGCTCCAATCCATTAATTACATCGACTGTCTTCATGAGACGTTTAACGTCACGATCGTTTGTGTCTCCGAATATTTTCTTTACAAGTCCTAGCATGGTTAACCCCTTTCATGCAACACAGATGGTGGAACCGAGCCCATCCTCACAAAATTGAAAGGGCCATTTATAAATTCGATTCCGCTGCTTCATAAATTGTAACAGTTTGTAAGAGATGCCGCAATACAAGGTGTAACAGCCACATTTTTCATATATACGCACAAGAGCCCTATTCGCTATAAGCGAATAGGGGCTCGGTTTAAATTTCCTAGGTTCTGACTAACTCTCGAGGCCCTTTATACTTAGAGCATAACTGGCATCATTGTATCTTAGCCCTGTTCAATCAGTCCATATTTACCATCATCACGTTTGTAAACTACGCTAACTTCCGAGGTGTCGATATTGGAAAACACAAAGAAATTATGTCCTACCATGTTCATTTGCAGAATCGCTTCTTCCACATCCATCGGCTTCATCGTAAAGCGTTTGTTCCTAACCACTTCTAAATCATCATAATCTTGTTCTTCTACAGCAACAGCGGCACTAGCTCCATCCACAAACAGCGTCTTGAGTCCCTCTTGACGGAACTTACGGTTCAGCTTCGTTTTGTGTTTGCGAATTTGGCGTTCCAGCTTGTCCACAACGGCGTCTATGGAAGCATACATGTCATCGCTGCGATCTTCCGCACGAAGCGTCACGCCAGCAAGCGGAATGGTTACTTCCACCGTATGAAGGCCGCGAACTACGCCAAGCGTCACAGACCCTTCAGAGGTAGGGGGTGCTTCGAAATACTTCTCAAGTTTGCTGAGCTTCTTATCAACATACTCTCTCAAAGCGTCGGTCACGTCAATTTGTTGACCTCGAATGGTGAATTGCATGGCCACTCCTCCTTTAGTTACACCTTCATTATACCAAATTGTAAGCGCTAAGTAAAAAGCAATTCCTTACAGCCCTTACATTTAGATAACAAATGTTGTCATAGCGTTCACAAATAAAACAAGTCCGGTAAGAGCAACCAATCGCCCTACCGGACCAAAAGTAAACCTGTCGTTATTATAGTACGGATTCCACTCTTATATTCTCCGAATGAAATCACATAAGGTCAGGCTATTTGGTATGAATTTGAATGATTTCTACAGGAGACCATTGAGAACCCGATCCTGCAATAACATATACCTTATAGGCAGTATTTGCTGCTAAACCAGTTAAAGTCTGTGTATGCTTTACACCAGGAGCAAACGTAAGCGTGTTAGTCCATGGAGCAGCCAATGCAGTACCGCTACCATTTTGACCTAAAGCAATCTGCGCTGCAGTAGGTGCCTTATCATTTGCTGGCAATACTACATATCTAACTGGGGTTGTAGTGCCACCTGTCACACCATATTTAACATATACATCTGCTGTAACTGTACTAACTTGTCCCGGCTCAAAAAGCGAAATCGAGCTAGCAGTAGCTTGAGCAGTAGTCAACCGAACTGTCGTTACAGTAGACAAGTTACCAGCTGCATCCGCCAGCGTGATATATGTTGCATATTCTGTACCAGGATTCAATCCGTAAACAGAGAATGTAACCGTTGTTTTAGCTACAGTCGCAACACTACCATGGATACCACTTGCAGTCCCGTTACTAATTTGTCCTTTTTCCACCTGCAATGCAGTTGGAGCAGTTACATCAGCATTATAAGGAGCTACAACATAGTATACTGCACCAGTTACGGAAGGTGTCAGGTATACATCCGCTGTGACCGAACCAACATTACCGTAGGTTGCCCCACTTACTGTTGGCGCTGTGCTACTTTCGCCGCCACTGTTACCACCACCAGAACCTCCGCCAGTACTGCCACCTGGAGCAGCAGTTGGGGTTGGTGTAGCTGTTGGTGTCGGAGTAGCTGTTGGAGTTGGTGTAGGTGTTACACCACCACCTGTGCCACTACCAGGATAATAGATAGCTGAAGTATTGATAATACCTACAGCCTCGGCACGTGTTAACGATCTCTTAGGACCAAAGGTTCCATCTGGATAACCGTTAACAATCTTCTTTTCCACTGCGGCTGCTACAGCACCTTTTGCCCATGCTGCAATTTGTGCATTGTCTTTAAATTTGTTCGAAGTTGTATTGGTGCTCAATTTAAGTAATTTTGCAGTAATTACAGCGGCCTCTTCTCTTGTAAGCGGATTATTAGGACGGAATGTATTATCCTCGTATCCTCCGATATATCCAGCTTCCACGGCTTTAGCCACTTCACTGTAATTCCAGTTTGTGCTCTTCATGTCTTTGAAAGTTACTGTTGCTTTAGTTGTAAACCCTAACAGGCGATTTACCATAGTCACATACTCACCGCGCGTAATTGCTTTGTTTGGTTTCACCGTTCCATCTGGGTAGCCTCCAAGGTAACCTCTATCTAGCCATTCCTGCAGCTGACCTTGCGCCCAGTGGCCTTGAATATCCTTAGGTACAGTTGCAGCAGATACGCTGCCGAGAGACCCCAATAACATACTAGTACCTAATATTCCGGTCATAAGACCGCGCCACATCTTCTTCATCCTGCTAATCACCCTCCTAATTGTTTTGATAGCTTAGGCTATATTGAATTTCTTCGTGAATGTAGTAACCTAGGCTAACATAGTGTGTGTCGAGGTAAGATAAACAGCTCAACGTATATCTATTACCCACCTTTTGCAGAGTTCTAACATTTTCCATAAAATGAATTTGCAAAATAGGCTATTTTCTTTACTAGGATTGGCTATACTAGACACATATGAACGCACAAAAAAAGGATCTTGGAAGATTCCAAGATCCCTGCTAGCGCTGTCTAAATTGCTAACCATCTACTTATATGTAGTTCGGCTTCGCCGGATGATTATAATTTGATTACGTTAGCTGCTTGTGGTCCACGTGCACCTTCAACGATATCGAATTCTACGGATTGACCTTCATCCAATGTCTTGAAACCATCAGTTTGAATCGCGGAAAAGTGTACGAATACGTCGCCACCGTCTGCAGTCTCGATAAAACCATAACCTTTTTCTGCGTTAAACCATTTTACTTTACCTTCCATTGATTAAACATTCCCTTCGTCATCAGATGAACGTGAGTCTTGCTCACAATTCGACTATACCACCGTAACTTCTTTATTGTCAATTGGAAAAGAAAATGTTTACATTCAATAATTTACCACGTAAAATAAACTATTTAAATTTTCCATAAACAAGAAATAGATTCGGTACAATGATCAAAAAAGGAGCAGACGGTATTTAATACCCGTCTACTCCTATAGTGAAACACCGATAAATTATTTTTTGCGATCCATAAGGAAACTGTCTGGGGTGTAGGCGGCCTCGTAGGCGTTGCGTTGTGTTTTGGCCTGTTCTCTCTGTTGAAGCCACTTAGCTGCCTCGCTTTTAAGTTGTTGCATTCTTGCAATTATCATAAGATCGGTCTCCAACAACTCCCGTAACTGATGATGCTGGATTACACCGATCGACTGTTTTTTCACATGCTGTTCGAGTTGATCTATCAAATTTTGACGTTGTTCGACGAAATCATTTAATTCTTCATATGAACAATTATCTAGTCTATTAATAATATCTTGAGTAATCTTATTTAACTCTAAGATACAATTATCCATGGGCCTTCTCGTGTGCTGGTGCCAGCTTTGACGCCTCCAACCAAGTTAAGCGGAACTCAGTTAAATACTGTAACGCCTCTTCTGCAGGAACCTTGTCTTTCTTCACATTCGCCTGAATCAACAAATGATTTATATATTCGTATAGATCATTCAAACTTTTAGATATGTCATAGGTAGGATCCAGTGTTGACATCAATTCACTAACAATTGTCTGCGCTTTACCCAGGTTAATGTTTGTCTTTTGATAGTCAACTGAATCGATTCCTTCCATACCCGCCCTTACAAATCTAATCGCTCCATCAAATAACATAATCAGTAACTGTGAGGGGGTCGATGTTTTTACCGATGACTGACGGTATTTTTCATAAGGAGAATTTATCATTTGTGTCACCCTTTTCTCTTACTAGCTAGACATAAAACTTGATAAGCTACTTGATTGGGAATTGTACTTACTCATTGCAGTTTCCATAGCAGTAAACTGCTTATAATATCTGGTTTCCATATCAGTCAATCTGTCAGCCCACGCATCAATTCGGGAATTATAATCCTTCAGAAGTCTTCCCATAACACTCTCAGTTTTGTATGTGCTATTTATATCCGCAGAGAATTTAGATGTGCCCGCCTTCAATACAATTTTATCCAGAGCTTTATCAGCTAAGGTTGAAAGACTTGTAAATATACCTGAACCTCCCGAAGGAGTCTGAAACAAGGATGTAACCTTTTCCGGATTATCAGTCAAGGCTTGTTTTAATTTTTCTTCATTTATATATAATTTACCGTTCTCATAGTATTGTCCTGTAGTAATCCCAAATGAACTAAGATCTCCAAGCTTAGAAGTTATAACGGACCGAAAGTCAGAAACTGTAGATTTCAGTATTGCATCATTCTTCAGTAATCCGCTTTTCGCCTTTTCCTCCCATGTTGTGATTTCACTCTCTTTCATCGCTTCCTTTTGCTCTGATGTCAATGGCGCGAAATCACGATACTTGTTCTCATCTGTCTTTTTAGTGAATAAGCTAATAAGTTCATTATATGCTTCCACGAAAGATTTAATGGTTTCAATAGCTTTAGTAGGATCTGTCTGTGTATTAATTGTTGTAGTACCTGCTGTTCCAGACAAGCCTTGCAAAGTTAATTGAATGCCATTAACCGTGAAATTGTTGGAAGATGGAGTATATTTAACAGGAGTTTCCGTACTTCCTTGCTTACCACTGGAAATATAAACTTCAGCGTTCTCCGCATTTTTCACGGCACCAACATTCATTAGGCTTAAAAAAGAACCGCTCAACTTATTCTTCTCTAATACATTGTCAGCCCCGTATTCTTTTGCCGAAATAGTAAATCGTCCACTCACCTCATCAAAACTTGCCGTCACACCTGCTGAACTACTATTAATTTTACTAATCGCTGAGGATATGGTGTCTTCATCAGTAAAAGTAAGAGTGACCCCTCCATCAACTTTAAATTCTAATGGAGTAGTCGCACCTAGCATATCGCTCAATTTTGTTCTAATCGTTGCTTTTTCGGATGAACTGGTAGTAAGCTGTGTTGTTGACTCTAAAGAAGATTTTGTAGCCAGTTTCGTTACCCGAACACTCATTTCTACTCCATTAGCATCAGCATTTGCCTCTGCCTTTACCGCAAGAGTATTTCCACTCACTACTGCCTTTTGTGCGTTCATTTGAGATTGTTTGTTCCAACTACTTAACTTATTGGCTTTGAAATCTACAAGTTTACTGTTAAGCTCACGATAACTGTCCCTCTGCCACTCTAATAGAGTTTTCTGTTGATTAAGCTTATCCAGGGGCTGCCTTTTTGCCGACATCATTTGTTTAACAATGCTATCAATGTCCATTCCTGATGAAAAACCATTAACCCTAAGAACCATTTGTTCACTCCTCCCTATACACGTTGATCGATTAAAATTCCTGCAATTTCCATCATTTTCGCTACTAGATCTAATGTTTTTTCAGGCGGTATTTCACGAATCAATTCACCAGTGTCTTCATTTAGTACCTTAACCATAATGTCATGTGTCTTCTCGTGTACACTGATTTCTAAAATAGTTTTCGGTCCTTGTAAAGTCTTCACTGCGCGCTCAATATTCCTGATCAACTGCTCCTCTGCAACCGAGACTGAAATGCCTTCACGCTCTTTGCTACTTAAATCCTTGATATCTTTAACTGAAGTCAATTCGTTCACTGACCCGACTTTTCCATTACCAGGTATTGACTCAGACCTGCTCTGTCCACCAGTTGATGGATTAGCAGATACGGAGAACTGTACATTCATGAGCCCGACCTCCAACGACACTTAGTTTATAATATATATATCGGTTGCAGGAAGGGATAATTTAGAAATAGTACAGATAAATACTATAAAAATCATTTCAATTAAAGCAGAGCATTCCACTAAACAGTCATTCAGAACTCCATGGCCATAAGTCTTCACCTGTAATACAAGCTTACACTTTCATCCACTTAAGATTTTTTTTCTGTCGATACAACCGCAGTATTGTTATTCAAAATTCGCGTCATTCTTCTATCCAGTTTGAATTAGCTAATCCTCATTCTTCTCTTTAAAAACTCCAGAAAGAAATAAATGAAATCATCTTCATTAATTTGAGATCTCGCACCAATTATTTCCACTATTCTCTTTTAAAAAAGAAACACATAAATGAATGACTATGATACCTCAGCCGCTTGTATCACTTACTCTTTTTCAGCAAATACCAAATATATTTTATTTTCACCACCAACATCGAACGTATAGATATCATTAATTCCCACTACAGCTTTATATCTTTGCGCCACTTCTAATTGAGAATTAAACCATCTTACATGTCCCTCAGAATAAAAATTAGGGACTGAGAAAAGAACCTTCGTATTTTTTTTAAGCTTTTTTAGAATCTCTAGATCACCATCTAAATGCTCAAGTATTTCAAACAAAACAGCAATATTATAGTCTTCATCAAATATATTAGACGTATAAACATCATCCACACTAAATGAAGATCTATATCTATCATTTCTTATTTTCGCATGTTTTATAGCTTCTTGACTGAAGTCCATACCTCTATAATTCGTCAAATGATTATCTAAAAGTAAATTAGCAAATTGCCCAGGTCCACAGCCTATATCTATGATTTTAGGATTCTCCACATCTCGAATCATTTCAGTAGCTTTCATCCAAATATCAATATAATGTATTTCACTATAGTGTTTAAAATAAGATTGATTCCAACCTCCAGATTCATAAAGATCATTATAAAAATTTTCATCTCTTTCGGATATGTCAAAACTAAATCTAATTTTTTCTTTTATAGTCTCTGTAAATATGTCACTTAATTTTCGGGTTAATTGCCTTCTCTCAAATCGTTTTATATCCCCATTAATACTCAGATCTGAATATGATCCAGCTTCCCATTCTTTGTACATTCTTAGTATATAATCCTGCATACCTTGAACATCTTCAAACTCGTAATTTTCACCTCTAGAAGTTTTATTAATTAATGCTTCAACTAGACTTCCCGATGGGGAAAGCGCTAATATTCGTTTCCCCAATCTTAGGTATTCAAATACCTTCCCTGGATACACTGATTTATTTTTCTCTCCAGGTCCAACTATCAATAACAAAAGATCAGCATTAGACGCATACGATAAACTATCATTATGATTTAAGTATCCAAAAAAATTAACAAGATCATCTATTCCTAATTGTTCTGCTACTTCTCTCCAGTGATCATCATTTTCCGTTAAAGTAAAATAAATTTCTATTTTCTCTCTCGGGAGTATATTATTAACTACTAAATTATAGACTGCTTTTAGAAAGGTCTCCGGAGTTCTAATCATATATAAAATCCCATTATGCATAATACGAAACTTTTCATTCTTCCCCTGAATATTATTAGGTAATAATTCAAAAAAATCTTCTTCATCATACCCATTAGTTATTGTCTCTATCTTGTTAGTATCAACCCCAAAATTATTAATATAATTTTGAGTTGCTAATGGAGTAGTCGTTAAAATTTTATCGCAACTTTTTAAAATATTTTCTTCCATTTTCATCAAAACCTTAAATAAAATGCTATCTTTATCGAATTCGGCATACGGGTTATTGGTCCATTCATCTCTGAAATCACACACCCATCTTTTCTCATATTTATTCTTCAAAAAATACCCTATTAGATGATCTGAATATGGACCTGAAGTAGAATAAATAAGATCTATTTCATTGAAGTTAACAAAATCATTTATTTGGTCGAGCACTTCTCTAGCAAAAACAATTGCATGATCCGGCAGAAAAGCCAATTCGTTTAATTTATCCGAGTTATTTTTTAATAACTCGACATATTTCATCATTATTTCATTATTATTCACCACAACCTGATACATTTGTATTAACTTATTAATATAATGAATATCTAAGTCTTTCTTCTCTCTAATTCTAATAACTTCAATTTCTTGCGGGATCTCATTTTCTAATGTACTATCCGTAAATGGAAAGTCACCTTCATCCACTGTGAGAACAACTGGTTCCCATCCAAAATCCCTTAGATATTTCACAAACTTCAATGTTCTCTGTACTCCGGATCCCCCGAGAGGTGGGAAAATATACGCTATAATAAGCACTTTTTTTCTCTCGATATAATCATTTACTTGAGTCAATTTCTCAAGTTCAGTAATCTTTAATGACACAATTTCTTTTAGATCACCCAATGCTAAAGTGAGCAACTTTTTATATTGTCTATAAGCACTAATATTTTCTTTTCTCATCTCGTATAAATAAGCCAGATTATATATCAAATCGCTATCATATGGTTTTTCAGTTAAGCCGTCTAAAAAATATTTTTCTGCCTTTTTTAGATCGCCCTCCAGTAAAGCTATAGTCCCTTTTATTGAATATAATTCAAAATCTTTTTCCACAATTTTCTCATATTCTAGTATCATTACTTTAACTTCTTCTAAAAAACCGTTCTCAATCAAATTCTGTATATTATCCTTAAAATCTCTTGAATATTTCTTCAAATTATCTAAACTCAAACTTTCCCCAACCCTTCTCATAATGTCTAATTACTAACCAGAAATAGAAAGCTTGAATTTATTTTTCATGGTTTTTTTTGTTTCACTCATTCCGGTTTTGTCATCCAACTTTTCGTATAAATTATAGATTCTTTCATAGGAACCAAACTCTGGACATATATCTAGTAATTTAGTATAAAACAACTGAGAGTCTTCTAAATAATTCAAATCAAAACAAATATCTCCAATTAAACGCACAACATTAACATTATTCGGACTTTTTCTGAATGATTCTATTAGAATATCTATAGCAAGTTCCTTGAAAGAATAACCTGATAACAATTCCCCTAATTTAAGGTAATTCTCCACTGATCCTTGTAAAAAATATTCCGATAATAATTGAAAATGATCAAACTCTTTCAGAACAATCAAATGTTCTAACATCCTATAAAGTAAACCTTCAATAGGTGTAGTAATTTTCATAGATACCAGTGGATCCTGATTTATAATTGCATTCAATACTTTTGATTCCTTAATACTCAAATTCAATTCATCTCTTACCAGTAATAAAAGTTTCATATCTTTAAAAATCAGTGCCAATAATAAAACATCTTCAACATTTTGCTTCGGTATTTCATCCATTACCATCCAATTAGCTCTTGCTTCTTCATACATCTTATTATATTGTTTTGCCACCGCAATAATATTATCCTGAAGGCTGACATTATAAAGGTCAACATATTTGTATAGTAGTGGATGTCGTAATTTATAAAGTACCTCAAGTATTAGCTTTAAATCATCCTCATCATTTATTGTATATATTTGCTTGAAATTTTCATAAACCTCATCATGAGGAGTGTTTGCTTTTGATACAATTTGAAAGTACTTTTCTAACCCAACACCTAATGTTTTCTTTTCTTTTAACACCTGCGTAATTTGATCGTAGCTTTCTAATAATTGATATGCTCCCTCATGAATTTCAGCCAACTTATACCGAGCCCAATAGCTTCCATTTCCTTCTGTAACAGTTATACCTTGATCTCCAAGCTCTATACATTTTTCGAACGCCTTCATTGCATCTTTTGTATATCCAGCTTCCATAAACAAGCATCCTTGCATATATTTCATATCAGTTTCATTTGGATAAATAGGAATAGCATCTTTTAGAATTATCAAACCCTCTTCATATCTGTGCAAATCTTTTAAACACGAACAAAGGGAAACTATTATCTCTGGTATAATTATCATTTCTTTGCTTAATGAGTATGCCTTTTGCAAATAAGGTATTGCTTTCTCATGTTCTCCTAACCACATATAGGTTTTACCCATATTAAAGAAATTATATCCTGTTGGACTTTCCTTAACTTCCTGTAGCATTAGAGATAAATTACGTCTTTGCTTATCCTTATCTTGTATAACTTCATTCGTGTAACCCGAGTGGTGAATAATTAATTCTCCCGCTGAACCTTTATAATCCCCTTGATTATCCATAACATTTAGATGTTCATGTAAACGATTATGATAGATGAGTTTTTTATAATTGGCAAACAACCGTATAGCCGTATGTTTGAGTATAGTCCCGTACGACATATCATTAATAATCTTTACATAGTAATAATCAAAGTTACTAGAGATATCCTTTTGGAGATCTGCTGCAGGATCCAAGTATTCATCAGCATCTAATATAAGAACATACTGAGAAGATGCATATTTTAACGATTCATTCCTTGCTGCTGCAAAATCATTAACCCAAGTGAAATGATATATTTTATTTGTATATTGCTTCGCAATTTCAAGAGTACTATCAGTCGATCCGGTGTCGATTATAATTATCTCATCAACTTTATTACGTACACTTTCTAAACATCTAGACAAATACTTTTCCTCATTTTTAACGATCATGCATAAAGAAACTGTCTTGATCATATGGTTATCCTCTCATAAATCACTTGTTATTTTACTATATATATCGGAGTTCCATACCCTACTGATTAGCATTAGTAATACAAAAAAAAGAAGCCCTGAGGCTTCCTTTTTTTGTATTACTATTAACGAAGCAATTGAAGCACAGCTTGTGGTTGTTGGTTCGCTTGTGCCAACATTGCTTGTGCAGCTTGAGCAAGAATGTTGTTCTTCGTTTGATTCATCATTTCTTTAGCCATGTCAACATCACGAATACGGGATTCAGCTGCGGACAAGTTTTCAGAAGTAGTTCCCAAGTTATTAATAGTGTGCTCCAAACGGTTTTGATTTGCGCCCAATTTTGCACGTTCAGCAGAAACTTTTGTAATAGCACTATCAAGAATAGCCAATGCTGAGTTAGCACCTGCTTGAGTTCCGATAGCAACGGACTGCAAGCCAAGTCCTGATTTTCCAGCACTCATGTCGCCGATTGACAATTTAATAGCTTGACCTGTATTAGCTCCAATTTGGAATACAGCATTACTTACGCCAGCCCCATTAAGCAATTTCTTAGTATTAAATTCAGTGTCAGTCGAGATACGGGTAATTTCAGTAGTCAACTCAGTTACTTCTTTTTGAAGCTCAGCACGATCTTCATTAGTATTAGTATCATTTGCTGATTGTACAGACAGTTCACGAATACGTTGCAGGATGCTGTGTGTTTCGTTCAAAGCACCTTCAGCTGTTTGAATCAAAGAAATACCATCTTGAGCATTTTTAGTAGCCATATCCAAACCACGGATTTGACCACGCATTTTTTCGGAAATTGCCAAACCTGCAGCATCGTCACCCGCACGGTTGATACGAAGACCAGAAGACAACTTTTCAATAGCTTTGTTAGTGTTCGTAGTGTTAGTACCCAATTGACGGTGTGTGTTCATTGCTGCGATATTGTGATTGATAATCATAATAATATTTCCTCCCTGAAATTAAATTAGTTCCACATCCATGTGGTAAACGCTGATCCATTAAGGTCGGCCGCCCTGCCGGCTCAGCGTCTAATACATATATCGACAGTGTGCACCCAACTGTTTAGAGCAAATCAATTTTTTTTTGAAATTTCTTGGTTAAATTCTCCAAAATAAAATAAAAAACCCGAGTCCGCGATTAAACAGTCCCAGGTTCTGGATTATGTGTATGCTACATGTCAATTATTCATTCTTATTTACACCACGAAGTCGATGGATTAATGCATTCAGATCAGACTGCTGAGGAACGACGGACTCACGGTTAGCCTCTTGGATCGAGAGATATACCTCTTTACGAAAAATATCGACATGCTTTGGTGCAGAAATACCAACCTTTACTGTGTCACCATCCACGCTTAAGATTGTCAGCTCGATCTGATCTTGAATGACAATGGACTCCCCTTTTTTACGGGAAAGTACGAGCATATCATCCACCATCCTTTCCATCGATAACTGGTTGCTCTTGCAGTAGGCTATGCTTCGTATGATAAGGCGCTTTATGTAACACGATTTGTTTACCAGAATGCCCTACAGGATTTAATACAATAGGTGCAAGAAGATTAATCGTAGACTGTTCAACATGCTCTTTTAAAGTAATAATACAGCGGATAACTACATCAGAACTGATCTCTAGCTCTTCCGCCTCATCATCCGGCAGTTCAAATTCATAAGCGGGATAAAAAACAAAAGGATCAACTAACAGAAAGGATAACTCCATATTGCTAATTGACTGTAAATACCAAAAGGGTGACTCCGCCATCGCTATCAAAGCAAAATTTGTTTCTTCGTCAAATCCAGGTAATCCTTTGGGGAAATGATATAACTGCTCTTCATCTACTTCAAGTTTCCCCCAAGACAGCGTTTCTATAATCAAGTTGTTCACTCCTCAAAAGTTTTGCTGTGCAAAACTAACTTCTTATAAAATTCACTAAAATTATATATAGCTAAAAATACAAAACACAAAAGCTATAGAAGCGCTTAATGGCACATCTATAGCTTAAGAAGCTACAATTGGACATTCAATTCAGGTGGAATAAACTGAATAGAAGCATATTGCTGCATATAAATATTTAACTTGCCACGAGTATATTCAATTTCGGGATCATGTCTTTCTACTTGAATATTCACTTTTGCGGCTCGAAAATCAATTTGTGGTGCTCTCGTTTCTATATGAATATCTACATTGTCAAATGATGCCGGTCCTCGAATCTCTGGAAAAGAATTTGGTTCGGTATCTGTTCCATATACTTCTGCAATAGTATTTCCAGGCTTAAAAAACTGAGCCATTCGATTGCCTTGCTCGACCTTTTTTGCAATACCCTGAAGATACAACTGTTGAATACCTGAGTATATTCGTTTGTTCATATCGAGCATATTGCCACCATTATAGGCTGCCCAAGCTCGGGACTGATCTATGTTAAGCTCTGGCCTAAAAGATTGGACCGTAAGTTTCCCCGGAGTGGTTATTATATCGACCTCAGCCTTAGGCTGAGTAATCGAGTATGTGCCTAGATCAGCATCAATACCAATTATTGCAGGAGACTGACGTATTTGCAATATCGGCTGAAGCACGAAAACCACCTCCGTTATCTTATAAAGTCTACGAGAGTTGTGGATATAATTTTTGCGCCTACAGATAAGGAAGCATTATAAATATTCTCTTGAATCTTTGACTCCATAATCAATCCCTCGTAGTCGGCATCTTCTGTCTTTGCCTGTAGATCAGTCAGATTTACATTCAAGTCACTCAGACGTTCCTGCATTAGTTCTACACGATTGGTTTTGGCTCCTATTTCAGAACGGGCAGTCAGAATGGATTCCATACGCGTATCAATTACATCAAGTTGGTCCGAAATAGCCGTGAGATCGCCAGCCTTTAATCCTGCAGAAAGATTATTAATGATTGCAAACAAATTGTCCGCATCCCCGGTATTTCCGAATACATCATTGCCAGTTGTACTTATCGGCAATCGCACACCTTCACCTACAATGAACTGAATCTGCCCAGTATCCGTAGTAATTGCCTTAGATACATCGTAAGTTCCATCTGCACCTTTAGCAAAATCATATGGTTTGGTGGTGTATTGCTCGCCATTAAAGATATATTTACCGTTCAGTGTACTATTAGCGATATCCACAAGCTGCTCTTTTAGCTGCATCACTTCTGCATTGATACTGTCCAGTGCGGATTGCGGATTAGTACCTGTCGAAGCTTGTACAGTAAGTTCACGAATCTTTTGAACGACATCACCGGCCTGTCCTAGAACTGTATCATTGTAATCAAGCCAAGAAAGAGCGCTATCTACATTCTTAGTATATTGTTCATTAGAGGAGAGCTCCGCACGGTAGCGCAGGGAATAGGTAATCCCTACCGGATCATCGGAAGGCTTGTTGATCTTGCGTCCGCTGGAAAGCTGTAATTGTGTATCGTTCATTGTACGTGCATTGCGGTTTAAGTTAAGCAGAAGCTGTGAATTCATCATGTTAGAGGTTACTCTCAACATACGCTATATCTCCTTTTATCTGCCGACTGTGCCGGTGGAATTAATCAATTTGTCGAGCAGTTCATCAAAAGTAGTCATAAAACGTGCTGCCGCACTATAAGCATGCTGGAACACTAGCATATTCGACATTTCTTCATCCAGTGAAACGCCACTGACTGATTGACGCCGGGAGTTAACCTGCTCTACCAGATAATCTGAGTTATCCGTCTGACGTGCAGCCTCTTGGGATTGAATGCCAAGTTGGCCAACCATAGAGCCAAAAAGTCCGCCAACAGTGTTGCTCACACTACCATCCGGTGTAGTAAATTTACTATCCTTCAGGCTAGTCAATAAAAGTGCCAACGTATTATTCCCTTTAACGACTTGCGTATTTCCATTCGCATCAACAGTTGTACGTAACGAAGTTGCGAATAAATTCACATCCGCAGCAATTTCCGGATTTAGCTTAATCGTTCCAGCCTCGCCTGATGTTACAAAGAAATCGCGTCCGACGCTTCCATCCATCGCGTAACCTAACTTGTGAAGTCCGTTAAACCCTTTGACAATGGTCTTGGCGTCCTCATACATTGTTGCGCCCTTAGGCATGGCCTGACCAGCGGTCAAAGTAACTACGGTACCGTCAGCTTGTGTAATCTTGGCATCACTTGTCAACACTGTGCCCTCAGGAAGATTGGAGCCAGCTGGCACTGTAATTTCAACGTCACCTGTAGCAATAGTGCTCGCCAAATCATTGAGCTGTTTCTTGTAATCGGCAACATAGGTATTATTGGAAAAAATCATTCCGTAAGCCTCGCCGCCCTTCAAAGTTCCGGAGGCATAAGCATTATTAAGAAACGCGCCATCTACGGTTGCAGTTACTTCTCCACCCTCTACGAGAGGTTGTCCACCCAAAGAAATGTTATAACCCGCTTCCGTCTCTACAACAGTAATATTAGCAATTTTGGAGAGCTTGTCCGCCATCAGGTCGCGTTGATCACGTAGATCGTTCGCATGATCCCCCATACCCTCAATCTTATAGATGGATTTATTTAGATCTGCGATCGCGGTCAGGTAACCCTGAGCTTCTTTTGCTTTAACATCTATATTAGTGGTTAGATCCCGCTCCAGATTATTCAGTTGCGTGCTCATATAGTTCATAGCATCCGTCAAAGATTGTGCAGTTTGCACTACAATCTTACGGGCTGTTGGATCTTCAGGGTTCTTACTTAGATCCGACCAAGATTTCCAGAAGTTATCCAGAACTGTACGAATGCCTGTATCGGATGGCTCATTAACGATAGCTTCCAGCTTAGAGAGCGTATCTGCTTGTAGACTCCAGTTGCCGAAAGCAGCGTTCTCACCACGGTACTGATCATCCAGAAACATTTCTCGAATCCGATCGATAGATGAGAATTCCACCCCTGTACCCATTTGACCTGGAACGGTAGATTTTAACAATCCGTACGCTTCAATAGGTAAAGAGGCTTGCATATTAACACGTTGACGAGTATAACCTTCGGTATTCGCATTAGCGATATTGTGTCCAGTTGTATTAAGAGCTGCGGTCTGAGTAAAAAGGCTGCGTCTCGCCGTCTCTATCGAGTGAAATGTGGATGTCATGCTTCTTACTCCTCCTTATGTTCTGCTCCGGCAGAACACTTCATCAGTACAATTCTAACCTCGTGCATCAAAAATCCCCGACCGATTTACGTTATTTCCTTTGTCGGACGGACGATGATAAGTGATATCTTGATTTGGTCTTCCGACCAACAGATCCAAAGAATAATCTATAAATGTAAGCGACTGCTCTATCAGCTTCTGATTTAGGTCATTGGCTTCTTTCAGGCGATGCAAAGTGCCCGAAAGCTTCTGCTGAATATGCAGCAGTCGTGCCTTGTCTTCAGGGTCAAATATAAGCCTGGACAGCTCCGTTAGGTTCAGGTTCAGGTTGGAACGAATACCCACACCTTGCAAAACGGTATATGCGGCTAATATTCGCTCTTCCTCGAGCTGCCCAATTACCTTCATTAGCTTGGATTCACGGTTAAGGATGTCGATTAACGCATCCACCTTGTTATCCATAATCGTCTGTTTCTTCTCAGCGGCCAGATCCAGCATTTGAACATGCACTCCATCTAGCCGCTCCAATAGTTCTATTAATGTCGTCAATGCCATGGATGTTTTCACCTAATTCTCGGAGGATTGCTTAAAGTAAGGGGCGAGTTTCTCTGCTAGCTTAGATGCATCAACTTGATAGGTACCTGCGGAGACCTGCTGCTTTAGATTGTCGATCTTAAGTGCGCGTTCTGGATCATTCTTGCCAGTGTTTTGTGCTTGCAAGAGTTGAATCGCTTCATCAGAGATCGAAACCTCATCCTTGCGTGTGCTTTTCTTCATTTGTTCCTGCCTTTGCGCTTCCGCGCTGCGTTGATACGGATTAATCGCGTTAATTCGTCCGGTCTCGTTAATTTTCATAACTTCCACCTTCCTTCTAATATAAAAAAGCCGATAATCTTTACTAAGTTTATCGGCGTAGACTGAAACATTCTTTATAGCTGCAAACGTTTTTTTGCAGATTTTATAGGTCACGCAGCTTATCTATGGCACGATATGCACCATCAGATGTCTTTTTAGTAGTATCCTCAGCAGAATTTTCCTTGACAGCATTCGTGAGATCTTTCCTGAGCCGGCTACGACAGCTGTCACACATATGGCCATCCCGAATCAGTGTACCACACACTTCGCAAGGGTACATCATATTGGGTGCATTAGCTATAGAAATCCGGCCTTCTCGAATAAAGCGGGTAATCTCTTTAATAGAAATCCCCGTAGCATCGGAGAGCTCCTGAATGTTGGTTCCTTTGTTTTCCCGTAAATAATTCACGCAGATCTCATATTCATGCTCCAGCTCTTTGATACAGACCGAGCACAACCCCATAAGATTCTTGACAAACAACCGGCCGCACCTTGGACAATTGTCTAGATTCATAACAAGCAGCCGCTCCTCTCCGTACATTCTGTGCAATGCATAATATTCTTATGCTCCTAGATTACATGATTGCAAGGAATTCGTCTATGGGACAGAAGAAACGCTACCAACCGCAACTAATCCTTAATGGAATGGATATAGCTGTTCACAATCATGCATTTTTCGCGTTTTAGGAACGCGCCCAGGTAAGGCTATAGATTTCTGCAACATAATCATAGTTAGAAACCATTTGTTTTAGAATTTCGGCACAAGCACGAATCGTGCTTCCGGTTGTATAGATATCATCAACAATAATAATTCGAATAGGACGGCTTATAGGTGAGTTATCTTTCAGCCAATCCTTAAATAGTGTGGAGACTGCCGGATTCGCTCCAAAAGCATTCTTCATATCGGCCAGTCTCTCCGCACGTCCTTTAAAGCTCTGCTTACCCGTATGATGCGTACGAATTAGTAGCGGTAGCTGAGGAATCTTCCTATGACGAGATAGAACATCGGCCAATCTTTCCGCTTGATTGAACCCCCGTTCTAGAAGCCTTGAATCACTGACAGGTACCGGAACTAATAAATCAGCTGACCAAAGGCTGTTTTTTTTGTACCTTTTATGTTGAATAAGATGAAAAAACGATGCCTTCTGGGATGAAAGAGCCCCCTGTTGCTTTTCCTCCTTTAGGGTTAAATATGCCCTATCCAGCATGAGTCCAAGTAGAGGGGCATATCGTTCATTCCCGCGATATTTATATTGACCGAGCCATTCTCTCATCTCATTAGTGTAGGCTACCGCACTCCGGTTACATACAATGGGTGAGGGCTCAGCGCTGCGAGTGCAGTCTGGACAGCCTACATGCCGCCCACAAACCAAGCAACGTGGAGCGCGTATCCAAGGAATGGATTCCGCACAATCCTTACAGATACCAGGCAGCTGTGAGGACTGTCGGCTGTGCTTCCCGCAGGTTAGACATTGAGACAACGAGGGGGTGAGGAGGAGAGACAAAGATTTTTGTACCCCTATAAGCATGGTATTCATTTAGCCCCACCTTTACGGAAATATCCATGGCGGCGAGCGATGATATTCATAGTACGAATCTGAGCAATCGCTCCACGCTGGGATCGGCTCCACTGAGGGGAGGCAAATACAACATGGCCATCAGGATCATCTTTAGAACGACCAGCACGGCCTGCCATCTGTACCAAAGAGGCTTCGTCAAAAAGACCACTGTCTGCATCCAAAATAAATACGTCACTGCGTGGCACGGTAACTCCCCGTTCCAGGATCGTAGTAGTTACTAACAAAGAGATGATACGGTTGCGAAAAGCAGTCACCTTTTCTGCCCGAAATGAATCCTTGGACGAGGTGCCTTCAATAACCACGCCGGGAAAGCTACGACGAAGTAGGATCAGCAATCCTTCGATATGAGCTATTCGAGACACAAATAGAAAAATTTGTGCTTTTCGCTCCAGTGACTTTTGAAGATTTTGTATAAGCGATCTTGGCAAACTCCCACGCTTCAGACAGGTTAGAACCGAGGGTATACTCAAATGCTGCGGGATAGGCAAGGGATGACCATGGAAGCGGACAGGCACTCTGGCATGTGGAAGCTTGCCTAACCGGACCAAACGCTGCATTTCTTGTGGTGGCGTAGCTGATAAATAGATGAAAGAGCCGTCCACTTTACAGGCATGTTCAGCGGCATAGGCCAACATAGGATCATTGTGGTAAGGATACGCATCCAGCTCGTCGATGATTACGAGATCATAACCTTGATGGAAGCGCAGGAGCTGATGGGTGGTCGAGAGCGTTAAGCGACCGCTCACCCAGCGATCTGCGCTGCCGCCATAAAGTACGGCGATGACCTCCGCCGGAAAAGCCCGGGCGAGCCGCGGCGCGAGCTCAAGTACGACGTCGCGGCGCGGCGTCGCTACCAGCGCCCGCCCTCCGGCGGCGAGCACGGCCTCTAGGAGCGGGAAGATCATCTCCGTTTTCCCCGCTCCCGTCACCGCCCAGAGCAGAAACCGCTCTGGGCATGTACTGGCGGAGCGCTTGCGCGCCTCCGCCAGAAAACCCAGCGCAGCGCCAGCGGCTCCCGCCTGCGCTGGGCTCAGCCCCCACCGGCCTGCGGCCGCGGCGGGGTCAAGGGCGGCCGTGCACCGCACGGCCGGAAGTGCTGCGCTACGCAGCAGCAGCGCACAAGCCCGGCTGCGCCCAAGCGCGAGGCAGGCCTCGCAATAGGCGCAGCCCATAAGCCCGCACGCGGCGCATGCCGTGCGGCCGGTGGGCACGCTGCCGCAACGCAGGCAGCGCGAAACCGCGCGGCGAGCGACAGCGCCGCGCCGCAATACGTGCGGCAGCTTAGCCGCCGCACGCATCATAACGCCAGCACCCGCAGGGAGCTGGCGGGCCCGCGCCCCGTGCGTAGCCGGGGGCGCATTGCCTACGGCGGCTGTAAGCAACAGCCGCCCCTGCAGATACGCCAGTTGTGCCGCCTGGCGCCAGCAACCCCCTAGCTCTGGCAATTCTTCTGCCAGCAGCGCTTCTACTTCCGGCTCCAATAAAGAGCGCCCGGCCAAAGCCCGCAATAATTGTTCTGAATCCGATTCTAGTAATCCAGATTCAAAATCCTCTTTTTCACACCAATCGTATCTTTCATTCTTCTTATTGTCCTGATCTATTCCGAAACTTGATTCATTAGGCTTCCATATGAATATTCCATCATTCAACCACTGAGCCTCCCACAGTCCCCCTGCCTCTTTCTCCTCTCTCAACTCAGCCTCAAGCATACTATTAATATATTGCCCCCACTCCTTAATCCCCCAGGTGCTCATTGCGCTTCTTTGTTTAAAGTTGTCCCGGAGCTTCACAGCCCAACCTAGCGGCAACGCAGAAGAAAGCAGAACCAAACTATTCGCCGCTAAGGAACTCCCAGCTTTCTTCTCCGGTCTAGCTACAGACCACCACCATCTATCCACGCTAAGATCTAATGAAATTCCAACCCTCCAGCTCCCCTTGCATTCCACAGCATATACAGCGACTTGTATAATAATCCCTCCTACCTTTCGCTTGTACTTAGCAACTCCATATTTGATCCCAAATTCACGACTCCGTCTCCCCAAACGCAAAAAGCACACTCCCCCAGTTCTTGGAGAGTGTGCTTCACCCGTTACTTACATATTTACTTAAGATCTGTTGCGCTTTGATTCGCATCCCCTACTTCCTGCCATCCCCATAAAAGGCAGCGATACAGACTGCCCTGACAGCCGCAAGTCTACTACAATTCCTTCATGCTGCAATTCTTCACTCATCTGAAGAGAGTACATAGATGTTGCAAGATCGATAGAGCAGCCGCTAGCGGCCATTTTGGAAACAATCCCAAGTGTTCCATCGCTCGAACCATCATCCATGAACGTTACTCGCAATCGTTTTCCGGTTAGAAGAGCTTGAAATGTCAGTGCCCGAATGTACCATTCCACAACAGATTCATGATTGCGGGTAATAAAAATATAATGAATCCATTTTCCGGACTGCGGTGTTTTACGCACCTTCTGCCGGTTATGCAACATATGAATCATCACTGCAGCGGATACATAAACAACCGCAATCCATATCAACTGGGCTACCATGGAGATGCACCTCCTCTGTATACCAACACTATATGCCGGCATTAAAAGGTCGGTGACTGCCTAGAACACCCATCAGGGAAGCAAGCTGTGTCTACTTAATTTCTTTCCTATATGTAACGTATTACTGTGAAGCTTCTACAAGGTTACCCAGCCATATTTAATCGAATTAATAACGGCTTGAGTCCGATCATCCACTTCCATTTTTTGCAAAATACTGCTAACATGGTTTTTAACTGTTTTTTCACTAATGAATAAATATTCACCAATCATTTTGTTGCTCTTACCTTCAGCCATTAGACGCAGCACTTCTGCTTCACGACGGGTCAGAGGATTGTTGTCGCCAGCAATAAATTTAACACCAGCTTCCTTCACCACTGTATCTGTAGTTACACCAGTCTCGTTAAGGTAAGTCATACGCCGCAATTGATTGATAAGCTTTCCAGTAACCTTTGGATGGATAAAGGCATGTCCTTCACAGACCGAACGAATGGCATTAATAAGGGATTCGGCCTCCATATCCTTCAATAAATAACCATTGGCGCCCTTACGAAGGGTCTCAAATACATAACTCTCATCATCATGAATGGATAAAATAATTACCTTAACCTCCGGGAACATTTCCCGAAGTTTTTGAGTGGCTTCTACGCCATTCTCAACAGGCATATTGATGTCCATCAATACGATGTCCGGTTTAGTCCCGTTACAAAACTCTAATACCTGAATACCGTCGCCGCACTCCCCTATGACCTCGATATCCTCCTCCATATTCAAAATGCGTTTCAGCCCTTCACGAAAAAGCTGATGATCATCCGCCAAAAGAACCTTAATGGGCGTTTTACTAGAGTTTAAGTTCTCCATCACACTACTCCTTCCCCTTCTCCACATTCGTCGGAATATGGATCACGATTGTTGTCCCCTGATTCTCGGCTGATACAATTTCCATTCTTCCTTCAAGCAGTTCTACACGTTCCCGCATACCTACTAGCCCGAAGCTTTCCCGATTACCTTGCTGATTTTTTAACTTTTGTACATTAAAGCCTAATCCGTTATCTTTAATCACAATCTTAATTAACTGCGCTTGGTATGTAATCTCCACCAATACGAAGCTTGGGTAGGCATGTTTTGCTGCATTAGACAATGCTTCCTGAACCAGACGATATACCGCCGCCTCCATCGCTGAGGATAGTCGGTGTTCCTGTCCCCGGGTTTCCAGAGTCGTCCGCAGTTTCGTCTTCTCTTCAAAATCATGCACATATTTCCGCAAAGTCGGAATCAAGCCCAAATCATCGAGAGCCATCGGTCGTAAATTAAAAATAACCTTACGCATTTCTTCCAGGCTGTTACGAACCTGCCCTTTTAAATCTACTACTTCGTCCTGCACCAGCCCAAATTCCTGCTTTACCAGCATTCTTTCTACAATTTCCGTCCTAAGGACTAGATTTGCCAGCATTTGAGCGGGACCATCATGAATTTCCCGGGCAATTCTCTTCCGTTCTTCTTCTTGAGCCAGGATAATTTTGAGTCCGATCATCTGTCTGTTCTTCGCAGATTCGACAATTCTCGTCACTTGGCCTAGTTCTCCCGACAAATATTCGAGCACTACGCTCATTTGCGAACCAATTGACTCTGCACGCTCTACAGAATTTTCGACACTGCGCACTCGCATTTGTAATTCATCACGTCTGCTTCGAAGATAGACCTCTCGCTCACGCGTCATCATGAGTTCGAGCTGAAGCTCTGTAGCCTTCTCATAAGCAATACGGATATCCTTCTCTGAGTAGCGGACAAAGTCCCGGCTGACCTCTGTCAGCCGGATTCTGGAGCGGTGATACTGCAGCTCCAGCTTGTCTACCTTTTTCAACGTTTCATCCGTTTCGTCCATGACCCGCTGCAGTTCCTTGTTGAGTGCAGCAAGTTCATCACGTGCAACCTGCAATATTTCAAAAATCTGATACTTGCTGCTCTCCATCACGTCGATGGTATTTTTAATAACGCGATCAATCGCATCGGCTTGAAATTCCACGGAT
This sequence comes from Paenibacillus sp. FSL E2-0190, assembly GCF_037992965.1. NCBI lineage: Bacteria > Bacillati > Bacillota > Bacilli > Caryophanales > Paenibacillaceae > Paenibacillus > Paenibacillus sp. FSL E2-0190. Next base: position 6,553,419 of record NZ_CP150306.1, read on the forward strand.
GCTTGCCCCTTTTCTATCGGATCGTATTAAGGTTTTCCTTATATATTAACATATCACGATTCGATAGTTACGGTCTTCGTTTTCTGTTCCCATTTTACAGTTAATCCTAACTGTTCAGAAACCAGTCTCAGAGGTACTAAAGTCCTACCCTGTAAAATAATAGGTGCTACTTCAGCACTTTGTCGCTTACCATTTAACAGGTATTCCTTTTTATTTACCGTCAGATCCAGTGCCTTGGCTCCCCGCAACACCATGATCTTCTTATTCACCTGATCCCAGGTAGCATTCCCTCCAAAAGCATCCAGCACATAACGGATCGGCACATAAGTACTGCCGTCTTTCACAATTGGAGCTACATCAATAGCCTTCTTATTTCCGTTTACGGTCATTGCTTTGGAGCCGATGCTCATCGAAGCTGTACCCTTTGGTAACCCTGCATCACTGGAAAGTGAAGGCATTGTGAAGGTGATATTATCAAAAGCAACCGTACCTGTCTTCGCCCGTTCATCTTGGCCTTCCTCTACATTGACTACATAAAGTCTCTTCAGCGTAGCCGGGAATTTAATCCCTGATCCTGACAAGTCGATGTTTATGTTCTTCCAACCGTTCCAATCGATAATCTTCGCAAGATCTACATAGGCTGTAGCTCCACTATTGTCTACAAACTCAGCACGCAGCCAATTTAAGCTCATATCGCCCATCACATCAACTGACATCGAAGTTGCAAGCGCTGGAACGGCTTTTCCACTTGTGCCGTTAAGTTGAGCATAAGCGTACATTTTACCGCTGCCAGCCGTCATATCATAACTGAGTGACAGCACCTTGGAGCCTACTCTTTCAGCCGATCCGTCTACTATTGTTGCAGTCCCCTGTACCGCTGGCACATTGGTAGTAAAGTTAACTGGATAACTTACCTTCTCGAAATCTTCCCATGTTGTAGCTGCTGCTGTCGATAATACAACCGCTGTGCTAAATCCATCATAACGAGCAATAGCGTAACCTGTAGTAACCCCTGCATCCACAGAGTTTACAGTAAGCTTGCCATTTTGAACGACTCCCTTAAAGCCTACAAACTCCCACTTCAGCGCTGAATCTGGAACGCTTATGGTTGCTCCACTCTTCGTAGAGGCCTTTACAGGGACAGATACAGTTGTCCCAGCTGTCAGTGGCGCTGTAGCAGTGCCTACACTCATGCTGGATAGATCATCTCCACCCAAGACTGTAAGGGTTGTAGAAGCGCTTGCTACGCCGCTTTTAGCCGTTAAGGTAACGGTGCCTGGCTTCACTGCCGTTACTTCTCCTGCACTTACAGTTGCGCTTCCTCCGCTTGATGTCCAAGTAGGATTGCCTGCTGCTACATCTATAGGGTTATAGTAAGTGTCATAACCTTTTAACGAATAAGTAGCCTTTTGTCCAACTAATAGCGAAGTGCTTCCGCTAATTTTAATTCCTTTTACTTCACCTTGTGGTGCGTTAGTATAAACACCAAGCGCGTTAACAATGCTGCGCTGCTCTGTGCCATACTCTGTATTAAAGGTTAGTGTGGCTGAGGTTTCACCAAGAGGCCGGTCTACCATCGTTGTAGAGCCGCCTCCGTCTAAGTTAAGCCCTTTCCAGACTCCAATATTGGTCATAAAAGATTGCAGCTCGGTCAATGACATTCCTGAGCTGTTGCCATTTTTTTCAGTAGCTATAATATAAACATAACGTCCATCCTGAGAGTATCCTAAAGCCGTACGTGCACGATAACCGCCAATGCTGCTAGTCGAGCGAGAGAACGTTGCAGCTTTTCCGTTATTTACAAGAATCGTATGTCCACCAATCATTGTTTGCAGATTAGCAGGATCTAGCGATTGCTGCGTAGTCTTGGATTTCAGGGAGTACACACTTGTTACCGGTTGCCCTACCGTCAGATGGGCAGTAACATACCGTGCGGCTAAGCCATGGGCCCGCAAAATATAAGCTCCCTTTGGAACCGCTGTAGGAAGCGCAGCATTTTCAGATATTTGAGTAACTACGCCGTTCTCAACGAGCACCTCTGTCGGTGTGGTTGAGCTGTTTTTGGGACGATCGAGTGCGGTCCATACATCCGTATAGATATACATTGCATTAGCATGGCTATAAGTAGAGCTTCCACCTTCAGGACTATAAGCACCTTTATTGATACCGGATATCTCAAACTGTGCGCCGTCAGGTGCGGTTACCATTCCTTCAAAGCTGAACTCATCAATAAGAGGCTTGCGATCCTTAGTCACTGCAAAGGCATACATGCCATCCAATTGCGAAGGGGTGGAAACCAAGACTCCACTGGATACTTGTCCACCAATCGGAGCGCCTTCCCCGCCTGTATTAAAATAATCTCCGTTTACTGCAGCCACGGCTCCAGTTTCCTTAGCCATCCCGCCAGTACTTTGACGTGTTGTCAGGTTTCCACCCTTACCTGTCATAACATCTAAAGAAACATATGGATTGTTGAGGTCAACGCGAATAACATCCGCCAATCCAGAAGCGCTCGCTCCTGAACGTGTAGCCGTATATTTGTATTTCATCATAATGGCGCCCGAAGTAATTACTTCTTCACCCAGCTTGCTTACTTTAAAATTAGATGTGGCTGCGGCAGCAATTGGTGTGGAACTATGACCAAACATAGCTAAGCCTTCACTGCCAATTACCGGCATAATCCACAACACACCTGCTAATGAAGCGGCAACCCATTTTTTAGTAGATGATAATTTCATTCCCCGAACAACTTCTCTACTCTTCTTCTCCATGAAAACTTCATTCATTTCGACGTAACTCTCCCATCTCTTTTTTACTCTTCAAGTCCGTTATCAAAAGTCTGGAAACTGGTTCCTATTTTTCTAGTACTCTTTTAATAGACTGAAAATAAGCGAAAAAGTTGCGAAATTGAGAGATTTCAAGCTTTATAGAGTCTCGTAACACAAACTATTAACATAAAAAAAAGCCCAGCAGAATGCCAGGCTTTACCAATCTATTTATTCTACAAATAATCTGTTTGCTTCAGCATCCGATGCAACATCACAGCAGCTTGTGCACGAGTGGCATTACCCTGAGGTTGGAACTCACTTGTGGTCATTCCCAAAATAATCCCAGATTGCACAGCTTTAGCTACGAATTCTGCACTTTGATTCTGAATTTTAGACTTATCCTTAAAGCGAGCCAGTGTTGAGGCAGAAGTGCCGCTTAAAGTAATAGGATGTTTGGTGTATTCCATTGCCCGAATCATCATGATTGCCATCTGCTCTCGAGTGATATTATCATTAGGCCGGAAGGAGCCATCCGTGTTCCCTGTAATAATACCAGCCTTGGCTGCTGCACCAATATAGTCTCCAGTTTGTGTGGAAGGCTGCACATCCCGGAAGCGCTGTGCGGTCTCGCGATCGCCTAGCAAACCAAGTCCCCGGCTAAGCATTACTGCAAACTCTGCACGGGTAATCTTTTTTTCTGGACTAAATGTAGTCCCGTAACTGCTATCGATGATAGTCTTTGCACTAAGCTCAGCTACGATCGAATTACTCCAATGCTTACTCATATCTGAGAAGGCCCGGGTTGATATAAAGGTTCCTAACACCTGATTACCCTCCGTACGAGCACGAATAATCGTATAGCTACCTACCGTACTTACTTTTGTTGGCAGATAAGCTGCATCGTAATAGGAAAGATCCAGTCTAGCAGCAGATGTCTGCGCATTGTTCAATGAAGAAGTTGTACGCACAGTGTATTCTCCAGGTACCGATAATGCCTTAGCATTAGAATAATTGCTGCTTACTATCGCAGTCACCCGGACATCCATAAGACTAGTAACGCTCTGCATCCCCATAGTTTTTAGCTTTTGCTCAAATGGGGAGAACGTACCTGCCGGAACCTTTTCTAAGCGGAACACCAGCGAGATATTTTTACTGTCTGCAATCAAGCTAGTCGCTAATCCGTTCATATCGATATCGTCTAGTCCTACGCTATATAAGTGATCGCCATAACGTATCATAAATTTTGTGGTTTTACTGCGATTTACAGCATCAAGCAAAGGCTTTAAAGGAACAGTCACATAGGCCGATTGTTCTGTAGCAGGCACCTCAAAAGCTAATGTATCACTACTTGCCTTATACAGATATTCATAACTGGCCGTCAGGCGATCTGTGTTTAAGGTATATCTTTTTACAGATTGATTGTATAACGAACGGTCATCCACGATTTGTGAAGAGTCACTCTTCAGCAGCGCGTATTCTTTTCCAAACTCACTTGTTGCAAGCGTCCCTAGATAGGATGGACGATTTCCCGTTCCGGTGCTCACGCCGGTTAGGTTCTTAACAGAGAGAGAAGAGAATGAGGACAGTATATTACCGTTCAAATCCTTGATCGTACCTGAACCTGACATATAGGACAAATCGATAGTTTGCCCGGTCTTTACTACTGAGGATGTTGTTATTTTCAAAATATCCCCTGACAAAGTGTAGTTTTGTACACCTATACTGCTTCCATCTGCTCTAACTCCGAACTGATTAGCGTAGAGGGAACCAGATGCCTGCATGTTTTTACTGAATGTAACCGTAAGCTCGTCGCCATTGATGGTGGCAGAACTAATCTCAGGTATGCTAGTTCCGCTGTTTTCCGAGATGGACACAGGCTGCAGGTTAATATAAGCTGCACGGTTTCCATTTAAATCGCTTATTCCGGTAGTCCCCGGAACATAGGATACAGTAACATTCTGATTCACCGTCAAAGCACTCTGGAGCGTTAGCGTGATCTGTGAGCCACTGACCGATACATTCGTAACATAGTTAGGAGTGGTGCCAACAAGCACAGAGAACTGGCTGTTCATCGGGAGGTTTGTCGTTGACAAGCCTTCATTGTAATTCAGAAGGATTTTATTGCCACCTCCGGTTGCACTTTGGAACACGGGTGGAATTGTATCGTTGCTGTTGCGAATGTAGAAATCTGTGAAATCCGCAATATTTTGTCCAAAAGAATTCTGCAAAGGATAAGAGCCTGCATAATAGGAGACACGAACGGTCTGGCCATTAGAAGCATCGCTATTTAACCCTAAATATACAGTGTTCCCGCTGGAGCTTATGGAGTTGACCCCTAGGGATCCCCCATCTGAAGTCACTAGAAACTGACTATGTGCGTAAGAGGAAACTGCCTTTAAGGAGTCATTGAAATTCAACGCTACCGTTCTACCCGTGATCCGTCCATCTTTGGGTGTAGGCATGGAGGACTCGATAGTGTTAGTAACCTGCTTTGAGCTAAAGGTGCTGGCTGCATTTCCGCTTGGATCTTGAATGGTCCGCAGACCCCCTGTATAGCTAACCTTCACGTTCTGTCCAACCGCTACCCCTGTACTGAGTACCACATAGGCGCTGTCTCCCTGGATATAGACACTTTCAATTGTACGACTCTCATCATTCACCGTAGCACCAAAGCTGGAGATCAACAGTGCAATGGAAGAGTTGAGACTCTCATTGTATTTTAAACGAATGGTCCGATTGTTCTCGAGTGATGCAGATGTGAGCTGTGGAGCTGTTTTGTCCTGAGACAAGGTCCGGAAGCTCCATGAATTTTTGCCGCTTAGTCCATCATAGATAACATTAGCATCAATAGCGTCTACGAAAGCTCCTTTAGCAATATCAATATAATAGGTTGAGTCGCTATCTAAAGCTGTTTTAGGCGTAATTACATATTCGTTTGCTACAGTTGTACTCCGGTTAACAGTAACCGGAACCTGTGCGCCGCCACTTTTATAAAGTGCTACGCCATTTTCCACAGCACTGTTATAATTCACATTACGATTGAATGTGACAGAAAATGATCTGTTGTTAGCTATGGATTCACTCCGGTCAGCCGGGTTTAGCGCGCTTACGTTAAGTCCTGTCAAAGAAGCCGTTGTAAATGTCCAGGTATACGCACCCGAAGCCGGAAATACATTTCCGTCTTGATCGTAAAAAGCTCCCTGCGGTATCGTCACCGTATACTGCGTACTGTTTAGCAAGGGTGATGCTGCTGATGCTGGAAGCAATGTTATAGTTCTGCTGCTTCCTCCTGTAACGGCTGGGGAGTTTACATTAAGCCATCTCGTTCTAGCATCGTTAGCTGCACCTGGAGATACTGTTATGGTTCCAGCTGCAGGCATCATAGGACGATCAAATGTAAGCTGTAGGGCTCCAGTGGTAGATACCCCACCTGATCCGTTTGCCGGTGCAGGAGTCACTGGAATCTCTGCAACACCTTTAGTAGAGAAGCTCCACACATCACCGCTTGAAATCCCGGAATACGTTCGATTATCAACATCCTTAAAAGCATAAGAATCTATAAGAACATAATAGTTACTTCCGGAGGCCAATGTTTTATCCAATGTTAGTTTAACTGTAGTAGAGTTAGCATCAGTCTGAACGTTAACTCTAGTATCATCATCCTTAATTTTGAACTCTTGTACGGTTGCATTATCTGCAGACGACAAAATTCGAATGGAACCTCCACCTTTTATCAGGTTTTTATTTAAGGTTAGACTTAGCTCCTTAAGGGCTCCTGCATCCACTCTTGTATTATTAGCAGGTGAAAAGTTGCCTGCCGTAATCGCTGTATTACTCTCAGGCGCAGTGGTAAATGCCCATGAAGTAACACCTGACTCATTACCATCATTATCCTTGAACAACCCCTTAGGAATTGTCACTGTATAAGTCTTGTTTGAAGTAAACTGTTGATTTAGCTTAAGCTCGTAATCTTTTGAACTACCAATTAGACCATAACTACCAATAGGAATCGTTAAAAAAGGTGAGCTATCACCTTGACCCGTAATAGTAATTTCACCTGACTGCGGGTTTACTTGACGATCAAAGCTCAGTCTAAGGGATGATCCTATACTTACATAACTTGCTCCAGGCGCTGGTGAGACTGTTATACCAAACTCTGATGCAGCGTACACTGCTGAATTCCCTATTCCAATAGCAGGATAACCCGAACCAAGTACTAACTCTCCCGCTAGAATAAGTGCCGTCCATATTGAAATTTTTCTTTTCATTCCGTGATAGACTCCTCTCAAGCCATACTATCGTCTTTATGTATATTCTTATATTTCGGCTAAAAGGCTGGCAAAGTTTAGTAGTCTACTTCTCTATGGTTAGATTCACTAGCCTTGCTCGTTTTCGCACGCAAAATAACCCGCAGAGCTGACACCATGGCCAACTTGCGGGTTAACATATTATAAGACCGTATGATGAATTACAACCCTGCTTGATCTCTTAGCAATTCTGCTTTATCTACGCGTTCCCATGGAAGATCAACATCAGTACGTCCGAAATGACCGTAAGCTGCAGTTTGTCTATAAATCGGTTTACGCAAATCAAGCATAGAAATGATGCCCGCAGGGCGAAGATCAAAGTTGTTGCTGATCAGTTGAACCATTTTCTCTTCACTGATTTTACCTGTTCCGTATGTATCCACATTTATCGAGACAGGAGTAGCTACACCGATGGCATAGGCAAGTTGGATCTCACATTTGTCGGCCAAACCAGCAGCTACAAGATTCTTAGCTACATAACGAGCCGCGTAAGCCGCAGAACGGTCCACTTTAGTTGGATCCTTACCTGAGAATGCTCCGCCGCCATGACGAGCATAACCGCCGTATGTATCGACGATAATCTTACGGCCAGTTAGACCAGCATCCCCTTGAGGACCCCCAATAACAAAACGTCCGGTTGGGTTAATAAAGTATTTGGTTTCTGCATCAAGCAGTTCCGCAGGAACAACAGGCAAAATAACATGTTCTTTAATATCCGCCTGAATTTGTTCAAGAGAAATTTCCTCTGCATGTTGTGTAGATACTACGATAGCGTCTACGCGTACAGGTTTTTCATCTTGATACTCAATCGTAACTTGTGTTTTGCCGTCTGGACGAAGATAGTCTAAGGTTCCGTTCTTACGAACTTCAGATAAACGACGTGCAATACGATGTGATAAAGCAATCGGCAGTGGCATCAGTTCAGGTGTCTCGTTCGTAGCAAAACCAAACATGAGTCCTTGATCGCCTGCACCAATATTAGCTGTTTCTTCAGCTACTTGAGCAGGATCACGGTGTTCTAAAGCAGAGTTAACACCTTGGGCAATATCAGCGGACTGCTCGTTAAGAGAACTCAACACAGCACATGTATTATAGTCGAAACCATATTTTGCACGTGTGTATCCAATTTCTTTGATGGTATTGCGTACGATGGCAGGAATATCAACATACTCTGATTTGGTACTGATTTCCCCGATCACCAGTACAAGACCTGTTGCTACTGCTACTTCGCAGGCTACACGTGCATTAGGATCATTAACTAAAAATGCATCCAATACCGCGTCGGAAATCTGGTCACAGATTTTATCCGGATGCCCTTCCGTAACGGACTCAGAAGTAAACAAATGACGCCCTTTAATAGACAAGTATAACAACCTCCCATATGGTTAGTCTGACACTGTATAAGGGATTCCTTAATGATAACAGGCCAAATAATAAAACTAAATAATATAAATAATTCAGGTTTGCCTGATTTCTTTTTATGAAGGATTTTTGCAAAATTTGATGCCTACATTCACTAAACTCTTCAAAAAATGAACCTTTTCCATATGGAAAAGGTTTAAGGCTTTCCTCAAAAGTCATATTATCTTATTTAGGGGGTGGTGTCAATTAAACACAGAGCCCCCCGTGAGAGTATGAATATTGATTTCACGCTATAAAAAAGCAATATCAGACAAGGAATAAGGCCATCCTAACCCCTGATATTATTGAAAAAGAGACTGTTCAGCTTGCTTAATGAGTCTCTTCGTAATTTCTCCTCCAACAGACCCATTATCCCTTGAACTTAGATGCCCAAGGTACTGACTACGGCCAGAACCACTACCTCCGACTGCTCCTAACTCAGAAGCAAATTCCGTGTCTGCCCCGCCTCCATAATGAGCCCCATATAAACCAAATTCAGCTGCAATTTCATATTGCATTTGTTTCAGCATTGTCCGACTTTCAGGTACGACTGTACGATTATTACGTGCCATGTTACAGCACCTCCTGTGAATTTGTAAGATTACAGGAATATTGTGCGTCCATCACTTAATCTTCAATCGCGCCAATGATTTGTAACTTTGGAAAACAGTTTGAAGGTATGATTACGTCTGTTTACGGGCATTATGAATATATATCATTACACATTATTTCAAGGTATATCCACCACGAACCATCACAACAAGACCAAGCGTTTGACCCTCTTGAACAGCTATTCCACGACCATCACGAGGGAAAGACAATAAGTGGTTAGATGGTGCAGCTAGTCCGTTTGTAAGATCTTTACCGTCTGTTAAATCGGCCACACCATTGGCATCTTGTGAAACGATTACTGCTTTACCGGCGCGAACGATAAATTCAGCGCCTGCAGAAGCAATTAAAGTTTGGCCGGGCTTCACATCAACAATCACAGATTCACTACTGCTATTTTGACCAGGTGTAGCTACTGGCGCTGTGGTTGCACTAGGCGCAGGTGTAGCACTCGCTACCGGAGTCGTCACTGTACCACCTGATAGTGCTTTCTGAATTTGCTGATCTACGTAGCTTTTCGTAACTACAGGATCATCCGTTGTGCCAGGCTGAGAACCAACACCTGCACCTTCAGCAGTAATGTTTAGCAAAGACCCAGCCCATATACCACCAGCCAGCAAAACAGCAGCGGTTGTTACTTTCCATACCGATTTCAAAGAAGTTCCTCCTCATTATTGGGGATAAAAACCTATAAAAAAAGAATAGCCTCCGAAGAGGCTATTCTGTGCTTCGGTAATCGGAGATTACTTAGCGGAGATTTCTGTTTCGCCTTTGATCTTGTTGCCATCAGCATCGAAGATTGCAGCGTCTTTCTTAACTTTAACAATGATTCTGTTAACACCGTTGGCGTTAAGATCAAGTTCTTCTTTAGCACCAGCAGCGGAATCAATGATTTTCTTGGAGAATTTAACAGACCATTTTCCTTTATCAGATCCGTATTTAATCGGAGTGATAGAAAGAATGTTTTCTGATGAAATTTTGTTGCTAGAATTAACATCAGTGTTGATGTAGAATTCCAGGTTCGCTTTCAAGTCAGCTTCAGTTGTAGCTTCATTCAGGTCTTTGGAGAATCCGAGAATCAGTTCAGTTGAACCTCCGCTGGATACTACAGCTGAATCAAACGCAGGGCTAATTCTGCTAGTCAGCTTACCTTTTTGTTGTGCAACTGTACCATCGATTACGTTACCAGCAGTATCAGTAACACCATTCACAGCAAAGACATAGTCTTTAGTTTCTGTGATGCTGGAGCTAGGGATATATACATATGCACGAGCACGAGTTGGGTTAGTAGCAGATGATACTTCTTCGCCTTTTTCGTTCAATGTTTTAATTGTAACGTAAGAAGTGCTTGGAAGACCAGCATTGTTCAATGTGTAGCTGTTTTTATCAAGAATTGTGGATGATTTCAAACCGCTAGCATCAAACAGATCAACAGTGATCAAAGCATCACCATAAGTGTCATCACCAACAGATTTGCTATCATAGAACTTGATAGGAGCAGCGCCATTAACAACCAACAATTCTGGAGCTTTATCGTCAGTTGAAGTAGATCCGATTGTTACAGGCAATACTGCAGCAGTCAGTTCATTTGCACTGTAGGATTTATCTACGAACAATCCTGCAGGAATACGCAATGTGTAGCTACCAGCAGTTGGTACACTTACACCAGTGATAGTGAAAGTACTTCCGCTACCTTTAACAAGACTAGAATTGTGAAGCACAGTTGTAGCTTCACCAGTAGTATCATTAATCAGTTGCAGGGTGCCTTTACCTTTGTATACAACATTTTCAGAGAATTTCAGAACCAGACCTTTATTAACAGCTGTAGTTGTGTAAGTAACACCAGTTACAGTAGGAGCTACAGTGTCTTTAGTAAAGGTAATTGCTTGGCTAGCAGCTGTTCCCAAAATGTTACCCAGAGTATCTTTTACAGAAGCTCCGAATACTACAGAACCAGTGAAAGTTCCAGTTGAAGGGAAGCTAGTCAATGGGCTTTGAAGGGTGAACTTCTTGCCATTGTCAGTAGTCAACACTTGGAACGTACCTTGGCTTTCACCAACGGAGTTCAACAAGCGAACATTACCAACCAAAGAAGCACGATCAACTGTTTTGTCGAACTCAACTTCAACATACTTGTCACTTACTGGAGTTACGCTCTTGATTACTGGAGCAGCAACATCAGAAACTACAGTTACAGTAGTTTTGATTGGGTTAGGATTAGCTACATTACCTGCAAAGTCAGTAACGTTAAGCAACGATACATCGTAAGTTTTGCCGCTATCCAATGTTCCTGCAGACAATTTATACTCAGTGTAAGTATCATTTGTTACAGTTACAGTAGCAACTTGACCATTTACGTAAGCAACAATACCAGTAGTTTTAACTGGTTCGCTGAATTTCACGTATACATCTTTAGTAGTTGCTTTTGCAGTAGAGCTAGCAGAAGCAAGTGTTGGAGCAACTGTATCAGCAACAGTGATCAGTTGTGTGTAAGCTGGGATAGCTTCAGCAGATGTTGTTGTTACAGCATCGTTAAGAACTACAGTGTAGTTACCTTTAAGGAATTTAACTCCTGGCAGGGTAATAACAGCTTCAGTGTTGTCAGCGTTGAAGGTAACATTAGCATTAGCTACTTCGTTAACATCACTACCCACTTTAGTTACTTTTACTACGCCGTCGATAACTTTGCTGGATTCAGCCAGTGTATCAACATCGATTGAACGGTTAAATTTGATTACTACTTGTTTAGCATTTGGAGCTTCTGCGGAAACAACCTTAGGAGCTGCCAAAGTTACTTTTGTAGTGTAATCATGATCATTGTGTTTGAAGTTGATTGTAGTTTCAACGCCTGCTACAAGAGCAGTTGTCAATTCAACAGTTGTAGTAGTTTTGTCAGAGAAAGTAACAACTACTTTAGTTGGGCTCAATGCTTCAGCAGAAACGATTGTAGCTGCTTGGCTCAATTGATCCACAGCATAAGCTGTTTCAACTACCAAAGAACGGCTAGCGTTAGCTTTGAAGTTAGTGTCTTTAGCAACCAAACCTGCATTGATTACTGCTTGAGCATAACCTTTAGCCCATGCGGATGCAGAGTTATCAGTTGTAGTTGGTTGTTCCAATTTCAAAGCGCGGAACAATACAGCCGCAACTTCTTCAACTGTTACTTTACCGTTGTAATCGAAGATACCTTTAACAGTATCTTTACCTTGCATGTAGTTTACTGCAGTAACAGCTTCGATGTAAGGCACAGCCCAGTTCGATGCGTTGTAACCTTTGTCTTTGTAAGACAATTTGTTACTTACTTCAGTAAGGTCGAACAATTTAGTAACGATCTTCGCGAACTCAGCACGAGTAAGATCTTTTTCAAGGTGAGCTTGACCATCTGGGTATCCGTTGAGAATACCTTTCGCTGCCAAAGCATCAAATTTTTGTTGCGGAGTTGTTGCTGCGTCACCAAACGCTACAGAGGCAAACATCGAGAATGCCATTGCTGTAGATAATGCTACGGATAAAATTTTCTTCATAACCTTTTTTTCTCCTCCTTGGACGTTCATAAACTGAGATTTTTCTTTAGTTGAGTAGCTCATGTCACTCATTAGCCGATGCACCCCCTTTCCCGAGTTGAGCAAATTAAGTATAAATAATGTCTGTGACGGGTATCACAGAAACTGGTAAACGATTTTAGGACATGACAATACTAGATTCCTAATTATACCTAAGTATTATACAATGTGCCTCAAGTCACGTAAAGCTAATTTTTCCATTTTGTTAAATTGGCTTTACCAGCGGTTAATTTCAGCCTCTGTGTAAATGACTCTACACCTTAAACGCAGAAGATTTGAAAAAGTTGCGGTTTCTCAAAAAAAATCTTCTTTTTTATATTTTCCGGTGTGATCCCATTAGAAGATACATATGTATGTTCTACTAACTATTGTTAATCATGGGTGCCTACGGAAAACAGTATATCATAGTCGCTTTCTAAACGTCATTATGCAATATTTACTAAGAATCATTAACACTTGTACTATTAATTTAAACATTCCTACAAAAAACAAAAAAAGCGCCGTTGCCGACGCTTGCTTCTATTACATTGTTTCTAACGAATCTTCATAGATAATTGGATCAATTCCTGACGCTTCTCAGGACTCGAGTTCACATTGTCATACATTGCATCAATAGCTGCGCGGTTCTCGCGGTAGCTCTTCTCATGCTTGATTGTAGTATGAGACCATTCGATCAGAGCATTCTCAGTAACAACAAGCTCGTTGTATGAATCGTGGAATCCTGTTGCTTGCACCAGTTCCTCCATGACCTCTTGAGTGATCTCCTGTAGTGCCCGTTTAGCTGCAATTTCCTTCTCCAACACTTTTGCTCTATTCTCAAACATATTCTTGGCTTTCATGTAATCCAACTGTGCTTTTGATAAAATCGGTTTCATCGATGGCTTTCACCTTTCAGAAAATAATATTTTCTACATTATTGTATCGTAAATCGGTGCAGATTACAAAATTTATGTCGCTGGTAATTGTTATCTTTACATCAAAACTCCGACCTACGAATACTTTTCGCAGGCCGGAGCACTTTTTTATTCTTTAGTTAAAGTTCTTAGGGAAGATGCTTGTACTCTTCTGTAAGAGTGCCACAGTAATCTTACCGGCCTCTGCTCTAGTCAACTTACCCTTCGGGTTAAAGTTATAGACGGGCTTCTTTTGGCCTGTAACGGTCACAGCACTTCCTTCCATAATCTTAGCTTTAGATATAGCTTCAATTGCAGGACGTGAGTAGAAATCCATGTTGCTTGTATCAACAAATGATTTGCTTAAGCTTGCCAACAGTTTACTGTCATTCAACGACATCTTGAGTTTCAACGCCCTAGCTATCATTACTGCGGCTTGTTCACGTGTTAAGGCTTGATCAGGCCCAAAGAAGCCATCACTGAGGCCTGTAACAATACCTGCCCTAGCAGCTGTCTCAATGTGTTTGAAATCCCATGTAGCCGCTACGGCTTCTGGCACAATATCAAAGAAGGTTTGTTTATTAGCATCATAGTTCAAAGGAATACTTAATGATTTCACCAACAATGTAGCGAATTCACCACGAGTGGTCAAATCATCCGCCCCGAATGCATCTGCTCGAAGATTAGTCATAAATCCTTTGGAATACAATCCATTCATTATATTTCTGCCCCAAGGATGATTCGTAATATCAACAAAACCACGGCGCAGCTTCATAACAGTGTAATAACCAAATTCATCGAATGGAACGGTGATGGTATGTTTTTTCGTATCTACGACGCCGCCCAAATTCTCCCACTTACCTGAATCTGTATATCGGAATACTGTAATAGTCGATCCCACTTCATCCACAATGCTGGAGTTGAAAGTAAGCGTCAATTCACCACGTTGGGAAGGTACGATTTTTCTTGTTTGACTATACTGCGTAAAGTATCCAGTCTTTCCACTGGCATCCACGAAATGCGGGGTAACCCCGTTGGTCTCAAGATTAACGCCATCATTTCCTAGACCACCACTAAGCCAATAGATATCCGATACTCTCGAAAAGTTATTAGTAGAAACGGTTGATGTAAAGCGTAGAGCAAGATCCTGTGGAATCACAAGCTGCCCGCCCCCGCCTTCGGTTCTGTCGTCACTACCCGTTACGTTGATAATGTTCCCGTAATCATTCTTACGTTCAACAACGCCATCAGCGGGATCCGCGATACCAAACAACAGTTTTGTATTAGGATAATATTTTGCAGCACCAGAGCTAGTATATCCCTTCATAATCGTGCCTTTAGGGAAGTTCAATTCCAAGGTTTTATTAAAGACACTATACTTCGTAGCTACCTTCTCAGCCATATATTGTGTATCAATCTGCACTGCACTAGCATAATACACATTTATAGTATCGCTTATTGTGGAGTTAGCACGAACCACTTGTATCTTAATGGGATTCGATTTGTCTGCTTTTAAGCCCACATAATCATAGGTGAAGCGATCTTGATTTGGCAAATCCGTACGTTTAATTGCTTCTTCTTTGCCAATTATTACTTTAGTGGCACCTTCAGCCTCAATATCAAAACGAACAAAGTTTTTGTTAACAACAATTTGCTCACCTACCGTCGCTACAGGTGACAGAAGACGATATGGAGCAACTTCCCGCACTACTTCAAGACGTTGTGTAGTTCTTGCTCCTGTTTTGTTAATAAGCTCTAGGGTATAAACTTGACTTCCTGGGGCATCAAACTTAATGTCACGTAATCTTAAAATAAAGTTTTTAGCACTGCCAATGTAGTCATAATACAAACCATTTGCAGCCACTTCATCAGGATAACGTTTAGGACCAATAGGTCCAGCGGATTCCGTACCGTCAATTAGCAGCTTATCCTGCCCCGTCGAAGTAAACACCAGAGTAGAACCCTGATAAAGATTCAGCGTTGTAGCACCACTACCTTGTAGTACCAAGTCGAATTTATCTTTGCTTGTTGTATATTTTTCATCCTTATATACAATCTCAGCCGGCAATGCCAGCATGGCATTACGCTCGACTTCATTAGAAAGGGTTGTAGTTGTAAATGGTAAACGATTATCCCCTAAAGTAGGATGGAATTGTTTCACCCCAGAAATATTGGTATCAATGATGTAGATTTTAAGTTCTTTTTTGATAATACGTTGGTTACCAGCATTATCTCTTGAGACTCCAGTAAATACGATTTTATTCTCACCGTATACCAGTGGTCCCGTCTGACTGATTGTCACAGTGAAATTAAAAGTTGTTTTATTTACTGTTGAGTTTTTTTCTACTTCAAGCTTAAAAGGATTGCTAGATAATGAGTTACTGTCTGTACCGTTAATTTGCACTTGTGCATTTTCTATATTTTCGAACCCGATATATTCCCCAGCGACATTAAGTTTTCTTTCTACACTGGAATCGAATTCGTAGGTCTGACCATCTTGCAGATTACTTACATATATATAGTTTTTCGATACATATGAAATATCAGCATTATAGAAGGATTCGGATCCTTTATAACGGAATTGTACCTTTTGTTGACCATTAGAGAACCCTGATATTTTATAAATATATTCATTTGTTCCTGTGCCTGCAGTTACATAATCTATGGATAGTGGTTTATTACTCAAAGGCAAATAGTTTGCAGTTATATCTGCTGGGGTTGTTGATCTATTTGTCTTCGCCATTATATAGAAACTATCCGTCTCTAACTGTTGGCCATTCAAAGGCAATTTAGAGATATTGGTAAGATCACCTGAGCCTGTATATCCAGGAAGGTAGTACATTTCTGTTATAACAGTCTCATTTTTCAAAAATTTATATGAATAAAGATGAGAACTGCTGTGGCTGCCATAATCTACAGACAATTTAAAGTCATTTACACCCGCCAAGATTTCTAAATCAGCTGCAGTCTTAAATTTAACCAATTTATACGTTGGCGTAACGCCATCAGGACCAGGAATTGTTAATTCTTCTGTCACAGCACTAATCGTTACAACTTTTTCGGAACTATTACCTTTATTAAGAGTTAGCACAGCATTTGTTGCAAACGGAGCCACGTTATATGGAACTAAGATCTGTCCAGTAAAACCTGCAACACTTGGAGTCAAATCAGCAGTCAACGTAGGCACATTATCATTTAAGATATTATAGTCCGCATTGTCGTGGTTGATGTTCAAAGAAGCGTACGGTTGATCCTTATCAAAGAAATATACGGATCTGTCTATTGTTATTGAATCCGAAGCATTTTGAATAACAATCTTAAGCGTACTTAATCCCGGACTCAAGTTCAGCGCGGGGGTGAAAAATGTTCCGTCTTCCAATAGGGAAGTTTGTAATGCAGTTCCTCCATTCACGGAGACACTGACTTTAGTGGCATTCGTTACTTTACCTTGAAGAGTAACTGTAGATACTGGTACGACAACTTGTGTTCCTTCATTTAAATTAAGCGCAGAAGGACCACCCAAAACTTTTAATTCTGTTACATAGGGAACTTTATCGTAAAGAACATAAAATGATTCTGAACGTTGGAGATTCCCTTGCATACCAGAAAAGGTCACCTTATTAAAACCTGTATACAAAACAAGACCAGATGCTACAAAACGGTTATCCGGGCTATTGGTATCTGTTGTTACCGCTCCCGTAGTCAGGTGAGTAGCATCTGTTACCCATTTATTAGATTGACTATCTTTTGTAAGCTGCTCTACAGTAACCTTCATCGTGGAAGATGTTACCTGAGAGTAGGTTCCTGTAATTGAAAAGGTAGGGCTACTTACTTTGTAAACACTAGAACGGTCAATAAGTCCCTCAGGATTAGGATTAGCTGTTGTTGCTACAACATCCTGTTTCAACAGAACAGTATTACGTAATGTGAGATCATCCGGACTGAAGAAAGTCGTGGAGCTCGTGGTAGCCGCTGCCGCTATGGGCGTGTATTTACCTGGGAACATAGAAACGATCAAAGCCGCCAGCATCAGCCAAACGAACGGTCTCTTAAAGCGTTGCATGTGTTATATCTCTCCTTTGAGTATAAATTCTCGTAAACCTTCACTTTGTTCTTTATCGGTCATAGGAAGCGATATTTTTAGGGAAAACAACAAAAAACTCATCCGAAAAGGGATGAGTTTTGTTAGTTATAGAAAATATTAGAATAATACCATTAATAAATTAAGATTTGGAACCTCTTTCCGGATTAGCCTTCATACGAATTCTTAAAAAGAAATCAATCAGCGGACGTTTAGTCTTACCGATCAAACCTGTAACTTCCGCACCGATCTGCAAGAAGAAGAGCATGATGCAGATGACTACAAAGGTAACCCAGTTCGCCTCGTAAAGAGCGGCAGAGGATTGAATAACAGCTAAAACTCCGAAAAATGCAGCAATACCATAAATAATGAGCACAGTCTGACGATGACTAAAGCCTAGCTCGCGAAGGCAATGATGCAAGTGACCTTTATCTGGTGCAAAGATTGGTTTCTTCTGCAGCTTACGGCGCACGATCGCAAAGAACGTGTCCGACAACGGTACACCAATAATAAGCAAAGGTGTAATAAACGAAACCACGGCAATCTGTTTAAACCCTAGCAAAGCAAGTAAAGCTAAGCAGAAGCCTAAGAACAGCGATCCCGTATCCCCCATAAAAATCTTGGCGGGATGGAAGTTGAAGAACAAGAATCCGATTATGCTACCCAGAAGCAACAGGCATAACATGGCAACCATCGTGTTACCCATCAAGAAAGCCATTACCGCAATCGTAGCAATCGCAATCCCTGATACACCAGCAGCAAGCCCGTCCAACCCGTCAATCAGGTTAACAGCATTGGTGACACCAACAATCCAGAAAATCGTAAGCGGGATAGCAATCCAGCTTTCCAATGAAGAATACGTATTGTTAAATGGAATATTCACAAAATCTACAGTAATACCAAAACCGAAAACTACAATACATGCTGCAACAATTTGGCCCAGCAGCTTCAACTTTGCTGATAATTCAAATCGGTCATCCAAACCTCCGATAAGTACAATCAGTCCGCCGCCACACAGCAGCGCTTTGATGAAGTTGGCCTCCCGCGGAGTGAACTCATATGGAATAATCGGCAATACGGCAAGCAGGCCTAACACAAACGCCAGAAAAATAGCTAATCCGCCAAGGCGGGGCATAATTTTCGTGTGCACTTTACGAGCATTCGGCACATCTGTCGCACCAATCTTAATGGCGAATTTCTTCACCAAAGGTGTGAGGCCAAGTGCGAGTCCCATGCATACGATAAATCCAGCGATGTATATGATTAACATTTGATCAGTCGACCCCCATTTCTCTACCGCATTGAATTATACGCTGTTACAAAAACAAATTCCAATCCCTTTTTTAGGCTATTCATCTGATTTTCTAGGTGAATATCGGCATTTGACTAGACTTTTGTTACTTTATCTTTCTCACGCACCACTTTTAATGCGAATTTCGGCAACGCAAGCATTCTTTTGTACCGCGTAGGCTCTTTTAATAAACGGTACAACCATTCAATTCTCATTTTTTGGAAAACTTTTGGTGCTCTCTTGCTCTTGCCAGAAATTACATCAAAGCTGCCGCCGACCCCCATCATGATCGGAACACCTAACTTGGATTTGTGTTTTGCAATCCATGGTTCCTGACTATCCGCGCCTCTGGCCACAAATAATAAGTCAGGATTGGTTTTAACAATTCCAGCAATAATTTCATCGTCCGATTCCGGACCAAAATAACCGTCATGATATCCTGCAATAATAACACGCGGATATTGCAATTGTAACCTTTCAGCGGTTTCCTGAATCACCTCAGGTGTAGAACCAAGGAGATATATCTTCCAACCATATTTTTCACCCTGTTGCATCAATTCATGTAACAGGTCAAAACCAGCTACCCGTTCGGTTACAGGCTCCTTACAATAATTAGCAGCCCATACCACACCGGTTCCATCTGGGACAACCAATTCAGCTGACTTCATTATCTCCATATAAGCTGGATCTTCCAAAGCAGCCATAACCATAATCGGATTAGCTGTAATCACTTGATGCGGGATACGGGTATGAACCGCCTCTGTCAAATAAGCAACAGTTGCTGCCATATCAACCTTGGAGACTCTAATCCCAAAAATAGGAACTGTAGGTACCGCGCTTTCTGCTTTCACTTTAGATCATCCTTTATGGTGGAAATATTCTACGATTTGCCGTGCTGGAGCCCCTGCTTCTTGAATCAACGAGGAGAGGATCGTCTCCCGCTTATTTCTCCATCCCTCTGCTGTTTCCAAAAGATGGCCTATCTCAGCAGCAACTTGTCCAGCATCTAATGATTGGGTCGTGCCCACAGGCTGACACCGAACTCTGTCTAGAAAATGATCAATTTTCGGATCATAAGAGATACCAATCAGCGGAACTCGCCGCCCTGCGGCATAAATCAGGCTATGAAGACGCATTCCGATCAGCACTTCACATTGCCCTACTTCCCGCAGCATGTGTTGCGGATGACTGGCATCTTCACAAATACTGACCTGCCCCCCATGCTGGCTTATATTTTCTTCCAGCTTCTCCATCACATAACGTGAGGCTTCAATATCAGATGGAAGATGAAACGGAAGGAATCTTAAATGCAATGGTTTTTCAAGATTCGCCTTAATCAAGCCTTGAGCAAGAGCGTTCAGCTCCTTGTGATCTTGTTCCCAATAACGTACCGAAATACCTACTACCGGAAGTGAATCTGAAGACTCTGGTAATTCAGCAGCATCAGTATCTTCAGGTAAAGATAAGCCCATCACCGGGTCAGGAACAACCTCTATGTTCTTCTGTTCTAATCCCATAGAAAGTAAAAGCTCGCGGGATTGTTCATCCCGCACAGAGATATAGGTACATTTGCGAAACACTGATTTGATTAATGGGTGGAAAAGCTTACGATTCACAGGTCCGATACCTTGAGCATAAATAAAGGTCGGTTTACCCATCCACTGCGCAAGCTTGATAATACCTAAATAGTAAGGAATACTCTTGCTTCCTGTTACATCTTGCAGCAAGCTGCCTCCACCGCTAATCAGACCAGAACTCTCATAAATAGCTTGACGGACTTCAACCAGCTTCATCCGGTGCACAGATTTCACTCCATATGTGGCGCTAGTCCACTCAGGATCGATGGACAAGACAATGGGTTCGATCTCTATACCTGCAGCTTGAGCATGTTGTTGCAGTGCAATCAATATAGATTGCAGTACCGCCTCATCCCCGCTGTTATGGAAACCGTAATAACCGGAAATAACTATCTTTTTAGGAGTGGCGACCATCGTTTCCAACACCCTTCTGCAATTTGCCATACGATTACGGCAATCACACCAATGATCAGTCCTAATCCAAGACCGAGCAAGCCACGAATGAGCGAGATCAGAACTGGCGAGTGAATATGAGCAAAGGTATCTACCATCGAGAGCTGACCGATTACAGCAATAATCATGATAAACGCTGCATTCCGATATCTAAAGGCCAAGAATGCGCCAAGAATTAATAACGGATGCGCTAGCAAAAACTCTTTATTACGCGGTCGAACGCCAACCGTATTTTCCAAGAATGTACGTAAAACCATTTCCAACGGACTCACACTGCCACCGTTACCTGTACGGGTCATGTAATAATAGCCAACAACCGCCAAAACAAAGGCAATAATAATCATCGCAAAGGTGATTGGTGTCCGCAGCAGCTTACCTGTCTTGTTAAAAACAAAATCCCCGCGATACAAAAGCACGTAAAGTGCCACAAGACCGATAGGCGCCATATGAAGCAGACTGACACCACGGAACTGGTTGAGAACCAGGCTATAAGTAACATTATTAAGCAGTGCTATCATAAACGGCACAGCGCTCAAAGAGATCAGTGAAGTCTTAAAATAAAGCACTAAGCTATGTGTAAACCGGCGTTGCGGGCTCATAGCCTTATAGGTAAGGGGATTGCTCCGTAGAGGTGGCCCCATTTCATTAACCTTACGAATGGCAAGCACAACGGCAAGCGTTGGTGCACTTATCGCAGCGGCAAGCGCGAGCGCTTGTTCAAACATTTCAGGCTTCACTAGCATCAGGGCTGCACTTCCAATCAGACCTAACACCCAGGCAGCAAGCGTGAGCTGTGGAATGAAGTAAGAGACCAGCAGAGCCACTAAAGACACTGCTCCAACCACCGCAACTAGCTTAAAGTAACGTTGATAAGAGGAATCTACAACCTCAAATGCCGTAGCTTGTCCCAGTTTAAATCCATTGTCTTTAATCTGCTCAACTGCTCCGCCTGGTTCGCTTAGGCTGGTAATAAGGTTATCTAATGTATCTGTAACCTGTGCCTTAGCAGTATTTCTTGCAGGAATCGTGTTTAAGTAGATCATGCGGATATTCCGATCCTTTGTTGCCAGAGCGAAACGGTCCGAAATTACTTTTGGATCTAAGGCAGAATCTCCCTCACTAAGGGAATATAAACGTGTCACATTATAATCCAGCAAATAAGCGAGCCTGTTAAAGCCCTTTTGCTGTTTCTTAATATTCTCAATTGCTGCAATCCCCATTCCACGTTCCTTAAGGAGATTAGCAAAGTCAGTGATACTGCCAGTATCGGCATCATCATTAAACCCTTTAACAGACTCACCTTCAAATAGAATCCGTTTAACACCCAATTCCTCATAACGATCCAACAGCTTCTTTACCGTGGCTTCATTATAAGTCAGAGAATCCACAAGACGAGGTACAATACTGAATCCCTTGTTATGCAGCATGTCCAGTGTAAATGGATCGGGCTGGAGCGGCTTCAATGTAGCGTCTTCTAGCGGAGTCTCAATGATAAGCCCCTGCTGTCCGCGGAAACTCCAGTCTCTTGAATTAATCCCAAGATTACTAAATGCTTCTTTAATTACAGGCGCTAAAGTATCGCTGTAATCAGCACTGGTAAAAAGAATATAGGTATAGTTCTCATTTTCAGGAATGATCGTGTCCGTAAGATTAGCTATATCAGCCGCACCCCATATCATTAGACGACGCGCCTTACGGTAATCTTCCAATGTGCTTTCGTAAATCGCCATGCTCTGTACACCAGCGTCTTTAAGGCGATCTAACTGTTCGGAAATATAATCTTGTGGATTTGCACGATAGCTGGCTACATCAACCAGATCACGATAATCAAATACAAATTCTACTGTCTTGGAAGACTTCTCCGTCTGCAGTCGATCATAGACCACAGGCAAGGCTGCTATAACGCCAACCACAACTATGATCCACAGCCACTTTCGGGAAGTAATATTCCAACGTTGCCATTTTTGCCGCACCAAAAGTACCTCCTCTTTCGCTTTAAAAACTCTTTTAACAAAAGTAGAAACGGATCGTCATCCTTTTAGAGACGGTACCCGTTTCTACATAAAATATAATTCACAATATAGAAGGCACTCTATATTTATTATTGTCCCCCGTCAACGCGAGCCATAACCTGTTTCGACAGTGCAGCAACCTTGTCCTTAGCATTCTGCAGGGAGTCACCCACTACTGCAAAATAAACTTTAATCTTAGGTTCTGTGCCGGAAGGGCGCAGGCAGAACCAAGATCCGTCAGCCAGCAAATACTTCAGTACATTTTCCTTCGGCAGTCCATTTAAGCCCAGGGAATAATCCTGAATTTCTGTTACGGCAGATCCAGCAATTTCTTGTGGTGCATTAGAACGCCAATCATTCATGATTCCTTGAATTTGCGCAACGCCATCTTTGCCTTTCAGCGTACGGGACTCCAAGCTTTCCAAGAAGTATCCGAACTGCTTGTACAATTCCTGAAGAACATCATATAATGTTTTGCCTTGAGCTTTATAATAAGCACCTGCTTCAGCGATAAGCATAGCAGCAAGAACAGCATCCTTATCACGAGCATAATTGCCTGCAAGATAACCATAGCTTTCTTCATATCCGAAAAGATATGTGTATTCTCCGGATTGTTCGAACTGGGTCATCTTTTCTCCAATATATTTGAAGCCAGTTAGCGTATTAAATACAGTTGCACCATAATGAGAAGCTACAGCAGCCCCCATTTCACTAGTAACGATAGTCTTTACAACCGCACCATTGCTAGGCAGCTTTCCTTGTTCCTGCAAACGACTCAAATAGTAATGAATCATCAGTGCTCCGGATTGATTGCCGGACAGAACAACGAATTTACCTTCATTGTCGCGAACTACCGCACCCATACGGTCTGCATCAGGATCTGTACCAATCAAAAGGTCAGCATTCAACTCTTCGCCCAGCTTCATAGCCAGCGTAAAAGCTTCACGTTCCTCCGGGTTCGGCGATTTCACTGTAGAGAATTCAGAATCCGGCTGCTCTTGCTCAGGTACAACATGCACCTGGGTGAACCCGATTTTCTCAAGTACACGGCGGACTGGCAAATTACCTGTACCATGCAGCGGAGTGTATACGATTTTAAAGTCTTTTCCAAGCGTAGAGGCAATCTCTTCACTTGCAAGACTGACCGCAGCAACAGTATCAGTAAACGCTTCGTCATCCTTCTCTCCTAGCCAGTGCAACAGCCCTTGAGCTTCAGCTTCTTCTTGCGAAATCCGCTTTACACCATCAAAAGTGTCAACCTCTAGTATGTAAGAAATGACCTTTTCGGCTTCGTGTGGTACAAGCTGTCCGCCTTCCGAATTATAGACCTTATAACCATTGTATTCAGGAGGGTTATGGCTCGCAGTGATTACAATACCACCCGTTGCTTTCAAATAACGCACGCTGAATGACAGCTGTGGTGTTGAACGAAGGGAAGTAAACAAATGCGCCTCGATACCATTAGCAGCCAGTACGAGAGCAGCCTCAAGTGTGAATTCAGGCGAGAAACGGCGAGAGTCATGCGCGATAACAACCGAAGGTCTGCCTTCTCCAGTATGCTTTTCTAGAATATAATTAGCGAAGCCTTGTGTAGCTCTGCCAACAGTATAACGATTGATACGATTGCTGCCCGCACCAATAACCCCACGCAAGCCGCCTGTACCAAACTCTAAGTCTCTGTAAAAACGCTCTTCAAGCTCCTGTGGCTCATTCTCCAGAGCGCGAAGCTCTGCCTTTGTAGCCTCGTCAACAGAAGGGTCCTGCAACCAGCGGGATAATGTGTCTGCCGCTTTCGCACTTAATTGAGTCATATGAATCTCTCCTTTAGATATATTTATAGAAAAATAAAATATTTAGCTCAGAGCAAACATAATTTCTCCAGAGGCTACAACCTTACCTTCAACGGAAGCAGTAGCTTGTCCTTTTCCGATGCTGCCCTTAAGGCGGGTGATCTCTACTTCAAGAGTAAGTGTATCGCCTGGTACCACTTGACCACGGAAACGGAATCCGTCCAGCCCAGCTAAAAAACCGATTCGGCCGCGATTAGCCTCTACTCCCAGGATAGCAACCGCACCCACTTGTGCAAGGGCTTCAGTAATCAGTACACCCGGCATTACCGGATAGCCCGGAAAGTGACCTACAAAGAACGGTTCATTGATCGTTACATTTTTGATTCCTACAGCTTTTTTGCCCATTTCAATCTCGATAATTTTGTCCACCAGCAGAAATGGAGGCCGATGGGGGATGATTTCTTGAATTTGGTTGATATCCAGCATTATGACAAAACTCCTTTCGGATGTTGCACATTTTCTTTTATTCTTTGCCGAAATGCATAAAATTAGGCAGGTTCGGTAAAAACTATATTTATCCTTCACCAACTGCAGAAGTGGAGGTTGAGATAAGGGGCTTTCTCCACCGGATGCGGCAGCATGGCGGAGAGGGCCCTTTTTGCTGCCCGAGGCCCCCCACCATTATACATTTTTCAGCATAAAAAAGAAAACTCCCTTGTATAACAAGGGAGTGGTTAAATCATCTTCATTTATGGAGCAAAAACCAAATCATATACATGTCTCCACGTGCTCCACTGCAGAGCATCGCTTAACTCTTTCTTACCCAGGACAACGTAACCGACGGCCAGGCCGCCTCCAAGTGCAGCTACGAGAAGCAAGGGAATAAGAACCCATTGTATCATGGTCCATTTGGAGATCCCTCGTGGAGAGGGTTCTTTCTTCTCTTCCGATTTAACTTTTTCCTGTCGATCCATTCCTTCACCTCTACGCGCGCATGTTATTGGCTAGACCAAACATCTGATCACTGGACGAAAGTGCCCGAGCTACGAGTTGATACGTGCGTTGAATCTGCATCATTTCTGTCATTTCTGAGGTCATATCGACATTCGACTGCTCCAGCCATCCTGAGCGCACTCCAATTCCAGATGCCTCGCCTGCCGCTCTTTGTACAAAAGCCTGCTGTGCTGTAACTCCATCTGCAAGCATATAGAAATTCCCGTCGACAGCCTTTAAGGCATTCTGTGTCTTAGGTTCTACTATCATTATAGTACCCGCTACCTGAACAGGTCCATTCTCTGTCTTTTTTGTTAACACACGACCAGATTCATCGATAGCAGCATTCACACCTACAGGAACCGTTAGAGGTTTGCCCTCTGTATTTAAAACGGAGTTTCCTGTGTTATCAACCAATACCATCTTTTTGGCATCAGTCGTGTCAGGAATAAAGTGAAAATCACCCTGACGTGTATACGCCGTAGTACCATTGACCTGAACACCAAAAAGCCCGTTGCCCTGAATGGCTAAGTCGGTCGGACTCCCTGTTTCTTTAAGGGGTCCCTCTTCCCAATTCGTTGAGATCGAAGGCACATAAGTCCCAAAACCCATATTAAAGCCTAGGGGTGTAGAACGGCCCGGTTGGTCATAATCATCTGATTGCTGTTGTACACGAGTCAGCACGTCCTCAAAAGAGCCCTGCTTGCTCTTATAACCATTGGTATCCATGTTGGCTAGATTATCCGCTATAATATCAAGCCGCTGCTGAAGGCTCGACATGGAGACTGCTGCACTAATCGTTGAGTTGTTCATAGATCAAACCTCCTATAAGCTCTACCTGTAAAGCTCATTCCTAAGCACTGCCTATACCCTGCCAACTTCACTTACAGCCTTCTGCAAGCTGCCATCATAATATTGAACAATCTTCTGGTTCGCTTCATAAGCCCGATAGGCGGCATTCAAATCCACAGTAACCTGAGTAGGATCTACATTGGAGCTTTCCAGGTAACCTTGGCGTACTTGCATGTTATCTGTTCCGTTAGAGAAACGGATATCTGCCGCCTCTACATCATCAGCGTGAAATACACCATTACCATCACGTACAAGCTCCTGTGGCTTTGTTACTACACTCACACCAAGCTTGGTCCCTGTCGGAAGTCCTGTTACTGGATTAAGCAAATTACCCTGCCCGTCCACTTTAAGGGTGTCCTGATTTCCTGTCAAGACAAGGGGCTTGCCTGTGGAATCAAGAACCTTGAAGCCACCACTGCTCAGTACCTCTCCTGTAGCCGCGTTTATTGAGAAGCTCCCATTTCGCGTATACAGATTATTCCCTTCAGCATCCTGTACAGTAAAGAAGGCCTGTGGACGATAAACAACCTCACCCTCAGGGCTTACATATTTGCCTGAACCATCAAAGGAGATATTTTGACCTGTCACTGGATCAGCTACTTGCAAATCCGTAGATAAAGCAAAATCCATGGTCTTGCCGCTCTCCCTTAAATCACCCTGTAAATATTGGGATATCGATTGTTCTGCAAAAACCCCAGTGTTAAGGCGCCCCACTGGCTTTGTATTGCCATTACTCATAGCAGAGATCAGTACATCCGGAAAAGCATGATTGACACTGTCAACCTGCTTGTACCCCGTTGTATTCAAGTTAGCGATGTTCTGTGTTGCCGTATCATGTCTACGCTGCTGTGTAACCATACCTGCAGCGGCTGTATATAATCCTCTTATCATGAAGGTAGTCCCCTTCCGAATCTTTTGCTACCTTTTATATCGGCTGCTTAGAACTTTTTCTTAACGACCTTGTCCAAATTATCTAGCATTATTCCGGTTCCCTTAACTACACAATGCATCGGGTCTTCCGCTATCCACACCGGAACATGTAATTCTTCTGAGAGGAGCTCGTCCAATCCATTAAGTAAAGCGCCACCACCAGTTAGAACAACACCCCGGTCAATAATATCTGCTGATAGCTCAGGCGGTGTACGTTCCAGAACGGACTTAGCAGCTGCCACAATAGAAGAAACCGGATCCCATAGTGCTTCTTTTACCTCGCCTGAAGTAATAGTGAGCGTCTGAGGGAGTCCACTTACCATATCACGACCACGAATATCCATTTCAGCCTGCATCAGGCCTGGACGCACGGTGCCAATTGTAACCTTAATATCCTCTGCCGTACGTTCACCGATTAACAGCTTATACTTTTGTTTAATATATCTTAAAATGGCCTCATCGAACTTGTCTCCTGCGACTTTAATCGAAGAAGCGGTAACGACGTCGCCCATAGAAAGTACGGCTACATCCGTCGTTCCGCCACCGATATCGACGACCATGTTCCCACTAGGCTGATAAATATCCATTCCCGCTCCGATTGCAGCGGCTTTTGGCTCTTCCTCCATAAAAACTTCCTTAGCCCCGCTCCGCTCTGCCGCTTCCCGTATGGACTTCTGTTCCACAGATGTAATATTTGTAGGGGCGCAAATCAGAATACGGGGCCGTGCGTACCAGGACCGGCCGCCAACGCGGTCGATAAAATACTTGAGCATCATTTCTGTGATTTCAAAATCTGCAATGACACCATCCCGGAGAGGACGGATTGTTATAATATTTCCAGGTGTACGTCCAACCATGCGACGTGCCTGTTCTCCCACCGCAAGGACTCTCTTCGTATCACTTTCAAGTGTGACCACGGAAGGTTCATCCAGAACGACTCCCCTTCCCTTAACATGTATGAGCACATTGGCCGTGCCGAGGTCGATTCCGATATCCTTGCTAAACATAATGAAAGAGCCCCCAAAGTGTTATTTTAATTGAAAAAACAGCAGTTAGTACTAAATTTAAAAATACCATACTTTAGGGGAAGTACACAATGTATTAAAGCTGAATATTTCCTTAAATTTCCGAAAATCTCATGGCTTTGATGCTACAGCAACCTCACGTTTTTTCCCCGTCGATTTTTTATATTTGATTTTTGTGGCTTCTCCCCCCCGAAGATGTCGGATGGACTTGTGATATTCGAGAATGTGCTTCACCTGATCGGCCAGATCAGGGTTGATCTCTGGCAGACGCTCAGTTAAATCTTTATGCACCGTGCTCTTTGAAACGCCAAATTCCTTGGCTATGGTCCGGACCGTATGCCTGGTTTCCACGATGCAGCGTCCGATTTTGATCGTACGTTCCTTGATGTAATCGTGCACGCTCCCGCCTCCCAACTGTGGATAGTTTGGTACATTATATGAGGGGCGGGCTTATATATTCGCGCTTTCAAGACATGACAAGCTATGGAGGGCTCATTTTATTTAATGGACAACCTAATAACCCGTGTTATTAGCATGATGAAAAGCCGTCGTTCTCCCTTTAGGTCAACAACCGTTTCCCGCGTAAACAAAAGGCTCATCACAAACACAACCTTAAAAATCCTTATATACACAAAAAAATAGGGGGCTTTCGCCCCCTGCTATAGAAATTTTTATCGCTGTGGCAGTAAATCCGATGGATTGACTACTTTGCCATCTTCGTACACTTCAAAGTGTACATGATTTCCAAGGTCCTTTTCGATCTCACTGCGACCAGCTGTGGCAAGAGTATCTCCTTGCTTCACTACATCGCCTTGTTTAACTTTTGTTTCACCAAGACTTTGGTATACAGTCTTCAAATTACCTTGATGGGTAATTTCAATCACTTTACCTAATACCGCAACATCTTCCACTCTGGTCACTTCACCGCTGAGCGCTGCTTTAACATCGAACGTATTGTTGTCTTCACGGGCAATATCGATTCCGACATTAGGAATAAATTTGTCGTTATATTGCACCATAGCGGCAACGTGATTGTCCTCTGTACCATTCTCATCATAATACGGCTTAACTACTTCTACTTCACCTGGATTAGCTACTGGCCAAGTCATACTTTCCGTTGAAGCAACAACTTCAAGTGCATCTGGACCTCCGGTTGTTGTACCAGCTTCGTTAGCGGAAGTTCCTACTTGCTGCGAAGTGGCGGCGGTGTCCTGGTTGAGCGGCTTCTGGCCGGCATCCTGATAGACCCACACCAAGGTTAGTATAATTGCCGCTGCCGCCGTGTAGACTGCTGGGAATACCCAACGTTTAGATACCAGTCTGTTCCATGAAGAAGGTTTTGCACCAGGTAAATCTCCCTGAGTTTTTTTGAGAGATTCATCTTGGTTTGTTTTGTTTTTGTCTTGTTCATTCATATGGTTATCACCTCAGTAACCAGTGTTACCGGGGTTTTCTCTTTTATACGTATCTTTCAAGTTATTTTTTCAGAAGAGTTGAGATTTGTGTAAATGAGATACCACTATAATAGTGTTTGAGAATTTGGGTAGCAGTTCCACCCTCTTTAGCCATCCCATTTGCCCCCCACTGGCTCATCCCTACTCCATGCCCATTTCCGAAGGTCGTGATTAAGATCTTATTCCCCTTACGACTCCAACTGAATTGGCTGGATCGTAGGCCCAGCTTCTCTCTCACTTCACGTCCAGTAAATATAGAGCCTCCAATTGAGACCTCTTTAATCCGATGTCCAGTGGTAAGAGACAACACTTCCATAGGTAATCTCGAAGATGATGAAATCTTCGTTGTAGTTCCTGAATTGGTAGTTTCTTTGGAGGCTGGAATGACTTTATCGTTCAGACCCAATCTAGTAAGTATTTCAGCAACAGTAAAGGTGTTAGTCACTGCATAGTTTGGGGTAATCTCTTTCTCCCAAGGACTCGTCACACTGCGCAGATAGGGAATTGCTGCATTCCAATACTCTTCTGAGTTCTCAGTATATCCTCCACTGGAGGCGAAAAAGGAGGCCGTTATCGGCTGCCCTTTATAAGTCATGATCACTCCGCGCGTCTCAAGGACCGCGCGCTGCAGCTTTGCGAGGTCGGCGCTTCTTCCGCCGAGCTTCCATTGCCGTTCCAGCGTGTCCTTAGATATGTAAGCCTGATGGCTTACCGTATCGGTTACATCCGCCTCCGGAACGGGTACGCCGCTTCTGTCGCCAGCCATCAGGCGGCGCATGATAAAGGTGCGGGCCGCTACGGCCTGCGCTTTGAGCGCTTCAAGCTCAAAGTCGGCCGGCATCTCGGCCGCTAGCACGCCGCGGACGTAGTCCTCCAGCGGCAATGTCTCTATTTGTCCGCTGTGCGACAAATAGACAGAGACGTCCGGCTGCGGCGCTTCCTGCGCAGCCGTCTCCGGCGCCGCCGGAGGGGCCGTGACCGCCGGCACGGCCACAGGCGCCGGTTGTCCCCGGTGTAGTGGGACAACCGCCAGCGGAATCAGCAGCGCCGCCAGGAAAGGCGCTGCGAGCCAGGCGACGGGGATGAGTCGCCTGCGCCGGGGAGCAAGGGGACGCGAGTGCCAGCGCGTTGTCTTGTTTCTTCGCAAGTAGCGGAAATCTTTCATCTCTATGGCTCCTTCCGTGAATCACTGGTGATTCTTATAGATATGAATTTGCAGCAACTGCTAGAACACAATTTGAGAGAAAGAGAGTTCCTGTCCTCAATCTATTACTAGACCACAGGCTATTAAATTGCATACAAAAAAATCCCCATCAAATGAGGATTCCATAAAAAAAGACCAAGCTGCAAACTGCAGCCTGGTCTCTCCTAATGATTGATATTATACCCAAGTTGGTTGAACCTGAAAGCGTGGTTTAACCTCTTCGTTTTTAGTCGATTCACTCTTGGATACTTCCGGTTTAAGAACTTCATCCTTCACGGTTTGCGCTGAAGTATCTTCCATGGAGATGCGCCAAATTTCCGCACCCAGTCCGGACAGTTTCTCAGCCAAATGAACATACCCGCGGTCAATATGATGAGTTCCGCTTACTTCAGTAGTGCCCTCAGCAACCAGACCTGCCAAAATAAGCGCAGCTCCCGCACGCAGATCCGTAGCACAAACCTTAGCTCCGACCAATTGTGCATTACCTGTAACGATCGCCGAGCGACCTTCGATTTTAATCTCAGCGTTCATGTTGTGGAATTCATCCACATGCATAAACCGGTTCTCAAATACAGTTTCTGTAACGACACTGGTACCTTCAGAACGCAGCAATAATGCCATCATTTGCGACTGCATATCCGTAGGAAAACCTGGATACGGCAAAGTCTTCAAATCAACAGCTTTGAGAGGCTTGTCACTGATTACACGAATACCGTTCTCGTCAGGAATAATGGTTACGCCCATTTCTTCCATCTTAGCAATAACAGGACCTAAGTGATCAGCAATTGCGCCTTCCACATATACATCGCCACCGGTAATTGCTGCAGCCGCCATGTACGTACCTGCTTCGATACGGTCAGGGATTACATGATGTTTGACCCCATGCAGACGTTCTACCCCTTCAATACGGATAACGCCTGTTCCCGCACCGCGTACGATTGCGCCCATACCATTCAAGTAATTGGCCAGGTCGACAATCTCAGGCTCCTTAGCCGCATTCTCGATAACGGTCACGCCTTCGGCTAGTGTAGCTGCCATCATTATATTTTCGGTCGCACCTACGCTTGCTACATCCAAATACACTTTGGCACCGCGCAGGCGTCCGTTGCTTTTCGCTTCAATGTAGCCCTGGCCGAGACTAATCTCCGCACCCAGTGCTTCAAACCCTTTCAAATGCTGATCAATCGGTCGTGTACCAATGGCACAGCCGCCTGGCAGGGAAATTCTTGTCTGACCAAGTCTAGATAACAGTGGGCCCATGACTAAAAAAGACGCCCGCATTTTTCGAACCCATTCATAAGGTGCTTCACAGGATGTGATATTTGTAGCATCCACCTGGATAATATCGTTCTGATATGTAACCCCTGCACCCAGAGATTCCAGCATTTTTGATATCGTCATCACATCATCAAGCGGAGGTGCGTCTACAATGACGCTTACTCCTTCTTCTGCCAATAGAGAGGCGGCTATGATCGGTAATACGGAATTTTTTGCGCCGCTAACTTTCACGCTCCCGGTCAATCTGTTGCCACCGCGGACGATAAATTTGCTCATTTTCGGTTTCCCTCCGCGTCCATTATTTCTTAAATTATTTTTTTAGATTAAAGTAATTGCAAAAAAGTTCTCTACTCCATCAATACGCCCATTTACTCGGGCATGTTCCTTAAAGTTCAGTGTTGACATAATAAAACCTTATTATTCGACACCTTTTGACCACTGCGACCTAAGACACTTATAACCAAACTACATCCCCTTAAAACATATATCGGATCATCCCACTCCAGCTCAGGTAATCCAGGAAGAACCCCGCTACAAAACGACCAAGTACAATGGCCAACAGCAAGTGCAGCAGCCTTCCCTGAGGACTCTTGGGATATCTTATGACCAAATCGAGCTTAAGGTTCTGCAATGCCCACCAAGATAATACAACACTGAGCAAAGATACAATCATTGAGACCATACTGCTGGTTCCAACTGCGCTAGACAACCCACCCGACAATATATCCTCCATGCTAACCCTCCGTGTTCGTATTACTCGGAAATCGACTCTTATATCATACTTGTGAAGGGCAAAAGAATCCAGTACTTTTACAAATTTTTAAACAATTCAACGCCATTATCCAAAATAATGAAGAAATTTTAACCTTTTTTCAATAGATTACTATAATAAAAAGCAGTCAAACCCTAAGGCTTGACTGCTTTTATCCTACTGTTGTCCTTTTCCAGTGGACACTTTAATCCGTGTAACAGCGCGTTGCAGCGCCAATTCCGCACGGCGGTGATCGATATCATCTTGTTTGCTCCGAGTCTGGAGACGGCGTTGAGCCCGTTCTCTAGCCGCTTCGGCGCGCTCAACATCGATATCTGTTGGCAGCTCGGCACTTTCAGCCAGCACGGTTACTTTGTCCTTATGCACTTCAACGAACCCGCCATGAACAGCGATGGAGATCGTAACACCGTCCGATTTGACGGATAACGGAGCAACCTGAAGTGGAGTCACAAGCGGAATGTGTCCCGGCAAAATACCCAACTCGCCTTCGACCCCTCTTACAATCAAGCTATTCACTTGCTTGGAGTAAACGAGATGCTCCGGCGTGACAATTTCCAACAAAAAGGTATTCACTTCCATTCCTCCTTAAAGCTTTACATTGTAAAGCTCGCTTCGAAAGCATGCACTAAGCTTTACGAAGTAAAGCTTGCATCGAAAGCATTAGCTAAGCTCAGGTTACATCGATTTCGCTTTTTCTACTGCTTCTTCAATCGTACCTACAAATAAGAAAGCTGCTTCTGGAAGATCATCATGCTTACCATCCAGGATTTCCTTAAAGCTGCGTACAGTTTCTTTGATTGGTACATATTTACCCTTAAAGCCAGTGAACTGTTCAGCCACGTGGAATGGCTGCGACAGGAAGCGTTCAACTTTACGAGCACGAGCTACGATAACCTTATCATCCTCACTCAATTCATCCATACCCAAGATGGCAATGATGTCTTGAAGCTCGGTATAACGTTGCAGCAATTGTTTAACACCTTGTGCCACGTTGTAATGTTCTTCACCAACAATTTCTGGAGCTAGCAAACGCGAGCTGGAAGCCAGTGGGTCAACCGCTGGGAAAATCCCCTTCTCGGAAATTTTGCGCTCAAGGTTAGTTGTTGCATCCAAGTGAGCAAACGCTGTAGCCGGAGCAGGGTCAGTGTAGTCATCCGCCGGTACGTAGATTGCTTGAATCGATGTAACGGAACCTTTTTTAGTCGATGTGATACGCTCTTGCAGCTGGCCCATTTCAGTAGCCAGAGTCGGCTGATAACCAACCGCGGATGGCATACGGCCGAGAAGAGCGGATACTTCGGAACCCGCTTGGGTAAAGCGGAATATATTATCGATAAAGAGCAGCGTATCGCGGCCTTCCACATCACGGAAATATTCCGCCATGGTCAAACCGGTCAAAGCTACACGAAGACGTGCACCTGGAGGCTCGTTCATTTGTCCGAAGACCATTGCTGTCTTCTTAATAACGCCGGAATCCGTCATTTCGTGATAAAGGTCATTACCTTCACGAGTACGTTCACCGACACCTGCGAATACGGAAATACCACCGTGCTCTTGGGCAATGTTATTAATCAATTCTTGGATTGTTACTGTTTTACCAACGCCGGCACCGCCGAAGAGGCCGACTTTACCACCCTTAGCATAAGGTGCGAGCAAGTCGATAACTTTAATACCTGTTTCCAAGATTTCCGCTTGTGTTGACAATTCGTCAAATGTTGGTGCGAGACGGTGAATCGGGTTCTTTTTCTCAGCAAGAACTTCACCAGCGTTATCAATTGGATTGCCAAGTACGTTAAATACACGGCCTAATGTCGCTTCCCCTACAGGAACCGAAATTGGACCTCCTTGATCGATCGCATCCAGTCCACGAACCAGACCATCAGTAGAAGACATCGCGATACAACGTACCAGATTGTCTCCCAAGTGATTGGAAACCTCAAGTGTTAGGTTAAGCTGACGACCATTGTCCAAGACGGTTTCAATTTTGATAGCGTTGAAAATCTCGGGCAACTGGCCGCGTTCAAATTCAATATCGACAACCGGACCCATAATGCTTACAACGCGTCCTTTGTTCATCTTCTTTTCCCTCCTCGAAAGCTGTTACATCAAGAAGAAACGACGTTGTCGTCATATAAAGATGACAACCGTTTCTCGTAGAAATATAAGCATTTTGTATAGTGTAAAACCATACTTTCTTATATTTTAAGAAGAACTTACAGTGCCGTTCTTAAGGAGCTATGCACCCTAAGCAAGCGACACTGTTTCTCGTAAAACACAAGACAAGTTAAGCACTTAGTTTAACTTTTCTTGTATTTTAAGACTGCGCGTTCGCTCCGGCCACGATCTCGGTAATTTCCTGCGTAATTGCCGCCTGACGGGCACGGTTGTACGTAAGGGTAAGTTCTCCGATCATTTTCGACGCGTTCTTCGTTGCACTGCCCATAGCTGTCATTTTCGCACCCAGCTCACTGGCCTTGCCATCCAGAATAGCGCTATAAATCAAAGTTTCAGCGTACTTTGGAAGCAATACTTCTAGCACGCCTTCCGGTGAAGGTTCATATTCGTAGTTTGCAGAAGCTTCATGATGCTCTTGATTCCCTACTCCATCCATAGGCAACAGTCGCTCAACGGTTGGGATCTGGGTGATAGCATTGACGAATTGATTGTAACAAACATACAACTCATCATACGTACCATCTACAAACTGCTGTACTGCCGAATTCGCGATAGACTTGATGTCAGCAAACTTCGGCGCATCCGATAGCTCAGTAACTTCCTGTACAATCGGATATTCACGGCGACGTAGAAAGTCACGGCCCTTACGACCAATAACAAACAATGCGTACTCATCTTTGGACTTATGCTTCTCCGCGATGAGCATCGTCACCTTACGCAAAATATTAGCGTTGTAACCACCTGCAAGCCCTCTATCAGAGGTAACGATTAGATAACCAGTCTTCTTCACAGGGCGGCTAACCAGCATAGGGTGTTGAACACCTTCTGTGCCAGCAGCAATGCTCGATACAACCTCTTTTAGCTTCTCAGCATAAGGACGGGCGGCAATTGCCTTCTCCTGAGCTTTTCTCAGCTTGGATGCGGCTACCATTTCCATCGCTTTTGTGATCTGTCTTGTGTTTTGAACACTCTTAATTTGACGTTTAATATCACGCATGCTTCTTGCCATGATTTCACCACCTTAGAGCTTTGACGGAGTCAAAGCTAACTTCGTAAGCATCATCTTAGCTTTAACGGAGTCAAAGCTAACTTCGTAAGCATTCTCTTAACTTTGACGAAGTCAAAGCTACTTCATAAGCACAGCCTGAGCTTCGGCAGAGCCAAAGCTCACTTAGTAAAATCCGTTAAAGTCTATCTATATTAGCTAGTAGCGAAACCTCTTTTAAAGGTATCAATCGCTGCTTTAAGAGCGGCTTCGTTATCAGCTGTCAAATCTTTTGTATCCCTGATGGATTGAGCTACATCAGCAGCACTGCTATCCATGTAAGCAAGGAATTCCTTTTCAAAACGTTTTACGTCTTTAACTGGAATATCATCCAAATATCCTTTTACAGCTGTGTACAAGCTAAGCACTTGATGCTCAACAGACAACGGCTGATTCACACCTTGTTTCAGAACTTCCATCATACGTGCCCCGCGATTCAGACGGGCAAGTGTAGATTTATCAAGATCTGAGCCGAACTGTGAGAAGGCTTGAAGTTCGCGATATTGGGCAAGATCCAGACGGAGCGAGCCGGCTACCTTCTTCATCGCTTTGATTTGAGCGGAGCCCCCTACACGGGAAACGGAGATACCGACGTTGATCGCCGGACGTTGACCAGAGTAGAACAGATCGGATTCAAGGAAGATTTGACCATCTGTAATCGAGATTACGTTCGTAGGAATGTAAGCTGATACGTCAGATGCCTGTGTTTCGATAAATGGAAGTGCGGTTAATGAACCACCACCGAGCTCATCACTAAGCTTAGCTGCACGCTCCAAAAGACGGGAGTGCAAGTAGAATACGTCACCCGGGAATGCTTCACGACCCGGTGGACGACGAAGCAACAGGGACAATTCGCGATAAGCCGAAGCTTGTTTCGAAAGGTCATCGTAAATGATCAGTACGTGCTCGCCCTTGTACATGAAGTATTCGCCCATTGCGCAACCTGCGTATGGAGCAATGTACAACAATGGGGACGGCTCGGAAGCCGATGCAGTTACAACGATTGTATATTCCAAAGCGCCATGACGGCGAAGAGTTTCTACAACCTGTGCTACTGTGGATTGCTTTTGACCAATGGCAACATAAATACATTTCATACCGTTGCCTTTTTGGTTGATAATCGCGTCAATTGCGATTGCAGTCTTACCTGTTTGACGGTCACCAATGATAAGTTCGCGTTGTCCACGACCGATTGGTACCATCGCATCAATGGCTTTAAGACCTGTTTGCATCGGTTCATGTACCGATTTACGATCGATAACACCTGGTGCATTATTTTCTACAGGACGGAATTCAGTTGTAGCAATTGGGCCTTTGCCGTCAAGCGGCATACCAAGTGCGTTAACTACACGACCGAGCAGAGCTTCACCAACAGGAACTTGCATAATTTGTCCTGTACGTTTTACTTGATCGCCTTCACGAATTTCCTTGTACTCACCCAGAATAACAACACCGACGTTGCTTTCTTCCAGATTGAGCGCCATGCCCACTACTCCGTTGGAGAACTCTAGCAATTCGCCAGCCATTGCGTTTTCCAGACCGTAGACACGGGCGATACCGTCGCCGACTTGAATGACGGTGCCGACTTCGGCAACTTCGATATCGGCTTTATATTCCTCAATTTGACTTTTGATCAAAGTGCTGATCTCTTCAGGTCTGATGCCCAATATCCTCACCCCTATCTTCTATGCTTATCATTAAAGGATTTCTCGAGACGCTCCAATTTGTTAGACAGACTGCCGTCATACAGCGTATCGCCGATATAAACTTTCAGTCCTCCCAACAGGCTTGGGTCCACCACATTCGTAATCCGGATTTTACGGTTTACGAGTTGGCCGAATTCTGCAGCTACAGCTGCTTTTTCTTCTTCACTTAAAGAATAAACAGAGTATACCTTAGCATCACCAATGCCAAGAGCGTCTCCTTCAATCTTGATATACGTATCCAGCAGATCGGCAAAAATATCGGTTCTGCCTCGCTCTACTAACAATTCTACAATGTTCATCACGATGGGAGAGAGCTTATCTTGAAGCGCTGTGCGCAGCACTTTCAGCTTGTCGGACTCCGAGATGCGCGGTGCAAGAATAAACCGCTTTATCTCTTGGTCGGAATGTAATAATCCAACCACTGCCTTGAGCTCTTCTTCTACTTCAAGGGTAATCCCTTTCTCTACCGCTGCACTGTACAATGCTCTAGCGTAGCGCTTGGCAACTACCGTATCGCGGCTCATGATTGGCCTCCTACCTCTTTGAGGTATTGGTTCACAAGTTGCTCCTGCTCGCCGTTAGCACTAACTTCTTTCTTAAGAAGTTTAGAAGCAATACGAACAGATGCCGTTCCAATTTCGCTGCGCAACTCTTCCACTGCTTTGTTCTTTTCGTTCTCGATATCGCGCACGGCCTCTTCTTTGACACGTGCTGCATCTGCTTTGGCTTGTGCCAAAGTTTGTTCTACCTGTAGATTGCTTGTGATTTGCGATTGTTGAATAATCTGTTGAGCTTCCTGGCGTGCACTGTTCAGCGCTTGCTTCTGCTCTTCCACATACGCGACCGCTTGTTCTCTAGTCTTCGCAGCTTCGTCCATTTGCTGCATTACCAGCTCACGGCGTTTCTCCATAACTGCAAAAAGTTTGCTGAACGCATACTTGCTAAGCAAGAAATATAAAATCCCAAAGGCGACAATTGAAAATACTATGTTTGTCCAAACAATATCCACTGAGGTCACTCCCTTCCGTTACCGCGTCATGCGGACGTATACAAAAGTAAGGCGCGGATGGCATCGGCCGTCCCCGCCAAACCGTAACTACGGTTTATTAAGTAAACATAATCAGGAATGCGATAACTGTTGCTGCCAACGGAATAACTTCGACGATACCTACACCAATAAACATTGTTGTTTGCAAAGCATTTTTCGCTTCTGGTTGACGAGCGATGGACTCAACTGTTCTACTAACGATCATACCGTTACCAAGACCTGCGCCAAGTGCACCCAATCCAACCGCTATTGCTGCTGCTAAAAATTCCATTTGTAAATATCCTCCTTTAATTTCGGTTCATATTTGTGTTTAATGATATAAGATATCTCCCACGAAGGAAAATCAGACGATAGCCGTTCTCTTCGCAGCAGTTCATTAATGTGCTTCTTCTTCGTGAATCGTCATCTGTGCGATATAAACCATCGTCAGAATCGTAAAGATAAACGCTTGTAGTGCCCCGACGAAAATACTGAAGCCCTGCCATACAGCCAGGAACGGAATACTGAGAATCCCCAGCTTCAAAATGACTGTAATCAGTACTTCTCCGGCGAAAATGTTAGCGAATAGACGAATAGCCAACGCTACAGGTTTTGCCAGGTTTTCGATAATGTTCAGTGGCAAAAAGATTGGAAACGGCTCGATGTAGTGTTTGAAATAATGTTTGCCGTTGAGCTTAATGCCCAGAAAGTTCATCAGTACAAATACTATGATTGCCAATCCTGCAGTGACGTTAATGTCAGCAGTTGGCGACTTGTACCATAAAATTTCTGCATGCTCACCATTCGCCAAGTTCTTAGTTGCTTCAATCACGTGGCCAAACACTGTTACAGGTCCATGCGCCTCAGTTACAACGGAGAAAGGCAATCCAAGTAGATTGGAAACAAAGATAAACAGAATCAATGTCAACCCTAAAGATATGTAAGGTTTTCCTTTCTTCAGATCCATGGCACTGCTTATGACACCCTCTACAAATTCCACAACCCATTCCATGAAGTTCTGAAGCTTGGATGGATTTTCAACGGAAAGCTTACGAACCGAAAGCATAACCAGAACAAACACCACTGTACAACTGATCAGAAGCATCAACACGGCGGATAAATCTATCGGTATTCCCCCGACAAATATTTTCGGCATGTCATGCATAGTATCATCCCCCTTTCTCTTTAATCTGGTTAAAGCTTATTCTTCACACTCAGATATATCCCCGCAGGAATGGCGAGAAGCTGAGGAATGAATACGCCCGAAACAGTTGCTACCAGGGAGAAATGCTCAATCTTGACCGAGAACATGGTGACCAAAATTGCGAAGCTAATCCGTGTAACAAAACCGAGGCTGAAGGCATTCCCTTCGTTGCTCGCAATCGACTGCGTAACCCGTCGAACCTTGACGGCCAGATAACGAAAGTTTACCAATCCCGCCACCAGACCCAGAGTCATGCCCAGTGTAATCGCCCGGGTCTCATGATGAAGCACCCAGCCCATTAAGAGTCCTGCCATAAGGACGAGCGTAACTCTAGTGACGGTATTGATCATGGGAGTCATATTATCCATTCTGCTCCCCCAAAAATTTTTTAATTAACAAGGCGACATTCACAATTCCCAGAATCATTCCAGTTATAGTGCCAATGGCGAGCCAATATTTCGGCCCCTCCATCAGGTCTTTCAGCCATCTTGCCGCAAAAAAACCAATAAGAATGTAAGCGGCAAGCAAAGTGCCTGCACTTCCAATGACAAGCGCGGTCTGTAACAAGCTGTCCTTGCTATTTTGTTCTTTCATGGGCTACAATCCCAACTAATTTTACTGAATTTCCTGAGTCTTTGTCAATTCATTGAACATTGCCTAAAAACCCTTGAAAACATGAAAATAATCACAGCAAAACGTTCCAAAACCATATAAACCGTACAGTTTCACTGTATGTTGATTTTAATCAGATCAGATATTAGTTTAATTGAAATTATTTATTTTTTTGTGAACATTCTGTGAAACTCTTCAGGACGTTCCTTATTAACACCAAAATGGTGCAAAATCGCATTGACAATCCGTTGGGAAGCCTTGCCATCTCCATACGGGTTGGCGGCCCGACTCATCGACTGATAGAGCTCATTATCAGTCAAAAGAGCATGTGTCCGTTGATACACCTTCTCCTCGTCCGTGCCCACAAGTTCCAGCGTTCCAGCCTCTATCCCTTCGGGACGCTCCGTTGTATCACGAAGCACAAGAACAGGCACTCCATAAGAAGGAGCTTCCTCTTGCAGACCGCCGGAATCGGTCAATATCAAGTGGGTATGCGGATAAAAATTATGCAGGTCCACGACATCCAGCGGATCAATCAGCTTAATTCTCGGATGTCCTCCCAGTATCTCATGCGCAGGTTCCTTAACGGCAGGACTCGGATGCACAGGGTAAACAATGGCGACATCTTCGAATTCATCAGCGATTCTTTTAATAGCTCGGAAGATATTACGATGCGGTTCACCTTGAGATTCTCTGCGGTGAGCGGTCATCAAAATAAGTCTTTTTCCTGAAGCAAAATCCAAAACAGGATGCCGGTAATCCGGCTGTACGGTATATTGAAACACATCAGTTACGGTGTTGCCTGTGATATAAATACTTGATTCTTTTTTGTTCTCGTGTCTCAGATTGTTAGCTGACAAATCGGTTGGAGCGAAATGCAGATCAGCTAACACACCTGTGAGTTGACGGTTCATTTCTTCAGGATACGGAGACAATTTGTTCCATGTCCTAA
Source organism: Paenibacillus sp. FSL E2-0190 (assembly GCF_037992965.1). Lineage (NCBI taxonomy): Bacteria > Bacillati > Bacillota > Bacilli > Caryophanales > Paenibacillaceae > Paenibacillus > Paenibacillus sp. FSL E2-0190. The sequence continues at coordinate 6,595,393 of NZ_CP150306.1, forward strand.
GTCCTGCTTCTACGTGCCCAACCTGAATTTGCTGCAGGAAGGAAGCGTAACTAGCTAAAAACGTTGTTAAGGTGTCCCCATGCACCAGCACGAGGTCAGGTTTAACTTCTTTCAGTACAGGTTCCAAACCTTCAAGCACACGAATAGTAATCTCATTCAAGGTCTGACGGTCCTTCATCACGTCCAAATCGTAATCAGGGGTGATATTAAACACTTCCAACACTTGATCGAGCAGTTCTCTATGCTGTGCTGTTACACATACTATTGATTCGATATGCTCAGGATGCTTCTTCAGTTCAAGAACCAGAGGAGCCATCTTGATCGCCTCGGGGCGCACTCCGAAAATAGTCATTACTTTGATTTTGGACATAACCCCTACCCTCTCATCAAATATTCTCGCATTACTATACTTAATACTTAATTACTTATTACTTGGTTCCATAAAGACGGTCACCAGCATCACCAAGACCTGGCACGATGTAACCATGTTCATTCAAATGATCATCAAGCGCTGCTACATAAATATCAACATCCGGATGAGCTTCCTGAACTGCAGCAACACCTTCTGGCGCTGCAATCAAGTTCATCATTTTGATCTGTGTACAGCCACGGTTCTTCAGTGAGGTAATCGCAGCAATTGCGGATCCGCCTGTAGCAAGCATCGGGTCAATTACTATCAATTCACGTTCCTGTACGTCCGTTGGAAGCTTGATATAATACTCCACTGGTTGAAGAGTGTCTGGATCACGGAAAAGCCCTACATGTCCTACTTTAGCCGCAGGTAGAAGCTTCAGTACACCTTCAAGCATACCTAAACCCGCACGAAGAATAGGAATAAGCCCCAGCATTCTTCCCGAAATCACTTTGCTTTCCGTCTCAGTGACCGGTGTTTGTACCGTAATGGTCTCTAGTGGAATATCACGTGTAATCTCATAAGCCATCAATGTGGCAACTTCGTCAACATGTTCTCTGAAATCCTTCGTGTTTGTTCTAACGTCGCGAATAAATGTTAGTTTGTGTTGAATTAAAGGATGATCGCAAATCACCAATTTTCCCATTTACTGTCCCTCCGGTAATTGTAAGTCTTGTCTATAGCCATAGAAAGCGCTTTGCTTCTCAGTGGCTAAATCCTGTCTATTATAGCACTCCCGCCGCTGCATTTCACCTCAGAATGGTACTTGAACTCACATTGAACATATTCCTTTGTATTTCCTTGTTTTTAAAGGTAATGATTGGCTTAATTAGGAAACCAATCACTTATAAAACCTAGATTATGTTGTGCAACTTTGGCTTTTTCATACTATTCACATTATTTTCACTAATTTTATTGAAAGTTCCATGAACTTTCATGATTAATTTCATTCAATTTCATCTATTACCTACAGTGATATTTGTGAACAATATGCAACAAAAAAGCCTCCATCAAACCCGGAAGAGGGTATGGATGGAGGCAGAATCATTTCTTATTAGAAGCAAAGATTTAGTATTTCAACTCTGGATAAAGAGGGTATTGGTCAGTCAACTCAGCCACTTGACGCGCAGATTCTGCCAAGTTTGCCTCATCCTTCGGATTCTTTAGAACATTAGCAATGATACGTCCAATAGTGACCATCGCCTGCTCGTCCATACCACGGGATGTGACTGCAGGTGTACCAATACGAATACCGCTTGTTACGAAAGGACTTGTAGGATCAAATGGAATTGCGTTTTTATTCACAGTAATCCCGATGGAATCTAGTACTTTTTCCGCATCTTTTCCGGTAATGTTCAGATTACGGGTATCCAGCAGCATCAAGTGGTTATCTGTACCTCCGGATACAATGTTAACCCCTTCGCTGATCAACGTTTCTGCAAGAACATTAGCGTTCTTCACTACATTTTGAGCATAAGTCTTAAAGGATGGCTGCAATGCCTCACCAAATGCGACTGCTTTTGAAGCAATTACATGCATCAGAGGTCCACCTTGGGAACCAGGGAATACCGCTTTATCAATAGCAGCTGCCCAAGGCTGTCTGCACATAATCATACCTCCGCGGGGACCGCGCAAAGTCTTATGCGTAGTAGTTGTAACGAAATGAGCATGAGGAACCGGGCTCGGATGAAGACCAGCAGCAACCAATCCTGCGATATGGGCCATATCTACCATAAATAGCGCACCCACATCATTGGCGATAGCGCCAAGTTTTTCGAAATCAATAATACGCGGATAGGCACTAGCACCAGCTACAATCATTTTTGGACGGTGCTTGAAGGCTGCTTTACGTACTTCATCATAATCAATTAGGAAAGTATCTTCTTGTACTCCATAAGCAACGAAGTTATAAAGCAATCCAGAAGCATTAACTGGGCTACCATGTGTCAAATGACCACCGTGCGCCAAATTCATTCCAAGAACGGTGTCGCCAGGCTTAAGTGCAGCCAGATAAACTGCCATATTTGCTTGAGCGCCGGAATGTGGTTGTACGTTGACATGATCCGCGCCAAACAATTCTTTTGCACGATCACGAGCAAGGTTCTCAACGATATCTACATCTTCACAGCCGCCATAATAACGTTTGCCTGGATAACCTTCTGCATATTTGTTCGTAAGCACGGAGCCCATAGCTTCCATTACGGCTTCGCTAACGATATTCTCTGAGGCAATAAGCTCAATGTTGGCACGCTGACGTTTCAGTTCCAGTTCCATCGCTTCCAGTACTGCCGGGTCACTCTTACGCAATTGTTCCATGTTCTTATTTCCTCCCTAGTGTGTGTAGATATGTTGTATTTAAGTAGAAACGATTTGCCCGCCATAAAGAGACTTAGGTCTACGTTTCTGCAAAAAATATAAAAACTAAAGTTCGTTAATCACAAAACTGTGAACCACTTTGTTCTGGAGCACGATATACCGCACGTTCCCCGCCAATTAGTGGGGGTCTGGTCCATGCCGCATTCACTCTGGCTGCTCCAATGTATCGTAGAGTCGGACGGAAAGGAACGGCTACCCGCCGTAAATGCATTCCTATCAGTGTCTCGCCAATATCTAAACCAGCATGAGCTTCTATCGTTTCCGCCAAAACAGGATCTTTCATAGCGTGATAAGCAGCCGTAGCCATCGAACCTCCAGCACCTCGTATAGGTACAGCTGATACTTCCTTCAGACCAAGTGACTCTAGCAGAGAGCGTTCCATTACAAGTGCACGATTTAAATGCTCGCAGCACTGATACACCGGATGAAATCCTTTTTCCGCTGCTACTAAACGAACACCTTCAAGCAGTTGTTCTGCAACTTCAAGTGCACCACCAGTTCCAATCCGGACACCAGCAACCTCACTTGTGCTCACTCCGACGACAACAATTTTGCCTGACCCAAGGTTACCAGCCTCCGCCAACTCCCTTAACACAGTGACGGTGGCTTCAGTTAATGATAGCTCCACAACTTCGTCCATCACTCTACCTCCTCAAACTTCAAACAAGCTTATTTTAAACAAAAAAGAGCAGTCCGCAGGTAGCTGCGGATTTGCTCTTTTGCCCAGGCGACCGGCCGTTTATTCCGATGCTCCATCGTGGTTTGATCCACATTTGTCGCCAGTTACATCGGAACCGATTATTTGTAACTTCATCTTAAAGCAAAGTGAACTGAAAATCAACCATTTACAAATGGCGGAAGGTTTCCAGCTTATCCAGCAAACTGAATAGCGCAGTGCGAATCTCAGCAGCAGTTAGCTCATAGTCCTCACGCGTGCCACCAAATGGATCAGAAATATCGAAGCTCGGAATACGCTGGCGAATCTCAATCATCCGCTGCAGATCCGTTGCATTCGGTTCACCACCAAGTGCTAAGCTCAACTCCGCATCTGCGTAAAGGCTGTCCAATTCCTTGATATCTTCCGTCACCGCATCTTCATCATGCACGTATTCCTTCAATGTATAGGTTTTCGTTACAGCATCTGGAAAATACTGCAGCAAATGCTGCTTATGCCCACCCGTCAAGGTCAGCACAAGGTCGGCCCAAGCGACAGCTTGACCTGTCAATTGTGACGACTCCATTGAATCATGAATTCCTTCTTCCTGCAGTATAGCTGCAGCATGTCTTGATATAGAAGTACCGGAAATGGCGGATACACCTGCAGACCGCACTTCCAGGTCGATTCCACGTTCCTTCGCGAGCTTTCGTAAAAGCCCCTCAGCCATAGGACTTCGGCATGTATTCCCGGTGCAGACGAATAAAATATGCAGCATGTTTTGCACCCCCATGAAATTAAATATTCTAATGCCGTTATTGTATCAAAAGATGAATAGCAAGCCAAACCCCAGAAGTATTGCACCGCCTAGCGCTTCTCCATAATCCCCTAGACCACGACTGACATGCCGTCCAATTAGCAACCCTAGAATCGACATTAGTCCCCCGCAAGCACCGAAGGCTAAGATGGTCAAAAGTACTCCATTCACAAACATCCCCAGTGATACACCCACAGAGAAAGAGTCAATACTGACACTGAGCGAAAGAAGTATCATCCCCCACAAGGTTCGATGATCCATAGCTCGTGAGCTTCCTGTGTCCGGACGAAAGGAGTTGTACACCATATGCCCGCCCAAAAGAACTAGAAGACCTCCAGCAGCATAAGTCGTTACTTGACCTAACAGGTGTCCGACATAACTTCCTGTCAATAAACCCAGGAGAGGCATCAGCATATGAAAAACAGCAATGAGCAGACTCATTTGCAGAATATGCAGCAGACGAATACCTTTCATCCCGATCCCTACACCGAGCGAAAAAGCATCCATCCCTAATGCAACCGCCATTATAGTAATGGTAACAATCTGCCCCCATTCGGTATATACATCTCCTAAGCCCATGCTTAACCCCCCAAGTCCGAAATATCTTGTACAACAACGATATGCGGACAAGGGGGTAATCATGACTTCATATGGGAGTCATATACGAAAAAGCAATGCCGTGGTTATCCGGCGTCGATGACAGATCCGCCGGCGGCTTTCATAAGCCGGTTCATGATTGCAGCGCCGAGGCCGGTATACGGGCAAGCCTCGGCTAAGATGTAAGTCGCTCCCGCTTCATCGAAGCACCGCAAGGCGGCATATAGGGAGCGAGCCCCTTCCTCCGGCGAGGATAACGAGCCGAGGGAAAGAACACAGGCGGCAGGGTCGGCGGGATAAAGGGCCTTATGCTCATCGAAGAGGAGCAAGCCCGTGACCTCGCCGTTTAGCTGCGCCGCCTGAAGTTGACTTGCGGCTTCATCCGCCACGCGCTGCGGGGAAGAGCCGCGCACTACACCAAGCCAGCCGCGCGGTGCGTAGTGCGTGTACTTCATGCCCGGCGCGCGCGGCGCCGAAATATCGCCAGCAGCATCCGCACCATGCTGCTCAATAGATGCGGAAGCCCTTTCGAAAGGCTCACGATTGTTAACATTCAGGCAATCCGCTGAAGATTGCGCGGTAGTTGCTTTAGCTGTGATTGGCTCAGCAGTACTGAAATCAATAACAGAGTTTGTCGTCCCCGAATCAGCCAAGACAGTAGCGGTTGCGGTAGCGGTAGCAGTTGTCTCAGCATTACCGGGCTCTGAGCTTACAGCTTCTGCTCCCACCACTGCAGCCAATTGTTCCGAAGTAATCCCGCCGGGGCGCAGCACAGCAACTTTTCCGTCAGGCTGTACCTGCACGACTGTTGACTCTAGTCCAACTCCAGCAGCACCACCATCAAGGACGCCATCAATGTATCCAGCCAAATCTTCCATCACATGCGAAGCTAATGTCGGGCTCGGGCGACCCGAACGATTAGCACTGGGCGCCGCAACTGGACAACCTGCGGCACTTATCAGTGCTAGAGCTACCGGATGATCCGGCATCCGCACACCAACCGTATCCAAACCCGCCGTCACACAGGGCGACAGTACACCTTCACGAACAGGAAGCACAACTGTCAGCGGACCAGGCCAATAAGCTGCCATCAGCGCGGCCGCCTTAGGATGCACCTCTACAACAAGCTCGTCCAAAGCTGCCGTATCCGCAATATGCACAATTAACGGATTGTCAGAGGGCCGTCCTTTTGCCGCAAAAACAGCCTCAACTGCCGCCGTATTTCGGGCATCCGCCCCTAGCCCGTAGACGGTTTCGGTTGTAAAAGCCACGGTTCCGCCTTCACGAAGCATTGTTGCTGCCTCCGCTATCGCCAGCTTGTCAGCTTCATTCGGCTGAAATACCTCAGAGTTCGTTCCCTCAGCGGAATTCAACTTCCAGTATACAGTCTCATCTCTATTTCCACTCCGCCGCTGAACGGCGAATAAAGGATTATTGTGTTCATTCATTCTCATCACAGGCTTTCTAGAAGATATAATTTAGCTTAGCAAAAAAACGGCCCCTGTAGGGAGCCGTGATAGATCTGCTTATAAAATAGTAACACATCTGGGGTCTTACGACCATAATCCACTGATCCAGTTCCAAAGGTTTTGCAGCAGCTCCCAGACGAAGAACCGTACCTCTGGCTCAGCAGCAGTTTCTCCTGATGAAGCACTTCCTGCCGAGGAATCAGCCTGCACTGTTTTTGCAGCTGCTGATTTCACCTTAGCACTGTTATCCGCACCAGCAGCGGACACTGTTTTTGTACCTTTGTCAGCAGCAGGTGCTGCCGCATCTCCAGAGCCTGCATCGATAAAGCAAAGCGGAGGAAACAGTACACACCACCAATTTTGCCCCTTGCCCGCACCAAGTGTGACCCGAACAGCTTCATACTCCCCAGCAGGATAGACGGTGCCACCGTATAATTTGGTTGGAAAAGGGACTACGCCCAGCTCCACTTTATAGGAATATTCAATGCCCCGTTTCTCCAGCTCTGATCCAACCAACGCGTTAAGCTCCGGCAGATGATTTCTAATCAGAGCACGTGCCTGCTCCAAGCTCTGTGGATCCTCAAGAGCGGATACCCACTGGTTCATTTGCTCCACAATTTTATCGCGAATTTGCCGTTTCACCAGCTGATCTTGCGCTCCGTCAGAATTAGCTAGAATACGTAACCGGATAGATTCTTGGGGAATAGATACTTCAGCTACTGCAGCATCGGTTTTTTGACCTTCCCAAGCCATCATGAGGACCATAAAAAAACAAATTAAAATGGCAGTATACTTAAAAGTTACACGTAAGGAATCTCTTTTATCCATATGATTATCGTTCATTTGTTGCAGCCCCTCTCCTCTTAACTCTCATGCTAGTAGTATGCCCGGAGATAAGAGACTGCAAACCTATGAATCTATTAAAATTATAACTTCAATGCCAGCTCCTTATGCAGCTGCAAATCTTCCTCTACATCCTGCCCATAAAGATGCACGCTCATCACGACCCCCATGCTGGCCATATTAATCAGAAGAGACGTGCCTCCATAACTGATAAACGGAAGTGTTATTCCTGTCAACGGCATCAGGCCGATAAAAGCTCCAACATTCTCAAGAATTTGATACAACAGCATAGCCGTAATTCCAATGATTAGAAATGGTCCGCTACGCTCCTTACTCTCGAGAGCAATCAATATCATCCGATGCAGCAAAATAAAAAAGAGCAAGAGCAGTAGCGCAGACCCCACAAATCCAAACTCCTCGGCAATCTGCACGAATATCGCATCCGAATAGGTATATGGGACACGATTATTCTGCACAGAGCTGCCCTGCATATATCCCTCTCCACTCATTCCCCCGGAGGCTATAGCTATTTTGGCATTTTTCGTGTGATAGCTTGCCTTATCTGTCGCTAAATCAGGTACCAGCCAAGGGTCAAACCGCTCCACTAAATGATCCTTACCAATGCCTTCAAAAAATTTGACTGCCTCATCATGATAGTTTATGTAGCTCAAAATCCCAGCAAGGCCGATCCCACCCACTATAAGCAAACCGATGAGTGCATGCGACAATTTGATATTCCCGATCCATAGAAGCCCAATCAATATTACGATGTAGCTAAGGGCATTTCCCAAATCATTTTGCATAATGACTATACCAAATGGAATGAACGTAAGAATGGTGAGAGGAACAATCCCTTTCCAGAAGGTTAAGGTAGACCCTTGTTTTCGAATTAAGATCGATGATAAAAAAAGAATCAATACCAATTTAAACAGCTCGGCAGGCTGAAACCTAAGTCCACCGATCTCAAGTCCCAATTGAGCACCGTTCTCTACTTTACCAATAAAACTAACCGACACTAACAAGACTAAGCCCAAGAGATAAATATAAAGTGCATGTTTAACAAATATCTTAAAGTCCACAAAAGCGAGCACAATAAAAACTACAAAACCTAAAATATAGTATTTAAGCATTTGTAAATGAAATCCATCCAATTTCATCGGAGGCGTTATTCTTCCATTGGTTACACTGTATATTGAAAAAATACTAATCACCATCAGCATAATCAGAACAGTAACGATTACCTTATCAATCCTTTTGAACTTTTGAAGCATCTGCAAGCCCCTTACTCTGTTAAGGTTTCAACTCTCCTCTCTCAGGGAAAGTCGTTCCTTTCTATTGTAGAACATTCGTGAATATAATTCCAAATTTATGTAGCCAATCTATAAAATATCTTTCTATTAAAATTACACTCTGACGTGATTTTACTCTATGATCCAAACCTAACGGACTCCGTAGACTTTATTTATGGATTTATTGCTTCACGGGAACTTTTGCGGACTCCAGAGTCGTTATTACTTGCCATTTTGCAGTAAATCCAGTCTTTTTGATCAAATAACGTCTTTGCGGTCCGATACTATCCAATACGTAGTTAATATTCGAGTATAAGCGCATCTGAGTCCGAGTCAGGATACAAATACGAATATGATACAAATGCAAATACAAATACGAATTGCTTCCAGCCTGCTTACCTGAAACGGTCCGTATTATATTACACCAATCCGACGAAGCCGTCCTCCATCAAAAAGAACCGCCAGCACCCCTATTAAACAATAAGGACCTGACGGTTCTATTTTATTTCGTAGTTACACCTGTTTGGCAGCTGCATAAGGAGTAGGTTTAGGAAAATCCTCTTCCACTTCTTGCCCGTGCAGACGTACACTCATTACCAAACCAATGCTGGCCATGTTGATAAGCAGTGATGTACCCCCGAAGCTGATGAAAGGTAACGTAATACCAGTCAATGGCATCAAGCCGATAAATGCGCCGATATTCTCAAAAATCTGATACAACATCATCGCGACAACACCGACAATCAGGAAAGGGCCAGCTCTATCCCTAGACTCCAGCGCAATCAGAATCATCCGGTGAATCAAAATAAAGTACAGCAGCAACACAAACGCCGAACCTACAAACCCAAATTCTTCGGCAATCTGCACAAAGATAGAATCTGAATACGTATATGGCACCCGATCCGTCTGAACGGAGCTGCCGTTCATGTAGCCTTCGCCACTCATTCCACCTGATGCAATCGCCAGCTTGGCGTTTTTAGTATGATAAAGGGCTTTGGCTGTTGCCTTGTCTGGAACAAGCCAAGGATCAAAACGTTCAATCCAGTGAGATCGTCCAATATCCGTAAGAAAGGTTTTAATTTCATCATGATAATGGATATAACTCATAATTCCCGCAATCGCAGAACTAGCCACGATGACCAGCCCGATTAATGCATGCGTGTATTTAATATTGCCAATCCACAACAGACCCGCAAGAATCACAACGTAAGACAAGGCATTCCCAAGGTCATTTTGGGTAAGGACAATAAGGAACGGAAACAAGGTCAGAAGGCCGAGCGGCACAACATCCCGCCAGAACAGAAGCTTACTCTTATTCTTGCGGACAAGCATGGCTGCCAGAAAAAGAATTAATATCAGCTTGAACAGCTCTGCAGGCTGCAGACTCAGGCCCCCCGGCAGGGTCAACCAGCCTTGCGCATTATTTTTGGTCTCGCCCAAAAAGCTGACGAGCACCAGCATCCCTATCCCAAACAGATAAATATATATCGCATATTTCACTAATATTCTGTAATCCAAAAAGGTCATTCCAATAAAAGCTACAAAACCAATAGCATAATACATCATCATACGAATATGATGTCCGTCCAGCTTCTCTCTTCCATGAGTAACGCTATATATGGCGAAGATGCTGACCACCATGAGTAATAACAGAACGACTACAATAGCACCATCAATCTTTTTAATCTTCTGAAGCACGCTCTGCCTCCCTACTCTATATCTGGGCTTTCTTTATGATCCCCTAAGAAATCCTGCTAAATTCTATTGTAAAGGAAGTCGGATTGAAAATACAATTTCTCTACTCCGGACAAAATGAACCCTCTGCATAGCAGGCAATATTATCTCGTTATGCCTAGCACATGACGCGGGATTCCAGCCAGATCATTAATGGTGATAATCTCGGTCCAATGGCCCGCTGCCGCAAGGAGTGCAGCGACTTGCTCAGCTTGACCGAAGCCAAGCTCAAAGCCGATCAGGCGCGGCGGTGCCGGGAGCAGCGTCAGCTGCTCCATCATGCGGCGGTACGGGTCCAGCCCGTCCGCTCCGCCATCCAGCGCAGTGCGCGGCTCATGGTCGCGCACCTCACGCTGCAGCCCGGCGATATCCTCGCCGGGGATGTATGGCGGGTTGGAGACGAGAATATCCGTCTCCATCCCCGCGAACGGCTCGAGCAGATCGCCGAGCCGAAAGTCCACAGCTGTGCCATTGCGCAAAGCGTTGCGCTCGGCCACAGCCAGAGCCGCCGGCGAAATATCGCCGGCGCAGACCCGCCACGCCGGCGCTTCCGCCGCCAACGTGACGGAGATCGCACCGCTGCCGGCGCCGATATCGACGGCGGCCAGCGGTCTTGCGGCGCGCACGTCCCCCGCGCCGCCCGCGCTATCCAGCGCCGCTTCGCCCGGCGTTACGACGCCGTCCGGCCAAAGCTCCGCGCCGTAACGTAAAATCGCCTCGACAAGCAGCTCCGTCTCCGGCCGCGGAATAAGCACGTCAGGCGTCACCTCAAAAGGCCGCCCGTAGAATTCTTGCTCACCGATGATATACTGCACCGGCTCACCAGCGCCTCGGCGGGTAACTCCCGCCTCAAATGCTTCCTTAACCGCAGCTGGAAAAGGATCTGCCAGCGCCATGTAATAAGCTGCACCAGACACTCCAAGCACATGCTCCAGCAGCAATTGTGCACTGCGCTGCGGTTCATTGCAGCCGCTCCGGCTCAAAAAAGAAGAAGCCTCCGCAAAGGCTTCCCGGATGCTTTTGACTTCCGACATGACATATACGCCATCGTTCAAAGCATTATTCTCCATTATCCATATTATCCATCAAGTCAGCTTGTTCAGCGATTGAAAGGGCTGAGATAATTTCAGTGATTTCTCCGTTCATAACCTGCTCCAAACGGTGCAGTGTCAGGCCAATACGATGGTCTGTAACCCGGCTCTGCGGGAAGTTATACGTCCGAATGCGCTCACTACGGTCACCCGTACCTACTTTGCTCTTCCGTTCACCAGCATACTTCGCTTCTTCTTCCTGCCGTTTCATATCAGAGATACGGGCACGAAGCACTTGCAGCGCTTTTTCTTTATTGGAGTTCTGTGACTTACCGTCCTGACAGGTAGCAACGATGCCTGTAGGTACATGGGTTACACGTACTGCAGACTTGGTCGTATTTACAGACTGTCCGCCTGCACCACTTGAACAGAAGGTATCCACACGAATATCTTTATCATGGATCTCGATCTCAAAAGCCTCAGCTTCCGGCATCACAGACACCGTAGAAGTAGAGGTATGAATACGACCTCCGGATTCGGTCGCTGGGATACGTTGTACGCGATGCGCACCACTTTCGTATTTCAGCTTACTGTATGCACCACGGCCGTTAATAAGGAAGATTACCTCTTTGAATCCACCAAGATCACTCGCGTTAACATCCATTAACTCAACGCGCCATCCTTGTGCATCAGCATAACGAGTGTACATCCGGTAAAGGTCTGAAGCGAACAATGCTGCTTCATCACCACCCGCTGCACCACGAATTTCAACGATTACGTTCTTATCATCATTCGGGTCTTTAGGCAGCAGCAATACGCGGATTCTCTCTTCCAGCTCCACTTGACGTTTGGAAAGGTCATCAATTTCCATCTTGACCATTTCTTTCATCTCATCATCAAGCTTTTCGCCTTGCATCTGCTTAGCAGCTTCAAGCTCTTCCATTACACTCTTATATTCAGTATACGCCTCAAATGCGGGCTGTAGGTCTGATTGTTCTTTGGAATAGTCCCTCAGTTTCTTACTGTCGTTTGCAACATCCGGATCACAAAGCAGTTCACTGAGCTTCTCATAGCGGTCCGCCAGGGATTGCAATCGGTCCAACAAGGGAATTCACCTCTCCTGATTCAATTTCAAATTCGCAAATATAACATCAAATTTGTACTGTCATAAAAATAGATATACGACTTTATATTATACCAAAGATATTGTGAAATGGCTACAGTTCCGTACGCACAATACCTTAATAAAAAGCTTATATTTTTAAAAAGGATCATCCCAGCAATAGAAACTCCCACTGCTCGAGATGACCCCTTTATCATTCGTACACTTAAAACTTCTTAAACGTTAAAACGGAAATGCATTACGTCGCCGTCTTGCACCAAATATTCTTTACCTTCAAGACGTAGTTGACCACGTTCCTTCGCACCGTTCATGGAACCAGCTGCCACAAGATCCGCGTAAGCCACTACTTCAGCACGGATAAATCCGCGTTCGAAATCTGTATGAATCACACCGGCAGCTCCAGGTGCTTTGGTGCCGCGGCGAATCGTCCACGCCCGAACTTCCTGAACGCCTGCTGTGAAATACGTATACAAGCCAAGCAGTTTATAAGCCGCTTTAATCAACCGGTTAAGGCCGGATTCTTCCAGTCCCAGCTCTTCCAGGAACATAGCTTTATCCTCGCCTTCAAGCTCAGCAATTTCTGCTTCCACCTTAGCACTGATCGGAACCACTTCTGCACCTTCAGTAGCTGCGAAATCACGAACTTGCTGTACATAAGGATTGTCCTCAGCACTTGCCACTTCATCTTCACTTACATTCGCCGCATACAGCACTGGCTTCAATGTTAACAAATGAAGATCACGGATAATAAGCTTCTCGTCATCAGACAATTCTATACTGCGTGCAGGTTTATCTTCGTAGAGTACTTCTTTGACGCGTTCTAGCAGTTCAACTTCTTGAGCGTATTTCTTGTCGCCGCCTTTGATATTCTTACGGGAACGCTCAATCCGCTTCTCAATGCTCTCAATATCAGCAAGGATCAGCTCCAGATTAATGGTCTGGATGTCGCTGATCGGATTTACTTTTCCATCAACGTGGGTAACGTTCTCATCTTCAAAACAACGAACCACATGCACGATAGCATCTACTTCACGGATATGGGCCAGGAACTTGTTGCCTAGTCCTTCGCCTTTACTCGCACCACGCACGAGACCAGCAATATCAACAAATTCAAAAGCAGTAGGTACGGTCTTGTTCGGCTGTACCAGCTCAGTCAGTTTATCAAGACGTTCGTCTGGAACTTCAACAACACCAACGTTAGGGTCAATGGTACAAAAAGGGTAGTTAGCGGATTCTGCTCCCGCTTGCGTTATCGCATTAAACAATGTGGATTTTCCTACGTTAGGAAGACCGACGATTCCAGCTTTCAAAGCCATTTATATGACAACTCCTATTTTCAGCTAAATTGATCATCCGAATAAGCTATACGATCTAAACCATTATATATTAGAACATATTCGCCAGCAACACCGGATGTCAAGCAGATGTGTCCGAACGCGCAAGCTCTAATACCTTTTTTATCGCCGGCTGGTCCAGTAATGGCTTAGATTTATCTGGATCAACCTCCACATCAGGCACAGTCTTTACCTCTTCATTACAACTTCCATCAGAATTCAGACCCATTTCAAAGGAAAACCTGAATACATAACCGCTATTTGGCAATGCAACAACAAGCGGATCTATCCCTAGTCCATCCCCACCTGTCCTGCCGCCTACAACCGTTGCAAACCCGGTGCCTTTTGCAAAGGCTGCAAGACCTTCCGCTGATGAATACACAGAGCTATCAACCAGCAAATAGATTTTCCCTTCAAATCCAACAGATTTATTAGGAGTTACTACATCATTTATTTTTCTATATGTCTTGAACATCTTTAAAGCCTCAGATGGCAGATTAGGCAGTTGCTCATCTTTGATGCCGGAAATAGGTTGTTGCCCGGCTGTGATCTGACGTGCCTGCATAAAAGTCTCCGCATATTTGCCTCTTGTATAAAGGAAGTATGTATTATATTCGATAGGTTTATTAATCAACAGAGGAACAATATGAATTCTCCAATAATTACTGTTTCCTCCCCCATTTCCGCGGATATCTAATATTAATGTCTTATAGTCCTTTACCTCTATTAAAAAATCATGGATCTCGGAGCTGTCCATCTCCATGAGACTCCCGTCAAAGCTTTGCATACCGAGATAAGCGATTCGATCGGGCTCTATAATGACTTTTTTTACATTCCCAGAAGTCTTTTTTGTTACATCTCCTACTCCATCTCCACCATTATGCATATCGTTATTGATATCATTAGAGTTTTGCTGCTCCGTTAAAGGTTTCTGGTTGTAACGGGCCAATACGTTAGGCTGTTGAACCACGTCGATCCAAGGTTCATAACCAAAACCTGCCTGAACATAGGTATGTAGGTACCAAGGATATTCCTCCTTGGATATAAAATTCGTATGCCCATTGTTTAATCTGCTAAGGACAAATCTCATTCGTCTCAAAAACTCATCATCCGATTTCACGGCTGCTATTTTATTGCGGTATTCCTCTTTTTTAGCAAGCCAATCCTCTCCATTGAGACGTTTATTCACCTCTAGGAAAGGATAGTTCTCCTCAATAATCTTCCACATGTAATCAAAATCCTCTAGCCTTTTTTCCACTGTCAATGAAGGCAACGTTACTTTCGATTGTTCTTCAACTACAGCTGGAGAGGCTAGCGGTGCAACCGGACTTGCCTGGACTTGCTCAGACTCAGATTTCTTCTTTCCTGGTAAATCGCCACTGTTGCAGCTAACCAGTAATAGTAATACTACTGCGGAAACAACCACCCACGATACAGTCCTTGGCCTCACCTTA
Organism: Paenibacillus sp. FSL E2-0190; assembly: GCF_037992965.1. Classification (NCBI taxonomy): domain Bacteria; kingdom Bacillati; phylum Bacillota; class Bacilli; order Caryophanales; family Paenibacillaceae; genus Paenibacillus; species Paenibacillus sp. FSL E2-0190. Next base: position 6,610,527 of record NZ_CP150306.1, read on the forward strand.
ATCCCCCCTTTTCTCTCTTTATGACTCAATCTATTTTCAGGAATTTATTTTTAATCATATTTTCCTAATCATCCTAAATCAAATATATTTATCACAATTATTTACATAATAATTCAGTAGAAAAACAAAAAAAGACCTCTTTCGAGGTCCTCACACTTATGGACTATAGATCTTTAGACATCGTGATGTCAGTTACGATATACCCCATTTTTTTGTATAGCTCAAATGCGCGATTGTTCTGGCCGAAGACGTGCAACCCGATTTTGGTAACATTCATCTCCCGGGCTTCTTCATCGAGTGCGATCATAGCCTGCTTGCCATAACCCTTACTCTGGAACGGTTCAAAAACATAAAAATCATAAATGAAAGCCTCGCGGCCACCACGGCCTTCACTTACGTTAAACCAGATATAACCCACCTGTTCATCACTGCTTATTTCTACTATAGAATATAGATAAGCACCATCTGTGTGCAGCCCTTTTGGCAAAGAGCGCGTTATAGCTTCCTCAGACAGCTTCATCGCGATCTCTGGATCCCAAGCACCGGCGCTGATCTTATCTTCCGCATAATCCCGGGTAGCTTGACCTAAGAAAAATTGAAAGGCCGACTCATCCATATGGATCAGTTTAATCATAATCTTACTCACTTCCTCGCTTCAATATTTACCATCCTATTTACGTATTAAACGGGAAGTTCCACGTAAAGTTGCTAAATCTGGAGCGCCAATACCAAACATTGCTATTTTTAGCTCCAGTTCTACCTGTGCTAATGCAGCATCCAGCGCCTCTTCAGAATCGACAGCCGGCCCTAACAGATTGCGGCCAAAGCCTGCCAGATCAGCTCCAAGTGCCAATGCTTTCGCTGCATCCACGCCATGTTTCAGTCCGCCGCTGCCAATCAAAGCGCCCTGCGGAGAAACTGCGCGCACCTCTGTGATACAATCAGCTGTTGGAGTGCCCCAATCTGCGAAAGCCTCCGCCGCTGCCCGCCGTATAGGATCTACACTGCGGAACTTCTCCACCTGACTCCAAGATGTCCCGCCTGCACCCGCAACATCAATAAAAGCCGCTCCTGCATCATAAAGACGTGCAGCTGCATCTCCATCAATGCCCCAGCCTACTTCTTTCACACCTACAGGGACCTCAAGTGCCCGGCATACCTTCTCTATCTGCGATAGCAAAGAGGCAAAACCAGTGTTCCCTTCCGGTTGAAAGACCTCTTGCAGGCCATTCAGATGCAGTACAAGAAAATCAGCACCTGCGATATCCACAGCCCGGCGACATTCCTCAATCCCAAAACCATAGGACAGCTGTACAGCACCAATATTGGCGATAACCGGAATATCAGGCGCTTGATCCCGCACATAAAAGGTTGCCGTAAGCTCAGAACGCTCCACTGCCGCCCGAACCGAACCTACACCCAGCGCCCAACCACGACGCTGCGCAGCTGCGGCTAACCGGGCATTAATCGCTCCTGTAGCTGCACTGCCACCTGTCATCGAGCTGATGAGCAGCGGTGTACGCAGCTTACGATCCAAAAACGTAGTCTGCAATGATATATCGTCGAAATTCAGCTCTGGCAGAGCATTATGCTGAAATCTGTAATGTTCAAACCCTGTAGTCACACCGACGCCACCTACTTCTTCATTTAGGCAAAGCCGTACATGTTCAATTTTGCGTTCGCCTGTCTTCGATGTAGGCAATAAAGATCTTTTGTCAGAAGCCTCTGCAGCCGGTAGGTCCTTGCCATGATCTGCGCCAGACTGCCTAGTCGCATCATATGGCACGGCCTCTTCTGGCGTATGATTCATGCTGCGTTCCTCCTATTTCCAAACTCGATTTATTATAACATATCCCTACAGATGAATTTACAATATGAGGTTAGCGATTACAATTCTCCGGTTTCGTAATCATTAATTTCATAAACATCGTACTAATTGCTCAAACTCATTATAGCTAGCCGAATGTTATTTCATTACTGTTAAGGATATTTGGGCTGCTTCATTTCGCTCCACTAGGTGTTAATAGGTTGGTAATACACCGGAGCATAACAATCACAAGGAAGTGCTCTGCAATAATTTCAGGAGGAACTTCCATGAATTCAGATCGTCAGCAACCCGTTCACCCCTATAAACCTAAAGAAATAAACTACTCTCCCGGTTTAACTACGAAGAAACGTTCCGGTTCACGCCGCCGTACAATGGTGTTATGGGCTGTCTTCATTCTAATTCTCTGGCTAATCGGCGTAATGACTTACCAGACCCACAAACCTTTACCCCGCGGCATTTCCTATGAAAGCCCTATATACAAAACCAATCATGTATCCTTCTGGCACGACCTGACCTATTCGGACGGTACAGCCACGGGCACTCAAGAGAGTCAGATTCTTTCGAGGATTCTACAAATTATCGAGGAGTCCAAAGAATTTTTGGTGATTGACCTCTTTCTTTTCAATGATTATACCCATAAAGATCAGTCCTTTCCTCCGGTCAGCCGAATGTTGACGGACAAGCTTATTTTACAAAAAACAACTTATCCTGAGATGGAGATCGTCTTCATTACAGATGAGGTTAATACCAATTACAACTCTGCACCCAATCATCTTCTGGAAGAATTGAAGGCTGCGGGGATTAAAGTGATTTTGACCGATGTAAATGCTCTACGCGATTCTACGCCTGCTTATTCCGCTGTCTGGCGTACCTTTATTCAATGGTTCGGACAGTCGGGCGAAGGCCGGATTCCTAATCTTATGGCCAGCGGAGGACCGGATATTACCGCACGTTCTTATTTGAAGCTACTTAATGTGAAGGCTAACCACCGTAAGGTGGTTGTTAGTGAGAATACCGCTCTAGTCTCCTCAGGAAATATCCATGATGCCAGCGCCTATCATTCCAATATCGCTCTGGAAGTACAAGGCCCAATTATTGCTGATATTCTCCAGACGGAACAAGCCGCGGCCAATCTTTCGGATGCAGGGCCACTACTCACTTATGAGCCAGACTTCACCAAAGAGAAGGATCAGCACTCTGAAGAATCTATGGAGGTCCGCTATTTAACGGAAGGAAAGGTATATAAATATGCACGGCAAGCCCTCCAATCTGCGCAGAAGGGTGACACCATTTGGATGGGTATGTTCTACCTTGCCGATGATGCCATTCTCGATGAATTGGTAGAGGCTACCGAACGAGGGGCTACGGTAAAATTGATACTGGACCCCAATCAGAACGCCTTCGGCCGTGATAAAATCGGCATTCCTAACCGTCCAGTTGCCATGAACTTGAACAAGCGCACAAACGGAGAGATCTCTATTCGCTGGTACAATACGACCAAAGAGCAATATCATCCAAAGTTGCTCTTCATTGCCAAACAGACTGGAAGTTCCATCATTCTTGGCGGTTCCACCAATTTTACGACACGCAATCTGGATGACTACAACCTGGAGAATAATCTGTGGGTATCTGTAAAACAAGATCAGCCTCTTTATATCGAGATGGAAACCTACTTCAATCGACTATGGAATAACGAGGACCATGAGTATACTCTGCCTCTTGAAGCTTATCAGGGGGAAGTAACTTGGTTCAAGTACATTCTGTTCCGGTTGCAGACCACCTTGGGTTTAACCACTTTTTAAAGCAAAAACCACCGCAGATGAGGGATAACACCCTCTGCGGTGGTTTTTGGGTTATAGTAACGGTGACATAAGCCGAGCAGCAGATTCCAGTATACGGATCACCATACGCTTATTCATAAATTCCTCATGCTCAATTAAGCTGGTAGATAATAAATCCCGTTCAAAATCAGCAACAATACGAGCAACGCTCTCCGTCTGAATCAGTAGTGCATTCACTTCAAAGTTAAGGTGGAAGCTGCGCATATCCATATTGGCCGTGCCAATGGTCGCTATTTCACCATCAACGATAAGCAGCTTCGAGTGGATAAATCCCTTTTCATATTCATAGATCTTCACGCCAGCTTCCAGCAACGCCGGAAAATAAGAGTGTGAAGCCAGAAACGGAATCCATTTATCCGGCTTAGCCGGGAATAACAATCGCACATCTAAACCAGAAACAGCAGCTACACGCAGTGCAGTTAAGATGTCCTCATCAGGAATAAAATATGGACTGGCAATCCACACCGATTTCTCGGCAGAAGTGATCATGGAGAAGAAAATGTTTTTGAGCGCACGACGTTCGTTATCCGGCCCACTAGCAATAATCTGTACGGCACCATCACCTGTCATAAAGCGAAGCTGCGGAGTGAGATAGTCTTGCTCCAGTATTTTTTCACCCGTAGTGTGCATCCAATCTTGCAGAAAAATAATTTGCATCGTCCGTACCGCTTCGCCTCTAACCAACATATGTGTGTCACGCCAAAACCCATAAGTCTTACTGCGGCTTAAATATTCATCGCCTACATTGAGACCCCCCATGAATCCGACATCGCCGTCGATCACAACAATCTTACGGTGATTCCGGTAATTCACACGACTGGAAAAAAAGGATGTTGAATTTCCGTACGAAGCCACCTGAACCCCGGCATCACTCATTTCCTTCAAAAAAGCTTTGGAAAGCTGAAAACTGCCAACGGCATCATACATAAATCTGACTGCAACACCGGCGCGAGCTTTATCGATCAGAATTTGTTTAATGCGTGTTCCAATGTGGTCCGCCCGGAAGATGTAATACTCCATATGAATGTGATGTTTAGCTTGACGGAGCTCCAACAATAACGTACCAAACGTCTCTTCACCATTAGTGAGGATACGTGTTTCTGATGCAAAGGAAATAGGAGTACGTGCTAAAGTTTTGGATAACAGCAGCAGTTTTTGGCGCGAGGGATCAAAGACTGACCAATCTTGGTGCGTACGTAAAGCGTCATTCTCAATTCTTTCGTAGGCCATAAGGTCTCTTTGTGCCTTTTTATCATATTTACGGCGTTTGAACACATTTTGCCCAAATAGAAAATAGAAGACCAGTCCCAGCACCGGGATCAACGCAAGCAATAAGATCCATGACATTGTTGTAGAAGGATTACGGTTCTCCATAAAAATAGCCAAGCTAATCGAAATGACTGTCAGAGTGGAGAAGATACTAATAATCGTTCCCGCAGTACTCCCAAAAATGCCGAAACCAAAATAATAAAATGCTATGAATGCCCCAATGATAATTATAGATTGAAGTCCTCTTCTCATACTCTACCTACCTTCTTATTCATACAAGCAACACGAAATTGACACATTTTATATATTACATGAAGAACACATTTCTTCCTAGCAAATTACTGTTTAAAGTCTATTTACGACAAAACTGTAACCCTTCTGTTCCGATATTTGTAATGCCTGGTTGTATAGAATATAATTATTCTGACCAACTAGTCAATTATAGAACCGGGTAGTCAGAAAGGAGGTTAATCCTTTAATGAATGATAAAACTGTTGATAAGCAGGAGCAGATTATTAAGATTGCTATGCAGTTATTCGCTGTAAAAGGCTCCTCGTCCACATCCATGCAAGAGATAGCTGAATTATGCGGGATTTCGAAGGGCAGTTTATATCTGGTATTTAAATCAAAAGAAGAACTGGAGCGCAGTATCTTCCTTTATTGTTATCGGATGATTCGGGATCCCTTGTTACGTGAAGAACAGGAAACCCGACGAACACCACGTGAGAAGCTTAGGAATCAGATAGAAATTCTGCTAAGTCATGTGTACGAATTACGTGAGTTCTTGCAGCGTCAAATTCAGGAGGTTGCGGGCAAAGGATTTGATACTGAAGTCCCGGACTGGCTGCGTAGAAACAACGCTTCCTTCTTAAGATGGTTCCAGGTAAAAATGGAGTTGCTCTACGGAAAAGACGTCGTTCCCTATACCGGAGATTTATGTATGATCGGACATGGTCTCATCAAATCTTATATTGCGGTTATTTTTCGTAAGGATACGCAGGTACCTATTGCCGATATGGCGGATCATCTAATGAATTTAATGGATATGATCGTGTCTGGCTTGCTTACTAGTAAACAGGCTCCACTAATCAACTCTGCTACTTTAGCAAACTGGATGGCGGAGAATGAGGAGAACAAACGAAAAAATCCATTACAGCTCATTAAAGAAATGAAGACTGCGATCAGTAAACTAGATAGTATAGCATCCGAAGAAGCAGCCGATCTGCTGGAATCGCTCAACATTCTGGAAGGTGAAGTGCTTATCCCTCACCCGCGAAAAGCAATCATTCAGGGGATGCTGTCCAACCTCCAATCCTGCTCTGAGCTCACAGCAGAATTGGAAGAGCTGAGGAAGCTAATTGCCTCAATTCCGCACAATTCATGTGTATTTCGTTAATTGACTCTAAGAAGAGTTCGGTAGAGAGAAAGTCATGGATAGTGAGTATTATGATTTTTTATAATGGCGCCCTATTTCGTAAAGAAGAGGGCCGAGAGGAGCAGAAACGAAACTTATGAAAAGCTTAATTAATTTCTCGCTCAGGAACAAATTTGCCATTTGGCTTCTGACGATAATTATTGTGTTTGCCGGTTTATATAGCGGACTGACGATGAAGCAAGAAACCTTGCCTAATATTAGTATACCCTATCTTAGCGTAACAACCATTTATCCGGGGGCCGCACCAGAAGGCGTCGTTAATGATGTCAGCAAACCGTTGGAGCAAAAGCTCCGCAATGTGGATGGTGTAAAGACGATCACCTCCACTTCTTTGGAGAATGCCTCCAGTATCCAAATTGAATTCGATTATGGAACAAATCTGGATAATGCTACAGCAGCAGTGCGCGAATCACTAAATGAAGTCTCATTGCCAGACAATGTGCAGAAGCCTTCCATTTCCCGCTTTAGTCTTAGCTCAATGCCTGTTGTCTCCCTCAGTCTTTCTAACGGGGATACCCAGGATCTTGAGGAACTGACCCGTATTGCTGAGAACGATATTCGCCCGGCCCTGGAGGATGTTGAGGGTGTCGCTTCTATCCAAATCTCTGGTCAATACGTCAAAGAAGTATCACTCAAATTCAATCAAGATAAGCTTAATCAATATGGACTGACCGAAGATACCGTTAAAGGTATCATTCAAGGCTCTTCCCTCCGTGTTCCACTCGGACTATTCGAGATGGACAAGGCTCAAAAGGCAGTTGTCGTGGATGGCAACATCACTACCGTTGAGGATCTTAAAAATGTGACCATTCCGGTAATGCCAACTGGCGCTAACGCTGCTGGTGCTGGAGCTACTGGAGCTACTGGAGCTGCCGGCGTTGATGCTGGTGCTGCTAACGGAGCTGCTGGTGCTGGTGCTGGAAATGCTGTTCCTGGCGGAGCTGCAAGTATGGGACTTCCAACCGTGAAGCTCGGAGAGCTGGCCACGATTGAGGTTGTGGGCAATTCCGAATCCATCTCCCGTACAAATGGTAAAGAATCGATCGGTATTCAGATTGTCAAAGCCAATGATGCCAACACTGTTGATGTTGTAAATGGCGTTAAAGACAAAACTGAAGAATTAAAAGCACAATATAAAGGCATTGACCTTACTGTTCTACTTGACCAAGGTAAGCCCATTGAGGACTCCGTAAATACGATGTTGTCCAAAGCGGTATTTGGTGCCTTATTCGCAGTAATTATCATTTTGGTGTTCCTGCGGAATATTCGTTCGACGATTATTTCTATCATCTCTATTCCATTATCCCTGCTGATCGCAGTGCTGTGTCTGCGGCAGATGGACATTACGCTTAATATGATGACACTGGGAGCGATGACGGTCGCGATTGGGCGGGTAGTCGATGACTCGATTGTAGTCATAGAGAACATATATCGACGGCTCTCCTTATCTGGTGAGAAACTGAAGGGTAGAGAATTAATCAGTGCGGCCACACGTGAAATGTTCGTGCCTATCATGTCCTCTACAATTGTAACCATCGCGGTGTTCTTACCACTTGCTTTGGTTAGTGGTATGGTTGGTGAGCTGTTCTTGCCTTTCGCTCTAACCATGGTCTTCGCCCTGCTCGCTTCATTAGTAGTTGCGATTACCCTAGTTCCTGCAATGGCTCACTCGTTGTTCCGTAATGGATTGAAAGGTAAAAAAACTCACAGCGAGAAACCAGACAAACTTTCTGCTGGTTATCAAAAGATTCTGAACTGGTGTCTTTCTCATAAGCTCGTTACTTTTGGAGTTGCCGTTCTTCTCCTTGCAGGCAGCTTGTTCTTAATCAAACCTATTGGTGTAAGCTTTATGCCATCCCAAGAGGATAAAACCGTAATGCTTACTTATTCACCAAAGGCTGGACAACGGATTGAGGAAGTTCAAGAGCAAGGTCTGAAAGCTGAAAAATACATTTTAGCGCAGAAGCATATAGACAAAATGCAATATTCCATTGGCGGCGGAAGCCCGATGGGTATGGGTGGATCCAGCAATTCAGGACTATTTTTCATCGTTTATGATAGTGACACTCCTGATTTTGAAGCTGTTAAAGAGAAGCTTATTGAAGGTTTGACCGCAGAAGTGCCAGATGGTGTATGGGGTGACATGTCCGCTCTGATGAGTGGAGGCATGGGTGGAAGCACTCTGACCGTGAATGTATTCGGAGATGAACTGGATCAGCTGAAGCCAGTCGCGGATGAGATTGCCTCAATCGTACAGGCTGACACCACTAATTTCAAAGACGCAGAAACAAGTCTCAAGGAAGCTTACGATCAATATACGATTGTAGCGGATCAACAGAAGCTTAGCTCCCTTGGACTTACAGCCGGACAAATTGCGATGAAGCTGAGTCCAGCAGGCACACGTCCAGTGCTCACAGAAGTAGAATTGGACGGCAAGAACTACAAAGTCTATATCGAAACAGATAAAGAAACGTACAAGAGTATTAAAGAAATGGAAGAGGCTACTTTGACTTCCCCACTAGGCATCTCCGTGCCAATCGGGCAAGTCGCTAAAATTGAAAATGGCTCCTCCCCTGACTCGATTACTCGTATGGACGGTAAAATGAAGGTAGATGTTACTGCCGAAATTATTTCGAGTGACGTGAATAGCGCTTCGAACAGCGTGAAAGAAAAAATAGACGCTATGGAATTGCCTGATGGTGTAACTGTTACCTTCGGCGGTGTAACCGAGCAGATCAATGATACGTTTGGTCAATTAGGAATTGCTATGGCGGCTGCTATTGCCATCGTATACTTCGTGCTTGTGGTTACATTTGGCGGTGGATTAGCACCATTCGCTATCCTGTTCTCACTTCCTTTCACAGTGATCGGGGTACTCGTTGCCCTTCTGATCGCTGGAGAAACCTTAAACGTGTCCTCGCTCATGGGTGCGCTGATGTTGATTGGTATCGTAGTAACGAATGCGATTGTCCTTATCGACCGCGTTATTCATAAGGAAAAAGAAGGACTCACTACGCGTCAAGCCTTGCTTGAAGCAGGTGGCACACGTTTACGTCCAATCCTGATGACTGCACTTGCAACGATCGGTGCATTGCTGCCATTGGTTACTGGACTTGAAAACAGTGCAGGAATTATCTCCAAGGGCCTCGGCGTGACCGTAATCGGTGGTTTGGTCAGTTCCACGCTTCTGACACTTGTAGTAGTGCCAGTCGTGTATGAATTCCTGATGAAATTCCGCAGCAAAAAGGTAATTGATTAGAACTATGATGTGAACAAGTAAATAGGCTCACACGAGAGGCTGTCTCCAAAGTAGTGAATTCTACTTATGAGGCAGCTTCTTTTTTTAGTAAAAGGCTGCACAGCGGATTCTTGCTTTAGCCAATAGACTGTGTGCTGTGCCAATGTTCAACGCCATTAGGTTGGGTGGTGAGTAGGGAGAGTTGAGCGGTGAAAAATAAGTGATGAGTGATAGCTGATGTACTGTGGGTGCTGTATGATATGCGATATGCAGTGGGCTATGAACGGTGGACGAAGTACCGTGGGCGATGTGCGGAGTGGATCTTAAACTAATTAGGGCAAAAATCCCTGAAAAAAGCCAATATTCGCTCTAAATGAACGAAATTAGGGAATTCCTCCCTGATAATAAGGGGGATTTCTTTAATTACCGCCGAATCAGCTATATTTTAGGGAGGTTTTCCCTAATTATTAGTCTAATGACCAGAAACTCTAGAATTTCAGGGAGAAATTGCCCAATTATTCTATCGGCGCTTGAGTTAGGCAACAATAAGGCGCTTCGGTTGGTACTTCAATTACTACTTCAGTTGGTGCTTCATTTAATCATCATTTAGTGCTTCACACAACGCTTCTTTTCCACTTGACCAGCACGCAAAAGCCCGACCTATCAATTAGGCCGGGCTTTCTAATATTAAATGCTTGTAGCTGCACTGCTCTCCAGTGAAGCTCTCCAGGAACGAAGCATTTGCAGATCAAGTGGCAGAAATTCCTCAAGCATATGTGAGAGGCCTAGATATAGCGGACTATCCGTTGCTGCATTCAGTTTCTGACAGAACTGCGGTGTCCATTGCAGTAGATGCTTTTCCAAAAAGGACTCCTGAATATCAAGCAGCTCCATAGCACTTCTTATTGAAAAGCTATTGTAAAGCATACGCTCATGCATGACTGCCATAAATTCGAGCTCAATAGCAATATGATCATCGGCTTCACCATTACACTTATTGAATACAATTCCAGCGGAGGTGTACACATCCGCAAGCACGTTACAGAAATCCTCCGAGCGTCCTAAAATCGCTGCTTCGCGCAATTTAAAAGAACTAACGGACTGTTCTTGCATAAGCCGTTTATATTCTTTGCTCTCTTTCTCGCATATCATTGGCAGCTTGTTCGGTTCCTGACTCAAATAGCGCTTCAGCTCCCGACCGCCTTCCGTCATCTCAGCCGCTACACTCATCTGGCGATTGCGGCTCCATTGAGCCACTAGAGAGAGTGATGGTTTTCTACCCAAAAAATCCACTAAAAGCTGATATATTAATCCCCGACTTTCCAACCAACGGCTAAAAGCCTCCGGAACGGTGAGCGATGGAACAGTATGTGTACTCATTTTGCAAATCCTCCTCAATGGTTTCCCGGTCACTCTCCGTCACATTACCGACGTGCGGTTTCCGGTATCCTATCTGTTTTCGCAAAAGTGAACGTTAAAACTAATCCGCACCTAGATTATATCGGATATTAAAAGCGCTTTCCGTGAGCATTCTATGTCTAAAAACTTTATTTGTCGTACTTTTGTCACACTTTCCGTTGTTCAATATGCGTTATCTTCTTATCTAGTTTGTCCAGTTTTATGTAATGAAACCCTGTCGTCCAGAACTTTGCTCATTGACGTGAATCCAAGCGATCTTTAAAATTCTAAACAAGTATAAACAACTTTGCGTTCTGTCCTATTAGGGACGTTATGCGTGTATACGAGAAAGTATAAGAGCAATTTATCAGCCAGATTTAAAGGAAGGGAGCAACGCCATGGAGCCGCTGACGGACCCTTTTGGACGTTTACACGATTACATCCGCATTTCGGTTACCGACCGCTGCAACCTGCGTTGCATCTATTGTATGCCAGCGGAAGGGATGCAATTCCAACCGCAGGACGAGATTCTGAGTTACGAGGAAATTACCGCAGTCGTTAAGTCGCTAGCCCCTCTTGGATTACGTAAAGTACGACTAACTGGTGGAGAACCTCTTGTCCGCAAAGATCTGGAAAAGCTTGTTGCTATGATATCTGCGATCCCAGGTATAGAAGATATTTCGCTGACTACAAATGGTTTAATGCTTCCAGCCAAAGCAGCACAGCTAAAAGAAGCCGGTCTGTCACGGGTAAACATCAGCCTAGACTCCTTACGGCAGGATCGATTTTCTATGATTACTCGTGGCGGCGAAGTCGCCAAGGTATTAAAGGGGATCGAGGCCGCACAAGCCGCCGGACTTCAACCGATAAAGCTTAACGTTGTATTGATGAAAGGAATTAATGACGACGAAATCAAAGACTTCATCTCCCTTACGCTGGAGAGTCCTCTAAATGTACGCTTTATAGAATACATGCCGATTGGCAGTGCTACTGATGCTTGGCGCCAAACTTATCTGCCTCTGGAAAGGGTTGTAGAAGCTTGTACTGAGGCTGGTTGGGAAACGGAAGCGGCAGAAATGCCCTCCGGGAATGGCCCTTCCCAGAATCGGCGGGTTGTCGGAGCCCTTGGTACATTCGGCCTGATTCATCCGGTGAGCGAGCACTTCTGCGATAATTGCAACCGCCTGAGACTTACCGCAGATGGGCACATCAAAGCTTGCCTGTATTGGGCAGATGAATACAATGTCCGTCCTTTAATAAGCGATCCTGCTGCTGTGCAGGCCTTATTCCGGAAAGCGCTGGGCAACAAACCCCATAACCATGAAATGGCCTTAGCTCTGGAGAAAAAAGCACAGAGCCACACGCCGACAGCTCGGCGCATGTCTCAAATTGGTGGATAAACGTCCATCCCGGTATTATAGTTCCTCTTTTAATTGCATAAATACAAAAAACGCCGCTTTCCCACTGAACGATCTGGGAAAGCGGCGTTGTGCTTAAAGCTTAGCGATGAGCTATTCAATCACTATTAGAGAGATAGAGCTTCGAGCAGCTTAGAAATAGTCGCCGCCGCCTCGGCTCTTGTAGCCTTTTTCTCAGGACGGAAGGTATTGTCTTCGAATCCACCCAGAATACCGGCTTCAGCTGTTTTTCACATACAGCAAGTTTATTTCATTCGTACTGGCAAGCTCACCTTGAACGCTGTCCCTTCCCCCGGGCGACTATTTGCAGTTACCTTACCTTCATGCAGCTCAACGATTTTTTTAACCAATGACAGACCTAGTCCACTACCGCCACCACTTGCGGTTCTAGCTTTATCTGCCTTATAGAAACGCTCGAAAATCCGAGGCAGATCTTCCTCCGAGATGCCAATCCCGCTATCTTGAATCTCCACCTCTACCTGCTCATCCACCATGCGAAGGCTAATATGGATGCAACCGTTCTGCGGAGTAAACTTGATACTGTTATGCAGCAGATTAGTCCAAACCTGACTCATTAAATCTTTTACAGCAGATACATTCACTTCTTCCAGTTCAGCCTCTACCTCTATTTTTTTCTCCAACCACTGTGGTTCAGAAGCCAGAATCGTATCTCTAAGCTGCTTATCCAGGCGGTAAATCTGATTTTCAAACGGAAAATTGCCCGATTCAAGCGCGGACAGCTTCAATAAATTATCACTGAGCCCAGATACGCGGGTACTCTCAGCCACTATAATATTAAGGTAGTGCCTCCTGCTCTTCACACTCAGAGTTTCATCCTGCAGCGCAAGAGCAAACCCCCGAATAGAGGTTAGCGGAGATTGAATTTCATGCGATACATTAGAGATAAAATCCTGACGCATGGTCTCCATCTGGCTCAGTTCGCTGGCCATTACGTTGATACTCTCTACAATCTCACCGAAATCACCGTAGTCCTTTGTATTATCAAGTACCACATTGAAATCACCCTTAGCAATCCGCCCTAAACCTTCGATAATTGATTTATAAAAAACACGTTCCCAGCCCCGGAATAACTTGGAGGTTACCAATGCCATCAAAAACAAAATCACAATTCCGACCATCACGCCGATTAACTGGGTCAAATACTCCGAAGAGGGGCGTCCAACCCTGCCATATATCCAGTTCATCAAGAAATAAGCTGCACTCCAGCTAATCCCAACACCACCGAAGTAAATAAAAGTCATCCCAATCCGCTTAAGAAGCTCCTTAAACCGGTTCATGCCTCTGCCTCCAGCCGATAGCCTAATCCGCGGATGGTACGAATAACAAACCCGTATTTATCAGGAGCGAACCGTTCGCGCAAACGGTTGATATGCACATCGAGCGTCCGCTCATTCCCTTCAAAATCATAACCCCATATCTCTTCGATTAGCCTGTCTCTAGTCAATGTCTGCCCCGGATAGCTGCCCAGCTTAAATAACAGCTCAAATTCCTTAAGCGGCAAAGTGACTTCTCCATACTCTGAGGATACCTCGTAGGTTTTACGATTCATTCGCAGCCGGCCAATCCCCACACTTTGTGCAGCAGAGATTTGGTAGCGTTTGAGCAGCGCCTTTACTCGCGCAATAAGCACCACTGGCTCAAAGGGTTTGACGAGATAGTCATCACTTCCCAGCTCAAAGCCCTTCACAATTTGTGAGGTCTCTCCCTTAGCCGTCAGCATCAATATCGGAAAATCATAGGTTTGGCGCATCTTCCGGCACAGCTCCCAGCCATCCAAATTGGGCATCATCACATCAATAATGGCTAAGTCTATGTTATGGCTCTCCAGAATCTGAAGAGCCTCCAGTCCATCAGAAGCTCCATAGATGTCATCCATCCCCTCAGCTCTCAGAAATACTTCTACCAATTCGCGGATGTGCGGATCGTCGTCCGCTACTAGTATTTTTGTCATGTATCACTGGAGCCTCCTCTTTATTGTCTTGAATCTCAAGGTTATTCATCTGCAGCTGCTGGGTGGCAAATTCACGATATAGCTCATGGTTTTCCAGCAGTTCTTCATGTCTTCCCATCCCGGTAATCTGGCCCTTTTCCATAAAAATAATCTGCTCAGCATTTACAACAGTAGCCAAACGGTGCGCAATTACAATCGTAGTCCGGCCCTTCATCAAATTGGACAGTGCCTTCTGCACTACGGCCTCTGATTGGCTATCCAGACTGGAGGTCGCCTCATCAAGCATAAGAATCTTTGGATTCCGCAGCAGCGCTCTAGCAATAGCAATCCGTTGCCGCTGTCCACCCGAGAGCTTCACACCTCTCTCACCGACATCCGTATTATATCCTTCAGGAAGCTCATCGATAAAGCCATCTGCATAAGCCATTGCTGCTGCTGCGCGCATCTCCTCCATGCTAACGTCTCGATCCAATCCATAGGTTAAATTCTCAGCAATCGTACCTGCCAACAATGGGCTTTCCTGTGAGACGTACCCGATCAGTTTCCGCCATGAGCGTAATGAGAAGGTTGACACTGGTTTATCGCCTAGCTTAACCATACCTTTCTGAGGCTCATAGAATCGTTCGAGCAGTGAAAATAATGTAGTCTTGCCTCCCCCGCTCGGTCCAACAATAGCCGTCACCTGACCCGGAAGCATCCGGAAGCTTACATCGGTTAGCACATTCTCACCATTTTTATATCCAAAGCTTAGATCTTCTACCGAGATAGGACCCTCTGCACCGTTCGCCTCTTCCTGGCCCTCATATACCTCCTCTTCTGCTGCCAGGGTTTCAATAATGCGCTCTGATGCCCCTTTAGCTTTCTGAATCTGTGTAAAGAACGTGGTCAATTGAGTAAGCGGCATAATAATCTGAATAAGATACAGGATAAAGGCTACCAGCTCTCCAGCTGTCAAAGCCCCGGAAGATACCTGCATTCCGCCATAACCGATAATGACCACAAGTAACATCATAAAGACAAAAGAGACCAGTGGGCTGATCATAGCGCTGATTTTGCCTTCACGAATACCAAAGGAGAGCAGGTTCATAATTCCGGTTTTGCCTGCTTCGTACTCTTTTTTCTCTGCACCCGAGGATTTCACCAGACGGATCTCTGACAATACACCACTAAGTGTGGCGGTAAAAGAAGCTGTTTCGTCCTGCATGCCTTTGGAGATTTTGTACATCTGCCGTCCAAGTGGCACCAAAATCAACGCAGATAGTGGAAGAACGGTGAACAGAACAAGGGTCATCTTCCAGTTTAAAAATAACAGCACAGCAATGGAGCCCACAATGGAAATCACTCCGGTAAATAAGCTGGCCAGATGTTCAGAGATCAGCGTTTTGATGATCCCTGTATCATTCGTCATCCGGCTGACGCTTTCTCCTGTCCGATTATCATTGTAATAAGCTACTGGCAACACTAAAAATTTACGCCATAACCGGTCACGAAGACCTGCAACCATCTTCTGGCCTACATAATTCAGCAGATAGATAGAGATTCCCCCGGCGATCGTCTGCGCGATAAAAGCACCCGCTATGCCTGCAATTTGCAGCTTGCTGACAGAAGCCAAAGAAAAGCCATCCACCAGATTTTTGGTAAACATTGGGATCACCAGACTAACCAATGTCGAGATCATGCTTAGTGCAATGGCTATTGCCAATAAGCCGTATGAAGGCTTGGTTTCTTTTAATAATGTGAGGAATGGCTTCAGCGCCGTTTTCCCCTTAGCTTCGGATTTTTTCATGCAAAAACTCCCCTTTTCTTGGTGAATCTGCGAGAAGAATGTATCTTCTCTGTTTCGCTTAACCCCATCCTAGCCCTGAATTGTAAACTGAAGTTAAACCCATTGATTCTCTTTTATACAAACGTAGATAAGATAATCCTCAGGCATATTCCTAATAAGGAGGAGCGAACTCTTAACATTTCTACCACCTGCAAACTTGTTATATGCGTTTTTTGTCACTTAGCGGATCAAATTTAAATAAACGTTAAAAAAATGTAAAAAAGTAAAAAAGGAAGTTTGTATCCCTTTTCAACACGTGTTACAGTGATAGAAGGGCCTAATATTGGTCAGTATATCCATGCAAGACATCTAGTGGGAAAGGAGTGACGCATTTGCGGAAAGGCGTTAACTATCCATCTTCTTTCACGTCTTTAAAATGGTTCAATTTTTTTGTATACGGAACCATGGTCCTCTTCTCCAGCTTCTTTCAACTATACCTGCTGGATGTAGGGATGAACAAATTAGAGATCGGTGCCGTATTTTCTATGGGTGCGCTAGTATCCATCTTTGCAAATCCATTCTGGGCAATCTGGACTGACCGATACCAGAATATCCGGAGAATCGTTTTGCTTATGTTAATCGGAACGTTAGTGTTATCCCAGCTTATGTTTCGGGCAAATACATATGAGATGATCTACATCTCCATTCTTTTGTTCTATTTCTTCCAAGGACCGTTATTTGCTCAGAGCAATACGATGATTCTCAGCTATATTGACGGAACTAACTATCGCTTCCGTTCTTTTCGGCTTTGGGGTTCATTGGGGTGGGCACTAATTGCAATTGCCGCCGGATTGGTCCTTGATTGGGCTGGTGTATCTATCTTGTCCTATCTGTTTGCAGGCTTACTATGTGCATCAATGTTATCCATTCTTGCATTACCGAAACTTAACCATACCATTGGCATGGCTCCTATGCCGTATAGAGGCTTCAGCAAACTAATTTATAATCCCTTTTTCTTGTGTTTCATATTGTTTGGTATCCTAGTTTCCATACCGAACACCATGAACACTACATTCATGTCTTTGTATATTACGGACCTAGGCGGCTCCAAGGGAATGATTGGTCTCGCAGTATTCCTCTCCTCTATTTTGGAAGTGGGTGTATTTGTTCTCTGCGACCGATTCCTTAAACGTAAAATATCTGTTCTGCTCGGCTGGCTTGCGCTGGTTAGCGCTTTATTCGTACTACGATGGTGGTTCATGGCGGACGCGACTACAGCCCTCCAAGTAGTGCTCATTCAAATTTTACACTGCATAACATTTGGGGGTTTCTTCTATGTAGGCACTCAACTGACCATGCTTCTTATTCCAAGACCTTACCGTGCTTCAGGACAAGCGCTCTACACACTGACTTGGAGCGGTATAGCCGGTATTGTTGGAGGAGTTCTCGGCGGGTGGATGTATCAAAATCTAGGGGCACAGAGCATGTATCAAGCGGGTGTCTTCTTGACACTGTTTGGAACGCTAGGCTTTACTTTCATGTGGCTCTTTGTAAACCGTGGAGGCTACCGGCCCCCTACAGAGGATGAGGAAGAACTCTCTCACATCGAAATATTATAAGCGAAAATATAAAAAACAGGCACAAACGTACCTAAACGGGACGTTTGTGCCTGTTTTATTATAAAGAACCTGAACGAATCAAGTGTTAGCCTTGTTTTGGAGGCTGAAATGAACTCTTCAGTGAAACGATAAGATTGAATACGAGATGCCCAGGCGCCGAATATTTGCTATCTACATTAAAATAGCCATGACGGAAGAACTGGAATTTATCCTGAGCCACACTGTCCTTAAGCGCGGGTTCCACAAAACCTTGTAAGATTTCAATGGATTTAGGATTAAGCTGATTCAAGAAGCTAGGCTCCGCTTTCTCTACCGTGGAATCCAGACCTTCAACTTCTGCAGCTTCATCTACTTCTTCAGCAGAAATCAGTGGCTCGTATAAACGGAATTCTGCAGGCACAGCTTGACTAGCTTCTACCCAGTGCAGAGTACCTTTTACCTTACGGCCTGTAAATCCACTGCCACTCTTTGTTTCCGGATCATACGTACAATGCAGTTCAACAACCTCGCCATTCTCATCTTTAATGACTTCATTACATTTGATGAAATAAGCATGCTTCAGACGTACTTCATTGCCGGGGAACAAGCGGAAATATTTATTGGGCGGATTCTCCATAAAGTCGTCGCGCTCAACATAAATCTCACGAGAGAACGGAATTTGGCGTACACCCATTTCTTCATTCTCTGTATTATTCTCCGCTTCAAGCCATTCTGTTTGGCCTTCCGGATAATTGGTGATAACAACCTTAAGCGGACGAAGTATAGCCATGGTGCGAGGCACAGTTAACTTAAGGTCTTCCCGGATAAAGTGCTCCAGCATTTGCAGGTCCACTAGACCCTGACTCTTGGAGATCCCTGCTTCGTACACGAATTTACGAATCGCTTCCGGCGTATATCCTCTGCGGCGCAGGCCGGAGATCGTTGGCATCCGCGGATCGTCCCAGCCATCCACATGTTTTTCGTCTACCAGCAGCTTCAGCTTACGTTTACTAGTCATGGTTTGAGCGAGATTCAGACGGCCGAATTCATATTGATGCGGAACAGAAGGCATCTCACATTCCGCTACGACCCAATCATAAAATGGGCGTTGATCTTCAAACTCAAGCGAACAAAGGGAGTGAGTTACACCTTCAATGGCGTCCTCAAGTGGATGAGCGAACGTGTACATCGGGTAGATGCACCATTTATCCCCTGTATTATGGTGATGCGCATGAGTAATCCGATAGATGACAGGATCACGCAGATTAATATTTGGTGAAGCCATATCGATCTTGGCACGAAGAACCTTCTCACCATCTTTGAATTCCCCTGCCCGCATACGGCGGAACAGATCCAAATTCTCTTCGATGCTGCGCTCACGATGTGGGCTGTTCTGTCCTGGCTCCGTCAGCGTTCCCCGCAATTGGCGAATTTCATCCGCGCTGAGGTCATCTACATAAGCTTTACCTTTAGTAATTAATAATTCGGCACGTTTGTACATTTCCTCAAAATAATCCGATGCAAAACGCAGCTCTTCCCATTCATAGCCCAGCCACTTTACATCTTCCTGAATGGAGTTCACATATTCCGTATCTTCTTTGGCAGGATTCGTGTCGTCAAATCTTAGGTTAGTCTTGCCACCGAACTCGTCCGCCAGTGTAAAGTTAATCCAAATCGCCTTGGCATGTCCGATATGTAAGTAACCGTTCGGCTCCGGCGGAAAGCGTGTGACAACTTCTTTTACTTTACCCGTACGGAGGTCTTCGGTAATGACATTTTTAATAAAATTGGAGGGGGTAGTACGGTTCTCCACAGCTATCAACCTTTCGTTCTGTAGTGTTACACTACTTCTTGTATAAACATGTTTCCTACTAATATACCCGTTAACTGTAGATTGTTCAATAAAAGGGGGCACATGGCCTGGATCAATTTTTAGCATCTTTAGACCTTTTGACTTCTCTGCGGGCGATAGAGTAGCATGATAATCATAAGAAAAAATCCATAATCATACATAAGGCCTTGTGCCGAAAAGGAGGCAACCGCTTGTTTAATTATGTCATCGACGAAGAGCTTATCTTAAAGCCACTCATGCCTGAGCATGCTAGGCACATATTCGCGTTAGTAGAGCGCTCGCGGGAACGACTTAGGCAATGGCTTCCTTGGGTTGATGCCGTTACGGAACAGGATCACACCCTTAATTTCATTAAAAATGCTATAAAACAAGGCACTGACAATGGCGCCTTCACTGCTGGACTTTGGGTCCGCGGCGAGCTCGCTGGCGTCATTGGGTATCACCAGATTGACTGGCATAACCGTTCGGTAGGGATTGGCTATTGGCTTGGTGATGGCTATGAAGGCAAAGGTTATATGACCAGTGCCTGCCGAGTTCTAGTAGACTACGCACTGCTGGAAATGGAGCTGCAGCGGGTAGAAATTCGCTGCGCGACCGCCAACGTAACTAGCCGGGCAATTCCTGAACGGCTTGGTTTTGTGCTCGAAGGTGTGATCAGACAGGCAGAAAAGCTGCCCGATGGCTACGTGAATCACGCCGTATATGGTTTATTACGTAGTGAGTGGCAGCTGCTCGGCTAAGTTACTTAAGCAAAGCAAAGTTGAACAAACACGCAAGCAGAAATAAACCTGGCTGGCATACGCCCCCAGGTTTATTTTATTGAGCAGACCAAGATTAGATCTCTGGCATACCCAGCTGTTTTCGAAACTTGTTCCGTACTACGGCTGAGAGGGCTTCCAGCTCCACAAGCTCTGCCAGAGCAGCTTCCTCTTGCAGCCCAACCTGCATTAAATGCAGTACATGCGCCACGGAAGCATTGCTGTCTCCGTTTTCTTTTTTGACAATTGCATCGCCGGTTGAAATCATTCCTTCACGAAGTACACGCAAGTAAAATCCGCTATACCTTGTATCCAGAACTTGAGCCGGAAGATCTGCGGGTCCATGCTTTTGTGAGATTTTGAAGCAAGGATATCTTGGCTGGCTAACCTGAAGCAGAGTGGTGCCTATTTCATATACATCGCCAATACACACCTCTGTCTCCAGCAGACCCGTTGTGGTGATATTTTCTCCGAAAGCCGAGTACTCCAGTTTCTTTCCCAGCTGCTGTTCCCAATAAGGATAGTGCTCAATGGGATAGGCGCACACCGCCTTGTCAGGACCTCCATGATGTATAAGATCTGCCTGACCATCTCCAACAAATCCATTGGTATGAAGCTGAACCGATCCTTCTACAGGCGTTTTATAAATTCCGGTCTCCAAAGGTTTTCCCCGATAATCCACCGTCACCGGCCGACCGACATTAAGCGAGACGATCTCCATATCCAGTTCCTCCTGTCAGCATACAGCTCATAAATATCTCATCCACATAACGGCCGCCAAGATAAAACTCCTCCCGCAGACGTCCCTCTTCCACAAAACCGCATTTCCGGTAAAAAGAAATCGCTGATTCATTACAGGATAATACACGCAGGCGAAGCTTACGAATAGCATGCACCGCAGCATGTTCCTTAATGGCTTCCATGAGCTGCCGGCCGATGCCTAAACGTTGATAGTTCGGATGAACAGCAATATTAACCTCGCACACATGCCGGTTGCTCTCCATTCTACTAGGGCAGCCAAACCCGACATATCCGCATAGCTTGTCATCTTGTAGCGCTACGAGCTGAGAGCCCGGAGGAGCATTCAGCAAGAAATCCTCTTGTGAGCGCCACAACATAGGTCCCGGGCTAGTGTCCTCTGTCCAAATCAGATGGTCCAGATCAATCAGTTCTCGCACGTCTTTAATCTCTGAGGGTCTAATAGTTAACCTTGCCTTGTTGATTTGTTTCATAAGATGTACACCCCTTGCCTTGCACCTCTATAGAATTCACAGCAGATGTTGGAATCGACTGTGTATAGTTATCTTACGGACCGCTCTAACGAATGGCCTTTACGATTGACTAAAGAATGGATGACGAAAAATCCTACAGACAGCAGCGCCATCGCACAGGCCAGCCAGGCTGTCGGTGCCAAACCACCGCTATCATACAGTCTGCCCATGAAGTAAGGGCCAATGACTCTCCCGACTGCACCAATCCCTCCGCTTAGTCCCAAATAAAATGGTGCGCTGCGCCCCGCATGATCCGAGATAAAGGATGGCATCGCTGGAGAAATCAGCATTTCTCCCAGTGTAGCAAGCACCATTCCGAGCACTAAGCCAGGATAATTAGGCATCCACAAAAGAAACGCATAGCCACCCAAATAAAACAGGGCACTTGCAGTCATTTGCGCCGTTGAGGTAGACGCGAACCAGCGCTTAATCATTGTTACCAATGGCTGAGCTGCAAAAATCAAAATACCGTTCAGTGTCCAGAGAAAACCATAAGTTTTCTTAGGCCAGCCCTCTGAAATAATGAACGGAGATACCCCTGTATTCCAGATAGAGTTACCGAGAAGCAGGAACAAAGAACCGATCCCCATATAAAGATAAATACGAGTATGCCCCATTAGCTTCCACGTGGATTGTTTCTCTGGTTCATTCTTCTGATGTCCCATTACCTCATGCGCAGGTTCTCCACCGATTTTCTTCAGATATATAAAAAAGAAACCCGCAAATACCGCCGAAGTTACACCATTCATTACAAAGCTTAGCATATAGGAAATATCGGCCAAAAAACCACTTAATGCCGTCCCCAGTGCTACACCAATATTATTGGCGACATAAATAACATTAAACAGCTCACCACGCTGCTTCGTGAAACGAAAGCCGATAAATGCCTGAATGGCAGGTAATGATAAGGAATTAAATAATCCTACCAGTCCCATTGCTACCATAAATAACGTCCAGTTGTTACTAGCTGCCGGCAAGGTGAACAGTGCCAAAGCATTCATGGCGAGCGCTCCGACAATCAGCCGGTTAACGCCTACCTTATGATAGAGTGAGCCCCCGAGTAGTTGACCCACGATCCCACCAACCGATTGAATAAGAATCACCAGTCCAGCATCTGACATGCTGCGTCCAAGCTCATCAAATACATACATCGTAACGAGCGGCCACATCAGCGCACTACCTGTTGCGTTAATTAGGCTGGCAATTAGAAATATCTTCACTTCTTTTGGATATGCCTGTAAAAACTTCATAAGTAGTGTACATCCCCTGTTATATATGTGTCATTAATTCATCCAGTATCATCCCAAAACAGGGCTATGAGCAAGCATACACATTGACGTTTTATCGTGATAAAGTACGCATGAAATCTAGAGGATAAGACGCACATATCGCATGAAATATCCCGTCTCCCTTGGGGTTCACGTCCGCAGTCCTCCCTAGTTCTAATATCTATTCTTATTTTAAAGCCGTGGCTGTCGTCCGTAAAGCAAACTAAACAAGAAGAAACTGATTCGCTTTTAGAAAGACGGGGTAATAGAGCCTAGAAACACTCCCCCTTCAAAATTCGCCGTGATCCGATTTCGTTCCCCCGAGCGCGGATATATCACGGCGGATTTTTTTGTGTCTACATAACAAAAAGCACCCCTAAAACATTAACGCCACCAATAAGGCAGACCTTGAATGTTCTATGGAGTGCTCTATAAGACGAGCTTAAGCGTGTTTTTTGACACTGCTGCCGGACATGCTATCTACGGATTGAATAGCCGTAGGTGCTTTACGCAAGTATGCCATCCAATAGGCAGCTGCGACAAATATTGCTCCACCCGTTAGATTGCCGAGCCAGACGGGAACAAAGTTAGTGAAGTATTGCCCCCATGAATAATAACCTTCAAAAATAGCTGCTGGAATTAGGAACATGTTAGCTACAACGTGCTGGAATCCGATCGCAACAAAGGCCATCGTTGGAAACCAAATACCAAGGATTTTGCCGCTGAAGTTATCTGCTCCATAGGAGAGCCATACGGCCAGCGCAACGAGCCAGTTACAGCCGATACCCGAAACAAATGCCGGAAAGAATTCTGCATCGATTTTATGACCAGCCATATCCACCAATTTTTCTAAATACACACCCTCTGAAGTTAAACCCACCACATGACCGAAGAAATAAGCTACAAATAATGCCCCTGCCAGATTACTAATCGTAATGAGCAAAAGATTCTTCACAACTTCCCAGAAAGAAATCTTCTTAGCCATAAAAGCGAGCGGCACGGCCATCATATTCCCTGTCAGCAGTTCTCCACCTGCAAGGAGTACCATGATCAGCCCAACGGGGAAGACTGCGGCTCCGATAAAGTTAGCAATGGAACCCCATTCCTGTGGTGCGCCAGCAATGACGCGAATATCTAATAAAAACCCGAGCGCAATAAACGCTCCTCCCAAAAAGCCCAGAATAAGTACGGTACTTAGCGGATTATGAGCTTTTTTTATGCCGTTCTCTACAGTTACTTCGGCAATTTGCTGCGGTTTGCTATAAGCCATGGTTCCTATCCCCTTCATCTATTTACTTCAAATTTGTTCCTTTATGACCATTGTAGCGTGTCGTAAAATACATTAACGTGATAATTATCACTTTGAGAAAACTAAGTGAAAGTTTTCACTGACATGTCAAATTTACTGCGACCTGAGCACAAATAGAAGTTTGTGTATGACCGGCTAAGCCAGCATATCTTGTTTCGTTGGATTACATTTGAGCGTACGCAGCAGCTATCGGACACAGTTGTCCTTATATGCAGCTAGATCTCACAGTAGCTATACCTCACTGTAGTCATACCTCACTATAGTCATACTTCACTATCGGCATTCTATCGGACTCGGATGACTCTAATCGTAGCTTTTGAGCATATTTGGCCCACACCCGGACATCGGACTCAGTTGACCTTATACGTAGCTTTTGAGCACATTTGGCTCGCTATCGGACCCCATAGTCGCTATTGGCACCAAAAACACACTAGTTGTACCTCATTCTATGTAATAGCTGCACTGGAGTCCGAAATCACACTCAAAAGGCGATTATTTGCTAAATAGCGGCTTCTGAGTCCGAAAAATTCTGCAGAGGGCGATGATTCAGCACGATCGGACTCAGTTGACCCTAATCGCAACTTTCGAGCACATTTGGCTTGCCATCGGACCCCATGGTCGCTATTAGCACGAAAAACACACTAGTTTTACCTCGTTCTATGTAATAGCTGCACTGGAGTCCGAAATCACACTCAAAAGGCGATTAATTGCTAAATACCGGCTTCTGAGTCCGAAAGCTTCTGCGGGGGGCGATGACTCGGCACGATCGGACTCAGTTGACCCTATTCGTAGCTTTTGAGCACATTTGGCTCGCTATCGGACCCCATAGTCGCTATTAGCACCAAAAACACACTAGTTGTACCTCATTCTATGTAATAGCTGCACTGGAGTCCGAAATCACACTCAAACGGCGATTAATTGCTAAATAGCGGCTTCTGAGTCCGGAAAATTCTGAGGTGGGCGGTTTCTCAGCATGATCGGACTCAGGTGACCTTATACAGAGCTTTTGAGCAAATTTGGCTCGCTATCGGACCCTACAGTCGCTATTGGCACGAAAAACACACTAGTTGTACCTCATTCTATGTAATAGCTGCATTGGAGTCCGAAAGCACACTCAAACGGCGATTTATTGCTAATTAGCGGCTTCTGAGTCCGAAAGCTTCTGCGGAGGGCGATGATTCAGCACGATCGGACTCAGATGACCCTAATCTTAGCTTTCGAGCACATTTGACTCACTATCGGACCCCATAGTCGCTATTAGCACGAAAAACACACTAGTTGTACCTCATTCTATGTAATAGCTGCATTGGAGTCCGAAACCACGCTCAAACGGCGATTATTTGCTAATTAGCGGCTTCTGAGTCCGAAAGCTTCTGCGGGGGGCGATGACTCAGCACGATCAGACTCAGTTGACCTTATTCGTAACTTTCGAGCACATTTGACTCGCTATCGGACCCCATAGTCACTATTGGCACCAAAAACACACTAGTTTTACCTCATTCTATGTAATAGCTGCACTGGAGTCCGAAACCACGCTCAAACGGCGATTATTTGCTAATTAGCGGCTTCTGAGTCCGAAAGCTTCTGCGGGGGGCGATGACTCAGCACGATCGGACCCAGTTGACCCTAATCGTAACTTTCGAGCACAATTGGCTCGCTATCGGACCCCATAGTCGCTATTAGCACCAAAAACACACTAGTTGTACCTCGTTCTATGTAATAGCTGCACTGGAGTCCGAAATCACGCTCAAACGGCGATTAATTGCTAAATAGCGGCTTCTGAGTCCGGAAAATTCTGAGGTGGGCGGTTTCTCAGCATGATCGGACTCAGTTGACCCTATTCGTAGCTTTCGAGCACATTTGGCTTGCTATCGGACCCTATAGTCGCTATTGGCACGAAAAACACACTAGTTGTACCTCATTCTATGTAATAGCTGCACTGGAGTCCGAAATCACACTCAAAAGGCGATTATTTGCTAAATAGCGGCTTCTGAGTCTGGAAAATTCTGAGGTGGGCGGTGACTCCGCACGATCGGACTCAGATGACCTTATACAGAGCTTTTGAGCAAATTTAGCTCGCTATCGGACCCCATGGTCGCTATTAGCACGAAAAACACACTAGTTGTAACTCATTCTATGTAATAGCTGCATTGGAGTCCGAAACCACGCTCAAACGGCGATTATTTGCTAATTAGCGGCTTCTGAGTCCGAAAGCTTCTGCGGAGGGCGATGACTCAGCACGATCGGACTCAGTTGACCTTATACAGAGCTCCTGAGTCCGGAAGCTTCTGCAGAAGGTGGTGACTCAGCACGATCGGACTCAGTTGACCCTAGTCGTAACTTTCGAGCACATTTGACTTACTACCATCACCGAAGCCATTGGATTGCATCTACCCAAGCAGCTATTCAGCACCTAACAAAAAAAAGCAGTGATCCTCCCGTAACAGGAGGATCACTGCTTCTCTAGCTTTACAAGGCTGTCTTATTCTTCGATAAATCACTCAGGAACAACGTCCCTTTTTAAACCGTTACAGCCTCTTTGCTTGGTACTGTTGTCGGCAGCGCTTGAAGACCTACTGTATTCAGGAAGTTCCAAGGTTTGTTGTAATGCGGTTGGAAGAAGAAATCGATAAAGGCTAGTTGGTCGATTGTCATATGATTTTGAATACATACAGACACTGTGTTGATCGATTGCGTCAGATCCATCTTGGACATAATTTGAGCCCCGAGAATACGGCGTGTGGCGCGATCAAACACTACTTTTAACTGTACCTGCTCAAAGGTGGGCATAAATTCCGGACGGTAGTTATCAATAATCATGGCGGTTTCTACGTCCATTCCTTCAGCCTTAGCTCCTTCTTCAGTAAGCCCTGTTGCAGCGATATTGTCTTCATAAATCTTAATGCCCGAAGTCCCTTGTGTACCCATATAAGGAATGGTCTCTGTTACCAAGTTGCGTGCAACTAAGGTTCCCATCCGCACGGCATTGGTTGCCAGTGGGATATAGGCGTGTTTGCCTGTAGGGTTGTAATGAATCGCACAGCTGTCGCCAGCGGCATATACATCCGGGCAGCTAGTCTGCATATAGTTATTGACTACAATGGCACCATTGGGCAGCATATCGACTTGACCTTTTAAGAGTTCAGTATTAGGACGGAAACCAATGCAGAGAATGACCAGATCTGTCTCATGCTCACCTTTGCTTGTAATAACCTTTGTTACCTTACCGTCTTTGCCTGCAAAAGAGCTAACCTTCTCATTCAGTGCCAATTTAATCCCATGATCCTGAAAAGATTGTTCGATCGGTGCAGTAAATTCCTGGTCCAGATATTTACTCAGAATGCGATCTTCACCATCAATTAGTGTAACTTGCTTGCCATTCATTTGAAAAGCTTCCACCAGTTCTACGCCGATATATCCAGCGCCGACGACGGTGATTTTATTTGCTTGTTTAGCTTTTTCTATAATAGTGTTGGAATGATCATAGTTCTTGGAAAGTAAAATCCCCTCGAGTTCAAATCCTTCAAGCTTCGGTACAATCGGCCATGAACCTGTAGTCATAATCAGCTTATCGTAGGTATCAGCGAACTCGTGGCCTGTCTCCAGATTGCGTACACGCAATGTTTTGGACTTCGTATCCACTGCAGTTACTTCATGACGCATATTGGTCTTTACGCCAAGCTCTGCAAGCTTTTCTGGTGAAGAATAGAATAGCCCCTCTGGGTCTTTAACCACTCCACCTACATACAAGGCAATCCCACAGGATAAGAAGGAAATATTATCATTACGCTCATATACAGTAATCTCGGCATCCGGGTAAAGCTGAGCAGTATTCACAATTGCGGCGGTTCCGGCATGGGTACATCCAATGACAGCTACTTTCATTATTTCTTCCTCCTTCAAATGGACAATCGGGTTATATATTTGACTTGCATGACCGATCAATGATGGAATCTGATCAACAATGGGTTAGTTGTGATTTATTTCACTTTATAAACTGATTATATTGTGATATTTATCACATTACAAGTCTTTTTTACCTATATCCTCATATTGTTCACAATTTTAAGTTTTTTCCGCCACTGCTGCCGAATGCGACTCCGTTAGCTTTGCCACGTGGGAGGTACATTATGATCCGCATTTGCAGGAATCCAAAGGAAGCATAAAAAAAGGCCTCCCCTCTAATACCAACAAGGAGAAGCCTTTTATTAAAACACTTTTACACCAAACCGTGAATCTCTCCGTCCTCATCCATCCATAGTCCCTCAGCGGCTGGCTTAGCTGGCAGACCTGGCATCGTAACGATGTTGCCTGTAATAACTACCGCAAAACCTGCACCAAGCGAAAGGGTAATATCTCGGACACCAATCGTAAAGCCTTCCGGTGCTCCGAGGAGTCTAGGCTGGTCGGAGAAGGAATAAGGCGTCTTCGCCAAACATACTTGAAGATCATTTAGCCCAAGCCGCTCGATAACCGCCAGACTCCGCTTAGCCGCCGGAGAAAAGTTCACTTCTGCCCCGCGGTAGATCTCACGGACAATTTTGTTGATTTTGGATGAAATGTCGAGATCCTTCTCATACAGAGGAGCAAACTGGCTCGGGCCACTATTGTCCAAGAGCTTGTTCAGTTCAGAAGCCAATTCCTGTCCACCTGCACTACCTTCCGCCCATACTTTTGAGATCGCGGCTGGCACGTTTAAATTGCGGCAGGCCTCCAATACATCATTAATCTCGCCCTCACTGTCCCCTTCAAAATGATTTATGGCAACTAAAACAGGGACTCCAAATTTACCGAGATTCTCTACATGACGTTCTAAGTTCACCAATCCCGCGCGAAGCGCCGTCCGATTCTCGGTTAGAAGCTCACCTTTAGGCACACCACCGTTATATTTTAAGGACTTAACAGTTACGACAAGAACAGCAGCAGAAGGGGTTAACCCGGCCTGTTGGCATTTGATATCCATGAATTTCTCTGCACCAAGATCCGCTCCGAAGCCTGCTTCGGTGACCACAACATCTCCCAGCTTAAGGGCATAACGAGTGCCAATAACACTGCTACAGCCATGAGCGATATTCGCAAACGGCCCCCCGTGTACAATAACAGGCGTACCTTCCAGAGTCTGTACCAAGTTTGGCTTAACTGCTTCCTTAAGCAGCGCTGTCATCGCTTCAACGGCCCCGATTTGCTCGGCTGTTACCGGTTGTCCCTCTTGGTCATATCCAATCAGAATACGGTTTAAACGCTTCTTGAGATCAATAAGGTTATCGCATAAGCATAACACAGCCATAATCTCAGAAGCCGTTGTAATCTGAAAGCCACTTTCCCGTACCGCTCCATTTCCGTCCCCGAGCCCAGTCACAATACTGCGTAGGCTGCGGTCGTTCATATCCATGACACGTTTCCAAACGATACGCTGCGGATCCAGTCCCAGCTCATTGCCTTGGAAGATATGATTGTCAATCATTGCGGACAATAAATTATGCGCAGAAGTTACCGCATGAATGTCACCGGTAAAGTGCAAATTAATCTCATCAGCCGGAACAATCTGCGACTTCCCGCCGCCTGTTGCACCGCCCTTCATCCCTAAGCAAGGCCCAAGCGAGGGCTCACGTAAAGCAGCCACAGTCTTCACACCTGCTGCATTCATTGCCTGCGCCAACCCGATGGTTGTTAAGGTCTTACCCTCTCCAGCAGGGGTCGGATTCACCGCAGTGACCAGAACCAGCTTGCCATCTGGCTTGTTTTTCATATCCTCCCATAAGGAAGGTGAGAGTTTGCTTTTATATTTGCCGTATAGTTCCAGATGCTGCTCGTCGATTCCTGCTTGTGCTGCTACCTCTGTAATTAACTTCATGCTTGTATAAAACCCTCCTGCCGTTATTATCCTGCTGTACTCCGCTTTTTTATGCATGTTCGCACAGTTGCTATATTCTCTTCAAAGGATACATCGTCTTTTTAAAGCGTCAAGTATAATTTATCACAATAAAAATTCAAGGCAATCTCCATTAATCCTTTAAAAAAAGAAAATCCCCGCGAGCATCGGTCGAAACCGAGTCGAGGGGATACTTGGAAGATCACTCTGCAACTGACCCCATAATGGATCTACAGTAGTGACTCAATATGTTGTTTCATCGTTTCCGGCGATTCTTTGGGCTCCACACGAGCCACTACATTGCCGCTGCGATCAATTAGAAATTTCGTGAAATTCCAGCTAATGTCACTGCTGTCCCCAGAACCAGGCTGCTGCTCCTTCAAATAATTGAAAAGCGGGCTGGCATCCGGTCCATTAACATCAACTTTGGCGAATACCGGAAAGGTAACTCCATAATTAATCTGACAGAATTCCTCAGCCTCTTCACTCGTACCTGGCTCTTGGCCCGCAAACTGGTTGCAGGGGAATCCTAATACTACAAGTCCTTGATCGCTATACTGTTCGTATAGTTTCTGAAGATCTCCATACTGTGGCGTAAGTCCGCACTTACTAGCCGTATTAGCAATCAGCAGCACCTTACCTTCATACTCCGCAAACGGCACTTCTTTACCCGAAGGTGTAACGCCGGCAAAATTGTAGATCGACATCTTTATTCCCCTTCTTTCCTTTTACTTAGACTACACTACGTATCTTACCCGAACTGTAAGGGAATGCAACTTCTGAACTCTTTTTATAGCCATAGAAAAAGCAGCCCTACAAATTTCATAGGACTGCTCTCTGCGTCTGTGTTATTTCGATACCGGAATTGCGTCATAATATTCTTCCAACGTAATATCCTTCTCATTGATATAGGCAGCAATGTCCTTACCTACATAACGGATATGCCAAGGCTCGTACTTATATCCGGTAATGTCTTGCTTACCTTCAGGATATCTGATGATAAAACCATATTCCCCTACATGCTTGGCCAACCACTCGGCTTCCTTCGTCCCACCAAAACAGCTCTCAGCGGCACACTTGCCGTCGCTTCCCGAGACATCAATAGCCAGCCCGGTCTGATGCTCGCTATAGCCAGGGACTGCACTGTAAGTACGGGCTTTTTCTTCCCCATCTCTCTCCACATAACGGTTATACAAAGTCGTCTGGGTTGCCTGTGAGCGGTAGGCAGAAACGCCTGCTAAATAAATTCCGTCTTCCTCTGCACCTGCGAACATCTTCTCCAAGGCTTTAGCGGCTTCGCTGCGCATCATACGCTTTTCGATTTTCTCTTTGAAGGTAAACCGGACATCAGGATAGACAAGATCCGTTGGTTTATAATTATCAGGCAAACCATACTGCTTATTTACCATCACTGTAATACTATCAGGCTCTGCAGATATAGGATCTGGAACACTACCTGCATTATCACCGCCTGATTCAGGCGGACTAGAGGGTTCTGATGGATCTGTTGTATCCGATGGATCAGCTACTGCCGGGTCTGTAATCCCCCCTCCATCACTTTCCCCCGTCTCCCCAGGCTCACCTTGAAGATTATCCCCCACATTTATATTTGAACCGTTACTCTCCGAAGCAGAAGGAGACGTGTACTTTCCTATTCCCCAACCGATAGCAATAACGACAATTAACAAGATTATAATTTTAAATTTTTTTGACATCTGTAAGTTCTTCCTCCTCGAAGCCGAACATTCTATTTATCTATTAGACAGGCTTTCCTTCATAAATGTTTCACTAAGAACCTATTTTTAATATAAAAATCAATATGTTCCACGCTATAAAATAAAGGTTACCATAGGTCATTAGCTTCAGCGCTAACTACCCTATGGTAACAAGTTTCATCTATAAAACTCTACTAACTTTATCTGGAAGTGCCGCGACCGCCGCTTTTAAAGCCACCGGATCCATTGCTACGGCCACCGCGTGAAGATCCGCCGCCGCTGTTGCGGCCGCCTTTGCCAGCAGCGCCACCCTTGGCACCGGCGTATCCACCTTTGCTGCCTTTACCACCTTTGCCGCCTCTAGACGGGCCTGCACCGTAGCCGCTGCCTAAGCCGCCACGTGGAGTGCCTCCAGTGTATGCACCGCCGTCCGCACCTCTAGCTACGTTCTCACTGTAGCCAGTGCTTGGTCCGCCCTTCCGGTTCGCACCGCGCGAACCGGCGCTAGGCGTTGCCGCGTTACCGCTGGCAGACGCTTCGCCTCGGGAGGCGAAGGCGCCATAGCCGCCGCCTACTCGCACTACGCCGGCAGCCTTGCCGCCGCCCTTAGGAGCAGCAGCGTCATAGCCGCTGCCGCCACGCTTGCCCGCCGCCGCATCGGAACGACCGCGGCGACCTTCTGCAGGCGCGCCCCAGCCGCCTGCTTCTTTACCGCGGCCACGGCCACCTTGCCGCGCTCCGCCTTCGCCGCGCGGAGCTCCGCCGCGGCCAGAGCCGCCGGTCTTCGGCCCGCGGCCCGTGCGCGCTGCTTCAGCGCCGCCGCTTTGGCGACCGCCGTGGCGTCCGCCGCCCTGCACAGGGATGAATTCGCCAACGCCGAATTCATCCTTCTCGTAACGGCGGCGATCCAGCCGCTGCGAGATGCCATGCTCGATCAAATCCAGACCCTCTTGATCACGTGGAGATACGAAAGTTATTGCAAGCCCTTTGCCTCCAGCACGGCCAGTCCGGCCGATCCGGTGAATATAGCTATCCACATCAAGCGGCATATCATAGTTAAAGATGTGAGTAATACCTTCAACATCCAGACCCCGAGCTGCTACGTCTGTCGCTACAAGCAGCTGCAGCTTCGCATCACGGAATCTTTTCATCACGCCTTCACGTTTACCTTGGGACAAATCACCGTGCAGCTCGTCACATTCATAACCGGCTGCTTGCAGCGCTTCGTTCAAATTGGATACCCGTCGTTTCGTCCGGCAGAAAATAATAGCCAAGTAAGGACGATCCCGTTCAATGAGGGATTTGAGCGCTTCTTCTTTATTACGGTCCGAGCATTCCACTACTTGCTGTTTTATATTATCCAGCGGAATCGGAGAACCACTCTTAATGATGATATCCAGTGGCTCTTTCATGTAATTAGCAGCGAGACGTTTAATCGGATCAGGCATTGTCGCGGAGAACAACATAGTCTGACGACGATAAGGGACAGCCGTAATGATGGTCTCAACATCCTCCAAGAAGCCCATGTGCAGCATTTGATCGGCTTCGTCCAGAACGAGCATTTTTACGCCGCTAAGATCCAGCGTCTCCCGGCGCATATGATCCAAAAGTCTGCCCGGTGTACCGATGATAAGATGTCTGCCGCCTTCCAGCTTGCGCAGTTGCTTCTCTACATCCTGACCCCCGTAAACCGCCAATATTTTGATATCCGTGTGACGCGCCAGCTTGCGTGCCTCTTCTGTAATTTGCAAAGCCAGCTCACGTGTTGGAGCCATAATCAGCGCCTGAGGGTAAGCCCGCTCCGTATGGATCTTGTCCATAATTGGCAGCAAAAAGGCCAAAGTCTTCCCTGTACCTGTCTTCGCTCTAGCTATTACGTCCAAGCCCTGCACCAATGGCGGAATGGCTTCCTGTTGCACTGGCGTAGGCTTAACAATGCCTTGACTTTGAAGCAATGTACACAGTAATTCTGAAACTCCTAAATCTTTAAATCCCGGCAAATTCTCCACCTCACTATTTTCTCGGTTTAATTTGATTACATCTCTTTCTTAACTTCCGTCTTCAAAAGCCCTGTATGAGGCAGCCTGCATAGGCTGTCCTGTTCTGGGGCATATGCTTCACATTCAGCTATATTCAAACAAAAGCGGAAGAACACCGTCACCGGCATCCTTCCGTCCCATGTATCCCTTGACCCGTTAAAAGAGTGCGGTCAAAGTTCGGTTTCTGGGCAGCAGCGATCCACCGGACGTTAAGACGGCACTCCATTTGCGTTCCATTCCACTTTATACAATAGAAGTAAAGTTAAGCTTAGAAAGTTATCTTTTATATTGTACTTGATAGAAAGGCATTTGTGTGAAACTGCTGAAGAATAATTATTCAAATCCCTTAAGCTAGAACCTTCCCGATTTAAAAATCGCATAGATCAGCCACAAGAACATCAGAAGAGCCACTACGCTGCCAACCTCCACTGTAGGGAAATTCCATAACACTGAAGGCTGTCCACGCATCGCAGTACCAATTATGAGTCCTGTCATGATGATGCTAAACGCGAGCATCACAATACTGAAAGCTAAACGGTTACCTACCCGGTCCAGCTTACGCTCCAGATTCTGCATCTCAGGTGCCACAATCTCCACCTTTATCTTCCCCTTACTGATCAGCGCGGATAACTGCTTTGCCTGCCCAGGAAGCTCCAGCAGACTCTCTGTTAAGTCCGCTACGCCTCCCAGGAACTTACGCTGCAATCGACTGCCGCTAAAGCGCTGCTTCACAAGTTCCCGCCCAAAGGGTTCCGCCATCTCCAAAATACTGATGGTTGGATCTAAGTTGCTGATGACTCCCTCCAGCGTGAGCATTGTCTTCCCTAACATCGTCAAATCCGGCGGCAGTACTAGACGGTGTTTTCGCGCTATGCCGAACAGATCATTCAGGGCTTTGCCTATACTCATTTTGCTAAATGGAACATCATAATATTCATCCCGCAGCCGATCCATATCATCATGCAGCGCACTTCGATCAGCATCCTCGGGAATGACTCCAAGACGCAAAATTGCCCGGACCATTGCATCCGTATTTTTGCGCATCAGAGCGATAATAAGTGCAGACAGCTGCTCCTTCATCTCCTCATTCAGCCGACCCATCATGCCAAAATCAATCAAAGCCAGCTTTCCATCACCCATCCGTATAACATTGCCCGGATGAGGATCAGCATGGAAAAAACCATGAATGAAGATTTGTCTAAGCATCATCTCCACAAGTTGCTGAGCAATGGCTTTAAGCTTAACGCCTTTACTCAGCAACTCATCGCGACGACTCAGTGTTGTCCCTACCACATATTCCATCGTCAGCACTCGTGTTGACGTATAGTCCCAATAGATATCCGGGATGTACACTCCCTCATAATCCATCTGTTGATCGATTTTCTCTGCATTACGCCCCTCTTGGCTGTAATCCAGCTCGCCAAGCAGCGATTTCGAGAACTCCTCTACCATACGGCACAGCTGATATTGCCTCGCCCAAGCGAGCCGCTTTTCAGCAAGCATGCTTAAATCTTTGAGAATTTCCAAATCCCTGCTCATCGTTCGCAGAATACCAGGACGTTGAACTTTAACAGCTACGACTTGTCCACTGTGAAGCACAGCCCTATGCACCTGACCGATGGATGCCGCAGCAAGTGGCGTATCCTCAAAAGAATTAAAGATTTCATCCATATGCTGGTCCAGTTCCTGCTCAATGATCGCGCGCACGCGGTCGACAGGAAAAGGAGGCACATTATCCTGTAGTTTTACCAATTCCTGAATAATAGAATCAGGCAGCAGATCTGAACGGGTACTGGCGAGTTGTCCCAGCTTAATAAAGGTTGGACCCAAATCCTCCAGCACCAGCCGAATCCGCTCCCCGAGCGTAAGGCTTGTGTGTGCTTCCTGCGTTACAAGACGACGTGGAAGGGATAGTAAGTGATAGAGCCCCAGCTCTTCCACCATATAGCCAAAACCATGGCGCATAAGCGCCATGGCAATTGCCCGGTAACGTCCGGCATGTCTAATGCGTACTGCCATTTAGTCCGAACGCGTTTCCGCCGATGTTCCCTCTAGATGGGAAATTCCCTCTAGCTCGGCCAACCGGCGCTCCAATACTGCAATTCGCCCTTCCAGCTCGGCAATATCGTTTTGTACAGGCACATTCATTTCCTTCAGCACGCGTTGTACTTGCTCTTGTACAGCAGATTTGAACATGCCTCGTTCTTCCTCACCACGTTCAATCAACCGATCGACGAGAGCCCTAGATTCCGAAGGAGCAAGCTCCCCGCGTTTCACTAGTTCTTCAACAACCTTCTCTACTTTTTCCTTACTGACAATGGTGAGGCCCACTCCTAAAGAGATCGCTTTTTTAAACAAATCACTCATGGCACTTTCCTCCCAAAGATTCCGTTTCATTACATAACGGAGTTTATGATTAAAGTATACCCCACTGTGTACGTATTTCAAAAAAAACACAACATTGCTTAGTTAGTGACCGGAATACGGGCAGCCCAAGTAGCCGCCTGTAGAATTAGTTTACGTAGTGCCGGATGACGGAAGGAGGGTTCATGATGACCAGGCATAAGGAATACTACTCGTCCTAAACCATAGCTATGGCACCATGCAGCTGGAATCCATTGCCCCTCAGATTCATATTGAAGTAGAATAGTCCGTTCTGTGAACGGGTCAAATTCAAAATGATAGGGCTCCTCATCCAATTGGAAATCTTCCACACCTTCGGTGATGTCATGCTCTAGCACTTTGAAGTTCAGGGGTTCGTAAGCTGTGTGTCCGTTAAATCGACCCCCGATTAGCTGTGCAAGCTCGTTACGTTTCGTCAGCGAAGCTCCCGTATGAAGAACAATGAGTCCGCCTCCTCCACTTACATAGCTGAGCAAACCAGCCGTTTGTTGAGGGGAGACTGTTTCGTTCCACAATTCATTGTAAGCAATACATAGGTCATAACTTGCTAAATGCTCAATGCGCATTAATTTTTTATTTTCTGAACATTGCACGGTTAATAAATCATTTAAGATCTCACTAATTTGTTGGTCCACTCCTTGAAGTGGATGAAACCGGGGATGGGTGTAATCACCAAGTAATAGACATTTTCTCTTGTCCATGGGATCCTCCTCCTTATTCGTTGTTATTATTCGTCACATGTTGCCTATATTCTAAGGAAAACTGCCGCGAATGTCCATGCAGATGGCAGGTATATTGCTCTTTGGGCTTATTTTTCCGGGTAAAAAAGCATCCCCGGCCATGATAACAGGCGGGAATGCTTCTGTGCGATAACGTCATTCGTGTAAAGCTGACGCAACTTGTGACTTAGCGATTCGCCGCCACATATTTGCCTAGCTCTACAATCATGCTTCCCATCCGTTCATGCTCAGGCATAATGATACGCTGTACGCCCTCTTCTTTAAGCGCCTCAGAGGTAATCCGTCCTACAGAAACAGCAAGCACTTTATCCTCGAAAGACTTCAGCATTTCTTCCAGCTTTCCCTGTTCCCGGGCAAATTGACAGAGGAAACGAAACTGTGGTGCACTCGTAAAAGCCACGGCATCAATTTTGCCTGATATGATTTCTAGAAGCAATCTTTCCAGTTCGCCCGGCTCAGGTGGGGTATGGCGATACGGCAGCACTTGGCGGGTAGTAGCCCCAGCCTCCTGCAGCCATGCAAGCATATGAGGAGCTGGATCGCCGTGCAGCTGAAGAACGACTTCTTTCCCTTGCAAATTCAGGGATTGAAGCCCACGAATCAATCCGATTGTACTTCCGTCGTCGTCACGAACCTCCGGCGTAAGTCCTCTTTTTTTCAAAGCATTCACTGTCTTATAACCCCGTGCGGCAATAATAGAACCAGAAAGTACTTCTAAGAAACGTTCTTCGATCCCCATTCGCTCAGCCATATCGAAGAGAGCATCAAGTCCCATCCCTGTAGTCAGGATCGCCAAGTAGGGAGGCTGATTGATCCATGCATTCAAACCTTTCTGCAAGGCCTCGTCATCAAGAAATACAGTCCCTTGAGCAGGCCGGCCTACTGCCGTCCCCCCCATATTCTGAACCAGCTTGGCCATTTCTTCCGATTTGCGCGGACCCGCCAAGGCGACAGTGATCCCTTTTAATTGCTCTGCCATTTCCTATTATCTCTCCTCTCTCCATTGCCTAACCCAACATTATTGTTTATCAGTATACTTGCAAAGGAGTTCAAAAGGGAAGATAAAAAGCACGGTTCTCCTATCAGAAATCATTCTTATTACCAGAAGCGTTTATCTTAAAGCGGCTCGCCAGCTTCTGCAGTTCTTCTGCAAGACGGCTAAGGTC
The DNA here is from genome assembly GCF_037992965.1 of Paenibacillus sp. FSL E2-0190. Taxonomy (NCBI): domain Bacteria; kingdom Bacillati; phylum Bacillota; class Bacilli; order Caryophanales; family Paenibacillaceae; genus Paenibacillus; species Paenibacillus sp. FSL E2-0190. The sequence continues at coordinate 6,648,682 of NZ_CP150306.1, forward strand.
GGTAGACGAGGATGCCATCTCCTCTACAGAAGCAAGCTGCTCTTGTGCGGCAGTTGCGATAGTCTCCGTATTCACAGCCGCCTCTTCCGATATGCCGCGAATTTCCCCAATAGCCTTCTCCATATCATTAGATTCCACCAATAAAGTCTGCACAACCCCACCCATGGCTTCAATCTTCTCCGCGGCACTCTTTACTGCTCTTCGGATACGAGAGAAAGAACGTCCGGAAGTATCCACAGCCTCAATACCTTCGGATACGCGCTGTCTGGTGTCTTCCATCGTATGAGTTACCAGCAGCATTTCACTATTAATAGCGGTAATCTGTTCGGCAATCAAATGTGCGGATCTCTCTGATTCCTCTGCCAGCTTACGCACCTCGGCAGCAACCACCGCAAATCCACGCCCTTGTTCCCCGGCTCTGGCTGCCTCAATGGAAGCATTGAGAGCCAGCAGGTTGGTCTGGCGGGCAATCCCGGTGATGACACCAACAATGCCCTCAATTTGACTGGTTCTTTCATTCAGCTTGTCAATTACACTGCCCAGCTCTCCGACCGTTTCATGGATACCATTGATTTTGTCCACCACGCTGATAACCGAATCATTGCCTTCTGATGCTGAGAGTGAAGTCTTGTCCATCATTGTGGATACTTGCTCCATATATGTGGAAATCTGCTCGACCTCACTAGCTGTAGCGGCAGTGCTCTCCATTCCTTTTCGTACACTAACCACCTGTCGCTCCGTCCCTGCCGCTACGTCCTGAATCGCTATGGTCACCTGCTCAATCGTTTGGGCAGTCTGATCCGCACTAGCCGTCAGTTCTTCCGCTGAGGAGGATACATTGCTTGTCATCTCCTGCACGCCAATGATCATCTCGCGCAAGCTGATCACCATTAATTGAAAATTCTCTGCCAGCAGCCCTATTTCATCTTTACGGAAAACACCCATGTCTTCCGACAGATCACCTTTGGCTATCACCGCAGTTGCTTTCCGCAGCCGGAAAAGCGGTCTCAAAATCGATTGAATATTAAAATAAATCACAACCAGCGCAAGCAGAACGGAAACTACAATAACAAGCAGAGCTGTATCGCGAATTCCACTAGTTGCTGAGTTAACCTCATCAATGCTGATCGTACCTCCGATTCTCCAACCCGTCAGTTCATTGACCATAAAGGTCATCTTTTTGGACGTATCCTTGAAGACATAATCGAAGACCCCTTGTTCTTTCTCGAACATTTTCTTAACAAAATCATCAGACGATTCCTGCCCGATAGCTTCTGTAGGATGAACTAGAAACTTCTTGCTGTTATCAACGATGAGGATATAACCTTCCTTGCCTACCTTAATTGAGGTCAGCTCCCCTAAAGTAGACAGGTTAAGATTCATTGTGATCACCCCATCACCGCCCTTAAGAACCGTTGATATCGCGATCGCGGTTTCCTTATTTACGGTTTGAAAAGCCGGAGAAATCACTGCCCCTTTTCCTTGCTTCAGAGAATTAATATAGGCGCTTTCCTGCCTTGGATCATAACCCTCTGGCAGCTTAGCATCTAAAGCATGAATAGCCTTGCCATTGCTTGTACCCACATAAATGTCCAGTACATCCGGATGCAGCGCCACATATTCCTTCAGTCTGGCTTTTACAGCAGAGGAAGTCCCCCCAGATCCCTCACTGTTGATCCCCTCAGATGAAAACTCCGCGGCAAAATAAGAAATCGCATCTATTTTGGATTGAATATTAGAGTTAATGATTTCATTTACGGCCAACACACTTTCGGTAGCATTGTTCACCAGTTGATCTTCCACTTCCTGGCTGGCAGCTTGATAGGTTCGCCAGCCTATTATAATACTGGGCAGCAGCAGTATTATTAGGTATGTAAGAATTAACTTGGTACGGATAGTCATACCCGCATTTTTTTTCATAGACGTCATCATCTCTCTCTCATCTCAGTCTTAGGCAAGGATACATTTACCAGACTTAATATATAATTTAAAATCTGTTTTAGGAACCGATTTTCCTCCTATCTTTCTTTGTTTTTCTCATTTTTTTTGAGAATTGTCATATAAATGCAACAAAAAAGGCCGCCTCAATGAAAGCGGTCTCTCCGGATATACATATTATTACCGTAGCACAGGCTCCGGCACCTCTATCCTAATTATTCTTTTTGTTCTTACAGTTTGGGCAGACGCCCCCGAATACTACATGAGCATGACCAATGGTATAACCGGTATCCTTGGCCACTGTATTCATCCATTCACGCGGAACTTGATTCATAACCTCATCCACTGCTCCACAAACTTCACAAATGATATGCTGGTGATCATCCATACGTGCGTCATATCTGCTGGCAGCTTCACCAAGCTTAAGCTCACGAATCATTTGTTTATCTGAAAGATAACGCAGAGAGTTATATACCGTACCGTATGCTAAGCTATGTCCCTGCTCTACTAGCCGATTCATTACTTCCGCAGCAGTAGGATGGTCATGTGAATTAAGGACGATATCGTAAACGGCTTGACGTTGGGAGGTCAAATTTAGACTTTTCATTCCTATCATCCTCTAACTTATTTTTAGATCAAGTATAAATCTTGTGAATAGGAACGTCAATCCCATTTTTATCCACATGTTACTTTACAAGCTACCTAATCATTCCTGAATATTTAATGTTTACATCAGCCTTCACTTGGAAATCAAGTTTAGAATAGAGCTCCTTCCACACTTTCATTTCCGTATCGTTATTAAAATGCCTTGCTCCATAATGCAGCCCCCAACCCAAGGGATCTAGGCCACTGGCTTGTATTTTGGTCAGCAATGCTAAGATATCCGCTTCCAATTCCTTTTCCCCGGCTTCCTGGATCTTCTTCAACATGTGATGTGTCACCAGATCTGGGCTACTACTCTCTTCGAGAATACCTTTTATCTTAATATGATAACGAATAGTAGCTTTCCCTTGCTCTGGTGTTACGATTTTATAGTGCGAGGATGACCTCTCTGTGTAATATTGAAACATAATTCCCTCGGAATGGGCGGGTAAGTTAGTCCGCAGATTCGGGCGTGACAGCAGATTATATAGCCGGGTCTCATTTGGCGTAAGAACCATTTTGATTTTCTCATTATTCAGCAGAGCAATTTTATCAATTAAAAACTCCTTATCCCCTTTGGCCTCAATAATCGGCAGGATTGGATCAATCCCCTCCTCAAAGATATTTCTCATCAGCTGAAAGGAATACACACTAGAAATAAATGGAGACTCTGTGCCTTGTCCACTCATAGCCAGAATAAGAGAATTCGATGGGATCCGCTCCGATTCGGGTCTTACCTTCAGCACTTGAAGTGCTTCCGGACGCCCTATTGCAAAATTGACAATAAGCTGGATATCTCTACGTCGCACAGCCCAATCCATAACATGGAGAATATCTTCACGGGCAACCCCTTCCCCCAAAACAATTGATTTACAATGGGAGTAATCAAGCTCCTTTTCCACTCTGGATTTCATTCTACGAAGGGCTTCCGAAATGCTTGGAGACTCCTCAGTCAAGATTTGCATCTTCTCATCAATCTTAGTAACATCCCCCTGAGGGATGGCAAGCTTCAAGCTAATCTTAAAATTCCCTGCTTCTGTACCTTGGTCAACGCCGATCGCTAACACGAAAATCCGCAAATCAATCTCCTTGAAGTCACAACCGGGAAGAAGAAGGAGCAAGGTAATTCCAATTCCAGCAAGTACTCTTCTCATAGCTTCCCCCTCCTAGCTTTGCGATAACAATAAAACAACAGAGCGATGATGAACATCTCACCAAACCAGCGAATTTGCAGAAACCAGGCACCAAACATATTAAGTTGATACTGATCCTGCCCCATTAAGGAAAGAACCATCGCGCTAAACAAGCCTAGGATCCCCCACTCTTTCCAGCGCTCTGCTTTTGGGGACTGTTTTTTTGCAGATGAAAGAGCACCTTTAAAAAGCTCTAAACCTCCATGCCAATGAACGATTACACTCACCAGAGATAAACTTAAATAGGCAAAATAAAAAATAAACAGCATCCGTTCAATAATAAAGGATTCCATCCGAATACTGTCGGCCGTCGAGAACCATGTATACACATGTCTATCAATAGCAACGGTTCCGAAATAGCCGATGGGAACTAAAAAAGTCAAGAGTAATACGAAAAGACCCTCCACCCCTAAAATCCAGACATGCTTCAGCTTCAGCCCATGAAATACCCGATTAAATATGGCCAGGTTTAAGTAACCGCTAAACGAAAAGGTAGCCGCCGCAAGGCTCATTAGGTCCGGCTTATGCCAGAAGTATGTAGTGACCTGCAGAACAGAATCCCAATTAAAGTCCGGATTGGTCAATGCTTTTACGAGGCCATAAATAATTAAAGGTAAGGATACGCTGAGAATGATTTCAAGCCCATACAAGAGTGATAGAGAATCGAAGCGACAGCAGATGCAGACCAAGACTAAAAAACTGATCACAACCGTATAAGGACTCGAATCCGGACTGATAAACCGCAGCGTAATATCTACAAAAGAAAGCAATGTAACTCCCCCGGCCACACACCATAAGCCAGCAAAAAGGACCAGTAAGATTCTGGATAAATTCTTAGGAAGCAAAGAGTCAAATATTTCCGGAAACCCCTTGCCGGGGAATTTAGCAATCAGTACAGTAAATATATAGACAAACAAAGTGCCCAAAATCGTTCCGATTAGTATAGACATCAAAGCGCCACCAAAACGTCTGTCTATTAGTTCCCTTGGAACAAAATTAATGATGTTGATCAGGCTGTTCATCAGAAAAAGACAGTAGAAATAACGGCTTTTGGCCATCAATGCTCTCCACCCTTCTTCTTGCCGAGATTATCGAGAAAAAACAATCTGAAATAAGGTTGTCCGAAGGTACGCTGTTTGCATAAATACATTGCGAATCCCACGACACAGACTACTACCCCAACCAATCCTAAAAAAGCTGCGGCAATTAGAAAAATATACTTCAGCACTCGTATGGACAAGCTCATCATATTCAGCGGAATTAGAAAATTAGATATCGCAACAGCAGAAACCAATATGATCATGATATTTCCTACAAGTCCTGCTGCCGTCGCTGCCTGCCCCAAGATAAGCCCCCCTACCGTCGTGGCCGTTGGACCAATTGCCTTGGGGAGCCGTAAGCTCGCCTCAGTCAGAAACTCCATCATCATGAGCATTAAAAGCACTTCCACAAAAGATGGATAAGGCACAGTCGCACGACTGCCCGCAATAAGCAAGGCAATCTGCACACGAATAATCTCTGGGTTATACGAGGTGAGTGTTACATAGAGCGCAGGCAGCCACAACGTCATGCACACACCGATAATCCGAAGCAGCTTTAGGAATCGCCCCACGATAGGAAATTGTATTTTATCATCCATGGATGTAAAGAAATCATTAAAAATAGAAGGCAGCACTATCGCATAACCGGTTGTATCCAGCACTATCGCTACTTTTCCTTCAGACAAATTAAACACCACTCTATCCGGTCTTTCGGTGATGATGGACTTAGGGAGTATTCTTAATTTGTCACTGCTTATAAACTTCTCAAGCTCTCCTGTAGCCTGCAAAATATCAACCTTTAGCGTTCCCATCTTCTCCCTTAATTCTTTTAAAACGTTATGGTCAACACGACTGTCATCGTATAAAATAGCTATCTTTGTTTTAGAGACATCGCCGATGACCATGGTCTCCATTTTGAGATTAGTCGATTGATAACGCCGCCGAATCATGTTCAAATTAATCGCTATATCCTCTGTCAGTGCATCTGACGGCCCCTGTGAAATACTTTCGGCAGACGTTTCACTAACACCGCTGCTCTCCGTACTCATAGCATCGAAGAAATATATCACATCTTTTATACCCAGAAGCACATAACCACTGAGCAAAAGGTCGATCGCCTTCTCTCTCGTAGTCGCCTCTTCAGTGCCCGGATAAGTCATAATGTAATCCTGATAAGCGCTAATACTCTCCATTTCATAAAACGGCGCAATCACGTGGCGGCTGAGTGTCTGCGCATCTGTAACACTTTTGATATATAGCAGGTTGATTTGCCCAAAAGGGGCAACGCTTGTTTTATCGATTAAATCCGCGAACCCGTTCAGCTGATCTTTGATCCATTCCAGAGAAATATTGTCCTTATCCTGTTGAACTGACATGGAACATCATCCCTCCTATTTATCCTTTACGTCCCAGTTTCCACCTTATTTTGGCACTGTTTCTCTGAATTCATGCACAGCACGATGGAATGGGAAGTTTCTTTTCACAGGACTGTGGTAATAAATGAGATGAAGATTGTAAAGATGGAGGGATAATAGATGGACCCAAACCGTAAAATAACGCAAAGTCTTCCACAATTTCCGGAATCATTATGGAGAGATACCACGGATTTACCGGCTTTTCCAAAGCTGGCTGAAGATATTTCTACAGATGTGGCAGTGGTAGGCGGTGGAATTACAGGCATTACAACAGCCTATCTCCTCAGCAACGCAGGCTACAAAGTCACGCTCTTAGAAGCCGGAGAAATTCTGAGTGGCACTACGGGTTTTACCAGTGCAAAAATCTCAGCACAGCACGGGTTAATCTATCATCATTTGATAAAGCATTTTGGGCAGGAGCAAGCCCGGCTCTATTATCGCTCGAACAGCGAGGCTATGAATTGGATCCAGAATACGGCTGAGGAACTTGAAGTATCCTGCGGCATGAAACATGAGGCGGCTTTTCTGTACGCGGATGCTGAAGATCATAAAACGCTTAAACAACTGGAGGAAGAGTATAAAGCCTATGAACAATTGGGTCTGCCCGGAGAATGGCTAGATAACGTCTCTATCCCTCTGATGGCGAGTGGTGCCATTAAATTACCAGGACAAGCCCGCTTTCACCCGCTGCAATATCTGAAGGGGCTACTGAAGGTCATTCAGGATAAAGGTGGCGTAATCTATGAGCATACGATGATGGCGGATAAGGTGGAGAAGAACGATAAGCTTACGCTTTTTACTGAAAAGGACGAGCATCGGATCACCTGCCGCTACGCCGTTTCAGCTTCTCATTTCCCATTCTACGATGGAGGAGCACTATATTTCTCGCGGCTGCATGCTGAACGTTCCTACTGTCTGGCGATCCAGCCTGAAACGGATTTTGAGGGTGGAATGTATCTAAGTGCAAGCGAACCCACCCGTTCTCTTCGTGCAGTAGAGTGGGAAGGCAGGAATCTGGTCATTGTCGGGGGAGACAACCATAAGACAGGCCAGGGCATCTGTACGATAGGACATTATGAGAATTTGGAGCTATTCGCAGGAAATCTGCTCGGCATCAAAACAATCCCTTACCGCTGGGCAGCACAGGATTTAATCACCCTAGACAGAGTGCCCTACATCGGTAAAATTTCTGACAACGAAGAGATTTATATCGCCACAGGTTTTGGAAAATGGGGCATGACAAGCGGTACGCTGGCCGCACAGATCATCTCGGATCAGATTCAGCGCAAAGATAATCCGTATACCGAATTGTACGATCCGTCCCGCTTCAAAGCTGGCACCAGTCTAAAAAACTTCATCGTGCAAAATGCCAATGTGGCAAAAGAGCTCGTGGCGGGCAAAGTGGAAATCGTCCATAAAAAGACAACTGATTTGGAAGCTGACGAAGGAGCCGTTGTGTTCCATGATGGCAAACGTGTGGGAGCTTATAAGGATCCAGAAGGTAAACTTCATCTGGTGGATAGAACCTGTACCCATATGGGCTGTGAATGCGAATGGAACAACGGGGATCGTTCTTGGGATTGCCCTTGCCATGGTTCCCGCTTCTCCTACGATGGCGAGGTTTTAGAGGGCCCAGCTTCGGTACCGCTGACGAAACTCCATGAATAATACCTTTCATGAAAAGGCAGTTCGGCTTCATGAAAATTTGCAGGCCATTTTCTAAGGGGCGATTGTAATTGCCCTACAGCATTCAGGTATAATAAGACTTGAATGAAGCAGCTGCTTCAAAAAAAGTTTGAAGGAGAGTGACGATAGAGATGGATTTGAGAGGAAAGAGTGTTGTAATTACTGGTGCAGGCAAAGGGATCGGAAAAGCCTTGGCTATGGCACTGGCTAAGGAAGGTGCTAATTTAGGCCTGATCTCCAGAACTTCAGGTGATCTCGAAGCGTTAAAATCAGCCTTAACGGAAGTATATGACGTTAAAGTCAGCATTGCCGTGGCCGATATCGCCGTACGCGAAGAAGCTGAACGTGCTGTTGCTTCCCTGCAAAATGAGCTTGGAGCATTTGATGCATTAATCAACAATGCCGGGATCGCAAAATTCGGCACTTTAGTAGAAATGGATCCTGCAGACTGGGAGCGCCACATCCAAGTTAATCTTTACGGTACTTATTACGTAACTCGTGCTGCACTGCCTGCGATGATTGAGAAAAATGGCGGAAATATCATCAATATTTCATCCACAGCCGGAGAACGTGGCTTCGCGACAGGCTCTGCTTATTGCGCGTCCAAGTTCGCTCTCATGGGCATGACCGAAGCCCTCGCACAAGAAGTGCGCAAACACAATATTCGCGTCGTAGCCTTGACTCCAAGCACCGTCAACACTGGCCTAGCTTCCAATGCTGGACTTAAAATCGGTGACGAAGACCGCATGATGCAACCTGAAGATGTTGCTGAATTGGCACTGACAGCTTTGAAGCTGCCGGATCGCGTCTTCCTAAAAACAGCAGGACTATGGACCACCAATCCGCAATAAAATCGCGCTGGACGCGGGGGGAGCCGGGTGATCTGGGGTGATTGCACTTTGTGCAATAGAATCGCTCTAGACGAGGGTGAGGCCTTAGGTGATTGCACGTGGTGCAATCAGTTTAGTGGCTCCCCTCCTTTTTAGGCGATTTGGGCTTGATTCTATTGTACAGAATGCAACAGACTGCCTTATTCAGATAACATTCAGGCTATTCTGTTGCACATTCTGCAATGTAACTTCATTTGGGGGCTTTATTAGGGAACTGGGACTGGAATTAGGTGCTAGCTGTAATGGTGGTTTTGAGTAAAAACTTTGGAGTTGGGTTGGCACTTTGGCTTAGAGTAACATTACGGTTGAGGTGGCACTTTAATTGCGGTAGTTACTTTAACGTGCAGTAGTTACTTTAACTTGCTATAGCCACTTTACTTGCAGTAGACACTTTGATTTTTCGCAGGTACCTGAGTTTGCACAATGCTTAACGTTTAAATAGATAATAGTTGCACTTTGTACATCTATTCAGCGCAATTAGAGTAGAAATCATACTTTAATTGCACTCTATACAGTTAAAAGAAGGCTAATCTCGGCGATTCACCAGATTCGCACAAATTAGTTGCAGAGAATACACTTATTCGATCGTTTCTGGTGTGACGGATAATTTAAGTGTACAAAGTGCAATTAAACGCCCGCACTCTTGTGTCTTGTGGGATGGTCTTTTATTTTGTTAGTTGAAAATCACGATGTTACCTTGAGATATTGGCTAATTTTCGAGGTTCCCATGTTATACTATTTCGATTCACAATGTCCTGAAAAATATACTAACTTTCTGATCGGAGGTTTATCTATCATGCTGGTAGTAACTAATACTATTAAAGTAAAAGAAGGCCACGGCGAAGCTATTGCTCAACGTTTCGGAGGAAATAATGGTGTGCAGGATATGCCAGGGTTTGTACGTATGGAGGTTTGGCGTGGAAATGCCCAGGAAGGTGTCGAGGAATTAAAAATCTGCACCGTATGGGAGAATGAGGATGCATTCAAAGGCTGGACCTCCAGCGAGTCCTTCCGTCAGTCGCACCGTGGTGCTGGTGGTAATGACGCAATCCTGGGTGCTTCCATCGATAAATATGAACTAATGATCAGCCGCACGCCCAGTAACTAAGGATTTGGACCACCCAAACAGAGCAGTAGCTAGATTGAACCAGCAGTGTGTACGGAATGGTAGCCCGATAAGTACAGTTAACTAATTGACTATTACTGCTAGGTAACCGGTGCTACGAGCTAATTGACTATTATTGATACAGCCACCTAATTGTCTTCTACCACTGGGCTAAGAGAATCAGCCGCTAATTAACACAGTTATCGCTTCTAAATGCTAATTGCTACAGTAAAAACTTAGAGTAATTATCGTCCAGCTGACTGATTGATTAGCCTAATAGATACTGTTCAGTTAGTTGGTACAAGCAGCGCTATTATCCAGCGATGTCCTGTGCCCAAGCCTAAAACAAACAGGGATGTCCGGAGCCAATATGGCTCTGAGACATCCCTGTTTGTTTATAAACTCATTATTTACTTACATCTGGCTGAGGGGTCTCCACCTCTTGATGTTTACCCGGCCAGAACGACCAACGGCCAAAGAGCGTTGTAATAGCTGGTACAAGGAACGGCCGAACCACGAAGGTATCCAGCAGAACACCAAGAGCGGTGATGATACCGAACTGCACAAGCACCTGAATCGGCAAGCTTGCCAATACAGCAAATGTACCTGCCAGAATGAGGCCGGCAGAGGTAATTACCGAGCTGGTCTCATTCACTCCTTCCGCGATAGCCTGCTTAAGCGGCATGGTTTTACGCTTTTTCCAGATATTCGAGATCATGAAGATGTTGTAGTCTTCTCCAAGTGCCACCAAGAAAACAAAGGAATACAGTGGGATCGCTCCCTGAATAGCATCTGCTCCCATCACATAGTGAATGATAATCCAACCTAAGCCAAGCGCTGAGAAAAAGGAGAGAATAACGGTGCCGACCAGATAGATGGTGGCCACTATTGAACGCAGATATATCAACAACAGTACGGTGATCATTCCGATCACCACGGGGATAATCAGATCGGTGTCCCGATCTCCAATCTCTTTAGTGTCATGCTGTGTCGCCGTCTGCCCGCTTAGCCACACGTGATCCGCAGGGTTCGCAACGTCTACATCGATTAATGCCTGCTCTGCGGTAGCAAGAAGGGTAGGAATATGACCCATCGCTTCTAGTGAATATGGATTGCTTTTAAATTCAATATCAAAACCAACAATATCTTTGTTTACTGCCCCCTGCTGCGGATCGGAAACCGTGTCCACATAGGTGAGTCCGCCAAGAATGACCTTTAAATCCTCTCCGCTCGCTTTTCCTTGGGTATCAATAATCAGCTTCGCTGGAGCTAATTCTCCGGGAGAGAACTGTTTGCCAATAAGGTCGAAACCTTCGCGGGACTCCATATTTTTAGGAAAAGAGGATAGGATATCATACGTAAATTTGATGCCACTGGAGAATGAAGCCAAAATCCCCAGTCCGATAACGGTCACACCTACGATAGCCCAAGGCCGGGTTACTACCAAACCACCAATTCCTTTTTTACGGGAAACTTTGGGTTCCGGAATAGGTTTGCCTTTAGCCTTAGCCCGTTCTACCTCCATTTGCGGTGTGCGCGGAATGAATGGGAAGAACGAGGTCCGTCCGAAGATTGCCAGCAGTGCTGGTACGAGGGTTAGACTGGCAATTCCCATGATGAAGATAGATACGCTAAATGGAATGGCAAAACGATGATAAGCTCCATACTTAGCCAGCAATAACGCAAACAGCGCGAGCACGACGGTGAAGCCACTCATAGCAATGGCGCCTGAAGATTCGGTAATGGAGCGAAGAAGCGCACGACTCTTACTCTCTTCTACCTTCAACAACTGCCGGAACCGTGAGATCAGGAACAGGCAATAGTCCGTACCAGCTCCGAATAGCAAAACAGTCATAATCGAGACAGCCTGTGAATCCACTGTGATCCAGCCTTCTTGCGCCATTTTTCCAAGAATCGGACTAGTTACACCATAAGCGAATCCAACCGCAATAAGTGGAATAAAAGCCAAGATCGGTGAACGATAAATCACCAATAAGAACACCAGCACAAGCATAACCGTAGCAATTAACAAGGAAACGTCTGCGTTCTGAAACAGGCCTGAAGCATCTATGGAGATGCCCACTGGACCCGTAACACGTAAACTCAGGTCTTTTCCATCCACCTTAGCCGCGGAGGGGTCTCCACCCGTCTCTGTGTTTATGATCTTCTTCATTTCTGTCACAGCTTCGCCAAGCTGATCACTATCTGCTGTTTTATCAAAAAGCACCGGGGTTACCAGCGTACTAAGATCCTCAGATAACGAGGCTTGTAATGCCTGTGGCGGCAGTTGTCCTAATGGGGGAACAAAATTCTGATGGGGCAATGGTTGCTGCTCCAACTTCTTGTACACAGCAGTGATATGTACTAAATCATCTTGTGAAAGCCCACCTTCTCTATGCCATACGAGCAGCGCAGGCACTCCACTTCCACTAGGGAATTCTTGCTCTGCAATAGCTGCTGCCTGTACCGATTGTGAATCATCTGGGAGGTTAGGCGCATTATTAGCAACCTGAGAATTCACTGCAGGCCATAACAGGGTAAGTGCACCTACAAGCACTATCCATACGAGAAGAGTAATCCACTTCGTCTTTTTTCCTGCCACCCATTTTCCGTAGCCTGACATTCCCTTCATCCTCTCCTTTACCTTGCAGCCTTAAAAATGAGCCGCGGGTCATTTTTTATTCTATCATATATATGCTTTAATTTTTAATCAAACTTTTTTTATTTTTCAGAAAAATTAAAACACATCATCACATATAAAATACCCCTCTCTTCACATAAAAAATCAGCAACATGTGAAAAGAGGGGTTTATGGGTTATCTATACTTTTTTCTTCACTTCAATTTAGCCTACGTCCAAATCTCCTTCAGAGAACTGACTGTTATAGAGATCCGCATAGAATCCGCCTTGGGCCAGCAGTTCTTCGTGGTTGCCTTTCTCGATTACACTACCTTGATTCATGACAAGGATGAGATCCGCATCACGAATCGTCGAGAGACGATGGGCAATAACGAAGCTTGTTCTGTTTTGCATCAGCGCATTCATCGCTTTTTGAATCAGCAATTCAGTCCGTGTATCGACACTGCTCGTTGCTTCATCAAGAATAAGGATCGATGGATCGGCCAGAATAGCGCGAGCAATAGTAATCAACTGCTTCTGTCCTTGTGAAATATTAGAAGCTTCTTCATTTAACACCGTATTGTAGCCAAGCGGAAGTGTGCGGATAAAGTGATCGGCATGCGCAGCTTTGGCAGCCCGCACCACATCAGCTTCAGATGCACCTTCACGACCGTAAGCAATGTTGTCACGAATCGTACCGTTAAAGAGCCAGGTATCCTGAAGCACCATACCAAACTTGCTACGTAGGTCACTCCGTTTCATGTCGGTAATGTTGACGCCATCAATGATAATTTCCCCGTCGTTAAGCTCGTAGAAGCGCATCAGCAGGTTAATCAAAGTGGTTTTACCAGCACCAGTAGGACCGACAATCGCTATAGTCTGACCTGGACTAACCTCAATATTCATGTCCTCAATCAGAATAGCATCCTCTTTATAGCCGAATTTCACATGACGGAACTCAACGGAACCTTCCGGAGCACCTTCATCAAGCTTCACAAGTGTACTATTAACTTCCTTAACTTCCTCTTCTTCATCCAGAAGTTCAAATACACGTTCTGCGGAAGCAATGGTGGATTGAATAATGTTAGCAATATTAGCCGTTTGTGCAATCGGCTGGGTGAACTGACGTGAATATTGAATGAAGGCTTGGATATCCCCGACATCAATCATTTTTTTAGTAACAAAAATACCACCCACAACACAGATAAGCACATAACCCAAGTTACCGATAAACATCATAAGCGGCATAATCATACCTGACATAAATTGAGACCGCCAGCCAGAATCATAAAGCTTATCATTTATTTCATCAAAATCTTTAAGCGACTGCGGTTCGCGGCCGAAAGCTTTAATAATCCGGTGCCCCGTATACATTTCCTCTACATGACCATTCAACTGGCCAAGCGATTTCTGCTGTCTCACAAAATAAGTCTGCGAACGTTTAGAGATCGCCATAATCACAATAAAGCTGAGTGGCAACGTAGTAATCGTGATTAACGTCAGCCATGGGCTGATGGTAAGCATCATCACAATAACACCAATAATAGTGACGATTGAAGTAATTAGCTGCGTTAAACTTTGCTGCAACGTGGTACTGATGTTATCCACGTCATTCGTAGCACGGCTAAGAATTTCCCCGTGTGTACGGGAGTCAAAATATTTTAAAGGTAAACGCTCCAGCTTGCTGTTGATCTGCTCACGCATGTCATAAACTACCTTCTGCGCTACACCAGCCATTACATACTGCTGAATGTAACTAAACAGAGCACTAAGCAGATACAATCCCGCGAGCAGGATCAGAATATCATTAATATATCCAAAATCAATGGAGGCACCCTCTACACCCATCAGTTTGCCGTAAGCACCTTCGAACAGTTTGGTTGTAGCTTTACCCATAACTTTTGGACTGAAGATACTGAACACCGTACTGGCAATCGCCATAATTAGTACAATAATCAATTGAACCATACGTGGGCGCAAGTATTTGATTAGGCGACGAAGTGTACCTTTAAAATCTTTAGCTTTTTCTGCCGGCATCCTCATTCCAGGACCACCCGGTCCACCCGGGCCTTTATGGCCGCGGGGAGCTGCAGGTTTATGTTCTCTGTTTTGTTCACTCATGCTATTTCCTCCTCTGACAGCTGCGAGGATACGATCTCGCGGTACACATCACTGCTCTCGAGCAGTTCACGGTGAGTGCCCATTCCAGCAATTTCACCCTCATCAATTACAATAATCCGGTCCGCATCCATAACGGTGCTAACCCGTTGAGCTACGATCAATACGGTGGATTCCGTAGTTTCAGATTTGAGAGCCGCGCGAAGTTTGGCATCTGTCTTGAAATCAAGAGCTGAGAAGCTATCGTCAAACAGATAAACCTCAGGTTTTCTCACAAGCGCCCGAGCAATGGACAACCGCTGTTTCTGACCACCTGAGACGTTATTCCCGCCCTGAGCAATTTCCGAGTCAAACCCATCCTTCATCGCGGATACGAAATCGTAGGCTTGAGCCACCTTAGATGCATGAATGATTTCTTCATCCGTAGCATCCTCTTTACCGTAGCGGATGTTCTCATTAATCGTACCCGAGAACAATACTGCTTTTTGTGGGATGTAACCGATTTTGCTCCGCAGCTCTTCCTGTGTCATCTCACGTACATCCACTCCGTCTACGCGTACAGCACCTTCATTAACATCATAGAATCTTGGAATCAGGCTAAGCAGTGTAGATTTACCCGATCCGGTACCCCCGATAATTGCGGTAACTTCACCCGGACGAGCACTAAAGCTAATTTTCGAAAGTGCAGGCTGTTCTGCCCCTGGATAGGAAAAAGATACATTCTCAAACTCAACAAAACCACGCAAAGAATCGCGTCCGTCTTTTTTAGTAGCTTGAGCTGTTGTATGCAGTTCACTCTCAGTAGGATCTGTAAATTCAGGCTGCATATCCAGTACCTCATTGATACGCACGGCTGAAGCTGAAGCACGCGGAATTAACACGAACATCATCGATACCATAATCAGAGAGAACATAATTTGCATTGCATATTGGATAAATGCCATCAGGGACCCAACTTGCAAGTCGCCATCACCAATTCGTATTCCACCAAAATAAAGAATAGCAATCATAGAAAAGTTCATTACAATCATCATCAGCGGCATCAGGCCGGCCATAATTTTATTGACCTTGATAGCTGTATCCGTAAGATCACGGTTAGCTTCAGTGAAACGTCTATTCTCATGATCAATCCGGTTAAAAGAACGAATAACACGAATACCTGTCAGATGCTCACGCAGCACCAGGTTTAATTTATCAAGCTTAATCTGAATGGCTTTAAACAGTGGCAGACCCTTCATCCCAATAAAGAAGATCGCCCCTACAAGTACAGGAATAACGACTACAAAAATCAATGATAATTTAGCATCTTCAGATACTGCCATGATGATACCACCAATCATCATCATCGGTGCTCCGATCATCATGCGCAACATCATAGTAAGTACCGTTTGAACTTGTGTAATATCATTTGTTGTACGTGTAATCAAGGAAGCTGTACCCAGCTTATCGAATTCATGCAGCGTAAAATTTTCTACATGGTTAAATACTCGTGCACGGGTGAGTTTACCAAACCCGGCTGCTACTTTTGCCGATAAGTAACTGGCAATTACCGAACATAAAGCACCGCCACCTGCAACCAGGAGCATGAAACTACCTATTTTCCAAATATAAGCGCGATCTCCTTGAACAATCCCTTTGTCGACGATGTCGGACATCAGTGTAGGAAGGTATAAATCGCCCATGGACTGCAAAAATACAAGGATTAATACAGCACCAATAGCTACCCTAAAAGGCTTCAGTTGTTTAAATAATTTAATCAAGCTTCTCATCTCCGTTCATTTGTAGCCTATCCCAATCAGGTGGTGGATTATCCTCAACGTATTCATGTACCTTAAGCAATAGCTCTGTGAGCTGTTTAGTGTCTTTTTCGCCTAAGTGTTGCACAAGCTTATCAAGCATCACATCACGATAATGTTCTGCTTTTCGTGTGAGTTCTTTTCCACTTTCCGTTAATTTCACGCGTACAACTCTTCGATCTGAAGGATCCGCGCGTCTTTCCACCATCTGTTTCGCTTCAAGACTGTTAATCAGCTGCGTGATGGTAGGAGGAGTGAATCCAAGTAGTCGGCTGATTTCAGACACCTTGAGACCCTCTTCATCAGAATGATTCCATTTTTCAATGCATATCATTAAAGTCATCTCACTTGGCTTGTGGCCCTCAACGCCCTTTTGCCATTGAGCTTTGTGCAGGCGTTTCATCGCCGCAAAAAGCCCGTGTGCGACTGAATTTTCAGTATTTTCTGTATTTCCTCCGTTTATCCCAATTTCCTTCACCTCTATTTTAGTTAGGTCAACTAATTATTAAACACTATATTATTTAGGCTACCTAATTATATTTTCGCCAGATTGCTTTGTCAAATTATGAATGCGCTATCAATTATTACGAAAAAGAAAACTCCCCAGCACGAGTGCAAGGGAGTAGTTATGCGTATATGTATCTGTATATAGAATATTGCCAAGGATAACCTTTAGAATCCTGCTCCGTGCTCATAAGTTGTGATTGGTCCGTTACTTCCGGAACCAACTGGGCCGATAATGATGAAGCTAAACAATGCTAAAATGCCTGCCATCATCAATAGTGATTTTTTCATCTTTTCTCACCTCCCTTATCAGCTTTCTGTATTTCTCCTGTTGATTCAGAGTTGCATAGTCCCTATTGGTCTCAAACAAGGTCACGCACTTAATGAAGTCTATCCCATTATTAGTCTTAATAGATAACTCTAAAGACTGTATGATATAGTCTACACCCGTAATATATTGTCCATTGTTTATTAGATACATGGCTATTTGATAGTACAACCGATATAATCGGTCAATATTAATGGGATCTTCAAACTGTTCAAATCGTAACATTTCCCGTGCAAAACGTTTAAGCACATCGTCTACAGAAAATCTGTAATGATTAGCCGATTCCATAATAATAATGAGTCCTGGCAATATTTCTCCGGGGTGCTCAGCCAAAAAAGCTACATAGTCCGGTACAACCTTTACGTTTCCCTCCAACATTTCCAGTGTGAAACTGTTCCCAACTGCAAATAATCGGAATTGTTCTACAGCTTGCTGGCCTACTTCATCCAACATCTCAAACCAGCCTAAGTCTGCATAACCAGCGGTATATTTCTTCGCCGCTTCATATTGACCTTGCTTCGTCAACGAAATTGCTTTAAGCAAATATCCGTGTCCATAATAAACAACGAGCGGACGTTCCGTACAGAGTTCTTCTCTTCGTTTGTCTCCGCTCCTCCGCAGTTCTTGGCGGTAAACTGCATTGGCTAAAGCTCTCAACTCATCAGCATAGATCTCCATTTCTTCCCATCTGCGAAGGGCGAAACATAGCTGTGTCAGCATCAATAAACCATCTAATTGCAAATTTTCCGGAAGGCGCCCCCTAAAAGGACTAAAGCTAATGACTGCGCGTAGCTTCTCCTCCATATCAAGTGTTTGCAAAAATTTAAAATTACGATAATGACTGATCGCGAGACGTTCACTATAACTATCCGACTCGTTCTCTACTACAATCTTGTAAAAAAACATGGATTCCTGAACTTTGCCTTTATTGAATAATTTATCAGCAACAGAATAAATGATATCCAGCGGCTTGGTAGACTCTAATAATCTGCTTATAGTTTCATCAATGCAATTCTGTTTGCCCAATTCAGCACAACGAATCAAAAAAGGCTCCACTCTACGGCGTGAGACCTTCTCATCATTGAAGCATTCATCAACATACAGAGGATATAACCAACCTTCTGGAAAACCAAAGGCTTTTATAATTGCATCTACTTGTCCCAAGGACATAGGCTTCGGCGGATTTCCATGCAGAATTGCACTGAGGCTGCCTCGATTCAGGCCACAAATTTTTGAAAATGAGGCGAGATTATGGCCGGAGCGGGACAAATTTTTCTCAATTTCTGAGCGTATAGTTGTTAACTTTCCCTCCACTCGGCACCCCCAAAGTTTGACTTGAAAAGATTCTATTAATTGACATTATAGGTGAAAGTTATGGATTGTACAACAAATAGATTGTACGACAAATAGAGGAGCCTAATACGCTCCTCTAGATCAGTAACATCTTCATAGTATTATAATTCTATGTTGTTGGTAGTTTAGCTAACAGTGATGGCGGTTTTGGAACTTCTACTATAGGATGTAATGCCGGCTTTCCGGTTGCGCAAATTTTCCATCATCTTATTTTGTGCCAGCAAAATATAGCTGTCTAATCGCTCACTGAGCTCTAGAACAGCACGGTCACTAAGACTGCGTTGCTCTGCAACCTCCAGCAATTCACATCTAAGACTCTCTATAGTTACAAGTAGCTCATCTTCTTTATAATCTTTTCTATGATTATTCTTGGAGGAATTTGGATTTTGTGTCACATCTCTCTCCTTCTCTCTATCAACATCTTCTCCTATCATAAGTCATGATACCAAAAAACATATTTTCAAAAAAAAGAAAAATTGTAGAGCTTCTAACAAAAACGGAATTACTACTTATTCAGAGTCCTCCGCAAGTTCGTCAGGGAGCTCATTTGGATACTGTTCTCGCAAAAGTCCCTTTGCAAAAGCAATCCATTCGCGTGCCGCAAAAGATAAATAACGGTCTCTACGCCACGCCATAGCAAGCTGCCACGGAATTACCGGATCCGTCAAAGGCACAACGACCAATCGTGAACGATCCATATCCTTGCAAATGGTTTCTGGCAGCAATGCGATTCCCATTCCGGCAGCCACCATACGGCTAATTAAGTCCCATTGGGAGCTCTCATAGATAACCTTAGGCTGAAATCCCGCCTTCACACATTCCGTAATAATCCGATCATGCAGCGTAAAATCCTCCCGGAACAGCACAAACTCCTCTTCGGCTAGTTCACTTAACGGAACAAGGTCTGCCTCGGCCAATCTATGTCCAACAGGTAAAATAAGATTCAGCTTCTCTTCAACAAAGGTGAAGCAATGAAGTTTGGCTGTATTTACAGGCAGCACAACCATTCCGATATCCAACAAGCCCGTTTCTACATCTTCCTCCACTTTTTTCGCGCCATCCTCATGCAGACGAATAGTAACCTGCGGATAACGTTTATGAAATTGACCAATCACCGAAGGAAAAAAGCTCGCTCCTACCATTGGAGGCAGACCGATGCGGATGTGGCCCTGCTCCAAATTTCGTAAGCTATCCAGCTCAGAAGACAAGCTGGCGAACGACTCCACGATATTTTGCGCTTTGGTGAACAGAATTTCCCCCGCATCTGTAAGCCGGACACTTTTCCCTTCACGGTAAAACAAATCAGCCTCCAGCTCGATCTCCATATTCCGGATCATTTTACTGATCGTAGGTTGTGAAATATATAAGGATTCGGCAGCCCGAGTAAAGCTTTTCATTCGTGCTGCTTGGACGAAATATTCTAATTGTCTGATATCCATTTTCCAACCTCCGATCCATAGACAAAAGGAATGTCATTTATTCAATCTATTCATTTTACCTATGAAAACAATTGATGTAAACTTTCATTATCATGAAAGGAGCGAAGCCTTATGAAAAAGATTATTATAGGCTTGCTGCAGGTAGCGGGACTCACCCTATTCTCATTACTAATCAATGCTGTAACCCCATTTTTGCATATCCCTATTCCCGGAAGCATACTCGGAATGATTATATTGTTTCTTCTGCTTGAGTTTGGTGTCATTCATCTGAATTGGGTTGAAGTTGGTGCTTCTTGGCTACTGGCTGAGCTCTTGCTGTTCTTTATTCCATCTGCTATCGGCGTAATGAAATACGCCAATATTCTGGAAACTGATGGTTTACGAATCCTCGCGGTGGTCATTTTGGGTACGATTGTTGTAATGGCCAGTTCCGGATTACTTACCAGTAGAATTTACAAAGCAAAGGAGCGGAAAGGATCATGTTAAACGCTCTATTATTCTTCGGTCTTACGGTTGCTGTATATCTACTGGCGAAACGCATTTATGCTTCTAGTGGCAAAGTGTACACCTCTCCATTGATCATTACACCCGTACTTATGATTATCTTCTTACTCATCACAGGCATTACTTATGATTCTTACAATGCGGGAGGCAAATGGCTGACGGATTTGCTGCAACCGGCAACTATGGCCTTTGCAATCCCTTTGCATAAAAACTTCAAGGTGCTCAAAAAGCACGCCGCCGAAATTGCGGCAGGCGTGCTGTCAGGGACGATAACAGCGGTGATCTCTTCCATTCTGCTCGCCAAATGGCTGCATGTCAGCGGCGATCTGGCAGCCAGTCTGGTTCCACGTTCGGTGACTACACCGATCGCTATGAGCATCTCGCAAAGTATCGGCGGTGTACCGAGTATTACTGCAGTCTTCGTCATCATTACCGGGATACTCGGTACAATGATGGGCCCTACAGTACTCCGCATCTTCCGCATTGACAATGAAATCGCGCGTGGTGTATCGCTGGGAACCGCTGCGCATGGTACAGGAACATCCAAGGCCTTCGAGCTTAGTTCACTGACCGGAACCATCTCCAGTATTGCGATGATTCTGTCCGCGCTGTTATCCATAGGTGTGGCGCCAGCTTTACTCGCAATATTCCTCCACTAGGCTAACCCAGCTTGAGCCAAGGACATGTCTCTTTAGCACATCTAAGGCGGCATGTCCTTTTTTTAAGAATCCAAACTTAGAATTTAACCGGAAGTCCACTTTGTGCGGACTCGTAAGCCGCACAAGTTACTTTAAGCGTCTTGAATCCATCCTCATAGTCACTGAGAATACGCGAACGATCTCCTGTCCGTACAGCATACAGAAAAGCTTCACTTTCCACTAAATATGGATTTCCTGTGTTTTCAAATTCGGTGCTATTGCCACTTCGCACTTCCAAGAGACGATCCGGGTTCCAGTCCAGCAATCCCCGATCATTATAGAAACTAAGACCTACACTTCCTACCGGATCAGGCAGGACACATGTATTTGAAATATTAGCTATGATTCCATTCTCAAGCTTCAGAGATACGGTACCTACATCGGCTACACTCACACCTTCATGCTGCTCATGCATAATTCGATTTCCGAACATGCCGTATACTTCTTTTACCTCTCCTGCCAGATAACGCACCAAATCGACGATATGAGTGGTCTGCTCGGTGAACTGTCCTCCGGATTGCTCCTGATCACGCCACCAAGCTACGCCCGGCATGCCGCCCATCCACTGGCCCATGACCATACCGATCTTGTCACCACGTAGTGTTTCCTTGAGCCTTTTAACATTCTCTTGATAGCGGAAATGGTAACCTACCGAGGTCAATAAATTATGTTCTTTAATATCTTGCAGCAAGCTGGCAGGAATTTCAGTAGTCATACTAAGCGGCTTCTCTATAAAAAAAGGAATATCCCTCTTGATTAATGAACGTTCAATCGCACCATGAGATTGTGGAGGCACACAGATATAAACAGCATCAAGCTTCTCCGCATCCAACATCTCTGTAATATCACCATATCCAGCAGCTCCATATGGACGTGCCATATCTTCGCCTTTGGCTTTACTGCTTCCACAAACTGCCTGCAACTGGACATCAGCCATCCCTGCCAGCAAATCAGCATGTACCTTAGAGAACCAACCTGTACCCACAATACCCACTTTTATTGTCATATTATTTCCTCCTGCCGATTGATTATGAATACCCTTTCGTAGATTATAACCTCTTATGAGCGTATAAGATAATCTCTCCATTCTTCGGGAAGCAAATGCATATATGGACTCTGCAAAAAACGGTCATCCGCCAACACGATAATGCCCGTATCCGTCTCGCTGCGAATCAACCTGCCTCCGGCTTGGAGTACCTTACACATTCCCGGATAGACATAGGCATAATCAAAGCCATTTTTTCCTCTGGCATTAAAATATTGACGCAGCAGATTGCGTTCAAGACCAAGCTGTGGCAGGCCAACGCCAACAACCATAACCCCATTG
The DNA here is from genome assembly GCF_037992965.1 of Paenibacillus sp. FSL E2-0190. Lineage (NCBI taxonomy): Bacteria > Bacillati > Bacillota > Bacilli > Caryophanales > Paenibacillaceae > Paenibacillus > Paenibacillus sp. FSL E2-0190. The sequence continues at coordinate 6,671,277 of NZ_CP150306.1, forward strand.
AGGCGATCCCCTGGCAGATCCACACCTTCTGAAAAAATCCCTCCAAGTACAGCAAATCCCAATAACGTCTCGTCATTATCTGGACTAAATGCGGCTAAAAAACTTTCTCTAGCTTGCTCGCTCATGCCAGTATCCTGCATCAATGTCCGGATTTCAGGGTAATACTCCGTAAAGGCCTGATATACGTTTTGCAAATAGAGGTACGAAGGAAAAAACACCAGATAGTTGCCCTTTTTAGAGACCATTTGGCTCAGTGCTTTAGTCAACGGAACTAGGGAGGCTTCCCGGTCATGATAACGTGTGGAGACAGGTAAGACGGTTACTTCCCACTGCTCTTTCTGAAAAGGGGAAGACACGGTTAAACTGTAATCTTCCTCCGCTGCACCAATCATATCCCGGTAGTAAGATAATGGAGAAAGTGTAGCTGAGAACAGGATCTGACTGCGAAAGCTCTTGGACATCTGCCGTAGCAGATGCGAGGGATCCAAATTGAATAGCTTGAGATAGACATCCCCTCTACGAACCTCCGCATAGGTAATGTAGCGTTCATCATAGGTTTTAAAGGTACGGAGCATGCCCTGAACTGCAAAATAGGTATCCAAGAGGACATTTTCCCCTTCTCCTTCCCTATTCAGTGAGACAATACTGGAGCTCGGGTGAATAAGCTCCTGTTCCGCCTCCAAAGAAAATATCTCAAGCAAAGCCGGCAGCTCCTCCGGGAACGAGTCCCACTGCCCTTGCCCCTCTTCATTGCAAATTTTGCGAAGGGAGATGAAAAAAGCATTCACCGATTTAGCGGCTGTACTCAAATTCCGGTTCATTTCTTTATATTGGCGCTGGATTTCCAGGAAAGGGGCTTTCAGCAAAGAGGCGGAGAACATCTCCCGTCCCCGGTCTACCAGATTATGTGCTTCATCTACTAGAAGTACCGTTTCTCTCTTTCTTTCCTCTGTTAGCCGTTTCAGACTGATGCGAGGATCATATATATAATTGTAATCGCAGATCACAGCATCACAGGCATAGGCTGCATCCAACGAGAACTCAAATGGGCACACTTTGTGTTTGTGAGCATACAGTGCAAGGGTGTCTCTGCTCATCAGTGTCTCATGCTCTAACAGATCCATTAATGCCTCGTTGATCCGGTCATAATAACCATCCGTATAAGGACAGGAATCCTTACCACATATCCCCTCTTCGCGAAAACAGGCCTTCTCTTTAGCGGTAAGTGTGATGACATGCAGCTGAAGACCCTGCGTTAGCAACAGCGAGATGGCTTCCTGCGCGGCAAAACGGGTAACCGTCTTTGCCGTTAAATAGAACAATCCTTTAGCTTGTCCTTCGCCCATCGCTTTAAGGACAGGGAACAACGTCGACATTGTTTTCCCGATACCTGTGGGGGCTTGAGCGAACAGACTGACCTTTTCCACGACGGACTTGTATACAGCTCCTGCAAAATGACGTTGTCCCTTTCGATAAGAGGAGAACGGAAAGCTCAACTCCCGAAGACTCTGCTCCTTCTTAGCATCATGACGAACCATCATCTCAGCGTATGGAGCATATCTAGCCACTGTGTCATTCACAAATGAAATCAGTTCTTCAAAAGACAACGTTCGGTACAAGCTTTTTTGCTCATCAGTAGCCCGGTGGACATAGGTAAGCTTAACCTGAATAGAAGAAAGCTCTTGCTCCAGAGCCACCATATATGCGTACATCAGCGCCTGTGCCCAATGAACCTCATGTCCTTCATCCAGTAAATCCAGCAGTCCGGAGGTTGATTTGATTTCTTCGACCGTAAAGCTCCCATCCTCCGAGACAAGCAATCCATCACAACGCCCATCTACAACATAAAGCAGGTTTCCATAAGGAATCTCCGTTTTCAAATAAACCTCCTTGCGGTCACCTTCCTTATATTGCTTTTGGATCTTCTGATGAATTCTTGTGCCTTCGACCATAGCGCCCGTTCCATGAAAGCCGGGTTCAATGCTTCCGCTGCGAAAAACATATTCAACGAGAGTTCTAACTGATAAAGCTACTGTAGAGCTCATCCAGCATCACCTCCTTTTATTATCCATATATCCTTTTTGTTCCCAATTGCCATTTTAGTCCTGAATTCGTTGTATAACCCTGCATGAGAGCAGGAGCGTCAGCTTCAACCCTTTGTGTTCAACTTTACGCGCTTCACTAAGCTTATACTTAGGTTCTCGATTTTTGACATTCTATAGCCAGCCCTGCATAATAAATTTAATTACTATGGAATTATTTTGTCTGGGCGCTGTTTCTTCCTAGCCGGGAAATGGCGTTTTATCATGTAGAAAGAAGGCGAAGCTGTGTCATCCTTTAACTTTAAACAGTGGATCGTTAAACCTTTTGTGTTTTTCACAATAATTTTTATTCTAAAAGCTTTCTTGGCATGGGGCGTAATCTTTGACGATATATTGCCCTGGAAATCATTATTAACTGAAATCCCCTTTGCTTGGGCGCTCTTCTGTATCATTGAACGTTTTGGTTCCAAGCGCAAGCTCGGATATTACATGACCGTAAATTTATTAGTGACAGCCATTTTCTTCGCAGCCATTATGTATTTTAAATATTACGGTGTTATTGTGACTTACCATGCAGCGGAGCAGGTGAATCAAGTCACCGCCGTCAGCAACAGCGTATTCTCACTAATGGATCCATACTACCTGCTGATTTTTACAGACATCATTATTCTTGGCGTCTATTTCTTCTTTAATAAAAAAGGCCGGGTCTATAAGAAAGAGAATATCAACCACCGCCGTGGCGGAAAACTTAAGTATAGTGTTCTGTTTGCAGTCTCACTTGCTTTATGTTTGTTCAACATCTTGCCTAATAAGGCCAGTATGAACGAAATTAAGAAAGCTCAAGAAATGGGAATTCTTAATTATGAAGCTTATACGATCTTCGCTAAAGAAGAGCCTGAGCTAGTCGATTCAAGTGACATTACACAGGATGCCATCAACAAATTGAAGGGGATTAATACTGCGGCTAGTTCTCCACTTCAAGGCATCGCTAAAGGCAAGAACCTTATTATTCTTCAAATGGAATCTTTCCAGAATTTCTTGCTGGGACTTAAATTAGACGGTCAAGAAATTACACCGAACCTGAACAAGGTAATGAAGGACAGTCTTTACTTCCCTAATTTCTATCAAATGGTTGGCCAAGGGAATACGTCGGATGCAGAGTTCGTAGTTAACACTTCCTTCTACATCCCTCCACGTGGAGCGGCAACGATGTCTTATGTGGATAAGGTACTTCCAAGTCTGCCACGCGTGCTTAAAGAAAATGGATATCAGACAGCAACCTTCCACACCAATGTCGTAGAATTCTGGAACCGCGGCGAGCTGTATGACTCCCTCGGCTTCGATCATTATTATGACCGCAAATTTTTTGGTGAAGATGATGTCTTCTTCTTTGGAGCTTCTGATGATACGCTCTACAGTAAGACAGCCGATAAACTAAAAGAAATGGACCAACAGGAGCAGCCTTTTTACGCTCAAGTCATTTCAATGTCAGCGCATCACCCTTTTACTATTCCGGAAGAAAAATACCGCATGAAGCTGCCGGAGCGTTATGAAGGTACTTTTGTTGGTGACTATATCCGTTCCCAGAACTATGCGGATGATGCTTTTGGACATTTTGTAGAAGAGCTAAAAGCAAATGGTGTCTGGGACAATAGTGTAATCATGATTTATGGAGATCATATGGGATTGCCGATTTATTCCCTCGATCATGATGATAAAGAATTGATGACTGAAATCTATGGTCATGAATACAGTTATGCGGATATGATGAACATCCCTCTGCTTATTCATGCAGGTGCTGGCGTAGCATCGCAGACCATTGACGAAGTAGGCGGGGAAGTAGATATCATGCCAACCGCAGCCAGTCTGCTTGGGATTTCATTAGAGAATAACGTATATTTTGGTCAAGATCTACTCAGTCAGACTTATAATTTGCTGCCAGAACGATATTATTTACCTTCTGGTTCATTCATTGCCAGCTCAGGATTGCTTATTCCTGGTAACAGCTTTGAAGACAACACTCAGTACTCTATTTATAACAATGGAACAACGCCGAGTGCCACTGAAGACGAATATAACCGTGCCTTGAGGCTTTTACAGCTTTCCCACAGCTATATCACTCAGTTGCCTGACAAACAACCTAAACAATAAATTACAGGGCGTAGGCAGCCAACGAACAAAAACAGCAGAGCAGCGATTCTCCAATAAGGAGAACCGCTGCTCTGCTGTTTTTATAAAGATATCCATTCCGAAGCTTAGCTGACTAACGCTCCTGGTCCTCGATCATACGGTAATACTCTGCAAAGTTGCGTAGTTCTTCGGGCTTCAGTATGGATAAATGCTCCGCCAGCAGTTCTTTGGACCGGAAATGTCCTTCTTCGAGCACCTGCTGACCTTTTTCGGTGATCGTCACTACAACCGCTCTCCGATCCTTCCCATCCGGCTCACGTTTGATATAACCCAGCACCTCCAAACGGTCCAGCATCACCGTCACCGCACTGGATTTGACCTCCATACATTCTGCCAGCTGTACCACCCGCGACTTCTTTTCTTTCGCTATCATATTTAACAGACCCATCTGTGGCACCGTAAGTCCGAGTTCTTTGTGCAAAGACATTTGAGACATAATCTTACGCTGTACTCTCCACATGGATAGTCCTAGACGATCTATTAACGGATCTATTTGATGTGGCATATTTGTTCAACCCCAATCCGTTTTTAATAACTCAAGCGTACCATTAGAACTGGTTATGATTCAATGGTTTTGTCTACTAAACCATTGAAAGCATGATGGAAAGCGCAAACTTCCACCATTCTCCAATTTCCGACACAGAAATACTATATTCCATGTAAGGTTATAAGCATATCAATACGATATAATCGTAGAGGTGAGAGCTATTATCACTGAGAACATAATTTGTCAAGGTTGGTGCGAAGAATGAAATTAGCAACTAAATTAACTTGGATGATGTTCGTCGTCTTACTTCTTGTAGGATCATCCATCGGGTTTTTCGGATACCGTACAGCTTATAAGCAAGTAGACGAAGCCGCAGGTATCGAATTGGTAGGATGCGCTAATATTACAACCGGCCTGATTGACCCCGCAGACATTTCCGCATTGTTGGCAGGCGATCAAAGTAAACTGGAGGCTGTAGAGGATCGAATCGGTTGGATTGTAGCACATAAGGCTATTTTTAAAGAGGCATTCATCTTATCCTTAGACGGAAAAGTACTTGCCGCAGATTCAAGCTTCCAGGCTAGAGGTTATAAAGCAGGCGATACTTTTTATTTTTCAGATAAAGATAAGCAAATGATTACTGAGCATAAGCATTCCTCCTACTCCAAGGTTTATACATACGAAGGTACCTCACTTAAGACAGGGTACGGCCCCATCTATCAGGATCATGATCCGTCTAAACCTATAGTTGCGCTGATGGCTATTAATTTCGATGGCTCCATAATTCAAGAACGAACTCAAGATATCATTGTTCAGCCTTTTATTATCGGTGCTTCCATTCTGGTTATAGCTATTGTGGCAGCTTATCTGTTAATCCGCCGAATGATTAGTCCGTTAACGAAGCTGTCCAAAGGGGTCAACCTTGTTGCACAGGGCGACCTTACTCATAATCCTATTTTATTCAACAGCAAGGATGAGATTGGTACATTAGCCCGTGATTTCAATGACATGACCCAAAGCCTGCGCTTACTTATTACCGAGGTCAATGAGACCTCCATGCAGGTAGCCTCCTCTTCCGAAGAGCTCTCCGCCAGTGCGCAGGAAACCAACCGGGCCGGTGAATATAGCGTCAATGTTACGATTGAACTTGCCGATACCGCGAATTCACAGCTGCAGAATATGGAGGGTGAATATAAGTCTGTACAAGACCTGTCTCGTTTCATCACAGAGATTGCAGGCAATGCAGATAACGCAATGAATAATGCGGTCAGCAACGCTAATAAAGCACGTACAGGCCGTGAGGCAATGGATTCCACCACACAGCAGATGAGAGTCGTAAGTGACAGTATTACCGACCTAGCACTCATTATTGAAACCTTGGGTGGTTATTCCAAAGAAATTGAAAATATCGTGGGTACTATTGCCAGCATCGCAGAAGAAACCAATCTCCTGTCCCTGAATGCAGCGATTGAAGCCGCAAGAGCTGGAGAAGAGGGAAGAGGGTTCGCGGTCGTTGCTCATTCCGTACGTAAGCTGGCTGAGCGCTCAGCCCATTCCGCTGCGCAAATTGGCCAACTGGTCAACATCATCGTAAACCAGATGGATCAGGCTGGAGAAACTATGAAACGCTCTACAGAAGAGATGGAGCACGGCAGAGAAATGATTGCCACGGCAGGCCAGTCCTTCTCGGAAATTGAAATGTCTGTCTCGGGAATGGCCTCACAAAGCCAGCAGATCTCAGGAACGGTTCGCCAGCTTTCACTGATCTCCGACCGTCTCGTTACAACCCTTCAGAATATCGTAAATGTCGCTAATCAGACAGCCAGCAGTGCAGAGACATTATCCGCTTCCTCAGAAGAACAGCTTGCCGCAATGGAGGAAGTTGAGTCTGCAGCAGCTTTCCTGTCCTCCCTAGCTGAGAAGCTGCAAATTCTGATTGAACGATTTAAGGTTTCTTAATAGCAAAGGGGCTAGCATCCAAGCAGAGATATTCTGCTTAGACGCTAGCCCCTTATTCTATGTATTGAGATCATCTGCTACGATACTGCTGTATTCGCTATAAACCACTGGCCCAGCTCATGCACCGGCATTGGCCGCCCATAATAATAACCCTGCATCACTCTGCAGCCTAAGGATTGCAGCAGCTCAATCTGCTCTGGTGTCTCCACACCTTCCGCCACGACCTCCATATTAAGATTGGTGGCAATCGCAATGATATTACTGATAATGGCTTTCTTGGAATGCATCTTGCTCTTACGAATAAACACTTGATCAATCTTGAGTGTGTTAACTGGAATCTCGTCTAAATTACCAAGGGATGAAAAGCCTGTCCCAAAGTCATCCAGTGATACCCTTACCCCAAGTGCCCGAAGTCTGGAGAGCTGCGCAACCGTCTCTTCCATGTTATTCATCGCAATGGACTCTGTAATCTCCAGTTCAAGGAAATGCGGCTCTAGACCTGAACGTGTGAGTGCTTCTTCTACAACATCGTATAAGCCCCCGCCCTCAAACATCCGTGCTGACATATTAATAGAGACTGCGACATTTGCTATCTCTTCCTTATGCCAAAGCATGTTCTGGCTGCATACATCATGCAGCATCCAATAGGTAATCGGGACAATCAGTCCCGTTTCCTCTGCAATGGGAATGAATTCAGCCGGGGAGATTATCCCATGTTCAGGGTGCCGCCAACGCAGCAGTGCTTCAAGACCAACGGTAACGTTCATATACGAATCCCATTTTGGCTGGTACACAACCATAAACTCGGAGCGTGCCAGCGCTTTACGAAGATCCTTCTCCAGCGACATCCGTCGCAGCTGATGGCGGTTCATCTCCTGATCGAACACACTGAATTTATTCTTACCCGAATCCTTAGAGGTATAAAGAGCTGTATCGGCCGCCTTCATTAACGCTGAGCGGTCAGTTCCATGCATAGGGGTCATACTGATCCCCACGCTTGCAGTAACATATAGCTCATTACCTTGAATACTGTAATATTTCTTAAGCTCATATAAAATGTGCTCTGCTTCCTCTTGCGCATCCTCCACAGTACAATCTGGAAGAGCGATCAGGAATTCATCTCCGCCCAAACGAAAGACCTTGCCCTTACTTCCTACAGAGCGTCTTAATCTTATAGCGACCTCTCGCAGTAACAAGTCTCCTATATCATGTCCAAGCGTATCATTAATCGACTTAAACCGATCCAGATCCACAAAAAATACGGCGCCAGATCTACTCCCGAAAAATTCATCTTTAAAATAACGTACCAGGCCATGCCTGTTCGGAAGATCGGTTAGCGGATCATAATAAGCCATCCGTTCCAGCACATGCCGGTCCAGAAATACAGCACCACCAGAAATCGCAAGCATAAATAGCGTTACCAAGGACACTCCCATTAAAAGAATAACATCAGTCTCCATAAAAAAAGTTGTATTGCCTAGTAGACCGTTATATTCAAAATGAGTCGCCCTTACACTCGTATAATGCAATCCAGTCACCGAAAATCCGATAAAGAGAGCAGAGTATAACTTCCAGCGGTTAAAACCCACATAGTCTTTAAACTTGTGAAATAGAAATAATCCGATAAAAGACGAGAGCATAACGAGGATTACAGCACATGTCTGAGTCCATATCTCATAATGAATCTCCGCTGCGATCTTCATGGAGGACATTCCGATATAATGCATAGCCGAAATTCCGCTGCCTAGAAGAACACCACTAACTATTAAACAACTTTTTCTTAAACGTGGCACAAACGTAATCCGGAATGCCGAATAGCAGCACAACACACCAACCAATAACGATAATACAGCCCTGCCTGGATAATAATTCACGCTAAAAGGAAAACGGCTCGCCATAATCCCTACATAATGTATCGACCATATGCCACTGCCGAGTACACATGCCCCCGATATTAACCATAAGCGTCGAACTTTCCCAAACGAACGAGGGACTTGCGAGATCAGATTCAGCGCGGAATAAGCTGCAGTCGCCGCTAGCGCAAATGATAGTAAAACAATCCAAACGTTATAGTGGATTCCCATTTTATCCATTAGTTAACCTCTTCACCGGTTTTGAATACCGTAATCGCTGCAGCGTATTTCTCAAGTAAAAAATCAGTACACGAATATCAGATAAATGGAAGAGTGCGTAAAGATTATAGGTTATCCCTGAAAAGCAACTTTAGATGTATTCTACCTTGTATTCAGCCGATTGTCTAAGAAAATACTGGAATTTATACCCTTTTTTTATGTCGGCAAAAAATGTCCATATTTGACGCATTCACTCACCCCAAAAAGTTGGATATGTGACCTGTGGTTGATGGGGTTTTGGGGAAGGTCTTTCGCCATAACCATTGATTCAAAACTACCAGAACTAACAGATAGATGTAAATTCCTCCGGTAAATAAAGTGAAGACATAATGAATACCCGCCATCCCCATCAGCAAAAACATAAGCATGAAGGCGACTCCAGTATAATCCTTTTGTTTGGCTGCCTCATAACGCTCTGAAAAAGGTAAGCTCCGGGGATAAACACGAAAGCAGATGACTGAGAAAATCAGCATGGCGAATAATACCACTACTAAATCAGGTACAATGTGCACACCGAACAACAGAATGAACAATACCGCATCTACAGCAAATAAAGGCAAGACTAGCCGTAGCAATGCCGCCTTAAGCATCCCACGGTAAATAGGCGTGCTATCGGGTAAAGGAATCAGCCTATAAATCCAAGCTCCTTTATAACTTGTAGAGTAGCGTAACATCTGTATTACAGTCTGCATTAACATCGTGCAGAAATAGATTAACAAGTACACTTTTGAACCTTTAAGGGAACCATCATAACTATTCTGCAATATACCAAATATAAAAATAAACGGGAATGCGATAGAAAAGCCAAGTGCAGGATAGACCTTCAGCTTAAAATCGCGCTCATTCTTCATCATGGACCAAGTAAACCGAAAGAAAATCCCCTCTGCCGGTTCCTTGCATACTCTGCGCGAGAGCCACTCTGCGATCTGGCCCTTGTCTTTTCCACCGGAGCCTTGCTCCGCCAGCTTTTGCAAATTCCGTTCAAACTGCGGCATCAGCTTAATATACGCTGCGATCAGTACAAGTGGGGTTATCAAAGCCAGCATTGAAAGAATGAAGTAATAGGGTTCTCTAGCTCCACCAAGCAACAGTTCAAACGGAGCCGCGAACCAAACCGGAAAAATAAAGTACTGCCACCAAGCAGGATGATAAGCAGCGCCAAGCTCAGTGAGGTTGAACAACCGGGAGATGAATTGATAGCCCACCATTATTCCGATCGTCAGAAGGATTTGCGTATAATTTATAATATCCTTGAGCTTCTCCCCATCAAAAAACCGCATGATCATCAGGTAGAGCAGTGCAGTTATTACGAGGATAAAACAGTCTAACAAGACAATTGTCACCGCATACATCAGAAAAAAAGCGATCCCCTGCTTAAATAGGCTAAATACCAAAGATGGACCAGTGATCGACAATGTAACTGTCCCTAAGTAGAGGAGAACGTGGATGGTTTTGGCCATATTTAAGGTGGTACGGTTGACGGGTTTGGAAAAAAGAATATTTTTATCACGTAAATCAAGCATTACTGAAGAAAAGTCAGAGATCAGGGTTGTGGAGACAAAAAACATAATGATCCCAAAGGTTAAGCTCATTTGCAGCATATAGTGATCGTTGGATAGCGTTAGCGGAATTAATATTAAACCAAATAGTAAATAAATCCACTGTAATCGCAAGGGTGAACCTTCTTTAGCGTTCTCCTTTTTCTGCATACCTGCAAGCGCTGTAGGCGTTCTTCTTCCGTCCATGGTCAGTTTGATCTGTAAAATACTCCGCATGGTGTCGTAATCGACTCCAAATCTTATAAAGGCACCCCGCAGCTTATCCAACAGCCTCAGCACGAAGAAATCAGTCATAAGAGGATACCTCTTGCTCCTGCATGACCGCAACAAATTCACCAGCGATATCACGGTATTTATCAAATCCGGTTAATTGATTGAAAATATCTTCAAGCGTCCCTTCACGGCCTTTCTCTTTCAGCTCTGCAAAACTTCCGTCCGCCACAATATCCCCGCCATCAATCAAAATGATTCGGCTGCTGATTTTCTCAACCACATCCATGATATGTGAGGAGTAAAAAATGGTCTTCCCCCGTGCCGCCAGCGATGCAAAAATCTCCTTCACTATCATCACGCTATTAGCATCCAAACCACTCAGCGGTTCATCCAGGAATAAAATATCAGGGTCATGCAGCATGCTGGAGATAAGCAGCACCTTTTGCTTCATCCCTTTTGAGAACGAAGAAATCCGCATATCGTAAGACTTCTCCAAACCTAGCAGTGTAGTTAATTTTTTGGCCTTGTAGTCCGCCTCGGCACGACCTAGCCCATACAGCTCGCCAACAAAGGTTAGATACTCTCTTGCAGTGAGGCTATCATATAATTCGGCTACCTCCGGCACATAACCTATACGTTTCTTGTAAGAAACATCTCCATCGGCAATATCCTTACCGAAAATCTCCACTTTACCGTTATATCCTTCTACCAGACCGAGCATAATCTTCACCGTTGTACTCTTGCCTGCCCCGTTAGGGCCGATATAACCAATAATTTGTCCTCTATATACCTTAAGATCAATTCCCTTTAGCACCATTCGGTCTGTATAGTTCATCCATAAACCTGAAATCGCTATGACCGGATCGTCAGCTAAACCCATATCTCAGTCCCCTTTCTAGTAACTAATCAATAATGTGAAATATTACTACTTTATGTAATTACAATAATTGTATCATTTAGTAGAATCCTCTTCCATGATTTAGTCTGCTAATCTTATGTCTAGTTAAAAAAGAGTGGCCATTAGGCCACCCACTAGAGATTTATAGCGAAAGGCAGCACCACCGATGCCACGAAATGGCTGTTGGCACCCCCTCTATTTGAGCAAACCAGACTAAGATCAGCGTACGTTTGGTCGGGTAGCATTTATAAGTAAGAGAGCGAGCACGCTATCGGACACAGCTGACCTTATACGCGGCTTTTTACCTCATTTGGAGTGCTAAAGGACCCTATAGTCGCTATCAGCATGAAAAACACCATAAACGCACCTTTTTCAAAGCGATAGCGTCGCTGGAGTCCGAAACTATGCCCCAAAGGCTGGAAAGTGGAAAATAACGTCATCTGGGTCCGAAAGCCGCGCCGATAATGAATGAACTGCTGAATCAAGCGGGCATGAGGGCATGAGGGCAAGCGGACAGGGCAAGGGCAACCAGCCAGCCTGCTAACAAACAAAAAAACAGAGCAGCGATACTCCAATAAAAGAGGAATCGCTGCTCTGCTGTCTTAGCCAAACCAAGTCGCCGCATTCATAGTTGAACGCTACTTACGTGACGTCCGCTATGTCTTAGTGGCTGATTATTTGGATAGCAAATTGTAAATAACCTGTGCTGCTTCTGCTCTTGTAGTGACTTCTTTTGGATTGAGTTTACCGTTCGCTCCGGTCACTACGCCTCTCTCTACCAGCGCTTGAAGGGCTTCTTGTGCATAACCAGCGATCTGTCCAGCATCACTAAAGCCGGCAAGCGTGGCCGCTGTCTTCTCAGATGGCAGTTCACCTAGCGCTACAAGCGAGCGGTACAAGAGTGTAAATAGCTCCTGCCTAGTGATCTGAATATCTGGCTGGAATTGATTATCTCCCGAACCGGTTGCTACCCCAAGACGCTTAGCTGTAGCAAGATAATTCGTATAATACGTATTACCTGCATCTGCAAAATTATCAGCAGCAATGGCATCCGGTGTGATGTCATAAGCCTTGAGCAACAAGACGATGAACTGCCCTCTAGTGATTGCAGCATTAGGACTGTAATGTTCAGCATCCGTACCAGATGTGATACTGCGTGCTGCTAAGAAACCTACTGCATGGCTATACCACGATGCATCTGGAACATCTGCAAAGCTCACCTGATTATATCCAATAATATATTGGGAGAAATGTGTGGTTACGAAATCTACAGTTCTCTTGGCGGCATTGTAATTTCCACGTACATTGTCCAAACTTCCAGTGCTGTTAATGTGATACACAATAACCGCATCTGACCGTTCTCCCGCTTGCAGCACATACGGTACGCTGATACGAACACTCCCCCCACCGAAGGTGGAAATCGTACTTTCACCCGCTATAACCGACAAGTCATAAACCGGTCTGTCTCCGAGAACAGCCTTGCCTTCTGCCGTTAATGACACCTTCGCGATTCTAACAATGATGTCTCCGGCATCTGAAGCTGCACTAATGCTCGCCAATGATTTGGCATCAAACGTAATCGTACCCACATTCTCATAATCAATGGTAATCTCCGCCTTCGTTCCGGCGGCTAACTCATTAATTATGCTTCTTGGAAGTATAAGATCAGCTGTTTGAGTATCCGAAGTAGCTGCAACTTTAATTTCAAGAACAGCTTTCTTCCCATCAGCTGCTGCCTTCTTAGCGAGACTCACAAATTCAGCAGCCGTTTCTTTTGTGATCGTAGCAGTAGTAACTCCTGTGGTTTTATCCGTTTTAGTTGCTGCTGTTGCTGATAGGTTCACGGTACTCCCTGCTGTTGCCGTAGCAACCAGTTGCGGGCTTGCCGATGGTGTTGGTGTAGTCGTGCTCGGTGTAGAATTGCCACCCGATCCACTTGTTCCACCTGTTCCAGGATCTGAAATAGGCACATAGGCCGGAACCACAATGTCAGTCGCTGGACTTGCCTTATAACCTTCTTTGGCTGCGTATCTCACTTGATACGTGCCCGGTATTAATCCTGTGATTTCTTTATCTGGTGCATACACATAATTAGTTACACTCGACAGCTTATATTCTAAGGCTGTCGTGGTTCCCGTAATTCTTCCATCGTTGTTCGCTGCTGAGGTAGGAGCAACTCCCTGTAACCCAGTTGGGGCTGCTTGTTCCGCAGTGAATGCTGGAACGATTACATCTGCTGCTCTACCCGCGTTAAATCCTTCTTTAGCTGCGTATCTTACCTGATAGATACCCGGCACCAGTCCAACGATCTCTACATCTGATGCGTAGACATAATCGGTAACGGTAGACAGCTTATATTCCAGCGCTTTCGTAGTTCCTATAATTTTACCGTCGTCATTAGCTGCACTGGTTGGTGCTACACCTACTAATCCTGTAGGTGCCGCTTGCTCACCATATGCCGGGACTTCAACTGTAGCGTCTTTACCAACGCTGTATCCCTCTTTTGCCGCATATCGCACATTATAGAAGCCCGGAGTAAGACCAGTGATAGCCGCACCTGTTACAGGCTTATAATCAGCTTCTCCAACGCCTTTATACTCCTGTCCTTCCGCTGAACCCGTAATTTGCCCATCATCATTAGCTTCAGAAGTAGGGGCTACGCCTACCAGTCCTATCGGAGCTGCTTGTTGATGGGTGTAAGCAGGAACTTCCACACTTACGTCTTCGCCAGCATTATAAGGAATGATTGTGGGTCCAGCTGCGGAAGTTGGCCCTTGATAGCCCGATGTTGCGGCATATCTTACCTTATAAACACCAGGTGCAAGCCCTGTGATGGCTGATCCCGAAACTGGGGTGTAAGCCTCGTCTACAGCAAGCTTAAATTCCAATGCTGAACTGGTGCCTACAATTTGCCCATCCTTATTGTCGGCTGCAGTTGGTGCTACACCCGTAAGTCCTGCCGGCACAGCTTCGAGTCTGGAGAATATTTTATCCAGCGCTGTTGTAGTGTTATTGTATCTGGCTCCGATTGGGTAATTAGCCTGCACGTAATCCGGTTGGATATTCGTCCAGCTGTACATAAGTTCAACATGCCCTAGAATCGGTGTGTTTTTGCCTCCTGCATCCTTATTGTCCTTGTTATAAGTGAACAGATATGGAACCTGAAGTCTGTCTCCGCTCACGGTGTTTCCAAGTCCATCTACATAACTAATTACAGTTGGCTTAGCAGCTGTATTGTTTTCGGTCTTGATATTAGTCAGATAAGTACGAACCAGATCAACATAAAGCTGCGCATACGGATGATTGGTGGTTCTAATCTGAAGCTCATTATTATTATGCGGATTCGCACTGCCCTTAGTGCCGCTGTTGTTATTAGGCTCAGCAACGGTCACACCAGCATCCAGCTTAGTGTCGAAGAAGTAGATCTTATGGATATTATGTTTTTTGGCATATTCGTTGATATATTTAATCACCGCTTGCGTGTTAGGGCACCACGAGCCGCCTAACAAAATCGCATAGTTTCCCTCACTCGCTAAAATTTGCTTCAGCTGATGATAGGTCACATGTTCATAAACAAGCGTGCCATCCGCTTCGTTGAAGATCGTAGGTTTGCCCTCATTTTCCCCTTCATAGTTCTTATTAAATGCAGCCTTGATATAAGCCGACTCGTCGATAGTGTCATATCGGGAAGCGGCACCCAGCACCTCACTTACTGATGTTTTATACGCATTAACCTTCGCCGCATCAAGTGTTCCGTTCGTCAGGAACTCATTCCACGAATAGCTCTTATCCAGATAGGATACGACAGGAGCACTATTTCCCTGTGCATCCTTGTGATCCTTGTTGTATACCAATAAGAATGGAGACTCGAGCTTGTTAGCAGTCACAACTTCCCCGTTTGTATTGGTATAGCTGACATTGCGTTCTGGATCATCTTTGGAAGACAGATTTAAATTCTTCAAATACTTGTTGACCAGATCAACATATTTATAGGCAAATTTATTATTGCTGTCTGCAATCTGAAGGGTGTCCCCGTCCAGCTTAGTATCAAAGTTATAAATCGTTGAGATGCCATATTCCTTGGCTGCCTCGTTGATAAAGCCGATATCGGCCTGTGTATTCTCACTCCAAGCGCCGCCAACCAGAACAGCGTATGTGCCTTCACTCTCAAAAAGATGAACGATATCTTCATACGTCGCTGTTTTAAATACATGGTTAGCATCATTTAGACGGTCATAGACATGACTGAAATAGTCAAACTGGTTAACGCCGCCTTGGGAAGAGGTTATCGCTTCTGCGGTATCCGGATTAGCATAAGCTCTCCCTGCCTGAGTAGGCAGGATTAGCAGGGAGGCTGCCAGCAACAGCGTTACAATTTTTTTGAAGGTTAATGGTCGTATCATTATGTGCACCTCGCCTTAAATAGGTTTATGGGATGAATGGGCTGAAAGGAATCCTGAATGAGCCTGCTGCTCATCAAGGACAAACCTCTTCCTCAGCGGCTGGTGCCGGTGCGGGTGCCTGAACCGTTTCCACTGGAGCAGCTGCTGGCGCGCTGACTGTAGATGCAGGTGCAGAAAACGATGTTTTCGGTTGAGAAGACTCAACTACCGGAGCCGGGGTTGCCTTAACTACCTCTGTGGTAGAGAAGGTTATAGCCTTTTTGGAAGGTGTCTCCGTTGCTTTTGCTACGGGAGCTGCAGTTTCCTTAGGCTGTTCAGATACAACAGGAGCGGCAGTCGGCTGAACGGCTTTAGCGGTTACGTTTGCTTTTGGAGCAGTCGTAGGCGCAGCAGTTGGCGCAGGCGTTGCTGCGCTGGTTTGCGGTTTAACAGATGCAGATACCGTTGTTGCAGCTGTTGCCGTCTTAGCGGTGTCCGCAGCCGGGGATGCAGCTGCTTTAGGCTGAACTGCACCCGCTTCTGGAGCTGCTGAAGCCACAACCTTCGCCGCAGAATCAACAGCTGCGGCTGGGGCCGTAGTCGCTTCTGCCGTGACTGTCTCAGCTGCTGGAGCCGAAGCTTCCGGCTGGACAGCTTCTGTTACAGCAGCTGCAGTAGCTTCTGCCTGAACAACAACTGCTGCCGCAGAAGTAGCTGCTGGTAAAGCTGCTGCGGTTACTGCTGTATTACTACTCTCTTGAATGGGTGCTGCCTCTGCTGTTTTTTTGTTAGCGGATACTGCGGCATACGTCAATGCGGAGAAGACGATAGCGGCGGCAACCAAAGAGATCGAAAGCTTTTTCATATGTGTACCATCCTTTTCAAATAAAATAAGAAACCCCTTCACTACATTCTTGTACCTTAAATCCGTAACTCTCCCTTCTCTAAAGTAAAAAAAAAGAGACTCAACGGGACGCAATTTACGCGTCTTTCGTTGAATCTCCGGCTGTCCAGTCGATTCCAATTGGCTTGTGATTAAGTTCCATATTATTCATGCCATAGTGCCTTGTCAATCAATTTTTATTTTTCACATGGTTTTTATCGGAATTGATTATTTTTAACATATAATTACATTGACTTTACTATAAATTCTATATAGATTGATCTCAATAGGATTAATCACATTAAAAAACTAGGTTTAAGGGGGTATTGGTAGTGAACATAGATAACAACTTATTATCCGCCATCGAAACGAACTGGTATGGATTTGTCGCCTCCATATTTGTGTTTGCAATTTTGTTTCTACTGGCACGTAAACGAATTGGATTTGGTACCCGGGTACTCATCGGACTTGGCATCGGACTTATTGCCGGTATATTCTTTCAGTACTTCGATTTAGAGACCAAAGCTATTAGCACATTCGGCAGCATTTATGTCAGCTTGATCCGCATGCTCGTCATTCCTTTAGTATTCGTACTCGTATTAAACAGCATTTCTTCCTTAACCAATCTGGAGTATCTACGCAAAATCGGGATCAAAACCTTCGCCTGGTTCCTCGGAACAACGGGCATCGCTTCTATTATCGGCCTATCCGTTGCGCTGCTGTTCAATCCCGGCCAAGGTATACAACAAGATGTCCCCGCAGATTTTGCAGCCCGGGAAATCCCGACCTTCTCCCAGGTTATCCTCGATCTTGTTCCATCTAACCCTGTTAATGAAGCAGCTACGGGTAAGGTTGTGCCTCTACTCATTTTCGCGATCTTCCTAGCAGTGGCTATAATCAAGATTGGCTCCAAGAAACCGGAAGCCGTCAAGCCTGTACGTGATCTTATTGAATCCCTGACACTGATACTGCATCAGGTTGTGAAATTCATTATTCGTCTGACGCCTTATGGCGTATTCGCACTGATTGCCGGAATCACCGCACGTTATGGCTGGGAGACGTTGCAGGAGCTAGGCAGTGTAATTATAACCTCGTACGTAGCAATGATTATACATTTTGTACTTATCTTTGGCGGATTGGTTCTATTAGTAGCAAAGGTGAATCCAATTCGTTTCTTCCGCAAAGTGTATCCAACCATTACCGTCGCCTTCACAACCAGAAGCAGCTACGCAACCCTACCGGTCAATCTAGAAGTGATTACGAAGCGGCTTCATGTCTCCCCGCGGATCGCGAGCTTTATCGCACCGTTAGGGGCATCTGTGAACTTTAATGCGTGCGGTGGGATTTGGCCAGCTATTGTGGCTGTATTTACCGCCCAAGTATTCGGTATTGATCTGAACTGGACCGACTATATTACACTGGTATTAGTAAGTATTATTTCTTCCATTGGTGTAGCTGGCGTACCTGGACCAGCCGTAATCTCCACCACAGTAGTCTTAACTGCTCTCGGCCTGCCGCTTGAAGGAATCGCTATCGTTGCAGGTGTTGAAGCGCTCATCGATATGGGCCGTACTGCTGTAAACGCAACTGGAACAGCTGTAACAGCTCTGTTAGTAGCTAATTCCGAAGGTGAATTTGACCGCGAAGCGTTTAATAGCAATGATGACGATGATATTCTCTTGAGCACCGTGTAAAAGCTGAAACTGTAAAAACCTCCGGAATCTGCGTAAAGCAGAGCGCCCGGAGGTTTTTTTTGCATAGATTCCTATTGGATTCATCTTCTTATAGCATACTAATTCTTTCCCGCTTTTTAGCAGAAGCTAGACAAGTCTCGATCAATTGCATGCCCAGCACTGCATCCTCAGGTGCAAATAATTTTTTCCCTGTAAATACTGCGGCGGCAAAATCATCGACCTCCCGTGTATAGGGATTCGCCCCGGTGGCATCAACCCGTCTTACCCCTTCACCCGTATGCACAAAAAATTCAGCATCCTCATCTCTAGCATTAAAAGGCATAGGCACTTCAATCATTCCATCGGTCCCCAGAATCTCTAACAGCTGGCGGTTATATGCCCACATCCCGCAATCAAAAATCAGGCTTAGCCCCTTCGGAAACTCTACCAGTCCTGAAGCCATCATATCTACGTTGTCATGCTCCGGAGAGAACATAGCATGAACTGTTACGGCTTCTGGCTCAGCTCCGAACAGCAGTCGTGCTGCACTTAGCGGATAACAGCCGATATCATAAAGCGAGCCGCCGCCCCAAGCGGATTTAAAACGAATATTAGAGGTGTCTGTAGCGTCATTATAAGTAAAAGTGCCTCGAATGGAGCGTAATTCGCCAATTTCTCCGCTAGCGATAATCTCTTGCAATTCCGCAATCCGAGGATGATGCCGATACATAAAGCTTCTGCCAAATGGACTCCAGCATCATTACAAGCTTTTACCATCTCAGCCGCTTCTTCACTGTTCAGCGCGATCGGTTTCTCACATAAGATATGTTTGCCAGCTTCCGCCGCACGGATTACCCATTCCCGATGGAGGTGATTTGGCAGTGGAATATACACCGCATCAATATCCTTATCCGCCAGTAATTCCTCATAGCTGCCGTAAGCTTTATCTATTCCGAACTCTGCGGCTACAGCGCTGCTTTTTTCTAAACCGCGACTGGCTACCGCTGTAATCATTCCCGTCTCCGAATCCATTATAGCCGGCATCACTGAACCTGTCGCAATCTGCGCACAGCCCATGATTCCCCAGCGAAGTTTTTGCACCATCGTTGCTAACCTTCTTCCTTATAGATTACTTACTATACTTAAAGCCACCTTATCATAGAATGAAACGTTTCTCTAACAGAAAGAAGCCTGCAAATTGCAAAAAAACAGTGCCAAAAGGAGCTCCAACCCCGATAGACACTGCTTTTTATAAAATATGAATGTTTATATTAGTGCATTTAACAGCACAGCCGCACCCAGCACAACTATACGCGCAAGGTTCATCAATACGAAGTTTTTGACGGCAAGAATAAAGGTACTCGCCTTCTCCTGTTTCTCTGTGAACAAGGCAATATTTCGGCGAAGCGGGATCAGCGTAAGTAGAATCAACAGAACCAGAATAGGGTTAATCCCTAAGATCAGCAGCACTACAAGATCCAGATAAGAGACATAGTAGAGATATTTAAAAAGCACAAGCGCATTGCGGCGGCCAATGTACACCGGAAGCGTGTACCTGCGATTCTCCACATCCTCATCAATATCACAAATATTATTAGCGAGCATAATCCCTGCGATCCCCAAAATAGCGGGCACGGAAAACCAGAAAAGGTACAGCACTTCCACGATGTTGATATTCAAGCTGACCCAGCCGTTCTGAAGCAGCAGTGAAACCACATGCTCATCCGTATGGATATAGGCAGAGATAAAAATAATAACAAAGCCCATAAACAAACCCGAAAACAGCTCACCTAACGGCATACGCGAGATGGGAATCGGCCCGAACGAATAAAGTATACCGATCAAGAACGACAGTCCACCCAGCAAAAAGACCAGCAAACCCGTCTGAGTGACAAGCGCAATCCCGCCCCCTGCTGCCAGCGCCAGCAAAATAACAATCGTCGCCACGACGGTGCGCTCTTTTAGCTTAAAATGAACAATCGGATTATGCGTTTCGTAGCCGTAGCCGTGGGTTTTGGAGGCTTTTTTGAAATCGTAATAGTTGTTAATCGCCGTCGTCGCCATATCGAAGCTAAGCAAAGACACGAACATCAATCCAAAACGCAGTACGTAAAAATCCTCAAACCGGTACAGGGCATACAACGTTCCCATTAGAAACGGAATAATACTGGCTACCTTCGTCGGCAGCTCCACAAATCTTAGAAAGCTTTTAATATTCACACCATACACCCTTATCTGTCAAATGAGCCTGCAAGGCATTACTGTTCAGTTGTTGTAACCGTCACTGGGGACCATTCTGCAATAACTGTTTGTCCATGTACAGACACACTGCCTTCAGGACTCAGATCCTTCTCTGTCATAATTCCGAGCGCTACAGTGAAGTTATTGAATTTAAGCGGTATATTTTTCTCGCGGCGTACTTCCTTGCCGTTCAAATAGAATACAGCCTCATCATTGCCGCGGTGATAGATAATACGGTACGTATTGAATTCCCGTGGTTTGAAATCCGTATCTTCTTTAAAGATACAGAAATATTTCGTTCCAGTGCTTTCTGGCACTTGTACACCCGGGAACGGCAAAATACCATATACACTAGCATATTTGTCATTTCCCGCGAAGAAATCGAGCGCAGCGCCTGTCGTGAAATCCAGCAGGTTCAGCGATACATATCCATCATACAGATCTCCAGGTGCAGTTCCTTGTGTACGGCAACGAATTTGCAGCTCAATGCTAATCTCTCCAGCTTCCGGAATCTCCACTGGCTTGGCTGAATAATACATGTGCTTGGCATTGTCCAGAATTTGCACTTGATGGTTCTCACGAGATAACTTCGCACGTACATACAAGGTATCATTACGAACGATAACTACAGCCTCCGGCTCACGGTAAGCCCAAAATGATCCGTCAGGCAGTGTAAATCCACCCGTCTTCCAGACCTTTCCTTCTTCTAAAATGGAGTGGAAATCCCCAAGAACCATGCGATTGCCTTTAACTTGTTGTTCTTCTGCCATCAATTCCTTGTCCTTCTTTTCCATGAAAGCTCACTCCTTCTGTAGTCCATCTATTAGTATCAGATCAAGCCTTGAATTAATAAAGTTATTGCCATTACTACTCCGCAGCGTACGGAGGCTTTTTGTGAAGCACCCATCAGCGGGATATAAGCCGGCGAAGCATTATGTTGCTTCAGACTACTGTAAATGCGCAGCGGCCAGAAAGCTGTAACCAGCGCCAACAGTGCGTAAACAGGAAGTACACCCAACAGCACACAGACTATCACCGAAGCGTAGCCAGTGAAAAGAAGTACACGTGAGAAAACAAGTGCCTTTTGTTCTCCCCATACTACAACAAGCGTAAGCTTACCCGCCTGCTCATCCGCTTTCCAATGTAGGAAATGGTGATTAAACAACAATAATGTAGTTAAAAATCCGACAGGCAGCGAGAGAATTACAGGCTTCATGCTAAACTGACCGGTTTGTACGAAATAGGAGCCTAATACAGGCATAATCCCAAAAGCAATAAAAATGGCCATCTCACTATAACCTTTGCCGCGATAGCCATAACGCAGTGGCGGAGCCACATAGAAATAAGCGATTAAAGCACCAACAAGTACAAACCAGAGGATATTCCAACCGCTATATATACTAAGAATCCCACCACAGATAAGGGCAATCGCCAGCATACTCCAGGTCATCCTTGCATAAAAAGACTCCGAGAGGATTCCACCTGTCAGTAGCCCGGAGTTTGTGCTGATTTCACCAGCGGAATTCTTTGCTTCTGTATCGGTTCCGTTGCGGAAGTCCCACAGATCATTCACCATATTGGAGAACAAATGCGCCGAAATCGCCCCTATTAAGGTAAGAATAAATAAAACCGGATGGAATGTCCCTTCCCATACATATGCCCCAACGGTCCCCAAAACAATCGGGATGAGCATAACAGAAAAACTCCAAAACCGGGTCGCCTTGGTAAATAATGTCCATTTGTTCACTTCAAGCTTACCGCCTTTTTCATATGATTTGATAATAATTATCACTGACTATTATACATCAATTTTCGAGAGATTGTGAAGATTATCACTGCATATAATGTCTATTCTTGACATAATATTTCCGTTTGTTTGGTTAAGTATCTTGATAATGGAAGATAAAAATGTAAACAATTCCTTATTTCACGCAGGACCCCTATTTTACGACAAAAAATGAGTGTTGTTTTATAGGCAAGCACATACCGATATGATATGATAGGCAAGCCTATGAACAGCGCCCCTTACGGGCTGTTTTTAAGAGCGTAAAACTATATATAATAATGGAGGCTTTTACTGTCATGTCAGCGCAATCCCCTAACACCCAATCTGTCAAAATCGTCACTGCCGACCCTAGCGCCATCGGGCTATTCGGACTGGCTATTGTCACATTGGTCGCTTCTTCACAGAAGCTTGAATTTACAACAGGACTTAGCTACGTTATTCCTTGGGCTATCTTCCTGGGAGCATTCGCGCAGCTATTCGCCGCCATTCAGGATGCTAAGCACAACAATACCTTTGGTATGACCGCCTTTGGCGCCTACGCTTTCTTTTGGTTCGGCATGGCTAGCAGCTGGCTAATCAAGCTTGGCGTATTTGGTCCAACGCTTGCGGAGGCTGTAGATCCTAAGCAGCTCGGATTTGTATTTCTGGGTTACTTGATCTTCACACTCTTTATGACGATTGGTGCCGTTGAGGCAAATAGAGTTCTGCTTATTATTTTTGTATTGATAGATTTTCTCTTTATCGGACTAACCTTTGATTCCTTTGGGATCGCTCCAGAATTCTTCCATAAGCTAGCTGCTTGTGCTGAGCTTGGTATTGGTATCGTGTCCCTTTACGGATGTGGAGCATCCGTGCTAAACGCTCATTTCGGCCGCAGCTTCTTACCGATTGGAGCTCCGCTGGGCATCTTCAAAAAATAGAAATTGTTCTGATCTGAAACTAATACTTTTGCAAGCCGAAAGGATGCTGAGACTATGCATGTCCTGTCCTCTTCTGAATTAGCGGTAACTGCTATTTTCGCCCTTATTCTCGCAGTTATTGCCTACCTGATCATTCGGAATATCCCGAAGATGGTTGGTGATATTGCGGCTTTTCGCAAAAGAACACTGGTTTGGACCCAAGTTTCACTAGTACTAACGGTGCTTCAGTTGAATTTCAAAGCAGGCGATTGGCGCTTTTCTATCGTCCTTGGACTCATTGTGTTATTTACCGGAGCTATTTGGCTGTCCGCCCGTTATTACGACATCAGTCGCAATGCAGGTCCAGAATCTAAAGATCCTGAAGCACATTAGTAAATCTCAAGCTCCCGAAAGGGGGCTTTTTTTTATAATTTCAGAAAGCTTCTTCGCATAGTTCTCCCCCTCACAACCATACTAATGACATTCTAATAAAAGTAACGGGAGGATTATCAGGGTGAGCAAAAAAATCAATCTGCTAATGTTCAGTGGGGAATACGACAAAGCGATGGCTGGACTGATCCTAGCGAATGCCGCAAGAGATATCGATGTCGAGGTTACTATGTTTTTTTCATTCTGGGGTCTATTTTTGGTGCGTGATCCGGAGAAGATGACTCTTGAGGACAAGAGTATCTACGAGAAGCTGATGGATGTTATTACACCGAAGGGCCCTGGGCAGCTGCCGCTCTCTCATCTGAACTTTAGCGGGCTAGGACGAATGATGCTCGAGGAAATGATGGAGGAACAAGGCGCACCGAAGCTGATTCATTTTCTAAAAGGGGCTCGTAAAAAAAACATCAAATTCTATGCCTGCAAGCTCTCTGTGGAGATCATGGGCTTTAAGCCCGAGGAACTGCTGCCAGAGGTCGAAATCATCGATGCTGCGGCATATTTAAAAGATGCTTTAGAAAGTGATGTACAGTTATTTATTTAAAGTCTGACTAGGCTTTAACCCAATCCCCCATGCAGGCATATACTGTTGCCATAGAAACTACTGGCACGCCGAAAATACACCCCATTAACTTAGCACTGACGGCGTACGGGCTGGAGGGAATATCCGTGCTAAACATCATCCACGCCTCTTCTGCAGAGACGCCCGCTTCATTACAAGACCATTTTGATACTTTTCGTGGTCACACCATCGGCATTCGGCATCAAATCAACACCCCTTATGGCAGACAGCCGCTTCTGTATGCCGATTGGACCGCAAGCGGGCGCTTATATGAACCGATCGAACGCAAGTTGCAGGAAGCCTTCGGTCCCTACGTCAGCAATCCACATACAGATTCCAACACCACCGGACTAATCATGACGCAGGCTTATAATGAAGCTCGCCAAATCATTAAGAACCATGTAAATGCTGGCCCTCAGGATGTACTGCTCTTCTGCGGCAATGGAACAACAGGAGCCGTGAACAAGCTGCAGCGTATCATGGGATTAAGGCTCCCGGAATGGCTACAGGAACATAATAACCGTGCACTGGAAGACCGCCCCGTTATCTTCACCAGCCATATGGAGCATCATTCCAATATTCTTCCTTGGCAGGAGGGACTTGGTGACGTCGTTACCATTCCCGCCGGAAAGGACGGAAATATTGACCCTCAACAGCTTGAAGACCAGCTGCGACTGTACCCCAATCGCCGTTTCAAGATTGGTTCATTTACAGCTTGTTCTAATGTGACTGGAATTCAGACGCCTTACGCAAAGCTAGCGGCTACTATGCATCGTCATGGGGGCGTATGCTTTGTGGATTTTGCCGCCAGTGCTCCCTACGAGCCTATCAATATGCACCCACCTTCCCCACTGGAGAAGCTTGATGCGATCTTTTTTTCTCCGCATAAATTTCTGGGTGGGCCGGGCACAAATGGCGTTCTAATCTTTGATGAAGCGCTGAGCAATGGACGTATTCCTGACGAACCGGGTGGAGGTACAGTAGCCTGGGTCAACCCTTGGGGAGGACGCCGCTACACTAATGCGATTGAGATGCGGGAAGACGGGGGAACACCGGGGTTTTTACAAGCTTTTCGCACGGCGCTTTGCGTGAAGCTGAAGGAGCAGATGAATGGAAACGGTCAATATATGGTGATTAGAGAACACGAGCTATGTCAGGAATTAATGGTAGGACTCCGCAGCATCCCGGAGTGCGCGCTGCTGGCCGGAGATCATACAGAACGTCATGGAATCGTCTCTTTTACACTTCGTGATATCCATTACAACCTCGCTGTTCAGCTGTTGAATGACCGTTTCGGCATACAAGCTCGAGGCGGCTGCTCTTGTGCAGGTCCATACGGACATTACCTGCTTGGATTAGGGTGGACGCAATCCGCTCAGATTGCCGGAGCGATCATGAGCGGCGACCAATCCTTCAGACCAGGGTGGATTCGCATCTCCCTACATCCCATTATGACTAATCAGGAAGTAAAGAGAATTGTATCCGCTGTAAGGAGTATTGCGACCCATGTCCAGCAATGGAAGCAGGACTACCTTTACGATACTTCCACGAACAGCTGGAATCATATCTACGCGCAGCATTCACCCGAGATGAAGCTCCAAGAACTCTTCACCATGTAACAATCTAACTTATCACACGTTGCCCTTCACCATGTCCAAATCGGCAGCACTGGCATTGGAGATGACTTGTTCTACATTTTTGCAGCCCGGAATTACACTGGTTACTGCGGAATGCTGGAGACACCAAGCCAAAGCCCACTGCGCCATATCCAGACCTGACGGCACTTCATTAGCAGCAATTTCTGCTACTGCGCGCAGCTGCTTTTGTCTTACATCCTCTTTATGGTTAGCTCGCACATCACCCTGAGCAAAAACCGCATCTGGCTTATACTTGCCGCTCAAATAACCACTGGCTAACGGAACGCGAGCTAACACACCTAATTGATGCTCGATGCACAGCGGAAGAATCTCTTCTTCAGGTTGACGATCCAGCCGATTATATACTACTTGTATGGCCTCTGCTTGCACATCCGCTGCCGCAGAGGTCTGGTGCACCCCCGAGCCCGATGCACTGATCGACACGCCCAAATGACGGATTTTGCCGGCTTGCTTCTGTCTGTCGAGCATACTCCACAGCTTATCATTATCGAATTGCTCATCCGTTCCGGAATGGAATTGATAGAGGTCAATATACTCTGTCTGGAGTGCGCGGAGGGAGTCGTCCAGCTGCTTAAGCACATCCTCAGCACGCCATAGCTGTTCCCGCTGCAAATGCCCCTGAAAATGATGGCCAAATTTCGTAGCTACAACCCAGTCCTCGCGTTTGCGGCGCGCCAGATAATCCCCGATGAACTTCTCCGACAAGTGATCTCCGTAACATTCTGCCGTATCAATCAGATTAATACCCAGCTCTCCAGCCTTATCCAGCATGGCATCGACTTCAACCTGAGTGAAATCCTTGCCCCACTCTCCGCCAAACTGCCAAGTCCCTAGGCCAATCACCGAGACATTCATTCCTGTACTGCCAAGCTTACGATATTTCATCATCATTTCCTCCTTTATTCTATTTAGATTTAGGGATTCAAGTTAATTCTGACACTATGCTAAGCTATCTTGTTCCCATCCTGTGCTGTTCTAGCAAAACGCGCTTCGATGGCTTTGACTCCCCATAACGACAGCCCGATAAACAACAGAACATAGATAATCTCCCACGGCTGGCGAATGAAACGTTCCAGATCGTTGCCAATGTATGAAACTGCGAATACCATAATCGCTTTGCCTACCGTGAGCGCAAGAAGATACGAACGGAACCTCATCCCGGCAAGCCCCGCTGCCATATTAATCACAACAAAAGGCCCTACCGGAAATATACTAAGCAGAAAAACATAGCTAAATCCGCTTTGCCGCACCCACGTCATGCTTTTGGCTACTTTGGGCCGCGCTGCCCATTTTCGTAAATAACGATGGGAGGCTACTTTGCGGATAATCCAAAAGGTAGTCACACAGCCTGCAACCAGACCGATCCAAGAATACAAAAAACCTAACCATAAACCATATACGGCCCCATTTAACCCTACGATCGCAATAGTTGGCAGTGGTGGTATAAATGATTTCATAAACGTTAACGCAATGCCCGGAAAGGGCCCAAACGAACGATATTGTTCAAGCAGATGCCGCAGATTATCCTCTGTCAGCCAAGACATAATATCAAGAAAATACATAACCAGCTGATCTCCTCATCCGATTGGAATTCTTAACACTTGGTCTCAATTATACACGAAGTTACGTTCATTCCTACAGTGCCGCCAATATAGAGTGAGCAACCGGGACTAATTAAATGACAGGGAGAAATTTCTTCGTTACTATAGACAAAAATACATATTAGACGGGGGCATAAGGTTATGATCATTCATTCAGAAACGTTGGATCTGCAAACTACCACTGAGCAGGATTTAGCGTTCGTTCTAGCCATTGAACAAAGTGAGCTTAATCGTGCCTATATCGGACAGTGGAGTAAAGAGGAGCACATTACGGCTATCCATGATCCAGATATCCTGCATCTTACAATTTGGGAGAGGTCCGGGAAAAGAGTCGGCTATATCATCGTAACAGGACTTCAAGATATTCATCTTACTGTTTGTATTAAACGAATCGTCATCCATTCCAAGGGCTTTGGGTATGGCAAACTGTCGCTTCGTCTCGTGAGCGACTGGATCTTCCAGCACACCGAGACGCATCGGCTATGGTTGGATGTTAGAGATCACAACCACAGGGCTCGCCATGTCTATGAAAGCTGTGGCTTTACACTGGAAGGGACTCTACGTGATTGTATGAAGGTTGAGGGACATTTTGAATCTCTGCATATCATGTCCATATTACGGTATGAGTATATAGAGCGTGAGCAGCAGCGACAGAAATAGATTAGGGAAATCCTCCCTGATCTTTGGTCTTTCAGGTGCCTATAACTGCAAATCAGGGAAAACTTCCCTAATATTCAGCGAATTTGAGCAAAATCGGCGTATTTCAGTAATTTTTAGGGAGGTTTTCCCTAAATCGTCTATTTGGGGACCCTAATCAGCCACTTTTTAGGGAGGTTTTCCCAAAAAAGTGTATGCCGCGATGATAATCGGCTATTTTCAGGGAATTTATTTCCTCGCCCCCTTTCAGGAGCACAATAAAAAGCCGAGCAATAGGCCCCCTATCCTGCGCAGGCTCACTACTCAGCTTTCAATTCCATTTCCCTCAAACCTCTCCACTGTAACAACCCGCCTGCTCACCTTCCGCCCTCAGCCCCGCTACCACATAGGTTGTCACGTACTTACGGGCATCCGCTGTCAGCAGTAACAGCTCTACCGAGCTTTTAGCCGGCTCCCCTCTGACAAACTTTATTCGGGCACCGTCCAAATCCTCTTGGATGCCGGCAATCGTATATCCTTTAAAAAGCAGCCCATCAATCTCCTGCTGTTCTTTGGCATATTCCGCAAAAGCAGACATTAGACTACACCTCCGCTGCAAAACGTTTGCGTTTCAAATATTTTCCCGAACCTGCTTTGCCGACAAATTGTTTGTCACGAATAACAAATTCGCCTCGACTGAGAACAGAAACAGGCTCTCCCTTCACTTCAAAGCCCTCAAACGCATTATAATCTACGTTCATATGGTGCGTGTCCGCAGAAAGGGTTCTTTCTACAGAAGGATCAAAAATGACCAGGTCAGCGTCACTACCTACTGCGACCGTGCCTTTTTGCGGATATAAGCCAAACAGCTTGGCGCTAGAGGTAGCAATAATGTCTACGAATTTGTTCAATGAGATCCGGCCTTTCTGCACACCTTCCGAATATAGAATCGTAAACCGGTCCTCAATGGTCGGCCCACCGTTCGGGATTTTGGAGAAATCGCCCAGCCCCAGATCCTTTTGTCCTTTGAAATCAAACGAGCACTGGTCAGAGCCAATCGTCTGCAAGCTGCCGTTCCATAACGCATCCCACAAAACATCCTGATTCCACTGCTCACGCAGGGGCGGAGACCACACGTATTTAGCACCTTCGAAATTAGGCTTTTCCAGTGCCGTCTGATCCAGCACTAAATACTGTGGACAAGTCTCGCCGTAGACGCGCAGTCCCTTTTTACGCGCTTCAGCAATCTTCCAAGCAGCTTCCGCACAGGTCACGTGTACAACATACAGCTGAGAATCTGTCAGTTCGGTTAGATAAGCTGCGCGTCCCGTAGCTTCACCCTCCAGCTCCGGCGGGCGGGTCAGCGCATGAAAGATCGGATCAGTGTTGCCTGCGGCCAAGGCCTGCTCAACAAGATATTCAATGACATCTCCATTCTCCGCATGCACCATAACGAGTGCACCTTCTTTTTTCGCAGCTTGAAGGGTCTTAAAAAGTGTGCCATCATCCGCCTGAAAAGTATTCTTATAAGCCATAAATACTTTGAGCGAGGTAATGCCTTCATTCTCAATTATCTCCGGAAGCTCACCCAGTACTTTATCGTTTAATTCTGAGACCATAAGGTGGAAGCTGTAATCAATCACAGCTTTATCCTGCGACTTATGATGCCATGTATCTACGGCTTGCTGTAGCGGTTGTCCTTTGGTGGTTAAGCAAAAATCAATGACTGTGGTCGTTCCGCCATATGCAGCCGCAATAGTTCCCGTCTCAAAATTATCAGCTGTAACCGTGCCGCCAAAAGGCATATCCAGATGGGTATGAGGATCAATGCCTCCAGGAAAAACATAACACCCCGAGGCATCTATAATTTCCGCACCAGGGACATCCAAATGAAGGCCAATCTCCGTAATAACCCCGTTTTCAATCGCCACATCGCCTGTATAAGTATCTGCTGCGGTAACGATGATGCCATTTTTAATAATCTTTTTCATCCTTAAACCACCTCCACTTCCGAATAGGTGCCATTCAAACTGCCGATCACTTTCTGCCGCTGATTCCAGGTCAGTGGAGCTGCCCCGGTATCCACTGGAACCATATCGATCGCGCCGTCTGCTGGACAGACAATAGAACAAAGATTACAACCTACACAATCTTCCTCGCGGACCTGTAGAATAGCTTTCCCATCTGCATTAGTTAACATATCAATACACTGATGTGAAGCATCTTCGCAGGCAATATGGCATTTATTACAGTTGATGCAGTTGTTCTCATTAATACGGGCAACAACCTTATAGTTGAGATCCAGATCACCCCAGTTCGAGTACCGGGATACCGATTTACCGATTAACTCTGTTACAGAAGCCAAACCTTTGTCATCCAAATAGTTGTTCAGGCCATCGATCATTTCCTCCACAATCCGGAAGCCATGATGCATGACCGCTGTACATACTTGAATGCCCGTAGCACCCATCAGCATGAATTCAACAACATCCTGCCAGGTGGAAATCCCTCCAATACCGGAGATAGGAATGCCTACTCCCCGGTCACGGGCACACTCGGCCACCATACTAAGCGCAATTGGTTTCACAGCCGGCCCGCAGTAACCGCCATGTGCACCCTGACCCCCAACATTCGGAATTGTGTTCCAGCTATGAATATCTACACCAGCAAGACTGTTGATCGTGTTGATCATACTAATCGCGTCTGCTCCACCCTTAACCGCATGGCGGGCAACGACGGTGATATCCGTAATATTAGGCGTCAGCTTCACAATCACCGGGGTCGTTGCAACTTCTTTTACCCAGGTGGTCTGTGCCTGCACCAGATCAGGCTGCTGCCCCGAAGCAGCGCCCATTCCACGCTCAGCCATCCCGTGCGGACAGCCAAAATTAAGTTCCAGGCCGTCTACACCCACATCCTCTACCCGCTTAACAATCTCATGCCATTTATGCTGCGTTGGTTCTACCATCAGGGAGGCTATAATCGCATGATTAGGGAATCTTTTTTTCGTTTCATAGATTTCCTTCAGATTAACTTCAAGCGGACGGTCGGTGATCAGTTCAATATTGTTAAAGCCCGCAACCCGTTGCCCATTGAAATTTACTGCCGCAAAACGCGATGAGGTATTAATGATCGGATCGCCGAGCGTCTTCCACACCGCACCGCCCCAACCTGCTTCAAAGGACCGCTGCACTTGATAACCTGTATTCGTAGGCGGCGCGGAGGCCAGCCAGAACGGATTCGGTGATTTGATTCCTGCGAGATTAATACTTAAATCTGCCATGATGTTCCCTCCCTGTCATGTAAAATCCAATTTGATTTCTACGCTCAGCCCGCTGATCTAACAACGACCTCCTGCTGGCCTGAGAATTGTTTAACAATCGCATGGGCTGCATCTTTTCCCTGCTGTGCCGCTGACACAACCATGGCCTCACCCTTACCTGAACCAAAAATAATGTCCCCAGCGGCATAAACCTGCGGATCGGAGGTTTGGCAGGTGACCTCATCCACCTTAACAACCCCACGGTCATGCATAAGACCTAAGGAATCTATTAGATCCAGACGACGCTTTTGACCAATAGCTATTACAACCGCATCTACAGGAATCAAGAACTCAGAACCCTCGATCGGCATAGGTATTGGACGCCCATCTTTGCCCAGCTCCTCCGTCAGCTTCATCTGCACACATTCCAGTGCGGTTACATTCCCAAGCTCATCACCCACGATACGTTTCGGTAAGGTAAGCCAGCTGAACTCCACACCTTCCTGCTTCGCGAATTCATATTCAAAGTCATATGCCGTCATCTCTTCGCGGGTCCGGCGGTAGACCATTTTCACATTGGTGGCTCCCAGCCGCACTGAGCAAGTCGCTGCATCAATAGCCGTATTCCCTGCCCCAATGACAGCGACCCGCTGATCCATCAGCTCTAGCAGAGGAATGCCCGTCTTAGTAGATTCTACAAGCGCAATAGCGTCATAAACTCCAGCCATTTTTTCACCTTCAATCCCTATTGGAGGCACATATCCCATACCCGCTGCCAAAACGATAGCATCATAATTCGACTTCAGCTCATCTACAGAAACATCCACTCCGACTTTTACACCTGTACGTATTTCCACACCCAGCTTCTCTACCTGCTCTACTTCCCAAAGAGATACAGACTGCGGGAGCCGAAACGATACAATCCCATGTGTATCCAGCCCACCCGCTAACGCCTTTGCTTCGTAGATCACAACAGCAAAACCTTCACGGGCGAGCTCCCTAGCCGCAGACAATCCCGCAGGACCACCACCAATTACGGCTACCTTTTTCCCATTAGGGGTGCCAGCCTTAAATAATTGAACTCCGCTGTTCATCGCCCAATCTGTCGCATAACGCTGCAGCAGTCCGATTTGGATCGGCGCCGAGGCATCATTTAACACACAGGCTCCTTCACACAGCTCATCTGTAGGACAAACACGAGCACAGCTGGCACCCACAGGATTGGAATCCATAATCGTCTGTGCCGAGCCTTTCAAATTGTCAGTAGCGATCCGTTTGATAAAGGAGGGAATATTAATGCTGGTCGGACATGCTTTTATACATGGGGCATCGTAGCAATATAGACAGCGATTAGACTCATCCAGGGCACCTTTATGGGTCAGAGGCGGCTCAGCCTCGGCGAAATTGCGCATGAACATATCAGGTGTAAATGCTGTTAACGGAGATGAATGCTCCATCACTAGTCCCTCCTTATGGGTAATTTTTCATATTTGTGTTATATAATATAACATTATTTCAAGTTTTGTCTGAATATTTTGCTTACATCTTTAATTTATTGTAGTAATATAAGCATTAACAGAAATTATCTCTCAACGTTCTTCCTGATTAGGTTATATATACTGACATCCGTTAATCAAACTATAGTCATTTCGAATTTTCGTTGCATTAGACACTTTGTCTAATTTCAAAACTGTATTTTTTACGTGTGAGAATAGGCTGAGAATAACAAGGCGTTAGCCGAAGGCCAGAGCGCAGAAGATCGAGGGGGAGTACCTATGGACTGGGAGCTTGTATTAACCATTCGTGACGCTTTAAAAAGACCACTATTCGCAGAAGCCGAGGTGATCGGCGGGAAAAGCGGCCTAAGCCGTGCCATTCGCTGGGTGCATGTGCTGGAAAGTGCCAACTTCGAGACTCTGATTCATGGCGAAGAAATGATTTTGACTACGGGGATTGGTGCAAGTGTCGATCTCCCTTCCTCCTTGGAGTTTATGCAGAACCTGATCGACAAAAATGCAGCTTGCCTATGTATTGAGTTAGGTACGTATTTCAGTACCATCCCGCAAGAGATGATCGACTTAGCCGACAGGCATGACTTTCCGCTAATCATCTTCACCCGCACGGTTCGTTTCGTAGATATCACGTTGGATCTTCACTCGATTATCATCAACCGGCATCACCGGATGCTCCAAGAACTTGAAAAAATCTCACGTGAATTCCACCGCCTGACCTTAACTTCACAAGGAACGCTGAAAGTGCTGCAATTATTGTGCAAAAGTACCCGCACACAAATTGTCTATATGCAGCTGCAAGGCAAACCCTTATTTTTTCCGGCACTTCCGCCGGAAGAGCAGGCTCCATTGCTGAATTTTTTCACCGCCTTCGGCGACGAGCTGGAAGGAATTCAACCTGACGCCGCCCCCTATATCCGGGAATATGGACAGAAGACCATCGCGCTCAAGCCTGTAGGTGCGCTGGATCAGACCTGGGCTTACATTCTGATGGTATGCAATCACAAACCACAGGAGTTCGACTGTCTGCTGCTGGATTCCGCCTCTTTGTCCATTGCACAAGAGCTGCTGCGGACGCGGTATATGGAGGAGCGTAAGCTTTTTTCAGAAAATCTATGGGTCGACGAGCTGATCAATGGCCGCATCGAAGATGATAACCGCTTAAAGGGCCTGATCGGCTCTAATTTCAACGTAGTCAACGAGCTCCCTTACCGTGTATGCCTTATAGAGATCAAGAACCCCAGAGATGTAAAATGGAACAGCTCAGAGAACGAATGGGAGTCCATCACCTTCCACCTTTCGCTCATCCTGCGTTCCATCTTTGAGAAATATTCTTTACGTCCACTGATCACCCTTAAGAACAATCGCCTCACCGTCATCGCCCTTGACATCCAATCGAAAATGCCTGGAAAAATGCGACTTCAACAAGCACTTGAAGCCCTGCAGAACATCCGCTCCGATGAGAAGCTCAAGGATTTGCAGCTCGTCATTGGAGTCAGCAAATCGCATAAGCGCCTAAAACGAGCCTATTCCGGTTATCAGGAAGCCCTACAGGCATTGTCGTTATACTCCTGTTACCAGAAGTCACTACTCTTCTATGAAGAGCTGGGTGTATTCCAGCTGCTGTTGAGCTTAAACGACGGAAAAACGTTGCAGAACTTCATTCGCAGTTATCTCGGCCCGCTAATCGACCATGACCAAACCAAAGGCAGCGAGCTGCTGCTTACCCTTCGTGTTTATCTGGATCATGATGGTTCCAAACAAATTGCCGCTCGAAACTTATTCATTGTCAGACAGTCCCTTTATTATCGCCTGGACAAAATAACAGAGCTACTGGGTGAAGACTTCATGCAGCCAGAGAATCGGATCTCCATTCAAGTCGCCCTGCGCGCTTACCAATTTCTATATCCAGACAAAATCACTTTACCTAGCCCCCGTTCAGCACAGATTTAAAGGTATCGATAATAAATTCTATATCTTCATCCGTGGAGGATAACGGCGGGGCGAAGGTAAGCACGTTGTTGAACCCAGCTACGGTATCGCCATTTTTACCGATGATAAGCCCCTTGGACTTACATTCGGCAATAATCCCCTTCACAATATTCAGATCAACCGGTTTCTTACTGACCTTGTCTTCAACCAGCTCAATCCCTGTCACCAAACCAAAGCTGCGGACATCACCTACAAGCTTGTGATCAAGCAGCTCAGTAAATTCTGTATTTATTCTTTTACCTAAAAGATCCGCACGTTCCACCAGCTTCTCCTGCTCGATAATCTCCAGATTACGCAGCGCCAGCGCACAGGAAGCAGGGTTACCACCAAAAGTATTCACATGGCGAAAATGCCCATAGTCATCGCTATTGTCCTTAAATACCTCATAGATATCCTTACGAACAGCAGTGGCAGATAGAGGAAGATAAGCGCTAGTCAGTCCCTTAGCCATCGTTACGATGTCAGGCTTCACATTAAAGTTGTGATGACCAAACTTACGTCCAGAACGTCCGAATCCACAAATCACCTCATCCATAATGAGCAACACACCGTGCTTACGGCAGATTTCCTGCACCCGATCCAAATAAACCTGATGCGGTACAATGACGCCACCACCCGTAATTACAGGCTCCATAATCAC
The DNA here is from genome assembly GCF_037992965.1 of Paenibacillus sp. FSL E2-0190. Classification (NCBI taxonomy): domain Bacteria; kingdom Bacillati; phylum Bacillota; class Bacilli; order Caryophanales; family Paenibacillaceae; genus Paenibacillus; species Paenibacillus sp. FSL E2-0190. Next base: position 6,706,930 of record NZ_CP150306.1, read on the forward strand.
CGCAGCTACCGTCTCCACGCCTTCCCAGATGATCATATCCTCTATGGACTGTGCACACTGGAGATTGAATTCTTCCACAGTCATCCCAGCCGGGCGGCGATAGCTGTCCGGGGGAGCTACATGCAGAAAACCACCCGCCAACGGTTCATATTTATATTTGCGCTGGGCCTGGCCCGTTGCAGATAATGCCCCAAGTGAACTGCCATGGTACCCACGATAACGGGCAATGAATTTATGGCGATAATGCTGGCCGATTTGCTGCTGGTACTGGCGGGCCATTTTGAAAGCAGCCTCATTGGCTTCCGATCCACTATTGGAAAAAAAGATCACATAATCGTCTCCGAGCCACTCATTCAGCTTCTCCGCCAGCGCAATCGCCGGGAGATGACTTTGTGTCAGAGGAAAATATGGCAGGGTCAGCAATTGATTGTAAGCAGCTTCCGCCAGCTCCTTGCGCCCGTATCCCACATTTACACACCACAGGCCAGACATCCCGTCCAAAAATCGATTGCCCTGTATATCTGTAATCCACGACCCACTTGCCGAGGCGGCAATCATAGGCGGGTTCTTTTCACTATAAGGTGTAATGTTGTGCCATAAATATTCCTGATCCTTCTTCACCGCAAGCTCACTATCGTTCCCCAGAATCTGCATAACATTTTCTCCTCTCAGCAGCTCATTTTCTCTAATAACGGGCAGTGATCATCTTTTTACGCGTATAGAACTCCACCCCATCACGGCCATTGGCATGCAGGTCTCCATAGAACGATTTCTTATAACCCGAGAAGGGGAAAAATGCCATGGGGGCAGGCACACCCAGATTCACACCCAACATCCCTGCATCAATTTCTTCCCGAAATTCACGGATCGCCTTTGCGCTATCTGTATAAATGCACGCCCCATTCGCGAATGGGGACTGATTCGTTACCGCAATCGCTTCACTCAGACTTTTCACACGAATCACAGACAATACCGGCGCAAAAATTTCATCCTTCCAGAGGGTCATTCCCGGCTGTACATGATCAAATATCGTCGGCCCGATAAAATAACCCGCACCCCCCGTAGCCGCATCCTTCCGCCCATCTCTCACAAGCTTGGCTGCCTCAGCTTCACCAGTCTCAATGTAATAAAGAGTCCGCTCCTTATTCGACTGACGAATTACCGGACCCAAAAACACCCCATCATCCGCGCCATTACCAATTTTAAGCTCATCCGCAGCCGCAGCCAGACGGTTCACTAGCTCGTCAGCGATATCCTCATGAACCACTACGACCGAGCAAGCCATACACCGCTCACCTGCCGAGCCAAAGGAAGCCGCAATGATATTTTTGACCGCATTGTCCAGCTCCGCATCAGGCAGCACAATCGAGTGATTCTTGGCTCCAGCTAGCGCCTGCACCCGTTTTCCCTGCGCTGTCCCTGTCTTATATACATATTCCGCAACCGGCTGCGAACCGACGAACGAAATCGCCTTCACTTCATCATGCTCCAGCATCCCATTCACAACCTCGTGCGCCCCATGTATCACATTCAGTACACCTGGAGGAAAGCCCGCTTCGGCAAATAACTCTGCCAATCGATTAACCAGCAGCGGCGTCCGTTCAGAAGGCTTCAGCACAAAGGTATTTCCACAAGCGATGGCAAGCGGAAACATCCAACAAGGAACCATCATTGGAAAATTAAACGGGGCAATTCCCCCGATCACCCCCAATGGATAACGGTACATCCCGGATTCAATACCGGTAGCAATGTCCGGAAGCTGACTGCCCATCATCAACGTGGGGATGCCTGCGGCAAATTCCACACACTCAATTCCACGCTGCACCTCACCTTGCGCCTCTTCCAGACTTTTGCCATTCTCCAGCGTAATCAGCTCGGCCAGCTCATGCCAATGCTTTACCAGCAGCTGTTGATATTGAAATAAATAGCGGGCACGACGCGGCACAGCGACCCTTTTCCACGCTTGAAATGCCGCCGCAGCCGCTTCTACCGCCGCACCCAACTCTTCCTTACTAGAAATGGGCACATAAGCAATCACTTCACCTGTCGCCGGATTATAAACCTCTTCATCTCGCCCGGACGACGATTCTACCCAAGCTCCATTCACATAATTCTTAACTCTTTCAGCCTGCGTTACTAGGAGAGACATAGCTCGCACCTCTTTCTCTGTTTCAGATGCACTGATGGACTGCTGATTATAATAGATGACCGCCAGATCAGGCGGCCATCCACTATAACATTGAGCTCAGTTAGTTATTTTGCCGCCATTTCTACGATTTCGTTCGTATAAGCCTCATCTACCTTAACCGGTTCTTTAATGACACCAAATTTAAGCGAAATATCAGCGGTTTGCTGGAACGCCGCCGCATCGGTATATCCCATCTTGGCACTGTCAAAGCCTTCAGGCAGAATCAGCTTGGCAACCTCAGTCATCATTGTCAGCTGATGTTCCTTCGTCGTACTGCCGTCTTCCGCTTGCTTCATCACACTGTCCACGGCAGCCGCAGGATCAGTAATTGCATCTTTCCAGCCCTTCAGGGAGGCACGCACAAACTTTGCTGCAGTCTCTTTATTCTCCGCAAGCCATTCCTTATTCGCGAACAAGTTATCCTCAAGCATCGCAACGCCTTCTGTATTCATGTCGATGACATTTAGATCCTCAGCCTTAATGCCTGACTCCAGCACTACTTGGTACTCGTTGTAAGTCATTGCTGAGGCCGCATCGATCTGATCGCCCAAGAACTGATCCATCGTGAACCCTTGCTTCGTAAAGCTTAGGTCCTTATTCGGATCGAACTTATATTTATCGAATAACGCTAATAGTTCAAATTCGTTGCCACCCATCCAGTTGCCGACTTTTTTACCCTTAAGATCAGCGGCTGAGTTAATGCCAGCAGTTTTTTTGGAGACCAGGACCAATCCGCTCTTTTGATAGATTTGCGCAATCTGCACCAGCGGCATTCCCTCTTCAAGACTCGGCAGCAAGCTGGCTACCCAACCCACACCGATATCTGCGGAGCCACCTGCCACTTGCTGTTCCGGAACGATATCAGGCCCACCCGGCAGAATTTCTACATCCAAGCCTTCTTCCTTGTAATATCCTTTATCCTGCGCCACAAAATACCCAGCGAATTGCGCCTGCGGCACCCATTTCAGCTGTAGCTTCACTGTAACTGGATCAGCAGCCGGTTCAGTAGCAGCACTTGCTTCAGGAGCTGCTGAAGCTTCAGGGGCAGTCGTAGCTTCAGCTGCCGAGTTATTATTGTTGCCACCGCAACCCGCCATTAAAGAAACACTCAACATCATCACGATTGCCAACAAACCACCACGAAATTTGCGTTTTTTCCCGTTCATCAATCGAACTCCCCCTATCGTAATTTAAGTTTGTAACAAGCACAGTATGGACAATCATCGTGGTGCGTTTATGCATACAGCCGTGGGCGGTTTCTCTTTTCCATTCCCACTATGGCCGGATGTAATGAGGGTAAGATTAAGTACGCTGCGAAGGATGCCACTTAATGAATACTTTCTCCAGCCGCTCAACCACTAAATAGAAGAGCACGCCTGCAATCGCAGCCAACACAATACAGGACCAACCCAGTGGCATTTTGGCAACTTTAATGGAATTGGAGAGCAGATATCCAAGCCCTTTTGAGGAGAAAAAGAATTCCCCAACAATGGCACCAATCATACTGGCAGTAGCATTAATCTTGAGTGCTGTAAATACATAGGGCAGACTGCTCTGAATCCGCAGATAACGGAATACCGCCGGTTTACCCGCCGCATAAGAATGCATCAGATCCAGCGCCAATGGATCAATCGCCGCCATACCTTTATAGGCGTTGATCGCCATCGCTGCCATTGTAGTTGCGGTTACTATGGCAATTCGTGAGCCTATCCCATCTCCAAACCACAGATTCATGATGGGCGCGAGGGCAACGATAGGCACAGCATTTAGAGCGGCAACCAGCGTCAAGCTTCCACTCCCCCAGCGCGGCCAAGCTGTCGCGACTAAAGCGATCAGGAAGCCGATAGCAGAACCAACCAACATTCCCAGCACAGCTTCAGCAAGAGTGTATCCGGTATAGGACAGCAACAAGCTGAAATTATCTCGCATGGTTTCGGCGATGGCTGTAGGCAGCGGGAGTTGATATTTTTTCAGATCAAAGATCTTATGGAAAAATTGAAATTCCCATAGTGCAAGAAATAACAGACCTGCCAGTACTGGCAGCAGCACCCCTGCGCTAAATATCCTATTCAGCATTCGTGAGCCGCCTCGACTCGCCGTAGCTTCCGCAGGTTTCGGAACGGCTACAGCATTCTTTGGTGTAGCCGTTAGCGCCGGCTGAGCCATTTCTTTACCAGTAGAGCCTATAAACGTGGTCTCCCGAACGGAGTTAGTTTCCATTAGCGGCTGCCTCCTTTCGGACGATATTCAGGCTGCCAAGGCGTTACCAGGCGTTCTATCAGACTGATTAACCAGTAGCTTACGATTCCCAGCAAGGCACCCACAATCACCGTAGACCAGAACATATAGGTGTGAGAGCTTCCATAATAGAGATTGCGCAGCATAATTACACCAATGCCATGCTGGGCACCCATAAGCTCCACCAGAATAGCTCCAGTCACAGCAAGTGGGGCAGCTATCTTAAGCCCACCGAACAAACCCGGCAAAGCCGCCGGGAATCTGAGTTTCCAATAGACCGCCCAAGGTTTCGCCGCGTAAGAATGCATCAATTCGAGCGCTGATGGATCTACACTCCGCAAGCCGCGCAGCATGTTCAGAGCCACGGGGAAAAAGGTGATATACCCCGAAATAATAATCCGCGAGGTCTGCTCATCGCGCACAATCCCGTAGATGATGGGTGCCAACCCCAGAATCGGAATCATCTGCGAGGCAATAGCATAAGGAAAAGTTAATTGCTCTATTGTCTTCGACAAACTCATCAGCACCGCCAATGAGGCACCAGCTACCGCTCCAATCAGGAAGCCAACACCAGCATTACCGAAGGTCGCAGCCCCTTCCTTCAAGAGCGTGCCTCCATACTGCCATAAGGTAGCTAACACCTCATGAACATATGGCAGCTTGGACTGTGCTAACGGCGTCTCCACCACATGGAGCAGCATCCAGGAAGTCCCTTCCCAGACTAGCAGCAGGCCAATATTCCAGACGAACAACGGCAGCAGACGACCTCGCACAAAGATACTGCCCCCTTTCATCACTACACCCCTTCGAAGCTGTCGCGAATACGTGCGATCAGTTCGAAAAACTCTGGGCTATTTCTCATTTCCGCCGTTCGCGGACGTGGCAGAGGAATTTCGACCACAGCGGACAAGCGACCTGGATGCGGGGAAAGAACAAACACCCGGTCAGAGAGGAATATAGATTCAGGAATACTATGAGTTACAAAAACAATTGTGTTCTGCACTTTACTCCAGACAGACAATAACTCTTCATTCAATCGCTCACGCGTAAATTCATCCAGTGCAGAGAACGGCTCATCCATGAGCAGAATTTCCGGCTCCATCGATAGTGCTCTAGCAATCGCTACACGCTGCTGCATCCCGCCGCTGAGCTGCCACGGATATTTATCCGCAAAGCTCTGCAGCCCCACCAGATCAAGAAGCTCCATCGCCTTTTCCTCACGGATTGACTTCTTTACCCCCATCAGCTCCAGTGGCAATGTGATGTTATGCTTCACTTTCCGCCAGTCGTATAACACTGGACTTTGAAAAACAATGCCATATTTTTGCGCCAGCCTGGCTTCTCTGGCACTTTTCCCAGCTACCACAATGTTCCCGCCTGTTGGTGCTATGAGATCGGCCATCAGTCTAAGCAGCGTCGTTTTGCCACATCCGGAAGGTCCGAGCAGGGAGACGAACTCCCCTTTTGCAATATCAAGACTCACCTGATGCAGGGCAAGCACTTCCGCAGCTTCTGTCCGATAACGCATTTCAACATTCTCCAGCTGAATCTCAGGAATATTTGTCGCTAGTGATGACATCCTCAGCCCCCCTTTTCAAAATAAGCCATGTTTATAATGTTATATAAACTGACGCTATTCAGATAAAATAAAGAAAACTTCTATTGCATGTAGTATTAACTAACATGTTACACGCTGCTCACTGGACTCTCACTAGACAATTAGTAAAATAGCTCCTGTTAAATTGCGTCATTTTGTCTAGGAGACATTTTTTTGACCACAAACCCGAAGTATTTTTTTATATCCGCGAATATGTGGTAATATTTATCCATATCTTTCCTCGGTAGGTGACAATAGACCCATGGGATCTATAATCTCGAATTATATTGTAATTGTTGCTATATCAGGTGTGCTGAGTGTCTTACTAGCCCTTTTCGCCTATTATAAAAAAACTGATTTCTTAGGAATCAGGGCTTTTGTTATAAGCTCCTTTACCTCTGCTATTTACACCTTCGGTTTCGCATTAGAATTATCGGGGAAAACTCTGGAGGAAATCAGCTTCTGGATTAAGTTAGAATATCTGGGGATGCCCTTTATTGCGCCGGCTAGTCTAATCATGGTGATCCATTTCGTTGGGCTGGAGACGCTGTTTAAAAAAGGCATACGGGCGGCGTTATTTATCATTCCATTCATTACAACGCTGCTGGTCTGGACCAATGATTACCATCATCTCTTCTATAAATCCATTTATTTACGGGAAAATACGCCCACCCCACTCGTTGATGTTGTGATGGGACCTTGGTATATCGTTCACGGCAGCTTTACTTTCGGCTGTCTGCTGGCAGCCATTTGCCTCATGATATGGCAGTGGAACCGGATGAAAAGGGTATACCGCAGGCAGATCATCACAATAATAATCGGGTTAAGCCTTCCAACCCTCGGCGCTTTTTTGTATCTGATAGGCTTGACTCCTTACGGAATGGATCCCGTCCCGATCATTATGAGCCTAACCTCCTCCCTATATATTTGGGCTATTTTATCCCGGGGCATGTTAACGGCTGCACCTATTGCTCGTGAGAATCTGTTCGAGAGCATGCGGGAGGGAGTGCTTGTCACCGACCGCTCGGACATGCTCGTCGATTACAATCGTGCAGCCGCGAATATGATAGAGGGGCTCAACTCCTCATCGATTGGCAAACCGCTAGCACAATTGTTTCTTAACGCAGGCAAAGATGCCTTGTCCTATGTGATGGATGCCGAGCCACTGTTGCGCGAAGAACGGGAAGTGGCTTGGAACAAAGCAGAGGAGATCTGCTATTATCAAATCCGCTCCTCTCCGGTACAGAAACAAGAGGGGCACATAGCAGGACAGATGATCATGCTGATTGACGTGACTGAACGAATACTGCTTCAGGAGAAGCTGCGTCAATTGGCTACGATGGACAGCCTAACGGGTATCTATAACCGCTCCTATTTTTTGGAGCTGAGTCAAGCATTGCTTGCCCGGGCTGCCAGCCTGCGAAGCTCATTATCTATGATTTTGCTGGATGTGGACTTCTTCAAGAGCATTAATGACCGCTATGGGCATCAATATGGAGATCAAGCTCTACAGCATATTGTCCAGGTGTGCAGCAGACATCTGCGGGAGGGAGATCTCTTTGGCCGTTATGGTGGTGAGGAATTTGTGATCTGTCTGCCAGAGACGTCACTGAAGCAAGCAGCATTGATCTGCGAAACTATCCGCGCGGATATTGAACAAAGCACCTTATATACCGTCATCGGGCCCATTAATGTGACCGCAAGCTTTGGAGTTGTGGAGGCCCTAAATCCAGAGGCCACTCTAGAAGAACTGCTATCTGAAGCCGACCATGCTCTGTATAGCTCCAAACGGAATGGACGCAACGCTGTGCATCTCTCCCAAAGGTCAGAAATCATTCTTTTCAAGCCTGTTTAATGACAATCATGTCCCTTCCTGCGCATTCAACAACTGGCCTTATTTTTCATAGTCTGTTTTTAAGTTTAATAAGAGTTATCTGAAAAACTAATCAGAGTGTTGAGAGTAAAATTTGCTTGATGGGATATGGAGGCGTAAGAAATAATGAGGAACCATACAATGATGCAGTTTTTTGAATGGCATGTTGCTGCGGACGGGAAACACTGGGATCGCTTAAAAGAAACTGCACCCGCGCTAAAAGCCGTAGGCATTGATTCTGTTTGGGTACCTCCTGTGACAAAGGCCGTCTCCGCTGACGATACAGGCTATGGCGTGTATGATCTATACGATCTGGGCGAATATGACCAAAAAGGTACGGTACGCACCAAATATGGCACCAAACAAGCACTGATCAACGCAATTTCGGAATGTCAAAAGAATGGCATCGCCGTTTACGTTGATTTGGTGATGAATCATAAGGCTGGCGCGGATGAAAAGGAAGTATTCCAAGTCATCGAGGTCGACCCCAATGATCGGATGAAAGAAATTTCGAAACCTTTCGAGATTGAGGGCTGGACAAAATTCACCTTCCCTGGCCGCGGGAATGAACACTCTGCCTTTAAGTGGAATCACAATCATTTTAACGGCACTGACTTTGACGCCAAAGAAGAGCGAACCGGCGTATTCCGTATAGTAGGCGAGAATAAAGCGTGGAATCAGAATGTTGACGACGAGTTCGGAAACTATGATTATCTAATGTTCGCTAATATTGATTACAGCCATCCGGAAGTCAAAAAAGAAATGATCCAATGGGGAAAATGGCTGGTGGATACCCTCCACTGCAGCGGCTTCCGCTTGGACGCCATCAAACATATCAACCATGAGTTTGTTAAAGAATTCGCGGTAGAGATGTTTAATAAATGCGAGAAGGATTTCTATATCGTCGGTGAATTCTGGAATTCCGACTTAGAGTCCTGTCGACAATTTCTGAATACCGTCGATTATAAAATTGACCTCTTCGATGTATCCCTTCACTACAAGCTGCATTCAGCTTCTTTGGAGGGCAGAAACTATGATCTGACCAAAATTCTTGATGACACACTGGTGCAGACCCATCCCACCAATGCTGTAACCTTCGTTGACAATCATGATTCTCAGCCTCACGAAGCCCTGGAATCCTGGGTAGATGATTGGTTCAAGCAAAGTGCTTACGCGCTTATCCTGCTGCGACGGGATGGATATCCTGTGGTCTTTTACGGGGATTATTATGGGATCGAAGGACCAACACCTGTAGCAGGTAAAAAAGATGCGATTGACCCTCTGCTGTATACCCGCTATCACAAAGCTTATGGTGAACAGAAGGATTATTTCGATCATCCTAACACGATTGGCTGGACACGGCTCGGCGTGGAGGATATTGAAAACTCCGGTTGTGCGGTTGTGATCAGTAATGGTGAGAATGGCCAGAAGAGAATGTTCGTAGGAGAACATCGCGCCGGTGAAGCATGGGTGGATTTCACCCATAACCATAAAGCCACCATAACCATTGAAAAAGATGGTTGGGCGACCTTCCCGGTCAATGGCGGCAGCGTCTCCGTCTGGGCTTTGCCAGATGCAGAAGCTGACAAGAAGTAAACCTGATTAAAAAGGTGCCCAACGCCGTTTGGCGTTGGGCACCTTTTTTTAGTTATTCGTTTTATGCTCCGGATGGCGGGATACAAGCCTCACCAGATCCAGCGTTAAGACGGGTAATGTTAGGGACGCTGGATAAGCTAAGTAACGCGGCTCCCACTCTGGATTGAACTTTTCCTTGTAACGACGCAATCTGGCAAAACCGTAACCATGCCCATGCCCACCTCTATTAAACACTTGATGAGCCAGCTTCTCCTCCTTCAGAGCTCCGGGGTCCTGACCCCCACTGGATGATAGAGGAGTGTTGCCTAGATTAAATCGCCGATACCCCTTGGACTTCGCCCATTCCAGCATACAAACCAATAAATAATCTACCGTCCCGTTTGGCACATTCTTCCGCTGGCGCAACAAATCTACGGACAGGGTCAATCCTTGATCATACCCTGGGGCAATAGAAGCAAATGCCAGTATTGTACCTTTGGTGTTCCGCAGCACCACAATGGGAGCCCGTTGCAGATACTCGACCTTAAACCACCCTAACGAATAACCCTTTTCCGCTCGGCCATTCAACCACTCGTCCGAAATCGTTCGCAGATCTCTCAGCAAACTATCAGCATGCGGCGCTTCTGTAATTTCAACAATCATGCCTTCCCGTTCAAAACGATCGCTTACCCTTTGCAGATCACCATTCTTCAGATCACTGAGTGCAAAGTTATCAAGGCTTATCACTGCCTCTTCACCCAGCTTAAAAAAGCGATAGCCCTGCTCCTGATAGACCGATAAAAAAGCAGGTGAAGCTTGATAGAAAACTACAACCAGACCATACTGATCTGCAGCTTGTCTAAATTCACTGATGGCTTCACTTATTAAGCTGCTCTCTCCCAGCGGATCACCCAGCACAACGAGTTTATCCCTAACTCTGGCGAAAGCGAGCAGCACTTTATCGTTCTGAGCCCAGAAGAAGCCCTTATCACCCAAAAACAACGTATGAGTTAAGGTATTGCCTCGAACTCCATCTAGAAAATGTTTCAGCTTAGCTACATCCAAGGTCCCGAACAGCTCGTTCTCCTTATGATGGGGCCTGAGGTTTACCCACATTATGAGCAGTACCCAAGACAAGACCAATCCTCCCACTGCCGTAAATGCAACATGACTATATCGCTGCAACCATTCAGGCTGTACACCCGGAGGCAGATGCTTCAGAAATCCACGATGTACATAACAGCCCATCAGATAGTAGCTTAGTGCAATTACTGAAGTGAGGGCAAACCACCGGATCGCGCTCTGTCTGCTGATTGGCGCACTAATCCGATAAAACCGCGATCTGGATATCCAAAGAATAAGCGCTACTATAAGTAGCAAAAGCGCCTCTTCATAATCAAAACCCTTAGTGACTGCAAACAATGATCCAATAAACAGAAGTATGCTAGTCCATACATATGCACTATGGACCCGCAATGTAATGCCCCGCGACAATAAAATCAGCATAAAACCAATAAGGACAGACAGATGATGAGAAAGCTGCATTACGGGAAACGGCAATATTTCCTCCGTAATCTTCAACCTATACAGCAATCCGGGTACTGCTGCAGATAGTAAGAGAATAAGCCCGCTAGCTAGTACCAGCTTGCCAAGAGCCCACATCCCAAGATCGCTCAGAAAGGTATACTGACCCGGCCAGCCCCAGATCTTCTGCCATTTGTTAAGAGAGGGTTCGAACCCTGGAACTGAACGATCTTGATCCTTTTTTCCTTGCAGACCAATTTCCAGTGCAGCCAGCACCAATCCAATCAACCAAGGAATGACATAATAAAACAATCGAAAGATGACAAGCACCGCCATCGCCTTATCGGTCTGGTAGCCAAGCTGTGTCAGCCCGAGCAAGGCGATAAGGTCAAATGCACCGATACCGCCGGGTGCCATACTCAAGATTCCGGCAATAGCAGCAATCGTAAATATACCAAAGATAGCTATAAAATGGACCTCATCCAAGAGATGGCTGCTGATGGTCCAAAACGTCACGCCAGCAAAGCTCCATTCCAGAAAGGAAGCACCGACGGAGTTAACGACTGTAAGCCATGGTGTTCTGCCTTTTCCCCGGTTAATCCATTTCGCATAAAGCGATGAGCGCTGCACAAACACAAAAACCGGCAAATAAAGCGCCATACCCCATACTGCAAATACCAGCCAGCGATGTTCTTCCAGCAAAGCCGTTGCCGGAAGTAAACCAAAGATATTCGCCCATGAAAGTAGTGATAACCCGGTAATCATAAGCGGCGATAGAAATACAATGGCGGGTGTTAGTACGGAGGTCGGCACTCCGCTTTTTTTATACAGCAGCGTCCTTAAACCAACTCCAGCCAGACCTGCAAACCCAATCAAGTTATTAAATGTATTAGCAATCCATGCATACCGAAAGGTACTCCACAGCCCTACTTTTAAACGAAAATGGGCCCGAATCAAATAATCATAAGCACTCATCACAGCTACGGAAAGAAGTGCAAAACCAATCATTTGCAAAATAGCAGACGTAGGTACTCGCCTTAGTTCACGCATTATAAGTCCTAAATGAACCTGCTTCAGCTCATGTTGCCCCTCCCAGTATACGAACGCTATGATAGCCACTGGAAAAAGAGCTCTGACCGCCCGGATCCGATAGATAGATAAGATCAGTCTTACAATTTTGAATCTTTCTAATGTCTGTTGCTTTGAATGCATGAGCCCACCTGCCTTTACCGCTGACACACGTTGTGCTAGACAATTTTTACAACTAGTCCATTATAGCAATTCTTGGAATAGAAGACCCGTGATAATCAACACCTACTCTATTAGACTGCCAGCAAATCCCTAACCCCTGCAACAGTTAAAGATTTTTTGGGAAATGAGGATAAGCATAGTTAATATATTACGAAGCTGGACAGATCAATATGACGGAACTTTATTTTAGGGGTATCTTTCTAGTATTGGCCAACAATGTGATAAAAGAACATTTAAATTGTAGTCTAAACTTAAAAATACATAACAAAAAGGACATCCCTCACGGCAAAGGATGCCCTTTTTGTTATGTAACACGACTTAGTATGGTTTATACACGAATATCAAATCTGCCTTGGCTATTCGTTGTTGCGGTAGCGATTTCTTGCGGGCTTGCCGCAGCAAGCGCGTTGTTTGCAGGTTTGGCAGGTGCTTCTGCACTACTGCTTGCAGCGGAAGCACTGCTCTGCGACTTCTGGGAAATTTGTGCCTCGATTTGCTTGATCTGCTGCTCAATTTGTTTCGTTTTCGTTTCTTTGGTCTTCGCGTCATCCGAGCTGGCATCAATCTTGTCCAATTCGGCTTCCAGCTTCGCTTTTTGTTTCTCGAGCGCGCTGGTATCTGTAGTACTAGACGTCGAGGTAGTATACGATGTAGAACCTGAGACTGCGGATATACTCATAATCATCCCTCCCTTCCTTACCTCCAATATAATCCTTTTGCAGATAAGGAACGTTAAAACCCGCTGAAAGTTTGCTGAAAGTATTGCTCTCTTTCAAGGTTATAAGGATAAACTGTTAGGAATTGGAATTCACCCGTCTGACCAACAGAAAATAAGACAGAATAGAGAGAACACCCGTACAGGCAATCACAATTGCCATCGGAAGGGCTGAGTCTACGCCCCCAAGACCCACAAGCGGTGCTACACAGCTACCAAGCAGCAACGGTAACAGTCCGATTAAAGCCGAAGCACTGCCTGCGGCCTCTCCTTGGTCCTGCATCGCAAGTGAGAAGCTGGTCGCTCCGACAATCCCCACACTGGAGACAACGGCGAACAGACAGATTAGAATAGGGATCAGCCCTCCCCCTACCAGGATCGTAAGCAGCAGCAAGACGCCCCCCGTTGTACAGAGCAGCAACCCGCTAAGCAGTAGCTTCGTCTCACTCACCTTACCAGCTAGTCTGCCGGCGATTTGACCTGTAATAATAATCCCAATCCCGTTCACAGCAAAGATCAAACTGTATACCTGCGGAGTAACTGCAAAAATATTTTGCAAAACAAAAGATGACCCTGAGATATAAGCGAACATAGACGCTGTAACAAAACCTTGGGACAAGGCATAACCCATAAACTTGCGGTTGCCAAGTAACACCTTAAAGGTAAGCAGAGTACCCTTCAACCCACTCTTGGAGCGCCGCTCCTTCGGCAATGTCTCAGGCAAGCGCAGGAGAATCGTCAAGCAGAAGATAATTCCGGCAGCAAATAATACGAGGAATATCCCCTGCCATGTAGTCACTCTTAAGAGCTGGCCTCCAATGACTGGAGCCAAAATCGGACCCAGACCATTAACAATCATCAATAAAGAGAAAAATTTCGTTAGTTCAGAGCCACTGTACAGATCACGCACAGCCGCCCTAGAGACAACTACACCCACTGAACCAGCAAGACCTTGAATAAACCGCAAAACAATTAAAAGTCCAATCGAAGGACTAAAAGCACATAGCACTGAGGAAACGGCATAGATGAACATCCCTATAAGCAGTGGACGGCGACGTCCATATACATCACTCAGTGGTCCAGCTACTAACTGACCTGAGGCCAGTCCCAATAAAAAGAAGGTGAGACTTAGCTGCACCAAAGCAGCCGTCGTACCGAAATCGTCGACAAGTGTAGGCAGCGCCGGCAAATACATATCAATCGATAACGGCCCAATGGTTGTAATGGAGCCCAGAATAACAGCAAGTTGCAATCTCTGCTTCCTTGAGGGTCCATCTGCAGCAAGTTTATTAGCATTTTGCATTCCAATCATGATCCTTACGTCAACCTTTCTAAAGCAACCCGGGGGCCTTTTTTTGTATTCTTCATACTAACGTAAAGGAACTCAAATGATCAATCCTTTTATAAGGCCTCATTCGGGGCTAATAACTTAAAAATAACCGCCAAAAGGCGGTTATCCTAATTGTTTTATGCATTTTGAGATGTACTAAACCCCTGTAGCCAATCTTTGGCGGCTTCGGCTTCCGCCATACTCAAGCGGTGACCTTGGTTGCCCCAATGGGTTGTAACCTCAGCGCCTGCTTTCTGCAGAATCCCCTCTAGCTCCTGAGTTTCCGTAGATGTTATTAGCGGATCATTCGTACCTGCCCCAATAAAGATAGACACACCTTCAAGAGAAGGAAGCTCCACATTGCGTAATGGCACCATCGGATGCAACAGCACTGCCGCGCGGAAAATGTCCTTATAATGAAACAGAAGGCTACCAGCAATGTTTGCACCGTTAGAGTAACCAACCGCTACCAGATTGTTGGCATCAAACCCGTATTTCTCTGCCGCTTCATCCAGAAATCGCTTAATCTCATGGGTACGGAAAACTAAGTCCGCTTCATCGAACACTCCTTCTGCCAGCCGACGGAAGAATCGTGGCATGCCATTCTCCAGCACATTGCCCCGTATACCTAGCACCGATGAATCTGGGGATAACATCTCAGCCAGCGGCAGCAAATCCTGCTCATTACCACCTGTACCATGAAACAACACTAACGTAGGTTTAGTTATATCTTTACCTTTACGGAATACATGAATCATCCCTGCTTCACCTCAATTTCTCTTACTTGAATAGGCGTTAAGTTTTCTTCGATGGCCGCGCGATGCGGCTCAAACCAGGACGGCAGCATCAACTTTTCACCCAACGCATCTGGGGCTTCATCACGGGCAAAACCTGGAGGATCTGTAGCGATCTCGAACAGGATTCCTCCTCTTTCACGGAAATAGATCGCATTAAAATACTGACGGTCTTGAACGGGTGTAGGTCTATGCCCATGACTCTGTACATGGCGCGACCATTCCAGTTGCTCTGCATCATCCTTTGCCCGCCACGCGATGTGATGAACTGTCCCTGCACCTCCCGCTCCGAGCGGAACGGGTGATGTCTTCAAATCAATAATATTACCTAGCTCCCCATTGGTTCTATAGCGAGTATATCCATCTCCGTCAGCAATATGTTCCATACCCAGCGTATGAACAAGTGTCTCGGCTGTTTGCAACGGATTGCTGCTATATAGCACGGCCCCGCCAAAACCTTTGATCGCGTATTTAGTAGGAATCCCACCAAAGGACCACTTACTGAGCGGGCCTTCCTCACGTTCCACCAGTTCAATCCGCAGACCGTCGTAATCAGCAAAAGATAAATAGGGTTCCGAGATCCGACTTCCTTTTGTAACCGAAATTCCGTATTCAGCAAGGCGTTGTTCCCAGAATTGCAGAGCACCGACCGGCACTGCGTAGATCGTTACGCCAACTTGACCACTGCCGATTCTGCCTCTACGCCCTACAGGTGAAGGGAAAAATGTAATAATCGTTCCCGGCGCACCCTGCTCATTCCCAAAGTATAAATGATAGACCTCTGGAGCATCAAAATTAATCGTTTTTTTCACGAGCCGTAGGCCCAGAATCCCGGCGTAGAAATCAACATTGCGCTGAGCGTCTCCGACAAAAGCTGTAATATGATGTATTCCTGCAGTTTGAAGTGTCATTATTATAAACTCCCTTCTTAGTTAAAAAACAATGCATCTAGAGAAATCGAACCTGGTCCCGTAAGCGCCACACCTACCGCAAATACCAAAACCGTGAGCGGAAACTCAATCCCGTTCGAAGTGGACCAGAAACCATTTGGAGCATGAACCTTAACGATTGCCCCCAGCATCGTGGCAGCGATTAACACCGCTGCAACAGGCGTTAACAGTCCTGCCGCGAACATAAATCCGCCCACCAGCTCCATAATCCCTGCTAAAATCGCCATAGTCACACCCGGTTTGATTCCGATGGACTCCATCCAGCCTCCCGTACCCTTCGGACCGTATCCTCCGAACCATCCAAATAGCTTTTGTGCGCCATGTCCTATAAAAGCAAGCCCAATCACCAATCTCATTAATAACAGTCCTACACTTATCATTTTTACCTTCCCCTATTCCTTTGATTTAATTATCTTAATGTTAAGATATTGGGTAAAAAAGAGCGCCCGGCGAACCGGAATAACCTATGGGCTGCTCTCCTCTTCCCTCTTCTATCTACAACTCGGAGGCGTTAAACGTATCGCCGCCCTTAATCGTAGCCGAGTTAAAACCTTTGTAGAACCAGCGCTTTCTCTGCTCTGAGGTACCGTGAGTGAAACTATCCGGCACTGCATAGCCCTGAGCTTGCTTCTGAATCGTATCATCGCCGACGGCGCTTGCAGCTGCCAGAGCTTCCTCTAAGTCGCCTTCCTCCAGCAGATTCATACCCTGAGCATGATTGGCCCAGACACCGGCGAAATAATCAGCCTGCAGCTCAAAACGAACCTGATATTTGTTGTACTCCTTCTCACTCAACGTCTGGCGAAGGGAATCGAGCTGTTTCGAGGTGCCTAGTAATGTCTGTACATGATGTCCAACCTCATGGGCAATGACATAAGCCATGGCGAAGTCGCCCGGCGCGTGGAAGCGTTGCTGCAACTCATCATAAAAGCTCAGATCAATATACAGTTTGGCGTCACCCGGACAGTAGAAGGGACCAACTGCCGAGGTGGCTGTTCCGCAAGCAGAGTCTACACTCCCACTGTATAGCACTAAGGTGGGGTCCGTATAGGTCATTCCCTGCTGCTGAAAAATCTCACCCCAAACCTCCTCTGTGTCGGCAAGAACTACCGATACAAACTCCGCAAGCTCTTGCTCCTCTGCGGTCTGTTCATAAGGGGCCGTTGAACTGGAGCCTGTGGAAGTCAAACTTCCCAGGATATCCCCGGCATTGCCTCCACTGAGTAACGTGATGACCAGGACAAGGATAATTCCTCCGATCCCGCCACCAATCATCTTGCCGCCGCCGCTCATGCCTCTGCGGTCCTCCACGTTCGAACTCCCTCTTCTTCCCTGCCATTTCATGGCCAAGCCCCCAGTCGAAATATCAGGTAATCTTAAGTAAATGGCTACCTGGCTTCGTTAAGTTAAATATCTTATTAGTGATATACCCAAAAAAGCAGGGTTTCACTTATACTTACTGGAGTTGGGAGAATGAGGATGGAGCCGAACTACTTCCAACCTTATAGAAGCGCCTAGTTATTCGTCATGTTCGCAGCGCCTATACACCTTTGCCAAGCTTTTTCATTAATTCGATAGCCTGGACTTTCTCTTCCTTATCTAATCCACCCATCAAATCATGAATTGAGGCTACATGACGAGGGAAAATCTCATCAAACAGTTCACGGCCTGCATCCGTAATCTCCGCATAAGTAACGCGGCGATCCTCGCTACAGGGTACACGTTTCAGCAGTCCCTTTTTCTCCAACTTGTCGATATTATAGGTAATGCTTCCGCTCGTAACGAGAATTTTCTCCCCAATCTGTTGCAGCGGAATCCGCGTTCTATGGTAAAGTACTTCAAGCACCATGAATTCAGCCGAAGCCAAGCCATAACTTTTCATATCCTTCACCGCATGATCCATTAGGCTTTTATAAGCCTTAGATAAGACTACGAACAATTTCAGTGAGGCGGCTTGTTCTTCGTCAGGTGCACTCTCTGTATTACGCAGATTTATTTGTTTATCACTCATCAATTCCACCTCCACTTCAATCAAACTTGTATTCAATCCATTTATTTGTCTTTACGTTAAGTATCTTTAATTTAAGATAACTATACGACTTCCCATCCTCCTTGTCAACCTCATCGCTAAAAAAGTCACTTCCGTCTAGAGACCGGTAAGTTTTTCTTTGACACTTTACAGGGAGTGATAAAAATCACCCCAAGTTTGACCTGACCTATAAAAGGGCGTATTCTTGTCTTTACGAATGACTCTTTAGTAAGCGATTTCAATACCCTAAAGGAGGCGACCTGATGAGTTCGTTCAATCCAACCCCTACCGAAGAAGCTATGGAGGGGCAGGCTGGAGCACGACGCGTGCTGATCGTGACAGCCGTAGACGCGGAGCGTGACGCGGTCCTGCGCGGCCTGCAAGGCAGCGACAGGTTCCATGTTATCGCTGCCGGCGCAGGGCCGGCAGCGGCGGCGGCGGGAACCGCCGCGGCACTCGCAGCCGGTTCTTACGGCTGCGTATTGAGCGTCGGGATCGGCGGCGGATTCCCGGGGCTGGCGCCTTTAGGCTCGCTGGTTGTAGCCAGCGAGATGATTGCCGCCGACCTCGGGGCCGAGACGCCGGAGGGCTTCCGCAGCGCTGCCGAGCTCGGCTTCGGCAGCGTGTCCGTGCCGGCTGACCGCGGCACGGTGCAAGCGGTTTCGGCCGCGCTGGCTGCGGCCGGGTTACCCGTAAGCACGGGCACCGTGCTTACGGTCTCGACGGCGACCGGCACCGCGGAGACGGCCGCCGCCCATCTCGCGCGGCATCCCCATGCCGTCGCGGAAGCGATGGAAGGCCACGGAGTTGCCGTGGCCGCTCAGGCGCTGGGGCTCCCGGTACTGGAGCTCCGCGCCATCTCGAACCCGGTCGGTCCCCGCGACCGGGCCGCTTGGAAGATCGGTGATGCAATGGAAGCATTAACGGCGGCAGCCGCTATATTACTGGAGGTGCTGTAATGACAACTGAGCTTAATATCGCTTTTTCCCCTTGCCCTAACGATACCTTTGTATTTCATGCCTGGGCGCACGGGCTTGTCCCGAATGCACCTAAGCTGAATGTAACCTATGCCGACATTGATATTACCAATACGCTGGCTGCTGACGGAGAAGGACCAGAAGTCCTCAAAATCTCCTACGCTGCTCTGCCTTGGGTTCTGGAGCGGTACAAACTGCTGCCATGCGGCGGTGCTTTAGGACGCGGCTGCGGCCCGCTGCTGCTTACAGCAAGTGGACCCCATGCGGTCAAACGCCCAGAAAAGCTAGCCGGACGCCGGATTGCTGTACCTAGCGAACGCTCTACGGCTTATTTGCTTTTCCGATTATGGGCAGCACAAAATGTAACTGGAGGCATCGGCGAAATAGTCGTAATGCCTTTCGATGAGATTATGCCTGCCGTACGGGATGGCCATATCGATGCAGGGCTGGTAATTCACGAAGCCCGCTTCACTTACGCCTCTTATGGTCTTAATATGCTGACTGATCTAGGCAGCTGGTGGGAAAGCGATACCGGACTGCCCATTCCTCTCGGCGCTATCATTGCCCGCCGTGATTTAGATGCCGATGCTATCACCGGCTGGATTCGCAGCTCTCTTCAGTATGCGTGGGATCATCCAACGGATTCCAGAGACTATGTGCTTAGCCATGCTCAAGAGTTGGCTCCTGAAGTGGCTAAATCCCACATCGATCTCTACGTGAATGACTTCTCGATGAATCTGGGTGATGACGGCTATGCCGCAATCTCTGCCCTGCTTAATCGTGCTGCGGCAGAAGGACTTGTGCCTGCAATCGATCCAGCACTGCTTCGTTAGCATTTACCAGATAGTTTAACAATCCCCGGCCACACCTATAAGGTGTTCTCCGGGGATTTTATTTATTCTACGTAGCCTTCCAGCCAGACATTATTTGGCTTATCGAACCAGTGATTATACAATAGACCTATAAACATGATCTATGAGGGAGGATCACATGATACCTGAAAAAAACAGCAAACAAAACATCGACCGCTTTTTGGGCTTTCAAAATGAATATGACCGCTACCGTCCCGAAGCCCCTGAGATGATTATCAAATTGCTAACAGATTACCTAGGTACCACCCCTTCACTCGTCGCAGATATAGGCTGCGGTACGGGTTTGTCTACTTTTCTCTGGAACGATGTCGCAGAACGCGTAATCGGTATCGAACCCAATCCAGATATGTTGGGAAAAGCAATCGATAAACTTAGCAGATTAGAAGCACCCCAATCAATTACTTTTGTGCAAGGCTACTCTAATCAGCTTCCGCTTGCATCAGATAGTGTAGACATAGTTACCTGCTCGCAATCATTCCACTGGATGGATCCTGAAAGTACACTGCAAGAAATCTCCCGGGTCTTAAAAAAAGGCGGAGTCTTTGCCGCCTACGATTGCGATTGGCCTTTATCTCTTCAGCAAAATGTAGAAGAACGATACAACCAGCTGATCTCCAAAACAGAAGAATTGCTGGCTTCGCTTTTACCTAATGAGGAGAGAGCACATAAATGGGACAAAGAAGGTCATTTGTCACGGATCAAAGCTAGTGGGGCCTTCTCTTTTGCCAGAGAAATCGTATTCCACAACCTAGAGTCCTGCGATGCCCAGCGATATATTGGTTTAACCCTAAGTCAAGGGGGAGTGCAAACCGTAATGAAACTAGACGCTACCTTGCTTGAGCAAGACATCGCCGATTACACCGCCGCAGTTGAACAGCATTTTAAAGGCAGAACATTAGAGGTTCTGATCAGCTACCGAATGAGAATCGGCATCAAATAATCTTCGATCACAACCAAAAAAACGCCCCGCCCCCTCATATGAGGAGTTCGGAGCGTTTTCTTCTTTTTATTTAACTTCTTCCATGAATACCCTTAGGTTCTCTACGATTTCTTTGGATTTTGAATGATGTAAGTAATGTCCGCCTTCAAATGTCATTACTTTTCCATGCACAGAATCCTTGACTTGCCCTTCATGTAGAGGAATCCAGTCTTTCACGGTAGTATTATTCGCTTGTATAAAGAAGATAATGGGTAGATTCTTGTCAAATGTTAAGCCTCTGGAGGCAACAAAGTTAGGATAAATATGTTCCATTTCATTTAAGGTAGTGGAATTGTTCATATTTTTAAGCGAAATTAATTTCATTTGTTTTTTGGTTTCATCATCAAATGGCAGTCCATCATAAGGGTCACCGCTTAATTGCAAGCCCAATCTTATAATCCCTGAATCTTTAAGCAGCTTTAATTTTTTAATTGGGAATTTAACATCCATACCGCCTTGCTCCGGAACACTACTATCAATACCCACAAAAGCACTCACTTCGTTTGGATATTTCTTCGCATATTCCAATCCGTAAATACCTCCAATCGAGTGGCCCATTAGAATGTATTGGTCAATGTTAAGATTCTGAACGGCTTCATGAATTTCACTAACGATATTCTCTGTAGTTCGTTCTTTTTTCGTTTCATCACTGAGTCCATACCCAAACGGTTCAACCGCCACCACTTTGTAGAATGGTGATAACTCATCAATCAACGGCTTGAAATCAAGCGCTGGCGCTCCTGTTCCAAAGCCTGGTATGAGCACGATCGTCTGTTTACCTTCTCCTTGAATCAAAACATTCATATTTTTCCCGTCAACAGGGACTAACTGACCATAGTGCTGTATTTTTTTCTGATCTGTTTTGTTGCTGATCACATTAACTGTATAGACAACAGCTAGAAAAAGTACGACCACGATCACTATTGCTCCTAATATTTTGAGCAACAGGTTACGCAGTTTATGTTTTTTCTGTCCATTCCCCGTTTTTTTGTCCTCTTGTTGTGTCACCCTCATCTTCTCCTGTCTTTAATCTGTTTATTAAGTTCCCTTAACGTTTCGCTAATGAGATCATAACTAACAAAGATGTACCCCTCATGACGACAATATGAACTGAAAATGAACAGGTAAAAAAAATGCTACAGCAGCACAAGACAAGAAAACTTGCCTGTACTGCTGTAGCATGAAAAATCCGGGATGCATTCAAGCCCTCGCAAGGCACCGCCTGGAAGCTAATTACTCTGTCGGCGCTATAATTGGGAGGGTGACAACGATGGTCGTTCCTTGGCCGGGTTCGCTTTCCACGCGGATATCCCCTTTATGAAGCGTTACGATCTGTTTAACAATGGCAAGTCCCATCCCGCTGCCACCATATTTACGGCTGTGGGACCGATCAGCCTTAAAGAACCGTTCAAATATACGTTGCTGATCCTCAAGTGAAATCCCGATGCCAGTGTCTGTTACCCGAACGGTCACGTTGTTGATATCTTGTTTGAGGCTGACGTTAATTACACTGTTATCCTTAGAAAACTTGATGCTGTTGCCAAGGAGATTGGTCCATACCTGACTTAACAGGTCGTAGTCAGCCAGTAGGATAATAGGCTTCAGATCAAGGTCAAAGCTGATATTACGAGCCGACCATTGCGGCTGAATCGCTACGATTACTCTTCTTATCTGTTCGTCCAGGTTAAATGTAATTAGCCGTAGCTGCTGTGACTGCGATTCTAATAAACTCAGCTTCAGCAGGCTGTCGCTCATTTTAGACATCCGCTCTGCTTCTGCGATAATAATATCAAGATAACGATTTCTCTCTTGTTCTGCAAGATCTACTCGCTTGAGCGCAATCGCATAACCAGATATTGAGGTGAGCGGAGACTGGACCTCATGCGACACATTGGATACAAACTCCTTACGCATCTGCTCAAGCTGCTGCAGATCGTGCATCATTTCTTCAAAGCTGCGAGCCAAGGTACCTAGCTCACCGGTTTGCTTAATATTCAGCTCGACGTTGAAATCACCAGCTGCTATTCGTCTAGTCGCTTTGGTTAGCTTCTTGATCGGTCTGACTAAGAACATCGCAGCTACCAGAATCAAGAGGCTTCCAGCTATCAATGAATAGAGCAAGAAATTTAATATCAAATTCCTTCTGGCAGTGACGGAAGGGGGATTAAGCGTCTCCACAAACATCGCTTTGGTGCCGTCTTCCGTTCTCAACTGCAAGCCTAGGAGAAGCGCAGAAGTATTCCTGTTATGAGGTTGATAAACTTCTCCTGCGAGAACTTTTTTTATTTCTTCCATAGTTACAGGGACCGGCTTGTGCCCATTAAGTCCGTAAGATTGGAATTTACCCGCTTCATCGAATATTCGGATATAGTAGGAATCAAGCTGCTTCATCCCACTTACGAAAGAGTTGGCTTCACGTAATGGAAAGGTTTCGTAAATTTTGACTATATCCTGTCCAAAATGCAATAAGGGAATTCGCATGTTCTCTTTCAGTTTGTCTTCAAATACCCAAGTTGCCACAAACAAAGCAATGATTGTGCCCCCGATTACGGAGGCTAGGAAGGTCAGAACAACGCGTGTATATATAGATCTGATCATTCATGCACCTCAAGCCTGTAGCCAAGTCCACGCACCGTCTCAATACGAAAATCAGGAGTAGTCGCAAACCGTTCACGCAGGCGTTTGATATGCACGTCAATCGTCCGATCATCTCCAGCATAATCAATTCCCCAAATTTGATCGATCAACTGCTCGCGCGTATATACTTGTCCAGGGGTTCCAGCAAGCTTGTACAGCAACTCGAACTCCTTAAGGGGTAAGGGAAATGACTCCGTACCTTTCATCACCTTATAGGTCTGCCGATCAAGGATGACATTGCCAATTTGGATCATCTGCGTGGAGCCAATCCGATATCGTTTCAGCAATGACCTAACACGAACCGTCAGCTCTAACGGATCGAACGGTTTAGTTAAATAATCGTCCGTGCCTAATTCGAAGCCCTTCACTTTCTCCCAGGTTTCGCCTCTGGCAGTCAATATAAGTAATGGAAGATCAGGATTAGCTCTGCGGAGCTCCTTACAAAGCATCCAACCATCCATATTTGGCATCATAATATCCAGCACGACAAGATCGACATGTGTTCCAGCATATACGGCGAGCGCTTCCTTGCCATCCACAGCTTCAACTGTTTCGAATCCGTCGTTGCGGAGAAATAAACAGACAAGTTCGCGAATGTTCGCATCGTCGTCAGCAACCAGTATAGTAGGCATTCGTTTCCTCTTTTCCTGTTGTCCATTCTTACTATTATACTATATTATACTTTCGGCTAAACTGTCTGTTGTCTTGAGACTACACGATGATCAAACCGAAAAAGAGCGTCTAACACGGTTACCCGTATGTAGACGCTCTTAATGTCGTTTCGCTTTAGCTTTAGCTTTAGCTTTAGTCAGCTTACTTCTTATTCATCTTAAACATTAGGAACAGCTCATTATAATGAGCAAGCATCCGTTTGCCAAGGTTATCGTATACTTCAAGCCGGTCCGTAATTTCGGCTGGTGGATAGAAACGGGTATCCTCAGAAGTTTCCTCAGGAAGCAGCTCCAGTGCAGGAATGTTAGGCGTGGAATAACCTACATATTCTGCATTCTTAGCAGCAACGTCTGGGCGGAGCATGAAGTTGATGAACTGATGCGCTCCATCCACATTTTTCGCTGTCCGAGGAATAACCATGTTATCAAACCATTTGTTCGAGCCTTCTTCCGGCACTACATAATCCAGCTTATCATTCTCGTCCATGATCTCGGAAGCATCGCCGGACCAGACAATCCCAACCGAAGCTTCTTCATTTGCCAGCAGCATCTTGATCTCATCACCGACAATCGCCTTCACGTTAGGAGACAACTTGTTGAGCTTAGTCAGTGCTTCCTGCAGATGTGCCTCATCCTTGTCATTAACGGAATAATGCAGGCTGTTCAAGGCCATGCCCATCACTTCACGGGCTCCGTCTACCAGGAAGATGTTATTATGCAGTCTGCTGTCCCAGAGAGAATCCCAGCTGGTGAAGTCCATGCCCTTGGTCATTTCCGGATTGAAAATAATCCCGACGGTCCCCCAGAAATAAGGTACAGAATATTTGTTACCCGGATCAAACGAGAGGTCCATAAAGCGTGAATCAATATTCTTTAGATTCGAAATCTTGCTATGATCCAGCGGGATGAGCAGATCTTCTTCTTTCATCTTAGCAATGGCATAATCCGAAGGGATTACAACATCAAAGGTAGTTCCGCCCTGCTCAACCTTGGTCAACATAGCTTCATTGGAATCGAAGGTTTGATAAATGACTGTTAAGCCGGTCTCTTTTTCAAATTCCTTCAATAGATCCGGATCGACATAGTCGCCCCAGTTATAGATAGTCAGTGTGTTTCCACCCGAATATCCCTCTCTCGAATTCATCCAAGATCCCAAGTACATGAGCGCAAATGCCGTGATAAGGATCGCCAGAAAAGCATTTATCAGCTGTTTCATCTAGGCACCCCCGCTTCTGCAACAGGCTCCGCCACAGCTTCTGCTGTGTTATGGCGATTTTTCTTAAGGGTCAGGAAGTAATAACCAACCACAAGCAGAATGGTGAACAGGAAGATCATTGTCGACAGCGCATTAATCGATAGCGACACCCCTTGCCGGGCTCTAGAGTATATCTCAACCGATAACGTCGAATAACCGTTGCCTGTTACGAAGAACGTAACCGCAAAGTCATCCAGTGAATACGTAAGCGCCATAAAAAATCCGCTGAATATCCCTGGTTTAATAATCGGCAAAATTACTTTAGTCAGCACATCCTTACGGCTTGCCCCAAGATCACGGGCTGCATCCGTTAATGTAGGGCTCATTTCCTGTAGATGCGGCAAAATCATCAATACGGCAATCGGTACGCTGAATGCAACGTGTGAGAGCAGAACAGACGCGAAACCCAGCTTGATGCCAGCAATGGTGAACAGGATAAGGAACGAAGCACCAATAATGACATCTGGACTGACGATCAGCACGTTATTCAGAGACAGCAAGGTGTTCTTGGCGCGGCGATTCTGCACACTTTTAATGGCCAGCGCACCAATAATAGCGATAAGGGTTGCAATAGCCGAGGATAGCAGCGCGATCACAAGCGTATTGATTACGATGATGATCAGGCGCTTATCTTGGACCACCTCACGGTAGTAATCCAGCGTGAAGCCCTCGAACTTATGCATCGTCCCCCCACTGTTGAACGAATAGTACATTAAATAGAAGATAGGTGCATACAGAACAATGAACACCAGAACTAGGTAGAGGTTAGAGAATCCATTTTTATTTCTCATTCCGCGCCCCTTTCCGCGATCCGCCTGTGATAATCATAAACAGCGCCATAATGGCAATCAGAAACACTGCAACTGTAGAACCCATGCCCCAGTCCTGAGTGACCAGGAAATGCTGCTCGATTGCGGTGCCCAGCGTAATGACCCTGTTGCCTGCAATCAGACGGGTGATCATAAACAGGGACAGCGCAGGTATGAATACTGCCATACAGCCTGAGCGTACTCCCGAAATGGTCAGCGGAAAAATAACACGTCTAAACGTGGTCCAGCCCGAAGCCCCTAAATCACGTGCCGCATCCAGCAAGGATAAATTCAAATCCTCCAAAGCGCTGTATATCGGCAGGATCATAAACGGAATAAAAATATAGACAGATACAAATACAAAACTGAAGCCCGTAAACAGAATTTGCTGTTCTCCGATTCCAAGCAGATCAAAGAAATTATTGATCGGACCAAATGTACCGAATATCCCTATAAAAGCGTAGGTTTTTAGCAGCAAATTAATCCATGTCGGCAAAATAATCAGCAATAACCACAGCTGCTTATGTTTGGTTCTCGTCAGCAGATAAGCCGCCGGATAGGCAACCAGCAATGAGAATGCTGTAATCAGAAACGCGTACCAGAACGAGGTCAGCGTCATTTTTAAATATACAGGGGTGAAGAAACTGACGTAATTATCCAGAGTAATATGGCCATCCAAATCAAATAACGAATAATAGATGACAAGCACTACCGGTGCAATTACAAACAATGCGATCCAGAGGTAATAAGGGATGAGATAGTACGATTTGCCCTTATTCTTCATGACTCTCCACCTCGCCATAAGCTTCCAGACGTCTGTCGAATTCTTCCTCCGTTTCACCGAAACGCATAACATGAATCGCTTCCGGATCAAAATAAAGGCCAATTTCACTGCCTACAGTCGCCTTACGTGTAGAATGTACAAGCCATTCATGCCCGGATTCATCATAACAGCTGATTTCATAATGCACGCCCCGGAACAGCTGGGAATCAACCCGCACACGTAGTTTACCCTGTTCCAGCGTAGAAATTTCCAAATCCTCAGGACGAATAACAATCTCTACGGATTCATTCGGTTTCAGCCCGGCATCGAAACATTCGAAGCGGCGGCCGTTAAACTCCACCAGATAATCCTCGATCATAACTCCCGGCACAATGTTCGATTCGCCAATAAAATCCGCCACAAAACGGTTAATCGGCTCATCATAAATATCGTTAGGGGTGCCGCTTTGCTCGATTTTTCCTTTATTCATGACAAAAATCCAGTCGGACATCGCGAGTGCCTCTTCCTGGTCATGAGTTACAAAAATGAAGGTAATGCCTAACCGCTGCTGCATTTCCCGCAGTATGTACTGCATCTCCGTGCGCAGCTTGAGATCTAGCGCCGATAGAGGCTCGTCCAGCAATAGAACCTGTGGCTCATTCACAATCGCCCGGGCAATGGCAACCCGCTGGCGCTGACCGCCGGACATTTCATTAATCGCACGCTGCTCATAACCCACAAGGTTAACGAAGCTTAGCGCTTCCTGCACCTTCTTTGTGATAACATCCTTCTTAAGCTTCTTAATGCGCAGTCCGAAAGCCACATTCTCGAATACGTTCAGGTGTGGAAACAATGCGTAATCCTGAAATACCGTATTGACCTGCCGCTCATTGGCGGGAATGTGGTTAATTACTTTTCCATTTAAATAAATAGAACCGCTCGTTGGCTCAGCGAACCCGGCGATCAATCGAAGAATAGTCGTTTTACCACAGCCAGATGGACCAAGTAGTGTATAGAATTTGCCGCGCTCTATCTCAAAGCTGACTCCTTTTAACACCGGATCTTCGTCGTCATATTGCTTAGTAACTTCTTCAAATGAAATGATGGTACCTTCCTGAATAGCTATAGCTAACAACCTCCCTTACCTTAGTAATACAATACTATTTTACCCGCATCTTGCGGAGAACAATCGAAATGAGTATGCTCAGCGCTAATAAGCGACAATTTTCCCTCTCCTTCGACGCTCCAATAGATATAGCATATTAGATTGTACCATTATATGCGATAGCTTACATTGTTAAATGCTAAGCATAAACTTAACAAGTTTGTAAAAAGTCCAGTCTTCCCTGCCCTTTTTGAGGTGCTATAATGAAAACGAACTGAAAAGCCAGTGTGGTTTTCTTATTTTTGCGAAAGAAGATGAATGATAATGAACGAGGGGTTACTAGACCGCCTTGAAAAATATGGATTCTCGCTTTACATGATACGAATTACGCTTGCCGCATCACTATCCTGGGTAGCCGTACACAGTTTATATGGTGACCAATATTTATACTTTGCACCGCTTGCAGCCATTCTAATTACTCAAGCCAGTGTGAAGGCTTCACTTGAAAAAGGAATCTACCGCCTGATCGGCATTATTATCGGCGGAATCGTCAGCCTGATTGTAGGCCAATTCTTCGATGTAGGTGCATTTTCCATTCTGCTAATTCTGCTCATCGGGATTGGAATTGCCACAGCCTGTCGGATGAATATCCAAGCGGTTTCGCAGGTGGGGGTGACCTCGGTTCTGGCCCTTACCTTTTATCACAATGATTACGTGCTGTGGAGAGTCGCCGAAACCTTTATTGGTGTGCTCATTGCCTTGATCATCAATATGATTATCGTTCCACCGAACAGGTTCGTCAAGGTAAAAGCATTGGCACTCGATGGAAGCCTTCTACTTTCGGATGCTTTAAAAGGTCTCGTAGGCATAAGAAGAGATTCATCAAAGGATAATAATATGCTGGAGCAAGCAGGTAAACTGCTGTCTGCCAGCAATCAACAACAGAAGGAAATGTTCTATACCATTGCTCACTATCAGTGTCGTGGTGATCTAAAGGGACTTATACAAGCCACAGCACATCTAAAGACCATTCATTCCTATGTTAAAGAAATTGCCGACGATATTTGCTTGCTGCCAGCACATCATGCCAATTCTGACTGGATGCTGGAAGTGCTGGAGGCAACAGCCGATTGTATAGCTGTTTATGGTACCAAGACCTTATCCAAGGCTGAATGCCAACGTTCACTTACAGATTGTCTGCATCGTGCCCGCGACTTGCAGGCGGCCAGCTTCTCTGAACTGCAAGGACGGTGCTCACTGTCATCAGTTCGTGATCTAGGAGCGCTCTTCAGTCACTTAAACCGGGTACTCGAAGAAGTGGAACGCGCTAGTTCTGCTACTTACGTAGTTGCAGCTCGGCCTTCAACAGCTGAAATCACACGCGCTATACGCTTAATTAAAAAAGGACTCTCCCAGAAGCTCTAAGCTTGGGAGTGTCCTTTTTTTATGTTCTATCCCTATTAGACATAATGCCCTTTAGCACGATTGGTTACTACAACCATCCAACAAATTTAACTGACTGATTGTTTGGCAGCACGCCCTATCTTCACATTTACCAGTACAATACTGCTGACAATCAGCAATAATCCGATCACAAGGTTTATGGTAATCTGCTCTTTCAAAAAAACTACGCTGGTTGCTATCGAGATCAGGGGGATCAAGAAGGTGAATGAACCTACTTTTCCTGCTTCTCCTTCGTTAATCAGCTTGAAATAAATTAGCCAGCCCAGAGCAATAACAAAGATTGCGATAAACAAGGTATCCACAATAAAGGTTCCACTCCAGGTAATATCCGACCATTTCTCCGTAGCTGATCCCGAAAGTAGCAGAATGATGCCACCGATCGTGATTTGCATAGCCGTCATCCACAGCATATCCACACGTACAGCATTCCGTTTCATATATATTGTTCCTAATGCCCAGCTTAAGGCACTGGCTAAAGCCAACACAATTCCCCATATGGAGATACTCCCATTAATTCCGCCGATACTAAGAGAGGCTACCCCGAGAAAGCCAAGCAGCAAACCAGCCATTTTAAGCCCGTACATGCTCTCACCTAACCACAGCCAAGAAAAAATACCTAACAATACAGGCTGCAAAAATACAATCGATGAGAACAATCCCGCCGGAACATACTGCAAGCCAATTGTCTGAAATCCATAATAGAACACAATACTAAGTACCGCCGAGATCAGATAGATCGGCCAGAGCTGCTTGAAGCGAAGCTCCTTCACCTTGGGCAGTGCAATTAGAATCAGAATAATACCGCCTACGACGGTTCGAATACCTGCAAATAATAGAGGTGGAGCATAGTCTAAGGCGATTTTGGATATAGGCCAATTAATGCCCCATACAATCACCAAAAAAATAAGAAGGATCATACTTTTCTTCTGCTGATTCATTTGTTCACTTCCTTGGTGTAGATTCATCACAAATGATACAATAAACAAGAGCATAAATGAAATGAATAATAATCATAAGGGGCATATCATATTTGTTATGAACAATACTCAAATTCGTTTATTCGTCAAAATCGCCGAAAGCGGCAGCTTTACTAAAGCTGGTGTAGAACTGAATATGACACAGCCTGCGGTCAGCCGGGCGATCTCGTCCCTCGAAGCCGAATTAGACGTGAAGCTCTTGCTTCGAGACCGGCGTAATGGCCTGATGCTTACGGATATCGGCAAACGTATTCTTGTTATTTTCCGTGAAATTCTAATGGGCTTTGATAAGGTCAATCAGGAGATTTACGCGGAGAGAGGTCTTGAAAAAGGAAGTATCCGCATTGGAGCTTTCCCTGTGGCATCGGCTCATTTTCTACCGAAGATTATTAGCTCTATCACTAAAAGATATCCAAATATTACGATTAGCTTACAGGAGGGTTCTATCGCTGAAGTCAGAGAATGGCTGGATTCAAAAGAAATTGATGTTGGCTTATTGCTCGCTCCCAGTGCAGAATTCGAAACCATTCCATTATATAGAGAGAAATTGTTTGCCGTTTTTAGAGATGACCATCCCCTGCAAAAGCGATCCATTGTATGTGTGCAGGAATTAGCGAACGAGCCCATGTTGATTTGCAAAGCAGGATATGAACCGCCTGTTGTAGAGCTATTCCGCAGAAGTAATAGCCATCTGAATGTAAAATATGTGGTTAATAACTTTGCAACAGCTCTTAATATGGTTCAGGAGGGACTGGCGATCGGCGTGATGTCTGAACTGTCCTTGTTATCTCTGCCTCCAAATGTGGTTACCCGTGAGCTGCAGCCGGATGCTTATAGAGATATCCAAATTGCGGTCAGCTCGCTTGCCGACACTTCAATTGCTGTAAAGCTCTTCATTGAGACAGCGCTGGATCTTTTCACTCAAAAATAAAATGGATTAATTAATAGATGATAAGGAGTGCTGAGGATGAACTTTAAAAGACTAGGAAATAGCGGATTACAGGTATCCGCATTAGGACTGGGAACGAACGCTTTCGGCAAACGTGCGGATCAAGAGACCTCCATTCAGATTGTACATGCTGCGCTTGATCAGGGAATTAATTTCATAGACACTGCTAATATTTACGCTGGCTCAGAATCCGAGCGAATCATCGGTCTGGCCTTGGAAGGTAGGAGACATGAGGCTGTTCTAGCAACTAAAGCAGGTTTAGTCAAAAATGAGGGTCCTAACGGTAGCGGCTCCTCCCGTCGCCATTTGCTGCAGGAGCTTGAAGATAGCCTTCGCCGTCTTAAGACGGACTATATCGATCTATACCAGATTCATACCTTTGATCCCTATACGCCGCTTGAAGAAACCTTACGAACCTTGGACGATATGGTATCCTCGGGGAAAGTCCGTTATATCGGGGCCTCCAACTATACAGCATGGCAATTAATGAAGGCGATTGGGATTAGTGAAGCACGCAACTTCACCAAGTACACTTCAATTCAGTGCAGCTACTCCTTAGCAGACCGGACACCGGAGAATGAGCTCCTTTCGCTCTGCCTGGATCAAGGTGTAGGGATCATTCCATACTTTCCACTAGCTGGCGGGATTCTCACAGGCAAATATAATACAAGCGACTCAGCGCCATCGGGGTCCAGAGCAGATACCGATCCTAATTTCAAAAGATTCCTTGATGCTGACCGGATCAAGCTCGGAAGCCAAGTGAGTCAAATTGCTGAGGAAATGGAAACCTCATCTACCGCGCTCTCCTTAGCTTGGCTTATGAATCGGCCTGCCGTCTCGACGGTTATTGTCGGGGCTACGCGTGTGGAACAGCTGGAACAAAATTTGCTTAGTACCTCACTTGTACTTAATGAAGAAACTTCGGCCAAGCTGGATGAAGCCAGTGATTCCTTCCGTTATCGCGAGCCGTTCGCTTTTTACCGGCTCCCATAGTCGTATGCTCTAACTTCTTACAAGGATGGAGGAAAGATTAATGACAACCTATACAGCTGACAGCATTCAAGGAATGCTTGAAGAGCATAAGATTTTTTTTAATAGCGGCGTAACTAAGGAGGTTTCTTTTCGTCTCCAGCAGCTGCTCAAGCTTAAGAATATTATTAAACAATACGAAGGACGTATCATCACCGCACTACAACAGGATTTAGGAAAAGGTGAGTTCGAAGCCTATGCCACAGAAATCGGCTTTACGCTGGACAGTATCGGCTACATGATGAAACATCTTAAGCGTTGGGCGAAGCCTGTAAAGGTTCGATCGCCGCTGCACTTATTTCCTGCAAAAAGTTATATTTTAAGTGAGCCTTACGGCACAACGCTCATTATTGGCCCGTTTAATTATCCATTTCAGTTGCTGATTGAGCCCCTGATCGGCGCCATTGCCGCTGGTAACTGCGCTGTCCTCAAGCCATCTGAGAGCACACCTGCCATCTCGTCCGTGGTTGAACAGCTTATTCAAGAGACCTTCGAGCCGCAGTATATCCGCGTAATTCAAGGGGAAAAAGAGACCACTAATTTACTGATCCACGCCAAGTTTGATTATATATTTTTTACAGGCAGTGTGCCTGTCGGCAAAATCGTTATGGAAGCAGCAGCCAAAAATTTAGTGCCTGTAACCTTGGAGCTTGGCGGGAAAAGCCCGGTTATTGTTGATAAGACCGCTAATCTTGATGTTGCAGCGAAACGGATTGTCTGGGGCAAGCTGCTAAACGCGGGTCAAACCTGTATTGCACCGGATTATCTGTTAGTCCACAAGGATATTGCCAAAGAATTGATTACCAAACTCAAACATCACGTCACTGAGTTCTACGGTCAGGATGCACAGCCTAATACAGATTATGGCCGGATCGTGAATGATCGCCAGCTGCAAAGACTTGCTGACCTCATTGCGCGAGATCAGAGCAAGGTGATTATGGGCGGCACCATCGTGCCAGAAGAACGTTATATTGAGCCTACTTTAATCTATCCTGCCACTTGGACGGATGCTGCTATGGAAGATGAGATCTTCGGTCCGATCCTCCCAATATTGGAATATCATCAATTGGATGAGGCCATTCAGAGTATTAATGAACATCCAAAGCCACTGGCACTATACCTATTTACGGAGGATAAGAGTGTAGAACAAGAGGTGCTGTCCCGGGTCTCATTCGGGGGAGGGTGTATCAATGATACGATCTCACATGTGGCGAGCACTTATCTTCCGTTTGGTGGAGTAGGAAACTCTGGAATCGGGGGTTATCACGGGAAGTATAGCTTTGAGGTCTTCTCCCATCGTAAAAGCATCGTCAAGCGAGGCACACGGATCGATCTCGGAATCGTGTATCCTCCTTATGGCAATAAAGTGAAGCTGGTTCGAAAAGTAATGAAATAAACAAAGCAGCAAACCTCCCATGATCGGGAGGTTTGCTGCTTATCAGGGTAACTACGCAAACAGCTCTAACAATTTCTCAACACTTATCTCTGCGGTGGAAGCCAGACATAGATCCGCGGTCCCGGTTACGAGCGCCACTCCAGCTCCCACTGACCTCATACCAGCAGCATTAATTGCGGCTATTCCTTCCTCGGTATCCTCAATCGCCACACAGCAGTCTGGGGATATGCCCAGCATCTCCGCAACCTGCAAGTGAATCTCTGGATCTGGCTTGCTTCTACGCAAGTTGCCAGGGTCAGCCACCGCCTGAAACCAATGCCCGATCTGCAAGCGTTCGAGAATCAGCAGCGCATTCTCATTCACTGAAGCCAGTCCGATAGCAATCCCTCTTTGCTGCAAATCGGACAACACGCTGTGGATACCCGGATACAGCTCAGCAGGCGTCATTTGCTGAACCAGCTGTCTATACTTCTCGTTCTTTTTGTTGCAGAGCATTCCCTTTACCGGTTGCGGCAAATTCAGTCCACTACTCTCCAGAATGACTTCTAAAGATTCCATTCGACTTAGGCCCTTAAGACTCTTATGCTTCTCTCGATCAAAAGAAAGCGCAAGTTCATCCGCCAGATCCTTCCAAGCCTCATAATGATACTCTCCAGTGTCAGTAATTATCCCGTCCAGCTCGAAAATAACAGCTTCAAGCTGCTTCACATTCGAAAGCCTCAGCGGCTTCTGTGCAGACAACTGTATAAGGTTTCCCTTATGCATAATCTCAAGCTCTTCGCCCTCCAGCAGCGTATAGATCACTTCTGTATCACTCACAAAAATATCCAATAGCTGTCCAGCGCATGTTATTTTAAACCGATAGCTCTCCCACTGCGCTGGCACACTAGGATTAAATGATAACATCCCGCCGCATAAGCGCATGCCACCAAAACCATTCACAATCGACAGCCAGGAGCCTGCCATAGCAGCAGTGTGCAGTCCATCCTTTACGTTGCGGTTGATATCATCCAAGTCCATCCGTACCGTGCGGTCAAAATAGGAATAGGCTCCCGTCAAATCACCAATCTCAGCAGAGATTATACTGTGAATGCACGGTGACAATGAAGAATCATGCGTCGTCAGCGGCTCATAATAATTATAATTCCGGATCTTATCCGCCAAGCTGAATTGGTCACCCAGTAGAAACATCGCCATTACCAAGTCCGCCTGTTTCAACACCTGATGCCGGTAAATTACCAGCGGATGGTAGTTGAGCAGCAGCGGATATTTGTCAGCTGGTGTATGCTCGAAATCCCATTTTTTCTTGGAGAGAAACGTGTCGTCTTGAGCATAAATGCCAAGTCCCTCATCAAAGGGGATAAACATTTTGTCCGCCGCTTCCAGCCACACTAATGTCTCATGCTCAGTCAGACCGATTTTTTGCTTCAGGCGTTCAAAATGCTCAGGATACTGCTTAGACAATATCCCTGCCATCTCGTGTGCATAATAAAGCTGATCCTGGACCATAAAGTTGGTGTATGCATTATTGTTGACGATAGCTGTATATTCATCAGGACCGGTTACTGCATCAATACAAAAGACACCGCCCCTAGCCGGATTAAAGTACCCCAAGTCCAACCAAAAGCGGGAAGTTTCGAATAAAATTTCCGCTCCCTTCGTAACCAAAAAATCATAATCTCCGGTAGCCAGTACATACTGCTTGATGGCATACGCAATATCCGCATTAATATGCATTTGCGCCGTGCCTGCCGGGAAATACGCAGAGTTCTCTGCCCCGTCTATAGTCCGCCAAGGGAACAAGGCTCCCTTCTGCGACATTACCGCTGCACGCTCCCGTGCTTTGTCTAACGTGGCATAACGAAATTCGAGCAGCTTTCGGCTAATCTCCGGCTGTGTGAACGTAAAGAAGGGCAGCATATACATCTCGGTATCCCAGAAATAGTGCCCTTCGTATCCTTCACCCGTTAATCCCTTGGCTCCAATATTCGTAACCCCATCACGGCCTACGGATTGAAGCAGTTGAAAAGCATTAAAGCGAATGCCCTGCTGAAGCGCAAGATCACCATGAATCTCCACATCCGTATGTGCCCAGTATCGATCCAGATAAGCCTGCTGTTCCTGGGCAAGCGCTTCAAACCCGCTATGGTCTGCTAAGTGTAATATTTCAGTACTTCTACTAAGTAGTTCGTCTTCTGGATAATCTTTAGAGGTATGGTAAGAGATATATTTGGTTAGCGAGACGCTTTCCCCACGCTCCACCGGGACGACAAACTGCACGGATAATTTCTGCCCCTCATGCTGCACGGTCCTTTTACCCTCAGATCTTGAATCGAGCTTATGACTTACCCCTGTTAATAAGGCAAACTGGGTATGCCGCGTCCGCTGCTTCATCCATAAGAAGGACTGTCCCGGTTCATGACCGGTATCCTCCAGGAGCAGACTGGGCTCCTTGCCTCCCGAGCCCAATCTGGGATCATCCGTTACCTTAGGTTTTTGGATCTTGCCGTCGATGGATGAAGTGAAGGTAAGCACTCCGCTGAAATTCAGCGCTTTAACCTCATAATCTATCGCCGCCAGATGTTTGTGCTGCAAAGTCACCATCCGCCGGATATGAAGCTGTACCCGGTGACCAGCTGGAGATTCCCATTCTACCTGCCGATGCAGAACCCCGCTTCGCATATCCAGCTTTCGTTCATAATGGTGCACTTGCCCACTGTTTAACTGAAAGGTCTGCCCTTCAATACTCAGTTCAATAATCTTGGCATCTGTTACGTTCAGCATCGCTTGATTGCGGGATGGATATCCGTACGCTCCTTCTGGATATACAATGGGCTCCGAATCAAAAAAACCATTCAAATAATTGCCTGTTACAGACGAGCCTGAGCTGCCGTGGTAACCTTCTTCGAAATTACCGCGCATACCAATATATCCATTGCCAAGCGCAAAAATACTCTCGCTTCTTTGATTGTTCTCTTCACTATAAGCTTCCTCATCAAGACTCCACTCCCGGTAAGGATATACCGCCGCCGGATGTACGTATGGTTTCATCTTCATCTCTCTAAGCTCCCCCTGATCACAGTTTCATTCGGGTTCTAAATCATTAACCTTTCACCGACCCACCCATAAGCCCTCTGACGAAATACTTTTGCAGCAGGAAAAAAATAGCGAGCGGCATCAGCATAGAGATAAATGCAGCCGAAGTAAGTAAATGCCAATCGTTGCCTCGTGAGCCTACTAAATCGGCAATTTTCATCGACATGACTTGCACAGACGGTTGATTGCCGATAAAAATCAATGAGACTAAATAGTCATTCCACACCCATAGGAATTGGAAGATCCCGATAGAAGCCAGTGCTGGCACGGATAGAGGCAGAATTAGCCTACTGAATATAGTGAAATGACTTGCCCCATCCATGAAAGCCGATTCGAACAAATCCTTCGGCAATTGACTGATAAAGTTGTACATAAAGTACGTAACCAGCGGTAATCCAAAAGCCGTATGCGCCAGCCAAATTCCCAGATAACTTCCGTTTAGCCCAAGTGCGGTATAATCCTTAAGCACTGGAATAAGCGCAACCTGTATCGGAATGACGAGCATTGCAATAATGATCACAAAAAGGATTCTGCGCCCAGGAAACCGCAGCCAGGCAAAAGCATATGCAGCAAAAGAAGCGATCAGCACCGGA
The DNA here is from genome assembly GCF_037992965.1 of Paenibacillus sp. FSL E2-0190. Lineage (NCBI taxonomy): Bacteria > Bacillati > Bacillota > Bacilli > Caryophanales > Paenibacillaceae > Paenibacillus > Paenibacillus sp. FSL E2-0190. Next base: position 6,744,566 of record NZ_CP150306.1, read on the forward strand.
ATAACTGTTGCTGGAACAGCAATCGTTAGCGTATTCCAGAAGGCCTGTGACAATCCGGAGCCTTTTTGCACCGTTTCACTACCATCAGCCTGTTTCAGCTTGTATTCCTTACCGGAAAGCACATTATTATAGTTATCCAGCGTGAGATCCGGTGTCATCTTCCAACCTTGTATCTGTTCATTTACGGTACGTGCTCTACGATTCTCCCACATAAGCCGGCTGCCATCTGCCTTCACGCCAGCCTTCAGCTCATCATCTGTATAAGTTTTACCGTTCACCTCAATTGGCTCCCGAAGATCCACATCCTTGGATAGCTGAATCGTCTCTCCAGCCTTCCACTCCTGATGAGGAAAAGCTTTCCACCATCCGGTTTGCAGAATGTCAGCAGCCGGACGGAAGGAGGAAATAAATAGCCCAAGAGTCGGAAGCAGCCAAATAAAACAGATCACACCCAACACGATATTTACAACCGTTTTGCTGCCTTTTCTCTTCTTTTTGCCAGCCATTAGAATCCCCCCTGCTTACGGAACTGACGTAGATTGATTATGATTACAGGCAGCACCGCGATCAGTAGAACAATAGCCAGCGTGGAGCCGTAGCCGAAATTACGGTACATAAAGAATTGCCGGTAGAACTGTGTAGCAACAACCTCTGTATCGTATTGACCTCCTGTCATCACCATGACGACGTCAAATATTTTCAACGTAAAGACGATAATGGTCGTTGTCACTGTCAGAATGGTTGATGAAATATATGGAATCATGATTCCAAAGAAAATCTTCACCTCATTTGCTCCATCCACTCGTGCAGCTTCCAAAATGTCGTCAGGAACCCCTTTGATTGCTGCCGAGAAAATCACCATTGCAAATCCCGTCTGCATCCAGATCAAAATGATAATGAGGAAAAAGTTATTCCATGGCTGAAGCATACTCGTCCAGGCTTGGGGTTCTCCCCCAAAATAAGTAACGATTGCGTTCAACAGCCCGATTTGTTCGTCACCCGGTTGATAGTAATATACGAATTTCCAAATGACTCCTGCCGCTACAAAGGAAATAGCCATCGGCATAAAGATGATCGATTTGGCGATTTTCTCATAGCTGCTGCGATCGGCAAGAATAGCAATTAAGAGCCCGAATGCTACACAAGCAAGCGTGCCAACGAATACCCAAAGTAAATTGTTACGCAATGCCGTTGCCATCAGATGATCGCTAAAGATCGCTGCATAATTGCTCAGACCCACAAATTTTTCTGAAGAAGCATTAAAAAAGCTCAAATATAATGTTCGCAGTGCAGGCAGGACCAGTAACCAGCCCAGAATAATCACTGCCGGACCAATAAAGATATAAGGCAGCACCTTTCGCCGGATATGATCAGGGTACTGCTCAACCGCCCAAGTCAGCGTATAGTAAATCAGATAAACACCTAGAACTCCCCAGAGGACAGCCAGAACCGCTGTTAGCAGCGGATTTAATGTGGAATCCCGGAAGAATAAAAAGATTGCGCCGTTAACAACAATATTCGCTAACAACACAACTAGGGACAACATTACCGCCTTCAGGCTGACGGTTGGCCTAGCTTGTGGTTGTGTTGGCATTTGTGGCTGTGGCTGTGATTGTGCACCCATATTAGCTCCAGCTCCTCCTATAAGTTTTGCGGAGCAAAACTCTTATCATAAGCATCGAACTCACTAGTTAGAAAACAAAAAGAGGGGCAGACAATCCTCTTTTCTCACTGCCCCTCTTTTTACTGTGCGCTTTAAATATTAGGTTAGTTGTTCCAGCCGGACTGGATTTGTTCCAAGGCTTGATCCAGTGTCGCTGTACCGCTCACATAGTCGGTCATCCCTTTCCAGAAGGTGCCTGCACCCACTTTACCTGGCATCAAATCAGAGCCATCAAAACGCAGTGTGGAAGCATCTTGAACCAACTTCGCCATCCGGCGATCAGATTCAGAGGTATACCAATCAAGGGAAGCATCATTCATAGGAGCAATTACGCCGCCAGATTGTACCCAGCTCTTAATCGACTCTCCAGTGGTGAAGAATTCCATGACTGCACGAACCTCTGGACGATCGTTGAACATAGCGTAAATATCACCTGCAACCAGCACTGGTTTACCATATTGCGCATCAATTGGCGGCAAGTAGAACCAATCATAATCCTGATCAACCTTTGCCGTTTCAGGGAAGAAGCTTGTAATAAAGTTACCGAGCATATTAAACCAGGCTTTAGGCGGATCAGTGAACATTGGCGCTGGGGCATCCCCGAAGGATGTCGTCACGATAGACTTAGCACCACCGTAAACATAATCCTTGTTAAGCCAAATTTTAGACATGATTTCAACAGCATTTTTTACTTCTGGTGAAGTAAATGGCAGTTCACCTTTTACCCACTTATCGTAGTTCTCAGGCGTAGTCGTACGAAGCATTATATTTTCGACCCAGTCTGTTGCTGGCCAACCCGTTGCAGCACCACTCTCAATGCCAATAGCCCAGGCAGGATCGCCATCCTTGGCAATTTGTTCAGTGAGTGCCATCAGCTCATCCCAAGTTTCAGGAACCTTGTAACCTGCATCATCAAATTGTTTCTTTGGATACCATACCAAGCTCTTTACATTACTGCGGTTCCAAATCCCCGCCATGATCTTCCCGTCTTTTCCGTCCATCGTAGACATATCGAGCCAGCTCTTGTTGTAATTAGCCGTCAATTTGTCTTGATCCAGCACACCGGTTAAATCGATAACCTTGCCCGTCTTAGCAATCGATGCCAGCAATCCCGGCTGCGGGAAGTCAGCGATATCAGGAGCATTTCCGCCGTCCACCCTAATATTTATTGTTGCTTCGAACTCCTTGGAGCCCTCGTATTGAATATCGATCCCTGTCTTCTCTTCAAATTCTTTAATGCTGCTCTCAAATTTCACTTGGTCAGCATCTACGAAGGGTCCAAACATGGTTACTTTAGTCCCTTTATATTCACCTTTCATCGCTAAATCTAACGGGGAACCCGAAGGTTCAGCAATAGGTGCATTTGTCGATTTCTCGGTGTTATCTGCTGTTGGGCTGACTGTTGCCGCCGGTGGATCTGTAGGCGCCGCATTATTGTTGCCTCCGCCGCATGCGCTCAGCGTCATTGTGAAGGATAAACACAGTACTAAAGCCAACGACTTTTTACGTCCTGAGATCTTCTTCATCTTTTGTACATCCCCTTTAATGGTTATAGAGATAACATCTTATTCAATCATCCGGGCACCCTGGCATGTATTAGCAGCTTGTAGCAGATCACCTCCTTGCAAAGCTTTTCAGAAGACAGGTAAATATCCTAAAATCAAACTCCATCACAAATGTAATTTAATAATAGCGCTTACATTTTTTATATTATCATAATTAGTAACCGTTTCCAATCGGAAAATGAGATGTTTTTCATAAGAATTCATACTATTTTCTATCCTAACATTTAAATTTTAATTAAGACCGATACATGGCTCTGAAAAGCTTTTCAGAAGAAGGTCACAAAAATAAAGAGCCTTTATTTTTCCCGCGTGGATTCCCGCACAATCAGCTTATGCTCCATCTTTTCATTCAATACCTGGACACCACCTGTTGTGAGCAATTCATGCAGCATCTCCGCCGCACGATACCCTAACTCATAAATCGGCTGCGCAATCGTGGTCAGCTTTGGAATGAACATACTCGACATCCGCAAATTATCAAATCCAATCACAGATACCTGACCCGGAACTAGAATATTACGATCCTTCAGATAAGAAATCGTCCCCATTGCAAATTCGTCAGCAACACAGAAAACGGCGGTCAGCTCGGGATAATCAGTAAACAACTCATGCGCAGCTTGATAAGCGTGTTCGAATCTGTGATTGGCATATTTGCTCTTCACAATATTCTGCTGTAGTCCAAACTCTGTTAATGCTCTTACAAAACCCTCATAACGAGGCGGGCCGGATACGGAGTTATCATGGTTAAAACCAATCATGCCAATGTCCTTATGCCCTAAATCAATCAGAAACTTTACCGCATCGTAAGCCGCCTGTTCATCATCCACCTCCACAGATGGAATGTCGTACTCATCAGAATGCGAGGATACCAACACAAAAGGAATTCTACAACCGACTAATTTGTCATGTGTCTCAGGATAAAGGACATCACTGGCGAACACGATCCCATCCACCTGCTTCTCATGAAAGTTATCGATGTAAGACAGCATCCGTTCTTTGTCGCGGTCCGTATTGCAGATCATTAAACTGTATCCGAGCTTGATGCATGCATCCTGCATTCCCCGAATAACCCCTGCGAAATACAGGTTCTCAATATCCGGAATCAGCAGGCCCAGTGTAAAAGACTTCTTGTAGATCAGGCCGCGTGCAAACGCATTTGGTTGATATTGCAAACGTTCTACAGCCTCCATCACTCGATTCCGTTTGCTCTCTACGACCGTATTCGGTGCATTCATAACACGCGATACGGTGCTGATCGACACCTCCGCCATTCTGGCAACATCTCTTATGGTTGGCTTCATAACGATAACTTCCTTTTTTTCAGGTAACTTTTCGATGTGATTATAGCAAGCCCGTTAAGAAATAACAACAGATTTTTTAAAGCGCTTACATTTTATTTTAAAGACATACTTATTCCTTATCTAATCATTACAAAGCGCGTATAACTTACTTAAAGTGTGTATATAGTTTTATTACATGGTATACTAGGCGAGTAGCATTATTCGCAGCTACAAATACTGCTCTAGACTATCTGAGCGTTTATTATAGGAGGGATTACATTGAAGCAACAGCGCGATATTCGATTCTCCGTACTGGACTTAGCCTCTATTGTGGAGGGTGGCACAGCGGCAGACTCTTTTCATAACTCTTTAGCTTTAGCTCAACATGCTGAGGCATGGGGCTATCACCGGTATTGGTTTGCTGAGCATCACAACATGATTGGTGTTGCCAGTTCTGCTACCTCACTCTTAATTGGCCACATTGCTGGCGGCACAAAAAGCATACGCGTAGGCTCTGGAGGCATCATGTTGTCCAACCACGCACCACTTGTCATTGCGGAACAATTCGGGACCCTCGAATCCCTATATCCAGGACGGATTGATTTAGGACTGGGCAGAGCCCCAGGATCCGATCAACCGGCTTCCCGTGCGCTACGCCGTGGTCTCGGAAGCAACGGCAGTGACTTCCCCGAGCAGTTAAGTGAGCTCAGAGCCTACTTCGATCCTGCAGGTGCAGGATCACGACCGGCTGGGGTTCGTGCTGTTCCTGGTGAAGGCTTGAATATCCCCATCTGGCTGCTGGGCTCCAGCGGTTTTAGTGCTCAGCTGGCAGGGAAGCTAGGTTTACCTTTTGCTTTCGCCAGCCATTTCGCACCAGAATATTTACTACAGGCTTTACACATCTATCATAGTAATTTCCGTCCTTCAGCAGCACTCGACAAGCCTTATGTGATGGTCGGAGTTGGCATTACAGCAGCCGATACCGTGAATGAGGCAAGACGACTGGCTACCTCGCAGCAGCAGCAATTCCTTAATATCATCCGCGGACGTACGGGGAAGTTACAACCACCGGTTGATAGTATGGAGGGGCTATGGACGATGCAAGAAAAAGCAGCCATGCTTGAGAAACAGCGTTACTCTTTCGCTGGTGATAAAGCAGCAATTAAAGAACGGCTTCAAGAAATCCTGCAAGAGACACAGGCCGATGAATTGATTGTTTCTGGTGGAATTTATGATCCTAACGCTCGTCTACGCTCTTATGAGATTGTAGCCGACGCTATGAAGGAAATCTAATTTATCATCATAATTAAGGCAAGACGATAGGTCTGGTATCGGGGTTTGAGCCCTATTCCATATGTATGTCTTGCCTTTTTATTTTGCATTCATAATCGTTCTCAATAAAACACAATAAAAACAATGAATTACATAAAAATAAAGAGTTAAATAGAGAAAACTGGTGTAAAACCATTAATATAATTGATATTTGATCAAATATGATGGATTTCCTTGTAATATCCCATTTTTGTTTAGATATTATTTTGATTATACTTTAGTTATTCGCTATAACGAACGAATTGGCGGTATATCTCTACCCTCTCCTTCCACTTTCACGGAGATTCCTGTATACGCACAAGAAAGTGGTTCTGTGAGATACTACTTATTTCGACAATGTTTGATGGAAAATCCGATTAGAAGAGAAGAATTTGCCGGAAGCCCGCAAATGATGTCTACAAAATTTAATATGGGGTTCAGGAGAAAGGAGCGAGTAAAGTGAAGAAGAAATATCGCTCGGCTTTCATAGCTGCTTATATCCTGACTATTCTAGCAGGAGTCATCTGGCATGCTGGCGGAGTTAGTGCGCAAGATACCATTAAGCTTACGGTGAATTCGCATACTACAAGCACAGCCACCATGAACAATATGCAGCCTGGTGATGAAACGAACTCAGAATACACAATTATTAACGCAGGTAGTGAGGGCTTTAATTACTATGTGGACTTCAAATTCATCTCTGGAGACGCAGAATTATACGATATTCTCCAAATGACACTCGAAAAAGAGGGAGTAATCATCTATTCAGGGGTGATGAGTGAGGCTGCCGGAAGAGTTGCCATCGGTTCACTTGCCGGGGGAGAACAAAGTGTAATCCAAATGGATGTAATTTTCCCGTGGGAAGCAGGGAACGAATATCAAGGGAAAACCACCACTGTAGCCTTTGAGTTCTCCGCTTCTGGAGGACCGGAGCCATCCGCTCAACCTAGTCCTTCACCGACAGCGACGGCCACAGCTCAGCCCACACCGGAGCCATCACCTACAGCGACTGCTACACCTACTGTAGCGCCAACTACGACACCTACTGCCACGGCTACAGCGACACCTGAAGCTTCGCCGACCGCAACAGCTTCGCCAACCACGACACCTACAGATCCGCCGACTACAGCTTCACCAACTGCGGCACCTACAAATATACCGACGGCTACTTCGCCAACGGCAACAGCAGCCGCCACACCAGGGCAATCAACGACACCAACACCATCGCCAATACCTACAGCTTCACCAGTAGTAGATGAAATTAGTGTCACTGAAGCGCCGATCCCACTGGGTGGAGGCGATAATGAGCCGACAGCATCACCAAGTGCCGGCAGCCAAACTACCAGTGCAACACCGCAGCCAAGCAATGAAATCGCCCTGCCTGATGATGAGCTTCCACTGGGAGCACCAGAGGTTGGCAACAAGCTTCCAAATACCGCTGAGCCTTGGTATAACTTGATTCTTGCCAGCTTAGCCATTGCGGTACTCAGCGTGATTATCATGCGCAGATTGAAATCGAAGAAATAACCACATTTTGCAGCATAAGTCTGGAGGTGAGAGAGTATGAAGAAGCGTAATGGTGTCTTGCTAGCCGTGAAGCTAATCTTCATACTCTCTTTAGTTGTGTTGATTTACTCGGTTGTACAAGTGGTCAAAGCACCGCTCGAAGCTAAACAGGCTTTAAATGATTGGGCAAAAAAGAGGGAGGAAGCTGTCGCCCGCCCCCTTTCTGCCGAAGAAATCCCTCTTCCCATGGGAATGATCAGTTCAGCCAAGGAACAGCCGCACCCCGCTCATTCCTATTCAGAAGGTGAAATCATAGGAGAGATTCGTTTCCCCAAATTAAACAAAAAGATCGCAGTGCTAGAAGGCACGGAAAGCCCCGAGCTAAAAAAGGGAGCCGGACATTATAAAGGCAGCGCAGCTATCGGTGCCACCGGCAACAGTGTGCTCGCAGGCCACCGCGATACAGTGTTCCGTAATCTGGGAGAACTCGTCGCTGGAGATCTTATCGAGCTGGAAAGTACCGATGGGACTTTTACCTATGAAGTAACAGGCAGCACAATTGTTGACGGGGACGAACGTGGTGCTATAAAGCCAAGTGATAAGGCCATCCTCACATTGATTACCTGTTATCCCTTTTCATATGTGGGATCTGCACCGGACCGTTATTTACTTTCAGCGAAGTTAGTGAAACAAGAAATATTGCCGCATTAAACTTAAATATTACCTCAATCTTCTTCCTCAGGGATGAGACCTTATATGGAAAGTGATACTATATATATACAATAGTAAAGAGGAGATGACCCAAGGTGAAGAAAGAGGTTGTAGAACGGTTTATTTCGTATGCACAAATGGATACCCAATCGAATGAAGATAATGAGACTTGCCCATCCACTCCGGGACAGATGGTTCTAGCCCACAAGCTGGTTGAAGAGCTTAAGGAAATCGGCATGGAGGAAGTCCAGGTGGACGAGCATGGCTATGTTATGGCGACACTCCCTGCGAATACGGACAAGGATGTTCCGACCATTGGTTTTTTAGCCCATTTGGATACAGCGACTGATTTTACCGGAACGAATGTGAAGCCACAGATTATCGAGAACTATGATGGTCAAGATATTCTTTTGAATAAAGAGCTGAATGTTGTATTATCCACAGCGAGCTTTCCGGAGCTGGCGGAATACAAAGGCCACACCTTAATTACAACCGACGGCACGACCCTGCTTGGCGCAGATAATAAAGCCGGTATTGCTGAGATTATGACCGCCATGCATTACCTCATTCAACATTCAGAAATCAAACACGGCAAGATTAGAGTTGCCTTCACACCAGACGAAGAAATCGGCCGCGGGCCTCATAAATTTGACGTAGCCGCTTTTAATGCTTCCTATGCTTACACTGTAGACGGAGGTCCACTCGGAGAATTAGAGTATGAAAGCTTTAATGCTGCGTCTGCCAAAATCTCAGTCTACGGCGTTAATGTTCACCCTGGGACTGCAAAAGGAAAGATGATTCATTCCGCCAAAATCGCCATGGCACTTCATCTCAGACTCCCTGCTGAGGAAGCGCCCGAATATACAGACGGTTATGAAGGCTTTTATCACCTAAGCTCTATAGAAGGCACACCTGAATTCAGCAAGCTGCAATATATCATCCGCGACTTCGACCGTGAGAAATTCGAGGCACGTAAAGCATATCTCTCAGCTGTCGTAGAAGAATTCAAAAGCATCCATGGTAAAGAGAACATCGTGCTTGAAATGAAGGACCAATATTACAATATGCGTGAAAAAATCGAGCCAGTGCGTCATATCGTCGATATTGCCCATGAGGCGATGGAGAACCTTAACATCACACCGATCATCCGCCCGATTCGCGGAGGTACAGATGGCTCGCAGCTTTCCTACATGGGCTTGCCGACACCTAATATTTTCACCGGAGGCGAGAATTTCCATGGCAAATTCGAATATGCGTCTGCGGACAATATGGTAAAAGCGGTAAATGTTATCGTGGAGATTGCTAAGCTATTCGAACAGAAAGCCTAAAGCATTATCCGCATCACTCCTTTAAAACACCAAAAAATCCCTGTAGAGGCCGATCCAGACCTCTCAGGGATTATTAATGTTCATAGGCTATTCGATTAGCATCTTTCTTCCGGCGGCGTGTCCTTCCAGATCACGTTTTCTCCGTAATTTTTACCCCAATCATACATCAATCGAAGGACAGGAAGCAGACTTTGGCCATATGATGTCAGGGAATACTCTACTTTTGGCGGAACCTCAGCGTACACTTTTCTTAGAACCAGCTGGTCCTCTTCGAGCTCGCGAAGCTGATTGGTCAACATTTTTTGCGTGATATGAGGAATTAGCTTCTTCAGCTCGCTGAATCGCTTTGTCCCTTCAAGCCCTAGATGCCAGAGGATAATCAGCTTCCATTTCCCTCCGATCACCGCAAGCGTCAATTCCTTCTCACAGTTAATTTCCTTCAAGTTTATGCGATCTTTAATCTCGGTTGCCATACCTAAAGCGCCTCCTCTCTCCTGTTATCATACTAACACAAAAACGAATAACCTCCTCATTGGAAGGCATTCGTTTCTGTACGTTCACTCTAAATTAGCATGCTTGCCGAACATTTGCTGATTCGTCTGCCCCGTCTTCTCCATCATTCGCAGAATAATAGCATCATAAAAGACCAACATCGTCTGTTCGAATAAAGAAGCCATCGGCTGGATCGTGCTGTAGCTTCCACTGGCCGGATCTTTTGGAGATCCCGGCAGCTTCACTGTGTAGCCCGCTAAACGTCCAACCGTCGAATCCGGCGCAATGGTAACGGCAACAACTTCTGCGCCTACCCCTTTGGCTTTCTCAGCCATAGAGATCAACCCTTTTGTCTCACCGGAACCGGAACCGAGGACTAACACATCCCCCTGTTCAATCCCCGGAGTCACCGTTTCGCCTACAACGTAAGCCTCTTTACCAACATGCATTAACCGCATAGCAAAGGCCCGTCCCATCAATCCAGATCTGCCCGCTCCAGCCACGAAGATCTTGTTGGACTGAAGCAGCAGCTCAGCCATTCGCTCAGTCTCTTCTTCATCAAGCTGAGATATGGAGCGCTGGAGCTCCTCTATAATTTGCTGCGCATATTTCATTGTAATCTTAAGCCTGACTAACTAGACGTTTCATTTCTGCTGCGGCAGCCTTTTGATCCGCTTCACCTGTGATGCCTCCGCCAACGATGACAAGATCAGGGTTCGCGGCGATCACTTCTGGAAGTGTGCTTAGCTTGATCCCTCCAGCGATAGCTGTTTTGGCCTGCTTAACCACACTCTTAATCGCATTTAAATCTGCAAAAGAATTTTTACCTTCCGCTTGATGGTCATATCCAGAGTGTACACAGATATAGTCTACGCCAAGTGCGTCTACTTCAGCCGCTCTTGTTTGGATATCCTTCACATTAATCAGATCAACTAGAATCTCTTTATTGGTTTTCTTCGCTTCCTCCACTGCACCTCTAATGGTAGAATCATCAGAAACACCAAGTACAGTAACGATATCCGCGCCCGCTTCCACAGCCTTCATCACTTCATATCCACCTGCGTCCATGATTTTCAAATCCGCCAACACAGTCAAAGCTGGAAAAGCCTCTTTGATTGCCTTCACTGCATGTAACCCTTCATTTATAACGATAGGTGTTCCAATTTCAACGATATCTATAAATTCGGCAACTTTTGAGACAACCTCTTTCGCTCCCGCAATGTCCACTAAATCTAACGCTAATTGTAATTTCATATTTATTTGCACTCCTTATTAATATATTTTAGTAAGTCATGTACAAATTGTAGTTCCTTACATCCCTTTAGGGAAGTAGGCACTTTATTGTGATGTAGTTACCTGGAGGATACTAATGTGCGGTTAAAGGGCTCTTTTCGACTTAAATTAAAAACGTTTTGTCATTTTTCTGTAAAAATACTGCATTTCCATGAAAGCTGTGCTAATATTACAGTTTGTTTATGAAATTTTAGGAAGTACATCATAATATAAGAAGGTGCACAATGAAGCAAAATAATCACCAGGAATTCAACCTGGTCAAACTGACCTGGCCGATTTTCCTCGAGCTATTCCTCTTTATGCTCATGGGCAGTGTGGATACTTTTATGATCAGTTCAGTGTCGGACGATGCCGTGTCTGGTGTCGGCGCAGCGAATCAGATCATTGCGATAGCAATTTTAGTCCTCAGTGTAATTGGTAACGGCGCAGCTATTGTGGTCTCCCAATATCTCGGTTCCAAAAAACCTCTGGAAGCCGCTCAAGTGACCGGCAATGCCATTACCCTAAACCTGTTAGTCGGCATTCTCCTAAGTACGTTTTTGCTGATATTCGGAGGGTCGCTACTGACTGCGCTGAATGTAAAAGGGGATATCCTCATTTACGCCAAAGCCTATATGAATATTGTTGGAGGCGGTATTTTTCTGCAAGCATTAATTAATGCTCTGGCGACTACTATCCGTACTCACGGTTTCACCAAACAGACGATGGTCGTATCCTTGCTGATGAATATCATTCACGTGGTGGGCAACTACCTGCTCATTTATGGTCATTTCGGACTTCCGGCGTTAGGTGTGGAGGGTGCGGCTATCTCAACAGTGATGAGTCGCTTTATCTGCCTGATCCTATTCTTCCTGCTGCTCTACAGAGTGATGGAGGTACGGGTGAAAGTAACCTATTACATTCATCTTTCTAAAAAATACGTGCTGCAAATTCTCAAAATCGGCATCCCGTCCGCTTTTGAATCCATCACTTATCAGTCGTGCCAGCTTGTATTCACACTGTATATTACTTATTTAGGCGCTGAAGCTATGGCTACCCGCCAGTACGCGCTTAATATTTCCAATTATATTTATTTATTCAGTGTAGCTGTCTCTATGGGAACTTCCATCGTTGTAGGACATCTCGTGGGAGCTAGACGACCTGATGAAGCCTATAAGCGTGTATTCACCAGTGTAAAGTGGGCGTTGCTGGTTACCGTAATAATAGATGCTGTGGTGATTTTCTTCCGGGTACCGCTATTCGGGCTTTTCACAGACAATGAGAACATCATTAGGATGGGGGCGCAGGTCATATTGCTTAGCTTCTTCCTGGAAACCGGGCGCACAACCAATCTGGTTATCATTAACTCTTTACGCGCCTCGGGCGATGCCAAATTCCCTGTATATATGGGACTGATCTCCATGGTCTGCATGAGCTTACCTCTTGGTTATTTCCTGGTGTTCCAACTTGATCTCGGGTTAGCCGGCGTGTGGATTGCTACTGCGGTCGATGAGTGGGTAAGAGCCGTCATTATGTATTTCCGCTGGAAGAGCCGAGCTTGGGAGAAACATGGACTTATCGAACACGAAGCTCCAGAACACTGTACACCTTCCGCTACTCCTGCAGCTGTAAATTAATATGTATATACAGAGGGTTCTTTAAGGTCATATCAGATCTTAAGGAACCTTCTATTTATTTACGCCAACATTACATAAAATTTGAGAATGAAGGAACCATTCTACGTTACAATAGATAGAACATAATTCACAAAGCTAAAGGAGAGAACTTCATGCCGGAGGAAACCGGAATCCATGAGTTACTGACGCTCAAAACGATTGCGGAGACTTTAAACAGTTCCAATGAGCTCAGACCCATGCTCGACACAGTCATGGGCAAGCTGCTTGAGTTAACCGGAAACACTGCAGGCTGGATCTTCCTGAGCGAAGAATACATGGAATATGAGTGTGCCGCTGATCGAGGCCTGCCACCTGCACTACAGCGCGACAATAAACAACCAATGCAGTGCGGAAGCTGCTGGTGCCTAAGCCGCCTATGGGACGGTCGGCTCGAGCATGCCGTTAACATTCTAAGCTGCAAGCGGCTGAGTAACGCCAGGCAGTATAACTGGGGCGACACGCTGGGCATCACCCACCACGCCACCGTCCCGCTGCATTCAGGTGAGCGTTACTTGGGACTTATGAATGTGGCCGCACCAGGCAAAGCACATTACGCCGACAGCGAGCTGGCTTTGCTGCAATCCGTGGCTTTGCAAATTGGCAGTGCTATAGAACGGATGCAGTTATATAGCACCGAGCAGCGCCGCGCGAATCTGTACGCCAAATTAGGCGAATTCAGCGCAGCTTTAAATCTAACCGCCAACCAATGTATCTCGCCCAGTATTCTGATCGAGAAAAGCGCCGCCCTGATTGGCGACTTTTTCGATTGGCCCTTTGCAGCGATTATCGGGCAGCATGAGGGACAATTCGAAGTCCATGCTGCCTATGCGGCTAATATAACGCCGGAAATAGTTCCCTTCGAGCTCTCGGATTCTTTTAAAGTACGTCTAGGAGATATCACAAAAGGACAACGCTTTGCGACATTAACCCCTGATGAAGAGCAGGAAATTACGAAGTCCTGCTGTTCTGAACAACCTGTCGCGGAGCGTGTCGTGATGCTCGCTGTGCCCTTTCGGCAGATTGCCGCACAAGGTGCAGGAATTCTACTGATCACCTCACCCAAAGCACTAGCTTCCGCAACTGCGGATGGAGAGGTGCTTGAGGCTGTCGCTGAGCATATTTCCGCTACATTGGAAAGTGCTCAGCTTGGAGAGAAACGCCGCGAAATTGCGCGTCTTGACGAGCGGAATCGTCTGGCCCGTGACCTGCACGACTCCGTGAACCAGATCCTCTTCTCCCTCTCAATGACCGCCAAAGGCGTGGAAAGTATGCTGAAGCAGGAGCATATCTCCCATCCTGCTACTGAGGCTGTCCGCGATATTCAAGCTTTATCCCAGTCTGCACTCAAAGAAATGCGTGCATTAATTATGCAGCTTCGGCCTGCCGGACTGGAAGCCGGTTTATTGACTGCGCTGCAGGCTCATGGCCAGCAGCTAGGGCTGCTGATACAGACGCAACGGAGTGGTGTTCACGAACTTCCCCGCAACGTGGAGGAAGGGCTGTGGCGCATCGGCCAAGAAGCGCTCAATAATGTACGAAAGCATTCCGGAACCTCTAAAGCGGAGGTATCTCTGCATCTGAATGCAGCCGAGGTGGTACTGAGCGTTGCCGACCAAGGTAAAGGCGGAGCCAAACGGCGTTCTAACACAGACACTAATGAATCTCTTGGTCTGCATATTATGAAGGAAAGAGCAGAAGCTCTCTCCGGTCGTATTCATATCCACAGTGTGGAAAATCAGGGCACAACGGTTGAGGCAACCATACCTCTGCCCATCCAATCTACATGAAGTCGGGTGATCATAAATGACGATAAGCTTATTATTAGTAGACGACCATGCAATGGTACGCCGTGGGCTGCAAGTATTTCTCTCCACACAACCCGATATCAAGGTTATCGGGGAGGCCTCCAACGGCCGCGAGGCACTGGAAAGAACAGCCGAATTGAACCCGGATGTCGTATTAATGGATTTGCATATGCCCATTATGGACGGCATTGAGACCGCTCAAGCGCTGAGGATCTCCCACCCGCAGGTCAAGGTCATTGTATTGACCTCCTTTTCGGATCAGGATCATGTACTCCCGGCTATCCGCGTAGGAATCAAAGGCTATTTGCTTAAAGATATAGAACCAGAAGCGCTAGTAGTTGCGATCCGTAAGGTACATAACGGGCAAGTGGAGCTACATTCCGAGGCTGCCAGCCAACTGATGAATCTAATGGCGACTTCTACACTAGAGCAAATGGAACTTAATACTTCCGATCCGAACGGCCCAAACACAACACCTGCTGCGATCACCGGATTAGAGCTTCTTACCCCACGCGAGCAAGAAGTATTAGACCTGATTGCGCTCGGTATGAGTAACAAAGAGATTGCCAGCAAGCTGGTCATCACCGAAAAAACCGTTAAGACCCATGTCAGCCACGTTCTCGGAAAGCTAAACTTAGCGGATCGGACTCAGGCTGCCATTTTCGCATTGAAAGGCGGCTATAACGCCTAGAATCAAAACTCCTCTACAACTTTAGCCTTAGACGCTCAGCACAATGGCTGAGCGTTTTTATTATGTATGTTCATTCCATGTGCTGATGTTAACAGAGGCCGATTCAACTATCATTGGTTTATAGCAATTGACCTCACATAGGAGTGGATACAGATGAAAGTGATGATCCTGACAGGCAGTAATCGAAAAGAAGCAACCAGCACGAAGCTGGCAGAACATGCTGCCCATTTCATTAGTCAGCATGGGGAAAAGGTTACCGTGTTTGATCTCTACAAACGCCCACTTCCCTTTTATTCACCAGACGAGATTTACACAGAGCATGAACATTTAAACGAGCTTAAACAAGAGATGTTAGCAGCGGATGCAGTAATCTTGGTTACTCCGGAATATCACGGCTCGGTAAGTGGCGTATTAAAAAATGCGATTGATCATCTAGGCCAGGCGCATTTCAATGGTAAAGTTGTGTTATCCGCCAGTTCAGCCGGGGGAGCGGTAGGGATAAGCTCATTACTTCAATTGCAAGCCATCGTACGCAACCTGCACGGCATCAATACACCAGACTGGATCTCCATCGGTGGACTGCAACGCAAGCGGTTCGAGGTCGGGTACGACGGATACGAGGGTGGGCAAGAAATCGAAGATCGCATCCACCTAGTATTAGAAGCATTCCTGAACTTAGCCCGCAAAATCGGCAGACCGGCAGGTGCTATCCAATGATCAAAGGACTATATGAAGCACATTTACCAGTAAGCAATCTTGAAGTATCCATCGAATTTTATGAGAAATTAGGTCTGAAAATGGCTTGGCGGGATGAAGAAACTGTATTCTTCTGGATCGAGGAAGGTCGGAGCTGGATTGGTCTTTGGGAAGGCCAGGAGGTTCAAACCCCATACCATCCGTCCTTGCGGCATATTGCCTTCCGTATCACTTACGAGGACTTGAAGCAATCACTGCAATGGCTGGAATCGATTGGGGTAGAGGCTGTTCCGTTCCGCAACCGGACTTCTGTTGAGCCTTTTATCCGGGCTTATCAAGGAAATGCTTCTGTCTACTTCAACGACCCTGACGGCAACAGCTTGGAATTTATGTGCCACGTAGAGGTTCCTGAACATCTGAAGCCTATTTCAGAGAACATAACCTTAACGGAATGGGAGAAATTACTGCACAGTAAATAAAATACTCAAACAAAAAAACAGCTGCTCCCGTCCAAGGGTCCAGCTGTTTGAGTATATTAGCTTCTTCGATTACTTAATCGAAATGCCCTTCTTCATGGCCTTCATGTCTGCATTCGTATTCACAAGCGTTGGCAGTATCTTCATACTTCTAGTCATGGGAGAGTTGCATTGCCAGCAGGTAGGTACATATTGAAAGGCGAAATTATCGCGCATCCAACCTGTGCAACCTTCCTTGGTACAGGACCAAATAGCTGTGTCTTCTTGCGGAAGTTCCTCCAGTGCTTTTTTACGAAAATACATAAGTACCCCTCCTTGGATCGAATCGAGACGATATCGCTACCCTATTAGGGGCAGATTCATACTATGAAAATAAAAAAAGCTGCCCTCAACTTGTGTTAAGGGCAGCCTGATTTTTAAACTACAGTTTTACAACGTTTTCGGCTTGTGGTCCACGAGCGCCTTGAGTTACGTTGAACTCAACGCGTTGGCCTTCGTCCAAAGATTTAAATCCGTCGCCTGTGATTGCGGAGAAGTGTACGAATACGTCGCTTCCACCTTCAACCTCGATAAAACCGAATCCTTTGTCTGCGTTAAACCATTTCACTGTACCTGTTTGCATGATATTACCTCCAATATTTTATTTAACACATGTCCTTTTATTCCTACGTAGTGTACGAACAAATAAAAATTCACACATTGGAAAAGGACTCATACGCACAAATGATAACCTTTTACAATATGTGAATTAAGGGTTAAATTTATGATTGATTTCATTGTACCACACTAAATCACTAAAAGCAATGCGTATGCCTATTTAATTTTCACTCCGGCTCTTATTGCCTATAAACAGCAGCAGCCGAGCCGGACGAACACCCATGTTAGTCGATATAACCTGCCAATCCTTTATCCATCAAGTAATCCATTTCTGCATCAAGAATGGTCTCTACTGTGATTTCATCCAGCTTCACATCACGTTGGGCAGTGACATAGTCGACCAGATCATCGCTGTCGATGTCTACCTCACCCTTGGCGTTCGCCTTGGCCTTATTGATAAAGGTCTGTTCATGCTTCAATACTAAGCGGATGATTTGCGGATCCACTTTGGTTTTGGCAGATAATACATTTACTAGCTCCTGCTCATTTACTTTGTCACTCATTTTTTAAATTTCATCTCCTTACAATTATTACACAATCATTGTAGCATATTTCGCGCTTTAACGCGTCATTACGCGAAGTATACCGCGGTTTATTCACACTTTTCTTATCATCCCAGCGTCTATAACGTTCCACTTGAAGTAAGTTATTTAATAAAAACAGTTGTGAGGAACATTGACTTGTGCCAAAATATAAAAAAAGTGTTGGACCAAATGAATACTAGAAAAGGCGGTTGAATTCATGAGCTCTGTATCTACCCAGCAATTAGACACAAACAGCAACAAGGCACATCGTTATATCGAAGACGTATACGCACAGGTTGTTGCGCGTAATCCTTTTGAGCCCGAATTTCATCAGGCCGTAAAGGAAATCCTTGAATCTTTGCTTCCAATCCTCGCTGCTGAACCTAAGTATCAGGAAAATGCCATTCTGGAAAGATTGGTTGAGCCAGAACGTTTGATTATGTTCCGTGTTCCTTGGACAGACGATCAAGGTAAGGTCAGAGTTAACCGTGGATATCGTGTACAGTTCAGCAGTGCAATTGGACCTTACAAAGGTGGACTTCGTTTTCACCCATCCGTTAATGCTAGTATTATCAAATTCCTTGGTTTCGAGCAAATCTTCAAAAATGCTCTTACCGGCCAACACATCGGCGGAGGTAAAGGCGGATCCGACTTTGATCCTAAAGGTAAATCCGAAGGCGAAATCATGCGTTTTGCACAAAGCTTCATGACTGAATTGCAAAATTACATCGGTCCTGACCAAGACGTTCCTGCAGGAGATATCGGTGTAGGTGGTCGTGAGATCGGCTACATGTACGGACAATACAAGCGGATCCGCGGAGGATATCCGGCTGGCGTATTGACTGGTAAAGGTATTGGTTACGGCGGAAGTCAGGCTCGGACAGAGGCTACTGGTTACGGTACAGTTTATTTCGTAAACGAGATGCTGAAAGCAAAAGGCCTTTCCTTTGAAGGAAGCCGCGTTGTTGTTTCCGGTTCTGGTAACGTAGCGATCTATGCGATCGAAAAAGCTGTACAGCTAGGCGCTAAAGTCGTAGCTTGTAGTGATTCCGCCGGATATATCTATGACGAAAATGGGATTAACCTCGAAACTGTCCGCCGCCTGAAAGAAGTCGAAAGAAAACGGATTAGTGAATATGTGAATGAACATCCTAACGCTGTGTATACTGAAGATTCCACGCAAATTTGGACCATTCCTTGTGATATCGCCCTTCCGAGTGCTACTCAGAATGAGATTGATGAAGCCATGGCATTGAAACTGATTGAGAATGGTGTAAAAGCAGTAGGCGAAGGTGCCAATATGCCGTCCACCCTTGAAGCTATTCATCAGTTCCAACAAGCTGGCGTACTATTCGCACCTGCTAAAGCTGCTAATGCTGGCGGCGTAGCTGTCTCTGCGCTTGAAATGGCACAAAACAGCATGCGGTTGTCCTGGAGCTTTGAAGAAGTAGATACGAAGCTGCATGAAATCATGGTTTCCATCTACGAACAATCTGTAAATGCATCCGAGCAATATGGACAGTCCGGCAACCTTGTTGCAGGAGCGAACATCGCTGGATTCAAAAAAGTGGCCGACGCTATGCTGGCTGAAGGTGTAATCTAAATAAATTACCGGCGCTCTAGTCACGAACGCCCGACATACAAAAGTCCCCGTAACCGGTCAGCAAGAATCCGGTTACGGGGACTTTTTGTGTGTCTAAGCGTTCCATCCGGGGATCTTCCGCAAATCCCCGTCCCAAATCGATTGAGTACTCTCCACAGTCGTATCGTGGGGTGAAGAAGCCGTACGAATGTAACAGGAATCTATTCCTATCGTTAGCGCCCCTGCAATATCGGTACGGGGATCATTCCCGATCATGATGGCTGAACGCAAATCCGCTCCATAATGTTCAACTAAATAACGATAAAATAGCGGATCCGGCTTACTCACTCCTGCTTCGGAGGAAATGGCAATGCCATCGAATAAAGGAAGAATACCCAGCATCATTAATTCTGCTTCTATAAAGGTTTTCTGGCCATTGGAGAGCAAAAACACCTTTTTGCCACGTTCTCTTAATGTTTGCAGAATTTCAACCACACCCTCATAAAGTGAGATATGGATCATCGATAATGTCCGCAGCCATCTAACCGTTTCATGTAACCACGCTTGATCCGGTTCCCCACCCAATTGACGGGCCACAGAACGAAACACATCCTCCATTACGAAATCTGGATACTGACAATTCCGTGCGGCTTCGGCGAGCTGTAAATCCCTCTCCCGCAGAAATTGTGCCTGTAGCTCACTTCCTGTTATGGACATCCCCTGATATCCGAAATGGAGCGATAATCGATCCCATACCTCCTGCTTCTCCTCATCTGTCTGAATATCGATTAATGTGCCATACAGGTCGAAAATATAAGTCTCGTACATCCACCGTCTTCCTTCCTATTATTCTCTCTGTGTTTTATCCCTTAGTACCATTGCCATTGCCATTGTCGGTGGTTGTCTGGCCCTCCTCCATCCGGTTTGACACCTTTTGATAGAGATAGGAGATGCCGAGCAAGCAGATACCAAAGCTGGCATAGGCTATGATTTTGCTGCCAGTATTCAGCAGACCCAAATCATAGAGCAGCAGCTTGCCCGTGGCCAGCAGCGTTAATCCAAGGCCGAAGCGCCGGATGTACACATACCTTTTGCGGAAGCCATACATGATAAATAGAACGGCTAACAGTAGATAAATGAGACTAAAAATTAACCCTGCATCACTCAATTGCAATTGCACTCCTAAGAAAGCGGTGATAATGCCAAGTAAATAAATCGCCATGAAAACAGGATAGATCTCCATACTCTTAAACTGACGATTCAGCGCTGCAATCAGCAGATCACGTCCGCTAAACCAAACAAAGATATTAAAGATAATCAGTACGGCCAGTGCGATATAATCAGCTGCTGTATTTTGCGCGAAATTATTTTGCAGACTTGGCAGTCCTACTGTAATCACTATACAAATGACGTAGCCAATCCCAAACAGAAGTCTCACAAAATATTTAACAATCGTGTCATACAGCACCTTCACCTTTGGCAGCACGTAAGCCAGAACCAAGGTCCATACAGCGGACAGCAGCAAATTATAGAAGGTTCTATGCGCAAAATCCTCCGGTACAACCAGATGATACAATCTTCCCGATTCATACAAGCCGTAGATCCAGAAATTTAATAACGCCGCATATTTGAACCACAACGCTAAGGTGATTTCATAAGGTTCGCTGCGCTGAAGAGCATCCTTACGGTTATGCTGAACAGCATACAACACCGCGACAATCAGCATGCCTGCTGTGATAAAGACATATTTTAGCGGGAAGTAGACATCACTAAAATTCGTCCATTGATAGTCTGCAACCCACTGCGTCGGTACATTTAGACAGAAGAATACTACAAGGCAGAGCATCATAATGCCCCAGCCCGCCCTTTCCATCCCCTTAAAGCGGTTCAGATTGCCATACAGCGTAAGAACGACGCCCTCAATCAGCCAACCGATGGACCACCAAGCCGCTCCAAATTGAAATGGAATCATCAATATGCCGAAGGTCAGTGAAGTGGCATAGAACAGCAGCATGCTTTCTTTTTCCTGTGGCATCAGCTTCTCAAGCCCTCGACCCAGACCGAGATACAGCAGGCAGAAAAGCAACGCCAGTGCACCATTGTAATCCTTCAGTCCTGCATCCATAAATAAAATATACAAGGTGAGACAGCTAATAAACGTATTACATCCTAAGAGAGAGAAATCCCACCAGGACAGCTTGGAACGATATTTGAACGGGTACCACAAGGTAATTCCCAGATACATCGCAAAAGTCAAAACAGCATAACACATATTAATTCCGTTGCTATCCGACAAAGCTATTAATATGAGCATGGAGGGTGTATTAAATAAGTAGCTGATATAATTGACAACGTTCCAGCGTTTGCGGAAAGAAATCAATAAGATGAATAAATTCAATAGAAACAAGTAACCCATAGCCACATAAACCGCGTTGCCCGAAAGGCCAAACGCCCCCAGATAAGAGTATAAGGGCAGATATCCTCCGATTAAGCCCAGCGCACAAATACTCCGTGATTCATACCTTAAAGACAGGAGTACCGCAGTTAAAGTAACGAGTACAGACAAGGATAACCCTACATATATACTAATAATATCAAGCAGAAAATAGCTATAAAAAATAGAGCCATACAGCACCGAAATCCCGCCGCCAAGCAGCCCTAAAGCGAAGGTGCCTTTTCCTTTGCGGTATAGCCACTCCCCGCCTCCCAGCATCAATAACCCCAGTAGAAAAAAAGCGCTTCCCTTCATATAACCTGTGAACCAGTTGGAATAGGTATACCGGAAGCCTGCCCCCACCGCCAAAATCAACAGCAGAATGCCCAGCTTGTTAATCCAGCTTAGTCCAATCTTCATTTCGATCTGATTTTGTTTTCTTCGGCGCTTAAGCACCTCTTCACTGATCTCTTCCGAAGCAAAATCATGTAATCCATTATCCATGCCCGAGTTGAGGCGAAGCTCCGCTTCCCTCAGTCTCTGCCGCTGTGCCAGCACACGCTCATTTAATTCTGCCGCCAACGCCCCGAGTCGACTGGATATCTCTGCTTGTTCCTCACCCAGCTGCCTGGAGGCTGTGTGGTACAGCTGCTGAATATGGCGTTTCGTCTCCACTTCAAAAGCCGTCAGCCGATCCGTATGAGCGTGGCTTCTAGAGGCAAAATAAGTCTGCAGCTTCTGCCTCGACACTTTAAGAATGCCCAGCTTTTCATCTAAAATTTGTTCCGTTAGCGCAACTCTTAGCTCAGTATTCTCTTCTTGAAGCTTACCTACCTGAGTCTTTAGCTCGACCAAAGCGAGCTTATGCTTCTCATATTGCTTCTTCAAGTATTCATTCTCGTTGACCAGATCGTGACTTTCATATTCCGCGATCAGAGCCTCATATTCCTTAATCAGCCCGTCCTGCTGTACCTTCATGAATCTCAGTCGATCTTTGAATGACTCCATAGCGCCTCCTTATGTGAGCGATTGTTAATACTTACATATTACTACATATAGCTGGGGGGTCTTATGCTTTTTTTATATTTGCAGTGAATGAAGATTACAATCGGGATGCAAAAAAACTGCAACATTTTGGAGGGGTGTCCCGTCAGAATAATAACAACACTAACAAAAGATTTTAAAAGGAGCTCACAACCATGAACAACATTTTAAAAACAAGTACAGTTCTTTTAACTTTGTCCCTAGCACTTTCTACAGGAGCAGCTTATGCTGCACCCACCACAACTTCTGCTAAAAATGAGGCTAAACAAACCTCCGCTAGCGTTAATCAAAAGACGTTTGCGATTGAAATCAACGGATCGACTATTAAAGAAACAGGCTTCCAAAGCACAAGCGGTAAAGAGCCGATGGTACCACTACGTTCAATTACTGAAGCCCTTGGATTTGAATTAACCTGGAATGCACAGAATAAATCCGTTGAACTTATCAATGGCGCTGTATTCACTACAGTGAAAGCTGGAGAAGATCGTTATAGTATCAACAAAATGAATACAACACTTGGAACTGCACCACAATTGGTTGACTCCACTTTGTATGTCCCAGCTTCCTTTTTAAGCGAAGTAATTCATCAAAACATGACTGTGAAGGGAGATTCCATTGTGATCAACACAAAGGCCGCCGAGCAGCACATGACTAAGACTGGTGTGATTACAGCAGTCTATGATGGTGGTAAATACCAATCCGTTCAAATCCAAGGTGTAGGTACGGATGGAATCGTATTAAATGTAGGGGAAGATACGGCTATTGAGATGGCTGACGGCACTAAAATTGCACTCAAAGATCTCCATATCGGGATGACAGTAAAAGCAGAACACTCCATGGTCATGACTATGAGTCTTCCGCCACAAACACCAACTTACAAAATCACCGTTCTGGATAAGCAAAAACAAGATGATCTTCTAGGTACTGCTGGTACTATTGAAGAAGTTCAAAAAGACGATAAGGGAAATATCAGTATCACTGTTAAAGGTAGTGGCCTGAGCGAATTGTCACAAAAAGAAGTAGTACTGCGCATTAGCGAAGACACAGTGCTCATTAACAAAGACGGCGAAGCTGTTAAAAGCAGCGAGCTTGTTAAAGGCACAAAAGTTATCGGATTCTACAGCCCAGTGCTGACCAGAAGCCTGCCACCCATCGGCACAGCTGTCAAAGTTGTAGTAGATTCTGCACAACAATAAGAGAGAGACTGGAATCTTATTAAAAAGATTCCAAAGAGACATTAAAACAGCGATCCTTCCGTTATGGGAGGATCGCTGTTTTGCGTTATAGACTATAGGTTGGCTGACTCGCTTCAGCCGATTTGTGAGGTAAACGAAAGCCGGCTGAACGCTTGGTCACACTTTTACTTGCCTTGCTGCAGAGTTTGGGATGATCATAATCGCGAGCCTTACGGACCCAGCTGACTTTATTTGCGAATTTTCTGCCTTCAGAGCAGCGTTTCGGACTCCAGCGCCACTATTCATTAAAAAGAGGGGCATATTCGATGTTTTTTATGCCAATAGCGTCAGTGGGGTCCGTTAGAATTACAAATGTGGTAAAAAGCTGCGTTAACGGTCAGCTGTGTCCGATAGCAGAGCAGATTATAGTTACTTCGTTCGCGCAACTTCACTCGAGTTGTCCGAAGTTGGAGGTCTAGCTCATGAATCGCTAGCCAGTATCAATTGCATCAACGCTAATAAACGCTCCAAGTTAACAGGCTTACTGAGATAATCTGTTGCCCCAGCCTGTAGGATTTTAGCCTTATCTTCCTTCATCGCTTTTGCAGTCAGTGCAATGATGGGAATATCCTTCTTTGCGGGCATTTGTCTGATCCGATTGATTGCCTCATACCCGTTCATCACTGGCATCATAATATCCATAAGAACGATATCTATAGAAGCCGCTTGCTCCAGTTCATACAGGCCGCTCTCTCCGTTAGTAGCTGTAGTTACATGCAGCCCGCGCTTTCTTAGGGTATTTGATAAAGCGAACAAATTCCGTTCATCATCATCCACGATAAGTACATGCTTTTGATTCAGAGAAGTGAAGTCAGTACGTGTATCCTCAGCCGTTGTAGCGGCAAGTACCACTCCACTCCCGATCTCTTGAATAACAGTCGCTTGATCAGCCACTTCCTCAAGGCTTGGAGCCTCAAGCTGCAAAGGCAAATACACTGTAAAGACACTGCCCACACCCTCTTGGCTCTCCAGCGTAATTCTACCACCAAGTAATGTTGCCAGCTCTCTGGATATGGATAAACCAAGCCCAGTTCCCCCATATTGACGTTCTGTATTTCCATTCGCCTGTTGAAATGCTTCGAAGATAATTGACTGTTTGTCTTCTGAAATCCCAATTCCAGTATCTTTGATGGCGAAGGCAATAAATTCCCCTGTATACGAACCTGCCAAATCCAGCAACTCGTCCT
This sequence comes from Paenibacillus sp. FSL E2-0190, assembly GCF_037992965.1. NCBI lineage: Bacteria > Bacillati > Bacillota > Bacilli > Caryophanales > Paenibacillaceae > Paenibacillus > Paenibacillus sp. FSL E2-0190. The sequence goes on from NZ_CP150306.1 coordinate 6,769,701, forward strand.
TAGTTGCTAAACGGATTTCCAGAGTGACTGCGCCTTCCGCTGTAAACTTAAACGCATTGGACAGCAAATTTATAATAATTTGCCGTACTCTTTGAGCATCCGAATAAAACAGCGGGGGTAAGTCCTCTCCGAGCTGTATTTGCAAAGGAATCTCTTTTTTGCGGGAAAGCTGACTGAAGTTCTGGATCATTGCCTCCGGAATCTCCGATATATTTATCGCTTCAATTTCAATATTCAGCTTTCCTGCCTCAACCTTGGACAAATCCAGAATGTCGTTAATCAGCGCCAGCAGATCTTGTCCCGAAGAATGAATGGCTTTTGAGAATTCAATATCCTCTTCGCTTAGAGCTCCCGACTGGTTCTCCATAAGAAATTCGGAGAGCAGCAGAATGCCGTTCAGCGGAGTTCGCAGTTCATGAGACATATTAGCCAGAAACTCAGATTTATATTGTGAGCTTTGCTGCAATAACTCTGTGTATTCACTAAGCTCCATTTGAGCTCTTTCCGCCTCCAATGACTTTTGTTCCGCCAGCAGATTCTTATCCTCCAGCTTTCTATTTGTTGCATGCAGTGACTCCGTTTGGATCTGCAGCTCCTCAGACTGAGTCTGTAGTTCCTCGGTATATACCTGTAGTTCTTCGTTTAGACGCTGAGATTGTGCCAGAAGTTGGTCAATCTTCATACTGTTAATCGTGCTGTTAATTGCAGAGCCAAAGGCATTCGAAATAGACCCTAGGAACTTAACCTGCAATTCCGTAAGTGGAGCAAAGGCGGCGATTTCCACCACAGCAACTACCTCACCCGAAAAAGAAATCGGCATTAACAGAAGCGCCTTCGGCGCAGAAACACCCAGCCCAGACTGTATGCTAATATAATCCTCCGGCAGATCCTGTATTTGCATCAAACGCGCCTCTTTAGCACATTGTCCAACTAGACCTTCTCCGGTCTGGAATGCCCGCTGATCTGGAATGTTACTGCTTCCGCCAAAAATAGAGACTCTCTTAAAGAAATCCCGATCATGATCCTGTGTTCGAACATATAAGGATCCATATGGATAATTGATCACTTCTGCGGTTTTGCCAAGAAAAATATCGCCCAGTTGCGAGATATGTGTGATGCCCTGATACCTCGCCAACAGTTCGTTTGCGTTAGCCTGAATCCATATCCGTTCTTGTTGCGTGTCTATCAGATGATTCGTAGCTACGCTCAGATCCCTGATCTCATCATTCGTGGTGATCTCTATCCTTGTCTTCATATCTTCGTCAGATTTCAATTCTGCAATCGTATGGGTAACTTTACGAACCGTACTAACGATGGAGCGTGAATTGATCCACGAAGCGACCATCGCGGTAACCGCTATAATTGCCCAAGCAATATAAAGAAGCTCTAGCAATAATTTATTCTTGTCTGCTTGTCTAGCTATCAGACTGTTGGTGTTCTCTTTCATCGTCTCGCGGTAAGTGCTGATCTGATTACGAATCCGATCCATTTGATCTTTGCCATCGTCGGAATTAAAGTATCTTAGGAGCTCAACGTCCTGTCCCTCTTTTTTCAACTGGATCACATAATTTCCGGACTGTTCGATCCATTGCTTAATTTTACTTTCAATACCCAACAGACGCTGTAGCTGTAAAGAATCATTAGCAGTCAGCACGTAGAGCTTATCATAATTAGCCTCCCATTCAGCCTTACCCAAATTGTAGGGCTCCAGATACTTGTTATCGCCGGTGATGACATATCCGCGTTGTCCGGTTTCCATATCCAAAATATTCTTCTCAATTAGATTAGCTAAATTAGTAATCTCTCGATCCTGATGAGAGATGAAGCTGGTTTCCCGCTGTAGAGCATTGATTCTTCCATGCATGACAAAAACGAATCCTAATAGACAGATCACGATTAAAACTGTAATTGACAGTATTTTATACTGCAAAGTGAATCGGCGTTTGTTCACAACTAGCCTCCGTCCTGTCTTCTAACTATAAACCCCTTTCTATTCTACATCATTGTAAAAGATTACTTGAATAAGGCTTCATTAATTCTTCTATGTAAATTTTGACTGCTGCTAATTTAAACAATTTCCGCAGGGTTGAAACACTTGTTTTTCCCGGAATAAAAAAAACCCCACAAGTGCCTTTCACCTTGAAGGGTTACCTAAATATCTAACTTAGCAAATACAAGTTTTCTTCTTCACACCAAGCTTCCCAGCTTGTTCAATCTTAGCAATATAATCAACAGCCATAGGAACTTTACAAGCGGTTTGTCCCATGTTCACCTGGACCTTACCTATACCTGCTGCGATCTTTGCTGCCTCCTCATGCAGTTCTGTGATACTGCTGCCCACCATAATTAAGAAAGTATTCATCGTATAACGGACACGATTCCGCTCCCGATGAATAGTAGCGCCTACTTGTTGTAACAACTCCCTAATTTCAGCGATGTCCAGCTTATCATCCGGTGTAATTGAAATGTAATTGGCATAAGTGCTCCAGCCGCAAATGGCTATTAGTTCATCCGAGGAACGAATCCACTCTCTCGCAAGTTCCAATCCATATGGACTCTCTGCGGCGAGAGGGGATACTATATATTCCACTACCGCATGCCAACTGGCCGCCGAAGCCCAGCTTTGAAGCTCTTCCTTCGTCATAGTCTTAGGATTGACCGTTAGCCCAGCCAAATACATTGCATCGTAATTGCCTGTCTGATACAAAGCCCTTGCCAGACTCTGATCTTTTTTCACATCCTTAACCAGCTTCTTCATATCCCCTACCTTTACTCCAAATAAAGGTTCCACTGCGCCATGTCGTAAGAAGGTATGTTTCGTCTGCTCTGTACCCATCTCCTCAAGCTTGCTCATCACTTCATCAACAGTCAGATTCATTAGGACACTCCTTTATCTTCAATGTTCTTATCCCTTTACTGTTTCTCTTATGATCGGTTCACGACCTAACGTAACTCTGTTCTTCCCTGTATTCTTAGAGTGATATAATGCTTCATCCGCTTCCCGATATAAATCTTCAAAAGTCACCTCTCTACGCTCCGTAAAAGAGATTCCGATACTTGCGGTAAGATGAATGCTATCCTGTTCATTCAAGATTATCGTGTAATCACTCATCATTGTACGAAAATCCTCTGCTTCTTTTAAGGCTGCACTTTTATCTTCAGCGAAAAAGCATACGGCAAACTCCTCGCCACCCACTCTTCCAGCAATACCTTTATTCTGGTATACCTGAAGGATTTTATTCGAGAAATCAACTAACGCCTGATCGCCCGCTAAATGACCATAAGTATCATTAATTAATTTAAAATCATCGATGTCAAATAGCAGCAGAGCCAACCCTAATCCATCCGGGATCGTTTGATTCTGGACCCTTTGCATGAAATGCCTGCGATTATAAAGCCCTGTCAGATCGTCAACCGTTGCCTGATAGACCAGTTCACGCTCATATCGCTTTTTCTCACTATGATCACTAAACACAATAAGCATACCCTTATTCTCTGTTGCCGCATGTTCCGTAGCAATTAAAGAAACCCCATAACAGAGCTCCTCTGCGCCAGAACAAACTACCTCAAACTGTCCTTCCGTCCTCTGATTGTAATGAGCTGCAATGTCTTTGTGAGATTTCATAAAAAGATCAATATTTTTTCCCATCCAGTTATCGTTCGCTATTCGGGTAATGTCGTATAAAATAGCAGTCGCCGCATCGTTTATGCCAATGATATTATCATAACGGTCAGTCAGAACTACGCCGTCTTTCATGTGCTCTAGAATTTTGTTTTTGGTTAGAGGGAAGATGGTTAATTTGGAGCTAACAAAAAGTGCGAAATAAGCCGCTATAATCGCAGGCAAATAAGTAAACGCCGTAAAACCTGTAATGGTAATCTTCAAGAGGGGAAGTAAAAAGACGGAAATAACCGGAACCAGCAAACCCGCCAACAGCAGGATATTAGTCCGCAAATAAACTCTCGGGGTATTCAGTAGGGAAACTGCCAGCAAGCAGACCGCATATAGCCCAAAAAGCTGATCATACGCAATAAAAGCCATACTAAGGAGCGTAGGCTTTACAGCAATTCCACTAACACCCGCGACCGTCAGGACGGACACTTCACTGCGCATCAGATGATGATAGCTATCCGTAAAAATAAGAAGTACATCCATAACAATAGGGATAGAGAAGATGGCAAGCTTCACGGGCAGGCGCCCTGTGGAAGGAGATACGTATTCTTTTACCACAGCATAAGTAAAGAGCGCACTAAAAAAAAGCGGAGCCTGCTGTACATTCTTCCACCACAACTTAGACTGAAAAGAGGGTGACATAATCTCTCCCGCCGTTGCAACAAATATAAGGCTGACTAACAGCATTAAGATCCACAAATAGCGTCTCCCTGCTAACTTACGGTGCCGATAGGAGCTGACGCCCATGTACAGACTTAGAACACTGCCCATTAATAAGTAATACGGATATCCCTGAATCCATGGCATGCCATATTTCTCCTATTTTTCAAGTCGCTCCTATCATTATAGCCTAATCCTTGGTACAAATGAATCAACAATAACAGCACATCTTATGCTTTAAATTTCACCCGATTGGAGAACATATATTTTCTGGCTAAATCCTTAAATGTTATTTTATCTTGTGCCGATTCAAAGAAACGTTTAGGGATAATCAGCGCTCTCTGTGTGGACACAAAAAACACAAACAAGTTCGTAGTTTCACCTATCTTATGTATCTCTTCCCACTTCACTTGCCCAGTGCCCGCTTCGGAAAGATAAGATATGCCTTCATCTGAAATCGTATAATTTTGCGGTTGCTGAATTAGGTTATCTGTTTTGAACGCCTTTTTCGATTTTTTGATCAAGCTTGCCTTGGTCATATACCATAAGACAGCGGCAAGAATTATAGCAGTCACAGCCAGGATTGAGATGCTTTGAGTACTGTAATCCTTAGTAATTAATAACAAAATCATAAAGTAAGCGACTACGCTAAAAGAGTTGAGTATAATCCGGCTATTCAAGCTGAACCATAAGTTAAACTCCTGAACGTCTTCACTCTTTAGGACTGTATCTACTTTTATTACATTTTCCATCACTGATCGCTCCCTCGACGCCATGTATATTTTTAAATTCATCTCATTTTAACATGCCTGAACACAAAAAAGGGACATCCCCGAAGCGATTGCTTCTACATGGGTTGTCCCTCTTCAATCCGTAAGGATTCTTATTTCTTTTGTGCAAGACGTTGTTTGAACTTGTCAACACGGCCGCCTTGTTCTGTATCTCTTTGTTTACCAGTGTAAAATGGGTGGGATGCGGAACTTGCGTCCACACGGAGCACTGGGTAAGTGTTGCCGTCTTCCCATTCCATAGTTTCATTGGATGATTTAGTAGATGCACTCAAGAATTTGAAGCCTACGCTTGCATCCAAGAAAATCACTTGGTTGTACTTAGGATGTATGCCTTCTCTCATTCTGATCGTCCTCCTTCTGAATAAATTCGTGGAGCCTTTATGGTAAATTATCCAAATGATCTGTAGGTTTATATATAGAATAACCTAATAAACGTAGGAAAATTCGTAAATCTTACGATTTAGACCACCGCTCCATCATACGCTTATTTAGAGCACAAAGCAACTAATATTCAAATTACTAATTTTTCCATAATCTTTCAAAGCCTACCCATAATGCCGGAGGTTAGAGCGATTTCACCATTCCTCCATCGACTAAAAGAGATTGTCCCGTAACATAAGTATTCGCAAAAGAGCCTAGAAAAACAGCAGCCTTGCCGAATTCTTCGGGCGTGCCCAATCTTCCTAACGGGATTTGCAGCAGCGCTTCCTCTTGAATCTGCTCCATAGGGATCCCCTCTGCTTGTGCACGTTTGCCGTCTAGTTGAAGAATCCGGTCGGTTGCAATACGCCCTGGTGCTATCGTATTAATTAAAATGCGGTCCGCAGCCAGCTCAGTAGCCAAGCTCTTGGTCAAGGCATACACGCCAGCGCGAAAAACATTGGAAAGAATTAACCCCTCAATAGGCTGCTTGATAGAAATCGAGCTTATATTAACGATTCGCCCTGCCCCAGAAGAGCGCAGATGCGGCAGTGATTCACGGATCAAACGAATAGTGCTCATCAGTGTGAGCTCAAACCCCTGGTTCCAATCCGCGTCTTCCATATCAGCGAAACCTCCGCCATGAGGCCCCCCCGCATTGGTCACTACAATATCAAGCCCACCGTTTAGGGCTACAGCCGTTTGAATAGCATGTACGATATCCTCTGGGACAGTCACATCCATCTGAACCATGTTCACCTGCTGTCCTGTGGCTGCCTGAATCTCTTTCTGTGCGTCTACAAGCTGCTCCATACTCCTGCTGGCGATCATTACCTTCGCTCCCTCACGGGCATACTCCAGCGCAGTTGCGAGTCCTAATCCTTTACTTGCTGCGGCTACAAAAACTGATTTCCCACGAAGTCCCAAGTCCATCATTAATGCCTCCTTCTTAATTAAACTCCCAACAGCTAAGACTTAAATTGCCATACTGATAACTTCGGTGCAGCAGCTTCGCTTCTTTCCCTTTATCGCCAGCTCCCATAGCTATTATCAGAGGGATAAAGTGCTCATTAGTCGGCACTGCATCAACGCCATAAGGAGCAAGCTCCTGATAGTTAAATAGCGACTCTGTATCCCAAGCTTCCAACCTGTGCTGCAGCCAGTCATCGAATGTCTCCGCCCATTTCTCGACGTTCTCCATTCCCCACTTCACGCTACGCAAATTATGGACGGTTCCACCGCTGCCAATAATCATAATATCCTGCTCACGCAGCTCAGATAAAGCCTTACCCATTAAATATTGCTGTTCATTGGACAGCTCTCGATTAACTGACAAAGACACGACAGGAATATCTGCATTCGGATAGATTAATTTAAGAATAGCCCAAGCTCCGTGATCTAGTCCACGCTCTGTATTAAATTTGCTGACAATCCCATTCTTGTGGAACAAAGACATAATTTGCTGTGCAACCTCATTGTCCCCTTTGGCAGGATAAGTCATTCGATACATCTCATCTGGGAAGCCATAGAAATCATAGATGGTGTCGAAAGTCTCCATAACTCCAACCGATTGTGTGTGTTCTTCGAAATGTGCAGAAAATACAACAATCGCTTTCGGTTTGACATTCCTCTCAGCGAGCTCCCCAAGAAATTTCGTATATGCATTGTTATCAAGTACCAGAGAAGGAGCACCATGGGCAATAAAGTAAGAAGGTATCATAGTTTATCACTCCCTAAGTTCTGCCGTAACCAAGCGATCAGGTCCTGCTGATTCTGCGGTAATACCCCATGATCCGAAGGATAAGCTTTAAAGGTTAATAATGGGGTTAGACCTTCGAAATAAGCGGCTGTTTCTGTCCCCACTGAAATTGGAAATACAGAGTCATATTCACCATGCGAGATGAAGACCGATAACTCCTGCACACTCTTCAGCTCATAATCCGTCTTCACAAACCCCGGAACATAACCGTTCAGCGCTACAATTCCCCGAAGCAAATTCCCCATTGTAAGCGCGAGAGTCATGGACAAAATGGCTCCTTGACTGAAGCCAAGCAGATAACGGTGTTTAGCATCTATAGGGTATTTGTCGGTGGCGTATTCGATAAACTGCTGCAATTGCGATACAACCTGATCAAACTGCTCGCGGATGGGATGACCTAGACTTTTGAGATCATAATATTGAAATCCTGCCCCTAAAATCATATTTCCCCGAATCCCGATAATAATAAACTCTTCAGACAAGGACTCAACAAGCCCGAACATATTCTTCTCATTGGAACCTTTGCCATGCAAGGTGAAGATAACCGGATAAACCCGATTCTCATCGTAACCGGAAGGTAGACTGACATCATATATATAAGGTGCCTTCATACTAAACACTCCTTCAAAATATTTGTAATACAAAAATAATATTTGTAAGAATAATATTATAAACCTCTGGCTAGTATGTCAATTAATAATTTGTTAATATAAAAATATATTTGTTATTACTAATATTAAAAGGAGCTTTACTAATGAATATAGGTTCAAACATTCGTACAATCCGTAAAAGAAAACATATAACGATTGCCCAAATCTGTGAAACTACTGGCCTGTCACAGGGTTTTATGAGCCAGGTTGAGACTAATAAGACCTCTCCCTCGATCGCAACCCTTAGCCTGATTGCGGATGCGCTGAACGTTCCGTTGGCTTATTTGCTGTTAAAAAAGGAAGAGCGGATGCAGGTGGTACGATCCGAGGAGCGGCAAATCACCAGTAGCGGAAGTGATCGACTGCAAGTTGAGCATTTAAGCTCGGCAGGTGGTGTACGAATGGTGCTTGTCCATTTCCCTCCGGGTACTTCTACGGGTGAAACTCCGCAGACGCACGAAGGCAAAGAGGTCCATTTAGTAATAAAAGGTGAGGTTTATGCGGAGCAAGGTGAAGATTTCGGGATGTTCCAAGCGGGGGATTCCTTTAGCTGGAATGCCTGTGTGCCACATCTGGTCATAAATAAAGGCGATGAGCCGGCAAGCGTGCTCATCGCCATCCATACAGAGGCTGATAGTGAAACTGTTGATTTTTAAGCTGGTCTACACGTCGTACTCCAGCTGTTTTTTGGCCTGAACAATGAAATCCAGCGGATTCTCAATCGTGCCGGCTTGGTATTCGACCGCCCCAATCTTAAGACCCAGGCTGACCTTATATTTTCTGGAGAAATTATTGTCATTCAACTCCTGAAGCTTGAGCTTAATCCGCTCGATCACAATCTTCGCCCCATCGCTGTCCGTGAACAGCAGCAGGCCCCATGTTGCTTCATCCTTATCTAGCAGATAGAGTGCATCATTGGTACGAATACTCGCCTGACTAAGCTGAGACACGTCATAGATAGCTTCTGCCAGCTGATCTTCAGGAATGATCCGTCTGATCTCTTTCCAATACTTCACCTTCACCACTAGCAGGGTGAGCGGAATCTGATAGCGAGTCGAAATGCTTGTAAATAATGTAGCATCCGTCTGAAAAGAAATACTGTTCCGCAAATTTGTGTTTTCATCGACGATAGCCATATTGGCAGTCTTTTTGCGTAGCTGCTCATTCTCCACCTGCAAATCACGGCTGCTTAAAGTGAATACCCATAGAACGACCGTTAATAGCGGAGTCATAATTAACCAGAAATAAGTATTTAGGCTAATCGTTTCCCCCAGCGTTATCGTCTGGTACATCGTGTAGAATCCGTAAGCAAAGATAAACACCAGATTCAAGACCAGACCCGCAGTGACCGTCGTAAAATACGTAACAATGGCCAGAATAAAAGCCACCGTTAAAATGATAATATTCTGGAGGTAATCATCCGGTGCACCTGCAATAAAGACGATACAGAGGAACGATAACACCAGGAATGATAAGAGAGCGATGTCCGACACTAAGCTGCGATTACGTCTCACGCTTATCACCACGTTTCTTCATGTGTTTGCGAAGCAGCAGGATCAGCGATAGAACTACCAGCGTCAGCACCAGTAAAATCACGATGATAAAACTGAGTACATCCGACCGTTCCATTATTTTCTGGGCCACAGAGTCCTCGGCTGCTCCAGTGATTGTTTTGAAGCGGTGTGCGCTGACATTACCGTCTTTATCAACGATTGCACCATCGCCAAACACCTTCCACTTGTCCCGTTCTGTAGCGAGCAGTTTAGATCCTAAGTAATACTCTTCCGAGCTGACCCCTGTAACCGCGAGCAATGCACGTCCCGCCTCAAATGGCGAATCAATCAGCTGCAGTGTTCCGATTCGTGCGCCGTATTGCTCTTCAATACTCATTTTCTCATTGGAGCGAATTGTGGTTCCATCTCCGTTATATTGAAAATAAAGCTTAGTATTCTGATCACGGATCACCTTATTATTCTTATAAGCACCAATAGCGATGATATTATTATTTTTCAAATGATCGGCGCTGACAGAATCGGTATAGAACTGGATATTCCCTATATTTCCGCTGGCATATTTACCAAGCAGATTAAAGATATTCGATACACTTAAATAGGCGTAATCATCCATTTGTTCGGGCAGTACAACCGCCACATGATTATAGATCCCATCGCGAATGAACGGATATGGATAGTTATTAAATAAGAGATCCGTGCGATCCTTCGTATTCAGCTGCATTACAGAATCTTTACTGATATAAGCCCACGGCATTTGGTCCCGATCGATAATACATCTGGCTCCTTCGATCTCCAAATCAAAAGCCACTGTCACCGAGAAATTTCCGGAGATATTCAAGTTCTGAGGCACCGAGAGATTAAGAATATCGCCATTCGCCAGTTCCTTAGTCAGCTTCTTACTGCCAATCGGAGTATTGTTGATGCTCACGGTAACCAATGAACGAGTAAAATCCAAATTCTGTGCATAACGGAAATCCAGGCTGATTTTACCGGAATCGGCAATCGAGCGGTTCGCTGGCAATGAAATAAAATACGTCTGCTCCTGATGATGTGCCCCGGTCAGTTTATCACCTGTCTCAGTGAACGTGATGTTAGAGCTAATCGAAAGCGCAGGTGCTGATACTTCTGTAGCATCCGTTACTGTTTTCAGATCACTAGTGATCTGCCCGATCAGCTCTGGATTAGCAATCAAACGACCCGCTTTAATCAGCAAGTTCTCATCCTTCGAGGTTACAACCAAGGTGGGCTGGGTATCCTTATTCACTAGCTGGAGCAGCGCGTGCGTACCCAAATCTTCAGTGGAGCTTAGCTGAGCTTTCAGCCCGCTTGGTACTCTGTCATACATAGCTACCAGTACAACTGCGGCCTTATTCTGCACAGTGTCTGACCGGTAGGGAAGCAAGGGAATAGTCTTATCATTTAACGTAATCCCCTTAACAAGCCCGGAGAGAGCATAAGTGGCTGCTTCCATTTCTGCCGCTGTGCTTTTGTCCGGTACAGTCAGAATACTCTGATTCTTCGTTAAGGTATCTATCCCGGCGAATCGCTCGCTGAAGTCACTGATCCCTCCACTCAAGGGCTTTGCGGTATAAATCACGTTAATACTGGACGTATTGAACAGATGCAGCCAATTATCCGACGTTTCATCGACCGAACAAAAGAGGTCATCTTGACGATCTGTCTTTAAATAGCCCTGAATGCCCAGCGTATTCGTCCCTTTTTTCAGAAACCCCTTGGGCGCCACAAGGGTCAACAGCTGTTCGCCGTTGTCTTGTAGTGACGGACGAAACGTATAGAACGGGCTGCCGTTTAGCGTTAAGGTAACACTAGAAATCTGCTCTTCGGTAATTTGTGAAATTTGAAAATGCAGTTTGATCTTTACTTGATCCACATTCCAATAATCCAGAACCTCAAAATATTGCTGCTGGGCACTCGAACCTGTTAAGGACGAGTCCGTTCCCGTAAATGAGGTTGTGTAAGTGGACTTATGATCCTGCGGCAACGTCTCTGCGGCAGCAGGATGGATTGGAATTAACAAAAGGGAGAGGCAGGTTAACAGTATAACCAGCTGTTTTTTTATCTTCATGTTCTGTTTCTCCTGTGATTACATTTTTCTCATATGACTTTTTGGTGCCTCGTTAGTAGCGCTCCGTCTTATACCATTTGGCTTCTCTTTTGAAGATGAGGTCTTTCAGATATAGATATAATCCGTTAGCCGCGACAACCATCCACAGCTGGCAATAAGACACATACATCAACATTACAATCCCTAGATTGGACAAGCTCATCTCGCCCTTTTCTGTCGTTAGCGTGATGAAGGTCCCCACAACGAAAAGAATAATAGCGAGCAGCCATAAGAAATTACTAAGACCTGCAATAGTAGTATGCACATAACCCAAAGCATGCAGGATCAGCAGCACATCTGAGGTGATTAACGACAGCAGCAACAAGAAGTAAATGGATAGAAAATAAAGAATATCGAACCGGACCTTTGCGGCCGATTTATTGAACAGCAGCGGAATATTTTTGACAATGACATAAATATTGCCCTTCGCCCAGCGGGTTCGCTGCTTGAACCAGACCTTCAAGGTCTGTGGTTCCTGCTCCCACGTGACGGATTTCGGCTGGAACTTGATTTGGTAACCCATCATATAAATCCGGAAGCTGATTTCTGTATCCTCGGCTATCGCTTTAACATCCCAACCACCGATGCTTTCCACAATTGACCTGCGCATAATGAAATTGGTTCCCGGAATAGTGCAAAGCTTGAACAGCTTCCAGCGTCCCGCTTGAGCCATCCATTGAAAGGATAAGGTCTCAATATTAATGAACCGGGTCAGTAAACTTGCATCACGATTACGGGTCCGGAACTTCCCAATCACCGCACCGAGGCTGGAATCATGCATGATCTCAGCAACCAGATAACGCAAAGCTGTTTTCTCCGGAGTATTGTCGGCATCATAAATGGCGATTAGCTCCCCTTTACAGCTGGTAAAGCCTATATTCAAGGCATTGGATTTGCCTTTGCCTCCTGTAACTGCATCCGTATTAATGACTACCAGCTGACGCCCCGGATTTCGGGATTGTATGCCCGCAAGCAGCTCGGCACTGTTATCAGAGGAGTTATCATTAATCACAATAATCTCATACCGATCTTGCGGATAATCCAGCGCCAGCAGAGATTCAACCGTCTTACAAATCACTACCCCCTCATTGTGAGCGGGAACCATAATTGAAACAAAAGGATATTCGCCCTCTATCTCTGGTATATCCTCATTTTCGGATTTAATGTAATATAGATAGCCCGCGATAATGAGGGTCACATTCACCAGCAGCAGAGACCAAATACAGATCACCGCAATCACCATCAGCACGTCTGAAATCGTCATAGGGTCCTCCAAATCACGATTAGTTGTCTCATTTCAAAAACTTTCTGCGATATAACCGGTATCCGATCATTAACAATCCGCCAAACAGCAGCAGAGAAATCATGATCACAACAATAAAAAATTGATTCTGAATATTAAAAAGTCGGGTGAAGCTCTTTTGCTGCTCCTCTGTGTAGCGATAATCGCTATCCACTGTTTCCGGTGTATAGTCCAGGCTTAGAGGTTGTCCATTAATAGAAATCATTCCATCTAATGAGGAGATTGTGTTCTGATCAGTAACGACCTGATGCTCTTCTTGCTTATAATCGGCAAAAGAAACCCAATTCCGTTCCAGACTTTGCAGCATTTCTTCAAGCTGACGCTCATCCTCGGGCATGTCGACGGTGATTACAGTATCCATCGGCAATTGCGGTATCACTTTATTGGATGTATGCAAAGCTTGAAGAAATTCCAGCGGAACGCTATATAAAGAGGATGGAAAGGATTTAGAGGTGTCGCTCTGCTCCATATAATCAATCTGTTCATCCGGATATAACACCACAGAATCAAAAAAGCTCATCCCCGCTTCTGAATACTCTTTGTCATACGACCAATGCATTTCCGCTCCGACTCCAAGCGGCCCAAGCCCGTTTTCGGCCAACAGATTGATGAAATCATTCATCTTTCCTTTAAGCGTATGGTCACTGGAGCTTATCGTTGGCATCACCACTGGGGCATTGACCAGAATGCTTCCATTGCTGGATTGCACACTTTTCATAGCCACTAAATAACGCTGCATGGCCGGATAATCGGTATTGCTGAACACAGGCCGCACACTTGCAAGAAACGGAATCCCCAGTTGATACAGCCGCTCACCCGTTTCTGCCAGCAGTTGCAGATCGGAGAAAGGATAGATTTCTTTGATCGCAAAGTACATTTTAGGAGCAGCAGTGATATGGAGCCAATCCTTCAGAACATACGCCATCCCCAGCGTACTGACATTCCCTTGTTCAAAATATGGGGCATATGTATCATTCCCCTTACTCACAGCGTACGGTGCTTGCAGACCCTCCTCCGCAAAAGAGAGTTTCCCAAGGGATTTGACCGCCTGACTCGCTACAATATAAGGCATATCCTGCACCTTAACTTGAATTCCGGAGAACTGTCCGATTTCGAGCTCAGCACTCCCGTCATAGATCACATCAGTGGTTAGCTGTAACGCCTTCGTTAGACTAGCGGGTGGGTTGTACCCGATATGCAAATACTGCCCCTGATAATACTCCCAATCCTCTATATAGGATTTATTCGTGATCGAAATATCCGCTTCGTTACGGACCATGATCACTCTGGAGTAATTTTTCAGCATCCCCTGCTCGTATTGATCTAGGCTTCGAAGTGTAACCTTTGTCGAGTAAGCTGCCAGCAGACGTTGAAGTTCAGTCACATTTCCATCCTTAAAGGTCCCCTTGGCAAGGCTGTCATAGAGTAGTAAGACTTGTTGTGGCGATGCAGCAGATTGAACAGGAGTGGCGGGCAGCAATAGGATGGTTAAGCTCAGCGTCAGCAGCAATATACAGTATAAGATCCCTCTGCGCTTCAAACACTCACATCCTTTTGAGGCTTTGTAAATGGACTAGACATGGTGGGGCTCTCGTTAACCGGCTTTTTGCGATTTTTGGAGAATCTGCGTCCGATCACACTAGATACTGTCAAAAAGGTCACCAAATCAAAAGATAAGGTGAACAAGAATTCATGCTTGGAAATGTCGGCATCACCGGCACCGATAATCGATACAAAAATGCCTGAAAGACCAATGCCTATCGTAGCGACAATCAATACCATCCGCTGCAATCCTCTAAAATTGCGTGCCTTAATGGCTGTTACGAAGGAAGGCATATACAGACCGATGACAAGCACTGTCCAAAGGAAGATAAAACCTATCGTTCGTGGTGCTAAAGCCTTTTTCAGCTGACTGTATCCAGTAAAAAAGTGACTCTGTGCTCGAAATTCCTTCCCAACAGATTGCTCGTAATTGCCCATCGCCGCTGGTTTAATCGAGAATGCACTTTGAGCAGCTACATTAAGAATCGAGTTAAGCTGATCCGGATTCGATATATAGTATTTAAGGATCGAAACAAATCCGTAACGACTGTAAAAGTTCTCTTGGAGGATCGGCGAATTCACATCAATAGTTCCGTATTTCTCGTAGTAAATGCTATTTTTCAAGATGGCATATTGTTCATCAATATCGAATGACTTCAGTGCCTTCTCCGGATCGGAGGAATCCTTCAGCACCCCTCGGGTCATGGCATGGAACTGGTTAATATTCACGAACTCATCCGAGATATTCAAATAAGTGAACACACCTGCGAACAGGATCAAAGCAAGGGAAACCAGGGTCAGAATACGAAAGATCTTATCCCTGCGAATCCAAAGGATTGAACACCCCAGAACCGCAATGATTATACCCACTGGCGCATTTTGCTGCTTGGAAGTAGTCAGGATAATCGTACTGATCAAGAACAGGGCCAGCAGCACGTAGTCATTGTATCTTTTTTGATATAACAACAACCAAGCTGCGAACATAGTAATCATCGTGATCATCACGACGCTCTCGCCGTAAAAGGAGTTGAAATAAGCGGTATACCCGGTATCTCCAAATATAAAAATAGCAATACCTGCAGTGACCCATCCCTGCTTGCGGGTCATCCCCCATGTAATAGCCTCTATTAATAAGTAGATCGCCGCAGCATATAAAATCGTGTAAATGACTGCTTGAAACCGGATATCGAAAACCTCGCTGCTAAAAAACAGCTTATTAAGTCCAATGGCCAGCTGAATAAATAGGGACTGTGAAGAAAATAATGTCGCGCCATTCTCATTAAAATACTGAAAGATTCCATATTGCTTTACAAAATAACCAAAGTATTGCTCGTCATAATCCGGCAGATTGAAATAAATTCCGTTACTATAGATGCTGCGAAAAAAATCACCATTATCCGCCATTCCGACATACGGGGCGGTAAATAAGGCGATGATGGTTATAAGCAACACTCCAAAAGCAGTGATAAAAGCCGGGGACAATGGCAACGGTAGGTTAGCGAGTGACATCCCCTGCCTCAGAGGTGATTTCACCGTGTTGTTTATCATGCAGATTCACCTTCGTTACTATAGGTTTAAATTAATAGACATAGGCCAATGATGCCATCAGATTGTCAAAGGAATAGGCTTGGCCACTAGCTACATCGCCGAAGCCTCCATACAGTGAGCTGCCGGCATCGGTTATTCTGAACTCGTTCATTCTTTCAATGCTTTTGCGATAGAGTGCATCGTCTCCGGTCTCGGCACCAATCATAGCCGTAATGGCGTAAATGGCTGTTGAGCGAATATCGTTAAGCGGCTTTCCCTCACGCGAATATTGTCCATATAATGTGCCAGCCTCGACCTGCTGCTTGATAAAATTAATGCTGGAGGATTTCTGCTGGTCTACCTCTGCCAAAGCCAGAATAGACAGTAGCGATTCTACTGTATTGATATTCTCCGAACTATAGGTTCCACTCTCATAATTAAACCTTGTTTCATAGAAGGGAAACTCATCTGATAAATATCCATCTTTCAGAATAACGCTCATATTATTCAACAAAAAGTCACGAGATTCTCCAGAAACCGACAATTTTTGCATTGTACCTAAATCAATATAACATAAAGTAACGAATGTGTTGGTTTTTTTGTAATTTTCATCATAGAAGTCATACATATATCCATTTTTTACATTATAGTTATAAAACCTCTCACCATACTTAGCCGCTTCTTCTGTATACTGTTTATCTCTAAACGTATCCCCCGCTTCATAAAGCGCACGAATGATACGTAAGTCATCAACGGCAGCATTCACAGGATATAATTTCTGCTGTTTAGGGCTATATCGGTAGCTAAAACCACCCTTCATATCAAAGGTTTGCTTAGCCAGCGCCCATTCTTCTGCAAATCGCTCTTTCTCACCACTCCGTACGGCTGCCAGCATCCTCAGAGAGGCAGACTCACTTAGAATCTCATGGCCGCTTGCTGCTTCCCCGGATTGCTCTGTTTCAATTAAATTCGTATAAACACCGGACGAGCTGGTAAGCTTCGTAACAATAAATTGCTCTAAAGCATCCAATTCCTGTGAAGGGTCCCCCATATCATTATTAGCCGAACCCGTAGGATTCGGTGGCTCTGTTGTATGAACATTCGCGGAGGGCGAGGGTGTTGATGCCGGCATTGCTGTTTGCTCGCATGCTGTTAATGCTGTAAAACCTGTAAGTACCACTATAGCAACAGCTATCTCTTTCCTCAAAAAATCACCTCTCTAAGCATCTGCTTATATTGCCTAGTATTATCTATAACGGTAATATACATCACATCCTTAATCCAAATGTTAAATTTATGAAACCATTAGATGAAAAAAAAGAGGCATCCACACGCCTTCTGACGAGCAGATCCTCCTTTTTCTGTCATCTACTTACTTTATTCCATACGTTCCCAAAAACGATGGGCAGTAATGGCTGCAACGAAGCTAGCCGCGAAAACTTCCCCACCATCGCCTATTATGACTCCCGGACTGCTTCTATGTTCATCTGTTGCAAGCAGCTCAGCAAGTATTGTCGTCATCGCGATAGGTTTAAAATGTGCATAGGCTTGGTTGAGGAATAACGCTGCATCTTTATGGAATTTCTTGCGTTCCGCATTTCCACCAGCCGCATAAATCGCATCGAAGAGCACCGAATCTGTAGTGGACAAGGTATGGATGACTTCAAGCTCTGTGCCGCTTGAGCCTTTAATAAATCCAAGCTTATCACTGATTAGCTCCGGTTGTATCCCAGCTCCCATAAGCGTGTCCAACACAGGCATTACCGCAGCTTCATCAAAACCATCTCCGATAATCACGCCTACTTTCCGCGTGTTGGGATGTTTTTTCGTATTAGCCTGACTTAAGGCAGGGGAAGCTTGAGTGACCTCGGAACCGCCAACTTCTGGAGCCGCTACTCCAATGGCTTCTGCCACAGGTACAGCAAGCTCGGAGGTAATGTTAGCAAGCATATTTACGACCTGCTGTCGGACCGACTTACTCTTAACCTTTCCAAGCTCAAAAGAATAAGCTTCGATAATATGCAATTGTTCCGGAGGGCTCATACTATTCCAGAATAACTTGGCTTGTGAAAAATGATCCTCAAAGCTTTTACTCCGGCTCCGTACCTTACGGCCCTCAACCTTTTCTTGATAATGCACATAACCGCCTTCAGCCTCTGGGACAGGTCTCGGCGTGTTTTGGGCCAGAGAATTATTATGATAACTCACAGTGCCCTGATTAATCGTCTGCCGCCCATATCCGTCACGCTGGTTGTTGTGGAAAGGACACACCGGTCTATTAATCGGCAGTTCATGAAAGTTAGGACCCCCAAGCCGAATCAGCTGGGTATCCGTATAAGAGAACAATCTGCCCTGAAGTAGCGGGTCATTGGTGAAATCAATCCCTGGCACTACATGTCCAGGGTGGAAAGCCACCTGCTCCGTTTCGGCAAAAACATTATCCACGTTGCGGTTCAAGGTCATTTTCCCAACGATCTGCACGGGCACGTCTTCCTCTGGCCATAGCTTTGTAGGGTCCAGCACATCGAAATCAAACTTGAATTCGTCTTCTTCACTAAGAAGCTGAATGCCCAGCTCGTATTCCGGAAAGTTGCCGGCTTCAATCGATTCCCATAGATCACGGCGGTGAAAGTCAGGGTCCGCTCCAGATATTTTCTGTGCTTCGTCCCACACCAAAGAATGTACACCAAGTACTGGTTTCCAATGGAATTTAACAAAATGCGCTTTCCCCTGTTCATTGATCAGACGGAAGGTGTGAACTCCAAACCCTTCCATCATCCGGAAGCTTCGCGGAATGGCGCGGTCAGACATCAGCCACATCGCCATATGGGCCGATTCCTGATTATTGGCGATGAAATCCCAGAAGGTATCATGGGCTGATGCTGCCTGAGGCATTTCATTATGCGGCTCCGGCTTAAGCGCATGCACTAAATCAGGGAACTTAATCGCATCCTGTATAAAAAAGACCGGCATATTATTGCCTACCAAATCATAATTGCCTTCTTCGGTATAAAATTTGGTCGAGAAGCCCCGGGCATCCCGCACAGTTTCGGCCGAACCCCGTGATCCTGCTACCGTTGAGAACCTGACAAACACCGGGGTCTTCACGGACGGATCTTGAAGGAATTTCGCCTTCGTATATTCTTTCAACGATTTATATACTTCAAACTCCCCGTGGGCGGCAAATCCGCGTGCATGCACGATCCGCTCAGGAATCCGCTCGTGATCGAAATGGGTCATTTTTTCCCGAAAATGAAAATCCTCCAGCAAGGTTGGCCCCCGGTCACCGGCTTTTAGGGAGAACTCATCCTCGGACACTTTCAATCCCTGATTGGTTGTTAAAGCGTGACCTTCGTCCTTACTGCGAAACTGTTCCAGTTGCTCATTTTTGCTATTTCCGTTCACTTTTTGCTGTTCACTCATTAACAATGGCTCCTTCCGAAAGGTAGAGTAACGATAATATTCATCTCTTACCCTTAAGGAAGGAACGGCAAACAAAAAGAAGCGGAATTCCGAGAAGCCATTCTCCCGAAAATCCGCTTTACTCGCTTATCACTGACCTAACCTTTAATTCTCCGATACGTCTCTTCATCCGAAACAATATATAATCTAGCCTCTTTAGGAATAGGCTGGTCCAGCTTGCGATTGATGCTAAGGTCACTACGATCCGAGAGTAAAGTTGCACCTTGAAGGAGCAATTCCTGAAACGCCTGCCCATAGGTCTTCCATGCACTATTCACTGGAATCTCATAAATATCATCCCCATACTGGCGGCTCAGCAGCTGCGTAATCACCTCTGAATTCCCCTCTTGCAGAGCGGATCGGACTGCCAATCTAGAAATGGCATCATGCGACAGAACGAATTCATTGACCTGAACATGCCTGAAATTCTGTATATTCTTCTCCTGCATAATTTCTACGGTAGTATGTACTTGTGGCGCTATGCGCTCAATGCTGGAGGCGATAAGCAGAGATTTCCCGTCAATTAGCGATGCTTCATCAATCCGTGTGTCTCCGAACACAATGGCTGCCCTGGCTTCGTGTATGTTAGCTTTAAGGAGAATCTCATCGCTGGAAGCATCACCGCTTACAAAGTGGACCTGTTCCATATGCTCCAGCGGATGCCGTCCTATCTCATCAATGATGACGATATGACATTTAGGTGAATAGCATAACACCTCATCTACCGCAGCTTGCGCTTTCTTACTCCAATTGATTAATATCACATGATCCTTTCCCCGGAAGCTCAATGTTCCTGCTCCTCTCCTTCTCTGCACCTCTGCAATAGAGTCAATAACCTTGCCAATAACCAAGCTGAGAAGACCAATCCCAAAAATATATAGAAACATGGTGAATAGCTTACCAACTACCGTCTCGGCAAAATAATCCCCATACCCAACGGTGGCCATCGTTGTCATGACCCAATAGAAGGCATTAAACCAGTTGTGGAATGTACTCGGTTCAAGCAGGTAAGCTATCGATGCGCTAAGAATTATAAAGATCAAAATAATCAGACCGATCGACCGTTTGCGTAAACGCATCATCCTGGTGGATATTCTCAGAAAAAAATGCATCTGCCATCCCTTCCTCACATTAATAAAGCTGCCTCTCGAGGTTATTACTGAGGGCAGCCTTATTAATGTCCATCTGCGATTTGTGAACTAAACAATCAAACTGCTGACTGCAAATGCTGTGCCGATAAACACCAAGCAGAGCATAGTGCCTACTGCCACATTGCCTTTTTCCAGATGTTCTGAAATTTTAAAGCTTGGGGTCGCCAATTCAAAAATCCAGTAAGCAGCGATGAGGCATACATAACCGACAGCAAACCAAATGATCATATGCAGAATAGAGGTATTCGTATACGCCGCTACTCCAATGATAATTGCTGTAGCGAGAAATTTGCCGCCAAGCGCTAGAGCTACAGCCACATTCCCTTTTTTCAGCTCTTCCATATCCTTGAACGGGGTCATCAAGCCAAAGATAACCATACCCAACAATTGCAGAAGAATAATCACAAATATACTGACTATTAAATTAACAACAATCGTCACTTTGCCCACCCCCGAAATTTCGCATATGCCGAGTCATAATCGGCGAAATCATGTACTTCCTCAAGGACTACGGAAGCGGTCTTTTCTTTCTCTAATGCTGCATAACGCTCATCGTCTATCGGCTGCTTGATCCGGTTGCCGGAAGGCAGCTCGAGGACGGCAAAGTTTCTTGTCTTCTCATTATATTTTGTCTTGTATACTCCTACAAGATCAACATCTGTAGTTACCGATACCTTAAGGTTGGTAAGATCCTCGACTGCTGTTTTTTCATCGGGATACGATTTAATGGTCGTCCAGGAAGAGAGGCGGACTTCATTGCGTTGGTCGGCATCTGTGATCAGCTCAGCGTCCATGAACTGCAGTGTCCATATTTTATCGCCAGTAGCATAATTCTCATCATTCGGCAGCAGCTCATTATCCGGCAACACCGTCATATCGCTACCAATTAGATCACCTACAGTACTCTCCACAACCCGGTAATCCCAAGGTACCCGTGCAACACTGTCAGAAGTTTCAGCAGTGCCTGAATCAAACACACTCCCCTGATTACTGGAACATGCACTAAGCAGCAATACCGTTAGAAGCATCATACATAAAGCCCCGATCCGGGCCTTTACTAATCTGGTAGACGACTTGTTTATAGCCTTACTTTTATCCAACTATCTCACTCCCAACGCGATAAAATGACTGGCATTGCCCGTAATCAGTCCGCCAGCCCGGCCGAGCAGCCCACACGGCTTCCCATTAATGACGAACATGCCTGTCAGTAGGTGGAATTCACCTTCGGCGGTGTGTATTCGGGCTAGTTCAGCTCTTTTTTGATATACAGAGGGAAAAAGCTGACTGCTATCATAACCCTCTTCGTCCTCAATTTCTAGAGTTCCACTATCGTCAAAGAGACGTACAGAACCGCCTTCGCGGCCAAATACAGATTTGGACACAAAGCTGCCAGAGAACACAGGCTTATTATAAGTAGGCAAAATATAACGTGAGATCGCCTCACGCTCTTCATTGTCAAATAATAAGCCAAGCTCATACATTCCCCACACAGCTGCAATCAATCCCTTAGACTGCAACAGGATACTGTGCGGTCCATTAAAAAGCTGAAGATTTCCCTGTTCAACAGCATAGGCAAGTGCATCTCCACCCTCATCGACGGCCATCCACTCTTTAGGATATAGGGCGAACATCCGCTTTATCACCCGGTCCTCCCCGTCCTTCAGAATGCCCTCATCGACCCACAGGTCGAGACAGTCCACACACTGAATAGTAAGCCCGCTATGTCTGGCCAAGGCTTCAATCGTACCCGAATCTTCAAGATGAGAGCCATAAGCAACACAAGCTGCGGTATCTGGTCGTTCTATCTGCCAGGCTGCGGCAAGTTGTTCCTTCATCGCATGATTTGGACTAGTCACACCCGCCTGTTCACAGATCCAAGGTGTTGCTATGGAAGCCTCCACATAACCTGTAGGTGTATCGGCATTCAGTTCCAGAAGCTTGATGGTTCCATCATTAGCTATCGCAAAATCGAACCTTGCATACCGACTGATTAGACCTTCTTCCGGAATAGGAAACCCATCAAGCATCTCCCAAAGAACAGGAGGAATGCCCAGCAGCTCATACAAATCGCGTTTTAGATGTATATACCGAACCGCTTTATCGAGGATAGCCCACAGCTTTGCGGAGGCTTCCTCAAGCTCTTTATAAATGTCGCTGCGCATCACAGCTATTGCATCCATCCAGTACTCTTCTTCCTCTAGATCTGCCCAAGTGAACCCAAGCTCATGCAGCGCTTGTACCCGTGGGCCCCGCTCCAGATCAGACAAATCCAGAATCTCAAACACGCTCTGCTGATCACTCATCCGCCGAAACCACTCTTGCTGGAACCAGATCTCGATGAAGATTTCGAGCCTGAGCTTGATTTAGAGTTCTTCGAAGAGTTTAAGCCACTGGAAGTGCCACCGATTCCGTTCTTTGAAGAGGAACCTCTTCTCGTGATGGAACCCGTGGATGAGGTTGAGGTTTTAGGTTTCACTACAGAACCGGGCACCTTTTTATTCTGGAACTTTTCGCTGCTATAAGTAGGTGGTTTATAAGTGGTTCTCGTGCCTCCATAATAGGTAGGACGGTCCTTAGCCCATCCTCTGGAGGAGTAATTGGCACCGCTGTTAAACAACATGTGATACAGAAGCAAATCCGTCCAGCCAAAACCTGAATGATAACCGCCATAGTTATTCACTACCGTTGTTCCGTTTGAAGTTACTACGCCTTGGCCTTGCTCCTCTACCTCTTTCGTACCTTCTTCGGGGTAGGGAATATTCCAATCCACATTTTTATCAAAATAAGCTTTAACCTCTTCATTAGACCAAGAGACTAGCTGTGGTTCGCCCGCAGAAGTATTCGCGCTAGCCCCCGCTCCGCCAGGAATAAACATAGCATTCGCTAATAAGGCTATGCCTAGCGATGTTGATAATACACGGATGGGTTTGCCATCTGCGGTAAATAATTTTGATGCAGGCAATTCCTTATCCCTTTCTTCTTTAGCCATCGTAAGGTTCTCCTTCCCTGATGATCTTCTATCCCTCAGTGTGCATCGGAACAAGCAAAAGCTCCAGCTTGCCCTCATCCACATTCAGTCGTCCTTCAACCGCCTCATATTCCTTACTGCCCACCACTATATAATTGACATGTTCAAGTGCAGTTATCATATTCATGCTCCACGTACGCTCTTCAATCACTCGTAGATCACCTTCTGGCATTTTTTCGATTAAAACTACACTCATCCCGTTATCCATTATTACCATTCCTTCCTTATATCTGCTATAGCATCTGATACGTTTTTATCACCTTTTCGTTTCAGTTCTAAGCTTGTATAGATTGCCCAGCATTACTTTTGGAATAAGAACGTCTATATAAAAGGAGAACTCCTAACGAACACAAGCTGACAAGGAGCAACAGTCCGTATACATGCTCATAGGCTTTTGCCGGCGCAAGATCACGCTGAGCATGCAGCAACAGCCCACAGACCGCAACAGATACAGAACCTCCAAAGAACTGAATCAGTTGTAAAAGCCCCATACCTGAACCAATCCAAGTTCGCGGAAGAACCCGAGAAGCTTCATTATTTAAGGATGCCATTGTCGCCGAGAAGGCCGGAGAGAAGCAAAGATAACCAAGCAGAAGAACTACAGGAGATACAGAAAGGTTCAGCGCAAATGCAGCCATAACAGCGGCAAGAATACAATGCCCTATGATTAAGAAGCGCAAGTTGCCATACCGGTCAATAAAACGTCCAACAAAACGGGTAAGAAATGCGGATAATAACGCACCTGGTGCGATAAACAAACCAATCATCAACGCGGATTTACCAAACAGATTAGCGAGCACAAGCGGCATCAGGAACAAATTCCCCAAGTTCAGCACCAGAATACAAAAGCCTATGGTAACTAGCTTCAAGTATCCCGGCATTTTTAGCAGCTGCGGGTTAATAAAGGATTCCTTCGCCTTCTTCAAATACCAAGCGTGCACGATAATAGACACTACGCCCACTGCCAACCATACCAGAGATTGGGTGGTTACTGCTACCAGCAGACTTGCTGCATTTACAACGGTCAGCGCCGCCCCAATAACGTCAAAGCTTGCAGGCTTCGGCTGTTCCTTAGGTAATAACCGCAGCAGTACTGGCAATACAACAAGCACAAGGCAAGTAATTCCGAATAACCCGTTCCAGCCAAAATACTGACTGATGACACCACCAAAAATCGGGCCCAAACCAAAGGCCATTGCACTCCCTGCGGAGATCATGGCGATAGCCGCACCACGTCTTTCAATAGGCACATAACGGCTAGCCAGTACGAGACCCAATCCAGCCATCGCACCCGCGCCAGCAGATTGTACTATTCTCGTTATCAATAATGTATTAAAGTCATGCGCAAATAATCCAAACACTGAGGCCAACCCGAGAGTAATTAAGCCAACGGTCAAAAGTCTCCGAATCGGCACCACGTCTGATAAGCGGCTATAAATAACCGTCGATAAAGCATATCCAATCGAATAGCTCGAAATTACCCATGAACCTAGATCAGCAGAAATTTGGAGATCCTGAATAATGGTTGGAAGTGATACATTAAACATCGTTGTGTTCATCACTACGATAAAAAGGCACATGGTCCATAATGGCATGACTACTTTATCATTCATTACTACTTTCTCATTCATTCCTATCCATCCCTGTCCTAATTTATCTATACAAGCTTATCTAAGTTTATGCCTATAAAATCAGGATGGCAATTGGAATAGGGGGATTTAGACTACTTACGCCACATCAATCCGCACAACAATTCAAACAACTCCATGTAGTTGCGTGGATTTTTGCCCGTTAATGTATGAATGCGATTAAGCCGGTAGTTCAGTGTATTTCGGTGAATATTCAGCTTCTGTACAGTACGATTATGGTCCCCATTCTCAGCAATAAATACTTGCAGTGTTTCAATCAGGCCTGTCTTATCGCCCGACTGATCCAGTAGAGCATAAATCGTCCCGGGCCGTTCTGCCCCGTCATAGGAGAGATGAATTAAGAATCTTAGTTCTTCATAAGTGTACAGTATCTTGAGCGGGTCGACTCTACTACCAACACTAATCGCCGCCTGGGCCTGTTCAAGTGAATAAGCAGCTAACTCCTCTGCTTCGCCAGAACCTATTCGCCCCACATTCGCACATGAATTTAGTTTTCCTATGAGCTCTTTATAAAGAAAAACATCCGTTATAAAAAAAACCGCCTTATCATTCTCCAAATTCCAGTAATGTGGATAGGACCTAAATACATTTTTGAATTCTTTTCCGTTCACATCGCCTTCCACTAGGATCGCCCAGCATTTTTTCTTAAGATCAAGCCCATAGCTGCCCGCCCGTTCCAGAAACTCAAGATCATATGCTTCTTTACGATAAGACAATTCATGATAAAATTTCACACGTTTTACTCGCTCATCCTGTTCCAGCTTGTTCCTTGCTTCCTGCTCAATAAGTAATATAGTAGTGACTCTGACCAGCTTACTAAACGGCCTAACCTCATCTGGATGTCCCGTAATACCTACCACACCCAAAACTTTATGATCTATAATAATGGGTTCATTCACCCCCGGCTTCATGCCGCTGCCATCCTCGTACACTTCAAAGACATGCCCACTTTGAATGGCTATTCTCGCTCCCTCATGTAAGGTTCCGACCCGTTTCAGATCTCCGCTCCCCACAATAAAGCCGCTCTCATCCATAACATTAATGTTATAAGGAACTACGCTCATCATTTCTTGTGCTATTTGTCCTGCAAGTGATTTCGATATCTTCATGTCTGTACCTCCTGTCCCTTTATATTCTACTCAGAAAGCTTCTACCTTAAAAAAGAAAAAGGGGCTGACTCCGTTCAGTCAGCCCCTCTATCACTTTGTATAATTCAATCAGCTTCCTTGGTTCAACATGACTAACCTAGCCACATTCTCAGCCGTTCTTTCCAGATTCTCTTGCCCTTTATTCAAGGCATCCTCCAATGAAGCTGCACCTGGCATGATCCCAAAAATAGCATCAATCCCTTTATCATACAGCACTTCCGTCTGATCGCCGATCCGTCCCGCAAAAGCCAGCACAGGTTTATTATATTTCTTAGCTACCTCAGCAACGCCAAGCGGAGTCTTGCCATATTGGGTCTGGAAATCGATGCTTCCTTCCCCGGTCCACACCATGTCCGCCTGCTGCACTTTTTCTTCAAGTCCAGTATAGTCGATCACAAGCTCAATGCCTTTTTTTAATATTCCGTTTAAGAACACCACCAGTCCTGCCCCAAGGCCACCCGCTGCACCAGCACCAGGCATATCTATAATATCGAAACCCAATTGCTCTTTGATGACACTCGCATAATGATGCAGATTGCTGTCCAGCTGTTTGATCATATCCGAAGTAGCCCCTTTTTGCGGACCAAATACATTGGAGGCCCCGGTCGGACCACATAATGGATTCGTAACGTCGCAAGCCACTTCAACCTGTACTTCCTTAAGGCGAGGGTCAAATCCACTCAGATCAATACGGGCTAATCTGCCGAGCTCACCACCACCAAACAACAGCTCATTGCCTTCGGCATCCAGCAGCCTGCCGCCTAATGCCTGCACCATCCCGGCGCCTCCGTCATTGGTGGCACTGCCACCGATACCGATCAGCAGCTTGCTGACCCCACGATCCAGACATGCTTTGATTAATTGTCCTGTCCCGTAGGTGGTTGTAATCAACGGGTTACGTGTCTCAGGGGATACCAGCTGAATACCACTCGCACTAGCCATTTCCAGCACCCCTGTCAGCCCGTCTCCTGTGATTCCGTAGGATGCGCTAACTTCATTGCCCAGTGGCCCTTTAACTTTTGTTATATATACTGTACCTTCCGTTGCATCGACCAAGGACTGCATCGTTCCTTCGCCGCCATCTGCCATGGGTACATGAATACAAGTAATATTAGAATTTACTTTGTGAATGCCTTTTTCCATGGCTTCACAAGCTTCTTTGGCTGTCATGCTTTCCTTGAAAGAATCCGGTGCCAATACGATGACAAAGTCTTTATTCATAGAATATCCGTCCCTTCTAGTTGCAAATATAAATTATAGGATGAAGCCGTATAATATAGTGGCGACGATAGCCATCGTCAGACCCACGAGACTTTCATAAGGAATCAGTGACATCCGGTCCTTAATGTTCATCTTAACGGAATCAGCGGTCACGTGGAAGAAGTTACCGTGTGGCAGATGGTCAATAACTGTAGCCCCGGTGTGCACCATAATTGCTGCATTTAGCGGCGCTGTGCCCATCGAAAGAATAGCGGGACCAAATGATCCGGCAGCCACGATAGAAGCCGTAGAGGTTGATGCTGTAGCAGCCGCCATCAGGATCCCTGCAATTGGCGCAAGGAACGTTCCGGAAATCCCCATAGCCGTTATTGCATCTACAACAGTAGCACTCAAATCCGATTTCGAGATAATACCAGCGATAGCACCAGCACCAATCAGGATAATGGCTGTACCTGTCATTTTATTTAACCCTGAGGTTGTAAAAGAAATGATGTTCTTCGTTTGTTTCATAGCAATCAATCCAATAATGCCGGCAAGAGGCAAGATGATCATAGAATCGACTTTAAATGATTTCAGCAATTCAATATTTAGAATATTTCCGATTGGGTTAATGGCTAGAAGTAAAATAGCGAAAACTGGAGCGACGATGGCACGGCCAAAGCTAGGTTTAACCTTAGTACTGTCTTCCTCTTTAGTTACAACGTCGCCCTCTGCAATTTTCACACCTTTGTTGACCAGCAGATTAGCAATAATAACAGTGACAATCAGACCCGCAATGGCTGGGATGAATCCATGAATCATGACCTGAGCCAAATCTACATCAAAGCCTTTAGCTACGGCAATGGTGTTCGGGTTCGGTGAAATAATGTTACCGGCTTTACCGCCACCGACCAGTGCGAGCAGCAAAGCGGTTTTGGAAATGCCGATCTTCTTACCTACGGACAAAGCGATTGGAGCGACAATAATGATAGCGACTGTGATGAATACGCCTACCGCTGTAATAATCATAGTTGCCAGCGCTATAGATAATAACGCTTTCTTTTCGCCAAGCTTATCTACTATGGTCTCGGCCATTCGTTCGGCTGCCCCTGATTCAATCAATACCCCGGCCAGCACACCAGCTGCGAGAACACGTACAACTGCACCCATAACACTATTCGTTCCGTCGATGACATATTGTACTGTCTCTGCAATGGATGCCCCGCCTAATATTCCTCCGGCAATCGCGCCTAAAAAAAGTGCGTAGACCGGGTTAACCTTTTTGAAAATCAATACGACGGCCAGAATCAATCCCGCAATCGCGCCCATCCAGTTAATTACTGTGCCTTCCATCTCTAGTTGCCCCCTAGTATAAGAATTTGACACTATACAGTGTGTAATTTGATAACGCTTTCTAAACTGAGTATACTGCGCTTACAAACCCAATAATATTGACGGGACAACCTATTTTTTTGTGCATATGCACAAGCTCTGAGCATGAGAAAAAGACCAAGCTTAGGTTTCAGCACACCAGAGCTTGGTCTTTTAACATGAATTAGACGTATTAAGAAACTTGAGTTTCTTTCGTTAGAACAGGGGCAGCAGGATCTTCTGCCAGAACATTATCCTTTGTCTTGGAGAGGAAGATATTCAGCACAATCGCTGTAAGGGAACCGGATACGATACCGTTTTGCAGCAGCATCCGAGCGAATTCAGGCAATTGATCGAACATTGCAGGTACTGTTGCCGAACCCAATCCAACAGCGATACTACAAGCGGCAATCAGCAGATTACCATCCTTGCGCAGATCTACCTCTGACAGAATCGACATCCCGGAAACAGCAACCGATCCGAACATCACGATCATCGCTCCGCCCAGTACGGCATTGGGAATAACTGTTGTCAGAGCCGCCAATTTAGGCAGTAGTCCAAGCACAACCATAATCCCGCCGGCTGCAAAAATAACATTCCGAGTTTTGACCCGAGTCAGCGAGACCAGACCTACATTTTGCGAAAATGCTGTGTACGGAAATGCATTAAAGATCCCGCCCAGCATAATCGCCAAACCTTCCGAACGCAGCCCGTTTACGATCTGCTTTTGTTCCACTTTCTGATCCGTCACTTTACCAATCGCAAAGTAAACACCTGTGGACTCCACCATACTAACAATATTAACAATGATCATAGTGAAAATAGCCGTAAGATTGAACTGAGGCCATCCGAAGTAGAAAGGCTGTGCAACACTTACCCAAGAGGCTTCACCTACTGTAGAGAAACTAACAATGCCCATTCCATAAGCAATAATTGTACCCACTAAAAGACCTATCAAGACAGAGACCGAGCGAAGAAATCCTGTAGTAAAACGGTTAACCGCTAAAATGACCAGCAGCGTGATCA
The DNA here is from genome assembly GCF_037992965.1 of Paenibacillus sp. FSL E2-0190. NCBI lineage: Bacteria > Bacillati > Bacillota > Bacilli > Caryophanales > Paenibacillaceae > Paenibacillus > Paenibacillus sp. FSL E2-0190. The sequence goes on from NZ_CP150306.1 coordinate 6,799,700, forward strand.
GTGCAAGCAACAAATTGCGGGGATTCCCAAAATCAGCGCTGCCTTCTCCGCCAGCTACGCTATTCATAGCTACAGGAATAAGAGATAACCCAATAATGGTCACGACTGAGCCCGTTACTATCGTTGGGAAAAACCTCAGTAGCTTCCCATAAAGGGGGGCCGCCAGTACCACGAATAAACCAGATAAAATAATTGCTCCGTACACCGTCGCCAAATTGTTGGCACTGCCGATAGCGATAATCGGCCCTACTGCCGTAAAGGTACATCCAAGAATAACCGGCAGCCTGCTGCCAAAATACTTAGTGCCCATAATCTGCAGCAAAGTAGCTAACCCGCAAGTAAACAAATCAGCTGCGATAAGATAGGCCATTTGGGTGGCATTCAGGTTCAGCGCGTTCCCTACGATCAGCGGAACAACAACTGCTCCGGCATACATCGCCAGTACATGCTGAAATCCTAACGCAAATACTTTTTTCTTGCTTAACATCTCGCACTCTCCTTGATTGGCTCTTTTGAACTTTCATTATCAATGAAGTGAATTTCACCTGGTGACATAGATGTAATCCGGGCTAAAGCATGGACTTCTATCCCTCTATCCTCGAGTAGACTCCGGCCTTCTTGGAAGCATTTTTCAATCACACAACCAACGCCAAGGAGTTCAGCGCCAGCCTCTTTCACGATATCAACCAGTCCAACAAGAGCAGCACCAGTAGCCAAAAAGTCATCTACAATAAGCACCTTATCACTTGGTCCGATATATTTTTGCGAGACACTAACCATATAATCCTCTTTGCGTGTAAAAGAATGTACCGGCGCGGAATAGACCGCTTCAGATAAGGTCACTGCTTTCTTTTTCTTCGCATATACAAACGGTACGCCTAAGGCGATGGCCGTAGCCATGGCAAATTGAATGCCACTCGCTTCAATAGTGATGATTTTAGTGATAGGCAAATGTCCGAACAACCGCTTGAACTCCTGTCCAATTTGTAAGGCAAGCTCCGTATCCACCTGATGATTCAGAAATGAATCTACCTTTAGTACCGTATCTGATAAAATAAGACCCTCTTGTCTGATGCGCTCTTGAAGTACCTTCATAGTAAACTTGATCTCTCCTTCTGAATTAAAAACAAAAAAAGGACAAATCCCTTGAGTCGTTTCTCTCAAGTGAATTTGTCCTTCTGGGTTTTTGTCCCTTAGTGGTGTAACACTGCATAGTGTCCGCATCGCTCGGTCCAGTCCTTCCATAGTCAGGAAGCGGAACCCTAGATGCGCTATTTCACTCATAGTCGGATAATTACATTGGTTATCCGGTAGAAACTTATGGGCCATATTCCCAAGATTATATGAGTTGACAAGCAAATATAAGGATAATGTATAATGTGAAACTTATATTTTTATAAATGTTCAATATGAATACCTTGTATATCTTACACGCTCTGTCTGGTGCTTACAAGCAAAATTTTAAGCAATTTGCATGCCATTTTCAGGTTATTTTCACGAAATTCAATTGTTTACATTTAGTAGTTACTACTCCAATATCTTCTGCGCTGTTTCTTGGGTCGTTACAAGTACATTCATATAACCCCCATTTAGTGCCCCAAGGATCCCCGTTACCTTCTCAAGTGACTCCGCTACACCAATTGAATACCGTGCTTGCTTAATTTGCTCCAGCTCAATGGTCAGTGTTCGATCCGATATTCCGGTATGCACGGGAATCCCGTTGCCATCATAGAATCGTGAACAGATATCACCAGCGACCTTTCCATTCTCCAGCTCAGCAATCACTGCATCACCATAAAAACCGCGCCACGCCTCTTCCCCTTTCATTTCCGGCGATCCGATGCCGAACACAGCGATATCCAGATGGTCCCACGCCTTGGCAATGGTCTGATAATACTGCGAATTCATCAGTTGATCTCTAGTTTCCTTTTGCTCCGTGATCGCTGGAACATCAATCATTAACGAGCGCGCACCCCATTTTAGAGCAGCTTGATAACAGATGTTATTTACATGGTACCCGCTCTCCATCTTTCCTGATGGGCCGCCGACCGTAGGTACACAGGTTACAAATGGTCTCTGGGCTTGTGTTAGGCTATCTACGACGGCAGCTAAGCTGCTTCCCCAAGAAAATCCAATCGTATCTTTCGGGAGAAGCACTTGCTCGAGCCATCTCGCACAGGCTTGTCCTATAGCTTTGCGTTTAATCGTGCTGGACTGTGCAGGATCTACCTCCACAACAACGGCTTCCCGTAGCCCGAACCGCTCCTTCAGCTCCTGCTCCAATGTAAAATGATCGCCAGTATCGTAATTAATAGTTATTGTAACGATCCCTTCTTCACGTACCCTCTTTAGCATCCTGCTGATGGTGGTACGATATATACCAAGTTGGCTGGAGATTTCACTCTGCGTTAAATTCTGTTCATAATACATTTGTGCTATTTTAATAAGCAGCTTCTTATCTTCTTTTCGATCCATGTTACAACGCCCCCGCGTATTCAACAGTTTGACGGATTTAGACCCCCCCGCTATACTGTAGACGATTGTTTTGCACATTTATTATTATATTGCACAAATGTGCTTAATATCAAAACTTTTATGAAGATGAATGGTTCAGATGGAATCAAGGTATCTCTAAATAAAAACAAAAAATCAAACAAGTGAGGTGCTGGAAATGAACCCTTTAAAGTGGGCAATTGTCGGTCCAGGAAGTATAGCTGCCGAATTTGCGACTGCGCTGAATGAAACGGGAGGAACGTTGTATGCGGTTGGGTCGCGAAGCTTGGAGAAAGCACAACAATTCGCTAATCAATATGGAGCCACGAAAGCTTATGGCAGTTACAGTGAAATGCTGCAAGATCCTGCAATTGATGTAGTGTACATCTCTACGCCACATAGCAATCATTATGAATACATCATTGAAAGCTTACAGAATAACAAACATGTTCTCTGCGAAAAAGCAATCACGGTGAACAGCAAACAACTTCAAGAAGTCACCCGACTTGCCGCTGAAAAGGATCTGGTTGTGGCCGAAGCTATGACCATCTACCATATGCCACTGTATAAGAAACTGCGGCAGCTCATTGATGACGGCATCATCGGGCGCCTCAAAATGGTGCAGGTCTCCTTTGGCAGCCATAAAGAATATGATGTGAACAACCGTTTCTTCAGCAAAGATCTGGCGGGCGGAGCACTGCTGGATATTGGGACATATGCGCTGTCCTTCACAAGATTCTTCCTGTCCAAACAGCCCCATGAGATTCTTACTACGGTAAAACAATTCGAGACAGGAGTGGACGAGCAATCCGGTATTATTCTTAACAATGCGGCAGATGAAATGGCGGTAATCTCCCTTACAATGCGCTCCAAAATGCCTAAACGGGGGGTGGTTGCAGGAGAGCTCGGATTTATTACCGTAGACAATTTCCCGCGGGCCAGCAAAGCCACCATTCAATATTTGGATGGCACAGTAGAGACGATTGAAGCTGGAGATACAGCCAAAGCTTTGCAATACGAGATTGAAGATATGCAGCGGTATATTGCAGATAAAAGCCATAAAGAGACCCTCAACCTCTCCTTGGATGTCATGGACATTATGAGCAATGTCCGGGAGCAATGGGGGATCAAATATAGCTTTGAATAAATAAACCGTTTAGTAGGCAGCTAACTTAGGCAAATGATTGTTTTTCGAGGTAGATCGCCCGTATTCATCACTTATTCCCCCCATCTGCATTAATGTTAATGAAGTCAAAGTATGGGAGAGTGAATATGGGTGGCCTATAAAAGAGACCGGATCGTTGTCATTATTCAAAAAGGAAAACGGCGCATAATTACAAGGACCCCACTCCACGGAGTGGACAGATTAGTCTTTGTCATCAACAATCAATATACGAACGCCCCCAACACTACACAAATTGCAAGCGGTGCAGGGCGCAGCAGCGCAAGCGGCAATAATGCCGCCATTGCTTCTCCCTATACACGCCAACAACAAAGTGTCGGCGCAGGCGGCGATGCGACTAACCTAGGCAGTGGGGGCAACAAACGCGGCAAAGCTAAACCCCTCTTATTATATCCGTATCGCAAAGAAGTTGTGGTCGTTATCAATACCCAGACGGTTAAACTGCCTAAACGGAGCCAGAATGCCTCCGCAACTCAGGTAGCAAGCGGAGGCGGAACGTTCAGCACCGGTGGAACAAACTCCGCTATTGAAAGCCCAGGAACAAGACAGCAGCAGGCGGTTGGTGGAGGATCGGGTGGGCACGCCACTAACAAAGGCACAACTAAACGGCGCCACCTTAAACAACGGTCTCGTTAACCCTATTGGGACTATATAACAAGCATAGCAAAAAAGCATGGACAAACCTGACGAGATCAGGGTGCCCATGCTTTTTGCGGTTTGGCGAGTTGCGCTATAGGTACTTTTTAGTACCTATAGCACTTTAAAGTACGTACTATACTAAATGGACAGATCTCTTCATAATAGCACTTACCGGCCGGTGATTAACACAGCGTAGGAGTGAAAGAAATGTCCTTAGATAAAAAAAGAAGCACCTTGGCGCTCTTAGCTCTAGCCATTAGTGCCTTTGCGATTGGTACCACTGAGTTTATCAGTGTGGGGCTGCTGCCTTTAATCGCCACGGATCTGCATATACCGGTAACCACAGCCGGGTTGACCGTTACTTTATACGCTTTAGGAGTAACTTTTGGCGCACCCATCTTAACGTCGCTAACCACGTCGATATCGCGCAAAACCTTACTGCTAAGCATTATGATCGTCTTTATTATCGGCAATAGTCTTGCGGCGGCTGCGGACGGAATTACATTGCTGTTAATCGCGAGAGTAATTTCCGCTCTGGCCCATGGCTTGTTCATGTCGATTGCTTCGACTATTGCCGCCGACCTCGTGCCTGAGGATCGTAAGGCCAGTGCCATTGCCATCATGTTCACTGGACTTACAGTAGCTACTGTTACTGGCGTTCCGCTAGGTACGTTCCTTGGCCAACAACTCGGCTGGCGTGCTGCATTTGTTGCTATTATTGCTATCGGGCTTATAGCACTCATCGGCAATCTGATCCTTGTTCCTTCATCCGGGCTGCGCAAAGGTACCCATACACCCCTTCGTGAGCAAGTTAAGCTGGTCACCAATGGGCGTTTACTGCTTGCCTTCGCGATTACGGCTTTGGGCTATGGGGGCACATTTGTAGTCTTTACTTATTTATCGCCCCTTCTGCATGAGATCAGCGGCTTCAAAGAGAATACAGTCGCCGTAATCTTGCTTGTATACGGCATTGCGATTGCCATCGGGAACGTGATTGGAGGTAAAGCCGCCAACCGCAAACCGATGAATGCTCTATTCTATATGTTTGCAGTCCAAGCTGTCGTCTTATTTGTCTTAGCTTTTACCGCACCTTACAAGGTTGCCGCACTGATTACGATCTTCTTTATGGGACTGTTAGCTTTCATGAACGTGCCCGGCTTGCAAGTACATGTCGTTACGCTTGCAGATCGATATGCGCCAAGTGCACGAGATGTAGCTTCTGCATTAAATATTGCTGCTTTTAACGCTGGTATTGCCATTGGTGCGTACCTTGGCGGCATCGTCACAGATCATATGGGACTGATTCATACCACTTGGGTAGGTGCCATCATGGTTCTGTCCGCTGTATTACTAACGGCATGGAGCCGTGCTCTGGAGAAGAAAGATGAGGCTCCTCTCCAGACTAAAGCTGCTTAAAGAGCAGTCCATTAACAACCCAAACAAACTTTTAAATATCTTAGGAGGTTACTTTATTATGGCTCAACATCTACAGGATACAACTACATTACACAACGGTATAAATATGCCTTGGCTAGGGCTTGGCGTATTTAAAGTGGAAGAAGGCGCAGAACTGATACAAGCGATCAAATCCGCTATTAGACACGGTTACCGCAGCATTGACACTGCCGCAATTTATGAGAATGAAACAGGCGTGGGACAAGCCATCCAAGAGGCTCTGCAAGAGAACAGCTTGTCCAGAGAAGAGCTTTTCGTAACCTCAAAGGTCTGGACCGCAGATATGGGCTACGAAGAAACCATTGCCGCCTACGAGACTAGCTTAGCTAAACTCGGACTTGAATACCTGGATCTGTACCTTATTCACTGGCCTGTAAAAGGAAAATATAAAGAGTCTTGGAGAGCGCTTGAAATGTTGTATAAAGAGGGCCGGGTAAAAGCCATTGGGGTCAGCAACTTCCAGATTCACCATCTTGAAGATGTACTGAAGGATGCTGAAATTAAGCCGATGGTCAATCAAGTTGAATTACATCCTTATTTGAATCAGCAAGAGCTGCTCGACTTCTGCAAAGAGCAAGGAATCCAATTAGAAGCTTGGTCTCCGTTAATGCAAGGTCAATTGTTCGATCAGCCTGTACTGAAACAAATTGCCGTCAAACATGACAAATCCGTCGCTCAGGTTATTGTCCGTTGGGACCTGCAACGGGGGATTATCACCATTCCTAAGTCTACTAAAGAACACCGGATCATCGAAAATGTAGACGTGTTTGATTTCAAATTATCTGACGAGGATATGACTCTAATTAACTCTCTCAACCAAGATCAGCGGGTAGGTCCAGACCCAGATCATTTTGATTTCTAAGGGATTACGCACCTTGCACTAACACTATAAGCACCGGCAACACGAGAAACGAAGCAAGCGTCGTCCACAAAATACATTTGGATACCAGCTCCGGTGAGGCATTAAAACGCTCGGCTAGCACGACGGCGTTGACGGCAACTGGCATAGAAGCCAAAATCAGCAGCACAGAGAACAAGGTTCCGGTAATTTGCAGGATCGATAATCCGAGGTAAGCCACTAGCGGCGCTAAGATTAATCGAATCCACAGCCCAGTCCAAAAAGTAGACTGACCCTTGCGTGCGGATGGCATGTTTCTCACTTTAACCATCTGTGCGCCAAGGATCGCCAGTACCACCGGTGAATATCCTCCAGCTACCAAGGCAACCCCTGTAGCCACCTCTGCAGGCAAATGCAGGCCAAAGATACGGAGAAGAAGGGCCAACAGAGCTGCGTAAATGGCAGGAAGTGAAAAGACCGATTTTACTGCATTTTTTACCGAGAACTGAGATCTTGCTGCAAAATAAACACCTATCGTATTCACGATAATCATCTGTCCGATCACATATACAGAGGCCTTATCGAGACCAAGCTGTCCGAAAGCTAGCAACACCAGCGGAAGTCCATAATTCACGCTATTCGTAAACGTTGAAATCAAGGTCAGACCGGATACTTCGGATGGATCTAGCTTCAATAATTTGCCGACTATATTCGCAATCGCCCATAAGAAGATTAGATTTAGAAGCGAAAAGGCGAGCGTCTTATAAATATCATTCATGGATATCTCGGCAGTAGCCAATGTATTTAAAATAATTGCCGGCGTTAAAAAGTATAGATAAAGCGTCAATAACGGCTTCGTATCCAGATTCTTAAACCGCCCAAGTAGCGCACCCACGATCACAGGAATGGACAAAGGCACGATGACTTGGTATAACGTCGATAACACACTTTGGATCATGAATAGAACTCCTCTGCTGTAGGTTACTTCAAACTATAAGCGCAACAGCACAGAACGTCTAAGATATGAAATCAATATACCTCATAGCCAAAACCTATCATACCAGCAAAAAAGCTCCCAACCCTTACAAAGGGTTGGGAGCTTTTCGGTATATTGTTACATCATTTTGATCTCAAGCAACTCATATTTAATGATGCCCATCGGTGCATTTACACTAACAATATCGCCGACCTTTTTACCCAGCAATTCCTTGCCTAGCGGGCTTTCATAGGAAATCTTGTTATTAAGAACATCTGCCTCAGCAGCTCCAACAATTCTATATTCGATCTTCTCCGAATATTCGATGTCATTCAGAATAACAATACAACCCATACTAACCTTTGACAGATCCATTTGGCTCTCATCCACGATCTTGGCTTTGGTCAACATTTTCTCCAGAATCATAATACGAGTCTCCATGAACGATTGATCGTCCTTGGCCGAATGGTACTCACTATTTTCCTTCAAGTCTCCATAGCTGATCGCCAATTTAAGCCGTGCGGCCAATTCCTTACGCCCTGCGCCTTTCAATTCCTTCAGCTCTTCCTCTAATTGAGCCAACCCTTCTTTGGTCAAGAACACTTCTTCATTAGACATGTATACAACTCCTATTTTGGATGCTTTATAATATTTTAACCGATATATCCCAAACTTGCGAAAGATCTTACAAGAAGAAACAACATTGTCGTCCTTAAAGGACGACAACCGTTTCTCATAGAAATATAAAGATACTTTAAAGTACAAAACATATAAATGCTTATATTTTAAAAAAATCCCTGCCACAATTGGACATTGGGCAAGGAGGTCAATGCTGCTTAATTATTCTGGCAAATGCTCTTTACAAAAAAGGAGTAACGCTTCTTCCTCGTCCTCTTCCATATCGAAATCGAGCAGTTGACCTGAAGTTGTCTCCTGTAGATCATAACTTACGATGCTGACTTGATCTTCATCCACCTTAATAATCGCTCTAGCGGATACTCCGTTCTCTACATACAGCTCATCATCCTCTGGAACGTCCAGTTGAACGACAAATTCATACCGTTTACCGGTTAGTATACCGAAAGGATCTTTTACATTCTCCACATTGTAGCCCGTAAATGTCAACATAACTCAATCAACCTCTTTTCCTAATACCTGCCACGTCATTGTATCACAAAAAGTAACATATTGTTGTCGAGGTAGTCCGTCAAGCCATGGCTTTGGATTTCTTGATTTGTTTGCTTCGCAGCTGTCCGCAGGCAGCATCAATATCCACACCATGCTCCAGACGAGTGCTTACGCTGACACCCTGCTTCTTCAAGGTATCAAAAAAGGCCCGCACCGTCTCCCGCTCGCTTCTTTGATATTGGCTGTGTTCATCCACCGGGTTATAAGGAATCAAATTCACATTGACGAGCGGGCGTCGATCGCCAATCAGCTCGGCCAGTTCAAGCGCATGCTCTCTGCCGTCGTTTACATCCTTCATCAGAATGTATTCCAGAGTAATTCTCCGCTTGGTTTTCTCCAAATAATAATCTATAGACTCCATTAGCTTCTCTATTGGAATGGCCTTGTTAATCTTCATGATCTGTGTCCGCAGTTCATTATTAGGGGCATGCAAAGAAACCGCCAGGTTCACCTGCGTATTCGCATCCGCAAATTCAACGATTTTGTTAGCCAATCCGCTCGTTGATACGGTAATCCCTCTACCCGCAATTGCTAGTCCCTTGTGATCTTTGACAATCGCCAGGAAATCGAGCAGGTTCTTGAAGTTATCGAATGGCTCGCCAATGCCCATCACTACGACGTGACTGACCTTTTGATCCAGGTTCGCCGTATCCAGATGCTGCTGGACCTTCATAATCTGCTCCACAATCTCTCCGCTGGAGAGATCCCGGCTCTTCGCCAATAGCCCACTTGCACAGAAGCTGCAGCCGATATTGCAGCCCACTTGCGTGGTTACACATACAGACAAGCCGTATTTCTGTCTCATAAGCACGGTCTCGATCAGGTTGCCATCCTTTAGGCGGAACAGGAACTTAATCGTCCCATCCGCAGATTCCTGCTTCACATGTTCTTCCAAGGTATGAATGACAAAATTCTGCTCTAATAATTCTACACAATCTTTATTTACATCGAGCATTTCCGAAAAGTCTGTAATCCGCTTCCGATAAAGCCAATCCCAGACCTGCGTAGCCCGAAACTTTTTATGTCCACGTTCTAACAGCCATGCCGCCAGTTGATCAAAAGTTAATCCATAAATGGATTCTATATTCATTCGTTATCCTCTTTTCAAAACGTTAAAGTTCAGAACATCACTACCCATTGTCTCAAATTTTTTTTATTAAAACAAGGGGAGTTATTGGGTTGTGTCGAAGTTTACACCATTAAAGTCTGTTCTATGAACATGTATCTAAGGAGCGATGGAATCATATGGGTTCAACAAGAATAAAAGCAATCAGCCTCACCCTTCTAGCTGCCGTTCTAATCCTTGGCGGTTTTTTAGTGTATATTACTCTCACTGACTATAAACCACAGGAGATTACTACACTTACTGTAAACAATAATCCGCAGCAAGTAATGAAGCAGGGAGAGTCCTTTTCTGTAACTACCTTTAATATTGGCTACGCCGGGTTGGATAAAGGCCAAGATTTCTTTATGGATGGCGGAACAAAGTCACGCTCAAGCAGTAGGGAACAAACGAAGATAAACCTTGAGGCCGTAGCGTCCCTTATGACAGTTACAGACTCGGACCTGTTCATGCTGCAGGAGGTCGACATCGATTCTTCCCGTAGCAACGGTATAGATGAAGTCTCTTACTTGTCGAATAAGTTCGCTGATTACAGCAATGTTTTCGCGACCAACTACAAGGTACCTTGGGTACCGCTTCCTGTTCTTGATCCGATGGGCTCGGTGAACAGCGGTTTATTAACTTTATCCCGTTTTAACAGCACAAGTAATATTAGATATGATCTCCCGGGCAAAGAAACCTGGCCTCGCCAACAGTTTGATCTCGACCGTGCTTTTGTGGAGAGCAGATTCCCCGTTGATAATGGAAAAGAACTGATTCTAGTCAATCTTCATTTATCAGCCTTTGACCAAGGCGGAACGATTCGCAAACAGCAATTGGAGTATTTATCGGCTTATATCAAGAAGGAGAATGACAAAGGGAACTACCTCATCTTAGGGGGAGATTGGAACCATTCCCTTCCGGGTACAGCTCCTGATGCTTTCGAGACAACGCAGGATTGGCCGCAATGGCTGCAAGAATTCCCTGAACATTTTCAACAGGGCTTTCAGTGGGCTGTAGATGCCAAGGTACCCTCCGTCCGGACGCTCGATGTTGCCTATTCAGAAGGTGTGAATTTCCGCGCAGTGATTGATGGCTTTCTAGTCTCACCAAACGTCAGCATAAGCGGCGTACAGGGTCATGAGTTATCCTTCGAACACAGTGATCACAACCCTGTAACAGCCACTTTTATTCTGCAATAACATGGATTCTCTGATTCTATTTAAAAACAACAAATTTTAGGTTTTTCTCTTGGAAATACTTAATGATAGCGGGCAAAGCTTCTACAGTAATCTTCTTTTCGTGAAATAGATAGACTCCGCCGGACGGATCGGCATGATGAACATATTGAAGAATATCCTCTGGGTTCTTGACGTTCCAATCCTCGGGATCACGATTCCACAATAATACCTTCATCTGCTGTTCCGTCACCTTGGCGGTTAACTTGTCATTGATCGCCCCATATGGCGGCCGAAAAATAGTAATCGGTGATTGTGTAATTTCCTCCAGCGCCTGATTAGTCTTCGCCAAGTTATTCCGGTTCTCCTCAACGCCATTAGCAGTCATTTTGCTATGATCCCACGAATGACTCCCAACCGACATCTTATGCTCATTAGCATACCTAACGGCTTCCGCATTATGAGCTACCTTATTCCCAATGAATAAAAAGGTGGCAGCCACCTTATGTTCTACTAGAATATCTACGATCTCTTTCGTATACTTTGACGGTCCATCATCAAATGACAAGGCAACATAACCCTTTGGCAAACTATACAAAAATTCATTCTCGGTTAATTCATACTTTTCGTACGGTAATGTCTGTTCTTGAGGAGGGACTGAAGGTTCTGGTGTAGGCTCGGCTTGCTGATTATGAACCGATATCGTCTGCGCAAGGGTAACGAACGGTACCGAAAGTAATGGCTCAGAGTCGGCCCCTAATACGGGTTCCTCCAGCGCTTCAGCACTATCTACGAGTTGTCCATCCATTCGCAGAGGTAACACAAATATCAAACAAGCGAACATAAGACACAGCAGTGCAACCAGTCCAATTCGTTTGGTCTTCTTTCTGCTTATCCTATGCCCTGGTTCTGTAGAGGGAAGCATGGTCTGAACTACCCTCTCCTCTTCTGCTTGAGGATAGTCCTGCTGCTTTAATTGAAGAAGTTGGGTTACATAATTTTCAGAACAGGCAAAATACAATGTTTCGCTGTAAGCTCTGTTCATTATAATCAGCGTGCTGTAGTAACTATTCCGAAACGGATCCCACTTCGGATACAGCGACAATCTCATTCTCCCTCCGGAAAAGGGACCTAGCGCCTTCAATTGTTCGTATGTAAATTCATCTATGGTGAGCTTGCTTCTTGTGTACCCAACATTACGGGTTAGACCTACCTCAATCTGATAACCGGCCTGTTCATGCTCAAGCGACAGTAACTCAATCATTAGAATGGTGTCCGGTTCCTTAAATGCCATGAATCCTATGTATCTCCGTTTCCATCGTTTCGATCCGTCAGACTACTGCCACTCCCAAAAGGAACCGTCATCCGATTGGTGAAATCGCTGATCATACCCGAGAGATACGCCTTTTCTTGGCGAATCGTATCGTACTTTTGTTTTAGATGTGCATTCTCAATCTCAACCCGTCCGATTTTCTCTTCCAGATCATTCATCTTTTTGAGTTTCTCTGCATGGGCTTCGTTATGTTTTTGAATCAGATTTACATATTTTTGCTGCTCCAGCTCAATGGTACTCTTCAATTCCTCAATCTCAGCTGTGAGCGTAGTTTGAAGCTCCCGGTAATCCTCCAGCACTTGATCGACCTTCAAATTTCTCTCAATCAACTTATGCTCAAGCTCGCGGACATTCTTTTCTCTTTCCTCAATAACCTTATTGAGGTTCTTCATATCCCGGTTTAAGCGCTCCACATGACTGCTGGAATGGGTTAACCGATCCTGAAGCTCATTAATATTGGTCTCCGCATGTTGTCTGGCCTGAATAATCTGCTCCACGGAGAAGATCAAATCGAGTGATTTTTTATCAAGCTGAGCTTTGCCTGTAGTAACCAATCCAGCTATAGTCTCGTCTGAGGTCTTTTCTTCTATTTCTTCGACCTGTTCATCTAATAATTGTACCTTTTGAACCATATCCGACTTGGATTGCTTATCCACTGAATCTTTCTTTTTAAAAAAGGGGGAAATCATCGATTTTATCACCTCAATTATAAAAAAATGTCAAAAAATGTCGAGTGCCCACGAGTCTATTATAGTTTACTTATCTTGTATGTAAGTGAGCCTTTATATCTAACTTTCTGAAATGCACCTAAAGACCTATTCTCTTCTGCAAAATAAAAAAAGCACCCCTTCGGGTGCTTTGATTTCAATTGAATTTATCGGGAAATTGTTTGATCAATCCCTCGGTTAAGATATCTGCGAACATGATCATATGCTCCAGCCCTTTATCAAATGCGGCAATTTCGGCATCCCAATCCTTTTTAACTCTAGCTGTCACGTCATCAGTAATCAATTCCAGATGTTCATGAAGCATTTCCTTTAATTGTTCATAAGAATATTTGGGGTTCTGGCTACTAAGAAACTTGGCAATGTCATCAGCGTTGGCATACCACTCTTTATTGTATTTTTCCACATCGGCCTGATTTTCAGCCTTTACAGCACCTAGAACTTTTCCGGCAATAAGAATATGCTCCCGCAATAATTGAGCCAGCTTATCTCCAACTGCCTCACCGTAATACGGTTTAAAGACATCCCCTATGTCCTGCTGATTCTGTAACAGCCTTGCCAGTACCTTATCCTTGTCCTCAGAATCTGCAAAGGCGCTAACAATGTAGTTCTTTGTCCATACCACATGATCGATCCATAACTTCCTAAGATTATCCTTAAGCTCAATTACGGAGGGGGTTAAGCATTGCTTGTGGGAGCTCTTTTTCTCTTTAGCTGCTGCAGCATCGGCAATTGTAGGTGTAACACTTACAACCAGAAACATACACAATAAGGTTAGCTTCAACATCAAATACTTATTTTTCAATATGACCTATCTCCTTGTGAACAGTGATGGATTTGAATATCTTGTATATTGTGCACCTTTACTTCCATTTCATTCGCAACTATTCTCAGAACACAAAAAAGCACCATCACGTGGACGGTGCCTGGGTCTTACTTTTATCTAAACATCACTTTATCTACGTTGTATTTAGATTTCAGTTCATTAATGATATAGGTTTCATAGATCTCTCTATGAACTGGACTTTCGATCAAACACACATCAATTCTGGTGACCTCGTCCCGATGTTGCTTGATGTCAGATACGGTGTCTTCAAAATGTTTTTTAATTCTTGGTCTTAGCTTTCTCGCTTTACCTACAAACAACAACTCATCCTGATCATTGTAGAACATAAAGATACCGCCGTAATCTCTCGGAATCAGGTGAAAGTCCGTAAATCCGTAAATATTGCTTAACTGCGGGTTAATTTGTTTAGTAATACTAACATCCGCTTTTGGAATCGTTATGTTGATCATTAGCTCACGTCCTCTTTCTATATAGGAGTAAATAGTATCATAAATCGCTAAGTAAGACCATTCAATCTGGCGCAGTCAAATAAATACAATAAAAGCAAGTTCGATTGATCTAATGGAAATATCACTAAAAATTATGGCATTATTCAAAACCTTCCTGCCCAAGGGTTGCGGTCTTAGACAGTAGAGGATTATAAATAAAATAGAGGCGTTTGCATCATGATATATAGATATTTGTCATCTAGGAGGATTTGATTCATGGCAGTAACAGACCGGCAAAAAATAGTAGATAGCGTCCCGCAAAAGGGTTTCTTCGGACATCCTAAGGGACTTTTCACCCTTTTCTTCACAGAATTTTGGGAGCGTTTCTCTTATTATGGCATGCGAGCTATCCTTGTCTACTACATGTATTATGAAGTGAGCCAAGGCGGTCTCGGATTACCTGAAGATATGGCACTTTCTATTATGTCTATCTATGGATCGCTTGTATATATGTCAGGGATCATCGGAGGCTGGCTTGCGGATCGGCTCCTCGGGACTTCGAGGGCTGTTTTCTACGGCGGCGTTTTAATCATGTTCGGGCATATACTACTGGCTATTCCAGGCAATACCACATTGTTTTTTGCTTCGATGGTTTTAATCGTACTCGGAACGGGTCTACTGAAACCCAATGTTTCAAGTATTGTCGGCGAAATTTATAGCGAGCAGGATAACCGCCGTGACGCTGCCTTCAGCATTTTTTATATGGGCATCAACCTGGGAGGATTTCTCTCCCCACTAATTGTTGGCGCAGTAGGCATGAATAATTTCCATCTAGGTTTCTCGATTGCCGCAGTCGGAATGTTTGTTGGACTAGTCGTTTATATTATGACTCGCACAAAAAATCTGGGTTTGGCCGGTACGATTGTACACAACCCTATTCCTGCAGATCAGAAGAAAAAAATCTTTACTTGGATTGGTGTAGGATTAGTTGTACTTGCGATTTTGATTACGATCGGCATTCTTACCGGAGTGCTTACCTTTGAAACATTAATAAAAATAGTAGGGGTATTAGGCTTACTTATTCCTACGATGTATTTCATTATGATGTACCGCAGTCCCAAAACAACAGCCGTTGAACGGTCAAGAATTCTCGCATACATTCCTTTATTTATCGCATCGATTATGTTCTGGGCGATTCAAGAGCAGACTTCCACAGTTCTAGCTAGTTTTGCTGATAAACGGACCCAATTGGATTTTGCAGGCTTACACATTTCTCCTGCTTGGTTCCAATCGCTTAACCCGCTGTTTATTATCACTCTTGCACCTATATTTGCCTGGTTGTGGTTAAAGCTTGGTAACCGTCAACCCTCGATTCCGCAAAAGTTCTCGCTTGGTTTATTGTTTGCCGGTTTATCCTTCCTGGTGATTCTAGTACCTGCTTATTTCGGTGGAGCTAATTCACTTGTGAATCCATTATGGCTGGTACTCAGCTATTTTATCATTGTAATCGGGGAGTTATGCTTGTCCCCTGTGGGCTTATCAGCAACGACCAAACTGGCACCGGCGGCTTTTACCGCTCAAATGATGAGTATGTGGTTCTTATCGAATGCCGCTGCCCAAGCAATTAATGCTCAGATTGTGAAGTTCTATACCCCGGATACCGAAATGATGTACTTTGGAGTAATTGGTGGAGTGGCCCTTATCCTTGCGCTTATCCTCTTCCTATTCTCTTCCAAAATTCAGAATTTCATGAAAGGGATACATTAAACACATCCAAAGGCTGCCCGAGATCTTCTCGGCAGCCTTTTTTTGGTTTCCTATAGTTATCCAGCCTCTACACCAGAAACATGGCGACAATCGTCGTGACTACCAGCCCAATGAGTACAGGCTTAACATTCCGTCTCGCCAGCTCAAAGGGGCTTACTCCGCAAATAGCGGCCGCCGGAATCAATGCCCACGGAATCAGCGTGCCTCCACCTACCCAAATTGCAGCTACCTGACCCAGCGCAGTTAAAGTCGCCGCATCGGAATGTGTGGCCACCGCAAACAATTTCCCAATAGACCCGGCAAGTGAAATGCCCGAGAACCCTGAACCATCTAGGCCTGTAATGGCTCCGGTTATAGTTGCGGTCACAGCACCCACTGCGCCGTTCAGAGGAACGTTATGAGCTAGAGCGACCCCTAGATCATTTACAATCCCCTGAGATGCGGCAGGCAGCACTTTGCCGAATAATTCGGCAAACGCCGAATCCCCCAGATAAAAAAAAGCGGCAATCGGTATCACAGGACCAAATACTTTGAAGCCAAACGTAAGTCCATCAATCAGATAAGAGGTTACTTGCTCCAATCCTTTATTACGATGTGCCAACAAGGTTACTACAACCAGAATGAATACCGCAGTACCACCAACTAAGGCAGTTGCGTCTCCACCCTGCAAATCGAGCAGGAACATGCCTGCTACATCGGCTAAAAACAGGATGGGAATGGCGATTGCCAGCAATTTTTTCAATGCTGGATGAATCACCGCTGGATCTTCTGCCGTATCATTCTCTGCAGATAACGCACTCACGGCACTTTTCCCGGCAATAAGCCCGTCTCGCCAAGTTCCCTTCTTCTGATCTCTGCGCATCATCCAGTACGCCGTTATCGTAGTCACCACGCCCATAACAATTACAAGCGGAACACTCGCCTCCATGACACTGGTCACTGGAAGTCCGGCCGCATCTGCTGTTAGTTTAGGTGCACCTTGGATAATGTAATCACCTGAGAGCGCAATCCCGTGGCCAAATAAATTCATTGCCATCGCCGCTCCAAGAGCCGGCAGTCCCACTCGAATGGCAACCGGCAGCAGCACAACCCCGATCAAGGCCACTGCGGGTGAAGGCCAGAAGAACCATGAGGTGACCATCATAATCAGACCGATTCCCCAAAAGGCTATGAACGGTGTGCGCAAAAAGCGGGTAAGTGGAGCAACCATGATCTCGTTAATCCCCGTGCGTGTTAATACCCGGCTCATGGCTACTATGATCGAAATAATCATGATTGTACCCATTAGCTCCTTGGTTGCATATACAAAAGAGTTGAATACACCTGTGACTGAACCACTGACGGTTTCCGTGGCTAACCACCCAAGTACAAAGATGCCCGCAATACAGATCATCGTTGTGTCCCGTCTCTTGATCAGAAGTGCCATTATAAATACGATAAATGCCAGATATACATAATGGAGCGCTGTTAACTGGATGCCCATCTCTGCACCACACCCTTCTCCTACTATCCGAGTGCTATATGGTATGCAGGGGTGTAGGCTAATGTTCAGTAGAAATGGGCCTAAAACAGCAAAAGAAGCCGTCCCGCGCGTAGAGAAAATCTACGTATGGGACGGCTTCTTAATGTTTCTTAATTAGAGATTATTATTTAGCTACAACTCCGCCATCAACCGGCAGCTCAACACCTGTAATGTAAGAAGCTTCATCAGAAGCCAAGAACAATACAGCTTCAGCTACTTCAGAAGCACGTCCAACACGTGGCAGCGCAGTCTGAGACATAAAGAAGCTATGCATTTTTTCGTTATTTACAAATTCAGCACTCATTGGGGTTTCGATAAATCCTGGGTGAACAGAGTTCACACGAATGTTATCTTTACCAAAGTCTACAGCCGCTGCTTTACTAAGCATACGAACTGCACCTTTTGAAGCTGTATAAGCACCAGCACCGCTGCTGCCAGTCAAACCTGCGATGGATGAAATATTAACGATGGAACCACCTTTATTATTCTTCATTTGAGGAACAACATGCTTCATGCCAAGGAATACGCTGCTCACGTTGATGTTCATTACTTTGTTCCATTGATCAACAGTGGATTCGAGCAATTGAACCGGGAATGAGATCCCTGCATTGTTTACCAAAATGTCGATTTTCCCGAACTTGCTAATCACATCTTCTACAACCTTGATCCAGTCTTCTTCGGAAGCCACATTATGTGCATAAGCTGCTGCTTGACCACCATTTGCTTCAATTTCCTTCACAACTGCTTGTACGGCAGCCTCGTTAATATCAGTGGCTACAACTGTAGCACCTTCTTTGGACAATAAAAGGGCTTCTTCACGGCCCATGCCGCTGCCTGCACCTGTAATAATTGCTACTTTATTAGTTAGACGATTCATAATTAGGTCTCCTCTATAATCGTATTGTGATATAATATTTGAGTGATGATAGTCACACTATCACTGTGATATACATCATATCATTTTTACAAAAGAACTACAACCACTCCTTGCTTAATCCAATAAACGGTGGATATAATACTAATAATTGAAAACCCCAATCAAAAAATGGAAGGGTCTAGCCCTCATGAATCCTAAAACACGATACGAAAAAGAAAGATCCGATGGTAAGCAGCAACGATTAATTACGATCCTCGAATCCGCAGAACGAGTATTATCACAAAAAGGAATCGAAAAGTCGACGATGCAAGATGTCGCAAGCGAAGCCAATATCGGGATTGCGACGTTATTTCGCTATTTTCCCAGAAAAGAAAAACTCGTAGTGGCTGTAGCCACCCGAATGCTGGAGCCTATGCTCGATCATTTTAAATACGTAGCGGACTTGCCCCTTACTTGTCTTGAACAAATCGAGAAATTATTTGATTTCTTTATTCAGGATCAAAATCATCTAAGTATTATTTTTATGGTCAATTTCGAAAGCTACGCCTCACACTCAAGTGAACCTATTGAGGATGTTCTGAGCTTCAATGCACTCAACCGCAAAATTTGGCATGAATACTCCAGGATCATTCAAAATGGGGTAGAAGACGGCTCTATTCGTGCGGGTCTCCCCGTAAAAGAAACCTTAATTACGCTCATGAATAGCTTTGCCCTCTTTTCCAGAAAACTAACGATGAAAAAAAACATTCTCCTGCTGGAATCGGATCTAGACTCCGACGATCAGCTTGAGCTGCTTAAACAAATTTTTCTGGATCATTTAAAAGCCTAAAAAGCGCCAGTTTCCTTAGGAGGGGAACTTGGCGCTTTTTCTATAGTCAAAACAAAAAGAGACATTTCCAAGGAAATTGCCTCTATCCAGATTCAAGTTGCGACCTATATACTGCCTTCGTTAGCTAGTGAAATGGGCAGGTTGCGACGGGTGATTGTTGATAAAGAAAACGAGGGCTGAAATCATATTCTTTTAACGTACGATCATGCCAAATCGGTGTAGACGAGGGTGACATAGGCGGAATCAACCAGGACCAGCGCCCTGAGACTTGGCGCCCCTGCTCGTTCTCCTGTTGCTGGAATCGAACAAATTGATCTGCTGCTGTATGGTGATCCACGATGCTGACACCTGCTTGCTTGAAGGAATGCAGCACTGCGCGATTCAGCTCAAGAAGCGCCCTATCCTTCCAAAGCGTTGTGTTGCTGGAGCGATCCAGTCCCATCACATCAGCTATAGCTGGCAAAGTGTTGTATCGTCCGGTATCCCCCAAGTTACGCGAGCCGATTTCAGTCTCCATGTACCAACCGTTAAAAGGAGCAGCCGTGTACAGAATACCGCCAATTTCCAACTGCATGTCCGCGATGATGGGTACAGAATACCAACGAAGCTGAAGTTCAGCAAAACGTTCAATTTCAGGATGTGTTAACGGTACCTCCTGAATGAAGTGATCAGGAATAGGGAAAACGTAGGGATGCCCGTTGCCAATACTTATCACTAACGGCAACACATCATAATCGCCACCCGTTCCTTGCCAACCTAGTTGCTGGCACATTTTTGTGAATTCATCCGATGCCGGATCGCCTGCACGTCCGTGTTCTTCATCGCCAGGATAACCGGCATAACGAATCAATTGGTGGTTCCAGATCCGAATCCGCTGATTCGGATCTTCTCCGCTGCGGAAGACCGTGATGAGTGAACGAATACGTCCTCCGTTGTTCGCCTTTTCCAGATGTCGCAGCAACGCTTCAGCAACTTGTTCCTCAGTCTCTGCTTGGCGTTCATCGATTAGCTCAATGGATTGCCAAAAAAGACGCCCAATGCAGCGGCTATTATGGCGCCAGGCCATTCTTGCACCATGCGCTAATTCTTCCGTTGTATGTGTGTAACTGCCTGATTGGTTAATTTCCTCATGTACGGCTAGGATGCGATGATCCGTCTCGGCTTCAGACTTGTCTAGTTCAGCGTAACATTGTCGAATGAAAGCTTCCGCCTGCCGGGTTAATTCTTCGATGTGCTTGCCATTCATATCCCTTATCCCCCATCTAAACCCTTGCTTAAACTCTCAATCCAGTATAACATCCCTCTTCCTATGCCACATCTTTCAGGGAAAAGCGCATAAGAACAACCCGTGAAGCTTGGAGCTTCACAGGTTGTGGCAGGAACATTTAGCGCTCTGAACGTTTCCCTTGCTTATTCAATGAGGCAAGTCTGCTCTTATCCTCGGTCAACAGTTCTTCAGCCAACTCCACACCTTGAGGACCTAGCCAGTCCTGAGCTTGCTGAATCGCCTGCTCAGTATGTGCCAGGCGGTTCTCAGCCTGTGCCAAAGTCTGTTCTGTTGGATGACTAAGTGCCTGAGAGACAGAGAAATGAAGCTTGCCCAAAGAATTTTTGGCTTGAGTTACATTGTCATTCGCTTGCAGACTGGAATCGGGTTGTTTCATAAATGAAATACGCTCCCTTCTGAAATGCGCCTGTTCTCTTCTAGCATGGTTTGGGTGAAGTCATCTTATGCATTCACTATCTACTGGATAATGGATTGCATAAAGGACGTCATTTCATTACTCGCTTTATTCAGGCGCTCAATGACTCCGCTGAATTCAGTGACCAATTCTGCTTGTGAGTGTGAAGAAGCAGAGATCGCTTCAATTTCTTGCTCCATTTGCTTAATGGACTTTTGAACATCACTCAGTGATTTTTCAATATTATGGGTTGCTTCTTTAGTGTTAACGGACAGTTTGCGTACTTCCGTAGCAACCACCCCAAAACCAGCCCCTTGCTCTCCTACACGAGCGGCTTCAATTGCCGCATTCAGCCCAAGCAGGTTCGTCTGCTCAGAAATCTCACGAATGAAGCCGGCAACCTTATTCACTTCTTGTGATTCCGTTACGGCTCTACGCGTATTATCTAATATTTGCTGCGAAGTAGCTGATAACTCCTGAGATTGGGCAGCTACGCTCTGCACCATCTCCATTAGATGACTGCTTATCTCATTAATCTCATCTGTGAATCCTTCAAGCTTATTCTCGTTCTCTAGTGTATAGGCAATGGCAAAAACCCCGATTACATCATCATCCGTTCCGTAGATAGGTACACATGTTGAGATTACAGGAGCTCCATAAATTTCTGCTGGGATTCGGTTAGAGCTTGCTATACCTTTCAGTCCATTTGAAAGCGACAGATCTTCAGGCGGGATAGGGTTACCCTTAACCAATCCGAGATCAATAACTTTACTTGGTGCGTAATAATGGAAGATCTCCCTGTCCGTGATTCCAATCATAATATCCTGCGAGTGAATCTTTTTGAAATAAGGTGCTGCGAGGACTAAGGCATCGATAATACTCATCTCTTCATCTCCCATATAAAAAAAATGTATATGTAGTTTTATCGTCACAATGGGTTATTAAATGAATATTGTCATAGTAGAGTAACAATCCCCGCGTATGATTTGTTTATGAATACTATTAGCAGACGACAATTTCTACAGAAAAGCGCTCAAGTAACTCTAGGCCTTCTTGGAACAGCTGGTGCATCCGGTATCTATTCACATTGGATCGAACCCTACTGGCTGGAAATCAAATACGTAGATATTACACTCCCTAGACTTTCTCCAGCCTTCGATAAATTTCGTATCGTTCATTTTAGTGATTTACATCAGGGGGTATATTCCAAGCCGCAAGCTTTAACGGAGCTAGCGCAGCAAATTCAACATGTAAAGCCAGATCTGATCTGCTTCACCGGCGATTTATTAGATCATTCAGCCGATTATATTGCAGAAGCCGTAGCCTTGTGCTCTCAGTTGCGGGCTCCTTTTGGACAATTTGCAGTATTAGGCAATCATGATGCTTTTGGGACCAGAAAGGTTGTAACGAAAGGGCTAACACAATCGGGCTTCCACGTGCTCCATAATGAACATATCGTCCTAACCCAAGGTACGGACAAGCTCTATATTGCCGGAATAGATGATCCTTGGGTCGGAAAAGCAGACATCGCCCAAGCGCTGCTTCATATCCCGGAAGAGGCTTGCACAATTCTCCTGGCCCATGAACCTGATTTCGCCGATGACTTTTGTAAGCTGCCTATAGATCTGCAATTGTCTGGCCATAGCCACGGAGGCCAAGTGCGGTTTCCATTTGTCGGAGCTTTATATACCCCGCCTCACGGAAGTAAATATTCAAGTGGGTTATATCAACTGCCCAACAGCCAACTTCAGGTCTATACCACTCGCGGGATAGGAGTAACTCGTATGCCTGTTCGTTTTAATTGTCGTCCCGAGCTCACCGTAATTACTTTACATTCTTAATGCTAGTGTCTTAATCGTACAAAATGGTTAAAAAGTATATACCTTTTGCATATCTATGCAACAACACTGTAACCGTCTTTGTAATCAAATCTATTTGGGACCTAGGTATAATTGTAGGAGTGATAGAGGAAAAAATATCATATTGCAACTACATAAGCCCATCCTTGGGAAGGAGAGATTAAGTTATGAATAAAAGTATGAAATGGACCTCAGCCATCTTGGCTGCTGGAGTATTGCTTGGAGGGTCGGGACTAGTAGGAGGAACTTCAGTTCAAGCCGCAACTACCGGAGGAAATACGGTAAAACAAGCCGCACAGCAACCCTCTGTAGTGCTTAAATATAAAGGCCAGACCTTATCGCAGCAAGCGAAAATAGTAAACGGCAACACCATGATCCCTTTAACTGTACTACGGGATGCTTTTGGCCTCTCCATTAACTATAATGCAAGCACCAAAACTTATAGTGTAGGCAGCGATTCCATGAAGCTGGACATGGAGGTCTCAGATTACGGTGTTATTACAACCCTGAATGGCTATTACATTTATAGCATGACCGGCAGTCATGATGTGAAGGTCATCAACGACCGGATTTATGTTCCGTTCAAACTGTTGTCTGACTATTTAGGAGTGCAAGGCGTTTATAATCCTTCATTGAAATCACTTGATCTAAGTAAAAAAGTAATGAATAACATCAAAATTACCTCTGAAACCTTAGATAAGAGCAATAAAAATGCCAGTATCAAAGTGCAATATCCCAAAATCAGTGGCTTAACGGATGAAGTGCAGACTAAGATTAATGCAATCTTCAAAAAACAAGCTGAACAATTCGTCGCAGAGAGTGAAGAACAGGCTAGCCGTAGAGATGGTACTATAGAGAATAAATATGACTTCTCTCAAACTTTTGTCGTCTCCTTTAACCGTGAAGGGGTTCTGAGCATCGTGACTGATCAATATGGCTATACTGGTGGAGCTCATGGTGGAGCCCTTCGTGAAGGATTTACCTTCTCGCTGAAAGACGGCAAACCAATTGAACTTAAGGACCTGCTGAAGGCAGAGCCAAACTACAAACAAAAATTAGATAAAATGTTGAAGGAAAGCACCAAGGAGCTAGCTTTTCCAGATACACCTGGCGGACTAACAGAAAAACCAAACTTCTACGTTTCCGAGAGTGGCCTTGCAATCTTCTACCAACAGTATGAAATTGCCCCTTATGCGGCTGGAATTCCTACGTACACCTTTAATTTCAGTTCAATATTACCAAAGGGAACTAACCCATTCGCTGCCTTCAAATAAACTTCTATTGTAAAAAAGAGCGTCCCAGTCATTAGGACTGGGACGCTCTTTTGGTTTTACAGCTTAGGCTTCCAAACTTCCCGCCGGGCCGAAGAATTCATAATGAATTCTGTCTTCAGCCACCTTCCATTCCTTAAGAGCCTTATATATCGCCTTCATAAAAGGAGTCGGTCCGCAGAAATAGAATTCAGAGTTTACGTCTGTTACTTCTTGCAGCCAAGCTAGATCAATATAACCTGTTTTATGGAACGTATCTCCTTCACTTGGAGTTTCATAACATGCATAGGATCGTAGGGTAGGATGGGACTGCTCCAAATCCGCCACCATTTCTTTCATAGCATGCAAGCTTCCATTGATGGCTGCATGAATGTACGTTACCTCTCGTTCTGGCTGCGTAGCAATTAATGTCTCCAGCATACTTACCATAGGGGTTAGTCCAACCCCACCACTGATAAGAACCACTGGACGATCACTATCTTTATTTAGTACGAAATCACCTGCTGGCGAGCTTACTTCCAATATAGCTCCCACTTGTACGACATCATGAAGGAAAGTAGATACGACTCCAGCCGGTTTATCCGGCCCTTCACCTTCCCGTTTAACTGTGATGCGGTAATACGACTGTCCCGGCGCACTGGACAAACTATAGTGGCGAACATGGGTGTATTCCTCTCCCTCAGGCTGAACACGAACCGTGATGTATTGACCCGGCAAGTAAGAAGCTATAGCCCCTCCATCCTCAGGAGAAAGGTAGAAGGAAGTAATAAGTTCACTTTCTTTAACCTTCTTAGTAACCACAAAGTTTCTAAATCCACTCCAACCCCCGGGAATTTCGGCAGCTTCACGATACTTCTCTGCTTCGACACCAATAAAGGCATCTGCAATCACGCCATACGCCTTTGCCCAAGCATCAATAATTTCCGGCGTCGCCGCATCGCCAAGTACTTGCCCAATAGCAGCTAACAAAGTCTCACCTACGATGGGATAATGTTCAGGTAATACTCCCAATGCCCGATGTTTCTCCGCAATCTGTTTTACCACAGGCAAAATATTTCCCAGCTGATCAATATTCATTGCCGCCGCGAGTACGGCGTTAGCAAGTGCAGTCTGCTGTTTACCTTCCCGTTGGTTGGCATGATTAAATATATTTAGTAACTCCGGATGATTTTCAAATAACATGCCATAGAAAGTAGTTGTGATGGTCTTCCCATGAACCTGCAATACGGGCACCGTTGATTTTATGATTTCAATGGTTTGTTGATCTAACATCTAAATACCCTCTTTCCTGCAATAAATTAATTCCTCTATAAAAAGCATATAGAAGCTGAACATCCCATAGTGTGCGTTCAATCACACGGGAAATTGAAAAAATGTGAACGATTCAATAATTGCAATGATATCCATCACAATAACGTACCCGAAATCAAAAAAACTATCCAAGCAGCCATTATAGCTTCCGGGATAGCTTTTTATCTTATTATTTTGACAGCTCCACAAAACCTTCTCCGAATACATCTCGTACATCGTGGATGGTAATAAACGCCTCTTTATCAATGGATTTGACGATTTTCTTAAGCATAGTCACTTCCTGCTTGCTAATCACAATATACAGCAGCTCTTTAGGTGTCTTGGTATAGTACCCACGGCCATATATTACTGTGACGCCTCTATCCATAATTCCATTAACCTGTTCAGCAATTTTGTCCTGCTCTTGGGATACAATCGTAACAGCCTTCTTAGGGTTCACTCCCTCAATAATGAAGTCCATTATCTTAGTGGCTACATAGAGCATCACGATCGTAAACATCAGACTTTGTACTCCAATGATGAAATACGAAGCGAACACCACAATTAAATCAACGAGCAGTAGCGCGTAACTAACATTCCAGTCCAAATATTTATGTAGGATTCTGGCGATGATGGTTGACCCTGCAGTCGTTCCACCCACTCGTATAATTAGCCCGATACCCACACCTGAGAAGATACCCCCGAATATTGCATTAATTATCAACTCATCGCTGCCAATATTCCAATTTTTCGTAAGAATCAGGAATAACGAATTGAAAAACACCGCAATAATCGTGTATACCGTCGTAGTTTTGTCTAGAAATTTGTACCCCACAATTAATAATAAAGCGTTAAGAATCAAGCTAACAATACCGGGTGACCACTGATACAAATAGTAAGTAATCATAGTCAGTCCCGTGACCCCGCCTTCACCGAACTCGTTCGGAATCACAAACAAATTAACGGCCAAGGAGAATAACAAAGCTCCTACAATGATGGAAACAATATCCGAAATACGCTTTTTCATACCATGCCCCTTCTACCCTAGATCTATATCCACAAATACTAACACCGCTTTGATATAGATGCAATCCATCCGAAAGAAGTCAACAGTCTATAGATACAGTAACCAGCCACCCCGCCGCCAGTGTTCAAAATAAGATCATCCACATCAAAGGTGCCGATATACAATACTAATTGTGTGAATTCAAAACAGAAGCTCAGCGCCAGCGAGAGGAAGAAAACTCTTCGAAACAGCCTTACTTTTTGCGATAACAGCATGGGCACCAAGATCCCAAACGGAATAAAGGCTAACAAATTCCCTACTAAATTAATCGATGAAAAAGGATCTGAAAGCGACAGCTCGTCCATCCCCCGGGAGATCTCCTTAAAAGGGATATAGTTGCCTCGCCGATTAAAAATCCGGTCTGGATGTTCAAACATACGTCCCGCTTGCTCCCAAAGCGATAATAAGTTCACCGGTGCACCTTTAAATAAAATAATTCGGATTAAAAAATACATATAGACGATAAATATCGCTGCCAGCAAAAGGTTTATAGCAGACTTTTTTTTCGGCTCTTTAGTCATTAATATGTAGTAACAATTATGCCATCCATGTTATCGCCTGACGTCATATATTGCCCTTCCTGTGGAATTTTGATCGTAGTGTATTTGGATACCGGAAAATAACTTACTGTATAAGCTTTGCCGTCTACTGTTGTTGAAATCTCTTTGTTCTCTTTCAAGAAATCCAAATATTGTTCTAGCACAAGCCCCTTCTCATGAATAATGGCGCTGTGCGGCAACCCTACATAACGGAAATGCCAGGGTTCATATTTTATCCCCGTAATCTCGGTTTTGTCTTTCGGATAGCGGAGAATAAAGCCGTATTTCCAGGCATTTTTTTGCAGCCATTTTCCTTCAGGCGCTTTACTCATTTCTGATTGGGACGACCCGATATCCAGAGATAATCCTAAATTATGTTCACTATATTGCGCCGGTAAAGCATAGTCCGAACCTTTTTCCTGATATAATTTCTCTTGCTCTTCAAAGTCCCTGTACCCGCTGCTAATTAAAAAATGATTCACACCCTCTTTTTCGGCAGCTTTGACCATCTTATTGAATTTATGCGCTACACTTTCAGACAAACGAATCGAGGTATCCAGCAGCCCATAACCCTGCACCAGATCCGCCTGCTCATATAAGGTCACGATATCAGACTTCACACTATCCTCATGTACCGGGTATTGTTTGTTCACCAGCAACAAATCCCCTTGATACACTTGATCTTGTGTTACTACCTCTAAGCTATTGTTATTTCTAATAGATTCTTTGCGAATCTTATCATCGTATCCTAAATTACCCGTATTCGGTAAATAACGAACCGCTGCATACCCAAGCAACAACACAACCAACGCCAAAAAGCCCCACTTCTTCATCAGCAATGTCCTCCCATTTCCTTGATAGGAATAGAATAACGAAGACACTTTAAAGAAAAAGCAGGACAAATATAAAGTTTTTCTTAAAATAAATAAATCTCACTGGCTTTACCCATTAAAAGTATATCCAACGCCCCAGATCGTCTTAATGAATTTATTCTTATTGATGTCTTCACCGAGCTTTTTGCGCAAGGTACGGATATGCACCATGACCGTGTTCCCACTCTCATAATAAGCATCGCCCCACACCTGTTGAAAAATGTTCTCCGCACTAAACACCTGCTTAGGATGGCTGACCAATAAGTGCAAAATATCAAACTCTTTTGGAGTTAGCTCAATAACCTCACCATAAAGAGTAACCGTATGCTCATCCGGTGAAATCATCAATCCCCGAACCTCTAGCACCGATTTAGGTATGGCTGCGGGCTGACTGAATTGTATGGAGCGCCGCAACTGGGAATTGACCCGGGCGACCAGCTCCATTGGGTTAAACGGTTTGGTCATATAATCATCTGCGCCCATAACCAGTCCGGTGATTTTATCAAGATCGGAAGTTTTAGCACTCAGAAAAATAATCGGCAGATGATGATGCTCCCGAATATGGCGGGTGACCTCGTAACCATCCAGCCCCGGCATCATTATATCCAGAATCGCCAAATCTATCGTTTGCGACTCAATGGCTTGTACCGCTGCCCTTCCATCGGACACTTTGAGGATATGATACCCCTCTTTTTGCAAATGCAAGGCCACCAAGTCGGCAATTTCCGCCTCATCATCCGCAATTAAAATGGTGATGCGCTTCATCTATTTTTCACTCCTATAGGTTGTGCTGTACACTCTTCATCCATTATACCCTAAACTCAAAAACCACTCCTAGAAAGAAGTGGTTTCCGATTAAATCTATGATTTATATAGTCTATTTCCTTTTATTATAGCTGTCTAACAATAGCTCTAATGAAATCCCATTTACTGTGACGCCTGAAAGATTGCAGTCTCTTATATCCACATTCGAAAGATCACAATCTACAAAGGATGTCCCGTTCAGCTGGCATCGCTCAAACTTATTGCCTTTACCGTACAAATGAATATCGTGGAAATAAGCCTCCCCTAGTTCACTATTACTAACCTCTATTTCCCACAACCCCACTTCATTAAACTTAACAGAATGCATATTGATGTCATTAAAGGTAGTACTGCTCATATTAATATTATCGAATCCGGTCCCCTCCATATTTACATTGGAGAAGTTTGTTTTATGCATATCAATATCATCAAATTCACTCTGGCCCATAGCCACACGACGAAAATTCGTTTCAGTCATTCTTTCATCCTGAAAGACTCTCTTCTTAAATTCGTCCTGTAATTTGTTTTCACTAAGATTATTATTCACTGTACTCAACATCTCCCTTTTTAAGATCGCTCTTGATCTGCGGAGTCTACTCTCAACAGCTTCGCTGGATAAATCAAGGAAATCGGCGATTTCCCTAACCTTGTAATTGTCGATATAGTAGAGAATTGTGACTATACGGTTAGCTTCTGATAGGGTGTTTAAGGCTTTCCACACATCTTGCTGGAGTTCTTTTCTGAGCAGCTGATCTTCGGTAGATTCTGGCTGCGGAACCTCCATTTTTTGCATGAATTCGTAAGCAGTTTTCTTTTTATTTGACCTAAACCAATCCATGCATTCCCGTGCAGTAACCGCATATAACCAACTGGCGAGTTTCTCAGGCTCCTTTAAGTTAGGTAATTTGCGATAGGTTTTAACAAAAACCTCTTGGGCAATGTCTTGTGCGGTATGAAAATCACCCAATTTACCATAAGCAACCCCGTATACTGCATTGGAATATTTGCCGATAAGTACACTGAATGCATCCATGTCACCTTTACACACCTTATCTACCAATTCTGCGTCCGTACAAGTCACTATTTTCCTCCTTAACATCAAGCTCATAACATAGACGGAAAAGAGACTCAAAAACCGTCTTTATGCCTGCAAATAATTTTTAATGGAGAGGGGATTTCAACTTTTCTTCACCGTGATAATTATAGCCTAATTATTACCTAGCTAAAACAATCTGCGAGCCGTGACCAAACGTTTCTTCCACTTGTCACTTAAGGCTTCATAATGAACGCCAAGCTCCTTGGAGTACGTATGTAGGATCTGATTATTTCCCGCGTAAATCGCCACATGCCCAATATCGAGTCCTCGTGCACTGAAGAATAACAGGTCCCCCTTGCGCAGCTCGTTAATTCCAACCTCTTTGCCCTCTTTGGCCTGATTGTAAGAGACACGTGGCAGGTCAATTGCCAACACATCCTTAAATACATGTCCTACAAAAGAAGAACAGTCAAAGGTAGACGTCTGGTCAGTAGCAGCACCAAATTCATAAGGTGTTCCCAGATATTTTTCTCCGTAAGCAAGCAGCTCGCTTCCCTGCCGCTCTACAAGAGCCGTACTAGTATAATTGCTATATTTGGGTTTAGCAGATATATAGCCACTCTTGTTATCTTGTGTTCGCACTTCTAACCATAAAGCATCTACTTCTCTAACCACATGCACCTTATCTCCTGCTGACAACATTTGCTGCACTGTTGATTGGGCTGACGAGTCTGGCAAACTTCGCAGGTTAACCCCATATAGAATTGTCGTATCGTAATCCACTGCCGAGTAGATACGAACGGCACGAGTAGTGGTATCCCACTTCACAGTGCTGCCCAAAGCTTCGCTGACAAAACGCAGTGGCATCATCGTATAACCGCCGGCAATCTGGCCGGGAACCGTTACACTTAAGGACTGGCCATTTTTATTCGCTGCCTGATCACCAATATGATAGGTCAGCACCAGGTCTCCCTTGGTTGCCTTAACGGTCTTGGTATCATTATTCCAAGTAATCTTTGCCCCCTGAGCTTCAAATAACTTGCGCATAGGGACTAGTACTGTATCGTTTACTAACAAGGGCTGAGCCCCCAATTGTAGCTGTTGATCATCCAGATAGACGGCTGTAACCGGAGTCTGAGGCGTTGTCGCCGCATAGGCCGGAGCAGTATAGAGCATAGATGTAAGTAGTAAAAGTAACATAGCTTTCTTTTGAAATTTCATGATGTCATCACCTCGTTGATTGATATGTACACCTATTGTTACTAAAAAAAGGGTGATTAGTTTTGTTACAAATTTTGGGGTAAGCATCTACCTACGGCATAAGCACCTAAAAAAAGAGGACTACGATCACATTTCGGTATCATAGTCCTCTTTTTAAATATGCCTCATGGAGCCGGCTAGACAGGTTCCTCAACTTCAAAAATGGAATCAATAATGATCGGAAGATTATCCCTTACAGAAACAGCACCCAATACAGAACGAGCATGAGCACCCTTGTCTCCGAACACCTCAAGCATTAAATCTGAACAACCATTAAGCACTTTATGATGTTCTTCAAAAAGGGGATCTGCATTAACGAAGCCTTGAATTTTGACTACTCTTTTCACTTTGTCCAAAGAACCTAAAGCTGTCTTCAGGACGGCAAGGATTTCTATACCCGTTAAACGTGCAAAATGGTAGCCTTCCTCGGTAGTGTAATCTTGTCCCAGCTTTCCTTTGGGATGGCCCGCTGGTCCTTTTCCCGACACAAAACATAAACCATTAACAATTACGTAGTTAGCGTATTTTGCCGCCGGTTCACTAGCCTCGGGCAGGACAACCCCTAATGCTTCGAGTCTGCTCGCTATAGTGTGCTCTGTCATATCCATCTCCTCCTCCATTATCAACAGCTTCAATAATTAAGTAAGATCATAGTTACTACTTAGCTTCAACCTCTGCTTCCCATCTCGATATCTCAGCGCGAACAATGGGTGCTACTTGAGTACCCAATAGCTCAATGGCTCTCATTACATCCTTATGAGGCATTGTGCCAAGCGGCACATGCAGCATAAAACGTGTGATGCCTACTTGCTTGCGCAGGTGAATGATTTTCTCAGCAACGGTCTCTGGGTCACCTACATACAAGGCACCTTCAAATCTACGCGCCGCATCATAGCTTGCACGGGTGTATTGACCCCATCCGCGTTCCCGGCCAATAACATTCATACTAGCTTGTGTAGAAGGGAAGAACATATCGGCAGCCTGCTGATTGTCCTCTGCAATGAAGCCGTGCGAGTGCGAAGCAACGGGCAGCTTCGATACATCATGTCCCGCTTGCGCTGCAGCCTTCTTATAGAGCTTCACGAGCGGAGCAAACTGTAGCGGACTGCCGCCAATGATAGCCAGCACAAGCGGTAACCCTAGTAGACCTGCACGAATTACGGATTCTGTATTTCCTCCGCTGCCAATCCATACTGGCAATGGATTCTGCACGGGACGCGGATAAATCCCCAGATTATTAATGGCAGGACGGTGCACGCCGCTCCAGGTTATTTTTTCGGATTCCCGTATTTTGAGCAGCAAGTCCAGCTTCTCATCGAACAGCTCATCATAATGATTCAAATCATACCCAAACAGCGGGAACGATTCAATAAAAGAACCCCGGCCTGCCATGATCTCTGCGCGTCCATTCGAGATTCCATCCAGGGTAGCGAAATCCTGAAACACACGTACGGGGTCATCAGAGGAAAGTACTGTAACCGCACTGGTTAGCCGAATCCGTGTCGTCTGTGAGGCCGCCGCAGCCAGTAAAACTGCTGGAGAAGACGCCGCATAATCTTTGCGATGATGTTCGCCCACGCCAAATATATCTAAACCCACCTGATCTGCAAGCACAATCTCCTCTACAACCTCGTGCAATCGCTGCGCATGACTTATCACTTCACCCGTCTGAACATCCGGTGTTGTTTCTACGAACGTGCTTATTCCTATTTCCACTTACAAATCCCCCTTAACTATAATTTCCTCTTTAAATTGTTTGTTTGATTATAACACAAGTTAAGGTTAAAAAAGCTAGTCATTCTGTCCAACCCTAGTTTCCCGGGAAACTCATCCTTAAAATTTGCAAAACCACGCTTACAAATAGAGGATTTTGAAGGAATATGTTGAAAGACTCTTAAACAAATAGCGGTTGTCGTAGAACAAATAATCATATGGCAAACGAATAAAATTCAAGGTAACATGAAAGAACTGTTAACCGGGTGGGAGAAGGTGTCACTGAAATGAATATCATGACATGGATTGATTTGTTATTATTTTTTGTTTTGTTCGCTTTGTTCATCTACATATTTGCGTCTGTAACTATCACTAACCTACATAAAGCATACTTAGTTTTTCATTTTACTATGATGTTATGGCCCTTCTGCCAATTCGCTATCAAAACGACCGACGATCCCAAGTTTCAATTGTTTTATGTAAAGCTCGCTTTTATCGACTCGGTTCTGTTAACGATTGGCTGGCTTCTGTTCACGGTACTACTCACCGGGAATTCACATCTTCTTCGAAAAAAGAACACATTGATCCTATACATTCTCGCAGCTTTGATCTTAGTAGGGGTGATCGCCAATCCAAACGGAAGTTTTGTTCTCCCTATGAACGGCGGATATATCGAAAGATATTATGGTCCGATTTTTTGGCTGCTTATTATCTTCTTAACCACCAGCGTAATAATTTCTCTGTATATCATCTATTCAGCGCTAGTCTCAAACACTACACAGCGGATCAAAAAACAGGTTGCTCATGTGCTCAAAGGGGTGCTGGTGCTAACGGTATTTATTTTATTGGATGTTTTTCTTAATGTGGTATTGCTTAAATCTGATCCAGTTATTCCAGGGCTGACCTCTCTGGGGATCTTAATCTCGGCAATCTTTTTCGTAATTGCTATCCATCGGGATAAAATATTTGATCTCGTAACCATCGCCCATCAGGATATCATTGACACCATTACAGAAGGAATTCTTGTACTGGATGATAGTGAGACTGTAGTAGAAATCAATCGCTCGCTTTTTCCAAAAATCCATCTGCAAATCGGTGCTCACTTTGACGTGTCGACCATCGCACCCATAGAGCAAACTTCCGGAGCTTTCGATTTATTCCTTCATACATACTTGAACCAGCCCATGGAGAGGACTGAGGTTGAACTATTCTACACCTCACTCGATGCATACATTAACATTACTGCGGCGCCGATTGTGGTAGGTGGAATCAGGGTTGGACGCATTCTCACTTTTCAGGACAGAAGCGAGCTGCATCGCCTCATAGCCGAGACCAATCACCAGAACGAGACCCTGCAAGAGCGTAATGCTGCATTAACTGAAATCCAGGATGAATTATCGCAGACTAACCAAAAACTTAAGCAGATGGCCATAACGGACAGCCTAACCGGTTGTTATAATCGTCATTACTTAACGCTGCACTTAGAGCATGAGATCATAGAAAATATGAAACTCAAGCAGCCTTTTGCTATCATCCTTCTGGATATCGACTTTTTCAAAACAGTGAATGATAATTACGGCCATTTAATCGGTGATGTCGTCATTTGCAGCACGGTAGAGGTAATTAAAAAAACGTTGAGGGAGACGGATGTTCTGGCGCGTTATGGCGGAGAAGAATTTATCATTTACTTACCAAATACAGATCAAACACAAGCAAACCACTTAGCAAAACATATCAAATCTATAATAGAAGCTAATAAAGTACATGTAGAGGATGTTGCTCATTCCCTCTCGATTACTGTTAGTATGGGACTGCTGTCCATTAGTAATTTTGCAGCACAATATACAGAAAGCCTGACCAATCAACTAAATGATTTATTCGAATCAGTGGACAAAGCCTTATATCAAGCAAAAAATGCCGGACGAAATCAGATTGTTGAGATTAATAGATAACGTTTAAAATAAAGAATCAGCCTACTTCTGTTGAAGTTAAGCTGATTCTTATTTTTTAGATCTTTTTAACAAACTCGGACTTTAATTTCATAGCTCCAAAACCATCGATTTTGCAATCAATATCATGATCTCCGTCCACTAAACGGATGTTTTTCACCTTCGTTCCTATCTTCAGAACGGATGAGCTTCCTTTTACTTTAAGGTCTTTAATAATAGTTATAGCATCTCCATCATTTAAAATATTTCCGTTGGCATCTCTGACAACCTTGTTCTCTTCACTGCTTTCAGCCTCTGTGTCGAGGCTCCACTCATGCGCACATTCCGGGCAGACGAGCAAACTACCATCTTCATAAGTGTATTCTGAATTACATTTCGGGCAATTTGGCAAAGTTGACATCAAAGTGTCCTCCATTCGTTAATGTAAATCTAGTTGTGGTTCCAGTGCATAGCCTCAAAAGTATATTTCATATTTGGTAAGGTTTCCACTAGATATCAGCAGTAAGTTTGTCTAGATTTCGACAGCGGACAGTAATTCTCAAATATTGTCTTGTATATTTTTTCCTAATTCAATAAGATGGAAATGTCGAATTTTTATGTAAATACATAGGAGAGTGAGTAATGATTAGTCGCAGAAGTGTTGCATTCGCCATTATTTTGTCATTAATTACATGTGGGCTCTATACAATCTATTGGTTTATTGTTCTAACCAATGAGGTAGGCGAACTGAGTGGAGACTATACATTTACAGGAGGAAAACATTTCCTTCTAACGTTGGTTACGTGCGGGATCTGGAGCTTCATTTGGGCCTATCAGGTAGGTAAACATATTGCTGAAGCTCAAAGACAGCGCGGCCAATACCCGTCAGATAATTCAGTGCTTTATGTGATCCTGACACTCTTTGGCCTGGGTATTGTCACGTATGCCTTGGTACAATCCGATGTTAATAAACTGGTATAAGTTTACGATTTATAAAAGGACACATCCTAAACTATTTTGGGGTGTGTCCTTAAGTCTCGTCGGCGTAGTTTATCTCAAAGCATGGATACCCTTAACCAATATTAGTATCCCTTGTCCATTTCATGAATGGACTGGATTGTATTGTCCCGGATGTGGAGTCACAAGAGTTATTCTTTCCTTGCTGAAGTTCGACGTTATTCAAGCGTTTAGATTTAACCCGTTGCTGTTTATTTTAGCACCTCTGTATATGTTGTATTGGATTACTAATAAGAAGCAAATCCGACCTCTTAGCCAGGCAATTATGGCTATAATGTTGATTCTGACCGTTACATTTGGAATACTGAGGAATCTCCCGCTGTTTGAATATTTGGCCCCGACAGTAATTCGTTAACAGCAACAATTATTACAAAATAGCCTGCAGTCGCACAATTGCTTGGGCCCGATCAACCACTTCTAATTTGCTGTAAAGATTGCTAATATAATTGCGCGCCGTACCTTCCGCAATATGTAATGTATCGGCGATTTCACGGTTGTTCAGTCCCCGGATAATGAGCTGTGCCAGCTCCTCTTCCCGTTCTGTCAGACTGATACGATCCAGACCCGATCTTTGCCAGTGTTCATAGTCCTCTGTTAACCTGTTCATCCTCGATGCCAGTTTGGCTGCTACCGGAGCTGGCAGAATAAATTGCCCGGATAACGTATCATGAATCGAAGCGATCATTTTATCTGCATCCATGTCCTTCAGCATATAACCGCTTGCTCCGTAGGCCATTCCCTCTACAATATAATCAGTCTCTATAAAAGTAGTCAGAATCAGAATGAAGATGTTCGGGCGAATCTGCTTTATTCGTTTCAAGGCGCTAAGGCCATCCATAACTGGCATTTGAATATCGAGCAGCACCAGATCAGGCTGGAGTGCCTCAACCATCTCGCAAGCTTCTTCTCCATTCTTGGCAGCACCAACCACTTCCATATCATCTTCCAGATCCAAAATGGTGCGAAGTCCTTCCCGCGTCAACAATTGATCATCGGCAATTACAATTTTTATTTTACTCATGTTCTATCCACAACCCTTCGCATGGGCAGATCAATCTCCAGTAAACAGCCTTCATCCATTTCTGAATCGATGGATAAGCTGCCTCCCAGCTGCTCAACCCGTTCCTTCATCGTCCTAAGTCCAAATCCCATCACGATTGGACTCATCCCTAGCCCACAATCCTTGAGTCTAAACTGCAAGTTCGCTCCAACAGACTCCAGACTAAAATGGAACTCCACACTCTTCCCATGTCTGATCCCATTAGTTAAGCCCTCCTGCAAAGCATGATAGATTGCCTTTTTATAGGCTGTTGACATGGCTTCCGGCAGATCATAAATAACTGCATGAACAACAACGCCTGCATTGCGTTCTGTATCTCGAATCAACTGCTTCAGCATCACGGTTAGATCAGAATACCTGTCCTCTTTCAGCATATGGACAGAGCCGCGGATTTCATTCAAGCTATGCCGCACAAGATCCTGGGCCTCAGCCAGACGCTGAAAGCCGCTGTCTATCTCCTTCTTCTGAAGCAGCCGCTTGCCAGCTTCAATCTGCAGAATCGTCGATGTCAGGGTATGCCCGACAATATCATGAATCTCTTGGGCAATACGATTGCGTTCCTCAAAAACAGTAGCTTCGGCCAAAGCCGCAGATGTTTCACGCATCGAACGCTCCAGGCTACGAGTTCTTTCTACCACCTGATCCTCCAGATTTTTTTTGAGATATTGGATTCCCGAATACAGCTTGGCATTAGCGATTGAGATTGCGCATTGTGAACCAAGCAGCTTGAGCACATCGAGTCTGCTTGGAGTAAATACACCCGGCGATAGATTATTCTCCAAATAGAGCAGGCAAACCAATTTATTCTGATTCATGATGGGGAGACATAGAACCGATTTCAGTCTATTATTCCTAACGTAAGTATTACGTGTAAATATTCCTTCACTGAGTGCATCATGTAATACAACCTGTTCTTGTGTTCTTGCCGCGTAAGCTATAATCGCTGCCGGGACCAACCCCGATTCTTCCCCAAGTGGAACAGATTCGATATGCTGGGCTTCTGAGGTCCCATAAGCTTCCACCATCCATTTGCCGTCATGATCAAAAATAACAGCCCCATATTCTGCCCCAGCATTGTGGAGCATGATTCGCATCAGCGTGGCCAATAATCGGCTCATCTCCATTTCGCCGGATAATGCTTGGGCAGACATTACCACAGAAAGGGAATCCACACGATCGAGCCCGGGCTCTCGTTTAATATGCAGCAAATGGCGATGCTGCTGCTCCAGGTCAGCCGCTTTAGCCTTTGCGCCCCATTGCAGATAAGCCTCATAGGCCTCAGTCATATAGATTCTTGCCAGATGCATTTTGCCATGACGAAGCCCGTATTTACCATAACATTCCGCTGCCATCGCTAAATCGTGAATATGACCGTGGATCCGAGCGTTCTCAATGGATTGCTCATACAATGCTTCAGCTTGGCGGGGATCTCGCGATAGACGAGTTAACTCAGCCTTCATTAAGAGATATTTATGCTGATAATTCCCCGGACAACGCCTGGCAAGCTTTTTCATTTTCTTCAAGCATTTACGCATTTTTGCCCGATATGTACGTTGCTCTTCAGCGTTATATTCCTCATACAACTGAGCCCAGACTAAACATTCATACATGATCTGCATGGGACTGTCTAGGCCATCTTCGCGTGATTTTATAATGGCCGCTGATTTGGCTAATGCCTCACTGGCTTCTCGGTATTCCCCAAATACATAGCCCGTCAAATATTGATAGATCCAGACCATTTCTTGTATAAAATCAAAGGTGTCCCCATGAACCGACTGTGCAAAAGCAGGCTCGCTAATCTCCGCGATGGGAAAGGGATCATCTATAGAGCGATAACCTGTCAAGCGAACAAGAATGGCCGCTGCTACAATAGCCTGCTTACAATGAAGACTGTTGTTATGGCGCAGCAAATCACCGGAATGAGTAATTAATCGCTCATAGATATCGCCGAGAGGATGACCAAATTGCAAAAGGGAGGCACAGTTGATCAACACATTCTGGTTTCCCTTCCATAAGTCACCTGATTCCAGTCCTACTTTACCAGCTTTCTCGGTAAACGTATGGAGCATAGC
Source organism: Paenibacillus sp. FSL E2-0190 (assembly GCF_037992965.1). Lineage (NCBI taxonomy): Bacteria > Bacillati > Bacillota > Bacilli > Caryophanales > Paenibacillaceae > Paenibacillus > Paenibacillus sp. FSL E2-0190. Next base: position 6,838,549 of record NZ_CP150306.1, read on the forward strand.
AGGATCATAATGCCGCCAGCTATCGTAGCACATGGCGAACGCGGCTAAGGTTGTCATGTGCTGTTTCGGATAGGGTTCGGATAAGCTGAACGCCAGCATGGCCCATTTGAATGTCTCTTCATCATTACGGAAGTAATAATATTGAAACATTGCATAACCTATGAATCCAATGGAAGCCTCCGGAGTCATCCCATAATCAAGCGTTAATTCAATCATGGTGAAGGAAGAAGCAAGCCACCCTTCTCGATTGACGTAAAAGCAAGCATTGCTTGAATGATCTAAAGTAGACATTGCGATTCTACGTGCTTCATCAGTCATTGGAGGTAAAAGAGTAAGCGATTCGAGTGAGACCTTCTTGAGTCTATGCCGCAATCGTAACCATTGAAGCGTCAATTGAGCATAACCAGGATCAAATTGATGCTTCACTTTCAGTAACGATAAGGTATGCTGGCCTAAGGAGATCACCTCTTCATGGTTATCATTACTTGCTTCCAACTGCACCTTCATTACGTAGACGTAAGCCTTATCCATATTTGTCGTAGCTTTATCAATCAACAGATGGAATAATTCATTAGCCGTATCAAAATGGGAACATAAATATTCGAGCTCCGCCCTCTCACGGAATACCCGGAAGGTCAGCCCATAATGCGCCTCCCAGCTCTGCTCCTCTAATAATGACGTTGCCTGAAGCATATATTGCAAGGCTGTCTCATGTGCGGTTGTTTGCTTCGCTTTTATCCCTGCCTGTAAGTTCAGCTCTACTAGTTGAAGCCTCTCTTCAGGGCGGTCTAACCATGTAAGTGCCTGATTCAAATGATGGACAGCTTCGAATAGAGTCGTTCCTTCACTAAGCGGGCCTCGGCCTAGCAATAACAGACCAATCCTCCAATGCAGCTCGGAACGCTCCTCTTCGGAAATAAAAGTATATGCTGCCTGATGAATGCGGTTGTGCTGGAACTTATAATGCGGATATTCCTCCCCGTTAACGGGCTGCAACAAGCGCCCATGTACAGCAACCGCCAACGCATCGTTCAATGTCTCTATCGGTGTCTCCGTAATATCAGCAAGTGTACGTAAATCAAATAGGCTGCCTATAAATGCGGCTCTGCTAAGTGCATATACCGTCTGTTCAGGAAATTGCTGCAATTTACTTGAAAGGTATGAAGCTACGTTATCGGGTACATTCAATTCAGTAATACGCTGGAGATCCCATTTCCAGCTTCGAATATTCTCATCAAATTCCACTCGCTGATCATCTATCAAATCTTGAAGGAATTGCTTAATAAATAACGGGTTTCCATCTGTCTTATGAAGCAGCACGCGCGACAGCTCGTCCAAGTCAGCTGCCTCGTAACGCATAACATCAAGTAGCAGTTGTTTTAAATCGGTGAGTTCAAGCGCTTGTAAAGAAATTCTGCTCATCGCTACGTTGCGGTCAATCAGATGTTTTTCCAGCCTACTGAGCGGGTGCAGCCTTGTAATCTCCCGATTGCGATAGGAAAGCACGATTAGCAGATGAGTCGTTGCTGTATTCTCTATAAGCGAAGTGAGATATTGCAGCGACGTATCATCAGCCCATTGCAAATTATCCAATACCAAGATCAAAGGATGATCCTCATGAGGAAAGAGTTGAATAAATCGGCTCATGATTAATTGAAAGCGATGCTGAGCTTCCAGCGGTGGCAGTGGAGGCACGGAGGGTTGAGGGCCAATCAAGAGTTCAAGCTTAGGAACAAAATCGATCAGCAACTGACCGTAATTGTCCACTGCTTGTAGAATACGCAGCCTCCAAACCTCCACCTGCAGCTTTGTTTCCATCAGCAGCTGACTAACCAACTCTTCTATGACTTGATGCCAGATGCCATAAGGGAGTGAGGTATGTCGGGATTCGAATTTGCCTCTGGCGAAGAAACCATCCAAAGAGACTGTATTTGTAAGGGTCTCCTTCAGAAAGGTTGTTTTGCCGATACCACTCTCCCCGCTAATCCAAACCGTCTCTACGGCACCTTGTGATGCTCGTTGCAGTGCTTCTCTTAAGCTTTGTTGCTCAAGATGTCTTCCATAGAAGCGTCCTGATACCATCCAGCGCTCTGGGATATCCCAGCTTCCTAGTGGAAAAGGCTCAATATGTCCGGATTCTTCTAGACGGGATAGACATTCCTCAAGATCCGATTTAATGCCAAACGCGCTGGCATACCTCGCTTCAGGCATTTTCTCCATGCATTTACCAACAATATCAGAGACCGATAGAGGGATAGTGGGGAACCTGCGGTGCAGAGGCTCAGGTGTATCTGCAAGATGACGATATACAATATCAACAACATCTTGCAGCTCAAAGGGGCGGCTGCCCGAGAGACATTCATACAGGATGATCCCCAGCGAATAAAAGTCAGAACGGTAATCCGGTTTAACTCCGGTTCGTCCCGTTTGTTCTGGAGCGATATAAGGAAGCAGAACATCGGGCCGGCCGCCTAACGGTGACAAAGGACTCGTGGTGTTTTCGGTAGAACACATTCTTATATCAATAAATTTCACTTCAAAAGTAATGGGATTGACGATTAGATGAGCGGGGGTTAGTTCATTTAGTGTTATTTTTTCACGATGAATTTGCATAAGACAATCAGCAATAGCTGTAGCGATTCGAATTAGCGCTGGAAGACCCAGTGAATTAACAGGCATACGCAGGATCTGCCCAAGGGTACTCCCCTCTATATCTTTTAAGAGAAGGACTGGTCGGTCCGCCATAATTTCCAAACTGTACGGCTCTATTGCACCACGACCGCAAAGTCGCTTAAGCATGTCATACTCATGACGAAAAGCATCGACCATGGCAGCTCCCGGATATTCTCCTATTGTTGTCTTAGCGATAACTCTTAGGCCGTCCTCTTGACGTAGGAGTCTGTATAACCTGATATCTGCGGTATTATCTATCAGATCTAAGGTTTGGTATCCTGGCAATTCAAACATCAACAGCACTCCCTAATTACAATTAGACAGAATACTCAATCTCACAAAGTAGTTAAAGCCATTATAACATCTGATCTTGCCGTTCTACTCATAAGACATTTCATATTTCGTTAATCCTATCGCGTTCGCGCACAATGCCGCCTGTGTCCGGTCAGTAACCTGCAGCTTCGCTAAAATCTGACTGACATGCTTCTTCACCGTAAATTCACTGATAAAAAGACGTGTGGCAATCACTCTATTGCAAGCACCTTGTCCAAGCTGAATCAGGACTTCCTTCTCTTTTGGTGTCAATTCATCTGTTGGACTGCTGGCGCTCATTCGCATCTTTTCTTCCATTAGACCAGGATCATAGTATTTTCTCCCTTTGTACACCAACTGGATAGCAAACAGTAATTCCTCCGGCAGTGCCTCTTTCAGAACATATCCGTCTACCAATACTTCTTCAGCCCTCAAAAAATCCTCTCTGCTCGCAGAGGAAGTCAACAGTATGAATTTACTAACAATGCCGCGGGTACGTGCTATCTTAATGACATCCAGTCCTGATTCATCAGCAAGCTTAAGATCAATGAGGACAATGTCTGGCTTTGTCTCTTCAATCACATCAAGTGCTTCCGGACCATTCGTAGCTTCACCGGCAAATTGCATATCCGATTGCATTGCAATGACAGATGCCAGCCCTCTTCTAACTAAAGGATGATCATCTACAATGATGATTTTCACAGAAACAGCTCCCTCTAAACCGCATACATTATTTACTTCTTTGTATAAAAAGCTTCAATTGGAGTATTCATTTAAATTTGGCGCATTTCTGATTAAGTATAGTTAAAAGACTACACCGCTTATAGTGAGCGTTGTCATTTCTTTTGTCATATGACAAAATGGATATTTTTACATAAAACGCCTTCATTTAAAAACTGGCGAACCATGGTTATAGAGACCACAATCCGCCTGCTTTCTTGGGAATTTAATTATTATCAATAAAAGAAATGATTTGCACGAGATTACCTGCGACTTGGTAAGTTAACCCCAGCATGTAAGTTCCTTTCTCCTCGTTTGATAGGTCAATAGTGAACACATCCGGATTAGCAGCCCATTCCTTCATATCAAACACAATTTCTTTAGATGTTCTAGTGTTTCTTACCCCAGCCGAATTAGGGATCACTTTGCTGCCATCGAGCCCTTTCACCAGATTGGCCACTTCAACTACAGGTCCCTTAAATTCTCCTACCTCTACCATTTGTGGGTCGGCCAATAAGCTCGTTAGTTTAGTTAATCCTTGTAATGGGGAGAAATCTGTAATTTCATTTCCAGTAATATCAAGTGTCTCTAGGTTCTTCGCGTACTGCAAACCTTCCAAGGATCCGGCTCTTCTGGTTTCGCTAGTTAACGTTGTAAGATTATACATATCACCTAATGTTAATTCTCCAGTTACGCCCAATGTAGTCTTGATCGAAGCACTTAAATACGGGTCCGCCACAGTAATCAGTTGCGTAAGATCTATTTGGACCAAACCTTCGGTTGCTTGTTGCAACGCTGCTACAGCTTCGTCTACTTCACTTTGCGTAACAGAAGAGTTAGCCAACACTGTCTCTGCTATCGAGAGGCTGGACGTAAATGCCGCGATGCTCTCAGGTGTGAAGCCTTCTAGAGAAATTGCTTTAGCCGCTGCAATCGCCTGTTCGAGATCTCTAGTGAATAAGTGATCTCCATTCGCGAAATGTAGTTTGGCTCCACCCCATGTAGCATGGTCAGATCCGTTGCCATTTCCCCCGTCTGTGACGACTAATTTCAGTTCTTTTGCTTCATTAATATCCAATTCGATGAATTTCTGCGGATCTCTCGAACCCATGACCCCACTATCGAATTTCTTCTCTCCATCGACAAACACCTCAAAGCTCACCGAACCAACAGAACCGTACATTTGTCTATCTACACCTACATAGGAAGTGAAATAGTCCGCGTTTTTGTCGCTTAGATTGTATACAATCGTCGAGTTAGAGTGCGCTCCAATTCCTCTTTCATAGGACACTACCTGATTGTTCTCATCTGTTAATCTCAGCGTATTTGCACTAATAGATTTATCCTTCAAAGGTGTAGTATAGCTGTTCTGAGTAGAATTCCAGTCGTAATCCGTCAGGTACGTAAAGTCCGTCATGTCTACTACGGCTATAGTTCTAATCTTCGTGGTCGTATTTCCATCACTATCTGTTACTGTGTAAGTGATTGGATACTTTCCGGCCCGGTTGAATTTAACTTGCTCTTGGCCTGTGACCTTCACTTGAGACGTCAAGTCACCGTCTTCCGAATCCATTGCCGTATAGCTTTCACTGATATCAATCGCTTGGCCCACTTTGGTTGAGACAGATTTAGGTATGGTAAGCTCTGGTGTATTGTTCAAGATCATAAACTTCGCATCAGCAAAATCACCGTGATCTGAAGCATTTCCGTTACCTGCATTATCTAACACCAGCTTCAATTCACTTACATCCTTAACAGGTATCCGCGCAAGCTTGGCTTCTGTACCAAATTTCATCAGTCCGCTGTTATAAACCTCTGCCCCATCGGCAAAGATTTTGAAAATTACACTGGAGTTGCTTTGCTCAGGGATATTTCTATCAACCCCTACATACGTTTCAAAATATTCATAGTTTGCACCCGCCAGATTATACACGATTTCAGAGCTGGCATGGGTTCCTAAGCCCTTAGCGAACTCTTTGACCTCGCCATTTACCAGCAGCTTAATCGGATTGTTAGAGCTAGCCTTATCTTTTCGAACCACATTATAATCCGTTTTTGCCGATTGCCAATCTATATCACTCAGGTCTTTACTAGCGCTGTATACAACAATCTTTCTGGCCTGCACAGCGGAGTTCCCATCTGAGTCTGTAACTGAAAACTCGACGTTGTAAGTCCCTGTTTTGCTTGATGTGAATCCATTTGAATGCACTTCAACGGCTCCAATTAAGTTACCATCTTCCGTATCAAAAGCTGTTACATCGCTCAACACATCAAATACGCTGTTCAGCTTAACGAAGGTTGTCTCTTCCGGTACTGTAATGGTAGGTTTGCTTGAATTATTCGAGAACTTCGCATCCGCCCATACCGTATGGTCTGAAGCATTGCCATCCTTAGCATCTGTTGTAACCAGCTTCACCTCTCTTGCGCCAGTCACAGGGATTTTCACAAATTGATGTTCTGTTCCTGCCCGGAAAACATCACTCTCAAATTTCCGTTCTCCATCCACATACACTGCAAAAGTAGCCGAGGAAGGTTTCCCTTTCATGGCTTGATCAATCCCAATGTAGCTTTCAAAAAAGTCGTAACCCTTACCTTCAATATCGTAAACTACCTCAGAGTTGGCATGAACACCAATCCCTTTCGCGTACGTCGCAGCCAATCCTTGGCGAACAAGGGTTATGATTCCTCCGGAAACGGCTTTATCTTTCTTTAATTCACCCCAGCCTACAACGACTGAATTGGCATTGAGATCGGAAATATAGGCGTAGTCGCTCGTTACCGTAACCTGTGTGGTTTTCGTTTCCGTAACCCCTTCGCTTTTCACTTCATATACAATTTCGTAGTTGCCTTTTTGCGTTACATCAACGTTATTGGCTTTCAGAGAGACATCTGCAGTAATATCGTTTCCTAGATAGTTAGCCGCTTTTACATAGCTCATCGGATCAAAGGTTTGATTAAGCTTTAAAGTGAGCTGATCTTCAACAGACAAGGCTGGCTTAAAGGCTTTAACCTGTACGGGCTTCAGTGGGTTCAGCTTTTTATCATAACCGACGATCTTGTACGTATAGTTGATACTCACATCTACATTCTGATCCACAAATTGCTCAGTTCCTGTAAAACCAACTAACACATCATTTCTATACACTTCATATCCTAAAAAGTCTTGCTTAAGCTCTTTATCTATACTGAAACTTAACGTGTTCGTTCTAGCCGTGGTGTTAGGTGTGATATTAACCTTAATGGCCAGATTTTTATCCGCTATTCCAGTTCCCTCATAATTAATCACCGAGTTATTTAAATACCATAACTTTTGCGGTGCCGGATACTTGGCTACTTTCGCTTTTGTCTCAGGATTCACAGTGAAGCCATGTCTGGCAAAATAGCTGCTTAAATCTAATCCCAGTACTTCGGAGGAGAACTCCACCAAATACTGCTGCTTGGAATTGTCACCGTTGGTAAGGGTGACCTTCCGCTCCCGATATAGCTTGGTTAGCTCTGTCCAGTATCCCGGATGTGCCAGCTCCAGCTGCCAATAGGCTCCGAGTTGTGCAAATAAGCCCTGCTGATTCATAACCACTTTATTTTCTTCGAGGACATATTTATAGATATCTGATTCATACGGTATACGATTATCTATCGAATTCGCTGCGACAGACATAAACATAGACACCATATTATTAGTTACTTCGCCATATTCCCGTTCACCCATAGCCAAGCGATGCCCAATTTCGTGATTCAGTCCCCAGCCCGGATAGGCTTTATTAAAATCACCTAACATGGTTCCTACTGTTCCAAGTTGGATCCCTGTATGATCTCCCGCTGCATACATCGCACCATAAGGCTGCATCAAGCGAATATTCTCACGAATTAGCTTGGCATCATGAATCTCGCTACTGCCATCCAAGCCATAGAAGGCAAAAATGCTCTTCATCCAGGTGTCATACCCAGTTACGGTGTCCAGCGGGTTATTTCTTTGCGTAATATATTTGTTGTACGCCTCCGTCGCCGTTCCTGTGAATATAACATGATCGCTGGCCATTTCTACCACATCTATGAGTTTACGATCTTGAACATTTGGATGAGCCGCTTTATCTTCGTCTAGTCTTTGTTTGTATGTGATTAAGAAGGTTTTGAATTGTTCTGGATCCGTGGTCTTGGTCATAAAAGGAATCTTTTCTAAACCTTCGAAGCGGATCAATGGCGCTTTCCCTTGTTCCTCTGCTGTATAGGGATTTACGATATAAACGGTGCCGCCCTTAGTCACTTCATGTGCATAATAACTATTCATAGCAAATTCAGGAACGGTTATAATGTTCTTACCTGGACGCAATTGCACACCTCTAGCCCAAACATTCCAAGCGGCCTCTTGTTGAGAAAAGACTAAAGAAGGTAGCTTATCGTTAGAAGCTGCATCCACATAAACGTTGATCGTATCTCCAGGCATTGCAACGAGACCTGTAGGCTGGTTGTTCGTACCAAAACCAATTCTCAGGTTTTCCTGCGCATGCTTTTTCATATCTCCACGTTGTTCCGCCTCAATGATGGTGCCTTCGGTTTGAACTTCACCATTCACTAGCCTCTTAGCTAAATCCAAAGAATCTTTCAGGATTGGATAGAGCGGATGTACTTTTGCCGCTTCTTCTAATTCGTTGATTGCTTCGACGCTATTATAAGCAGGCACAACCGCACTCATCGTTCCATCTGTGAAAATACCATTTACAGCTTCGCTTACTTTATCTTCTGTATAAAATCTAAATTCAGCCGCAAAAGGTCTGTTGATATTAGCTTTTGTGAACTTAAATTTTAATCTTTTAAACTTCGTCGGTTCGAATTTAAATTCCAGAAAGTCATTGGTACTAATCGCGGTTCCGCTAGATACAAGTTGGAAGGTCTCTCCTTTACTCGTCTCTGATGCATAGATTTCAAAAGCCTCTGGGAATCCTTTGCGGTTATCTCTAGCCAAAAAAGCCACTCTGTCCAGCACTTCCGCTTGCGCTAGTTCAAACACGACTTCATTCGTGAAGCTTGCATCATTGTTTTTGTTCGTTTCCCAATGCGTAGTGGGCTGGTCATCCAGCATATATTCAGGCTTCGTACCTGGGTAGCTTCCACCGTTCACCGTTACTTTTGATACGTTTGCATTCGGCATTCTATAAGCTTGGCTATAGGCATTTTCATAGGCTGTTCCATACCCTTTTAGCTTCGAAACCTTGGCTGCCGTTGCCTCTACCTGATGGTTCTTCAAAAGGATCTTTGCATTCTCTATCTCTTCTTTAAACTGCGCATACAGTGGATGTGCCTGCACTTCATTCTCTAAAGCTGTTAATTTCTCTGTCGTATTAAAGGCAGCACTAACTTGGCTCAAGGTATCATCTGTAAATAATTTTTTCATTTTAGCAGAGACACTATCCTCTTTATAAAAAGAAAACTCAGCCGCACTCGCCCAATCTTGGTTCGCTTTTTTGAAGACAAATTTAAGTCTCTTAAAAGCCGTAGGTGCGAACTGAATCTCCACTACATCACCGGTTGAGCCTGTATATTCTCCAGAAGACACGAGCGTAAAATCACCCGCATCGGTAGTGGAGCCGTAGATATCAAATTCTTGAGCAAAACCTTTACCTTTCGCACCGGATTGCCTAGCCGCGTATACCATTCTATTTAATTCAGTGGACTCATTGAAAACAAACACAACCTCATTCGTAAACGTTGAACTATTCGGTTTGCCAGTCTCCCAATGCGTGCTCATATCCCCATCCATAGCCTTAGCTATAGGCGAGCCTGAGTAGTTGCCACCGTTATTTGTGATGGATTTAATATTTGCTGGATTCATTCTAAAAACCTCATTATAGGCATTTAGAGCATCCTTGCCGTACAGCTCAAACGGAATAACCGAGGCGTTGCTTAATAAGTTAACCTTACTTTGCGCCACTGTTTTTGTTACATTTACCTTGCTTGCCTCACTTGCTAAAGCATAACCTGCCTCACTCGAAAAACTGGCCAACATGGCCGCCGATGTAGCGATCGCAATCATTTTCTTCATCTCTTCTTACCCCCAGATGTCATATGAATCTCTCCAGTGCCCAAAAATGGGCACAAAAAAAACTACCCCAAAAGAGTAGCTTGATTGCGTATAAAGTCGCCTAAAAATTAAGACTTAATTTTTATTAAACCTTAACAAGCATAAACGCCTTCGGCGTCCTTATAAGGACGGTAAGCGTTTAAGCGAGAAATATAAGATATTAAGTATAGTTTTATAACTTATACTTTCTTATATTTTAACAAAAAGCGTTACACACTCTTTGGCAGCTGGCTGACAATAGTTATGATAACCTTAGTCCCTATAGCTTTGCGTCCCTACATTTCCATAGGTTTGCCTATGAAGTTTCGAATACATTCAAAGAGTAACATAAGCCTAGATCTGATCGCATGATTAATTGGTATGAAATGAGTATAGGTAATTGCAATTAGTTTTTCTTATGTGATAGATATTATTTATCGACTATCCCGGAAGAGAAGGGCATCCTTTAGGACTGTAGGTCTACTTAACTCCCCGATCCAAACAAACGCCGGAACCAATTCCACACATCGCCCGTGACGGGAATTAATCCGAAACCATGTTCGCCAACTGCGATTACACCATATGCCCATTGTCCGATAGCTATGGCACCCCCAGCGATCCTGCCTATCGCTATCGCACCAAATGCCGTATCCCCTATGGCGATGGCCCCCAACGCTTTTTCCGCGATTGCGATCGCTCCTACAGCCACGCCTGCAATCGCAATCGCTCCCACTGCGAAGCCAAGCCAGCTAAGTGCTATTGCTCCGATCGCTAACCACATTCCCAGTGATATTGCTCCTAAGGATAATACGCCCACGCTTATCGCACCTATGGAAATCAAGCCAACAGCTACATCTCCAATAGCGATTAATCCAACGGCTGTCTTCACACGGGGTTTACCTCCACGGCCATACGCCTGACCTGAGTATCGCCCTAGATTACTGCGAATACTGATGACCGGAAATGAGGGAGAAGGCCATTGATAATCAATCTCTCGTCCATCAAAGCCCCTAGAATCCGCCCAGCGCGTTACAAATTGATGCCATTTCATATCTATCCCGTCCCCCTTTTCAAATTACCTAAATTATACAACCCCGGGGGTTGGCTGTACTCAGACTCTGACCTGAAATTCATCTCATCCTCTGGACGGATATATACTCATTAGGATTACTGTTTGGGAATAGGATCAGGCTTTCCAAATAAATAGCCCTGAAACAACTGATAACCACTCTGCTTAAGCCATTCAAAGTCCTCTCTAAACTCCACACCTTCTGCTAAAGGAACGGATTGGATTTCTAAAGCTTTTTCTAAAAATTGCTTTGCTATTTTCTGTTTGTTCAGATCGCTGGACACACCCTGAACATATTTCATATCCAGCTTCATGTAATGGGGTTTAAGCTCCAATAACATCTCGATCGTGCTGAAGCCCTCACCAACATCATCTAAAGCGTATTCAAATCCCCGGTCCTTGTAATATGTCAAAATAGCTTTCAAATGAGCGAGATCATCCACTTTCTCCGTCTCAACAACTTCAAAGACAAAAAGAGAAGGATCGACGCCTAATTGATTGGCCAGTTCAACGGTTGATCTTAAGCAGAACTCTGGAGCGTAGATCGACGTTGGGATAAAATTAATAAACGTTTTTTTATTTAAGGGTGCAGCATATTTTACAGCCGTCATTCTACATAACCGGTCTAAAGCATATAAACGCCCACGATTCCGTGCCGCCGCAAAAATCTCATTAGGATAGATAAGAGATCCGTCTTCTTTTTTAAATCTGGATAGGAGCTCGTATGCAAAAATCTCTTCCCTTACGTTCACAATCGGTTGGAAGTAGCAAGTAACAAGACCCTTAGTGATAACCTCATCAATCCACTCCATATCAAGTACAGTGGGTAATTCGGATAGAGGTCTCCATGTTTGGTCATCTATACGGAATTCAACCTGCTCCGACTCCATATGGTCATTACAGAAATCCAGAAAATCCCGCACCCCAGCCTCCTTAATTGTAATCACATTTTCTTCCACCTTATGTATCGTATTACTTCTACTCAAGTGATGAATAACCTCAGGTAAAACCCTAAGATTAAGCTCACCATGAGCCTTGATTTCAAAATTCAGATCTCTTACTACACAATGATTACAAGCCACATTCATAACCCCTTTAATAATCGATTCTCTGAATCCCGGAACGGCTCTTCTCAATCGAAATCCGTATACTCCAGTAAATACGCCGGGTCTAACACGGTGATCTGCTGATGTTGAATCTCAATAATCTTTTGTTCTTGCAGATCTTTAAGCACAAGGGTAGCCGTCTCCCTTAACGTTCCGATCATATCACGCGCTCTCGCATCATGAAATTTCATTTCATATAATAACCAATTCGATAAAAATAAACGGTCCATTTGCAGCAGCATCAATTGCTTCTTAATCAACGGGTAATCGGCAAACATCTGCTTAAAAGGCTCATGTTTAATCTCAAATAATACAGTATCATTCATAGCCACCGCAGACAGCACTCTTATATTGGAGGGATGGATCACTTCCAGATCGCCATAATCCCCGAATAGATAATGTAGGTATGATCCACATTCCATAGTTTTGTATGCCAACATACTGATAATAAATCATCATCCTGTTATATTCTATCGTAACGTTGTCACATAGGCTTGATGCCAATACGAATTACAAATGAAATTCCGAATTCCCTTTTACAGCTTGAACGATTAGAGAAACTGGATCTCAGATGGAATCACAGCTTGAAGGGAACAGACATTTTAGAGCAATTAGAGCAAAGAGGATGTATCGTTTATAAATAACAAAAAAAGCCTCCAATTAAAGAAGCTTTTCACTCAAATCCATAATATGCGTAACGCGATTTCTCCCCTGTTCTTTAGAAACGTAAAGCGCTTGATCAGCTTTTTCCAGAAGAGTGATGTCTGTATCGGTTGCTTCAAAGGTAGCTATGCCAATGCTTACCGTAATGCTGCCAATCTCCCAAGTGGAGCTGGCTATGAATTGTCGTAGACTCTCAGCTATAGCCGTGGCATCCGATGAATCTGTATTAGGCAGCAGAAGGATAAACTCCTCACCACCATACCTAGCTACGATATCTTCTTTACGAGATTGGGACTTCAGGATACTCGCCAATTTCTCCAGGACATAATCACCCATCTGATGACCGTAGGTGTCATTCACATTTTTAAAGTGATCAATATCTAGAATACATAACGAAAAAGGCGCCTGATCACGGTGATACGCTGCAATCTGTTCTTCCAGCTTTTCTTGCAGGAACCTTCTATTCTTTAATCCAGTAAGCTTGTCTGTAGTAGATAGCTCTACTAAAACGGCATTCATCTCCAGTAATTCAGCTTGCTTTTGCTCGATTTCCAGGTGGATTTGTTTGAGCTTTGCCAGCGCCTGATCTTTTTCCCAATATGCCTCTTCTATTTGCTTCTTCGCAGATCGTAACTCTAGCTCATAATCAATACGTTTGCCCATCTGTACGAGAATACAATCAATGACCTCTACACCTTCACATTCAAGGCGTCTACCATTTAACAAGTAAGGCACGGCTTGCCCCTTGCTGTCCTTCAAATTGATAAATAGCTCTTCTACATGTCCATTCAGATTGATAAAAGGATAGAAGTATGAATGAAAAATAAGCTTGTTGGCTGTAGACATGATAGATTCAAAGTGTTTATTTACCAAATCAACCTGTTGATATCCCATCCCATCCAAAAAGGTTTGATTCACATCGAGGATCATTCCTTCATGGGTAATGGAAACATATCCGCATGGCGCATATTTTAACCGGTCATCCATTGTCTAAATATCCTTTCAACACCATAATCTTCTCCATCTCACCCAAGATACTCATTAATCAAAGTAATGGTCTCCTGGGGATGGCTAATATGTGGATAATGGCCCTTGGCCTCCATTAACCGGAACGTACTATTATTCATATGTCTATGTAAATATTCTCCTACTTCTATAGGAACGATACTATCATCCGAGCATTGCAATATGAGTGTAGGCACTGTCGCTTTAGGCAGATCTTCTCGATGATCCGAAAAAAATGTAACTTCCGCAAATTCTCTAGCGATAATAGGGTCGGCCGAAATAAAGCTTCGTTCCAGCTGTTTAGTCAACATTGGGTCAGGATTATTCATCGCAAGTGGAGCCATAAAGCTAGCCCAGCCCGCGAAATTCATCTCCATCATATCCAGAAGCTCAGTAATATCACTTTTTTCGAAGCCCCCGAAATAAGCATCTCCCTCATTTAAATAACGTGGGGAAGGTCCGATCATAATCATTTTATTAAAATAATCCGGCCGCTCGATTGAAGCAAGCAAACCGATCATAGAGCTAATAGAATGGCCTATAAAAATAAGATCCTTGAGTTCAAATGTTTCGATAACATCTAGTACATCCTGTACATAACCATGGAGAGTATGATATTTATCCGATGTATATGCGCTTAAATCTGAATGGCCTGAGCCTACATAATCAAATAGAACGATTCGATACTTTTTCTCAAATGATGGCGTGATAAACTGCCACATGCTTTGATCACACCCAAATCCATGCGCAAAAAGGATAGTTTTTTCTCCTGCTCCAATGACTTTTACATGATTCCGCACCATAACATCGTTCATTTCATATAACTCCTCTATAGTTAGCATTCTCTCTATTTTGCAGGGTTCCCCTGGAAATATCAAGCGTAGAAAAAACTCCGCTAGATTAATCTCTAGCGGAGTTTTATGTAGCCTCCCGTTTGGGTCATCATTTGGCAAAATGGTAGCGTGCTGGGGTACCTCTGCGTTTAATCCGATCACATTTTGTCCGAAAAAATTGGTTAGCGGACCGAGTAGACCTTAAATGCGCCATTATTCCACATTTGAATTGCTATCGGACTCCACTGCAGCTATTGGCGCGAAAACACAAAATATGGGCCGATTTATATGAAATAGCGTCTCTGGAGTCCGAATTCCTTCTCAAAAGGCTGAAAATTTGCGAATAACATCATCTGGGTCCGTAAGACTCCGTGGATAAACTGTTGAGGCAGAGGTAGACAACCAACATTTAGAATGCGGAAGTCCAACCCGCATCAGCAGCGATGATAGCTCCGTTTACAAAACTGGAATCATCCGAAGCCAGGAATAACGCAACTTGTGCGATTTCTTCAGGTGTACCTACACGAGGGATCACAGCCTGTGTTAATTGCGTACGGCTCACGCCGAATTCATTTATATTTTTCATTGAAGCACTGATGTTTGTGGCAGTAGCTCCTGGTGCGATAGCATTACAACGAATCCCTTTGTTGGCATACATAAAAGCTGTGTTTTTCGTCAAGCCTACTACAGCATGTTTAGAGGCAGTATAAGTTGCTCCCGCATGGGCACCACTTACCCCACCTGTAGAAGCGGTATTAACGATAACCCCTTTTCCTTTTTCCAGAAAAATAGGCAGTGCTTTACGAGTGGACCGCATTACACTTTTGGTATTGATATCAAAGATAAGATCCCATCGTTCATCTGTAATATCACCAACTGGCTCAAAGCCATCCATAATCCCTGCGTTATTCACTAAAATATCTAGCGTGCCATATTCTTTTACAGCGGTATCAATCATGCTATCAATATCTCCAACCAGGGCAACATTTACTTTCAGTGCCTTAGCTACTCCACCGTTACTATTGATGCCTGCGGCTACTTGTTCAGCACCTTCTAGGTTCAGATCGGCTACAATCACTTTTGCCCCTTCTTTAGCGTACAACTCTGCGATAGATTTCCCCATACCCGATGCCGCCCCAGTAACCACTGCAACTCTGTCTTGAAGTTTCATGTTGGAAGTCTCCTTTACGTTTATCTATAATGTAAATATCAATATATAAAATCTCTTTAACGCTTAAAATTTATACTACTCAAGTTTAATCCTCTAAAATTTAACTATCAATATACAAATGGGACACCAAATGTTCATAAATATATATAACGTGGGATTCTGTTCAAATAGGATTAGAAAATAGACAGTTAGGTGGTCTTCTGTTGCTTAAAAATAATCGGAGAACTAGCAAATCGCGTAAAGAGCTTAAAAACGCATTGATATTACTCATGGAAAAAAAGAATTTCCGCACCATTACGATAACCGATATCGTTACTCTTGCCGATTTAAACCGCGGAACCTTCTATAAACATTATCAAACCAAAGAAGAACTTCTAAATGAGCTAATTGATGATGTGTTGGAGGATTTAATTAAGGCTTATAAAGAACCCTATCTTCATACCGATAAATTTATAGTTAGTGAGCTGACCACCTCGAGCATCAAGATTTTTGAACATGTGGTCTCTTACTCTAATTTTTATACCATCATTATAAATTCCAATGTTCTGCCAGGGTTCCAAAATAGGATTTGCGACCTCTTAAAGGAGCTCACCAAGCGGGACTTAGTCGCAGTTAATAACACTAATACCAATGTAAATATCGAATTGTTTTCCAGTTATACCGCCTATGCTCTATTTGGATTAATCATAGAGTGGGTAAAAGGCGGATTTAAATATACAGCTAACCATATGGCAGAGCAGCTGATTGAAATTCTGTCTTTTAATTCACATAATGTGATCATCAACACTTCAAATCAACCGATTAAACAGAATTCCATCCCTGTTAACGGCGACTAATTTATCTCAAACTAAAAAAAGCCACTCCAAAATGCTGGAGTGGCTTTTGAATGCAATTTATAACCTAAGGTCTTCTGTTTCCACCACCACCGCCACCTGGACCTTGATTAGTGTTTGCGGTTGTTACTCCGGATTCATTTAGCCAAGTTACGCTGCTTGTAATTTCGAACGCTACTACTTTTGTTCCTCCTGTATATTCACCATCCGTATACAGTCCGTTCGCTTCACTACCAGTCGAGGTACCTCCCGAGTAGAGGGTGTAAGAACCGCCGTCCTTCAGATCCGGTGAACTAATCACCACCGTTTGATAGCTCTTCGAAGGAGCAAAGGTCAGGATCGAGTTACCTTCGCTGTCCTCTAGATGAACCAATGTTCCAGCCTCCTGGGTCTGAGGGAAAGTCATGCTGACTGCATGTTGGCTAGAGGTGTCAGACGGTGCTTGTGCCATGCCCGAACTTCCCGCAGCCACCAAAGTTCCTCCACTCTGTTCAAAGCTACCGTCGAAATCAAGTGCACCGTTACCGCTATTGGTAGGTCCATTAACAATAACCGTGCCACCCGACATTGTGATGGAGCCGTTCGAATCCAGCCCGTCACCTGAAGCATCGACCGTTAGTGTTCCTCCACTAATCGTTAGCATATTGCTAGCAGAATCGCTGAATTGATCCTGCTCCTGAGGCCCGCCGCCTACAGTCGCCTCATCGTTACCTCCTGCTACATTCACTCCATCATCAGAAGCAACCACATGAGCTTCGCCACCGGAAATCTCGATGTTTGCTCCTTCAATCCCTTCGTAGCTCTTCGTAATATCAATTTTACCACCAGATATCGCCACCAAAGCATCCGCATGGATTCCATCGTCGCCAGTTTTGATGTTGAATTCTCCATCAGCTATAGCAATGTTACTGTTGCTGTGCACTGCATCATCAGCAGAATCGATGGTAAAGGTTCCGTTGTTTACGCTAATATCTCCTCCAGCCTTCAAACCTTTAGTACTTGGTATTTCCGATTCTGTAGTTGTTGCCGTTGTTGTCGTTGTTGATGCTTCCGTTGTTGGTATCTCCGGTTTTGTTTCTGGCATCGTCTCTGGTTTGGTTTCAGATGTTGAGGTTCCTGTTGTTCCTGTTGTTCCTGGTGCTTGATCCCCTGTTCCCTGACCTCGGCCACCTCTCATGCCCATACCTTGCCCTTGATCACCTGTTTTCACTTCACCCTTCTCGTTGCCCCCACCCGTAACTAAGGTGTATGTTCCGCCATCTATTACAAGTAAAGTCTCAGCTTGAATTCCATCATTACCAGCCGTAATATCAAATGTTCCTGCTGCTATTGCTATGAAGCCTTTGTCCGTCTCAGTATCGTTGGTTGATTTCATTCCATCGCCTTCTGCCGTTATGCTGATATTTCCGTCTTGTACAGCGACAAGATCTTTACCTACAATCCCGTCATCGGCAGCCTTAATTTCAATAGTGCCACCCATAATTTTTAGATCGTCCTTGCTCGTAATTCCGTCATTATAGTTAGCGGAAACAGACAGCTTCCCGGTCCCATTAATCGTTAAATCCGCTTTACTGAAGATAGCCGCACTCGGTTCATCTGTAGTTTCATCGGCATACACGTAAGTTGCTCCATCAGATACGGAGTTCTCCGTCCCGTCTTCCAAGGTAATGATCACTTTCCCCGCTTCTTTAATATCAATTGCTGCACTATCGCTGTTCGTGATGTTCACACCGTTCAGTACCAAGTGCACAGTACCTTCATCCTGATTATTAACTACAATCTGTCCATCACTCAGCTTACCAGACAGCACATAAGTTCCTGCTGCAGTAATTGTCACTGAGCCATCCTTGGACTCAGCCCCGGTGCCGTCAACAAGCGCACTTGTTCCAGCCAAAGCAATTTCCGTCGATTGGTCAGCCGTCCAAGTTGTATTAGAATCCTCTTCATCGAACGTCACCAGATCGGACAATTTGGCGCTTGCCAGTTGTACTCCCGTAGCAGCCCCATTCTGAGTTATCGTTGTTCCCGAGGCTGCTACTGTACCCGCCGCCGCTTCAGACTGTGTTGTTGTGGCATTGGTACTGCAAGCCGACATAAGTAATGCACACAATAGCAAGATTCCTACTTTACTTCCGGTTATATATTTATCCATTTTTCATCCATCCTTTCGTTATCTTAATAGTCATTAGCAGTTGGAGTCATGGTCAGAGACAGGTCTAAATTACCGTTCCGGGTACGAATCGCATCCAAAAATTCCTTCTGGTTTACAGCCTCACCCAGCGTTACAGCGTAGACCAGTTCATATAAACTGCCAAGCTCAGTCGTTCTAATCTTTTTAAGCTCATACCCAACGTTATATTTATTGAATACTTCAGCGAAGGCTTCCTCATATCCCAGACTCTCCGGGATGGTTACCTTTAATGTTTTTTGCGACGTTGTTCTTACACCAAAGTTAGTCCGGTTAAGGATAAACATAAGGGCGCATAGGATAAGGGTGAAAAAAACTGCATATCCAAAGGAACCCACTCCACAGGCAAGTCCAGAAGCCATGGTGAACAGAACAAATGTGATATCCTTCGGATCGCCCGGCGCACTTCTAAACCGAATGATGGAGAACGCCCCGGCAAGACTGAAAGCTCTGGCAACATTACTTCCGATAAGCAAAATGATGATGGCCACAATTACGGGCAGCAGTACCATTGTTAGTGTGAAGCTTTGCGAATAGCCGCTGGCATTGGTCTTCATATAGGTGTAGCTAATGATCCCGCCAAGAGCAATAGCTATAAAAATAGTTAGTAGTGCGTTGGTAAACGTTAACTCTGTACTAGTTGCTACGGTAAATAATGAATCAAGCATAGAGGGCACTCTCCCGTTCTGTTTTACTGTTCTTCAGCATTTTTTTATATTCGTTGCCGTACTTGGAGAAGCTTGTACGGTACATTTGATGCTCTGAAAGCATTTTGGCCAGCCAGACCGGAATCGTGTTCTCAGCCTTTACTTCCATAAGCCACTGCCCCGGCTCCAGCAAGGGTTCGCCATGAACACCGTGCTCCATCTTCAGATCGTACCGGCGGCTGCGAATATTTGTATCGAATGTAATTCTTAGATCGCGATTGTTTTTACAGAACAACGCTTTTCGGTCATAAGACAGATACACCTTGGGCTGCAAATCATAGCGTGTCAGAAAATATTTGATCTCTTCAATCACCTGTTTATTCATGTAATCCTTGAATTCCGGTTCCATGCCGGTGGCGACAAAATCATAAGCCTCGTTTAATTTGAGCGACGTTCTTCTTTTATTAACAAGACCAAATACCTTCTTCTTGATTTCCAGATACACCTTCGTATCTTGATTTGGAACACCGTAAGCTCTTAAACGAAGCTTCTCTTTGTACTTGGGCTTCGCAAGACTGTTACGAATCAGGGTGTTGTGCTCCGTGTCATAATATAAGTTGGTTATGGAGTAAAACTCATGTTGCTTGTTGAAATCGTCTAGTTCCATGTATTCAAGCAATTGGTTATAAAATTTATAGTAGGCTTCGTTGTCCAACAAATATTTGTTCTCATAACGGTTGAATACCTCAATCGCCATATGTGATCAATCCTTTCTGTTTATCGTTGTCTCGTGTGCTTATGAATGTATCTTAGATCCCAAACCTTTAATGAATCTTAAATGGTTTTACAAATTATTGATTATCTTTTACATTCCCTTAACACAGGTGTAAGTCGTAACTGCGGTGAATGTTGTTCTTCCGGCCGCTGTTGTCTGCAGATTTCTTGATTTCAAACTGCTGTTCGCAGTCACTTCTATCTCAACCTTCATTAAGGTTCAATAAAGGTAATCCTGATATAATGACCTCAATAACAAATACTGGTTCTATGTAGGGGATGGCAAAACCATGAGAATATTAATAGTAGAAGACGAGCTTCATCTCGCTGAAGCCTTAACTCAAATATTAAAAAAACATAATTATTCGGTGGATGCAGTCCATGACGGCAGGTCGGGTCTGGATTACGCACTAAGTGGAATCTATGATTTGCTGCTGCTCGACATCATGCTGCCTGAGATGGATGGGGTCAGCGTCCTCAAGACGCTGCGGAAAAAGGGGATACCCACTCCCGTTATCCTGCTTACCGCAAAGGGTGAAATTACAGATATGGTCACTGGGCTGGACTATGGGGCTGACGATTATATCGCCAAACCTTTTTCCTCGGAGATCTTATTGGCAAGAATAAGGGCTGTACTAAGACGTAAAGGCGAGGTGATACCGGATGATGCTTTAAAGTTCGGGGATATTGAACTGAATACATCCAATCTGAAGCTTACCGTGGGTGGCAAAGAGATCAAGCTCAATCTAAAGGAATGCGAGCTATTGGAGCTTCTGATCTTGAGGAAACAAGCTGTAACCTCCAAAGAACAAATTATTGAGAAGCTGTGGGGCTTTGATTCAGATGCTGAGCACAATAATGTAGAGGTGTATATTTCTTTTTTGAGAAAAAAACTGACCTTCTTAAATTCGACCGTACGCATTAGTACGATCAGAAACGTAGGGTATGTATTAGAGGTGACGACCTGATGTTCACGAAGCTCAGAAATCGGTTTCTTATTGTTAACTTAGTCACCATCTCGGTGATCATGCTTGTGGCCTTCATCTCCATATATGTAATTACGTACCGGGATGTCCAAAACGATATTCAGATGGATCTTCACAGAATCATGGAAAACTACAAGTCTCCCGGTGGTGACACAGGACGATTAGGCAATACCAAAGGGGGAGCCACGTTACCACGTGTGGATAATAAACGTACGGATAACGGAACACCTCCTCCAGAACGCTCAATCTCATTTATGCTGAAAATAGATACAGCGTCCAACCTTACGGGGAAAGATTCCAAATTTACTATGGACGATGAATTTTATAATACGGCTCTGCAAGAAGCACTAAGCACCGGTAAAGATACCGGAAGGTTCACCTTGGATAGCAGCAAATGGATCTTCAACATCCAGCATACGAATGATGGGGCGATGCTTGTATTTCTGGACATCACTGCAGAGCAAAAAATCCTCACCAATCTAATCTATACCTTCTCTGTAGTTGGCTCAGTGATGCTGATTATCTTGTACTTCGCTAGCCGCTTTTTTGCTAATCGTTCAATTGCGCCGGTAAAGGAGGCTTTTGAGAAACAGAAACAATTTATTGCGGATGCTTCCCATGAGTTAAAGACGCCGTTGACTATTATTAACACCAATGCGGATGTTCTCCTGTCCAACAGTGATGACACCATTCACAATCAGTCCAAGTGGCTGCACTATATCAAGTCGGAAACAGAAAGAATGACCAGCCTGACCAATGATCTGTTGTACCTGACCGAGATGGACGATTCCAGATCGAGAATGATTTATTCGAAATTCAATCTGAGCGACGTGGTTGAAAATATCATTTTAACGATGGAAGCTGTAATCTTTGAGAAGCATATCTCCCTTGAATATGACATCGAGCCTGATCTGACAGTGCTAGGCAATAGTGAACAGATCAAACAAGTGATTATGATCCTCTTGGACAATGCTGTAAAATATTCGAACCCTAAAGGTTCAGTCACCTTATCCCTTAAAAAACAACATAATGACATGGTGTTAGCGGTCACCAATACGGGGGAGGGCATTGCGCCGGAGCACTTAGCGAGCATCTTTGACCGATTCTACCGTACAAATGCTTCCCGGGCGCGTAAACAAGGGGGATATGGCCTAGGGCTGGCGATTGCCAAATCGATTATTGAACAGCATAAGGGAAAAATTTATGCCAAAAGTTTTGTCGGCGAGTCCACCACGTTTTACGTACATCTTTCATAACTACAAGTAAAAAAGACTCAAACCCTGTTATCTCTAAGGTTTGAGTCTTTTTATTTACTTTACACTTCGCCCCAATAAATTTCGGTCTTATAATCAAAAAACACTTGCCCACCCTGGTTATTTCGTTCAAAAATATTCCGCAGCTCAGCCATCATATTCTCATAGCTTGGATCTCCGGGGACCGGAGTGTAGGAAGACGATCGAAGCCGCCCGCTTAATCCCTCCAAATCAAATACCTGCTGATTGCTAAAATGCGCTACTTGCATCTGTCCTTTCTTGAAAAAGGAACTAAGGATCTCAGGGGTAATGTTCTTATGATTAACTTGAGTGTAGTTCGTCCCGAAGGTCTGCAGCAGCTGCTCATATTCCTCCAGAAATGGGGTACCGTAAGTAAGCCGGGAGTTCCATATCAGAATAACTTTTCCACCCGGTTTTAGAATCCGCTTGAATTCCAATTGCGTTGCGTCCCTATCAAACCAGTGAAACGCTTGGGCGCATACGATAAAGTCCATGGACTGATCGGATAATTCTGTATGTTCAGCAGACCCCGGCGATACAGAGAAATGGTTATCCTTTGCGAAATTCTCTTCCGCAGCTCTACGCATTTCCGGATTGGGTTCAACGGCAGTCACACGACTCCCGCGCTCCAGAAGTAATGCTGAGAAGATTCCTGTTCCTGCACCAATATCAGCAATATCAGAATTGGGTTGGAGCCCAATAGTATTGTACAAATAATCAATGGCTTCTCCAGGATAGCTCGGCCGATATTTTACATACGAATCCACCCGATTAGAAAATATTTCTTTGCTATTCATCCTTCGTCTCCTCCTAAGCGCTCAGGTTCATAATCACTTAATTTACCTTGGTAAACCAAACGCAGCCGATCACTTTGGCGAAAATCATCCGGAGTAACGAGTGCGGGCAGCTTATCCCATAACTTAATGCCCGACCGCTCTAGAATTTCCGCTACAAATTGCGAACAAAAATAAGAGTTGCTGAATTCGACAGGCTCCTTCAGGGCAATGCCAATTACGCCGAGAATATTATAGAGATACTTTTGACGGCTTCGGATAAAGACTTGCAAGACCCGCTCCATTTTCTCCACTTCGCGGGCTGTAACTTGAAGTTCATATAGGACACATGTTGTATTAGGGTATTTGCTGAACGTACCTGTCTTAATATCCTCCTTCACAAACCCTCCATTCAGGGGGTTGCTCGGATGCTTTCTGCCAAAGCTATACAGCTCGGAAAGCTCCCGATTAAAGGAGATCGAGGCATGATTATAGGGTGCTTTTGTATAGCCTTGAATGAGCTTCGTAAAAAGCGTCCCGGTATTCGTCAGTAATATAAAGACCGATGGATCTGCTGCCATTTACAATTTTCCCCTTATCAAGTTTGAGCGTTTCCTTCATAATAACATATGAATCCATTAATGGAATCTACTCTAGGACAAGTTGGTGATCAATTATCGACCGCTCTTTATTAACTATAATTCTTATCTTTGCGGCCTTATCGGCCATTCACTTGATGTATGTAGTTATAGGGAAGCTACAGCCAAATAAGGATTATACGGGCATTGGCTTTCGTATCAAGACGTGGTGGGGAATGCTTTTTATCTTTTGCCTAGCTACCCTATTTAATCCCGTCGTCTCTCTGCTGTCTCTCATGGTGCTCTGCTTCTTTGCACTGAAAGAGTATTTCTCTATGATGAAATCACGAAAATCCGACCGCAGGCTATTTCTGTGGGCGTACTTATCCATTCCGTTGCAGTTCTACTGGATTTATATCGAGTGGTACGGAATGTTTATTGTCTTCATCCCGGTATATGTATTCTTGCTCCTACCGCTGCCCAGAATGATTAATAAAGGCACGGTTGGTTTTATGCGTAGTGTCAGCTCCACCCAATGGGGGCTTATGCTGATGGTATTCGGACTTAGTCACTTGGCCTACTTTCAATTTGCTACACCGGAGTATGGAGCGGGGCTTGTACTTTTTCTAGTAGTGCTAACGCAGCTCAATGATGTGGTCCACTATCTGGCGTCACTTTATGTAGGAAAGCGGAAAATAGTTCCCACCGCCAATCCGTATTTAACTTGGGAGGGTTTCGCTTTCGCATTTGTCATCACGACAGGAGTTTCCTATCTAATCTATCCCTACCTGACGCCGCTCAACCCAATCTTCGGGTTACTGTCAGGCATGTTGATCAGCTTGAGCGGCTTCTTTGGCAGTTTAACGGTTTCCGTGTTAAAGCGGGATCTGCTAATCGGCGATGGCGATAAATTCGTGGCATTGAAGCAAAGCCATTTAAGCCGGATCGATAGCTTAACCTACACTTCACCGGTCTTTTTTCATGTCATTCGTTATTTTTTCGACTTCATGTAGATCATCTGATGGGGAGGTTGAATCAGCCCTTCCATGAATGATTATGCAGTATCTTCACCATTTGTTCTTGCTGGCTGGCGAACTGCTTATATCGATGTCCGTTGGCGCCCGAGGGGTGGGGAAATCCCCATAAGCAGCGTTGTTTATCAAGCTCACCTGCGGACACAAGGAGTTGAAGTATACTTTCCACTGTTTTTCCTAAGGGAATAATTAAGGCCCGGCTCAGGATGTTCAGCTCCTCACGCAAGGAAGATAATGCCTGCGCCCTGAGGAATGAATTTGAGAGTAGCTTGGGCTGGGCCCCACTATAATTTTTCTTATCCACGAACACAGGAAAATGCAATAAAGAGCTGGTGTGCAGGATCGTCTGCTGCTGCTGAAATAGTTCTTCACAAGAGGTTAGGTTCAAGTGTTGATGCAGTTTAAGTGTATCTAACATATGAATTAACGTGTTCCGCATGGAGCCTGCGAATCTCGCCGCTTCCTTCGCTGTCCTACATACCTCTTCATCTGACAAACCAGCCTCCAGACCTATGATCGCTTCTTGTATCGCTATGCCCATTTGTGTGAACCCGGGCGTTAACCCTATAATGATCACCTTAGCAGAAGGATTAATGTACTCATTATGGGGGGCATAATACATTTCCACCTTGCCATTACGCTCCATTAGAAGCTTTTCCACCTGCAGATCCTCTTTAGTTAGCACTGTACCCTTCGGGAGTGAGAGGATCGCCGATTTATACTGTTGCAGATAGGTAGAGAGGAGCATATCATCTGCCTCACAGGTCTCTATTTGTTATCGAACCACTCACCAGTCGGCCTTCGTACCAGACCGCTTGGCGCTGCGCTCTTCGGGCAACTGCTTCAGCCGAACAGCTGGCATGCAGCAGCACAAAGCTAGCAGTGTCGCCAACCTTTGGCCATACCTGCTCGCCTTTTGGATCAAGGGGTGTTAATCCTCCTGTTATAAATCTGAGGGATTGAGATAATGCCAATTCATCATTGCAGCCGTACAACTCCGCGTAACGCCCTGCCTTCTCCAGTTGATCTCCATTTCCAAAAGGGGACCAGTGATCGGTAAGGCTATCTGTTGCCAGCTTCACTTTTACCCCTTGGCTGTGCAGCATCGGAAGTGGCATCATCATTCTTCCAATAGGCACTGTGGATGCAATAGTCATACCCAGTGATGCCATCCGTTTAGCTACCTCTTCTGCCTCTTGCTGCTGAGCTCCTGCGAACCAGAACGCATGACTGACCGTGACCTTTCCTTGCAAGCCAGCTTCTTCCGTCAGATCAGCTAACCGCGTCAGTGTTTTCTTTCCCGCTTCTTTTCCATCATGTAAATGAATATCAATGCCGGCATTACTCATCACTGCTAATTCCACCATCGTCTGAAGTGACTTCTCGATATCTCCATCCACCGTATAAGGATCTACTCCGCCTACAAAGGTTGCTCCCTCTGCCAGAGATTGTTTTACCAGCTGCACAGAATCCGAGCGCAGCAGGCCATGTTGCGGAAACGCCACAATTTCAGATGAAATTTTACCCGCGAATGCATTTAATGCTTGTACAGTCGCTTCTAATCGTTGCAAGCCGCTGACAGGCTCAATATTGCAATGGCTGCGCACATGTGTGGCACCAAACCCCTGAATAAGCGTCAGGATGCTCTCTGCTTGTTGTCTCGCCATGGGCAGCAGCTTAGGCAATAATACCTTCTCTTCCTCAATCCGTTCGAAAACACTGGACGCAGGCTTTACCGCTCTCCAAGGTCCATCGAAATATGTTTTATCTAAATGGATATGTGCTTCTTCGAAAGAAGGCAGCATCAACAACTCTTTACAGTCATATTTCGGGAGCTGGCTCTGAAGCTCGATGTCTGCTCCAACAACTTCTGAAATCTTATCCCCGTCAATGCGGAGATGACAAACCTTCGTATTCGTACCCGCTACTTGCCCATCCTCAATAACATAACCTTGTTCTAATCTTATATTGGTTAACCAGTAAGAAGCATTCAACATGCTACCCCATCCTTTTCTCAACAATTTATATAGGTACGGACCGCTTTACTCTAAATGTTACCATAGCCCTTGCCATATAAAAAATGATTGAGAAATTTCAATAGCTACAGATCAATCTGACCCCGATGTTTGACTCTGGATCTAGCTTCTCTACTATAATTAACTTCCTTGTTCAGCAGTTCATCTATCCGCAGACACTTCAGACCCTTTTTATCCATTTCTTTTAAGACTTCTTCTAATCCAGTGATCATATTCAAGGGCGCTTCTTCATCTGCCCACGGTGTATCTCCGCTGTCGTGTAGAACAATGATTGAGCCTGGTTTTATTTTTTTTATTAAGGCATCCTTTAATTGCTCTGCACTCAGTGACGCTTTCCAATCTCCGACCATGACAGACCACAATACGATTCGATAAGATTCTCTCAGCAAAAAGAAATCCCCTAGATTAAGAAGCCCCCAAGGTGGGCG
This sequence comes from Paenibacillus sp. FSL E2-0190, assembly GCF_037992965.1. NCBI lineage: Bacteria > Bacillati > Bacillota > Bacilli > Caryophanales > Paenibacillaceae > Paenibacillus > Paenibacillus sp. FSL E2-0190. The sequence continues at coordinate 6,865,710 of NZ_CP150306.1, forward strand.
GTAAAAGATAGGCCGCTCTCCTGTAATTCGCTCAACAATGTCTGCGGTGCGATCTACTTGCTTCCGTCTATTGGTCCAGGGGAACTGGATCCAGTTGGGTGTATGAGTATAATTATGAATGCCGATTTGGTGCCCTTCTCTGTGCATACGCTCGATCAGTTCCGGATATTGCTGCGCCTTTTTGCCCAATACGAAGAAGGTCGCTTTTATGCCATGCTCTTTTAATAGATCTAGAAGTTCAGGTGTATAACAAGGATCCGGACCGTCATCGAACGTAAACGCAATTTCTTTCTCTGCACCTACCTCCGAGTGAACCCCCCATCCCAATATTCGGGTAAGCGCAAAAGGAACGATCATATAAAGAACAATCACATCCACTGCTAAAATTATGAAGGCCCACATTAGGAAGCCGCCTCTGTCTTACGCGGGGCAAACCGCGCTTTCAAGGACTGCTTGCTAAGCACAAGCATCATGGGAGATAACTTCTCTGTGCTGTCCTCTACACGATGTTTCCCTTCCGGATGCAGCATGCGAAGTAAAAAACGAAGGTATATCCCGAACCAGTGCCGCTGCCATTTGGACTTGATAGGACGCTGCTCAAACCCTATTCCATGAATAATCCCCCGGTGAAGCAGTGTAATCCCGGTTAGCGCGTTTACTTTGCTTAGTTCCGGATTGCTGTCTAGATCGCGACTGATCTCCTTCATAGCCTCGCGAAGCATGCGTGCCGTACGAATTCCGGCCCGATCTGCGCCAAGCGTACGTGTCAGCTGCACAATCTGGCGATTGTCCAAATGAAGCTCACCCACCCAATCTCCCGGAAGTATCCGTTGCCCATCTTGGCAGACCAAACTTTCTCCGTGATATTTCAACACTACCAACTTACATATCCCATATCTACGCACGGACTGACTACGAAATTTGGTGATGACAGCAAATATGTTCTCCCACATCATCCAAAGGGATTGTGAGAATAATTTTATAAATGGAACTGAGGTTACCATCATTTTTCCTTCTTCCTGTTTAAGTTTATCTTCTAGCAAAATCCTTCACTAAACGCCGCGTATACCTGCCGATCATCTTTACCAGACTGTTTCCGAGATAAGCACCTATCCATAGAGACACTGCACCTAACAACATGAAGAAAAGTGAGATGTTAAATGTTTTATTTTCAATCCCAAATAGCGATATAGAGGACACATCTAATAAATACAGGACAGGTGACAACAAGAGAATAATAGGGGTCAAGTAAAAAAGAGTGGCACAAATGAGACTGACCATGCCGATTCCAAACTGCAACATCAACCCTAAAATCGCTCTCCAGTTATGTTCATCCAGAAACTCTGCCTTAACCCTTTCCCACAAGCTGCCTTCTTCTTGAGATCGGGTTGGGAGCGTGCGAACCGAGATATCCGTATAGACTTTAGTTCGAATTCGCTCATGCTGTAAAAAAGTCTCGGTAGAACGCAAAACATAATAAAGGATCGGGATCCCCACTAAGGTGAAGGACATCGAAACTCCAAAGGTAATGCCCACCAAATAAAAACAAAAGTAAAATAGCCCTGTGGCAAAAGTAATTAATAAGAAACAAAAATTTCTCACATGTTTCCGGATTATTTGATTCATGCTTTTCTCTCCCTCTCTGCAATAAAAAATTGTTCATAACTAAGCAACTCCTATGCTAGTGCTTTTGGTGTAAAATCGACCAGTGCCATAATGTCATATGACAAAAAAAACACCCTACTGCCTACTCCCACAAGGGAAAGCAAACAATAAGGTGCTTATCAATTTCAAATACTTCGGTCAGGATTAATCCGAAATGCTAAAAGCCTTCTCGACTGCCTCCTCACGGTTTCGTACCCCGAGCTTGGCATAGATGGTGGACGCGTAATTTCTCACCGTTCCATCGGACAGATATAGTTTAGCGGCAATAGATTTATAACGCATTCCCTTCGAGAGGCATTCTAGAATCTCCAGCTCACGCGGGGTCAGTCCATATTCATTACTCTTCTCTGTCGGTGGTGCCTCTGAAGCTGGATGCATCTCATAGTGATCAATTAATACATTCGTAATATCGGGTGTAATCATCTTTACGCCCCGATGTACAAGACGTATTCCTTCGAACAGCTCCTGCGGCTCGGTAGACTTTAACAAGTAGCCATCTGCCCCGTTTTGCAGTGCTTCGACTGCCATATCTGCTTCTTGAAAAGTAGTCAGGATCAACACTCGTACCCCTGGCCACTTTTTCTTAATAAGCTTGGTCGCTTCCGCACCGTCCATGCCCGGCATATTTAAGTCCATCAGCACCACGTGAGGTTGTTCCTGCTCGCAGAAGCTTATCGCTTGTTCACCATTCTCAGCTAACCCATTGATCACAAAATCCGGCTCCTGCTCTAGAATAATTCGCAGACTATCCCGGATATAGGGTTGATCATCTACCAGCAATAAACGAATCGTTTCCTCCTGTATCTCTTCAAGCCTTGGTAAACTGCAGGTCACTAAGGTCCCTTCCCCTGGCTTAGAGTAGAAATACACTTGTCCTTGCAAGTTGGAGGCACGCTCCTTCATCGCATTCACACCAAATCCTGCTTTTAAATCTCCAGTGCCTAATCCATTATCCTGCACATCCAGCCGAATCAGCTTCTCTTCATAATGTAAGCTGATGACAATTTCACTGGCCTGACCATGACGTACAGCGTTGGTTATCGACTCCTGCAAACATCTGTATAATGTCATTTGGGCCTGCTTAGATACTGTATACGGCTCTCCGAATGTTCTTAAGCGAATCTTAACCTTGGAGAAGGTCTGGAAATCATCCACTAATTTCTGCAGGGACTGCATTAGCGTCAATGAATCCTCCGAAGCGCCCACATGGTGCAAATATCGCCGAACATCATCCAAGCCATTGCGGGTTAACTTTAACAAGGCATCTATTTTGTGCTCCCCTTCAGAAGTATTCACCTCCGAACGTAAAGTCTCTAGCCCCATAATAATTGAAGTATAAGAATGCCCCACCGTATCATGCAGATCTTTGGATAAACGATCTCGTTCTTCCAGAAGTGTCATACGTTCAACTTGCGAGATGTACTGCTCTAAAACAGCATTTTGCTCCTTAATAATTCTGCCCTGCTTGTGATTCACCACCAGTAAATGAAAAGCGAACCCAAGCGTATACACCAAACCCATGTTAACAATCATCGATACAGCATCCATTTGTTGTGACAATCTAGATAACATAATTGGAATCAAAATGACCGTGATCGGAGCTGTCCAACGATAGGACTTCTGTGCACTATTGCTGGCGATCATAAAAGCGATAGGCAGAAAAGTTACGTACGATTCAGGAAACAAAGCAGCCAAATATAAACAAAGCCCACCCGAAAAAAGGATCTCCGCGATCAGATAATACTTGTAATGCAGCTGCAAACAAAACCAAGGCACAGAAAAAGAGACCACGCCCCAAACAAACGCGATCCAGAAAGGAATCGTAAAATCCTCCGAAAGATAACACATGGTGACCAAAAAAGAAGTAGAAAAACAAATCCGAAACAGGAGGACGAGCCAATCGTACCAGAACCACTGTTTGACCAGATTAAACAAGGCATTTCCCCCTATATACTCTGCTGACTTAATCTTTATTATAGTGTAACCCCTTAAGGGCTCACTAGTTACAAAAAGTCATGAGTTGAGATGACATTTTTACTAATGGTGTAATTAGTGTAATTAATCATTCAATGTCCCTCTGAATAAGCAGCTTTTTAAATCAAAACACAGACTGTATGATAGTACATATTATTTGTCCATAAAATTGTAGTAGACCAATTAAACCAATAGGACAGCAAATTCTATAAAGTATGAACACTATCGGAGGAATAATAAACTATGTTAGCCGCACTACTTCATGGCATTGCACTGGCCTTTGGATTAATTCTTCCACTTGGCGCACAAAATGTCTTTGTATTTAACCAAGGGGCCTCGCAGCCACATTTTAAAAAAGCCATTCCCGTTATTGTTACAGCCGCTTTATGCGATACCCTGCTTATTTTATTAGCCGTATTAGGTGTTTCAGTCCTTGTGTTTGCCATTCCCGTTCTGCAGACCGCTTTATTTGCTGTAGGACTTTTATTTCTTTTGTATATGGGGTGGTCTATCTGGAAAAGTACACCTACATCGTCAGCGCAAGACGCAACGCCTCTATCCTCCAAAAAACAAATCCTGTTCGCGCTGTCCGTTTCTTTATTAAATCCACATGCGATTTTGGATACTATTGGCGTCATCGGCACTAGCTCACTTAGTTACACAGGCGTAGACAAAGTTGTATTTGCTGGCGCGACTATCCTAGTGTCATGGATTTGGTTCTTTGGGCTGGCTGTAGCCGGAAAAACCGTAGGACAAATCGACTCCAGCGGCAAAATCATGCGGATCATTAATAAGATTTCGGCGATCATTATTTGGATCGTTGCTGCTTATATTGCCTTCAAGCTTTTTTAAATGGAGGAAAAAGAATGCTGTACACCAATTTGCCGTATAATTATGTCCAATTCACACCATAATGTACTAGAATTTTGACTTACGGCGCAGAATGAGGTACATTACAATTTGGACGAACAATTAACAAACCAAAATACTATAATGTTCGCATTTAGAGGTGTAAATTATGAAAGAAGTATTCGATTATGAAGATATTCAATTAATTCCTGCAAAATGTATCGTAAACAGCCGTTCGGAGTGTGATACATCAGTCACCCTCGGTGGGCATAAATTTAGATTGCCGGTGGTACCTGCCAACATGCAAACCATCATTGATGAGAAGATCGCTATCTCCTTGGCGCAAAATGGCTATTTCTACATTATGCATCGTTTTGAACCGGAGAAACGTACGTCTTTCATCAAAGACATGCACTCCCGTGAATTAATCGCATCCATCAGCGTCGGAGTTAAAGAAGAAGAGTATGATTTCGTCGAACAATTATCCAAAGAACAGCTGGTTCCGGAATTCATTACAATTGATATTGCACACGGCCATTCCGAAGCAGTTATTCGGATGATCAAACATATTAAACAATACCTGCCTGCCAGTTTTGTTATTGCAGGAAATGTAGGAACACCTGAAGGCGTTAGAGAATTAGAAAACGCTGGAGCTGATGCTACTAAAGTTGGGATTGGACCAGGGAAAGTATGTATCACTAAGATCAAAACTGGATTCGGTACAGGCGGCTGGCAGTTAGCTGCACTACGCTTGTGTGCCAAGGCTGCAAGCAAGCCAATTATTGCCGATGGAGGCATTCGCACACACGGTGATATTGCTAAATCCGTACGATTCGGCGCTTCTATGGTCATGATTGGTTCACTATTTGCCGGTCATGAAGAATCTCCGGGTGAAACCATTGAAATCGCTGGGAAGCTCTATAAAGAATACTTTGGCTCCGCTTCAGAATACCAAAAAGGTGAAAAGAAGAACGTCGAAGGTAAAAAAATTGCGGTTGAGCATAAAGGGGCTTTAGCAGAAACCCTAAGAGAAATGGAGCAGGATCTTCAATCCTCCATCTCTTATGCAGGTGGCAATAAATTAGAGGCTATCCGTAATGTGGATTACGTTATCGTTAAGAACTCCATTTTTAATGGAGATAAAGTCTATTAATTGAACAAACAGGTGAGCAGGATGACTTAGGTCAATCTTGCTCATCTTTTTTTATGAGAACGAGTTCTGCCGGTCTACTTTGGGGTAATGGTAAGAATAAACTCCTACTAGATCACAATAGAGAGGATTATCCTTATGCGGCAAGCTATGATTATTATTAACCCCTCCTCCGGCAAAGAAGAAGCCAGCCAATATGTCAGATATGCAACAAGAGTTCTAAGTGATAAAGACTACTCCGTTACGATCAAGGAGACGGCAAAAGAACTAGACGCCACTCGTTATTCCATCGCTGCTTGTGAGGAAGGTTATGATCTGGTGGTCTCCATCGGCGGGGATGGCACGCTTCACGAGACCATTAATGGTCTTATCGATCAGGAACACCACCCAAAGTTAGGTGTGGTTCCTTTAGGAACGGCTAATGATTTCGCCCGTGCATTACAAATTCCACTGAATCCCGAAATAGCCATTCAAACCCTTGCCTCCTCAAATTTAAAAACAGTAGATATCGGTCGCTTAAATGACCGCCTATTCGGCAACGTGGTTGCTGTAGGTTCAATTGCCGGAGCATTATCCTCTGTATCCTCCGAAGATAAAACCAAACTCGGCTCATTGGCATACTTAAAAGAAGGTCTTAAACAACTTACAAGCCCTACAGCCCACCCCCTTATCATTCACCATGATGGACAAATGTGGCAAGGAGACTCCTTACTCTTTCTCGCCGTATTAACCAACTCAGTCGGCGGGTTCGAGAATCTAGTACCGGATGCTGCGGTTGACGACGGTCTGCTTCATTGTTTTATTATTTTGGACCTCAGTATATTCAATACCATTACAGCCAGTATATCTTTACTGCTGGGTACCCTCAAGGATCATAAAGATGTTGTCTATTTCACAGCCCACAATGTAAGTGTAAGCTCTCCAGAAACCGTAAGAACCAATGTAGATGGCGAAGAAGGTCCAACTTTGCCTATTACGCTAAGTGTTCTCCCTCGTCATATCCAAGTCATTGTGCCAGAAGTGGACTAACAAACAAAAAGCAGTCCGGAACTCAAAAAGTTCCAGACTGCCCTTAATTTATGGACGCCCCGATCCATATCTTACTAATCCAATGACTAAGAAGTTATTTCTATTCCACTACAATAAATTTTTTGCCTAATAACCACATTCCGCCGCTAATCCCTAAGAAATAAATAGGCATCGTCAGTAATGAACCATTATGGAGAGCGCTCATTCCCCACGTCGCCAAGCTAACAAGCAAATAATAACCCAAGCTGAATATCGCACCTGCTGTTCCTACAACATCCTGAAATTGAACAAGAGCAAGACTTAGACAATTAGGTAAAGCAATCCCTGCACCCATTAATAGGACAAACAGTGTTATTAGAATACATACGATCACTATCATATCCGGCAGCGAGTCAAGACTGCTTGCGATTGTTAATAGCAAGGCTCCGCTCGCCATTACTAGACAGCCGATATGGATTATTTTTTCTGGGGCATAGAGGGTTAATAATCTTTTGGAGATCATTGCGCCTACAATCGACGCCAAAGCCACAATAATGCCGAGAAAACCATAGACTCCTGGTGAAATCTGAAAGTGTTCAATAAATATAAAAGGAGCTTCAGCATAATAGCTGAACAAGATTCCGTTAATGCCTCCAATTAGTAATCCAAACACCAATACACGTGGCAATGCGAGCATTTTTTTGACTATAGGCAGAATAGCCACCTTTTTTCTCATGGAAACATCAGTGGTTTCTGGCAGCTTCCAAAAAGCATACATAAATAACAACACACTCATCATTACTAATGTAAAGAAAACCGCTCGAAAACCAAAAGCTTGATCCACCCATCCGCCAATTAACGGACCTACTGCGGGAGTAAAAGCAATGACCGCCGAGATTTGGGCAAACATAACATGCCGTTTATTCCCGGAGACACTCTCACGAAGAATGGTTTGGGTAATAATCGAACCTGTTGCTGCTCCAAACGCTTGTATAAACCGGCTGACTAACAGCAGATGAATGGATTCTGAGTAAAAACACATCAAGCTTCCCATACCGTATACAAGAAGTCCAGCCAGCATGGAAGATCTCCGCCCGATGAAGTCAGACAACCAACCCCAGCTAAAAACTCCTAAAGCAAATCCAATAAAATATATACTTAACGTTAACTGTACAGAACTATTGGCGGCCCCAAGTGCTACTGCGATATCCGGTAACGATGGAGTGTAAATCGTCTCACTAATTTGCGGAAAAGCCACAAGAACAATCATTAAAAGTAACGATGGTGCTGCATATTTTTTCATCTTATTTTCGCCCTCCTACAAGCTTATATCCTCGAACAACTACAAGAATATGAGCCTAGCTAGGGAAATGGGGGCATCATTATGGCAAGACGACTATAGATCATCATGTTAGAAAATCACCTTTCATTGTTATGCTTTCATTTTTTTATAGGAGGGCTTACCCGAAAGATATCGGGCAAAGATTTGAGTTTCAATTATTCAACCAAAACATCATTATACACGGTAATAGAAAAGCTCTCAAACGAATCGCTTCGCCTGAGAGCTTATTTAGGTTAGGAATTTTGTTCTGATAATCCATGTATAGTTACGCCAACAGCGCTGGATTTCTTTTTGTCCTGAGAAGCATGTAGCTTTACCATCACAAATCTTGCAAACGGCTGTATCAATATACTTTCAGCGAACAGTGCAATTAGGAAATTTCTTGGCCAATTGGCTAAGAAGTGATTAAACGTTTGAGAACTCAACCCGTTTCCGATAATGTCTCCAATAAACGTCATACAAAATGACATTCCTAGTACGGTGAATAAGATACGGAATAGGATTTTGGCGTTGAAGCTATCTGTAGGTTGTGTGAATATAGCTGTCAGCTTTTCGGCAATACGGCCAATAACAACAGGCTCAATAATCATGACAATTACCCAAATGATCGGAAACACCTTAAGAATCGTTAAGGCAACCTCACCATTAAATTCTCCAACCCCTAAAATGATATTTATTGAGGACATAAACAGTACCGTCAGTGTAGAAATGATTGCACCATATAATGCCCCCTCCTTAGCGTTTCTTGGTAATCTTGCTTCTTGATTCATGATGTTCTTCCTTTCAATATTGTCGGTAATAGTTTGGCGATAGTTTTTAAGGGAGTTGTAGATTTTTGCGTTAGGCACAACATCATCGCGCCTTCGATCGAAGCCGTCATCCACAATGCCATCTCGGAGGCTGATTCCTGCGAATAACCTTCAGTTACAAGCTTATCGCAGTAAATTCGTTCCATGTTCTCATAGAGCAAGCTACATGCCTGGCGAACAGGTTCACTCACCGTAGCCATTTCACTGACAATACTGCTAAAGGTATATCCGGTAATCGTGCCCTCGGTTTCTAAGTTGTGAATCAACTTGTCGATCATGGATTGTATAGCTTCTAACGTCGATGGATGCTTTTTAAAAATATCCTCAATATCTATCGTAATTGCTTCATTTAAGCCCTTTAAACAAGCAATTAATAGTTCTTCTTTTCCATTTGGAAAATGATGATAAAGCGCTCCTTTGGTCACATTACAGGCTTTTAAAATTTCATTCACGCCTACATTTTTATATCCTTTTTGCTGAAAAAGAAGTGTCGCCGTCTCAATCATTAGCGATTTTGTATCCACAGTAACGTACTCCCCCTAACATACCAACCGGTCTGTTTGTTATTATAGCAATATAAAAATGATTAATGTAAGTCTTTTTTTGCTTTTTTTCAAAAAATATTTCATTATTTTCATTTATAACTGAAAACAGGATATGATCTAGTAAGTCTAGAAGTTAATGTGGAGTTCAAAACATAATTGTCGTTATGAATACAAAAGAATAGGGTGTATATATGAAAAAAAACGCCTTAGTAATTATGCTGATAAGCTTGATTACTTTAATCTTTATCGCAGCTTGTAATGGTAATCAGAAAAAAGATGACTTTTTGACGCCATACCTTACTCAAGAAAATAAATCTTTTTCAATCCTAATTTTATCGGAGAACGATCGTTTTTTTGAGCAAACTAAAGAGCTTGAGGATATTTACAAGGAAAATATGACTTGTATCAGCAAAGCAGGTGTTATCAAAAAAGATTCGAAAGAGGGCGACCGCTTAAAAGAGGATTTGAAGATCAACACTTACCCTTCATATATCCTATTGGACAATAAAAAAGTGCTGCTTATAAGCGAAAATATTGAGCAGTTTAAAACAGAGTCAAAACAAATCATAGAAGAAATTCTCAACAAATAATGCATAGATATTTAAGTGCCTACAGCAAAAAGGGCTCAGTTTCCTGAGCCCGCAAATACTTACCCTACTATGTTTTTATGTCTGAAGAATTGTCCCAACACTCCACGTTCTCCAAACCCTCTATGCTATCTTTATAAAAGACAGGGTCCTTCCCTGCGCGCTTCTGGCGCTTATAATCCTGCAGGGCGGCAAAGGCCACTTTAGATAACAAAAGGATAGCGATCAAATTCACGATGACCATGAAGCCCATAAATAAATCAGCCAAGTCCCATACCAATTGAACCTTAGCTACGGAGCCAAAAATAATCATCGCCAAGACGCTGTATCTATAGAATAGTAATACTTTTTTATTGGAGTTCAAGAATTCTATATTGGTCTCACCATAATAATAATTTCCGATTAACGTACTGAAAGCAAACAACAAAATCATGATCGCTAGGGATCCAGAAGCCCACGAACCAATATGTTCGCTTAATGCCGCTTGTGTCAGCTTAATTCCATCCAGCCCTGGCTGTTTATACGCATCGGATAACAAGATAATAAAAGCAGTACTCGAACAAATAAGTAACGTGTCTGTAAGTACACCCAGCGCTTGCATCAGCCCTTGTTTCACCGGATGACTAGTTGTTGCAGTTGCCGCAGCATTCGGAGCACTACCCATTCCCGCTTCATTGGAGAATAGTCCCCGTTTCACCCCTTGCAGAATAACTGCCCCAAAAGATCCCCCCGCGATTTGTTCAAATCCGAAAGCACTTTTCACAATAAGCGCCAGAATCGCCGGTATTTCCGTAATATTAATTAACATAATAATAACAGCAGCCCCAATATAGATCCCTGCCATAACCACTACAATATATTCGGACATTCTAGCTATACGTTTAACCCCACCAAAGATAACAGCCGCAAAAGCAGCAGCGACTACAAGTCCAAGAATCACCCGATTAGTGCCAAATGAATTCTCAAAGGCCACTGTAATCGTATTGGATTGAACTGCATTAAATACAAGACCAAAGGATAACGTGATCAGAACCGCAAATACCGCGCCCATCCAACGTTTTTTCAGGCCTTGCTCCATATAATAGGCGGGCCCCCCACGAAATCCAGTCTTGTCCTTCACTTTATACACCTGTGCCAGAGTACTTTCAATAAATCCGGACGCTGATCCAATAATAGCTATGACCCACATCCAAAAAACAGCCCCTGGTCCACCTATTGCGATAGCAATTGCGATCCCTGTAATATTCCCTGTCCCAACCCTTGCTGCCATACTGATACAGAAAGCCTGAAACGACGAAATGGAATCTTTTGACCTTTCATTGGACTCTTTAAGAACCCTAAACATTTCTTTAAACATGCCAAACTGAACAAACTTTGATCGAATGGTGAAATAAATTCCACAAACAATAAGCAGAACCACCAAAATTTTCGACCAAAGAAAGTCATTTGTTGTACTAATCATACTGTCTAACATTTGTTGCATGTGAATCCGCCTCTCCATTGTGTCGATACCCAGTTGCTGAACCTTAAGTTACATAGTATTTTCAAATATAACAGCCCTTATTTCAAAAGCCAACAAAAAAAATTAGCCAGCAACACCATACCTTACACCGGTGTGAGAGCTATTTCCCCATCTTCATCTGAGCTCACAAGCTCCTTTAGATTAATCTAGGTATTATAAAAAAATGAAAAAGCATCCGGTGGAAGAAATGTATGACAACAATGTATGCGCGTATTTATATCGTGGAGAACATTTGGTTTGATTTGATTTCAAGACGAACGAGGAACGAAGCTATAACATCAGCAGCACAACTAGTGCCCTTATTAGCCGCAAAAGATATTAAAGAAATGGCTGTCCTCTATCATGAGCTAGCCAGCAAAAATAAAATCGTTCTGGCTAGTCAAAAAGATAAAGATCCCACCATTGTTTTGGACCATCCAACTATGGGATCGCTTGAGACATCCATTCCCGGGGTTATCTCGAATAATCATAGGCAGATATTTTCGAGGTATTAATTAGCCACAGCTTTAAAATATTGGTAAACCTGATTTAACTTCTTATCATGTTTCCCTTTCGGACTCTCCATATTCCCAAACTCGAAAAACTTCACTTTCTTGATGCCACAAAATTGAAATAATGCTTTTCTCATCAGCACTTTATGGGAATTATTCAGCCAATATAAAGGATAAAGGGTCGGCCCCTTCATGCTGGAAATGCAAACCACAGACTTTCCTTTCAGCAGCCCTTCGGGGATGAGGCCACCCTTTTCTCTGTAAGCGAAATTAGAAGCAAACATTTGGTCAATATAACCGAGCAACATCGCGGGAGGACGTCCCCACCAGATTGGATACACAAACACAATTTTATCGGCCTGACGAATCTGCTCCCGATACTTCTCGAGCTTGGGATCGATATGCATGTCTCTTCTACGTTTATTCTCATTAAAGACCAGCACAGGATCAAATTGCTCTTCGTAAAGATCAAGGACCTCTATCTTCGTGATCTTTTGATTCTCATTACTTCCCTGAATGACTTTATTGAAAAAAGCATAACTTAAACTTTTATGATTCGGATGTGTATAGATGACTAAAACGTTCATTGCTCCACCTCTTTAATTATCATTTGATAACAAAATGGTATCACAACCCTCATTTAGTTGTCAAATGATAATTGTATTATGATAATTATTTTGTTAAGGTTTACAATAAGAGGTGATCCTTATGGACAAACAAGCGTTTTTTCAGAAAATTGTTACCTTTACGACAGCAGTCCATGAAGTAACATTTGACTTTACCAAAGATGTAAGACCGGAAGGCATTACGCCCGTTCAATATAGTATTCTGGAATATATTGCGGTTAGCCAGCCTGTTACCCTCAGCCAAATCAGCGATTGTAAAAATATCTCTATGCCGAATACCAGCCGTGAGCTCAAGAAATTAACAGAAAAAAACCTGTGTGAGAAGCTTGATGTCGCCGAGGACCGGCGTAAGCAAATGATCCGGTTGTCTGATGCTGGACAAGCGATGATGAACGAGGCTTTTGAGCGGATCGGTGAACGTTTTCTGAACCGGATTAAAGAGGTTCCCCCAGAGGAATTAGCCGAGATTAACCATGCCCTCGATATCCTGCAATCTAAGGTGTTTAACACCCAGCAATGATCCGAGAAAAAGACAGCAGAGCAGCAGCGGTTCCCCCATTAATGGGAGCACCGCTGCTCTGTGTTTTGGGTCGTTGGTTAGCTGACTCAAGACCGATTATTGGCTAGTTAAAGCCTGACGACTTCGAATCAGCCTCACCTTCAGCTAAATCGCCGAATCGTATTCGTCCACTGAGGCTTTCGGACCCAGATGACGTTATAGGCATGTTTTTAGCCTTTTGTGCGTAGTTTCGGACTCCAGCGACGCTATTCCTATGAATCGGGTTCATATTGGGTGTTTTTTATGCCAATAGCTGCTATGCGGTCCGTTGGCATTCCAAATATGCGAAAAAGCTACATTTAAGGTCAGCTGAGTCCGAAAGACGCTTCCCTAATAATCACCTAATAGAAATAGGCACTCCTCTTAAGGAATGCCTTGATTGGATTATAAGTATTCTTAGCCAGCGAAATAGACTATTTCACCAGTCCGCTGATAAAAGTCTCAAAATTGTCAGCCAAACGTGTGATTTTGTATTTGTTATCCCGATCTACATGAATAACCTCAGGTTCGCCATCATTCCCGAATTCACGGTAATCCAGCATCACCACTTCATTCTCAGAAGGACAATCACAGATCACCACACCAACTTCAGGATAACGTCCATTTTCAATCACAGTCCGGCTTCCTGAAGCTCCACACAGCGACTTATTCTTATCTCGTCCAATTCCGAGGATACCAGAAATCGTAATAAATTCTCCTGTTCCCGGAATCGGATAACGATTGTTATGAGGAATTCCCCCATTATGTAACTTCATCATATCCACATAGGAAGCAGGCAGCTTAAAGACCAGCTCTTCTTGTACTGAAGTAATCAATGCATCTGAAGGCGGGTCAGAAATATATTCTGAGAACGCATACTCGCTGTCATCCCAGAAATTAGTGGTATCCAACGCTATTACAGGCTTCTTAGCAGGTTTGTTTACAGGCTTTTTCGCAGCTTTTTTAGCCAATTTACGTTTGATCCAGCCCAGAAACTCCAATGTGTCTTCATCATCAGGTTCCAGCTGATCGGCAATCGTAAACGCTTTTAAAGCTTCGTCATATCTTTTCAGATAATAATAAGAAACCCCGATACGGTAATGCCAGAGCGGGTCACCTTCACCCTCATCTTCAATGCTCAAATACTGCTCTAAAGCCTCTTCATATTGCCCGAGATTATTAAGCGCCCTGCCCAAATGACTAGTTAGAACATAATCTCTTTCCTCTTCAGGAATTTCCGTGATTGCATCCACGATTTCTTGAAATTCATCTTCCTCATGCCATTCATCCAATTTTGCCAATAACTCATCACTCATCATTAATACCTCCTATTAACGATCAATCAAAATACCTATTAGAAATTATACCATTTCTAACCTATGCCCAGCCAATAACGCATGTCCTAGCCCTATCAATCAAAAAGCAACTTCCCTTTTTGCTGTGAAAAACAGACCGCAGCGTTTATCTGCGGTCTGTTTTTCGTATACAGAAAACCATTTTAATTATGGTAACTATAATTGCTGCTTTCTATCCTGCCTTTACGACTGCATCCCGTTTTCGATCCTCTGCAGGAACTCTTCAACGGCACTATAGCCAAGCTGTTTAAGGTACCAATTGTTCGCAGCTGCCTCGATCAGGCCAGCCACGTCGCGGCCAGGCTGAAGCTGAATTTCAATATGCGGAATTTGCACGCCAAGATATTCTGTGAACTGGGGTTCGATTTCGAGCTCATTATTCAAGGAATTCTCCCGCCATGGTGACAACTCGATGTCGAGTACAATTCGTGTCTCTTCCTGAAAAGCTCTACGCCCGTACTGCCGTACAACATTGATCAGACCAATACTGCGCAGCGCTAGGAATTCACGGGTCGTTTCATTATGCGTGCCGAGAAGCGTCGCCGGTCCCAGCTTCTTAAGCACAACTACATCATCGGCCACAAACCGATGGCCTCTTCTAATGAGCGTGTGAGCGGTTTCGCTTTTTCCGATCCCGGACTTGCCTCTCAATAGGACACCTATACCAGACACGTTCACACACACTCCATGAATTGAAAGTTCTGGCGCCAGCGCCTTCACCAGATAAGTATCAATCTTTGCGATGAACTCTGACGTCGTCTCTTCCGTCCGAAGTAGTGGTATACCTTCTTGGTCGCAGAATAAAGTCAAATAGGGAATCTCCTGCTGACCCGTCGTCACAATAAAGCATGGGGGATGATACTTAACGATATTGCCAATATGTAACTTGCGTTGCTCAACGCTTAGCTTTAGCAGATAATTGATTTCTTTACGACCCAACACTTGTACTCGCTTCATGGGGAAAAAGTCGAAGTAACCCACGAACTCCAGACCAGGTCTATGTGTCTTAGAGCGAGTGATCTCGCGGTCCATGCAGCTAGCACCCGCAAGTACTTCCAGCTTAAACGTTTCCGTAAGGCTTTGAACGGTAATCGATTTCAATGTTGTTCTCCTCCTGTGGCTACGTATTTTGAATACGTAATACGGTTACCGGGATATATTCAACGACGAATAGAATGATTCCTGCAAAAGAAATAGACAGATCATGAGATATTAACAACTATGTTCCTTCAAGAAAATTAATGAGGTATATCTCCGGTTGCGTGAGAAAATCTGCAAAACTACATAAATCCGCGTACGTCTGATGTTCCACGTCGTAACAGCCTATCAGGCCTTTTTTCTTCGGATTCCACATAAGCAGCAGATCAGAGTAATTATCTATGTCGGCTGACAGACGGAGCAGCTTTTGCCGGCCGATTTTTATTTCAATGGTATCAGTTAATGTGAAAAAGTCGATATATCTAATTTCATATTCATTTTGTGTTAGCTCAAGACGCAGTTTTGTTCCAGTAAGAAAGCTAACCAATTCATCAGACAATTTATATTTTCTCAGCTCAAACTTCTTATTCTCGATATCATGAAATTCAGCCGGCTCTAACGATTTCAAAAAGTCAGCCAAAGCTGTATTCTTATTGCTCACAGCAATGGTGTAAGGGCGATCGCCATCTTTTTCCGCCAAGGTAACGTCTGCGCCACGTTCAATCAAATATTGTACCATCGCTTGATTACCCATTCTTGTGGCAACTGTTAACGGAGTGGCTTGATAAGGATAGACCATATCAGAATTGTTGTAATTAATGTCCACCCCATGATCCAGTAAATAAGCAACGGTCTTAAGGTCGTGATCTGACACCGCTTTGCGTAATACAGCCCCACCATGCTGCTTAATATCTAATCCTAGCTCATGTATGAGCGGGATATTGTTTTTGTTGCCGTAGTAGGCCTGCGAATATGCACCTGACTTGACCTGATTAAGCTTGTCCAGTTTGGCCCCTTGTGCTGCAATATAGCGGACGATATCTTCTTTGCAATAGCGGACCGCGAGCAAAAAAGCCGGATTATTCTTCACATTCAGATTTACCCCGTGTTGTACCAGCAGCTTTATGACATCCATTCTCTCTGATATAAGCGCCAAATCTAACGGGGTTAACGTGGTATATTTGCTAAGTACGATGCCCTCTTCAATATCCCAGCCTGCTCTAATGGCAGCCTCTAATTCCGGAATATTTCCTTTGTAAATATGCATGGCCATTTGCGGCAGTTCCTCGAACTTCCCTATATCCTTCAGACGGATCATCTATTATCCACTCCTACTTCAAGTATTATGAAGAGTATAGAGAACCGTATAGTAAAAAACAATCCAAACTAAGGATGTTGTTCTAACAAATAGTCCTCATAATGTTCAGATCGGTGAGATTATTGCTGCTATTTCAAAAAATAAAAAGAAGCTCCGTAAATTCACGAAGCTCCTGTTTACAATTTATGATGGTAAGTAAAGTTGAAGCAGCCTGCTGTTGCCAGCGAGAAAGCTGGCTATATTCCTCTTTACCCTTGGATGTCCCGTCTCGCCTCTTGCTCGGCAAGAATCTCGTTATCTTCCGCGTTATCCCGCGTCACTTTCTGAACGCCAATAGCGCTATAAGAAATCAAGAGAATAACAGCTATGTAATACCCCTTTACATTTAATTCAAATGGAGCATTGTAAAGGCCAATAAAAAACATCGCATACCCGATAATCAAACCCACAAAAGCCATAATTGTGAAGGCCCCTGTGTTTCTCATCCTGTGTTTAGGGTTATCCAAACGAAATTCTTTATCCTCTGTATTGTCCCTAACCACCTTTTGCACAACGATACAGGAAATCGTAATTAACACCATACAGAGCAAATAATACCCTTTTACGTTTAGCTCCCAAGTGTCGTTGTACACTCCCAAACAGAATAGAAAAAGTCCTGCCCCCAATGCAAAATACGATGCCCCCGTAAAAGCAGCCGTGTTGCGTTTGCGATATCTCTGATTCATCTGATAATTCCTCTCCCACTACAGACTTGAATGATGATATATCCTTCTCCACTATACCGTGGAACATCGGTAAAATTCTACCATGAATCAGGTTGTTTTAGGGAATTCCAGGAATTTTTTTACTATACAAATATAAAATAACGCAAACACCGAAAGGACGGTCTCAGTCCCATACAATATAGGACGAAAACCGCCTCCCGCGATCTCTGCAACATATATGAGAAAAATGCTACTGCCTTTCCTGATCCACTAATTGTTGCTGTGCGAGACGAATCATTTCGCGGACCATCGATCCACCAATTTTACCGCCGATCTGGCCCACCGATTCTGTGCTCAAATGACCATTTTGACCGTGCTCCAAAGGGACACCCAGTTCTTTTGCAACTTCGTATTTCACATCATCAGGCCGCTCTGGATCTACATCATACCCCTCGCGCCGCATCACTTCCGCTTTAAAAATTTGCATTCCGCGGCTGGCTCCCGGCACTGCATATTTCCTGTTTCTTCTAGACATCCTTATCCCCTCCCAAACCTGTTTTAAATAACATGCCCGGAAAACGGAACCTCCACCCTTATGGACTTGCCCCGATTATTTCCAAGCAGGGCGCCGTTGCAACGCGGCATTCGTAGCACGCAAGGTTAAAGCCCAAAATAAAAAAGCCACAGCACTAACAGAAGCCCCAAGCCAACATACCCCGTTCCAGCCATAGTGAGAATAGATTTGAGTGGAAGCAATCGATCCGGTAGCACTTCCAATGGAGTAAAAAACCATATACCCTGCGGTGAGCCGACTACGTGCCTCCATGCGCAAGGTAAGTATTATACTTTGATTGGTGACATGCACCGCCTGCACAGCCAAATCAAGCAGAACAATACCAATGACCAATGCCAACAGCGACTGCTCGGTAAAACTGATAAACCACCATGAAATCAACAATAGAAGTAAAGCTATGCCTGTCGTTCTCTGTCCATGACCCTGATCAGCTAGCTTTCCCGCCCGCGCAGCAGCTAATGCTCCCACAATTCCCGCCAGACCAAATGCCCCAATTGCAGTATGTGAAAGTGATAACGGCGGAGCACTAAGAGGCAAGACCACAGAAGTCCACAGAATACTGAAAGCAGTAAAAATCAGCAAAGCCAGAATAGCGCGGATACGCAATACTCTCTCTTGTACAAACAACATAAACACTGAGCTAAGCAGCTGAGCGTATGACAGTGTTTTTACCTCACGTTTCACATTTGGCAACACCCTAAATAATGTACACACCATACAAAGCATTAAAGCAGCAGAAAAAAGGTATACGGAACGCCAACCTGCAAGATCTGTAAGTATTCCTGAAATGGATCGCGCAAGAAGTATTCCAATCACAATTCCACTTGTGACCATGCCTACGACTCGCCCGCGTTCGGCAGGGGCAGCCATTGTCGCCGCGAACGCAACAAGCGTCTGCGTTACAACAGCGAGTAGTCCCACTGAGGCCATACCTACGAATAGTACCGTGCTGGAAGAGGCAGTACCCACGATAATCAAAGCCACCACAGATAATAACATCTGGCCGATAATCAGGCGCCGCTGATTCAGTAAATCTCCTAGTGGCACGAGTAGTAACAGCCCCACTGCATAAAAAATCTGCGTGATAGTAATAAGAATACCAATGGTTGAATAATCAATACCAAATTCTTTCGACAAATGATCAAGCAACGGTTGTGCAAAGTAGATGTTTGCAACCGACATCCCGCAGACAACGGCAAACAAAAGTGTCATATACCGAGGCATCGAGGAAGCATGAATAGAATCAGATGGCGTATGCGTCTCTTGTGACGAAAGCTTCTCTTTAGTCCCCTGCATTTTGGACACACCCTTTCTCTGTTAAATTTAAATCGCAAACATATTTCATACTGATCAGTATGTTATTATGCTCAGTAAATTTATCTTACAAAATGGTGTGTGTCAACATAAATATTTGATGCTACCGACTTTGATTTGACAATATAGACGACTAGTTCTAGTATTATAAAATACTGTTCGGTAATAAATTATTGAAATCAAATATAACGAGGGGTGTTAAAAATGGCTCGGACCCGCGAATTTGACGAGGAAAAAGCATTAGAATCAGCTATGGAGCTATTTTGGGAGAAGGGATATGAGGCTACTTCATTAAGCGATTTAACTTCCAGAATGGGCATTCAACGCCCCAGTATATACTCAGCTTTTGGAGACAAAAAAGAATTATTCGAAGCTGCGCTACGTAAATACACGATGTCCCATGCTTCCCGTGTCCGAGCCCAACTTCAAAGCAATCCATCCGCAAAAAAAGCCTTTCGTAGTTTTTTTGAAGATGTGGTGGCGGAGGAGTATGCAGGCAGTGTGAACCGAGGATGTTTTTGCATCAATACAATGGTCGAGCTGGCACCTCATGATGAGAAGTTCGAGATTCTTACAAGAGAACACCAAATGTATCTATCGGTTATATTTCAAGAAACTATTGAACGTGGTATACAATCAGGTGAGCTTAAGGGTGGTGTAAATGCGAAGGCCTTGGCACAGGCACTAATCGTATCGCTAATAGGGCTTACTGTACTCTTGAAATCCCGCCCGGAGCGATCCTTTGTTGATAACGCAATAACAGTGATACTTACTTCGCTTGATTAAATTCAGAGTCTTGATTTAAGTCAATGCCCGCCATAGTACTCCTAATTACAATGAAATAAAAGTCCTTTAGGAGGCTATCTTATGGCTATCTCAGAAAAAGACCTATCGAACCAGCGTAAGTCCGCTTTAACAGCTGGAATATCACTGATCATCATGACCCTCGCCTCATTTTTTTCATATGGCTTTGTCCATGGGACTCTTGTTGTGCAAGGCGATGCCAGTGCCACATTTATTAACATTGTATCTTCCAACAACCTTTTCAAAGGGGAAATCTTGGGCTGGATCATCATTATGATTACTGACATTCTGGTCGCCTGGGCGTTTTATGTGTTTCTAGAACCCGTCAACCAAAATCTTTCATTACTCGGCGCATGGCTCCGTCTAACCTATTCCGCTATATTGGCAATCTCTATATTAACCTTGATATTTGTGCTGCTGCTCACGGGAAACACAAATGGCTTTTCCTCATTAACAATCGAACAAACTCAAGCATTTAT
Source organism: Paenibacillus sp. FSL E2-0190 (assembly GCF_037992965.1). Classification (NCBI taxonomy): domain Bacteria; kingdom Bacillati; phylum Bacillota; class Bacilli; order Caryophanales; family Paenibacillaceae; genus Paenibacillus; species Paenibacillus sp. FSL E2-0190. The sequence goes on from NZ_CP150306.1 coordinate 6,886,342, forward strand.
GATGTTATTACTGGATGCATTTCAATTCATTTGGTCTATAGGGCTGGTCGTTTTTGGCGGGCATCTGTTAATAGTGGGCTATGTGGCTTTAAAATCCGATGTCATTCCTAAAGTAATCAGCATCTTGCTGCTGCTTGCTTCAATAGGCTATATTATCATTCATCTAAGCAAAATGTTTCTCCCACAATATGAGGCGGTCATTACAACACTTAATTTTGTTTTTACTATTCCTATGATTGTAGGAGAACTAGGCTTTGGGATATGGCTACTGCTTAGAGGTGGAAAAATCCCCAAAAGTGTATAACGATTTTGTTATTCATCACCGGAATGAACCCGCTTCTTAATTCTACTTAATGACTCTGGCGTAATCCCCAAATAACTGGCTAATTGATGTTGGGGGACACGGGTAAGTAAATGAGGTCTTTTTTGTAACAAGGCTTTGTAACGTTCTTCAGGATTGGAAGCAATAAAGGAAGTCAACTCATCCTGAACCTCACCCAAGTTCTCCTCTACCATTTTGCGTATCATGGTTTCCAGCTGAGCGTGTTTATGGAGCATATCCTGTTCCGCATTAAGATCACCAACCACCAATATGCTGTCTTCTAGGCAGGTTAAGGTGTACGCTGAGGGTCTACTCTCCTGATGCCGATTAAAAATCGAAACCGCTTGCTCTTCCGTATAAAAATTAGATGTGACTTCTTTGCCCGATTCATCTACCGAGGACTGCCTCACACATCCCTTTAACACAAAAAAACATTTTGAGGGAACGTCTCCTTGTCTAAGGAGTACCGTTCCCTTCTTGTATTCCTCAATAGGAATACCTTCAACAATATCCTGCTGTTCCACTTCGTTAAGAGATGTAAATTTACTCATATACTTATACAATATGCTTTTCATTTATCTCTCCAATCTCATTGCACGACCTCATATAAAGATCCCTCTAACGGCTGAATAAAGTGTGACCAATCACCTGTTGTGTACAGCAGAAGCCGATGCATCGCACGCGTACAGGCTGTATAAAAAAGCTTGCGTTCGCTTTCCCGATCATACGTCTGTGTGGAAGCATCATAAATCAGTACGGCGTCGAATTCAACCCCTTTTGCGAGATAAGCGGGAATTACTAAAATGCCCTTCTCAAAAGTGAGCGTCTCCTTCGTAATGAGCCGCAGAGCTTCGCATCCTTGTGACTTTAATTCTTCATAGGCCGCACGGCTTTCAGCTGCAGTCTTGGTAATCACAGCAATAGAGTCGAGCCCTTCAGCCATCAACGCCGCGAGATCTTCTTTAATTCTTTTCGCCCGCTCTACATCGCTACTAGCGTTCACTAGGAACGGCTTCTTACCCTCTCTTTCAAAAGGTACGATCTCCTCATTAGGCAGCAACGCCTTCGTAAACTCCACAATCTGACGAGTTGAACGATAACTTCGAATTAGACGGATCAGGCTCGTTTCATCTTCACCATAAAGCCGGATCAAAGGTGAATCCACCTCGTGCAAATTCGTTGCTTGAGGGAAAATCGCTTGGCCGAAATCGCCGAGCACAGTCATGCGCGCGCGGGGAAACAGCTGTTTGAGAAACGCGTATTGGAACGGCGAATAATCCTGGCCTTCATCGATAAACAGATGCCGCACCTCAGTGTTCACACGAGTGCCCTCGACAAGTTCTTTTAAATACAGGAATGGAGTGGCATCCTCGCAAAAGAGTTCATCGCGGCTCAGCTTTTCCTTTGTTTGCTTACAAATTTCCTGCCACTGAGCAGGCACCTCAGTCTCGTTCGTCATTTGCCGATAACTGGCGTCGGCACTAAATAACTGATCGTATAACCCAATCGTATCTATGAACTTGAACCGTTTGACATCGCGTCTCAGCGGTTTAAAGTGCTCCTTCACAATCATGCGGCGCAGCAGTTCTTCTTCCTGCAGACCAAAGTCAAAAACATTCTCTTCCCCTTGATCCTGATTAGGAAAATCCCCATAGTTCTCAAGATACTGAGTCGTAAAATCAAAGACGGCTTCCTCCCGCCGATATTTCTTAAGTATCTCACTGTAGGCTTCGGCATACTGATCGGTATCGAGGTAATCGAGTTCATCTTGAACCCAGAATGCCTCCTGTTCCTGACGCTCCAGCGAAGCCAACTGACGCAGTAGCCATTCACGCAATAAAACGATGCGATTAGCCAAGCGAATGGAGCTATCATAGCTATAAAATTGCGATTTCATCTGCTCCGCAGTAATCAACTCGCGATCCCGAAAACGGATACTATGAAACAACATCCCTTCCTTCCCTAACCACAACGCATAGTTTTGCAAAGCATGCAGAAAAGCTTCTGAAGCTTTATACTGCATTCCAGTTAGCCGTGCTTCATACTCTGGAGAAGCTTTGGACGTCAGTACATATTCAATCTGCTCGAACGGATCCTCTAGACTAAGCGTAGATCCAAGCCAATAATCAATATACTCCTGAAAGGTTGTTTGCTGCATATTCTCCTCGCCAAGCTCGGGAAGCACCGTAGATACATAACTGTTAAACATCGGATTAGGCGAAAAAAGAACAATCTGATCCGCTTTGAGCCTATCGCGGTGTTTATATAGCAAATAGGCTACCCGTTGCAGCGCTGCGGATGTTTTTCCGCTGCCCGCCGCCCCCTGCACAATGAGCATACGGCTACTATCGTTGCGGATAATAGCGTTCTGTTCCTTCTGAATAGTCGCCACGATGCTCTTCATTTGTGAATCCGCACCCTTACCAAGCACCTGCTGAAGTAATTCATCACCGATCGTTAAACTCGTATCGAACACGTTCTGAAGCTGACCCTGACGGATCTGGTATTGCCGCTTCAGCATCATCGTTCCTGAGATTTGTCCTCCCGGTGTATCGTAAGTGGCGGGGCCTGGCGAATGGTCATAATACATACTTGCAATAGGTGTCCGCCAGTCATATACCAGAAAGTTTACACCTTCTGCATCGATGAAAGACGCCACCCCGATATAGATTTGCTCACTGGAGTTCAACCCATCTTCTTGAAAGTCCATTCGTCCAAAATAGGGTGACGGCAGCAGCCGTTTCATGTTTTTATAACGCAGCAGCCGTTGGCGGTGGCTACGTTCCCGTTCAGACAACAACGCTTCTTGCTGTTTTATACTGTAAAAGGTCTCCTCGAAATCCTCATGTGTGCTCGTATTGACCGTAACTTCCTCCCAAAACTGCTTGCGGATGTCCGTCACCTGTTCACGTAATCCTGTCACTTCCGGTTCCAGCTCGCCAATCTTTGATTGCAATTCTTCCGTGACCGAATCTAGCCGTTTCTGTTCTCCCTGCCAATCTTTTTCGTTTAACATTTTTACTAACACGCTCCTTTTCAAGGTTGTTATCAAGAAGCAAAAATACAAATTTGACAAACTGCCAATCCGCGTGGTATTATTAATGTATAAATAAGATGTAATAAATCTGTCTAAAATACGCAGATTAACAGTGGTCTTCTCATAATATCACGTTATTTCATTGCGCGCAAATTATATATTAAGAAGAACCGGCAGCTCATGCCGGTTCTTCTTTTTTATTCCTTTCTGCAAAGAGTAGCCGTTCTCCCTAAGTATCCATTTCCCTAGCAAAAGGGTTGCTGCCTTTTGTTTCTGGTCTGCCTAACGGACCGAGGTGACTTTATTTACTGATTTTCAGCCTTTAAAGCAGACTTTCGGACTCCAGTGCAGCTATTCTTTATCCTGAGCCTCATTCTAGGCGTGTTTTAGGCTAATAGCGACTATGAGGTCCGTTAGTATTCCAAAAGTGCGATAATGCTGCTATTAGGGTCAACTGTGTCCGATAGCGGCTTCACCCGCGGATGAGCCCAATTAAACAGGGAGACCTAACAGCCATTTGATGACTGTTAGGTCTCCCTTATTCTGTAGCTTATTTGTTTGCCAAGAAAGCATCGATTTGAGTTTGCAGTTCGGTTTGGATTTTATCAATGCCCGCGGATTTCAGTTGCTTGTTCAGATCTTCAAGACCTTTGTCGATATCTTTGATTACGCCGTATTCGAGCGGAATCGCATAACGGAGCATTACGTTACCAACGTTGGCAATTTCCGTTTTCACTTTGCTGTTATCGAATACGAAGGTTTCAAGCGCGTAGTGATAGACATTTGCTTCCCAGCCTTTAGCCAGATCGTTTGCTTCTTGCGGGAATGCTTCATTGTCACGGTTAAGTGGCGAGTTGAAGTTCCAGTTAGAGAAGCCAGTATAGTTCGGATTCTTTTCAAGGGCTTTATATTTGTCATCGCCAACCGCTTCGTAATGTACACCGCTAAGGCCGTACATCATCAGGTCGTGCAGTTCTTTATCATTTTGCATCAGATCGAGGAACATCAAGGAACGTTCCACATTTCTGGAAGTAGCGTGGATCGAAGTACCGTTTTGGGTGGAAATCGCCACTGATTTCTTCTTGCCTTGGTTGATGTCAGCCAATGCTACTTCATAAGGGGAATTCTCTTGGCGCATCAAAGCCATAAGTGCTCCAAGTGTTCCGTTGTTGTGCGTAATCGATGCTGTTTTGCCTGCTTTAAAATCGGCCTGATGATCATTTTTACTGTTTAGAACGTTTTTCGACCATGCATTGTTATCAGCGAGATCTTTGTAATATACGAGTAGATCTTTAAACTCTTGCGTTTCATATACGTTAAATACTTGCCCTTTTTCATCCGTCAATTTGAAAGCAAACGGAAGGTCGAGATCAAACATATTCCATTCGTTTTGTTGCTTCAGCAATACACGGTCCAAATTATGATATTTCCAGTCTCCTGTTTCCGGGGTGAACGGTGTAATTCCTTTTTCGTTTTGTGCTATGGTTTTCAAGTAAGTGGCATACGCTTCTGGGCTGTTGATCTCCGGAAGATTGTATTTCTTACGCAAATCCTCGCGGTACAAAATCAGTTTTTCAACGGATTCCCCTCTGTTTTGCGGAACCATATACAGTTTGCCGTTTACCTTAGCTTGATCCCAGCTCACATCAGACATAGCTGCTAAAGTCTGCGGCATATATTTGGTAAGCAGCTCATCGGTCAATTCCAGGAATCCGCCTTTCAGCGCCTGGTCATTGTAACCAGCCCAGTTTGCCGAATAGATGAGGTCAAAATCCTCATTAGCTGCCAGCTTCAGCGGATATTTTTGTGCCCAGTCCGACCAATCCAGAAACTCGCCCTCTACAGTAGCATTAATTTTTTCTTTCAGCTTTTTATTAATCTCAGCAAAAACGCTATCATAGTCTATCGGTTTAGGGCCAACAAAAATCATTTTCAGCTTCACTTCTTTAGAGGTATCAAGGGTGTCTGAGGTAGTTGCAGGTTCTGAGTTGTTCGTAGTGTCGCTTCCTCCCTCTGACGCATTATTTGTAGCCTGTGCAGACGTATTAGCATTGTTATTGCCACCACCACATGCACTTAGAATCATTACGAAGGTTAAAACGAGCGCTAGCATCATCAATCTATTTCTCTTCAGCATCTCAAGCCTTCCCCCTTGTGTTTAATTATATTGATAAACCGAGTTTCCCCGGGTTCATCCTTTCACAGCACCAATCGTCAAACCTTGGACAAAATACCTCTGCACGAATGGATAAGCCAGCAAAATCGGGCCAGTGGCCACAACTGTCATCGCCATTTTCAAGCTCTCGGTTGGGATCGATGTCGTTACGACTGCCCCTGCACCCATCATCGCTTTGCGCATGCCATCCATATTGCCTAGCATTTTATACAAATAATATTGGAGCGGCATCAAGTTTTCATTCGATACAAACAGCAATGCATTGTACCAGTCATTCCAGTAGGCCAGCGCTAGAAACAATCCAATGGTAGCTAACGCCGGCTTGGACAGCGGCAGGATTAGACGAGCATAGATCTTAAAGTCGCCTGCGCCGTCAATTTTTGCTGATTCTACAATAGCTTCCGGAATGCTGCCCATAAAAGACTTCATAACAATGATATAAAAGACATTGAGCATCATCGGAACCACTAAGGCCATCAGCGTATCCTTCATATGAAGGTAGTTGACCATAAGCAGATACCACGGAACCAAACCGCCGCTGAACAAAGTCGTAAAGAAAAAGAAGAACGAAAATTTATTGCGCCACTTAAAATCTTTTCGGGATAGCGCATAAGCAGTCATCGAAGTCAGAAACAAGCCAAGCACCGTGCCGAGTATAGTAACTCCTATTGTCACTATATAGGCTTGAATCATCTGTTCGGGATACTTAAACAAAATGCTGTAGGCCTCAGTTGAGAAGGCAGTCGGTATAAATTGATAACCATCCGTTAGGATTTTGGATTCTTCCGTAAAGGATGAAGATACGACAAGTATAAAAGGAAAAATACATAAAACTGAGAGAAAAATCAGGGATACATAACCAATACCTGAAAATATTTTACGATCAAGCTGCTTCATATCGTTACCTCCATTATGAAAGACTTAACTCCTGATACGATTAGAACAGAGCGCGGTCTTTGTCGTATTTACGGACAGCATAGTTCACTGACATGATCGTCGCGAAGCCAAGAACGGACTGGAAAACACCAGCTGCAGCTGACATGCCGATATCATTCGAAGTAATCAGTGACCTAAATACGAAAGTGTCGATAACGTCTGTCGAGGAGAACAACAAGCCGTTGTTGCCGATCATGTTATAGAACATCCCGAAATCACCACGGAAAATGTTCCCGACTGCCAGCAGCACCAGAATAATAATCGTTGGATACAAATTCGGAATGGTTACTTTCATAATTCGCTGAAAAATATTAGCCCCATCGATTTCGGCTGCTTCATACATTTCTGTATCTATCCCCGTAATCGCGGCCAAGTACATCACCGTTCCGTATCCGAGACTTTTCCATGCAGAAACTATAACCAGAATATACGGCCAATAGGAAGGTGTATTATAAATATCGACAGGCTGGAGTCCGATACCTCTGAGCAAAGCATTCACGGTGCCAATATCATAATTGAGCAGGTTATAAGCAATCGCTCCGACAACGACCCATGAGATAAAGTAAGGCAGGAACAACGCCGATTGTGTGATTTTGCGGAACCATTTACCACCGACCTCAAACAACATAATCGCTGCAAAAATTTGCAAACTGTTATTGACGACGATAAACGCAATGTTATATAGTGCTGTATTTCGTGTTACCCGCCAAGCATCGCCTGATTCAAAGAAAAAGCGGAAGTTGTCGAGCCCGTTCCAGGCACTTCCAAAAATACCGCCCGCATAATCATAATGCTTGAAGGCAATAATAATGCCCGCCATCGGGACATAGGCAAACAGAAGGAAAAAAGCAACCGCCGGAGCCAGCATCAGCAAGAGAACCCTATAATTCTTTAAATCGCTCCAAAATGTATGCCCTTTCATCTTTGCACCCCTCTCTTCTCTATATCTCTTATTATAAAAGGGCGAAGGCGCTTAGATAATTCAGCGAAACAACTAAACATAATACTAATTCAACGATTCGACAAAAAAAGGTTAGCCGGCAGACCAAAAACACCCGGCAGCGATTCTCCAATAACCGAAAAATCATCGCCGGGTTTTCATTTTCACCGCTTTTTTGTTAGATTTTATTTTTCTTCCGGTACTCACCGGGTGACATGCCCATGTATTGCTTGAACTGTCTGTTGAAATAAATAATATTTTTATATCCGGCTTGTTCTGCAATCTCATAAACTTTCTTAGTCGGATCTTCGAGCAGCTCGCATACCCGTTTCATCCGTAATTCACTTAAAAAATCGCTGAATAAACTGTTGGTTTCAACCTTAAATAAATGACCGAGATAGTTAGGCGTAAAATCGAAATGGGCGGCCACTTCGTTCAGCGTTATTTTTTGATCTAATCTTTCTTTCACATATTCCGTGATTTCATCAATTAACTTCCGCTTTTGTCTTTGCCGTTTCAAATAAAGCAGCTCCGACAACTCAAAAAATCTTCTTCTCAGCCAAGAGAGAATATCATGCACCGTTTCAAACTGAAACAGCACAAAGGGATGATGTGAATCCCAATTCAAAATCTCGTATAGATGCTCGTTCATTTGCTGCAGATCGGCATGAAGCTTGGAGGTAATTCGAATAATGATATCGTAGATGTCGTTTTTCTGGGAGAGCGGACTGTCCCCGGCAAACAGCTGCAGCAAACAATCATCAATGGTGGTAAGGTCGTAATCGAGCATCGCTTTAAGCATCCGGTCCACAATAACCTCTAAATCTGAGGCGATTTTTTCCTTCGGGCTCCATTCCGAGGCATCTTGGATGATTCTATTTTTCCCAACAATCCATTTAATACTTAAAGCAGCCTGAGCCTGCCGATAGGAATCATGCAGCTTACCCAGTTCTGTTGTGTACATCCCTCTTCCAATCGTAATTGAACAGGAAAATTCCTGATAGAATGACCGAATGAGCTCTTCCATCAAAGCGGTAAAATATTGTTCCTGAACCGCAGCAAGGATCACAAAATGATAGTCATAGGTTGTGATGACCATGCCTAAATTTTGATCTTGCGCGAACTTCCGGATAAAATGATTGGCTGTGCTGCTCCATAAACTCCGCTCTTCTTCCGTCCAAGTTTGGATTTTCCGTGCCATATCGTCAATCTCGACGATGGCGACCGCCGACGCGCCTTGTAAGTAAGACGTAAGAACGTTGTGAATATGCGTCTCCACCTGCCCCGGGGCAGTCTCATTAAACCAGCGCAGCAGCAGCTCCTGATTCACAAGCGTCAGTGTTTCCGATAAGGAAATATGCTGCTTCCTCTCCTTCTCAATCTTGGCGCAGAGTTCAGTCAGTGTCTTATTTAACTCGTCATCATCGACGGGTTTAAGCAAATAACCGGAGGCATTTAATTGAATGGCCTCTTTGGCATAGTTGAAATCCTGATGTCCGCTAATAAAAAGCAGATGGACCTCAGGGTTAATCTCCTTCGCTTTCCGGGCAAATTCCACGCCCGACATAATCGGCATGCGGATATCGGAGAGAATGATATCAATGCGGTGCTGCTCCATCATTTTTAAAGCGGCAAAACCGCTCGTTGCCGTTCTCACGCTATGCAAAGGCAAATGATCACTGCCCGCCACCCGCCGTCTAAGCCATTCCAAATCGATCACTTCATCATCCACCAGCAGAACGTTGATCTCCATCGCCATACTATTTACTCCCCCATAACTTCCCGGATTTCCGCATTATCCACCGGTAAGATAATTTGAACGGTCGTTCCTGCCCCAAAGTAACTGCCGATATGAATGCCGAAATCATGGCCGTATCTCAGCTTGATTCGTTCCTCCACGTTTCTCAGTCCATAGCTGCTCGAATGGAATGAGCTCGAACGCATATTTCGCAGTGTATCCGCCCGCATACCAATTCCGTTATCGATGACCTTGAGCTCAATGCGTTCACCCAGCCGTTTTCCGGTAATCCGGATCGCAATCGTCTCCCCAAACCAAGCATGCTTGAATATATTTTCTACAAATGGCTGCAAAATCAGCTTGATGATGGGAACCTGTAAAATATCAGGATCAATATCATAATAAACCTCAAACGCATCGGCATACTTTACCCTCTGAATTTCAAGGTACATCCTTACCTGCTCCAGCTCTTTTTCAAGAGAGATATAGACATGTCCTTCATTCAAGGTGAGGCGATAGAATTTAGAAAGACCTTGTACCATCTGTGTAACCTTCTCAACTTCGCCCAAATTGGCCAAGCTGCCAATGGTCGACAATGTATTGTACAAAAAATGCGGACTGATCTGAGCTTGAAGCACATCCAGTTCTGCTTGCTTTTTCTGAATCCCTTGCTCATAGACGTTCTGGATCAGGTCCTGGATACTAGTCGCCATCTGATTAAAACTATTAGCAATGTAGACAAATTCATCATTCCCGGCAAACCCAATTCTTTTATAAAAATTCCCTTCCTGAAAGGACCGGACCAAATATACGATCCGTTTAATTTTTTTGCCTGATATGCGGGCAACGAGGAAGCCGATCACCGCCATGACTAAAAAGCTGATCAAACAAACCGTGGTGATCACCTTCTGCATTCGGCTAGCATCTTTATTCAAATAGGCATGCGGCACCCGTACCTCGATAGCATAGTCAGACAACGGAATATCTTCACTAATGATCAGATAAGCGTCTTGCTTCGCATGTTCATCGACAATACCTTGTTCATAAAGCGTTAATCCACTAACCCGATCCACTAGACGAAGGTCTATACCCTGTTCAATCGGAAAGGTATCGAAATTGCCAAAAAGCTCGTCAATTCTCGCCGTGACGCGAATATAACCAATAATCGATGGGCCTCCCTTAGAAGAAACCAGCTTGCGGAAATACGAAATATTGCTTAGTTCACTGTCGCTGTCCGCCTGAAGCCACAAGCTGTCTTTGTTATTAGCAACAATCGACTTGAACCATTCCTTATCTTCAATAACCTGATCAGAAAGAATATAATAATCGCTTCTACCGATAGGTACAGACATATCATCACCGGGGATTTCAAGCATCGTCTCATTTGCGGTATAGAGCACAAGTCTCAGATTGTTCCCATACAATTGCAGAGGGGCTTTCATATAAGGAACGATATCATCCCTCATTTTGAGCATGTTTTCCAATGCATCTCCCCTAAACTGCAGAGCATTCTGAAAATTCGTATTGAGAAACAGCGAGTTAGTCATTCGTTTGATTTCATCTGTCTGATATTCGATATTGTTTCTCGTCTGCTTCAAAGCTGTCCGGACATTCGTTTCCGCCATTTCCGTTCTGGACTCTACGAGCATCGTATAAGCTATATAACCCACCAATACATCTGTCAGCAATACTAGAATGAGGTACGGTATCATCATCTTATAGGTGAACGGAATATACTTTTTACTGAATAAAAACCTCTCCATACCCATGCTCCCTTGTATCCGAGTTAATGCTAACGTTGTTTTCATCCATTCTACAATGAAATGAAAGCGGTTACTAGATATTGTGTTTGGAAAATGGGCTTTAGAGCAACACCCTGTTTTCCAATATATTTTTCAGACTGATATGAGATTTTGAAGGTCCAAACTTTATAAGGTTGTCTTGGAATTCAGCTAACTCCTCAATCGACGCGGTTTGCACCTTTATGAGGTAATTATATTCTCCGCTAATCCGATATAAATCGGTAACTTCCTTAGCATTTTTGCAAAAATCCGTAATCTCTTGGCAATGTTCTGTTTTTAATAGAATAAACGTAGTTGTGCCCCGATCCAGATCTCGTAAATTAAAAGCTGTATGATACCCAGAAATGATATTCCTTTCCTCCAGCTTGATCATTCGTTCTTTAACAGAGGGTTGTGACATCGAAACCTCTTTACTGATTTGTGAAATGGACATTCGGGCATTGTACTGAAGTAATTGCATAATCTTTTTATCAATGTCATCCACAAGTTGTTCCATAGCAAGCGCCTCCTAAACCCATTTTATAAAATAAACTTATTCCACTAAAATACCTTAAATTTAATAACCATATTACTACAAAACACTTATCTTATATATATATCTCATATTTTAATACAACTATAATAAGTATATATTAAAGTTGGGAGCGATTATAAATGAGTGTAAAAGGCCTTGCACATGTAGCAATTCAAGCCAAAGACTATAAAGCAACTATTTCATTCTATATTGACGTCTTAGGATTCAAGCTAGGTCATCATTGGAGTCTGCCATCCTTTCAGATCAAAGAAGCCTCCATGCTGATTTCACCTGACCGCAGAACCTGCATTGAGATTTTTGATAATGATGCAGTCATCGCCGCTCAAGGAAAAAAAGCCTTGTCTGATGAAGATATAGCACACGGAGCGTTATTACATCTTGCCTTCTATGTGGATAATGTAGAGGAGATATATCAAAAAGCCCTTGCACATGGGGCAAAGGCTTTTATAGCACCGGATTCTCTGTCTCTGGGCGAACCGCCTCTTCTAATAAAAAACGCGATCATTCACAGTCCCAATGGAGAAGTTATCGAATTTCTTGAAGAGGTTGATTTTGATATGTCCAGCAAAGTTCATGTAGAATAAACGCTAGGGAGGGTTATGAATTATAAAACATACCATTCTCAGTAAAAGGTCGCTTTTCCTCTTAATTTTTTTGATATTTCTTATAGGAACCTACTTTTTATTCTTTGGACTTCCGTGGAAGTCTCTGGCTTTAAAAAAGCAATTTGAAGTCTATTTAGAAGATAAATATCAAATCGATTTCCAGCTGGGTAAGATGGACTTTGATTTTATACATCGCACTTATCTTTCTTATGCCCATCCAGCAAATGATCCCACTCTGATTTTTTATGTAGGTCAAGATATTGAAAGCAAGGAAATTCAGGATCTTTATCCATATGAAGTTAATAAACGAAATGCTGGGAGAAAGTAAGAGAATTGAATCCTGCTTCTAGCAGATGAAGAAGGAATGATAGTATTGATCGTGATTCAAGTCATCGCTTGGTTCATCGCCTTCGCAGCCTTGTTATCCATGGTGTCGATTGTGCTGGTGAGCTGGAGGAACGGGATATCGCCGATGCCTACGTCAAAATCTGTACGCTCGGCTGTTGCCGTTGAGGTGAATCGGATTCCGGGATATAGCAGCATTGTGGAGGCGGGATCGGGTTGGGGAACACTTGGCATGGATGTTATTCGCCAATGTCCAGGCAAAAGGCTGACAGGCATTGAAAATTCCATTATTCCCTTGTGGACATCCCAGCTGCTTGCTAGGTTCGGCACACGTATGCTGCGAGCAGACGAAGGCCAGAATCTGCTCCACGGAAGGCTTCGTTATGTACGTGGGGATATCTATAGCAGCTCTTACGAGCATGCGGATATAGTTCTTTGTTACTTATTTCCCGGAGCGATGAAACGGCTGGGGGACAAGTTCAAGCGTGAGCTACTGCCGGGCGCAGTGGTCATTAGCATTTGTTTTGCCCTTCCAGGCATGCAGCCTGTCCGTACCATAACATGCACGGACACACTGCGTACCAAGGTATATGTATACACTTTTTAATTCAGGATTACCCCACTACTTCTCTTCTGATAAGGTGGTAATTCCTGAATTTATTTCAGTTTATCCACTTGAAGTCCCCCCCTTTCTATTAACCTCTCCATCTTTGCCAAAAACAATGAATTGCATGGATTTTATACTACTACCGAGGTAAGTGATTTGTGTAGGAGAATGAATTTTATCCTAAATATAACTTTTTGGATGTCTTCTCCATCTAATTATACAGAGGGCCCTCAAGGAGGAAAAATCATTTGCTGGAAAACGAACTGGATATCAAAAAAGCGCAGAAAGGCGACCACGAGGCGTTTACCCGTCTTTTCAGGCAACTGGAATCCCAGTTGTACAGATTAGCCAAAACCATTCTGCTAAAAGATGAAGATTGCGCGGATGCTCTTCAGGAAACAACACTGAAGGTGTATAAAGGGTTGGCCAACCTTAAACAGCCTAAGTTTTTTAAAACCTGGGTTATACGCATCCTGATTAATGAATGCAATCAGTTACTTCGTATGCGAGAACGAACTATAGCTGTGGCGGAAATTCCCGAGGAACCGGTCGTTTCCTATGTGCATTTTGAAGATTCAGGCAACGTAGACCTGCAAAGCTTCATTAATCAGTTGGACGAATCCCTGCGGCTTGCTATCGTGCTTTTTTATTATGACGATTTATCCATTAAGCAGATTGCAGATGTGCTCGACATCTCCGAGGGAGCGGTCAGGGCACGACTTCATCGCGCACGGAGATTGTTGTCCAAACAGATACATCCTGTGCGGGAGGAGGGTCTTGCTAATGAATAATAACAATTTAGAAAAGCAGATCAGGGAGCTAGGGAAAGCTAATATACAGGAGCTTCCTCCTTTACTACGATCACGGCAGGATTCGATTTATGCATCGCTGGCCACCATTGTCCAGGATCCTGTGGAAAAGGAAAAGAAAAAGCGGATATATCCAAAAATCACAGCTGCTGTGACTGCGGCGATATTGTTAAGTGTTATGCTAACGGCTATCTATCCGCCTACGTTGGCCAATGCGCTCAAGCAGCTTCCCTTGATAGGCGGTATTTTTGAACGGGCAGATGATATAGGGTTACAAGCGGCCCAGCGTCTGGGACTGACTTCCCGTCTAAACAGCAGTGATACCCATGAAGGGATCACCTTGTCTGCCGAAGAGGCTGTATTTGATGGCAGCCGGTTGGCATTCTCGGTGAAGCGTGAGGGAGAAAAACTGGAAGGTAAGCTAGCCGGAGTAACGATTGGAGCGGATGGGAAGCCTTTTTTAGCGAAAGGTGCAATAACCTCTGCAGAAGTATTGATCGACGGCGCTTCCCTGGAGCAATTTTCTGATGGTCTCTGGAAAGCTATGCCGTTTCTAAGCTGGATAGAAGGTGCGGAAAGCAACACAGCTATTTTTAGACTAGTGGATTCCTCGAATTCCGGAATCTCCAACAAACCTTTTCCTGATCGATTTGTATTGACTGTAACCCTTGGCTTAAACGGTATGGATGAACCGTTTGTTCTCCAAATTCCTGCGCGGAAGGCTACGATTAATAAAATTTCCACACCTGACATACGCGCACAAGTTGGAGGATGGAGTTTGATCCTGAAAAAGCTGGAATATAGTCCATTAACGACACGCCTGTCGCTCATGCTGGAACAGGATACAGACGAAGATCATACAGCATTGAGTTTAGTGGGCTTTGAAGTAAAGGATCAACAAGGACAGGTGCTGAAAGATATTTCACAGAAAGTCCTCTCGACTTCCAATAGGTCACTTAATGTCGATTTGCTTACTGAGCCATTTGAGAAACACCCTAATATGCTCACAATCCGTGGCTATCTTTATGAGTTTGAGAACCCACAAAGTAAGAATGGAGCATTTAAAACAGACAGTTCTGGAAACCCAGTGAAGCATTATATTGACGGTCTAGAGATAAACGTGCTAGTTAAATAAAAATTAAGGAGCTTGATAATATCATGAAAAAAATGACTAAGAAGATGTCTGTAATTTTAAGTGCTGCTGTATGCCTAGGAGCGTTGGGAATGCCAGCTTTAACCCAAGCATCCAGTGCTCAACCCGCTGTTGAAGCTTCCCTGAATACAACAAAAGTGGCCGATTCACACGATCAGCTTACTTTAAAGGGCAGTGCGCAGTTTGATGGTAACTATATTAAGATCGACCTGAGCCGTGAGGGATCGCTATTTTCAGGAATGCTCGCAGGAGTAACTTTAAATGATAAAGGTGAGCCCTATCTTGCAGAAGGTACTATTGTGGGAATTGACGCTAAGCTCACTCAACCAGGAGGCATTGATTTAAAAACACCACGCTGGATCAGTGACGGTGATGCCAACAAGGCGGTTGTTGTATTGCAGACCGGATGGTTAACTGAGCAACAAAAGGCAAACCTGGCTTCCTCTGAATTGAGTATCCATGTGAAGCTTAACGGAATCGATGAACCGTATGTACTTAAATTTTCTCTCAAGCAAGCAGGATTAGTGCGTAACATTCAGCTGCCTGCTATAAAGAAAGACAACCAATTTAAAATCAAAACCACCCGTGTTGCTGCAGGAGAGACTTCTGTGCGTATCGCTTTAGCGGTTAAAGGGGTTGCCACCCAAGCACAGGCTTTAGGATATGACATTTATGATAATCTGGGAAATGAATTAGAATTTATTGCAAGGGATTCTGTTGCAGCAACTCAAAATACGGTTTCTGAAGATTTATTGTTCGAAGCACCTAGCTCAGCGGCAGAATATCTGATTATCAGACCGTATCAAGCCGTATTTGAAAAAGGCAACACCGGGGCTTATAAAGTAGATGCCAAAGGCAATGTAGTTAAAAATTACAACAAGCAATTGGAGATTAAAATCCCTCTGAAGTAACCTTTAGCGCAGCAAATATAAACATATTTACTAGGAAAGGGGATTACCTCTCCGGCCGAAGGCTTGAGGTAATCCCCTTCTTTCAATGGAAAGAATGTTCCGTTTTACTGGTCATTTATAGCTAAAAAGCGGATAGTAGCTGTTGTCCCCTTACCTACAGAACTACTATAATAAATTTCGCCGCCGTACTTTTCTACGATATTAAAGCAAATCATTAATCCTAGACCTGTTCCATTACTTTTTAATGAATAAAAAGGAGTCCCTAGCGACTTAACCTCAGCTTCCGACATCCCGCTTCCTTCATCAATGATTGTTATCTCAATAAAATTATTGTTCCTATTCGCCATAATAGAGACAGATTTACCAACATCCGAAGCCTCTAAAGCATTTTTTATTATATTAATAAGCAGCTGCTTAAATTCAATTTTATTAATAGAGATCATGCAGTCTTCTTCTACATAGGTAACAATTTGATTATCAGATAACATTGCGTAGGAATGGAGCAATCCTGTGACACTTTCAATAACATCCTTCACATCTACTTTTTCTAGTTTTTGTTCTCCATTTGGCTTTGAAAGGGTTAGAAATTGCGAGATAATCTGTTCTACTGTGTTCAATTCATCAATCATTAATTTAAATTTTCTTTTCATAGGATCATCAAATGAAGGATCCTCATCAAAAAACTGCAAAAAACCTCTAACCACTGTCACTGGATTTCTAATTTCATGCGCAACGGCAGCTGTTAATTGTCCAACCATCTTTAAACGCTCAGATTGCTGTAATTGTTCATAATAAAGCTGCTGTTTTTTCATCCGTTTAAATGATATTTGAAAAATGAAAAATAATAACACTTGAACCGCTATTATATTAATGAAATTCCCTAGAATATCATAATGTAAATATGTATATAGATCCCCTCTATCAATCAAGAGGATATAGCCAAATGTAATTACCATCAGTATTCCATTTATAATGAAGGAAAAATAAAACAATTTTAAATCAAAAAATAGAATAGAGAGTGCAGGAATAAGACAAATGAGGATATAGGTAGTCCAAGTTTGAGGATATAAAAAGAATAGCGTATAAAAATACGCAAATCCAAATAGAATGATAATCTTTCTAAAAGTATGTGTCTCATGCTTAGGGTAAATCCATAAACAAACCGTTAGAAACGCCACACATAAAAAATGAATGATATAACCAAAATCAATTCCATCTAACTCTAGAGTAGATAGTATTAATCCAGACATCATAAGAACGATGATCATTAACATTAATATGTAATAGGTTTTTCGATTCACCCGACTGTAGAACTCTCTCATGAATTCACCACTTTTAAATTGATTGTCGAAATAAGAATTATATCAGCTGAAATAGTAATAAACAATAACTGAAAAAACCAGTAAACTCAATACCCCATTTAATTTCTGAAACTAGTAATTATTGCTATAATTAATGTATTCACTTTAGTTCTGATATCTAAAGCATTAGGATGGTGTACCCTATGGTATTTGCATTTTTATTTATATTCGCTATGTACGCGGCAACTAACTATTACATTGCGAGAAAGATTTTTAAATGGTTACAACATATATTTTCACATATAAACGGGATCATATATGGAGTCATCTACAGCTTATGTGCGTTATCAATCATTATTAATTTACTATTGTCTTCTTCAGCTATGACGACCAATTCAAATATTGTTAATTTTATTGGTCAATTCGGGGACTATTGGATGGGTATCTACTTCTATTTGTTCTTGCTTTTGATCCTTTCAGATGTAATCTTACTAATTAGTAAATGGATCAAGGTCCTCCCTTCTCCTATACCAGCACGTGTTATTTTTCATACAAGGTCCATAGTATTAATTCTAGTCATAGGATTGGTGTCCTATGGGATTTATAATGCAAATCATTTAAAAGAAGTCACCTATCCGCTCCAAATACATAAAAACACTTCATTAGATCAGTTAAATATCGTCCTGATCAGCGACTTACATTTAGGCTACGTAAATGATGTAAAGTTTATTGAAGACGTTGTTGATCGTATTAATGGACTACAGCCGGATATAGTGTTGATGACAGGAGATATATTTAATGGTAACTACTATGCGCTCTCTAACCCTTCCAAAGGAATAGAGTTATTAAGTACTATTCAGTCAACCTATGGAGTTTATGCTTGTTTAGGTAACCATGATGCAGGACGCTCATACGATGAGATCGTGAACTTTATAGATAAGAGTAATATCAAACTTCTAAATGATGAGCATGTCGTTATTGATAATCAATTCGTTGTTGTTGGCAGAAGGGATTCATCACCGATTGGTAATCAAGGGAACCCTCGAGCAATTACTTCAGAAGTGATGAGTGACATTGATACAAATATGCCCGTTATCGTAATGGATCATCAACCAACCAATAGGATTGAATACGCAGATGACGTTGATTTGATACTTAGCGGACATACGCATCAAGGACAAGTATTCCCTGCAAATCTGATCACCAATGCTATGTTTACAGTAGATTATGGCCACTATCAGAAGAATCCTAACAGCCCTCACGTCATCGTTACATCTGGTGCAGGGACTTGGGGACCGCCATTACGAATTGGCACGAATAGTGAGATAGCACAAATCAAAGTTGATTTTAAATAGACGATAATTTTAGACTGATTAAAAAACATGGAAGAATATCCCGATAGCATACACAAGTTCGAAAAAGAGCATCGACCACATTAATGAGAAAATCCACCACCGTATGCGGTGGTGGATTTCTATGTCTGCCTATCCAACTGTAATATCAGCAAGCACCCTCATCGACTAATCATGCCGGATCTCCGTGTTAGTCCGAATACCTTCGAGACGTGCTCTTGGATCAGGCGTTATTCTTTCCCTCTTTCTTCTATTTATCGAATACAAAACAAATAATAATATAAACCATAAAGGCGTCAACAATAAGGCCGGACGAGTTTCATCAGCAAATAGCATAATTATGAGTATGATTGCAAACAAAGCTAGAACAACATAATTCACAAAGGGTGTAAACGGTGCTTTGAATTTTGATTTGGCCTGCAATTCCGGCTTCGTCTTTTTATATCGCAAATGGCAAATTAGAACGACGCCCCAAACCCAGATGAAACAAATGGCACTAATTGTTGTCACGATGCCAAAAGCCGTCTCCGGAATCAGCTTACTCAACAAAGCGCCTACAGATAAGACAAGCGTGGATATGAATAAAGCATTACTTGGTACATGATTTTTATTAAGCTTTGCAAAGTTGGCTGGAGCCTGGTCATTTCTGCTTAGATTGTATAGAATCCGGCTTGTTGAGAACATCCCGCTATTACAAGCGGACGCAGCTGAAGTTAATACAACGAAGTTAATAACCCCCGCGGCAATCGGAATCCCCACTAAACTAAATGTTTTAACAAAAGGACTTTCTGCCGGGTTTAGTTCTGTCCAAGCGTTGATGCATAATAAGGCAATAATAGCACCCACGTAGAAAAATAGAATTCGTAAAGGTATTTTATTAATCGCCGATGGGATAGTTTTTTCTGGATTGGAGGTCTCTGCTGCCGATACGCCTACCAATTCCACACCCACAAAAGCAAACACAACCATTTGAAATGAAAGCAGGAACCCTGAAATCCC
Organism: Paenibacillus sp. FSL E2-0190; assembly: GCF_037992965.1. NCBI lineage: Bacteria > Bacillati > Bacillota > Bacilli > Caryophanales > Paenibacillaceae > Paenibacillus > Paenibacillus sp. FSL E2-0190. The sequence continues at coordinate 6,905,910 of NZ_CP150306.1, forward strand.
GTTTGGAAATACTCCCCCATGTGCCCAAATATTACTGAGCGCAACCGTTCCGGTAGTTGTTTTGAATCCAATCACCAGTAAGACTACCCCGATAGCAATCAATGCGAGAATAGTGATTACCTTAATTAAAGCAAACCAAAATTCCAATTCGCCAAAGCTTTTTACCGTTAATAAATTGAGCCCTAATAAAATAATCAAACAAATGACTGCGGGTATCCATTGCGGGATATCAAACCAATATTGTACATAGACCCCAACAGCTATAATATCGGCCATAGCCGTCATGATCCAACAAAACCAATAGGTCCATCCAGTTACAAACGCCGCCCGCGGTCCAAGATAGTCTTCGGCAATGTCTGTAAAAGATTGATAACCTGCTTTAGACAACAGAAGTTCTCCTAATGCCCTCATCACAAAAAAAATAGCGATACCCACGATTAAATAAGCAAAAATGATGGATGGTCCTGCCAGTTGTATAGCTTTACCTGATCCTAAAAATAATCCGGTACCGATGGTTCCACCAATCGCAATGAGCTGAACATGCCGATTCTCTAAATCTCTCTTTAATTCTTGTGCTGCCATTTCAAACTCCCCCTTATGTGAAAAAATGTACAAGTAAAAATGATAACAAAAAAGAGATTGGATACGCTCCAATCTCTTAGGTCTAAGAATAATAAATAAAATACATTCCTTTACTCTGACGATGATCAGAATAACAAATGAATTATCTAGTACTCTTCTGTCCTTTTGCCTGAGATTGTGAACCCTTCGGCGCCGGGGGAATCCCCCACGGTCTCTCCAGAAGCTGCTCCTGCTATAGTGTGATCCATAGCAATCATAGCTTGCGAATTATTTAATTGTTATGCCGCTAACTTCATTTTTAATATTTTTCAATACTAATCATTGTCAAATATTTTGTCAATAACATTAATTACCGCTGGATTTAAACACATAATACGGATTTTTAATAAAAATGCGAGAAATTAATAGCCTAAACGAGGGTAAAATGCTCGTTTTTAAAAGCTTCTCCTCTAATTGCGATTTACTTTAAGACCCAAAAGATTACTATTTGGAGTACGTATTTCATTTAGCTTTTGAAAGCGTTTTATTAGAGGAGTACAGGCAGCTTGTTATGCATGGCAACTAAGTGAGGGGGAATTTATTTGAGACAAAAAACAAGCAATAGGTTTATGAGCGCACTCAAAAAAGACGGGCTTCTTTATATGATGGCACTGCCCGGCATATTAGCGCTGTTGGCCTTTTCCTACTTGCCAATGGCAGGGTCGATTTTAGTGTTTAAGGAATATCGCTTTGACGGAGGTATTTTTAACAGCCCATGGGCAGATCCCATCTTTAAAAACTTTCAATTTTTCTTTAACAATTTTGATACTGCAATGCGGGCGACATTTAATACGATAATGTTCAATATTTTATTTTTTGTATTTGGCACCATCTTCGCGGTAGCGATTGCTATTATGCTCAATGAAATTTCTAGTCGCCGATTCGTCAAAGTTAATCAAAGCATTATGTTTTTTCCGTTTTTTATGTCTTGGATGGTTATTGGCTCCATTCTAAATGCAATTTTGAATAATGAAACAGGCTTTCTAAATCAGATTATTAAAAGCATCACCGGTTCAACTTATGATTTTTATGCTACGCCGTGGATTTGGATTCCGATTCTGGTCATTGTGGTGATTTGGCAAAGTACAGGTTATAACTCCATTATTTATTTTGGTGTGTTGACTGGCTTTGATTCCTCCATGTATGAAGCCGCCGAGGTAGATGGCGCCAGTAAACTTCAGCAAATTTTTAAAATTACAATTCCTATGCTTAAACCGACCATCATTATTTTGTTTCTATTATCGGTCGGCAATATGCTGCGCGGTAACCTAAATATGATTATCGGCTTGACGAATATGAACCCGATTTTGTTACCCTTCACGGATCTGATCGATGTATTTGTTTATCGCAGCGGCGTAAGAAATGGTGAGATGGCGTTTGCGTCGGCGATTTCGTTATATCAATCTGTTTTTGGCTTCTTCCTTGTTATTATCGCTAACAAGATTACAAGCTGGTACGACAAAGATTCTACATTATTTTAAGGGGGTGTCTATTTGAAACGATCAAATGCTGATAAGTTAACTAATATAGCCTTTTATGTCTGCTCAGCAATATTTGCACTATTCTGCTTGTTCCCGATTGTTTTAGCGATTTCCGGTTCACTGTCTGATGAAATGGCGATCACTATGCAAGGTTTTTCGATTATTCCACGTCATTTCTCATTGGATACTTACCGTTATGTATTTTCCAATCTTGATTTTATGATCTTAAAAGCCTACAAGATAACATTGTTTACGACAATATTTGGCACACTACTATCGGTGTCGATAACAGCATGCTTTGCCTACGTCATTTCCGTAAAAGATTTTAAGCACCGTAATAAACTGGCGTTCTTCGCTTACTTTACTCTGCTGTTTAACAGCGGTATGTTGCCGTGGTATTTAGTGACCACACAATTTTTCGGCCTGAAGGATTCGTTGGCAGCATTGATTTTGCCTTATTCAATAAATGTATTCAATATGTATCTGCTACGTAATTTCTTCAAGTCCATCCCACATGAATTGCTGGAAAGTGCACAAATTGACGGCGCTGGTCATGGGCGGATTTTTATGCAAATGATGCTGCCGTTAGCCAAACCGGGGCTTGTTACGATCTCATTATTTTATGCACTGCAATATTGGAATGACTTCTATTTACCATTAATGCTCAATAATAATCCCGAGCTATATACGATGCAATACATCTTGTACAAAATGATGGCCAATATTCAATACCTTGCAGCCAATCCAAGTGGCACCATGGCAGGCCATGTTATTCTGCCCTCGCAAACGATTAAGATGGCAATTACCTGTATTGCGATTGGTCCGATTATCTTGCTGTATCCCTTTGTACAAAAGTACTTTGTTAAGGGCGTTACTGTTGGCGCTGTAAAAGGATAATAAGAAAAAACAATAGTAGTTAGGCCTATTTGAATTTAGTAGGCTAAATATAAATTTGGGAGAGTGTTCTTATGGGCAAATCGAGAAAAGGGTTCACCTTACTGCTTGCATCTTTACTGCTGGCGGGACTTTTAAGCGGATGCGGCGGCAAGTCGCAAGGGGACGAAGCTGGTAGCAACAATAACAATAATGGCAGTGGCGATCAGCCGACCAAAGCAACGTTAGTGCTTTACGGGGAGCAGTCAAAACGTATGGCTGATTTTGCGAAAAATGAGTTTCATGACAAGGTTCTGCAAGCGATTAACGTCGATGTAAGTATTCAATATTTACCGTGGACCGAGTATGCAACTGGTAAAACCGAGCTAATGCTATCATCCGGCGAAAAATTCGCCACATATACCGATACTGCATTTATGGCAAAATCCGTTGCCAAGGGCTATTACGCTGATTTGACTGAAGCTGCTGAAAAATATGCTGGCGATTTAAAAAAGAATACGGGCGGCGATGAAGCGTTTGACATCTGGAAGGTCAACGGAAAGCAATATGCATTACCTTTCGGCAATAAACCAAATGCTGGAGAAAATTATGTGATTATTGCACGAGAGGATCTGCTGCAAGAAGTCGGTATGACCGATTTGAAAACCGTTGAGGATGTTGAGCAATTTTACAAATTGGCAAAGCAAAAATATCCTGATATGATTGGCTCAGGACGCGGCTGGAGCTTGAATATCTTCAATGGCTCGATTAATTCAAACATTAATATTTATCAGCCGTATAGCTTTATTATGACCGATGGCAACAAGCCGGAAGATCCGACTGTCTACAGCTTTTATGAATCGGACGAATACAAACAAATGGCGGATATCGCCCGCAGATGGAATAAAGAAGGTCTTATCCCAAGCTACGCCTTGTCAAATCCTGCACAAGCAGATTCATCGTTTTTTGCAGGCAAAGCATTATTCGGCATGGGTGCAAGCTATCGCGTATTTGAGTATATGGATGCCATACGCAAAGCTAACCCTAATGCGGTGTTCAAAAACTACTATTTAGGTGATCCTGCGAAAAAACCACTAATGTCACGCGGCACATATTCTACAGCGTTTGCAGTTGGGGCTAATGTAAAGGGTGCTGAACTCGAGGGTTACGTGAAGTTAATTAACTTACTGCAAAGCAGTCAAGAATGGACAGACTTTATTCTGTATGGCGTTGAAGGCAAAGATTATAACCTAACTGCTGATGGACAGATTGAGTTTATTAATCAAGATACATTGTTCGACACTTGGTTGCCTGATAACATTCATTTTACAAGATTTAGAGATTATATTACTGAAGAACAAATCAGTACGTATCAAAATTGGAACGAAGGCTCGATACTACAAAAAGATATTGGCTTCTCCTTCAACATGGAGCCCGTAAAAACGGAATACGCTCAAATGCAAGCCGTAGAACAAGAATATATACAACCCATATCACAAGGTTTTAAAGACTATGACTCCAATATTGACACTGCCTTGAAAAAGCTGCGTGATGCCGGTTTAGAAAAATTTATTGCTGAATATCAAAAACAATTTAGTGAGTTCATTTCCAGCAAAAAAGCAACTAATTAAGCTTATATGACTATCGGAATAGCCTGATTCATCAACTCACAATTAGGCTATTCCTTCATAATTTCATATAAGGAGGGAATGAAGCTATTGAAGCTGTTGAATCCAGGCAAACAATTTGTAAGTAAATATGCCAATAGATGGCGCAAAAGCTTTAAGTTCAAAGTCTATATGAACTTTTTATCCATTTCTATTATTACTGTAATTATTATCAATGTTGCGGCCTTCCAATATTTTAATGTTTATATGAAAAATCAAATTAATGACATGTTGCGAAATAAGCTGGAAAATATCAGTACCGTATACAACAGCAAACTAGATCAATACCGTCGCCTGACAGAGCTTATTAATAAAATGCCCAAATCTATTTCTTACATTTATGACTATGAAAACACCAGCGTATTGGACGCGATAGAGATAAGCAATAACTTACACCCGATTTTGAATGCGAACGAATCCGTCAACTCCATTTTCTTTTTTAATCAGGATGACATCATTTATGAACTGGATGACTACTATCTTAATCGAAATGAAAAACAAAATATTTTAAAGCAAGTACTGCAATCTAAGACGGATCGTTATCCTATTCCGATTACATTAGCAGATGGCAGCCAGCGACTCGTATTTTTTCAAACCTCGCGCACAGCCTTATACGGCACTAGTCAAAGTGGTATTATCATAGTCTCCAATACGGAAACATTACGTAAGAGCATTCTTTCCAGCTATGAAGATCAGTCTGACAGTATATTAATCGTAGATAATCAAACAAGCCAAATTATAACTGAACAAAACAATAATTATCCCATAGCACCAACTACACTAAATGAAATAGCGCATGCCACAGATGGCTATAACAGCTATTCATCGAAAAATAAGGGTAAAGATGAAGATATAGTAATTTCCTATGTAAATAATGGGCATGAAGGATACAGTATCGTTTCCGTCATGGACTATCAAAGCAGTATTGAACAATTACTTAAGGCTAGAAATGCGATTATTATCTTCTCCATCTTCATTATTTTCATTGCGCTATTATTAAGTTATGTGTTCACTAATAAAGTTTACAAACCAGTTAATCATATGCTGCTCAATATTTACACAGCCTTCAGAAACTCGGAGCAGGATGATGAAGAGGAGCAAGAACATGGAAATCATTATGATGAGATACAAACAGCATCACTGACAATCTCGAAAGCGCTTTCTAAAATGAGTGCCTTGGAATCACGGCACAGCAGCAATGAATTTATAGATTTTCTTCAAAAGCGTAACTATAGTCAACAAAATGCAGACCCGCAACTGCCGCGAGAACTGAAAAGCCTGCAAGAAAAGCTAGGAGATCAAGGACATTATCGCGTTATCAGTGTAGAAGTTACTGCACCTTCTGCTCTAGATCTCGATTATAATCTCTTACTTCTTTTGCAAAATGTCGGGCAACAAATATGGAGCCGGGAAATAGATTATAAAGCCTATCCGATAAGCAGCAATCAGTTCATTCTAATTGTCAGCGAAGGACGGTCGGGTATTTTACTAAACGATCTGCAAGTTGTGGCGCAATACGCTGAACAAATGATTCATAAGCTTGCCGAGAACTATAAAGTTCATATCACTATAGGCATTTCACAAATAGCATATAACTTGCAGCAATTACCGGATTCCTATGAACAAGTCCAACATTTGATAAGAAATAAATTGTTTTGCTACAAGCAGTCGTACTTTATCTTTGACACCTTTACACCAAGTAGTCTATCCAAAGGGCAAGCGAATGAGTTGACACAGAAGATTTTGGAGCTAATTAAAAGCAACCAATTGCAAACGATCCCTCTTGAAAATATAGAAGCTTTACTTGAGCTTGTGAAAAATATTGAATATGAAGCAGGTTTAAGTTATTTAGCCAATTTGCTTGCTGATGCTGCTATGCTAGCGCATAACTCCATAGTAGAAAATAAGGAATACCGTAGCATCTATCTGGATGTCTATGTGAAGCTGCAAAGCTGCAATAATATTGATGAGCTTAGTACCCTGCTAAAAACAATGCTCGACAGTGCTTGTTTAGAGTTAAAAACTTCCCGTTCATTAACGGTGCAAAACAACATTATGAAGGCGATCGAGTATATCCATGAGCATATTAACGATAATACGCTATCCATTGATGCCCTTGCTGAAAAATACAATATGAGCTCCTCGTACTTTAGCAAACTGTTCAACAGCTATACGCAGAAGACCTTTCCAGATTATATAAATCAATTAAGACTGCAAAGAGCCGCAGCTCTACTGGTGGAGAAGAAAGATTTCAATATTAACGACATTGCCAGCGAAGTTGGCTTTAATAGTAGTTCTTATTTTGCTGCTGCCTTTAAGAAGAAATATGGGCTGTCACCGTCGCAATACAGGATCAATTATCTTGATGTTACTGCAGAATCAGCTGGAGAATGACACATAGAACATGGCGGCGAACCATCTCCAAAAAAACCTAAAAAGGCACCCGAAGGGGGCCTTTTAGGTTTGGAATACACGTTGTATTAGTGGCTTGTCAGCCAAGCCGCCAACTCTTCTGTCTGACTCAGAATAGCTATTGGGTCCCAGTAGCCGGAGCGATCGCTTGTCCAAAGAAATACGTGATCATTTTTGACTGCTGGCAGTGCGCCCCAGATCGGGTCGGCTTTAAGTTCATCCAGCTTTTTCGAGTCGGAGGTAAGAATAATATAGTCACCGGCATACTTTGGTAAGACCTCAGCAGAGAATGAAGCCCAGCCCGGATCGGCCATTTCGGCGGCGATATCCGCAGGAGGCTTAAATCCCAATCCATTATAGATTGGTTGTCCACCTTTGCCGAAGTCTGTTCCGACGGCCATCAAGCTGTTTTCAGACCATTCAATAATGGAAAATGTGCTATCTGCAGGCACAACCTTCAATACGCTCTCCTTGGCATTGGCCATACGGCTGTCATAGTCTGCAAGCCAGGTTTTGGCCTTATCTTCTTCACTAAGCAGCTCACCGAAATAACCCACTTCCTCATGTACCGTTTTTAAGGAAGCGTATGGAATAACGACCGTAGGTGCGATTTTTGACATCTGCTCATTTAGCTCAGGATAGAAATCATCCATAATAATCAAATCGGGATTAAGCGACAGAATTTTCTCTACATTTCCATTTCCGTCCCCTATATTCTCAACGTCTTTCAAATACTCCTGAAAATATGGATTTTTAATATGATGTTCGGAGGTTCCGATAGGTGTAATGCCAAGCGCAATTAAGCTGCCGAGATATTCACCTGCAACAATTCTTTTGGGATGAAGGGGGATCTCCACCTCACCGTTAACCGTTTTAACGATTTTGGTCTTCGGCTGCTGTGAGGCAGCATTCTCCGTAGCACCGTTTGTACCACATGCGCTCAGTACCAAAATGAAGCTTAACAGCAATACCGATGCCAGCGTAGGCCTTGAATGTTTAAACATGAATGAATCTCCCTCTTGATCAAAATGATACTGATAATCGTTATCAATATAATCAGTATAGTCAAATGATTCAAGGGCAACAATGGAGGATTCTATGTTTGTGGCAGGACTATCTTCTAGTTTGTTCTTTCTGGAATGCAATTCTCTATAGCTAATCGGGGAAACACCCTTATACTTTTTGAACAGCCTGCCCAAATAACTAGGGTCTTGATAACCGACGCCCACTGCAATTTCCTTCAGCGTAGCATCTGTTTCCAGCAGAAGTGCCACCGCTTTTTCGATGCGCACCTTAATTAAGTAATCAATCGGGCTAAGTCCAGTACGGATTTTGAAGTAGGAAGATAAATGGGGGACGCTATAGTTCAGGCTTTCCGATAATGATTCCAGCGTAATGTTATCCGTATAATGTTCATGGATAATGTCGGCAATCCGGGCAGCCAGATCACGCTTAGTCGTATTAACCCCTTGCACCGACATTTGATGAAATAGCTCATACACAAACTGATGGAGTAAAGTGCGAACATGCAACCGCGCAAGCGGCTGCGGCTTCCCCCACTCCTTAAACATCTCGCTCACTATGCGATACAGCGCTACCGAATTGTCAGGCGTCATGCTGTACGAATGATCAAAGGATTTAGCGCCCTCGTATAGCGTAGCAATCTCTAAGGGTAGTGAGGGATGCATACTCACTTTATAATAAATGCTATAGTAATCCAGCCCCTCGCTGCCTGCGTCAATGTTGAGCACAGTTCCTTTGCCTACATGAAGCACTGTAAAGCGCTGTAAACGGTGAACTTGGCTTCCCAGGTTAACTGTAGCATTACCGTGAATCGACATAAGAAACAGCCTTGAGGGGACGTAATAGGAAGGTATAGATTCGCCAGGTCTAAGGGTCATCCGACGAATATCAACTACTTTGCAATTCGCGTGATTCCATACAGCAATAAGGTCATTGATGTCCATGATTGACTAACACCTTACATGTTTTCGTTTGAAGCCGAGCTGCGATTTATCAACTGCCTTTTGAATATTAATTGAAGCATTCAAAATCTTGCTTTTTGCACTACCGGTATGGACTTCCACCGGGCCAACTTCCTTTGCAATCTCAACCGCTTTATCATGAAGCGGCAGATAGGATACGCCCACAGTGTAGATGAAATTGTTCATTGCGTATTTCGTTCGCTCAGGAGCATCATGAATCGTATTTTTAGCAAGCTCCAACATAGCGGCCAATTTTTCTGCGGAAAATTCACTGTCCGGGCGATTTCCGAGCAGCCAGCAGTAACAGTTCCAGCCCGCCGACATTTTCAGCTCTATCTCACTGGCAATCCATTTATCAGAAACCTCTTGCGCAATATCCGTCTCCGCCAACGTTACTGCCACCACAAAGTCCGATAGCATATAGAAATAAGCGCCAGCAATCCACCGCTCAAAATCCGACTCGGTCATTGCTTTAGGCTCCGCGATCACCCCGGCAAAATACATAGCGTCGTAATTTCCCGTAGCATAAAGCTGCTCGGCCAAGGGTTGATTATGTTTTATTTTTCTGAAGATGGGCTTCATCTGGCCTGTGGCCACACCAAAAAGCGGTTCGTGCGCGCCATTGGATAGATATATTTTCTTGGTGCGTTCCTTGCCGAGAGCTTCAAGCTCTTGCATGACCGTTTCTAAATCCATTGTTCGCACTTCCTTTTTAGATTATTGGCTAGGGACTCAAACTTTACTTGAATATATCATAAAAGCTCTTATAAATACCTTCTTTTATACATCAAGGTAATTTGCCCCGCTATGTATTCAGCGCTATATTGGTTGCCATCCTTAATCCACCACATAATAATCCCCAGTAGTGAGGCTGCAATAATATCAACGGAGACTACCTCCTTAGTAAGGTCAATGTTCCTCGCGTTTCTTCGTTTTTCGACAGTACTTTTTAACAGGTTGGTCAAGTGTTTTTTGAAGCCTTTATGCTCAATCAATACAGCAAAAACTTTCCGGTATTCAAAAAAATAATTTAAAAAGGTGACCAGCTGCTCCTGTTCGTTGTTGCTCTTCATTTGTAATAGCGGTTCAACCTTCATGGACAGGTCATCGAAGATTTCATGTACGATCTGGCGCAATAAATCGTTAATATCCTCATAATGCAAATAAAACGTTGCACGATTTAGTTCCGCGCGGTTGGCGATTTTTTGGACGGTCAATTGCGAAATCTCCACATTGTCGGCCAATAATGAAAAAACGGCGTTCTTAAGCATCTTTTTTGAGCGAATAGCTCGTGGGTCAACTCTTTTATGTTCAGTCATTTCATCCCTCTATTATCGTTTAAATGGCCTTTCATCAACTAATTTGCCTATTCTGTCGATTAGTCGACATTTTCAATAAAATTGCAAATAGGAATACTATTTAAATCCTGATATGATTTATTTTATTGACACTATGTCGAAAAAGCAATGAAGAGAGGACTGCAACATGCAAGAAGACATTAAGAAAATAAATAAAGGGATCTTACTAACCATCTTAATCTTTGGTTGTTTCTTATCCACACTCAATCAGACGCTTTTAAATGTCGCCTTAAGTAGTCTGATGGATGTATTTGATGTCACGGCAACAACCGTACAATGGATTTCAACAGGATTTATGCTGATCAACGGGATTTTGATTCCGATTACGGCCTATTTAATGAAACGTTTTACAACACGGCAATTATTTATAAGTGCCATGTCATTTTTATTAATCGGTTCTATAATTTGTGCAGCAGCGCCGAGCTTTAGTCTACTCTTAATCGGACGAATGATCCAAGCTGCCGGTGCTGGCATTATAATGCCGCTCATGATGAGTGTTGTGCTGGCGATCTTCCCCGTTGAAAAACGTGGCAGCGCTATGGGACTGCTTGGACTGGCGATGATATTCGCTCCTGCTATTGGGCCAACGCTGGCGGGATTTGTTGTCGAATACCACTCTTGGCGCTGGTTATTTATCGGGCTTATTCCACTTGTCCTCATTGTTATAGCGTTGGCACTCAAGTATTTAGTGAATGTATCTGAGACGTCTAAGTCGAAGCTTGATGTCATAAGTGTTCTTTTATCAACCGTCGGATTTGGCTTAATTTTATACGGCTTCAGTAGTGCAGGCAGTAAAGGCTGGGATGATGTAATCGTGATCCTGACCTTAGGGATTGGGGTTGTGGTAACAGCCGTATTCTGTCTTCGACAAATCAAATCGGATGATCCGCTGCTAAACCTGTCGGTCTTCAAAAATAAAGTGTTTACGATGACGTCTCTTATTAACGTATTAATCACGATGATGATGTACGCAGATATGATCTTATTGCCTATTTATCTGCAGAATGGCCGCGGGTTTACAGCATTTGATGCAGGACTACTATTGTTGCCGGGCGCACTCGTAAATGCGTTCATGTCACCCGTAACCGGTAAACTATACGACCGTTTCGGTGCGAAGCCGCTGTTCATCATTGGTCTATTGTTTATTATTCCATCTATGTGGGCGGTAACAGATTTATCTGAATCAACTACGTATACGTATCTAATGATTCGTACCATTGGCCTGCGAATTGGATTAAGCTTCATTACTATGCCACTCAATACAGCCGGACTAAATGCGTTGCCCAAACAACTTGGCACTCATGGTACAGCTGTGAACAATACCGTTCGCCAAATTGCCGGGGCCATTGGTACTGCTGTCGTAATTACAATTTATACAGTGCAGGCAACAAGTCATGCAACTACAGTGATGCTGAACAATCCCTCCACTACTCCTGACATTCTTAAATCCCTTACATCAATTCTTGGGGCAAGTGACGCCTACTACTTCATGATGATTTTATCCATTGCCGCATTTGTTATAACCTTATTTATGCCCACGAAAAACAAGCTCATGATTGAAAAGAAAGCAAACCTAGTTAGCAAGGAAGAACCTCAGTTGTAACTAGTAATTGCAGAGTAAATGAAGAAAAGCCATTCCTTAGCGGAGTGGCTTTTGTTATGAATGGCTTGCTTTGGATCATTGGAGCACGTATTCCTACGAGCATCAATATTTTCTTATCCATATCAGTATCCCCCTCTCCGTATCAAATGTGTAGACTCTATTATAAAAACGGAAAAATATTTAAACTTTACACATAAGTTAATATATGGTATTTTAATAGTGTTATTAAAAGGAATATTAATCCATAATAAGGAGCTGATTCCATTCATGAAACTATCTTTAAAAAAGAGATTGATGCTTGTTGGAACCTTTGTTTCAGTCTTTCTTTTTTCTTTTGTTTCCCAAGCATATGCGACTAATTTAATTGGCTACCCTACAGCTACACAAGCTAAGAATAATTGGTGCTGGGCTGCGACTAGCGTTACCATACTTCAATATTACGGAATCTCTGTAAGCCAATGTTCTTTTTATGATCATGTGAAGGGAACCTCCGGCTGTACAACAGACGAGAGTGAATCTTATGGAACTGTTCAAGAAGGCATTCATGATTATGGTGTCTCCAGTTGGAATCATACAGGAGCACTATCTTACAGCGATGTAAAAAACCAGATTGATAATGTTGGCAGTCCTATATATGTAAGCTGGAAATGGAATAGTGCTACCGGTGGCGGGCACGCAGTAGTTATCTATGGGTACGACACATATAGTGGAAATGATTGGATTCAACACATGAACCCGAGTGGGGGCACAAAAACCTCCATGTTATACACCAACGTTAAAGGTGGCTCCAGCTACGATAGAACCTGGAGATGGGGACTTCATGGCTTCAACAAATATATTTAAGGAGGGCTTCCCATTAAGAAAACGCTGCTGTTAACTGTAACTTCATTCGTTTTATTTCTGACTTTTTTCTCACCTGTATGGGCTCAGACCGTAACTGAAGATGTTGTTTCTTTTGCAAATACAGAAGGATTAACATTGATTAAAGAAGGGCTATCTAAAGATCCTGAAGGGTATGGTTACAACAATGAAGCAGAGATTAGTGAAATTACCGTAGGTCAAGGAATGCAGATTCATTTTATTGATGGCGCTAAGCTTAGGGCGGCTTCCGATAGTCTGATTGAAACGGTCACACCCCAAGACAACTGGGAGTTTCTTATTTTATCGGGCGGAATACCCAAATCTAAAATGATCATTCAAAAGGATTCAAACGGGTCCTATCAAGTTACTGAGTTTGGAGGAAATCCTAATACTTTGGCCTATGCTATTCATTCACTAGAAGCTGAGGGTGAAGTGAGTGAGCCTACACTTATCCGTGAGCGGGACGAATATATAGCTGCCTTCAAGAAAGACAATCAGGAACTAATCATCGCCCCACAACAAGCCTCATCAGCAGAAACAAAAGGACTAAGCAATATTTCGGAGCCTCAAGCACCCGGGCATTTAATTGATGTGTTACAAACGATGCAGAACGATTCTTCCGATGACGAGCAGGATGGGTCGGGAACCATTGCTTCCGCATATTATGCGGACGATAATAATCATCTAACAAGGTCTATCACCATTAGCGCCATTATTGCTCTAGTAGCGGTATTTGTGTTCTGGGCCTATCTCAGAAGACGTAAACAACCTAAATAAATGTAAAAATAAGTAGGCCGCCCTCCTTCATTGGATTGCGGCCTACTTTGATAGATAGTACCTCTAAAAAGCCTCCCTCTCCCCATATGATTAGGACATAAAGGCTGCCAAAGACCTCGTTAGCATAACACCATTTGTAATGGTATCTTGCGGCTAAACATCTCGTCCAGTACCCATGCCCCTTTTATACATTTTTTCTGCTTCAATAGGACTTTCTTTTGCCGTGATATGATACGGAATTACCCGATAAACTTGAACCGGACCGCCAAATACAGCCGATCTATACTTTTCCACATGCTGCTTGGACAAGGGGCGATTATAATAACCCGGTACGTATTTATTGATCAATTCCTGAAGTACGTGTGTGGCTTCATCCAAATCTGAAATCGGTTCTGCTTGTCCAAAAATCATTACGCTCATATAAGCTGTATCCGTTTTGGCTGGTACCGGATCTGTAATAGTTCCGTATTCCTCACATACCGTAAAACACACCTCCGGATTATCACGCATGACCTGATTACGTCTTCCATCTCCAGCCCCATGAATATACAGTTTCCCTTCAGTCCATACATAATTAAGTGGCACAACATAAGGGAGGTTCCCATCAACCAACCCCAGATAACCTAATCTCGTTTGGTGAAGGAACCTTTCAATCTTCTCTTGATCTAGGCATTCCCTGGTCTTGTAACGAACCGAATTCATATCGAATCTCTCCTTTTATTTAAATTGCGGATACCTGCGTTGTTACGGTAGTATATCAATGAATGGATTGCATTAAAATATCCATAATTCGCTGTTTAGAGCAATCCATAATCAGCTTTTTATGATTGGAGTTTCTATTTGGAGGTATGTACGATGATGAAAGTAATTCGTAATGATAAGAGACCGATCTGGCAGCAATTGCTTGATCAAGCGATCCATAATATTACTAGCGGAGTCTGGGCACCAGGAGAACTACTGATTCCTACCCGCGAACTTGCGCACATCGTAGGTGTCTCCCGCTCAACTATACAGATCGTCTATGAGGAATTGTTAAGTCGGGGTTATACAGTTACCTCCCGCCGGGGAGGGACGCGAGTTAGTACATGGAAGCAAGTCGCTATATCAACGAAGGAAATAGAAACAGAGGGCCCCACACCTCCTTCACTCTCCTTGCTAGACTCAGCTGTTGATCAATTACATGACTGGTTCAGAGGTAAAGAGCCGCTAGAAGTGGATATTGATTTCAGTCCCCATGAACCCTATTTGGACGAACAATTCCAAAAAAACTGGCGGCAATCGCTGCTCCAGGCATCCGCTGAAATGGATTTATCAAGCTGGGCTTACGGTAACTGCTACGGGTACACACCATTACGTGAGCAAATACAGCGTTATTTATCACTTGAACGGGGCATACATGTCCAAACCAATCAGATTCTGTTGACCTCAGGAGCTCAGCATAGTATTGACTTAATCGCACAGTCACTTTTAGCTGATGAGGACACTGTCTCAGTAGAAGATCCAGGTTTCCCAGCTGCTTGGATGGCAATGAAATACCGCCGTATGAATGTGGTACCCGTTCCTGTTGATGAGTATGGTCTAGTGGTTGAGCATATTCACCCGCAATCCAAACTGGTCTTTGCCACCCCTTCCCACCAGTGCGCAGTAGGGGTCGTTATGTCGGAGCCCCGCCGGCAACAACTGCTGCATAAGGCCGTTCAAGAACGATTTTGGATCATTGAAGACGATTATGATAGTGAATTTCGATATCGCGGGGAGCCGCTGCCAACGCTGTTTAGTCAGGCATCTAATAATACTTTGTATCTCATGAGTTTCTCTAAAATGATTGCACCAGGCATTCGTATTTCGGCTATTGTTGGATCAGTCGAGGCAATTGCTCAGCTAGCGAAGGTGCAGGAGCTGACTTACCGTCATCTTCCGATTATGGATCAGCTAACACTAACCCACTTCATTAAAAATGGTCATTTTATGCGCCATATGCGAAGAGTCAGAAACGTATACCGGCGAAGACACGAGGTCATGGCAAAAGCTATTATGGCTACCGGTTTAGGGGAGCGCTTCACGCTCAGTGGAGTAGAAACTGGATTACATATGTTATTAGAAGCTGAGGAAACATTCGACGAAGAAGCTGTGACAAAGTTAGCCCTACAACATGGAATACGTGTGTACCCTCTTGGACCCTATTGTTTGGATAGCAAAAGAAAAGGATGGGTATTGGGGTTTGCAAAAATAAATGAGGCAGCGATTGAGCAGGGCATTCATCGTCTTGCGGAGCTGATCCTATAAAATCATCTCCGCAGCACTCACAAAATTTGTTGAACAGTCCATAGACTATTTTAGATCTATGAAACCCTTGCTTCCGCGTATTATCCGGACGATAATAATCACCTAACAAGGTCTATTACCATTAGCGCCATTATTGCTCTAGCAGCGGTATTTATGATCTGGGCCTATCTCAGAAGACGTAAGCAACCTAAGTAAATGTAAAAAGAAATAGGCCGCTCTTTTCATGGAGTGCGGCCTATTTTTCTCTCATCTACGGCTCCCGAGAAATATTCAAACACTGCACTCTAATACTATTAAAAACTTACCAAGAAACTACTAAAAGGCATGTTGATTACTACTTCCGGAGACTATTTTTTATATGAAGGAATCAATCCTGGATTGGCTCAAACAGGCAATGTAGTATTTGAAATCCCAGAAGATATGACTGGCTTTCTTTTGAATGTCCAAACTGGGTTCTGGAGAACCGAACAAGGACAGATTGAATTGAAATAATACTATATGGATCGTAAACCACCCAACTGGATATTTAAAAATCAATGAAAAAGGCACTACCTTGAGGCAGTACCTTTTGCATTGTTAAGTGAAGAGATCTCCAATTTAGGGGGGGTAATACTCCACATCGACCCAATCAGGTCCTACATTACATAGCTTTTTCAGCCAAATCACTAACTAAATTTCTCATCCACTTACGGGAGTAAATCCGGGCGTAGCCGAAACCAAAGCGGACAACCTCCTCCAGCGAGATGACGAGATACACAAGGTAGACTGGTTGCTTCCAAATGTATGACAGCAACAGCCCGGATGGGACACCTATCAGCCACGTTGCGGTAGACTCCATGCCAAATACGAACTTGCTGTCTCCTCCGCTGTTTAGAATACCGCCGGCTATAATCATATTGGATACTTTGACCCAAAGAAATCCAGCAAACACGATAACGATATACATGCTCATTTGCTTAGCGTCCTCGGAGATATTGAACGCAGAGACATACAGCTTCGAGCCTGCCGCAATGATAACCCCGACGATCAGAGAGATAATGATGCCTAGACGAATGAACCTTTTCGCATGATCGAGTGCGATATCAGATTCATTCGCACCCAAACGGTTGCCAACCATTACCCCTGCTGCACTAGCCAGACCCGATAATAAACCAATGCAAAGACCCTGAAGTGGGAAGGTAATGGTCATTGCAGTCATTTCCATCGTCCCCATACGGCTATAAATGACCGCATATGCCGTTTCACCCAATACCCAAATCAATTCAGTCAGTAGCAGCGGATAGGTCGTTCCAAAAAACTTGCGAATGAGCGGTTTAGGAACGCTGAATAAGTTCTTTAACCCGACAGCTCCCGGTAAACGATACCGGTACACGGCACCAATGATCAACAAGCATTCGAAGACCCTAGAGATAAGAGTAGCAATGGCAGCGCCCTTCAGACCAAGCGCAGGAGCACCGAAATGACCGTAAATAAGTACGTAATTCAGTATAATATTCAAGCCAACTGCAATTAGACTTACATACATCGGCCATTTGGCATGGCCAGTACTGCGTAAAATCGCGGAATACATCATCGTGAGCATGACAGGCACAAAACCGATCGACATTATCTGGAGAAAGATATAACCCTCATCTATTACATTCACGTCTGTAGTGAATAGGCTCAGAAAGAGCGGCGAGTCGATAAAGACAGCCGCAGAGAACAGGAACGAGAACGCAAAGCCGGTGATCAGTCCGAGACCCAGTACTTGAGAGACGCTTTTGGAATCTTTATTTCCCCAAAACTGGGCTGCATATATGGATACACCCGTCGATAAACCGGCCAAGACAACCGCGATGATCCCGTATATTTTGGTCGACATCCCCACCGAGGCAATTGCCACATCTCCCAGCTGCCCAACCATCAATTGATCCGTCAAATTAAGCAACGCCATCAGCAAGCTTTGAAGCGTAACGGGCACAGCGATTTTATACACACTTTTGTAGAAATCTTCTTTCTCTGACATGTATCGTTCACAACCCCCATATTCTCGATTTTTCCAGAACTCATTGCCATTCGCAGTCTATGACTTAGTGTGAGGTTAGATCACCTTTTTGTAGCGCATGAGCGTGTAGTTATCTTTTGGTTGAATTTCTACAACCTTGAACTTTTTCGCAAAGTTCAATTGCTGATAACCGTCTCCATCCACTAAAGTAATGTTTGTGGAGCCGCCTATGATGATTGGAAGCTGCATTAGAATAATCTCATCGACGATATCCTGATTGAAAATATGCCAGTTTAAGAATCCGCCGCCTTCGACCAGCAGACTGGTAATCCCATAGTTCTCCTCCAACTGACGTTCAAGCTCCACAAAATCTACTTTATCCTCGCCGCAGATAAGGCACTCCTTCCCTCTTTGCCGGATCTGTTTGATTTTTTCTTCATCCCGTCCTTTCTCGGTCGTGACAATAATCGTCTTCCCTTGGTCCGAGAGTACATTACAATCTAGCGGAATATCCAAGGTAGTTGTCGGAATGATACGAATTGGATTTTTATTTTCCTCATACCGATTAGTAAGGAAGGGATTGTCCGTCAAAATTGTATTTTTGCCGACCATAATTCCCTGCACCTTCCCCCGGAACAGATGAATAAATTCCATATCCTCACTGGAAAACAAAGAAAAAAGCTCTTTACTCGAATTACCAGCGCCCATAGTGAGCTTTCCATCAATAGAAATTTGGCTGAATATCGTTGTTTTCATTTGGCTCTCCCCATCTCTAATTAGCTTTTAAATGCGCCCCAAGAGGCTTGAATAGTCTGTTCTATTTTGTTCAATGCTTGTTCAGGATTGCTCAAGGGCAGCTCGATAAGACCCGCATTTAACGCCTCCCATACATGGATCATGAAGGGATAAGTCGGCATCGGCCGTGAGTGATCTAGAAGCGATAAAATCATCTTTTTGTTAGGCGCAGCAGAGGCAGCTAGACGGTTCAGTACCTCTTCCTGAGCCGGAATCCGCTGTACACCCAGCGTCCACATCGTTTGGCATTCGTCACTCAGCATAAAGCGCGTGAATGATAAAATATCTTCCCGCTCCTCGGACGTTAATGAATGATTAGGGTAGATCAGGCCAATAGAAGAAGACATGGATAACGATTGCCGCCCTTCGATGCTCGGAAGCTGGCAAACCGCAAGCCTATTGTTCATATGCTTATCTAGATGGTTATAAATCCACTCGCCACAAATAATGGCGCCGATCTTACCGTCAATGAACTGCTCAAGCAGTCCTGTCGAGCCGTCGAGACTAACGAGCACGCCTTGATCCATCTTGTCGCGAATAAACTGAAGCGCCTGCTTCATTTCAGAGGTGACGATATTCGGCTTTCCATTCTGTACAGGCCAGCCGCCGAAAGCTGTAAGGAACGGAATAAACCAATAGCCTTGCTGTAAGTCTGCTCCAATCGGTACGATACCTTGGGCGGATAACCTTTCTGCTGCCTCTTCGAACACGTCCCATGTCGTCGGCGCACTAGGGTAAATCGACGGGTTGTAATACACAACCAGATGATTGCCCCGCAATACCGGGATACCATACTGAACACCATTCATTTGCATCGTTGAAAGAGCACCCTCAGTCAGCGTATCGTCAAATAGCCCGCCCGGCACTTCGGAGTAAAGACCGTTCTCAACATAGGAGGACATGTCGGCAGGAACCATCGCCAGATGCGGACCTTGCTGGGTGTCCTTAATTTGGTTCAGACGCGCAGTCAGCTCCGTAATATTCATGACTTGTGGCGTAATTTGTACCCCAAAGCGCTCAGTATACAGCTTACAAATTCCCTCCAGCACCTCAATCGAGGTATCTCCCGGACCATCAAACTCATGCCATATCACGACTTCCTTATTGTTCTTTTCCATTGCAGCCTCTCTCCCTTACCTAAATTGTCTATGATTGTTTACGAGCACTAGAGCCTGATTAGGCGCAAGCAGCAAGCATTCGAACGCCTGACCTACGCTGCTACCCGTTAAGGAACTATCCAGTGTTACCGTCATTGGGCATCGGCCAGGTACGGCTACCTTCAAATCAACTTGACAGAAAGCAGCAGCACTCAAGTTAAAGCAGCACAGCAGCGTTTCACCCCCTTGCATATACCCATACAGAACAATACCTTCCGGGGATTGAGCCACGAAAAAGTTTTCCGGCTTCACTAGGTGGCGCCAATCTCTCTTGATTTCACTTAGCTCCGCCAACAGCGGCAGCATCGGTGTAGGATTGGTCCAATTAATTTGCATGACGTTAAAAAAAGCTCGGGAAATCTCCTCTCCGTTCGTGTTGTCTCCAAGACCACAGTTGAGCGGCTGCTCCTCATTCATTTCATAACCCGTCGTCACGTATGGAATTGCGTTCGGAAGAAATTGATTAAATACCGCAATCATCCGAGCAACCTCAACACCGCCACGGCTGGTGATCCGAGGAGTATCTGCTGTTTCTGCACAAGCAAATACATGAATATTCAACTCAGGCAGCTCTTCTAAGAATGAAACGAGATTGTCTTTAGTAATTTGTGTCATGACGTTCCACCCACTGCCAAGCATAATGTTATAGCCGGTGTTTGCCGCCTTCTTGTGGTTGCGATTGAACAAATCTTCGCTGATTAAGATCGCATTTGGATTCATCTCTTTAATCGTGTCAAAAATACGAGTCAACAACGGAATAGGAAGCACGTGTCCGATGTCGATGCGGAAGCCGTCAATCCCATATTTTTCGAGATTAACCCGTACTGCCTCCTCCAGAACATCCCACAGCTCCAGATTCGGCTCCTCTCCCGGGTAGTCATTACATTTAATCGTATCAAAAAGGACATATGGCGCCTGATCCGGACTTATAAGATGTCTCACTTGCGGAGAGAAATCCTTGTAGAGGCGTAAGAACGTAATGTCTGTCCAAATCGGCTGCACATCATTTATCCAATCCGAATGCGCTGGAGCAGTCGTTATCCCCATCTCTTGCTCCACCAAAGTTAATAGCTCATCTCCAGTTTTAGCAGCTTTCTCCTTTAAGTGCTGCCAAAGAATTGGATGGAGTTCATTGGGCGGTGGCGTGAACTTCCGCAGAAATACTGCTGTCTCCTGGCTGCGGTAGACCGTCTCCAATTTGTCCGGCGTACACTCCTCAAAAAATCCAAGCTGGGGAATTGCGGGCGGCGCAAAGCCTTCTAATTCGTCCATTTTGATCCAATATACCCATTCAGGATGCTCGGTAATGAACACACTGTTTTTCGCCGTCACACGGGGAATGAAATCAACAACAGTCTTAATATCAAGTAAATGACAAGCCTCTACCAAAGCGCTGAGCTCATCGTGGATCGTAAACTCCTCCATATCATCCAATAGGCTATCGTGCAAGTTCTCGTCCAAATGGAATAACGATTGCACTGCGTAAGGGGACCCAATATCCCCCTTCAGATTCAACTTGCTGTACTGGTTAACTGGAAGCATGTACAGAATATTGATGCCCATTTTCTTTAGCAGAGGCAGAAGAATAAAGAATCTTAAAAAAGTACCCGATTCAATTTTTCCGTCATGGTTGTAATCCCAAGCCGTAGAATAGCGAATAAGCGAAGAATAGATCGCGCTATCGTCCAGATTTATGCGTTCCTTAAGCAGATATCTCCACGAAAGCCTGTCCACATATTTCAAATGATCAGTCAAAAAATCATACGGGTGTACACAAATTTCACCCTCTTTTTCTAAAAGAACACGTTCATATTGGCACTCATTCCACACTGCGGGTATCCAAATTGGCTCTACCTCTTTGGCCTTTTGTGTAGACAAGTAATCTTGAATTAATCTGAATTTGCTATCATTGCTCATCAACAGTGCCACCTCTCATTGATTGTAGTCTTACATTTAGGGAACAAAAACCGTCTTTACGGTTTCACTCCCAACCACCTTCAAAGAGTTCAATTCATAGCCGATTAACTCATCTATCGCTGCTTCATGCTGACTGAGCTTAACTTTTCTAGTTACTAGTTTCTCCATTTCAGGAGTTTCAGCGGCAAACCGCAAAGCTTCCTCGAACATGTAGCGGTATTCACCTGCTGCTATAATTTTTATTGCATGCTGCACGAATTTGGTAGGGGAAAAGGTGTAGCGATACTTCGCATTAATACCAAAAGGAACGATGCGGCCTCCACGTTCAATCCACTTTTCCGCCATTTCGAGTTGAGTGCCCACCGTATCGATAATCACATCAAACTTATGTCCCGCACAGATTTTGTCTACGGTAGCTTGATTTAATTGGGCAGGGGTTAGAGCAAAATCTGAGATCTCTTTGGCAAAAGCTAACCGATAGGGATTAACTTCAGTCGCTACCGTGAGCGCAGATTTCGACTTGCTCACAATTTGGCTTAACAATCCCATTGGACCCGATCCAAGAATAAGTACCTTGTCGTCTGCTGTGACATTGGCTTCTTTGAAATTGTGCAGTACACAGGCAAGCGGCTCAATCAAAACCCCCGTCTCCCAGCTCATATGATCGGGAAGACGGTGTGCAAACGTTTGTGCAGTTGAGTAAAAAAAAGTGAATGTCCCATTTCGATTCAAACCCGCAATAGGCATCCCATTTCCATCGATGCCCGTACAGAGGTGCGGCTGTTTCTTCAAGCAAAAATAGCATTCATCACAGCTTTGATTCGGATCGATAACTACGCGGTCGCCTACCTTAACACGGTCAACGTTGCTGCCGATTTGGATTACAGTCCCTACTGCCTCATGACCACGAATGACGCCTGGAACCCCCTCCTCTTTCCCAGTTATGACTGCTAAATCTGTTCCACATACACCTGTCATCTCAATCCGGATCTTGACTTCATCCGGTGCTGCAATCTGCGGCTCTTCCCATTCGCAGAGCTCCAGCTTATGATTAGATGTCCACACCAACGCTTCCATACTCATTCCCCTTTCTCTTTTTTGTTATCCATATTCGCCCAGAATATATCATAACTACCATGTAAAAGTAAGGTGAATGTTGTCGAAAAATGTTAATAATTACATTTTTATATAAACTCTCACGAGTAAGCGCTTTAATTTTCTTTCGCTTATTATGCGGATTGCACTGTCTGAAACGGCAAGTTTAAGGGCCATCCCTTGTGGGATGACCCTTGAATACTATCGTGATCAATCGAGCACCGCACGGGAATAAATCCCGAATCAACGTCTCCTATTTTGCAGCTTCCGCTTCCAGCCGTGCAATGACCTCTGAGCCGGCTTGATCTGTGAAGCTAAGCACCCCGTTTTCCTGAACGATCAGTCCTTCCCGTATTCGGCCATCCAGCCAATCGCTGATCCAGCCGGGAGCATACCCGCCTTGGCCGAACTCGCCGCCAAAAGCAATCATTTCTTCATATACATCCAGATATTGTTGACGGCTCGTATTTGGATAAGAGCTTGTGTATAGCCAGAACTGCACATCATACATCAGAGTAGAAAGCTCATCCGCATGAAAGGAGAAGTGTCCCTTCTCTTCAACGATTCGGGTACATACTTTACGGATCTTATGCTCAAGCTGATCTACTTCAGACACATGGCTGCACAGCTTCGCAAGCAATGGTGAGAATTGGCCTACGGCTACTTTGCGCAAATCCTCCTCTTTATCTTCTTCAGAGGTGTCGTATTCTTCATCACTCACCAGGCCGCGTATAAACGTCTCGAAGTCTGGGGCCAGAAATGTAATCTCATAATTATCTTCCTGATCCACATGAATCACCTCGGGTTCACCGTCCTTCCCGCAATTCCGGTAATCCAGCATCACGACATCATGACCTGCCGAAGGGCAATCACAAATTACCACGCCAATGTCAGGGTATCCCCACTCCTCAATCATAAACGGACTGCCGAGATCGCCGCAGAGTGAATAGCTTTTCTCACGTCCGATGCCCATAATGCCCGTAATCGCAATATGATCCTCAGCCCATGAGGTCGCATCCTCCGTAGGAAAACAAGTATTATAAGGCACTCCCCCATTGTGCTGCTTCATCAGACTGATATAAGAGGCAGGAAGCTTGTAACCCAGTTCTTCTTCTACAGAAGCAATCAGCTCATCCGTAGGCGGGGCCGAAACATATTCTTTTAGCGCATAATCGCTATCTTTCCAAAATTCGGAGAGGTCCATCCCTTCAAAAAGAGTTGCAGTCGTCCCCGAATCATTATGTTGCTCTCTGATTGCCTGTCTGGCTGCGGCGTGTTGTTCTTTGCGTAGCTTGCGCTGGCTGAATTTCAGAAACATGGCCGTATTCTCATCATCCGGATCGAGGTCATGGGCAATACCCAGCACTCTCACCGCTTCCTCATATCGATTCAAATAATAGTAGGAATATCCCACACGAAAATGCCACAGATAATCATTCTGCCCTTGTTCCGCAATCTTCGCGAAGTGTTCAAGGGCTTCTTCATAACGTTCCAAATTGTTATACGCTCTTGCCAGACTGCTGACCATCTCGTAATCTCTGTCCGCTGGAGGAATCTCCATCAGAGTGTCTACAATCTTCTGGTGTTCATCATCTTCATGCCACTGTGTCAGCTGTGCGATTAGTTCTTTGTCCATGGTCTACCTCCCCAAGCTTATAATCAAGTTACTAGAATATAGAGAAATATGGTTTTCCCTATTCTACCAGATGGGATGTAGGTATTGAAAATCGATAATAGAGCCTCACAAAGATTCTTAATTATGGGTACAGCCATATCCCTGAAACCGTCATCACCGCTGGCAGTGCAGCCTCGTCAACCGCTACATTGTCATACCAGCCGCCCACTGCAAGGTTCAGCACCACATAAAATGACTCGTTAAAGGGCATAACCCCTGGCTCCAAGCAGCGCTCGGCAAAGCAATGTCCGTCTACCAGCCATCGAATCGAACTGGCGGTCCATTCCAGTGCATAATCATGGAATTCATTAATGGTTCCGCTTTCAAAATGGTGCGAGAACTCCTCGACGATTTGATGTTCCCAATCCTTTCCGTAGTGCAGTGTTCCGGATATTTGCTGAGGCAAGCGGCCTTTGGCTTCCATGATATCAATCTCGCCGGAAGCTGGCCAAGGTCCGTAAGCCTGTTCCTGCGGAAGCAACCAGATGGCAGGCCAAACCCCTTGCCCCACCGGCAGCTTTGCACGCACAACTAACTTCCCATAGCAAAAGGAAAAATGGTCCTTTGTATCCAAACGAGCCGAGGTATATGCAAAATTGCGCCCATCCTTTCCAATGGATTCACTGCGTGCGCACAGATTTAAGCCAAATTCATCGATATACAGATTGCTGGAATGATCCGTGTAATACTGCTGCTCTCCGTTGCCCCAACCTGGGTCTATGGGATTACCTTCATTATCTAATAAGTCGTTGCCAAGGCGGATATTCCATAGCTTTAAATCGGCATTTCTATCTAAGAAATTCTGTTCCCATACAGGTTTATTCATCCTTTGCACACTCCCTTCATTTAATCACAGCATACTTAATTTTTGCGGCTGGTCAAACAAATCTAAAAAAATGGGATAGGGTCGATAATCATGGGCTTTTTTTCCTATACGCTTTTTCATACGATGAAATAGAAAGGGGGCACGGAAAATGTTCCAATACAGAACGGAACAAATGAAAGCGCTTTTTAAGCAGTGGCAATTGCAAAGCATGGTTATCCCGGGAATCATCTGGATGTTTATCTTTTGTTATATCCCTATGTTTTGGCTCATTATTGCATTTATGGACTACAGCATCGCCAAACCCTTACTAGAATCACCGTTTGTCGGGCTGAAGCATTTTCAGGATTTTTTGACGGATGAGCGTTTTTGGCGTTCGATTCGCAATACTCTGGGGATGAGCAGCATCAAGCTGGTCTTGGGTTTTCCCATTCCTATCTTGTTTGCCTTGATGCTGAATGAAATACGGAGTCTTCGTTTTAAGCGAACGGTACAAACCATTTCGTACCTGCCGCACTTTATTGCCTGGACGATTTTTGGCGGCATTGCGCTCAATTGGCTGGGCGAGGGCGGTGTGATCAATCAGTTGATGATGGCGATCGGGCTCCAGGAACGCGAAATCCTGTTTAACAGCGACCCTAAGTACTTTTGGTGGATCACCTTTTTCACCGATACGTTAAAAGAAACCGGCTGGAGCGCCATTATCTACATAGCGGCAATATCCGGCATTGATCCGGGGCTGTACGAAGCGGCTGAGCTGGATGGCGCAAACCGGCGGCAGCGGATGTGGCATATCACCATTCAGAGTATACGCCCCACCATCGCTATTTTGTTCATCCTCGCTGTCAGCGGGATACTTGGCAGTAACTTTGAGCAGATCTTTATGTTGAAGAACAATATGAACATGAGGATGGCGGAAAGCCTAGACTTGTATATCTACAACATGGGGTTGGTCTCCGGGCGCCATTCCTTCTCAACAGCCGTCCTGTTCGCCCGCTCTATTGTGGCGCTAGGTTTGTTGTTTTTGGCAAATCACACATCCAAAAAACTAACCGGCGACAGCATTTTTTAGAAAGGAGAGGACAGAGGTATGGAAAGACGCAAAAGATTTCGGCAAATTGGAGTATTTGAGGTCTGCAACACCCTGCTGATGCTGGCGGTTTGCTTTTTAACACTGTACCCGATGTGGTTTGTATTCATTAACTCGCTTAACGCGCCGCAGCAGGCATCCCTGGGCACCGTCAACTGGTTTCCCAAAGAATTATCGCTGGCCAGCTATAGCGTTGTGTTCAATGATAAGACAATGATGAACGGTTTTTACATTACCACTCTGCGCACAGTGATCGGGACAGCAACGCATGTGTTGTTTACCGCCATTATTGCTTACGGAATGAGCAAGTCTAATCTAATCGGACGCAAGCTGTATCTTAAAATCGCATTGGTTACGATGCTGTTCTCAGGCGGGCTGATCCCTACATTTATTCTGATGACGAAGCTGGGATTATATGATAATTTTTGGATATTCATCATTCCCTCCATGTACACTTTTTTTAATATGGTCATTTTCATGAGCTTCTTCCGCACCATACCTGACAGCCTGGAGGAATCTGCGAAAGTAGACGGTGCTTCAGACTATGGTGTCCTGTTCAGAATCGTATTGCCCAATAGCATGGCTGTCATTGCGACTATATCGCTTTTTTCAGCCGTTTATCATTGGAATGATTATTACCAGGGGGTCATCTACATCCGTTCGCAGGAATTACTGCCACTGCAGACCATGCTGTACAAAATCATTGCGGAGAACTCTATGTCCTTCATGCAGCAGCAAGCTATGGCGCAATTCGGCGCAAGACTTCCCGGCAACTCTATTAAATTTGCATCCATGATGGTGGCCACACTGCCTATTCTGATAGTCTATCCTTTCATTCAACGCTATCTGGTCAAAGGCGTGATGATTGGCGCCATTAAGGGATAAGAGTGTGAGTGTCTAGAAACTGGTATACAAAATTCAGAAGCAGCAAAGAAAGGATGATAATGTCATGAAACGCAATCTGATTAAGCCGGGGTTGACCCTCGTTCTGGCCGCAAGCCTGATGCTAGGCATAGCCGCGTGTTCCAATTCAGCGAATAGTGAAAATAAGCCAACACCACAGCCTACAGATAGTACACAGCCGCCGCAGAGTGAAGCAAAGCTCAATTCCGATGATCCGGCATGGAAGCTGGATACCAGCCCTGTTGATTTGACCTGGTTCGTAGGTGCTAACTGGTATGCCCACACTTGGGGAGACAGCTTGACCTCCAAGTACGTAACGGAAAAAACAGGCGTAAACATCAAGCTTGAGGTACCTTCCGGTGAAGCGAATGAGCATATTACCCTAATGATGACCTCGGGCAAGCTGCCAGACTTGATATCAATGGGTTCGTGGGAAACCGCTGTCAAAAAGCTGTGGGAAGGCGATCATGTCTACGCCTTAAATGAATTAGCTGACAAGTATGACCCTTACTTCTTCAAGGTGGCCGGGGACGGTACACTGAAGTGGTATCGTCAAGAAAATGGCAATACCTATGGCGTTCCGAATGATTCATATAGCCCCAACCTGATGCATGAAACTGGCATGACGGCCGCCAACCAGACTTTCCTGGTGCGAAAAGATTTGTATGAGGAGATGGGCAGCCCGGACCTTAGCACTCCAGAGGGCTTTCTGAACGCACTGCAACTGGTAAAGGATAAGTACTCCCAATATAAAGGCCAGCCCATCAGTCCCTTTTTTGCACAAGGGAACGTCCCTTACGGGATGACCGAATATCTGCAGAACCTACTGGCCGTTCCGCATGAGAAAGATGGAAAAGTATACGACCGCATTACCGATCCCGATTATATTGCCTGGCTAAAAACCTTCCGTACGGCTTACGAGCGCGGGTTGATTAATGTGGATTTCCTGGTAGATTCCGATACTCAAGTAGAGGAAAAAACAAACAACGCCCGCTATTTCATGATGGTCCGCGAGTGGACCGGTATGTCGGCTGTCAATCCTATGCTGGCTGCTAGCGGCAACCCGGACTCTTACTACATCGCAGTCGATGGGCCAAAGAACAGCAAGGGCGATAACCCTAAGTTATTCCCTGGCAACATGGACGGCTGGATGGTGACGATGATTAGCAAATCAACCGAAAACCCTGAACGAGCCATCCGCTTTTTGACCTATCTGGCCAGCGAAGAAGGCCAGCGAGATTTGTTCCTTGGCAAGGAAGGCGAAACATGGGAGATGGTGGATGGCAAGCCGCAACTGAAGCCTGAAATGGTAAAATTACTCGACACTGATATTGAGAAGCTGGAGAAAGAATACGGCATCATGGATACCTATTGGATGATGCGAAACCCTGTAATCGTCAACCAGTGGAGACCGGAGAAATCTCCTGTCATTAAGCAAATGGAAGACTTCGCCAATAAGCAGGCCGATATTGATAGCGGTATCTATAAGGGCTTAGATCCACAGGGCGATTCTGATGTGTCGGTAGCCTGGTCCCGTATTTCGCAAAATTGGGAGGAAGTACTCCCTGAGCTAATTACGGCCAAGAATGAGGCTGAATTTGATAAAATCTTCGACAATTTCCTTGACCGCCGCGAGAATTACAACTTTGGCAAGGTGATGGAATACCGCCAGGCTGAACTGGATGTGCGAAAATCCAAAATGGCAGAGTAATAATGCCCGTATAAAGATTACTGCCGGCCACCGAAAGGTTGGCCGGTATTCCCTTTTTCGCTTCTTTTAACCATTTAACAAAACAGCCTAGTTACCTACCGGGCAGTTTGTAATATATGGTATATTACAAGGGTAGGAGGCTACTTAAATGAAGTATCTGCTGACTAAAATGAAGAAGCTGTACCGTAATTCCCGCATCTCCCAAAAATTGTTTTTGGCCTTTAGCATGATGATTGCCATCCCTGCGATTGTGGTATCCTTTTTATTTATCCGCACACAGGAAAGTCAGCTATACAAGGACGCTATGGCTACCGGCAGCAGTCATGTCTCAAGAATTAACGAACAGCTGCGCAGCAAAATGGGTATTATTGAGAACGCTTCCTCTACTGCGCTGAATCAAAAGGCTTTTGTAGATTTTATTCACTCCAATATGCGCGGGGATGGCCTGCGTCTCGTAAAATTTAGACAAAATCAATTTGAGCAAATGCATAATATCATTCAAAGCTACGAGATGATCAGCGAGCTCAGTTTCTATGTCGATAATCCAAACCTATTTGAGATTTGGCCTGAAATCTACCATTATGACAAGTTCTGGCCGAAGGACTACTGGGTGACTCTTCGTGAGGAAGGTGGTGCGGCATACCGCTTATTTGCTTTTAAAGATGGAGAGCATACGCTATCCTATTACCGGTTGGTACGTCTTCAGGGGCAACAGCAGAAACTCCCTACCATTATGGAAATCCGCGCCCAGCATAGCGTCTTTTTCAGTGACCTGCTTGAGGATAGCGGGGGGGATTTCTTTTCTGTAGTGATGGATGGAGCCGACTCTTCCCGATCTGTATACAATCCTGAGCATACTTTTTCTCAAAATGCCGGTGAAGAATTGGATAAAATTCTAGGCAGCATTCACCAGCAGCTGGATGTGCTGCAGCAGAGTAGCCCCATTAAGGTAAAGGTAGGCGACCATACTTACTACGCGTTGTATCGCTACATCGCCCCACTGAACGCCTATGTAGTGGATATTGCCTCTCATCAAGCGCTGATGAAAGGCCCACGAAGCTGGTATTTGCTCGTAGTAGCGATCACATTATGTGTATTGCTGCTGATGTTACTGCTCGTTTCACATACCACTCGGCGCATTTTCCGCCGGCTCGACAGGGTGCTGGCTTCTATGCGCAAGGTGCGGCAAGGCCAACTGGATGCGAAAATTGATACCGGCCTGGATAAAAACGAAACCGGTGACGAAATCGACGAGGTGGCCGTCAGCTACAATAATATGTTGGACGAAATCAAACATTTGATGACCCAAGTGGTAGATAAGCAGCTGATCGCCAAAAATGCACAGCTGCACTCGCTGCATTCGCAGATCAATTCACACTTTTTATATAACGCGCTGGAATCCATCCGTATGCTCGCGGAGGTTCAGCGACAGCCGGCTATCGCGGAAGCGTTGGTGTCTTTAGGCTCACAACTGCGATACAGCATGCAATGGCGCAGCGATACGGTTGCGCTTAGCGAAGAACTTGCCAACATACACAGCTATGTCCGATTCATAAACTTTATGGAGGATGGCAGCATTGAGTTGACGGCCGATCTCCCGCAGGAGGTACTGCGTTATACAATTCCTAAAATGTGCATGCAGCCCATCGTCGAAAATGCCGTTCATCATGCAGCGCCCTCGGGCGGCAGCGTACGTATCCAAATTACCGTATCGGTAGAAAATGGCAGCCTTCTGCTAATTGAGATACGAGATGATGGCGCAGGTATTGACCCGGAAATGCTGTCCAGTCTACAGGCTGTGCTGCGGGGCGACTCAGATTCACCGATTGTTACCAGCAAAAACGGACTGGGCTTGGAGAACGTGCATAAGCGCATACAGCTTCATTATGGTAAGGACTGCGGTCTTTGGATTGACAGTGTGCAGGGCGCCTATACTTGTGTAACCATACGTTTGCCTTGGGAAAATGTGAATCTTGGAGGATGGTAGGGCATGATCAATATTCTAATTGTGGACGATCAAAAGCACATTCGTGATGGGCTGCAGGCTATGCTGCGCCAATTTGCGCTGCAGCTGGACAATATTTACTGTGCCGTAAACGGAATTGAGGCCTTGGATATATTGAGTCAGCACAACATCCAACTGGTGATTACTGATATCAGGATGCCCGATATGGATGGACTGACGCTGATGGCGCAGAGCAAACAGACGCACATCGAGGTAGATTATCTGATTATTAGCGGTTATAGTGATTTTGCCTATGCTCAAAAGGCCATCGAACTTGGAGCAAAGGGCTACCTGCTCAAACCTGTGAAACGTGAAGATCTGCAAACCGCAGTAGAACATGTAGCGAATGAGATAAAAACACGGCAGACGCTCTCGCGTAATATGGAGCATATCTCGCGCCGCGCCCGGGAGACAGACCGCAAGGAACTGAGTATGTTCATGCAGGGTGCAATGATTGATGAGGCGTGGGTTATCCAGACCCAGCAACAGAATCCAGAGTTGTGGAGTAATTACCGCCTGTGTCTGCTGCGGGAGGAATTATGGATTAACCAACCGGGGGCCGACAGTAGCCACAGCATGGAATCCCTTGCCTACCGAGTGTATGGCAGACGAGGGTGTATATGCCTGCAACACCGCCCGTACCTGATTCTCGCGGTTGATGCGGCCGTAGATACGGGAGCCTTCCCGGCCGCCCTCAAAGCAGGACAAATAGATGCCATTACTGCTATGACCAGCCCGCAGCAAGGATTGAAGGAGTTGCCCCGCAGCTATACACAAGTGTTGGAGCTCTATCGCCACAGTTACCTGTTTCCAGAGAAGAGCTGCATCTTGCCAACACATATTGAGCGACTGGAGCAGCAGTGGGAGCTTCCCTATGAAGAGTTATATGCCCTGTTCCAGTTAATCGGCACCAAAAACAGCGGTACAATCACCCAAGGCATTTCTATGATATTTCACAAAGATACATTGCAACGCTATCACATCCAATACACACAGCAGCTATGCCGTGCCATTGTACAGATGCTGGAGGAATCTGTACGTGTGATCCGCCCGTACATGGGGGAAGAAGCGCTGGACATCGAATGTTTACGAAATCTATTCGATTATCCGGGTATTCGCGATTATATTCAGGCGCTGCAACAACAGCTACTTCGGCTAAACCAATTTTATTATGAATATAAGTGCAGCTATCGCAACTCGCAAGATTTAAATGAAGCCATACGCTTTATACACGAAAGCTATCATAAACCCCTGGATCTCGCGATGGTATCGAATCACGTGTCGCTTAATTATGCCTATTTTTCTAACCTGTTCAAAAAAAATATCGGCAAAGGCTTTGCAGAATACTTGCGCGATGTGCGCCTGGATAAAGCCCGGCGGCTACTGGCCGAAACCGATCATAAAATTGTAGAGGTAGCCACCATGGTAGGGTATGAAAGCTACAAAAGTTTTACACGATCCTTTCGGGATGTCATGGATATGCAGCCCACAGAATATCGGCAAATGATGCGCCGGAAGCACGACAGCGGGGAAAAGTACCGTGACACAGCGCTATAAATAATCAAAAGCCAAAAAATTGGGTTAGAACAAAAATAATTGTACCTTTTAGCTGATTATTATATTCGATAGAATAGAGATGTCCCTAAATGTAAGCGGTTTCGTTTCTTCATTATTTTATTAAAGGAGGGCAAGTATGAAACGACTTTACAATACGGAGAGTGGTTTTAAGCAGAAGGTATTTAGTTTGTTCTTAGCAGTAGTACTGTTAGCTGGGGTTGGCCTATTGCCGACTTCAAAGGTGCAGGCAGCAGGAACCACAGTTACCTCTATGTCTTACTTTTCAGCAGCAGACGGTCCTGTCATCTCAAAATCAGGGGTTGGGCAAGCTAGCTATGGTTTCGTCATGCCTACATTTAATGGGGGCTCTGCCACCTGGAATGATGTTTCCGATGACGTCGGTGTAAAAGTAAAAGTTGCTGGAAACTGGGTGGATATTGACAATGCAGGCGGCTATACCTACAACCAAAACTGGGGACACTGGAGCGACGGTGGCTTGAATGGCTATTGGTTCACTCTCTCCACAACAACGGAGATTCAGCTATTCTCCAAGGCTAATGGAGTTACACTTGAGTACACCCTGGTATTTCAAAACATAAACAAAACAACCATTACTGCTATGGCCCCTACACAAGGGCCGCAGATTACAGCAGGATTTACAGGAAGTGCAGGCTTTACTTATCCTACCTTCAACAATGATCCGGCCGTTACCTATGAAGCCGTAGCTGAAGATCTGAAGGTATATGTAAAACCTGTAAGCAGCAATACATGGATTGATATTGACAATAATGCAGCCAGCGGCTGGATCTATGATAACAACTTCGGACAATTCACCGAAGGCGGCGGTGGCTACTGGTTCACCGTAACAGAGTCTATCAACGTCAAGTTAGAATCGAAAACCTCAACGGCTAACGTCGTTTATACCCTCACCTTTAATAAACCTGTAAGAAATTCATATGTCTTAACACCTTATGAGGGAACGACCTTTACCGCAGATGCAAAAGGTGTAATAGGTGTCCCGCTACCCAAAATTGATGGGGGCGCTCCAATAGGCACTGAGCTAGGAAATTACGTTTACCAAATTAACATCAACGGACAATGGGTTGCTATGAGTGATTCCAGCCAAAGCGGATTTGTATACGCCGGCAATGGCTATAACAACATGTCCGATGCCAACCAGTGGGGCTATTGGGCTGACTATATCTATGGGCTTTGGTTCCAGCCCGTCCAAGAGGATGTGCAAATCCGTATTGGCTATCCATTAAATGGACAGGCGGGCGGAAGTGTCGGCAACAATTACGTCAACTATACCTTTATCGGTAATCCAGATGCCCCACGTCCGGATGTATCCGATCATGATGACGTTGCCATCGGAACACCAAACGACCCGGCGATAGAGGGCATGAATCTCATTTGGCAGGATGAATTTAACGGAACAGCACTCGATACAAGCAAATGGAGCTACGAACAAGGTTATTATATTACTGACGATCCGAATAGCTGGGGCTGGGGCAACGCGGAACTGCAGCACTATACAGACAGTACACAAAATGTATTTGTACAGGACGGAAAGCTGAATATCAGAGCTTTGAACGATTCAAAATCCTTTCCACAGGACCCAAGCCGGTATGCCCAGTACTCATCCGGCAAGATTAACACCAAAGATCACTTGTCCTTCCAGTACGGCAGAGTAGATATTCGTGCTAAGCTGCCTACAGGTAACGGCGTTTGGCCAGCACTTTGGATGCTTCCGGAAGATGCCGCTTATGGAGCGTGGGCCGCATCCGGAGAAATTGATATTATGGAAGCCAAAGGACGCTTGCCCGGCACGACCAGCGGGGCCATACACTTTGGCGGACAATGGCCTGTAAACAGATATATTGCTGGTGAATATCACTTCCCTGAAGGCCAGACCTTCGCCAATGATTATCATGTGTACTCCATGATCTGGGAAGAAGATAATATGAAATGGTATGTGGACGGCAAGTTCTTCTTTAAAGTCAGTAGAGATCAATGGTATTCCGTAGCTGCACCTAACAATCCGAATGCCCCATTCGATCAACCCTTCTACATCATTATGAATCTGGCGATCGGCGGGCACTTCGACAGCGGCCAAACCCCAGATCCGTCCGATATTCCTGCAGCAATGCAAGTGGATTATGTTCGTGTCTATAAAGAAGGCAACAGCGAGAATCCGGTAAACGTACCGGTTACCGGTATTTCTCTGAATCAAACTACTGCGCAGGTGGAGGTCGGACAGACTGTGCAGTTGAACGCCAATATTGCCCCGACTAATGCAACCAATAAGCAGGTCACTTGGACCGTATCAGGTACCAGCGTCGCTTCCGTGAATCCGAACGGTCTCGTGACGGGACTCACTCCAGGCACAACAACCGTAACGGCTACAACAGCCGACGGCAATAAAACAGCCCTCTCCACCATCACTGTTGTACCGGCATCATCATCCGGTGTTATCATCGTCGGCGATGAGGTGCGGGGTCTGAAGAAAATAGGCGACGACCTGCTGTTCTATGTGAACGGCGCAACCTTTGCCGACTTACACTATAAGATAAATAATGGTGGGCAGCTAAACGTAGCCATGACCCCGGCAGGGAACGGTAACTACACCTACCCTGTAAATCACCTGCAACACGGGGATACCATCGAGTACTCCTTCACCTATAATCCGGGACAAGGGGCCGTCGATTCCCCAACGCTCTCGTATATCCATGGGGTAACCCAAGGAACACCAGAATAAAGTAGTTGAACCCTAAGCAACTGCATGAACACAAATAGGCGAGTAGGAAGTGTTGAAGCTTCCCTCTCGCCTATTTTGTTGTTTCTACCGTGCTGCAGGTCTTCTCGGTGGAAGCTCGGCTAGCTAGCCTCATGATTATGGGCCGTCGGTTCATCACTTGACGCTTTCCGGACCTTCGCTCGCTTGCCTAAATTAACGCGTCGAAATGACCCTCCGCGTCCACCGTCGCCGTCCGGGGATCAGTCAGGCCGATGCCCTTGAGGCCTCCCTTTCCTTCAATTCCCCAAAGGGGGAGGTGATCCTGAAGCGGAGAAGCCGGCACAAAATTTACGGAGGTGCTGCTCCCGCTTTTCTGTACCAGTTGGGACTCCAGCAGCCGGATTTGCCGCTGCAGCTGCTCCCGGCGATAAGGCGTCTGCATCTCACTTCCTTGTGCCGCATTCACTTTATCCAGTTCCATCATCAGCCGGTTTCGCTGTTTCTCCAGAGAACTGACATCACTCTGTGTACCGCCGTAGGCCGCAATGGTCTGTACGGAGCTGATGCCTGATACTGTCTGTGCCGCCATGATCTTTCCCCCGTTTCCTTGGCTCCCAATCCAAAATCAGCCAAATTTGAAAGTTCTAATCATCTTTATTACCCGGCAGGCCCCGTCATGACAACATCACAGCCTCAATTGGAAAATAATCGTCGTATAGTCTCAGTCGGCCGCGTGTTTCAACCCTACCAAAGACCCACCAAAGGCTGGCTAAAGTCCCTTCAGAGCTCCCTTACTCGTCCTTCAACCGCCGCTGATACAAAATGACAGACACTACTGTTAGCACAACCGTCCATACCAAATTAATGAGGAGAGGTTTCAATACATCGCCCGTCGTATAACCTGTATTGCTTAGACCCAGCAGATGCACAAGCTGACTGCTTGGCATGTAATCCAGCACTTTGAAGACCGGATAATCCTTCACTAGTACTTCTCCCCACGGTGCCCCCATAAATATGAACGCCACAGGGAGTATAGATAATGAGGCTTCAAGCAACGTCTTAGAGAATAAACCGCAGATCGTCCCGGCTGCAGTATACAGAATAATCGAAAGAATGATTACTGCCACAAACGCCCATATATTAGCTGGCTCATAGCCAAATAATAATGTAGAAATAGCGAGAACAACAGTGGACATGACAAAGACCAAACTGCTTTTACCGATTAGTACATCCATGGTCGTAGCCGGTGTCATCATTAATGACCGTAAAGTGTTACGCTCCTTCTCTTCCGCAATCAAGCAGGCTTGTGCGAAACATGTTAGCAATACAAACGAACTATTAAAAAGAAAACCGCTGGCTCCAGGTAAAGACGCACCTGCCCTCTTGAAAATCAGAGCGATAATAATAGGAAAAATCAGCATAATGGACAGCGCGTAGTTACGTGAAAACTCTTTGTAATCCTTCACAAATATCGCCCGGGCACGTTTGTATGAGATACTCATAGTAGCTCACTTCCTGTCATTTTAATAAAGATATCACCTAGACTTGGTTCTTTCATCTCTAACCGGTCAATTAGCCCCCGCTTCATCCAATCCGCGATTTGATCAGCCGCCCCCTCATCGATCGGGAGCTCGTAGGTTTCCCCATTGATTAAGTCCACACAAATTACGTTCTCCCGGTGCTGTCGTTTAAGTTCCTTTGGAGAGCCTATGGTTTGGATTTGTCCCTGATACAGAATCGCTACACGGTTGCATATCAATTCTGCTTCAGACATATCATGCGTAGTCAGAAAAATCGTTGTTCCTTTCTCATTTAAGTAGCGTAAGCCTTTATAAATATGTGCTGTGTTTACCGGATCTAAAGCCGAAGTTGGTTCATCCAGAAATAATAATTCCGGCTCATGGATAATCGCGCATGCCAGCATGACACGCTGACGCATCCCTTTGGATAAGAGGTTGGCTTTCTTTTTGCGCTCTCCGCTTAAGTTTACAAACTGCAGCACCTTGTCGACCGCAGATTTGGGAAGATCATATAGCTTACGATACAGCTCCAGATTTTCCTCAATACTTAACCTCTCATATAGACCACTGTTATCCGTCAAAATGCCAAAACGCATCTTCTGAGCAGACTGCTGCATCATTTCCGCCGGCTGGTCAAATACACTTGCCTGTCCACTTGTCGGATTTAACTGTGCCGTTAGAATCTTGATTAATGTTGTTTTGCCTGAGCCACTCGGGCCAAGGAAACCAAAAATTTCACCCTTAGGAATTGAAAAAGAAACATCTGCTAACGCATCCTTTTCTCCAAATCTCTTACGGATACGTTCTACCCGGATAACATTCATTAACTCCACATCCTTAGTGTTGATGGCTTAAACATATACAGATTACATGCTTCCTGCCATCAAAACGCGCCGAAATGTAGCTGTAAGCGCCTGAATGGTACCCTTTAAATGTTAAGAAGAGCTTTTAATTCAGACAATTTTGAACGGGATAACGGAACCACGGCATCTTGACCTGTATTTAATCGCAAGCTGTAGCTATTTTTCGTCCATGTAATAATCTCTCTTACTTTTTGCAGATTAACAATATAGGATCGGTGGCACCTAAAAAAACCGAAATTTAATAATCTCTGCTCGAGCTCGGTCAGCGTCAGCGCACAGTCATAATTTTCACCGCCCACATGAACAAGGATTGACCCCTCTACACTCTCTATAAAATCAATTTCAGGCGGATTAAATAAAATCACTTTATCATTTCTTTTGGTAGAGATCTTCTGCAAGGTTATATTGGCCTCGTCTTGTTTCTGTACTTCCTGCTTATCCTCGTCGAAGTCCCGAATATCCAATGGATGAAATCCCGATTCGTTCAACCGATAAATGGCATCACAGGAAATAAGGGCATCCTCTAAATTCGAAGTTAAAATTAAAATCTGCTTTTCTTGTGAAAGATCATCAAGAATCCGTTTGAGTTGACGACAATCTTGCTCTTCCAAGTAAAAATAGGGTTCCTCCAGTACAAGTGTAGGCTGATGCGCAAAAAACACACGCAGCAATGTCACATACATTCTTTTCGATGAGCTTAGATCCTTGATCTTTACCTTCCGTTCTTCCTTTAAAGCAAAATAATCTATCAACGAAGCGGCACGCTCATTCCTCTCCGTTATTCTGATTAGAAAAGTGATTAGTTCCTCCACCGATAAACGCATATACTCGTTTTGCCCAGCCCGAAATAAATAATATTGGGAATGATCACCTAATTGATTCATTAAAAGCTGCTTTCGCTTCAAGTCCGTTATGATGCCAACCGATTGATTCGGTGTCATATTTAATTCGATCTTCGGTAGAAATAATTCCCCATTATAATAAATTGGTTGAAATTGCATGCCATCCTCCCGGTCAGTGCTGCTATAGGGTATACTTTTTCAATTTAGTTCCTGTTATTTCCTGCTCGATAAATACGATTTAGGTAATATTTAATGCAAATATAAGTCAAGGCATCTTCTAGTCATTTCTGCACATAAAAAAAGCCCAAGCAGCTTCTCCGCTCGGTGCAAGAGTACATTAATTAGTAATACGGTTCAGCGCAATTTCTGTAACAGCAAGTTTTGAATAAAGACCATCCCGATAAAAGGATAGTCTTTAGGGTCACTAATTTATTTTAATTGCCTCAATACAAAGCTCGATCCTCACTTCATTTCCGACTATAATTCCACCCGTTTCCAGAGGCGAGTTGAATTTCAATCCAAATTCATTACGATCAATACTGGCTGTTGAATGAAATCCTACACGTTCCCGTCCGCGGGGGTCCTTGTTTAGTCCTTCAAAAACAGTATGAAAAGTAACAGATTGGGTTACTCCATGCAGAGTTAGATTGCCTGTAAGTTCATATTGCCGCTCACCAGCAAAGACACAGTTGGTGCTTTGAAATGCAATGGTTGGATACTTGGCAGCATGAAGGAAATCGTCGCCCCTCAAATGTTCATCTCGTTGCGCTTGGCGAGTTGTGATGCTATTTGCGTCTATGGAAGCCTGAATACCCATGGTCGTTAACTCGTTGGGATCAAAACTTAAAATCGCCTGGAAACGCTCAAATACTCCTTTGATTTTATTAATCATTAAATGCGTCACCGAAAACTCGACGGAGCTGTGGTCCGGATCCACTTCCCATTTGATATTACTCATGAATAAATTCCACCTCTATAATAAGATTATGAGCAAGGTCACCTATCTCCAAAACAATGCGCTACTCGCTATACACCTAATATACAAAAACGCTACTGACAACGTTGTGTCAGTAGCGTTTTAGCATTTTTGCGGCTTCCTCGTAAATCCGATTTCAGAATGGTTCCCCATTGAATCCGTAATTCCTTTTACCCGAATATCCACCATGGCAATAAACATCGAACTGTGTGTGAACAGTCATAATCTGCAACTAGTCGAATCTTTGCAGCGATTCAAATAAACGCCTTAAGTTATTCAATAAGCTGTTTTTTTCCTCCAGAGTCCAGTCATCCAAAGCTTCATGCAAAATTCGTTCACGGGTGAGGCTAATCATTGCATTGATTTTCTCCCCGCTTTTCGTCAATTCAGACACACGAATGCGGGAATCTGCACTTGATGGATACGTATGAACCAACCCCGCGTTTTCTAACTTATCGATTTGCCGGCTAACACTCGAATAGTTTTTTCCCATCATGGCGGCCAAATCACCAACACTAGTCGGTTGGAGATGCACGATGCCCACAAAGACACGAAAGGTTGCTGCCTCCAAATTTACGCCAGCATTAGCAATCATCTTCTTATCGCGGTCTGGCCTATTGATAATGGAAACTAAATCGATCAGCGCTTTAAAAATATCGTTTTCCATTTTATTTCACCCTTACAACAGGACGAGGCATTAGCGGGGCATTCCAGGCCTCTTCAATATCTTCTAGAGCGAACTCTTTTGTGTTAATTTTTATCTTCCCCTCGGCGGCCATTTCAAAGACACCTCTAACAGCGGATAGCATATCAGCTTTGGAAATACTCTTATCTCCGCTACCTACGAGTTCGATTGTTGATGAGCGTAAAAGAGATGAAGGTAAATGAATGCTTTCTTGGCCAGATGAAGTTCCAATGCTTACAAAACGGGTTGAACGATCCGTTTTCGCCTTAGCAAGAGCTGACATGATGGCGAGTGCGCTGTCGCCCCAAAGATAATCCAATATAACATCAACACCTTCAGCAATAACTGGCATTAGGGCGTTTTCAAACATTTTTTGACCGTTGTCGGCTGTCATATCAAATGCAATGGCCTCATCAGCTTCAAGTGCTTGCAACTTTGATTCGTTGCGTCCTGTTACAATGACCTTCTTGGCCCCCAGACCCTTAGCAATCTGAACTGCTAAACTACCGGATGCACCAGTAGCGCCATTAATCAATACAGTTTGACCGGATTTAAAACCAGCTCGAAATACCAATGCAGCCCATGACGACATAGCAGGGTTGGCGATAGCGGCAGCAGTGAGATCATCAATACCATCTGGTAAACGGACAGTCAGCTTTTCGTTGACGATTGTTTGCTCAGCGAAACTACCATATGGTGCAGTAGGCAGCGCAAAGTAAACACGAGACCCATCTTTTAAAGTTCCTACACCGTCGATACCGGCTACAATTGGAAAGTTATCTTCAGAAGAATAGTGCATACCCATTGAACGGAACTTGCTAACTCGACTCAAGGCTGTGGCCGTAACGTTAATTATAACTAGCCCCTCTGTCCCAACGGGGGAATCAAAATGACCCATTACGGGAATCGTCCCCTTAACCTTTACGATTGCTGCCTTCATATTTACACCCTTCTTCCACCCCATATTATGTGCATATTGCACATAATAAAGTATACCACGAATTATGTGCAATATGCACACTTTATTTGGAATCCATATCCAAACGCACGCCCATTAGCTTATTTCCAAAAGAAACGGCTGGTCAGGTTCCCCTGATCCAGCCGTTTTTTGATTACTTTAATATTACATTATCGATTAGTATTGCCGTATCGTAGATACTGTCTCCTTGATCCCAAACATGGAACCGAAGGACAATGGAGCCCTTGCCGGCAAATTGGCTTACATCAAATTGTACATGCTTCCAATTCGTCATGTATGTTGTATGATCCCCGCCGTAGAAATCAATCGCTACTTTGTTCTCTTCAATCCAATAGGCCGTGGATTCATTAATCGATTCAGCCCCGATAATAACAGAATCATTACCATAGACACTGGACGTCACTGTATTGCCGCCATTTATGTGAGAAGTAATGAGGGAAGCCGTATTAATGTATACACTGGAAGTTACCGTTGCGCGGAACGTGTCATTGAATTTGCTTCCAACGAATTCCTTAGGCTCCTCAGAAATGAAATTGTAATCGAACGATAGGGTTGTTGCACCCGCCGGAACAATGAAACTTTGCTCGATATAACTGTCTGAATTGTAGTCATATCCTCCTTGATCATTGTTTTCATACCCAAGGCCAGTGCTGATAATAGCCATGTAGTTCCCCTCTGTCGGTTTAAGCGGTCCCAGCTTGGAGATCACCCGAACATCGCCGTTTCCATTCCAGCCGGTCCAAGTTCCGTTTTCAAAGGTTCCGTTGATGACCCCTTCGGTCTTAGTGCCAATGCTGCTTCCTTTCATGAAGAATGCTGCCAACCCATCGTTTGCTCCATGGGCAGCCACTGCTGCTTGAAAGGCTTTTTCGGTTGTCATGTTGTCATCGTTTAAAGCGGTAAATACGGATTTAGCAATAGCTTGATCATATGCAAGCTTTACATAATCGGTATATCCATAATAAGTGCCAGCACCATTGTTGATGAAGGCATCTGCCATGGAATCGTTGTACGCGCTGCGGCAGCTGCCATTATATACGATGGTATCAGGAAGCATATCGTTGTACCGTGTAATAAAAGACGGTGTAATAGCATAATAACCGGATATAATAGCCAGTCTTCCCTTTTTCAAGTCCAACTCATAGGTCTTTTTGCTCTCTGTCGTTGCCTTTTCTCCTGTCAGGAACATAACTTGCGGTCCAGCGTATTTGAAATCAATGCCGTATTTATTATGGAGCTTCTGTAGCACTATTTCATCATAATAAGTATCTCCGTGGGTATCCAAGACCACGACGCCATACTGATTCAGCCCTTTAAAGAAATTAACGCCCGCTGCGGTGTCCTTTACTCTTTCCACAAGGAAAGGGTAACTCGACTGGTCGAAGCTGTCATATACAGCGTCATATACAGTCGAAGATGGAAGTGTGCCGGAGAACGGAGAAATTACAGCAACCCGCTGGCTTCCTATGGTGGCTACGGTTTGTTCCACATTTTGCGTTAGCGCCTCAGCCGCCAATGCAGCACTGGACGCAGCCTCTTCTACGGTGCTGCTTAACCCTTTTGTATTCTCAGGAGCTGCGGAGATCCCCCCTAGAATCCCGTTGTCCAGCAAATACCAGATGCTTCCTCCTTCACCCGAAATCCCAGCATGCTCTACTTCTGCTTGGGTTTGGAGCCAAGCCACAGTTTCTTCCTTTGCTTTTTGCAAATTACCATATGAAGTAGCCAGTTGATCAAGCTTACTCTGTGTATTATTTTCAATGATTTCCGTTTGTGCAAGCTGTTCATCCGTAAGATGCTTCATTACAGATAATTTAAAAACTGTGCTGCTTGGCACATCTCCCACAAACGCCTGCAGATTTATGTAACCCTCCGTACTTTCAGTCAATACTGCTTTCCCACTGTACAGTCCGTCTGCCTCAAGACTGTCTCCATGGGCTTCCAAACCGTCATCGTACAACGAAATGATTTGCGAAATCACTTTGCCGCTGTCATCTACTTGATAGACACTAGCAATTACCGTTCCTGGCGCATTAATCGATGAGCGGAATATAACTTCTGTTGGCTCTTCCACATAAATGGCATCTGAACTCTCCCCCTTCACCACAACCTGGAGAGCATTTGCCGATGTTGGTGTTGGTGTCGGTGTCGGTGTTGGTGTCGGTGTTGGTGTCACTGGTGCTGGGGTTGCCGGTGCTGCCGTTCCCGGACCTGAAGCTCCCGGCGCCGGTGCTGTCACAGATGTCCCGCGGTCAGTTGTTGCCGGGGTGGCAGTCGGTGTTACCTCAGGACTCTTGCCCTTATTAACCTCTTCAGCCAGAAGCTGTTTGGATTTCTCGACATATACTGACTTATTGGTTTTGAACTCATAAGCCAGACGAGCCAGAGCCTGGCGCTCCGCATGCTCTTTCGGTTTGAATTTCAGAGTGCCGTCACTGCCTTGGACCCCGTTGATGAAACCATTTTTGAAGGCAAGGGATACTTGCGCTTTTGCCCATTCGGACACCTCTGAGATATCCGACAGCTTGCTATCAACCGGAAGCTTCTTCGCTGTTTCATCCAATTCGAAAGCTCGGATGAAAAACACGACCAGCTCCTCACGGGTGACATTTGCATTAGGACTGAAGGTGGTGGCCGATGTCCCCTCCGTAATGCCTGCCTTTACCAATGCACCTACATAACCGCGATACCAACTGTTCGCGGCAACGTCTTTAAACGGTGCGGCTTGATCAGCATTTGCTTCTAGCCCCAACGACAGGACTATGATTTTCGCCAGTTCGGCACGTGACATAGCCTTTTTCGGTTTAAAAGAGTTATCTTCATAACCTGAGATTATTCCTGCTTCAGTTAATGATTGAATCTCCTTTTGCGCATAAGAGCCTGTGATGTCTTTGAACTGCGCGGCCTCACCAAACACCATATGTGGCGTAAGAGTGCTTAATAATAGGGCAAACACAATCATCAGACTGAGTTTACGGCGTGCTGCTTGGAATAACATTGTTTCTTCCCCCTTCTTACTCTAAAAATATCAATGAGTCTGTCGTCCTAGTGAGTTCCAAGGATGGCATTTTACACCATTATTCGACAACTTCTTGATTCTACAATAGGACCAGGGTAATTTACAATGTCTATTACATAAAAAAAATAGATATATTTGTAGACTGGAGATTAAATGGCATAAAAAAAAGACCATCGAGTATAAGCTTGGATTGATGGCGATTTAATATTTTAT
Organism: Paenibacillus sp. FSL E2-0190; assembly: GCF_037992965.1. NCBI lineage: Bacteria > Bacillati > Bacillota > Bacilli > Caryophanales > Paenibacillaceae > Paenibacillus > Paenibacillus sp. FSL E2-0190. The sequence continues at coordinate 6,950,380 of NZ_CP150306.1, forward strand.
CGTATTATTCTTCACATGCACTAAGATTTTACAATGATAAGCTTAATAATGTATGCCTTATGACACTTTAGGAGGTAATATAATGGGCAAGTACGACGAAGCCATGAAGCTGCTGGAAGAACAAGCGGGTAACAAGGACGGCCTGATCTCACTATCCACCATCGCACTGGAACCGGGGGCTAATGGCAAAAGCCATCCCTCCGCCCGCATTGTAGACGCCTATTATGAGGACGGTGCGTTCTACACCGTTACTTACGCGACCTCAGGCAAGATGCAGCAGATCGCCCAAAACCCCGAAGTTGCTGTTTGTATCATCGTCGAAAACTTTACGGCCGATGGTATCGTTGAAAACCTGGGCTGGGTATGTGACGAGAAAAACGCGGAGATGATGACAAAGCTGCGCACAATATTCGCCGGGTGGTATAACGAAGCCAATAACGACGAAGATCCTAACACATGCCTGCTGCGCATTCGCCTGACAAAGGGCCTGTGGAATGACGCCCATAAAGGGATCAGTCCATAATATAGTATCCTTCGCCCTTGCCGCTGAACGAGGCAATCGGTATGCCAGCTTCACTTATTTTTTCGATATCCCGGTAGATCGTCCGCAAGGATACCTCGAAATGCTCGGCAAGCTCCTTGCCCGTTACCGTACCTTTACCGGAGATGATCAGCAGCATGGAGAGCAATCGGTCGACTCGCATGATTGTGTGTGACGTCGGGTAACGTCTCCTCCTCTGGGTGAAGTAAGTGAATCATATATTCTCTTGCTTTAATGCATCAATAATATTCTCCTTTTTTACTTTAGCTCCGGAATAAACAACCGCAGAGCTGACAATGACAAATACACACACAATGACAGACAGAATGCTCATCCAGGGCAGGGTGAACCCATAGCTGAATTTGTTCGCAAATGCTTTATAGATCAGAAACATCACGGCGAAACTGACAGGAAGCCCATACAAGAGCGACTTGACCCCATAAAAAACACTCTCATAGTTCAGCATTTTTGCAAACCCCTTTGGCGTCGCGCCTACGGATTTCAGCATCGCGAATTCCCGTTTGCGAAGAGCCAGCCCTGTTGAGATCGTATTAAAGATGTTCGCAACAGAAATCGCAGAGATTAATACGATAAAACCGTAAGAAAAGACGTTCATCAGCAGAATCTGTTGTTCTTCTCTTATTCTGAATTGATATACATTGTAGACATTCAGATTGGTCTCATTCATCGCTTCAATTTCCTGCTGCGTTTTCACCGGTTCCGTGCTTTTCAAATGGAGGTACATCGAAGCGTTAGCCAGCTCCTCGCCGTCTGCCAGCCGATTCATGACGCGTTCCGACACGATCATATTTAACCCGCCTACGCCTACCGGGCTCATCCCCATCGGTGCCTTATCCGTCAATGCGGCAAATATCACTTTATTTGCCTTCGTTTCTTCCCCGCTCGCTTTAATAAAACTCGTTAGCTCGATATGTTGTCCGATATTCGCATATATGGACTTCGTCTGAATATATTTACCCGTATCTATATCTTTGTAATGAATCGTATCCATCACGATTGCGGCGGGATGATCCAGATCCGTAAGCTGTTCGTAATCTGCGCCAACCGCTCTGGCATAGGCTTGCAGGCTCGAATCATTCATTGCATAGAGCTTAATTTCGTAAGGGTATTTCCCGTCTTGCAGCATACTCTTATCCTGCTTAACCTTCTCTTGCAACTCGTCGGCGATGCTTGCTGCATCGACCCAAGCGTTCCCGACTAACTCATGACTCACGTTGTATTCCGTGACGCCATCCAGAGATACAAGCGATTGCATCAACCGGTCATCTAGTCTTTCGCCATTACTGGACGACACTTCAATATCGTAATTGATGCCTTCCAGCGACAATGCCAGAGATTGTGTCAGGCCAGTCGTGAAAAACGATATCGTCAAAAACAAAACGATGCTGATGACAAGCGAAAAAAGAATAACATGATGTCTTCGTTTGTTCCTTTTTAAGTTTTTCAGCCCGATTTCTGCTTCGATTCCGAAGAGCTTACGAATGATCTTCGACGTCTTCACTGCTTTGGCCGTAAGCTTTACGTCAGTGGTTTGGCGAATCGCGTCCACGGGAGATGCCCTGGATGCTTTAACCGCCGGGAGATACGCCGAAACGAAAATCGTCAGCATCGAAACAAGACAAGTAATCAAGAGCAATAACGGCGTGACGATAAGCCTCAGCTTTTCACTAGTCCATAATGCCCCTTCAATCATTGTGTTCATGAACGAAAAGGCGATTCCGATTCCGGCAAGACCGCATAAGATACCAATGGGAATGCTGATCAAACCAATGACGATACCTTCAAAAAATACGGAATTTCGCTTCTGCCTTTTCGTCGCCCCCACGCTCGCGAGCATCCCTAAATGGCGGGAACGTTCCGAGACGGATATCGCAAAAGCGTTATAGATGAGTCCAACCGAGCCAATTATAATAGTCCCTATAATGATTGCCGATAATGAGAACATCATGCTGGATGAGGCCCCGCTGCTGGACAAGCCATAATAACGAAGCAAATCGTTATTATATTGGACAGTGTCAATTTGGTTTTTCTCAGCCAGCTTCTCCGCATGTGCGAACAAGAACGGATTGACCCGCTGCAAGACCACCGACGCATCGACCCGATCGTCCCCCCCGATGATATGATCATCGACATAGCTAATGATCGTATAAGCCGGGGCCCAAGCCGTTTCCGACACCGGACGTTTAATGAAGCCTACCACCGTATAATCCCTAATTATGCTATGCTGTAATGTCTCGGTCAATGTGCCGTCTTTCCTGCGCAGCGGTTCCGTCTGATCCAGGGGATGATCGCCCCCTTGTTCGAATCGGTCGCCGACGCGAAGCGTTAGACGGTCGCCGATTTCGTACTTCACTTTGCCATTTGTTGCAACAGACTCGGAGATCACAACCTCCTTGTCCGTGTGCGGAAGACGTCCCTTGCTTATTTCAATCTGAAATTGTGTGAACCCTTGCACATCATATTCCTTAATGAACAAGTACGGCTTATTGGAATTTTGTCCCCCTTCTAATGGGGCATACCCAAGGTCTCTTGTGATTGCAACCGTTTTGGTTGCATCATCGCCCTGTATCGCCGCAAGCTGTTTCTTGGTTATATCTTGATACTGAATATGCCACTCCCCTGTATCTGTGATAGTTTGTCTGATCATTAAATCCGCAAAGGAAAAAACAAGCGTAATGACAGCGGTCATCATGGATACCGAAATAATTACGCCAAAAATAGTCACAAGTGTTCGTCTCTTGTTCTGCTTCAGATGCCGGATGGTTAATGTATTGACAATATTCATCGCCTTATCACCTCGTTTTTGGCAATCCTCCCATCTTCAATCGAAATGATTCTGTCGGCTTGCAGGGCGATCCGTTCGTCATGCGTGATTACGATCAGTGTCTGATGATAGGTCTTATTCAGTATTTTCAATAAAACGACGATCTCGCTGCTATTCCTGCTGTCCAGATTCCCGGTGGGTTCGTCGGCCAGCATGATCGCAGGATTGCCGATGATCGCCCTGCCAATCGAGACACGCTGCTGCTGTCCACCGGATAGCTGATTCGGCAGATGGTTTAATCGATGCTGCAAATTCAACGTATTCACAAGATCAGCCCGATTTGCCTGCGTCTGAAGATGGCCAGCTGCGTTTCGTCCAAGGTATACATATCCGTATCCTGTACATACACTTTCCCGCCAGTCGGTCGATCCACACCGCCCAGCATATGAAGGAGTGTCGATTTCCCCGATCCGGAAGGTCCGATAATTGCGACGAATTCACCTTTTTGGACCGAAAAGGAAACATCATCAAGCGCCTTCACCGCCGATTCGCCTGTGCCGTATATTTCGGACAAATTTTCAATTGTTAAAATCTCCATTGCCATCCCTCCTTCCCTAGATGCTCAATTCCAGGTATATACCATCTCTCTATATCCAACATCCCAAAGGGTTTCATTCCCCTCAATGGTTATCTTAAGCTCCTTAGCCCCGGTGAGATAAAGGATCCTCATATCCGGCTCATGGAGCTGATCTTCTGTAGATACAGACAGGAGCTCATGCCCGTCAACGGTAACCTTAATGCTGCCCTGAAAATCCTTATGATCAGGAATTCCATAATTCAAGCTAAGATACAGATCTCCCTTATTGTCTAGCGAATACGTATATGTTTCCTTCTTTTTACCTTCGATGCCATACACATTATATTGGGGTGTCACGTCTTGACCGCCAATCTTAAGACTGTTCTGTTTGGTTCCCGTTAATCGATTTCCGGTACTATCTTCCCATTCGTTTATCGCTACAAAAGGGGCCAACTCTTTGGTGAACACTTGATCAACTACTCCTAAGACCCCCCACACGCCGAGCATTAAGACAGCACTGGCAATTCCCGTAGCAGTGATATTTCTCCAGTAGTTTTTTGTACGGAAGCCAATCTTGTAGGCCCCGAATCCAATAGCAGCGCCCAATGAGTTCTTTATGACGTCGTTCGTGTCAAAGCTGCCGAGGAATGTTAGTGCCTGGATGGTCTCCACCACAAGAATGGACAGGATAAACCCTGTCATGAAGCGAACAAAGCTGGTGCGGTATAACAACGGAAACAGTATGCCAAAAGGTATGAAGGCTGCAATGTTTCCAATACCCACCAAGTCCATCAGTGTCGGATGTAGAAGATCGGAAAGACCCGGCACCCTAAAAAAATCGTCCGGCAAAAAAATAAAGGTGTACTGACTGGTTAGATCTACCTTATCCGCTCTGCCGAAAGCAAAAAACATAAAATAAAGAATAATCAGGGTGTAGCCTATCGTGATAAAAAAAGTAATCTTGCGATGCTGCTTCATTTGCATGGTTGTACCTCCATCGTTCATCTGATGAATATCATTTTATCTGTCCAAAATGACTTTACAGTGACATTGGAGGTGACAGTTTAGTCACTTATGGAGTGCTGTTAAATCACATGCTTATAAAATTTGATCCGAAACTCTGTACCAGTCCCGCTGTCGCTCGTTACATCAATCACGCCGTTCTGGCTTGCAATGATGCTGTGAGCCATCGCAAGCCCTATACCGATGCTTCCTTCATTAGCATTCTTTCCTTTATAAAAACGTTTGAATATATAAGGCAAATCCTCTTTCGGAATGCCCTCTCCGTTGTCAGCAATAACGATTTCCGTAAATAGCACGTTGTCGGAAAATGTGATGGTAATCGCACCGCCCTCAGGTGTATGCTCCACTCCATTCTTCAAAATATTGATAACCGCTTCAGCAGTCCAATGGAAATCGCCGTCAAAAGAGACGTTGTCATCCCCTGTGATGGAAACGGTCTGTCCCTTAATATCCATCGGAATCATAACCGGCTCCAGTGCATTTAGGATTAGGGTTTTCATGTGTATTCGATCTTTTTTGAACGGGATAGTCCCCCATCCATTTTCGCTAGCTTTAATAAAGATGAAACAAGCCAATCGATCCGTTCAAGTTGAATGCGAATATGATGGGTGAACTCCGTTCTTTTGAGTGGAGGCAGATCAGGGGCGCTTAACAGATCTGCCATGACTGTCATAGAGGTGATCGGTGTTTTGAGTTGATGTGAAATATCGGAGATGGCATCGGTCAGTTGAAGCTTATCCTGCTGCAATAGAGAACGATGCTCGGAGAGCATGCGTGTCACCTTGTAAATATCATTCTTTAAGATGCTAAGCTCACCTTCTTGATTATCGCGAGGGTCAAGGGAGGCCTGGCCGCTGCTAATCTCCCGTAAATAGATGGACAGCTTCTCTAGCTCGTAATAGTGAACTGATCGATGTCTTCGGCGAGCACCTTTCGGGCTGAAGCGGCATTATCGCAGAGAACAGTCCAATAACCCTCTTGCTGCAGCGAATATTCCAGTCCCGACGCGATCGTCTTATCATCTTCAACTAATAATATTTTCATCTGAAGTTCATCCTTATGATTGGATTGAATTGCACCTGTCTCGGATTTACTTATAGTATTCCCCAAGATTTTAGAACATTTAATGAATTCCACGACTACACAATCTCTTTATTAAAATGTCCTCTTGTGTCTGTTTCCTGATTAAAGACAGCATTATTCATAGAGCCATTTAATTTGCCTGACGCCATATTAATGACTTTCACAACCTGCTCTTTTGATTCAACTGTGAAGTTTAATCTGAGCGCCTCGATTCCTTTGATGATTTGTAGCTCATCTAAAAGATTAAGCGTCTTCCCATTAAGGAGAGTCGTTGTACAATCATTATGGGAAATGATAGGGAACGTTCCGTGCTCATCTTTTAACTCATAGCTCTTCGTTTTGCAAATTCTGCATTGATTCATTTTTTTCATCGGGCAATATTTTGTAAACATCAAAGGAACCTTGCCATATACAATCATTTCCAGTGCAGGATAGCCGTCATTTTCTTCATAATAGGCATTCCTTAAATCTTCAATTTGGCTCTTATTCAATTCATAAGATAAAGTGACTCGTTTTGCACCTAATTTATATAATTCATAGCAACTAGTAGCATTAACAACATTTAGAGAATAGTCCGTAACAAACGGATTCGTTTCTCTGTAGTGATAAATTCCGCCATATCCTCCGATTAGTAGCTGCCCTTCTTTTTCCTTATAACGATTCTGATTTCTTCTAACAACATTTTCATAATAGATTTCCTTAATTCCACAGCTCACGCAAGCATCATACTGCTCCTTAGTCGTTACAGAGGCCGTAAAGTATGGTTTTTCAGGGGCAAAGCTTATTTTTTCTTTTGCTTCCAAAGCCTTGGTTCTTTTCTTCTGGCTGTTAAGCTTTAAGTCATATAAGCCCAGTACAATATCTCTTCTTGCTGCATTTAACAGTTTAGCTGGAATAAAAGCATTGCATTCCTCAAAATCCACATGATTAAGTTCGAATATCGTATCATTTAATCTTGAAAATTGCTTGATTACCTGGTCTTTTGTTGTTGGATTATTAATGGCTTCGCCTAGTATTTCCTCGCTTTCATATGAATAATGACAGCCTAAGCCCTCCGCATCTATGACAAGCTTTGAATCTGGACGTGCATATACTCTAATATCGAGGTTAAACCGCTTAAATTCTTTTTCCAGTGATGATTCTAATTCTTTGTTATAGAAATAATCCTTCGTTTTATATACTAAATCTCCCGTAGACATCTTTTCTTTGATTTTGATATAGCAGACATCATCTGCTTTGTTGATTAATTCGCCCTCTTTATCGTACAGTTTTGCAACCGTTAAATTAACATCTTCATTGTTGTGACTGATTCGAATGGTATCGTTCTGATTTAAAGGACGTGTAAGTGTTATTTCATACCTATCTTTAACAATCTTGCTGATTGTTCCAATTTCATAACCAAAGTGATTAGGTCTTAAAATGTTTGTAATATTTCTCCTATCTTCGTGAAACAAATATCCTTTAGTAAATGTTCGATTGAATGTTTTCTTCAGATTTTCTTTATCTTCTTCGGTTATTTTATGATCTAAGGCCATGCGATATTTGGATACAACATTAGCAACATACGTAGGCACTTTCATTCGGCCTTCTATTTTTAAAGAATCGATTTCTTTTAAATCCTCGATATAGTCGATTGTGTTTAAGTCCTTGGTAGATAGAATATGGTTTTTCCCTAAAGATGTACCTGTTGTCTTATCCATGAGTTCATACTCCTTACGGCATGAACCCACACATCTTCCGCGATTTGCGCTTCGATTACCCATTAATCCTGACATTAGACAGTTTCCCGAGTAAGATACACATAAAGCACCGTGAACGAAAATTTCTAAAGGTATCTCAGCTTTTCTTTTGATCTCTTTTACTTTTTCAATCTCAACCTCACGGGACAGAACAACTCTTTTGGCACCAAGTTCTTTTAATAATAAAGTTCCGTCTAAATCGTCTATTCCCATTTGAGTTGAACAATGTGCTTCCATATCAAGAAAGTTTTTAACGATATAATCGAACGCAGTCAGATCCTGGACGATAATGCCATCAACACCGATTTCATTTAATTCGTGTATCTGCTCTTTCATCTCTTCAACTTCATTTTCAAAAACGATGGTATTCATTGCAACATAGATTTTAACGTTCCTCAGGTGCGCATACGTAACAGCCTCTTTTAACGTTTCTAAATCAAAATTAGATGAGTATGCACGTGCACCAAATTTTTGCATTCCTAAGTATATTGCATCACAACCATTAGAAATTGCAGCTTTTAAAGCTTCCATATTTCCTGCTGGAGCTAGTAATTCAGTCATTTCTTCCTCCTTATGACCCAAAAATTAATAAAATTTGTAGTTACTTGTGATACGGTTCAGCGCTTTGTCTGTAACGGCAAGTTTTGCATGCTAGTTTGTCCAAAGGTGTTCTTAAAAGTACATCGTCAGGACTGCATGGTATTGAAGAACGGTTAAAGGTCGTTTTCACGCTTTTGTTATTGCTTTTGTTATTGCTTTTCTTAACAGCAGGTTTCCGCTTGCCGTACTGCGTCATCTCTTCTTCTTAGTCCCCTGCTTCATCCCAGTTAAGATGGATAATACGATAATAACTACTATAAATCCGATAAATGACGACATGGCCGCTCCCGTTTAAATTAATAAGATTATTAGAAAATCAAATTTCAGACTATTACCATTAATCATAAAATAAGAACTATACTTAAGCTGCAGCAAAACGCACAAGCCAATGGCTTGTGCGCTTGTTTTAAATGACCTCATTTGCTCTGAGGGACGTATCTCATAATAATTCTTTAAGTACATTTTTCGCCACGCGTATCTTCTCATCATTAGCGTCACGAAGCATACCTACAATATCCTGAATATCGCTCTCAGCTGAGGTAACCATAAACTCTTCACTCCTCATGTATAGAGAATTATTTGGCTCCTGGAGCCAAAATTGAGCAGGAATTATGGGTGCCTAGCATTGCCAAGTAGCAAACATTTAATTTTACATAAGTATGAGCGAGCATCTGGCGCATTGATTAGCAGCCTTAAAAGAGCCTCCACTAAAATCGAAGTGGAGGCTCTTTTTACATTTTTGTTATTTCAATTGTATTGGCTTTCAACCGTTATGCCGTGCAGTTCAAGTCATTTAAACTAATATTGAGTTCTGTTCTCCGCTTTACCACTACTTATGATACGGTTCACCGCGCTGTCTGTAACGGCAAGTTATAGGGCCATCCTTTGTGGGGATGACCCTTTATTAATCTAGATTTGTTCAGTTGTCATCTTCGTTAACGCCTACATTTCGCTCGCATAAGAGCGTTATTTTTTCTTCACCGGTATCCAGATTTCTCCTGAAACATTCCCATGCCGTGCCATTCCATAATACATTTCGAAACTAGGGCCCTCAACCTGTTCGTATTCAGATGTCGGAAACCACTCAGAATAGATTCGTTGCCATAGTTTTTGCATATCACATTGCGGCTCCGGGAAAATCGCCCACGTTAATGTTGGGACAGAAAGTTTTGTAAATCTCTCCGGAATTTCAAGACCCTTAGGTAAATGATAACAGACCATGTATTTGAAAGATTCTTTAGTGTGATCGTAAAGGGCGGCGTGTAACATGGTGTCACCAAAACGTCCCAGTAAGTCGTTCATAAGATCAACGCTGCCATCATCATCACATTTTATACGGAATTGAGGAACTTCAGAGAACGCTGTTTTCTGGTCTGCATTTATAAATCCATATACTCCAAACATCTCAAAAGAACCTCTTTGCTCAATACGGTAATTCATTTCGACATCCCCTTTTATTGAAATATGAAAGGACATTCGAGGATAGGCTTTTAGAGAAACGCCTGTATCGCGCGCAGATGTCGGCATAATACCATGAAGATTCTTAAAGGCCCGTGCAAACGCCTCCGGCGAATCATATCCATTTTTCATAGCTACATCAATAACCTTTGAGTCTGTTGTCTGCAGTTCGAATGCCGCCAATGTCAACCGTCGACGTCGAATGTACTCCGATAACGATACGCCAGTAATAAATGGAAACATTCTTTGAAAATGATAGGTAGAGCAACAGGCTCTCTGTGCTATTTCATCAAATGAAATAGTGTCCGCTAGATTTGTTTCGATATATTCCATGGCACTATTCATCCTGTCCAACCAATCCATCGTATTCCCTCCCTTCAAGGCAATTTTATCGGAAATAAAAAATGAATACCTTGCAATTTCTGCACGAAAAAGTCAGCAAAAAACTTGCCCTTATTTATGATACGGTTCCCCCCGATTGATCTTCACCGCGCGATACACCTGCTCCACCAGCACCAGGCGCATGAGCTGATGAGGCAGCGTCATGCGCCCGAAGCTCATGCGCTGCTGCGCGCGGCGCATGACCTCGTCGGAGAGCCCGTGGCTCCCTCCGATGACGAACACGACATGGCTCGTCCCGTAGGTGCCGAGCCGGTCAATTTCTGCGGCAAGCTCTTCCGAGCTCCACAGCTTGCCGTCGATCGCGAGCGCAATGACATGCGCCTCGCTCTTAATCTGCGCGAGGATGCGTTCGCCCTCGCGTCCCTTCACCTGCACGACCTCTGCTTCGCTTAGAGAATCGGGTGCTTTTTCATCTGCCACCTCAATGACCTGAAACTTCAGGTATGGTGTCAGCCGTTTTGCATACTCCGCGATGCCATCGATCAAGTACTTTTCCTTCAACTTTCCTACGCCAATAATTTGAATAAGCATAAGTGCCTCCTGTCATAATCCTCTATAGAAATAGCAAAAGGACGCGCACTGGGCGTCCCTTGTAGTTTTAGTAAGTACCTTCTGTTCTATCACATATTTGGTGGAAAAGAAACGACAATTAAAACGGCCTACCTTGCGCAGTCCCTAAATGTCCTATTTTTCATGCAATCCCTGGATCTGATCCCACGTATTCCTAGATTGCCTGAATCTAGAATTTCATGTATTCCCCGTCCTCAGCAGGTTCAATCTACTTCTACTTACTCTCCCCCTACTCCTCCATCACAAAATCCGGTTTCTCCCCAGCTTCATAAGCACTCAATATAGAGTCCAGCAAGCCTGGGAAACGTGCATTAAGATCCTCAGTCCGCAGGGACAACATGCGCTGTGTCCCTTGAACTCGTGTAAAAACAACCCCTGACTCGCGCAAAGTACGGGCATGGTGAGACATGGTGGATTTTGCGATCGGGACGTTGAAGCAGTTGCAAGCCTGTTCTCCATTTAAGTGAATATCCGATACGATATGTAAGCGAATCGGATCGCTGAGTGCATACAATACGGAGGCAAGCTGAATGTCCTTGCGGTCCGGATGAAATAGTATTTTCACGGATGATTATCCCCTTTTGTCGTACGATGAATGCGAAAAAAATATTGGTGTTCCTAATTGCATTTTATATCAACGCATGCTATATTTCAATTGTTCGTAAGTAATCGAACTATTAAACAATAATAAAAGGAGTGCTTCGCACATGACTTCTGTAAATAACCTCTCCGCGAATGCGGATCATGAAGCCTCCGTTCCGGAAGCGCCTCTTCCACGAGAAGGCCTGCTGACCCTGCTGTTCAGTGTCGCTGTGGTTCTCGTCATCATGAATACGGCTATGTTCAATCTGGCGCTGCCTGATGTGACCGAAGCCTTTGGGATTACGGCTGCGTCCGCTTCTTGGATTGTCACCGGGTATTCCATTATGTTCTCGATTGCCTCAATCACGTACAGCCGGCTTTCTGATTTTCTGCCGATTCGCCGTCTGTTGGTTATAGGCTTGTTGACGCTGGGCCTCGCGGCTGTTGCCGGCTTTTTCAGCACCAACTTTATCTTCCTGCTTATCGTTCGCATTCTCCAGGCCTCGGGCGCGGGCGCGGTAATGTCCTTATCTCTTGTCCTGTTTACCCGCTATATCCCGCAAGCCCGCCGCGGCAAAGCAATGGCGACAATTATGTCAGCCGTCTCGCTGGGTCTAGGGCTTGGGCCGGTCGCGGGCGGAGCCATCGTCGAATATCTCGGTTGGATTTGGTTATTCTCTGTAACGGCAGCTATTCTGCTTCTAGTGCCGCTGTTCCTTATTCTGCTGCCCAAAGAAGTACCCACCCGTGGCTCCTTTGATGTGCTTGGCGGGCTGTTCTTGGGCGTCGGCACGACCGGGCTGCTGCTGTTCCTGACCAGCGGGCTGTGGATTGCCTTGATCGCCGGAATTGTCGCAATTGCTTTATTTGTTGGCCGTATCCGCAGCACACCTGATCCATTCGTGATGCCGGAGCTTTTCCGTAACCGCTCATATCTCGTGTTGGCTCTGATCGGAGTTGCCTCCTACCTGTGCAGCTTTGCCACGTTATTCCTGCTGCCGCAGATTTTGACTCACCGTTTCGGCTTCAGCGCAAGCCATGCCGGGCTTGTGATCTTTCCGGGTTCGCTGCTCGCCATCTTTGTCTCCCGCTCCGTGGGACGAATCATTGACCGTTATGGCAATGCGGGGATTTTACGTTTTGCACCATTGCTCGTATTGACCGCTACCATCCTATTCGCTTTCTTTGCTGGGCGGTCATGGATTGCCGTCATGTTCATCTATATGATTATGAGTCTGGCCTTCACGACACTGTCCAGTAGTGTATCCAATGAAATCTCTCGGATTCTGCCTTCTTCGCAAATCGGCTCTGGGATGGGCCTGTTCCAGCTGCTGCAATTCTTTAGCGGCGCCTTCAGCGTAGCTATGGCCGCAAGCGCTCTGGAATGGCAGCGCGGACTGCCGCTTTCTGCAGCCTACTCCAATATCTACTGGGGACTCTCTATTGCAGCATTGATCGCCATCATCTCAGCTATTCTCTACCGCCGAGGCAACCGAAGCAGCTCGCTGACCGACATAGTAGATGCAGCAGATGCATAAGACCTAATCGGCTAACACATATATTATTTCATGCAAAAAAACACCCTGCGGCCCATTTCCGGGACTGCAAGGTGTTTTTAATAAATTTTAACAGTCCTTTAGACCACTAAATATTCCGCATTCTTCTCACATTCCGCACATTTGGCCGGCGGGTCCCAGTCCGAGAACTCGGTCTCCTTCAAGTCCACAATATCAGGTGCATCCTCATACTCGTCCACAAATTTGTCGATGGCTAACTCTACATGTTCTTTACATACTACATACATTCAACCAAGCATCCCTTTCTGTGCCGCTGCGGCCTAATACTCCTTCTATTGTTCTACCATACTTCCCACGAAAATGGAACTCCTATCTATCCATTCCAGCAATCTGTTCATCCATTGTCTATATTCTTGCCCTACCGAAAAAAAAGATTCCTCCCACCCCAAACGGGCAAAAGGAATCTCTTCACTAATATCTCTCTAATTTCTATAAATGTTATCTGCAAACTCTCCATCCTACCCTAGAAACTCCACTGGACGATCCAGCTCATACAATCTGCGGTAACGAGGTTCTTTTTCCATCAGCTCTGCATGGGTTCCACGCATTTCTACCGAGCCATTTTCCATAAAAATCACTTCATCCATCTGCTCCGCACCAACCAAATGATGCGTTACCCAGATCAGAGATTTACCGTCCATAGCTTCAAACATCGTCTGCAAAAGATCACGCTCCGTGCTTGGGTCCAACCCTACGGTCGGTTCGTCAAGAATGACGACAGGTGTATTTTGCAGCAAAATACGAGCTAACGCTATCCGCTGACGCTCTCCACCGGAGAAACGTTGCCCCGCTTCACGGACAAAGGTACTGTATCCATCTGGTAACGAGGAGATCAGCGTATCCATTTTGGCTAATGCGCCAGCTTCTTTAATCGCTTGTTCGGAAGCCTTCGGATCACCCATACGAATATTGTTCGCTACCGTAGTATCAAATAAGTGTGGGCTTTGATTTAGCACCGCTATAATAGACGGAATGTTATCGCCATAGGCAGCAGCCGCCATTCCATTAATCATAGCCGAACCTGCAGAAGGTTGGATAACCCCTTGAATAGCCTTTAACAACGTCGATTTCCCTGCCCCGCTACGGCCGATGATGGCAATTTTTTTGCCTTGTGGGATGTCGAGGCTGAGATCACGAACCGACCAATTATCCTCTGATCCATAGCGGTAACCCACATTTTCGAGCTTGATATGAGCACTTTTTATGGCCTGAGGTAGAACATCGACTACAAATGCCTGTTCGGAAACTATGTTCTGCTCTTCTCCGACCACTCCAGACAACCGCTCCAGCGAGTTACGGTACTGCGGGATTTTCTCCACCGCTTCGGATACTGGCAAAAAAGCATCTGCTACAGGAAAAACAACCAAGACAAACGCCGCAATCAACGTACCTGCAATAGCACCATCCGCATACTCCCCGGCGGCCCAATATAACATCGAAAGTACACCAACCCCAACAACTGCTTGCCCGATGAACGCACGTAGACGCGCCCAGCTGCGCAGCGCTGCATCAGTTTTGGCCACTTTTTTCTCATCTGCTTCGTAGGTCTCTACGAACTGGCTTTGCCGTCCACTAATGACCCAATCGCCCATACCGAGAACGGCGTCCGTCAGCTTTTGATAGAGGCGATTACGCTCTACCTTCACTTCACGTTGACGTTTCTGGGTGAACAACAAAGATATAAGCGGCAATACCACGACCAACACCAAAATATACAAAGCCATTAATAACGCAAAACCGATATCAAAGGTGCCCAACGCAATCACCGCAACCCCGTAGATCAATAAAGCAATAACACTTGGAAATACGGTTCTCAGATATACATTTTGCAAATATTCGATGTCATCAGCTAACATCCCGAGAATATCCCCAGTACGGAAACGCGACGACAGGAACAAGGCCTGTGGCTCCAAAATATTGTACAGGCGCACACGCATTTTAGAAAGAATCCGTAAAATGGTGTCATGCCCAATCAGCCGTTCTACGTAGTGAATGACTGCCCGGCTTGTTCCGAACGTACGTACACCAACAATCGGCACGTAGATCATCAGGATATTTTCGACCGGTGTAGACGCTTTTGAGATCAGAAATCCTGAAGTATACATCAATGAAGAGGCAGTAAAAATCGTCAACGCCCCAAGCACAATAATTAACACAAAACGCCAAAAATACGACGATACATAGGGAGCAAACCATCCTTCACGTTTCAATGGATTCCCTCCAATTGCGACCCAATCAACTCATAATACGCACCCTTGCGGGCAAGTAACTCCTGATGGGTACCGATTTCTGCCACTTGGCCTTGCTTCATTACTACAATAATGTCCATATCGAGCATCCAGTGCAGGCGATGGGTAGCCAGAAAGACCAGCTTTCCTTCAAAAAGGGGCACCATCGTCTCCTTCAGCTCATATTCCGTTTCAATATCCAGATGCGCCGTTGGCTCGTCTAGAAGCATAATCGGACGGCTGCTAAGCAGTGCCCGGGCTAATGCCACCCGTTGCTCCTGGCCACCGCTGAACGAACGGCCGCCGCCACCAATCATCTCATCTAAGCCATGCGGAAGAGTATCCACCAAACCCGATAAACCAGTAGCTTTCACTGCCGCGGCAACAGCTTCCATAGAAGCCTCAGGGTAATAAAAACGTATATTATCCGCTAACGTGCCGCTAAAAATATACGGACGCTGCGGGATATACGAGGTCTGTTTTCGCCAAGCCTCATCCGTTAATGCACTAACCGTAGTACCGTTAACCGTGATACTTCCTGAAGTAGGGTGTAAGAAGCCCCCTAATATATCCACTAAAGTAGATTTACCGGCCCCGCTCTCTCCGATAATCCCAATTTTGCTAGCTCCTTTAAATTGCAGGTTCAGCGCTTCCAGCGAAGAAAGCCCTGCTTCCTCATACTTCACGCTAACGTCATTTAATGTGAGCACGCTATCCTCATGCCAAGTGAATATTTGTTCCGATGTTTTCGCTGCAGAACCGACAGATAGATCACCGTTAGGGACGATTACTTCAGCCTTCACCTCATCTTGATCTATAATGCTCTTCATTGCTTCAGCAGCTTCTTTCCCATCCAAAGTAGCATGGAAATCTGAACCTACCAATCTGACAGGCAGGAAATATTCCGGAGCCAAGATTAGAATCGTTAAGCCCGTAACCAATGTCATTTGTTCATTTACAAGCCGCAAACCAAGACTTACCGCTACAGAAGCTACAGACAGCATAGTGAAGAAATCCAGGGCGAACGATGACAAAAAGGCCACTCGCAGCGTACGCATGGTCGCCGAGCGATAACGATCGCTGACAGTAGCAATGCTGTCGCTATGACTACGACTGCGTCCTAGAAATTTTAATGTTTCTAGCCCACGTAATGAGTCTACAAAATGATTAGATAATGTGCGATACGATTTCAATTGCCGATCCATTTGCTTACGGGCCGTCATCCCAATCAAAATCATAAAAACAATAATAATCGGCATAGTTACCGTAAGAATAATCCCGCTCGTAGTGTCCATCGTAAAGACGTAAATAAGCACCAAGATCGGTGTAACAGACATCCCTACCATTCTAGGAATGATCGCTTCCAGATACGTGCGGAATTTAGTTACCCCTTCCAGCACCAGTGTAACAAGATCCCCGGTTCCACGCCCGCCCACCATTCTAGGGCCAAGCTGGAAGAGCTTGTCCATCATTTCCCTCCGCATAGTGCTGCCCGTTGCTTCCGCGAAGCGGTAAGAGACACGGCTCATCAGCATAGCACAAGCATGGCGCACAAGAAATGCAAGAAGGAACAATAGCGCAGTGCCCCATTGTTCCTTCAGAGGTTCTCCCGCAAATAGCGCAGAGATGACTTCTGCCAGCGATTTAGCCAGCAGAAGTATGGACAAGCTTTGCGCCAGGGTAAGGAAGCCTACAATCAGAAAGACTGGCTTAACTCCTTTATACCCAAGCAAGTTTTTATCCATTAGTATTCAAGATGCTCCTTCTCGTGAACCCGTTTATGAAAAACAAAGTAACTCCAAATTTGATATCCCAATACGAACGGAAGGATAGTCAGTGCCACAATCGTCATTACCTTCAAAGAGTAATGGCCGGAAGCCGCATTAGTGATCGTCAAATTAAAAGCTTGATCAATTGAACTAATCATAACACGCGGGAACAATCCTACAAAGATAGAAGTTACCGAAAGCGCCATTACCGCTCCTGTCATTCCAAAAGCGTAGCCATCCTTCTTCTTCGTCATGAAGTAACCGGACAGTACAAAGGCGATAACTCCCAGGGCTACAATAATCATAAGAATCGTTCCACGTTGCTCGAAAATATCCGTCATATTATAAGTCATAATCACAAAAGCAGTAAATAAAGCTGCGAGCGGGATTAGCAATTTTTGAGCCAACTTGCGAGCGCGAGCCTGTAGATCCCCCACTGTACGCAGTGTTGTGAACATGAGACCATGCACCAGGCACAGAAGGACAACAGTAAGCCCTGCTACTACAGTGTACACATTCACGATATCTGTGAACCCTGCATACATTTGCATCTCCCCATCAATAGGCAATCCTTTGATAAAGCTTGCAAATACTACTGCCAAGAGGAATGGTGGAAGGAAGCTGCCGATAAAGATACAAGCATCCCAAGTTCTTTTCCAAGCCAATGAATCACGTTTACCTCTGAATTCAAAAGCGACACCACGCGCTATCAAAGCTAATAAGGCAAATACAAAAGGAATATAGAATCCACTAAACAGCGTTGCATACCACTCCGGGAAAGCCGCAAACATTGCACCCGCAGCTGTGATAAGCCATACCTCATTCCCATCCCAGAAGGGTCCGATCGAGTTAATCAGAACACGGCGCTCTGTATCATTTTTAGCGAGAATTTGTGTTTCCATCCCTACGCCGAAATCGAAACCCTCTAGGAAGAAGAACCCTATAAACAGAACTGCAATCAGCACAAACCACAATTCATTAAGAGATATCATGGGAACCCTCCTCGTTATATGGATCATTCGAATCGCCGTGATCGTTATCCATTGCATAAGGACCTTTTTTAATCACTTTAATAAACAATCCGACCAACACTAATCCTAGAATTAAATAAATCGTTGTAAAAGAAATCACGGAGAACAGAACTTGACCACTTGTAATATTAGGCGACACACTGTCTTCCGTTGTCATCAGTCCGAATACCGTCCATGGCTGACGCCCGAATTCGGTCATAACCCAACCGGCTGTATTCGCAATCGGAGGAAGCAACAAGCCCCATAACATAAACCGCATAAACCAAGTGTTCGGACGGTCCATTTTTTTGCGCCACATTAAGTACATAGCGTACATTCCCAATACAATCATTAACGTTCCTGCTAGAACCATGATCCGGAAACTCCAGAATGTCGTACGTACAGGTGGAATATAGTCACCGGGGCCATAGGTTTGCTCATACTCCGCTTGCAGCTCAAGCATACCTTTAACTTCACCGGAAAATTTACTGTATGAAAGGAAACTCAGCATATAAGGAATTTGAAATTCTCCACTACTAATTTGATTTTTTGGATCAATGTTTGCCCATACGGTCCAAGGTGCTGGGTCACCACTCTTACCCCACAGTCCTTCGGAAGCTGCCATTTTCATTGGTTGAGTTTCAACCAAATATTGCGCTTGGGCGTGACCAGCAACAGCTACACCAATAGAAGAAATAATCCCTACGATGGCTGCAATCTGAAAAGACTTCTTAAAGAAAGAAACCTCTTGTTTCTTCAATATTTTATAAGCACTAATACCAGTTACAAGAAAAGCACCTGTTGCATAAGCAGCCAGTACGGTGTGTGGGAATTCAACCAGCAATTGTCCGTTCGTAATAAGCGCGAAGAAATCATTCATTTCTGCACGTCCATTATTTATCTCAAAACCCACAGGATGCTGCATAAAAGAGTTAGCCGCTAGAATCCAGAATGCAGATAACATCGTACCGAACGCTACCAGCCAGATGGACAGTAAATGTACTCGCTTGGACACCTTATCCCAGCCGAATATCCATATCCCAATAAAAGTAGACTCCAGGAAAAAGGCTGCCAATGCCTCAACTGCAAGTGGAGCCCCGAATACATCACCCACAAAACGTGAATAATCGGACCAGTTCATCCCG
Organism: Paenibacillus sp. FSL E2-0190; assembly: GCF_037992965.1. Lineage (NCBI taxonomy): Bacteria > Bacillati > Bacillota > Bacilli > Caryophanales > Paenibacillaceae > Paenibacillus > Paenibacillus sp. FSL E2-0190. The sequence goes on from NZ_CP150306.1 coordinate 6,969,469, forward strand.
AACTGAAATTCCTGCAAGATTCCTGTAACTACCCCTACTGCAAAATTGATGAGGAATAGCTTTCCCCAGAACTGCGCCATTTTTTTGTACTCTTCATTACCTTTTCTAACGTACATTGTCTCCATGATTGCAATCAAGAGCGCTAGTCCGATTGATACCGGTACAAAGAAATAGTGGAATATTGTCGTCGACGCAAATTGTATACGCGACAGCATTACTGTATCCATATTTGTCCCTTCCTTCTCCCCTTTTCGTTAATTATATTCTGTCAAAAATTTAAACTTCTTTTTGTGATAAATGTCACATAAAGATAGTCATTTAACGGTGAAATTCAAATGATTTGTGACAAAGATCACAATTTAGCATAAAGAAAGCAAAAAAAATAAGACGGTTTACCCGTCTTGAGTGGTTCGTCGTTCTATTAAATGCTTGACTCATTTAGGTATTGGTTAGATGGAAATACCCTTCTTCAGCGATTTGAGATCGCCATTCGAATTAAGCAATTGGGGTAGCATCTTCGTGCTGCGAACCATTGGAGAGTCACATAGACGGCAAGAAGGCGCATGTTCAAATGCGAAATTATCCCTCATCCATCCGTTGCATCCCTCATTGGTACATGCCCAAATTGCGGTATTTTCTTCCGGTATTTCTTCCAAAGGTTTCTTCCGGTAGTTCATTGCCGTTCCTCCCATCCTGTAAGTCAATAGTGAGTAACTAGATATAAAAAGACCGTCCCAACTTTCACAAGCTGGGACGGTTTCTTCTATTATTACAGTTTTACAACGTTTTCGGCTTGTGGTCCACGGTTGCCTTGAACAACGTTGAATTCAACGCGTTGGCCTTCGTCCAAAGTTTTGAAGCCGTCGCCAGTGATTGCGCTGAAGTGAACGAATACGTCGCTTCCGCCTTCAACTTCGATAAATCCGAATCCTTTTTCTGCGTTGAACCATTTAACTGTACCTGTTTGCATGTGTGTTACCTCCACAAATTTAAATTAATATGTTCTTTTTATCTTCAAACAAAGAAAAAATTCACACATTGAAAAAGGTTGTATTACCAAATATGACAGCCCTTTTCAATGCGAGAATTAGGGACTAAATGTATGATTGATATCATATTACCACACCTGATTAGCAAAGGCAAGCAAGCATCCGAATATATCCGGTTTTGCCCTAATAAGTATTACCTTCCAATGTAAGGGCTGCCACTTAGTGTTTATTCCCTAAATAGATCCTTTTTCTGGCATAATTATCATGGTTTTAGAAAAATAGCTTTTCCAAAAACGTTACTTTTATCCGTTTTTTCAAGAAGGTACCCCCTCGGAATCGAAGGGGTAGTCCGCTCTACTTGTCGTAACTGCTATATCATTATATACCGACTTCCAGCATATTATTCCTGTGGTTTTTCAAGAAGTTTAACTGTTGCCTGTTTGGCCTCGCCGTTTCGATAATAAGTAATTTTCAGATCATCACCGATCTTCGTATGATTATATAAGTACTTGCGAAGAGAAAGGGTAGATATGATTGATTGATCATTAAATTTGGTAATGACATCATTGAATTGCAGTCCAGCTTCCTTCGCAGGGCCAACGGCTTCTAGAACAACTACTCCATCCTTAACACTGTTCGGCAGGTTCAATTCATTGCGTTGATCTTCTGCTAGTGGAACGTACGGATTGTTCAAATCAACTGAATATACACCCAAGTACGAACGGGCAATATGTCCTTTTTCAGCCAGCTCATTAGCGATATCTATCACATGATTCGCAGGAATTGCAAAACCCAGACCCTCTACACCCGTATCTGAAATCTTCATTGTGTTAATTCCAATGACCTTGCCATCCAGATCCACTAATGCGCCGCCACTGTTTCCTTCATTAATCGCCGCATCGGTCTGTATCACTTCTTGTTCCCAGTCATATACTCCATCCTGATTAAGGGATACGGGAACCATCCGTTCAGTATAGCTAACAATCCCCGAGGTCAATGTATCACCAAGTCCTAGCGGATTACCGATAGCAATGACCGTTTCACCTAGACGAAGCTTAGAGGAATCACCGAGCTGCGCGATGGTATCGATTCCTTTGGCATCAATAGAGAGTACCGCAATGTCGCTTACTTTATCCGTTCCAACGAGTGTTGCCTTACGAGTCTCTCCGTTCACTGTAACTACTTCGAGATTACCGGAGTCTTCAATGACATGATTATTGGTAATGATAAATGCTTTATTCCCTGTCTTTTTATAGATCACTCCTGAGCCTAGTGCAGACTCATCCAGAATGTTTAATTCTTCATTATCTTCTTTATGATTGATAATACTTACTACTGCAGGGCGAACCGTGGCAGCAGCTTGAATAATCCGGTCAAATGGATCACTACTGCTTGGGGCAACATTTCCAGTTGCTACAACCGGCTTCTGAGCAGTCTCATGACTCATCTGGCCTGTAAACATACTGAATAACAAAACTGCCACCACAGCGCTGACTAAGGAGCAAACGGCGGATATTTGCCAGGTAGATAAACCCTTACGCGATCTGCGTACAGAATGTCTACGATTAGCAAACGATCCCTTTGATGCTTCATCCCCTCTGGACCGCGAAACTTTAGTTGAATAGAAATCATCATCAAACAATCCCACCGAAAATCTCCCCCTTCTATTGCCAAGCGTTCACTGTTGGTAAGACCTGAACCTATAGCAACCACGTCCGAACCAAACCTCTGTAACCATTAGACTCCAAATATCACTAAAAAGTTTCACTTTATCCATTAACCCCACAAGAGTTTCGATCAATCGTTAGATTATGATAATCTTTTAATATATCTTCTCTATTAGGAATATTTTGCAACTTAAAAGACTACAATAAAATAGAAGTGTCCCTAAAATTTTAGCATTGCTCATCACGCTTTTAATTGTATCACAGGCAACCTGCAATTCGGGATTTTCCTCAGCTAAAACACCTGCGAATTTTTTACAGTTTTCAGTTCTAATTACACTATATATTCACACTATTAAAGGAGGATTAATTATGAGTTCTTTTTCAACAAGTATGGATTTAGTCGAGTTTATCGGTAAGCTTGGTGACTTAAAGGATGAACACTACCACATGACCCTTGCCTTTAGCGCAATGATCGAATTGATGATTGAAAAAGGTCTAATCTCCCGCCAAGAATTAGATCGCAAGACCGCTGAACTTGATCAGCTTATGACTGGCTCAGCTTATCCCATGGCGTAGGTTGATCATAATACGTATCACACAGTCTGAACTCACTATCTTTGAAAAAACAGCCCCGATCCTCCATTGCGCCGCGTACTGACATTTTTGCCAAATCCATCATATTGTGATCCCGGCTTAAATGCGCCAAATAGGTCCGTTTGGTCCGCCCTGTAAGAATTTCGCTAAGCGCAGCTCCAGCTGCCTCATTGGAAAGGTGACCCATGTCGCCTAGGATGCGCCGTTTCGTATTCCACGGATAACGTCCCATTCTCAGCAATTCGATATCATGATTCGCCTCCAGCACCAATACATCTGCATCTGAAATTGCATCTCTTACCTTATCACTAACATAGCCCAGGTCTGTAGCTACACATAACTTCTCTTTTCCATCATAAAAATTGTAACCCACTGGCTCCGCTGCATCATGAGAAATCGCAAAGGATTCTACTCGCATACTGCCGAAATCCTTGTGCTGGCCAGACTCCATGATCATACGGTTATACTCCGGTATTTTACCAATTCCCTTCTCGATAGCTCCCCAGGTATTGGTGTTCGCATAAATCGGAAGATCGTATTTACGGGCCATGGCCCCGAGTCCCTTGATATGATCGGAATGTTCGTGTGTAACTAGAATCCCGTCTATATCATTACCCGTTAGTTCACGCATGGCCAACAGCTCATCGATCCGCTTGGCACTAAAACCTGCGTCAATCATAAGTGTTGTCTCCCCGTTTCGTACCACCGTTACATTGCCGGTAGAACCACTGGACAGTACTGTAAATGAAATCCCCATTTTCCTTACTCCTTCTACTCTGTTGTCTTAGGACTGATGATGTCCGCACTAATAGCATCCACATAATAGGCATTGCCGTTCTCCAGCATAAACCGCCACATCGGCGAAGCTACCTGACTTTCCGAGTTGAACAGCTCACCGTAATATCCCAGCTCAATCTCCTTCACTACGGAATCTGCCGGGAAATACTTCTCTATCAAACTACTAAGTGCTTGCGATGCTGGAAGCACCTTCTGTTCTTTATCGCTGCTGCTTGTCCCTATTTCAATCTTCGGCCAGCGGTAAGCTACGATTTTTTGATCACTGTTAATCAACTCTAGCCTAACACGGAACAACGACCACTGATTTTGAACCAGCGGATGAAGAACGAACTTCCCAACCTCACTTTCCTGTGAATCAAAGCGATAATTGGAAATGTCAGGAATCTTATCCTCAAGCGCCTTGCTAAGCTCTGAGAAGGAAGAATAGATCAGCTTGCTGTCTATAGGTACATCTAATTTAATTGGTGGTTCAGTCTGCTCTTCAGCAGAATAACGATAAGTAATGTTAGGAAGCTGCGGGGTAGAAGCCGGAATGGGACACAATACACGAATCCCTTTCTGCTCCATTACGGCTTGGGTCTCAGCAGACAGGGAAGTAAAATCAAGATTAGCACTAACCTGATCGCGTAAATCGACCCACAGCTGGTAACATAGCAGCAGATTCAGACCTAAAAAGGCGCAAATCAGTACATTTTTAGCTCTTCCCCAATCCATACCCGAACCTCCTAAATGTTATATGAACCACTTGCCCATTAATTCAAAGTAAGCACGCTGCCATCACTAAGTGTAACTTTCCAGACAGGTATCAGCTCCAGATGATCTTCCTTCACCTCAGGCACATAGGCAGGCGTTAAATCCTTCACTGCCGAAGTTTTACTGACCAGAGACAACCTATACTCCAGATCCGCACCTCCAGATAGCTCCACTACCTTTTTTACGGCCTTACTTTCATCTATATAGATTAGAGAACGTTCATAAGAGGATACTGTTCCCTGCTGCAGTTCCAGATTTATTACACCATACTGTAATGATGAATGGCTCATTATCGGATAGGAGCCGTACGGATAGGAGCCATAATATTGTTGAAAAGAGACCTTTCTCTCCTGTCTCCCTTCCTCTGTAGCCTCCAAACGGTAAGTCCCATTCCATCCGCCATGCTGGTTCACAAATTCTACAGCTTCCAAAGCATCCTTGGCAGGGGTACTTTCTCCAGCTGGAAGAGCCGCAGGGTCGCTATAGCTCATCCAGTTCTTACCCTGGTCCACCTGAAGGCTTCGTTTGCTGTCCGTATAAATCTCCGAGCCGTTTTTCTCCCGGATATATCTAGTGCTTCCAACATCGAAGAAAAGATTACTCTGCATTTGCTCTATGGTGTACATCCCGGAAGGCATGTCTACCTGAACCAGAGAAATCTTACTGTCCGGCACATAATAATCCCCGCTTACGGTCTTGTAAGGCGTCCAATTCTTACCGAAATCGACATGCTGCTGCACATCCTGAACCGTTAAATCCGCTTTTGCCGCTTCGTATATGATGTCGCCTCTCGTACTGAAGAAAATAGCATGGGCCTTGGAATCGTTCTTAATGTTATAGATCCAAATGCGATCGATGCTTTCTCCTTCAAAAAGGGAATCTGGCGATAACTGCATCACCCGCTGCAATAACGTTACCGGAATGCCCGCTCCGAACGAAAGCTCAATCCCAGGATTCTCATTGCGGATCTTATCCCAATCATAATCCTGTACCGAGTGCCGCTGAAAGCTTTCGAAGCCACGACCTTTTAAGCGATTCATGATCAAGCTATAGAACGTAGAGTCCGGATAAAAAAGCGTATGCTTGCCTTCCCCCATATGGATGATCATTTTGTCAGGGTATAACAGGTTCTCTACCTTCTCTTCCGGACCCATATTATCTGTCTTCACATACAGGTTCTCAGAAAGCACCGCAGAATCAGCACCAGGCAAGCGGTAGATCAAATAATAGCTTTCAACCAGGCTTCCGAGCACGAGCAAGGCTAGAATGCATGATTTGATTCGTTCCTTCACGCCTCACTCCCCCTTTGCTCGTTCAAAGGCAGGGTAAAGGTTACCTTTGAACCTTCATTTAGCTCGGATTGCAGGGAAATGGAGCCTCCATGTGCCTTCACAATTTCCCGGGCAATGGAAAGGCCAAGTCCAGTGCCTCCCATGTTCCGCGAACGTGCCTTATCCACGCGATAAAATCGTTCGAAGATCCGCTCGATATCTTTTTTCGGAATCCCTATCCCCGAATCACGTACAGAAATGGAGAGCATTCCATCCTCATTCTTCAACGCTTCCAATTCAATTGTACCGCCTTCTGGCGTATATTTTAGCGCATTGGAGACCAAATTCCCCAAGACCTGGTCGATTTGATCACGATCAAGCCACGCCGTAGTAACATCTTTGCGGACCCTTGTACTGATATCGATACGCTTTTGCCGAATTTGAAAAGAAAAACGATCCGCAACATCCTCCAGCATCTCGGTAATATCTGTCTGCTGAATTCGAAGAAGAGCTTCCTTGGAATCCAGACGGGAAAGATGCAGTAAATCCGTAACCAGACGAATCATCCGTTCCGTTTCGTTGCGAATCACCCCAACAAACCGAACCGCCAGCTGCGGATCTTCAAGTGCTCCATCATCCAGTGCTTCAACATAGCTTTTAATAGTGGTAAGTGGTGTTCTTAGCTCATGCGAAACGTTCGCCACGAACTCCCGGCGTGATTCCTCCAGATTCTCCTGTTCGGTGACATCCTGCAACACAGCAATTGTGCCGGCAATGCCACCCTCTCGACGATGAATCGGAGTAAACGTCACTCTTACGATATTAGAATCTTCTCCACCCATATGGGTCAGATGAAGCATTGCAGATTGGGCATTACCTTTAGCCAGAGATCCGCTTTGTTCGTAATCTAAGCCCAACAGTTTATCTAGAGGAGCACCTTCCGGCAACGGACCTTCATTTCCGAGCATCAATGCTGCCCGCCGATTCATCAGAATCACTACTCCGTTCTCATCTGTAGCCACAACACCATCACTCATGTTCGTCAGAATAGAGGTAAGCTTCTCCTTCTCTTCTTCATTCTGCGAGAGTGCCTCACGCAATCTACCGGTCATATAATTGAACGCCTGACTGAGTTGTCCAATTTCATCATTGCCCAATACGGGCATTTTACGATTGAATCGGCCTTCAGCGACCGCCGTAGCATGCCTCGTCATTTCCTTAATAGGCTGCGTGATAGTGTGCGCCAGAATGACGCATAAAACAACCGTTAACGCTAGAGCTAACAGCAAACCTGAGATAAATACACTATTGATCCGGCCCATCGTGGCGTACAGATCCTTCATGTCAGCAGCAATATAGATTGCGCCCACTACCTTGTCACCTGAGAGCACAGGCTTAGCCACAACCTTTTTCCGCGCATTATCATCCGCAATAATATATTCCTCGTTATCACTGATGCCCTGCAAGGCCCGATTCACAACTGTCTGGGTGTTACGCTGCCCGACATAGTCATTCTGCGAGGGAACGGAAGTGGTGATGATTTTGCCGCTGGCATCCAGTACCTGAATTTCAGCCCCGTTAATGTACAGATTATTGACCATCCCGCGCAGACTTTCCACAGCCGTTTCCTCATCAGCCGTTCCAGCCTCACTACCAAATTTATCAGCAGTCAGGATAGACAACATCTCAGCACGTGCTTTAAGGTCCTTGGTGAAATTATCTGTTAACGAGTTCTTCATCGAGCTCACAAAATAAACCCCGATCAACTGCATAGCTATCAGAATCAGCAACACGTAAATAATAATAAGTTTTGCCTGAATTGTCCGGATAAAGGACCGCCACTTCATCACAGTCCTCCATTTTTAGGGCTATGCATCAAATAGCCAAGTCCACGCCGAGTATAAATATATTCGGGCTTGCTGGGGTTCTCCTCAATTTTCTCTCTTAGACGACGGATCGTCACATCAACGGTCCGCACATCACCGAAATACTCAAATCCCCACACTGCCTGCAGCAAATGCTCCCGAGTCATCACCTTACCGGCATGTTTGATCATATAGTAGAGCAGCTCATATTCACGATGGGTCAAGTCAAGCGGCTCCCCGCCCTTATAGACCATATACATATCTGTATCTATAAACAGATCAAAATGATAAATGCCCTGCTTATTCTCTGCTGGTTCACTCGCCATCCCCTGTGGTGACGGTTTATGCTGTCTCCGCATCTGGGCTTTAACTCTGGCCAGCAATTCACGTGTACTAAAAGGTTTGGTCACATAGTCATCAGCACCAAGCTCCAGGCCAAGTACCTTATCAATCTCTCCGTCCTTGGCTGTAAGCATAATGATAGGAATGTCCAAGTGCGCAGAACGCACCTCGCGGCAGACGTCCATGCCATCTTTGCCGGGCAGCATAAGATCAAGCAGCATAAGATCGGGCCTTTTGGACAATGCCAGCTCCACTGCGCTGTTACCATCAAAAGCACAAATAACCTCGTAGCCTTCTTTTTCTAAATTAAATTTCAATATATCAGCAATAGGCTGTTCATCATCTACTACCAGAATCGTTCCCATCTGCATGTCCCAGCTTCACCTTCCTATCCTTACTTAATGATCATTCCTTTATTTTAACATACCTGTCTAACCGTCACATCCTACGAAATAAGCAATCCCCCTGCCCAGCAAAAAGAAACGGCTTTGCCGTCACTCGTAGATTAAAAAAATAAAAACCGCCCGATTAAAATCGAGCAGTTAAAGGATTAAGTATGAATTATTGCAAATACTTCATTGGATTTACAGCAGTGCCATTCTTCCGAATCTCAAAATGCAGATGTGTACCCGTCGAACGTCCGGTGCTGCCCATTACGCCAATCTTGCCACCCTGCTCCAAGCGTTGGCCTGTAGAAACCGAGATGCTTTTTAAATGACCATAATAGGTCTGGTATCCGTTGCGATGATCCACAATAACTACATTCCCGTATCCATTCTGCACCCCTGCAAAGATTACGGTCCCGGCATCAGAAGCTTTTATATTCCGATTGCTAGATACCATATCAATACCCTTATGGGCACGGCTCCAACGCTCACCGAAGCTACTTGTCAGGGTTGCCCCGCTTACCGGCCAACTGAACATGCCTGTTCCTTCACCAACAACCTTCGTTCCCCGATAAACAACTTCTGGCAGCGAGGCTTTTATAACGGTCTGGCCTAACCATTCTTCTTGAACAACCATGCCATTTTCCTTTGTTACCCGATACTCCATTTCTTTAAGTCCAGTTTGTCCTGGACGAACCACTTTGCTTTTGCCTGCCGCTAGCTGATCGCTCGAACGCACAACCACTTCCGGCTCAGTCACTATCTGCTCAGTCACTTTTTCCACAGTTACTACTGTAACATCTGGTTGGGGTACCTTCAGCTTTAGTGTATCTCCAATCTTCAACGTCAGCTCTTTCACGTTAGGGTTGTTACTATAAATCTCTTTTTGGGTGATTTCAAACCGTTTGGCAATCCCCGAAATCGTATCACCCTCTTGAACGGTATAAAGAAGAGGCGCCTCTTTACCTTCAGTAAGTGTCTGGACCGCTGCCTCCACATCCAACACTTTATTAGGATCTGCTTTGATAGGAACGATAGAAATATCTTCACTAATCTCTACCGACTCTACTTGCTCTGGAGCCTTCGATTTTGCAGCAGATGAGCTGGAAGCAGCTGTTCTCGATAGCTTACTAGCCGTCGTTGCTACTTCTGCTTGTGGGACATAATGATTTTTTACCCCTTCGAGCACAGCATTAGCAGTTTCCTGATCCTTAACTATGCCAACGGCCTTGCCATCTACCATCAATTGCACGCCTACCGCATAAGCTTTCAGCATTCCATCTAGTTTAGTAAGTGTCGCCTCACTATCAACTTCTGGCTTGTATGCCTTCTGCTCTTCTATTGTTATGCCCTCTGTTTGCAGCACCATGGTTGAATTCGGATATTTCTCCTGATATTCTCGTTGTTTCTTCTCGTATAGCTGGTTAAGCTGCGTCTGATCGGTAAGTCTTCCGACTTCTTCACCCTTCACCAACACTTGATAATAGGTAACCGTGTTAGCGGCTACATACTTTTTCTCTGCTCCAACCAACACCGTAGCTAGAAGCACAAGGCCGACAGATCCCAAAATCCAAGCACGCCGAAATCTGCGAGTACCTTTCTCTTGTTGAAAGTGTTTGGAGTCGTGATCGAAATTGTGGCTCTGTTGAACATTCGCCTCGGATTCTGCTGGATGTCCATCCTGCAGCTTGCTCATCCGACGCATGAACTTAAATCCCTTCATGAAACTCTCCCTTTCAGTCCGCTTTTACTTCCGACAAAAGCGGCCAAGCTAATTGTACGACCTCGATTATATAGATTACGTCCATGTAAATTTCTGCGTATACTAGTGCTTAATTCCTGCTTCTAATGAACCTATAAAAAGGTTGTTAAGGAGGTTACAAAAATTTAACCTCTTGAGGTCCTTGTTTACTGTACCATAGCTTAGAGAAAAATTTCAACTTTAGACATGACAAAAAACCCGCCAAATACGCGGGTTTTTTGCGCAAATATGAAATTTTAACCTTTTTCTTGTGTCTATAAAGTGACAATTATAAAAGCTATTGCGTAGATTCTGTAGTTGGTGTAAGCATTTTCATTATGCTCTCATATTCGTCTGCATCAACATATTTTGCAATTACCTGTTGCAGCTCTTTAACCTCATCTTCTGTTAATCCATCCTCCATCGCTGTTGAAATTTTTGCCATCTCATCCTGGGGTAGTTTGGACATCAAAATATTGAATATATTTACCTTCTCTTCCGATGGAAGATTATCTTTGAAGTCACTGAGTGCCTCAGGTGTCATTACTAATTGTTGGTCACCAACACTTCCACTTCCGTTATCAGTTGAACTTTCGGTTGTAACTTGCCCCATAACTGGTAAGGCATCAGTTGGAGTATTATCATCTACGGGCTCGCCCTTGCCTTTAGCTGGCGAATCCGTGCTTTTGTCGGTCTCCTTGCTAACTGTACTCCCTGTGGTTACTTCTTTATTGGCTGTATCCGAGTCAGATTTGTTATCCATGCCAATGATGCTCCGAATCATTCCTCCAAATCCCGGACCGGGAGTATTCACTTTAATATCGAAGCTAGCCAGTACCGACTGAATATAAGCATTTACAACCACGCCCGTTGTTAGAATTGAAAGAGTGCTGGCAAGTACCACAATCAGACATACGCTAAGTGCACGCTTCACGATCTTCATCTTCATTTCTCCTCTCACCTATGTTCAAGTCTATCTGGTAGATCATGTACATGTTCTTCTATACATCCAGTATTGACTAGAACCGGCCTTGGGAAACGTCTAGGTATAAATCTAGGCCCCAAAAGAGAGAGATAGTCCTCAGAACAAAAAAAAGAGCCTCTAACGAGGCTCCTTAGTATAACTAGGTTTTAGATATAAATTGGCAATACTTGATTCGTCTGCTCACGGTTACGACCCACTGAGAAGATAGCAATCGGAATACCTGTAAGCTCAGATACACGTTCAACATATCTGCGTGTATTTGCTGGAAGATCATCCAACGTTTTTGCAGAAGTAATATCTTCGCTCCAGCCTGGAAGTTCCTCATATACCGCTTCACATTCTGCCAGCATTTTGAGGCTAGCAGGGTAATGAGTAATTACCTCACCACGGTATTTGTAGCCTGTGCAGATCTTCACAGTCTCAAGTCCGCTAAGTACATCCAGCGAGTTAAGAGATAGCCCTGTGATTCCACTTACACGACGAGCGTGACTCACAACTACACTATCGAACCAGCCTACACGGCGTGCACGTCCGGTAACTGTGCCATATTCATGACCTGTTTCACGGATATAATCACCTGTTGCATCATTCAGCTCTGTAGGGAACGGGCCATCTCCAACACGAGTGGTATAGGCTTTTGCAACCCCAATAACCTGTTTGATTTTGGACGGTCCCACACCAGAACCTATGCACACCCCACCGGCAGATGGGTTGGATGAAGTAACAAACGGATACGTGCCTTGATCGATATCAAGCATTACTCCTTGCGCACCTTCAAACAACACTTTGCGATCCGCATCAATGGCATCATTAAGAATAACAGAGGTGTCTGTTACATAATTACGCAGCACTTCTGCATATTCCAGGTATTGAGTCAGAATCTCTTCTACGTTAAGAGCTTCGGCACCATAGACCTGCGTAATCACTTGGTTCTTCTCTTGCATCAAGGGGCGGAGTCTCAGTTCGAATTCCTCAGCGTCCATCAAGTCAGCAATACGGATACCGTTGCGTGCTGCCTTATCCATATAACAAGGACCGATACCTTTACGTGTAGTACCAATCTTGTTCGGACCCTTACGGTCTTCTTCGAGAGCATCCAGCACCATATGGTATGGCATAATGACATGAGCACGATCACTGATCACTAAGTTCTTAGTATCAAAACCGTTCTCATGAATATAATTAATTTCTTGGATCAAGGCAGCCGGATTAATAACCATTCCGTTACCAATTACACAAGTTTTCTCTTTATAAAATACACCCGAAGGGATCAAGCTGAGCTTAAACTTCTCACCGTCAATCAGAATCGTGTGACCGGCATTATTGCCCCCTTGATAACGGGCGACCACATCTGCACTTTCCGCTAGAAAGTCAGTGATTTTCCCTTTACCTTCGTCTCCCCATTGTGTTCCCACGACGACTACCGTTGACATGTTCATTCCTCCGTAGGTGCTACTTAGCACCATTATTTTTCATAATATGGACCCTATACGTCATTCTTATGTACGTGGCCCTCCGGACGCCAAGCAGATTTAACCCGCTAAAGGACAATTCTCAGTGTAACAGCGGTTTTTTTCAAAGTCAAATAAAACGAACGATTACACAAAGAAATGTGCAATCGTTCGGGAATTATACATGTCAGGTTTAACCAGCAAATGGTTCCGCATGTGCTCGCTCGTAGTTAACGAACTTGTTGAAATTTTTAAGAAAGACCAGTTCTACCGTGCCTACGGGACCATTACGCTGTTTAGCTATAATGATCTCAATAATATTCTTCTTCTCCGTATCCGCATTGTAATAATCATCACGATACAGAAACGCAACAATATCGGCATCCTGCTCGATAGAACCCGATTCACGCAAGTCACTCATCATTGGACGTTTATCCTGGCGCTGCTCTACACCCCGGCTTAACTGCGACAGGGCAATAACCGGCACATCCAACTCACGGGCAATCTGCTTCAGTGTACGAGATATATCCGATACTTCCTGCTGACGGTTCTCTCCGCCTTTACCGCGGCCCTGAATGAGCTGCAAGTAGTCGATGACGATCATGCCAAGTCCTTTTTCCTTCTTCAGTCTCCGGCACTTTGCACGAATATCGGTTACCGTGATACCTGGTGTATCGTCGATGTAAATCTCCGCTTCAGATAGAGACTGAATACCCATCGTCAGCTTGGACCAATCATCATCACTCTTGAAGTCACCGGTACGCATAATATTGGCATCTAAGTTGGCTTCAGCACAAATCATCCGCTGTACCAGCTGTGGCGCTGACATTTCCAGACTGAATATCGCAACAGTTTCTTTAGCGCGTACTGCCACGTTCTGTGCAATATTCAGGGCGAATGCAGTCTTACCAACAGATGGACGAGCCGCAACAATGATCAGATCGTTACGTTGGAATCCGTTAGTCATATGATCTAAATCCACAAATCCGGTTGGGATACCTGAGGTACCCCCCTTATTTTGATGAAGCAACTCAACCTTGTCGAACACTTCCATCAAGACATCGCGGATCGCAATAAATCCACTGCCGCTCCGCCGGTTGGAGATTTCAAGAATGCGCCGCTCTGCATCACTCAGCATATCGGCTACATCTTCACCGCCAGTATAACCTTCGCTCACAATTTGCGTGGCTGTGCGAATCAAACGGCGCAGCATGGCTTTCTCTTCGATAATCTGGGCGTAGTATTCTACGTTAGCAGCAGTAGGCACGGCATGCGCCAGCTTAGCTAAGTAGCTAACCCCACCAATATCTTCAAGCTCTCCTTTGTCCTGCAGTCTGGACGTAAGTGTAACAAGATCAATCGGCTGGCTCTCTTCTCCGAGCTGCACCATCGCCTCAAAAATCATTTGATGCGCTTTATCGTAGAAGTCTTCGGTATTCACCCGTTCCATTGCAGTAATGAGCGCTTCATCCTGCAACAGAACCGCACCAATTACCGCCTGCTCGGCTTCAAGATTCTGCGGGGGAACCCGATCGAAAAAGAGATCTCCACCCATGTTACTCCTCCGTTACCTCAACCTTAAGTGTGGCCTTTACTTCAGTATGCAATTTTACGCTTACTTGAAATACTCCTATATGGCGAATTGGCTCACCTAATTCAATCTTGCGCTTATCAATAGTAATTCCTTTGGTGGAAGCCAGTGTCTCAGCAATCTGTTTGCTTGTAATAGCACCGAATAAACGTCCGCCTTCACCTGATTTTGCTTTCATTGTCAGTGTTAGCTCGTCAAGCTTCTTACCCAATTGCTGTGCTTCTTCTTTTTCGTTATCTTTACGGCGTTGTTCAGCAGCCGCTTGATTCTCCAGCGTCTTCACGTTACCTTCCGTTGCCGGACGAACCAATCCACGTGGCAATAAGAAGTTAGAAGCATAACCTTCGGATACCTCTTTAACCTGACCTTTTTTACCTTGACCCTTAACATCTTTTATGAATATGACCTTCATTCGAATAACCCCTCTTTCGATTCGATTTCAGCCAGCACCTGCAGTAATCTGGCTTCTGCTTCTTTACATGTTCCTTCAAGCTGTACCGCGGCATTGGACAGATGCCCTCCGCCGCCTAATTTCTCCATCACGACCTGTACATTCATACGTCCTAGTGATCGGGCACTAATGCCAATCAGGCCGTCAGGCCGCTCGCTGATGACGAATGAAGCAACTACGTTGGTCATCCCAAGCAGCGTGTCCGCAGTCTGAGCAATAAGAAGCTGCGGAATTTTCATGCCTGGTGCCGTAACTACAAGCGCGATTTGGTCATACACCATCCGCGCATGTTTGATAATTTCGGCTTTGGAAATATACTCCTGTAAATCCTCCTTGAGCATGCGCTGAATAAGTACGGTATCGGCACCATTCCGGCGCAGGAAGCCTGCGGCCTCAAAGGTACGCGACCCCGTATGAAGCGCAAAATGCTTCGTATCCACCGTGATCCCCGCTAACAACATTGTAGCATCCAGCGGACTGATCTTTACCTTCTCATGAATATACTGAAGCAGCTCTGTCACCAGCTCACAAGTCGATGAAGCGTAAGGCTCCAAATACACCAATACAGCATCGTTAATGAACTCTTCACCTCTTCGGTGATGATCCACCACTACAATTCTGCTGGCATATTGCACTAGCCGCGGCTCCATCGTCATAGACGCCTTATGTGTATCCACAACAATAAGCAGGGTATGCTCTGTCATGATCTGTAGGGATTGCTCCGTTGTGATGAATGACTTATACAACTCATCATCCTTACGAATCTGCTCCATCATGTTAGTTATCGATGGATTAGGAGTCTCCATCACAATGCTAGCCTCTACATTATACATCTGCGCAGCCCTTAACAGGCCGATTGCAGCACCCACAGCGTCGATATCCGGTGTCCGATGACCGAGGATCAGCACACGATCGCTCTCCTGCATCAGATCCCGCAAAGCATGCGCAATGACCCGCGCCCGCACTCGGGTACGCTTCTCAGCAGCATTACTCTTGCCGCCGTAGAAGGATAACCGTTGGCCTGCTTTTACAGCTGCCTGATCACCACCTCGGCCAAGCGCCATATCTAGACTGGATTGGGCCAATGCCCCTAATTCACTTGCTGAGTCTGCGCCAAAGGCCAGACCAATACTCAGTGTCATGGGTACCTTAAGATCAGCAGTCATTTCTCTGACTTCATCTAGAATCACGAAGCGGCTCTCTTCCAACGCTTGCAGGCTACGATGATTAAGCAGCATTAGATAACGTTCCGAGGACAACCGCCGCAGATAAACCTCAAACTGCTTACTCCATTCAGTGATTTCACTCGTCACCTTAGCAATCAGCGAGGTTCGCTGTTGATCATCCATCCCTTGAGCGGATTCATCCAGGTTATCCATCATCACTATGCCGATTGCCAGCTTCTCATCCTCATACCGCTCACGTAACACCACAAGCTCAGTGATATCATACAAGTAAAGAATACGCTCACTCGGAATAATGACAGCTTGATAAAATCGTTCATCCACGGTGATCTCAAGGCGGGTGTCATGGAGCACACCCTCTTTGGCGACCTCCCGTTTACCCGCTGCAGCACCTGTGAAAAAAGACTGCATATCAGGCAATAATTCTTGCAGTGATTCCCCAACTAAAGACTTGCGTGCGAAAATATCGCCGGCATAGCGGTTATTCCATTCCACCGTTCGATCCTCGCTAAACAGAATGATTCCAAGCGGCAGCATGCTGACTGCTTCGCCCTCTACCCGCTTAATGCGGAAAGATAGCCCATTAATATATTCCACCAGATTACGGCGGAACGAGATCTCCGCTTTCAACATATAGAAGCATAAAGTACCTGAGAGAAACAGGCCGGCGACCCCAAGCGCCCAGTTATAAACACTGACAATTATAATAAGGACCAACAGCAGCATGAACGCCCATACGGTATGATAGCCGTGCCAGCGTCTTTGCAGAAATTTAGGCATGAACTCTCACCCTATCGTTTCGATTTGGTCACATACTCCCGCAGTGGGAACGCAAGATCAATAATACCAATAATGCGCAGCGGCGGCAGTAAAATAACCGGTATCGCTAACAAAACGGCAGACATCTTGTTCCATTTGCGTTCATGCGCCAGGAAGAAGAAAAATCCGATGGCCTGAATCATAAAGCCAATTCGCAGCAGTGGCAGAAGATTGGCAGAAATCATGAGGATGAAATTGTTCTCCGACCCTGAGAAGAAGAGCTGTAGAACAACACCAATCAGATAGTACCAAATAAACGATCTCGAAAGTCTCCATTCACGTGCAGGCTTCATCTTAGGCACTGCATAATTCATACTGTTCAGAATCGGGCGGGCAATAGAATGCGTAATCACAGCAATCATGAAGGAGCTTACGATTAGAGTCATAGGGATCATTTGGACCGTCATATGACTTATCTTGTTTACATCCTCAGTTGAAAATCCAATATCAGTGAGCAGAGGATTAGTAGTTCCGAGCTCAGACAGAGGTGAATTAACCATTTGCAATACATCGTTCACATAGGTAGACAGGTCAAAATTAAATAATGCCGTACCCAGCAGCAAAAGCAGCAGGAACTGTGCAAGAATCGTAACCGTACCTGCGATCACAGTAGACATGGCCGGGGCATGTCTTTTATACCAACGCCCCATAACCAGAGCCGGTATTAAGAAATACGCAGCTATCAACAGATAAATTGGTGTAATCAAGCCTACAATCAGCAACACCGGCAATACATGCAGTACAAATTGTCTCGTGTTCAGTGTAGTAAACAACACTACTGCCGGAACAATCATAAAAAGGGTAGTGATGATGAGGAGTGGAGTCGTTAAACTAAGCAGCAAAAGTAAGTATGCTACGCTCCAAGCCACAGATGACCAGCGAAATTTCAACAGTATTCACCTCTTACGCATATGTTCTTCTAAAGCAGATATATCTTGGTACCAATCTTCCAGTTGATGCCCTTCCTGCTTGTGCTTTCTAAGCTTCTCCAGTAGCAAGTCATCTAAAGAACGATAAGGAATCCCTAGTCTGCGGCCCAAAATATAAGAGCTCATAATCAAGCTAGCCAGACTGTCACCGACACGGGTAGTACTGCCTTCCCATAACGCTTTAAATAACCTTGAAACTTGATCAATCACTTCGGTTTTCAGCCATTCAATTACCTTGGCGCGCTTGGCTACATCCAGATCCTTCGGCACATTGGACACGTCTCTCTACCTCCGGCAAAAAGCTTTATTCTCCATTATAGCATAAAAAATTCGGTGTCACACTGGACGCCCCGCGCCCCTTAAGTATGCTTCAATCCATGCTGTCTATGCCTCTTTTTGGAGAGGAGCTTTCTTTAAAAAAGACCCGCATTCCGTTATCGCCGGAAATACAGGCCTTGTTCCGATAGCTTCTATAACCGCGAATACACTGGGACTATAATGATTCCTGTGATTGTCTTGTTACAAATTTCTCGCAATATTCTATGACTTGACTCCGGCGAACAATTCCAATAAACCGGTTCATATCATCGACCACAGGTACAAAGTTCTGCACCTTAGCCAAATTAATTAGATCTTCCATATCCGCATCAATCGAGACCGGCTTGTTATTCATACGTAATGGAACGTCCTTCAGCAAAAATTTTGAAGCGTTCTCAAACGAAACCTTACCCTCCGACTCTTTCATGTACCAGAGCAGATCACCTTCCGTTACCGTGCCAGCATACTCTCCATTACGGTTAAGAATCGGGACTGCTGTATAGCGGTGAAACTCCATCCTCTCAAGCGTTTGGCGCAGCGTAGAATCGAGCGTTACGCAGGCCACCTCCTGTTTCGGAAGTAAAAAAAATGCAATATTCATCTCTTGATCCTCCTCAAAGAGTTCCGAAGGAATTACGGTTCTTTAACTTCCTTTTACTGCCATGTCAATGTGATTATACGTAGCAGCTAAATAATAGTTCCAACTCATTATAACATGAAGACAGTAAGCAGCAGCCATGAGAATGTTTATGGCTGCTGCAATTTATTTATATGAGTTTAGCTTTCCAATTAGAATTACTGTGTAACTGCTGTTGCTTTGGGCTCGAGTGCATTACTTGCTTTTCCCGGCTCAATCAGTTGATCTACAGGTGTTCCTGCATTCATCCAATTATCAATCAGCGCCTTAGCTTCGCGCAAGTCCTCTTCATCAACGATATCATAATAAAGTCCGTCAATACGTTTTCCTTCGCCCATTACCGTAAAGCTTGAGATATCCATATCTTTGCCGCCCATAAATTTCTTGGCCAGACTAATGATCATTGAAGGCTCAATATCGGTCTTGAAATTATCGCCCATAATATCCAGCAGCTTAGGAATATTGCCGATTTGGCTGATCGATAACATTTTATTAGCTACGACATCAATAAAAACCTGTTGGCGTTTGGTCCGGTTAAAGTCACTATCTTCACGGTAGCGTGTATAGTTGAGTGCTTCTTGACCGTTATAATTCGACTTTCCACCCTCGATCGTAAACTTTTCATGGTCCTTACCCTTGTTTACAATATCCTTCTTGATTGGCAGCGGAACGCCTCCAATAGCATCAACGGCATCCTTGAGCCCTTGAAAGTTAATGGTGGCATAATACTGAATATCATGCTCCAGCAGTGCTTCCAGAGTATCCTTAGCCATTTGCTGCCCACCAAAAGCATAAGCATGGGTAATCTTATCTTTTTTATTATCGTTATGCCCAATAATCTCGGTATACGTATCACGTGGAATAGAAATAAGCAGAATTTTGTAATCCTCAGGACGAACAACAGCATACATCATAGTGTCTGAACGTGCGGTTTCATTGTCGCGTTGATCAGTCCCGAGCAGCATCAGCGAGAATGGATCGCTTTTGTATACAACCGGCTCTGGCTTAACCTTATTCTCATCCTTAAGTGGCTGGTAAGATTCTTCTTTCAGCTTGCTTTCTACCCGATCGGACAAAAAGAGATCAAAGGCTAATACGGCCAAAGAATTCCGAAAGAGAAAGCCTCCCGCTATAACAACGACGAGAACAATTAGCGCAATGTATCTTTTCTTTATTTTTTTCATCTTTGATTCCTTCTTTATTGTAGAATAATTACACATACCATATATTTACAATGCCTCCTGATCGTTCTCAGGCAGTCATGGTTTTATTTCTCTCGGCGGCGAATTTACTGTCCCTTATTCCATTATCTTATTGTCCCCCCTTTCAGGAAATTCGGGTCATTCTAAATTATAGAAAAAAGTTTTTTTGCGTTTCTAAAATAATATGGGATAAAACAATATTTCTATTGTAATCACTAAATGGATAAAAAGAAACAACAAATACCGACATGAATAGGGAAAAAGCACCATACCAAGTAATAATTACTGGTATGATGCTCCAAATTTAACTTCGAATTCCAAGGGCATGTATAATATGTTTTACCCGTTCTCCATAATGTAAACCGCGGAAAAACCCATAATCGAACAATTTAGCAGCACCCTCAAATCGGCTGCCATAGGTCTCTGCCCCCATAACGACCGCAATAAGCCGGTGCCCCTCTCGCTGGGCTGATCCCGCAATACAATATCCCGTCTGGCTATCATATCCAGTCTTCAACCCATCTGCTCCATCGTATGCGTAAGCGCCGCCCATACCTGGAAGCATAAGGTTGCTATTACTAACATATAACCCTTTATCCTTTAATTGCATCTGAGTACGACCGGAAATATTCAGTACATCAGGATGATTATGGATTAGCGCAGCTGCCAATTTGGCTGTATCCCTCGCTGTCATCATCGTCTGGCCACCGATATGCGTAGGCTGACGAATGATACCAAGATCCTTGCTCGACAATCCAGAGGCGTTGGTAAATACCGTATTAGGAGATAAACCTAAACTACGTGCTCTATCATTCATCATAAGTACAAAAGAATCCTCTGATCCTGCCATATATTCTGCCAATGCAACTGCAGCATCATTAGCAGAATAGATGGTGATGCCTTCGAATAGCTCCCTTACTGTATAGAAATCTCCTCGTTTTAATGAGAGACTCATACCTCCCATTTGACTGGCGTAAGCACTAATAGGGACTCTATCCTCCCACCTAAGGGTTCCAGAGGTTATGTGATCCAGCACAATCATTTCAGTCATTAATTTAGACACACTGGCCGGTGGCATAGGCACATCGCCGTTGATATTGACCCATATGTCTCCACTATCCATATCTAGCAGCACTGCTGAACCCGCGTCAATATCCGGTTTAAAGCCCAGCTCGATAGGCCTCCACACCGTAATTAAGACAACGACTATCAAAGCTGCACCAGCCCATATCAATATCCGTCTCTTCATCGTTGTCATCCTCCATAATATATATGACGAATGAAACAGCAATTTGATTTCACTTTTTGCGTAATTTTTTTTATTTTTTTTAATTTAGTCCTTTATCCACCATTTATTAGGCTCAATTATGGAGCCCAAAGAATCAACACGCACACCTTGTAGACGTTTATTAACAGCAGTAATGCTTTCTCTTTCCGCAAAAAAGATCATTGGAACCTCTTCATTCACTAGCTTCTGCCATTCATAATAGATTTGTTGTCGATAATCTCTATCATATGCCTTCATACTTGTGCCATCGCGAATCAATTCTTCATTCCGCTCCGAGGACCAACGTGGGTAGTTCCACAAATCATTCTCCCTCCAGAGACCTGAAGGATCAGGATCATTAGCTAATCCCCATACCCCGTTAAACAACTCAATGGACGGATCATCAGCCTCTACTGCTTCATAGAAGGTGTTGAGCTCTTTTAACGCCCCACCATTAAGCTGCACATCGAGTCCCACATTTCGCCAATCCTCCAGAATAGCAGCAGTTCGTAACTCCGCTGAATGACTGCCTAGCATAGAATCATAATGAATAACTAACTTTTCTCCTTTTTGATCCTCACGCAGCCCATCTCCATCAACATCTACAAAACCAGCCTCATCAAGCAGCTGCTTCGCTTTTTCCGGATCATAGGGATACGTATTAATCTGACTGTCAGGGATCTTCGCCCAGCTTGCACTGGAAACCGGAGTTTCTATAGGCTTGCCTAACCCATGAGAAAATGATTGAATGATCCCCTCCCGATCAAGTGCATAATACATCGCCTGACGTAATCTTTTATCCGCAAATTTAGGGTTATCCATTACGATTTTTTCAGCTTCACTATCCCAATACCCAAATTTAAACCCTATATACTCATAAGCAAGCTCATTTGATTGTAAAATATTAATATTATCGAGTTCGCTCAGCTTTTCATAAGTATCTCGTGGGGCATTCTCTATATCAATTACGCCTTGTTCAAACAGGCTGATGATTTCCTTGTCATCAAATACCTTATACAACACACCATCCAATAAAGCCTTACCTTTATAGTATTGATCAAAGCGCTTCATCTCGACCCGCTGGCCAGGTTCAATAAGGCTCACCTCAAAGGGGCCAATCCCAATCGGATTTTTTCGCATCTGATCACTCTCAGGCATATCCTTAACAGCGACTCCAGTATAATATTTTTTATTCATCGGATACGGCCATAGATTATCAATCGTATTTACGCGGGCAGCTGTCATTGTTATTTTCAAAGTATAAGGATCTATAACCTTAAGACCTGTTATATTCTTCGCCTCACCCTTATGATAGGCTTCTGCACCTTGAATCATTTCCACACTATAATAACGCGATCCGGTGTATTCTGGACTAGCAATAGTCTCCATCGCAAATTTCCAGTCCTCTACGGTCAGTTCATCTCCATTATGCCAACGGATTCCCGGTTTAATTTTAAAGGTAAATATTCTATGATCCTCGGACTCCTGCCAAGTGGCGATATTAGGAACCGTTGATAAATCATCATCTATCGTAAACATGGCCTCAGTAATAAACTCCAGCACATGAAAGTCATCTTCACCTTCATAAAAAGCAGGCTCAAAGAAGCCCATAAACGGCGATGAGTATCCATAAGTAACTACTCCGCCAGTCTGTGGCTTTTCGACCACCTCATTGTGATGTAAAGATAATGAATTACTGCTGGTACCTGCTCTGCTGCATGCTGACAATACAGTAGTCATCACGAGCATTGTTAACAAGAACCCGCATATCTTCTTATTCTTCATGTGTTCCTTCCCTTCTCTAGTTGAACGTATATCTACATATAAGCTATGGAATAAATATTTACTGTAACAAAGTTTTAGAATGGTTACAATAACTTCTAAGCTTTAGGCCTATACTCCTGCTTGAATTTACGCATATTTCATAGTATTTATAAAAAAAGAGGGACCTACCTCATAGGCAGATCCTTTTATTACATTATTCTTCATCCTTATGCGTAATTCTCAGGCCTTCGACATGCTTACGCTGCATCAATTTCCGCTTTTTACGGGTATCCTTGCTCTCAAAAATTATATCAAAGTCATATTCCTCAGGATACAGCTCATCTTTGGATAGATATGGTTTTAAACGTTTATGATTAATCCGCATTTTTTGCTTCTGGATCATCACTCCGACCATTCCTAAGTGATCTCTTTTCTCATAAACAATGCCTATCCGCCCCAGTGAAGTTACAAGAACAGCATCACCAATTTCATATTGGGTCTGCTTCTCCTTATCGCTCAGTGATTCCGCAGACTTTTCTTCTTTTTCAAAATCCTCTATAACAGGTGCAGTCTTCCCTTTCTCTCCCTCTTTGCTAAAAAGACTTGCCCATGCCGACCCATCACCTTTCAGCAGCCTTTGCTGCTGCGCCTCAACGATCTCCCACGATCGCTTGATAACGTTATCCTGGATACCCAGCTTTTTGGCAATTTGCAGAGCGTAACTCTCCCCCGCTTCTCCGATAGTCAGACGATACAACGGCTGCAGCGTTTCTTTGTCGAATTCCATTCGTGCATTTTGAAAACCGGCTGTCGCAGCGGCAAAGGCTTTTAGCTCATTAAAATGGGTTGTGACGATAATATTGGCCCCTTTACGGCTCAGCTCTTCCAGAATGGCGATTGAGAGGGCGATTCCTTCACCAGGGTCTGTACCTGCCGCCAGCTCGTCAATGAGCAGCAGCACCCCTTTAGAGGCATCTCTCAGCATTCCCTCAATACTCTTCATTTGTGCCGAAAATGTACTCAGTGATTGGGCCAAACTTTGTCCGTCTCCGATTACACTGATCACATCCGTAAAGACCGTAAACTCACTCCCCTCCTCGACCGGAATCAACAGCCCGGATTGAGCCATGAGGGTAAGCAGCCCGAGGGTCTTGAGCACCACCGTTTTCCCGCCTGTATTTGGACCTGTAATGATTAGGGATTTATATCCCTTCCCTATCTCCAGGCTAATTGGAATCATGCCCTGCAGCATGGGATGTCTGCCTCCGTTCATCCTTAGAAAACCCCTATCATTTAGAGTAACCTCAGATGCTCCCAGCGTTCGTGCATATTTTGCTTTGGCAAAAATAAAATCATAGGTACCTGTAACCTCGATATTTAGGCGCAGTGCAGTTTGTTCCTGTTCTACCATGCTGGTCAGCATACTGAGGATCACAGCTTCTTCACGCGCCTCTTCTCCTAATAACAGATCCAGCTCAATCTGCATGGAGGCAATCTCCTCTGGTTCGATGAACACCGTCTGTCCACTTGTGGATTGATCAAGTACCGATCCCTTTATTTGCTTATGATACTCCCGCTTTACGGGGATAACATATCGTCCACCACGCTGGCTATAAATATTCTCTTGCAAAATCGATTGATGGCGCGTCATGATCCCGTCAATTTTTTTATGAAGACGTTCTTTAGCTACGACAATCCGTTTACGAACCCGCTCTAACCCCTTACTAGCTCCATCATCAATCGCCCCAAAGCGGATACAACGATCAATTGCTTCCCGCACATGATTTAATTCCAGCAGCGAGGAAGCATAAGCAGCAATCCGGGGAGCACTTTGCTCTTTAGAAGCCATATATTTGCGCAATTGACCACAGCTCTTTAGAAATGTAGCCACTGCAGTGAAGTCTTGCTCACTGTACAAATATCCAGTCCCCATTAGTGACATGATCCACTCAATCCCCTCTAATGAAGGAATCGGTACACTGGACCCCCGCTCGAGCAGCTCTTTAGCTTCAGACGTTTCCTCCATCGCTCTTTGAATCGAAGGCAAATAGGTCATAGGCATAAGCTCTTCTACAGTTTTCTTTCCTACATAAGATACCGCATGACGGCTAAGCTCGGTTTTAATAATTTCGTATTCCAACGTGTTTAGACTTTGTAAATTCACAGCAAATCCTCCTTATTGATCTAACTTTTTTTGGAACTAAATCTCCCTAACGCAAAAAGGACAAAGAATGCCACTATGGCAGTCCTTGCCCTTCTTTTTATGCTATTGTTCTCTGGCGTTTTAAGGTCCCCATAAAAGCCAGGGTGGCCGAAAAACAAAAAAACCGTGCTCTAAGAGCACGGTTAATTACAAAGAGAACAATAGCCGTAAAGAGGCCATATGACGCTTCGTGTGTTCTTAACTAAATCATCCACCGTTAGGAACAACAGACCTCTGCGCGAAACGAACTCAAATAGAGCACGTAAACGCCAAAAGACGAGCCTGCTAAAGCCTTCCTAATCCAGTGTTATGAAATTGCTAGTTAAGAACGGTCACCAACATCAATATTTCCCCTTTTGTTATAGGATAGCTGTAAATTTAACACATTCCAGATGGAACGTCAACGTAATCCACACGCTGGTTTTTCACAACAAAAAAGCAGCCGGTTTCCCGACTGCTTCTATAAAACGTCCTATTCCGTTGTGTAAGGAAGCAACGCGATTTGACGCGAGCGTTTTACAGCAATGGTAAGAGCGCGTTGGTATTTTGCACTTGTACCTGTTACACGACGTGGCAAAATCTTTCCACGTTCGCTGATGAACTTCTTAAGAAGTTCAGTATCTTTATAATCAATGTGAGTAATCTTGTTCACAGTGAAAAAGCAAACTTTTTTACGCTTGTTGCGTCCACCACGACGTGCTGGTCTTTTGTCGTTGTCAGCGCCTTCTCTTGGTTTAAAAGCCATATTCTTTTCAGTCCTTCCTAATTAAAATGGCAAATCATCATCCGATATATCAATCGGTTTACCATCGCCCGAAAAAGGATCTTGAGTATTGTTGTTACGCGAGAAATTATTGTTGTTATTTCCGCGTCCAGCGTTACCACCGCCACCATATGCTGGCTCTTCAGGCATACTACTTGCACCACTTGAAGTATTTCCACCTTCACGGCTTTGTGAAGATTCCAGGAAACGAACATTATCAGCAATAACTTCAGTTACGTATACACGTTTACCTTCGTTATTCTCATAGTTCCGCACTTGGATGCGTCCTTCCACTGCTGTCAGACGACCTTTGCGCAAATAATTGGCACAGGTTTCTGCTAGCTGTCTCCAGGTAACAACCGGGATGAAGTCTGCCTCACGTTCACCGTTCTGGCCCGTAAAGTTACGATCTACGGCAAGCGTAAATTGAGTTACGGCAACACCAGCGGGAGTATAACGAAGTTCCGGGTCACGGGTCAACCGTCCGATCAAAATGATACGGTTCAACAATTCTGGTCCCCTCCTTTAGAGCGATTCATTACAAAGCTTGTCAAGATCTTAAGCAACGTCGTTCGTAATGAGATAACGAATAACTTCGTCAGAAATCTTCATAAGACGTTCTAATTCAGTAACTACTGCAGGTTCTGCATTGAAGTTAACCAAAACATAAACGCCATCACGGAATTTCTTGATCTCATACGCAAGACGGCGTTTACCTTGCACTTCGTGCTTTGTAATTTCCCCGCCATTGGAGATGATGCCTTGGAATTTATCGACTGCTGCTTGAACAGCTTCTTGTTCAATGTCAGGACGAATAATGTACATCACTTCATATTTGCGCATAATTTTCACCTCCTTATGGTCTGAGGCCCCTAATCACGTCAGGAGCAAGGAACGAGCACAAACATAGACTCGCACCTGATTAATATACCAAAACGAGCAGCAGAGTGCAAGCAATATTAATACCGGACAACCCTCCACCCTCTTTTTACATGAAAAAAAGCCTACCTGCGCACAATAATCAGTGAATTCATCTGCACTTAAGGAAGGAGCGATAATGATGGGCGAAAAGACAGAATATGAAAAAGGCGACAAAGCCCCCAATCCAGGCATGTATACAGAGGTAGGTGAAGCGCGAAGCTTCCACACCGAAATTCAGAATCCACAGCATATTAAAATGGAAAAAGGGGACACCTTCCCCGAGACCAGTAACAAAAATCGGAAGTGGAAAAAGGTTGAAAAAGCACGTGTACATTAAATAAAAATAAATGTGTATAAAAAAAACGACATTACACATACTATACTCAGGCAGTACAAAAGAGAGGTGTGGTTCCGTTGGCCGTCGTAGACGAACACAATCACAGGATATCTGATTCAGCATCTATTGTTAGCTGGGAATAGTAGTGGGTTATTGTCTAAAAAGCAGTAACCTCAGCAACGCCTAAATCACTTTAGTCGCTATATACAGAGAAATTCCAACATCATTGATGTACTGCCTCTTGAAGAAGGACCCGAAAGGGCCCTTCTTTTTGCATGTTATGATCTTTTGCAAACAGCTCAGTGGACACAAAAAAACCTCCGTTACAGGAACGAAGGATTCATTAAAATGTTATATTATGCTGAAGTGGCGGAGAGGGTGGGATTCGAACCCACGCACGCTGTGACACGCCTAACTGATTTCGAGTCAGCCCCCTTGGGCCTCTTGGGTACCTCTCCGCAGCAAAAATAATTGTATCATGCAGACATGCCATTTGCAAGCTTAATTATTGTCTGTATTTCCCTCTGCAGAACGCAGTACCTTCTTCATATTCTTCTCGAATTTCGCCCGGGGAATCAGAACACTATGCTGACATCCTGTACACTTAATGCGGATATCCATCCCCATACGAATGATCTCCATCTCATTAGAACCGCAAGGGTGCTGTTTCTTCATCTGTACAATATCTCCAAGCTGAAAAACTTTACGTTCCACTACCCTTCCCCCTTTTTCCCCTCTTGTGTAGCTGCGATTTGGCGTCTTGATCCAGTGTCAGGCGTATCCGATACTTCCTGCTCATTTTCTGCTTTTGCCAGTTCAATTTCAGCCTTTGCTTCTTCTTCTTCTGCCTTCAAACGCGCTTCCTCTTCGGCTTGAGCAGCTTGGGCCTGCTCTAGACTGCTTAGTTTCTCTAGTGCCTGCTTAATATCATTCTGAATCTGTCTCTCCGCAACCTCTTTTGCATTAGGTAAACAGCTAGCCGCTATACGAATTACATATTCCGAAGTACTCATGGACTGTATACCGAGCACATTAGGATAAGCAAGAACATTAGAGTTACGCTCTTCTATTCCTTTTAGCGCTTCTCCAATCAAACCTAGCGTGGCCTCCAAGCTCCGCTCCATTTTTACAGGAACATCAACTACAGCCAATGCATTCGAGAGAGAATAATTGGTCACGTTCGTGATTAATCCATTCGGGATAATAAATACTTCTCCAGTTGTGCTTAACAGTCTGGTTGTTCGCAGTCCGATTAATTCTACCGTTCCTTTATAGGTCCCCGTTTGAATTACATCACCCACTGCAAATTGATCCTCTAAAATAATAAAGAAACCTGTAATAACATCCTTCACCAAACTTTGCGCCCCAAAACCCACTGCTAAACCAAGCACACCCGCTCCAGCCAACAATGGTGCCAAATCGAAGTGGAACTCAGAAAGCACGAGCATGATCATCACAAAATTACAGATAACTGTCACTACATTTTTCATCAATTCCCCAACCGTAGTAAACCTTCGTGTGTTGGACAGAAGTCTGCCCCCGGTTTTACGCTCAAGCGAACGATCAATAATATTAGAAACAATTTTAATAATAACCCGGGTTAAGAGAAAAATAACAAGAATCCGTAGACCCGCAAATAATACATCCGCCCACATATCAGCATCGGTAAACCAATTCCACACCTTATCTTTAAAGCGAATGGCATCTTTTAATGTATCCGCACCGGGTGTATCAGCCTCCAGTATCCACATATTCATCGCATGTACTCCTCCCTACCCCTAAATCAGTATGTAGTTCTCGTTGTGTTTTCCGTAGATGCCGCGTATTTCTATTTCCTGCTCAACTATAATTCTTTTTACCTCTTCCAGCGCATTTTGAAAAAACTGAATTGAAATTGCACAGCCTGCGGTGATCTCCTTCGGAGTTGGAAATATATCAATTTCTATTTCAGCATACTCAAGCAGCATTTCAGCACGAAGCGCCTGCTGGGTGGAGTCAAACGCTATTAACATCTCATCCTGCATATACGTCAAGCCTCTCCATAGGTTTATCGTCCTATCTCTTGCAGCTGGAGTATAAAACCCCTCTTCTATCCATATACTAGATACCAACAAATAGAATCACCCTTAGAAAGGAAGATGGTATGAACTCCTCATCCAAGGCTACAGCAGCGCAAGAAACATCCTGTTTAAAAATATCACATACAGATCCCGATATCTATTCCGCAATTACTCATCGGCTACTTTTCCACTTTTCACGCACGCGTCCAGAGACTCAAATTATCGTCATCTGTGTAGGCACTGATCGCTCCACCGGAGATTCTCTCGGTCCTCTTGTTGGTACTGCATTATCCCGTTTTCATAGTCCATTGTTTCATTTATACGGTACCCTTGAAGAACCGGTTCATGCCGTCAATCTTGAAGAGACTTTGTCTCTAATTAATGAAAAATATAATAACCCGTTTGTCATCGGAATAGATGCCTGCTTAGGTCACTCTACTAGTGTTGGCTGCATCCAAGTCGTTGAAGGCCCCCTCAGACCAGGAGCTGGCGTAAATAAACAATTGCCGCCGGTTGGAGATATCCATTTGACTGGAATCGTTAATGTCGGCGGCTTTATGGAGTATTTCGTATTGCAGAATACACGGCTAAGTCTAGTCATGCGATTATCTGATATTATCGCTACAAGTCTATATTCTGCTTTAAAACAATGGAACCTGCATGCTACTTCTGCTGCAACGCGAGAGTTATAACTTCTTTTTCTTCAGGCGATAAGGCGTATTGTGATTCCCCATTTTGCATAGGCTTGGAGTAAATATATGAGTTCTCACGATTATGAAGGCTGGTTAATACAATGCCACTGCTATTGTCATCCAGAATAGCCACCGAGAAGCTCAAATCATTACCACGTTCACCGAAGGCATTATAACGCTTCAGAGCGATATTTGACTTCATGCCGCGGATTTTGACTTGGGTAGCTTCTATCAACGCTTTTTGCTCACGTTGTTCTTCTTCCAGCATGTCGCTTTGGTTCTTCAGATCAACCAGAAGGCCTTCCAGATCCTCCACACCGCTTCCTGCCATCATGGCCTCATATTTGCGCCGTATAGTCCGCAGCTTAGCTCCCTGGGCGATTACAGTCACTATCAGTACTAGCATAATTACTACGAAACCAAACACAAACCACTGCAACTGTTCATTAATTAATTGATTCATTTCAGACATGAATGGACCATCCTTTTTATTTATCTGCTGCGGGCATCAGCCATATAACTCATCCATAGCAGCTAGCATTCTGCTTATATTATGCTCTGTTGTATCTACGCCTACACTCGCCCGAACAGCACCACTTTCTAGTGTATCAACAGCCTTATGTGCCAGTGGGGTACAATGCATACCCGCTCTGACGGCTATTTTATACTCACGATCTAGACGGTGGGCTATATTCGCCGATTCTTCCCCATCCACTACAAACGACACAATTCCAGTTCTCGGAGCCCCTAATGTGGGGCCTAACAGTTTAATGTTTCGAATATGGGACAAGCCCTCCATCAGCAGTTGAGTCAGCTTCCACTCTCTTTCGTGGATAACGTTTGTCCCTATCGATTTTACCTTTTGAACACCGGCTAGTAAACCAGCAATTCCTACCGCATTTTGCGTTCCCGCTTCATACCGATCTGGGCGAACAGAGGGTTGTTCACTATTCTCAGATTGACTGCCTGTCCCTCCATGCATTAAGGGCTCGAGATCCAATTCAGGTGATATATAGAGCCCACCAGTCCCTTGTGGTCCAAGCAATCCTTTATGCCCAGGAAAAGCTAATAAGTCAATATTCATCTTTTTCACATCAATATCAAGCGAGCCTGCACTTTGAGCAGCATCCACTAGAAATATAGCACCCTTTGCTTTAGCTAGATCCCCGATTTCACCAATGGGAAGTATACTACCTAATAAGTTGGAGCTATGATTACAAATTACCATTTTAGTGTTTGGTCGAAACGTTTTGCCCAATTCGTTCAAATCCAATTGACCCGCTCGATCCACCTTCAGATAATCAACACTTATCCCTAGTGACTTACGTAAATATTCCAAAGGTCTCCGCACAGAATTGTGTTCAGTCATTGTAGAGATTACATGATCCCCTGCTTTGAGCGTACCTCTAATCGCCATATTTAATGCCATCGTAGTGTTTTGGGTAAATGCTATGTCTTGTGCATTAGAAACCCCAAACAACTCCGCCAGCAAACTCCGGGCTCTCACCAACACCCGTCCGCTTCCCATGGCCAACGAATAATTTCCTCTGCCAGCATTTGCTCCCGACTGCAAAGCATTCATCATAGCAGCTGCCACCTCTGGAGGTTTAGGCCAGGACGTAGCCGCATGATCCAAATATACGAAGTCTTCCATAACCCCGCTCCTCGTCTCATACTCTTTTTCATTAAGAAGAAACAACGTTGTCGCCCTTTATTGATAATAACCTTATCTGTAGAAAATATAAGGATAATATTCAGCTGCACTTTATACATCCTTATATTTTGAAAAAACATACCCCTACTCATCCGATTACGGATAGCTCAGGATATGTTCTTGGCATAGATACCCATTTAGTTACCCAATAATTCTAACAATCTTTCTAAGTCCTGCGCACTGTAGTAATTTAGTTCAATCTTCCCTTTTTCCTTACCTTGTTTTATCTTAACCGTTGTTTTAAACCGTTCACGTAATACTTCCTCTACATTATCAATATAGGGATCACGTTTAACAACTTTAATCTTCGTACCGTTCGTTGGCTTTCGATCCAGATTTTTCACTGTTTCTTCAAGCTCTCTTACGCTCCATTGCTGTTCCACGCATTGTTCAGCTAATTGTTTAATGACTTCCGGATCTTTCAAGGCAACAATAGCTCGTGCATGTCCCATAGACATTGTTCCACGTGAAACATATTCTTTTACATCTTCCGGTAAAGTAAGCAATCTTAGAAAGTTGGCGATGTGGGATCTGGACTTTCCAACTTTAAGTGATAGCTCTTCTTGTGTGAGTGAAAATTGATCCATCAAACCTTGATAAGCAACTGCGATTTCCATTGCATTTAAATTTTCACGTTGCAAGTTCTCAATCAGGGCGATCTCCATGACCTGTTGATCACTTAGATTTCTTACGACTGCTGGAATCGTAGGTTTACCACAATATTGCGATGCCCGGAATCTGCGTTCACCGGCAATGATTTCATACCCCTTCAAAACACTACGTACAATGATCGGTTGAATCACGCCATGTTGTCTGATGGACTCAGCCAATTCCTGGATTGCTTCTTCATTGAAATCCTTGCGTGGTTGATAAGGGTTAGCCCGTAATTGAGCTAATGGGATTTCTACTACCTTATCATCTTCATTAATAGATAAAGAAGGAATCAGAGCATCCAGACCTTTCCCTAAACGTTTACTCATAAGAAATCACTTCCTTTGCCAACTCTAAATACACTTCTGCTCCCTTTGAGCGAGGATCATAAGTAATAATGGATTGTCCATGAGACGGTGCCTCACTTAAGCGGACATTCCGAGGAATGATAGTTCTGTAAACTTTTTCCTGAAAATACTTTTTAACCTCTTCGATGACTTGGATCCCTAGATTCGTACGGGCATCCAACATGGTTAATAGTACTCCCTCTATTTTTAAATGCGGATTAAGATTTTTTTGTACTAGACGCACGGTGTTTAAAAGCTGACTCAACCCTTCGAGCGCATAATATTCACATTGAATCGGAATGATTACCGAATCAGCAGCTGTAAGGGAATTGATCGTCAAAATCCCAAGGGATGGAGGACAATCAATGATGATGTAGTCATAATTATTTTTAACCGCATTTAGGGCTTTTTTCAATTTCAACTCTCTGGAAATCGTTGATACTAATTCGATCTCCGCCCCCGCTAATTGAATGGTCGCCGGGATGATGTGCAGTCCTTCATTTTGAGTTTCAAGTATCGTTTCTAGAGGATTTACTTCATTAATGAGAATGTCATATATACAATTCGCTACGTCCGCCTTGTTGATGCCAACGCCGCTGGTAGTGTTACCTTGAGGATCGATATCAACTAGAAGCACTCTTTTTCCTAATGTAGCCATACCGGCACCTAGGTTCACAGAGGATGTTGTTTTACCGACACCGCCTTTTTGATTTGCTATGGCAATAATCTTGGACACTAATTTCACCTCGAATAGTTAGGAAGAATCTTCTCGTAGATCGCAAGTACAAACGGCCAAACTATGTTACTTAATATGAGCTAAAACTCTAAAATGCAGGACTGAGCAATACATCCTGGTTTAAGTCACACAAAAGGCGGCCAATCACTTTAAGGCCGCCTTCAGCTTTTGAAACAATTTATCTTTTGGGGATCTGGATTACAATCTCGTAATGGTCACCACGGTCATTTTCTGACGTTTTGATTTCCATACCTGAGCCTGACACCATATCAATAGATTGACGAATTGTATTAAGAGCGAGACGAACATCCTTGGTATAGGAGACCCGTTTTGACTTTTTAGTTTGCGAAACTTGTTTATAGAAAGCAATACGAGCTTCCGTCTGTTTAACATTTAATCCTTTTGCAATAATCTCTGCCAAAACTTTTAATTGCATTTCCACACTATCCAGTGATAAGAGTGAACGCGCATGTCTTTCGGAAATCTGACGTTCCATCAACGCTGTCTTAACCTCTTCAGGTAAGTGGAGTAAACGAATCTTATTCGCAATAGTCGACTGACTCTTGCCTAAGCGTTGTGCTAAGCTTTCTTGTGTTAATTGATGAAGATCAATTAACTTCTGATAAGCGACAGCTTCTTCTATGGAGGTCAAACCTTCACGCTGTAGATTTTCTATGAGCGCAATAGATGCTGCCTGAGAATCATTGAACTCACGGACAATAGCAGGGATCGTCTCTAAACCAAGCTTTTTAACTGCCCGCCAGCGCCGTTCACCTGCGATGATCTCATATATGGAATCTCGCATACGTACAACAATAGGCTGAATGACACCATGAGTTTTAATTGTCTGACATAACTCATCAATTTTGTCATCATCGAATATAGTCCGTGGTTGGTAAGGACTGCTAACGACCTCATGAACTGGTATTTGTTTGATTTCTTCTCCGCTGCTCCGCTCGTTAAACCCAAATAGCTTGGTAAATTGTTCTTTCATTCCGTTCATAACCACCTAATTTCGTTATAGTACGATCTTCTTGACCTTCTTCACGGAAAGCATATCGTACAGCAATCTAAAACATTCTGATATTATGGAATTACCTGTAATGAACAGGCATCATAATCTCTCCTTCTTTCGAACAAGAGTACAGAGAAGGAGTTATATACAAAATTAAAGTCTACTATGCTATTCTATCACTTTTCTCCACATAATCATATTCTCCGTAAAGACCTATTTTTCCTGCATTTTTACAGGTGCAACAACCAAATCAGCTTATAAATCTAATTTTTATCTAATTTGATATTTATCGATTTTTGTTATCATCATCTTCATAAAAAAAGAGCATTCCCTTTGTTCAAAGAGAATGCTCCTAAAGGAACTTTGAGTATCGGCAATGTTTCACGTGAAACATTATTTTATCAATGGCATTTTGGCAGGAATTCCCGCTTTTCTTGGGTATTTAGCTGGTGTTGCTCCTGTCTTCCGGATCATAACAATATGTCGATCCGACTCCTCCACTGGTAAGCTGAACGACTCCACTTTGCTGAGTTCAGCACGAAGCTCTTTTAAGCTGTACTTAGCTTCGCTTAATTCCTCTGAAGGATCGCTGCCCTTCATTGCAGCGAACACCCCATCTTTGCGTGTGAAGGGAAGACAAAATTCATTCAATAAAGACAGTCTTGCTACCGCACGTGCTGTAACCAAATCATAGGCATCACGATGAGTGAACTTGCGCGCAACATCCTCTGCCCGCCCATGGATCAATTGTACATCAGTTAATCCCAATGTCGTACTTACATGCTGCAGAAATGAAATTCGTTTATTGAGCGAATCAACAATCGTTAGCTTCAAATGAGGAAAACATATTTTAAGTGGGATTCCTGGAAACCCAGCTCCTGAACCGATATCTGCGAGATTGGTGATCTCGTTAATATCAAGGAAAAAAGCTAATGAAATAGAATCATAGAAATGCTTCGTATATACCTGCTCTCGCTCAGTTATACCCGTGAGATTCATTTTTTCATTCCAGGTTACGAGTTCATTATAATACAGATCAAATTGTGCTAACTGTTCTGCTGTAAGGGATATGCCTCGTTCCTGTAATAGTTGTGTGAATTGAACTTCCGTATTATCCATAGCTTATCCTTTCGCCGCGGTTACCCGGTTGTAATGCTCAAGATATACAAGAAGAATGGAAATATCAGCAGGTGTAACTCCCGCAATCCGAGAAGCCTGCCCGATAGAGATCGGGTGAATCTTAGTCAGCTTCTGCCGCGCTTCCATCGCTAATCCATGGATTTCATTATAATTAATGTCATCTGGAATTTTTTTCTTCTCCATCTTTTGCAGGCGCTCCACATGTTGAAGTTGTTTTTCTATATATCCGGCATATTTAATTTGGATTTCTACTTGCTCCTTCATTTCTGCATCCAGCATCTCTGGTGATGGTGATACTTGATCAACAAAACTATATACAAGCTCTGGGCGCCGCATCAGAACAAGCAAATTACTGCCATCTACAATAGGTGCCGATTCATATTGCGCTAGTACTTGGTTTACATCAACAGGTTTAACCTTTGTTTCTTGCAGACGAACAATTTCACGCTCCACCCGTTCTTTCTTATCTGTGAAGTTATCGAAACGCTCCTGTGTGATCAAACCAATGTCATAACCGATAGGTGTAAGTCTTAGATCTGCATTGTCATGGCGAAGCAACAAACGATATTCTGCACGTGAAGTAAGCAGACGGTAAGGTTCATTCGTTCCCTTAGTCACGAGATCATCAATGAGTACACCAATGTATCCCTGTGAACGATCTAGGATTACGGGTTCTTTGTCTTGCACTTTGCGTGCTGCATTA
Source organism: Paenibacillus sp. FSL E2-0190 (assembly GCF_037992965.1). Classification (NCBI taxonomy): domain Bacteria; kingdom Bacillati; phylum Bacillota; class Bacilli; order Caryophanales; family Paenibacillaceae; genus Paenibacillus; species Paenibacillus sp. FSL E2-0190. The sequence continues at coordinate 7,005,755 of NZ_CP150306.1, forward strand.
ATTCCAGCCATAACCCCTTGGCCTGCTGCTTCCTCATAACCGGAAGTGCCATTGATTTGTCCAGCAGTGAACAGACCTGGAAGACGTTTAGTTTCAAGAGATGGCCATAGCTGTGTAGGAACCATTGCATCATATTCAATAGCATAGCCGTTACGCATCATCTCTACCTTTTCCATACCAGGAATGGAACGTAAGATAGCTAGCTGTACATCCTCAGGAAGACTAGTGGACAGACCTTGTACATAGTATTCCGATGTATTTTTTCCCTCTGGCTCTAAAAAGATCTGATGCTTAGATTTATCACTGAATCTTACGACCTTATCTTCTATAGAAGGGCAATAACGTGGGCCAGTTCCTTCGATAATACCTGTGAACATCGGCGCACGATGAAGGTTATCATTAATAATCTGATGAGTAACCTCAGAGGTATACGTTAACCAACAAGGAAGCTGTTCGTTATCGGATGATTTCGTTTCGAACGAAAAGAATTTCGGTTCATCGTCCCCTGGTTGAATTTCTGTCTTAGAGAAATCGATCGTATCACGATGTACACGTGGTGGAGTACCTGTTTTAAAACGAACCAATTCAAACCCAAGCTCCCGTAAGTTCTCAGAAAGCTTCACGGATGGCTGTTGATTGTTAGGTCCACTTTCATATGTTAGCTCACCCATAATCACTTTACCACGCAGGTAAGTACCTGTTGTCAGGATAACAGTCTTACTATGGTACTCAGTGCCAGTCTTCGTAACTACACCTACACAACGTCCATCCTCAACGATTAAACGCTCAACCATCCCTTGACGAAGTGTCAAATTAGGCGTTTTCTCCATAGTTTCCTTCATTGTATGTTGATAAAGGAATTTATCAGCTTGTGCACGTAAAGCATGTACTGCTGGTCCTTTACCTGTATTCAGCATACGCAGTTGAATGAATGTCTTATCTATATTGCGGCCCATTTCTCCGCCAAGCGCATCAATTTCACGCACTACATGTCCTTTGGCAGGTCCGCCTATGGACGGATTGCAGGGCATGAATGCAACCATATCCAGGTTAATTGTGATCATTAACGTACTGCAACCCATCCGGGCTGCAGCCAGTGCTGCTTCACAGCCAGCATGACCAGCGCCAATGACGATAACGTCATAGTTGCCTCCATCATAACTCATGTCCTGTTTCCCCCTTGAAATTATATTAAATCGTGAATCTTATTTTCCTAAACAAAATTGTGAGAATATTTGGTCTAACAAAGAGTCAGCTGCAGTATCGCCAATTATTTCACCAAGCTGTTCCCATGCGAGCCGTACATCGATTTGAATCATATCAATCGGTATATACTGTTCTGCAGCATCGTATGCGTCTTGAAGTGATTTATAGGCTTTTTTGAGCAGGGCTATATGTCTCACATTACTCACATATGTCAAGTCACCCGATTCCAGCTTTCCACCAAAAAAGAGTGTCGAAATGGCATCTTCAAGTTTGTCTAGACCTTCCTCTTCCAGAACGGACATCGGTACAATGTTAGACTCTTCAAAAAATGAGAGCAACTTATCCTTATCCAGTTTGGGCGGTAAGTCCATTTTATTCATGATTACTAGGCACTGTCTACCGTGGATTTGTTCCATCAATGCCAATTCATCCTCATGCAGCTCTTCATTAGCATTCAGCACAAGTAGAATCAGGTCGGCGTCACTAACTGCCGCTTTGGAGCGCTCCACCCCAATTTTCTCAACAACATCCATCGTTTCACGAATTCCCGCTGTATCGAGCAGCTTAAGCGGTATATTATTTATCGTTATAAATTCTTCTATTACATCACGTGTTGTTCCTGGAATATCTGTTACAATCGCTTTGTTATCACGCGCTAATGCGTTTAGCAATGATGATTTACCAACGTTCGGACGTCCGACAATAGCTGTCGTAATCCCTTCACGAAGTATTTTTCCTTCATTAGATGTCTTAAGCAGCTTTGTTATTCCCTCCATAACCTCACTGCTTTTATCTTTAATAAATTCAGCTGTCATGGATTCTACATCATGTTCTGGATAATCTATATTCACTTCAATATGAGCCAGCATCTCAATAAGTGTATGGCGTAAAGCATGAATTCGATCCGATAAGGATCCGCTAACCTGTTTTAAAGCTACAGAAAAAGCCCGGTCAGACTTAGAGCGAATCAAATCAATAACAGCCTCAGCCTGCGATAAATCGATACGTCCGCCCAAGAAAGCACGCTTGGTGAACTCCCCCGGCTCGGCTAACCTTATCTCCTGCTGCAGAAGTAAATCCATCACTCTTCTTACAGAAATTACACCGCCATGAGCACTGATCTCTACTACATCCTCTGTCGTAAAAGAACGTGGTCCTTTCATAACGGTTACCAACACTTCTTCCATCTTCTCTCCGTTATCAGGACTGACGATATGTCCGTAATGAACGGTATGCGATTCCGCTTCAGTTAATGGAACTCGGCTACGAAATAATGGTGCCACTTGGGAAATAGCCTCTGGGCCACTTACCCGAATAATAGCAATTCCTCCCTCGCCTAATGCCGTCGATACGGCAGCAATGGTGTCACTAAGCATGCTGTTTTTCACCCCAAAACTTATATTTTTTGAATAGAAACGTTCTTTTATTTTTAAAAAAACAATGACCCCTTACATTGGTCAAGGAGTCATTGCATCCATATAGTCTTTACTTCAAGGTTATAACGACGCGGCGATTTGGCTCTTCGCCTTTACTGAGGGTACTCACTTGCCGGTGATCCTGTAACCTGGAGTGGATAATCTTGCGCTCCTGAGGAGACATTGGCTCCAATACAACCTCTTTACGAGTGCGAATTACACGTCCGGCTAAACGATCAGCCAGCTCTTCAAGCGTTTTTTTACGGCGCTCACGGAAGTTCTCTGCATCTAACACAAGCCGTATAAAACTGTCGGAATAACGGTTAGCTACAATATTAGCCAAATACTGTAGAGCATCGAGAGTTTGTCCTCTTCTGCCAATTAACAGTCCCAAATCTGGACCGGAAATTTGCAGAATCGTGGATTCCTTGGTGTGGACGATTTCTACCTCCACTTCGAGCCCCATGCTCTTAGCGACATCCACAATGAAATGAACGGCTTCTTGGTAAGCTTCCTCCACCGGTTGTCCGGAATCTTGGCGTGGCACACCGCCGATGGCCTCCTGTTTGCTCTCTCTTGCTGACTGTTGAGGCAGTGACGGAGCACTCGCCGCTGATGCCGGTGCGGCTTCGGCTATCAAGGTTAGTTCAACCTTGGCACCTTTCGCACCGATCAATCCCAGGAATCCTCTTGATGGCTGCTCAAGTACGTTGACCGTTACCCGGTCCTTTTGAACTCCAAGCTGGGTTAGTCCCCGTTCTACAGCTTCTTCAATGGTTTTCCCTGTTGCGACGACTTTGCTCATTTTGACTTTTTGGCTCCCTTCGATGACTTGTTGCCGCCTTTGCTCTTCGGAGCAGGACTGGAGTCATCTGTACTTTTTACAGCACTTGCGATTGCCAATTTGTGTTTATCGTTGTTGCGGTATAAGAAGTAGTTCTGAATAATAGTGTAAAGGTTACTGTACACCCAGTATAGTGGCAAGGCTGCAGGGAAGTTGTACGACATAACGAAGATCAGAACTGGATAGATCATCATCATGAACTGCATTGGCCCTTGTTGTTGCACTGGGTTCATTTTGGTCATCATTCTAGTTTGAATAAATGTTGTTAATGCTGCTAGCACTGGCAAGATAAACAGATGATCCGGTTTACCTAGCTCCAGCCACAAGAAGGTATGCTCCCGTAGATGTGGATTATAGTAGATCGAGTTGTAGAGAGCGATAAAGATAGGCATTTGTACGATCAGCGGTAAACAACCCGCCATTGGGTTAACCTTATTTTCTTGGAACAAACGCATTGTTTCTTGCTGCACCTTTTCAGGTGTGTCTTTATATTTTTTCTGGATCTTTTGGAGTTCCGGTTGAATGGCTTGCATTGCACGCGAGCTCTTCACCTGTTTAATAGTAAGCGGAAGAATCAACGTGCGGACAATAATAACCATCACAAGTACGGCTAAACCATATTCTCCGTTAAACCAATCTGCAAACTTGTCCAAGGCAATGGCGAAATAATACACTACATTACTTTGCCAGAAGCCTCCATTCTTCAAATCCTCCGTAGTGTGCGTGACAGCAGTCGACGGAGCGCATCCCGACAGAACAGCTAACGACAACACCATTACCGTGATGAGGAGAAACCATTTTCCTCGTCTAGTCTTCATTAGAGACACTTCAAAACCCCTCTCTTAAACATTCCATTCCACCGTAAATCATACCATAATTATGAATACAAATAAACAAGCCTCTTAAGCACCCTTTATTTGCGGGAAGCCTTGAGTAGCTTGGCTTTACGAAGCACATGCAGCACACTTTTTTCGAGCTCTGCATACTCCATGGAAAGCGCTCCTTTTCTTACGATAAACACCATGTCTAAGCCACCTGCAATCTCAGGTTCATGGTGACGGACGATTTCCTTAACTAATCTTCTCATACGGTTACGGACAACCGCGTTTCCGACCTTTTTACTAACAGACACACCTACTCTAAATCGCTCTACCTCTTTTTTGCCAAACCAATACACTACAAATTGATGATTCGCAAATGACTTCCCATGGCGGTATACACGACTGAAGTCGGCACGGTTTCGTAAACGTAACTTTTTGTGCACGGGAATCTCCTTCATAAAAATCCGGTTTAAGTGTCCCTCCGAATTTTTTCTTCTAATAGTATAGGCATTTGCAAGCAGCCATAAACGACCACATTTGCTGTGCTGAAATTAAGCTTCTATATATAGTAGGAAAAATAATTTCAACTTCTCACAAAATATTTCTCAATATACGTTAAATAGCCCCGCAAAGTGTAGCTAGCGCATTAAGCGAGATCCTAGACTTTTGCAGAGCAATAATAATAAAAAGCAGTAAAAAAAGACCACCGCAGTGGTCCCTTAGTGGCCTAACTTACGCACTCAAAACTTTTCTGCCTTTCAAGCGGCGAGCTGCCAGCACTTTACGGCCGTTTTTCGTGCTCATTCTTTTACGGAAACCGTGAACCTTACTACGTTTGCTCACATTTGGTCTAAATGTCGGTCTCATAATTGCACCTCCCTTACAGGAACTTAATTACTGTCATATAAGCAGAAACGGACTAAGCCGTCCTTATAGTAGGGACAGTATCTACAGGAATTATCATTTTTATATATCGAGACATATCCTTACAGAAAACACCTTTATATATTTAAACATATTTTATGAGCAAAAGTCAACCTAGTAACCGGCTTGTTCCTCCCCCTCAAGCTCAGGTGTTTATCCACAACTCTCCCCAGGAAAAAAGTAATCCACAAGATATGACAGTTATCCACCTGTGATCAAAAAATAAAGTCGACTACTCACAGTTGAGCACAACCTGTGTATAAAATTATCGAACCTTTGGCGTAAAGTGTCGAACCGTAAACAAATTATCAACAATATGTAGTGGTGTTCCTAATAATTGTACACAAGTGCTTGAATTTGTGGATAAAATAGCCCTGCTCATTGAAAAACAAGGGGCGTTTTGCTATGATGGTATTACTTTTGAATGTGAATAGATTTGTTTGTTCTCTTAATTATCAACAAGCTGTGGATAAAGTTGTGAACAAATCAAATTTATCCATATTTTTTTGTCTCTTCATATTGCCTACTGGGGATAAATATCAGCACCAACCTATTTTCTTCGACATTTCCACTTCATGGCTGATGCCACATTTGGAAGATTTAAAGGAGTGACAGTCT